>CAWCUY010000019.1:0-8054 GCA_963798895.1 uncultured Trueperaceae bacterium | reverse complement strand
GGCCCGGTTCTTGACAGCCTCTCACCCGCGTGCTATTGATTAATTCACTGAACGAATCTATTGGAGCGGCGCATGCGACCCCTTCTGACGCAACCCACATCGGCCCGCGAAGCGATGCGCGCGAACCACCAGCGCGCGGTCTTCGACGCCGTCCATCGGTACGGACCGATCTCGCGGGTCGATCTCGCGGGCCTGCTGCGGTTGAGCGCCGCGTCGATCAGCGACATCACGGGCGCGCTCATCCGCCGCGGGCTCATGTTCGAGGCGCGGGCCGCCGCGTCCGAGGGCGTCGGGCGCCGGAAGATCCTGCTCGAGGTCGACTACGATCACGCCCGCGTGCTCGGCGTGAAGGTGGCGAACGCGGCGGTTCACGCCGCCCTGACCGACCTGAAGGGGGAGGTCGTCGCCTCCGCGGTGGTGCCGCTGGCCGACACGAGCGTAGCCACCATCGTCGAGGCGCTGAGCGAGCAGGTGCAGGCGATGCGCGCCTCCTCGCCCGAGCCCCTCGCGGGCCTCGGCGTGAGCCTGCCCGGGGCCGTGGATCACGACCACGGCATCGTGGCGTCGTCGCCGCTGCTCGGCTGGCACGACGTCCATCTCGGGGAGGAGCTCGAGCGCAACCTCGGCATCCCCGTGACGGTCGAGAACGACGTGAACGCCCTGGCGGCCGCCGAGGCCTGGTTCGGCCGCGGGCACGCGGTGCGCGACTTCCTGGTGGTCACCCTCGGACGCGGCGTCGGTCTCGGCATCGTGCTGGATGGCGCGCTCTACCGTGGGCCCCTCGGCGGCGCCGGAGAGCTCGGACACGTGGTGCTCGATCCCGAGGGGCCCGAGGCGCGCCACAGTCGACGCGGCAGCGTCGAGGCGTACCTGTCGGACAGCGCGTTGCTCGAGCGCGCCGTCGAGAGGGTCGCCGCCCTACCCGCGGGAGGCTCGTTCGACGACCTCGGTCGGTTGGCCGACGCCGGCGACGCCGCCGCGGTGGCCCTCTATGCCGAGGCGGGGGGCGTGCTGGGTCGCGCCCTCGCCATCCTTGCCAACCTGTTCGCTCCCGCGCTCATCGTCCTTGCCGGCGAGGGGATGCGCGCCGCCCCGCACCTGCTGCCCGCAGCGCGCCGGGCGCTGGACGCGTTCGCCTTCGCCGATCTCGGCAGCCGCATCGACCTCGTGGTCGAGCCGTGGGGCGACGACGCCTGGGCCCGCGGCGCCGCGACGCTCGCGGCGAGCCGCTACCTCCTGCACGAAGCCGCCCGCGTTGGCGGGGCCGATCGAGGAGGTGAGCGAAGCAGACCGGCCTGAGCCTCGCCGCTCCAACCCCGACCCCTCGACAGCTCGACAAGGAGATCCGATGAAACGCATCCTACTGGTCCTGTTCGCCGTTCTCGCGGCCGCGCTCCCCGCGGTCGCCCAGACCACGCTGCACTACTACACCTTCACGACCGACCAGGCGCACGCCGACGCCCTCGCGGCGCTCATCGACGCCTTCCACGCCCAGCACCCCGACATCGAGGTCGCGCCGACGCTGGTGCCGTTCGACAACTACTTCACGAAGCTGCAGACCGACTTCGCCGCCGGCAATCCGCCCGACGTGTTCGACATCAACTACGAGAACTTCGTGACGTTCGCCTCGCGCGATACCCTCGCGCCCATCGGCGACCGCATGAACGACATCGCGCCGAACACGTTCTACGACGCCGCCGTGAAGGCCTTCGCCTACGAGGGAACGCAGTACGGCCTCCCCATCACCTTCTCCACCGTGGTGCTGTTCTACAACAAGGACCTGTTCGACGCGGCCGGCGTCGCGTACCCCGACGACAGCTGGACGTGGGACGACGAGATCGCGGCCGCCAAGAAGCTCACCGACCCGGGCAAGCGCGTGTGGGGCATCTACCAGCCGATCCAGTTCTGGGAGTTCTACAAGACCGCCGTCGCGGCCGGGGGCGGCCTCCAGGTGAGCCCGACGGTCCAGATCGATACCCCCGAGAATCGCGCGGCGCTCCACTACCTGGTCGACAAGGTGCGTTCGTCCGCCGTCATGCCCACCGATGCGCAGCTCAGCGGCGTCGCGAACGAAGACTTCTTCGCGTCCGGCAACCTCGGCATGCTCGTCTCGGGCATCTGGATGTTCGACAAGTTCTCGCAGGCGCCGTTCGACTGGGACATCGCCGTGGAGCCCGGCAGCGCCCGCAAGGCAACGCACTTCTTCGCCAATGCGGCCGTGATCGCCAAGAAGTCCGACAAGCAGGATGCCGCCTGGCAGTGGGTGAAGTTCCTGGCCAGCGCGCCCGAGGTCGCCAAGGCGAGGATCGACACGAACTGGGACCTGCAGGCCCTGTCGCTCGACCGCCTGCAGCAGAGCGGTCTCCTGCAGGAGTACCTCGCCAAAGGCAAGCCCGACAACCGCGAGGCCGTCTTCGCCTCGTTGCAGTACGCCGTGACGCCGCCCGTGGTGAACGATCAGCCGCAGCTGCAGGACATCATCAACCAGGAGCTCGAGGCCGCCAGCCTCGGCAGCAAGACCGTCGAGCGCGCCCTGGCCGACGCCCAGAAGCGCGTCGAAGCGCTGGTGGCCGGCGACTAGGCTCGGGTGGGGGCGCCGGAACGCCGCGTTCCGGCGCCCCGCCTCGCGTTCCTCCCGGAGAGCTGACCCATGAGCGAGATCCGTCACGAGCCCTACGGCATCGACGACCCGTACAAGCCCAGAGCGAACGAACGCTTCCCGCGCGACCCGGAGTCGGGCGAAACCGTACAGGTCTCCTTCTCGTGCGCGCCCGAGACGAGCGAGGCGTGGGTGGAGCTGGGCGCGACGGCCGGGCATGAACGCGTCGACGCCGTGCGCCTGTCGGACGGCGTCTGGTCCGCTTGGCTGCCGCCTCTGGCGGAGGGCGATCACAGCTACCGGATCCGTGCTCGGGCCGGCAACGCGGACAGCGCGGCCGGACCCTTCGCGCTGAGCGTCGCGGGATGGCGCACCGCCGCCACGCTCGAGGAGGCGGTCACGCTCAGGGGAGGACTCGACCTCCGGCTCGCCCCTCCGCCGGGTGGGGGCCCGGCACCCCTCGTGCGGCTGCGGTTCCCCCGCCGGGACGTGCTGAGCCTCACCACGGAGGTGGGCACCGCCGCGCCCCGGCTGCGCGACGAGCTCGACGTGTCGGTGGCGCGCGAGGGCGACGTGATCCGGCTCGCCACCGACGCCATGCTGGCGTTCGTCGACCTCGGCCGGCTCGAGCTCGCCATCCACCGCGCCTCGACGGCGCCCGACGCCGACGCCTCGGCGTTGCGCCCCGACGATGCGGCCCTGCGCGTGCCGCTCGCCGTTCGCTGGTTGCAGCGTCCCGACGGCTCCGCGGTTCGCTTCGAGACGCACCTGCGACCGGCCCGCGACGGGGGCCTGTACGGTCTCGGCGAGCGCTTCGCGGGGCCGGACCTGCGCGGACGGCGCTGGGACACCCGCGTGTACGAGGAGTACAAGGAGCAGGGCGCCCGCACCTACCTGCCCGTTCCCTTCATCGTCTCCGAGCGGGGGTGGGGGCTGTTCACCGAGGTCGACGCGCCCGCCCTGTTCGATCTTCGTCGCGCCCCCTACCGCATATCGGTGGACGCCGAGCACCCCTATCTGACGCACCACCTCATGCTGGCCGAGACGCCGTACGACGTCACGGCGGCGTTCACGAGCATGACCGGCCCGATCGCCCTCCCGCCGACGTGGGCCTACGGCCCCTGGATGTCCGCCAACACCTGGAACGACCAGGCGAAGGCCGAGGCGGTCGTCCGACGGACGCGCGCGGAGGACGTGCCCGCAACCGTTCTCGTGCTGGAGGCATGGAGCGACGAGAGCACCTTCTACACCTTCCATGACGCCAGCTACGAACCCCGCGCCGGCGACGCCGCGCCTCGGCTCGCCGACTTCCGCTTCGGCGGCCGGTGGCCCGATCCGAAACGGATGGTCGATGCGCTGCACGACGAGGGGCTGCGGCTCGTGCTGTGGCAGATCCCCGTGCTCAAGAAGCTCGACGCGCCGCACCCCCAGCACGACGCGGACGAGGCGACCATGCTCGAGCGCCGCTACGCCATCCGCGAGGCCGACGGTTCCCCGTACCGCAATCGCGGCTGGTGGTTCGAGGGCGCGCTGGTGCTCGACGTCACCAACCCCGACGCCCGGGCGTGGTGGTTCGCGAAGCGGCGCTATCTGTTCGACGAGCTCGGCATCGACGGCTTCAAGACCGACGGAGGCGAGCACCTTTGGGGGCGCGATCTGCGCGCCTTCGACGGCTCGCGCGGCATGGGGCTCGTGAACACCTTCGCGCAGCGGTACGTCGATGCCTACCACGCGTTCGTGCGCGAGGCTGCCGGCGACGACGGTCTGACCTTCTCGCGCGCCGGCTACACGGGGGCGCAACGCTCTCCGGCGCACTGGGCGGGCGACGAGAACTCGACCTGGAGCGGTCTGCGGGCGTCGATCCTGGCGGGCCTCAGTGCGGGCCTGGCCGGCATCAGCCTGTGGGGTTTCGACATCGGAGGTTTCAGCGGAGAGATCCCGACGGTGGAGCTGTACCTGCGCTCGACCCAGGTCGCCTGCTTCGCGCCCATCATGCAGTACCACTCCGAGCTTCACTCCGCGGCCGAGTCGCGCGACCGCACGCCCTGGAACATCGCCGAACGACACGGGGACCCGCGGGCCCTGAGCGTGTACCGCGCCTACGCCAAGCTGCGCATGCGGCTCGTGGACTACCTCGCCGGCGAGGCTCGCCACCTCGCCGAGCGGGGCCGGCCCCTGATGCGCCTCCCGTGCCTCGCCTTCCCGGACGAGCACGACCGCCTGGCGGCCGATCCCTACGCGTACCTCTTCGGTCGCGACCTGCTGGTGGCGCCCGTCCTGGAGAAGGGTGCCGAGGCGCGCGAGGTGCTGCTGCCGACCGGCGACTGGATCGACCTGTGGAGCGGCGCGACCGTTCGTGGCGGCGGTGCGTTCCTCGCACCCGCTCCGCTGTCACACATCCCCGTCTTCGTGCGGGCCGGGAGCCCGCGCCTGCCGGCCCTGCGCGCCGCGGCCGCACCGTTCGACGCCGACCTGCGCCGCGCTCCGGGCGGGGCGTAGGGCCGGCCGTGTACGAGCGTGGCGTTCGCCGCTGGATCACCTTCGCTCTGTTCCTCGGGCCGAGCCTCGTGGGCGTCGTGGTGTTCCTCGTCGGGCCGATCGTGGCTTCCCTCGCGCTCTCGTTCACGCGCTGGGACCTCCTCACCCCCGCGCGCTGGGTGGGATTCGCGAACTTCCGTGCGCTCGCGGTCGATTCCGAGTACTGGAGGGCCCTGCGGCACACGCTCGCCTTCCTCGGCGGCTACATCCCGCTGGTGCTCGTGCTCGGCCTGCTCGTTGCCCTCGCCTTGCACGGGCGGCTGCCGGGCCGCACGCTGCTCCGCGCCCTGTACTTCCTTCCCGTCGTGATGTCGTGGGTCGCCGTCGCGCTCGTATGGCGCTGGCTGCTCAACCCGTACTACGGCCTGCTCAACAACCTCCTCGCCGCCGTGGGCATCGCGGGCCCCGCATGGCTGTTCGACCCCACCTGGGCGATGGTCTCGGTCATCTTCACCAGCGTCTGGAAGGACCTCGGCTTCGTCATGGTCATCCTCCTCGCGGGCCTCCAGGGGATCCCGACGGAGTACTACGAGGCGGCCGCGATCGACGGTGCTACCGCGCCCCAGCGCCTTCGCTTCGTGACGCTGCCGCTGCTCGCGCCGGCGATCTTCTTCGCGCTGAGCATCAGCCTCATCAACTCCTTCCAGGTGTTCGACCAGGTGTACGTGCTCACCGGCGGCGGCCCCGCCGGCGCCACCACCGTGCTCGTAGAGCGGATCGTGAAGAACGCGTTCTCGTTCAGTCGCATGGGGTACGCCTCGGCCATGTCGTGGTTCCTGTTCGTGCTGATCTTCCTGGTGACGGTGGCGTCGTCGCGGATCCAGAGGAGGCGGTTGTGACCGGCTCGCTCGATCGCGTCGCTAGCGCGCCCGGGCGGCGCGCGCTCGCGTGGCGCCGGTGGCTCGCGGCGCTGCTCGTGATGCTCGGAGCGGCCGCGATGCTCGTTCCCATCGTGTGGATGGTGTCCACCAGCATCAAGCCGTCCAGCGCGATCCTCACGCTGCCGCCGCGGCTCGTGCCGGAGCGGCCGACGCTGCAGCCGTACGTCGAGGTGGCGCGCTCGTTCCCGATGGTGCGCGTCTTCGTGAACTCGCTGGTGGTTGCCGCCCTGACCACGGCCGGCCAGCTGGTGCTCTCGTCGATGGCCGGCTACGCCTTCGCGCGCTTCTCCTTCCGCGGGCGCGACACCCTGTTCTTCGTGTTCCTGGCGACGTTGATGGTGCCGTTCGTCGTCACCGTCACGCCGCTGTTCATCATCGTGCGCAACCTCGGCTGGACGAACTCCTACGCGGGCCTCATCGTGCCCCCGATGTTCAGCGCGTTCGGCACCTTCCTGATGCGGCAGTTCTTCCTCGACGTCCCGAGGGAGCTGGAGGAGGCCGCCGTGCTCGACGGCGCCTCGACCATCACGACCTTCGTGCGCGTCATCGTTCCGCTCGCCGGCCCCGCCTTCGCCACCCTCGGCATCTTCTCCTTCATGGCCTCGTGGAACAACTTCCTCTGGCCGCTGCTGATCGTCAGCGACCCGCAGCGGATGACGCTGCCGCTGGCGCTCGCCACCCTGCAGGGGCTGTACCCGGGCCAGACCCAATGGAACCTGGTGATGGCGGGCACGGTGATCAGCGTCGTTCCCATGATCCTGGTGTTCCTTCTGGCACAGCGCTGGGTGATCCAGGGGATCACGGCGTCGGGGCTCAAGGGTTGAGCGGCGCCGGCGGGAGCGACCGGAGCGCGCTCGCGGCGGACCTGGCTCGCCTCGACGCCGGCTTGCTGCTACAGCACCAACACGCGTCGGGGGCCTTCGTGGCCAGCCCGAGCTTCTCGCAGTATCCGTTCGCCTGGCTCCGCGACGGCTCGTTCGTGGCCCACGCGCTCGATCGGGCGGGGCACGTGGCCGCCGCCGATCGCTTCCACGGCTGGGTCGCGGGGGTCATCGAGCGCCACGCCGAGCGCATGGGCGCGCTCGTGGAACGCGGCCGCCGCGGAGAGCACCCCGAGGAGCGCGCCTTCCTGCCGGCGCGGTTCGGGCTCGACGGCGCCTGGCACGACGACGACTGGCCCGCCTTCCAGCTCGACGGGTACGGCCAGTGGCTGTGGAGTCTGGGGCGCCACGTCGAGGTCGGCGGCGAGCCCTCCGCCGCGGTGCTGCGGGCGGCGCGGGCGGTGGCCGACTACCTCGACGTGTTCGCGCTCGAGCCCTGCTACGACGCCTGGGAGGAGGGGCGGACCCAGCTGCACACGTCGACCCTCGCCTCCACCGAGGCCGGCCTACGGGTCGCCGCCACCCTGCTCGGGAGCCCCTACGCCGCCACCGCGGACCGGGTGCATGGGTTCCTCGAGCGCGAGTGCACCGTCGCCGAGGACGGCCGCCGCCGCTTCGTCAAGGCCGTGCGAAACGAGACCGTCGACGCCTCGCTCCTCTGGATCTCGACGCCGTTCGCCCTGTGGCCGCCGGGCGACGACCTGGTACGGAACACGGTCGCCCGCATCGAACGCGACCTCCTGGTCGACGGCGGACTGCAACGCTACCGGGCGGACACCTTCTACGGTGGCGGCGCATGGGTGCTGCTCACGGCCTGGCTCGGCTGGCATCATGCCCGCGCGGGAGACCCCGGCCGCGCACGGGCGCTGCTCGCGTGGGTCGACGCACAGCGCGACGGCGCGGGCGCGCTGCCCGAGCAGGTGCCCGTCTCCCGTACCCACCCGGGCTTCCTGCGGTTCTGGACGCAACGCTGGGGCGATGCCGCCCGGCCGTTGCTGTGGTCGCACGCCATGGCGCTGTTGGCGCGCCTCGAGCTCGACGCGTGAGGCTCCGCTCCGCCGCCCGCGCGCCGGTGCGGGGGCCCTCCGTTGCGGAGGCCCACCGAGACGCCGCTCGGGCGCAGGACCGGGCGGGCGCCCGTTCACGGCCACCCCG
>CAWCUY010000018.1:0-215534 GCA_963798895.1 uncultured Trueperaceae bacterium | reverse complement strand
TCAGGCGCAGAAGGCGGCGGCGAGGGAGATCAGCGTGCGCTCGAGCCGTGCGACGCTGAGCAGCTCCACGTGTTCGTCCGCCGCGTGGAGGCCCGCGCCCGCCGGCCCGACGATCACCGTGGGCACGCCGCGATTCGCATAGAGCGCCGCGTCGGTCCAGTAGGGCGCGCCCGTCACCCGCGCCGGTTCGCCCAGCTCGCTCTCGAGCGCGGCCGACGCGGCCTCGACGATGGGCTCGCCGGCCGCCACCTCGAATGGCTCACGCAGCAGGGTCAGCCTCGCCTCGGCCGCGAAACCGTCGGCCCCCTCGCCTGCACGCCGCACCAGCTCAGCCACCTCGCGCTCGAGGTCCTGCGCGCGCTCGCCGGGGACCGAGCGCCGCTCGAGCGTTAGGCGGCACCCGGCAGGCATCACGAAGAGCTGCTCCCCACCGTCGATCCTCACGGCCTGCACGCCGCCTCGGCCCGCCAGCGGATGGGGCGGGGCCGCGGCGAGCCGTCCCTGGAGCCTCTCGACCTCCGCCAGGACGCGGCCCATGTGGGCCACGGCGTTCACGCCCCGCTCGGGCTGGGAGGTGTGCGACGCGAGACCGGTCGTGACGATCTCGAACACCGCGAAGCCGCGGTGGGCGAGTTGCAGCTCGAGCCCGCTCGGCTCGGTGACGACGGCCGCGTCTGGGCGGTACGATGCCAACACCGCCTCGGTACCGAGCGACCCGTGCTCCTCGTCCGCCACCGCCGCAACGAGCACGTCACCGCGCAACGCGAGCGGCCGCACGCGCTCCAACGCGCGCAGGCACGCCGCTACGCTCGCCTTCATGTCGAGGGCCCCGCGGCCGTACAAGCGGCCACGCTCGACGCGGGCCGCGAAGGGCGCCTCCATGCCCTGCACTCCGACGGTGTCGAGGTGAGCGTTGAGCATCAGGGAGCGCCCGCCGCCCGTGCCGGGAACCCGGAGCACGACGCTCGGGCGGCCCGGCCGGGGCTCGAGCCACTGCGCCTCGATGCCACGCTCCCGCCCCCAGTCCGCCACGAAGGCGGCGAGCTCCCCCTCCCCCGCCGCCCCCGGCACCAGGGACGGGTTGACCGAGGGGATCCGGACCAGGGCGCGCAGCAGGGCGACGCGCTCGCCGTCCGCGTCCGCCCCGCTCACCGCCCCGCTCGCACGACGCGCCGGGCCTTCACGCGCGAGGCGGGCTCCCCCGCGCGGCCACCCGGCCAGCACAGGCCCGCCTCGGGCGTCGCGCGCGCGGACGTCCTCCTCGCTCGCGCTGTGGCGGTCGTCGGCGGTGGCACCGCCCGGGCGGGGGGAGCCGACCCCGCCTTCCTAGTCGAGTTCCGCATCTTCCCCGTCGTCCTCGTCCGCCGTGGCGCGAACGGCCTCCTCCCCCAGCTCGGACAGCACGTACTCCTCGGCATACACCTCGCAGCCGAGCTCCTCGTCGTACCAGCTGTCCTCGCTCAGTACGGGCCCGTCGGCACTGGGATCGAGGAAGCCCTTCTCGATCAGGGCCTGCGCGGCATCCAGGTCGACCTCGGCTACCTCGGCCACGGCCTCGTCCCCGTCGTAGGCGACGGACAGGACCGCGTGCACGCTCGGCTCCGTCCCGGCGCGGTCCGGGCGTTCGATGAGGAGGCTGTACCCCTCGTAGATGGTCCACAAGGCATCGAGCTCTGACTCGCTCAGCCGGTCGGCAGGGTCCTGTTGCATGGTGCCTCCATGGCGCCCGATGGGCGGCGTCCGAACCAGCGTAACGCGCCGGCCGCGCCCCGCGGCGGCGCCCCCCCTAACCTCAACCTCATGCGCCCCGAACTGCGGAATGCGCAGCAGATCCATTGACTATCTGCGGATCGCGTTACATACTTTCCTCATCCGCGTGGAATCGCCGCAAGCGTGCGCCGCCGGTGCGTCCGGCGAGCGACGTCGACGGCCGGGACCTGGGAGGCTCCATGGGCAGGGTCTGGGACGACCCCTTCGACGCGACCGACGTCGCGATCCTCGGCATCCTGCAGCGCGACGGGCGGGCGTCGGTGAGCTCGATGGCACGCGACCTCGGGCTGGCTGAGAGCACGGTGCGGTCGAGGACCCACAAGATCCTTGCCTCCGGTCTCGTTTCGATCGTGGCGACGGGCGACCCGTTGAAGCTGGGCGTCCCCGTCGACGCCATCAGCTTCGTGCGCGTCGCCCCGAACCAGGCCGACGACGTAGCCGACGCCCTGGCGCAGCTGCGCGAGATCCGCTACGTGGGCGTCACGCTCGGCGCGACGACCCTGGTCGTGGAGTCGCTGCACTCGGACACGGACGCCCTGCACACGTTCCTCGCCCGCACGCTCCCCGCGGTGAAGGGGGTGAAGGAGGTCGACAGCCGGCAGATCATCGACATCCGCAAGAGCGTCTGGGACTGGCAATCGTGGTTGAAGGACACGCTGGATCCGGACGCGCGCACCGACGCCGAGGAGGCACCGTGAGAACGACGCTCATCGCCGTAGCCATCGCCATACTCCTGGGGGCGGCCGCAGCCCAACAGGGCACGCTGACCATCGCCCAGGCCCAGGACCCGCAGAGCTGGGACCCGATCGACACCTTCTACCTCGCGTGGGGGATGGTGGGATCGAGCATCTTCGACGGTCTCGTGCATCGCGGGCTCGACATGCAGATCGGCCCCGGGCTCGCCACCTCGTGGGAGTGGGTCGACGATGCCAACACGCGCCTACGCTTCCACCTCCGCGAGGGCGTCACGTTCCAGGACGGCGAGCCCTTCAACGCCGACGCCGTGAAGTTCACCTTCGACCGGCTGCTCGGGGACGAGGGCGCGGCCGGACCCCAGCAGGCGAACTACACCAGCATCGACCACGTCGAGGTGATCGACGAGAACACCGTAGACCTGGTGCTCGGCTCGCCCGATCCGGTGCTGATCACCAAGCTCGCGGGGTACGGCGCCATGATCGTTCCGCCGGCGTACGTCCAGGACAACGACGCGGAAACGTTCAACCGCATGCCCATCGGGACGGGCCCGTTCAAGGTCACCGAGTACGTACCGGACGATCACCTGACGCTCGAGGCCTACCCGGACTACTGGGGTGGCGCGCCGAAGCTCGCCAAGGTCGTGTTCCGCTTCATCTCGGAGCCGGCGACGCGCGTGGCCGAGCTGCAGGCCGGCCGCGTCGACATCGTCCAGGGCGTGCCCATCAGCCTGGCGGACAGCGTGTCGAACACCAAGGGGGTCAGCATCCAGCCGGTCGGCAGCCCCACCGTGAACGCCCTGCGGTTCAACGTCTGCGAGGCCCCGACGGACGACCGTGACGTGCGCGAGGCGATCGCACACGCCGTGGACCGGCAGGGGATCATCGACGCGATCCTGCAGGGGTACGGCACCGCGATCGCCAGCTTCCAGTCCTCCATGTCGCTCGGTTTCGATCCGGACCTCCAGGCTTACGCCTACGACCCGGAGCTCGCCAAGAGCATGCTCCAGGACGCGGGCGTGGCGGCCGGAACGCCCATCCAGATGGACTTCATCGGCACCGACGCGATCTTCAAGGAGGTCGCGCAAGCCATCGCTTCCGAGCTCGAGGCCGTCGGGCTGAAGCCGAACCTCGTGACCCACGAGACCAACACCTACTACAACGACATGGTCCCCAACAACCGTGTCGGGAACCTGTACTACTCCGGTTGGGGCGGCTGGACCCTCGACTTCGACAACACGGCGTACCTGCTGTACCACACCAAGGAGTTCTGGAACCCCTGCTACTCCAACGCCACGCTCGACGACCTGTTGCAGCAGGAGCGAGCCACCTACGACCAGGACCAGCGCGCCACCATCCTCCAGAAGATCGCCCAGATCGAGCACGACGACCTCATCGACATCCCGCTGTACCAGTCGAAGAACCTCTGGGGCGTCGCCGACCGCGTCCAGAACTTCACGCCACCGGCCGACGACCGTCACGACCTCACGGGCGTGTCCGTCACCAACTAGCGCCCGATCCCCGAGGCGAACGCGATGCTCACCTACCTGCTGCGCCGGCTGTTCCAGTCGATCTTCGTCCTCGTCGGCATCACGCTGTTCGTCTCCTTCACCATCCGCCTGAGCGGCGACCCCGCGGTCGCCATGTTCCAGGGTTCCAGCGCCCCGACGGCAGAGCAGCTGGCGACGATCCGCCGGAAGCTCGGCACGGACAGGCCGTTCGTGCGGCAGTACGTGGGTTTCGTGGCCGGGGTCGTGCGGGGCGACCTCGGCACCTCCTTCCGGAGCGGCGGCCCGGTGGCGCACGCCGTCGCGCAGCGCTTCCCCGCCACCCTCGCCCTCGCCTTCGCCTCCCTGCTGATCTCGCTGGCGCTCGCCTTGCCGCTGGGCGTGCTGGCCGCCCGGCGCCGCGGCAGCGCGTCGGACCTCACCGTGCGCGTCGTGAGCCTGCTCGGCCTGTCGTTCCCGAACTTCTGGCTGGGCATCATGCTCATCCTGGTCTTCGGCGTGCGTCTGCGGTGGCTACCGCCGTCGGGCTACGAGGGCCCCGCCAGCCTGATCCTCCCCAGCCTCACCCTCGGCCTCATCCTCGCCAGCTCCACCACCCGCCTCGTGCGCTCGTCACTGCTCGACGTGCTCGGCGAGCAGTACGTGGTGACGGCGCGCGCGAAGGGCATACGGGAGCAGCGGGTCGTGTACCGCCACGCCCTGCGTACGGCGCTCATCCCCGTCATCACCTTCGTCGGGCTCCAGCTCGGCGCGCTGATGGGCGGCGTGGTCATCGTCGAGCAGGTCTTCGCCTGGCCCGGCCTCGGCACCCTGGCCCTCAACGCCATCTCCTTCCGCGACTACCCGATGCTGCAAGGGACCATCACCGTGCTCGCCGTGTTCATCGCCGCCATCAACCTGCTCGTCGATCTGAGTTACGCGCTCCTCGACCCGCGCATCCGGTACGCGTGACGGGCCGAGCGTGAAGCGGGCGCTGCGCGACCCGAGCTTCGTGCTCGGGGCGCTCATCGTGCTCGCCATCGCGGGCGCCGCGGTGTTCGCCGCCCAGATCGCGCCGGCCGATCCGGGCACCGCCGACCTGCGCGCGCGGCTCGCGCCACCCTTCCAATCCCTCCATCTCCTGGGCGCGGACGCCATCGGACGCGACATCCTCTCGCGCATCCTCTTCGGAGCGCGCATCTCGTTGTTCGTGGGCGTGGTATCGGTCGCCCTCGCGTTCACCTTCGGGACGGTCGTCGGCCTCGTGGCGGGCTACTTCGGTGGCCTTCTCGACACGGTGCTCATGCGACTCGCCGACATCCAGCTCGCCTTCCCCTT
This sequence comes from uncultured Trueperaceae bacterium, assembly GCA_963798895.1. GTDB lineage: Bacteria > Deinococcota > Deinococci > Deinococcales > Trueperaceae > CAWCUY01. The sequence continues at coordinate 210,247 of CAWCUY010000018.1, read as the reverse complement.
CATCCTGCTGGCCATCACCGTCATCGCCGTGATCGGACCGGGCCTGTGGAAGCTCGTGCTGGTCATGGCCTTCGCGCAGTGGGTGCAGTACGCGCGCATCGTGCGGGGACAGGTCCTCGCCCTGCGCGAGACCGATTTCGTCCGCGCCGCCGGCAGCCTCGGCGCGGGCGACGCGCGCATCATCGTGCGCCATATCTTGCTGAACGCGCTCACCCCGGTGACGGTCCTGGCGACGCTCGGCATCGCCAACAACATCCTGCTGGAAGCCGGGCTCACCTTCCTCGGACTCGGCGTCGACCCGACCATCCCGTCGTGGGGAGGGATGCTGGCCGACGGGCGCAACTACATCGAGCGCGCCTGGTGGGTGACCACCTTCCCTGGGCTCGCCATCACCGTCACGGTGCTCGGCTTCAACCTCCTGGGCGACTGGTTGCGCGACGCGATGGACCCGAGGCTGCGCACGTGACCGTCGATCCGAGCGAACTTCGCGCCCTGCTGCTGCGCGACGACGACGGCGACGGCCTAGTGGACCGGCTTCGCGGCTGGCTCTGGGCCGGCGTTCCGGCCGACGCTTCCGCGTCGGCCCAGCGCTCCGCCTGGATCGACGCGGCGGTCCTCGGCGCCGCCGCGCTCTTCGGCCACCTCGGCGCCCGGTCGCTGGCACTCGACGTCGACGCCCGCACCGTCGTGACCGGCCGTCCCACGCTACGCCTGGGCGGTTCGGCGCCCACGCGCGTCGTCCTCGGCGGTCTCCGCGTGGACGGCGACGGCCTCACGCTCGATGCGGCGACCCCCGCCGCGTTGATCCGTGCCGCGCAACGGCTCGCGCGGCATCTCGGCGCCACGGACCCCGGCGCCGGCGCGCTCGCCGCCGAGAGCCCGGTGGCACCGGGCGCCCTCGAAGACGCCGCCGCGCCCTCGCGCGGCGGCACCTCGCTGGTCGACGCGCTCCGCTCGGCCGCGCGCGCCCGCACCTTCTCGACCACCGCGGGCCACCCGGCCGCGGCCGAGCTCGCCGCCCGCCTGGCGTGCAGCGGTCCAGGCGCGCCGCTCGACCCGAGCGTGCCCCCCCAGCGGGCCGGCCTTCGCGCTGCGCACGATCCGGCGCTCCCGCCCGGGCGTTGGCGAATGCGAGCCGTGGGCGGCGGGCTCGAACTGGCGGCCGGCGGCGACGAGGCCATCGCGGCCGGGGCGCGCTACGCGGCGCGCACGTTCCCGAAGCTGCCCGACGGCCGCCGCATCGAGGATCTCGAGTCCGAGGTGGAGCGCTTCCTCGCGCTCGAGACGCGCGCGGGGAGGCTCGCCGCGGCCGCCGTGGCCGCCACGCGCCTCGGCGGGCGAGCGCGGCGCGTCCACCTCCCCTACCCAGGAGCGGCAGCGCCCCTCGCACTGCGCCTGCCGGTGGTGAACTCGGCGCGCGACGGTACCAGACGCGTCTGGGAGACCACCCTGCCATGGGAGGGCGACCTCCTGGACGAGGCCGTCACCGAACTGACGCGGGAGCTGGCCGGCCGCGGCGGCACATGGGACCTCGAGGCGTACGCTTCCGAGGACCACGCGACCCGCCTGCAGCTTGCCGGCCGATTGGCCGCCACGGCGGCCGCCGGCGGCCTCGTGATCGGCATGGCACGCGTCCGCAACGCGTACAAGCCCGCCCTCCACTGGCTGCTCGAAGAGATCGCGCCGTCGCTGCCGGCGACCGCGGCCGAGCTCGAGGTGCTGTGCTCCCGGCAGGACCCGGCGACGGGAGCGCCGGATCGCTGGTTGCGCGAGCTCCACCCCGCGATCGAGCTGCTCGCGCAGCTCCGCCCCCGGCTCGGGGTGCGCATCACGCTCGCCGAGGTCTCCCGCGACGTCCTCTACCACGCCGTGGTGCGCGACGCCCGCGGCAACGAGCTGTCACGGGAGACGCTCGCGCCGCCGGTGGCGCCGTCGCCGCGACCCGGCGCCCCCGACGCGCTTGCGACGACCGCTGCCGTGCGGGCGGTCCGGGGCGGCCCGACCGGCACCCGAACCGCCGCGGAGCGGCACGTCCCCACCGACCGTGGCGCGCTATGGACATGGTTCGTGCGCGGGCCCCTGAGCGACATGTGCGAAGCCGCCGACGAGGCGGGGCCGCCGTTCCTCCACGAGGTCGCCGTCGTCGCGCGCCTCAGCGAGCCCGACGACCGCTGGCCGCTCGACCACGAGACGGACAGCGTCACCGAAGGACTCCACGAGGAGGTCACCTTCGGCTTCCTGGAGGCGTTCGCGGCGCGACATCCCGGCGTTGCGCGGCGAGCGCTGGCGCCTGGAAGGATCCTCCCGTTCGTTCACGCGCGCCCCCGCCGCGATGGCGTGGCGCGGGTCGTGGCCCGCGCATGGGGCAGCGAGCGTTGCGCCGTCGAGGACGAGGGCGGGACGCTCCACGAGCTCGCGGCGTTGAGGCCCGCGGTGCGAGCCGTCGAGCTCGCCGGCAGCGGGCCGGTCCCGGACCGCGTGAGCCTCGAGCTCGCGGGCACGGGCGCGCGCGAGGCGCACGAGCGGCTCGCCTGGTCCGCGCGCGCCAGCCGGTGGCGAACACCGGGCGGTCCGGCGCGCGCCGATGGCTCCCCCCTACCGCCCACGCTCGACGTCGTCTTGCTCACCGGCACCGACGAGCACGTCGTGGAGCGCGCGGCGGCGCCCCGCCCCGCGACGGACCCGCCACCATCGTCCCCTCTCCCCCACCGGCCGCTCCACCCCTGGGAAGCGCGCGCGCGTGCGCTCGACCTGGCCCGGACGCACCACGATCTGAGCGTGCGAACGCCGGCAGAGAGCGGGCTCGGACTGCCGTTGACCGTCCTGGAACTCGCTCCGCCGTCCCACGACCGGGGCCGCCGTACCGCCTGGCTCCCGGCGGTGCTCGTGTCGGCCCGCCAGCACGCCAACGAGCCCACCAGCACGCACGCGGTGCTGGGCTGGCTCGAGCGCCTGTGTGCGGCTACCGGAGCGCACCGAAGGATCTCGCTCGTCGCGCACCCCCTCGAGAACCCAGACGGGGCGCGCCTGCACGCGGCCCTGCGAAGCATAGCGCCCAACCACATGCACCACGCCGCCCGCTACACCGCGTTCGGTGCGGACATCGGTCCCGCCGCGCGGGTGCGCGGGCGCTCCCTGCCCGAACACGCGCTGCACGCGGAGGCGCGCCGGCGCTGGGACCCGGTCGTGCACCTCAACAACCACGGCTACCCCGCGCACGAGTGGGTCCGGCCCGAGACCGGCTACCTGCCTACGGGCTTCGAGGACTGGTCGCTCCCGACCGGGCAGCTCACCATCCTGCAGGCGCGGCACGCCGAGTCGGTCGTCGCCCGGGAGGCGCTCGAGCATCTCGCCGCGGGCGTGGCTGCGGCGCTCGCCGGCGCGACCCGCCTCGCCGGGCACACGCGCGCGCAGGTGGCGCGCAGCCACCGCTATCGGCCGGCGGGAGCCACCCCCTTCGTGTTCGAGCGCGGCCTGCCGTTCTGGCTCGTCGTGCGGCCGCCGGACGAACCTGGGCCCAACGAGCTACGTCCGATGCTCACGCTCATCACCGAGGTCACCGACGAGACGGTCGAGGGGGAGCTGTGGGACTGGTGCGTCCAGGCTCACGGCCTCGTCGACCAGGCGATGCTGGACGCCCTCGTGGCGGCCCTGCCCGACGAGCGAGCATCCCTCGAACGGTTCGACTGGCTGGAAGCGCTCGCCGCCGGCGGGTGAGGGCGCGCGCCCGTCGTTCCCGAGCGACCGTCCCGCGAGAACCTGCGGGGGCGTCCGGGTGGGCGATGTCGACGGTGCGAGGGAGCCGGGACGCCGCGCTCGCCGTGGCCAGCCCCGCTCGCCGCCGCGCGCCGCGCGCTATACTCCCACCGGGAATCCCCCGAAAGGAGCCAGCCATGGCGAAGAGCAAGACCATCAGCAAGGCGGATCTCGTGGAGATGGTCGCGTCCGAAACCGGGCTCTCGAAGAAGAGCGTCAAGCAGACGATGGACGCGCTCCTCGATGCCATGGCGAGCCACATCGGGCGCGGGGAGCGCGTCACCCTCACGGGCTTCGGCTCCTTCGAGGTGCGACAGCGCCGCGAGCGGACCGGTGTTCGACCCGGCACGACCGAGCGCATCCGGATCCCGGCAAGCCACTATCCCGCCTTCAAGGCCGGCAAGAGCCTCAAGGACCGGGTCGGCGAACGGCGCTGAGGCGCGCCGACACGCGGGTCAGCTCCTGAGGTACGAGGCGCCGTTCACGTCGAGGATCGCGCCCGTGGCGAACGCCGCGCCCTCGGACGCGAGGAACAGCACCGCGTAGGCGACCTCCTCGGGCCGGGCGACGCGCCCGAGCGGGCTCTGGGCACGGATCGCGTCCCCCGCCTCGCCCCGCAGCCTCTCGGCGGCCATGTCCGTCTCCACGAAACCAGGCGCTACGACGCCCACGAAGATCCCGTACGGCGCGAGGTGCTGTGCGAGCGACTGGCTCAGGGCATTGAGCGCGGCCTTGCTGGCACCGTAGGCGGGCTGCTCCGGCTCGCCGCGGAACGCGCCGCGCGACGAGACGTTCACGATGCGCCCGCCGCCGGCACCCATCATGCGGCGGGCAGCGAGGTAGCACAGGTTCGCGGGAGCGACGAGGTTGGTGGCGAGGATGTCGCTCCAGGCGTCCTGCCACGCCTCGTACCCCACCTGGTCCACGCGGTGGGCGCGCCCGATCCCCGCGTTGTTCACGAGCACGTCGAGGCCGCCGAGCTCGTCGGCGGCGCGGCCGAGCATCCGCTCGGCCTCCGCCGCGTCCGAGAGATCGCCGGCGACCGACGTATGCGGTCCGCTCTCGAGCGAGGCCAACGTGGCTCGCGCCGCGTCGATGTTGGACCGGTGAAGCACCGCTACACGCGCGCCGCGGCGCGCGAACCCCTGCGCGACCGCGCGCCCGATCCCTCGGCTGCCACCCGTGACGACCACGCGCTTCCCGGTGAAGTCCATGACGGCTCCGTCCCGGCCGGCGCCGGGCGCCGGCCCGCCTGAGCCTACAGCGTGGACGCGTTCAGCCGACCGAGGGTGCGGATCGCGGCCGCCCGGGCGCTTGGGAGCGGTCGTTCGCGTTCAGAAGGTGGGCTCGAGCGGTGCCAGGTCGCTGGGGGGTGGACGCAAGACCTCGTCCAGCGCGACGCCCGTCGCCGCCGCGCGCACGCAGGAGCCCGCGCAGCTCGGCGGGGTGAAGGGATCTGCCGCCGCGAACGACACCTGGTACCCGAGGTCCTGCAGCGACGCGACGGTCAGGGCCGAGAGCGGCATCGCCCTGCCCGCCTCCAGCCAACCGGTCATGAGCTCGGAATCGAGCGCGTTCTCGGACCAGTGTCCGCAGCGGGTGCCCGAGCCGCCCACGTTCTCGACCGGCACGCCACCCGCACCGCCCAGCGAACTCCAGACCTGCTCCGCGCCAGCCCCCGTGAAGCTCGGTTCTCGGGTGAAGTCGGCCTGCGCGCAGGCGTTGGCGCTGGGCTGCCACGACAACAGGCCGAAGGTGCTCCACAACGTCCCGATGCCCAGCACGTGGCCCATCTCGTGCAGGATCGTGTCGTACAGCAGCCCCTTGTCCTCGAGCGAAGCGACGTCCGCGCTATCGAGCACCATCACGCCGTAGGCGGGCAGCTTCGAGCCGTTGCGCCACAGACAGATGCCGGCGTAGGCCACGAGTCCACCGACGCCGTCGATGTCGCGCTCCTGGGCACGGATCAGGAGGTCGTCGACGCGGGTGGAGGCGAGGGCGGGCTCGCCGTAGCCGCAGCTGTTGGCGGGAAGAGCGGGCAGCGTCACGTCCGGCACGTCACCAACGATGACCTCGGACCAGCGGGCGGCGGCATCGCTGAAAGCCGCGCGCTCCTCGGCCGTGAAGGTCCCGTCGTCCGCGAATGCGATATCGATGTGGTACTCCTCGCCGTTGGCGAGCGACGCCACCGGCGACCCGTTGGTGCCCGAAGGTCCGCAGGCGGCCAGCGCCGCGAGGACCGCGACACAGCACAGCAGCGCCACCGTTCGCGCGAGCGCCCTGCCATGAAGGTCCATGCGGCCCATCCCCTCCGTCCGCCCGTGCCCGACGCCGCCTTGGCCCCGCGCCGTCGAAGGACGGTGGAGACGGGATGCTGGCGGTCGACACGAGGTCCCCGACGTACTCCAGCGTGGAGCAACCGGCGGGAACTGTCGGTGACGGATGTACAGGAGGCGCTCCCGCCGGGGCCGGCGGAGGCGGACGCCGGCGTCCTCGCCGGGCGGCAGATAGGGTCCGCGGGTCGGTTCGTGAGGCGCGCGTGATGGCGGTGCCCAGCGGGCGGACTAGAGCGAGGCTCCGTGTGCGCAGGTGTCGAAGGCCGTCCGTACGGCCTCTCAGGCGGCAGCGGGGCGTTCGGCGCACGGCCCCATCCCCGCCGGCGTCCGATGCCGGCGGCGCGCGCCCCGCTACGGTCGACGCGGCGGGACGCGGGCGCGATGCCGCCGCGCGGCGCTCGGGACCGGGCCGGGCGGAGCCCGCTGCGCACGCTGATACAGTGGAGCCATGAGCGTTCGCAAGGTCGTCGTCCCCGAACTCGCGCGGCTCCCTTCCTTCTGCCACGCCGTGATTGCGGGCCACACGGTCTACGTGTCCGGCACGCTGGGTACCGCCGGGCCCGATCTGCAACTCGTCGACGGGGGCGCGGCCGAACAGACGCGCCAGGCGATGGCCAACATCGCTACCATCCTCGGCGCCTGCGGCGCGGACCTCTCTGCGCTCGTGAAGGTGAACGTGTTCCTCGCCGACATGCAGGATTCCGGGGCCATGAACCGTGCCTACCTCGATGCCGTGGGCGACGATCCGCCGGCCCGGATCACGGTGGGGAGAGCCGACCTCGCGCTCGGGGCGGCCGTCGAGATCGACGCCGTGGCGTATCTCCCGGGGGACTGAGCGGGCGTGCGCTTTCGGCCCTCCTCCCTCGGTGCCGGAGCCATCGTGCTCGCGTTCGTCATGCTCCTCGCGCGCCGCCCCTCGTGGTTCGTGCTGCTGCTGGCGATCGGCGCCGGGTTGCTCTGGTACGCGCGCAGACAGCGCGACGGCGACCGCTGAAGGCGGAGCGCCACACACCCGCGACGTCCGGCCTTCCCGTCGACACCTCCCTCGTCTTGCAGGCCGATCGCTGCGGGCTGTTCGCGCACCTCCACCACAGGCAGGGAGGCCCGCTCCCCACGGCGTTGGCACTGCTGATCGCTCATCAACGCAACGAGGTGAGGGCGCTGTTCGCCGCGCGCCATCCCGGTCCGTCCTGCGCCGGTTCGGCCGATCCCGTCGAGGCCACCCGTCGCTCGCTCGCGCAGCGCCGCGGCGTCGTCCACGGCGCCGCGTTCGCGTCCAGGACGCTGCGGGCGGCCGTCGATGCGGTCATGCCTACGCCGGCCGGGGTTCGCCTGGTGCACGTCACGGCCGGTGCGCGACCTCGACGCCGGCATGTGCTGGCGTTGGCGCTCGCGGCGGAGGCCGCGGCCGGCTCCGGCACGCCCGTGGCCGGGGCGTGCGTGGTGCACGTCGACGCCAGCGTGCCGGCCCGAGCCGGCGCCCCCGACCTCGTCATTCATGACGTGAGCGCCGCGTGCCTCGACAAGCGCCGGCGCGTGCCGGATCTGCTCGACGCGTACCTCTCCGCCGTGAGCGAGGCGCCCGCGGTAGACATCGGCCCGCACTGCCGAGCGCCGGAACCGTGCCCATACCAATCACGCTGCTGGGCCCCGTACGGTGAACGCACCATCTACCACGTCGCGCGGCTCTCGGGAGCCGAGCGCGAGATCCTCCGCGGGGCCGGCTTCCTGCGCATCGACGACGTTCCCGAGGGCTCCACGCTCGTCGGCACGGCGGGGCGCTCCGCGCTCGACCTGGCGCGCAGGGAGCGCGTGAGCATCGACGTGGCCGGCTTGCGAGGCGCCCTCGCCAACCTGCGCGTTCCCCTCGCTTACCTCGACCTCGAGTTCGCGACCCCGACCGTGCCGCTCGTCGACGGCATGCGGCCGTTCGAACCTCTCGCGTTCCAGTACAGCTGTCACGTCGACGTCGCTGGATCGGTACGCCACGACGGCCACCTGCACCGGCGCGACGGCGATCCCCGGCCCGCGCTCGCACGCTCGCTCGCGACGACGCTGGCACCGATCGTGGCGGCGGGTGGGTCGGTGGTGGTGTTCGATGCCGGCGCCGAGAGGCGCCTGCTCGAGGACCTGGCGCGCGCCGTGCCCGACCGCGGCGCCACGTTGCGCGCGGCGGCGGCCCGAACCTGGGACCTGCTGCGCGTCGTGCGCGACCACGTTCATCACTACGCCCTGCGAAACGAGCTGCGGCTGTCGCGTGTGGTGGACGTGATCGCGCGTCCCGGGGCGGCGGGCGGCGGGCGCGACGCCGCCGAACCCGGTGCCGTCCCGGTGGCGAACGGCGTGGAGGCGCAGTGGCTCTGGCGCCGTCTGCGCAGCGGCGACAGCGACGATCCCACGAGGGATGCGGCGGCCCTCGAGCGCTACTGCGCCGGCGATAGTGCCGGCATGCTTCAGGTCACGCGCGTCCTACGCTCCTGGTGCGCGTAGCCGCGCCCCTGGCCGGCGTGGGGGCGTCATCAGGCCTTCGGCTCGACCACCGGGACCCCGGTCGCCTTCGCCGCGTACATCCGCTCGTCGGCAACCCGCAGGAGCGTGTCGAGATCCGAACCGTCGGTGGGGCTCGACGCCGCCCCTATGTTGACGCCGAGGCGCACGCCTTCGACGCTCACGTCTGCGACCGCGGCGGCGAAACGCTCCGCGGCCGCGTGCGCGGCGTGCGGATCGGCGCGCGCGAGGATCGCCGCGAACTCGTCTCCGCCCCAGCGGTAGACGCCATCCGAGGCGCGCGCCGCCGAGCGCAGCGCCTGGGCCACGCGGCACAGCGCCGCGTCTCCCACCGCGTGGCCGTAACGATCGTTGATCGCCTTGAAACCCGTAAGGTCCATCACCAGCAGCGCCATCGGCATACCGTAGCGGGCGCTACGCACGAGCTCGTCGCCCACGCGCTCATCGAATGCACGCCGATTGTGCAGCCCGGTGAGCGCGTCGGTTCGCGCGGCGTCGTCGAGCCGCTGGCGCACGGAGGCTTCGTGGAGCAGGAAGCCGATGAGGGGGACGTACGCGATGGCCGCCTCCGTGGCGTCCCCGACGAAGGCGTCCGGGTCGTGCAGGGCGTCTAGGTTGAGCACCGCGAGCACCTTGCCCTGGAACCGGACGGGAAGGCACAGGTTGGCGACGATCTCGTCGATCCGCCCCGCCCCTCGGAGCAGGTCGCGAGGCGCCGTGAGGGCGCTCACGTCCCCCACCGTGCGCTCGGCATTGGACCGCAGGATGCGGGGTTCTCCGCGCGCCCAGGCAGCGCGGTCGTCGCCGTACCAGGTCTGCATGGCCGCGTCGTCGTAACGCAACCCCTCGAATCGCGGCGCGTCGTAGCCCGCGAGCGCCGCGTAACCGAACCTGCCGTCCGCACCGCGCACCAGCAGGCTGCCGGCCTCCGCGCCGGCGACCAGCTCCACCGCGGACGCGAGCAGGCGGCTGTACATGGCATCGACGGGTTGCGCGAGCAGCTCCCGCTCGAGCCGCAACATGGTCGCGAGGCGCGAATCCGCCTCCGCCTGCGCCACGAATCCCCTCAAGACCGTCGCGAAGCTCGTCAACAACGCGCGTTCGCGTTGGCGCCACGGCATCGGTTCCGTCCTGTACAGGGCCAACAGGTAATGACTGCGGGGTCCGCCCGACACGGGCATCATCGCCAGCGACCGTATGCCGAAACCCTCCAGCAGGGCGCTCGCTCGCGGGTACGCGGCGTAGTCCTCGAGGAAGCGCGACTGCCCGTCGGCGTAGACCTCCCACACCACCCCCTGCGCGAACGGCACCCCTTCGTCGAGCCGTCGGGCCATGGCGTCGGGTACGGTACCGGTGCGCGTGAAGGAGCGGAACACGCCGCCGTCGTAGCGCAGAAGGCAGGCACAGGTGACGCCGATCTCGCGGGCCAGGACGTCGACCGCCATGCGGGCGGCGTGACGCGCGTCGAGGCGGTCACCGACCGCGCCGATGTACTCCAGCACCAGCTCGCCTTCACGCCGTTCGTGCATCGTCGCCAACACGTTGCCGACCGCCTCGGCGAAGTCGGCGGCGGCGGCCCGTTCGGCCGCGGCGAACGGCACGCCGCGCAGCGCCGTGATCACCGACGCCACGTCGCCGCGTTCGAGGACGGGCAGGCCCACGAGGTAGCGCGGCCCCCGGCGCGTAGCGTGGACCTCGAACACCGGGGTCTTGCCCTCGAGCACCCGTAAGACGGCGGCCGCGGCCAGGCCGTCGTCGTCCTCATCGCCCCCCACACCGGCCACCACCTCGGGCGCGCCGAGCGTGGTGCGCCACACCCGCAGGTCGGTGTCGCCGTCGCGGCCGAGCAGGCCGGGGAGGGTCGCGTTGACGTCCTGGTCGCCCGGACCCATGGTCACCGCCCGCAGCGACGCGACCAACGCCGACAGCAGCCGCACCGAGGCCGCCGACCGCGCCCGAGCCTGCGACAGGCGCGCCCTCACCAACGCCGTCGACGCGACGGACGCGGTGGCCACGGCAGCCAGGTACACCAGTGGCCAGCGCCCTTCCCCACCGAGCGCCTGCGCCGCAAGCAGGGCGAGCGTGGCGGTCGCGCCGATCGTCGGCCCCGCCAGCGCGGCTGCCCCTGCCGCCAGAACCACCAGCAACGGTGCGCTGTACGCGTCCCCCGCCGCGCTCGCCACCAGAACGCCGTACACCACGGCTACCGCGAGCCATGCGAGCCATCCGCGCAGCACGTCCGGCAGCGCGCGCATCACGGTCCCCTTCCGGCGCGCAGCGGAAGGCGCCCGCCTCGCGGAGCCAGACCGGCCGCGGGCGCCGCGCAACCGTCCGCGCTCTCGACCCGGTACACGTCTCATTGTAGGCCCCGCCGCTCGCGCGCCCCGTGGAAGTTCGCCCTTCCGCACGCGAGCCCGCGCGCCCGCGAACCGCGGCCGCGGCGGGGCTAGACTCGGGGCGTGAGCTCCTCGCTGGACCCGTTCCACCCCCTGGTGCGCCACTGGTTCACCCACGAGGTCGGCGAGCCCACCGCGGTGCAGCGCGCGGCGTGGCCCGTCGTCGCGAACGGCGACCATGCCCTCATCACGGCCCCAACCGGAAGCGGGAAGACCCTCACGGCGTTCCTGTTCGCCCTCGACCGCCTCGTCACCGGCGCGTGGGAGACGGGCTCCACGAGCGTGCTCTACGTCTCGCCGCTGCGCGCGCTCAACAACGACATCCGCCGCAACCTGTTGGCCCCGCTCGCGGGGCTGCGGCGCACCTTCGAGGCGGCGGGCGAGCCGTTCCCCGAGATCGGCGTGCTCACGCGAAGCGGCGACACCCCGCAGCGCGAGCGCCGCCGCATGCTCAGGCGACCTCCCGAGATCCTCATCACGACGCCGGAGAGCCTCAACCTCCTGCTCTCCAGTCGCGGCGGCGAGGGACTGCTGCGCGAGCTCCGGACGGTCATCCTCGACGAGATCCATGCGGTGGCCGAGAGCAAACGCGGCACGCACCTCATCACCGCGGTGGAGCGCCTCACGTCGCTGTCGGGAGAGGTCCAGCGCGTGGCGTTGTCGGCCACGGTGCGGCCGCTCGAGCGGGTGGCCGCGTTCGTCGGCGGATACCGGAGGGACGGCGAAGGCGACGCGGCGCGCTACGAGGCGCGGCCCGTGCGCATCATCGAGGCCTCGGCGCCGCGCGCGATCGACCTGAGCGTCGCGTTCCCGGAGCGCCTACCCGACGATCCCGTCGAGGGCTCGATCTGGCCGGCCGTCGTGCGCGACCTCAGGCGACGCCTCGAGGGCGCGCGCTCGACGCTCGTGTTCTGCAACAACCGCGCGCTCACCGAGCGCCTGACGCTGATGCTCAACGAGGGGGAGCGCGAGCCTCTCGCGTACGCCCACCACGGCGCGCTGTCGCGCGAGCTCCGACTCGAGGTCGAGCGCCGGCTGAAGGCGGGCGAGCTGCGGGCGATCGTGGCGACGGCCAGTCTCGAGCTCGGCATCGATGTCGGCGCCGTGGAGCAGGTGGTCATGGTGCAGGCCCCCCCGTCGGTCTCTGCCACCCTCCAGCGCCTCGGCCGGGCGGGGCACCGCGTGGGTGCCACCAGCCGCGGCGTCGTGATCGCCACCTTCTCCCAGGACGCCGTGGCCGCCGTGGTCCTCGCGAGCGCGGTCGCCGCGGGCGACATCGAAGAGGTCCGGCCGGTTCGGGGTGCCCTCGACGTCCTGGCGCAGGTGCTGGTCTCGATGACCGGTCTGCGCTCGTGGGACATCGACGAGCTGTACGCGGCCGTGCGAGAGAGCTGGCCGTACCACGAGCTCCCGCGAGGCGAGTTCGATCTGGTGCTGGAGATGCTCGGCGGCCGCTTCGAGGACACCCGGCTGCGCGAGCTGCAACCGCGCCTCTCGATCGACCGGCTCGAGCACACCGTGGAGGCGCGCCGGGGCGCACTGCAGGTGCTCTACGGCTCAGGCGGAACCATCCCGAACCGCGGCTATTACCAGCTGCGCCACGCCGACAGCCGCGCACGTATCGGCGAGCTGGACGAGGAGTTCGTGTGGGAGGCCAAGATCGGCGACACGTTCACCTTGGGAAGCCAGACCTGGAGGGTCGCCTCGATCACCCACAACGACGTGCTGGTGCTGCCGGCGCCCGGCGCGGCCGGCGCCCCCTTCTGGAGGGGCGAGTCGCTCGATCGCGACACGCACTACGCCGAGCTGGTGGGCACCTTCCTGGAGCGTGCCGATGGCTGGCTCGACGAGGGCGACGCGGACGGGGCCACCGCCACCCTGCGCTCCGCGGCGCCCGTGGACGCGGCCACGGCCCGAGCGATCGTCGAGCACCTGGCGCGGCAGCGCACCGCCACAAGGACGCCTCTGCCTCACCGCCACCACCTGCTGGTGGAACGCGTCGAGGCCGGCTGGGGCGAGGGGGAGGCGCTCCAGGTCGTCCTGCACACCCAGTGGGGCGGGCGCGTCAACCGGCCCTACGCACTGGCGTTGGCGGCAGCCTGGGAACTGGAGCACGGGCACCGCCTCGAGGTCGTGCCAGACAACAACGCCGTCGGAGTGCTGCTGGCCGCCGACGAGGACCCGGCGGCGCTGTTGGAGCTCGTCCGCGAGGACGCTCTCGACGAGCTCCTGCACGCGGGTCTCGAGCGCACCGGCTTCTTCGGCGCCCGCTTCCGGGAGGCGGCGGGACGCGCGCTGCTGGTCACGCGTTCCGGCCCACGACAGCGTCTGCCACTGTGGGTCACGCGTCTGCGCGCGCAGAAGCTGCTCAGCGCGGTGTGGGAGATGCCGGACTTCCCGATCCTGCTCGAAGCGTGGCGAACGTGCCTACAAGACGCCTTCGACCTGGGCGCGTTGCGCGAGCGCCTGCGCGAGCTGGCGGCAGGCGAGATCCTCGTGTCACACGCCTCGACGACGGAAGCGAGCCCGTTCGCGGCGTCGCTCGTGTGGGGCCAGACCAACACGTACATGTACATGGACGACGCGCCGGGATCCGTGCACGGGGAGCGCTCCGGTCTCAGCGAGGAGCTGCTCGCCGAGGTCGCGCGCTCGCCGGAGCTGCGACCCGCGATCCCGCGCGAGCTGGTGGAACGCTTCGAAACGAAGCGTCAGCGTCTGGCGGCGGGGTACGCGCCGGAGACCGTACGCGAGCTCTTCGACTGGGTGAAGGAGCGCGTGCTCGTGCCGGAGGCGGAGTGGCGCGTCCTGGTCGAGCGCCTCCCGTTCGACGCGAGCGACGCCTTCGACGGCCCCCTGGCGTGGCTCGAGCCGCCCGGGTCCGAGCAGGCCTCGGTGATCGCGCTCGAGGACGAGGACCTGTTGCGGGAGGTGCTCGGCCGGGCGCCCGATACGCCCGGGCGCCTCGAGGCCCTGATCGGAGCCTGGCTGCAGGCGTACGGCCCGGTCGAGGTAGGGCACGTGCGCGCCGTCTGGGGCTCGTCGGAGGCGGAGCTCGACGGCGTGCTGGACGCGCTGGCCGAGACGGGGGCGGTGGTGCGCGGCGCCATCACGGGGCCGGGGACGTTCGATGAGGTGTGCGATGCGGAGAACCTGCAGGCGCTGCTGCGCATGCTGCGGCGGGAGCGCGTGCCGGCGCTCGAGCCCCTGCCGCCGGAGGCGCTGCAACCGTTCCTCGCCGAGCGCCAGCGCCTCGGCCGGGCCGACAGCTGCGGGGAGGCGCTCGAGCCCCTGCTCGGCTACGCGGCCGCGGCGGCGCTGTGGGAGAGCGAGTTGCTGCCCGCGCGCGTTCCCGGTTACGACCCGCGCGACCTCGACGCGCTGGCCGACGACACCGGCGTGACGTGGCTGGGCGCCGGCGATCGCGCGGTGAGCTTCGCCCTGCCCGACGAGATCGAGCTCCTCGGCGAGGAGCGAGAGCCCGGCGCGGTCGAGGCGACAACCGACGACGGCGACCCAGCGGCCGCCCTTCGTGCGCAGCTCGCGCCGCTGTTCCCCGATCCCCTAGGGCGCTACCCCTTCGAGGCCCTCGTCGGCCGTGCCGGGCTGGGCACGGCGGCCCTCACGCGCCTGCTGTGGCGCGGCGTGTGGGCCGGGGTGGTGGCGAACGACGCCCTCGCGACGCTGCGCCAGGGCGTCTCGAGCGGCTTCCGGCCGAGCGGCGAGGGGCGCGCGGCGACCGCGTCGCTGCGCCGCGGCGGCCGCGCCGCCTTCGCGCGCTGGCGCAGCAGCCGCCCGTTCGGCGGGAGCTGGCGTCTGCTCGACCCGCCGCGGGACGGTTCCGATCCGCTCACCACGCTCGAACGCGACAAGGAGCGGGTACGCCTCGTGCTCGAGCGGTACGGGGTGCTCTTCCGGGAGCTGCTCGAGCGCGAGCTACCGCCGCTGCGCTGGGGACGCCTGTTCCGTGCGCTGCGCCTGATGGAGCTCGCCGGGGAGGTGAGCGGCGGGCACTTCTTCGAGGGCGTGTCGGGCCTGCAGTTCGCGGCGCCGGATGCCGTTCGTGCGCTACGCTCTCCCGCCCCTCCGCGCCCCCTGTGGCTGTGCGCGGCCGATCCCGCGGCCGTGACCGGCCTCGGGCTCGACGCGCACGGCGGGCGCATTCCGCCCCGCCTGCCGACCACGCACCTGGGCTTCCGCGGCCGGGATCTGCTGGTCGTGTCCAGGCGCTCGGGCGCCGACCTCTCCGATCGACGCGCCGCCGGACGACCCCGACCTGCCGGAGCTGCTCGGCTTCCTCCCCCATCTGCTCGGTCGCGCGGCGCAGCCGCGCCGCCACCTGACGGTGACGTCGATCAACGGCGACCCGGCGGCGACCAGTCCGTACCGAGCCGTACTCGAAGCCCTCGCGGAGGTGGCCGCCGAGGGGAACGCGTTGCGGCTGTTCAAACGCTACGAGTGACGGGCGCCTCCGCCCGACCGGGACGTCAGGACGGGTGCGAAGAGCAACCGGAGCGCGCCCTGACGGCGAAGCGGCGCCCCGCTGAGGAGCGCGGCCTACGTCCGACCCGGCCGCTCCCGCTCCCCCGCTACCTGGGAGACGCGCCGCAGCCAGGCTTCCCGCTGCTCCGAGGAGCTGTCGCGTACCGGCGTGAGGACCAGCCGCTCGACGCGCTCGACCCCGGCGGGCCCGAACACGCAGCGTTCCCAGAAGGTCCCGAGCGGGTCGCCCAGCACGCCCTCCTCGTAGACCCACGGGGCGTTGGCCGTTGTGACGACCAGGGCGCGCTCGGCACGCAGGAGGCCGGTGATGGCGCCATCTTCCTCGCGCTTGAAGGCGATCCCTTCGCGCAGCACGCGGTCCACCCAGCCCTTGAGGATCGCAGGGACCTGGAAGAACCAGCTCGGATGCACCACCACGACCCGCTGTGCCAGCACGATCTCGGCCGCGTGCCGGGCAGCCAGGTCATCGTCGAACAGCGTGCTCTCCATCTCGTCGGCCTGCAGCGCCGGTCGGAACCCCTCCGCGTACAGGTCGTGCAGCCGAACGTCGAACCCCGAACTCCTGAGGCCGCCCGCGGCGGCGTGCGCGAGCGCGTGGTTGAGCGAACCCGGGCGCGGGTGCGCAACGATCACGCTGGCACGTGGTGGGCCCGTCATGCCACGCTGCCGTCGGGCCGGAAGGGCCGCAGGAACAGGGCCGCCAATGCCACCAGCGCGACCGGAACGGCGGAGACCAGCAGCACCGGCCCGTACGCGCCGGCCGCGGCGCGACCGAGGGCGAACAGGAGCGGACCTGCCGCGGCACCTGCGACGCTGAGGGTCGAGGCGAAGCCCTTGATGGCGCCGAGGTGACGGCGACCGAAGTAGTACGCGTACACCGAGCCGGAGATGCTGCCCTTCATGCCCATCATGGTGCCCAGCACGACGCCGTAGACGAGCGCAAGGCCCGGGTGGACGACCGCCGCGAGCGCGAGCGCCGCCACCTGCGCGAGCAGCATGGCGCTCAACAGCACGCGCGGCGGCACGCGGTCCATGAGGTAGCCGGTCGTGAGGTTTGCGCCCGCGGTGACGGCGCCGAAGGGCACGAACACCGCCGCCGCAGCGAGTCGGCCGAGGCCGCCGTCGGCCATGATCGCGTAGTGGTGGAACACCAGGCCGGTGCCCAGGGCGGAGATGAGCACGTCTCCGCTCACGAACAGCCAGAAGGTCCGGGTGGCGCGCGCGGCGTCGGCGCTGTGGTTCACCTCGCGCGGCGCGGGTCCGAGGCGCATGCCTCCGGCGGCCCTGCCGTCGGGCTCGAGCCCGAAGTGCTCGGGTCGGGCGCGGAAGAACGCGGCCCCGGCCGGCAGGATGGTGACGGCGACCAGGGCGCCGAGGAGCGCATAGGCGGCGCGCCAACCCACGCCGTCGATGAGATGCTCGATGAGCGTCGGGAACAGCGCCGTGGCGGCGGCCATGCCCAGGCCCGTGATCCCGACGGCGAGCCCGCGCCGGCGCACGAACCAGAGGTTGACCACATGCTGGCTCACGAGGCTCAGGGAACCCTGGCCGAGTCCGCGGATCAGCACGAAGCCGACGAGCAGCATCGCCACGTTGCGCACCAGACCCATGTAGCCGCAGGCGAGGGCGAACAGCGCCGCGACGACGATCACGACCGCGCGAGGACCGCGGCGGTCGAGGAAGCGGCCGACGAACGGGAGCGCGAAGGCGCCCGTCAGCGTGCCGACGGTGTACAGCGCGGACACCAGGGAACGCGACACCCCGAGGTCGACGATGATCCGGTCCAGGAACACCGACACCCCGAGCGTCTGGCCGGGCGTCGTCATCATCATCCCGAAGGTCCCCGCGATCAGCACCACCCAGCCGTAGAAGAACGGGGTGCGCTCCACCACGCGGCTCCGCGCCACGTCCGGCGGCGTGGCGGGGTTCCCGGTCGGGGAGGCGGTGGGGAGGTCGCTGGCGGATCTCATCGGGATCGCGGGCGCGCCGCGGGGCGCGCGCAGGCTTCCCACCTTACTGGACGTGACGGTCGCGCGCGTCGGGACCGCGACGTGCGACCGGTCGCCGCGGTCCGCCCGGGAAGTCGAGGCGGCGGGACGGTGGGCGCGTGCAGCGGGCGGCGAGCGCGACCTGCACCGAGCGGATTTGATAACGCATCGTTCACAGCGCTTCGGCCGCCCTCGGCGCTACACTCGCCGTGCATGAACGACGGCGACCGCCCCGACTCGGCCCGCTCCTCCGCGAGCGGCGGCCACGCGACCACCACCGACGACGCACGGGAGGCGCGGGTCGTGACCTCCCTGGAGCTCTCCGGCGCCACAAGGTTGCAGCGCGTCCGGCGCCTGCAGGCGCTCGGCGACGCCGAGCTACGGCGTTACGCCGCTCGAGCGGCCGCGGAGCGCGACGGCGACGCCCTATGGGAGCTCGTCGAGGCGCACCTCACGCTGCACGGCGGTGCGGGCGTCGCCACCAGCGCGCACACGATGCGCGCCTACCGTCGCGGCGTGCGCGATCTCGTCACGTTATGGCACGACGAGAACCTCCTCCACCCCGCGCGCGATGCCGGCACCCTCTACGTCCAACGGCTGCGCTCGGGCGATCGCGAACCGCTGCTGGCCGAAGAGCCCGGCGCACCGCATCGGGGACGCCGTGTGAAACGCGGTCCGCTGGCGCCCGCCACCGTCCAGCTCAAGGTGGCCGCAGCCCGCGCCCTGTACGACGCGTTGGCCTGGGCGGGCGCGACCACGGCCGACCCGTTCCGGGACGTGCGCATGGGCCGCGCCACGACGCGCGCCGAGGATGTCCAGGGCACGCGTGTGTACACCGACTTCGAGCTCATCGAGCTGCTCGCGGCCGCCCGCGACCAACAGGAGCGCGTGATCCTGCTCCTCGGTGCCCACGGGGGCTTGCGCGTCGGCGAGATGCTGCGCTTGACGTGGGCCGACGTGGACGCGGGCCGCGGGGAGCTGCTGGTGCGCGACGGCAAGGGCGGCAAGACGGCGCTGGTGAGCATGACGCCGAAGCTGAGAAGCGCGCTGGCGACCTACGAGCGTGCCGCCAAGGCCGCCGGCGACGCGCGCGAGGAGGTGCTCGAGCTGCGCTCGCAGTACGGCGTCTACCACCGCCTGCGGCGCGTGTGCGAGCGCGCCGAGGTCGACTTCAAGGGCGTACACGCGCTGCGCCACGCCGCCGGCACCCGCCTCTACCGCCAGACCGGCGACCTCGGCCAGGTGCAGGACCACCTGCGCCACGCGACGCTCGACATGGCGCGACGTTACGCCAAGTCCGACCGCCGTCGCCTGCGCTCGAGCCTGGAGAGCTGGGAGTGACCACGCCCCGCGCGCATCGGGCGCCGCCGTGAGCCCGCGCTACTCAGCCTGCATCGAGGCGCTCTACGGGGAGATCGAGGATCCGGCCGAACGCATTCGCGCCGCCGCCGCCGCGGGTTTCTCCGCGGTCGAGTTCTGGCACTGGAGCACCAAGGACATCGGCGCGCTCGAGCGCGCCCTCGACGACACCGGGACGCGCCTCGCCGGCCTCGTGTGCGAGCCGCTCGCGTGCCTCGTAGACCCTGGCGAGGCGGAGGGCTGGCTCGACGGCGTGGACGCCTCGCTGCAGGTCGCCCGGCGCCTCGGAGCCGCCTGCCTCATCGTGCAGGCCGGGAACGCGCGACCCGGCGTGCCGCGCTCGGAGCAGCGCGACGCCCTGGTGGCGGCGCTCGCCGCCGGCGCCCGCCGGGTCGCGGGGAGCGGCGTGCGGCTCGCGCTCGAGCCGCTGAACACGCGGATCGACCATCCGGGCTACTACCTCGACAGCACGCAGGAGGGCCTCGACCTGGTCGACGCCGTCGCCCGGCCCGAGGTCGGCCTCCTGTTCGACATCTACCACGCCGCCACCATGGGCGAGGATGCGACGAGCGTCCTCGCCGGCCGCGTCGACCGCGTGGTCCACGTGCATCTGGCGGACGCGCCCGGACGTCACGAGCCCGGCAGCGGTGACCTCGACTGGCGGGCCGTGCTGGCGTGGCTCGCGGCCAAGGGTTACGACGGCTGGATCGGCCTCGAGTACTGGCCGACGGCGGGGACGGCCGCGTCGCTCGACGCGCTCGGGCCGATGGGCGCCTGAGCGCTCAGACCCTCAAGCGCTGCGCGCCCAGGACCCGTAGGTAGTGAGCCACGCGATCGGCCATCGCGGCCCTGCCCGGTCCGAGGTACGCGCGCGCATCCACCACCTCGGGCTCCTCGAGGCGCGCGCGCACCTCTCGCGTGAAGACCACCATGAGCGCCGTGGCAAGGTTGACCTTGCTGACGCCGCGCGCCGCGGCGACGGCCAGCTCGTCGTCGGACACGCCCGAGCCGCCATGCAGCACGATGGGCAGGCGCACGGCCGCCGTCACGTCCGCGAGTCGCTCCAGGTCCAGTCGGGTGCCGGTCGCGCGCTGCTTGTGCTGCGTGCCGAGATCCACGGCGAGCGAAGTGCAGCCGCTGTCGTCGGCGAAGCGAGCGAGGAGCTCCGGAGGGACGTGCGCGCCGCGGCCGCGCTCCCCCTTCGGCACCACCTCGAGCTCGGCCTCGACGCCTGCACCGGCAGCGCGCGCGGCCCGCGCAAGGCGCTTCACCGCGCGCAGGTGCTCGTCGAAGGCGCGATCGGCGCCCTCGAGCATGACGCTGTCGAAGCCCGCCCGCAGCGCGGCTTCGGCGACCTCCACCCCCTCGGCGTGATCGAAGTGCAACACCACCGGAACGGCCGCCTCGTCTCGAAGGACCCGGCCGATCGCCGCGAGACGCGAGAGCGACGCGTATCGCACGGCGTTCTGCGAGATCTGCAGGATCACAGGGGCGTTCGCTGCCTCGGCACCGGCAACCACCGCCTCGGCCGTCTCGAGGTCGATGGCGTTGACGGCGGCCACGGCCACGCCCTCGGCACGCGCGCGGATCAGAAGCGCTACGGGGTCGGTAGCGGACATGCCCCACGATAGCCGCGGGCACGACGGAGGCGAGGGTACCGCTGAGCGGAGCCGCTCGTTTCGCGCAGCGCTGGACGCCGGAACGACGCCGACCCGGTCTACACTCGGGGCGGAACCATGAGCGACGCGTCCACCAGCAGCCGGTCCCGCCAGGGTCTCATCCACCGCACCGTGATGCAGCGAGGGGTGGTGCGGGGCACAGACCTGGCCGCCCATCTCGGGATCTCGACGGCGACCCTCCGGCGCGACCTGGCGGCACTCGAGCGGCGCGGCCTCGTCGAGCGCACCTGGGGTGGCGCGCGGGTACGCTCACCCATCAACTACCTCGAGGACTTCGCGCGGGTGGCGGCAGAACAGGCCGAGGCCAAGCGGCAGATCGCGGCGCGCGCGGCGACGCTGGTCGAGGCCGGCATGGTGATCGGCCTCTCGGGCGGCACCACCTGCACGGAGCTCGCCCGCTGGCTCCGCGGCAAGGCCGTGACCGTGGTGACCAACGCCATCAACGTGGCCACCGAGCTCTACAACCACGGCCGCACCAAGGTGATCGTGATCGGCGGCGCCCTGAACGCCTACTCCTACGAGCTCGTCGGTGAGATGGTGCACGTGGCGCTGCGCGAGGTGCGCGTGGACCTCTGCTTCCTCGGGTGCAGCGGCGTCACCGCCGATTTCGGCTTCTCCATGCGCGATCACCCGGAGGCGGCCGTGGCGCGGCATTTCCTGGCCGTCTCGCAGCGGGCCGTGGTGGTGGCGGACCACTCCAAGGTGGGGCGCACCACGCTCGCGCGCTTCGCGCCCCTGACGCGAGTCGAGCGCCTGGTGACCGACGCCGGCCTGCCGCGGGCGCAGCGGGCGGGCCTGACCGAGGCGGGACTGAACGTCGACGTGGCGCCCACGTTGCCGCCATTCGGAGGAGAGGAGCGACCTGCATGAGCAGCCACATGTCGCAGGAGATCCACAGCCAGGGGAGTGCATGGGATGCCGCCCTCGAGGCGGTCGAGGCCCATGCCGACGCGTGGCGGGAGCTGTGCACGCCGGCGGCAGCGCGCGAGGTGCGGCTCCTCGGTGCGGGTTCGTCGTACTACCTGGGGGTCGCGGCGCGCCCCGTGTTCGCGCGCCGCGGCTTCACGACGTCCGCCGTCCCCGCGGCAGAACAGCTGCTTCAGCCCGCCGACTACCCGTTGGGGAAGGGCCTGCTCGCGCTCGCCGTGTCGCGTTCCGGAACCACGACGGAGACGCTCCGGGCCCTGCGGAAGGCGCGATCCGCCGGCGCCGCGACCGGCTGCATCACGACGGCTCGCGGCACGCCGATGGCCGAGGCGAGCGACGTGAGTGTGGAGGTCGTCGGCGCGGCCGAAACCTCGACCGTGCAGACCCGCTCGTTCACGGCGGCCCTCGCCGCGCTCGTCGCCCTCGCCAGCCACGCCGTCGGCGACGAGGCGACCCTGCGCGCCCTGTGGTCGCTGCCTCAACGGGCGGACGCCTGGGTCGAGCAGGCGCGCGACGCCGTCGCCCCCTTCGCCCAGGGTGTGGACGCAATCGCGCTCCTCGGTACGGGCGCCCGTTGGGGCCTGGCCATGGAGGGAGCCCTCAAGCTGAAGGAGACCTCTCTCTCCGTCGCGGAGGCCTTCCAGACGCTGGAGTTCCGTCACGGCCCGCAGAGCATGGTCGACGCGTCGACGCTCGTCGTCGGCCTCGTCGGAGGACCCGCGCGCGAGGCCGAAGCGGCCGTGCTGCGCGAGATGGCCGGCCACGGCGGGCGCGTGCTCGTCATCGGTCCCGATGTGGACGGGCTGGTGCCCGGCGCGACCGCCCTGGACCTGCCCTCGACGGGCTCGGACGACGCGGACCTGCCGCTGTACCTGCCCCCGCTACAGCTGCTGGCGCTCGCGCGCGGGGTGGCCAAGGGGCTCGACCCGGACCACCCGCGGCACCTGAGCTTCGCGGTCGAGCTCGACGATCTCTGACTCCGGCGCCGGCGCCCGCCCGGGAGCGGCCGGTCGCACACTCCCGCGACGACCGATCGTGGCGCTCACGCCCAACCTCGCGATCGACCGGACGCTGTGGCTCGATCGCCCGCTCCGACCTGGGAGCATGTACCGCGTACGGCGTGTTCGGGAGGCTGCCGGCGGGAAGGGCGTGAACCTCGCGCGGGCGGTCGTCGCCCTCGGCGGCTCCGTCAGCGTCGCCGGTCCACTGGCGGGCTACAACGGAGCGCGCTTCCGTGCGCTCGCGGACGCCGAGGGGCTCCACGGCACCTTCGTCGAGGTGCCGGGCGAGACGCGCGAGTGCACCATCGTCGTGGACCCCGGGGACCACCCCACCGTCCTCAACGAGGCCGGACCACGCGTGCCGCCCGCTGCCTGGATCACCCTGGCCGACAGCCTCGGCCCGGGCCGGGTCGTCGTGAGCGGCAGCGTGCCCGGCGGCACGAGCGCCGAGGACTACCGCGCCCTGCTCGCGAGCCTGCGCGGCCCGGTCACCGTCGACGCGGGCGGAGACCTGCTCGCTGCGGCCCTCGAGACGGATCGCGATGCGGGCCGCCCCGAGCTCGTTGCGCCCAACGCCGAGGAGCTGCTCGACGCCCTCGCGGCGTTGGGCTCGGTGACGGTCGGCGATCCGCTGACGGCCGCCCGGCAGCTGCACGAGCGCTACGCGGTCCGCGTGCTCGTGAGCCTGGGACCCGCCGGTGCCGCGCTCGTCGCCGACCGATCCTTGCGGGTCGACGCACCGAAGGTGGTGGCGGCCAACCCCGTGGGTTCGGGTGACTGCCTGCTGGGCGCCTTCCTGTGGGCGGAAGAGGAAGGCTGGACCGCGGAAGAGGCTCTGCGCGTAGCGGTGGCCGCCGGCTCCGACAACGCCCGCAAGGGCGGCGGCGGGAAGATCGCGGCCGGCGACGTGCGCGAGCTCGCCGCCGCCTGCAGCGTCATCGACCTCGGGTGACTCTCGCCGGGGGCGCGCGTCGCCGAGGGGGCCCGGGCAGGCGGTAGCATGGGGCGTCGAGACGAACGACCGCCGTCGGCCCCGCCCGACGCGCGGCGGCGAACGACAGGGCCGTGGCCGCACATCGGGGCGCGGCCGCCGCTCGATGCGGGACCCCGGGAGGCCGATGCGCCAGAGCTCCGAACACCTCGATCGCAACGTCAGCAAGCGGGTCACCCTCGACTACCTCGCCTTCGTTCCGGGGGGAGACCCGCCGGCGGGCGGCTGGCCGCTGCTGCTCTTCTTGCACGGCGCAGGCGAGCGCGGCGACGACCTCGAGCGCGTCGCCTCCTACGGCCCGCCGCGCCTGGTGGAGACCGGGCACGACTTGCCGTTCGTGATCGTCTCCCCGCAGTGTCCGGCGCACAGCTGGTGGGCCGAGCAGCTCGACGCCCTCGGCTGTCTGCTGGACGAGGCGGCGGAACGCTTCCCGATCGATCCCGACCGGGTCTACGCCACCGGCCTCAGCATGGGCGGCGAGGGCGTTTGGTCGCTCGCGGCGACGATGCCCGAGCGGTTCGCGGCGATCGCGCCGATCTGCGGCTTCACGGATCCTGGGCGCGCGCCCCGGCACGCGCTCCTCCCGACATGGGCCTTCCACGGCAGCGACGATCCCGTGGTGGACGTGCGTCACTCGCGCGACATGATCCGTGCGCTCGAGCTCGCCGGCGGCTCGCCGATCCTGACGCTGTACGAGGGCGTTGGCCACAACAGCTGGGACCGCGCCTACTCCCCGGAAACCGGCCTGTTCGCGTGGCTGCTCGAGCGGCGGCGCCCGCCACGCCCCGCGCCCGACTGATCCCATCTTCCCGGAGGCACCATGAGCGAAGCGCGCGGCATGATGACCCTCGACACCCTTGCCGCCGCCGTCGAGGCGGGCGAGGTGGAGACGGTGGTGATGGCATTCGCGGACCCCTACGGGCGTCTGCTCGGAAAGCGCTTCGACGCCGAGCACTTCGTGCAGGACGCGGCGGCGCACGGCACGCACGTGTGCGACTACCTCCTGACCGCCGACATGGAGATGGAGCCGGTCCAGGGGTACCGCTTCGCGAGCTGGGAGCGCGGGTACGGCGACGTGCTCCTGCGCCCCGACGCGGACACGCTGCGACGCGCCAGCTGGTCCGAGCGCACCGCCCTGGTGATGTGCGACGTGCTGGGCACGCAGGACGGCGCGCTGGTGGACGTGGCGCCGCGATCGCTGCTCAGGCGCGCGTTGGCCGACGCCGCCGAGCTGGGTCTGAGGGCCGAGGCTGCGTCCGAGCTGGAGTACTACGTGTTCGAGGAGACCTACCGCGAAGCCTCCGAGGCTGGGTACCGCGATCTCAGGCCGCTGGGGTGGTACCTCGAGGATTACCACCTGCTGCAGGGCGCGCGCGAGGAGCGGTTCACGGCCGAGGCACGCCGACACCTGAAGGAATCGGGCGTGCCGGTGGAGAACTCCAAGGGGGAGTGGGGCCTGGGGCAGCACGAGGTCAACGTGCGCCATGCGCCGGTGCTCGAGATGGCCGATCGTCACGCGGTGTTCAAGCAGTGCCTGAAGGAGGTCGCGGAGCGTGTCGGCGTGAGCGTCACCTTCATGGCGAAGCCGTACGCCGAACGTGCGGGCTCGAGCTGCCACATCCACCTCAGCCTCTGGTCCGCCACCGCGAACGCCTTCGCCGGGGCGGAGCGCATGGGCCCGGCGTTGGTCTCCCCCGTGTTCCGGCACTTCCTCGCCGGCTGGCTCCTTCACGCTCCGGAGATGATGGCGTTCTACGCGCCCACGGTGAACAGCTACAAGCGCTTCGCGGACGGCTCGTGGGCGCCGACGCGGGTCGCCTGGAGCTTCGACAACCGCACGGCCGGCTTCCGCGTGGTCGGCTCTGGACCGAGCCTTCGCGTCGAGTGCCGCATCCCCGGTGCCGACGTCAATCCGTACC
The DNA here is from genome assembly GCA_963798895.1 of uncultured Trueperaceae bacterium. GTDB lineage: Bacteria > Deinococcota > Deinococci > Deinococcales > Trueperaceae > CAWCUY01. Next base: position 184,887 of record CAWCUY010000018.1, on the reverse strand, counting down.
TGGCCTACGCTGCGGCGCTGGCGTCGGGGCTCGACGGCGTCCGGCGCCAGCTCGAGCCGCCCGCGATGTTCCAGGGCGACGTCTACGGCGCGCGTGAGCTGCCCTTGCTGCCCGCGACGCTGCGGGCGGCCACGGACCTGCTCGAGGGCAGCGCGTTCGCGCGCGAGGCCTTCGGGGACCACGTCATCGATCACTACACGCACTTCTTCCGCACCGAGCAGGCGGCATTCGAACGGGCCGTCACCGACTGGGAGCGCGGCCGTTACTTCGAGCGCATCTGACGAACGCCGCCGCGGTGCCGCGGCAGACTCACGGGAAGGCGGGACCCATGCGACTTCGTGACAAGGTTGCCCTGATCACGGGGGCGGGCAGCGGCATCGGCCGCGAGAGCGCGCTGTTGTTCGCGCGCGAGGGCGCCGCGGTCGTGGCCGCCGACGTGCGCGAGGACGGGGCGGTGGACACGGTCGAGGCGATCGTCGCGGGCGGCGGGCGGGCGCTCGCCGTGCGCGCCGACGTCGCGCTGGCGGGCGACTGCGAGGCGATGGTCGCACGCGCCGAAGACGCGTTCGGCCGCCTCGACGTGCTGTTCAACAACGCCGGCATCATGGACGCGCGCGACGACGACGCGGTGGGCACCTCCGAGGAGGTATGGGACCACACGATGAACGTCAACGCCCGCGGCGTCTTCCTCGGCTGCAAGTACGGCATTCCGGCCCTCCGACGCGCCGGCGGGGGCTCCATCATCAACACCGCGTCGTTCGTGGCCCTGGTCGGGGCCGCGACCCCGCAGCTCGCCTACACCGCCAGCAAGGGAGCGGTGCTGGCGCTCACCCGTGAGCTGGCCGTGGTGCACGCGCGTGAGAACATCCGGGTGAACGCGCTGTGCCCTGGACCGCTGCGGACCGAGCTGTTGATGAAGGTGCTCGACACGGAGGCCAAACGCGCCCGTCGGCTCGTGCACGTGCCCATGGGGCGTTTCGGCGAGGCGAGCGAGATGGCGCGCGCCGCCCTGTTCCTCGCCTCAGAGGACGCGTCGTACATGACCGGCAGCGAGCTCACCGTCGACGGCGGCCTCACCGCCGCGTACGTCACGCCCGAATGAGCGCCGTGCCGCAGCTCCTCGCCCGCGTCGCCGCAACCGATTCCGCCCGCCGCGTCGCGCGCTCCCTCGCGCGCGCCTGCAGGCAGGCCCGGTACCGGCCGTGAGCGCGCGCTACCAGCGCACCGTCTCCCCCATCGACGGCTCGCTGTACGTCACCCGCGAGCTGGCCGACGCGGCCAGCGTCGAGCGAACCCTGGCCGCCGCCGAGCGGGCCCAGCCCGCGTGGGCGGCCACGCCCCTCGCGCAGCGCCAGGCCGTGGTTCGACGCGCCGTCGACGCGCTCCTCGCGCAGGCCGACGCCATCGCGCTGGAGCTCGCGTGGCAGATGGGGCGCCCGCTGCGGGACGGCCCCAAGGAGATCCGCGGCGGCTTCGCCGAGCGCGCCAGGGCCATGACCGAGCTGGCGCCCGCGGCGCTGGCCGACGTGGACGCGGGCGGCGAGCCCGGCGCGGAGCGCATCTTGCGGCGCACGCCGGTCGGGGTGGTGCTCGTGCTGGCGCCCTGGAACTTCCCCTTCCTCACGGCGGTGAACAGCGTGGTGCCGGCGTTGCTGGCGGGCGACACGGTGGTGCTCAAGCACTCCGATCAGACGCCGTTGGCCGCGGAGCGCCTGGCGGCGGCCGTGCGCGAGGCCGGCGCGCCCGACGGCGTGCTGCAGGCGGTGCACATGGATCACGACACCGTCGCGGACGTCATCCGGGATCCTCGCGTGGGTTACGTGGCGTTCACCGGCTCGGTCGAGGGCGGCCTGGCGGTGAAGCGCGCGGCGGTGGAGCGCTTCATCGGGGTCGGGCTCGAGCTCGGCGGCAAGGACCCGGCCTACGTTCGCGCCGACGCCGACCTCGACCACGCCGTCCCGAACCTGGTGGACGGCGCGTTCTTCAACGCGGGCCAGTCGTGCTGTGGCATCGAACGCATCTACGTTCAGCGCGAGCTCCTGGATGCTTTCGTGGAGCGCTTCGTGGAGGTCGTTCGCGGCTACCGGCTGGGGGATCCGCGGGACCCCGACACGACCCTCGGGCCGATGGTCCGAACCGCCAATGCCGAGCTGGCGCGCGCGCACGTCCGCGACGCCGTGGCGCGCGGCGCGACGCCGCTGTTGCGCCCGCGGGACTTCCCGGCCGCCGCGGAGGGCACGCCGTACATGGCGCCGCAGGTGCTCACCCGGGTCACCCAATCGATGCAGGTGATGCGCGAGGAGACCTTCGGTCCGGTCGTGGGCATCGCCGGGGTCGACGGCGACGAAGAGGCGGTGGCGCTCATGAACGACAGCCGCTACGGTCTCACCGCCAGCGTGTGGACGCGGGATCTGCACGCCGCGCGGCGCCTGAGCGGCCGACTCGTCACCGGCACCTGTTACGCGAACCGCTGTGATTACCTGGATCCGCTCCTGGCGTGGACCGGCGCGAAGGACTCGGGTCACGGGCTGACGCTGTCCCGCTGGGGGTTCGACGCCTTCACGCGCCCGATGTCGCTCCGGCTTCAGGCGCCGACCTGAGCACGTTTGGTCGGCACCCGCGCGGGCCGAGCGCGGCGCAAGGAGGGCAACCCGCGCTCAGGCCGGGCGAACCCCGGGCGGGCGGCGCGCGGAGCCGCGGCGCGCACCCCCTGGGCTCGGCCCCCGTCGCTCCCCGCCCTTCCGGACGGAGCCGCTCGGCGTAGCATCGATCGGTGGACACCTCCGTGCGGGCCCCCGGCTGGCGCCTGCGGCTCCGCGATCTGCGCGCGACGCTCGAGCTCGTGTGGACCGCGGACCGCCGCCGTACGGGGTTGCTCGCTGCCCTGAGCCTGCTGCAGGCCGGCATCCCGGCGGGGACGCTGTGGGTCGCGAAGCTGCTGCTCGATGCCGTGGCACGCGCTATCGCCGGGGGCTTCACGAGCGAGGGTGAGGCGTTCGCACGCCTCGCAGCGCTGCTCGGCCTGCAGGTGGCCGTGGGGGCCGCCGGGAGCCTGCTCGGCATCCTGCAGAGCGGAACGCAAGACCTCCTCGGCGACAGCCTGCAACACACCATCAGCCGCCGCATCCTCGAGAAGGCGGCCGGCTTGGAGCTCGAGCGCTTCGAGGACTCCGACACCTACGATCGCCTGCAGAATGCCTACTTCGAGGTGGGCAGCCGCCCGTTGGGGGTGTTCACGCAGATCGTCGGGTTGGTTCAGGCGCTGGTCACGCTGGTCTCCGTCAGCGCGCTCATGGCGCAACTGGGCTGGCTCCTCGTGCCGCTGATCCTGCTCGCGAGCGTCCCCGGGGTCATCACCGCCAACCGCTTCGGCACGGTCAACTACCGCATGCTGCGGCGGCGGGCGCCCGACGCGCGCGTGCAGAACTACCTCGGGCGCCTGCTCACGTCGGATGACGCCGTGCAGGAGGTGCGGCTGTTCGGGTTCGAGCCCTACCTGCTCGAGCGTTGGCGTACCTACTACCTGCGCTTCCGGGCTGAGCTCGAGGCGCTGGTGCGGCGCCGGAGCGTCTGGGGGATCGGATCCAGCCTGGTGTCGTCGTTGCTGGTGGCCGGGGCGACGCTCGTGGTGCTACGGGGTGCCGCGCGCGGCACCATGTCCGTCGGCGATTTCGGGCTGTTCGTGGCGGGCATCGGGCAGCTCCAGCGCCAGTTCTCGGTGTTGCTGCAGGGCGTTTCGGGCGTGCAACAGGACCTCCTGTACATGCGCAACCTGTTCGAGTTCCTGGAGTTGCCCGCGCGCGACCTCGACGCGGGCGAGACCTGGATCGGCGCCATCGAACGCATCGACGTCGAGAACGTGACCTTCCGCTACCCCCTCACGAACGTCGACGTGTTGCAGGGCGTCAGCTTCTCCCTGCGGCGCGGCGAATCGCTCGCCCTGGTGGGCGCGAACGGAGCCGGCAAGACCACGCTGGTGAAGCTCTTGACCCGACTCTACGAGCCGACGGCCGGGCGCATCCTGCTCAACGGCGAGGATGCCGCACGGTTCAGCCCACGCAGCGTGCAGCGCGAGATCGCCACGGTGTTCCAGGACTTCGGGCAGTACCAGATGACCGTGCGCGAGAACGTGGCGGTGGGCCGCGGCGGCGGCGTGGCCGAGGCTGGGGCGCTCCATGCCGCTGCGGAGCGCGCGGGCGCGGCCGACTTCGTGGAGCGTCTACCGGAGGGCTACGAGCAGATGCTGGGGCGTTGGTTCGCGGGCGGCCAGCAGCTTTCGGGCGGCCAGTGGCAACGCCTCGCGTTGGCCCGCCTGTACTACCGCGACGGCTCGGTCCTGGTGTTCGACGAGCCCACCGCCGCGCTCGACGCCAACGCCGAGTTCGAGGTGGTCGAGGGCCTGCGTGCCCGGTCGAGCGATCGGATCACGCTGATCGTCTCGCATCGCTTCAGCACCGTGCGGCTCGCCGAGCACGTGGTCGTGCTCGACGGCGGCATCATCACCGAGAGTGGCTCGCACGCGGATCTGGTCGCGCGTGGTGGCCTGTACGCCAAGCTTTTCGAGCTCCAGGCACGCGGCTACCGGGATGCGCCACCGCCGGCGCCGACGCGCGCGACGAGGCGACCTGCCTGACGGGGCGGCGTGGGGGCTGGGCTCCCTTCGACCGGGGCCACGAACGCGCGGCCGCCGCGCTCGATGCGCGACGACGCCGACCAGGGTCAGGTGTGCCACGCGCCGGCGCGCTTCGAGTCGTGTGGGGGGCGGTCGTCAGCGCTCGCGCGAAGCGTCGAGCAGGTAGGCCAGCGCGTCGGCGGCGCTGTAGGCCAGGTTGTCGGGCCCCACCATCTCCGCCACCGAGGCGAGGTCGTCGCCGCTCGTCACCAGCGCCACCTCGACCGAGGCCCCGTGCCGCACCTGACCCAGTCCCACGTCGGCCATCAGCGCGTTGCACAAGCACTTCCGTCCCTCGGTGTCGGCGGCGGCGCCGCCCTTCCTCACGTAGTCCGCGACAGGCTCGGCCGCGCATCGGTACCCGTAGGCTCCATCCTCGGTCCGGTACACCTCGCGCAGGTAGCCGAGGTCGCACACCCGGCGACGGTCCCGGTAGGTCTCCTCCTCGGACGCCGTTCCGGGCAGCGACACCACCTTGAAGGGGAAGCCAGTCGGAGACGCGCGCGGGTCGGTCCGGACCACCGCGGTCCCGGCCGCGACCCGCTTCAACACGTCATCCTTCAGGTCCGAGGCGATACCGGACTCGCGGCAGAAGGCGAAGAGGGTGCCCACCTGGATGCCCGCGGCCCCCTCGGCGAGCGCCTCGCGCAGCCCCTCCCGCGAACCGTAACCACCCGCGAGCCAGAAGGGCACCCCGAGATCGCGCATCTTGTCGAGGTCGACCAGATCGCGGTCTTGGTACACGGGTTGCCCGTGGTCGTCGAAGACCTTCTTGCCCCGCGGCGGAGCGTTGTGGCCGCCCGCCGTGGGTCCCTCCACCACGAACCCCTCTACCGAACCGCTGGCCTTCTTCTGCAGCACGCCGGCCAGGGCATGCGATGAGACGATCGGAACGAAGGCCGGCCGCTTCAACGGGGCGCCGTCGATCGCTCCGAACTCCGCGGGCGTGAAGTGGAGCGCCGGCGCATCGCCCGGCGAGTCGCGATCTTCGGCGCGCTCGCTGACGTCGAGGCGCATGGACGCCGGCAGATGCTGCGCCAAGCGGTCCAGGGCACCCGGCACGTCGCGTGGGATCCCCGCACCCATCAAGACGTAGTCCACGCCCGCGAGCATCGACCCGTAGAGGGATGCGAGGTTGGGGAGCTGGACCTTCGTGAGCAGGTTCACGCCAACACGACCCGCGTGCCCCTCCTTCGCGAGGTACACCTCGACGAACGATCCGAGCATGCTCAAACCCTGCTGCAGAGCAGCGCGCGGCTCCGCGACGCTCGGTCGCGGCGCCCGCCGGTAGGCCGTGCCGGGAGCGCGACCGTCCGGCAGGAAGTAACGACGCAGCGCCGACGCGACCACGTCCTGGAACGGGAACGCCGCCATCGCGCGCCGGACGAGGCCCTCCGGGTCGCCGTCTTGCAGCCGTCGCACCAACACGGTGTCGATGCCGGTCGCCGACACGACGCCGAGCTGCCCGAGCGACGACACCGCGCGGGCGAGACGCCAGTTCGAAACCGCGACGCCCATACCGCCTTGGATCACTGTGGGCATGGTCATGACGTACCACACCGTACTCCTCTGTGGCCCGCGGCACCGGGGAACGCACGACGTGGGAGCCGCCGCGGCCCCGGCGCGGGCCCACGCCCGCGCCCGCGCGCCCGGGCCCTACACTGACGTCGGTTCGGCGTCCGCCCGCCATGGTCGTCGACGACCTCGGCGCGCACCACGAAAGGGGAACGTCATGCGCAAGGTGGTTTCGAGTCTGTTCGTCACGGTCGACGGGGTGGTCGAGGCACCCAACGAGTGGCAGGAGACCTTCGATGAAGACATGGGCGCCGCGATGGGCACGATGCTGCCGCAGATCGACACCATCTTCCTGGGTCGGGTTACCTACGAGTACTGGCAAGGCTATTGGCCCGGCATCGGCGCCGACCACCCGGACGCCGCCTACGCCGCGTTCATCAACGGGTCGCCGAAGTACGTGGTGTCCAACACGCTCGAAGGGGTGTCATGGGGCGCGCACGACAACGTTCACCTGGTGCGCGGCGGCGAGCTGGAGCGCACCGTCGCGGAGCTGAAGGCGCAACCCGGCAACGACATCTCGGTCCAGGGGAGCCCCGGCCTGGTGAACTCCCTGCTGCAGCGCGACCTGCTCGACGAGCTCACGCTCTTCGTGCACAACGTGATCGCGTACCGCGGTCAGAAGCTGTTCACCCACGGCGCCCTCAAGCGTCTCGACCTCGTCGACGCGAAGCCGACCCGGTCCGGAGTGATCCTCGCGACGTACCGTCCACGCCCATCCTGAGCCCGCTGCCGACCCCGTTGCGCGGTCCTTCGTGCCGCCCGGGATGCGAGGGCGGCGGGAGGTCGACCGCGGCGGACGTCCTGCGAGGACGTCCGCCGCGGTCGAGGGTCGTTGCGAGCTCAGGGGTTGTTGTTGGCGTTGCCGCCGCCGTTCTGCGTTCCGGTACGGCTGGCGGACGGCTTCTGGACGACCTGGAGCGTGACCCTGACCTGACGCGTGGTCCCACCGTTGGACACCGTCAACGTCACGGTGTCGCCCGCGCTCTTGGCGAGCACGATGCGTTGCAGGTCCTGCACCGTCTGCAGCTCCTGTCCATCCGCCGCCACGATCACGTCCTCGCCCGCGGGAAGGGTCTGACCGTTGACCTGCGCCTGGCGCGTCGGCCCCTGCAACCCCGCGAGCGCCGCGGGGCTGTTCGGCGCAACCTGCATCACGGCCACGCCCCGGTCGGGCAGGTTCACCGTCTGCCGCACCGACTGCGGGAAGTCGCCCACGCTGAATCCCGAGATGCCGAGCCGCGGCTTGTCCTGGATGTTGAGCGCCTGGGCGTACAGCCCGATGAGGCCCCCCTTGCGCAGGTCCGGTAGGACCTTCTGAAGCAGAGTCGCCGGAACCGCGAAGCCGATACCGATATTGCCGGCCTGGCCATTGGCGCCGACCGACGGGATGATCATCGTGTTGAGGCCGACGACCTGGCCCGCCGAGTCCAGCAGCGGACCGCCGGAGTTGCCCGGGTTGATGGCGGCGTCCGTCTGCACCATCGGAACCGTCACCTGCCCGATCGACGGGAGCTGCCGACCCACGGCCGACACGATGCCGCGCGTCACCGTCGACTGGAAGCCGTACGGATTGCCGATGGCGATGACCTTCTGGCCGACCTGGATGGTATCGGTGTTCGCGAGCGGCAGCGGTCGGACGCCCTTAGGCAGATCGCTCGGGTTGCTCAGCTGTAGCAGGGCGAGGTCGTAGTCGGGATCGACGCCTACGACCGTGACGGGCAGCTCCTTGTCGCTGTTCGGGAATACGACGCTCAGCTGCGCGCCGCTCCGCAGCTGGATCCCGTTCACCTGGCCCTGAGCATCCTGCTGCAGGGCGTCTCGCACCACGTGGAAGTTGGTGACGATCTGGCCCTGCGCGTCCACCACGAAGCCAGATCCCGTTCCCTGCTGGATCTGCGGCCCTTGCGGCTGTTGCGGGATGAACGGTTGGAAGCCGCGGGGAACGTTTGGCCCCTGCCCCTGGAACGGATTCATCCGTTGTCCGCGCACCGTGACGTTGACGGCAACGACGCTGGGTCCGTAGGCGTTCACGATCTCGATGGTGTTCTGCTCGTCCTGCAGCAAGGCGCCCGCAGCGAGACCGGCGTTGCCCGTTCGCGCACCCGCGGTTTGGCTCTGGTTCTGGCTCTGGGTCTGGTTCTGTTTCTGGCTGCCCGCCTGTGTCGACGCCCCCTGAGCCAGGACCCGGGGGCTCACGTCCACGGCAAGAACCGTCACAGCCGTCAAGGCGAGCACGGATCCCACGATCGTTCTCCAGCGTCTAGCATCCATGAGCATCCTCCTTCCAGGGACCGCACGGCCCCCAACCCCGAACCCGGGGCGCATGGCGGGCGCGTTGGCGCCCGAGCAGTTGTGCCGGATGATCACCGCGCGACCCGAGCGTGGGTCGCTTGCCCGCACGCTAGGACGCCGCCGTGAGCGCTGGGACAGAGTCGCATGAGGCGCGTGAATCGGCGGATGGACGTTCTGGTGGGCCTTTCGCCGTTCACCGTGGATCAACATTCGTGCGCTAACCTCTACCCGGCATGCTGTGTCGCACCCTCGTCCCGCGGTCGCCGAAGGAGTCGCTCCCGCCTCCTGATGGCCTGGAACGCGGCTCGGCGGAGCCGACCACACCACGGCGACCGGGCCGGATGAGGCGGGGCGCCGCCGCGCCTCACGCGCCCCTCATGCCACCCTCACGACCGCGCTCGGTTCTCGACACCCAAGGCCCCGGCGTGCCTCGGGCCCTGTGGAAGGACAGCGGCACTCGTTCAGGTCCGGCGCACGAGAGACCGCGGCTCCACCACGCCTCGATGGCGGAGGCGGCCGCCCGGTGGCGGAGCAGGTCGACGTGGCCCGCGCCCGGCACGCGCGCGTACGTAGGCGGGCACACATGCGGTGCGGCGTCGGCGTCGGTGGCGAAGGCGACCGTACCTGGCCGCGCCGATGTGGCAGCATGGTGAGACGATCCTCGACGACGGCTTCCAGAGTGATGGAACACCAGGGAGGCAGCATGCCCACCGAGCAGACGAGCGCGACGACCTCCCCCCTCGCCGGCAGGGTCGCCCTGGTGGCGGGAGCCACCCGCGGTGCGGGGCGCGCCATCGCCGTCGAACTCGCACGTGCAGGGGTCTTCGTGTACGCCACCGGGCGCAGCAGCCGTGCGAGCGGCCCGTCCGACATGGGTCGCCCCGAGACGATCGACGAGACCGGCGAACGCATCGCAGCGGCCGGAGGGGCGGGTGCCGCGGTCCGGGTCGACCACCTCGAGCCGGCGCAGGTCGACGCTCTCGTCCGCCGGATCGATGCGGAGCACGGCCGACTCGACGTCCTCGTGAACGACATCTTCGGCGGCGACCGCTACATGCAGTGGGACAAGAAGCTGTGGGAGCACGACCTCGCTGGTGGCCTCAGGATGCTGCGCATGGGCGTGGACACACACCTCATCACGTGCACGTTCGCCCTGCCCCTGATGCTCCGGGGTGAGCACCCGCTCGTGATCGAGATGACGGACGGCACGCGCGAGTACAACCGGCGATTCCGTCAGAACGTCGGCTTCTACTACGACCTCGTCAAGGCGAACGTCGAGCGCATCGTGGTGGGTTTGACCGCCGAGCTCGCGGGCACCGCGGCCACCGCCATCGCCGTGACCCCCGGATGGTTGCGATCGGAGCGCATGCTGGAGAACTTCAACGTGACCGAGGAGACCTGGCGCGACGCCCTGCCGCGTGTCCCGCACTTCTGCATCTCGGAGTCGCCCACCTACGTGGGGCGGGGCGTCGCCGCCCTGGCGGCCGACGCCGACGTGCACCGGTACGCCGGCCGGGTCCTGTCGAGCGCGGAGATCGCGCGAACCTACGGTGTGACCGACATCGACGGCACGCAACCGGACTGCTGGCGCTACCTCGACGAGATCCAGGATCCCGGCCTGCCGGCCACCGAGCTGGGGTACCGATGAGCGATGCGCGTGCGAAGCCTGCCGGCCGTCGCCTCGGCTCGGATCGTCGCGGAGGGACCGACGCCGAGCCGCTTCGACCCGCCGTTCGCCCGTGGTCCGATGAGGATGGGCCGCTGTTGCAGCGCCTGCTCGGGGACACCGTCATGATGGCGCACCTCGGCGGCCCTGAGAGCGAAGAGAAGATTCGCGCGCGCCACCTGCGCTACCGCGAGCCGGACGCCGACGGTACGCGCAGGCAGTTCGTCATCGTCGCCCAGCCAGGCGACGAATCCGCGGGGTGGGTCGGATACTGGCCGCGGTCCTGGCGCGACGACGCCGTCTGGGAGATGGGGTGGAGCGTCGTGCCCACGCTGCAGGGTCGCGGGCTGGCGACCGTCGGTGCGCGGCACGTGCTCGCGCGCGCCCGGGCGGAGGGCACGCGCCGCTTCGTGCACGCGTTCCCGTCGGTGCACAACGTCGCCTCCAACGCCTTGTGCGCCAGCCTGGGGTTCGATCGCGGCGCCGAGGTCGATCTCGAATATCCGGCCGGACACGCCATGCGTTGCGTCGACTGGCGGTTCGATCTGCTCAGGTCCGCGACCGCGCCGAGCGCGCGGGATCGTCGCGCGTAGCCGGCGGGAGAGCGCCGCGTCCGACCCGCGGCCGGCATCGCCTCACCGCAGGAAGAAGCCGTCCCCCACGGCGTCCTCCGGATCCACGAGCCACCGGTTGAAGCCCACGATAGCGGCGGTGCCCGACACCTCGGGCACGACCGCATCGAGGTCGCCGACGGTGGCACGTTCGACCGCTCGGCCGCGGAACACCGTTCCCACGATGCTCTCGTTGGCGAGCGTCTGCCCCATGGCCAGCGCGCCCCGCTCGACGAGCTGCGCCACCCGCCCTGCGGTGCCCGTGCCCGTCGGAGAACGGTCGACCTGCCGGTCGGCGAAGACGCACACGTTCGCCTGATCGTTGACCGGGTCTGCGGGTGGACCATCGAGGATGGTGCCGTAGATGTCGCGCAGCTCGGGCTCGAGCGGATGCACCACCTCGATCGTCCGCTCGACGGCGCGCGAGATCTCGTGACCCGCGCGCACCAGCTCCGCGAGGCGTTCGCGCCGGACCTCCAGGCCGAGCGCCGAGGCAGGCAGGTAGGCGTAGAAGGCGCCCCCGAACGCCACGTCGACCGTGACCTCCCCGTAGGAGGCCGTAACGACCGGCACGTCGCGCGCGAACACGAACGACGGGACGTTGCGAAACCGCACGGCGCCCGTTCGCCGGCCGTCCCACGCCACGAACGCCTCGACGAAGCCGGCCGGGGAATCGATCCCTACGCGCGTCTCCGGCTGTGCCCGCGCCACCATGCCCTGCGCCACCAACACGGTAGCGAGAGCGATGATGCCGTGGCCACACATGTCGCTGTACCCCTCGTTGTGCATGAAGATTACGCCCACGTCGGCACCGTCGGTGACCGGTTCCGTCACGTAGCAGCCGTACATGTCGGCGTGCCCGCGTGGCTCCCACATCAGGAGGCGCCGGACGTCGTCGAGGTTCGTCCGAACCCAACGACGCTTCGCCAGGATGGTCTTCCCGGGGATGCGCGGTACACCGTCGGTGACGATTCGGAGAGGCTCGCCGGCGGCGTGGGCGTCGATGGTGCCGATGATCCGCGTGAACTCCACGTACGACCTCCCGGGCGCGGCCCGCGCTTCGTGCGCGCCGCGGCCAGCCTACCCGGTGCCGATCATCCTGTGCGCGCGAACGAACGCCCGCTTGCCGCCCACCGCGCGCAACGGTACCTACCACGACGACCCACCGGAGGGGGCGCCCCGGCCCGCGGTTCAGGTCTCGTGGCGCCCCGCGGGCGGCGCGGCGGTCGTTCCGCGCACCACCAGCTCCCCGGCGTACGCCGCGGCCCTGAAGGGTGCCCCCGAGAGCAGGGCGACGACGCCGCGCGCCGCGTCGATCCCCATGTCGTAGGCAGGCTGGCGCCACGTCGTCAGGGGCGGCACCATGTACGGCGACCACGGCAGATCGTCGAAGCCCACCAGCGATACGTCGTCGGGAACCGCCAGACCGTTGTCGAACAGCGCCAGGCGCGCACCGTACGCCATCAGGTCGTTGGAGGCGAACAGGGCGGTGAAGGCCGCGCCCTGACCGACCAGGCCCTCGGCCGCGAGGTAGCCGCTGCGCTCGTCGAAGTTGCCCGCCCGCACCAGTTCCGGCACGAGGTCGATCGAAGCTCCCTCCAGGGCTTCCTGGTAACCCCGAAAGCGGTCCGCCGTGTGCCAGTGCAGCGGTGGGCCGCCGATGTAGGCGATGCGGCGGTGCCCGAGGTCGATCAGGTGGCGCACGACCGCTGCCGCCGCTCGCGCATTGTCGATCGCGAGGCAGCGGCCGTCGAGCTGGGGCACGCGCTGCCCCACGAGCACCAGCGGAAGCTCGTCGGCGAGCCTCGCCACCCGCGCGGGCGGCGCGTGCTTCGCAGCCACGATCAAGCCTCGCACGCGGTGACCCAGGAGCACGTCGAGCGCGTTGCGGTTCTCGCCGAGCTGCCAGTGGCCGTCCGCGATGAGCGGATAGTAGCCGCTGTCGAACAGTCCGCGCTCGACGCCGCGCAACACCTCGACGAAGAACGGGTCGCCGATGTCCGGCGTGAGCACCCCGATGCCGCGCGAGGTTCCGGTCGAGAGGCTCTGAGCCACCAGGTTGAGCCGGTACCCCAACCGTTCCGCGGCACCCAGCACCCGCTCGCGCGTGTGCTCGCTGCCCTTCGAGCGCCCACTCAGGATTCTCGCCGCCGTACTGGGTGACACCCCAGCCTCCTGGGCGATCTGATAGATCGTGGGACCCCTGTGCACTGGGCGCCTCCCTGGCCCTGGACCGCGCGCCGCCTGCCACTGCGAATGGCGCCATGCTAGCACGCGCGAGCGCCCCCATGGCACCGGTGTCACCCCGGTGGCGACCCTACCGGCGACCGAGGCTTGCGCGTTCTGCTCGCACTTCTCGCAGGGGCCCGTTGTCCCGGAGGACGTACGTCCCGGTTTCAGCGATGTCTCGACAGCGACCGTTGACACCGGTGGCACCAGCGGTTACCTTGGACTACAAGGTACAAACCGGCACGCGGCCATCGGGCCGCTCGTTTCCTGGAAAGCGGTAGGGCGTGGTCTCGATCCAGTTCAAGGGGATCAGCAAGGATTTCGGGGCGGGACCGGTGCTGTCGTCCGTCGGCTTCACGGTGGGCGCCGGCGAGATCCACGCCCTGGTAGGTGAGAACGGCGCGGGCAAGAGCACGCTCATGAAGATCCTCGCCGGGTACCTGTCACCCACGTCGGGGCACGTCGAGCTCGGTGGCTCACCGGTGCGGTTCCGCGACCAGCGCGAAGCCGAGGCCGCGGGCGTGGTGCTCATCCATCAGGAGCTCAACCTCGTCGAGGACCTATCGGCCGCCGACAACATCTTCCTCGGGCGTGAGCGCCGCAGCGGTCCTTTCGTCGACGACCGCGGCATGCGCCGTACCGCCAGGGAACTGCTCGCCCGCGTCGGACTCGAGATCGACCCCACCACCAAGGTGCGGCAACTCATCGTGGCGCAAAAGCAGCTGCTTGAGATCGCCAAGGCGTTGGGGCGGGAGGCGCGCGTGCTCATCATGGACGAGCCGACCGCCAGCCTCACCCCGCCCGAGGTGGAGCGCCTGTTCGACCTCATCCGCGAGCTCAACCACCGCGGCGTCACCATCGTCTACATCAGCCACAAGCTCGACGAGGTCACCGCGATCGCCTCGCACATCACCGTGTTGCGCGACGGGCAGCTGGTCGCGACGCTCGAGGCGGGCGCCACCACCAAGGAGGAGCTCGCCAACCTCATGGTGGGGCGCGAGATCCAGGACATGTTCCCACCCAAGCGGCCTCCGGCCGCCGACGCCGAGGTGGTGTGGCGCGCGCAGCGCGTGAGCGTGCCGGGTTGGGCCGAGGACGTCTCGTTCGAGCTTCGACGCGGCGAGGTCCTGGGCGTCGCGGGCCTCGTCGGCGCCGGTCGGACCGAGCTGTTCGAAGGCATCCTCGGCCTTCGCCGCCGCACCTCGGGCAGCTTCGAGCTCAACGGCCGCGCGCTCCCGTTGCGTCGCCCGAGCGACGCCGTGCGTGCCGGGCTCGTTTACCTGAGCGAGGATCGCAAGGGCAAGGGGCTGCACGTTCGCCTGGCGTTGGCGCCGAACCTCACCCTCATGGCGCTACGGCGCTACGCCCGACCCCTGCTACGACCCAACGCGGAACGTCGCGCCACGCGCGAGGCGATGCGGGCGTACAACATCCGCGCGCCGGGACCGGAAGCCAGCGCGGGCAACCTCTCTGGCGGCAACCAGCAGAAGTTGGCCCTGGCCAAGGTGCTGCACACCGAGCCGCGCGTGCTCGTGCTCGACGAACCCACGCGAGGCGTCGACGTCGGCGCCAAGCAGGAGATCTACCGGCTCATCCAGAGCCTCGCCGCCCAGGGTTACGCCATCGTCGTCATCTCCTCGGAGCTGGTCGAGCTCATCGGCCTGTCGCACCGGGTCATCGTCATGCGTGGCGGACACGTGAGCGGCGAGCTTCGCGACGACGAGCTCAACGAGCCGGAGATCATCGCCTATGCGACCGGCATCAAGGGGGCCCATGCAGCCTGACGCCACCCCGCAGCCCGCGCGCCGCCGCTTGCGGCTGTCGCTCGTCGCCCTCGGACCGCTCGTCGGGCTGGCGGCGCTCGTCGCGCTGGCGACCGCCCTCAACCCGAGCTTCCTCACGCTCGCCAACGTCTTCAACGTGCTCACGCGCACGTCGTTCATCGGCATCATCGCCATAGGGGGCACCTTCGTCATCATCGCGGGTGGCATCGACCTGTCCGTCGGCTCGATGGCGGCGCTTCTCGCGGGCTCGATGATCCTGTTCATGAACGCGCTCGTACCCGCGCTCGGCCAGGGCTGGTGGAACATCCTCGTGGGCATGCTGTTCGTGCTCGCTCTCGGCGCCCTCTTCGGCCTCGGCCACGGTGTGGCCATCACCAAGGGGCGCATCGAGCCGTTCATCGTCACGCTCGGCACCCTCGGCATCTTCCGCTCGGTGCTGACGTACCTGTCCGAGGGCGGCGCCATCACCCTCGACCTCACGCTCAGCGATGTCTACGCCCACGTCTACTACGGCTCGTTCCTGGGCGTTCCCATCCCCATCTGGGTCTTCCTGCTCATGGCGCTGCTGGGCGGCGTAGTACTCAACCGCACGCCGTTCGGCCGGCACGTGCAGGCCATCGGATCCAACGAACAGGTCGCACGCTACGCCGCGCTCAAGGTCGACCGCCAGAAGACGCTCACGTACGTCATCCAAGGGATCTGCGTGGCGGTCGCGACGATCCTGTACGTGCCGAGACTCGCGTCGGCCTCCCCTTCGACCGGCCTGCTGTGGGAGCTCGAGGCCATCGCCGCCGTGATCATCGGCGGAACCGCGCTCAAGGGCGGCTTCGGTACCGTTTCCGGCACCGTCGTCGGCGCCATCCTGCTATCCACCATCGGCAACGTGCTCAACCTCACCAGCATCATCTCCGTGTACCTCAATGCCGCGGTGCAGGGCATCGTGATCATCCTCGTCGCCTTCCTGCAGCGCGGCAGGCGGACCGCGTGAGAGTCCGGACGACACGCACCCGCTCCCGGCGCCGCGAGTCGGCGGCTCGGGCGCGGCGCGTTCGTCCGTTCGAAGGGGGTGGTCGTTCGGCCCACGGCACCACCGTGCGCCATCGGCGCACGCAGCACCCGACACCTCACCTAGGAGGCAACACATGAAGCGCATGATCCAGGTCGCCCTCATCGCAGCGGCCCTGCTCGCCGGGCTCGCGTTCGCTCAAGACAAGAAGGTCATCGGCGTGTCGATCCCCGCCGCGGACCACGGCTGGACGGCCGGCGTCGTGTACTGGGCCAACCAGGCCCAGAAGCAGGTCGAGGCGGCCTACCCGAACATCAGCGTGGTCGTGAAGACGGCCAAGGACTCGGCCGAGCAGGCCAACCAGATCCAGGACCTCGTCACGGTCAACAAGATCGACGCGCTGGTCATCCTGCCGTACGAATCGGCCCCGCTCACGAAGCCCGTGGCCGACGTCAAGGCCAAGGGCGTGTTCGTGGTCGTCGTCGACCGCGGCCTCACCGACGAGTCCATCCAGGACGTGTACGTGGCGGGCGACAACCCCGGCATGGGCCGCGTCTCCGGGCAGTACGTCGCAGAGAAGCTCGGCGGCAAGGGCAAGATCGTCGTGCTGCGCGGCATCCCGACCGTCATCGACAACCAGCGCTACGACGCCTTCATGGAGGTCATGAAGGACTACCCCGACATCCAGGTGCTGGACTCCCAGTACGCCAACTGGAACCGGGACGACGGCTTCAAGGTCATGCAAGACTTCCTGACCCGCTTCCCGCAGATCGACGCGGTGTGGGCGCAGGACGACGACATCGCGGTGGGCGTGCTGCGCGCGATCCAGCAGGCCAACCGGAGCGACATCCAGTTCGTCCTCGGTGGCGCCGGCATGAAGGAGTTCATCAAGAAGGTCATGGACGGCGACCCGCTGGTCCCGGCCGACGTCCTGTATCCGCCCAACATGGTCAACACGGCGGTCAACGTGGCGGCCCTCCACTTCTCCTCGGGCGCCGCCGTGCTCGGCACCTACATCGTGGGCGCCCCGCTGGTCACGAAGGACAACGCCGCGCAGTACTACTTCCCCGACAGCCCGTTCTGAGCCGTCGGGACACGAGCGCGTGGGCGGCCTGCGGGCCGCCCACGCCGCTGTCGCGCAGCCCGGCGCCGGCCACCACGCGGCCGGCCGCGCCGGGCAGCCGGAAAGGAGGCATCCATGGCTAGGCCCGTCACGCTGTTCACCGGCCAATGGGCCGATCTGCCGCTGGCGGAGCTCGCGCCTCTCGCCAAGGAGATGGGCTACGACGGCCTCGAGCTCGCCTGCTGGGGCGACCACTTCGAGGTCCGCAAGGCGCTAGGCGACGCGAGCTACATCCCCGAGAAGCGCCGACTGCTGGAGGAGCACGGCCTCGTGTGCCACGCCATCAGCAACCACCTCGTCGGTCAGGCCGTCTGCGACCCCATCGACGAGCGGCACAAGGACATCGTCCCGCCCCACGTATGGGGCGACGCGGATCCCGAGGGCGTGCGCCGCCGCGCGGCCGACGAGATGAAGGACACGGCACGGGCCGCGGCCGCCTTCGGCGTCGGCGTCGTCCCCGGCTTCACCGGCTCGTCCATCTGGGGCAGCCTGTACGCCTTCCCGCCAACCAGCCAGGCGTACTGGGAGCGGGGGTACCGCGACTTCGCCGACCGCTGGGGCCCCATCCTCGACGTGTTCGACGACGAGAACGTGAACTTCGCGTTGGAGGTTCATCCGACCGAGATCGCGTTCGACACGGCGAGCGCTGAGCGTGCGCTGGAGGCCGTCGGCCGCCACAAGCGCTTCGGCTTCAACTTCGACCCCAGCCACCTCGCCTACCAGGGCGTGGACTACGTCGACTTCATACGCCGCTTCCCGGAACGCATCTTCCACGTCCACATGAAGGACGCGTGGTGGGGGCGCGGCGACGGAACCACGGGCGTCTTCGGCGGCCATACCAGCTTCGGCGATCCGCGGCGTTACTGGGACTTCCGTTCGGTGGGGCGCGGCGACGTCGATTTCGAGGAGATCATCGTCGCGCTCAACGACATCGGTTACGACGGGCCGCTCTCCATCGAATGGGAGGACAGCCGCATGGACCGGGTCCACGGCGGCACGGAGTCCGCAGGATTCACGCGCGCGATCGACTTCGCGCCGTCGACCGTCGCCTTCGACGCCGCGTTCGCCGGCGAGGAGGGCTGAGGTGCGCGAGACCGCCACGCCGATCCGCCTGGGGATGGTGGGGGGCGGACGCGACGCCTTCATCGGAGCCGTTCACCGCACGGCCGCGCGCCTCGACGGCAACTACCTCCTTTGTGCCGGAGCGCTGTCCTCGACCCGCGAGAAGTCGTTGGCGAGCGCGGGCGACCTGGGGCTCGAGCGCCCCTACGGCACCTGGCAGGAGATGCTCGAACGCGAGAGCTCCCTGCCCGAGGGCGAGCGCATCGAGGCCGTCAGCATCGTCACGCCGAACGACATGCACTATCCGGTGGCCAAGGCGTTCGCGGAGGCCGGCATCCACGTCGTGTGCGACAAGCCCCTGGTGCACACGAGCGAGCAGGCCGACGAGCTCGTGAGCGCCGCTGCGCGACACGGCGTGGTCTTCGCCGTGACCTACAACTACACCGGCTACCCGATGGTGAAGGAGGCCCGCCGGTTGGTTCGCGAGGGGCGCATCGGCACCGTGCGCAAGGTCATCGTCGAGTACAACCAGGGGTGGCTGGCGCGCAAGCTGGAGGACACCGGGGCCAAGCAGGCCCTGTGGCGCACCGATCCGTCTCGCAGCGGCGCGGCGGGGTGCATCGGGGACATCGGCAGCCACGCCGAGAACCTCCTGGCGACCATCACGGGCCTCGAGCTCGAGGCGCTGTGCGCAGACCTCACCACCTTCGTGCCGGGCCGCCGTCTGGACGACGACGGGAACCTCCTGCTGCGCTTCGCCGGCGGCGCGCGCGGGGTGATGATCACCAGCCAGGTGGAGGTGGGCGAGGAGAACGACCTGCGCATCCGCGTCTACGGCGATAGGGGCAGCCTCGCGTGGCACCAGGAGGACCCCAACCGCCTGCTCCTGAAGACGCTCGACGAACCGGCCCAGGTCCTCACCCGCAGCAACCCGTACCTCGGCCCGGAGGCCACCGCCGCAACGCGCATCCCGTCGGGTCATCCGGAGGGCTTCCACGAGGCCTTCGCCAACGTCTACTCCGCCGTCGCGGACGCCATCCGAGGGAACGGCCACGCGGACTTCCCGACGCTCGAGGACGGCGCGCGCGGCGTTCGCTTCATCGAGACGACGCTCGCGAGCGCCGCCTCGGATCGCAAGTGGACGCCGTTCCCCACGCGTCCGGAAGGGCCAGGAAGGTCGTGAGCGCCATGTACGAGCCGAGACCGGAACACCGCTTCAGCTTCGGCTTGTGGACCGTCGGGAACGTCGGCCGGGACCCGTTCGGCGAGCCCACGCGGCCACCGCGGGAGCCGACCGAATCGGTGCGCAAGCTCGCCGAGATCGGCGCCTGGGGCGTCAATCTCCACGACAACGACCTCATCCCCTTCGGCGCCACACCCGGGGAACGCGACCGCATCGTGCGCGAGTTCAAGCAGGCGCTGAGCGACCACGGCCTGGTCGTGCCGATGGTCACGACGAACCTCTTCACGCACCCGGCGTTCAAGGACGGGGCGCTCACCAGCGCGGACGCCCGTGTCCGCGCGTTCGCCCTGCAGAAGGTCATGCGTGCGATGGAGCTCGGCGCGGAGCTCGGCGCGCAGACGTTCGTGTTGTGGGGCGGGCGCGAGGGCGCGGAGGTCGACGCCGGCACCAACACCCTCGACGCCCTCGCGCGCTACCGGGATGCCCTGAACTTCCTGGCCGACCACGCGGAGGCTCAGCGGTACGGGCTGAGGTTCGCGCTCGAGCCCAAGCCCAACGAACCCCGCGGCGACATCTACCTCCCGGTGGCCGGCTCCATGCTCGGCTTCATCGCGACTTTGGCACGCCCGGAGATCTTCGGGGTCAACCCGGAGTTCGCTCACGACACCATGGCGGGCCTCAACTTCGTGCACGCCGTGGCGCAGATCATCGACGCCGGCAAGCTCTTCCACATCGACCTCAACGACCAGAAGATGGGGCGCTTCGACCAGGACCTGCGCTTCGCGGCCGAAAACCTCAAGACGGCCTTCTTCCTGGTGCGACTCCTCGAGACGACCGGTTACGAGGGACCGCGCCACTTCGATGCGCACGCCCTGCGGACCGAAGACGAGGAGGGCGTGTGGGACTTCGCCCGAGGCTGCATGCGCAGCTACCTGATCCTCAAGGAGAAGGCCGAGCGCTTCGAGGCCGACACGGAGATCCAGGAGCTCATCGCCTCCTACAAGGTGCGCGACGAGAAGCTCGAGGGCTACATGGCGCAGTACTCCGACGAGAACGCACAACGACTGCTGCGGCGCGACTTCGACGCCGACGAGCTGGGGCGGCGGCACCTCGGGCTCGAGCGCCTCGATCAACTCACCGTCGAGCTGCTGCTAGGCGTTCGCTGACGCGCCTGACCCGCGCTGCGCGCCCGCGCCCGAAAGGGGTCGGGCGCGCAGCCTCTCGCGTTCCACGCCCGGGGTCCCCGGTGCACATCCACGCGCGAGCGCGCCAAGGCGGCCAGCCCGAACGCTACCCGGCCGCCGCCACGTCCACGGCGCACCCCGTCTCTGCCGCCCTGTAAACGGCCAGCACGAGCTCTACGGCGACGCGCGCGTCCTCGCCCGACACGGCGGGCGGGTGCTCGCCGCGCGCCGCCTCCACGAAGTCGCGCATCTGCAACTGGTGCTTGCCGACGCCGATGGCCATCGGATCGGAGGAGCCGCTCCCGCCGGCGCTCTCGAGCGCAAGCATCGCCGCCTCCTCGTCCGGTGCACCGTCGCGTAGCGCCCACCTCACGATGCGCCCCTCCTCCAGCACGACCGTTCCGCGCTCCCCGTAGAGCTCCACGCGTGCGCCGGTGCCGGGCCAGCAGCTGGTCGCGGCCGCCAGGGCGCCGACGTGGCCACCGACGAATCCCAGCACCGCCGCGGCGGTGTCCTCCACCTCGATGGCGTGTACCCGAGTGCGCGTTTCCGACGAGACGCGCGCGACGCGCCCCGCGAGGTGCAGCAGCAGGTCCACGGTGTGGATGCCCTGGTTCATCAGGGCCCCGCCGCCGTCGAGGGCGCGCGTGCCGCGCCAGCCGCCGCCGGCGTAGTAGGCCGGCGGGCGGTGCCACGGCACGAACGCGTTGGCCAGCACCAGCCGCCCGAGGCGGCCGCCGGCAACGGCCTCCCGCGCCCGCCTCACGCCGGCCCCGAAGCGCGATTGGAACACCCCCGCCAGCACCGTCTCGTGACGCTTCGCCGCGGCGATCATCAGGTCGCAGCGCTCGAGACGGATATCGAGGGGCTTCTCGACGAGGGCGTGCTTGCCGTGCTCGGCGGCGGCCACGGCGAGCTCCGCGTGCGCCCCACTGGGGGTGGTGATCACGACCGCGTCGACGTCTCGGGCACTCACCGCCTCGCGCGCGTCGGCCGTCCAGCGAGCGCCGTACGCCGCGGCCAGCTCGCGCCCCGGATCGCCGCTTCGGTCGCACACCACGGCGACCTCGGCGCCGTCGGTCAGGCGGGCGGCCTCGGCGTGGATGCGAGCGATGTTGCCCGCCCCGATGATGGCGATGCGTATGGGTTCCATGGTCCCATGATGACCCGCGCGACCCGGACGCGCGATCTCAAGGCCGGAGCGCGAAGCGCGCGTGCACCACGGCGGTGATCTTCTTCTGGATCGTCGAGGTGTCGTAGCTGCCGTACGACGACACGTCCACGGAGTTCACCTGGGTCACCTGGAACACCCCGCTGTCGACCGATGTAAGCGCGCCCACGCGAGCTCCACCGCTGCTCGCGACGGCCCTCGCCCGCGCCAGCGCGTCCCGGGTCGCGGAGGCGAGCAGCTCCGGGCGCGCCGCGGCGAGCTCGCTGTAGTAGTACTCCAGGCTCTGAGTCTGAAGGGAGAGGCCCAGGTCGGCGAACGGCCGCACGTCCTGCGCGAGGGCGGTGACGTCGTCGATGCGCTCCGAGCTGAGGGTGAAGCTCTGGCGCAGCTCGAGCCCCACCACGCGTCGGACGCACTCGTTGTCCTGCGCCCCGCAATCGCTGTAGGTCGCGACGACGCTCACGGGATCCACGGTGACGTCGCTGCGCGCGAAGCCGTGGTCCTGCAGGACGCCGACCACAGACTCCAGATCGTCCGCCATGAGCTGGTAACCGCGCCTGAGCTCGTCGGGGCCGACGCTGCGCGCGTAGCCGGCGACCCACTTGACGCGGTCGGAGCTCACCACCTTCTCTGCCGAGCCGGTGACCTCGAGCTGGCTCTCGCTGTAGGTCTTGACGAACTCGACGCCGCGCACGGCGACGATGGCGCCGACGACGAGCCCGGCCGCGAGGAGCGCGCCTGTGATGACGAGCGCGATGGACGAGGTGCGGTTCATGGGCTCATCGTGACGCCGGAGCAAGCGGGGCGTGATGAGTCGAGCGCGGAGCCACCCTTCATGCTCGGAAGGCTGCACGCCGTCTGCACGAGTCGGTCCGACACTACCTCATTGGGGCGGGGCGGGAGCGGCGTCAGCTATGACGCTCGCCTGTCGCCGCGCCCACGAGGAGAGGCGGAGGTCGCCATGGCCGTGTCCACCCGAAAGCCCACGAATCGCCGACGTCGCAGGGTCGTCGCGGTGGTTCTGCTCGTCGTCCTCGCGGGGGCGGCCGTCACGCTCTTGTGGCTCCGCCGCGGTGGCAGCGAGACGGCCGCGACGGTGCCTCAGACGACGACCGTCAGCCTCGCACCCTTTCGCGTGAAGGTCAGCGGCCCCGGCACGCTCGCCCCCGCGCGCAGCGTCGCCCTCACGCCCACCGTCAGCGGGCGCATCCTCAGCATCGCGTCGGTCGGGGACCGGGCGCAGGCGGGCGACGCCCTCGCCGCCCTCGACCCCGCGACCTTCCAGCGCAAGGTCGACGACGCCGACCTCGCGCTCCAGAAGTCGCAGGCCAACCTCGCGGCGTTGCAGGCCGGGCAGGCCAAGTCGGCCGCGTCCGTCGAGGCGCAGGTCAGCACCGCCCGCGCCGACGTCGACAGCGCGCAGCGTGCGGTGGACACGCAGCAGCGGAGCTTCGACCTGACCAGCAAGCTGTTCCAGCTAGGCAGCGCGAGCCAAGACGAGCTCAACTCCGCCAAGGACGCGTTGAGCAGCGCGCAGGAGGCCCTCACCAGCGCGCAGACCAGCCTCCGGACGCAGCTTCAGAACCAGACCTTGCAGCGCACGGCCGACGAGCAGGACCTCGCGAGCGCCCGTGTGGCCATCCAGCAGGCGCAGCTCACCCTCGACAACGCCCGCGAGGACCTCGCGGCCACCACCGTCCTCGCGCCCTTCTCGGGCGTGGTCAGCTCGGTGGACGCCCAGGTGGGCGAGGTCGCCGGCGGCAGCAGTTCCCTCCTCACGCTCGTCGACGACGACGCACTCGAGCTCGACGCACAGATCGCGGAGACCGACATCGCCGAGGTGCGCACGGGCCAGGCTGCCGAGGTGACGGTCGATGCCATGCAGGGCGCGACGTTCACCGGAACGGTCACCCACATCGCCCCCACCGCGACGCTCGTGTCGAACATCCCCGTGTTCTACGTCACGGTGGAGGTGCAGAACGCGGACCACGCGCTCCGAGGAGGCATGACCGGCACCGCGGACATCGTCACCCGCGAGGTCCCGAAGACGTTCCAGGTGCCGTCGAAGGGCGTCGTGACGCGCGGCGACGCGACCGTTGTGCGCGTCCAACAGCCCGACGGGAGCTACCGCCCGGTGCCGGTGCAACGCGTCGCGTCGAGCGGCCTCAATGCCGTACTCACCGGCGACGTGCCCGACGGGGCCGTCGTCCTCGTGAGCGACGCGGGCGGGTCGTCCGCCGCGCCGAGCAACGGCACCGGCTTCCCCGGCGGCCGGCGCCCCAACGGCGCCTTCCCCGTGGGGGGTGGCGGGTTCGGGGACCGTCGGCCACGGCGCGCGGCTCGCGGCGCGGGCGCCGGATCGTGACGCACCGCGCGCTCGCGCCGGCCCCGGTCATCGAGGTCCGTGACGTACGCAAGGCCTACCGCATCGGCGACGACCGCTTCTGGGCCCTGAAGGGAGTCAGCTTCACGGTCGGCGAGGGAGAGATCATGGCGCTGATGGGCCCCTCCGGCTCGGGCAAGAGCACCCTCATGAACATCATCGGTCTCCTCGACTCCCCCACCGAGGGCAGCTACCTCCTGCGGGGCGAGGACGTCTCGAAGCTGTCGCAGTTCGATCGTGCCGTGGTGCGCAACCAGACCATCGGCTTCGTGTTCCAGGCCTTCCACCTGCTGCCGCGTTTGAGCGTGCTCGAGAACGTCGAAGTGCCCCTGACCTACGGCGGGTACGGCCGACGCGCCAGGCTCGAGCGGGCGCGCGAGATGCTCGAGCGCGTCGGGCTCAGCGACAAGACCCGCAGCCTTCCGTCGCAGCTCTCCGGCGGCCAGAAGCAGCGCGTCGCGGTGGCCCGGGCGCTGTCGACGCACCCGGCCCTGTTGCTGGCCGACGAACCGACCGGCAACCTCGACACCCGCACCGGCGACGAGATCCTACAGCTGTTCCACGACCTCAACGCCGAAGGCGCCACCATCATGATCGTCACCCACGAAGAGGACATCGCCGAGCAGACGGCGCGCACCGTGCGCGTTCGCGATGGCATCGTCGAGGACGACCGGCGCCACGAGCCGCGCCGGCCCGCACTCGGCTACCGTCCGGGACCGTCCTTCGCCGGCCACGGCGGGCCTGGAGAGCGACCGTGAGCTTCGGGCGGGCGCGATCCCGGGACGGCGGGGGCGCCGCGCCGACCCCTGTGTCCGAACGCCGTGCGCGCGGCGGATCGCTCGACGCCATCGAGGTGCTGCTGATCGCGTGGCGCTCGATCCGGTCGAACGTGATGCGCAGCGCCCTGACCACCCTCGGGGTGATCATCGGCGTGGCGGCGGTGGTCGCCCTGACGGCGGCCGGCAACGGCGTAAACGCGTCGGTGACCGATCGCATCACCAGCCTCGGCAGCAACCTCCTGACGCTGTCCGGAACGAGCGGCTTCGCCGGGACGCGCGTGCGCGGAGCGCCGCGCGACACCATCACGGTGGGCGACGCGGAGGCGATCCGCGGCCTGGGCGACCCGCGCGTGGCGGGCGTGGCGCCGCAGGCCCAGACCAACGCGTCGGTCCAATACGGCGCCAACACCAGCTTCGCAACCGTCGTCGGCACCTGGCCGGATTACGCGTCGGTTCGCAATGCCGACGTGGAGCTGGGCTCGTTCTTCGGCGCCGCCGACGAGACGGCCGCGGCGCGGGTCGCCGTCATCGGTTTCCAGGTGGCCGAGGACCTGTTCGGCAACGGCAGCTCCGCACTGGGCAAGACCCTGCGCATCGACAACCAGTCGTTCGACGTGGTCGGCGTGCTACCCGACAAGGGCGACAGCGGCTTCTTCAGCCCCAACAGCCAGATCCTCGTGCCGCTCACGACGTACCTTCAGCGCATCCACCGGAACCTCGCCGTGGGTGATCAGACGCTCAACAGCGTGTACGTCAAGGGCTCCGACGCGCGCAAGCTCGACGCGCTACAGAGCGACCTGACCACCCTCATCGCGGCGCGCCACGGCATCAGTGACCCGAACGACTACGACTTCGAGATCCGGAACCAGGCCGACCAGCTCGCGACGCTGAACTCGGTCACGGGCACGCTCACGCTCTTCCTCGGCTCGATCGCCGGCATCAGCCTGCTGGTGGGCGGCATCGGCATCATGAACATCATGCTGGTGTCCGTCACCGAGCGCACGCGCGAGATCGGCGTGCGCAAGGCCCTCGGTGCCAAGCCGCGGGACATCCTGGCGCAGTTCCTGCTCGAAGCAACGCTGCTGTCGGTCGGCGGCGGCATCATCGGCATCCTCGGCGGCACAGGGCTGGCGGCGGTCGCCGGCAAGGCCCTGAACGTGACGCCGCGGGTGATGCCCGCCAGCATCCTCATCGCCTTCGCCTTCGCGGCCCTCGTCGGCATCTTCTTCGGCTTCTACCCTGCCCAGCGCGCGGCCCGCCTGGATCCCGTCGACTCGTTGAGGTACGAATGACGCACAGCACGCTTCCGTCGCCCGCGTCCTTGC
The DNA here is from genome assembly GCA_963798895.1 of uncultured Trueperaceae bacterium. Taxonomy (GTDB): domain Bacteria; phylum Deinococcota; class Deinococci; order Deinococcales; family Trueperaceae; genus CAWCUY01. The sequence continues at coordinate 158,842 of CAWCUY010000018.1, read as the reverse complement.
ACGCCGCGGTCCGCCGGACCGGGAACGCGAAACCCGCGGCGTCGGGCGAAGCCAGGGTGCAGCGCTCCCGCGCCGCACGCCGCGCCCCGCGCCACGGCGTGGCCGTCCGCGCGGCGCTTGCCGGCGCCGTCGTCGTGGTTGCCGCCCTCGGCATTCCACCGATGGGCGGTGCGGTGGCACAGGGGGCGCCGTCCACGGTCGCCCCCACCCCTCCCGAAGGCACGACGGCGCTCACGTTCAGCGGCGCCCTCGAGCTCGCTCGCCTCGGTCCGAGCGTGGTGCTCGCCGAGCAGGCGCTGGAGCAGGCCGAAGCGCAGCGCGACGCGAGCTTCGGCAACGCCAGCGGGACGCTCAAGGGGGGGTACGCACAGACCTGGGGCGGCAACGGTGACGGCGGCGGCTTCGATCCGCTGAGCCTCAACGCGACCTTCGACGTGGTCCCCCTCGGACCCGCGTGGGACGCATCCCAGAGCGCCGTGCGCTCGGTCGAGAAGGCGCAGCTCGACGTTTCCGACGCCCGGGCCCAGGCGACGTCTGCCGCCGCCACCGCGTACCTCACGGCGCTGCGCGCCCAGCAGCAGACGGCGCTGGACGTGCGCGCCGTTGCCCTGGCGCGGCAACGCCAGGCCCACGTCGAGGAGCAGGCAGCCAACGGCGATGCCACCGACGCGGACGTGCTGGCGGCACGACTCGCGACCACGCAGGCGCAGACGACCGCGGCCGACGACCGGCTCACGCTGGAAGGAGGCCTGGACGACCTCGCGGCGGTGCTCGGCCGGCAGGTCGATGCCGTCGCGGGTGACGCGCCGGCGCCCGTTGCCCTCCGAGGCGAGCAAGACGTCGCGGCGGCGGTGAACGCGAGGTCCGACGTGCGGGTGGCCGAGCTCGCGGCCGAAGCCGCCCGCGCTTCGCGCGCCGCCGCCGTGCGCGGCGTGCTCCCCAGCGCCCAGGTTGGAGCGCGCGTCGGGGGCGGCGACGGCGTCAGCTCCTGGTCCGCCGGGGTCGGGTACGACACGAACAGCTTCCAGCCGAGCCTGAGTGCGAGCTACACGCCGCCATCGGGTGGAGGCGGGACGAGCCAGGCCCCGGAAGGCACCAGCTTCACCCTGTCCCTCGGCGTCAGCGTGCCTCTCGACACGGCCCTCTCGCCGGCCCTGCACGCAACCGATGTCGCGGTCGCCAACGCGTCGTCGCGGCTCGAGCAGACCCGAGCCGCGGCGCAACGCGCGATCGCTGCCGCCGAGCGCTCGCTCGCAACCAGGAGCGCCTCGGCCGCCCTGAAGCACCAGCAGGCGACCCAGCAGACCGCCCTCGCCCAGCAGGCGGCACAGCGTCTCGACCTCGGCCTCATCCCGGCCGTCGACCTGGAGCAAGCTCGCCTCGACGCCGACCAGGCCGCCCTCGATGCCGGCAGCGCAGACGACGCGGTCCTCCTGGCGCGGGTGAATCTCGCCATCGAGCTCGGACACGATCCCATGGAGGTCTTCTGATGCCGCCACGCGCCACCCGCTCCCGCCCCGCTAGCCGCCGCACGACCGGGTCGGCGCGCGGTGCCGCGCGCGCGCTCCTGCTCCTCGCGGCCCTGCTGACCTGGCACTCCGGATCCGCGTTCGCCCAGGGTGGGTCGCCGGGCGCCACTCCCCTCACACTGGCTCACGCGCTCGAGCTCGGCCCGGATGCCAGCGCCGACGTGCTCGGCGCGCGCTCTGCCCTGGCGGCGGCCCAGCGCGACGAGAAGCGCGTCGCCTCGGACCCTGGAAGCCTGCGCGTGGACCGTCTCTCGGCGAGCGACGCGGTGACGCAGGCGCAGGCGGATCTCGACGCGGCACTGGCCGCGAACGCCACGGCCGTGGCCGGCGCCTTCTTCGACGCGCTCGAGGCCGACACCGCGGTGAGCAACGCGAATCTGGACCTCGACATCCAACGGCAGACCCTCACGGCCGAGCAAGCGCGCCGCGACGCCGGAGCGTCGACCGACCTCGACGTGGCCAAGGCGCAGAACGCGGTCTCCGCCGCGCACGCCACCGCCGCGGATGCCGAAGCCCAGCGCACGCTTGCCTTCGCGACCCTGAGCAGTCTCCTCGGCACCGCCGTCGACGCGCTCGAGCCCGTCCAGGACACCCCCGACCTTGGACCCGTCGATTCGTACCTGGAGCGCGCTCGTCAGGCCAACAGGCAGCTCGTGTCCGCCCGCGCGGCCGTCGCCCTGGCGCAGGCGAAATACGACGCGAGCAACAACGACTTCACGGCGCGATCGGCCATCGAGAACGCCAAGGACGCCGTTACCGACGCGCAGCGCACGCTGCAGGAGAGCCAGCGGACCCTCGAACTGTCGGTCCGCAACGCCTACGCCACCGCGGTGGCCGCCCAGGCGGCGATGGCCAACGCGGGCGCCAGCGACGCGACCGCCGCGAAGGACCTGGACGCCGCCAAGGCACGGCTCGACGCCGGCGCCATCGCGCCGCTCACGTACCGCAGCAGCGAGCTCACACGTTCGAACGCGGCCCAAGGCCTGGAGAGCGCCCGCCACACCTACCTCCTACGCCGCTACCAGCTCGATCAGGCCGTCGTCGGCGGCTGATCGTCGGGGCCGGGTTCGCACGAGGCGTCCCGGTCCGTCCCCCTCCAACCCTCATGTGGCCGCCGCGTCAGCTCGCGGCGGCCGCCGTGCGCTCGAGGCGGCCCGCCCCCTCCCGGTAGACGAACGTGGCGAAGTCCGCGGTGAAGCCGCTGCCGGCGAGGTCGTGCGCGGCCATCCCCAGGTACGTGCCCGTGAAGCCGAGCCCGTCGTACTCGTCGGACAAGAGGGCGGCGTCGAAGGCGGGCCCGAGGCAAGTCCAGCGCCCGGGTTCGCGAGCGACGAAACAGCGCAAGACGTCGTGCTCGAACGTCATACGCAGGCCGACCGGCCCGTCGCCGGGGACGTCGAGCGGCTCGTGGCGCGGGCGGAACACGCGGCCGGCGTCGGCCTGCAGGAGCGCCGCGACACGCCCGCGCCCCTCCTCGTGCGTGACGTGCAAGTACACGAAGTTGCGGGTGTCGTAGTACGCCGCGAGTCCGGCGAGCTGCTGGAAGGAGCGGGGACTCGCCTCGACGGTCGTCTCGACCTCGCACGCGAACGCCTGCCGGCGCCTCGCCACCAGGCTCTGCCGGTGCCGCGAGGTGAGAGATTCGCGCCCGACCAGGCGAAGGTGCCCCGGACGCGCGCGCAGACTCGCCCAGCTCTCGTCGAGCGGCACGCGCAGGGTCTGGAAGTCGTCGGGCAAGACGCGCTCGCGGAACTCCAAGACGTGCTCCGTGGTGCGCTCCGCGCCACCCTCGACGGCGCCGTCGGTTACGGCCGCCTCGCTGACGCTCCTCGGCCCCAGCGGCGCGCGCACCTCGAGCGCGGGCGCACGGCCGCCGTCGGCCAGCCGCAACCAACCGTCGGGCGTCCACGCGGCCCGCGCCAGCGCGGTCTCCCTGCCCAGCGGACAGAGCCGCCGAGGCGACGCCGGCCTGCCGCACAGGAACGCGAGGTAGGGCTCGCCGGCGGGCGTCTCGACCAAGGACGCGTGCCCCGCCTTCTGCAGCGCGAGGTTGGGGTCGTGCGACGAGGTGAGCACCGGGTTGTGCGGGTCCACCTCGTAGGGGCCTTCGATCCGGTCGGCGCGCGCCACGGTGACCTGATGGTCGTAGGTCGTGCCCCCCTCCGCGGTCATGAGGTAGTAGCGTCCTTCGTGCTTGTACAGATGGGGTCCCTCCGTGACGCCGCGCGGCGTGCCCCGGAAGATCACGCGTGCGTCGCCGCGCAACTGCATCGTGGAACGGTCGAACTCCTGCAAGACGATGCCGCCGAACGATTCCCCCTCGAGACGGAAGTCGTTGAGCATGTTCACGAGCCAGCTCCGGCCGTCGTCGTCGTGGAAGAGCGACGGGTCGAAGCCGGAGCTGTTGAGGTAGCTCGGCTCGGACCACGGCCCCTCGGGGCTCGGCGCGCTCACGACGTAGTTGTGCGCATCGAAGATGCCGCTCCCCCAACTCTTGACGTCCGTGAACACCAGGAACACGCTACCGTCCGCCTGGCTGAGGTCCGGCGCCCACACGCCGCCGGAGTCCGGGTTGCCCAGCATGTCGAGTTGGCTGGCGCGGGTGAGCGCGTACCCAACGCTCTCCCACACGACCAGGTCGCGTGACCGGTGCAGGCGCACGCCGGGGAACCACTCGAACGTGGAGGTGGCGATGTAGTAGGTGCCGCCGTGCAGCAGGATCGACGGGTCGGGATGGAAACCCCGGAGGATGGGGTTGCGGATCACGCGTGCGGTGGGAGTGGCGGGCGACTCGGCCATCATTGGGTGGTCCTCCAGGCGGAGGGCGTGTCGCGCGGCAACCCGCGGCGCGCTGCCGCGAGCGAACCGCTCACACGAACCCTCCTGCGAGCGCGCGCAGGAAGCTGCGGCGCGCGAAGATGTAGAGCACGACGAGCGGCAGAGCGGAGAGCACCACCGCCGCCATCAGCGGCGGCACCTCGATGCCGAACTGACCCTGAAACTGGTACAGCGCCGTGGGCAGCACCTGGACGTCGTGGCTCTGGGTCAGGACCAGCGGGAACAGGAAGTTGTTCCACACGTTGACGGCGTCGTAGATGCCGATGGAGGCGAGGGCAGGCAGCGCCAGCGGGAGCACCAGCGAACGCAGCATCGCGAAGTGGCCGGCACCCTCGAGCGCCATCGCCTCGAACAGCGAACGCGGGATGTCGCGGAAGAAGTTGGTGAGGATGAGCACGGTGATGGGCATCGCGAAGCCCGCCGATGGCAGGATCAACGCCCACAGCGTGTCGTAGATGTGTAGCGCGTTGACCAATGCGAACACGGGGATGATCACCGCCTGGATGGGGACCGCCAACCCCAGGAGGAAGAGGTTCAGTGCCCAGCGGACCCAACGACGCTCCAGCCGGACGATGACGTAGGCGGCCAGCATCGAGAGCGCCAGCGCGAGGCTCACGGCAACGAAGGTGACGATCAGGCTGTTGAGGAAGTTGTTCCAGATCCCCTCGCTGACGAGGACGCGGCGGAAGTTCGCGAGGGTGGGCGCGCGCGGCGGCAGCCACAGCGGTGCGTTGAAGAAGCCCGCCTGGGTCTTCAGGCTGGTGATGACCATGTAGAACACGGGGAAGGCGGCGACGATCGCCCACAAGCTCCCCAGCACCCCCGCCACGATGCCCGCGGTACGGCGAGCGGCGCGAGGTCCCCGACGTCTCGTCGCGGCGCGCACCTCAGCCCCCCTCCAACTCGCTGCGCATGCGGGTGAAGCCCGAGACCCGCAGCAACAGCAGCGACAGCAGGATGCCGAGCACCGCCAGGAAGACCGCGATGGCGCTGCCGTAACCCATGTGGAGCTTCGGGAACGCCTCGTTGTACATGTAGATCGAGAGCACCGTGGAGCGGTATCCCGGGCCGCCCTGTGTCATCACCAGGATGATGTCGAAATAGGTCAGCGATCCCACCAGGATGAGCAGCGTGGACGTGATGAAGGTGTAGCGCAGCTGGGGCAGCGTGATGGAGCGCAGGCGAGCGAGCAATCCCGCTCCGTCGAGCTCGGCCGCCTCGTACAGCTCGACCGGGATCTGCTGCGCCGCAGCTTGATACAGCAAGGTGTGGAACGGGATGAACTGCCACGCCACCACGAGCGACAGCGTCGCCAGCACCCAATGCTGGCCGAGCAGGCTCGGTGCGTGCAGGTGGAGCTGGCGCAGCGCCGATGGCACGACCCCGAAGCTGGGATCGAGCAGGTAGATCCAGGTCAACCCGATGGCGACGGCGGAGAACAGGAGCGGCAGGAAGAAGAAGACGGCCAGCACGTCGCGGTAGCGCTCGCGACCCGCAAGGAAGATACCGAGCGCGACGCTCAAGGGCGTCTGGATGAGCCAGGAGTACGCCATGAGCTTCACCGTGGTGCCGAGCGCGCCCCACACCACGGGGTCCGCCAGCACCCGGCGCCACTGACCCAACCCGACCCACGACGCCCGCTCGAGTCCGTTCCAGCTCTGGAAGCTGAGCGCCACCGCCACACCCAACGGGAGGATGACGAACAGCGCGTAGAACGTGATGGGAAGGACGGCCATGGCCGTGCTCTGCGGGTCGTTTCGCTTCGTCATGGTGGCGGTGCCGGTCCGGGGGCGGTGCCCGTCCCCGGACCGGCGCGTGGCCTACTGCTGGGCGGCGGCCTTGTCCATGTTGTCGGAGAACTGCTGGGGCGTGATCTGCTGCGTGAACAGCAGGTCGAGGTTCCGTAGCAGCTCCTGGCCGACGGCCGGCGCCAACGCCTGGTCCCACGACAGCTGGAAGTTGGGGGCGTCCTGCACGAGCCCGTTGACGAAGTGCTGGTACTCGGGCGCCGAGCCGTACTGGTCGATCAGGTCCGAGATGCCGGACGCCGCGGGCACCTGTCCCACCTTGAGCTGCGAGATGACCTGGGCGTCGCTGAGCGCCTCGTCCTTGAGGAACTGCACCGCCACGTCCTTGTTCTGGGCGAAGGACGTCACCGAGTAGTAGTTCGCGAGGTTGCCGGCGATGTCCTTGGGATCGCCGCTGGCGCCCTGCACCGCCGGGAATGGGAACGTGCCCAGGTGGCCGTTGGCGAGGAACTCGGGGGCTGCGTTGGCGATGGTGCCGTACTCCCAGCTCCCCATGAGCTCCATCGCCGCGCGGCCCGTGTAGAGCAGCGCGGCCGGCGCGTTGCTGTCCTGCGTCGTGCTCTCGAAGCCTTGCTGGAAGCCGCCCGCCTTCACGAGGTCTTGGATCATGGTGTTGGCCTTGACGAAGGCGTCCGACGACCACGCGCCGGGCTCGCCTGCCGCCGCGGCGTTGAACGCACCGGGGCCACCCACACGATCGACGAGGTACTCCTCCCACATCAGGTCGGGCCACTTGCTGGCGCCGCCCAGGGCGATCGGAGCGATGCCCGCGTCGTTGAAGGCCTTGACGGCGGTGAGCAACTCGTCCCAGGTGGTGGGCACGCTCACGCCGACCCGATCGAACAGCTGCTTGTTGTAGTAGAAGAAGACCGGCTGCACGTTGTTGATCGGCACGGCGTAGACCTTGCCGTCGAAGGTGGCGCCCGCCAGCACGGAGGCCGGATAGCGCTGCTTCCACTGCGGGTCGGCGTCGAGGTCCGAGGTGAGGTCGTACACCTTGCCGGCGTCGACGTACTCCTTCAACGTCCCGCCGCCCCAGCCGAAGAACACGTCCGGGCCCTGGCTCGCGCCCATGGCGATCACCAGCTTCTGCTTGTAGGGGTCGTTCTGGTACTGCGTCAGGGTCGCCTGCATGTCGCTGTGGGCGCTGTTGAAGTCGTCGACCATGTTCTGGAGGGTCTGGTCGGTCGAGTTCTGGATGATCGCCCAGACGTCGATCGAACCGCTCTGGGCGGCGGCGGCGCCGGCGAGCGCCGCCAGCGCGAGGGTGAGGAGGATGCGTCGCATGCGGAGTTCCTTTCAGCCCACCCGCGCCCGCGGCGTGCGTACAATCGGGCGGAGGTGAGTCCGGTGGGACCGGAACGTGTAGCTGGAGCTGGCACTTCAGCTAGATTGTCAAGCGCTTCACGGAGTGCCTTGCAACGAGTTCGGGTTCGAACGCAGGTCTCACCTCCACTTCCTCTCCTCGCAACGCGGCGAGAGCAATGTCGGCCGCGGCGCGCCCCATCTCCAACACGGGCTGCCGCACGGTGGTGAGCGGCGCGCTAAGGTAGCGCACCATCGGGAGGTCATCGAAGCCCACGACCGACACGTCCTCGGGGACGCGCACGCCCGCGCAACGCAGCACGTCCATCGCGCCGGCGGCCGTCTGGTCGTTGGCGGCGAACAGGCCCGTGAACCTCACCCCGCGGGCCCGCAGACGCTGCATGGCCAGCGCGCCGCCCTCGGGGGTGAAGTCCCCCTCGACGACGAGATCGGGATCGAACGCGAGGCCGGCGCGCTCGAGCGCACGTCGGTAGCCCGTGAGCCGGTCCCGTGCGTCGACCAAGGCCATCGGACCCGACAGGTGGGCGACGCGCGCGTGCCCCTGCTCCAGCAGGTGGCGGGTGGCGAGCTCGCCGCCGGCGACGTTGTCGATGTACAGGCAGCGGCCCTGCAGCTCCGGCACGTAACGGGCGATGACCACGATCGGCCGCTCCGGCCGATCCCAGGCCGCGATCTCGTGGTCTGCGACCTGTTGCACGTAGGCGATGATCGCGTCGGCGTGATGCCGGCGCAGGAACTCGACCGACTCCCGCTCGGCGTCGACCCGCCCATGCCCGTCGGTGACGATGACGTGCATCCCCTCCTGCTCGATGCGACCCTCGATCCCCTTGAGCATCAGGCCGAAGAACGGATCGGACAGATCGGTGACGGTGGCGCCGATCCCGCCGGAGCGCTTCGTTATGAGGCCGCGCGCGAAGGTGTTGGGGCGGTAGCCGAGATGCTCGACGGCAGCCAGCACACGCCGCTGCGTCGCCCGCGAAACCGGTCCGCTCTGGTTCAGGACGCGCGACACCGTCGAGATCGACACCCCCGCCATCCGAGACACCTCTCGAATCGTCGCCATGCAGCTCCTCACGCGCTAAAAACGTTTCCACAATGGTAGTGCGGGGGCCGGCGGCTTGTCAACGCGTGCCCTGTCGGTCGGCCCCTCCACGCGTGAGGGCCGCGTCTTTGCGAACGCGGGAAGGCACGGCGGACACGACGGTCGTCGCGCTCCGCCACGCCGCGCGAACCGTTTCCAGCCGGAGGAGGCTGCCACGGGCCCGCTCCGCGGCGGGTCGCGGCACGCGGGCGCTCCCGGCAGCGGCGGGGCGGTACGCGGGGTGCGGGCCGCAGCCGGGGTTGCGCGGCCCCTGGCGGGCCTGCGATGCTGCGACGCAACACGGAGAAGCCGAGGAGGTCGTGAGCGATGCGCGAGAATCCCCTGAGAGCCGTCTGGCGTGCGGATCGTCCCGCGGTGAACGCGTGGTTGAGCCTGGGCGATCCTTTCGCCGCCGAGATCGTCGCGGCCAGTGGCTTCGACAGCGTCTGTGTGGACCTCCAACACGGGCTCGCCGACCTGGGCTCGCTGACGCCGATGCTGCAGGCCGTCGGCTGCACCGGCGCCGTGCCCCTGGCGCGTGCACCGTGGAACGACGCGTCGACGCTCATGCGCATCCTCGACGCCGGCGCGCTCGGCGTGATCGTCCCGATGGTGGACGATGCCGAGCAGGCGCGCAGGGCCGTCGCCGCCTGCCGCTACCCGCCCGTCGGCATCCGGAGCTTCGGCCCCACCCGCGCCGCCGTCGCGCACGGCGCGGGCTACGCCGAGCGCGCCAACCAGGAGGTCCTCGTCTTCGCGATGGTCGAGACCCGCGGTGGCATCGAGGCGGCCGAGGAGATCGCCGCGGTCGACGGGCTCGACGGCATCTACGTCGGGCCGGCCGACCTGAGCTTCGCCCTCGGCCTCCCGCCGCGCCTCGACAACGACCATCCCGACCACGTGCGAACGGTGGCCGCGATCCTCGAAGCCTGCCGGCGCCACGGCAAGATCGCCGGGCTGCACACCGCCGACCCCGATTTCGCCAGGGCCGCGGCCGGCCGCGGCTTCCGGCTCCTGACCATCGCGACCGATGCCGCTTGCCTGGCTGCCGAGGTGAGACGCCGCCTCGCCGTCTTCCGGGGCTCGTAGCGACCGCGACCCGAGCGACCGCACCGTTCGGTCCCAGCGACGGCTTGCGTCGCCGGTTGTATCGACCTGTCTGTATGATGTGGCATGACCGATAGCGACGGCTCGCGCCCATCTCCCTACGAACGCCTCCTCGACGCCGCTTCACGGCTGTTCTACGCGCGAGGGGTAGCGAACGTGGGCATCAACGAGATCATCGCCCGCGCGCAGGTGGCGCGCATGACGCTGTACCACCACTTCCCCTCCAAGGACGCGCTGCTCCAGGGAGTGCTGGAGCGGCGCGCGGCCGAGCGGCGCGCCTGGCTGCACGGCGCCGACGCACGCGCGGAGACGCCGGAGGGGCGCCTCCTGGCGGTGTTCGACCTGGTGCGCGAGTGGGTCGAGAGCCCGGACTACCGCGGTTGCCCTTTCATCAACGCGACGATCGAGCTGGGCGGCAAGCTCAATCCCGCCCGGCCATTGGCCCGCGACCACAAGGACGAGGTGCGCGCGTACCTCCAGGAGCTCGCCATCCAGGCCGGGTTGGAGGCACCGGAGGATCTGGCGCACCGCCTCCTGCTGCTGATCGACGGGGCGGCGGTCGACGCCCTCGTCTACGGCACCGCCGAGCCGGCCTGGCACGCGCGGCAGGCCGCCGAGCAGCTGATCCGGGCGGCTCGGGCCCGGCGCTCCTAACCCCACGGTGCCGTCCTGGCGCCGGAGCCCACTCTCCCTCGCAGCCGCGCTCTCGCTCGGCCCCGCCGTCGGCGTGGGGCTCGCACGCTTCGGGTATGCGCTCGTCCTTCCCGCCATGCGCGAGGCGCTGGGCTGGTCCTACGCTGCGGCGGGGGCCCTGAGTGCGGCGAACACGCTCGGTTACCTCCTCGGCGCCACCGTGGCGGGCACCGTCCTGGCGCGCGTGGGCCCGCGCCGCGCCTTCCGTGTCGCGCTGCTGACGACCGTGCTCGGGCTGGCAGCGACGGGCGCCGCCCGCGGCACCGTCGCGCTGGTCGCCCTGAGGCTGCTCGTGGGGGTCAGCGGCGCGCTGGTGTTCGTCGCCGGCGCCACCCTCGCCGCCCACGTCGCGGTCTCGTCCGGCGGCCGGAGCGCTCGCTCGCTCGGCATGTACTTCGGCGGTGTCGGCTTCGGCATCGCCGCCAGCGGGGCACTGATCCCGTTCCTGGTGCCGGTATCCGCTGCTCAACGCTGGCCCGTCGCCTGGTGGGCGATGGCTGGGCTCGCACTCGTCGGCGCGACGGTCGCGTTCCTCGCCGCCGGCACCGTGTCGGGCGTCGAACCCTCCGCGCGCCGCGGGCTGCCCGCGGGCCTGCGCCCTCTCGCCTTCGCGCTTCTCGGCTACGTGTTCTACGGGCTCGGGTACATCGGCTACATGACCTTCCTCGTGGCGTTCTTGCAGCAGGCCGGGCGGGGAGCCGGCGCGATCGCCGCGACCTGGGTCCTCCTCGGCCTGGCAGCCACCACCACCGGGCTGGTATGGGAGCGCCCCCTCGCGGCGCTGAGCGCCGGCCGCGGACTGGCGTTGGTGCTGGCGGTGCTCGCCGCGGGCGCCGCGTTGCCGCTGGTCTCGCGCAACGTATCCGTCATCGCGCTATCGGGCGTGCTGTTCGGTGGATCGTTCCTGGGCGTCATCTCGTCGATCACGCGCTTGATCCGCGAGATGCTCCCGCCCAACGAGTGGGCGCGGACGATCGCGGCCGCGACCATGCTCTTCGCTGCCGGACAGGCCGCCGGCCCCCTCCTCACGGGCTGGGTGGCGGACGCGTTGGGCGGGCTCGGCGCAAGCCTCGGCGCGTCGCTCGCCTTCCTGGCGTGCGCTATCGTGCTTGCCTCGTTCCAGCGCGACCCGTCCGGAACGGGGCCGCCGCGCGCCTGAGGCGCCGACGCCGGGCGTATCCGGCCCGGCGCGTCGTCCGCACGCGGCGCCTCAGCCGATCCCTTGGTCGCGCATGGCGCGCGCCACACGCGTGAACCCAGCCATGTTCGCGCCGGCGAGCAGGTCGCCGGGGACGCCGTTGTCCGCGGCGGCGTCGACGCAGCGCGTACGCACGGCGCACATGATGTCGCGCAGGCGCTCGTCCACGTCACCGAAGGACCAGGCCTGCATCGAAGCGTTCTGCTGCATCTCGAGTCCCGACACCGCGACGCCGCCGGCGTTGGCCGCCTTGCCGGGGGCGAAGGCCACACCGGCCCTCCGCAACGCCGCGATGGCCGCGGGCGTGCACGGCAGGTTCGCGCCCTCACCGACGATCCGCACGCCGCCGGCGATCAGCCGACGCGCCTCGCCCTCGCCGAGCTCGCCCTGGGTCGCACACGGCAAGGCCACCTGGCAGGGCTGTGCCCACACGCTCCCGCCCTCCTCGAAGCGGGCGTGCGGCCGGGAGAGCAGGTAGGCCGCCAGGGGGCCGCGCTCGCGCTCCTTGATCCGCTTCACGAGTTCGACATCGATGCCGGCGTCGTCGAACAGCGCGCCCGTGCGGTCGGAGCAGGCCAGGACCCTGGCGCCGAGGCGCTCGAGCTTCTCCATGGCGTAGATCGCCACGTTGCCCGCGCCCGACACCACGGCGCTGAGGCCCGCGAGCCCCTCACCGTCGGCGGCGAGCATCTCCTCGACGAAGTACACCAGGCCGTAGCCGGTGGCCTCGCGCCGTACGAACGAGCCGGACCAGGCCGGGTCCTTGCCCGTCAGAGCGCCGGCCTCGAAGCGGCCGGTCTGGCGACGCAACGCCCCGAAGAGGTACCCGATCTCGCGCTTTCCCACGCCGATGTCGCCCGCGGGAACATCGATGTCGGCACCGATGTGACGAGAGAGCTCGCGCATGTACGCCGAGCAGAAGCTCTCCACCTCGCGGTCCGAACGTCCCCGCGGATCGAAGTCCGCCCCGCCCTTCGCGCCGCCCAGGGCGAGACCCGTGAGGCTGTTCTTCAGCACCTGCTCGAACGCGAGCGTGAGGAACAGGTCGAGGTCGACACCGGGATGGAAGCGCAGGCCGCCCTTGAACGGACCGAGGGCGCCGTTGAAGCGCACGCGGTAGCCGCGGTTGACGTGCACGTTTCCCGCGTCATCGCGCCAGGGGACCTGGAACATGATGGCGCGCTCGGGCTCGAGCCAACGCTCCAGCACGCCTTCCTCGACGAGCTCGGGCTGGCGCTCGAAGAGCGGCTCGAGCGAGCGCAACACGCCCGCGGCTTCCGCCACGAACTGGGGCGCCGAGGGCCACCGGTGGTCGAGGCGCTCGACGAGACGGTCGAGCAGGGTCGTGGAAATCACGTCGTCCTCCTTACCGGCGACCGGGTTTGCAGGGGCCGCCCGCCCAGGACGTTGGCTCGGGGCCGCCGCGGCGCGCGAGCGTCGCAGCGTTGCGGCCGCGCCAGGGACCTGCGGCACGGACGCGTCCGCTGCACCGACCACCTACCTGTGCGCCCTCAGGCTAGTGCCGCCGCCGAACGGTCCACAGGGCCGTTTGTCCCCTCCGGAACGTGCTTTTCAGCACATCGGCCGGAGCGGCGACCCACCTCTGGACACCGCCGCGCGCCCATCCCCGGAACGGTACAATCGCGACGGAATCCCCCTCGCCCATGCGCTTCCTGACGGCCCTCACCCTCCTCCTCGCCCTCCAGTGGGCCGGCGATCTGGTGCAGCGGGCCCTTCCGCGCGTGCCGCTCTCAGGCCCGCTGTGGGGGATGCTGCTGCTGTTCGCCCTGCTCGCTCTGGGCGTGCTTCGCGAGTCGTGGGTGCAACCCGCGGCGGAGCCACTCGTCGGGACGATGGGGCTGTTCTTCGTGCCGCTCGGGGTCGGCATCCTCGCCTACGGCGACCTCGTGGGTCGCCACTGGCCGGCCATCGTGCTCGCCCTCGTCGCCGGCTCCACGCTGACCCTGTTCGTGACGGGCACCCTGGCACGATGGTTGCACCGCTCCTCCTGACGCTGGCCGCGTTCGTGCTGTCGAGCGCGCTCCACGCCCGCGTTCGGCACCCGCTCACCAACCCGGTGGGCTTGAGCGTGGCGGCGCTGATCGGCGTGGTCTCGTCGGGCGCGCTGCCGCTCGCCCGTTACCAGGCAGGGACCGACGCGCTGGTGTGGCTGCTCCGCCCCACCGTCGTCGCCCTGGGCTGGCTCCTGTATCGCGAACGCCGCTGGCTCGCCCGCAACACGCCGGCGATCGTCGCCGGCGTCGCGGCCGGCAGCCTCACGAGCCTTCTCGCCACGCCGCTGCTGGCGCGCCTCCTCCGTGCCGGGCCGGTCCTCGAGAAGGCCCTCGCGCTGAAGTCGGTCACCTCCCCCATCGCGGCCACGATCGCGCCGGCGCTGGGCGCCGACGCCAACCTGGCGGTGGCGCTGATCATCACGACCGGTATCTACGGGGCGGTGGTAGGGGCAGCCACGTTGCGGGCCCTCGGCGTGCGGGAGCCGTTCGCGGTCGGCCTCGCGCTGGGGACGAACAGCCACGGCATCGGAACCGCGAGGGCGGTCGGCCTGGGCGGGATCGCCGCCGCCGCCGCGGGCCTGGCGATGGTCCTCATGGGCCTCGCCACCTCGCTGCTGGCGCCCCTGGCCTTCCGGTGGCTCGGCCTGGCGCCCTGAGTCCCCGAACGAGGCCGGGCGCCCGCGCGCCGCGCGCCGCCCCAATGCCCCCGGCCACGGTCTCGTGAGGGGCATCCTTCCCGCCACTCCGATGGGACAGTTGACCCTGCGGCGACGCGGTGCGCGCGTTGGACAATCGCAAGCATGGATCCCCTTGCGCTGGCGCGCTGGCAGTTCGGCGTCACCACGGCCTACCACTACATCTTCGTGCCGTTGACGATCGGCCTCGGCCTCATCGTCGCCATCATGCAGAGCTTCCACTTCCGCACCGGCAACGCGATGTACGACAAGATGGCGCGCTTCTGGGGGAAGCTCTTCGTGATCAACTTCGCGCTCGGGGTCGTGACCGGCATCGTGCAGGAGTTCCAGTTCGGCATGAACTGGTCGGAGTACTCCCGCTTCGTGGGTGACATCTTCGGGATCCCGCTGGCGATCGAGGCGCTGATGGCCTTCTTCCTCGAGTCGACGTTCCTGGGCCTGTGGCTCTTCGGGCGCGATCGCCTGCCGCGCGCCGTCCATCTGTTCAGCATCTGGATGGTGGCGCTGGGCTCGATGGTCTCCGCCATCTGGATCCTGATGGCGAACTCTTGGATGCAGCAGCCGGTCGGATTCGCCCTGCAGGGGGGCCGAGCACGGCTGACCGACGTCGTGGCGGTATTCCTCAACGAGCGGCTCCTGGTCGAGGCACCGCACACCATCCTGGCGGCCCTCACCACCGGCGGCCTGTTCGTGCTCGGCATCAGCGCGTGGCACCTGCTGCGGGCGCACGAGCGCGACATGTTCGCTCGTTCCGCGCAGATCGCCCTGGTGATCGTGGCGATCGCGGGTCTGCTCACGGCCACGAGCGGTCACAGCCAGGCCCAGCACACGGTGCGTACCCAGCCGATGAAGATGGCGGCGATGGAGGCGCTCTGGACCAGCGAGCAACCCGCCTCCTTCTCGCTGTTCGCCAGCATCGACCAGCAAGCGCAGACGAGTCACCGCGAGATCAAGCTGCCGTATCTCCTGAGCGTCCTGGCGTACAACAACACGACCACCGAGGTGAAGGGGATCAAGGAGTTGCAGGCGGAGGACGAGGCGCGCTTCGGGCCCGGCAACTACATCCCACCCGTCGCCGCCGTCTACTGGAGCTTCCGCGTGATGGTCGGGCTGGGCGTCCTCTTCATCCTGTTGTCGCTCACGGGGTTGATCCTGTGGTGGCGCGGGCACCTCCACCGGCGCTGGTTCCTGAGGGCGGCCATCACCGCGCTCTTCCTGCCCTACCTTGCGAACGCCGCCGGGTGGGTCACCACGGAGATGGGCCGACAGCCGTGGGTGGTGCAGGGCTTGCTGCGCACCGCCGATGGCGTCTCGCCCAATGTCGGCGCGTTCTCGGTGGCCATCACGTTGATCGGCTTCACGCTCGTGTACGGCGTGCTCGCAGCGGTCGACGGCTTCCTCATCTACCGCTTCGCACGTCCGGTCAACCGGCCGGACCAGGGCCCGCAGGACGTCGGCTTGGGCGACGTCTTCGCCTACTAGCTCGTTACCGAGGAGCCGGCCGTGGATCTAAACACCGTGTGGTTCGCCCTCATCGCCATCCTCTTCATCGGCTACTTCTTCCTCGAGGGGTTCGACTTCGGCGTCGGCATCCTGCTGCCCGTGGTGGGCCGCAGCGAGATCGACCGACGGATCGTCATCAACACCATCGGCCCCTTCTGGGACGCCAACGAGGTGTGGCTCATCACCGCCGGCGGGGCGATGTTCGCTGCCTTCCCCGAGTGGTACGCCACGCTCTTCAGCGGCTTCTACCTGGCGCTGTTCCTGATCCTGGTCGCGTTGATCCTGCGCGCCGTGGGGCTCGAGTTCCGTGGCAAGATCGACAACGTTCGCTGGCGCGCTGCCTGCGACCTCGCCATCGTGGTGGGCAGCGCGCTACCCGCCTTCCTCTGGGGCGTGGCGATCACCAACATCGTGCGGGGCCTGCCCATCGGGCCGGACCTCCAGTTCCAGGGCTCGCTCCTCACCCTGCTGCACCCGTACGCACTGCTCGGCGGCCTCGTATCGATTACGGTCTTCTCGCTCCACGGAGCGCTCTTCTTGAGCCTGCGAGCCGACGAGGAGGTCGCTGCCCGTTCGCGTCGGTTGGCCGGCGCCCTGTGGTGGCCGACCGCGGTCATCCTCCTCGGCTTCTTCCTGGCAAGCTACTCCCAGACGGACCTGTTCGAACGCAGCGGGCTCGTGCCCGGCACACTTCCCGTCCTCGCGATGATCGCCTTCGTGGCGTCCCCCATCCTGCTGCGACTCGGTTGGGAGGGCTGGGCCTTCGCCACCAGCGGTATCACCATCGTGCTCGCGACCGTGGTCGCGTTCGAGGGCCTGTACCCGCGCGTGATGCCGTCGAGCCTCGGCCACGCCTTCGACCTCACCATCTACAACGCCAGCTCGAGCCCGCTGACGCTCCGCATCATGCTGATCGTCGCCGCCATCTTCGTGCCGCTGGTGCTGCTCTACCAGGGCTACACCTACTGGGTGTTCCGCAAGCGCGTCACGCGGCGCCAGGTCGCGGACCACTGAGTCTCGGGTGACGGCCGCGCGCCGGGAGTCGGGACCGGGGCGGGCACGACGCGAGCTGGCGGCGCGCGTGCTGCGGCGCCCGTCCGGCCTTGCCGCGGCCGTCGTGCTGGCGACCGCCGCCGGGGTGCTGGCCATCCCGCAGGCCCACCTCCTCGCCCGTACGCTCGACACGGCCTTCGTTCGGCGCACGCCGCCCCCGGGCGTCGGCCCCACCCTGCTCGTCCTCGGCGTGGTCATCGCCGTGCGGGCGATCCTGCTCGGCGCGGCCGCCTGGGGCTCCGCGCGCGGCGCGGACACGGTCGCGCGCGAGCTGCGCGCCGAGCTCACCGCCGAGCTGGTGCGGGGCGGACCCCTCGCGCTCGAGCGCCGTCCCGCCGGCGCGCTCGCCGCCGTGGTGGTGGAGGGCGTCGACCGCCTCCAGCCCTTCCTGGCACGCTTCGCGCCCCAGGTCGCCGTCACCCTCCTGGTCCCGGCGACCCTGGCCCTCTACCTGCTCACGCTCGACGCGTGGAGCGCGGTCGTGCTGCTGGTGACGGGCCCGCTCGTGCCGCTGTTCATGTTCCTCCTCGGCACGCTGGCCGAGCGCCGGGCGCAGCGTCAGTGGCGCGCACTGAGCGTGCTCAGCGCGCACCTGCTCGACGCGCTGCAGGGGCTCGAAACACTGCGCCTCTTCGGCCGCGCGCGCGATCACGAGGCCGCCGTCGACCGCGCCAGCGACGCCTACCGCCGTAGCACGCTCGACGTGCTCCGCGTCGCGTTCCTCTCGGGCTTCGCGCTGGAGCTGCTGGCGATGCTGGGCACCGCCATGGTGGCGGTCACCGTCGGCATCCGGCTCGTCGACGGCGGGCTTCCGTTCGTGGTGGCGATGGAGGTCCTGCTGCTCGCCCCCGAGTTCTTCCTCCCGTTCCGCGCGCTCGGCGCCCATCACCACGCGGCCATGGAGGGCGTGGCCGCGATGGAGGAGATCCTCGCGCACCTGAGCGGCGAGGTCGCGCCTGCGGGCCCGGGCGCGGCCACGGGCCCCGGACCGGTTCCGAGCGCGCCCGCCGTGCGCCGCCGCCCGGGGCCGCCGTCGATCGCGTTCGAAGGCCTGCATGCGCGCTATCCCGGGTCCGCCGAGGACGCCTTGCGCGGTGTGAACGCGGCCCTGCATGTAGGGGGCGTGACCGCGTTGGTCGGGCCGAGCGGGGCGGGCAAGACGACCCTCGTGCGCGTGCTGCTCGGCATGCTCGAGGGGTGCGAGGGAAGCGTGCTGGTCGACGGTATGCCGCTTGCACAGCTCGATCCCGCCCGGTGGCGCGCGCGTCTCGCGTACGTGCCGCAACACCCCCATCTGTTCGACGCGACGGTGCTGGACAACCTCCGCCTCGGGCGTCCCGACGCGCCGATCGAGGAGGTGCGCGCGGCGGCGCGCGCCGCGGAGATCGACGCCACGATCCGAAGCCTGCCGCTCGGCTACGCCACGCCGCTCGGTGAGGACGCCAACGGGCTCTCCGGCGGTGAACGCCACCGCCTCGCGATCGCGCGCGCCCTGGTGCGCGACGCCGATCTCGTGGTGCTCGACGAGCCGACCGCCTACCTGGACCCGGCCACGGAGGCCTCGATCGGCCGCGCCGTGGCGCGACTCGCGGCCGATCGGACGGTCCTTCTCGTCGCGCATCGTCTCGCCACGGCACGCGCGGCCGACCGCATCCTCGTGATGGACGGTGGGCGCATCGTGGAGCAGGGCCGTCACCGGGAGCTCGCCGCCGCGGGCGGTGTCTACTCCGACCTGCTGGGGCGCCCGAAGGCGGCGGCATGAGATCGGTGCTCGGGCTGCTGGCGCGCATGCCGGCGCGCGTGGCCGCCTCGACCCTCCTGGCGGCCGCGATGGTCCTGGCCGGGATCGGCCTGATGGCGTCTTCCGGAGCGCTCATCGCCCGCGCCTCCCTGCGGCCCGACTCGGTGCTGGAGCTGCTCGTCCTCATCACCGGCGTCCGCTTCTTCGGCCTTACGCGCGCCGCCGTACGCTATGTCGAGCGTTACGTTGCGCACGACCTCACCCTCCGCCTCCTCGCCCGCCTGCGCGGCTGGGTCTACCGGCGTCTGCAGCCGCTTGCGCCGCTCGAGCTCGGCGGCCGGCGCTCCGGGGACCTTCTGTCGCGCTTGGTCGCGGACGTCGACGAGGTTCAGACGGTATACCTGCGCCTGGTGGCGCCGCTGCTCGCCGCGGTCGTGGTGACGGCGGTGAGCGCGACGCTGACGTGCTTCGTCAGCGGCGCGGCGGCGCTCACCCTGGTCGCCTCGCTGGGTGTCGCGGGTGGCCTGGTTCCGGGCGCGCTGGCCGGGCTCTCGCGGCGCCTCGGTGCCCGCGAGAACGCCGCGCGGGTACGCCAGCGGGTCCTTCTGCTCGATGCGCTGCAGGGTTCCGTGGAGCTGTGGGTGTACGGCCGCAACGAGGACGCCTTGGCCCGCCTGCGCGCGGCCGATGCGTGGTCGGCCCGGCTGGCGCGTCGCAGGGCGTTGATCGTCGGTGCCCGTGACGGCGCGGGCACGCTGGCCGCGCTGGCCGGACCCCTGCTGGTGCTGGCCGCGGCGTTGCCGGCCGCGACGAGCCCCGGTGCGGCTCTGCTGCTGGTGCCCCTGACCCTGGGCGCGATGGCTGCCTTCGAGGCGGTCCAGCCCCTGGCGGAGGCGTTCGAGCGCTGGTCCGCGGCACGCGCTGCCGCCACGCGCATCGAGGACATCGTGCTGAAGCGGCCGACCGTGCGTGACCCGGTCGTCCCGCGCGCCGTGCCGGGCGGCGGGGACTTGCGGCTCGAGCGCGTGAGCTTCGCCTATGGGGCACGCGAGGTCGTCGCGGGCATCGACCTGAGACTCGCGCCCGGTCGTCGCGTGGCACTGGTCGGCGCCTCGGGCGCAGGCAAGAGCACCGTGCTGGCGCTTCTGGTGCGCTTCGCCGATGCCGCTACGGGACGCGTGACGCTCGATGGCGTCGACGTGCGTTCCCTCGCCCAGGCCGAGCTGCGCGCGCGGCTGGCGGTGGTGCCGCAACACGTGAAGGTCTTCCGCGCCACCGTACGCGCCAACCTCTCGCTGGCCCGGCCGGGCGCGACCGACGACGACCTCTGGCGGGCCCTGGTGCAAGCGGAGTTGTCCGAGCTCGTCAGGACGCTGCCCGAGGGACTCGACACCTTCCTCGACGGGGACGGAGCACGCCTCTCCGGCGGCGAGCGTCAGCGCCTGGCGATCGCGCGGGCCCTCTTGAAAGACGCGCCCTGGCTGCTGCTCGACGAACCGACGGCGCACGTCGACGCCGCGACCGAGCGTCTGTTACGGGGCCGCCTGCTGGCACCCGACGACCGGCGTGGGGTGCTGTGGATCACGCACCGGCTCGAGGGGTTGGAGGCCGTGGACGAGATCGTGGTGCTCGAGGGTGGCCGCGTGGCGGAGCGCGGCACGCATGCCGAGCTGGCTCGCGCCGAAGGCGTCTACGTGCGGCTGATGAACGCGCAGGCCGACGGCGTTCAGGACACGGGTACACCGCGACCTGCTGGACCACGACGTGAGCCCGCCACGCAGCGGGAGGTCAAGAATCCGGGGGGCACGGTACCCGCGGGCACAAAAAAAGCGCGCACTGCCGTGCGCGTCTGATAACCTCAACATACCCCTGTATGCGTCATTCGTCAAGACCTTGCGGCCGTGCGCCCGCAAACGCTCGCAAAGCCACCCACCTGGGCGATCGAGGGCGTTTCGGCGGGCCCGATCCACACCCGCCGGAGACCGGCTCGTGCGCCTGCGCGCTGCGGCGCAGGCGCACGAGCCGAAACCGTTGCGCGGTCAGACCGCCTCGACGGGCTTCGCCTGCTCCTGCACCGCCTGGATGTCCAGGTTGAACCGGACCTCCTCACCGACGAGCATGGCGCCGGCTTCCAAGGTGCGGTTCCACGTCAAGCCCCACTCCTTGCGGTTGACCTTCCCGCCGGCCTCGGCGGCGCGCCGCACGTTCCCGAACGGGTCGTTGATGGAGCTCTGCACCTGGGCCTCGAAGGTGACGGGACGGCCCGTACCGCGGATCTCGAGCTCGCCCTGGACGCGATAACGACCGTCCCCGGCGGGTTCGATGTTCGTCGCGTGGAATCTGATCTCGGGGTAGCTGTCGACATCGAGGAAGTCGGGCGACCGAAGGTGATCGTCGCGTTGCCTCTCGCCGGTGTTGATACTCGCGGCGTAGATGGTCGCATCGAGGCGGCTCAGGCGCCCATCGTCCTGGCTCTCGATGGTGGCCTTGAAGTCGTCGAAACGGCCGCGAACGGTCGCGAAACCCATGTGGCGCACGGAGAAGTCCACGTTGCTGTGGGCGGGATCGAGGTTCCATCGCATGGCTGGTCACTCCCTGTCGGAATGGTTCGGACACCGGTCCTCGGCGGCCGAGGGCCTGGAGTTCGGGGTGGGGCCGCGAGCCCGCGGCTCGGCCCGGCGTGCGCACGGCGCGAGGCCCGGTCGGCCCCCAACGGACGCACGCACACCATAGTTTGGAGCGCTCTATTCTGTCAAGTGCTTGAGGGACTGGTCCAGCCGTGTGCTATCGTAGCCGCGATGCGCTTCGTGGAGCCAACCTACTGCCCCGTGCATGAGTCGATCAATCTGCTTCAGGAGAAGTGGGTGCTCCACATCATCCGAGCGCTCCTCGTTGGGCCCCATGGGTTCAACGAGCTGGCGCGCGCCGTGGGCGGTGTGAACACCACCACGCTGTCGCAACGCCTCGAGAGACTCGAAACGATCGGTGTGGTGTCGAAGACCGTTGAGTCGACCATGCCGCCGCGCACGCGCTACGAGCTGACCGTTGCGGGGCTCGAGCTCTCCGGCGTCATCGGCGCCATCGACGCGTGGGCCCGCCGCCACATGCCCGCCGAGCCGCACGCCGTCTGACGTCAGACGCGCCCGCCCATCGCGGGCGCGTGTGGCGGGCGCGTGTGGCGGGCGCGTGTGGCGGGCGCGTGTGGCGGGCGCGGGGGAGGCGCGGCCGGCACACCGACACCCCGTTGCGCGCAACCCGATATCCATCTGCTCTACGCTCTTGGTCGATACCTGAAGGAGGGGTGGCACCGATTCGGTCCGATGGGAGTGTCCACGGCGGGATCGGCCCGCACGAGATTTCGGCACCACCTCCTCTCCCCCGCATGCTAGGCCCGCGCGGCCGCGCGCGCCGCCGATTTTTCTCATCGCCCGACCGAGGAGACCGCCGCCCGCTCGCACGCCTCACGGCCCGATGCGTCCCCGGAGACCCTCCGCCGTCACCGGTTCGTCGAGCCCGATGAGGGCCCGCGCGTCATCCACCTTCCCGAAGACGTTCCACAGCAGAACGCCGCGTACCCTGTCGCCGTCGAGGTAGTACACCACGCCCTCCCGGTTCTCCTCACGCCAATCCTCGACCGTCGCGAGGCTCGCGTCGATCCGCCCCACCGCCTCGTACCCCTGGTCGAAGAGGTCCGAGTAGAAGAACGGCAGGTGGCGGTACGGCTCGAGCCGTCCTGCCATCGCGCGCCCGGCGTGCCGCCCCATCGACAGGGCGTTGTCCTCGTGTTCGATCCGCAGCTCCAGGCCCAGGTCCGGTTGCCGGAAACGGGCAACGTCTCCGCACGCGAAGACGTCCGCGCGACCCGCGCGGAGCATCTCGTCGACGACGATGCCATCGCGCACGGGCAGCCCCGCGCGAGCCGCCACCCCATCGTTGGGTTCGACCCCCACGCCGATCACCACCAGGTCCGCCTCCCCGTTGGAGCCGTCGTCGAAGCGAAGCTCGAGGCGCTCACCGCGCCGGGCCGTCGACGTCAGGCGGCGCTGCGGCGCGACCTCGACGCCGTGCTCGCGGTAGAGGTTCGAAAGCGAGCGGGCGAGGCCGGGCGGAAAGCGCTGGCTCCCGACGGCGTCGTGGGGGAACGCGTAGGTGACCTCGCACCCCGCGCTCCGCAGGCCCGCTGCCATCTCCTGGCCGATGAACCCGCTTCCGATCACGCACACCCGCGTACCCTCGCCGGCGCGCGCGCGCACGTGCCGGTAGTCGGCCAACGTTCGGTAGTAGACCACGGAGCCGCCCGCCTCGACGCCCGCGATCGTGCGGGGCCGGCTCCCGGTCGCGAGCAGCAAGCGCTCGTAGCCGTAGCGCTCGCCGCGCTCATCGATGGCCACGTGCTGCTCCAAGTCGATGTCGGCCACGCGCCGGCCCAGGTGCAAGGTGAGGCCGTCGTCGGGCAGGGCGCGGAACACCTCCGTGGGGTCCTTCCCGAACCACAACCCCTTCGAAAGCGGGGGCCGATCGTAGGGCGCAACGTCCTCGACGCCGACGAGGCCGATCTCGCCATCGGGATCGGTGTCGCGGACGGCTTCGGCGGCGGCGGCGGCGCTCATCCCGCCGCCCACGATGAGATATCGGTAGCTCGGCATGCTCGCTCCTTCCAGGCGGAGATCGCTCTCACGGGCCTACGAACGCGGCCACCGTAGCACCGTGCGGCGGCTGCGTCCGCAGCGCGGCGTGGCCCGGGCCTTTACAGGCGACCGGTCGAGGGGCCACGCTTGGGAGCGTGCACGCCCTCCCGCCACCCCTCCTAGCGGTCGGCGCCGTGGTGGTGGCCGGCGTCGTGAACGGCCTCACGGGCTTCGGGTTCGCGTTGGTGAGCGTTCCACTCCTTCTCCTCGTGCTCGATCCCCCGAGCGTGGTGGCGATCGCCCTGCTGCTCGGCACGGTCAACAGCGCCATCAACGCCCTCACCTCGCGCCGGCACATCGACCGACCGCTCCTGTGGGACCTCCTGCTGCCCGCCTTCGTAGGCATGCCGGTAGGCGCGCTGTTGCTGCGCGTGGTGGATGCCGGCTTCCTCAAGCTGGCCGCCGCCCTGTTGGCGGTAGGGTTCGCCGTGGCTCTCGGTTCGCGGCCGCCTTCGGCGACCGCGCCGGCTCGACCCGCCCGCGCCGTCGCGGGGCTCATGAGCGGCATGCTCGCCACCAGCGTGGGCCTGAGCGGTCCACCGGTCGTTCTGACCGTGGCCGCCACGCGCGACGACCGCCACGGCTCGCGCGCCACGCTCGCGGCTTATTTCGCCCTCGCGTCTCCGGTGGGTTTGACGCTGCTCGCGCTCGCGCACGCCGTTCCGCCGCAGGGGTGGACGCTCGCTCTCCTGCTGCTGCCCGGGGCGCTCGCGGGCCGCTTGCTCGGGGCCCAGATCTTGCGCCGCACCCCGAACCGCGCCTTCCGGGTCATCGTGTTGCTGGTGACGCTGGCGACCGGACTCACCGGCGCGGCATCGGCCCTCGTGACGTTGCTCGGGAGAGCGTGACGCAGCCTACCGACACCGCGCCTTCGAACTCGCCCGAAAGGCTTGACAACGCTTGGAGAATCTAGCCGGCCCCCTGGATGTAGTTCTGGAGCTGTTCGATGAGGAACGATTGCTCGGAGATGATCGCCTTGACCACGTCGCCGATGGAGACGACGCCGATCAGACGGTCGGCCTCGATCACCGGAAGGTGACGGATGCGGCGCTCGGTCATGACGATCATGCAGTCCTGAACCGTCTGCTCGGGACGGATGCTGATCACCTGGGAGGTCATGACCTCCGCTACGGTGGTGTCGCGCGAGGCGCGCCCCAGCAGGATGACCTTGCGGGCGTAGTCGCGCTCCGACAGGATGCCGACCACACGCCCCCCGTCCGTCACTACGAGCGCTCCGATGTTCTTCTCGGCCATGTGCGCGAGCGCGTCGTAAACGCTCGACCCTGGCGGGATGGTCCAGACGTCAGCTCCCTTGGTCTTGAGGAGTTGACGGACGGTCGTGGTGGCCTCCATCGCGACCTCCCTCCCAGACGTCGGCGCCGCCGAGTCTCCAGCCCGTACCGGTGCCGGTGTCAGGCTGCAATTGTAGTCCTACCGCGCCGGAGCCGTGCAGCCGCGCCGCGCGGTGCCGCGTCCCGGGGCGTGTGGTGTTCCCCGGCGCCCACCTCCTGCGCGACAGGGCGACCGCCGAACCGGTAGGGTGGCGCATGCCAACGTCAGAGGTTCGCAGGCGTGCGCGGAGGGTGGACCGGCGGGCGGACGACCCGGCGTGGATGCGCTCGTTCCTGACGGGCGCACCCACGGGCGCGCTCGCCTTCCTGTCGGTGGGACGGCCCATGCTCAACTCCAATATCTTCGTGTACGACGCCGATCACCACGCCATCTACCTGCACACGGCCAGGCGCGGGACGCTGCGCGAGGGCGCGGACGGTACGTCGCCGGCGTGTTTCCAGGCGTTCTCGATGGGGCGGATCATGCCTGCGAACCGCGCGCTCGACTTCTCCGTGGAATACGAGTCGGTGGCGGCCATCGGCACCGTCGAAGTCGTGCTCGACCCGGCGGAGGCGCAGCGCGCGCTCGGTCTTCTCATGGCGAAATACGCGCCACACCTGCGGCCGGGGGACGACTACGAGGGGGCGACCGAGGACGACCTCGTGCGAACCAGCGTCATGCGCCTGCGCATCGAGAGCTGGAGCGGCAAGCGCAACCTCAAGCCCGAGCGCAGCGATGGCTACGCCTACGTGTGGCCCTCCATCCCCGCCGACTCGGACGGGACGATGAATGCGTCCGAAGACGCGTGAGACGCGGCTCCCGCCCAGACTCTCACGCGTTTGTCACGGCGCCGTAAGCGGCTCGGGCCTAGAGTGAGGCCTCTCGACGGGCATCGCACGCGCGCGGTCGCGTTGCGCGATCGATGCCCAGGACGGAGACCCTCATGCTCCCCTTCCACCTCGCACCCATCCCCTGCCGCCCTTCGCTGATCAAGCTCGGGGCGCCGGTTCTCGCGGCGGGCTTGCTGGTGCTGGGCGGCTGCGCCCGCGTCGATTCCCGCAACCCGGCCGTGCGCCCGATGGGCGCGGCGAGCGTCGAGTTGCAGACCGTGCTCGACGTCATGTTGCGTCCGGCCACGCAGACGGCGGCGGCGGATCTGCTGGCCTCGCTGCCGAGGCCGGCCGAGACGACCGTCGTGAAGGTGACCAATCCGCACAACCCGCGCGTACGGGACGAGCTCGTCACCCTCGCCTTCGACGGCTTGGCGGTGCGCGTCTACCACGTCGCCGAAACCGCGCAACGCTTCCCGGTGGAGGTGGACGTCACGGGCGCCGGCCACGCGACGGACGCGGGGCTTCGTGTAGGGCTGTCCGCCTCCGCGACGCGCGACCTGCTCGGGGACCCCACGCAGATCCGCGGCGACCGCTGGTTCTACGAGGTCATGGACGATCCGGCCGCGGCGCCGTACGAGCTGGTCCTGGATCTGCGCGGAGGCACGATTCAACGGATGAGCTGGCGCGCCTACCTAGACTGAGGCTCCCGCCGCATACAAAAAAAGGGTTTCGCGTGGGAGGCGCGAAACCGTACTGCGGAAGAGATGGGAGAGGTAGGGAGGTTACCTCAGGTCCACGGCCGTAGGGTACGGCGCGCGCTCTTACAGGACTCTTACACGGGGCCGGCCGGCGCGGGGCCACCCCGGACCCTTGCCCAACGCGCTGCGGCGCGCTACAGTGTTCCGTCATGCGCTGAACCGGCGATCTCCAGACACCCCGTCCGAACCGTGCGGCCCTGCGGCCGCTCGGACGTACGCAGTCTCGGGACGCCGCACGCCGCTCGCCCGTGGTCCACCCGCGGCCGGAAGCCGGCGACGCGTTCCTCCCGCGAGGAGCCGCATGGCACAACCCCCCGGAACCACAATCGTGCAAGCAACGGGCCTGGCCTTCCGCTATCCGGACAGGCCGCATCCGCTGTTCGACGGGATCTCCTTCTCCCTTCACGCGGGGCGCGTGAGCGCCGTCCTCGGCCGCAACGGCAGCGGCAAGAGCACGCTCCTGCGAATCGTGGCCGGCGATCTCCGCCCGGATGCCGGCGACGTCGTGCGAGCGGCGCGCGCACGCGTCGTCGGACAGGACGAGCTACTCGAAGGCCCCCGAAGCGCGCTCGAGGCGATCATGGCGTCGGCGGGCCGGGAGGCCCGGCTGTACGCCCGCATGCGACGCGCGGAGGAGGCGGGCGTTCCCGACCCGCTCACGTACGCCGACGACGTGGCCGCGTTCGAGCTCGGTGGCGGGTTCGATCTTCTGCATCGCGCCACGGCGGCCGGCGCGGCCGCCGGCATCGCGCCAGCGGCCCTGGAAGGGCCGGTCGCCTGCCTCTCGGGTGGCCAGCGGCGCCTGTTGCGGCTCGTCGCCGCCTTCCTGGACCCGACGGAGCTCGTGCTGGTCGATGAACCGGACAACCATCTCGACGGTGCGGCGAGGGAGCGTCTGGTCGAGCTCGTGCGCCGCTCGTCTGCCGCCATGCTGGTGGTCAGCCACGACCGCTGGTTTCTCGACGCCGTCGCGCACGACGTACTCGAGCTCGAGCACGGCAACCTGACGCGGTACCGCGGCAACTACAGCGCATACCGCGACGCTCGCCGCGCCGAGCGCAGCTGGCGGGAGCGCGAGCAGGCGCGCCTCGACGGCGAGATCGAGCGGTTGGCGGCGGCCGAGCGCACCTACGAGGTATGGGGCGGCCGCAAGGAGAAGGAGAAGTCGGGCGCTCTGGACAAGGGGTTCATCGGCGCGCGCGCCGCGCGGCTCATGAAGCGGGGCCTGCTCGCGAAGGAGCGCCTGGCCGACCGACGCGAGGAGCTCGAGGCCAAGCGGCCGTGGGTGGACAAGCGCTACCGCATCGCGTTCCCCGACGCCGACGTTCCGCACGGCGTGTGCCTGGCGCTGCAGGACGTGACCCTGGCGTACGGCGACACCTCCGAGCACGTGGTCGAGGGGCTGCACGCGTCGCTGGCGTGGGGCGAGCGCGTCGCCATCACGGGGGTCAACGGGGCCGGCAAATCCACGCTCGTACGGGCGCTCATGGGCATCCACGCGCCTCGGGCTGGCCGCGTCGTGTGGGGATCCCGGGTTCGCCTCGGCTACCTGCCCCAGACCGAGACAGCGGCCCCAACTCGTACGGTGGGCGCGCTCTTCTCCCCGGACGAGCGCGACGAGGCGCGCCGGCGGCTCGGCGCCCTGGGCGTGCCGGGCGACCTCACCTCCAGTGCGCTAGGGACGCTCAGCCCCGGCCAACGTCGGAAGGTGGCACTGGTGCGGTTGATGCTCGACGGTCCCAACGTCCTGATCCTCGACGAGCCCACCACGCACCTCGACCTGCCCACCATCGAGATGCTGCAGGAGGCGCTCGGCGACTTCAGCGGTACCCTCGTGCTGGTGTCGCACGACCGCTACCTGCGCGAGAGCCTTGCGTGCCGGACGTGGCATCTCGAGGGCGGCCGACTCGTAGGCGGCCCGTGCCCTGTCTCGCCCCGACCCCCAGCTCCCGACGGGTAGACTGCCTTTCAGGGTCATGGGCGAGGCGAGCACGAAACGGCGATTCGACGACTGGCGCGAGGTTCCGCGCGATCTGCGGACAGCCGAGGACCTGCTCGCCAGGGGTTACCACGATCTCGGCCCAGTCGCCGGGCAGCTACGGACCGACGGCACGCTCGTCGACCTCTACAGCACCAGCGAAGCTCGGCTGCGGCGCGACGGCATGTGGGCACGCCGCAGCGCGACGCAGTCCCGCGCGACGGGCTCGGTGCGTCCCACCGGGGGCGACGTCGTGCGGCGCCTGGCATCGGGAACCGTGGCGCCCCCGGGCCAACCCGTCCGCGGCCACTGCGAGCGCTGCGGCGACGTCGGCTTCGGGATCCTCGACGGCGTCTGCTCGGCCTGTCGGCGGCTCGAGCGCGACGCGTCGGTGCGCCGCACCGCCGGCGCTTGGATCGAGCGCCTGTTCGACGGCGATTTCGTGGTGATCGACACCGAGACCACGGGCCTCGGCCGGCGCGACGAGATCATCGAGATCGCCGTCGTCGACGGGTCCGGCACGACCCTGTTCGAGAGCCTGGTGTATCCCTTCAGTCAACGCATCCCGGCCGAGGCGACGCGCGTCCACGGCCTCACGCTCGAGCATCTGGCGGGCGCTCCCACCTGGCCGTCCGTCGTGGAGACGGTCGTCGAGCTCACGGCCGGGAAGCGTGTGCTCGCTTGGAACGCGCCCTTCGACGAGCGCATGACGCGCCAGTCGAGCCGCGCCTGGCGCCTGAAACACGCCCTCCCTGCCTTCGAGTGCGCGATGCGAGCGTGTGCGATGGCGCGGGGGATCGCCAGCGGGCGCCTCAAGCTCGCGACGGCAGCTGCCGACCTCGCCCTCCTCGGCCAGCCACAGTCCCACCGCAGCGCGGACGATGCGCGCCTGACCTTCGCCGTGCTCAGGCGAGCTGCCGGGCTCGACGGCTGACGCAACGGCCTCCCGGCCGCTGCGGGCGGGCGCTACCATGAGGTGGCGTGCGCAAGATCATCCATGTCGATATGGACGCCTTCTACGCCTCCGTCGAGCAGCGCGACCGGCCCGAGCTGCGCGGCCTTCCCTTGGCGGTCGGCGGACGAGGCGAGCGCGGCGTCGTGATGACCGCGTCCTACGAGGCGCGGGCATTCGGCGTCGGGTCGGCCATGCCCACCGCTCGAGCCCTGCGCCTGTGCCCCGAGCTCGTCGTCGTCTCGCCGCGTTTCCCCGTGTACCACGAGGTTTCGAGGGTCATCCGCGAGATCTTCCTGCGCGCGACAGAGCTCGTCGAGCCGCTCTCGCTCGACGAGGCGTACCTGGACGTGACCCGGCCGAACCAGGGTCCGCCGTCGGCCACCTTGCAGGCAGGCGCCATCAAGCGCGCGATCCTCGAGGAGACCGGGTTGACCGCCTCAGCGGGCGTGGCCAGCGGCAAGTTCCTGGCCAAGATCGCGTCCGCCGCGCACAAGCCCGACGGCCTGACGGTCATCACGCCGACGGAGGCCGCGGCGTTCATCGCCGCGCTGCCCATCGAACGCTTCCACGGCGTCGGCCCCGCCACCGCGGCGAAGTTCCGAGCCATGGGCGTGCACAACGGTGCGGACCTTCGTGCGCTGAGCCGCCCGGCGCTCGAGGAACGCTTCGGCAAGGTCGGTGCGTTCTTCCACGCCATCGCGCGCGGCATCGACGAGCGCCCCGTGGTGCCCGATCGCGAACGCAAGTCGCTCGGATCCGAGATCACCTTCGCCCGCGACCTGCGAACGCGCGAGGAGCTCGAGCCCGTCCTGCGCGACCTGTGCGACGACGTCGCGCGCCACCTGGAACGCGCCGGCCTGGCCGCGCGAACCGTCACCGTGAAGCTGCGCTACGCCGACTTCACCACCGTCACCCGCAGCCGCACCCTCCCGAGCGACGTGTGCGAGGCGGACGAGCTGCTGCAGGCGGCGGCCGTGCTGGCGTTCTCGCCCGACCGGCCCGAGGGCGCCCTTCGACTGCTGGGCGTGACCCTGAGCCGATTCGTCCCGGTCGCGTCGCGCGTCGTCCAACCCCCGATACCCTTCCCTACGGACGGCCCGTAGCACGCGGCCGGCCGCGCGGCCGTCCATGGCAATGCGTGGAGGCGCCGAACCGCGGGCCCTCCCCCACCCCGCAACGACGGCCCGAGGGCACGACGCTCTCCGGCGGCGCTGCCGAAGGGGCGCTTGCGCGGGCGCGTCTTCGCATGGAACGATGACACTACCGACGGCACCGCCTCCCGCCACACCTCGGCGCGCTCGCCCTGAACCGCGCGCCGGAACACGACGCAGGGGTTGCTCCATGACGCAGCGCGCAACGCGAAGGCACCGCGCCACGCTCGCGGACGACGCCCGCGCCGCGATCCGCGCCTCGTACCTCGGGTCCCTGCCGGCCGAGGTGATGGCGGAGCTCTCCGGTGCGGCCAGCCGCGTCGACGTCGCGGCGGGCTCGATCTTCCACCGTGAGGGCGACACCGTCGCCCACCTGGAGCTTGTGCTCGCGGGTGTCGCGCGCATCTATGTGAGCGCGCCCGACGGCCGCACCATGACGATCCGCTACTGTCGATCGGGTGCGCTGATCGGCGCCGTTTCGCTCTTCTCGTCGCGCTTCTGGCTCCCCGCGACGATCCAGGCGGTGACCGACGCTCGCCTGCTCGTGCTGCCCGCCGCTCGGGTGAGGCAGGCGGCCGAGCGCGACGTTCGAGTGGCGCGCGTGTTGCTCGACGAGCTCAGCGAGCGGGCGCTGTCGTTCCTGGGTGAGATCCCGAACGCCTTCGCCACGGTCCGCCAGCGCGTCGCGCGGCACCTGCTCGATCTCGCGTCGGACCGTCATACGGGGCAGGGTCTGGTAGCGCCGATCGGGCAGCAGGAGCTGGCGGACGCCGTCGGCAGCGTGCGCGAGGTGGTCGTTCGCGTGCTCCGTGAGCTCCGCGAGGAAGGTGTCGTCCGGACCGAGCGCCGACGGATCGTGCTGCTCGAACCCGAGCGTCTCGCCGGCGAGGCCGCTGCCGCTCCCGTTGGGGCCGGCGCAGCCGGCCGGTGGAACCTGAGTCGCTGAGGAGTCGTGGAGCGCCGCGGCACGATGGCACGAGAACAGCGCGCAGGGCGGTCCGACAGCGGGCGCGCGAGGTGCCCGAGGAGCTCGGCCGGCGCCCGCCGCGACGCGCACGGGCAGCACCCGGCGTCTCGACGGACGCCGCGGCAGGGCCGGCGGACCCGCGCGTCCGCCCCTGGCACCGGGATGGAGGACACCATGAGCACCGATCGGACCGATCGCGGGCCCGCGTCACCACACGCCGCCGAGCCCACCGAGGGCCCCCTCACAGGCGAGGAGTTGCGGCTGGCGTTCCGCAACCACGGCCTGCCGCTCGAGGGATTGCGCTATGACATCACACCGACGGGTATGCACTACCTGGTCGTCCATTGGGACGTCCCGCACCTCGACGTGTCGAGCTGGCGACTCCGGCTCGACGGCTGCGTACGCTCGCGGCTCGAACTCTCGCTCGACGACCTCCGAGCGCTGCCGCCTCGCACCCTCCCGGTGACCCTCGAGTGCGCCGGGAACGGCCGCGGCTGGATGCGTCCGCGCCCGCTCAGCCTGCCGTGGTTGGGCGACGCGGTCGGTACCGCCGAATGGACGGGCGTGCCGCTGGGAGCGCTGCTAGAGAGGGCGGGGATCGCCTCCGAGGCGGTCGAGGTCGTCTTCCACGGGGCCGACCAGGGTCTCCAGGGCGGACAACGCCATGGGTATGCGCGCAGCCTGCCCGTTGCGGTGGCCCGCAGCCCGGAGGTGCTCCTCGCCTACGCCATGAACGGTCGGCCGCTCGAGCCGCAACACGGGTTCCCGCTGCGGCTGGTGGTCCCCGGTTGGTACGGCATGGCCAGCGTCAAGTGGTTGACCGCCATCGAAGCTGTGAGCTCGCCGTTCGACGGCTTCCAGCAGGCCGTCGCCTACCGCTACCAGAGTGCCCCCGACGATCCCGGCGAGCGCGTCGACCGGATGCGTGTGCGGGCCCTGATGGTCCCCCCCGGCGTGCCGGACTTCTTCTCGCGACGTCGTTTCGTCGAGCCCGGGCCCGTCACCCTTACCGGGCGCGCCTGGTCGGGCGGGGAACGCGTGGAACGCGTCGAGGTAGCGATCGACGGCCGTTGGGAGGACGCGCGATTGGGCCCGCCACTGGGGGACTTCGCGTGGCGCGGTTGGACATTGAAATGGGCGGCCCGTGTGGGCGACCACGAGCTGGCGTGCCGGGCCACCGACGCGGCCGGCAACGTGCAGGCGTGGGAAGGCGGCTGGAACGTCCAGGGGATGGGCAACAACGCGGTCCAGCGCGTGAGCGTGACGGTGCGTTGACGCCGATCGGCCGCGTTCGCCGCGCATGGTTCGGCCGCGAACGGTCCCTGGATCGGCGTCGGGGGCGCCGTGCCGGGCCACGACCCGCCCCGGCGGCGGGGCGGGGTGTCCGCTAGCTTCGCCTGCGCAGGATCCGGAGGATACGGCCGTAGACGATGTTGGACACGCCGAGCGCGTGTCCTCCGGTTACGTCCGAGAGCCCCCACGTCTTGCCGCCGGTGGTGTTCACGAACTGGACCACCACCGCGTCGATGTCCTCGTGGTAGCGCGCGATGCTGTAGTACCCCGGCAGCCAGCCCGTGTGCCCGTACTCGTAGATGGAGGCGTAGATCGCCTGCTCGTCGTCACTCAGCAAGGAACCGTCGTTCAAGGCTCGCACGAAGGCGCCGACGTCCTGGGCGGTGGCGACCATCGAACCGCCCGGTATGGCGAAGTCGAGACCCTTCAGATCGGCGCCGTCTCGATACCAGTACCCACTGGCGACATCGGCGGCATCCGCCCGGCCGAGAGACCCGTACGTGCTCGTCAGGCCGAGGGGAGCCAGTAGCTCGCGATCGATATATCGCTCGTGAGCGTATCCCAACACGTTGTCGAGGATGCGGCCGAGCAACAGGTAGTTGGTGTTGGAGTAGGCGTATCGAGCGTCAGGCTGGAAGTCTGCGGGTCTGTCCAACACCAGCCGCAAGACCGGGTCGGGTTCCGTGTGCGACGTGAACCAGTCGAACCCAACCTGGGCGTCGAAATCGGGGATGCCGCTGCGATGGCGTACGAGCATCCTCAGGGTGATCCGATCCGCATATTCGATCCGTCCAGCGAGCTCGGGCAGGGAATCCGCGAGGGTATCGTCCAGCGACAATCTCTGGGCACGGGCCAGCTTGGCGGTGGCCGCCGCGATGTACAGCTTGCTGATGCTGCCGATCTTGAACAGGGCGTGCGGATCGGCCGGCACGCGCGCCGCCTTGTCCTTCCAGCCGGCGGAGTAGAGTGCCGGCGGCTTCCCCGCCCTATGCACGTAGACGATGATGCCGTCCAACCCATGATCGACCGCATCGTCGACCTGCTCCTGCACCGTGTCCGGCAACGGCGCGATCCAGGGGACGATGTCCCACGGGACCAGAACCGCGGCCGTAGCTACTCCGACGATCGGCAGGACGATCCTCAAGCTCCGGATGACTCGCCTTCTTCTCACGCTGGGACAGCCTCTCCGATCCGTGATCGCGGTGTGCACATCCGGCGCCCGCGGGAACGCGTGAAGGTCTCGACACGCAGTATGGGCGCGACACGAGGCCCGGCCCCACGAGTCGCACCCCATCGGCTCCTCCGGTGTGCGAAGGAGGGCCGTGCGGTGCCGCGCCGCCCCGTGCCTGCCGCCTGCCGCCGGCTACGCGGCCGAGGCCTGCCCGAGGAACGCCGCCAGGTTCTCCCGAAGCGCCAGCAGCGAGCGCCGCTGAACGTACATCATGTGCCCGGCCTCGTAGTAGCTCATCGACAGATTGGCGCGCAGGGCGGGATCGAGCGCGAGGTGGCGGAAGGTGTGCTCGGTCGCGAAGTACGGCGTCGCCAGGTCGTAGTAGCCGTTGGCCACGTGCACGCGCAGGTTCGGATTGTAGCTGACCGCGCGACGGAGGGTCTCGGCCACGTTCACGTAGCGGTTCTCGAAATCGCCGTAGCTCCAGCTCTGGTACAGGTTCGCAAGGACCTCGTAGGGCAGGTCGCTGGCGAAGCCGAGCTCGCCCCGGACGTAGTCGTTGAAGCACGCGGTGTACGCGCCCTGCGTCGCGGCCATGCTCGGGTCGTACTCGAAGCGCTCTCCGGCCCGGTCCCGGTCGATGCCCGTGTAGCGGCTGTCGATGCGCCCGACGGTCCGGCCGGCGTCCCGCAACAGCTCCTTGGCGAAGCGGAAGATGTCGACCCGAAGGTCGGTGGCGTCGATGTAGCCCTGGCTCAGGCCGGTGAAGCGGGCGAGCTCTGCACGCACGGCGGCACGTTCGTCGCCGTCGAGATCGGCGCCCTTGAGGAGGGCCGGCGCATAACGCTCCAGCGCGAAGGTCTCGACCCGGTCGAGCACCTCACGCAGCGGCAGGGCCTGGAGCTCGGCCGGGAGACGGCCGTGGAAGTGAGCGGTCGCCGCATAGGTAGGGAGGAAGAGCACCGGCGGCAGGTCGTTGCCGGGACCGAAGCGCGCGGTCGAGAAATCGAGGATCGACGAGATCAGGATCACGCCGCTGAGGAACATCCCGCGGCGCTCCTGCAAGTGGCCGGCAAGCCCGGCGGCGCGGGTGGTGCCGTAGCTCTCGCCGGCGAGGAACGTGGGGCTGCGCCACCGGCCGTTGCGGCTGGCGTAGAGACGGATGAACTCGCCGACGGTCTCGATGTCCTTGTCGAAGGCGTGGAAGGGCTTGGCCTTCTCGCCCTCGACGACCCTGCTGTACCCGGTACTGACGGGGTCGATGAACACCAGATCGGTCAGGTTCAGCAGGGAGCCCTCGTTGGCGACGAGCCGGTACGGCGGGCTGGCCGCCAGCCCCTCGGCGCCCATGTCGACGCGCTTCGGTCCGAATAGGCCGAGGTGCAGCCACACCGACGAGGATCCGGGTCCGCCGTTGAAGACGTAGGTCACGGGGCGCGCCGAAGGATCCCCCGCCCCGTCCCGCGTGTATGCGACGAAGAACACCTCCGCCTTCGGGCGGTGCCCCTCGAACCGGCCCTCCCGTTCGCCCTCGCCCACCGTCTCCTCCCGCAGCACGACCGTGCCCGCCGTGGACGTGTAGGCGACGTCCTCTCCGCCGATGTGGGCGCTGTGAGCGCGAACCTCCAAGCGGTCCTCCGGCGAACGGTTCTCGCCTTCGCGACGCTCCTCACCCATGACGCTCATCCTCCTCGTGCTCCGCGCGCGACGCGCCATGCGCGCGCCTGGGGCGGCCCGCCCTCAGCTGTTCGTCAGGTTCGGCAGGGCCCCGACCTCGTCCGTCTCGCGGTCTTCATTCGCTTGTGCCCGCGCCAGCGACACCTCGTCGGTCAGGTCGAGCCGCAAGGGCGTCAACGACACGTACCCATGGTCGATCGCCCACCGGTCCGTGCCCTCCTCGACCTCCTGGCGGGGCTTCTCGCTGAACCAGTAGTGCTTTCGTCCCATCGGGTCCTCACCGGGCACGACCAGCCCCTCGTAGTGGCGCACCGATTGCCGGGTCCAGCGCATCCCCCGGGGCTCCGCGGGGAAGTTGACGTTGAGCAGCGGCGTGTCCGGGAGCTCCATGAACATGTGCACGATGCGCCGCACGTACGGCTCGAAGACCGAGTAGTCCGGCGGCTCCTCGCTGTACGGGGCGCTGAACGCGATCGCCGGGATGCGTAGGAAGGCCGCCTGCTTGGCCGCCGCGACGGTGCCCGAGTGCCAGATGTTGTGGCCGATGTTGAGCCCGAGGTTGATGCCCGACAGCACCAGCTCGACGGCCTCCCAATGGTGTGCACCGAGCGCGACGCAATCCGCCGGGGTACCGTCCACCCGGAAGGCCTCGACACCGTCGATCGGCGTGCGGTGGTAGTGCAGGGGCGTGCGGACGGTGATGGCGTGGCTCATCGCCGACTGCTCCACGTCGGGCGCGACCACCCTCACGCGGCCGAACTCTTCGGCCACGTGAGCCAGGGCCAGGATGCCGGGGCTGAAGACGCCGTCGTCGTTGCTCACCAGGATGTTCATGGAAATCGCCTCATCACGTCGAATGCGTCCGGCCATTGTAGCGCCCGCGTTGCGGCTTCCGCGTCCGCCGTGCCCGGTGCGCGCCGCTACGCCGCATCCGACCCTGGCATCATGGGATGCGTGGAGATCATGACGATGAACGTCAACGGGGTGCGCGCCGCGGTGGCCAAGGGACTGTGGGAGTTCGTGACGGCTCGCTCTCCGGAGCTGGTGTGCCTGCAGGAGGTGCGGGCGTCGGGCGAGGCCTTGCCGGCGGCTCCCGCGGGATACCTCGCGTCCTGGCACCCCGCCGACCGGCGAGGATACAGCGGGGTCGGCGTACTCACGCGGCGAACGCCGGAGCGCCTAGTGAACGGCATCGGCGTACCGCGCTACGACACGGAGGGGCGGGTGCAACGCATCGACCTCGGCGCGCTGACCATCGTGAACGTCTACGTGCCGTCGGGAACGAGCGGAGAGCCGCGGCAGTCGTTCAAGATGCGCTTCCTGAAGCGCTTCCGGTCCTACGTGCGCGCGGTGGTCGCGGAGGGGCGCGAGGTGCTGGTCGTCGGCGACATCAACATCGCGCACCGTGCCGTGGACTTGAAGAACTGGCGCTCGAACCGGAGGACGTCCGGATTCCTACCCGAGGAACGCGCGTACCTCGATCGGTTCCTCGGCCTGGGACTGGTGGACACAGTGCGTGAGCTGGCCGGGCCGGAGACCGCGGTGTACTCGTGGTGGTCGAGTCGCTCGGGCGCGAGGGCGCGCGATGTCGGGTGGCGGCTCGATTACCATTTCACGACGCCCGCTCTGCACGCGCGTGCGCGCTCGCACCTCGTGCCACGCGAGCCCATCTTCTCCGACCACGCGCCCGTGATCGTCGACTACGCGCCCTGAAGGCGCGCCCGGCCGACGAGGTGGCCGGCGCCTACCCCTCGCCCCTCGGCATCGGTCGGGTGGCGGGCGCCGGCACGAGATGACACATGCCACAATCGGATGGAGATGGTGTCACCCTTCCGCGGGCGCCGGCAGTTGCGGGCCATGCGTGCCGATCCTGTCAAGCGCTACCTCCTAACGATGGTCGTGGTGGTCGGAGTCCCTGCGCTCGTTCTGGCGTGGGCGCTCGGGGGTGTCGTCGTCCATCGCCTCAGCGACCACATGCTGTCGATCGCCGGCGCCGAGGTGCAGTCGTTCGTCGAGGGCCTGCTGCCGGACGCCGGCGCGGCCGCCAACGCCGTCACCCCGTCCTTGCGGGATCGTACCTGGTGGAACGGCCTCGGTGACCGCCTCATGCGCAACCCCCAGACCGTGGCGGTGCGCGCCTACGACGAGCACGGGCGCATCGTCTACGCCAACGACGCCAACCTCGTCGGCATGCAACCGTTGTCGTCGTCGTCGCTGCACGGCGCGCTCAAGGGCAAGTCGACCGCGCACATGCTCGGCGGCGTCTTGACCGGGTTCCAGCGCCGCTTCACGGTGTTGGTCCCGGTCACGTACGGGCCCGGCGGACCACCCGGCGCCATCGAGGTCGTGCAGGACTTCCGCTCCCTGCAAGACGAGCTGTCGCTGGCCCGCTGGCTCCTCGTCGGCGGCGTGGGACTTCTGGCCATCGTCTTCCTCGGTGCGCTCGTGCCGCTCACGCGCCGGCTCGCCCGCAGCTCGTTCCTGGACCCCCTCACGCAGCTGCCGAACCGGCGTTACCTCGAGGCGGCCGCGCGCGTCGCGCTCGCCCGCAACGCGCGCGCGGGCACGATCGCCGCGCTGTTCCTGATCGACCTCGATCGTTTCAAGGTCATCAACGACGCGCTCGGCCACCGTTCCGGCGACCGCCTGTTGTGCGCCCTCGGCGACCGTCTGCAACAGGTCGTGCGGGCCGGCGACTACGTCGCGCGCCAGGGCGGCGACGAGTTCGCGTTGCTCCTCTCGGAGGTCGACGAGACGGCCTCGCACGCCGCGGCGTCCCGCATCTCGACGGCGCTCGAGCTCCCGGTCGGCGTGGACCGGCACACCGTCCGTCTCGACGCCTCCATCGGCATCGCGCTGTTCCCTCGCGACGGCCGCGACCTCCCGGCGTTGTTGCACAGCGCGGAGGTCGCCATGTACCGTGCGAAGTCGACCAAGGTACCGTTCGAGTTCTATCGGCCCGATCTCCATCCCACGAGCAGAGAGGGCCTCCACCTCGAAGGGGAGCTGAAGGGCGCCATCGAGTCGGGCGCGCTCGAGATGGTGTACCAACCCATCCGCGATCTCGCCACCGGCCACACCGTGGCCGCCGAGGCGCTGGTTCGTTGGCGGCACCCGATCCGCGGCGTGCTGACGCCCGATACGTTCATCGGGCTGGCGGAGGACACCGGCCTCATCCGGCGCATCGATCGCTGGACGCTGCATGCCGCGGCCGGTCAGCTGGCGCGCTGGAGCCGCGCCGGCCTGCAGGTGAGCGTGAGCGTCAACCTCTCCGGGCAGACGGCGACCGATCCCACCCTGCTCGACGACCTCGACGCCGCTCTGCTGGCCACGGGCGCTCCCCCGGACCTGCTGGTGCTCGAGGTGACGGAGCGGAGCGCGATCGCCGACATGGAGTCCTCGGCCGGCATCCTCCATGGAGCGCGCGACCGCGGCGTGCAGGTGGCCCTCGACGACTTCGGCACGGGGTACTCGTCGCTGGCGAACCTCGAGCGCCTTCCCGTGGGCTACATCAAGATCGACAAGGGGTTCGTGAGCGGCATCGGCCACTTCGCCAAGGACGAGCACCTGATCCGCGCGATCACCGGCTTCTCCCGCGGCATGGGCATCCCCATCGTCGCCGAGGGGATCGAACGGATCGATCAACTGGAGTGGCTGCGCCGCGAAGGCGTGCCCTACGGCCAGGGCTTCCTCCTCGCCCGCCCGTCGGACGCCGGCCTCGTGATGGAGGGCGCGCCGTCGGGGTCGTTGGGCGTGGTCGCCTGAGAGCCCGCGAGGCGGCGACCCGCTCGCCGGCCACGGATCGCCGGCACCCTCGAGGGTGCCGGCGATCGCACGTTGCGCGGCGCACTGCGCCCGGGCCTAGAACACCTGCTCGCGCTGACCGAAGCTGAACAAGCGAACGTCCTTCACCCCGTCGTCACCGACCGTCGGGAAGAACGGCGGCGCGAGCCCCCGCGACATGCGCTGGTCGTAGGTGAAGGTGCGGCCGTACCCCGTGGAGTTCTGACCGGTGTTGGCGTTGAACGTTCCGAACGCGCCGTAGTAGTACTCGATGATCCCGCCCAGCAGCTTCACGTTGCCCTGCTCGCTGCCGTTGTCGTAGTCCTCGACGGTGACGCGCCCTGTGCCACTCATCATGACCGCGTCGATCTGCACGTTCCGAGGCGCGTTGTCCGCGCTGTCGGAGTTGTTGTGGCCGATCAGGATATCGCCGCCCTGCGCGTACATGCCGAGCACGTTCGCGGCGTCCAGGTTGTCGCACGTCGCCGGCGTGACCGTGCCGTCGCCATTTCGCACCGGCGACCCCGAGCATGGCTGGTCCTCGTAGGTCAGGTCGCCCGTGATGTGCATGTCGCCGCTTCCCGCGATCGTCATCTGGGCGAACGACGCGAGGGCGGGCGGTGCGTCGGCGGCGCTGGTGCTGGTCGAGGGGGAGCGTGGCGGTCCCTGGATGCGGTGGGCCTCTCCGTCGATGTAGATGACGCCGTTGAAGGCGGGTTGCGCGATCGCCCAACTGTCGTCCGCCTGTTGCTGGTACAGCACCTTGTCGGCACCGAAGCGGTACGTTTCGCACGCGCCCGGCACGTACTGCTGGATCCAGCGGTACCCGTTCCAGAACCACTGGGTGCTCCCTTGCTCGCACCGCTGGATGTACTGGTACGTCGCCGCCGGGCCCCAGCTGCCGTCGGCCTGTTTCGTGAGGACGTTACCGCTGGCGTCCGCGGCCCACAGCTCGAGCCCGCCGATGTCGCCCCCGAAGTACAGCCCGTCGTTCTGGGCGGCGCCCGCCTGGTCGAGGCTGTTGCTCGGCAGTGGCACGAAGTCGGCCGTCCAATCGACGCCGGCCGTCAGCTCCGGAGCGTGCGTGCCATAGGAGTTGCGGTAGCTCGGATTGTTCTCCGAGGGGCTCATGGAGCTGTGCGACTTGAAGCCCGCGCCGTAGAACTCGGCACCTTGGCTGCCGCCGGCGCCGCTGCTGCACGAGGTCGCGCCCGGGTTCGTGCACCCTGCGCTCGTGACGGCGCCGCCGAACCAGGGGGTACGGTAGAAGCGGAAGTACTGGTTCGTGTGCACCGGGCCGTCGAAGAGGGTGCGGTCCGTGAACCACACGTCGCTGCCGCTGTAGCCACCCGCGGTGCGGTGCACGTTCGTGAACAGGGCGTACTTCGCGAAGCTTCCCCGACCGACCGTGAAGCGGTACTCACCCTGGAGGACCACGTTGCGCTTGTAGTTGCCGACGCTACCCGTGGCGATCATCACGAACGGCAGCGCGTAGATCTGGGGTGAGCCCGCGTCGGTCGTGACCCCCGAGGCCGAACGCGGGCTGCCGTCGACGAAGCGTCCACCCGGGAGCCGGACGCCGTCGGGCAGGTGGTCGGCGCTCGAGCCGGCGCAGGCCGTGTTGGTCACGAAGATGCGCACCGTCGCGGTCCCGCTGCCGAGGTCGATGGGGGCGACGCACAGCAGGTCGTCGACCGCCGTCTGGAACTGCCCGGCAACGCTGCCTGAGCCCACCGACAGGGCCGTCACGACGGACCCGGGGTCGGGTTTCGTGCTGGAGGAGTCGCCGGAGCCGAACGACCAGCGGGACGTCGTGCTCGAGGTATCGGCGACGATCGTGTTGAGCTCGAGCTTGGCGTCCTGCCCGAGGACGCGGGCTCCCAAGTTGGCGCCGCCGCGCGCCAGCATCAGCGATTGCACGATGGCGGCGTCGTCCGCGCTGTGACGGATCTCGGAGAGCGTACGGGCGAACATCAGGGACGCCACGCCGGCCACGATCACCATCAACGCCAGGGCCATGATCAGGGCGACGCCGTCGCGACGCGAGGGGCCTCGCGGGCTCAGTTGTTGCATGTCTTCACCTTCTTGATCGTGAAGTTCTGGTTGTCGGGAAGCTCCACCAGTCCGGAGTAGGTTCGGTTGACCGTCCGCCCTCCCCCGCTCGGAACGTCGGCGCCGACCACGAGCTGGATGCGCGAGAGCGTGACGTCGTCACCACCGATGGTCGACTCCTTGAGGGGCGCGTTGCTGCCGTCCGTCTTGGGCGCCGAGCGGACGACCGGCGTGCCGTCGGAGTCCTTCGTGTACACGTAGTCGAGCCGGAAGGTATCGAGGTCGAACGCGACGGGGAGGCGCGCGCCGCCGCCGGCCTTCTGATACAGCGTCTTCGTGTCGGGATCGTACTGGAACCCGAGGGTCTGGACCTGGAACAACAGCGTATCGGTGTTGAAGCCGATGGTGTTCTGACATGCCGGGTGGTTGACCACGAACTCGACGCCGCCGCTGCCGGTGCCACCCACCTGGGTCACGCTCGTCACGTCGACGATGACGCCGACCTGGTTCGTGTTGACGAGAAGCGCCTGGCCGCCGGCCAGCCCCAGGTCCGCCGGGTCGTTCACGGACGCGACCACGTGCGTGGAGTACTGGCTGGCGAAGCCCGAGGTCTGCACCACCTGATAGCCCGCGCCGCCGCTCAGGAGCATGAAGGAGATGGTGGTGTCGTCGGGTTGGTAGGGCTGGTTCGTGACGCCGCCCAGGACCGCGCTGCGCAGCTCCTGTGTGAAGACTTCGGTCACGCGCCGCAGCTTCGCCTGCGACGAGGTCGCGGCCTCGTTCACCCCCTGGCTTCGCAGGACCGATGTGATGCCGACGGTGACGAGGACCATGACGACCGAGAAGATCGCGATGGCGATGATGAGCTCGAGCAGGGTGATGCCTTGTCGGGATCTCATGCCGGGCCTCAGTTCATCCCCGGCAAGGGAGGTGCCGAACCGGCGGCCGACGGCGCAGCGCCGAGGGTCGTGCCCGACAGGCAGGACTCGCCGCCGTTGGCCTGGAAGCACACGGAGACGTCGTAGCGAGTCGCGGTCGACGACGAGCTGCCGACGCCGACGGTCCCTTGGTTCGTGATGCTGACCCGGAACCGATCCGGCTCGGCGTATCCGCCCTCGCGCGACAGCTCCGGGAACGCCGTCGTGAGATCGCCGTAGTCCCAATCCAACGTCGACGACGGAAGGACGACGTTGTCGCCGCCGGCGACGCGGCGCCCGAAGTAGTTGAGGATCTGCGACGCCTCCGTGCGTCCGCCGAAGGTGCGCGTCTTCTGGAGGTTCCCGACGACGCCCGTCGTGAGGACGGCCGTGACGATGCCGAGCACGGCGATCGCGATGATGACCTCCAGCAGCGTAAGGCCGCCCTGGCGGCGGGCGCGCGAAGGGTTCGCGGTTTCGAAGCGCGTCATCAGTTCGCCTCCACCTTGACTTCGCCGATGAGCGAGACGGTCACGACGTAGTCCCTGCCGTTCGTGCTCAACGTGAGGGGTGAGGGAAGCGCGCCGAGCGCC
The DNA here is from genome assembly GCA_963798895.1 of uncultured Trueperaceae bacterium. Taxonomy (GTDB): domain Bacteria; phylum Deinococcota; class Deinococci; order Deinococcales; family Trueperaceae; genus CAWCUY01. The sequence goes on along the minus strand of CAWCUY010000018.1, from coordinate 116,107 downwards.
GCCTCGTCCACCTTCCCCGGCGGGGTGAAGACCAACGTCTTCCCCTGCGGTAAGTTGAAGACGACGTCGGCGGGCAGCTCGAAGGTGCGCAGTGGCGCCTCCATGGTGCCGTCGTCGTTGAGCTCTCGGATCTCGAGCACCATCCCGTTGCGGTTCAGAACGGCGCGGATGCCGCGCGATGCAGCGGCGGTGGCACCCTGCCACACGCTCTGCTGGATGGTGTTCACCGCTGAACGGTCCTGCTGCCCGCGCAGGACCTGACGACCGCTGATGAAGGCCACACCGGCGAGCACGCCGATGATGGCCAACACGATCAGCATCTCGATGATCGTGAATCCGGAGGAGCGGGGAGAACGCGTAGCAGGTCGGTCCATGACTGTCCTTTCGGCGTGAACCCAGTGTGCTCGTTCTCATCAAACACTTACAATCCCCCGAATGGGGGGGTGGACCACGGCGCCGTCTCTCGGCAACACCGACAGGTCCCGCACCTAGCGCGGCCGCCGGGCCGTGACGCTCAGCGAACGTTCACCGGCAACGCACCGCCCCGTGGTACGAATCCAGACGTATCGAGGAGGCGATTGTGAAGAATCTCACCGAAGTCCGCACCGCCGCCGGCCGACGCGGCTGGCGGCCGGCCACGTGCCGCACGTTCGCGCTCGCGGCCGCGCTGACGGCAGCAGGTCTCGCGCTGGCCCAGACGGCGCCGCTCCCCGACGCGGCGGTGGGGGCGCTGCGCGACGGGCGCCAGGCGATGCAGGAGGCGCTCACGACCTACGGTGCCCAGTACCCGGACAAGCCGCTGTGGCAGGAGGCGTTCGCGGACGGAAGGCGGGCCGTCGAGGCGGCGCCGGGGAGGCCGGAGCCGCTCGGCTTCCTGGCCGAGGCCTACAGCCGCGCGAACTGGTACGGCCCCGCGTGGCGCACGTGGCAGACGTACCTCGAGGCGGGAGGTGAGCTCACCGATGTACAGGCTCCCCTGTTCGCCCACGACGGGAACCTGATGGGCTATCAGGCGTACCAGGCCGGCGACCTCAAGACGGCGGCCGACATCTATCAGACGGTGGCGGACCACCTGCCGGCGAACGTGGAGGCCAACCGCTGGTCGGCCCGCATCGCCATGGAGCGCCACAAGCCGGAGGACGCCATCCCGTATTGGCAGGCGGTGCTCGACGCATCGCCGGGGGACGGGGCTGCCCAGTACTTCCTGCAACTCGCACGGGACGAGGCCAGCTACGGCGTGCGGGCGGTGCAGGCGTTCCGTGATGGCGTCCAGGCCTACGAGAAGGGCGACCGCGGGAAGGCCGCGAACGCGTTCCAGCGCGCCACCGAGGCGAACGACCAGTACCCCGATGCCTGGGCCTGGCTCGGCCGCGTAGCCTTCGATTCCGAGCACTACGGCGCGGCCCACGACGCGTACGCGCGGGCCGTGGCCCTCGCCCCCTCCAACGCCACCTACGCGTACTTCGCCAAGGAGTCGGCACGGCGGGCGAGCGGCGCTTCGACGGGCGGCGGTCCGAACGGGGGCGGGAGAGATGGGGCGAGCGGCCACGCCACGGGATCCGGCAGCCCGTCCGCGCCGGGTGGCTCGACCTCCAACGCCCCCTGAGTATCGGGGCGGCCTGCGGCCCCGCTGGACCGGCCACGAGGGCCGAGGCGGGTGGCGCGGGCCGTATCGGCCGAGCGTCGCGGGCCGTGAGGTCGCCGTGCCCGCACGCTTCCATCGACCGTGTGCGGCGCGCGCGGCTCGCGGACCTTCCGGCCTAGCCCTTGCCCTCCAGCCAGCTGCGCCCGAGCTCGGCATCGACCCTGAGCGGCACTCTCAGCGGGAGCGCCCCGGTCATCTCCTCGACGACCGCCGCGCGCACCTCCTCGGCGCGGTCGCGCGGCGTTTCGATGACGAGTTCGTCGTGGACCTGGATGAGCAGCCGTGCTCCGCTCGCCTCACGCGTGAGGCGCCTGTCGAGGTGGATCATCGCGAGCTTGATGAGGTCCGCGGCGCTGCCCTGGATGACCGTGTTGATCGCGAGCCGTTCGCCGAGCGCGCGCACGTTGCGGTTGCGCTGGTGGATCTCGGGGATGGGCCGCCGGCGCCCGAGGATGGTCTGCACGTAGCCGTGCTCCTCGGCGTACGCGACGCACGCCTGTAGGAAGCGGTCGAGCCCGGTGTAGCGCGCCTTGTAGGCTTCGATGAACTCGGCAGCGTCCGACGTGGGGATGCGCAGGGTGCGCGCCAACCCGTAGGCGGTCTGACCGTACACGATGCCGAAGTTGACGGTCTTGGCCACCCGTCGCTGGGCGGAGTCGACGTCTTCGAGCGCAACGCCGAAGATCTGGGACGCCACGAACGCATGGATGTCGAGCCCCTCGCGGAAGGCCTCGAGGAGCGCCGCGTCCTCGGAGAAATGCGCCAACATGCGCAGCTCGACCTGGGAGTAGTCGGCGGTCAGCAGGAGCTGATCGTCGCCGCCCGGCACGAACGCCCGTCGGATCTCGCGGCCGGCCTCCGTGCGTACAGGGATGTTCTGGATGTTCGGGTCGCTCGAGCTCAGGCGCCCCGTCGCCGCCCCGGTCTGATGGAAGCTCGCGTGCAGCCGGCCGGTGGCGGGGCTCAGCAGCGTCGGGAGCGGCGTCAGGTACGTTCCCAGCAGCTTCGTGAGCTCGCGGTACTCGAGCAGCAGCGCGGGCAAGGGGTGGTCCGTCTCGGCGGCCAGCGTCTCGAGTACCGCCGCGTCGGTGGAGCGGGCGGTCTTCGTCTTCTTGACCACCCGGAACGCGAGGTCGTCGAACAGCACCTCGCCGAGCTGCTTCGGCGAATCGAGGTTGAACTCCTTGCCGACGCAGGCACACGCGTCGCGCCGAAGCTCGTCGATGCGCTCGGCGAGCCGCACGCCGTAGGCCTCCAGTTGCGGCGCGTCGAGTGCTACCCCGGCGCGCTCCATGTCGGCCAGCACCCTCACGAGGGGCATCTCGACGTCGCGAAACAGGTCCTGCAGCAGACGGTCGGATGCGTTGAGCTCCTCCTGGAGCCTCACGTAGAGCCGCCAGGTGATGTCCGCATCCTCGGCCGCGTAGGTCGTGAGCTGCTCCAGGGGCACCTCCAGCATGCTCTTCTGCTGCTTGCCCTTGCCGATCAACTCCCTGATCGGGATGGTGGTGTGCCCCAGGAGGTCGCGCGCCAGATCGTCCATGCCGTACGCCCGACGCTCGGGGTGAAGCAACGACGCCGCGATCATGGTGTCGAACAGTGGCCCGGCGAGGCTCATGCCGGCGCGTTGGAGGACGGTGAGGTCGTACTTGAGGTTCTGGCCGACCTTCAGGGTGGACGGGTCCTCGAGGACGGGGCGCAGGGCATCGGCGACCGCCTCCGGATCCAGCGTCTCGTCGACCACGCTGCGGACCGGGATGTAGGCGCCCTCCCCTACGCCCCAGGAGAAGGCGTAGCCGACGATGTCGGCGTCCACGGGTCGTAGCCCCGTCGTCTCGGTGTCGACGGCGAAGGCCGGCTGCTCCCGCAACTCGGCGAGGAAGGCGTCGAACGCCTCGGGCGTGGCCACGATCCTGTAGCGCGTCTCGACCGCCTCGTTGGCCGCTTCGGCCTCCTCGGCCCGCGCCGCGCCGGGCCCCGCGGCCGGCACCGCTGCGGAGCCGTCGGGCAGCTGTTCGAGGAGCGTGCGGAAGCCGAGCTCCTCGAACAGTGGGCGGACGTCCTCCCGCGTCGGGCTCGGCGCCGCGCAGCGTTCGAGGGCGAAATCGAAGGAGACCTCGGGGTCGAGCGTCACCAGACGTCGCGTCAGCGGCATCATCTCGCGGTGCGCGAGCAGGTTCTCGCGCAGCTTGGGGCTGAGGGCGTCGACGTGCTCGAGCACCGCCTCGGCCGTGCCGTACTCGAGGATCAGCTTCGCCGCCGTCTTGGGACCGACGCCGCGGGCGCCCGGGATGTTGTCGGTACTGTCACCGGTGAGCGTCTGGATCTCCACGGCGTGCTCGGGACCGTAGCCCTTCTTGGCGCGCAGGCTGTCTGGATCGACGAGCTCACCGCTCGAAGGATCCCACAGCTTCACCGTCGGCGTCAGGATCTGGTGCAGATCCTTGTCCTTGCTGGCGATGCGGAGCTCGACCGGTTCCCCCTCCGAAGCAATGCGTCGCGCGATCGTCGCGATCAGGTCGTCCGCCTCGTAGCCGTCCTTGCGGAACGTCGGCACGCCGAGCGCGTCGAGCACCTGCACCACGCGCTGGAACTGGGTGTGCAGATCGTCGGGTGCGGCCTCGCGATGCTCCTTGTACGCTGGGAACCACCCCTTGCGAAGCGTGGTCGCGTCGCTCACGTCGAACGCGACGGCCAGGTAGTCGGGGCGCTCCTTGCTGAGGATCCCCAGTACCATCTGCGTGAACACGTGCACCGCCTTCACGGGCTCCCCGGAGGGGCTCGTGAGGGGGCGGAAGGGCGCGTAGTACGCGCGGAAGAGCTGCGCGTGTCCGTCGATCAGGTAGAACGTCTTCAAGCTAGGGTCCTTCGGGGTGCCGGCCGTCGCCCCGCGCGAGCGGCCGACGGCCGTGTCGGCGAACGGGCGACCGAGCGAGGCGGTTGGGAGGGGTCCGGATGCGCGGAACGCGCGTTCGATTCTACCACCCGTGCCGGGCCGGGCCGGACCCTCGCCAACCCGTGCGCGCACGATTTCACGAGCTCAACGCATGTGCGGGCCCTCCCAAGCACGCGCCCCGGCTCACCCGAAGTACGCGCCCTCCTGGCTCCCGACGAACGCGGGCACGGGCTCCCCGAGCAGCTTGCACACGGCCGTGATCTGACCGATGTGGAGGTAGTAGTGTCCGATGACCCGCATCAGCAGCGAACCGACGTTCTCCACCTCGTACAGCCGCCTGCCCCGCAGGTGCCCCCGGAGGTCCTCCTCGGTGAGCGCGTCCAGCCACGGGCCTGTCGCGGCCGTGACGCCCTCCCATGCGGCGAACGCCTCCGCGAAGGGTGGCACGTCTTGCGGAAGGCCGCGCGCGAAGGCGTCGAGCGACGCGACCGGAGGCTCGCCCCGGGAGAGGAGCCAGTAGCTCTGCTCCTGCCACGCCAGGTGAGCCGCAATCCACGCCACCGAGTTGATTCCACCGACGCGCCGTGCGCGATCGGCGGCCGGCACGCCGTCGACGGCGCGCCGGAACTCGCGCCGCACATGGTGCAGGTAGCGGACGAGATGGTGGGTCACGGGCGGTCGTCGCCCGTCGCCGTGCCGGGCGCCATCGTGGCCACGCCACCCGCCGGTCGCCACGGGGACGCGCTCGGCACCTTCGCGACGCGTCGAACCGACCCGCTTCGGCCGATGTCTGGGTCGAGCATCCTGCCACCTCCTAGCCGCCATCATCCAGAGCGTGGGGCGCCGCGTCAACCTCGCCCGTCGCGCCGCCTCCGCGCGGGAGCGCCCTCCAGGGCGGCTATACTCGATGCATCCGGGAAGGGGCGTGGAGGCCGGATGGACATCGAGCGGGTGGGCACGTTCTATCTCGGGCGCGAGGTCGACCCTGTCACCGGCGGGGTCACCGAGCGCGACTTGCTGTACGACGCCAACGACCTCACCACGCACGCGGTGATCGTCGGCATGACCGGCAGCGGGAAGACGGGGCTCGGCATCGACCTCATCGAGGAGGCCGCCCTCGACGGCGTGCCGGTCCTGGCCGTGGATCCCAAGGGTGACCTCGGCAACCTCGCTCTCGCCTTCCCCGCCCTCGCGCCCGCCGATTTCCGGCCCTGGATCGATCCGCTCGAGGCGCAACGCGACGGCCTGTCGCTTGCCGAGGCGGCCGCGAGAACGGCCGAGACCTGGCGCGAGGGCTTGGCGGGCTCGGGGCAGACGCCCGACCGGATCGCACGCCTGCGGGCCGCGGCGGAGGTGCGGTTGTATACGCCGGGCTCGAGCGCCGGGCGCGAGCTGTCCGTCCTGCGGTCGTTCGCGCCTCCCTCGGCTGGCGTGGCCGACGACGACGACCTGTTCCGCGACAGGGTCGCGGCGACGGCGACGGGCCTGCTCGCTCTCCTCGGCATCGACGCCGACCCCCTGTCTAGCCGCGAGCACATCCTCCTCGCGAGCCTCTTCGAGCACGCCTGGCGTGCGGGTCGGCCCCTCGACATCGCGGGCCTCATCGGTGCGGTCCAGGACCCGCCGATGCGGAAGATCGGGGTGCTGGACCTCGCAACCGTGTATCCCGCGGCCGACCGCATGCGGCTCGCGCTGCAACTGAACAACCTCCTGGCCGCCCCGAGCTTCGCCGCCTGGACGCGCGGCGAGCCGCTCGACATCCAGGGGCTGCTGTACGCCCGCGACGGCAAGCCGCGCGTGGCCGTGCTCTCCATCGCGCACCTCTCGGATGCCGAACGGATGTTCTTCCTGTCGCTGCTCCTCACCGAGGTGATCTCCTGGATGCGGGCTCAGAGCGGCACGGGCAGTCTGCGGGCTTTGCTGTACATCGACGAGCTCTTCGGCTTCATGCCACCGGTCGCGAACCCGCCCACGAAGAAGCCTCTCCTGACCCTGCTGAAGCAGGCGCGGGCGTTCGGACTGGGCCTCGCCCTGTCGACGCAGAACCCCGTCGACCTCGACTACAAGGGCCTGTCGAACGCGGGCACGTGGTTCGTCGGGCGCCTGCAGACCGAGCGCGACAAGAGCCGACTGGCCGAGGGGCTGCGGGCGGCCGCGCCCGACGCGCCCGACGCGGCAACGCTCGCCTCGACCATCGCGGGCCTCGGCAAGCGGACCTTCCTTCTCCACAACGTTCACGATGCGCTGCCCGTGGTGTTCCAGACGCGCTGGGCCATGTCGTACCTGGCGGGGCCGCTCACACGCGACCAGATCCACGCCCTCGCCGCGGCTCGCGACGAGCCGGAGGCCCCGGCGTTGGGCGCGACGGATCCGGAGCGCAGCGAGGGGGCCGCCGCAGACCCGCATGGCAGCCCTGAGGCCACCCCCGCCGCTCCCACCGCCGCGGGCCCCTCGCCCCGGGAGCCGATCACGCGGCCGCCGGGGGCCCCAGCCGACGCGCCGCCGACCGCCTCGCCCCCTGCGGCGATGGCGCCACCTCGCCCGCTGCTCCCCCCGACGTCCCGCAACTCTTCGCGCCCGCCAACGACCCCCCGGACGGCGTTACCTACCTGCCGTTCGTGCTCGGGGCGGCCGACGTCCATTACGCCAGCAAGACCCACGACATCGCCACGACGCGGCGCCTCGCGCGGCTCGTGGAACCCGTGGCCGGACCCGTGCCGGTGGAGTGGGCGGAGGGCCGGTCCATCGACGTCGATCTCGCGATCCTCGCAGCCCGACCCCTCGAGGGCGCAGCGTTCAACGAGCTTCCGCCGGTGCGCGTCGACGCTGCGGCCGTGCGGGGCTGGACCCGCTCGTTCTCCGGCTTCCTGCGGAACGACGCCCCCCTGAACCTGTGGCGTTGCGCCGAGGCGCGCTTGACCTCAGAGCCCGGGGAGACCGAGCGCGACTTCCGCGTGCGCTGCGCGCACGCCGTTCGGGAGGCGCGCGACACCCGGCGCGAGGCGTTGAGGGCGCGCTACGCAACGAAGGTGAAGGCGCTCGAGCGCCGACGGCTGAACGCCGATCAGGTCGTCCAGCGTGAGGCGCAGCAGGCACAGCAACGGAAGCTCGACGCCGCGATCACCGTGGGCAGCGCTCTGCTGGGTTCGTTCCTCGGCCGGCGCGCACCGTCCTCGAGCCGCGTCGGAACGGCCATGCGGAGCGTGAACCGCATCCAGAAGGAGAGCGGCGACGTAGCGCGGGCGAAGGAGAGCTCCGCGGCCCTCGCCACGGAGCTCGAGGCGCTGCAGGGCGAGCTGGAACGCGAGCTCGCCGAGCTGACCCTGGCGGACCCCGGGCGGCTCGAGCTCGATCCCGTGGCCGTTCACGCGACCAGCACCAACATCCAGGTGCGCTACCTCGGCCTGCTGTGGCTCCCCTTCACGGCGGCGGCGGGCGGCGGTTGGTCCGGCGCCGGACCCCTCTCGGGCGAGTGACGCCAACGAGGGTGGTCCCGCGACGCGCGGCACGCGTCAGCGCCGGTACTTCAAGGCCTCCATCAGCTCGTCGACGATGGCCTCGGCATCGCCGCGCTGCGCCGCGGTCACCACGTGGTCCTTGATGTGCGACCGCAGGACCGACTCGTTGACCTTCGCGAGCGCGCCCTGCACGGCCTTGATCTGCTTGAGCACGTCGACGCAGTACACGCTCGGATCGTCGAGCATGCGCAGCACGCCCTCGAGGTGACCGTTGGCGCTGCGCAGGCGGCGAACGGCCTCCTCCCGCGTGCGGGCGTCGAGATGCAACCCGTGCTCGTGGGTCGGCGCCGCGACCGCCGCCGGCACGTCCGCCTCGCCCGTCAGCGCTGGCGCCGGCCGGTCCGTGGGCGCGGCTCCGCGCACCGCGCCTCAGCCTGCCTTCGCGGAGGCGGCGCTTGCCTCGTACCCCTCGTCGCGCACCGCGGCGATCAGCGCGTCGAGGTCGGCCTGGCCGTCGACGCGAGCGCTGCCGCTACCTAGGTCGACCTCCGCTGCCCGCACGCCCTGGACGCTCTCCAACGCCTTCTTCACGGCCATGACGCAGTGGTGGCACGTCATCCCGCGTACCTGGAGTTCCGTGGTTCCGCTCATGCCGATCATGCCTCCTGTTCGGCGCCGCAAGCGCCGCGCCGGCAACCCCTCCTCGCGCCCGCTCGATCGGGCCCCTACCTCGGGGGGGTGGGTCCTTCCATGATAGCCGCTTGGCGCCGAAGGCTCAAGACCCACCCCCGCGGCTCACGTGTGACGCGCACTGCACGGCGCACACCGTTGACCGGGCGCGGGTGCGCGCGTAGACTGTAGGCCTCGGCTCCACCCCTCCGGGGGTGGGGTCCGCGAAGGCCGCCGCCCTGAGCGCGTGCGCCGCCGCGCTCCACAGGCGGAACGCACCGCGGGGGCGCACCGATGGAGGAACGACGATGACGACACGTCCCGCGACGGGCGACCCCACGCCCCCGACGAGCGATCTGCAGGTCGCGGTGGAGGGCATGACCTGTGCCAACTGCGTCGCCCGCGTAGAGAAGGCGTTGCGCAAGGTCGACGGCGTCGAGCTTGCGAGCGTGAACCTGGCTACCGAGCGCGCCGCGATCCGCTTCGATCCTCGCGCCACGTCGGCGCCGCGCCTGCTCGCAGCGATCCGGGACAGCGGATACGAGGTCACCACGGCCGATCTCACGCTGGCGGTCGAGGGGATGACCTGCGCCAACTGCGTGGCCCGGGTCGAGAGGGCGCTGCGCAAGGTCGACGGCGTTCTCGACGCGAACGTGAACCTCGCGTCCGAGCGCGCCACGGTGCGCTACCTGCCGAGCGCCGCCACTCCCGGCCAGCTGAAGGCAGCCGTGCGTGACGCCGGTTACGGGGTGATCGAGAGCGGCGACGGCCGGGAACGGGTCGACGCCGAACGCGAGGCGCGGGCTCGCAATCTTCGGGCGCAGCGGCGGCAGCTCGCGTTGGCGGCCTCCTTCGCCCTTCCGGTCGTCGTCCTGGCGATGGTGCCGATGGTCTTCCCGGGCGCCGAGCAGTGGCTGGCGCAGCGCGTGAACGTGCGCTACCTCTACCTGGTGGAGTTCGCGCTGGCCAGCGTGGTGCAGTTCGGGCCGGGCCGGCGCTTCTATCGCGCCGGCTGGGCGTCGACGCGTCACGGCGCGCCCGACATGAACGCGCTCGTCGTGATGGGCTCCAGCGCGGCCTACGGCTACTCGGTCGTGGCCACCTTCGTGCCGCAGCTCCTGCCGGCGGGCACGGCGCACGTGTACTTCGAGGCCTCGTCGGCCATCATCACGCTCATCTTGCTGGGCAAGTACCTCGAGGCGGTGGCGAAGGGGCGCACCGGCGAGGCGATGAAGAAGCTGCTCGACCTCCAGGCACGCAGCGCGCGCGTGGTGCGCGGCGACAGCGAGCTCGAGCTGCCCATCGACGAGGTGCTCCCCGGCGACGTGGTGCTCGTGCGACCAGGCGAGCGCATCCCGGTCGACGGCGCAGTACTCGAGGGCTCCTCGTACGTCGACGAGTCGATGATCACCGGCGAGCCGATGCCGGCCGCCAAGCGCCCCGGCGACGACGTGGTGGGCGGGACCGTCAATCGCACCGGCGCCTTCCGCTTCCGCGCCGAGAAGGTCGGCTCCGACACCGTGCTGGCGCGCATCATCAGGCTCGTCGAGGACGCTCAGGGATCGAAGCCACGCATCCAGTCCCTGGCGGACCGGGTGGTGTCGATCTTCGTCCCGGTCGTTCTGGCGCTCGCGACACTGACGTTCCTCGGATGGCTGGCGTTCGGGCCGCAGCCCGCCCTCACCTTCGCGCTCGTGAACGCGGTCGCCGTGCTCGTCATCGCATGCCCGTGCGCGATGGGGCTGGCCACGCCGACGAGCATCATGGTGGGCGCCGGCAAGGCAGCCGAGATGGGCCTCCTGTTCCGCAACGGCGATGCCCTCCAGGGCTTGCAGGAGGCGCGCATCATCGCGATCGACAAGACCGGGACCCTGACGATGGGCCGGCCCGAGGTGACGGACGTGGTGCCGCTCGAGCCCGGTGGCGAGGAGCGCCTGCTCTCCACCGCCGCGGCCGTCGAGACGCTGAGCGAGCACCCGATCGCGGAAGCCGTCGTGCGAGCCGTCCACGAGCGCGGGCTTGCCATGGGACGCGCCGATGGGTTCGACGCGGTGCCCGGCTTCGGCGTCTCGGCCAGCGTCGACGGCGAACGCGTCCACATCGGTGCGGCGCGCCACCTGCTCGCGCAGGGCATCGATCCTGCGGCCCTGGCGGCCGACGCCGAGCGGTTGGCCGTCGCGGGGCGCACTCCGCTGTTCGTCGCCATCGACGGCCGGCTGGCCGGGTTGCTGAGCGTGGCGGATCCCATCAAGCCGTCCACCCCTGCGGCCCTGGCGGCGCTGCACGAGCTGGGGCTGCGCGTCGCCATGATCACCGGCGACGACGCACGCACCGCGCACGCCATCGCGCGCGAGCTCGGCATCGACGAGGTGCGCGCCGAGGTTCTGCCCGAAGGCAAGGCCGACGCGGTCGCGGCGCTGCAGGCCGGCGGTCGCAGGGTGGCGTTCGTCGGGGATGGCATCAACGACGCTCCGGCGCTGGCACGCGCCGACATCGGGGTGGCCATCGGCACCGGCACCGACATCGCCATCGAGGCCGGTGACGTGATCCTGATGAGCGGGGACCTGCGCGGCATCCCCGATGCCATCGCGCTGTCGCGCGCGACGCTGACGAACATCCGCCAGAACCTCTTCTGGGCATTCGTCTACAACATCGTGCTCATCCCTGTCGCCGCCGGCGCGCTCTACCCCGCGCTCGGCATCCTCCTCAATCCGATGCTGGCGGCCGCGGCTATGGGCACCTCGAGCGTCTTCGTGCTGAGCAACGCGCTGCGGCTGCGCGCCTTCCGCCCCCCGCGGGCCGGGGCCGGTCGACGCGATGCTGGACGCGTTGCCCCGGTCCCGGCCTGAGCGCCGAGCGAACCCCGGCCCCGCGGCACCCCGCGCCCTTGACGGCCGCCTCGCGCGACCGTAGAGTGGCGCCATTGGTCAGGCGCTTTAAGCAGCCGCTTTAAGCACATGCCGCGGTGGGCGCCGGGCGGGAGGGGTTCGCGTGACACCCAGGAACGACGCCGAGTCGCAGCGGAAGGATGACGGGCGCGACGCCTTGGACCCGCGCCGACGCATCCTTTCGGCAACCGTCGAGCTGATCGGCGAAGCCGGTTGGGCGCGGGTCACCACGCGCAAGGTCGCGGAGCGTGCCGGCGTCAACAACGCGCTGCTCCACTACTACTTCGGCTCCAAACAGGCCCTACTGGTGCAAGCCGCATCGGAGGTGATCTTCGGCATGCTGGCCTCCCCGATCGACCTCCTGCTTGGCGGGCCGACGCTCCATGACGGCGCCGCCGAGGTGCTCCGGTGGCTGGCCGACCTCGGCTCCGACGGCGCGGACGCCCGCGTCTTGGCCGAGATCAGCGTCCAGGCGGTGCGCGATCCGGCGTTGCGTGAGACCGTCTCCGAGACGCTACGCGACGCCCGCGCCCGGTACGCGGAGCAGGCGGCGGCGGCCGGCCTCGCGCCCGAGCGTGCCGAGGGGCTCGCGATCCTGGTGTTCGCCATGCTCGACGGCGCGCTGTTGCACCGCCTCATCGACCCCGCGCTCCCGCTGTCGCTCGCGGCGGCGGCCCTCGAGCCGCTCTTCGCGCAGGCGACGCCATGACGGCGATCCACGGCACCGCCGATCCTGTTGCGAGCGCGCGCGGCCGCGTCGCGGCCCGCGGGCTCGGCAAGACGTACCGTGGCGGCGCGGTGAGCGTGCGCGCCCTGCGCGGCGTCGACCTCGACGTCGCGCCCGGGGCCTTCGTGGTCGTCCTGGGGCCGAGCGGGTCCGGCAAGACAACCCTGCTCAACATCCTCGGCGGTATCGACACGCCCACCGAGGGCAGCGTGAGCGTGGACGGCCAACCCCTCGAACACCTGACACAGAGGGAGCTCACCACCTACCGTCGCGAGACGGTCGGCTTCGTCTTCCAGTTCTTCAACCTCGTACCCTCCCTCACGGCGCTCGAGAACGTCGAGCTGATCGCCCAGCTGACCGGCGGCGGCGCGCGGGCCGCGGACGTCCTCGAGGCCGTCGGACTCGGCGAACGCCTGCACCACTTCCCCGCCGCCCTCTCCGGTGGGGAACAGCAGCGCGTGGCCATCGCCCGTGCGCTGGCAAAGGAGCCCGGTCTGCTGCTGTGCGACGAGCCCACCGGCGCGCTCGACCTCGAGACCGGCCGCCAGGTGTTGGCGCTCCTGCGCCGCACGAACCGCGAGCGCGGCCTCACGATCGTGGCCGTGACGCATAACGCGGCCATCGCCGCGATGGCCGACCGCGTCGTGAGGATGCGCTCCGGCGAGGTCGTGGAGGACAGCGCGGTGGAGGCCCCCGTCGAGGCCGAAGAGGTGAGCTGGTGAGCCTCTGGTGGCGCATGCTCGTGCGGGGAGTGGGCCGGCGCCGCGGCCAGTTCGCGGCGGTAGCGGCCACCAGCCTGCTCGGCGTCGCCTTGTTCGTGGCGTCCTACGACGCCTACCAGAACCTGGTGGCCTCCTACGCGGCCGTATTCGACCGCACCCACTTCGCCGACCTGAGCGTCGAGGGCGGCGACGTGAACGGTTTCGCCAGCGACGCCGCCGCGGTCGACGGCGTGGCGCAGGTAACGCAGCGCAACGTGGTCGAGAGCTACGCGCGCGTCGACACGGCCGACGGGCCGCATCGCATCCTCGCGCGCGTCGTCGGCATGCCGGCGGACCACCAGCCCGACATCGATCAGGTGCTCGTGCTGAGCGGCAGCTACCTGAGCTCCGGCCGCGCCAACGGCGTGCTGCTCGAGCGCCATCTGGCGGACTACTACGGCCTGGGAGCGGGTGACACGCTCGAGCTGCGCACGCCGCTGGGTTGGGAGAAGGTGAGCGTCGTGGGCGTCGCGGCGTCCGCGGAGTACCTCTGGCCGGCCCGCAACCGCCAGGACATCTTCTCGCTGCCCGACAGCTTCGGCGTCGTGTTCGCCGGGCAGGCACCCCTGCAGCTGCTGGCGGGGGGCGCCGGGCGCGAGGCACTCGTCACCGTGGCCGCCACCGCGCCGCGCGAGGCGGTCCTGAGCCGCCTCGAGGCGCTGGCGCGCGAGCATGGCGCGACCTCCATCACGCCGCGCGCCGAGCAGCCCTCGAACGCGGTGCTCCACGAGGACATCACGGGCTTTGGCGAGATGGCCCTCATGTTCCCGGCCCTGTTCCTCGGGGCAGCGGGCCTGGCTGCCTTCGTCATCATCAGCCGGTTGGTGAACGCAGAGCGCACGCTCATCGGCACGCTGCGCGCCAGCGGGGTCGGCCGCCGCGCCCTGCTGCTGCATCACCTGGGTTTCGGCCTGCTTCCCGCGGGTTCCGGCGCGGTGGTGGGGGCCTTCGCCGGCGAGGGGCTGGCCCTCCTCGTCTCCCGCCTCTACACGCAGGCCCTGTCGATCCCGGTCACCGTCATCCGCCCGCACCCTCTCGTAGGCGCCGTCGGGGTCGTGCTCGCGCTCGCGGCCGTGGCGGTCGGTGCGCTCGCGCCCGCCCTCGACGCCGCCCGTGTCCCCCCCGCGGAGGCCATGCGCGGCGTCCGGCCCGTCGCCGGGCCGCGCGCTCTTACCCGCGCGCGCACCGGGCATGCTCGTCGCGCCTCGATGCTTCCGGCCTCCTGGAAGCTCGTGTTTCGAGGCGCCCTGCGCAACCCGGGCCGGAGCGCCACCACCGTCGCCGGGGTGATGCTCGCCCTGATCCTGGTGCTCGTGAGCCTCGGGATGCTCGACACCACGAAGATCCTGCTCGCTCGCCAGTTCCAGCGCGTGCAGCAGCAGGATCTCGAGGTCTACGCGGTGGACGCGGTCGGTCCGGACCTGCAACGGAAGGTCGCCGGCGTTCCCGGCGTGGCGTCGAGCGAGCCCGTCGCCCTGACCCGCGCCACGGTCCGCGGCCCCGCAGGCAGCTACGACACCGCGCTGCGGGCCTTCGTCCCGGGCACCGCAATGCACGCCTTCCTGGCGCCCGGCGGACGTAACCTCGCGCTACCCGATGGCGGCGTGCTGCTCGCGGTCGCGCTGCGGCGCCGGCTCGGCGTCGACGTCGGTGACCGCGTCACCTTGGTCCTCCCCGACGTAGGACGCACCGTCGAGACCAAGGTCGCCGGTTTCGTCGAGGAGCCGCTGGGGAGCTTCGTGTACGCCTCGCTACCCGTGGCCACCGCAGAGTTCGGCGCGAAACCGAACGCCATCTACCTCCGCCTCGCGCCGGGTGCGGACGCCCGCGCGGCGCAGGACGCTCTCGAGGCGTTCGGCTCGGTGGCCGCCGTGGTGGACGCGCGAACGCTCGCTCGTGCGGCGGACCGGCTGATGGGCCTGTTCTACGCGTTCGTCGGGGCCATGCTTGCGTTCGGAGCCGCCCTCGCCTTCGCGCTCATCTACAGCACGATGTCGGTGACCATCTCCGAACGTTCCGGCGAGCTCGCGACGCTGCGCGCCGCCGGCGTGCGACAGGGGCAGATCGCTCGCATCGTCAGCGGGGAGAACCTTCTCCTGGTGCTGGCCGGGCTGGTCCCGGGGATGGCCGCGGCGTACCTCGCCGCGGGCGCTTTCATGGCGTCGTTCAGCAGCGACATGTTCCGCTTCAACCTGCAAGTCACGCCGCTCACGTGGATCCTCGCGGCCGCGGCAGTCGTGGTCGCCGCGTTGCTGTCGGAGATCCCCGCGCTGCGTACGGTGGCACGGCTCGACCTGGCGGCCGTGGTCCGCGAGCGCGCCGGATGAAGGGCGGCCGCCCTCCGGGGCCGAGCGTCAGGGCGTGGCCGGCCGCTCCGGGATGGCATCGAACGCGCCGGGGGGAGGCAGGCCGCGCCAGTTCAGCTTGCCGCCGCGCACCGGCGGCCAGATCACGGCGCTCGCCTGCCCGGCTACGGTGATGGCGCGGACGGGCCCGAAGTAGCGCGAGTCCTCGCTGCCACCGGCCGACCGATTGTCGCCCTGCACCCAGTACATGCCGTCGGGGACCACGAAATCGAGCACCTGCGCGGTACCCTCGGCCGTGCCATCGGGCACCACGACGTTGTCCACCACGTTGCCGTAGAAGAGCTGGACGCGCGGATCGCGAACGTCGATCGGAGCGGGCTGGTACGACCCGCTCGGGAGCATCGGCACGGGCGTCCCCTTCGGGGTCTGCTCGAAGCCCATCACCAGGCCGCCAACGGCGCCGTTCCGGACCACGACCTCGGGAAAGTCGACCGGCGCAACATTGATCTCGCCGCTCGCGGTCACGAACGATTGATCGACCGCCACATCGTTGACGTACACCTGACCCTGCTCGATGCGCACGCGGTCACCGGGCCGCGCGATGAGCCGCTTGATGAAGAAATTCCGCTTGCCCGTCTCCAGCGCGGTGGGAGCGTTCTTCGGCTCGCGCAGCACGACGATCGTGCCGCGGCGATAGGGGCCGAGGACGCCCATGCGCCGCAACCACGTGTCGTACTTCGGGATGAACACCCGATCCCCGGTGAGGAGCGACTGGATCACGTTGCGGCTTCCCACGCCGCCGTCGAGCGTGGGCTTCATGGAGGAGCCGACCACGCCTACCGTCGTGAAGATGAAGGTGACGACGAGGTACGCGATGACGAGAGCCTCGGCGTAGCCGCGCACCTCTCGCCAGAATCGCTGCTGCCAGGACGGCTTGCCGCCCCGGGACGCGGGAGTTGCGTCGCGACGCGGCGCCGATTTCGAATCCGCCATAACGGACCAGCCTACCTATGAGATTCGTGAGAAACGCGAGATGCCGTCGCACCGCGGCGCCTGTCGCCGGAGCGGTGCCCGCACGTGAACGCCACGATACCAGGCGCCCGCGTAAGCCGTCGCTCGCGGGCGCACGCGCACCCTGGCACGCCGCCGTTTGCCCCCGGGTCGGGGCGGCGCGAGCCAAGGCGGGCGCGCTCACGCGACCGCGCTCCGGCACCGGGACTCGCGTCGCTCCCAAGAGCGACGCCGCCCGTATGGCCGGGCAACCGCCCGACGCGCGGCTGACGAGCTCGGTGCGAGGCCCAGAGGGTTCCCCAAGGCCCTCCGCTCGGGCGCCACCGACCAGGGACGACGCGAGCAGCCTCGAGCAGCAAGCGTGCGGCGAACCCGCACGACGACGCCTGGTCACGGCCACGTCGCGAGCACGCGATCCCTGCCCCCGTCGGCTAGGCTGGCGCCATGGCCCTGCCCGCGTTCACCGGATTCCATCGCGAGGCGATCTCCTTCTTCGAGCGACTCGCAGCGGACAACAGCAAGGCGTTCTGGGAGGCGAACCGGCCGCAGTACGAGGAGCACGTGCGCGATCCCCTGGCGTCCCTGGCGGCCTCGCTGGAGGGCATCTTCGGTGCTCCGCACCTCTATCGGCCGCACCGCGACCTCCGCTTCAGCAAGGACAAGCGGCCCTACAAGGAGCACGCGGCCGTGTCCTTCGGCGGGCGCGGACCGGCCGCCGTTGCGGGGCGACACATCCACCTCGGGCCCGAGGGCCTGTTCGTGGCGGCGGGAGCCTACCGACTGCACGGCGAGGCGCTGTCCCGCTACCGGCGTGCGGTGGCGGACGACACCAGCGGCCCCGAGCTCGTCCGCGTCGTGGCCGAGCTCGAGCGGCGCGGGTACGAGGTGCGAGGCGACGTGCTCCGTCGCGTCCCGCAGGGCTACCCGCGCGACCACCCGCGCGAGGCGCTGCTGCGGCGCAAGGGGCTCGCTGCCGTGCGCACCTGGTCCGCAGCCGAGCCGTGGCTCTTCACGCCCGAGGCGGCCGATCGGATCGTGCGGGTGCTCGGCGACGCCGAGCCTCTGGTGACGTGGCTCCGCGGCCACGCGAGCTGAACGCACCCGCGACGGGTCCGGACACCCGGGACGAATGTCCCTGGCGACCCGGGCCCCGGCCGTCGAAGATGACCTTTGTACTCGACAATCCATCGTGATGACGACGTGCTAGGCAGGGAAAGGGCTGAACGTGCCAAGGGTTGCAGAGAAAACCGTTGCCGGTGGAACCGTAGGGAGCTTCCGTCTCCGACGAGATGCCTACGGCTGGGTGGTCGGCGGCGGCCAGCGCCTGCTCGCGCGCGGATCGCTCCTCACGGGGACCGTCATGCGGCGAAACAACGCCGTCCGGCGGGTCGTCATCGACACCGGCCAGGGCGTGTTGACCGTAAACGAGGAGGACCTGGAGCCAGCCGAGGCGGCGGCCTGAGGCGGCGGGCCGGGGCAGCGGGCCGAAGCGGCGGGCTGTGGCGGCGGGCGGTCGCGCATTCGCGGTCGCGTGAAGACAGTCCCGTGCGCGCGGCCGCGTGCGGGCAGCGGCCCCATGGCCGGACCTGAGGACCGCCGCTGGCGAAGGCCCGACACGCTCCGTCACCACGCTCCCTCTGCACGCTCCGTCTCCACGCTCACTCGCCACGCTCAGCCTCCAGGCTCAGGCTCCGCTCTCGGCTTCGAGGTAGGCCCCGGGCTCCAACCCCTCGCCCTCCAGCACGATCACCGTCATGCCGGAATCGCTGCCGCTGGTGTGGCGCTCGCCGCTCCGCCAGAACACGGCGGTCCCCGCCTCGACGTCCACGCGTACGTCGTCCTCCCCTCGAACCCAACCGGTCCCGGAGACGACCAGGTAGAGCTGGTCGAGCGTCGCCTCGTGCTCGCCGACGAGTCCACCTGGCTCGAGCCACAGGCAGGTCGCCACGAGCCTCGCGGGTTCGTGCTGGAGTGCGTTGGCAACGACGCCCCGGCTGCCGTACACGCCTACCTCACGTCCGCCGGCGGGACCGAATCTGTAGAGCGTCACGCCAGCGCCACGGGGCTCAAGAGCCTCCACGCGTAGCCGAGAGCCGGCGTCACGCGTGGCGCCGGGCAAGCAGCGCGCCCAACCCCAGGACGATGAACACGCTGCCCGAGACGTAACGCTGCGCGCGCACGACGCGGCCCGCGCGCCGCAGCAGTCCCTCGCGCACCGTGCCCGCGAGCAGGGCGTACGCGCCGTCGCTGACCAGCCCCAGGAGCGCCATCAACGCGCCCAGGACCACGATCTGGCCGGCGACGGGTCCGCGCCTCGGATCGACGAACTGTGGCAGGAAGGCCAGGAAGAACAGCGCGGTCTTGGGATTCAATACGTTCACCACGACGCCCTGCGCGAACACACGGGCGAGTGGGCGCCGCTCCACCACGCGTGCTGCTCCCTCCTCGCCCCGGCCGAGCATGCGCCGCACCCCGAGGTACACGAGGTAGAGACCGCCGACGAACTTCACGGCGGCGAAGGCGGTCGCGGAGGACGCCAACAACGCCGACAAACCGATCGCCGCCGCGGTCGTGTGCACCAGCGTGCCCACGCCGATCCCGGCCACCGACGCCAGCCCGGCACGTCGTCCCTGGTCGAGGCTGCGCGTAACGATGTAGAGCACGGCGGGACCCGGCGTGACCAGTAGGGCCAACGCCGCGAACACGAACAGGGCGGCGACCTGCGGCGTGGGCAGCATGTGACCTCCTGGCGCAGAGTGTACCCGAGGGTTGCGGGCGACGTCGGCCTCGTGGCGCGCCGCACCGGGCGGCGCGCAGCACAGGCGCCGCGTGGCGGGCGGGAGCGCTGCTAGCATGACGCATGCCGCCAAGCGATCCGCGGGCGCCTCGAGGGAGAGGCGCCCGCTCCGACCCCGTCAACCGTTTCACCGAGATCGTCGTCGAACTCGATCCAGAGGAACTCACCGACGACGACCTGCGGACGGGCACGCGCTACCTCGACGACACCTCCCGCAGCGTCATCAGCACCAACACCAGCCCCGACGTCGGGTTCGACGCGAGCCTCAACCCCTACCGCGGCTGCGAGCACGGCTGCGCCTACTGCTACGCCCGGCCGACACACGAGTACCTGGGCCTGTCCGCGGGCCTGGATTTCGAGCGCACGATCCTCGTGAAGCGGCGGGCTGCGGAGCTGCTCGAGCGCCACCTCGTCGCCAAGGCGTGGACGCCTCGGGTGCTGGCGCTCTCCGGCGTGACCGACCCATACCAGCCCGTCGAACGCCGCCTCGGCATCACCCGCGCCTGCCTCGAGGTGCTCGCCCGTTTCCGGAATCCCGTTGGCTTGATCACCAAGAACGCGATGGTGACGCGCGACACCGACATCCTCGCGGAGATGGCCGCCTGGGGAGGCGCCCGCGTCACGATCTCGATCACGACGCTCGACGAGGATCTGCGGCGAAGGCTCGAGCCGCGCACCGCCACCATCGAGCGCCGCTTCGAGGCCATCGCCCACCTCGCGGGGGCGGGCATACCCGTCGGCGTGAACGTGGCGCCGATCATCCCCGGCCTGACCGACACCGACGTTGCGGGCATCCTCCAGCGCGCGGGCGAGGCCGGAGCGAGCCATGCCGGCCTGACGCTCCTGCGGCTGCCGGGGGCGGTCGAGCCGTTGTTCGAGGCCTGGCTGGAGGCCCACGTTCCGTTGCGCAAGGACCGCGTGCTCAACCGCATCCGTGAGGTGCACGCCGGCAAGCTGGACGATCCCGTGTTCGGCCGCCGCATGCGCGGCACGGGCCGGTACGCCGAACAGGTGCGCGACCTGTTCCACCTGGCGCGCCGCCGCGCCGGCATCCCGGACACCCAACCGCAACTCGAGACGAACGCCTTCTGGCGGCCCGGTACGAGCGAGCAGGTCGGTCTGTTCTGAGGGCGCGGCGCCGACGTCGGCCCGAGCTTCGCCGCGGCCCTGCCGCCTCCGGGTCGACGCCCCGGCGAACGCCGCCACGTGGAGCTCCCACGTGCGCCCCGCGGCGCCCGAGCCCGGTGCGAGCGCTGGGACGGTCGGCATCGCGGCCGACCACGGCGCGGCCTATGCTGGAGCCGGCGCGCGAGCCGCGCCGAAAGGACGCGCATGCACGTTCACACACGTATGGACCGGCCCCGTGACCGCACGCTTCGACGCTCGAGCCGCCGCGCGCTCGGCATGCTGGCCGGCGCCACGCTCTGCGCCGCGACGCTGAGCCTCGCGTCGGCGCAGGGGCGCCTCGTTCCTCCGGTGTACTACCTCGTCTCCACCCCCGTGCTGCAGGTCGGCTCGTCGCTGCAAGGAGCGTTGACGGCGAGTGACGGCCAGAACTTCAAGGACGGCAGTCGCGTCGATGTCGTGCTCATGCGTGGCAAGGCCGGGGACGCCGTCCGTCTGAGTGCGATCAGCTCCGACTTCGACACCTACCTGGCGGTCTACGCGCCCGACGGGCGCCTCGTCGGCAGCAACGACGACGCCGAGGACGGCAGTGGAACGGACGCCGCCCTCGACCTCACGCTTCCCGAGACGGGGCGCTACCTGGTGATCGTCAGCGGCTACGAGGCCAGCGACCTCGGCCCCTACACCCTGACGCTGGCGACGGCGTCGGCCTCCGGCGCGCAGTCCGCCGGCCGCCCCATCGAGGTGCCGACGTCGCTGACATCGACCCTCACGGCGGACATGCCCGCCGTCCCGGACAGCGCGGCAGGCTCTGCCGGTCCCACCGGCCCCAGCGAGGCCTTCGTCTTCGATCTGAACGAGAACGCGCTCCTGCTCGCGACGATGTCCTCGAGCGACTTCGACGCGGAGCTGTTCTTGTTCGACGACGGGGGCTCACTCGTTGCGATGAACGACGATGCCGACCCGGTCGCTGCGACCGACGCCACCCTTGCCGTGGAGCTCGAGCCCGGTCGCTACCGCCTGGTGGCTGCGTCGTACGACGCAGCCGGCTTCGGCGACTACGCGCTCGACGCGAGGCTGTTCCGTCCGCTCGAGTGATCGCCGGTTGGGAGCTACTGTCCGGGGGTCGGCCGCCCGGAAGGCGGGCGTCCCAGGGACGGTAGGCTGAGCAGCGCATCATGCCGCAGGACCGACCGCAGACGACCCTCTTCCAGAGTCCGGCGAACGAGCCGTTGGCGGCGCGCATGCGGCCGCGCACGCTCGAGGAGTACATCGGGCAGGGGCACATCCTCGGACCCGGGCGGCTGCTGCGACGTGCGATCCAGGCCGACCAGCTCTCCTCGCTCATCTTCTACGGACCGCCCGGCACGGGCAAGACGACGCTGGCGCGCGTCATCGCCAACTCCACGCGCGCCTACTTCAAGGCCATCAACGCGGTGCTCGCGGGGGTGAAGGACATCCGCGAGGCCGTCGCCGAGGCGAGCGAACGACAACGGACGGGCCAGCGCACCATCCTCTTCGTCGACGAGGTGCACCGCTTCAACAAGGCGCAACAAGACGCCCTTCTCCCGTGGGTCGAGAACGGCACCGTCATCCTCATCGGCGCCACCACCGAGAACCCCTACTTCGAGGTGAACAAGGCGCTGGTGAGTCGCAGCCGCATCTTCCAGCTCGAGCCCCTCAGCGAGGACGAGCTTCGCGAGGTGGCCCGCGCCGCGCTCCGCGACGCCGAACGGGGCTACGGCGGGCGCCGTGTGGAGCTCGCCGACGATGCCCTCGATCACCTCGTGAACATCGCCAACGGCGACGCGCGCGCCGTCCTCAACGCTCTCGAGCTCGCCGTCGAGACCACGGAGCCGGACGGGGACGGCGTCCAGCACATCGCCCGTTCTGTGGCGGAGGAGTCGATCCAGCGCCGCGCGGTGCTCTACGACAAGGAGGGCGACGCCCACTTCGACACCATCAGCGCCTTCATCAAGAGCGTACGCGGCTCCGACCCGGACGCCTCGCTGTACTGGCTCGCGAAGATGGTGTACGCCGGAGAGGATCCGCGCTTCATCCTGCGCCGCCTTCTGATCCTGGCCAGCGAGGACGTCGGACTTGCGGACCCCCACGCGCTCGAGGTGGTGGCCGCGGCAGCGCGGGCCTTCGACTACGTCGGGCTGCCCGAGGGGCGTTACCACCTCGCCCACGCCACGCTGTACCTCGCGACGGCACCGAAGTCGAACAGCACCATGGGCTTCTTCGATGCCCTCGCGGCCGTCCAGCAGGAGCGCGAGGCGGAGCCGCCGAACCACCTGAAGGACGCCAACCGCGACCGAGAGGGGTTCGGGCACGGCGAAGGTTACCTCTACCCCCACGCCTACCGCGACCACTGGGTAGCGCAGCAGTACCTGCCGGAGACACTCCAGGGCAAGGTGTTCTTCGAGCCCAGCGAGGTGGGGTACGAGGCCGGCATCCGCGTGCAGGTCGCGCGCCGGCGCGAGGCGCAGCTTGCCGCGATGCTGGAGGAGGCAGAGGCGCTGGGGGCCGGCGAAGACGCGCGAGCGGACACGGTCGCGGGCCTCGCGCCCGTGGACCGCGCCCGCGACCGCTGGCTCCAGCGCACCGTCTCGCAGGCGGGCGAACGCCTGGGCGCCGTGCGTGACCTGCTGTTCGAGGTCGCCCGCCCCGAACGGCACCACGTCGTGCTCGACCTCGCGGCCGGCAGCGGCCTGTTGACCTGGGAGGCGCTGCGGCGCACCCCAGAGGGGCAGGTGTGGTCGCTGGTCGCGAACGAGCGCGAGCGGGAGGCCCTCACGCAGATGGCGGCGCGCCTGCCGGAGCTGCAGCGGCCCGTGGTGACGGTCGGCGCGCCCGCCGCGATGGCCGGCGTGCTCGCGGCCGCCCGCGAGGAGCACGACGCGCGCGGGCTGCGCTTCGATGTGGTGCTGGGCCGCGGCGTCCTGGCCGACCTCCTCGATCCGGCGGGGTTCTTCGAGGCTCTCGCCGCCTGGACCGCCGACGGCGCCACCCTGGCGCTCGCCGACACCGTGCGGCGCCACGCCCAGCGGCTGCACGCGCTGGTCGACTGGACGGGCGCGAAGCGCCTCGGTGCGAAGGTGGCCGAGGCCGAGGAGGCGATCTACGAGGGGGCGACCGCGCCCCGCCTGCTGTGGGAGCCCGATGCGTCGGTCGAGGCCGCGCGACGGTCCGGGTTCGTCGAGGTCAGCGCGGTGCCGCACGAGCTCACCGCCGACCAGCGGGTGGCGGCCGCGACCCTGGACGCGTGGTTCGCGCCCGGCCGCGAGGGCGCCCCGAGCTACGCCGATCACCTGCGCGCCGCGCTCTCCGAGGACGAGGTCGCCCATGTGGCCAAGCGCTACCGGGCGCAGCTCGCCGACCGGGTGGTGGTCTGGACGAGCGTTCTGGCGGTCGTGCGGGGGCGCAGGTCGGCGCGCTGAGGGGCGCTGAGGGGCGCTGCGCGCAGGGTGCGACCGTGACGATCATGTGCGCTCGTCCACGCCTGCAGGAGAGCCCAGCGGTTGCCCTGGGCGTCTCTCGCCTCGTAGGACCGTACGCCGTCGTCCCGGATCGCGCGCTCTCCGCGGCCGCCCGGAACGCGCCGGTGTTGCGGGACGCGTAGCATAGGGGGAGCCGGATCCCTGTCCCCATGCCCCGCCCTTCCCCCCGCACCCTCCTCACCGCGCTCGCCTTCCTCGCCTTCGTCGGGCTGGGCCTGCCGGAAGGGCTGCGAGGCGTGGCGTGGCCCTCGATCCGCAGCGGCTTCGGCGTCCCGCTCGACGCGCTCGGGCTCATCGTCGGCTTCAGCACGGCGGGGTACCTGAGCTCGAGCTTCCTGAGCGGCTGGATCCTGCGGGCGATGCCACTTGGACGCGTGTTGTGGCTGTCGAGCGCGGTGTCCGCGGCGGCACTGTTCGGCTACGCCCTCACGCCGTGGTGGCTGTCGATGCTGCCGCTGTCGTTCCTGGCGGGGTTGGGCGGCGGCGCGGTCGACGCCGGCCTCAACGCCTACGGCGCCACCCACTTCAGCCCGCGCATCCTGAACTGGTTGCACGCCTTCTTCGGTCTCGGCACGACGCTGGGGCCGATGATCGCCACCGCCGTGCTGGCCGGCGGCATGAGCTGGCACTGGAGCTACGGGCTCGTCGGCGCCGGCCAGCTGCTGCTGGCGCTCGCCCTCTTCGCGACGCGCGGACGCTGGGGCGACGTGCCCGTACTGCAGGAAGGGGCGGGTCCGCCGGAGCCGACGGCCGGGGCATCGACCACGCTCCGCCGCCCCATCGTGTGGCTCGGCATGGCGGTCTTCTTCGTGTACGTCGGCCTCGAGTCGGGCCTGGGCGCGTGGAGCTACTCGCTGCTGACGCTCGGACGCGGCGTGCCGGAGGCGACCGCAGGCGTGGTCGTGGGTCTGTACTGGGGCGGGTTGACGGTGGGACGGGTGGCGTTCGGCCTCGTCGCGGACCGGGTGCGGCTCGTGCCGGCGCTGCGCTGGTGCATCCTCGCGATGGTCGCGGGTACCGTGCTGTTCTGGCTCGATCCGGTCCGCGCCCTCTCCTTCGCCGGCCTGTGGCTCATCGGTCTCGCGCAGGCGCCGATCTTCGCGTCCCTCATCAGCCTGACGCCGGCGCGCGTGGGCCCCGCCCACGCCGACAGCGCGATCGGCTTCCAGGTGGCGTCGGGCGGCCTCGGCGGCGCGACCCTCACGGGGCTCGTGGGCGTGCTCGCCCGCGGGGCAGGTCTCGTGGTCGTGGGGCCCGCGTTCGTCGTGCTTGCGCTGGTGCTATGGGGAACGTTCGAGGGGCTGGCGCGGTCGGGTCGGACGCCGTTCCCCCGGCTCGTGCCCGCCGAGGAACCCTAGCGCGGGAGCGACGGCGGACGGGGGTCGCGCCTCGGGCCCCGAAGCGCCCCCACCCCCCGGGCGCCTCGAACGAACGCCGCCCGACCCCCGCGTCTACTCCTGGCGCCCTCGGCCCCGAAGGTCGAGCGGGTTCGTTCACGGCGCTTCCGGCCCGGCTCCGGGCGTGGGTCGGCGCGCGTCGACCCAGTCGACCCCCACGTCCAGCGCCGCGCGGAGCCGGTCCGCGAGCTGGGCGGTGTGATGCTGCAGGTGGCGCAGGTTGACGAGCTGGTGCTCGAGCTTCGACATGCGGTACCACGAGAAACCGCTGTCGGGCGCGTGCAGGTCCAGAGCGTCGACGGCGCCGTCGACCACCCTGTCCACGTGCCTCCAGTAGGCCAACGCCTGCTCACGCGTGTACGGCTCCGGCAGGAGTGGCAGGGGGCTGTCGGGATCGCTCCGCCCGGCGATGCCATCGGGGTGTTGAACGTCGCGCCGGTGCCCGGGCCAGGCGTCGAGCGTGTCCTCGCCGGGGCCGAGGTAGTAGTTGGTGAAGAACAGCGTGTGGTACGCCACCTGCCAGAAGGCGTTGGTGGGCGCGGCATCGGTCCAGAGGGCGTCCGGACATTGGACGATCGCGCCGCGCAACATCGCGAGCCCGGCGTGGTACTGGCTCTTCAGCGCGTCGCGAAACGCGTGCGTCGCGATGGCAGCGGCGGCGGCGTCATCCGTGGGTGCTCTGTCGGGCATGGGCGTCCTCCTCGGTGGTCTCCTTCCCGACTGTAGGGCATCGCCCCGCTGCCGGCGTCGGGCGGCCCCGAGGCGCGTCCGCTATCCTGGCGCATCGACGGCGGGTTGGGGAGGAACGCATGCGCAAGTCGAGGCTCGAGGCGTTCAGCGACGGCGTGATCGCCATCATCATCACGATCATGGTGCTGGAGCTCGCGGTACCCCATGGACCCACCTGGGGCGGGCTGGTGTCGGTGGTCCCATCGCTCCTCACCTACGTGTTGAGCTTCGTGTACCTCGCCATCTACTGGAACAACCATCACCACTTGCTGCAGGCGGTGGAGCGCCTCGACGGCTCCGTCCTGTGGGCCAACATGCACCTGTTGTTCTGGCTCTCCCTCGTCCCCTTCGTCACGGCCTGGATGGGCGAGAACCACTTCGCGAGCGCGCCCACCACCGCGTACGGGATCGTGCTGCTGTGCGCGGCCATCGCGTACTACGTGCTGCAACTGCGCCTCGTCGCGGCAAACGCTCCGGACTCGCGCCTCCGGCGCGCCCTCGGCCGCGACCTCAAGGGGCGCCTGTCGCCCGTGCTGTACCTGGCGGCCATCGCGGCCGCGCTGCTGGGCGCGCGTTGGCTCGCCTACGCCATCTACGTCGGCGTGGCGCTCATGTGGGTGGTGCCGGACCGGCGCATCGAGGCCACGCTGGCACCCTGAGGCGCGGCGCGGGCGCCGTCGGCCCTTGCGTGGGACCTTCCCAGGGCGTTCCCGTAGCCGGCCCGCCTACGGGGCGACGTCGTTGGGCTCGTTGAGCGCGAAGTTCGCGTCGACGTCGGAAACGTCTGCGCTGGTGGCGTAGAGGCCGCCGCCGTCGAACGCCCGATTCCCCACGATCTGGGTCTCGCGGTCGGCGCTCACCCTGCCCGAGGCCGCGAAGATGCCGCCACCGAACACGGATGCTTCGTTGGCGACCAAGCCGGTTCCCGCCAGCTCCACGTTGGCTACCGTGTCGGCGGCGGCCTGCACGACGTACAGGCCGCCGCCGTCCTCCGAAGTGTTGTGGCTCACGCTCACCGCGCCCAGGTCGAGGGAGCCCGCGGTGTAGATGGCCCCACCCCACACGCCGGCCGAGCCGCGCGCGATCTCCCCGCCGGTCATCGCCAGCGCGGCGCCGGCGGCGAGGTAGAGCGCGCCCCCGGAGTCCGCGGCGCGGTTGCCGTAGAAGCGGGCATCGTCGTCCAGCAGGGCTTCGGTACCCGGCCCGAGGTACAACGCCCCGCCGCTGTCGGCCTGGTTGTCCTCGATCAGCGGGCCGTGCGCGGCAAGGGTGCTGTCCTTGGCACGGACGGCCACGGCACCGCCGAGGCGGGCACGGTTGCGCCGCAGCTCGCCTCCGTCGAGCACGAGCGAACCCGTCACCAGCACGGCACCCCCGGCAGCGTCGTCGCCACTGCCGGCGACGCTGTTGTCGGTGAGGATCGCGCGCCGTGCCACCACGCTCGCGCCGCCGCCCACCCGCAGCGCCGCGCCCGCGCCCGTGGACCGCGTGCGCACGACCGTGAGGTCGTCGAACGTGACGCGCCCCGCGCGCACCGTGAGCGCCGAGCCGCTCAGTGCGCTGTCGGCGATGGTGAGGTCGTGTGCCACCGACGTCTCGCCGCCGCCTGCCGTCAGCGTCAGCACGCCGCCGCCGCGATGGTCGTGGAACGCGTCGTCGCTCAGCTCGAAACGCTTCGCCGTCGCCTCCACTCCCGCGGTGCCCGCGGCGACGTTGGCGTCGAACACGCTCCCCTGCAACGTCAGCGGGTGCGAGCTCGAGACGTACATCGCGCCACCCTGGCGCGCCTCGTTCGCGACGAAATCCACGTCGGCCAGCGAGCCCGGGCCCCCGACCAGGAGCACGGCGCCGCCGTAGTTGCCACTGGTGTTGCGTTCGAACAGGCCGCCGTCGACGCTCAGGCCGGAGGCGGCACCGACGGCAGCGACGGCGCCGCCTCCGTCGACCGCCATGCTGGTCGTGCCGTCCGCCCGGTTCGCGAGGAAGGTGGTGGCGGTGAGGCCGACGTGTGCGTCCTCGGCGTAGATCGCTCCTCCGTAGGCCGCGGCCGTGTTGGGATCGGCGGTGCTCTTCCCGCCGAAGGTCGACGCCCGCACCTCGAGCGCGCCGCCGTGGACCGCCACGGCTCCTCCGCGTGCCGCAGCATTTCCGACGAAGGTGCAGCCATCGATCGTCAGGTCGCCCTGGGAGGCCGCGATGGCGCCCCCCTCGGCGGCGTGCGACGAGCGCACCTCGCAGCCGGCCAGGTGGAGGTGGCCGCCGGCTCCGACCGCGATGGCGCCGCCCACGCCGTTGCCGGCGTCGCCGTCGCGCAGCGTTACCCCCCGCAGATCGAGATTCGAGCTCTCGACGAGCGCGATGAGGCGATGTGCGCCGCGCGGCGCGAGGACCAGAGCCGCCGCTCCCGGCCCCTCGATCGTCACGTCCTTGCCGATCGTGAGTTGCGAGGTCAGCTCGATGGTGCGCGACCCCTCGAACGCCCCGCCCACGTCGAAGCCGACGACGTCTCCTGGGTTGGCGCGCGCGATCACGTCGCGCAGGGAGTCGGCGGGAGCGGGCACCGCGTCGGTCCTGTCTCGCACGAGCCTCGGAACGAGGCGCAAGCCGAAGGAGGTGGCGCCCGTGGCCCCGCCCGCCGCCACGCCCACCGTGACCCTCACGGCGGCGTTCGCCTCCGGCGAGGGCGTGAACGCGACATGGCAGGGGTTGTGCGCGCACGAATACGCGCGCGGCGCCACCAC
Source organism: uncultured Trueperaceae bacterium (assembly GCA_963798895.1). Classification (GTDB taxonomy): domain Bacteria; phylum Deinococcota; class Deinococci; order Deinococcales; family Trueperaceae; genus CAWCUY01. The sequence goes on along the minus strand of CAWCUY010000018.1, from coordinate 87,454 downwards.
CGTCGCGTCGTCCGCCTCGAGTGTCAGCGAGAAGGTCCCCTCCCTGCCCCCGTCGATCTCGACGGCGAGCTCGACGGGGCTCGGCGCGAGCGTGTTCCGGACGACGGTGCGGTCGGCGAGCGGCGCGACGGCGATGCGGGCGGCCGCAGCCTCCCTCCCGCAGCCGGCAAGCGACGGGGCTGTGACCAGGGCGATCAGCAGCGCGGACCGGACGGCTCGGACATCGTGGTTCATCGGTCACCTCCTACAGGCGCGGGCGGCGTCGCGCCGGTCGCACGCTGCCGGCCGCGCGGGCGGCGACGGCCGCTTACATGCGGGCGATCGGCAACGCGACGCTCCATCGTGGGGTCCGCGGGCACCGACCGGAATCGCCAGGATCGACTAGGGGCGACCGCGCCTCGCCCGGCCTCTCGGCGCCTCCGGGCCCACGCTAGCCGGCGGCCCGCGCCGGCCGCTTCGGTGGGACCACGCAGCCCGCACCACCGCGTTGGCGGCTTCCCGCCATCCGTCGCCCTGGGGCGCGTCCACCGCGCGGCGTGACATGTGACCATAAGGTCACGTAAGCTCGCGTGGTGGAGGACGACGACCGCGTGTTCCGGGCCCTCGCCCACCCCACGCGTCGCTTCCTTCTCGACCTGCTCTTCGAACGTGACGGACGCACGCTCGGCGAGCTCGAGGCCGAGGTGGAGATGACGCGCTTCGGGGTGATGAAACACCTGCGGGTGCTCGAAGACGCCGACCTCGTGCTCACGCGGAGGTCGGGTCGGGAGAAGCTCCACTTCCTCAACGCGGTCCCTCTAGGCCAGATCCACGACCGCTGGATCGACAAGTACACCGCGCGCCGAGCGGGGGCGCTCGCGGACCTCAAGCGCGACCTGGAGACACGCCATGACGAGCCATGAGCATGCGACGACGGTGCAGATGTACAGGACGTACATCCGCGCCACACCCGAGGCGATCTGGGAGGCCATCACCAAGCCGGAATGGACCCTGCGCTACGGCTACGGCATGCTGGTCGACTACGACCTCCGCCCGGGCGGCCACTTCCGGGCCCTGCCCAACGAGGGGATGAAGGCGTTCCCGGGCATGCCGGACGTGATCAGCGACGGCGAGGTGCTGGAGGTCGACCCTCCCCACCGGCTGGTGCAGACGTGGCGCATGACCATGTCGCCGGAGCTGGCGGCCGAACGTGCCACGCGACTGACGTGGGAGATCGAGCCCGCCCGCCACGGCGTCACCCGGGTGACCGTCACCCACGATGTGACCGGCGCCCCGTTGTGGGCGGCCACCATGGCCGGGGAGAACGAGGCCATGGGCGCGGGCGGCGGTTGGAGCGAGGTCCTCAGCGGCCTCAAGACCCTGCTGGAGACGGGCGAGCAGCTCCCCTACCAGAGCGGGCCCGCCTGACGCCGGTCCGTTCGCGGCGGCGCGCACAGGGCTCCGCGAACGGGTCGCGCGGCCGCACGCCGTCCGTCTCCCGGCCGTCATCCGGACGCCGCGTCGACCGCGGCAAACGGGTGCCCTCCTCGCGCGCCTCGTCGCGCTTCGAGCCCCGGCACGAGATGCCGGGGCTCGCCGTTTCGCACCCCTCCTTGCGCACCCCTCCTCCCACACACCTCCTCCCACACACCTGTCCGAGGACCGATGGGTACAACCCGGATCCCTCCCGCCCGGCATTGCTACAGTCCTTGCAAGCCACAATCCGGATTCTCCGCCTTCACCGTCTCGGAAAGGATCGTGCTGATGCCCGACCATCGGATTCGCGGACCCGCCAGGTCCCGTTGGCTCGTCGCCGCGCTCGTCGTGTTCGTCGCGGCCGCCTGGAGCACTGGGCTCGCCCAGAACGCGGGCGGCAGCGCCACCGTCCTGCTGCCAGAGGACCTCCCCACCCTGAACCCGTACCTCAGCACGGCCTTCATCGCACTGCAGGTCACGCCCGCGATCCTCGAGCCGCTGGTCACCGTCGATCCCGACGGGAACTACCAGCCGGTCCTTGCGAGCGAGGTGCCCACACCCGAGAACGGCGACGTGAGCGCCGACGGCCTCACCGTGACCTGGAAGCTCAAGGACGGCGTGACCTGGTCCGACGGCGAGCCCTTCACCGCAGACGACGTGGTCTTCACGTACGAGGCCGCGACGCAGGGCAGCGGCTCGGTCCGCGGCGGCGCGTACGACAAGGTCGCGTCGGTCGAGGCGGTCGACGACGCCACGGTGAGGGTCAGCTACACAGGCTTCGACTCGAGCTACCTCGACCTGTTCCAGTGGGGGATCCTGCCGCGGCACGCGGCGGGCGATCCGGCGACCATGAGCGACTGGGACTTCAACCGCGCGCCGGTCGGCACCGGTCCCTTCATGCTGGACGAGTGGCGCGCCGGCGACCGCATCGTGCTGGCGAAGAACCCGAACTACCGAGAGGACGGCAAGCCGCTGCTCGACCAGGTGGTGTTCATGGTCGTGCCCAGCGAGGAGACGCGCGTGGCGATGATGACCCGCGGCGACGCCCAGCGCATGCTGTGGCCCGGCGCCAATCAGCGCGACGCGCTCGAGGCGCAGCGACAACGTGAACTACGAGCTGGTTCCGTCCATCTGGATCCTGCGCATGTTCCTCAACCTGGGCGAGCGCGGCAACCCCGTCGAAGGCCAGGCGCCGCACCCCATCCTCGGCGACCTGCGCGTTCGCCAGGCGCTCGCCTACGGCATCGATTACGACGCCATCATCAACGACTTGGCAGACGGCAAGGTGCAGCGGGCGACCTCACCCTTCGAGCTCGGCTGGTACCGCTGCGACGTCCAGGGCTACACCTTCCAGCCCGAGAAGGCCGCCCAGCTGCTCGACGAGGCCGGCTGGGTCATGGGCCCCGACGGCATCCGCGTCGCCCAGGGCGCGAAGTACGCCGCCGACGGCACGCGCCTGAGCCTCGAGGTGATGGGCTACACCGACTTCCGGTTGCTCGAGCAGACCGAGCTGGTGCTCGCCGACGAGCTCAAGGGGCTGGGCGTCGAGCTGAAGGTCCGCAACGTGGAGCAGAGCGTGCTGTTCGGGGGCTGGTCCGACCGCGCGGCGCGCAAGACCGGCGACTACGACGTGCTCATCTACGATACCGGCGCCGGCATCAACCCGCAGGGGCACGTCTACGACCTGCTGGACTCGAGCCGCATCCCGACGCAGTCGAACGACGGCGCCGGCGGGAACTACAGCCGCTGGTCCAACCCGCAGGTCGACGCCTGGCTGGAGGAGGCCGGCTCGAGCCCCAGCCTGACGGTGCGTAAGCAGGACTACTGCAACGTCGCCCAGGCGATCCAGGACGACGTACCGCAGATCTACCTGTACCAGTTCCAGGACGGGCACGCCCTGTCGACCCACCTGAAGGGCGTGCGGCCCGACACGTGGGAGGGCATCTCGTGGGACATCGCGAACTGGTACCTGGACTGACCCGCGGGGACGCCTGACCTGAGCCGTTCCCCCCTGGACCGCCCCGTGCCGGCGCTGTGCCGGCACGGGGCGCTACGGCGCCCACGCTCCACGCCGGGCGCGGCCGCGCCCGTACGCGCGCCGTCCCGGGACCTTCCCCCGCGAGGCTCCTGCCGGTGATCCGTTACGCCCTCCGCCGCCTGCTCGAGAGCCTGCCGCTCCTGGTCGTGGTGAGCGCCCTGGTGTTCGGCCTCTTGCAGGCCAGCCCCGGCGGCCCCCTGGCGCAGCTCGAGCGCGACCCCACCATCCGCGAGGCCGACATCGCCCGCCTGGTGCACGAGCGCGGCCTGGACGACCCCTGGCTCGTACAGTACGGACGCTGGCTTCGCGGCGCCGTGCGCGGCGACCTGGGCGACTCGCTCCAGACGGGCCGCCCCGTGGCCACCGAGATCCTCGAGCGCGTCCCCAACACCCTCGTGCTCGTCGGGGTGGCGTTCGCGTTGACGCTGCTCCTGGCCATCCCGATCGGAGTGCTCAGCGCGGTGCGCCAGTACTCCACCTTCGATCACGTGGTCACCGTGCTCACCTTCATGGGACAGTCGATCCCGATCTTCTGGTTCGGCCTGCTCCTCATCCTGGTGTTCTACGTCAGCCTCTCCAACCCCGTCACCGGCGGCCCGCTGTTCCCCGCGGGCGGCATGTACTCCACCGGGCGCGAGGGCGTGCTGGCCGACCGCCTGTGGCACCTGGTGCTGCCCGTCGCCATGCTCACCAGCACCTGGGTCGCGTGGTACACGCGCTTCCTGCGTGCGTCCATGCTCGACGTGCTGGCCCTCGACTACGTCCGCACGGCGCGCGCCAAGGGCATGCACGAGCGCCGCGTGATCTTCCGCCACGCCCTGCGCAACGCGGTCATGCCCATGATCACCCTCATCGGCCTCGACCTGCCCATCTTGTTCTCGGGCGCGCTCTTCACCGAGACGATCTTCTCCTGGCCAGGCATGGGCCGGCTCTTCTACCAGTCGGCGCTCAGGCGCGACTACCCCGTGCTGATGGCGATCGTCATGCTCACCTCCACCCTCATCGTCCTGTCGAACCTGGTGGCCGACCTGCTGTATGCCGTCGTCGACCCGCGGATCACGTATGACTGAGGCGACCGGCATGCACGCGCGCGAGGCGTGCCCGGGTGCCGTGGGCCCCAGCGCCACGCGCCCGCACACCACTTACCCGCGCCACGGCGGGCGCGCCGAGCGGGGCCGGCGCCGTGGCTGACAGCGTGCGGCTCGCCACCGCGGCCGAGGACCCGGCCGCGCGCTCCGCCTGGGCCGAGGCGCGGCGGCGCTTCGCCCGCCACCGGCTCGCCATGACGGGCCTGATCCTATTCACCGTCATCGTGCTCGCCGTCGCCCTCGCCGGACTGTCGCCCTACGACCCCGCCGCCACCGACCTGCACGCGCGCTTCCAGGGACCGACCCTCGCGCACCCCTTCGGCACCGACGACCTGGGCCGCGACACCCTCACGCGCGTGCTCTACGGCGGACGCATCTCGCTCGTGGTGGGACTGCTGGCCATGGCCATGTCGGTGGTGGTGGGCACGCTCATCGGGGGCCTGGCCGGCTACTTCCGGGGGTGGCTCGACAGCCTGCTCATGCGGCTCGTCGACCTGTTCCTCAGCCTGCCGTCGCTGTTCGTGCTCATCGTGCTGAGCACGCTGCTGTTCGACACGGGGGTGGGGCGAGCGTACGGCGGCGTGCCGATGATCGTCGTCATCATCGGCGGCCTGTCGTGGATGGTAGTGGCGCGCATCGTGCGCTCGAGCGTACTGTCGCTCCGCGAGCGCGTCTTCGTGGAGGCGGCGCGCGCCGCCGGCGCCCGCCACGGCCGCACGATGGTGCGCCACATCCTGCCCAACGCGATCGGTCCCATCCTGGTGCAGGCCACGCTGCAGGTCGCGGTCGCGATCATCGCCGAGTCGGGCCTCAGCTACCTCGGCTTCGGTGTGCAACCGCCCACCGCCACCTGGGGCAACATGCTCAAGGACGCGCAGAGCGCGATGACGCGCCATCCGCACCTGGCGGTCTTCCCCGGCCTGATGATCTTCCTCACCGTGATCTCGGTGAACGCCATCGGCGACGGGCTGCGCGACGCCTTCGACCCGCGGCGGGTGTTCGCGCGCTCGGGCGGCTCGGACTGATCGCCCGGAGCTACGCCGCCCACCCCCATCGGCGGATATCGTGGCGTGGCAGAACGTTCATCCGGGCCACCGACCGCGCGCCCGCACCGGGCCGCCGCGGCCGGACCGAAGGGAGACCACGTCATGAAGACCGTCGCCGTCACGGGCTCCAGCGGCAAGGCTGGCCGCGCGGCCGTGCGCGAGCTGCAGGAGCACGGGTACGAGGTGCGCGCGATCGATCTCGTGCGCCACGACGCGTCCGTCCGGACGCTGCAGACCGACCTCACCGACTACGGCCAGGCGGTCGAGGCCCTCGCCGGGGTCGACGCCGTGGTGCACCTGGCCAACATCCCCGCCCCCGAGCTGCTGCCGGCGCAGGCGACCTTCGCCCGCAACACGGTGATGAACTACAACGTCTTCGCCGCGGCCGAGCTCCACGGGCTGGCGCGGGTGGTATGGGCGTCGAGCGAGACCACCCTCGGCCTGCCGTTCGACACGCCGCCGCGCTACGCTCCGATCGACGAGGCGCACTACCCCTACCCCGAGTCGTCCTACGCGCTCTCGAAGGTGGTCAGCGAGACGATGGCCACCGACTTCGTGCGGCGCACCGGCGTGCCGCACGTGGCGCTGCGCTTCTCCAACATCCTCTTCCCCGAGGACTACCGCGGCTTCCCGGAGACGTGCTGGGAAGATCCACAGGCGCGGCGCTGGAACCTGTGGGGCTACATCGACGCGCGGGACGTGGGGCAGGCGTGCCGCCGCGGTCTGGAGGCCGACGTCGAGGGCGCGCGCTCGTTCATCATCGCCGCGGCCGACACCGTCATGCCTCGGCCCTCGGCCGAGCTCCTGCGCGAGGTGTACCCGGACACCCCGCTGACGCGCGAGGTGCGCGGCAGCGAGACGCTGCTGGCCATCGACGCGGCGCGCGAGGCGCTGGGGTTCGAGCCGCAGCACTCGTGGCGCGAGACCGTCGACCCGCCGGGCTAGCCGGGGCCGTCCCGGGCGGTCCGCGAGCCGCTCGCGCCACACGAGGAGCGACGCCACCACGAACCAGGGCCCCCGCGGGGGCCGGAAGGGGGACAGCGACATGGAGCTACGTTTCCTGGGCCGCACCGGCACGCGCGTGAGCGAGCTGTGCATGGGCGCGATGACCTTCGGCCGCGAGAACGAGGCGAGCGAGACCGACAGCCACGCGATGCTCGACCGCTTCGTGGAGGCGGGCGGGACGTTCATCGACACCGCCAACGTGTACAGCCGCGGCACCTCCGAGGAGATCGTCGGGCGCTGGCTCGAGCACCAGTCGCGCGACGAGCTCGTCATCGCCACCAAGGTGCGCTTCCCCATGGGCGAGGGCGCCAACGACCTGGGATTGGGCCGGAAGCACATCCTGGCCTCGGCCGAGGCCAGTCTGAAGCGGCTGCGCACCGACTACCTCGACCTGCTGCAGGTGCACTGCTGGGACGAGGGCGCGCCGCTCGAGGAGACCCTCTCCACCCTGCACAACCTCGTCGAGCGAGGGCTCGTGCGCTACATCGGCGCCAGCAACTTCACCGGCTGGCAGCTCCAGCGCGCCATCGACATCAGCCGCGAGCGCGGCTGGGAGGGGTTCGTCTCCCTGCAGCCGCAGTACAACCTGCTGACGCGCTCCACCGAGTGGGAGCTGTTGCCGCTGGCGCGGCGCGAGGGCCTGGCGGTCATCCCGTGGAGCCCGTTGCGGGGCGGCTGGTTGTCGGGCAAGTACCACCGCGGCATGGACGCACCGCCCAAGGGCACGCGCATCGAGATCGCGAAGGAGCGCGGCTGGAGCGAGTCGTGGGATGCCTACGCCAACGAGCACACCTGGGGGATCGTCGACGCGCTGCAACAGATCGCCGACCAGGTGGGCAAGAGCGTGGCCCAGGTGGCCATCAACTGGCTGTTGCGGCAGCCGGGCGTGACGGCGCCCATCCTCGGGGCCCGCAACCTCCGGCAGCTCGAGGACAACCTCGGCGCCGTCGGCTGGGAGCTGGACGAGGAACAGGTGCGCCGGTTGAACGAGGCCAGCGCGCGGCCGCTCCCCTACCCGTACGACTTCGTCACGGGAGCCCAGGAGGGGCGCGTCCATCGGTGAGGACGCGTCGGCGTCCCGCGTCCGACGGGCGGCCGGCTGACGCCCGGTCCGCTGGGGCCGGGGGGCGCCGCGCGTGAGCGTCGACGGAGCCAGGGCGGGCGGCGAGGACGCCCTCCTCGTCGCCCGCGGCCTGCGGCGGGACGTCGGGGAGCAGACGCTGTGGTACGAGCTGTGTTTCGAGCTCCGGCCGCAGGAGCGCGTGGCGGTGCAGGGCCCGTCGGGCAGCGGCAAGACCGTGCTGCTGCGCACGCTGGCCGGGCTCGAGCCGCTCCAGGAGGGCACGATCGTCTTCGGCGGACGCGCCCTCGACGACTGGCCCATGCCCGCCTACCGCTGCCGGGTGACGCTGCTCGCGCAGCGCCCCTCCCTCGCGGAGGGACCGGTGGAGGACGTGCTGCGCGCGCCCTTCTCCTTCCGGGTGCACGCCGAGCGTCGCTACCGGCGCGAGGATGCCATGGCCATCCTGGGCCGCGTCGGCCGCGATGAGGCGTTCCTCGAGCGCGACACCACCAACCTGTCGGGCGGCGAGCAGCAGATCGTGGCGCTGCTTCGCGCGCTGCTGCTCGAGCCCCAGGTGCTGTTGCTGGACGAACCCACCGCGTCGCTCGACGCCGCCGCCACCGACGCGGTCGAGCAGCTCGTCGCCCTGTGGCTGGAGGGGGGCCGCGAGCGCGCCTACCTGTGGACCAGCCACGACGCGGCGCAGCTCGCGCGCGTGACGGATCGACGCGTCGAGTTGCACCGCGGCACCGGCCCGTCGGCGGACGGTCGCACGGGCCGCCCCTCGGCGGGCGGCGGGGGCGACGACGCGGCGGCCGGGGGCGGCACCGCACCGGCCGGCCGCGCGGGCGGCAGAGCATGACGGACGCCTACATCCACATCGGCTTCGGGCAGCTCGGCCTGGCGGCCCTGCTCGTCGTCGTGAACCTGGTCCTGTCGTGGATCATGCGCCTCGGGCTGGCGCGCTCGCTGCTGATCGCGAGCGTGCGCATGGTGGCGCAACTGCTGCTGGTGGGCTTCATCCTGGAGTGGGTGTTCGCCCTCGACGCGCCCCTGCCGGTGATCGGCATCGGGCTGGTGATGGCGGCGTTGGCGGGGGTCGCGGCCGTGAACCGCACCCGCCGGCGCTTCCCCGGGGTGTACTGGGACAGCCTCCTCACCGTGTTCGCCGCCGCCTACGTGGTGACCGGCATCTCGCTCGCGGGCATCCTCCGCGTGCGGCCGGTGTACGAGCCGCAGTACGCCATCCCGCTGTTGGGGATGGTGCTGGGCAACGCGCTCAGCGGCGTGTCGCTCGCCCTCGACCGCTTCATGGAGGGGGCGGTCGCGCAGCGCGGGCGGATCGAGGCCGACCTGGCGCTGGGCGCGACCCGCTGGGAGGCCGCCCACGACCTGGTGCGCGAGAGCCTGCGTACGGGCATGATCCCGACCATCAACGCCATGATGGTGATGGGCCTGGTGAGCCTGCCGGGCATGATCACCGGGCAGATCCTGGCGGGCGCGGCGCCTGCGGACGCGGCCCGCTACCAGATCGTCATCATGTTCATGATCGCCGCCACCACCGCCCTGAGCGCGCTCGGGATCTCCTTGTTGGCGTTCCGGACGCTGTTCGACACGCGCGACCGGTTACGGCTCGAGCGCCTCGTGAAGCCCGGTGGCCGCACCTTCTTTCGGCGCGGCTGAAGCGGGCGCGTCTCGGCCCCGATGCGAAGCATCCCCTAGCGTTCGGCGCCCCGACGGGGCATCATGGCTGGCAAGACGCGCGCGTTACGGGACGCGAGGTGGGCGCGCCGTCCGTGGGGAGGCGACGATGCCCGGGGACACCATCGCGGCAGCCTGGGGCGGCGGGCGACGGCCGGACGTGGGGCCGAGCGCGGCCAACGGGGCGCCTCGGCTCCGGTGAGTCGCCCGGGCCGCGGCGCCGCAGCGAGTCCGATCGAGCGCCGGATCACCCGTCGCTATGCCGTCATCGCCGGCGTGCAGGAGATGGCGGTCGCGCTGCCCATGCCGGTACTGATCTTGCACATGACGGGCCGCGGGCTCGATCTCGGCTTGATCGGCCTGGCCTTCACCGTGCGCGCGGTGCTGGTGGTGCTGCTCGAGATCCCGACCGGAGGGCTGGCGGACGCCATCGGCCGCAAGCCCGTCGCGCTCGCGTCGCAGGTCCTCACCCTCGGCTCGTTCACCGCGCTGCTGTTCCTGACGGGCCCCTTGACCGCCCTGCTGTATGCCGTGCTGCAGGGTGTCGGGGCCGCCCTGCACTCGGGCGCCCTGGACGCCTGGTATGTCGATCGCCTGAAGCGCGCGAACAGCGACGTCGCCCTGCAGCCGCATCTCGCCGTCATCGACGTGGTGCAGTCGGCGGCCATGCTCGCGGGAACAGCGCTCGGGGGGTTCCTCCCATCCTGGGCGGCCGGGCTCCACCTTCCCTGGCCACTCGCGGGCTTCGGCATCGCGCTCTTCGCCGGCGTTCTCCTGCGCGGCGTCGCCTGGCTGCTGACGTTGGCCCTGGTGCAGGAGCCCGAGTTCGAGGGGCGCGGCGGCGTCGCCGGTCTGCGCGCCATGCCCGAGGTCCTGCGCGATGCCGTCGGGCTGGCCCGCCGCGTGCGCAGCGTGCGCTACCTCCTGCTCGCCGCATCGGCGGGCGGCGTCGCGATGATCAGCGTGGAGACCTTCTGGCAGCCCATCGCCGCCCTGAGCGTCGGCGCCGCACCGTCGGACAGCGGCGCCTTCGGCATCTTCGGCACCGTCATGGGGGCCGCGGCGCTGGTCGGGGGCCTGGCCGTCGTCCGCTTCGGCGGCACGTTTCCCGGCGGCTCCGCGGCACTCGCCGGCGTCAGCCTGGCGCTCCGGGGGGTGGCGATGGCGTTGCTCGCCGCCCTCGTGACGCCGACCGGCCTCGGCGCCTCGCTCGCGCTCGTGTACTTCGCGCTCGCCGCCGGCAACGCCCCGCACGCCGCGTTGCTCAACGACGTCGTACCGAACGATCGGCGCTCCTCCATGCTCAGCGTCAACTCGCTGGCGTCGTTCCTGGGGATCGCGCTCGGCGCCGGAGCGCTCGGCGCGCTCGCCCAGGCCACCTCCCCGCGCCTGGCGCTCGCGTCGGCGGCGGCCGTGAGTGTCGTCGCCGCGACCGCCTACCTCCGGGTCGGGTCGCTGCGGCGACTCGACGCGAGGAGCCCGGCGCGCGCGGCCGTGACGGCCGCGCTCCGCCCGCCGGAACCCGAGCCCGCCGTCGCCGATTGACCCGGTGCGCCCGCCCGGCTCAGCCGTGGCGCGCGCTGGCGCCGTACACCAGTTCGTACACGCCGGCCACGAAGCGCACCCTGACGTGGCCGCCCTCCTCGTCGCCGCGGTACACCACCCCCGCGGCGTCGACCTCCTCCACCACCCCATCGCGCGCCATCAACGGCGCGCGCACCTCGGTGAGGTAGCGACGTTGCACGTCGGGAGCCAGCCGCCGAAGATGGGTGCGGTAGACGTCGCTCGCCCTCAGCGCCACCCGAAGCCAGCCGGAGCCGCCCCACCGCATCAGCGTGATCGCGGCCTGAACGACGGTACCGACGACGAGCGCCCACCATACGCCGGTCGGGCCGAGGCCCAACGGCAGGGCGAGGGCGTACGCCAGGGGGATGGCGATCACCCAGCGCCCGAGCAGTGTGGCGTAGAGGCCCGGCAACGTATCGCCCGCACCGCGCAAGGCGCCGTTGCACACCATCGCCACGGCGAGCACGGGTTGCGAGATGCCGACGATGCGGAGGTACGCCGTGCCGGCACGGACGACGGTGGCCTGCGCGCCCGGCTCGAACAGCAGCACCAGGGGGCGCGCGAAGATCACCACGGGTAGGGCCAACAGCGACATCACCACCACGCCCAGCGCGATCGCGAGGTTTCCGCGGGCGCGGGCCTGGTGCGTCTGCCAGGCACCGAGCGCCTGACCCACCAGGCTGGTCGCCGCCACGTTGATGGCCAGTCCCGGCATGAACACCAGAGAGGTGACCTGCGTGCCGATGGCCAACGCGGCCGCACCGAGCGCTCCGGCCGCCGTCGAGGTCAGGATGCGCACGACGAAGACCTGCGTGAGGTTGCGGGCCACCCCCTGGATGCCGGACGGCACGCCGATGGCCAGGATGTCGCGGAACACGCGGCGATCGGGCCGGTAACTGCCCTCGCGTAGGGTCACCACGTTGCGCCCGGAGTACAGCAGGGCGATGCCGGCGACGGATCCGAGCCCACGCGCCACCACCGTGCCTAGCGCGGCGCCCGCGATGCCGAGGGGCGGGAACGGGCCCGCGCCGAACACCAGCAGGTAGTCGAGTCCGATGTTCACGACGTTGATACCGCCGGTGAGGTAGAGCGGCGTGACGGTGTCCCCTGCGCCCTGCATCAGCCGGTTGACCACGAAGTTCAGCGCCAGGAAGGTGCCGCCGTAGAACAGGATGCGAAGGTACCCGACGCCGAGGTCCACGACCTCCCCTCCCTGGCCGGAGTTGAGGAAGTGCAACGCGGGTCGCGGTACCCACCAGCCGAGAGCCGCGAGCGCGACGCCGAACAGGGCGGCGAACGTCAGCGACTGGTGGGCCACGCGGCTGAGGCGGCCGGGGTCGCGGCCGCCGTGGGCTTGTGCGGCGAGGACCATCGAGCCGGTGGTGATCGTAAGGACGCCCACCATCATCAACAGTCGCACCACCTGACTCATCCCCACCGCGGCCACCTGCACGGCGCCCAGACGCCCCACCATGAACACGTCCACCACGTTGACGAGCGTCTGCAGCAGGTTGGTCAGGATGACCGGGAGTGACAGACCCCAGACGTCGGCGAGCAGCCGCACGCGTGCTGTCCGCCGCGAGGGGGCGCCGCGAGGGTCACCGTCCGGAGCGTCGACCTCCACCATGGCGCGTCAGCGTACCGCGCGGCCGGTGCCGCGCGCCCGGCGTGCCTCCCCGGGCACCTCCAGATGACTGTGCTACAATCACCACAAGGAGGTGTCCAGTGGACGTGTATGAGCCCACCAGCGGCACCGCGGACAGCGTGTTGCGCGACCTCGGCATCCCGTCTGGCAGTGCGCGCGAGACGATCGACGCCCTCAAGCGGGGGCTCCCTACCGGAGCGTTCTCGGCCCTCGCCGGCAAGCTCGGCGTGAGCGAGGGGGCGCTCGCGGCGGTGACCGGCATCAGCGGCAGCACCCTGGTGCGGCGCAAGCGCGGCGGCCGCCTAAGCCCGGAGGAGGGCGAGCACGTGCTGCGAGTCGCGCGGCTGCTCGACGCCGCTCAGCGCCTGTTCGGGCTCGAGGACGGCGCCGACTGGCTGCGAACGCCCAACCACAGCCTCGGCGGCGCGACGCCGCTCGCGTTCGCGGACACCGAGATCGGGGCGCGTGAGGTCGAGGACCTCCTCGGCAGGATCGAGTACGGGGTCTACAGTTGACGGTCGCGTGGCGCCTGGCTCGAGCTCCTCACGCCACGCGCCATGCAGCCTTCTCGGGCGAGGGCGCGCGGCGCTACGGCGGTCGCTGGAACAGCCCCGGGGTCGCCGTCGTCTACCTGAGCTCGAGCCTCTCGCTCGCCGCCCTCGAGAGCCTCGCCCACGCCGACCGCCACCGGTTCGAGCGTACCTACGCGGCGTTCCGGCTGCAGCTCGAGGACGAGGACGTCCTGCGCCTGGAGCCGTCGGCGCTGCCGCGGTCGTGGCAGGCGCGCCCCACGTCGGCCGAGGCGCGCGCGCTCGGCGACGGCTGGGTGCGCGACGGCGCCAGCCTCGCGCTGTCGGTCCCGAGCGTGATCGTTCCGGTGGAGCGAAATCTCCTGCTGAATCCCGCCCACCCGCACGCGGAGCGCATCGTCGTCGACGCCCCCATCGCGTTCCGCTTCGACGCGCGCCTCGCCACGGCGCCGACCGGCACCGACGCCGCCGGGCCGGACCCGAGCGACAGCGATGGCACCGAGACGGACCCGACCCACCGCGCGTAGAGGGCTCAACCGGGTGCCGGCACCGCACCCCCGTCGACACGCCCGAACGCGCGCAGCGCCCGCAGCGCTTCGAGCGTGAGGATGCCCTGCCACGCCCGGCGCGCCTCCTCCCACGCCTCGGGGTACTGCCCCCAGCTCCACGACGGCGCCCAGGCGCCGTCCTCACCCTGCGTCTCGATCAGGAAATCGAGGTTCCACTGCAGCGGCTCCGCGAACATGTGGTGCAGCGCCGCGTCCGGCCGCGGCGCGACCTTCAGGGGCTGGAGTCCGTACTGGTGCCACTCCTCCCAACGGGTGGAGACCATGCGTGCAGCGGAGTCCTCGACCACCGCACGAACCCGCGCCCGCAGCCCGACGGGCAAGCCGGGCGCCTCGAGCAGCGCGACCGCGTTGAGCAGGTCATGCATCTCCAGCTCTCGGGTCTCGATCGCCCGCACGCAGTCCTCGGCGACCGGCTCGATCCACGTTTCCTCGGCCACCTCCGGGAAGCGGTACAGGCCCGCCAGGACGTCGCCGCGCGGGTTGATGCGGAAGTGCCCGAAGCGGTCCTCGAGGCCCTCGCGGCCCCACCAGGGGGCGTGGGGACTCGAGCCCGTGTCGGGTGGCACGATGCGCCAGGTCAGGGTCTTGGGATCGAGCGTGGCGCGAAGGTACGCCACCGCGGCCGCAAGGTGCGGGTGGTCGTCCCCAACGCCGGCCTCGGACAGGACAGGCAGGGCGCGGGCGGTGGCGAGCGCCCCCGAGCTGGCGCCCTGCCGGTCGGGCTCGAGCCCGTGCCCGTAACCGCCGTCGTCGTTCTGGAAGCAGGCGAGCGCGTCGACGACCGCTGCGGCCGGACCCTCGCCGAAATCGTGCTCGAACTGTGCGTGCTCGAGGGGGCGCGCGTGTTCGCGCAGGAACCGGGTGGCCCGCTGGAACGCGTCGTAGCTCAGCATCGCCATGCCCGAGTATAGGGTGCGGTGATCGACGCACGCGTCTCGGCCCCGCGCGCGCCCGCCCGTCCCGGCGGGCCCGCGATCCCCGCCCGCACGGGCTCACGCCCGTATGCTGGGGCATGACCGCAGCGGCAGCCGCAGCACCCACCCTGGACGAGGACGCCCGCGCCAGCCTCGACGCGGCGGTCCGTGCGTTCCGCCTGAAGGACGAGCCGCGCCGCGGCTGGGTCCTGCGGAGGGTCGTGGCGCCGGAATCGGTCGCCGCGCACGCCTGGGGCACGGCCATGCTGTGCCTGCTGTTCGGCGCGCGCGCGGGCGTCGACACCGGTCGCGCCCTCGCCATCGCTACCGTGCACGACGCGGCCGAGGCGCTCACGGGCGACATCGCGGCCCGGGCCGACCCGGCCGACCGCGACGTCACCGAGGCCGACAAGCGGCGGGCGGAGGAGCTCGCCATGGTGGAGCTGGCGGGCCGCGACGGCGGCGAGATCGTGAGCTTGTGGCGCGAGTACGAGGAGCGCTCGAGCCCGGAGGCCCGCTTCGTTCGCGACATGAACCTCGTCGACATGTGCCTGCAGGCGCTGCTCTACGAGCAAGGCGAGCGCTACGACACCGATCACGTGCTGCCGTCCCGGGGCGGGCACACGCGCCTCGACGAGTTCTTCGCCAGCGCCCGTCCCCGGCTGGGGGGCGCGCTGGCAAGGGCGCTGATCGACGAGATCGAGCGCCGCTACCGCTCGGCCCGGAACGGTCGCCGGTGACGCGCGATCGCCCGCCCGGCCGCTTCCTTCGGGCGCTCCCCGGGCAGCTCGCCGCGGCCCTGCTGGCCCTGGCAACCTCGTTGTGGACGCTATGGTCGTTCTCGACACTGTACTACCAGAGCTGGAGCCTGCCGCTCGCCGACCTTCTGCGCGCCCTTGCGCCCGCGCCGGCGGCCGTGGTCATCGCCTACCTGGCCCTGGCGTGGCCCCGGGTGGGCGGGTGGGTGCTCGCGATCGCCGGCGTGGCCTTCACCGCGCTGTGGTGGGGGCTCGCGATCGCGACGGGCGCGTTCGGGCTCGGCTGGGTGCTGGGCACCTTCCCCGTCAGCGGCCTCTTCGTCCTCATCGGGCTGTTGCTCGTCGCCGAGGCGCGGCACCGGCGACTACGGCAGGCCGAGGGGTGGGAACGTCCACCGCAGTGGTGGCGGCGCATCGGCGGGCGCGTCGCCGTCGTGGCCTTCCCGGCGCTCGTGGCGACGGCGGTGACCCTCGTGTACGTGCCGATGATCACCGGGCGCGTCGACGACGGGAACCGCGGCGCGCGGGTCATACGAGGCAACGGCGTCACGCTGGAGTGGGCGCCCGCCGGGCCGGGTTGGAACGCGCGGCTGCCGGGCGGGGCACGGCCGTCGTGGAACGACCTCGCACGCTACGGCCTGCCGCCCATCGGGCTGGCGAAGGACCCCGGAACGGCGCCTGCGGGGAACGCCGACGCCGCGACGCTGGCCGCGAACGGCGTGTGCTCCTTCCTGACGGCCGACGGCGCGGCCCTGGCGGCCGAGTCGCCCCACATCTGGCGCTTGCCGACCAGCGACGAGATCGCCGCCTCGTTGGTGGCGGGCGGAAGCAGCGCCGGCTGCGTCTGGCACACGGGCGACAGCGTCGCCACCTGCGACCGCACGCCCAACAAGGGCACACCGCTGTGGGCGCCCAACGAGACGGCCATCGCGTACCTCGGCGCCGACGAGGCGACGCCCGACGACGCCTGGGCCGTTCCCTACAGCGGTGGAGGCACATGGGGTGGCTCGATCCACGCGCAACCCAAGTCGTGGCGCGACCCGCAGGTCGGGTTCCGCTGCGTGCGCGACGTCGCACCCTGACGCTCAGCGGCGCCCGAGGGCGCGGCCGCGCGCGCATGGGATCCGTCCACCCCACACGCGAAGCCGCGCAAGGGGACGGTGCCGGAGGGGCGCGGGTGCGGGGTGCGCGCCCCTCCGGCGACGCTCCGATAGAGTGCGGCATGCGTCAAGACGGCTACTATCAACAACCCTCCCTGCGTGGCGACGCTCTGGTGTTCGTGAGCGAGGACGATCTGTGGATCGTGGCCGCGACCGGCGGCACGGCGCGCCGCCTGACGGCCAATCCCGGACGCGCGTCCGCCCCGGCGCTCTCACCCGACGGCGCGTGGCTCGCCTTCACCGGCCGTGACGAGGGCGGTGACGAGGTCTACCTCATGCCGGCGGGCGGCGGTCCCCCGCGGCGCCTCACCTTCCTCGGCGGCCGTTCGCGCGTCACGGGCTGGACGCCCGACGGGCACATCGTGTTCGCGGCGGACGCGGCGGAGGCGTTCCCCGGTCATACGCGGCTGTACCGCGTGCCCCCCGAGGGGGGCGAGCCGGCCGACCTCGGCGTG
The DNA here is from genome assembly GCA_963798895.1 of uncultured Trueperaceae bacterium. Classification (GTDB taxonomy): domain Bacteria; phylum Deinococcota; class Deinococci; order Deinococcales; family Trueperaceae; genus CAWCUY01. Next base: position 70,461 of record CAWCUY010000018.1, on the reverse strand, counting down.
GGGCACGCCGTCGACATCGCCTTCGGCGCCCGAGGCGTTCGCGTGCTGGCCCGCAACGCCACCGATCTGTCGCACTGGAAGCGATACCGTGGCGGCCTGACGGGCGACCTGTGGATCGATCCGGACGGCTCGGGCGCCTGGCGGCGTCTGCTACGTCTGCCTGGCAACCTCGCGTCCCCCATGGTGGTCGGTGAACGCGTGATGTTCGTGTCGGATCACGAGGGCACCGGCAACCTCTACTCGTGCGACGCCGACGGCGCCGACCTCCGGCGCCACAGCGAGCACGAGGACTTCTACGTGCGCGCGCCGACCGCGGACGGTGGCCGGGTGGCGTACCAGGCGGGCGCCGACCTTCACCTGCTCGACCTCGCGAGCGGGACGAGCGCGATCGTGACCATCGACCTCGCGAGCCCTCGTGCGCAGCGCGCGCGCCGCTTCGTCGACGCCTCGCGCTTCCTGCAGCACGCGGCGCTCGCGGCGGGCGGCAAGGAGCTGGTGCTCACCACGCGCGGTCAGACCGTCAGCCTGGGCGCCTTCGAGGGGCCCGTGGAGCGCCACGGCGTGGCGCGCGTGGCGCGGCAACGGCTCGCGACCTTCCTCCATGACGGCCGCATCGTGGCCGTCAGCGATGCGGCGGGGGACGACCGGCTCGAGCTCTACCGGCGCGGCGCGGCGGACGCCGCGCCGGAGCGCAGTTTCGTCGATCTCGACGTCGGCCGGCCCCTGGAGATGACGGCGTCGCCGACCGCGGCCCAGGTCGCCATCGCCGACCATCGCTTCCGCCTCCTCCTCGCCGACCTCGGGGCCGGCGAGGTACGTGAGATCGACACCAGCCGCTTCGGGCGCATCGGTCGGCCCGCGTTCTCAGCGGACGGGCGCTACCTCGCCTACAGCGTGCCCACCGGCCCCACCGCCGCCGTGGTGCGCCTGTGCGAGCTCGAGAGCGGGGCCCTCCACGACGTGACCGAGGCGGTGTTGGAGGATCGCGAGCCGACCTTCGACCCGGGGGGGCGCTACCTGGCGTTCGTCGGCAAGCGCACCTTCGATCCTGTCTACGACGAGCTGCACTTCGACCTCGGCTTCCCGCGCGGGGAGCGCCCGTACCTCGTGACGCTGCAGGCCGACGCGCCCTCCCCGCTCGGCCCCGGCGGTCCGGCCGATGCGGAGGGATCCGCGCCGCGCGCCGGCGCCGGCACACCGGCTACCGGAAACGGCGCCCCGACGGGCGGTGACGGCGGCGGGTCGCCCGGCCCGGACGGCGAGGAGGGCGCCGCGCCGGCCCCCGTGCGCATCGACCTCGACGGGATCCGCGACCGCATCGTGGCGCTGCCGGTACCCGAGGCTCGCATCGGCCGCCTGGCGGCCATCGACGGCAAGCTGCTCTACACCACCTACCCCATCGAGGGGACGCTCGGCCGCAGCTTCTTCCCGGCCGGCCCGCCGCCCGCGAAGGGCACGCTGCACGCGTTCGAGCTGTCCTCCCGCGAGCGCGAGACCGTGCTCGACGGCATCACCGACTTCGACCTGGCGCTCGACCGTGGCACGCTGTTGGTGCGCGTCGGCAACCGCTTGCGGGTCCTGAAGGCGGGCGAGAAGGCGCCTCCGGACGGCAAGGCCGAGCCCGGCCCGAAGAGCGGCTGGGTGGACCTGGGCCGGGTGCGCGTGTCGGTCGACCCGCCGTCGGAGTGGGAGCAGATGCTGCGCGAAACCTGGGCGCTGCAGCGCGAGTTGTTCTGGACGCGCGACATGTCGGGAGTGGACTGGCAGGGCGTGCTCGAGCGTTACCGTCCGCTCGTCGAACGCGTGGGCACGCGCACGGAGATGACCGAGCTGCTGTGGGAGGTGCAGGGAGAGCTCGGCACGTCGCACGCGTACATCCTGGGCGGCGACGTGCCGGCCGAGCCGAGCTACCCGCAGGGCCACCTCGGCGCCGACCTCGCCTTCGATCCGGCGAGCGACGCTTTCGTCGTCCGGGAGATCCTGCGGGGCGACGCGTGGGACGAGGCGGCCGGTTCGCCGCTGGCGCGGCCCGGCGTCAACGTGCGAGCGGGCGACCGGCTGGTGGCCATCAACGGCAGACGCGTCAGTCGGGAGGTGCCGCCGCAAGCGCTGCTGGTGCACCAGGCCCGCAGCGATGTGCGGCTGACCATCGAGCCGGCGGGCGGTGGCGAGCGCCGTGACGTGCGCGTGCGGACGCTCGCCAGCGAGACTCCGCTGCGCTACCGCGCCTGGGTCGAGAGCAACCGGCGGCGGGTGCACGAGGCCAGCGAGGGGCGCGTGGGATACGTGCACGTGCCCGACATGGGACCGCGCGGGTTCGCGGAGTTCCACAGGGGCTGGCTGTTGGAAGCGCATCGTGACGGGCTCGTGGTCGACGTCCGCTTCAACGGCGGCGGTCACGTCTCGGAGCTGTTGCTGGAGAAGCTCGCGCGGCGGAGGCTGGCGTACGTCGTCGAGCGCTACGGCGAGCCCAAGCCATACCCGAGCCAGGCGCTGGCCGGACCGCTGGTGGCGCTCACCAACGAGCGGGCGGGGTCCGACGGCGACATCTTCAGCCACTTGTTCAAACGCATGGGCTTAGGACCGCTCGTGGGCACGCGTACCTGGGGAGGCGTGATCGGCATCGACGTCACCGACGGTTTCCTCGACGGCGGCATCAGCACGCAACCGCAGTTCGCGTTCTGGTTCGACGACGTGGGCTGGCGGGTGGAGAACTTCGGCACCGAGCCCACCGTCGAGGTGGAGATCGCGCCGCGCGAGGACGCTGCGGGCGAGGACCCTCAGCTCGAGCGCGCCATACGCGAGGCGTTGGACGCGCTGGAGGCGAACCCGCCCAAGCGCCCCGACCTGTCGGTGCGGCCGTCGCGGGCGGTGCCGGCGCTGCCGAAGCGCTGAGCCCCCGCGGGCGGCGCACGGGTCGGCGTGCGCCGACCTCGAGGTGGAAGCCGTCCGGGCGGCGCCGTCAGGCGAGGGCGTCCGCGATCGCCGCGGGCGGAGCCAGTCTCAGCTCCTCGGCCAGGCCGGCCACCCACCGCCGGACCCGCGACGCGGTCAGATGGTCCTGCGAGGTCGCGTCCAGTGCAAGGCCCACGAAGTGGTTTCCGCGACGTGCACGCGAGGTCGTGAAGGTGTAGTCGGAGGCTGGCCACGAGCCGATCAACGTCGCGCCGCGAGCCTCGAACGCCGCGGCGAGGCGCCCCATCGCATCCTGGAAGGTGTCCGGGTAGCCGAACTGGTCGCCGACGCCGAACAGGGCGACCGGGACGCGCGTGAGGTCCACGGCTCGGAGCTCGTGGAGCCGGCCCTCCCAGTCGCCTTGGACCTCGCCCTGATCCCAGGTCGAACATCCGGCGAGGATCGCGTCGTAGTCGGATAGGTTCGCGAGGGAGCGGTACGCGACGTCGGCGATCTCGAGCCGGACGCCCTCGAAGCGCTGGAGCTCGGTGGCGATGCGCTCCGCCGCATCGGCGGTGTCGCCGTAGGTGCTGCCGTACACGATCAGGACGTCCATCCGGCCCCCGTCACCCGCCGGGGCGGCGGCGGACGCGCCGCCCCCGCTCAGCGGGATCCCTGCCGGGCGGCCGCAGCGCCACGCGAGCCCGCCGGCAGGGCCATCACCCTAGCGCCGGCGCCCCGGCGCGCCCATGACCTGGGTCATCCCGCTCGGACCGCCACGCGCGGCCGGCACGCCTCCACGCGCGGTCGGGACCACCGCCTCCTTCGCGCCGGAGGGGACGAGGGCAACGAGCAGGTCGTCTTGACAGCCCGCCGTCGTAGGTCTATCGTAGGTTCACCCTCAGAAACAGAGGGTAACGAGTCATCAGAATCCCCCACGAGGAGCACGCGCCATGCCACCCCGTCCCGTCAAGCAACTCCAGATTCTCGAGGCCCTGCACACGGCGTACCAGCGCCACGGTCACCTCCCGGAGCTGGCGTCGCTGGCGCGCGGGTTCGCCATCAGCTACCCGACCCTGCGCGAGCACCTGCGCGCGCTCGAGGCCAAGGGCAGGCTGCGCATGGAGAGCCGTGGGCCCGGCCGCAGCCCGGTCGTCACCCTGCTCGACGGGGCGGGGCTCGAGCTACGCGACGCCCGTATGGGCGTCCCGCTCTTCGGCGAGATCGCCGCGGGCGTCCCCGTGGGCGCCTACCCCGAGCCAGAGGGCTATCTCGCCCTGCGCGGTCGCCCCGATCACTTCGCCCTGCGCGTTCGCGGCGACTCCATGGCCGACCGCATCGAGAGCGGCGACGTGGTGCTGCTGCACCGCGCCTCCCCGCAGCGTTCCGGCGAGATCTGCGCGGTGCGGGTGGGGGAGGACGAAACCACCCTCAAGTACCTCGACTGGCGCGCCCCGGAGGGCGACGCCCCCTCGCAGGTGGACGCCCCACGGCGCTACCGCCTGCGCCCTCACAACCCGGCCTTCCCCATCCTCGCCGTTCCCGCCGAGGAGCTGCACATCGACGGCGTCTTCCGTGGCTTGCTGCGGGGCGAGGTCGTCCAGGAGCTCCTCGTCGAGGGGGGTGGTGGATGACGCCTCGCCCCCCAGCCCCGTCACCGAGCGCGGTCCCCGCAACCCCTTCCTGACGACACCGCGACCCGCCGCATCGCGCGCCGAAACCCAAAAACGAAGGACACATCCACCGCCGCCAAGCAAGAGGAATGTGTCCCTTCGCCGCCCAGAGTGGACCGCTCTCACGATCCTCCCAGGTACCCGTCTATGCTAGCACCCCCTGCTACCGCTATGAAACCCGTCCCAGGCACGTCCCACGCGCCGTCCTCCCTCCCGCCGCGGCGCTCGCGCCGGCGGCGCATCGGCTGGTGGCGCGCTCACGCCGGCGGGCCGTGCGCCTTCGGCGCCGGCTGGCGCTCGCAGCGCGTCTCGGCGCGGGCATCCGGCCGCCCCGACGGGGTGGAGCCGTCATGATCGCCGCCCTGCACCTCGATCCGTTCCCCCTCTACCTGGCGCAACGGCAGGACCCCGCCCTCGAGCGCGCTCCCCTCGTGTACGTGGAGGATCAGCGCGTGCTCCACGCCACTCCGGCCGCGCGTCGCCACGGCATCACCCCGGGCATGCGGCTGAGCGGAGCGCGCATGCGCGTCGAGGGCCTGCGCGTCGTCGAGCTCGAGGAGCCCGCGCTGCAGCAGGGATGGAGCGAGCTGCTGCGGGAGATCCACGGCATCACGCCCTGGATCGAGGAGGGGCCGCGCGGCCGTCTCCTCGCTCGCCTCGACCGGGGGGAGGCCGAGATGCTGGCGGGGCTCTACCAGGCTCGCGTCGGCGCCGCGCGCACGCGTGAGATCGCCGATCTCGCGGCCGCCGCCAGCCGGCCCGGCGCCTGCCGGGTCGTGCCGGTGGATGGCGAGGACGCCTTCTTGGAGCGCCTCCCGCTGCGCTTCCTCAAGAGCGTGGGCGTCACCGAAAAGAACCTCATGCGGCTGCACTGGCTGGGGCTGGAGACGGTGGGCCAGCTGGCCCGCTGGAACGAGTCGCAGCTGCGTTCGTACCTCGGCGAGGAGGGAGCGGTCCTCCTGCCGTACCTGCACGGCCCCCGCCACGCCGACCTGCGCCCCTACCGCTTGCCGCCCAGCGTGCGCCGCTCGATCGCATTCGACGAGCCCGCACGCGAGCCGCGCGAGCTGCTGCCCGCGCTCGAACGCCTCGCCGGCGAGCTCGAGCGCGCCCTCGAAGGGCGCGCCGCGCGCCGCCTCACCCTCACTGCCACGCTGGGTGGCACCCAACGTCGCGCGACCCGGCTCAGCAAACGCCCGCTCACGCGGGCGCGCCAGATCCGCCAGCAGGCGCTCTTCGCCCTGAGTGACAGCGGCGGCGCCGGGCTCGGCGTCGAGCGTCTCACCGTGGAGCTCGCCTCCCCCCATCGGCTCGCCATGCAGGGCGCCCTGTGGCGCGGGCGTGAACGCCGCGACGAAGCGCAGGCCGCCACGTTGGAGCGCTTCCCCGGCGCGCTGCTGCGCTTCGCCTGGCGCGACCCCTACGCCCAGGCTGCCGATCTCGCGTGGGGCTGGGAGCGCGTGAACCCGGACGAGGCGGAGCGCGGGGAGGCCGTGCGCCTTCCGCTGGGCCGCGGGCTCCCGAGCGATCCCCCCGGCTCGGTCGTCGAGGCCGGCGCGGTGCCGTTGTTCGGCGACGAAGCCCTGCCCCTCCCCGACGCCACCGCCGTGGGCGACGACACCGTGCGGCCCCACGACCGGCGCGATGGCGACGCACCCGAACGGACGCCCGTCCGCGGGGACACCATCGGTGGCGGCAACGGCGCTCCGCTGGCTCCGCCACCACCGACGTCCTCCCCGCCACCCGAGGCCCTGCCGGACCTCATGCTCTTCCCCTTCTTCTCCGTCTCGGAGGATTCCCGTGCGCATGCTCATGACCCCAGCCCGGGTCACGTTGACGAACGGCCAGCCCGCCGCCGTGAGCTGGTCGGATCCCGCTCCTGACCCGAGCCCGTCCCGTCCGGGCGTACCCGCCCCGATCCCCCGCCCGAACCCCGACCCCTCTCCCCTTCCCCGCTCCAGGACCGTTTCCGAGGCCCTGGACCCTCCTCCCACGGGCGCCGCTCCTCCCAGCGGCGCCCCTCCCCGCAGCGCCCCTTCCAACAGCACCTCCCGCCGCGCGCGAGGTGGCCTCGCTCCCGGGGCGCACGCAGCCGCCCGGCCCCCCGCTCGACCCCTCCCCCGAGTCGTCACGCGCGTGCTCGACCGCTGGCGCTACGACGGCGGCTGGTGGGAGCGCGAGCGCCACCGCGACTACTACCTGCTCGAGCTACAGGGCGGCACCGTCGTCGAGCTGTTCCGGGAGGAGGACGACTGGTGGGCGGCGCGCGCGAGCGACTGACGGCGCTGCTGAACGTCCACTCCTACTACAGCCTCGGCGCCGGCACGGCCAGCCCTACCACCCTGGTGCGCCGAGCCGCCGAGCTGGGCTACGAGTACCTCGCCCTCACCGACGATCTCAATGTCACCGGCGGCGTCGAGCTCTTCCGCGCCGCACGCGATTCCCGCGTCAAAGCGCTCATCGGGGCCACCCTGCCGGTGCGCATCGAAGGGAACGCTTACCCCTTCGTGGCGCTGGCCGCCTCCCGCACGGGCTACGCCTCCCTGTGCCGGCTGGTGAGCGTGGGCATGGAGCGCGAGGAGCGCGACATCCCCTACCCCGTCCTCTTGGCCCATCCCCACGACCTCCTCCTGCTGTCGGGCCCGCGCGAGGGGGTGGTGGCGCGCTGGCTCGCCGAGCGCCGCGTCACCGAGCTCGAGGAGCTGCTGCGCGAGCTCAAGGGCGCGTTCCCGGAACGCTTCTACCTGCAGCTCTTCCACGATCGCTACCGCTGGGACGCGCGCCGCGCCCGCGTGCTGCGTCGCTTGGCCCAGAGCCTCGGGCTGCCCGTGGTGGCCGCCCCCGAGGTGCGCTACGCCGAGGCCGACGACTACCGCCTGTACGACGCGCTCACCTGCGCGCGGCTGGGCGCCAGCGTGCAGCAGCCGGATCCTCGGAGGCCGCAGAACGCCTGCCAGGCCCTGCCGCACCCCACCGAGGCACTGGACCGCCTGCCCTTCCCCGAGGCGGCCCTCAACGCCGCCTGGGTGGCCGAGCGGGCCCATTTCGACCTGCTCCCGGAACGCCTGGTGCCGCCGAGGGCGCGTATCCCCGAGGGGACCACCCCGGAGCGTCACCTCGAGGAGCGCTGCTACGAGGCGTTGTTGGAGCGCTACCCCAGCCATCAGGGCGGGGCTTTGGACGGCGCCCGTCGGCGCCTCGACGAGGAGTTGGGCGTGGTACGCGCGTTGGGCCTGGCCGAATTCTTCCTGGTCGCCGCCGAGGTCACCGACTACTGCCGTCAGCACGGCATCCTCGCCGCCGGACGCGGCTCTGCCGCGGCCAGCATCACCTGCTACCTGCTGGGCATCACCCAGGCCGATCCCGTCAAGCACGACCTGCTCTTCGAGCGGTTCCTGCACACCGGCAAGAGCACCATGCCCGACGTCGACATCGACATCTCCTCGGCACGCCGCGACGAGGTGCTGGCGTGGGTAGAGGAGCGCTTCGGCGCTACCACCGAGGCGATGGTGTGCAACAAGATCACCTACAAGCTGCCGCTCGCCATCCAGGATCTGGGGCGCGCGCTGGGCCTGCCACCCGAGCTGCGCAACCGCCTGACGCGTGCGCTGGGCCGCGATTTCCGTGGGCTGCGCCCGCGCGACGCCGCCAAGGCCGAGGTCGCGCTGCGCGAGGTGCTGGGCGACGCGCCGGTGACCGGCGTGTTCCTGGACCTGCTCGCTCACATGGAGCGCAAGCACGCGCGTCACCTCGCGCCCCACAACGGCGGCGTGGTGCTGGCGCGCGAGCCGCTGACGCACTACTCGCCGCTGGAGCGCTCCACCGGCGGCATCAAGCTGTTGCAGCTCGACAAGGACGACGCCGAGGCGATGGGGCTCATCAAGCTCGACCTCCTGGGGCTACGCATGCTGGCGGCGCTCGAGCGCGCCCGCGAGGAGGTGCTGCGCCTCGACGGGGTGTGGCTCGAGCTCGCCGACCTGCCCGACGAGGACGCCGTCTGGGACATGATCAGCGAGGGGGCCACCATGGGCCTGTTCCAGGTCGAGAGCCCCAGCCAGGTCAACACCAGCAAGGTCATGCGTTCGCGCACCCTGCAGGACCTCGCGCACCAGATCGCGCTCATCCGCCCGGGCCCCATCCAATCCGGCACCGTGCACCCGTACCTCAAGCGCCGGCGGGGGCTCGAGCCCGTCACCTACTGGCACCCCAGCCTCGAGCCCATCCTGGCGAAGAGCTACGGCGTGCTGCTCTTCCAGGAGGACGTGCTCAGGATCGCGGTGCACTTCGCCGGCATGAGCTGGATCGACGCCGACCGCTTCCGCAAGAAGGTCTCGGGGTGGCGCGATCTGGAGGACATCGAGCCCGACCGCGAGCGCTTCGTCGAGGGGGGCATGCGTCACCAGGGAGCCACTCGCCAGGAGGCGGAGACCGTCTTCGACGCCGTCAAGGGGTACCAGGGTTACGGCTTCGCCGAGTCGCACGCCTGGGCCTTCGCCATCCACGCCTACGCCAGCGCCTGGCTGCGCATCCACTACCCGGCGGAGTTCCTCGCCGCCATCCTCACCGAGGAGCCCGGCATGTGGTCGGTGTCCACCAAGCGCCAGGAGGCGCGCGCCTGGGGCGTCCCGTTCCTGCCCTTCGACATCAACGCCTGCGGCGTTCACTTCCGTTGCGAGCGCACCGCCGAGGGCGTGAAGGCGGTGCGCCCGCCGTTGTCGGCCGTCACCGGCATCTCCGAGGACGTGGCGCGCGAGGTGCTGCTCGAGCGCCTACGTCACGGCCCCTTCCGGAGCGTCGACGACGCCTACCAGCGCCTGGCGTTGGAGCGCGAAGCGTTCGAGGTGCTGGTCCGCGCGGGCTGCTTCGACTGCCTGCACCCTAGACGGGAAGCGCTGTTCCGCGTCGGCGCCCTCGCCACCGGTCAGCGCAGCGGCCAGCAGGCACTGTTCGCGTCCGTGCCGGAGCTGCCGGAGCTGCCGCCGCTGTCGACCCCCGAGCGCTTCGTGTGGGACTACCAGACGACCCGCTTCAGTACGCTCGAGCTGCACGCGCTCGACCTGGTGCGCGATCAGCTCCGTGAGCTCCAGGCCGTTCCCCTCGCGCGGGTGCGTCGGCTCGCCCGCAAGGCATGCGCGCGCACCGCGGGCTTGATCGTCGCGCGGCAGCGCCCGGGCACCGCCAAGGGGTTCGCCTTCTTCGTCATCGAGGACGGCCCCACCCGCGGCCAGATCATCATCTCCCCCGACCTTTGGACGGAGCACCGTCAGCTCCTGCGCGACGCCTCCATCCTCGTGGTCGACGCCGTGGTGGAGGACACCGGCTACCAGCTCACGCTCAAGGCGGTGGCGCTGTACGAGCTCCCGGCACCGGTGCGCGTCGAGGGCTACCACTACGGCTGACGCGTGGCCCGCCGTCGCCCACGCACCCCCGCCCGCCCCGGCCCCTTCCACACCGCCCTGGCGCTCCGCCGCGCCCCGCCCGCACCGACGACGTACACTGCCGCGTGCGCCGATCGTTGGCACGCTTGCGCCGCTGGGCTGATCGCCTCGAGCGACAACTCGCCGTCCTCGTGTACGCCTACCGCGACCCGCGCAGCCCGCTCCCGGCGCGACTCGTGATGCTGATCGTGCTCGCCTACGCGCTCAGCCCCATCGACCTCATCCCGGACCCCATCCCCATCCTGGGCCAACTCGACGACCTCATCCTCGTCCCGCTCGGCATCGCCCTGGCAGTGCGGCTGCTTCCGCGTGCCGTGCTCGCGGACGCTCGCCGCCGCGCCGCCGACACGCCGCCGCACGACCTGCCCCTGCGCCGCCTCGGCCTCCCGATCGTTGTCCTCACCTGGATCGTCGCGCTCACGGCGCTGACGACCCTGGGCCTGTACCTGGCGCGCTGAGTCGACGTGGCCCCACCGGCCGCGTCGCGCCTCTCGGCGCCACCACGGCTCCGCGGAGCCGCCCCCGACGGCGTGTCCCGCTGAGCGAACCCCCCATCCGAAGCGAGTACCGTTCCCCTCCCCTTTCGCCGCCGAGTCCCCTTCCTTCCCCCCTTCCCCGGACGAGGCCGAGCCGCAGTACCGCAACTTTCCCCTCTCGCGCGCCGGCAGCCCCGCTCCCTCCGGGCGTCGGCGCCGGGTACCCCACATTCCCCGTTTCCACGGACCGTTCCCTCGCCTTGGCCCGCGGCCGACCCCCTGTGCTGCGGTCACCCGCGGACGCACGCGCTCCACCGGCGGACCGCCGGCCGAGACCTCCAGTACCGCCCCTCCCCCACCTTCGCGCACGGGTACCCCTCCTTCCCCACTACGGACGGAGCAGTACCGCTCCTCTCCCACGCGCCAACAGCGTTCGGCGGCACGCCCAAACCGGACGCGCCGCCGATGCCTGCCCCGCACGCGAGGTACGAGACTTCAGGCGAGGGCCTGTAGTGCCTCGCGCACCTCGCCGGCATGCCCCTCAGGTTTCACCTTCCGCCATGTCTTCGCCACCTTGCCGTCAGGACCGATCAGATAGGTGACTCGTTTGACGCCCATGGACGTGCGGCCGCCTACGCTCTTCTCGCCGTAGGCGTCGTATGCCTCCAGGGTCGCCTTGTCCGGATCGACCAGGAGCGGGAAATTCAGGTCGTACTTCTTCACGAACTTCTCGTGGCTGGCGCGGTCGTCGGCCGACATACCCAGCACCACCGCGTCGAGTTCGCTCAACGCGGGTACGCCATCGCGAAAGCTGCACGCTTCCTTCGTGCATCCGCTGGTGTCGTCCTTCGGGTAGAAGTAGAGGACGACCCATCGCCCGCGGTAGTCCTCCAACGTGTGGACGGTGCCGTTCTGGTCCTGCAAGGAGAAATCGGGGGCGGTTGCGCCGACGTCGATCATGTGAACCTCCCGGAGAATGCTAGCGCCAGCCCGGGCCGGTGACGGTCGCGCTGTCCGGATTCGCGTCGTTCGCGACCACCCGCCGGACCTCGTCCGGAAAGACCCCGGCATCGTCGACCCACAGCAGCGGTCGGCCTTCCCAGCGGCGGCGCTCGGTACCTGCGTCGTCCGCCGGCACGGCGCGCAATCCGAGCGTACCTCCCCATATGAGCCAGCCCACGTCGGTGCCGTCTGTCGCGCGCGCAACGTGGAGGTCGCAAGCGCTGCCAGCATAGAAATCCGACCACCCGATGAGGTCGGGATTCGCGAGACCGAAGCGTTCGGGATCGCGCAACCGCAGCCTCCTCCCGGTCCACTCGGGACCCAGACGGGTCACGGACATCACGCGTGTGCCGGGATTCTCGCTGGAGGGCTTGACGAGCAGACAGAACGTCGACATTGCGGTCGGTACTCCCATGGTGCAGAAGCCGGGCGTCGTGCGGACCGCGCGGGCAACGGGACCACAGGTCCCGTCCAGCGGTGAACGTCGTGGCACCGAGTCTACCACCCCCACCCGCCGCCGCCCGCGCCCCGGTGCGCCCGACCTCCCGCCGCTCGCACGCCCGTTCCAGAGCACCGCGTGGCGGGTCGTCCCCGCGACCGGTACACACCGGCGCGCGCGTCAACCCCCGAGCAGTCCCTCGAGCTCCTCCAGCAGGGCCGTCACCCGCTCCAGGCGCCGCCGCTCCAGGGCGGCCAGGCGGTTGCGGCTGAGCAGTCGCTTCGTGCGACCGGCCAGCGCCCAAGCATCGTCTCCGGCGCCGTGCGTCCCCGTCGCATCCCCCGTCTCCCCGCGCCGCACATCGGTGATCCGACGCCGGATCTGACTGAGGGTGAGCCCCTCCTCGACGGCAGCGGCCAGCACCTCGGCCTGCGCGTCCTCGTCCTCGAGCCGCACGATCGCCTGCGCCTTGGTGAAGGCGATCCGACCGCTTCGAACTGCCTCCAGGACGGGCTGCGGGAAGTCCAGGATGGGCACGCGATTGACCACGAAGGAGCTCGGTGTGAAGCGCCCCAGCCTCCGGAACAGGTGCAGTGCCGTCTGCTTGTGGCGCCGCGAGAACGCGGGTTCCGGTGACCGCCCCCGCTCCTCGTTGTACATCTCCTGCAGCAACTGCAGCACCTGTTCCCGTGGAATGTCGAGGCTCAACTCGAGCAGCGTGAGCACGGCCTCCGTCTCCTCCACCGCGCTCAGATCCTCGCGCTGGAGGTTCTCCATGATGGAGACCTCGAGCGCCTCACGGTCGTCGATCTCCACCACGATCGCGGGGATGTCCGTCAGGCCCGCACGCTGTGCAGCACGCGTGCGCCTCTCCCCCGCTACCAGCTCGTAGCCCTCGGCCGCCTTGCGCACGATGACCGGCTCCAGCACCCCCTTGTCCCGGATGCTCGCCGCCAGCTCCTCGAGACCGGCCTCGTCGATGTACTTGCGCGGTTGCTTCCGGTTGTACCGGATCTCCTCGATCGGTACCGAGCCGAGCGACGCCTCCGTGTCGGCGCCGCCGAGATCCCCGAGGATCGCCTCGAACACCGCCGTCCGGTCCAAGTCGGGCCGCCGCTTCTTAGCCATGGTCTTCCCTCTCCAACGCGTCCAGCAGCTCCTTCGTGACTTGCCGGATCTCCTGGTCGGCGACGCTGCCCGGGGCGTATAGGGGGATCGGTTGACCTTGTACCTGAGCATCCGAGTAGTAGGCCGGCCTACTGTTCAGCGGCGTGGAGATCGGCGCGAACGCCCGCAACTGGCTCTGGATGATCTCCAAGCTCTCCCGGTCGTGGCGCGTGCGCCGGTCGTGCTGCGTTAGGACGAACAACGCGATCTTGAGGCTACGAGCGGCTTTCCGGTACTCTCGCACCATCTTGATGACGGTGGGGATGCCGTCCAATCCCTTCCGATTGGTAGGGAGCGGCACGACGACGCGATCGGCCGCCACCACCGCCAGCGCCGACAACTGACCGAGGCTGGGCGGCGGGTCGATGAGCACGAAGTCATACCCCTCGAGCCGGCGCACCGCCTCACGAAGCCGCATGACCCCCATGAACACGCTGAGAATCTCCCGCTCCACGATCGCGACGTTGAGGTGGCTCGGGACCAGCGAGACGCCGTGGGCCGCGATCGGCTCCGGAAGGAGCAACTCCGCGTCCTCTTCCTCGCCCTCCTCGACGTCCGGCGCCCCGATGACGGCCGGGTAGATCGTTCGCTCCAGACCTATGTCCTCGTCGACGCCGAGCCACTTTGTAAGGTTCGCCTGCGGGTCCACGTCGATCAAGAGGACGCGGTACCCCAATTCTCCCAATACGTAACCAACGTCGCGCACGGTGCTGGTCTTCGCTACGCCCCCTGCATGGTTGAAGAACGTCAACACGATCACGGCGGGCCCACCCCATACGCCGGGACGTCCCCCTTCCACCGATCGACGTTCCTCACGTTCCCTCCGTCGCCCCCGCGAAACCCACGCGACGCCGCACGGCACCGAGGATCTCGACATGCCGCCCGGCCCGCGCCGCGCGAGGCGGTGCGCACATCACCAGAGGCGTTTCGTCGCACCGCAAGCATTGTACCCGAGACGCGATGCCGCGGCCCGTCGACTCCCAAACCGCGCCCATCGCTGCCGCTCGACTCGCGCTACGCGCCCTCACCCGCGTCGTCGAACCCGATCGCCAACCTCGCGACCCGACGCCGCGCGTGCAGACCCGTACCCGGTCGCCCGGCACCTGTGGCTGGCCCGTGCAGAGATTGCAGCCCGCTCCGCATGACGGCCCGAAAGCCCCGCCATAACGTTATGGCGAACGAGAGTGTTCGGACCCGGTGTCGGGAGCGCGCTTCGCGTGCCCCAAGCGTAACCCGCCCACGCGGACGCAGAATGGAGCGCACGACGCACCACTACCACGCCCCCTTCCGGCCCACCGCACCGCGAAGACCATCCCCGTGCCGAGGCAGATGCCGGCTAGCAGGCGAATGACGGCGGTCCGCCCGGCTCACCCACAGCACGCGCGCCTCACCTCACGAGGAACGCCTCGTTGTCGCATGCAACGAGGTCACACCACCGCTTGGCCGATCGGCACCGCCCCGCAGAGCGACCGCAATCCCTCCGCCTCCGCGAGCGGGTCGGGCAGCCTCTCACAAGAGCGCGCAACGCACGCACACCCCAGTCCAGCGAAGGAAGGACCTCGGACGTGCGCCCACGTGGTCCAACCGGCTCCACAACCACATATGCGTGACGGCCACCGTGGATCTCGGAGCCAGCGCGCAATGCCGAGCCGAGACGACCCGGGCGACCCAAGCCCGGTACACCGGCCATTCATCGCCGGGCGACGGCTCCCCATTCACGCCCACGCCACCAAGCCCCCACCACCACGCCACCACCACCGCGCGCCGACAACCGCGCGCCGACAACCGCGCGCCGACAACCGCGCGACGACCACCGCGCGACGACCACCGCGCGACGACCACCGCGCGACGACCACCAGGCTCGCACTGCCGGCGCCACCACGATCCCGCCACCACGATCCCGCCGTCAGGGGCCCGCCACCAGGGGCCCGCCATCAGGGGCCCGCCCACGAACCCGCCATCAGGGGCCTGCGATCGGCGGCCCGCCACCGTGGGCCCGAAGCCGGTTCGATCCGACGGCGCAGCGCCGCGCGTCCAAACGCGACCCTACCTGCATCCCGCCCCCGCCCGACCAACGTCCCGCCTCGCCCCTCCGACCGCGCCCGCTGGGGACGGCCGCCACGCGCGGCACCGGCCCCTACAGCGAGATGGGACCCAACACCTCTCAACGAGCGGCGTTGACCACCACTCGACGTCATCCGCCGCGCCACCGCGTCCCAGATCCCTCTTGGTTCCCGAGTCTTGGTTCCCGAGTCATGGTTCCCGAGTCATGGTTACCGCATCAGGGTCCCCGAGGTCGCACGGGCGCAGCGCGCGGCGCATGGCGAACCCCCGCCCCATCCACCGGGCGGCCGTCTCTGTGCCCGGCCCCGCGGCAGCCCCGCGAACCGGCCGCCGTGCCGACGCACGACGCGCCCGCGATCCCCTCGCCCCGCCCCCCAGCGCCAGCTCCACCTACGCTCGGGCCGGCGGCATCCCCCAAACCATCGACCGCGCCCTACCGCGCAACCGCGATCGGTAGACGCGCGGCAGCGACGGGGCGCAGCATGCGACGCGAGCGACTCGACGCCCGACTGACTCGGGCGACCTCGGTCGTGTCGCCGCATGCGGCGCTCGCGTGACGCCCACACTCGGACCGGGCACAGGCCACGACACCCGTTTCGAAGGGCTTGGCCGCGCGGCGGCGATCACCCAGTCAGCGTCGGCGGCCGCCCCCGCACCCCACCCAAGATCCGACCCACCACACCGCGGTCCGAGGGCGACCCCCACACACCCAATGCCACCACCGACCGCGAACCGTGGGCGCGACCAACGAACGGGCCGCGCAACTCCGCTCCGCTCCGGCCAACGCACGACGCTCCGATCGCACAGCCGTGGCGCCCACCCGCGCGCCGCCAACGCCCGTTACGGTGCGCCGCACCGCCCTCGTCCGCACGCCATCCGCGCCCCGAGCAACAGCCGCACCAAGCCGCAGCTTCCGAACCACGGGCAACCGCCGCCGAGATCCGGGGCGCACGATCGAGGGTTGGACGGACCGACCGGAGGCCGGGCCGCCCGCGGCCCGTTCACGAGCGCGGCCTCGGACGTCGCATCCCGCCGAAGTCCGTAGGATGGAGACGCCCCCGGCCGCCCCGCCCCACGCCACCAACCGGCCCGCCATAACGTTATGGCACCAGGCCCCATCCGGTCCTCGCACCCCCAGGAGATCATGCGCAGCCCGCTCCCGGAATGCCACGGCCCGCGGGCACCCACGGTCAAGCACACACGGCAAAGGAGGTCGCGGACTCCGCGTCCGTGCGCGTCCGCACGCCACCGAAGTCCCCTTCGCACCGCCCCCCCCAACGGTCGGGCGCCGCGCGCCGTCCTCGCGGCGTACGGCCTCTCGCCTGCCATTGCCGCGGACCGGTCAACCAGCGACCGCGCGTATCGGCGCGAGGCGATGGTCACCAGGGTAGGGGAGAGCGCACGTCCGCGCGTCGCAGACCACCTGGCCTGCGAGTACCGGCGCCCTCCCACCTCGCGCGGCGGATGAGCCCGTCCCGCAGTACCCGCCCTTCCCCACATGGGACTTCCGAACGCGCGGGGCACGCCCCGAACGGCCCGCGGCGTCCGGGCGCCCATGCCACGCGCAGGCGGACCACGACCGTACCCCCTCGCCGCGCCCGATGTGGCCTCCCACCGACCGTCCCGGCGGCCGGCCGACCAGCCTCGACCGTCCTCGCGATAGCACGGAAGAACACCGCCCTCGACGCGGAAACCCGAAGGTATGGGGAAACGGGCGGGACTCCTGGAGCGGAGCAGGGGAGACGCCCGCCACCGAAACGGGATCCAGCGGGTCCCCATCGTCATCGCCTCAGCTCGGCGAACCGGGGAGGGCCGCGGTACCGCTCGCCGAACAGGCGGGGAATCTCGGGGACTCCGCGTGCGGGCGCGGGCGCAACCCGAAGAGCGCCCTCGAGTGCTCCCCGGGGCGCCGCGCCAATCCCTCGAAGTGGGAAAGCGGCGGGACTCGCTGGGTGAGGTGGGAAACCCTCGGTACCAACGCCGCGATGCGCTCTCCCTCGCCCGGCCGACGGCCTGCGCGCGTCCGGGTACCCTGGGCAGGTGTGGTGGTCTTCGATCTCCATCCCACCAGCATGGGCCGAAGGCCGCTGTTTGATGGTGGGATTGTCCAAGAACGCTATTCCATTACCATTGATGGAGATCGTGTGTATGCGGTCCACGACGCGAAGAATCCGTGCGAACGGGGAAAGGGCGGGTACCGCCGCGGGGAGGCGAGGGGACCCTCGAGGGAAGGCGGGGGGACCTGGCGGGGAAAGGCGCGGGACCGTCGGGGAAGACAGCGGGACCCAAGTGGGGAAGATGCGGGACCGGCGCGCGCCGCGCGCAATGGCGCGCTCCCCCGCGCAACAGTGGGGAAGCTTGACACACCTTTCCCCACAACCGTATGATGTTGCCGTCCGGTACGGTCGACGTCCAGCACGAGACGTCCAGCACGAGGGGTCGAGTGTCCTTGAACCGACAGAGCACGCCAGCCGAAGTCGCCGACCAGGCGCAGCCGAGCGCCGCTCCCTCGGAGGCAGCGGGCAAGCGGGCCGTGTCGACGAAGGCTCGTACGCGGGCGAAGGCGGCGGCGCGGCGCGCGGCGGAACGACGTGCCGCGAAGTTGTCGATCACGCAGGCGAACCCGCTGGCGCTGAGCCGCCAGGAGATGGGGATCCTCACCAAGCGACTGCTGGTGCTGGCGCTGTCCGACATCACCCGGGACGACAGCGACCTCGAGCCGATCCGCATCACAGCGTGGGAGTACGCACAGCTCTTCAACATCAAGGGGAAGAGCATCTACTCGCGCATCGAGGAATCTGCGCGCGAGCTTCTCGAACAGACGGTCCAGATCAAGGAGGCCAACGGCGACTGGGTGATGTTCCAGTGGGTGTCCGAGGCGCGCTACGAGAACGGGCGCGATAACAAGGAGCAGATGGCGTGCATCGAGCTCAAGGTGCACGACAAGCTCAAGCCGTACCTGGTCCAGCTGCGGCGCGATTTCAGCATCATCCCGACCGAGCAACTCCTGAGCTTCGAAGGCTTCAACAGCATGCGGCTGTTCGAGGTGCTCTACACCACCAGTTACGGGGGAGAGCGCCAGGAACTCGTGTTCGATATCGAAGACCTGAAGCTGCGTCTCGGCCTCGAGGGCAAGTACGAACGCTTCAAGGACTTCCGCTACGTGCTCGACAAGGCGCGCACGGAGTTCAAGCAGTACACGTGCCTCACGTTCAGTTACCGGCCCGAGAAGGTCGGTCGCAAGTACCGGCGCGTACACATCGCCATCCGCAGGAATGACGTGTTCAAGCCGAGGGTGCGATTGCCCGCAAGCATCGCCAAGCGCGTCAAGCGCGACACGGATACTGAGCAACTGGTCCGTGAGTTGCAGGCACGCGACCTCCTGCACGAGATCGGTTGGGCCCAGGAGGTGGATCGCACGATCCAACGTTTCGGCGCCCAGCGCGTCGTCGACATCATCGCCTACGCGCGCAAGCTTCAGGCGAAGGCCGAGGCTGCGGGGCGGCCGATCTTCAACCTGCCCGGCTTCGTGAACAGCCTGCTTCAGCAGGGCGTGGAGCCACCCAAGGCCACGTCGGCCGGCGAGCCCTCGCAGCACCTCTCGCGCGAGGAGGCGCGCAGCCTCGCCGCCTCGGTGTCCGACAGCTTCCACCAGCACCGCCGGCAGAAGGCGGCGTCGGCCTGGGAGCAGCTTACCGACGAACAGCAGGAGCTCGTCCATACCCTCATGCAGGCCACGCTGCACCGGTTCACGCTCGAGCGCATCGAGTCCGACGGCTGGTCCGGCGGGTTGTACGAAGGCGCGCGGATGGACGTCATGGCGAATCACAGTTTCGTGGCGTTCCCGGCGCACCTGCAGGACATCGGATCGTTCCTTCGGACCTACAACCTGCTCGCCGAGTACGGAGACGACGATCGCAGATTGGTGCTCGCGGAGCTGCGGGAGAGCGAGTGACCGACGCTCAGGCGGCGGCCCCGCGACGCGAGGGGCCGTTATGATCGGCGCATGTGCGGACGCTACACGCTCTACCACGACGAGGAGGACCTGACCGAGCTCTTCGACCTGGAGGCCTTCCCCCTCGAGGCGCGTTACAACATCGCTCCGACCCAGCAGATCCCGGTGGTGAGGCAACGCATCGACGGCACGCGAGAGATGCTCCAGACGCGTTGGGGCCTCATCCCGCACTGGGTGAAGACGCTGGAGGGCTTCCGGGCCAACCTTTTCAACGCGCGCTCCGAGGGTGCGGCCGAGAAGGCCTCGTTTCGCGACGCGATGAAGAGCGGCCGATGCCTCGTGCCTGCGAGCGGCTTCTACGAGTGGAGCTCCACGGACGGCGGCTCGAAGCAGCCGTACTACATCCGGAGGCGCGACGGCCGCCCCCTCGCACTCGCGGGTCTGATGTCCGTCTGGACGAAGGGGGAGACCCCCCTGCTGAGCTCCACCATCCTCACCACGCGCGCGAACGCCGTCGTCGCGCCCCTCCACGACCGCATGCCGGTGATGCTGGACGCCGCCGCGTTCGAGCGCTGGCTCGATCCTGCCGTCCGCGATGCTGCCAACGTGGAGGACCTTCTCGTGCCGTACGACGACGACGCGCTCGAGGCGTACCCCGTCGACCGGGCGGTGGGCAGGCCGCAGGTCGACCGGCCGGATCTCGTCGATCGAGTGGACGTCTGACGATCCGCGTCGTGGTGACGGTCGCACGATCGGGCCGCGCAACCCGGATTACGCCGAGGCCGACGAGCAGGAGCGCCGCGAGAGGCACCGCCGCGCTCTGGGCCGCGTCGGGCGGCCGAAGGGCGCGGCTCGCGCCCCACCCTCCGCCGCGCGATCGCCGGGCCGCCCGACGCCTGGCGCCGCGGAGGGGGGGGCTGCGGTCGCGGGCGCGACAGGGGGACGGCGGCCGCACCCCCAGGATCCTCGGCGTGTCGCCTCGATCACAACGATGCCTTAAATGCTAAGGTATAGTCCAGCTCATGACCGACCTCCGGGTACCCGCGGTGCGACCGGCGATCCGACGCGACACGCCCTCGGATCGCGAAGGGATGCAGACGGAGGACACGCGGTGAGCGCGCTCGCGGCTCTGGCCACGGCCTTCGCGGCCGTCATCGTCGGGGGAACACTCGCGGCTGTCGTGCACGACGCGTGGAGCGCGCGTTTGCGGATGGGTGGCTCGGGCGAGGGGGACGGGCGAGCGCCGCGCTCAAGCCCCCGCCGGGCTTCCGAAACCATCCCGGCGGCCTCGCGCCACGTCAGAGGGTCGATCCGGCGCGGGTCGGAACGACACAAGCGGCGTCTGCCCGCTCAGCCCGTGCCCAGCCACGTCATCCCGATGGCCGGTGCGGCGAGCACGGGGGCGCAGGCACCCACCGCGCGAGTGCGCGAGGTGCGGCGCACGCGGCGCTGAAGCACGGCACCGCTGCGGGCCCGCGGAACGGCGGATGCGCACTGCTTCCGTATGATGTGCGCCATGAGCGCCAAGAGGAAGACGAGCACCGCGCGCGCCACCGAGCTGCGCGAGGAGCTTCGCCACCACAACTACCTCTACCACGTCAAGGACGCCCCCGAGATCAGCGACCAGGCATACGACGAGCTTTTCCACGAGCTGCAGGCGCTCGAGGAGGAACACCCCGAGCTCGTCACGGCCGACTCTCCCACAAGGCGCGTCGGTGGTGCACCCCTCGCGGGCCTCAACGCCGCCGCGCACACGCGGCCCATGCTCAGCCTCGACTCGAGCGCCAAGGAGGAGGACCTGCGGGCGTTCGACACGCGCATGCGCAACGCGCTCGGCGAGGATGCGATCGTGTTCTCGCTGGAGCCCAAGATCGACGGCTTCAGCGTGGAGCTCGTGTACCGCGACGGCATCCTCGAACGGGCCGTCACGCGTGGTGACGGCGTGCAGGGAGAGGACATCACGGCCAACGCACGCACCGTCGGCGCCATCCCGCTGCGCCTGCGCGATGTCGACCGAGCCGTGCCCCCGGACCTGGCGGTGCGCGGCGAACTCTTCATGTTGCTCGGGGCCTTCGAAGCGGTCAACGAGGAGCTGATCAACGCCGGAAAGAGCCCGTTTGCGAACCCTCGCAACGCCGCCGCAGGAAGCGTGCGCCAGCTCGACCCGAAGCTCGTCGCGCGCCGCCCCCTACGCATCTACTGCTACGACGTGCTGCTCGGCGGCGAAGCGCTCGGCAGCCAGGCCGAGTTGCTGCGGGCGATGTCCGAGTGGGGTCTGCCCGTCAACCCCCTCAACGCTGCGGCCCGCGACGTCGAGGGCGTGCTCCGGTACTTCGCGCGCATCAGCGACGAGCGCGATCGCCTCCCATACGAGATCGACGGGGTCGTGGTGAAGGTCGACGATCTCGCCGCGCGCGAGGCCCTGGGCTCCACCTCGCACCACCCGCGCTGGGCCTTCGCCCTGAAGTTCGCGCCCCGCAAGGAGATCAGCCAGGTCCTAGGGATCGTGCCCAGCGTCGGGCGCACGGGCGTCGTGACGCCGATCGCCATGCTGCGCCCCGTCAACATCGGCGGTGTCACCGTCAGCCGCGCCAACCTGCACAACATCGAGGACGTTCAGCGCAAGGACATCCGCGTGGGCGACACGGTGCGCGTCGAGCGCGCGGGCGACGTCATCCCGCAGGTCGTGGAGCGCGTCGACACGGGCGACGAGCGGGGGGGACCGTTCCGCATGCCCGACGCCTGTCCGAGTTGCGGCACCGCTCTCGTCAAGAGCGGCCCGTTCACGATGTGCCCGAACTCCTTCGCCTGCCCCGCGCAACTCGTCGGGCGGCTTACGCACTTCGGGTCCCGTGGCGGGCTCGACATCGAGGGGCTGGGCGAGCGCACCGCCCGGCAGCTCGTCGAACGCGAGCTGGTCCGGCACCTACCGGACCTGTTCGACCTCACGCCCGAGCAGCTCGCGGAGCTCGATGGCTTCGCGGAGCTCTCCGCTCGGAAGCTCCACGAAGCCATCCATGCCTCCGCAGAGCCCGACCTCGCGCGCCTGCTGTACGCGCTGGGCATCCCGGAGGTCGGCGGAACGGTCGCGCGGACGCTCGCACAGCACTTCCACGGCTTCGCACGCGTGCGGGCAGCCCGCGTCGACGAGCTCACCGAGGTGGAGGGGATCGGCCCCGTCATGGCCGAGCAGATCCGCGGCTTCTTCGCCGAAGAGCACAATGCCCACGTCCTCGACGCGCTCTTGGCTGGCCGCGTGACGCCTCGCGAGGCCGAGGCGGAGGCGGCCGCCGGTGGCGCGCTCGAGGGCCTCGCGTTCGTGTTCACCGGCTCCCTCCAGCGCTTCGGCCGGAGCGGCGCGCAGGAGCTCGTCGAGCGCCACGGCGCGCGCGCAACCAGCTCGGTCAGCAAGCAGACGGACTTCCTCGTGGCGGGGGGGGGCGCCGGCTCGAAGCTAGCGCGCGCCCGCGACCTAGGCGTGCACGTTCTCAGCGAGGACGAGTTCCTAGCGCTCCTAGAGGAGCGCGGCGTGGCGGTGGAGGAGCCCGCGTGAACAACGTCGATCTCGCCCGCCGCTTCGAGCAGCTCGCGTCGTTGTCGGAGATCAACGAGGAGAATCCGTTCCGGGTCCGGGCCTATCGCAACCTCGCCCGCACCCTGCTCGAGCTCGAGGAGCAGGTCGCCGACCTCGTAGAACGGGGCGCCGACCTGACCGAGATCAGCGGCGTCGGCAAAGACCTGGCGGGGAAGCTCGACGCGCTGGTCCGCACCGGTGAGCTCGAGCAGCTGAGCGCGTTGCTGCACACCGTGCCGGCCGGACTGCTACACGTCGTCAACATCCAGGGTGTAGGCCCGAAGAAGGCGGCGCGCCTGTGGCGCGAGCTGAATGTCACGTCCGTCGACGACCTCGAGCGTGCGGCCGGCGACGGCAAGGTCGCGCAGCTCGCCGGTTTTGGCGCCAAGAGCCAGGAGAAGATCCTGCGAGGCATCGAGACCTTTCGCCGCCACGCGGGGCGCACCAACCTCAACGCCGCCGATGCTGCCATCGCGCCGCTCGTGGCGCTGCTTCGCGGCGTACCGGGGATGCGCACGCTGGAGGTGGCGGGCAGCTATCGGCGCCGCCGCGAGACCATCGGCGACGTCGACCTGCTTGCGGTAGCCGACGACGCCGAGGCGGCCGGAGCGGCGCTCGCCGGGTTCGGGGGAGTGGCCGAGGTGCTCGGCCGTGGTCCCACCAAGACCAGCGTCCGGCTCTCCACCGACCTCCAGGTCGACCTGCGCGTGGTCGGGGAGGGCAGCTTCGGCGCCGCCCTCATGTACTTCACCGGCTCCAAGGAGCACAACGTGGCGTTGCGCCAGCGCGCGACCGAACGCGGCCTGCGCCTCAACGAGTACGGCCTGTATGCGACGGACGGTGCGGGCGAGGTCGGCGAGCGCGTCGCGGGTGCGAGCGAAGACGAGGTCTACGCGGCGCTCGGGCTCGATCCGATCGCTCCCGAGCTGCGCGAGGCACGCGGCGAGATCGCCGCGGCCGCGGAGCATCGCCTTCCGCGCCTGTTGAGCGAGGGCGACATCCGTGGCGACCTCCACACGCACAGCACCTGGTCGGACGGGAAGGACTCCTGGCAGGAGATGCGCCGGGCCTGCGCGGAGCGCGGGTACGCGTACCTGGCCCTCACCGACCATAGCCAGGCGCTACGCATGACCGGCGGCCTGGACGGGGCGAAACTCGAGCGCCAGTGGCGCGAGCTCGACGACGCGTCGCTCTCCAGCGACGGGGGGCCGGCGCTGCTGCGCGGCCTCGAGGTCGACATCCTCAAGGACGGCACGCTGGACCTGGATGACGACTGGCTCGAGCGACTCGACATCGTCATCGTGAGCGTCCACTCCCACTTCGGCCTCAGCCGGGCCGAGCAGACCGCCCGCGTCGTGCGCGCCGTGTCGCACCCGCAGGTCAACGTGCTGGGGCACCCCACGGGCCGCCTCCTCGGCGAGCGTGACCCCTACGATCTCGACCTCGACGCCGTGTTCGAGGCGTGCGCCGCGAACCGCGTGGCGGTCGAACACAACGCCTCGCCCGAGCGCCTCGACCTCAAGGACTCCGACCTCATCGCGGCCCGCCGCCACGGTCTCGAGATCGCGGTCGACACCGACGCGCATGCCGTCCGCCACCTGGCCAACCTGCGCTTCGGGGTGAGTCAAGCCCGTCGGGCGTGGCTCACGGACGAGCACGTGATCAACACCTGGCCGCTCGAGCGCCTCCGCGACTTCCTCGCCAAGAGCTGAGGCGCTCACGCCAACGGCAGACGAAGGTCCACGGCGAACCCCTTGCCCGCGGCCGTCCGAACCTGCCAGGTGCCGCCGTGAAGCTGCGCCACGTGCTTCACGATGGCGAGGCCGAGGCCGCTGCCGTCGCCGCCGCGTGCCGTGTCGGGTCGGAAGAAGCGCTCGCCAAGGCGCGTGGCGGCGGCTTCGTCGAGGCCCG
The DNA here is from genome assembly GCA_963798895.1 of uncultured Trueperaceae bacterium. Lineage (GTDB taxonomy): Bacteria > Deinococcota > Deinococci > Deinococcales > Trueperaceae > CAWCUY01. Next base: position 45,867 of record CAWCUY010000018.1, on the reverse strand, counting down.
GACCGTCATCGCTTACGCTCACCACGGCTTCGCCCGCCTCCCGCCGCAGCGTCACCGTGACCGGCGACCCCCGGCCGTGGCGCACGGCGTTGTCGAGGAGGTTGTCGAGGGCGTGCGTCAGGAGCAGCGGATCGCCCAGGACGGCCGCGTCGTGGTCGGCTCGGAAGTCGATGCCGATCGAGGGTGCTCGGGCGCGCGCGCGATCGACGGCCTCACCCGCCAGGCTCCGCAGGTCGGTGCGCCGCGGCGCGAAGGCATCCTCGTCGCGCGCGAGGAGCAGAAGGTGATCGGTGAGTCGCGACAGGCGCGTCACGTCACGTCCCAGCTCCGCCAAGGTCGAGCGGTACGCATCGCCGTCTCTGGGCCGCGCCAACGTTCCCTGGATGCGCGCCTGCAACGCGGTTAGCGGGGTGCGCAGGTCGTGCGCCGCTGCGCGGGTGAACTCCGTCTCCCGCTCGCGCATCGCGCCGATGCGCCGGAACGACTCCTGCAACGTCGCGGCCAGACGGCCGAGTTCGTCGCGTCCGTCAGCGCCGGGCACGGGTTGGAGCAGGTCGCCACTGTGGCCGATGCGGCGCGCGGAGCGCTCGAGCTCCGCCACCGGCCGCAACAGGCGGCCCGCCGTGATCGCCGCGGCCGCCGCCGCGAGGGCCATCATCACCGGCAAGGTGACCATCAGCGCCCGCAGGTACGCGCGCAGGGGTTCGTCCACCCCGCCCGTGGCGCCGGCCACCTGCACCTGCGCCAGCCGGCCGCCCACCATGGCTTCGCGCGTGAGGACGCGGTGGCCGGAGGCCTCGCTGTATCCGAGCGGCAGGTCCGTCGGGAGCGTGGGGAACTTGGCCGTCTGGCTGACCACCTCGCCGCCCTGGACCACCCGCACCTCGAGCCCCTCGGGGAACTCGCGTCCGAGGTTCAGCTCCGAGGTGTCGCTGTCGCCGTGCTCGAGATCGTGCTCGAGATCCACCATGGCCACCGCGTTGCCGAGCCTCCGCTCCTCGCCGACGACCAGGAAGCGGTTGAGCGCGAGGTACAGCACCGCTGCCACGAGCAGCAACAGCAACGCCGTCTGGAGCGCCACCGCGAGCGCCATGCGCCAACGGATGGTCATCGCAACCGATACCCGCGGCCACGACCGCTGTGGATCGCATCGTCAGCGAGCTTGCGACGCAGGTAGCTGACGTAGACGTCCACGATCCGCGGCTCCCCCATGAAGTCCGGGCCCCACACGCGGTCGAGCAGCTCCTCGCGCGCGAACCAGCGGCCGGGCGTCATCGCGAGCGTTTCTAGCAGCTCGTACTCGCGGCCGGTGAGGCCTACCTCGGCGCCCGACCACCACACCTGGCGCGTCCGCGTATCGAGCGCGCCCACACCCTCGGCGAACGTGAGGCGCGCGCTGGTCGCCGTCTCGGCGCGGCGCGTCACGGCGCGAAGCGTGGCCAGCAACTCCGGCAGCTCGAATGGCTTCACGAGGTACGCGTCGCCACCGAGGTCGAGGCCGCGCACGCGGTCCTCGAGCTCACCGCGAGCGGTGAGGTAGACGATCGGTGTGCGGACTCCCTCGGCGCGCAGACGACGCGCGACCTCGAAGCCGTCGAGGCGCGGCAGCATCACGTCGAGCACGATCGCGCCGTACTCTCCGGAACGGCCCTCGAGCAGCCCGTCCATCCCGTCGCCGACCCAGGTGACGTGGTGCCCGGCTTCGCCCAACGCGGCGGCGGTGGGTTCCGCGATGCGGGTGTCGTCCTCGACGAACAGGAGCCTCATCGGAGCTTCAGGCCGTGGCCGCGCGTCCCCTCATGCTTCCAGCCTACGCCCGCCGGCGCGCCCCGCGCGCCCTTCCGACATCCGTAAGGCCACGCCGAGGCACGCCAGGGCGGTGCCGGCAAGGTACAGGCCGCCGAGATGATCCGTACCGGCGATGAGGCCGTGCGCCGTCGCGAGGGCGAACGCCGGGTACGCCAGCAGGTGCAGACTCACCCACACCCGCCGCGGGAGGCGCGCCTTGGCGGCGAACGAGACGTACACGGCGACGGCCGCGTACGCGCTGAGCGTTCCGAGGGCGAGGCCGACGGGAGCGTAGGTCGCGGCACCCGGAAGCAGCACGCCGGCGAGCGTCTGAGGCTGTTGCGTGTCCACGGTGACGAACGCCACGTGCACCGCCGTCAGCGCGAGGGCGAACCCGCTCAACACGCCATGCCAGCCGTACTGTAGGGGCCGGGCCAACCACCCGGGTACGAATCGGCTCTTCAGCGCGGCGCCCAGGGCCACCGAGAGCGCCAGCAACACGTACGCGCTCACGCCGCTTACGCGCGTGAAGGTCCACGCGAGCGGTCCGGGGGCGAGTCCGCGCGCCGCCATCGCCCAGGTGAAGCCCACGGCTGCCAGCAAGACCCCCAGGAGGACGTCGACTGCGAGATCGGTGTGGCGCTCGTTCATGCCGTCCCCCAGCCGCCGCCCACCCGGCGCCAGGCGCGATGCGAGCAGTCGAACGCAACGACCATGGCCGCGCCGTCCACCCACGCTCGAGCCGTTGCGGTCGCGGGCTCGCCGGACCCCCCCGGTTCCCCGAGCGCGCCAAGCAAAACGAGCTTCGTGATCACTTCAGCGCGGCGCAGGGAGGGAGCCACCACCGTCGCTTGCGTGAAGGTCGTGACGGCCGGCGCGGCGCTGCGGGGATCGATGAGGTGGTGGGCACCCGGCCACGCGCGCGCGAGGACGCTCGAGGTCGCCACGCCCCACGTGCCCGGCGGGAGCACGAGCTGCAGGTCGGGGCCACCGCTCGGGTGTGCCACGTCCACGGCCACATGACCGCCGGAGCGTCCGATGACGTCCCCGCCGGCATCGATCCAGGCCTCCGCGCCACCGAGGCGCGCCAGGAGGCGCTCGGCGATCCAGCTCTTGGCCGTGCCTCCGAGGTCGAGCTCGCAGCCGTCGGGGAGCACGATGGCGTGCTCGTCGGCGACGATCCGGCGCCAGTCGGCCACCGATACCGCCGCCGCGGGCTCCGGCGCGTCGACGTCCGGCCACGACCGGCGGTATCCGGCGGCCGCGAGGGCCCGGCCCACCGAAGGCGTCACAAGTCCGTCGGTGACCTCCGCGACGTGCAGGGCGTGGCGCAGCGCGGCGACGAGCTCGAGGGGCGGGTGCTCGAGCCTGCCGCACGCGTTGAGGCGGGTCAGCGGCGAGGGCCGAAAGCGGGTGAGGAGGCTCTCCAGGCGCTGGAGCTCGGCCGCGGCTTCGCGAGTGCCTTCCCCGCGCAGGCCGACCTCGGTACCGAGCGCACGCATGCGGAGCTCCTCGGCGGCTGGGGTCGTCGGACGCGGGTTGGCGCGGGGCGCTGCGGTCGCGAGCATCAGCTGGCCCGCGAGCGCGCCCGCGCCGAGTAGACGCGTTGCGGCAGCAGGACCACGCGGCTGGACGCCGACGGGGTGGGGAAGAGGGCGCGCGCGGACGGTTGGAGGGTCGCGACGTTCGCTTGGGCGGAGGCCGTCCCTGCGCTCGCGTCTCGCGCCGCGCCGAGCACGCGGGCGCCCGTTCCCACACCGAGGCCGAGGGTGAGCGTCAGCAGCCACAGCGTCGCCTGAGCCTTGTCGAAGGAGGGACGCTTCGTGCGGCGCCCGGGGGTGCGGCGTGCCTCAGTCCCAGTCGGCGTGCTCACGGCCACCCTCCTCCCGCTCGTGCTCGAAGCTCGTGCCGGACGGCAGGCCGGCCTGAAGGCCCGTGGCGGCACCGTCGGGCGCTTGAACGAGGTAGGTTGTGCCGTCGGGACCCAGCACGACGACGTACCCCTGGCCGGGGGCGCCTTGCGGCGCGGCCACGCCCTGCGCGCCTTGTGCGGTCGGCACGGTGGGGGTCGCCCCGGCGGCCGAGGGCGCACGCAATCCGAGGAGGGCGTACCCGCCGCCGGCGGCGGCGAGCGCGGTAACGGTGAGGATCAGGACTCGCTTCGCGTTCATGGTGGTCGAACCTCCGGCGCAAGCATCGGCCGCCGGGGTTAGACCGCCGTTAACGGTCGTTCGGAGCGCGCGGGCCCTCGCCCGCGCGTCGTGCGCAACCCGCCAGGACCCGCCGGATCACCCCCGCGGACGTGCGGTGACGTACACGGCCAGCACCAACCCCACCGCGATGGACAGCGATCCGAACCAACGGTTGTGGGAGAGAAGGAGCACGACCCCGACGACGGCGAAGGCGAGGGCGAGGGTGAGTGCCGTCAGGCGCGGGTTCACGTCGGGGACCTCCGTCAGGTGGCGTTGCACCATCCTACGCGCGGGTGAGCGGGGGCGCCCGTCGCCTGCATGTGGCGCGAGCCCACGGGGAACGGCCGGCCACCCCTCAGCAGCACGGCGCGCCCGCCGGCGGCGCCGCCGGTATGCGCGCGGAGTAGCGCATGAACGCGGTGATCGCGTGATAGGGGAGACGGAGGTCGCGCTGGTAGACCGACGCGCGCAACCATTCTGCCTCCGCCGCGAGTCGCTCCTGCGGCAGGTCGATGTACCAGCCGTGTCCACGCCAGTGGTACCCTCGCGCCTTCAGCAGGTCCTTGCTCTCGTACGGGCTGTCGACGGCCCACAAGCGCGCTTGCGATGCCCGCGCCGATGCGAGCAAGCCGGCCAGGGCGGTGCGTCCGCTACGCGGAAGTCGGCGGCTCAGCAGGTGGACCCCTGCCAGGCAGTCGTTGGTGGCGCGATGCCCGTCGTAGAAGAACCCGTTCTTGAGGGCCAGGTACTCGAGCTTGCGCCCCTCGAAGCCCTCCTCGCGCCAGGGAACGTCGCTGGCGGAGCACGCCCAGGCCTTCTGCGCGAAGGCCGGCAGACGACGCTCCAGGAACGGGCGGTCGAACCCAGCGTTGTGCGCGATGACGAGGTGCGCGTGCTCCACCAGTCGCGTCAGGGCTTCGTCGGGCAGATGCTGGCCACGCACCATCTCGTCGGTGATGCCCGTGAGTTCCTGGATCATCGGCGGGATGGGACGCCCCGGGTCCTCCAACGCCGACACCTCCTCGAGCAAGCGGTAGATGGCTCCGTCGCGGTCGAACTCGAACGCTACCAGCCCGAGCTCGATGATCGCGTCCGTGGCGGCGTCCAGGCCGGTCGTTTCGACATCGACGTAGAGGCCGAGCCGCACGTCGGTGCCCGGTTCGGCCCTGGCGTACCCCGCCGGACGCTCGTAGCGGTCCAGCACCCGGTAGCGCCCGCTCTCTTCGAGCGCGCGCCGCATGGCCTCGAGTTCGTCCTGGGGGTGCGACATCGGTCCTCGTTGGGAAGGAGGCTACCACGGGCGCACGCCCGCGACGGCTCGATGGGTCCGCGCGAGGGGTCGGATCGCGCCCGCCGCCTGGGCATGCAACAATCGGACGTTCCGGTTGGCGGCGCGTCGTGGCCCGTCGCCGGCACCTGCCATGGCAACGCTTCCCCGCGTTCTCCTCGTGCTAGCGACCCTCGCGGCCGCCGCCGCACGTGCCGAGCCGCCGCTCGCGGCGACGCCGTTCGGTGGGCTGGGCAGCGCCCTGCTGCGGGCCATGCATGCGACGGTGGTGCCGTGCGCCGACCCCCTCGACACCCCGGAGGTGTGCTTCGAGGTCGAGGCGACCGGGGTGGCGATGCTGGCACAGGAGGTCGAGGAGGTGGCGGTCGCCAACGCCGGCGCCGGCCTCCACCGGAGCACGTGGACGTCCGGTAACGGCGTGCACTCGCTTCGCCTCGCCTTCGAGGACCGTCAGGATGCGGCCCTGGTCGTGTACCTGGCGGAGGTCACGCCGGCGAAGGTGCACGGCGTGCTTCGGCTCGAGGAGCGCTGAGCTCCGCGAACGCGTGCCCGAGGGCGAACCCCTAGTCGGTTCCCGACGGTGCGCGACGGTGCACCGACTCCGGAACGAAGCGAGCCACGACGCCGGCGCCGACCAGCGAGAGCGCGCCCCCGATGAGGAACGGCAGCGCGAAGCTCGTTGCGGCCAGGGAGCCTCCCAGCAGCGGACCGACGGCAAGGCCGAGGCCGAAGCCGGTGGTGATGATGGACATCTGCCGCCCCTCCCCGCCTGCGGAGGACAGGTCCGCGGCGAGCGCGAACGCTGGCGCTGCGATCCCGGCCGATGCCACGCCTTGCGCGACCCGCAACGCGACGAGCTGTCCGGTCGTGGCCACGAAGCCCAGGAGCGCGGTGGCGGGAGCCATCAGCACCAGTCCGAGGAGGAGGAAGGGCTTGCGGCCCGCCCGATCGGACCACCGCCCCAGGGGTATCTGGAGCAGGAGGCGACTCACCATCAGGGCGCTGAACGCGACGCCGAAGGCCAGGGCCGTTTGGTCCAGCCGCTGGTTCACCTGACTCTCGAGCGAGACGATCATCGAGAACGCGATCGCCATGGTGCACGTGGCGATCCCTAGTCCGACGATGCCGCGGGTCAAGAGGTGGCGTTCGAAAACGCGAAAGGGGCGTTGCCGCGCCTCCGTTGTGTCGACCGGTTGCTCGCCCACCCACGCCCACACCAGCAGCGCGCCGAGCGCGACGAATGCGGTTCCGGCGTAGAACGCGGCATTGAAGCCTACCTTGTCGTAGAGCACGCCGGCCAGAAGCGGCCCCGCCGCCAGCCCGATGATGCGCATGGTGGTGTACACCCCCATGGAGCCGCCCCGCGTGCGCTTCTCCGTCGCATTGGACAAGATGGCCAGCGATGTCGGGATGGTGAGGGCCACCGCCAGCCCCTGCAGCGCCCGCAACACGAGCAGCTCGCTGTAGCGCCCGGCGACCGTGAACAGCAGCGTGCACACGGCCATCGTGACGAGGCCGACCAGGATCAGCGGCTTGCGCCGTCCGAGCCGGTCGGACCACGCGCCTACGATCGGTTGGCCGACGGCGGCGACGAGGCCGTAGAGCGCGAGCAGGATGCCCACCCGGGCGGGCGCCGGCAGACCGAAGAGGTGGGTGGGGAGCTTGGCGACGTACAACGGGATCACGATGAACAGGATGCTGTTGCCGATTGCGTCGCCGAGCCGGGCCACGGACAGCGCCAGCACCGTTGGGTTGACTCCGAACTTGTTCGATAGGCGCTCGAGCACCGGACCATCGCCTCCTCAAGGCGTCGTGGACGAGAGAACGTCGTTGCGGCAAGGAGCTGCCGCCGCCGACGAAGCGTCACCGTAGCACCGGTGGGCGAGGTCGGGCGTAAGGCAGCACGCCTGCATCCCGCGGCGCCGGATGCGAGCGCAGCGCCCTTCGCGTACCGTCCGCCGATCCCTCGCCAGGCACGGGAGGCGCGGCGGTCGGGTGCAGGACCGTCTCTCGAGGATTCTCCGGGTACCGGTTCGGGCGGGGGTTCCGCCTGCGGGAGCGGCTCGGGGCAGGCGACCGGGGTCGTGCCATGCGGACGCGGGCTTCACAGCGCACGCGCCCCACCACGGCGCCAACGCCAACCGCGCAGGCACACGACGAAGGCCACCCGCGCAGGCACACGACGAAGCAGGTGGACGCTCGGCGCTCGGCGCGCGGCGCCACGCGCACGCGCCTCCGCCCCCACGGCCCCGGTCACGGGGCCGTGGGTACGCGTTCGGGTCACGTCGGTCGATGGCCAGGCGTGCGCGCGCGGCGATGGGTCAGTCGACGGGCCCGTCGAGGCCGGGGGCGAGGTACCAGGCGTCGCGGTGGGCGACCACGCGCAGGCGCATGCCCGCTCCTACGCGGTTCACGGCTGCCCGCGCAGCGTAGGCCTCCGCGATGGCGCGGCAGGAGAACGGACCCACCACGCAATCGGCCTCGCCGCGCCAGGCGTTCGCCGCCACCGTTGGCACGAACTCGGCGGGGACTCCTGGCGCGCGCGCCAAGTAGACGCGCCGGCGCCGGCGCGCGGGCCCCGCGGTCTCGGATCGTGCGGTAGGGTCGCGCGGTGGCGTCATGACGGGCCCCGGCGCGGCGGTGGCAGGCGAGGGGCCGCCGGGCGGTCGCCCGTCTCGCGGAACCGCGGGCGCCAGGCGACGCAGTCCCCGTACGCCTCGAAGAGCGCCGCCATCCCGCCGGTGACGATCCATTCGAAGTCGTCGGCGGGGATTTCGACCACCAGCCGATGGAGGGGTCGGTCGACGCGCACGACGCAATCGAAGGCGTCGAGCGTTCGCTGCAGTGCGCACAGGCGCTGGGGCGGCGCTCCGTGCTTGACCTCGGCCGTTGTGCGGTACGTCATCGCGGCACCTCCCAGGCGATCGTTCCGCGGCGCGGGTTGCGAGCCGACGGCGGTGGGGCGCGGACGGGAGAGCGCAGCAAGCGAGGGTGCAGGTCGACGGTGGTGCCCGACCTCCGAGCCCGGTGCGTCGCATCGATGCTACGCTCCGGGCGCGTCCGGTTCCGACGTTGCACCAGACGGCGCCCGGGGCCGCCGCGCTCGCCTCGGGCCCCGGGCAACCGCCGGACGGACGACGCAAGGTGTGTACCTCGTGCGGGGCTACTTGCTCAGGTACTCGCGCAGGCGCGCGATGGCGTCGTTGCTGCCGATCATGACGATCCGGTCGCCGCGGCGCAGCTCGAAGTCGGCGCGCGGGCTGATCTCGAGGTTCCCGCCTCGATTGACGGCGATGACCTGCACGCCGAAACGGTTCGGCAGGCGCAACTCCGACAGCTTGCCGTGCAGTTCGTCCGGCGCTTCGATCTCGATGACGCCGTGGTTCTCCCCGAGCTTGAAGGCGTCCACGATGCTGGGCGTGGCGAGTTGGCGCGCCAACCTCACGCCCATGTCGTGCTCCGGCCGCACCACCTCGTCGGCACCGACCTTCTCCAGCACACGCGACGCGAGAAGGCTCACCGCCTTGCTGATGACGCGCGTCGCGCCCGCGCTCTTGGCGGCGACCGTCGCGAGGATGTTCGCCTCCAGGTTGTCGCCGATGGCGATGACGACCGCGTCGAAGTTGCCGCACCCGAGCTTGCGGAGACTGTCCTCATCGGTTCCGTCCACGATCGCGGTGTGCGTCACCTGGTTCATGATCGACTCGATCGCGCTCTCGTCGCGGTCGATCACGACGACCTCGTGGCCGAGCTGGTAGAGGGTGGTCGCAAGGGCGGTGCCGAAGCGGCCCGCGCCGATCACCATGAACTGACGTTCCTTCATCGTGGCTCCTTGCCGCCCGTGGCTGCTCGCCCGCGGGCGTGGGTTCAGCCGATGACCACGTCCTCCGCGGGGTACCGGATGCGCATGTCGGACTGGCGCTCGATGAGGGCGAGCGCCAGCGTCATGGGTCCCAGCCGGCCAAGATACATCAGAACGATGATGATGATGCGCCCGCCTCGGCTGAGGGCGCCGGTCACGCCGGTGGACAGGCCGACGGTCCCGAACGCCGACACGCTCTCGAAGCCGAGCTGGAGCATGCTCTTGTCGGGGTCCGTGATGGTGAGCCCGGTCACGGCGGCGCCGACCAGCAACATCCCCAGCAGCGCGATGGCGCCGGCCTTCACGGCCGTCTGGGCCGAGATGCGCCGCTGGAACAGCGTCATGTCCCCGTGGCCGCGACTCATGCTCCACGCGCTGCCTATGAGGACGAAGAAGGTGACGGTCTTGATGCCGCCCGCCGTGGATCCGGGCGCGCCACCGACGAACATCAGGAGCATGGTGAACAGCAACGTTGCCGGGCGCGCGTGACTGTAGTCCAACGTGTTGAAGCCGGCGGTCCGCGGCGTCACCGATTGGAATAGCGCCGCGAGGATCTTGTCGGGCACGCCCAGGTGGCCCATCGTGGCAGGGTTGCCCCACTCGAACGCGAGGATGATGATCGCTCCGGCGACGATGAGGGACGCCGTCGCCGTGAGGGCCAGCTTCGTGTGCAGGGTCAGCGGGGACCGTCGGCCGAAGCGGAAGTGGCTCCCGACGTTGAAGATCACCATGAAGCCGAGACCGCCCAGGATGATGAGGGTCATCACGACGAGGTTGACCAGCGGATCGTGCACGAAACGCGCGAGGCTGTCGGGATAGAAGCCGAAGCCCGCGTTGTTGAACGCGGAGATGCTGTGGAACAGGGCGTAGAACGCGCCCGAGCCGGCGCCCTCGAGCGCTTCGAAAGGCAGGTACAGCAGCAGCGCCCCTATCGCCTCGAGCGCGAACACCACCACGAAGATGGCGCGCACGACGCGCACGACGCCGCCAACCTGGTTGACGTTGATCTGGGCGGAGAGACCGAGACGTTGGCGGAAGCCGATTCGGCGGCCGCTCGCGAGCGCCAGGAGCGTGCCCATGGTGAGGATCCCGAGCCCGCCGACCTGGATCAGGAGCATGAGGACCACCTTGCCGAACACGCTGAAGGCGGTGCCGGTGTCCACCACCACGAGCCCCGTCACGCACACGGCCGACGTCGATGTGAACAGGGCGTTGAGGATGCCGACCGCGTGCCCTGGCGCGTGCGCGATCGGTAGTGCCAGCAGCACCGTACCCACCAGGATCGTGGAGGCGAAGGAAACCGCGATCAGTTGAGCTGGCGTGGCGCGCCGACGGCGCAGCGTGATGAGGCCTCGAGTCTCGTCGGGATCGTCCATAACGAGCCCCGAATGCACGGAGCAAGGGCATTGTACGGAGGGGCGCGGGCGATGTCAAAACACCCTGCCCTCGGTAGAAGCGCTCGGCGCGGGGGACGCCTCAGGTACGAATCACCGCGGGCGGCCGGCGGGTGAAGAGGCGTGCCGCGGCGGCGAGCCCCACGAGGGTCAGAACGGAACCGAGGAAGAAGGCGGCACCCGGCAGCGGTAGCGGCGCCGTGGGCCGCGTGAACGCGGCGAACACGTACGTGGCCGCGACGGGTCCCACCACGCCGGTGAGGCTCATGAGGCTTGCCAGCGACCCCTGGACCGCGCCTTGTTCGCGAGCGGACACGCTGCGGGAGATCAGGCCCTGGGCGGCGGGGCCCGCGATCCCGCCCAGGCTTCCCACCACCATCACGGCGATGAGCATCCAGCCGTGGGTGGATAGGCCGTACAGGGCGAAGGCGACGGCGCTGACGGCCAGCGAGGCAAGCAGGGCGCGCACCTCGCCGAGGCGTGGGATGAGAACGCGCACCAGGCCGCCCTGCACGACGGCGGCCAGCAGCCCGACGAGCATGAGCGACAGGCCGTTCTGAAGCGGCGTCCAGCCGTAGCGAACGTTGGTGTAGAGCACCCACGTGCTTTGCAGGGCCTGTTGCGCGAGCCCGACGCAGACGTAGGTGAAGGCCAATCCCGCGACGACCGGGTAGCGCCCGAGGCCGGCGAGCGAGCCGAGGGGGTTGGCCGTGCGGAAGCTGAACGGCGAGCGGTTGTGCCGTTCGAGCGACTCCGGCAGGATGAAGAATCCGTAGAGCCCGTTGAGAAGGGCGAGCCCGGCGGCCAGAATGAACGGCAACCGCAGGCCGTAACTGCCGACGAGGCCACCGAGCGCCGGCCCGACGATGAAGCCGATGCCGAACACGGCGCCGACGAGCCCGAAGTTCTTGGCGCGGTCCTCCGGGGCGCTCACGTCCGCGATGTAGGCGTTCGCGGCGGTGATGTTCGCACCGGTGATGCCGGACACGACGCGGCCGAGGAAGAGCCACGCAAGACTGGGTGCGAGCGCCATCACGAGGTAGTCGAGTCCGGCGCCCAGCAGGGAGATGAGGATCACGGGACGCCGGCCGAAGCGGTCGGCGAGCGCACCCAGGATGGGGGCGAAGAGGAATTGCATGGCAGCGTAGACCGCGATGAACCAGCCGAAATAGCTCGAGCCGCTGCTCACGGACCCGCCGGCGAGCCGCGTGACCAGCTCCGGCAGGACCGGGATCAGCAGGCCGAGGCCCAGGACGTCGATCAGGATCGTGACCAGGATGAAGGGGATGGCGGCCACTCGCTTCTTGCGCATGCGTCTCCTCGTGGCGCGGTGCGGTGCGCCTTGGCTTCCACCACGACGCAGGGGCGCGACCGCCTACGGTCGCGCCCCGCGCCGGGGCGAGCGAACATGCTACGCCCTCAAGCGTCCTTCAGCCAATAGTCCCCGCCGCCGCCCTCGCGCTCCATGAAGCCGAAACCCACGAGGTCACGCCGGAGGCGCGCGGTGTCCTCGTGCAGGCGCGCCAGGATGTCGTTGACCTGCTTCTCGCTGTAGCGCGTGCCCCGCTCGAACGAGCGCGCGGCATGGCGCACCAGGACGAGGTACTTCTTCTCTTGCGACGGGAATGCCTTGAAGCGTCCCCCGGCGTCGCTGAAGGTCGACAGCACCTTTCGGTCGAAGGCGTCGACGTCGACGTCGTCGGCGAGCATCGGGAGACGGTCGTCGCCCAGCAAGCGGCCGGCCATCTCGTGAAGCGTGTCGATGCGGAGCGTGTACAGCCGGTAGTAGCCTTCGGCGCGCGCCTCGACCAGGCCGGCCCGGGCGAGCCGCCGCAGGTGGTGCGAGACGGTGCCGTCGCTCAGGTCGAGCGCCGCGGCGAGGCGTTCGACGGTGTGCGGCTCCGTCGCCAGCAAGCCCACGATGCGAAGGCGGTTCAGGTCGGACAGAGCCTTGAAGAACGTGAGGAGCGCTTCGGTATCGGTCGTCGGCATCGGCTGGCCTCTCGGAGCGTTTCGAGGAACGCCAAACCAATTCTACGTACGTGAAGATAGATGTCAAGCATGCGCGGATGGCCGGACGCCGGCTGTCGCTCCACAACCGGTCCCGACCGGCCCCACGCGCCCCCGCGCTCCCGCATGTGCGGTCTCGCACGAACGTCCTGCTCGTGCGTTCGTGAATACGCTGCCGGCGCCCGCGATGGGGGTCGGCCGGAGTCGCCCGAGCGAGGTCCCTGCCGCCGAAGACGCGCCGGAGCCGCGACTCCGCCCCGCGCCCCGCTCGCCACGAGGGGCCCAGCGTCAGCCCGACGGCTCGCCGCGCCGGCCCGCCGTGAACACGTCGGCATGGGGCATGCCCGACTCCTCGTACGCGGCGGCGATGAGGCCGTTGTCGAGCGCAACCTGACGGAACGCGACGTCGATCGTGCTCTCGCTCCACGTCAGCACGGCGAGCTCCGCGCGGGCGGGCGTCCGGGTCAGGCGCTCGTTGCGCATGCGCTCGAACGGGATGCCGACGCTTCCGGGGTTGAGCAGGAGGCGGTCGCGGTGGCGCCGCAGGAGCACCTGGTGCGAGTGTCCGCCGGCGAGCACGTTGGCGTCGTTGCCCTGGAGCGCGCGATCGAGCACCTCCTCGGGTGTCGTCGCCTGCAACACCTCATGCATCGAGCGTGGGGAGCCATGGAAGCCGAGCAGGCGCCATGCCGGACCGAGCACGACCTGCACGGTCGCCGGCAAGCCGGCGAGGAAGGCGCGGTCCTCGGGGTCGAGGCGCTCGGCGCACCAAAGGTCGAGGTCGCGCACCTGCTGCCTGAAGGGATCGTCGGCGTCGGGTGGCCCGGGCTCGGTCGGCTCGCCCTCGGGGGAGTCGGGCTCGAGCAGCCACGCGTCGGCATTGCCGAGCACCGTCGGCCAGCCGAGCTCCCGCAGGCGCTCGAGGACCTCGTGTGGATGCGGACCCGTGGCCGCGACGTCGCCGAGGCACAGGACGTCGCCCAGGCCCTCGTCGGCGAGCGCGCGCACGACGGCGTCGAGCGCCGGAAGATTGCCATGGATGTCCGCCACGAGCGCGAGTCGGCCCGCGGGCGGGCGCGGCTCGAGGATCAGCCGTTGCTCGGCGGCGCGCACCGGTCGGCGAGGAGGCACGGATGCATGATGCCACGACGCTCCGCACGCGGCCCGGCGGCGCGGGCTACGCCCGCGCGGGCTGGGGGCCGCAGCACCGCACCACGTACCAGCGCGGCCCGCGGGTGGCGTCGTTGAGGGCGCGACCCGCACGCCCCCACGGCGGCCCGGCGCGAGGGCGCGCGCCCGTGTGGAGCGAGCGCCTTACCTCACGCCACCGGCCGCCGCCGCCGTTCGTTGGGCCTGGAAGAGGAACACCGCGTACACGCGCCCGTCGACCCGCTCCCGCTCCACGGAGAACACGCCGCGGTCCACCACGTAGTCGACCCGCAGAACGTCTCCCGCCGCGGCCCAATCGTGGAGGACGAGCACCGTCTTGCGCCAGAGGTACTCGTACATGCGGCCGTGCACCGCCTCCCGGAAGAACCCGAACATCGACCCCGGCACGCGCGCGCACGTCGCCTGGCTGTCCGTCGCGCCGAGATCGATGGGCAAATCGACGCAGTTCACCGGCTGGGCGCCGAGGACCGCCATGATCTGGTCGGTCATGATGCCGTGGGCGGTGGACCCGTCCATCGGCGCGACGGCCCGGACGGGCCCGCCGAGGACGAAGGCGCATAGCGCGGCTAGCGGCAGCGTCCATCGCTTCACGGCGGTACCTTAACGCGCGCCGCACCCGCGCGGTCGTGACCCATTTCCCACCTCGCTGGCGCTGGTCGTCACGTGCTACCATCGCGTCAGCGACGGCATCCGTTCGCCGCAAAGCCGCCCGGAACCGGGCGCGACGGGAGCGTCATGAGCGACCACGACAAGCCGCTGGATCCGCCCTCGGACGGGGTGGAACGGCGCCGGCACCGCGAGCGTTCCTCCACCACCACGGCCCTGATCCTCATCGTCGTCGGGGTCGCCCTGCTGTTGGGCCGCGCCGGTCTCGGCATACGACTCGACAACTGGTGGGCCTTGTTCATCCTCATCCCGGCGGCCACCGCCCTCGCCGCCGCCTACCGTGCCTACCAAGCCGCCGGCGGGATCGATCGCGAGGTCACCTCGCGCGGCCTCTCCGGCGCCATCCTCCTGCTGGTGACGGCCGTGTTCCTCTTCGGGCTCGACTGGGGCCTGATGGGCGCCGTCGTCATCATCCTCGTCGGCGTGGCGATGTACCTCAGGCGCTCCACGGCCTGAGGTGGCGCGCGCCGGAATGCGCAGACGCCCGGCGGTGGGAGTAACGGTAGCCACGGCACGCCTTAGGGACCCAGGCGGAGGACGCGAGCGAGCCGCCCTGCGCCGCGTGGGGGCGGCCGCACGCTCCGAGCGCATGCCATGAGCGCCTCCCCTCCCACGGCGCCTAGCGTCACGGCGAGCCTCCGAGCCGTGCGGCGCTTGGCTCTCGTGAAGCAGCACCTCGCGGGCCCGAAGCCGGCGAGGGCTACCGGCGCGGACATCGTGGCCCTCGTGCGCGACCTCGCCTTCGTGCAGTGGGACCCAGCTTCCGGCGTGGCCCCGTCCCATGTCCTGGCGCTCCGGGCCAGGGTCGGCGACGTGGCGGCGGCGGACCTCGAGCGGTTGATGTGGGACGACCGTCGACTGTTCTTGCACTGGCTACCGATCGCGTCGCTCGTGCTCACCGAGGACTACCCGCTGTTCAGCGGGCTGATGCGGCGCTATCCCGGATCGTTGACGTCTTCGTGGGGATCACAACGAGACGAGGCCCGCGCGTTCCTGGCGCAGCACGGCGCCTTGCGCGAACGCGTGCTCGCGGTCCTGGCGTCCGGGCCCCGTCGGGTCGATCAGTTCGAGGGACATGAGCGCGGCGCACGAAGCGCGGACGGATGGAGCTCGGGCAGCGAGGTCGCGAAGGTGCTGCACCATCTGCACATGCGTGGCGAGGTGATGGTGGTCGCTCGCCAGGTGAACCGGAACGTTTGGGGACTGACCGAGCCTTTCCTCCCCAGCTGGGTCGAGCGGCACGCGTTGCCGCAAGACGAGGTGGAGCGTGCCGCCGCGCAACGCGCGATCCGTGCGTTGGGCACGGCCACGCCATCCGAGATCCACCTCTACTTCGTGCGGGGCCGGTACCAGGACCTCGGCGGCGCCCTGGCCGCCCTCGCTCGGGAGCGCGCGATCTACCGGGTGCACGTCACAGGCTTCTCACCGCGAGACCAGCGCTACGTCCACGCAGACGACCTCGATCTGCTCGATTCGCTGGAGCAAGGCGACTGGCGGCCCCGAATGTCTCTCCTCCCGCCGTTCGACAACCTCACCTCGGATCGACGCCGCACGACCCGGCTGTTCGACTTCGCGTACGTACACGAGCAGTTCCTGCCCGCGAACAAGCGCAAGCATGGCGCCTTCGCGCTCCCGATCCTGTGGGGAGACGCCCTCATCGGCAGGATCGACCCCGTGTTCGACCGGGACCGGGACAGGCTCACCGTGCGTGCCGTGCACGCCGAGCCCGACGCGCCGTCGGACGGGGAGGTCGCTCGGAGGTTGGCCGACGAGATCCGCTCTCTGGGCGCATTCCTCGGTGCGGGCGATATCGCGTACGGCTCGGACGTTCCGGCAACCTGGCGGGGTCACCTCCGGTAGCCCGGACCGGTAGCGGGGCGCGAGCCGACCGGGTTGACCCGGGACGGGGCCCCCGCGATACTCCTGATGTGACGATTCCAGCGCCCAAGGCCGGTCGCGCGCCAGAAGGAATTTCCTGGCCGCGGGTCCTGGCGTTCCGCATGCAGCGGCAACGGCTCGTCCGGCCGGCACCGGCGGGCTCCGCCCTGGAGGTGCTCGCCGACATGGCGGGCGCGCAGGCGCAGCTGGAGTCTGCGGCAGCCGCGTCGCTCGCGGCCCGCGTCGAGTCCTTCACGGCGCGCCACGTCAGCGAGGCGCTGTGGCAACGGCGAGCGATCGCCAAGGCCAACTGCATGCGCAGGACACTGCATCTCGTTCCCTCGGCGGAGCTTGCCTTGTTCGTGCGCGGCACGGCCGGGCGCGCCAAGAAGGAGATCCGCTGGATGCTCAACAGGGGAGTGCCCGAGCGCGCGCTGCATCGGGCGCTCGATGCTTCGCTCGCCGCGATGGACGCGCCGGTCACGCGCGGGGAGCTGGCCGATCGGGTGGCCCGCTCGCTGCGCGCGGCACGCGGCCGCAGGGTCGGCGGAGGATGGGGCAGCACGCGCCACGTCGCCACGGTTCGCATCGGCCCCATCGACACGCCGGCCCACTACCTGCTGCACCTGGTCGGTGCGGTGGGCGTCGTATGCTACGGCCCGCCGCGCGACAACGAACCTACGTTCGTGCGGGCGGACGCCTGGGTTCCGGGGTGGACCGACGTGGGACCGCGCGAGGCCGAGGACCTTCTCCTGCGACGCTACCTTCGGGCGTTCGGGCCCGCGACGGCGCGCGATTTCGCGGCCTGGACCGGCGTCCGCCTGTCCGACGCGCGGGCCGTATGGGGCCGCGCCGCGCGCGACCTGGCGCCCGTCGACGTGGAGGGGACCAGCGCCTGGCTGTTCGCCGAGGACCTCGCCCTTCTGCGCAGTGCGGACCTGGCGCGCCCCCACGTGCGCCTATTGCCGTACTTCGACGCCTACCTCCTCGGTCACGAGAACCGCGACGCGTTCGTGCCCGACCGCCACAAGGGCGATGTCTACCGCAAGCAGGGATGGGTGGCGCCCGTCGTACTGGTCGACGGACGCGCCGCGGGGACGTGGTCCAACGAGCGTCGGGCGTCGCGCCTCGAGGTGCGCGTCGAACCGTTCACCACGTTGTCGCGCGCCGTTCGTCGCGCCCTCGAAACGCAGGCACAGGGTCTCGCGCGGTTCCATGGATGCCCCGATGTAACGGTGACGATCGCCGGGTGATCGACCACGCCGCGCGCCGTGCGAGCGCCGGCTGCAACTCCCGTGCCAACGCGCGCACGGGCGAGGGTCGATGCGCAACCTCGGAGTGCCGCTCGCCGTGCCCGTGCCAACGCGCGCACGGGCGAGGGGCCGCGGCCCAACGATCCCCGCCGCGCACTCACGCGACGCGCATGACGTCGGGATGCATGAGCCACACGCGCTCGCGCAGCAGCGCTGCGGCGCCGCCGACCAGGGCGGCGGGCTGACCGTCCGGGAGCGTCAGCCGCTGCGGCGCGCGCACGTTCCACGCTGGTGCGTCGGCGGGCAGGCCGGCGAGCTCGCGCGCGCGAGCGAGCGCGCTGCTCACGTCGCCGAGCTCGTCGATCAGGCCGAGCTCGAGCGCATCGGCGCCGGTCCAGATGCGGCCGCGGCCGATCTCGTATACACGCTCGCGCGCGAGGCGCCGTCCGTCGGCAACGCGCGTGACGAACCTTTCGTAGATCTCATGGATGGAGCGTTCGACCAGCGCGCGTTCGGCGTCGTCCCAGCCGTGCGCGACACCGTGCATGGCCGCGTAGCGACCGCGCGCGAGCGTCTCGGGATGGATGCCGTTGCGGGAGTAGAGGGCCTCCAACACGAACTTGCCGGCCAGCACGCCGATGGAACCCGTGAGGGTGGTGGGCGCCGCCAACACGCGGGTGGCGTGGGTGAGCACGTAGTAACCGCCGCTCGCGGCCAGCCGCCCCATGACCGCCACGACCGGCTTGCGCTGAGCGATGCGGCTCACCTCACGACCGATGAGGTCGCTGGCGAGCGCGGAGCCCCCGCCCGAGTCTACGCGGAAGACGACGGCGGCGCTCCTGGGGTCGTTGCCGGCCGCTCTCAGCGCCCGAACGAGCGTCTCGCTGCCGGCCGTGGCGTCGCCGAACAGCGGCAGCGGCACCGGGCTGCGGCGCGACGCACCCGTCACGATATTGCCCTCGAGGGACACCACCGCGACGCGGTCGGACGAGGCCGGTCTGGTGCGGCGGTGCAAGAAGCGCCTTCCCTCGGCCACGGTCTTGTACCCGTCGCCCGCGACCTCGTCCTCGTACCCAAGGCGGTCGATCATCCCGAGGCCGCGGGCCTCCTCCGCGGAGGTGACGCCGCGGTCGATCCAGCCACGCACCTCCTCTGGGCTGCGCTGGCGCCCGGAGGCGACGGCGCCGACCCAGGTGCGCTCCATGCTGTCGAGCATGGCGTCGTACTGCAGGCGTTGTGCGTCGCTCATCGCATCGCGCGCCAGCTCGTCGCCGGAGTTCTTGAACTCCCGGATGGCCAGCTTCTCGAACCGAACCCCAAGGCGCGACAGCGCGTCCGCCATGAACAGGGTGCTCATCGCAAGGCCGTGCACCTGGACGGTGGCGCTCTCGGGAGCGACTACCTCGTCGGCGGCGGACGCGAGGTAGTAGCTCGCGATGTCCAGCTCGCTCGCCCACGCCACCACGCGTTTGCCGGCGGATTGCAGCCGTGCGACCTGACGGCGCACCGCGTAGGCTGTCACCAGGTCGATGTGGAGGTCCCCGAAGCGAAGCAGTACGCCGCGAAGCCACGGAGCGCCCGCTAGAGCGGTCACCTGCTCGGCCAGCTCCTCCTGCGAGGTGGGCCGTACGACGGGGAGCAGGTTGGCAGGGGAGACGAGCCGTCGTCTTCGGAGGCGGGGCGGGTAGCTCCCGCTCAGCTCGACCACGAGCCAAGCCGGCCGCTCGCCCGGAAGCAGGTCGGAGATGGCGTTCCTGGCGCGGGTCGCGCCGTTGCGTGCGGTGCCGACGATCATCGGGAGAGGCCGCCGGGTGACGCCAGTCGCTCGGTTCATGGCTCAATGTACCCGCGGTGGCGCATCGTGCCCGACACGTGCCCTGCCGGTCCGGCGCAGCGTGCCCGCCTATCGCCGTTCAACGGCTCACGACGGAGCCATCGGCCCGCGGCACCTGTATAGGAAGGTTGACATCGTGTCAATGACTCTATACCTCGGGCCGTGCGATCAACTTCCACGTCTCGAACGCGCTGATGCTCGGGGTCTTGGTCCTCGTCCTGGTGGAAGCGCCGAACTCCTGGGTCGCCAACGCCCCGTTCGCCGCGTTCGCGCTCGGGGGGCTCGCGGCGGCGGCGCTGAGGCTGGTCGCGTACCGTCGCGGTCTCTGATCGTGGCGCGGCCCACGAGGGTCACCAACGACATCCGTGCGCTGCGCTTCGCTTCCGGGGAGATGACGCAGGCCGAACTCGCCGACCGCGTCGGCATGACGCGGCAGAGCATCCTCGCGATCGAGAAGGGCGCGTACTCGCCCTCACTCGAGGTCGCGTTCAGGATCGCGCGCGCCTTCGGCGTGCCGCTCGAGAAGGTGTTCCACTACCCTGAGGAGGCGCCATGATCCCACCGACACCCGTCCGCCATCTCGAGCCGTCGCACCACGCTGGCCGCGCGTTCATCGAACGCCGCATCGAGGGAAGCGTCGTCATGCTGAACCTGCTGCGCTTGCGCGACGTCGCGGACTACGCGGCCCACCCCGAGCTGGCGCCGGCGACGCCCATCAGCGGGGCCGCGGCGTTCGACCGCTACGTCCGCCACACCCTCCCGTTGCTGCGGGAGACGGGAGGGGATCTCACGTTCCTCGGAGCCGGAGGTCGGTTCCTGATCGGCCCCGAGCACGAGCGGTGGGATCTCGTGATGCTGGTGCGGCAGGCCAGCGTCGAATCCTTCCTCGCCTTCGCGACCCGCGAGGACTACCTCGCGATCCTGGGCCACCGCACGGCTGCGATCGAGGACTCCCGCCTCCTGCCGATGACCGATCTGCCGCTGCCGTCGTGACGCGAGCGCACCGGGGGCGGGCTCGGGGGTGCGGGGCACCGTGCTGTGCGGATCAGTCGTCGTCCGGCACGAACCTCAGCGCGACGCCGTTGCTGCAGTAGCGCAACCCCGTCGGCTCTGGCCCATCTTCGAACACGTGGCCGTGATGCCCGCCGCAGTTGGCGCAGTGGTATTCGGTGCGCGCGTACCCGATGTCGAAGTCCGTGGACGTCTCGAAGGCGCCGGGAAGGGCCTGCGAGAACGACGGCCAGCCGCAGTGGGCATCGAACTTCACGTCGCCGCGGAACAGCGGGTTCCCGCACGCTGCGCACACGTACGTGCCCGGGCGCCACTCCGCGTTGAGGGGGCTGGAGCCGGGTCGTTCCGTGGCCGCAGAGCGCAACACGCGGAACGCATCGGCGGAGAGCCGTTCCCGGACCTCGGGCGCATCGAGGTCGACCGTGCCGATCGGATCGGATTCGTCCATGCCCAAGGGTACGGCGGCGCGGTGGTCTCGCGGGTCCTGCGACGAACGCGTGCGTCCGTTCCACGCTGGCCTCCTCGCGGCGTCTGTCGCCGGTCGCGCGCGGCCGCGCACGGCCGGGACGGCTGAGGGAGGCGAAGCGAGCGCTCGCGCCGCCATGGCAGAAGGGGCCGGCGGGATCCCGGCTAGTAGCGTGTGTGCAACGCCCTCGTCTCGCCGGAGGCGCAGGCGGAGTAGGCGGCCAGCATCTGCTCCATCACGTGCACCTGCCGCGCAACAGGGGTCGCGTCGGTGTCCGCTCGTGCGATGCGGGCACAGAAGCGGCGCAGCATCGCGATCGCCGGTGCCTCGCCGGCGCCCCACGGGTAGGCCCGCCCCTCGACCCCGTCGACCCGTGCGGCCAGACCGCCGGTTGGATATCGCCCGTCGCCGCGGTGCAGGAACACCCGGCCGAAACCGCCGTAGGCGAGCATGCCCTCGCGACCGAGAACCGTGGTGCGGGTGCGGGTCTCGTGGTGGGTCTGGTAGCCGTTCCAGCTGGCGTGGACCGTCGCGGCGATGCCGCGCGCGAGCCACAGGTCGACCAGCGCAACGTCCTCGACGTCGGCTTCGACGGCCGTGCCATCGTCGAGCGTTCGCTGCGCGAAGCGTGTGCCGCACAATGCCGCCAGCCGTTCGGCGGGCCCGAACAGCGACGCCACCTCGGTCAGGGCGTACACTCCGAGGTCGAAGAGCACGCCCCCGCCGGCGACCTCACTGCGGTAGAACCAGCCGGCGTGCGTGGGGCCGCGGTGGCCGCGATGGCTCTCCACGCTCGTCACCTCACCCACCGCCCCTGCTTCGAGCAGCGACGCGACCAACGCGTGCTCGGGCGAGGCGACGTCGGGCAGCGGCGCGACGACCCGCCCGTGGCGCCGGGTCGCGTCGAGGAGGCCCTGCGCCTCTGGCAGCGTGCGGGTCATGGGCTTCTCCAGCAGCACGTGCTTGCCAGCTGCGAGGGCGTCGATCGCCAGGCTCGCGTGCGTCGCGGGTGGGGTGAGTATGAGCACGGCATCGACGTCGGGTTGCGCCAGCAGCTCGTGGGTATCGCGGTACGTCCGCCTTACGCCGAACGCGTCGGCGCACGCGCGCAGACGCCCCTCGTTTCGGCCCGCCACCGCAACGAGCTCGGCGTCGCCGGCGAGTGCCTGCAACGCCGGCAGTCGGGCGCGCCGGGCGATGTCCCCGCAGCCGATCGCGGCGATCCTGATCACGGCGCGCCCGTGCCGCCTCCCGGCGGCCTCACCGCCGCACCCGCATCACGCCAGCTCCCAAGTGTCGTGCCGATAGCGGTCCCACGCGCAACGAACCGCCCAGTCCAGCAGTAGGCGGCGATGCTCCTCGACGATCGCGGGTCTCTGAGGTGCGAGATCGGTCGTCTCGTAAGGATCCGCCAGCACGTCGTAGAGCTCCCCGGTCGCCGTCCCCGCGCAGTGGATGAACTTGTAGCGCGGGGTGCGCACGGCACGGTACGGGCCGGACTCCACGAACACCGGGTCCGCGAAGGGCGTGTGGGGGTCCTGGAGCAAGGCGCTCAGGTCACGTCCCTGGACGTAGTCGGGGAGGTCGAGCGCCGCCTGCGTCAGGCCGGTGGGCAGCAGGTCCATGGTCGACACCAGCGCCTCGGACACACTGCCGGCGTGTGCGATGGGCGTGGATGGCGAGCGCACCACCAAGGGGACGCGCGCGAGCGCGTCGTACGGCACGTTCGGGTGTTTCAGGAACAGCCCGTACTGCCCTAGGTAGTCGCCGTGGTCGGACGTGAAGATCACCGTAGTGGTCTCGGCCAACCCCGACCGGTCGAGCGCCGCGAGGATGCGACCCACCTGCCGATCGAGGTGCGTGGTCACGCCGTAGTACAGGGCGGCGACCCGGCGGAGGTCGGAGTCGCGCATGGCGCGGGTGTCGAAGTAACCGACCCGCGGATCGCCCAGCGAGGTGAGCAGCGGTTTGTGGCGCCACAACTCCTCGCGCGGCGGCAGGGGCACCTCGTCGGGTGCATAGAGCGTGTCGTACGGGCGCGGCGGATCGAAGGGGTGGTGAGGCTTGATGAACGACGCCCACGCGAAGAACGGCGTTCTCCCGTTGAGCGACTCGAGCCAGGCGATGGTGCGGTCCGCGATCCAGGTACTGTGGTAAAGCTCCTCGGGCAACTCGGAGGGCGCCGCACCGTAACTTTCCCAGTAGCTCGACGGGGCCTCACGGCGATAGGCCTCCTGCTGATCCCACAGATCCCACTGATCGACACGGCCACGGTCCGCCAAGAACCGGGCGTGATAGTCGTCCACCTGCCAACCGGGTCCGTCCTGCTCCGCAAGCTCCAGATGATCCAGGCCGTAGTCGGCGTAGACGGGCCAGAAGTGCATCTTGCCGAAACCCGCGGTTCGGTAGCCGCTGTCTCGCAGCCGCCTCACCAGCGTGTCGCGTCCTTCCGGGATGGCCGAGCGCACGCTCATCGCGCCGTGGGCGGTTGGGGCCTGGCCGGTGAGGATGGATTGGCGCGCCGGCACGCAGATCGTGGCTGGCGTGTAGGCGTTGGCAAAGCGGATGCCGCTCGCGGCCAGCGCGTCGAGGTGGGGCGTCTGGAGCAACGGGTTTCCGGCCGCGCCTAGGCAGTCGAAGCGGAGCTGGTCCGCCGTCATGAGCAGAACGTTCGGACGTGCCGTGCTCCGCGACGGTGCGTCGCGTTCGGCGTCGCGGTTCACGCGGGGACCCAGATCGGGCTCGACCACGCCCACTGCCCGTTCGCCTGGCCCACGCGCAACAGGTACCAGTCGGCCTCGCCGGCCGGCCCCTCGTCGTCGAGCTCGAGCGTGAGCTCGTGCTCGACGGCCGCGACGGGACGGTGCACGTGAAGGGCCGGCTCCAACCACCGCCTGGTCGACAGCCGTCGGGAACCGTGCCGAAGATCGCCGAGGCGGTAGCTCCCTCGCATGCCGTTGACGTCCAGGTCGATACGCGCGTCGCGGCCGGCGGCGATCTCGAGGATGAGCGCGCTGGTGGCGGCCACGCTCGGATGCGGGTTGCCATAGGTCGTGGAGCGCCACCGCACCCGTTCGGGCCCGGCCTCGAGGATCTCGTGCGGGACGTCGTCCTCCGACATGCCGGCGTCATCGTCGCGGGGGTCGAGCATGTCGTTGCCACGGAACGCCGGCTCCACGTCCACGATCTCACCGCCGCCTAGGCGCAGCGCCCCGTTCCATGCGTACGCCGCGCCCCTCTCCCCCCAGCCCCACTCCAGCCGCAGCAGCCATCGATCGTCCTCGGACTCCGCTTCGGCCGGCGCCAGGAGCCGCGCCCAGATCGGGCGCCCGTTGCGGAACACCTCGACCCGGTCGAGCCGGTCACGACCGCGCACGCTGGCGCGCACGACTCGTCGCCGTGCGGCCGGCGCGGCCCCGCCCATGGACTCGCCGTTCACCGTCAGGTCCAGTCCGATCTTGTCGCCGGTCACCGCGTAGCAGCGCCGCTTCAGGAGGGCCGACCAGATCGCCTCGCGCGTCGCCGACGTCGCGAAAACGGCGGCGCGTCCTGCGCCGAAGTGTCCGGGGTAGCCACCGTGATGATCCGTGCTGCCGATCAGACCGAATCGATGCCCGGCTTCCAGGCCGGCCGCGACGGTGCCGGCGTGCACGCGCGGGCCCATGGTGTGGTAGACGGGGCGGGGCGCGCCGTCGGCCTCCGAGGAGCCGTGGCTGGAGACCATCTCCACGACGGGCGAGTGCCGCTCGTCGAAGTGCTCCCAGTCCAGGCCGCGCGCGGCCGGCCCGTAGCCCACGTGGTGGGGGATCATCATGGCTGCCCCGGCCGGCAACCCGGCGTACAGCGCAGCCGGGTCGTCGCCCTCGACCGGATCGTGTGCCGGGCCCTTCAGCAGCACGTGGCGGTCGCCGTAGGCGATGGAGTGCCACTCGAAGCCCGGGAACGTCACGAAGGCGCCCTCCTCGTTCGCCGCCTCGAGCTGCGCCGTGAAGCCGGCCCACTTCGTACGCAGGCGCTCGAACCCCTCCTGGTGGTAGCGGATGATCTCGCCGTAGCGTTCGCGGTCGGTCGGCATGTCGGGCCAGCTCGCGTGGCCCGTGAGGCTCACGAAGTCGAGCTGCTGCCGCGCGACCGCCAGCGCCCGACGCACGCTGCCCCAGCCGTAGCTGACGTTGCAGTGACTGTGGAGATCGCCCCATAGGACCCCGGCGCTCACGACCGCTCCTCGCCCGGCAGTACCTGCCGTTGCTCATAGCGCGGTCGCCTCGGTGCCGGCTCGATGGTCGCGGGCGGCTCTCCGGCCGCTGCCATCGCGCGCGTCAGGCGGGCACGCATCGCGTCCGCCACGCCCACGTGAGAGGCCTGGCCGATGAGGTTGTCGAGCTCGTAGGGGTCGTACGCGAGGTCGTAGAGATAGGTCTCGACGTAGCGGCCGGCGTGGGCGTCTTCCCATGGGTCGGCGTCCGGCGCGGTGACACCGTACTTCCAGCGTTCCGTCCTGATACCGCGCCCCACCTCGCTCTCGCTGACCTGATAGAAGAGCTCATCGGGCCACGCGTGAGCGCCCGGAAGGAGCAAGGGGCGGATGGACCGGCCGGCGACGTCCCGCGCGCTCAGCCCTGCCGCGTCGAGCAGGGTCGCGTGCAGGTCGAGGATCGACACGATCTCGCGAACGCGATGACCGCCCTCGAAACCCGGACCGACGACGAGTGTCGGCACGCGCAGCGACACGTCGTGCCCCGAACGCTTGTACTCGCTATTGCGGGTCTTGAAGTGATTGCCGTGGTCGGAGGTGAACAACACCACCGTGTCGTCGGCGAGGCCGAGGCTCTCCAGAGCGTCCAGCAAACGTCCGAATGCCTCGTCCAGGCGCTTGATCATGCCCAGGTAACCGGGCAGGTGGCGGGCGCTCGAGCCTCCCAACGCCGCGAGATCCGGTGGGGTCCAGCTGCCGCCGAAGCGGTGCTCATATCCGTGCGGGGCGGGGTAGGCGTCGACGTGGTTCTGGTGGTGGGGTTCGAGATGCGACAAGAAGAGGAAGAGCGGCTCGCGCCGGTGATCGTCGAGGATGCGGATGGCGGCGTCGGTGAGGGCGTCGACGCGGTAGCCGGGGAGCTTCACCGGGTGGTTCTCATCGTCGAACACGACGGTGTGGTACGCATCGGAGGTGAACTCCAGCTTGTTGGCGGCGAGCCACGTGTCGTAGCCGCCCCGCTCCGGCTGCGGCACGGGATCGCGCGACGCCAGGTGCCACTTTCCGACGTAGGCGGTACGGTAACCCGCAGCTCGCAGATCCGTCGCGAGCGTGCGTACACCGGTGCGCAACGGCAGCCCGTTGCGAAAGCTGCCGCTCTGGGTCGCGTAGCGTCCGGTCTGCAGGCACGCGCGTGAGGGGCCGCACACCGGCTGGACCGTGAACGACCTTTCGACCAGCGTCCCACGCGCAGCGGCGCGGTCGAAGTTCGGCGTCAGACCGAGGGGATTGCCGTACGCCCCGACGGTGTCCCAACGCTGTTGATCGGTCAGGAAGACGACGATGTTGGGGCGCCCGCCCCCTTCCCGCGGCCTTTCACGGGGGAGCGGAAAGCTCAGGCGGTCGGGGTCGTAACCGGTCGGGTCCGCCGCCATCATGCCCCTCCTCGGAGGTGCGCGAGGAACTGGCTGTCGCCCGTGTCGGCCAAGCGCGCCACGAGCGCTGCGCGCATCGCGCTCGCGACGCGGCCGGCCCCGGGATCGTCGATCAGGTTGGTGCGCTCGCAGGGATCCTCGAGGACGTCGAACAGCAACCATGGGCGCACGCCGCCCACATCTTGCGCGAGCGCGTACTTGTAGCGTTCGGTGCGCAGCGCCCGCCATCCGCCGCGGAAGAACGGTTGGTCCGGTCGCAGCTCCGTGGAGAACTCGAGCAGGATGCCGTCGCGTGGCAAGGTGGTCCGTTCCCCGCGCAGGATCGGCCCCAGGTCGAGGCCGGCGCCGGCCGGTGGATGGGCGCCGGCCAGGCCGAGCAGGGTGGGGAAGAGGTCCTCGGTGCAGGTCGGCGCGAGCTCGCTGGCGCCATGCCGGTCTTCCCGCCGGGGATCCGCAACGATCAGCGGGATGCCGACGGATTCCTCGTACGGGTACTGCTTCTCCTCCAGGCCGTGGCTGCCACCGAGCTCGCCGTGGTCGGACAGGAACACGACCACCGTCGACTCCCGCAAGCCTTCGGCAGCCAGGAAGGCGAGCAGCCGCCCTACGTTGGCATCGAGGTTCTCGGTGGCCGCGTAGTACATGCGCCGGTCGCGGAGCAGGGCCGCCTCGTGCGTCTCGTCGCATGGGGCGAAGTTCGATGGGAGCTGGAGGGCGCGGTCCTCCCATCGCCTCGCGTCCTCTGGCTTCACGACGAACGGGGGGTGCGGTGGCTCCACCGACAAGATGCAGAAGAAGGGCCGGCCGGTGTCCCGCTCCTCGCGCAGCGTCTTCATCGTGAGGTCGGTGAGTGCATCGGTCTGGTAGCCCTCGAGTTTGCGCGGACGCGGATCGTCGTCGGCGAAGTAGTGCGTGTCGAAGGGGTCATTGCGCAACTCGAAGCCCCGCCAGACGTCCCAACTGCCGCGGTAGGCGCGAGGGATCGGCGTGAGGTTCACCAGGCGCCGCGTTGCCCACGGCGCGCCGCCGTGTCCGCCCGACAGGTGCCATTTGCCGATGTACATCGTCTGATATCCGGTATCGCGGAAGGCATCGGCCAGGGTCCACTCCGCGGGCGACATGCGCCACTCGATCGCCGCCACCTGTCGCGTGTGCGCGTGGAGGCCGGTCATGAACGAGAAGCGGAAGGGAACGCAGATGGGTGAGGTGGCGCAGGCGTGCTGGAAACGCACGCCCCGCCGCGCGAGCGCATCGATGGCGGGTGTGGCGATGTTGGGGTCGCCGTACGTGCCCAGCGCGTCGCGGCGGAGCTGGTCGGCGAGGATCACCAGCACGTTGGGTGGGCCCCCGCGTGCCTCGCCACTCACGCGCGTACCGCCTGGAGCTCACATGGTCGTGGGTCGCGGCCCGGGCCTCCGGGCCGGCGACGCGGGGGCGTGCGTCCGACGCTACGAGTGGCCGCCAGGTTCGTCGTTCGTGTCATGAGCGTCTCCTTCGCCTCTCGCGTGCCTCGTCCTCGGTTCGCTGCTACGGGCACCACGCCGGCCACGCGCTCACCCTTTGACCGCCCCTAGCGCGAGGCCCTTGGTGATGTAGCGCTGGGCGAACACGACCAGGACGATCGCAGGAACCGCGGCGTAGATGGCGGAGGAGGTGAGATTGCCGTAGAGGATCTGGTAGTTCTGGGCGAAGTTCGCCACGCCTACCGGGATGGTCATCCCGTTCGGGGTGGTGGTGAGGGTCAGCGCGAACAGGAAGTCGTTCCAGGCGAAGAGGAACGTGAGGATCGCGGTAGCGGCGATGCCCGGGGTCGTGATGGGCAGCACGATGCGCGTGAAGGTCCCCATCCTCGTCGCGCCGTCGACCGCGGCGGCGTCCTCGAGCTCCTGGGGAACGTCAGCGAAGAAGTTGCGGAGGATGAACACGGCGAGCGGCAGGTTCAGCACCATGTACGCCATGATCAGCGCGAGCGGCGTGTCGTAGATCCCGATGGCCCGCGAGATCAGGTAGAAGGGTCCGACGAACACGATGGGTGGAAGCATCTGCACGAACAGGAGCAGCGCGATCACGACCAGCGTCCACGCCCGCGGCCAGCGGAAGCGCGTGAGGCTGTACGCGGCGAGCGACGCCACGACCACGATGATCAGCGTGCTTCCGAGGCTCGCGACGAGGCTGTTGATCGTGAGCCTGACGAAGTTGCCCGAGCCGGTGAAGAGGTCTGCGTAGTTCTGGATGGTCGGCCGCACCAACCATTGGCCGCCGATGATGTTTCGCGGCAGCTTGAACGAGGTCGATAGCGTCACCAAGACGGGTAGCAGCGTTCCGAGGACCGCCAGGATCAGCACCGCCGTCCTGATCACCGTGTAGGGGGTGACTGTGCGCCGCATCCCGCTCACGCTTGCCCGGAGAGCGCGCGGTCGACGCGCTGATAGACCAGCACGAAGATCGTGATGAGGAGGGCCGTCACGACGGCCAGAGCGGCCGCGTAGCCCATCCTGCCCTGGATGAAGAACACCTGCTGGATGTAGGGGGTGATCACCTGGGTGCTGTCGCCGGGACCGCCGTTGGTCAGGAGATAGATCTCGTCGAAGATCTTGAATGCGAAGATCGTGCGCAGCATCGCGGCGACCGCGATGGTCGGCCGCAACAGCGGGAGCGTGATGTGCCATAGGCGCTGGAAGGCCCCCGCACCGTCGATCTGAGCGGCCTCGTTGATGTCCTGTGGCAGCGACTCCAGTCCGGCGAGGATGATCAGGAAAAGGAAGCTCGTCCAGTGCCAGATGTCGACGACGAGGATCGACGGGAAGGCGAGCCGGGTGGTGGCCAGCCACGGCTGCGGTCCCAGCCGGAGCGCGCTGAGCACCTGGTCGATGAAGCCGTAGTTGAAGTCGTACATCATGAGCCACATCGCGCCGATCCCGATCGGCGGGATGAGGACGGGCAGCATGAGGACCGTGCGGTAGAAGCCGGAGAGCCGGCGCGATTCACTGACCGCCAGCGCGAGCACCAGTCCCAAGACGGTTTCGCACGCCACCGTGATGGCCACGAACTCGATCGTGTTGCGGAAGGACACCATCGCCGTGGCGTCACCCAGGATCTGCCGGAAGTTGCTCAGGCCCGCGCCGCTCCAGGCGATGTGCCCGCGTGCGTAACCGACCTCCGAGAAGCTCATGCGGATCAGTTGCACCGCTGGATAGAGCGTCAGCAACGCGAGGATGAGCAGCGCGGGCGCCAGGGCCCAGTACTTGAACCCCGCGTCGAGGAGCCAGCCGATTCCGCGGCCGCGCCGAACGCCCACCGTTGGGGCGCCGGCCTCGGGTCTTCCGGTCGCCTTGCTCACCCTGCCTCCTGCTTCCGCGTGCGGGGCGTTGGGAGCCGGAATCGGCTCCCAACGCCGACGTGCGCCTACTGTCCGGCGAGGGGGGCGACGTCATAGCCGCCCTTGACCATGATGTCGTGGATCTCGGTCGCCGCCTGCTGCAGGGCCTCGTCCGCCGTCATCTTCTTGATCACGGCCTGGCCCAGCACGCGGTCGATCACGCTGAGGATCTGCGGGGTCTCCTTGATGCGGACCTGGGCCTTGATGTAGGGCGTGCTGTCAGCCACGGCCTGCATCCACCAGCCGTACTGCTGGTCCTGAGCGAGCTGCTCGTAGACGTCCTGCCGGACGGGGACGCCGCCAGCCTGGGCGTATGCCATCTCCGCGTCCTTGGTCATGGCCCACTCCAGGAACTTCGCGGCGGCCATCTTGTTCGTGTCGGGCAGGTTGTGCGGGATGCCCATGACCCAGATGCCGGAGGTCGGCGACCGGGTGTCGGACGAGGTTCCGGGCGTGACCGCCGCGCCCACTTTGCCCACGACGCTGGACGTGTCGGGGTTGATGAAGTTGCTCTCCGCCGCCGACGCCGAGATGAACATCGCCAGGTGCCCGCTCGCCATCAACGCGATCTCGTCGCTCTGTCCCATGTTGGCGTAGTTGGGCGGGCCGTAGGTCCACGTGAGCTTCAGCCACTCGTCGAGGGCTTGCTTGGCGGCCGGCTGATCGATGTTCACAGACCAGGTGCCGGAGCTGGGATCGAGGCTGATGATCGATCCACCGTAACTGTGCAGCCAGGCCTGGAAGTTGTAGTTCGGGGGCGCCGTCCGGGTGACGAAACCGTAGACGT
Source organism: uncultured Trueperaceae bacterium (assembly GCA_963798895.1). GTDB lineage: Bacteria > Deinococcota > Deinococci > Deinococcales > Trueperaceae > CAWCUY01. The sequence goes on along the minus strand of CAWCUY010000018.1, from coordinate 15,261 downwards.
TGGGAGGATCGTTGAGGACCTCCGCGGCCTTCTCGACGTCGGCCCAGGTCGTAGGCGGTTGCAGGTTGTGTTGTTCGAACAGATCCTTGCGGTAGAACAGGAGTTGGATGTTGCCGTTGATCGGAAAGCCGTACACGTCGCCGTCCTTCGTCGATGCTCCGACGTTGGGGTCCCAGCGATCGGCGTACGCGTACTCGATGATTTCGGGTGGAAGCTGGTAGCTCGGGTCGATGTCCTTGATCGGCGTCACCAGGGCGCCCGAGTAGAACTGCGAGTACCACTGCTCGTTGAGGTTCAGGATGTCGTATTCGCTGTTGTTGGAGCTGACGGCGTTCAGGGACTTCTGGATCATCGCATCGAACGGCACGATGTTGAGGTTCACCGTGTTGCCCGTGTCCTGCTCGTACTTCTTCACCAGTTCCTGGAAGCTCGGAAGCCAGGGCGAGGTGTTGATGAGGATCGTGATGGGCGGCTGCGACTGCGCGGCGGCCATGGTTCCGACGAGCGCCAATAACAACGCAGATAGGAGCCAGCGGCGAAGCCGCGGCGTGGTCATCGGATGAACGTGGTGGAGCATGGCTTCCTCCGTATCGGCGGTGCCGACGATGCGGCACGCGGGGTTCGGCCCTCGCTGTGAGGTCGGGCGTCTCGCTGCTCAGGTCACCTCCTTTCGCCCACCCCCCCTCGGGCCGACAGGACCAGCGGGTCCGGCTCGACGACGATCGGCGCGATGTCGGGGAAGACGCTACGCAGGGCCGTGACGGCCGCGCCGTATGCGCTGCCCATGCTGCGAGGCACGCGGGAGAAGGTGAGGTGCAGGTGGGATCTCAGGGTGGGTTGCAGGTGCGCGCGAATGTCGCGCTCGAGCGACGTTCGGACCGCGCCGCCTGCCTCGGCCAGGTAGCCGCCCAGGACCACCTCCGGCAGGTCGAAGATGTTGACGGCGTTGGCGATGCCCAGCGTGAGGAACCGGAGGAAGTCTCGCACCTGCGGCCGTTCGAGCCATGGCGCTGCATCGTCGCCCAGCAGCATCCTCGCGAGCTCGGGCACGTTGGAAGCATCGGTGCGCGCCGGCGCCCGCCCCTCGGCGGCGATCCGGAGGAGTGCGCGGCCGGAAGCGTACTCCTCCAGGCAGCCGTGATTTCCGCAAAGGCACAGCCGCCCATCGGGGACGATCGTGGTGTGGCCGATCAGGCCCGAGTTCCCGAACGCGCTGACGACGAGCTCGCCGCCGTGGACCACCCGCGTCCCGATCCCCCAGCCGACGTCGAAGTACAGGAAGTCGGGCAAGTCGGTGGCCGAACCGGCGGCCATCTCGGCCACCGCGAGCGTATCGATGTGGGCGATGAGCGCCACCTGCGCCCCGTAGCGAGCGGCGAACAGGTCGCGCACCGGCACGTCCTTCCAGTGCGGCAGGCGAGGGGACGCGAGCGACCGCCCCGCCTGGTAGTCCAGGAACCCCGAGAACGCCACCCCGATCGCGGCCGGGCGGCCTCCGGTTGGGAGGGTGCCGGCGACGAGGTCGTCCAACATGGCGTAGAGCTGCGCCAGCAGCGCGTCGGGCGCCGCGTCGGTCGGCAGCGTGAGCTCCGACACGGCGAGCACGCGACCGTCGAGGTCCATCACGGCGGCGCTCACGCTGGGGATCTCGACGGCGAGCCCGAGCAGGTAATCGCGCGCCGCGACGAACTCGAAGAGGACCGGGGGGCGCCCGCCGGTCGACGCGCCCATACCGCTCTCGCGCGCGTAACCGTCGCGCTCGAGCTCCGCGAGCCACTTCAGCACCGTGGGGAGGCTCAGCCCCGTTCCGCGTACGAGCATGTCGGCCGAGGCACGCCCTCGCCTTCTCAGCTCGTTGAGGACGAGCTGCTTGTTCGCGAGTCCGATGACGCGACCGACCGGCTTGCGCATGCGAGGGTCCCTTGCGGCATCCGCCGCACGGACGAGACGGAACGTGCTGAAGCTTCGGTTGGCACTTTAGCTAAAACCCTAAAGAAAGTCAACACCGGCGGACGGAACCCGACGTGGCCCGTTCCTGACGACTCGCCGCCGAACCTTCTGGCTCCGGCCCTAGACCCTGCTCGAGCCGGGCGCGCCGCGACGGCCGCCGCCCCTGGCGCCGGCGTCCGGTGCCGGCCTCCGGCGACCCCGCATCGCGACGGACACGAGGGCAAGCACCGCCACGATGCATCCGATCGCCAGCAACGCGAGCCGGTAACCGGCGGCGCCGCCGCCTTGAGAGGCGGCCACCGCGCCTACCAGGGCGCCGCCGATGAGCTGTCCGCTTCCGCTGAACACCTTCAGCGCACCTTGGGCCGCACCGCGCTCGTGGTCGGCGGCCTCCTCGAGCATCACGTAACGCAGCGGCGCTCCGAGCAGCGACGACAGCCCGAGGCCCGTGAGCGCGCCCGCGGCGATGAACAGCAGCAGACTGCCTCCCGTGGTCTCGAACAGCATCAGACCGCCGGCGGTGAGCACCAGGCCGAGCTGGATCACGGGCTTGGCTCCGTAGCGGTCGAGCATCCGTCCCGCGATGGGCGCACCCACGCCCGAAAGGACGACGACCGGGAGCAGGAGGAAGCTCGCGGTGGCGTTCCCCACGCCCAGGGCCGCGACCGCCAGCTCCGGGAGGAACACCAGCGAGGTCTCTGCGATCCCCGTCCCGGCCGCGAAGGCGACGACCAGCGCGACCTGGCGCCGCCGCAGCAGCCCTGGCCGCACGAGCGGGTCGTCCGCCCCCTGCTCGATACGCCAGAACACGGGCACGAGTAGGGCGGCCAGGAGCAGCAACGGCCCGACACCCCACGTCAGGACGCTGGCGAGCAGGTTCGCGCTGTCGATCCGGTTCACGCCGAGGGCGAGCGCCGCGAGCAGCACCGACAACACCACCGTGCCGGCGGCGTCGTATCGACGCGCGTTGGAGCTCCGGGCGGAGGGGAGGAGCCGGGCGGAGGCCACCAGCAACCACGCGGCCACCGGAACGTTGACGAGGAACAACCAATGCCAGCTGAGCTGTAGCAGGACGCCACCGAGCAGCGGGCCGAGCAGGAACGCGACGCCGAACACGGCGCCGATCATCCCGAGGGCCTGGCCACGCTTCTCTGCGGGGAAGGTGTCGCCGATGACGGCCGAGGCGACGGGGAAGATGCCGCCGGAGCCGACGCCCTGGATCGCGCGTCCGACCAGGAGCACCGCGAAGCTCGGCGAGGCGGCCACCACCAGCGAGCCGACGGCGAAGAGCGCGACATCCAGCAGGTAGATCGAACGGCGGCCGTACCGATCGGACAGCTTCGCCATGATCGGGGTGCCGATCAGGTTGAACAGCACGTAGACGTTGAAGATCCACGCCACGGCGCGCGTGCTGACGCCGAAGGCGGCCTGCAGCGCGGGCAGTGCGGGGCCGACGATGGCGATGTCCAGCGCGCCCATCAGCACGCCGACGAAGAGCACGGCCAGCGTGCGGTTGCGGGTTCTCTCGGTCATCGTCAGGCTCCTCGGGAAGGCGCGGGTGTGCGATCTGGTGCGAAAGGCGCCGAAGCGCCGGGCGGCCGGTACTTACTGACCGGTCGGTCACCTCCGGACATTGTCGCCCTCGGCCCGCTCCGCGTCAAGGCCGAGCGCGACGGACCGCGCTCGCGCGCCAGGCCGTGGCACCCGCAGCCCTGCAGGCAGACCCTCGGGAGGGCCGACGCGCCCTCGTTTCAGGTCGATGCAATTCGGGTCGCTCGCGCGAAGATCCCGCGTCGGCGCGCCGTTCGCGCGTTCGTGGGGCCGGGGTGGGAACGTGGAAGTACGTGCTGCACGCAGGATGTCCGTTCGGCACTGGGCCGGGGTGGGGACACCGCCAGGGGCCAGAAAAATACCCCCCCACCCCCGGAAAGCGCCGCCTCCAACGCGCATCTGGCCACCCCACGGGTGGAAACGTGCCACAGTTGGGCATGGGTCGAGAGCTGTATGGGGATGGCACCAAGATCGCCGATCGACCGCGTCGATTCGAGGTCGATCTGACGAGCGTGTGCGTACGGAGCGGCGCCGTGCTGCTCCCCTTCCACCTTCAAGGGGTCTTCGAAGAGGGTGCGATCGTCGCGGCGGACGCCGCGGGCGGTGCCGACCTCGGGCTGCGTTTCGAACCCCCACGCCAACTCTCTGGCTTGCGCGCCTTCTTCGAACGTCACGAGCTCCGCTCGAACGACCGTATCGGCCTGGTGTTCACCGACGATGGCTTGCACGTCGAGGCCGTGAAGCGCGAGAGGACGTCCCCGCCTTCGCGGCGGGAACGTGCTGCGACGCCGACGAACGGAGCCCGGACCGTACGCGATGGGGTGGCTTCGAGCGCGGCCGCGTCGGCCGGGGCGGCCCCCGCCCGAGCAGACGCGTCCGGCTCCGCGCGCCCGACGGCGACGGCGCGCGTTCCCGATGCGCTCCGTGGTGGACCGATCGAACTGCGCCGCGCCGTGCCGCGACCGGCGGACGGGCGGGATACGCGCCCGGCCCGGACCGACGCGCGGGACGCCGTTGTCCCGGGAACGGCGCCTGCAGCGCCGCGGAGGCCGGCGCGCTGGGAGCCGCTCGACGTGACCGCCCCCCCGGGCGGCTGGCCCAACGGCCCGCACGCGGTCCAGGACGGCACGGAGCGCGAGGCGCCACGAGGGCGCGTGCTCGTTCGCGAGGTGCGTCGCCAGCGCCCGGCAGGCGGGACCGAAGCAGGCGGGACCGAAGAGGTGCGTCGCGAGCGCCCGGCCGGTGTGACTAAACCGGAGGGCGGTCGTCCGGTCGCCGCGCCCGTTCACGCCGCCGCGTCGCCAGCCGCCGCCGATGCGCGGCCGCCGGCCTCCGACGCGCCGCGCCCCGCACCACGCGTTGTGCCCTTTCCCGCCACCGACGCCGGCTATGGGTGGTCCCCGCCGCGTGCCGGTTCTCCCGTGGCCGCCGGTGCCGGGCACCGGCGAGAGCCGTCGTGGAGCGCGCCCGCGGCCGATCCCGAACGGTCGGCGTACGCTTCGCCCCTGGCCGACGAGGATGCGGCCGCCCAATGGTCCTTCGACGGGCCGAGCGCGCAGCGCGCGCACGGCCCGGGGCGCGGCCTCGATCTGTTCGGACTCCGGCGCCGCTTCGGATTCGGACGCGGCCCCGACGAGCGCCGCTCGCCGGCACGAGCGGCCGATGGGCCGCCGTCGACGGCCGAGAGCCGCGAGGTTGCGGAACCCATCGGTGTGAGCGTCGGCATCCCGCGCTCCGCGCCCGCGCGCGTGCGCGGGACGGTGCCCGCCGGGCCGCTGCCGTTCGGGGGCGTGAGCGGCGCTCCCGGCGTCCGCCCGCCGACGCCGCCTCGCGCGCAGCCTTCCTCGTCCAGGCGCGACGCGACGCCGCCCGCCCTCGAACACCCGAGGCGGTCCCCGCCACCGGCCGCCCCGCCCGCGAAAGCGGCGCCCGGCGCGTCGCATGCGAACGCACCATCGGAGCGGGCGGCGGCTCCGCTGGCCCACCCACGAGATGCGCGGACGCGGGAGCCCACCGCTGCGGCGTCCACGCCGGCTCCGAGCTGGCAGCCCAGCGAGACGCTGGGGCCGGCGCCGGCCGCCAGGGCGCCGGCGCATCCCGCCAAGGGGGCGTCGCCGACGCCACCAGCACATCCCCGGACGGTGGACGCAGCGGCGTCACGGGCGCAGGATGATGGTCCGGGCCGGGTACCGTTCCCGGCGCCGGAAGCACCCTCCGACGCCTCCCCGAGCGACGATGTACGCAGCGTCGGCGCCCACCTCGCGCTGCCGGACACGCCCGCGATCGTTCGGAGCGACGTCGTGGCCGAGGCGCTCGGGATGCCCGGGGAGCGCGTAGAGCGGGCGCTCGAGCGGCTCGCGGAGGATCGAGAGCGCGTCACGCGCATCCGGGCGGGAGCCTACATGGTGCGCCGGAAGCAGGCCACCGAGGACTGACCGGCCAACCGCCCGCGGCGCCTCCGCCCCCCTTTCAGCCGGCCAGATGGTCGGTTCCCGAGCCTCGGTCGCCGCCACCCGAGTCGGCCTCTGCGGCGCGTTTCGCGGCGTACATCCTGCGGTCCGCCTCGGCCACGATGTCGCGCAGCGGCATGCCGGCCCGCCACGCCATGATTCCTATGTCCGCCTGCACCTCGACCGTGCCGCTCGCCGTGAGGACCGGGTCGTGCAGCGCCCCTGCGATGCGCGCGCCGAGATCGGTCAGGTGGCTCGCGACCAGGAACTCGTCGCCGCCGTAGCGCACGACGAGGTCGTGCGAACGCAACGTGTGGCGGAGGCGGCGCCCGATGATCCGCAGGGCATCGTCACCCGCCGCGTGCCCGAGGGTGTCGTTGATGCGCTTGAAGTCCCGCAGGTCGACGAACGCCACCGTGAAGGGGCGCCGCCGTCGTGTCCAGCGCTCGAACTCGACGATCCCGGCGCGCCGGTCGAGCGCGCCGGTCAGCGCGTCGTGACGTCCGACCCGTCGGTCGCGAAGGTAGGTCGCTCCCACCAGCGCGAACAACGCCATGCTCACGGTGTGGCCCGCCATGTAGGCGAGCGGGGCGCTCGAGCGCGTGGCCGCCACCGCCAGCGTCGCGTAGGCGCCGGCGGCGTACAGCAGCATCGGCCCCGGGGAGCCGTCGTCGCGCGTCACGATGATCATCCCGGCAAGCCACACGTACGCCAGCGAGCCCCACGACTGCGGCTCCGGCGTGTACGCCACCAGAACGTACAGCAGCCCCAGGTCGAGGGCCGGTGCCAGGAAGGTCAGGGCGATGCGTGGATCGAAGACGCGGCGGGCGGTGAGGACGTAGAGGGCCAGGCCGCCGGCGGCCAGGATCAGGACGGGGACGTGGGGGAGAGGGACGAGCCGGAGGGTTGCCAGCAACGCCAACAGGGCGAGGAACGAGCCGCGCACGACGAGCCGCTGGCCCCACCGGTCACGGACGGGCCCGCGGATCGGCCGGGGATTCGGAGTGCGGGGGATGAAGTCCATGGTCGCAGCCGTCGCGTGCCCGACGTGAGCCGGGGCGTCCGATTGTACCCCGGCCCGACCAGCACGCGGCATAATGGATGGGTGAGTGTGCAGAACGATCTCTTCAGCGGGACGCAGGTCGTGGAGCGCGTGCTGGAGGGTAGTGGCGCGACCGTTAGGCTGAGGCTGGCGCCGCTGGCGGGGCGTCGCGTGCGCATCCTCGAGTACTACCGGCGAGGCAGGGGAGAGCAGCGCTTCCAGCGCGCGCGGCGCGAGGAGGACCGCGAGGTGGAGTACGCGCGGCTGAAGCTGGGGCCCGACTTCGACGAGCTGTTCAAGACCGAGGCCGCCGCACCCGATTGAACGCTACCCCTGGCGGCAGCGGAGGCCGGCAGCCGTGCGTCCGGCGCTGCGCGAGGGGGCGCGGCCCCCCCGTTGTGGCCGCCTTGCGCTGCACGCTCCTGCGGCGCCTCAGCTTCCTGCGACCTCGGCCAGCAAGCGCCGCTTCAGCTCCCGCAGGCGCGCGCTCAACGACGCGTGGTAGATGTGCGGGTTCAGCAGGCGCCGTACCCCCGGGTCCAGGCGGGCCTCGTCGTGCTCCCGGCGCGCCCGCAGCTCGTCGATGCCCGCGCGCTCCGCGCTCCGGGTGCCTTGCCGCCACACCGTGGCCAGGAGTGACTCGAGGCGCATCACGCTGCCGGGCTCGAGCGTCCGGTGCGCCGTCTCGCTCGGGTGGTGAAGCTCGAGCCGGTCCCCGAGACCCGCGAAGACGCAGTAACCGGCCTTGTGACGGCCGTAGTCGGGCTCGTCTCGGTAGAAGGCGTCGAACTGCGCGGGCGTGTCGGCGAGCCCCTCCTCGACGTAGGGCTGCGCCATGGTGAGCTGGTAGAGGTCCGTGAACAGGAGGCCCTCGCTCAGGGCTTGCTCGCTCGGGGTCATACTGGCTCCCTTCACTCGGAGAACGCCGCCGGCGTGAGCGTGCGACGGGGTGCCGGGGCCGGGATGCCGGTGCGCTACTTCACGGAGCACGGCGACGACGCGCCCCAGGTCGACCCGCTCGCCGACCTGTACAAGAGCCAGGTGTGGGTGCTCGCGGCGCACCTCGGGGTGCCCAGCGAGGTGCTCGAGCGCGCCCCGAGCGCGGGACTGGAGCCCGGCCAGACCGACGAGCGGGACTTCGGGCTCGACTACGGCACGATCGACACCGTCCTCTCGCATCTCGAGGGGGGCTACGACGATAGCGCCGTCCGCGGCCTCGGCATCGGACAGGTCGTCATCGACGAGGTGCGCAGGCGAGTGCGCGAGTCACACCGGAAGCGGCTCGGGGCGCTCTTCCCGAGCGTACAACCGAGCCCGCCCGATGTGGTCCAGTTCTTCCGTCCGCACGGCGGCTCGAGCGTGTGAGGCGCGCACATGCCGTACCAGCCAGACCGACCTGTTTAGTATAGATCGACCGGTGGGTCTACCCCGTGTGCGCCCACCGCTCCCGCCGAACCGTTGTTGCGCCCCGGTGGATCGCGCGCACCGTACATGCTCGCCATGCTCCGCGCGCTGACCCCGCAACGGCGTGCGGCTAGAAGCCGACCGCCTGCCCCTCGCGGCGGGGGTCGCTGGCACCCAGGTAGCCCCCGCCGGGAAGGCGCCACACTCCCTGACCGCCGCCGAAGAACGCGCCGGGGGCACCCATGCGCTCGATGCGTTCGAGGGGATGCCCGCGCCGCTCGAGCGATTCGTAGACGTCGGCGCGCAGCCCCGGCTCGATGGCGATCGTCACGCCGTCACGCAGGACCTGCCACCGCGGCGCGTCGAAGGCTGCCTGCGGGTTCTGGCCGTGGAGGATGGTGCGCAGCGCAACCTGTAGGTGCCCTTGGGCCTGCATCGCGCCACCCATGACGCCGAAGGCCGCGAGCGGCATGCCGCCCGATGTCAGGAAGCCGGGGATGATCGTGTGGAACGGCAGCTTGCGCCCCGCAAGGCGGTTGGGGTGGTCTCGATCGAGGACGAAACCCGCCCCGCGGTTCTGCAGGCTGATGCCCGTACCGGGCACCACCACGCCCGAGCCGAAGCCCATGAAGTTGGACTGGATGTACGACACCATGCGTCCTTCGGCGTCGGCCGTGCTGAGGTACACCGTGCCCCCGGCACGCGGCACGCCGGGTCGCCTGCTGGCCGCCCGCGCCGGGTCGATGAGGCGCGCGCGTTCGGCGAGGTACGCCTCGTCGAGCAGGGCGGACGGGGCGAGGCGCATGGCGGCCGGATCCGCGACGTGGGCGTAGAGGTCCGCGAACGCGAGCTTCATCGCCTCGATCTGCAGATGGAGGCTGTCGGCGGAGTCCAGCGCCAGGTCCGCGATCCCACCGTGGCGGCAGATGCCGAGCGCGACGAGCGCGGCGATGCCCTGTCCGTTCGGAGGCAGTTCGTGCAGGCGCGCATCGCCGAGGTCGAGGCCGATCGGGTCCACCCAGGAAGGTTCGTGCGTCGCGAGGTCGTCCTCGTCGAGCAGGCCCCCGGTACGTCGGGCGAACTCCGCGACGCACGCGCCGAGCTCTCCGCGGTACAACGCTTCCCCCTCGGTTTCCGCGATGCGCCGGAGGGTGCGCCCCGCGTCTGGCAGCCGGAAGCGTTCACCGGCGCGCGGCGCATGACCGCCCGGCAGGAAGGCCTCCGTGAAGCCAGGCTGGGAAGCCAGAAGCTGCTCGGCACGGGCCCACGCGGCGCCGGTCATCGGACCCACCAGGTAGCCGTCCTCGGCGTAACCGACGGCCGGCTCCGCCAGCGTCGTCAGCGGCAGGCTGCCGAAGCGGCGCCAGAGCGCGATCCAACCCGAGACGGCGCCCGGGACGGTGACCGGGTCCCAGCCGTGTTCCGGCACCTCGGTCCGGCCCTCCAGGCGCTCGGCGGAGGCCGCCGCCGGCGAGCGACCGGAGGCGTTGAGCCCGTGCAGCTCGTGCCCGTCCCAGACCTGGGCGAAGGCGTCGGAGCCTATCCCGTTGGAGCACGGCTCGACGATCGTCAGGGCCATGGCTGCCGCCACCGCGGCGTCCACGGCGTTGCCTCCTTGGCGGAGCATGTGGAGCCCGGCCTGCGCGGCCAGGGGCTGGGAGGTCGCGACGACGGCGTCGGCCAGAACGGGCATCCGCTGCGAGGGGTAGGGGAACGTGGGATCGAACGGTGCGTCCATGAGGGTCCTCTCCGCGTGGCTGCGGGCGGTTCGGCTCACCCGTCGGCGTTGCGGGCGCGGCGACGGCCCGCAGTTGCTGAAGCGTCCGTGACGAGGCTGCGGCGCACCGCCTCGACGTGGTCCATGGCGGCGCGGCGCGCCGCGTCGGGCTTGCCCGCCAGGATCGCCCGGGCGATGGCCTCGTGCTGCGCCAGCGCAACGTCGGGCCTGTCCCCGCTCAGCAGCTGCGCCCGCATCTCCCGGAGGAGCGTCTGCAACGCGTCGAGCACGTGCAGGATGGTCGCGTTGCCTGCTGCTGCGGCGACGGCGCGGTGGAACGCGACGTCCTCGTCCAGCAGACGGCCACCACGTGCGGCGATTCGGCGCTGGCGCTCGAGCGAGGCCGTGAGGACCTGGGCGGTCGCGGGCCCGCAGCGCTCGGCGGCAAGCGCCGCGACCTCGGGCTCGAGGATGCGGCGGAACTCGACGAGGTCCTCACCGAGGTGGGGTCGCCCGCGCAGGAGCGTGCGGAAGGGCCGGGCCACGGCTTCGCCGCCGGGTTCATGCACCACGGTGCCGTCGCCCTGGCGCGACCGCAGGTAGCCCAGCATCTCGAGCTCGCGTAGCGCCCCGCGCAGGGTCGTCCGGGAGACTCCGAAACGGGAAGCGAGATCCCGCTCCGAGGGCAGCCGGTCACCCGGCCCGAGCTCTCCGGCCTGGAGCAGGGCGAGCAGGGCGTCGCGGACATCGTCCGCCACCTTCGTTCGCCTGATCGTCAGATCGCTGTCGTCGATCGCGCTTCGCCTCGTCATGCGTGCCGCGCCCTCCGCCCCGGATTCAAGGGTGCCACGGTTCAAAGGTGCAATGGTCCGACCTATGAGGCAACCGTACGTCGCTCGCTGCGCCCGCGTCAACGCCCCCGCCGGCGGGGCGTCTACGATGGGCGGACGACCGCCGCTCCGCGGCGGGGGAGGAGGGCGCCGTGGAACGCACAAGGGTGTCGTCGGGCTCACCGTACGAGGCCCGCATCGGATTCTCGCGTGCCGTGAGGGTGGGGGAGCGCGTGGTGGTCGCCGGCACCGCGCCCGTCCCCGCTCGCCCGGGAGATGCGCCGCCGATCGATGCGTACGACCAGGCGCGGCGTTGCCTAGAGATAATCGAGGGCGCGCTGCGCCAAGCCGGCGCCTCGCTCGCGGACGTCGTGAGGACCCGCGTCTACCTGACGGACGTCGCTGCCTGGGAGGGGGTCGCTCGCGCGCACGGCGAAGCGTTCGCCGACGTGCGGCCCGCCAGCACGATGGTGGTGGTGGCCGCGCTGCTCGACCCTGCGTGGCTCGTCGAGGTGGAGGCGGAGGCGATCGTGCGGGAAGGCTGAACGAGGAGCGCTCAGGGAACGGCGACGCGTGCCCGCTGCAGGGTGTAGCGGATCGGCTGGGGTGCCCCGGCGGGCAGGACTTCGAGCGTCACGCTGCTGCCCTCGGGACCCCGGATCCGTGCCACCAGGTCGGCCAACCCTAGACTGCGAACGTCCTCGCCATCGACGGTCACGAGGGTCGAACCCGCCGCCATACCGGCGGCCTCCGCGGGGCTGTTGGGCAGGATGCCTACGACGCGTGCGCCCTTTCCGTCCGGAGTGAGGGGCTCGAGAGCGAGCCCGACGCCGACGAAGGTCTCGGGCGCGGGTACGGCGGCGGCGGGAGGTTGCGCCGGCTCAGCGGCGGGTGCGCAAGCTACCGCGGCGACGGCGATGACGAGCACGATCGCGAGGGGAACTGTTGGGCGTAGCGCGGCGTTCATGCGGCTCCTTCCGGCGGGGCCGCGGTGGTCCCGCGTCGGACGCCAGTGTACGGCCGCGGGGACTCGGTCGTACAGGGCGCGTCCTCGCGCGACCGCATGTCGCGCAGGACCGCATGAAGCAGGGACCGGCGGTGGGCTTGCTCGATCCTGGCGTCGATGGTCTGGCGGTAGGCGTTGCCGAAGCTGGTGATGAACATGGTTGCCTCCTGACGATCCGTAGCGTCGGGCATCTCAGCTCGAAACGAAACGGCCCGTGTCAGGTAGACCCCGGCGCGCCGCGAACGCACCGCCGAGCGCCGGCGCGCGAGGGACGCGCGTTGCGTGTGACGCCGCGGGCCGGGCGTGTTAGCGTCGATCCACCGAGGTGCGAGACGCACTGGGGGCGGCGTTGGATGCGTGTCAGCTCCACCGCCGAGCCGTGCGCCGGGGGCGCGCCGAGTCGACCGGCGGTAGAGGGATCTCTCCGTCGCCGGACGGCGCGAACGAGGGGAGATGGACGAACGTCGGAGCCGTAGGCCGACGGCCGGGGACGGTGCGAACCAGGCGTTGCGCGCCGCCGTGAGGGCGCAGGCACGCGAGGTGCCCCTACTGGCGGCGGCTGGCTCGGTGTGCGTGGTAGGCGGTGCGGACGCTCGGTCCTTGGTTGGCTCGGCCCATGGGCCTCTTACGCTCGCCGAGGCTCTGGCCCACGTACATCCGGCGGACCGCCGGCTACTCGTCGTCACTGCCTCCCGGCTCGCGCCGGGCGGAAGTGCGATCCTGCGCTTCCGGGTGCTCCATGCCGACGGCCGCTTCCGCTGGCTCGAGGGACCCATCGCCAACCATCGCGAGACCACGGGCATCGAGGGCCATCTGATGACCGTGCGTGACGTCACCGGCGAGGTCGAGGCGCGCGAGCACTTGAGCAAGGCCCTGGCCGACTTCGCCGCCCTCGCCCGATTCGGGGCGGCGATCGAGAGCGTGCACGATGTCGATGCGCTGCTCGATGCCGGCGTTCGCTCGTTGGTTGGCCTGCTGGACGCCGACTTCGGGCTGGCACACGCCGTCGACCCCGTTGCCAACGCAGCGCGGCTTCTGAGCGCCTCCGGCCCGGTGGCCGGCACGGTACGCGACCTCGCCGTCGCCATCGACCTGCTCGAACCGTCCGCCGTGAGCGAGGCGGTCCGTCTGCGCGACCTGGTGTACGCCGAGGACTACGCGGCGTTCGGTCGGTCGACCCGTGAGGCCGTCGAGCGTGGCGTCGGGTCGTTGGTGGCACTGCCGGTCGGCGCTCGCCACATCACGCACGTCGTCACGCTCGGCACCATAGGACGCGCAGCACACTTCGGGACCGAGCGCCTCGCGATCGTTCGCAGCTTCGGACGCCGGCTCGAGAACGCGCTGGAGCGTGCCTCCTACGTAGCGGAGGTCGCCGACACCCGTCAGGCGACCTTCCGCGCGTTGGGTCTTGCGCTGGAGTTCCGAGATCTCGAGACCAAGGGGCACACGGACCGGGTCGTCGCCCTCGCGGTCGCGGTCGGCCACGCCCTCGGCCTGTTGGAAGCCGACCTGGTCGCGCTCCGGTGGGGAGCGTACCTCCACGACCTCGGCAAGGTCGCGGTGCCCGACTCGATCTTGTTGAAGGCCGATCGGCTGACCCCGGAGGAGTTCGCGGTCATCGCGCAGCACACCCTATACGGCGTGCAGATGTGCCGGGACCTGCGCTTCTTGCCTGCGGACACGCTGGGGGTGATCCGCAGTCACCACGAGCGCTGGGACGGATCGGGCTATCCCGACGGACTCGAGACCACCGCCATTCCGCTGATGGCCCGACTCTTTGCTGTGGTCGACGTTTACGACGCGCTGCGGAGCCATCGCCCCTACAAACCGTCGTGGTCGGAGCGCGCCACGCGGCGGGAGCTCCGGGCGCAGGTGGGCCGCCAGTTCGACCCGGACCTGGTCCCGCGCCTGTTCGCCGTGCTCGACGACCCGCCCACGGCCCTGCGCGAGCTCCTCCGGTACGGCAGCTGACGAGGCGCCGCCACATGACTTATCAAATCGTTCCGGTCGGTGCCGTCCGGCGTGGCCGACCGGCCGTGCGGCCCGCGGCTCCCCACGCACCGTGCCGCCAGCGACGCTCGCCCTCGGGGCGGGCCGGAGCCGGTCGACGGCCCGCCACAGCGGCGCGCGGCCAGTCGGCGGCGGAGGGAGCCCCACGATGATGGTGGGATGCGTCTGAGCGTGGGGATGCGTTGTGTTGCGGCGGCCCCGCGCAAACGAAAGCGATTTGATAAGTAGTCTTATCAAACGCCCGAACTGGGCGGGGAAGAGCCCCTTACGAACCCCGAGAGGTGGGCTCCATCCTCGCCTTCAGCGCAGCTACCCTCTGCGGGAACGCGGATGCGATCCGGCGCTTCTTCAAGTTCTCGCGCACGATCCAGTACCCGTCCGGATCGTCGCCGCGCGCCAGGGCCTCGAGCAGCGTGAACATCGGCTCGGGCCGCACGGTCGCAACCACGCTGACGCTGTAGCCGAGCGCCTGGCGCAGCGTCCGGACCGGCGCGCTACGCCGGTCGGCCATCGCCAGGAACGTCGCGACGGCCTTCTCGTGGAGCTCGGCGGCCGCGTCGGCCAACGAGGAGCGCTTCAGTAGCGGCGGCTCCGCGAGCGCGGCGACTACCGCCCGCGCTGGGTACGGCTCGCCGCCGTCCAGCCAGCGGTCGAGCGCCTCGAGCGTGGCGGCCTCGTTTGCCGGCAGCATGCGTTGCAGCCCCATGGCCGCCGCCTCCCGTACGCGCCAGCGCTCGTCGACGGCGGCACGCTCCATGGCCGCCATGGCGTCGGCCCAGCGCTCGGGCCGCACGCAGGCGACGGCGGCGAGCGCCACGACGCCGCAGCACGCCACGAACTCCGAGGGGTCGCCGCCCGAGAGTCCTCCGTCCTCGGATGTCCGCGCGGACGCCAGCGCGAGGCTCAGGGCCCACGGCGCGTCGGCCGCGCCGTCGGCCCCGTGGGTGCCGGCTACGGGCGCGCCGGTGTCCGGCGCGCGGGTGCCAGCGAGGGCCGCGGCCGATGGGGCGTGACGCAACGCGTCGGCACGTAGCGGGCCCACCTGCAGCGCCCCGGCCCTGCGCGCGACGGCGTCGGCGAAGGCGTGCAACAGCCCGAGGTTCGAGCGCGGCCCGGGCAGGTCGCTGCGCTCGGCGAGCCACGCCGCCAGCCGCGCGCCCGCGTTCGTGGTGCCGTGCCCGGCGCCGGAGGACGCGGCCAGAACATCGTCCAGGACGCGATTCAGCTCCCGGGAAGCAACGCGCGTAGCGGCCACGCATCCATCATGCAGCACCCAGGCGCCAACCGGACGGGATCCGCCG
>CAWCUY010000017.1:0-132713 GCA_963798895.1 uncultured Trueperaceae bacterium | reverse complement strand
GCGCGAGTTGTACCCCACCAGATGGTTGTCGTAACGCCCCACCGAGCCGTGGTTACGCAGCTCGCGCGCCGTGAGCGCCAGGGCGTCGTCGTCGGTGACCAGGAGGCCCCCGTCGCCGTAAGCGCCGAGGTTCTTGGTGGGGTAGAAGCTGAAGGCGCCCACGTCGCCGATGGTGCCCACGCGGCGCCCCGGCCCCGTCGGTGAGGGTTCCTCGCCCATGTACCGGGCGCCGAAGGCCTGGGCGCAGTCCTCGAGCACGAACAGGCCGTGCTCGCGTGCGATCCGCATGAGTGGGTCCATCTCGACCGGGCGCCCGTAGAGGTGTACCGGCAAGATGGCCCGCGTGCGAGGGCCGATCGCGGCTGGGATGAGCGCGACGTCGAGGTTGAACGTCGCCGGGTCGATGTCCACGAACACCGGCGTCGCGCCCACCTGGAGGATCGACTCCGCGGTGGCGAAGAAGGAGAACGGCGTGGTGATGACCTCGTCGCCCGGACCTATCCCCAGGCAGCGCAGGCCGATGACGAGGGCGTCCGTGCCGCTGTTCAACCCCACGGCGTGTTTCACCCCGAGGAAGGCAGCGACCTCCTGTTCGAAGGCGACGACCTCGCTGCCGAGGATGAAGCGCCCGCTCCGCAAGACGCGATCGATGGCGGGGCGGAGCTCGTCCCACAGCTCGTCGACCTCGGCCTGCAGGTCGAGCATGGGCACGGACACGGCGGTTTCGGGAAGGTCGGCCATGGCACCTCGCGGGCGCGTGGCGGGAGGCTCCAAAGGAGGCGCCGCGCGGACTTCTCACGAGCTTACCAGCCGCGCGACGCAACCACGCTCACGCGCCGGAGCTCCGCCGCGGACGGACGGCACCGCGGTTGCGCACACGGGGCCGCGTGTGCTTTACTCCGTCTCAACGCCCGCGCCGGTCCTCGGCGGGGCGGAGCTCGGCTCGAGCCGTCGGCCCGGCGGTTGTCCCACGGGTCCACGGCGTCCAACGAGTCGTTCTTATCCAGAGCGGTCGAGGGACCTGGCCCGACGACGCCGCAGCAACCAGCCTCCATCTAGGCGGGTGCTAACTCCAGCCGGGAGCACAGCTACGATAGTGAGCTCACCGGAGAGATAGGGGCGGACAGCCTCGATCCAACACCCGTGAGACGGTCGCCCGCGAGGGCGCCAGGTCACGGGCCCCCGACCGACCGGACTTCCGGTCGGACCGCCGAAGGAACGGTCCACGACGGCCGCGTCCAGGGCGGGGCGGGGGAGACGAGGAGGCGACGATGAGGCGAGCCGAGACCACGACGCGACCACCCCGGATGGTTCCCTTCCAACGAATGCTCATCGCGGCCTGAGCCGCGGTCGCGCCCGTTCGGCCGGCGCCTCGAGCGCCCGCGCCGGCACGCGACCGGCCGGTTCGGGCCGCTCGGCGCCGCACGAGGGCGCGTGGAACCGCTCCGCGCGTGGCCCCTCGTGGGGGCACGCGCCGGCATCCGCGAACGCCGCCCCCGACTCGCTAAGACATAACCCGACTCGCTAAGACCCGAAACCGGTGCAACAACCTCGACAGCCCGCCGCGCGCGCCGCGCGGCTGCTAGAAGGAGAGACCCCGTGCCCTACCGCTTCGAAACCCTCCAGGTCCACGCCGGCCAGGAACAGGCCGACCCCACCACCAAGGCCCGCGCCGTTCCCATCTACCAGACGACCGCCTTCAACTTCGACGACGCCGACCACGCGGCGCGACTGTTCGCGCTGCAGGAGTTCGGCAACATCTACTCGCGCATCATGAACCCGACCAACGACGTGCTCGAGCGCCGCCTGACCGCGCTCGAGGGCGGCGCCGCGGCCGTCGCGGTAGCCTCCGGGCACGCCGCCGAGTTCATCACGTTCACCACCCTCGCGGAGGCGGGCGACACCATCGTGGCCTCGCCGAACCTCTACGGCGGCACCCACAACATGCTGTCGGTCAGGTTGCCGAAGCTCGGCATCACGACGCGCTTCCTGGGCTCGGACGACGACCCGTCGGACGTCGCCCGCCTCATCGACGACACCACCAAGGCCGTCTACCTCGAGTCGATCCCCAACCCGTCGCTGCACCTGCCCGACCTCGACGCCATCGCGCGCATCGCGCACGAGCGCGGCGTGGCGGTGGTGGTCGACAACACCTCGGCCATGGGCGGCTACCTGTACCGGCCGTTCGAGCACGGCGCCGACGTGATCGTCCATTCGGCCACCAAGTGGATCAACGGCCACGGCACCGGCATCGGCGGGCTCATCGTCGACGGCGGCACGTTCGACTGGAACACCGCGCGCTACCCGGGCTTCTCGCAGCCCAGCGCCGGCTACCACGGCATGGTCTTCGGTGAGACCTTCGGCGTCGGCGGCCCGTTCGGCAACATCGCCTTCGCCATCCGGGCGCGCGTCGAGGGGCTGCGCGACATCGGCGCGGCGCTCGCGCCGCAGAACGCCTTCCTCTTCCTGCAGGGGCTCGAGACCCTCAGCCTGCGGGCCGACCGCCAGGTCGAGAACACCCAGAAGCTGGCCGAGTGGCTCACCGGCCAGCAGGGCGTCTTCAACGTCAACTACCCCGGCCTGGCAGGGCACCCGCAGCACGCGTTCGCGAAGGAGCACTACCCGCGCGGTGCCGGCGCCATCCTCACGTTCGAGGTCGAGGGCGGGCTGCAGGCGGGCAAGACGTTCCTGAACAGCGTGAAGCTCGCCTCCAACCTCGTGAACCTGGGCGACGCCAAGACCAGCGTGACGCACCCCGCCAGCACCACCCACTCGCAGCTCGAGGAGGCGGAGCTGCGCGAGGCGGGGATCACGCCCGCGCTCATCCGCGTCGCGCCGGGCATCGAGCACATCGACGACCTGCTCGAGGACTTCGACCAGGCGCTGCGCGCGTGTCGGCAACCGGTCCCGGCATGAGGCTCGAGCGTCGCGGCCCCGTGAGCCGCGCGCCTCGCGCGCTCCCCCGCGCGGCGGCGGGCGCGAGGCGTCCGTGAGCGACGACGCGCCCGCACCGAGCTTCGCCACGCTCCAGGTGCACGCCGGCCAGGCGCCGGACCCGGCGACCGGCGCCCGCGCCGTCCCCATCTACGCGACGGCCGGTTACGCCTTCGGCAGCGCCGAGGAGGCGGCGGCGGTGTTCGCGGGGGAGAGGCCCGGCAACCAGTACGGCCGCATGCACAACCCGACCGTGCAGGTGTTCGCGGACCGCGTCGCCGCGCTCGAGGGCGCGCGGGGCGGCCTGGCCCTCAGCAGCGGTCAGGCGGCCACCACCACCGCGCTCATGACGCTGGCGCGGCCCGGCTCGGAGATGCTCGTGTCGCGCGAGCTCTTCGGAGGCACGTTCGCCGTTGCCCGCAAGGTGCTCGAGCCCTGGGGCGTCCGCTTCCGCGCGGTCGCCCCGACCGCCGAGGCCGTCGCCGCCGCGCTCACGGCGGACACCGTCGGCGTCTGGGTCGAGACCATCGCCAACCCCAGCGGGACCGTACCCGACCTTCCCGCCCTGGCGGAGGCCGCCCACGCGGCGGGCGTCCCCCTGCTGGTCGACAACACCTTCGGCTGCGGGGGTTACCTGTGCCGCCCCACCCAGCACGGCGCCGACGTGGTGATGCACTCCGCCACCAAGTGGATCAACGGCCACGGCACCGCCGTCGCCGGATTGCTGCTCGACGCCGGCAGCTTCGACTGGGACTCGCCGCGCTTCCCCGCCTTCGGCGTGCCCGACGCCCGCGGCCGGACCTACCTGAGCAAGGGGGGCGCCACGCCCTTCCTGGCGCGCGCCTTCGACCTCGGGCTGTTCACGATGGGGATGACGCTCTCGCCGCAGGCGGCCTTCCTGGGCCTGCAGGGGCTCGAGACCCTCGACCTTCGCGTCGGCCGCTCGTGCGCCACCGCGCTCGAGCTGGCGTCGTGGCTCGAGCGCCACCCCGCCGTCACGCGCGTGCTGTACCCGGGCCTCGCGAGCCACCCCAGCCACGACATCGCGGCGCGCCTGCTCCATGGCGGCTTCGGCGGCGTGCTGTGCTTCGAGCTGGCGGACGAGGCGGCCGCGCGCTCGGTGCTCGACCGCCTCCGCCTCGTCTCGCGCGTGGCCAACCTGGGCGAGAGCCGCACGCTGGCGATCCACCCGTGGACCACGACCCACGCCGGCCTGAGCGAGGACGCGCGGCGCGCCGCGGGCGTCACGCCCGCGCTCGTCCGCCTGTCGCTCGGGCTGGAAGCGGTCGCCAGACCTCCGCCACGACCTCGGCAGGGCGCTGGGGGCGGAATCGGCGTGAGCGGGCAGCGCACCCTCATCCACGAGACCTGGGGCGATCACGCGGCGCTCCTGGCCCGCGCCCAGGCCGACCCCTCCGGCAGCGTCGGCACCGTGGCGCCGCAGGTGGTCGACGTCGCGACGCCCGAGAGCCCGCTCCCGCTCGAGCTCGGCGCTCAGCTCCAGCGCGTGGCGGTGGCGTACGAGACCTACGGCGAGCTCAACGCCCGCGGCGACAACGCGATCCTCGTGTGCCACGCGCTCACCGGCTCGGCGCACGCGGCCGGCAGGCACGACCGCCAGCAGGTGCCCGGCTGGTGGGATCCGCTCATCGGTCCCGGCAAGGCCATCGACACGCGGCGCTTCTTCGTGATCTCCAGCAACGTCCTGGGCGGCTGTTACGGCACCACCGGGCCCGTGAGCCTGAACCCCGCGACCGGACGGAGCTACGCCCTCGACTTCCCGCGCTACACGGTGCGCGACATGGTGTCCGTGCAGCGGCGCCTGCTCGACGCCCTCGGAGTGCGCTCCCTCGCGGCCGTGGTGGGCGGCAGCATGGGCGGCATGCAGGTGCTCGAGTGGGCCGCGATGTTCCCGGCCATGGTGCGGGCGATCGTCCCGATCGCGATCGGCACGCGCCACTCGGCCTGGGCCATCGGCCTCAACGAGGTCGCCCGCCGCGCCATCACCTCCGACCCGGGGTGGCAGGACGGGCGCTACCCCCCCGACCGCCAGCCCGAGCGCGGGCTCGGCCTCGCGCGCGCGATCGCCATGCTCTCGTACCGCAGCTTCGACTCCCTCGAGCAGAAGTTCGGGCGCGAGCGCGCGGCCGCCGGCCGCGACCTCCTCACCGCCAGCTTCGAGATCGCGTCCTACCTCGACTACCAGGGCGTCAAGCTGGTACAGCGCTTCGACGCCAACACCTACCTCTACCTCACGAAGGCGATGGACGACTACGACCTCACGGATGGCCGCGGGAAGCTGGCCGCGGTGCTCGGCGCGATGGGCATGCCCGCCCTCGTGATGGGGATCGGATCGGACGTCCTGTACCCGGTGGCGGAGCAGCGCGCGCTGGTCGAGGGCCTGCCGAACGCGCGCTACGTGGGGATCAACTCGCCGCACGGCCACGACGCCTTCCTCATCGAGTTCCCGCAGCTCGCCGCGCAGCTCCGCAGGTTCCTGACCGACGTCGGGTGAGGCGCGTGCGACGAGATCGGGAACGCCCGATCCTCGCGGCGCAGCGGCGGGCGGTCACGCGCGTCCAGCGGCTGCCGGGCTGGACGGAGATCGGGCTCGTACGCGCGGAGGCCGAGGTGCGGCGCGTCGTGCTGGGAGAGGGCGTGTTCCTCGTGCTGGCCGAGCGTGAGGGCGAGGACTTCCTGCTCTACCGCCTGGAGCCCGCACCGCGCGGCGACCACGTCTTGCGGGGCCACGACGGCGTTCCGGAGGCGTTCGCCGGCGCGCTCGAGGACCTCCTGCCGCGGCGGCCGGGCCGACGGCGGGTCCTGTGGTGAATTCGTCCGGAACGCCCGATCACATTCGGCTATCATGAGGGCCGAGGCGCGGGGCACGCCTCTTGCGATGGAGGCGTCGAGTTGCACAAGTCTCGGCTCGACACGAAGTCTACTGCCGGCGGCTTCACGCTGCTCGAGCTGATCGTGGTCCTGGCCGTCATCGGAATCCTGGCAGCCATCGGCGCTACGTTGATCCGCTCGCCGTCCGCGCGCGTGTTCTCGAACGACCTTCAGGCCCTGGTCCAACAGAGCCGTTACGAGGCCGTCAAGCTCGACCGCCCCGTGGCGGTGGTCTTCGACGTCGCGTCGCAGCGCGTCGAGAGCCGCGTGGCGAGCGGCACCACCGTCGCCCAGACCTGCGCCGGCACCACCGTCTTGAAGCACATGGAGTCTTCGGGCTACCGCGCCCTGTCCTTCGCCAGCGACATCCCGACCGGCGCGATGGTATGGCTGCCCAACGGCCGTCCCGTGAACTGCGCCGGCGGACCGGACGTCGCCGGGCACATCACCGTAACGGGGGGCTCCACCGTCATCTCGCTCGCCGTGTCGGTCGGCGGAAGGGTCGTCGTCGAATGAGAAGAGCAGCCGGGCTCACCCTCGTCGAGGTCCTCATCGCCCTCGTCGTCCTCGCGATCGGCGTGATGAGCGCCGCCGCCCTGCAGGCCTCGGCGCTGCGCGCCAACTCGAAGGCCGAGGGCCTCCGGGACGTCACGCGCGTAGCCCAGTCCGAGCTCGCGTGGGAGCGCTACTCCGAGGTGGCTCCGTACGTGGCCGAGAACCCCACGCCCATCGCCGGCGTCTCGACCTACGCCTACAGGTGCGTGTCCATCCTTCCCGCCAACATGTCGTGCACCTTCGAGGTGCTGCCCTGCAACATCGTGTCGGGCGCCCTCACCTGCGCGCGCAACGTGGTGTCGCCGCTGGCGTATCAGATCGAGATCACCGCCACCGACCCGCGCGGCGACACGGTGACGCTTTCGTCGGTCACGACCGGTTCGTACGTCGCGGGCACGGGCGGATCGGACGGCGTGACGGACCCGTCGGCGCCTCCGCCGACGACCGACCCTCCACCGGACACCACCCCCGATCCCACGCCGGAACCCGCACCATGCGTGCAGCACGGCAATCACGGGGTGTGCAAGTAGCGTGCGCGGCGCCCGCCGGACCGCCGGCTTCACGCTCCTCGAGCTGCTCATCGCAGCGGCCATCCTCGTGCTGATCCTCGCCGCGATCGGCGGGCTGCTGGTCGGCTCGCTGCATGGCTACACCACCAACGAGACCGTCTCGAACCGCCAACAGGACGTCGAGTCCGCCGTGGCGGTGCTGTCGTACGACCTGTCGCTCGCCGGTTACCGCGGCGCCACCTCCACCACCTTCGCCGCGCAGGACTTCGGGTCGACCCCCACCCTCGAGGTGGTCAAGGGCGCCACGGCCAGTGATCCCGACGTGTTGACCATCCGCTACTTCGAGGACACCTCGCGCCTCTACGGCGCCACCAACACGTGCACCAGCTACTGCCAGGTCTCCTACGAGGTCGGCACCGACGCAGACGGCACCAGCGTGCTCTACCGCGTCGAGGGCGACGGCAGCGGCACGAAGCGCGGCATCCTGCAGAACCTCGCGAACCTCAAGGTCGTGGAGTACATCCAGCGCAACGGCGTGCACGTCGCGGCGGACCCCGGCGTGAGCGCACCCGCCGCGCTTGGCGGACTCAACATCGAGCTCACCCTCGCCGACGGCGGGGTGTGGCGCTTCCCGATCGGCGTCGCCAACCCGCAGACGGCCGTGGCGAACTGATCGTGCGCACCCCGGAGGTAGCAACCATGCGACGTCGTGACGGCATCGCCCTCGTCGTCAGCCTCGTGGTCCTGGTCGTGCTCGTCGCGATCGGCCTGGGGTCGATGTTCCTCGCCCAGATGAACCTCGGCATCGCCCAGAACACCCGCGCCAGCGCGCTGGCCGAGAACGCGGCGGAGTCGGGCCTCGACAGCTTCATGGTCTACCTGTCGAGCGCGTACACCAACGACGGCGCCTTCCCGGCGGACAAGAGCGCGCTCGACGCCCAGGTGGCCAACCTCTCGCTCCCCGGGGTGACCTTCGAGGTCGCCTCCTACGAGCGCTACGCCGACGACCAGGCGCGCATCGCGGTGCGGGGCCTGTTCCCGGGGCGCAACGCCGAGCACGTGAGCGAGGCGCTGGTGATCGGGCTCTCCACGCCCACCACGATCACGCCCACGCAGGATCCGCTGTTCGGCAAGGGCCTGGTCACGGACGGATCGATCTACCTACCCGGCAACGCCAACCTCGATATCGACATGTGGGCGGGCCAGGACATCAACGTCACGGGCGGCAAGTCGAAGATGGTCGGTGGCCACGTCGCCCAGGCGGGCGGGACCGACTGCTCCGTGGGGCACATCACGTGCACCACGAACGCCACGCCGCCGTCGGTCCCGAAGCCGGTCTTCGACGACCTGCGCGCGAAGGTCATGGCCGACAACGCCACCGATTGCAGCGCCACCAGCACGTTCCCCACCAGCGGCACCGTCATCTGCCTGCCGCCCAACGCCAGCGTCACGCTCGGCGACATCCACGACGCGGTCGTCATCGGCGACGCGAGCACCACCGTGACCGTCCAGGGTGACGCGGCGAACCTCACCCTCGTGAGCGGCACGGTCGATCTCGGCTCGACCTCGACGCTGAGCGGCACCACGACCGTCATCGCCAAGAACGACATCGACTTCGCCAAGAGCGTCACCTCGGTCGACAACGTGGCCCACACGTTCATCATCAGCGAGGGCGCGATCACCATCAAGGGCAACGGCGGACGCGACATCTACGCGTCGTTCTGGGCCGGCGGCGCCTTCGAGATCAACGGCAAGGTGGGCACCATGGTGACCACGGTGGTGGCATCGTCCACGGCCATCGGCATCCGCTCGAACGGCGTCGACGAGCTCATCACCACGCCCGACGCCGTCGACAACCCGTACATCCCGCCGGATCCGGGCTCGACCACGGTCACGTACAACGGCCTGCGGGTCGTCAGCCGCCGCTAAGGGTCCGCGCGCGCACCCGTCACCGGCGCGGCGCGCGCCTCGGGCACGCCGCCGTCGGTGACGGTGGAGCCGGCCATGAGCAGCCCGAGGCGCTCGGCCGTGGCGTCGGCCTGGCCGAGCTCGCCCATCACGCGCCCCTCGAACATCACCAGGATGCGGTCCGACAGGCTCATGATCTCGTTGAGGTCGGCCGACACGAGCAGCACCGCGAGGCCCATGTCGCGCGCGCGCACGATCTGCCGGTGGATGAACTCGATCGCGCCGATGTCGACGCCGCGCGTCGGCTGCGACAAGACCAGCACCGACGGGTCGCGCTCGAGCTCGCGCGCCACGATGAGCTTCTGCGCGTTGCCGCCCGAGTACGCCTCCGCCGCGATCGAGATGGACGTCGGACGCACGTCGTAGTCGTGCACCAGCTTGCGCGCGTGCTCCTCGATGCGGCGCTCGTCGAGCAGGCCGAACGCTCCCGCGTAGGGCGCGTGGTAGTAGTCGCCGGCGATCGAGTTCATGGCCGCGCTGAAGCTGCCGATGAGCCCGCGCTCGTTGCGGTCCTCGGGCACGTGGCTGAGCCCGGCCTCGCGCCGGACGCGCGCGCCCGCCTGCGTCACGTCGGTTCCCTGCAGCACCACGACGCCCTCGTCGGGTGAACGCAGCCCGGTGACGCACTCCACCAGCTCCGACTGACCGTTGCCTTCGATGCCCGCCACCCCGAGGATCTCGCCCCCGCGCACGGCGAAGCTCACGTCGTCCAGCACGCGCCGCGGCTTGAACGGGTGCTGCAGCGCCAGGTGGCGCACCTCGAGCCGGGTCTCGGCCGGGCTGGCCGCGCCCTTCTCGACGCGCAGCAGCACCTCCCGACCCACCATCATGGTGGCGAGCTGCCGCTGGTCGGTATCGGCGCGCTGCACCGTGCCGATCATGCGGCCGTCGCGCATCACGCTCATGCGGTCGCAGATCTCCATCACCTCGTCGAGCTTGTGGGAGATGAACACCACGGCGTTGCCACGCTCGGCGAACTCGCGCAGGAAGCTGAACAGCCCGCGCGTCTCCTGCGGCGTGAGCACGGCGGTGGGCTCGTCCATCACCAGGATCTTGGCGTTGCGGTAGAGCGTCTTGAGGATCTCCACCTGCTGCTGGAAGCCGACCGGAAGCTCCTCGATGCGGCTGTCGGGGTCGATGTCGAAGCCGAACTGGTCGATGAGCTCGCGCGCGCGCCGCCGCGCGCGCCGGTAGTCGATGGCCACGCCGCGGCGCGGCTCCGCGCCCAGCACGAGGTTCTCGGTCACCGTCAGGGGCTCGACCAGCATGAAGTGCTGGTGCACCATGCCGATCCCGAGGGCGATCGCGTCGCGGGCGCTGCCGATGCGCACCTCGGCGCCGTCCACCGCGATGCTCCCCTCGTCGGCGGGTTGAAGGCCGTAGAGGATCTTCATGAGGGTGCTCTTGCCCGCACCGTTCTCGCCGATGAGGGCGTGCACCTCGCCCCACGCGACCTCGAAATCGACACGGTCGTTGGCGAGCACGAGGGGGAAGCGCTTCACGATCCCGCGCATGCTGACGGCAGGGGCCATGCGGCGAGTATAGCAGCGGGGGAGGGGCTTCCCGGCCGCCGCAGGAGTAGCGGAGCGGGCGCCGGACGCCGGTCCGGGGTGCTATCCTGAGCGTCCGGAGGGCGCGTAGGCCCTCCCGCGAACACCCGTGGGGGCGACACGGCTTCGACGGGGCCCTGTCCGAGGGCATGGTTGCGCGTCGCGGACGCAGCTGGCCGCGTTACCAAGCTGCAACGCCATAACTGGCAACAACACCTACGCTCTGGCTGCGTAACCCGTAGTCAGCGTCTCCCGGAAGCCCCGCCCGTGGCTCGCCGGATGAGACGTCCCGAAGCGGGCTGGTCGCGAAGCTCGGACGTTGGCCTAGCGACGAGATTCTAGACGTCTACGCGCGCGGCGAGTGCCTGTCCACGAGCCGGTCGCGCGCCGACAATCGATCGCGGACTACACGCGTAGAAGCCTGCCTGAGGGGGTTCCGGACGCGGGTTCGACTCCCGCCGCCTCCACCACGCAGGACGGACCGGGCGCCACCGCGCCCGGTCCGCTCCATGGGCCCCCACGCCACGTGCCACGTGCCACGTGCCACGGGCGCCGCGGCGTGCGGTGCGCGCGCCGTGGCGGCGGCCCGTGCAGCCGGCGACGGCGCGCGCGACCGCCGCTCGGGCTACGCTCGCCGCACGCGCGCCCGACTACCATGCACCGGCGGCGGGCATGCGGCCGGCCGCCTACCGCGCGCCCGTGCCGAGGACCGCCGCGAGCCCGGTTCCTTCGGACGCGCCCCCGACCCACCCCGGACCCTGGAGCCCCCGTGCCCGACGACCACGACCGCGAGCGAAACGACAGTGAACGAGCGGCGAGCGCGCGAGACGGCGGCGCGCCGGATGACGGTGCGCGCGACGCCGGCGGGCGAGACACTGGGGCGGCAGACGCCGGCGGGCGAGACACCGGGGCGGGAAACGCCGGCGGCCCGCCGGACGACGACTCCCGACGCGACGATCCGCCCTTCGAGCCCCCGCGCGAACCCGGCGGCGGCGCTCCGGAATCGGCCCCCAGGACGGGCGCCGCGCCGCACGAGGGCGAGGCCGTCGCCGACTACTTCAGCCTGCGCGAAGTGTTCCACCGCGTGCTGGCCACGGCCGACGAGGAGCTCTCGCGGCCCAACAGGCTTCTGTTCTGGAGCGCCTTCGCCGGCGGCCTCGTGCTCGGCCTCTCGCTGCTCGCGAGGGTGTCGTTCATGGCGCTCACGCCCAGCGGCGACCCCCGCATCGGCAACCTGCTGTACCCGGTCGGCTTCGTCATCCTCATCCTCGGCCGCTACCAGCTCTTCACCGAGAACACGCTCACGCCCGTCACCCTCGTCCTCACCCGGCTCGCCACCGTGCGCGACCTGCTGCGGCTGTGGACGGTGGTGTACGTGGGCAACCTGCTCGGCGGCGCTCTGTTCGTGAGCCTCCTCGGGCCGCTCCACGTCCTCACGCCCGAGGCGGCGACCCTGGCGCTGGAGGTCGGCCGGGCGCAGCTGGCGCCCGACTTCGTCACCGCCTTCGGGCGCGCCATGGTCGCCGGCTGGTTGCTCGGCGTGATCGTGTGGCTGGTCCACGCCGCGCGCGAGACGGTCGCGCGCATCGTGCTGATCTGGGGGCTCATCTACCTGCAGGGCACGGCAAGGCTCTACCACAGCATCGTCGGCGCCCTCGAGGCGCTCTACGCGCTGGTCCACGGCGAGATCGGCGCGTCCGCCTTCCTGGGCGGGTTCCTCGTCCCCGTCACGCTCGGCAACATCGTCGGCGGCGTGGTCTTCGTCGCCCTCCTGAACTTCGTGCAGCTCGGCGGGGCCACCGAGGAGTTCGCGCACCGCGGCGAGCGCCTGTCGGTCCGCCGCTGGCTGTTCGGTCGCATGAAGTCGTGACCGCGCGCGGGGCGGTCACGGTCGCCGCGCCGCCCCCCGGGAGTGGCAAGAAACGCGTGGCGGGGCACATCCTTGCGTTGCCCCGCTGCTGCGAGCGTGCTATGCTCGGCCAGGAATCATGAACCTGGCGAGGAGGATCCCCGAGTGGCAGAGGTAGTGTTGGACCACGTCTACAAGCGTTTCGGGAACGTCACCGCGGTGAAGGACTTCAACCTGAAGATCGAGGATGAGGAGTTCATGGTCTTCGTGGGCCCGTCCGGTTGCGGCAAGACGACCACGCTGCGCATGATCGCCGGGTTGGAGGAGATCACCGAGGGCACGGTACGCATCGGTGACCGCGTCGTCAACGACGTCCCTCCCAAGGATCGCGATATCGCGATGGTGTTCCAGAACTACGCCCTGTATCCGCACATGAACGTGCACCAGAACATGTCCTTCGGCCTGCGCCTGCGCAAGACCCCGAAGGACCAGATCGAGAAGCGGGTGCGCGGGACCGCCGAGATCCTCCAGATCGAGCACCTCCTCGACCGCCGTCCGCGCGAGCTCTCCGGCGGGCAGCGCCAGCGCGTCGCGCTCGGCCGCGCGATCGTGCGCGAGCCCGAGGTCTTCCTGATGGACGAGCCGCTGTCGAACCTCGACGCCAAGCTGCGCGTCGAGATGCGCGCCTCCATCAGCAAGCTGCACCGGCAGCTCGGCGTGACCACCATCTACGTGACGCACGATCAGACCGAGGCCATGACGATGGGTACCCGCATCGTCGTCATGAAGGACGGCCTCATGCAGCAGGTCGACGACCCGATCCACCTGTACGACAGGCCGGTCAACAAGTTCGTGGCCGGGTTCATCGGGTCGCCTGCGATGAACTTCATGGTGGGCACGGTACATGACGGGCGCATCAAGAGCAGTCAGTTCGACATCAAGCCGGACGACGAGCTCAGCAAGCGGTTGGCGCCGTACAACGGCAAGAAGGTGTACGCCGGTATCCGGCCCGAGAACCTGGGGCTGAAGGGGTACACCAGCATCCCCGAAGGCGACAACCTCGTTCGGGCCACCATCGACGTGGTCGAGCCGCTCGGCGCCGAGACGCACATCCTGGCCTCGGTCGGGGGCGATCAGAGCGTCGTCGCGCGCGTCGATCCGCACTCCCACGTCAAGCCGGGCGACCAGGTCGAGCTGCTCGCCGACCCGAACTTCCTGCAGGCGTTCGACATCGAGAGCGAGCACAACATCCGCTTCGACTGACCCCTCCGCGCGCGGGCGGCTGCGCATCTGGTGCGGAGGCGCGGGGCCGGGGGCCGGGGCCGCCGCGGCGACCGACGACCCCCAGGGACGCAACGGCCGCGGGCCGAACGGTAGACTGTGGCCGTCATGCTCCTCGCCGCCCTCCAGCAGGTCGACAAGGTCTACGGCGACCAGGTCGTGCTCGAGCGCGCCACGCTCCAGCTGCGCAACGGCGACCGTACGGCCCTCATCGGGCGCAACGGCGCCGGCAAGACCACCGTGCTGCGCCTCCTCATGGCGATCGAAGAGCCCGACTCGGGCAGCGTGTACCGCGCCGAGGGCGTCACCGTCGCGCTGCTCGAGCAGGATCCGCGCTTCGAGGACGCGACGACCATCGTCGGCGTGGCCGAGCGGGCGTTCGCAGACCTGGAGCGGCTCGAGGCGGAGCTGGTGCGGCTCGAGCACGAGGGGCTAGACGACCCCGACACCTTCGAACGCTGGGACCGCGTGCACGCCACCTTCGAGCGGCGCGGCGGCTACGCCCGCCGCGCGCGCCGCGACGCCGTGCTCGATGCGCTCGGCTTCCGCGGGCGCGAGGAGCAGCCCGTGACGCAGCTCTCGGGCGGCGAGCGCACCCGACTCGGCCTCGCGCTCCTGCTCATGGCGCAACCGGACGTTCTGCTCCTCGACGAGCCCACCAACCACCTCGACCTGGACATGCGCGACTGGCTCGAAGGCTACCTGTCGCGCTACCCGGGCGCCGCCGTGATCGTGTCGCACGATCGCGCGTTCCTCGACGGCGCCTGCCAGGCGACCGCGGAGGTGGCACTGGGTGAGCTTCGCGTCGGGGACGGCACGCCCACGGCGTTCCGGGCCGCCCGCGCCGAGGAGCGCCGCATCCAGGAGGCGACGCGCGCCAACCAGGAGCAGGAGCACGCGCGCCTCGAGGCGTCGGCCGCGCAGATGAAGCAGTGGGCGGGCCAGAACGCCAAGCTCCACCGCCGCGCCAAATCGATGGAGAAGCGCGCCGACCGCTTCGCCGGAGGCATGATCGACGAGGTGGCGCGCGAGCAGCGCAGCACCCGCTTCGCCTTCGACGCCGACCCGTCCGGAGAGATCGTGCTGAGCGCCCGCCACCTCAGCAAGCGCTTCGAGCGCACCCTCTTCGAGGACGTCACCCTCGAGCTGCGCCAGGGGCAGCGCGTGGCCCTCGTGGGTCCCAACGGTGCCGGCAAGACCACCCTCCTGCGCATGCTCCTGGGCGACGTGCCGAGCGACGACCCGCGCGCCGAGGTGCGTACCGGCGCCCGCGTCCGCCTCGGCTACTACGACCAGAAGCTGCAGGGGGTGGATCCGGACGCCACCCTCATCGAGGAGCTCATCCGCATGGTGGGAGACACGGCCGCGCACAACCTCCTCGGGCGCTTCCTGTTCCCGTTCGACGCCCAGTACAAGCGCGTGCGCAACCTCTCGGGCGGGGAGCGGGCGCGCCTGGCGCTGCTCAAGCTGACGCTCGGGCGTTACAACCTTCTCGTGCTGGACGAACCCACCAACCACCTGGACCTCGAGATGATCGAGGCGCTCGAGGATGCGCTGCGGGCGTACCATGGCACGCTGTTGCTCGTGTCGCACGACCGGCGCTTCCTCGAAGCGCTGGTGGACCTGGTATGGGAGGTCAAGGACGGCACCTTCGAGGCGTTCGAGGGCGATTGGGCCTTCTATCAACGCATCCACCGGCGCCGCCGCGAAGAGCGGGCCGAGCGCGCCGAGCGGGCCCGGGACGCCGAGCGCCAGCGCGACGCCGCGCGGGCGGACGGGGAGGGCGGAGGCGGACCCAGCCGCTGGCAGCTCGAGCGCGAGCGCGAGGAGCTCGAGGCCCGCATCCGGGACCTCGAGCACGAGCTCCACGGCGTCGCGCGCCGCCTGTCCGAGCCCGACGCAGAGGCGCCGCAGGAGCTCGCCGCGATCGGCGAGCGACACGCCCGCTTGGAGCGCGATCTGCTCGCCATCATGTCGCGCTGGGAGACCGTCACCGAACGGCTCGGCGCCTAGCGCCGCGGCCGCGACATCGACGAACGGCTCCCGCCGCGCGCCCGCGGCAGGAGCGGAGGAGGGAGCACAAGGTGCAACGGGTACGGTATCGCAGCTTCGACGGCGTCCACTGGGGAGAGGTGGAGGGCGGCTACGTGCAGCAGCTCGGCGGCATGATGGGCCGCTCGAGCGGGCCGCGCGTCCCGCTCTCGGACGTCACCCTCCTGCCACCCTGCGAGCCGACCACCATCGTGTGCGTCGGCCGCAACTACGCCCGCCACATCCGCGAGATGGGGCACGACGCCGACAACCTGCCGGCCGAGCCCGGGCTCTTCCTCAAGGGCGTCAACACCCTGCGCGGTCCCGGCGACCTGGTGCCGTGCCCGTGGTGGACCGAGGACCTCCAGCACGAAGGCGAGCTGGCGGTCGTGATCGCCCGGGAGATGCGCGAGGTCGCGCGCGACGACGCGCTGTCCCACGTCCTGGGCTACACCTGCGCCCTCGACGTGACCGCGCGCGACAAGCAGCGCGCGGACCTCCAGTGGGTGCGCGGCAAGTCGGCCGACGGCTTCTGCCCGGTCGGGCCATGGCTGGAGACGGACCTCGACCCATCCGACGTGCGGGTGCAGACGCGGGTCAACGGCGAGCTGCGCCAGGACGGCAGCACGCGCGACCTCATCTTCCCGGTCGACGCGGTGTTGAGCTACATCAGCACGTTCATCACGCTCCACCCCGGCGACCTCGTGCTCACCGGCACGCCCGAGGGCGTGGGCCCGTTGCGCCCCGGCGACGAGGTCGAGGTGACCATCGACGCGATCGGCACGCTCGTGAACCAGGTGGCGGAGCGCTCCCGGCGCCCGGAACACGCCGCCGACCGCCCCGCATGAGCGTGCCGCCCGACTTCCCGCGCGTTCGCGACCTCGGCGGCGTCCTGCAGATCGACACGTTCCACCAGGGCTACCCAGGGACGATCGCCGTCTTCCTGCTGCCCTTGCGAGCGGGCTCCTTCGCCCTGGTGGAGAGCGGCCCGGGCTCCACGCTCGACGCCGTCGCGGCGGGCATCCGGCAGGCCGGCTTCGAGCCGGCCGGCCTGCACACGCTGCTGCTGACACACATCCACCTCGACCACGCGGGTGCCGCGGGTGCGCTCGCGCGCGCGTCCGGCGCGCGCGTCGTGGCGCACGCGCTCGGCGCGCCGCACCTCGTCGACCCGGCGCGTCTCGAGAGCAGCGCGCGCCGCATCTACGGCGAGCGGATGGATGAGCTGTGGGGCGAGATCCTGCCTGCCCCCGCCGAGCGGGTCACCGCCGTCGAGGGCGGAGAGCGCCTGGAGCTCGGCGCGGACGGTCCGGAGGTGCGCGTGCTGCACACGCCGGGTCACGCCTCGCATCACGTCAGCTACCTGCTGGGCGACGGCACCATGTTCGCCGGGGACAGCGCCGGGGTGCGCCTCCCCGGCACGCCGCTCACGCGGCCCGCGCTCCCTCCGCCGGACCTGTCGCTCGAGGCGTGGGAAGGGAGCGTGGCGCGCATGCGCGACGCCCGGCCCGACAGGCTCGTGCTGACTCACTTCGGCCCCGTCGAGGACGCCGACGGACACTTAGGGGCCCTGCCGGGGCGCAACCGCGTCTGGGCCGATGCGGTGCTGGAGGGACTGCGCGCGGGCGAGGACGACGACGAGCTCGTGCGCCGCATCGAACGCCTGGAGGACGGCGAGCTCGCCGCGATCGGCGCGACGCCGGGGGATCGCACCCGCAACAAGATCACCAGCGACGCGGCGATGACGGTCATGGGCGTGTCGCGCTACTGGCGCAAGGCGCACCCGGAGCGGCTCGAGCCAGCATGACGCGCGTGCCCGGCGCGGGCTGCTGCCCGCCGCGGGCCGCGTCTGTACACTAGGGCCATGTCGCACTTCCCCCTGGCGCGCAGCGCGCGCATCGCGGTCCTTGCCTCGGGTCGCGGCTCGAACCTCGCGGCGCTGCTCGACGCCTTCCCGCCCGGCGCGGCGCTGGGCGAGATCGCGTTGGTGCTCAGCAACCGCGCGGCGGCTCCCGCGCTGACCCGCGCCCGGGAGGCGGGCGTCGCCGCGCACCACGTGCCGTGGGCCGACCGCGACGGTTTCGAGCGCGCGGCGGCGGCGCTGCTCGAGCGCCACGCGATCGACCTCGTGTGCCTCGCCGGGTTCATGCGCATCCTGTCGCCGGCGTTCGTCGAGCGGCACGCGGGGCGCATGCTGAACATCCACCCCTCCCTGCTCCCGGCCTTCCGCGGCCTGCACGCCCAGCGCCAGGCGCTGGCGGCGGGCGTGGGCGAATCCGGCTGCACCGTGCACTTCGTCGATGCCGGCGTCGACACCGGGCCCATCGTCGTTCAACGCCGCGTTCCCGTCCACGAGGGGGACACCGAGGAGAGCCTCGCCGCGCGCATCCTGACGGCCGAGCACGAGGCCTATCCGGAGGCCGTCCGGCGCGTGCTGAGCGGCGTCGCGCCGGACGCTTCGAGAAGCGAGCGCGAGGAGGTGCGCACATGAGGGTCCTGGTGGTCGGAAGCGGGGGGCGGGAGCACGCGTTGGCGTGGAAGCTCAGCCAGTCGCCGAGGGTCGACGAGGTGCTGGTCGCCCCCGGCAACGCCGGCATGGCGGACGTCGCCCGGGTGCTCGAGACCAGCCTCGACGTCGACGCGCTGGTCGCGCTGGCGCGACGCGAGCGGGTCGACTTCACCGTCATCGGGCCGGAGGCGCCGCTGGTGGACGGCGCGGTGGACGCCTTCGAAGCGGCCGGATTGAAGGCCTTCGGGCCGAGCCGCGGCGCGGCCCGGCTCGAGGGCTCGAAGCGTTTCGCGAAGGACTTCATGCTGCGGCACGGCATCCCCACCGCGGCCCACGCGGCCTTCACGGAGCTCGAGCCCGCGTTGGCCCACCTCGACCGGGTCGGCGCGCCCATCGTGGTGAAGGACTCGCGGCTGGCGGCGGGCAAGGGCGTGACCGTGGCGGACGACCTCGCGCAGGCGAAGGCCGCGGTGCGCGCGCTGTTCCGCAAGCCGGGCGCCGAGGTCGTCATCGAGGAGCGCCTCGTCGGCCAGGAGATCAGCCTGCTGGTGTTCACCGACGGCCTCGCGTACAAGCCGATGATCCTGGCACAGGACTACAAGCAGGCGCTCGACGGCGATCACGGGCCGATGACGGGCGGCATGGGAGCCGTGGCGCCCGCGGCGCTGCTCAGCTCCGCGCAACAGTGGAAGGCCATGACGGAGGTCGTCGAACCCGTGCTGCACGCCCTCAAGGCGGACGGGATCGTGTACCAGGGGGTCCTGTACGTCGGCCTCATGGTCACGGCGGACGGCCCCAAGGTGCTGGAGTTCAACGTGCGCTTCGGCGATCCGGAGACGCAGGCGGTCCTGCCGCTGCTCGACAACGACTTCGTGCGGGTGCTGGAGAGCGTCGCCGACGGCCGGCTGGCCCGCCTCGAGCTGTGCTGGACCGGACGAGCCGCGGCCTGCGTCGTGATGGCGGCCCCGGGCTACCCGGGCGACTACCCGGTCGGCATCCCGCTGCACATCCCCGACGACCTGGGGCCCGACGTGCGGGTGTTCCACGCCGGCACCGCGCGCGACGGCGACGCCCTGGTGTCGCACGGCGGTCGCGTCCTGGACGTCGTCGGCATCGGCGACACGCTCGAGGAAGCGGTGGCGACGGCCTACCGGGCCGTTGCGCGCATCGGCTTCCCGGACGCGCACGTCCGCGGCGACATCGGCGGGCGGCTCCTGCAGCGCCGCTGAGCGAAGCTCGAGCGCCGCGCGCCAACGCGCCCGCGGCGGGCCGCGCGCTAGCATGCGGACATGCTGGACGATCTCGATGCCATCCGCGCGCGCGACGCCGGCGGCTTCCTGCTGCGGCTCGCCGCCCTCCCGGGATCCTACGAGGGACCCGACGGCCGGCGGAGCGAGCCCTACGGCCTGCTCGGCTTCGGTGAGGCCAGCGGCCTGCCGGAGCTGCTCGAGGCCTGGGTCGACGCGCCCGTCGTCACGCACGGCACGCAGTTCGTGCTCGCCGGCGGCTTCGACTTCGGCGACGCCTCCACGCTGCGCGTCACCGGCGAGCTCGCAGGCGCCACCGTCGTGGTCGTGGGAGACGGCGCCTTCGACCCCAGCTTCGAGGTGCCGCACGACGTCCTGAGCGCGTACACCTACGTCCGGTACCTCGCCTACGCGACCGGCCACGAGGGCGCCGCCGAGCGGGCCGACGCGCGGATGCGCGAGCTGCTTCCGCGCCTCGTCCCGGGCACCCCCACCGAGCAGAACCCCGCCAAGACCCTCGCCTGGGCCCTGTGGAACCGCGTGCCCCTGTTGATCAGCCCGCGCGGTCGCAGCGCGCTGCAGGGGCTCGTGCAGCAGCTCTTCGCCAGGGTGGGGAAGACCCTGGCCGTCCCCACCGGCCCGCACCCCAGCGCCGTGGTCACGGGCGCCTTCGAGGGCAGGCACCAGCTCGGCGACGACGTGGTGGCCCTGGTGCTCGGCGGACGCGACCGCGAGGTCGCGCTCGTGACCGAGGTGCTGTCCACCCGCGTCGCCCAGGTCGAGAGCCTGACCGACGCCTTCCCCGAGCTCCTCGAGGGGCTGGAGGACGTGGTGGCGGAGGGGTTGGTCACCTGGTACGTCGGCGCCTGGGTCGCGGCGTACGTCGCCCTCCTGCACGACTTCGACCCCGGCGTCAGCGACGTCTACGAGCGCGTCCGCGGGAGCGCCGACGCGGCCGTCTAGGCGCGGCGGGCCCAGCGCGCACGCGCCAGCGCGGCATCCGTGCGGGGAGGTTCATCCCGCCTGGCAGCGTCGCGCGGTACAGTGGCGCATGCGGAACATCGTCCCTGGCACCGCTCTGCTCGCCCTGGTGGCTGTGTTGGCTGCCTGCGCGCCGAGCGGCACCGACAAGACCGTCACCGTGCAACAGCTGACCGAGCCGGTCAGCTTCTACCCGCACCAGACCGGCGCGCACTGGGAATACCTGCCCGACGGCGCCAAGATCGACGCCCCACGGCTCTCCGAGACGGTCGAGGGTCCCGCCGTTCTCGACGGAGACGTGTGGATCGCCTGGCACCTGAGCGGCCGTGGCCTGGAAGTCACCCGATACCGCCAGTACCGGCCCGACGGCGTGTACCTCAAGCGCGAGGTCAAGCTCGGCACGGTGATCACCTTCGATCCGCCCATCCAGGAGTACCCCGCGGAGGGGGACCTGCGCGTGGGCGCCACCTGGTCGGGAGACACCACCGCCACCGTCGAGAACCCGGGCGACACGAGCCCCGACGCGTCCAGGACCCTCGACATCAGCTACGTCTCCACCATCATCGACCGGCGGACCGTCAACCTCGTGTCGGGCAGCTTCGAGGTTTACGTGATCTCGTTCACGAGTCGACAGCTCGACGCGAACGCCACCGTGACGAGCGAGCTCACCCAGCAGACGTTCTTCGCGCCCCACGTAGGCGAGGTCCGTGACGAGAACGGCAACTTCATGGTAGCCAGCAACGTCTTGAAGGCGCCCGACGAGGGCGCCGCCACGCCCTGAGCGCCGCCGCCGGCGGGAACGACGGGGTCACGGGCTACGAAGCGCCGTCGGGGGCCTCTGCTAGACTCACGTGACGATTCGAACGCCCCAAACGGATGGGAGCACGTCACCGATGGCACTCCTGGACAGCATCCACGACCCCTCAGACCTGAAGCGCCTGCCCCGTGAGGAGCTCGCGCGCGTGGCCGACGAGCTGCGCCAGGAGATCGTGCAGGTGTGCTCCGTCACGGGCGGACACCTCGCGTCGAGCCTCGGCGCCGTCGAGCTGACGGTCGCGCTCCACTACCTCTACGACAGCGCCAGCGACCGCATCGTGTGGGACGTCGGCCACCAGACCTACGGGCACAAGATCCTCACGGGTCGACGCGACCGACTCCAGACCATCCGCAAGGGCGACGGCCTCGCCGGCTTCACGGCCACCAGCGAGTCGCCGCACGACGCCCTCACCGTCGGGCACGCCAGCACCAGCCTCGCAGCGTCGCTGGGGATGGCGCTGTCGCGCGATGCGCGGCGCGCCGCCTACGACATCGTGGCGGTCATCGGGGACGGCGCCCTCACCGGCGGCATGGCGCTCGCGGCGCTCAACCAGATCGGCCACGTGCAGCCGCGCATGACGATCGTGCTCAACGACAACGAGATGTCGATCAGCGAGAACGTCGGCGCCCTCACGCACTACCTGCGCACGCTCCAGGTCCAGCGCTGGTTCCAGAAGGGGGAGCGGCTGAGCAAGGAGGCCCTCGGCGGCATCTGGGAGCCGCTGGCCGACATGGGCAGCCGCGCGAAGAAGGCCGCGCGGCGCTTCCTCGACCCCGCGAGCAACAACCCGTTCCACGCGATGGGGCTGCGCTACGTCGGGCCCATCGACGGGCACGACGTGCAGCAGCTCGTCTACTACCTCGAGCACATCCGCCGCCTCGACGGGCCGACCATGCTGCACGTCGTGACGCGCAAGGGCAAGGGCTACAAGGTCGCCGAGTCCGATCCGATCACGTGGCACGGAGCCTCGAGCTTCGATCCCGCCAACCCCGTGCACAAGGGCAAGGGCTACACCTGGTCGAGCGCGTTCGGCGAGACGGCCGCAGCGCTCGCGGAGGCCGACGACCGCGTGTGGGTGATCACGCCCGCCATGCGCGAGGGGAGCGGCCTGGTCGAGTACGGCAAGGCGCACCCCGACCGCTTCATCGACGTCGGCATCGCGGAGGACGTGGCCGTGACCGTCGGGGCGGGCCTCGCCCTTCGCGGCGAGAAGCCCATCGTGGCGATCTACAGCACGTTCCTGCAGCGCGGCTACGATCAGGTCATCCACGACGTGTGCCTCGAGAACCTGGACGTCGTCTTCGCGATCGACAGGGCCGGCCTCGTCGGCGGCGACGGCGCCACGCACCAGGGGATCTACGACCTCGCGTACCTGCGCGCCGTGCCGAACATGAGCATCGCGATGCCCAAGGACTTGTCCGAGCTGCGCGGGATGCTCAAGGCCGCCCTGCGCCTCGGGGGGCCCAAGGCCGTGCGCTGGCCGCGCGGCGGGGTCGAGGAGCTCGAGCCGACCGCCGCCGCCGACTGGGACGAGGTCCCGTGGGGAACGTGGGAGGTGGTCAAGGAGGGGAGCGAGGTCGCCCTGCTCGCCCTGGGCCCGACCCTGCGCTACGCGCTCGAGGCCGCCGGGAGCGACCCGCGCGTCGCCGTGGTGAATGCCCGCTTCGTGAAGCCGCTCGACCGCGACCTCCTCGCCGAGCTGGCGAGCACGGTGCGCGCGCTCGTGACGATCGAGGACCACACCGTCGTCGGCGGCCTCGGCTCCGCCGTGTGCGAGACCCTCGCCGACCTGGGGCTGTCCGCGCCGGTGCGACGGCTGGGTGTGCACGACCGCACGGTTCCGCACGGCAGCCCGGAGAAGCAGCACGAGGAGCTGGGTTACGGCCCGAAGGCGATCGCGCGCGTCCTCGTCGAGCTGGGCATCGACACGGCGCGGCCGCCGGCCGCGCGCGACGCCGCCGCCCCGCCCGCCGGCGCGCCCGCGCCGGTCGCGGGCCCGAGCGCGAACGGCGCCCCGGCCACCGGCGCCCCGGCCACCGGCACCCCGGCCACGGCACCCCTGCCGACGGCACCCCTGCCGACGGCGCTCCGGCCGACCCCGGCCCCGCCCGCGGCGAGGACGGGGCGGCCGACGCCACCCCCAGCGAGCTCGCGAACGCCGCGAAATAGCCCGCGGTCCATCGGCCGCGATCGGCGCGTCCGTCGCGCCCTCGCTCGATTGACAGCCTCCGGCGCGCCCGGGTATCCTACGGACCGCCCGACGGAGCCGTAAGGCGCCTGAGGGACAGCGCGGAGCGGTAGTGTAGCGGTTAGCATATCTGCCTGTCACGCAGAAGGTCGCGGGTTCAAATCCCGTCCGCTCCGCCAACCTCGTTCCGGTCGCGGCCCCCAGGGGGGTGCGGCCGGCTTGGCCAGGTAGCTCAGTCGGTAGAGCATGCGACTGAAAATCGCAGTGTCGGCAGTTCGATTCTGCCCCTGGCCACCACCCGGGCGCACGGCGCCCCGCCCTTACGGAACGGTCTCCCGGCCCACCGTAAGCGCGCCAATGTAGCTCAGCGGTAGAGCAGCCGATTCGTAATCGGCAGGTCCTCGGTTCAAATCCGAGCATTGGCTCCACACCGACGCCGTCTCCA
This sequence comes from uncultured Trueperaceae bacterium, assembly GCA_963798895.1. Taxonomy (GTDB): domain Bacteria; phylum Deinococcota; class Deinococci; order Deinococcales; family Trueperaceae; genus CAWCUY01. The sequence goes on along the minus strand of CAWCUY010000017.1, from coordinate 108,957 downwards.
CGGCAAGCGCCCGACCCCGCCACCGGCGGGGTCGGGCGCTTCGGTCGAGCGGCAGACGCGCCCGGGGGCCGAGCTCAGTCTCCACCGCCGGGACCGTCGTGGCAGTCGTAGCAGCTCACGCTCTCGCGCGCGGCGTAGGCGTGCGTGGCACCCTCGACCGTGAACGAGCGCGCCGCGCTCGTCGCCGCGAGCGCGGTGCCGCGGTAGTCGGCGCCATGGCAGGCGCTGCAGCTCGAGCTCGAGCGCTCGGCCACGTCGCCATGGGCCCGCACCCAAGCGGCGCCCACGGTGTGGACGCCGTGCGGACCACCGGTGGTGGTGAGCGGCACGTCCGCGTGGCAGGCGCCGCACTCGGCGATCGTTCCGGCGTGGCCCTGGAGTTGAACCGCGAGCACGTTGTCGTTCGCCTCGGACGAGGGGAAGATGGCGTGGGTGGAGCCGTGGCACGCCTCGCACTGCAGGTCACCGTGTCCCGTGCTCATGCGGAAGAGCGAGAAGCCGGCGGCGGGCGTGCCTGCGTTCGTGGCGAAGCGGGTGTCGAGGACCTCTCGGAGGTTGCCGGCGGCGTCGCGCGCGCTCACCTCGCGGAGTCCGTCGTGGTGGCACGCCTGGCACGTGGGCTCGTCGAGCCAGCCGGTGCGGCCGGTCGCGCCGACCGTGCTCAGGTCGCCGTGGCAGTCCTGGCAGGCGATGAGCGGCGCGCCGCCCGCGTCGGTGGCCTTGCCCATGGCGCCCCGGAGGCATTGCGTGGTCGAGCCGGGGTGGCACAGGTAGCACGTGTCACGGCTCGAGCCGCCGTCCAGCGTGGCGAGCGTGGCGGGGTCGAGCACGCTGCCGTGCGAGCCGTGCAGGGCCTCGGTGAGGGGCTCGACGCCGGTCTGGCCGGTCCCCGGCAACGCGTTGGAGGCGTGGCACGCGGCGCACAGGATGGGCCCGCCCGCGTCGGCGCTCGCGAGCAGCCCGGCCGCCGGGTAACCCGCTGCCGCGAGGGCGTCGTCGAAGGCGGCCGAGCCGAGATCGGTGGCGTCGTGCAGGGCGAGGATGTTGCGCTTCCAGTCGCGCACCGGGTCGGCATCGAAGACCCAGCCTACGGGCGGCTCCGCGGCCATCTGCGCCGCGTTCCCGGTCGCTCGCGAGGCGTGGCAGGCCGCACAGCTCATCTCGTCGGACACGGGCAGCACGACGTCGGCCATGGCCAGCACGGCGCCCGCGTCGTCGCGCGCCGTCACGCGCACCATCGGGTAGGGAGCGAAGGCGCCACCGTCGTCGTACGGCGTGAGGGGGATGCCGGTGGCCGACCACACGCCGAGGCCGGCGTCGAACGCAAGCGGTGCCGGGGTGAGGCTCGGCGCCGGGTTCCCCGTGAGCCCGACGTCGGCGGGAGGCGCGGCGCCGTAGAGCTGGCCAACGTAGTCCCAGAAGTCGGTCTTGCCGGCGCTGTAGGTGTTGATGGAACCCGAGGCGTCGCGCAGCGCGCGGTAGGTCAACGTCACGCCGGAACGTACCTGCTCGCCCGTGGCGCGGTCCACGAGCTGGGCGTAGAGGTTGTTGAAGGGCGGCAGGATCGAGAAGACCGAGTAGTCCACGCCGTCGATGCAGTGCATGCCGAGGTCGTTCCACGCGAGCAGCGCGAAGGCGCCCCCGGCGCCGCCCGGCGGGACCGGCCCCACCTGCTGACACGACTGCACGGAGAACGCGAAAGCGGCCGCCAGCACGGCCACCTTGAGCCAGCGAACGAACGGCACGACGACGCTCCTTCCGGCCGCCTATCCCGAGCGCCCCGGCCTCGTCCCGATCCTGCGGCAGCGCGTTGAGCACAGCCTCGGACTCGGCACGGAGCTCCGCCAGGGACCTTCGTCCCGTCCCCGCCTTCGTGCTGGTCCGCCGGCGCCGCAACGACAGCGCCGCGCCGCTCGGACGCTCAGTCGTTCGCCTCCTCGGCGGCCTCCCCGTTCGCCACGATGTCGCCCGCCTTGAACAGGACGCCCTTCACGATGGCCCGCCAGGTCGGCTTGCGCCGGAGCAGGAACTCGAGGTCCATGGCGAAGTGCTTGAACTCCTCGGTCTGAGCGTTGCGCATGATGGCGATCGCTTCGTCGTCGGTCTCGACCGCCGTGCGTTGCTCGTACCAGTCGATGGCCTCGGCCTCCTCGACGAGCGACAGCACCATGCGGGCGAAGGTGCGGGTCTCCTGCGGGAGCTCCTGCGGGGGTTCGTGGTACTGGTCGAAGGCCATGTCGTCTCCTGTCGAACGTGTGAGAGAGCGTTGCGGGGCGGCGCGTGGCCCCCCTGGGGAGGCGGGCCCCGCCCGCCGCGGCGCCGGTGCCGCGGCAAGGCGCGCTCCGGGCGCAGCTGCCACCCGGAGGCTCGATCGCGACGGCGCGCGTGCTGGGGCGCGGGCTCAGGCGGGCCGCGGCCGGCGCGTGAGCGCGCCGACGACCGCGGCCAGGAGGGCAGACCCCACGGTGGCCCAAACCACCGGGAAGTCGCGGCCCTGGATCGTGATGACGAGCAGGGGCGGCAGGCCGAAGGAGTCGGCGATCCATGTGCCGATCCAAGCGCCGACGAATCCGACCACGATGGCGAGGAGGCAACCGCCGAGCGAGTAGCCGGCCAGCGCCTGCCCCAGCGCGCCCGCGACGGCCGCGATCAGCAGAAGGAGGAGGAATCCGCCGATCGTCATCGCGGGAGCATCCATGCCGTGAAGGCTCGTGGCTCGGCCCCGGGCGGCGCCGCGGTGGCGGACCGCCCGGAACCGCCCCTGGAGGCGGGTGTCGTCATCGCCTCCCATTGATGCACGCTCCGACCCGCCGCCCGAAGAGTCGCCGGTACGCTCCGCGCTGGGTATGGCCGTACCGGCCGGCGCGCGGGGCGTCCCGGATCGATGCGAGCCGTGTACCGCCGGGGCCGCAAGGAGCCGGCGGGCGCCGGCGAGGCAGGCCTGGGTACGCCCGTACCCCCTGCGGCGTAGAGGCGTTGGGCACGCTGACTACCGCGATGCGCCAGGAGCCGGGATGCGCGGCCCTGGCATCGCGCGCCCACGTGCACGAGTGTGACGGTACGCAGCTCGACGCACGTTCGACCGAAGCCCGGAAGGAGAGCCGTCATGAGCCTCGTGTTGGCCCTGTTCGACGACCCCAAGACGCTGGAGGACGCGATCGACCGCGTGAACGACGCCGGTTTCGGCGACGATGTGGTCGACGTCGAGGATCGGAGCGGCGCCGGCGCCTCCGCGCCCTCACCGGCCGGCGCAGCCATGCCCGGCGGCCAGGCCCTGGCGGGCGGTCAGCGCGCCGCCGCCGTGCCACTCGACCGGAACGCGTTCGAACCGTATCTGTCGCGTGCCGGTGAGGCCGGACAGTACTTCAAGGATGCGCTCGAGCACGGCGCGCGCCTCCTGATCCTCGACACCGGGCGTGCCGAGGAGGCCGCCGCCGTGCTCGAGGAAGCGGGGGCGCAACGTGTCTACCAGGCGTGAGGCCCAGACCGGCGCAGGCTCGCCCCGGCGGCGCGCTACACTCGGGAGCGACCACGCCCCAACCGGGGCCGGTCCACGTTCCAGGCGCCCCGAGCGCCACGCTCAGGACGGAGGCATGACCGCCGTGCCAGACGCTATCCGCGTGCTCTTGGCCGACGACCACCCCGTGGTGCGAAACGGGATCCGCGCCGCGCTCGAGGACGAAACGGGGATCGAGGTCGTCGGCGAGGCCGACGACGCCCACGCCGCCCAACGCATGTGCCGTGAACTCCAACCCGACGTGTTGTTGCTCGATCTCAGCATGCCCGGCCCGAGCGCCGTGGACACCATCGCCATGGTGCACAAGGAGTGCCCGGACACGCGCGTCATGGTGCTGACGGCACACGACCACGACGACGCCATCCGCACCGTGATGCGGGCGGGCGTCTCAGGCTACCTGCTCAAGGAGGAAGCCATCGATGCGGTCACGAAGGCGGTGCGCGCGGTCCACGGTGGCGCCGCCTGGTACAGCCGCAGGATCGCGGAACGCTTCACCCAGTGGCAGTTCGGCGTATCGACCGAGGTCGCGGAGGCGGGCCTGACGAAGCGCGAGCGCGAGCTCCTGGCGCTCGTGGCGAAGGGCTGGGACAACGCCCGCATCGCCGACACCATGGGCCTCGCCGAGCAGACCGTGCGGAACTACTCGAGCAACCTCTACGACAAGCTCGGCGTGCACTCCCGGCCCGAGGCGGTCGTGTGGGCGTTGGAGCACGGCTTCCGGACCGAGGAGCCCTGAGCCTGCGCGCGGGGCGCCGCGCGAGCGCCGACGCTCTGCGCGCCCGCCGGGGGGCGGCACCGGGGGCGGTCTCCGCCGTCCGCGAGGGCGCCCCGTGAAGCGCTCCCTGCGGAGCGTCCTCGACTGGCTGCGGCGCGAGCCCCGCCGTTGGCTGGCGCGGCGCAGCGTGCGCCGCGGAGCCCTCGCCCTGGTGATGCTCGGCGCGGCGGTGGTCATCGCGCTGATCGTGCGCCCCGCGCCCGTGGGTCGCGCACCCGGCCGCTTCGCGCTCGCCGCGGGCCGCGCCGACCGCGCGATCGCGCTGACGGAGGCCGGCGCGCGCCTGGCCGTGGTGGAGGGCGACCTGCTCGCCGGCCGCGACAGCGCCGACATCCTGCGTCTCTACGCCCTGGTCGTCAACGAGCTGAAGGGGGCGGGCGGCGCGATGGCCGATTACGCCGGTTCCGCCGCCCTCAAAGAGCAGCTCGACACGCTCGAGCTGCAGATCTCGAACGCAGACCCGCACGCGATCGATACCCTGCGCGCCGCGCAGGACACGTTGTCGTCGTTGCGCTGAACGCTCAGGTGGTGGCGCCGTCGGCGCCCACGGCGCGGCGGCCGCGCCGGCGCCGCTCCCGCGGCACGCTCAGGCCGATGTGGCTGCCGCGACCGCGCTCGGAACGAACCTCGAAGGTGCCGCCCATCAACGTGACGCGCTCGGCCAGCCCCGCCAGACCGAAGTGCCGACCGCTCACCAGGTCGCTCATGTCCGCCGGGACCTCGAAGCCGTCGCCGTCGTCGTCGATGGTCATGGCGATCGACTCGCCCTCGTCCCAGGCGCATACCCGCACGGCGCGAGCGTGCCCATGTTTGAGCGCGTTCGTGATGCTCTCCTGTGCCGCGCGGTACAGGCACAGGGTGACGTGGCGCGGGATCGGCTCGGCGACGCCCAGCTCGAGCTCGATGGCGGGACGCGAGGCGCCGAGGTTGCGCTCGAGCTTCCCGACGTGCTCGCGCAGGGCGCCCGCCAGCCCGCGCGACGCGACCTCGTCGGGGCGCGTCTCCTGGATGATGCCGCGCAGGTCGTTGATCACGTCCAGCACGTCGGAACGCACGTCGTCGACGCTGTCGGACAGCTCACCGTCGAGCTCGTCGAGGGCCTTGCCGACACGCGCCAGGCGGTAGCTCACGCCCAGCAGGTCCTGCACCGGCCCGTCGTGCAGCTCGCGCGAGAGGCGCCGGCGGGTGGCCTCACGCGTCTCCGCGAGGCGCACGTAGGTGCGCTCGAGCTCGGCCTCGACCCGCCGCTCGTGGGACAGGTCGCGCACGAGCAGCAGCGACGCGGCTCCCGACTCGCACGGGCTCAGGGAAGCGACGCTCACGTCGGCCGGGAACTCCTGGCCGCTCTTGCAACGCAGATTCAGCTCGCCGCGCCGCACGGGCGCGAGGGTCGGCTCCGGACCCGGCACCAGCAGATCGGGATCGCAACCGGTGCCGCACACGATCCATACCGGGCGCCCCTCGAGCTCGCCCGCGTCGTACCCGAACACCTCGCCGGCCGCGAGGTTGCAGCTCTCGATCGTGCCTCCCGGTCCCACGCACAGCAAGGGCGTCGGCAGCGCCTGATAGATGTGCCACAGCGGCTGCGTCGAGTGTTCCGGCGAGTCGCCGGCTGGGACCGATAGGGTGGGGCTGTCGTTCGTCGTCACCAGGACCTCCTCTCCGGAAGAGGGCTTGGACCGGCGGGAACGTGCGCCGCACTGCCCGTCAACGGTCGCGCCCCGGACCGCGAAGCCGGCGGAGCGCGACGTTCGATGTTCACGAGCATTATCCCAGACGATCATGAGAAGCCCCGTTACTGGCGTACGTTCCCTCAGGCGCCGGGCTCCTCGGGCGCGTCCCCGCGGTACCAGGCGCTCCGCCGGTAGTAGTCGGTGTAGAGGATCTTCAGCACGGCGGAGGTGGGCACGGCGATGATCGCGCCGGGGAGGCCGAACAGCGCGGCACCGACCACGATCGCCAGGATGACGGTGATCGGGTCCAGCGAGATCGCGCGCGACACGATGAGCGGGCTGATCAGGTGGCCGTCGAGCTGGTTCACGGCCAGCAACACCAGCCCGGCCGCGACGACGGTGCCCGTGCCCTGCGTGAACGCCAGGAACAACGTCGGCGGGGTGGTGAGGACCGGCCCGAGGAACGGCACGAGGTTCGCCACCCCCGCGATGAGGCCCAGCGCAGACGCCAGCGGCACGCCGACCAGCGCCAGCCCGGTGTAGGTCAACAGCCCTACGATGGCCGCGATCACCACCTGGGCCCGCACGTAGCCGGCGACCGCCCGCGCCGCCTTCCGCAGGAGGGTCGCTACCCCGTCGCGGTCGCGCTCCGGCACCGCCTCCAGGAAGCAGCCGACGTAGGCGGGGAAGGCGTACAGCAAGTAGAGCGACAGGACCACGATGACCGCCACGCGGGCGCCGCCGCCCATGACCGCGACGGCCTGCTGCATGAAGCCGCCCGCGGGCATGGGCTGCGCCAGCCTGCCGGTGACCGCCGTGGCTACGCTGCGGGCGATCCCATCGAGGTTCACGTAGACCTGCTGGAACAGCCCCCCGAAGTTGGGGTCGATGGCGCGCGCGATGCGGTAGGGCATCTCCCGCGCCAGCTCGAGGAGGTGCGGCACGTCGTTGACGAACAGCGTGACCTGCGACGCGACGTGCAGGACGAGCAGCCAGAACATGCCCAGCAACGCGATGGCGATGAGGACTACGGCCACGAGCCCGACGCCGCGGCTGCGCCTACCCCCGAACCACCGCACCACCGGGTCGAGGAGGTAGGCCAGCAACAGGGCCACCAGCAGGCTGGTCCACGCCTCCTCGGTCCACAGCAGCACGCGGTAGGCGGCGTAGGCCATGAGCGCCAGCAGCACGGCGCGAAGGTACACGTTCGCCCACAGGTCGCGGAACGGGCGCACGCGCTACCTGGCCCCGCCTACGACGGCGTCGACCGTCGGGAGGATGTCGATGTGGTTGTCGAGGTTGTTGCCCAGGAGGAAGAGGGTGTAGACGGTGCCGGCCTCCAGCGGCAGGGACGGTAGGCGCGACAGCTCCAGGTCGGTGCCGACCACCGTGAGGGAGAGATCCCAACGGCCCGCGGGCAGGGCCAGGTAGTCCGTCGCGTTGGGGTACGCGAGGCTATCGACCAGCGCCTCGGGCGAGGCCCCCGCGCGCGCGCCGCTCAGGCTCACCGCCGGCGTGGTCGGCGATCCGTGAACGATGCGCACCCACGTGGTGCCGGCGGCGATCGCCGCGCCGAGGTGGTCGCGGTAGAGCTGAAGCTGCGTCTTGTGCCAGGTGGTGTTCTCCGCCTGCTGCTGCACCGCCCCACCCGACGCGGGCGGCGCCGCCTGCCCGCCGCCGCCGCGCTGCAGGGATATGGCGACCGTGGCGGTCTGACCCGACTCGACCTGGACCTGGTACGCGGCGGTCTGGTACCCCTGGCGCGACGCGCGCACGGTGTACTCGCCGGGGCGGAGCTTGGGCAGGGTGGCGCTCTGCGACAGCCGGACGCCGTACCCGTGCGGCCCGGCGACCTCGACGGCGGTGCCGGGCGTGAGCTCGAGCTGCAGCGCGCCGAGCTGGCTCTCGGGCGGCGGCGGATCGAAGTATCCGACGAGCGCCAGCGTGTAGTACGCTCCCGCCTCGAGCTGGACCGAGACCGCCAGCGGCTCGATGGGCCCGATCGCGTTCCCGGAGGTATCGCCGGTGCTCGGGTTGCGGTGAGGGAAGACCTTCAGGTCGTGCGTCCCGGCGGCGATCTGGAGGTAGCCGGACACCTCCCCGAAGGCGACGTCGCGCAGCGTGAGCTTGCCGTCGATGAGCAGGTCGAACTCCGGACCGTCGGGGGAGAGCTGACCGAGCCGCAACGCCGCGACGGGCGCCGCGGCGCGGGCCGGGCCGGCGAGGGCGAAGAGCGCGACCGTCAGCAGGGCGAGCGGGAGGCGTGCGACCGGCGCGCGGCGCCTCCGCGCGGCGGCGCGCGCCCGGGCGGACCGACGGGCCGGCGCGCCGCGCGCGACCGGCCGCACCGTGGCCGGGACGAGCGCCGTGGGGCACGCGCCCGACGAAGGGCAGACGTCCGGGCGCGACGCGGCGGCGCGCGTGCGGCTGGCGAACGTGGGGTCGAGGAGTCGCGGTCGCATGGCGTCCCGCCCTGCGCCGGCCCGCCTCGGGGCGCGCTCGGCATCGGGCAACGCCAGTGTAGGACGTGCCGGGCGCGGGCGACGTACCGCGGCGACCGCGCCGCCGGCGCGCGGGGCGGGCGCGCGTCTCGAGGCGGTGCGGACCCGTGCGCCGCAGGGCGCCTAGAGCGAGGCCTGGATGAACACCAGCACGAACAGGGCCACGGTCTCCACCACGCCGATCGCCATGAGGTAGTTGCCGAAGCCCTGCCCCGTGTCGCCGAGCGCGTCGGCGGCCGCGGCGCCGACACGGCCCTGGAGGTAGGCCGAGGCGCCCATCGCGAGACCGCCGAAGACCCCGGCGCCGATCATCGCGGGCCACGCCACCGCGCCGCCCTCGGCGGCGGCGTTGGAGGCGCGCACGATGGCGTTCATGAGGATCATGCCGTAGATCGTCTGCGACAGCGGCGCGCCGACGAAGGTGACGAGGATGAAGGGAGCGGCCTTGTTCTGGGCGTAGCAGCGCTTCCAGGCGCCGACTGCGGCCATGCCGGCCGCGCCGGCGCCGAGCGCCGAACCCGCGGCCGCGAGACCGAACACGGCGGTCGCGCCGATCTTCCCCAAGCCGGCGATCACGACGGGATCCATGGGACAACTCCTTCTCCGGGGCGCGTCACGCGGCCTCCCGGCTCGAGCTCGGCGCCGGGCGCTCGGCATGCGCGAAGGGGCGGTAGGGACGCCCCGTCCACTCGACGCCGAGGTGCCCGGCGAACTCCAGGGTGTTGAGGCGCACGCCGTGGACGAGGACGCCGAGGCTGGCGAGCGCGATGTTCAGGGCGTGACCGAAGAACAGGACGAGGACGGCCGCCACGGCCGCGACGGGTCCGCCCACGCCGCCGCCGAGCGCCATCTGGTCGAACGCCGACGCCACCGCGAGGCTCGCCGCGCCAACCGCGAACAGGCGCACGTACGACACCACGTCCACGAAGGCGCTGACGAGGTTGAGGGGGAGCATGGCGTGGGCGAACCACTCCTCGGAGAAGCGGCGCCACGGCGTCATGAACAGCACGATGAGCGTTACGCCGAGGACCAGGACGGGCAGCATGAGGCGCGGGAACTCCGCGGCGAGCACCAGCGTGCGCGCCAGGAAGAACATCACCCAGATGACCAGCGCCCAGCCGACCTGGGCGAGGGCGCGGACGGACCCCCACCACCGCACCGCGTTCCAGGCGTGGGCCAACGACAGGTGGACCGCGCCGATGAGGAAGCTCAGCAAGATGACGTGGTCGGGGTCGGCGAGCCAGCCGAGCCGCACCAGCTGCAGCGGTCGCGGCAGGTCGCCCAGGCCGAAGATGTTGCCGCTGGCCAGCCCCCAGACGATGGTCGCGACGCTCAACAGGCGCAGCAGGTCGAACAATTGCCGCGGGGCGCGGGGCAGCGCTCTGCGGCCGATCCACGTCATGGCCAGGAAGAGTGCGCCGTACCCGGCGTCGCCCACGATCATCGCGAAGAACAGGCTGAAGAACACCAGGAAGGGGATGCTGACGTCGACCTGGTCGTACCCCGGCAGCACGCCGACGAGGCCGAACAGCTCGCGGATCGGCCGCGCCCAGCGCGGCGGTTCGATGAACGTCGGCGCGTCGGCCGCATCGTCGATCGGCGCGACGACCAGCCCCCAACCCTGCTCCCGCGCCTCGCGCTCGACGCGCGGGAGATCTCGCTCCGGACAGTAACCGCTCAGGTAGGCCAGGGTGCCGGCCCGGTGGAGCTGGCTTCGCGCCCGCTCCAGCAGGAGACGGTCCTCGCCGCCGGCGGCCAGCTCGTGCAGTGCCGGCAGCGCCACGGCGAGCGCCTCGAGCCGCGCGCGGCCGGCCGCAAGGGCGCGCTCGAGCTCTGCGGCGCGCGCCGTCAGCTCGGCGGGGGACGCTTCAGGCAGCGGCACGGGCTCCGCCCCGACCAGCTCGACGGCTTGCGCTCCGGCCCCGACGAGCGCCACGTAGCGGCGCCCGCGCGCGGCCCCGACCTCGTGCAGCGAGGTGCCCGCGGGCGCCTCCAGCTGCCGCCCCGCGGGCGCCGCGAACAGGCGCAGGGACACGCCCCGCTCCTCGAGCTCGCGGACGGCCGCCGGGTCGAACGCGCCCAGCGGCCGGAGCGACGCGAGCTCGTCGCGCGTGCGCCGGAGCGCCTGGTGCTGCTCGGCGCGGCGCGCGAGACAGGCGCTCACCTCGGCCACGACGGCCTCGGGCGAGGCGGCCGGCCCGGCCGGCGCGGCGAGGGGTCGCGTGAGGGCCTCGTCGCCGCCTGCGGCGCCCCCGCCGCGGCCGCTGCGTTGCGCCCGCGCGCCGCGGCCGCGGGGTCGGGCGTGCGCGGCCTCGCGCGCCGCCTGACGCAGCTCGGCCTCGGCGCCATGGACGTCGTCGAGCGCCCGGCGGCTGCGCTCGAGCCGCTCGTCGACCCCGCTCGGGGGCTCCGCGAGGTGCAGCACGCCCAGGTCCTGCAGGCGCGCCAGCGCGCCGTCGCGCTGCGAGCGCAGCACGACCACGGTCAAGCGCGCCATGGGGACGATCATGAGGTCTGCACCCGCGCCTGCGCGCGCGCCTTGGCGATCTTGCCGCGCACGACGTCGGCGGCCTGCTGGTCGCCCAGCGCGATGCGGATCGCGCGCAGGTTGCGTTCGGCCTCGGGGATCTTCACCTTCTCGAAGAGGTTCACGCGCTGCGAGGTGATGCGCAGCTCGGCTGCCAGCCGCGAGGCGCGGGCCTCCAGCACGGCTCCCAGGCCGTCGATCTCGGCGAGGCGCGCCAGCGCGTCGAGGGCCTCGTCGAGGTAGGCGGGGGTGGCGTGCAGGTCGGGCGTGGCGCGCCGGAACGCGAGCCCGCCCCAGGTAGGCACCTCGACCCCGGCGATCGTCTCGCGCCCCACGCGCCGCTCGAGCACCTCCAGGTGCGCCTCGAGCGCGACCGGCTCGGAGAGCAGCGCCGCCCAGGACGCCATGGCGCCGCGTTCGGCGGCGGCCTCGGCCGCGTTGTGAACGAGCGCCTCCTGCGCGCGCCGGACCTCCACCTGGAGCTGGCGCTGCTTGAGCTGCAGGGTAGGAAGGTAGCGCCGGTAGCGCGCGAGGGCGTCACGCTGCCGCTTCAGCTCCTGCTTGCTGGCGCGGACGTGGCTCACGCGGCCGGCTCCGGCGCGCCGGCCCCGGGCGCGGACGCGGTGGCGCCGCCGTCCGCGGCGGTCGTCGCGGCCGGCGCTCCCGTGCCGGCGCCCGCCGGCGCGGACGCGCCCGTGCCGCGCACGGCCGACGCCGCGGCGCCCGGCCAGTGGCCCTGCACCAGCGCGCGCGGGAGGCCCGTCTGCGGCGGATCGAAGCAGGCGGCGAGCACGGCCCAGCCGGCGTCGAGCGCCGCCTCGAGCGACAGCGACACCTCCAGATCCATCATGCGGGCCTCGAACAGCTGCCCGTAGCGCAACAGGCGCTCGTCCCAGTCGCTCATGGCGAACCCCATGGCGCGCTTCTCGCGCGTCTGGCTCGCCTCGGCGTAGAGCTGGATCATCGCGTTCATGAGCGGCCGGTGGTCGTCGCGCGTGCGGCCGTTGACGAGCTGGCGCAGGCGGCTGAGGCTGCCGAACGGCTCGATGCGCCCTCCGCGCAGGTACAGCTGCCCCTCGGTGATGTATCCGGTGTTGTCCGGTACGGGGTGCGTGACGTCGTCGCCGGGCATCGTCGTGACGCTCAGGATGGTGATGGAGCCGGCGTCCTCGAAGTCCACGGCCTTCTCGTAGCGGGCGGCGAGCTGGCTGTAGAGGTCGCCCGGGTAGCCGCGGTTCGACGGCACCTGCTCCATCGCGATGGCCACCTCCTTGAGGGCGTCGGCGAAGTTCGTCATGTCGGTCAACAGCACCAGCACGCGGCGCCCCTGCAGCGCGAAGCGTTCGGCAGCGGCGAGCGCGAGGTCCGGTACGAGCAGGCACTCGACGGCGGGGTCGGCGGCGGTGTGCACGAACAGCACCGAGCGGGCGAGCGCTCCCGCGCGCTCGAGCCTCGCGCGCAGGGCGAGGTAGTCGTCGTGCTTCAGTCCCATGCCGCCGAGGACGATCACGTCGACCTCGGCCTGGAGCGCGATGCGGGCGAGCAGGTCGTTGGCGCGCTCCCCGGCCGGCGCGAAGATGGGGAGCTTCTGGCTCTCGACGAGGGTGTTGAACACGTCGATCATCGGCACGTTGGTACGGACCATGTGGCGCGGGATGACGCGCACGACGGGGTTGACCGACGGACCCCCGACGGCCACGCCGTCGTCGTCGAGCGGGGCGCGGCCGTCGCGCGGGCGCCCCGCGCCGTCCAGCACGCGCCCGAGCAGGGCGTCGGAGAACGGCAGCGTCAGGGTGGTGCCGAGGAAGCGCACGCGTGCGTCGGTGGGAACGCCGCGACTGCCCGCGAACACCTGCAGCGTGACCCGCTCCCCCTGGATGCGGATCACCTGCGCCAGCGAGGTGCCGCCGTCCCAGGTGACCTGCGCAAGCTCGCGGTAGGTCGCCTCGGGCGCGACCAGCGTCACCACGCTGCCGCTGATGGAGGTGATGCGCGTGTGGAGCCTACGCATGGCCCACCGCCTCGCGCGCCCAGGCGGACGCTTCCGCGGACGCCGCCGCAACGCGCGCCTCGATCTCGCCTTGCAGCTCCGTGAACTCCGGCGTGTCCATCGCCGCCATGTTCCACTCCCGCGTGAGCTGGGTCAGCTCCTGGAAGAAGCGCCGGGCGCGCTCCTTGTCGTCGAACGGCAGCTCGGCGCGCAGGATGCGCACGATGCGCCCGAACACGAAGCGCTGCCTCTCGGATCCGGTCGCGCCGTCCACCTCGTGGAAGGCGTCCTGCTGCAGGTAGGCGGCGTCGAGGTACTCGGCCTTGAGGTACGCCACCACGTCGCTCGGCGACGTGCCCTCCTCGCCGACGACCTTCATCATCTGCTCGATCTCGTGACCCGCACGCAGGGTCGCCTGCGCGACGGCGACGTCGTCTGGGTCGGCGACGCCGGCGTAGCGGCTCCAGCTCTCGAGGGGATCGATCGCGGGGTAGCGGCGGGCGTCGGAGCGCTCGCGCGAGAGGCCGTGGAAGGCGCCGACGACCTTCAGCGTGGCCTGGGTGACGGGCTCCTCGAAGTTCCCGCCGGCCGGGCTGACGGTGCCCCCGATGGTCACGGAGCCGCGCCGCCCGCCCTCGAGCTCGAGCAGGCCGGCGCGCTCGTAGAACGCCGCCACGACCGACTCCAGGTACGCGGGGAAGGCCTCCTCGCCGGGGATCTCCTCGAGCCGGCCCGACACCTCCCGCAGGGCCTGGGCCCAGCGCGAGGTCGAGTCGGCGAGCAGCAGGACGTGCAGACCCATCTGGCGGTAGTACTCCGCCAGGGTGACGCCGGTGTACACGCTCGCCTCGCGGGCGGCGACCGGCATGGAGCTGGTGTTGACCACGATGATGGTGCGCTCCATCAGGCTCCGCCCGGTGCGCGGGTCGCTAAGCAGCGGGAACTCCCGCAGGGTCTCCACCACCTCGCCGGCGCGCTCGCCGCAGGCGGCGACGACGACCACGTCGACCTCCGCGTGGCGGCTGGTGATCTGCTGCAGCACGGTCTTGCCGGCGCCGAAGGGCCCGGGGATGCAGAAGCTGCCGCCGCGCGCGACGGGGAACAGCGTGTCGATGCTGCGCACCTTGGTCACGAGCGGCTCGTCGGGCCACAACCGTTGCCGGTACGCCGCCAGGGGCCGCTTCACGGGCCAGCGCTGCAGCATGCTCACGCCCTGCCGAGCCCCGCGCCCGCCTTCGAGGGTGGCGAGCGTCGCACCGGCCTCGCGCTCACCGGCCGGCGCGATGTCCGTCACCCGCCAGCGCCCGTGGAGCCCGAATGGGACCATGATGCGGTGCGTCAGCTGCCCCTCGGGAACCGTGCCGAGGGTGTCGCCGGCCCGCACCGCGGCGCCGGCCTCCACCGCGGGCGTGAACGCCCACCGGCGCCGGGCATCGAGCGCCGGCAGCGTCGCGCCGCGGGCGAGGAAGGCGCCGCTCTCGAGCGCCAGGGCCGGCAGGGGGTTCTGCAGGCCGTCGAACACCTGGCCCAGCAGGCCGGGCCCGAGGGTGGCGGTGAGCTGCTCGCCGCTGAACTCCACCTCGTCGCCGAGCCCGAGCCCCGCGGTGTCCTCGAACACCTGCAGGTCCGCGGCGCCGTCGTGGACGCGGATGATCTCGGCCTTCAGGCGGAGGTCGCCGAGCCGCGCGAAGCCGACCTCGTTGAGGGCGACGGGGCGCGGGAAGGTGGCGGTGAGGAGGTTGCCGTTGACGGCCACGACGCGGCCGACGTTGCGGGCCTCGGCGCCGCCCGCGGGCGCGTCGCCGAGGGCCGGGCGTGCCGGGTCAGTCATGGTCGACCTCCAGGCCCGCGACGTACGCGTCGACGCGTGCCAGGCCGGCGACGCGCGCGTCCCTGCCGGGGCCGCCGGCCGTCAGCGCCGCCCAGCGCTGCGCCAGCCGCAGGCGCATGGCGTAGGCCAGCACGAACGGCAGCCCCCACGGGTCGACGGCCGCGAGGTCGTCCAGCAGGCGCCAACGCAGGGCGTCGAGCTCGCGCTCGCGTGCCATGGGATCGGGCTGCTCGAAGGCGGCGTCGACGGCGGCGTCGATGTCGCCGCGGTAGCCCGCATGGGGGCGGCGGTGGGGCTCGGCGGGCACACCGAGCCGTTGGGCGCGGCGCCTGGCGACGCCGTTTCGGATCTGCGTCTCGAGGGCGCGCCACGACGCCGCCGTGGCGCCGGCGGCGCCCGCGCCGGCTCCGTGCGGCCCGTCGGCGCCCTCGGTGAACGCGACGAGCTCGGCCACGTCCCGTTCGGGCAGCGTGGCGCGGCAGCGCTCGAGCAGCTCGTCCGCGTCCAAGGGCGGGACCGCCCCGAGCTCGAGGCGGGGGAGGCTGGCGATGAGGTAGGTGAACACGGCTACCCGCGCACGGCGTCGCGCTCGGCTTGGGCCGCGCCCTCGCCTCGGGCGGCGGCGTGCTTCAGGAGCGCGACCAGCTCGGGCCGCAGCAGGGCGCTCAGGGCCTCCACCAGCGCGTCGAGGCTCACG
This sequence comes from uncultured Trueperaceae bacterium, assembly GCA_963798895.1. Classification (GTDB taxonomy): domain Bacteria; phylum Deinococcota; class Deinococci; order Deinococcales; family Trueperaceae; genus CAWCUY01. The sequence continues at coordinate 93,446 of CAWCUY010000017.1, read as the reverse complement.
TCGTGAACGACGTCCTCGCCCTCGAGACGGAAGCGGAAGCCGGCCTCGAGGTCGGGATCGGTGACCAGCTCTACGCCCGCCGCGAGCTGGCCCGCGAAAGCGGCCTGCGCCTGCTCGAGCAGCATCGCGCGGTCGCGCGCGGCAACCGTCAGCGTGCCGGCGCGGTTCGTGCCGGCGTCCAGGTGGGCGCGGGCCACGGCCACCAGCAGGGCGCGGAGGGTGTCCCCGTCGAGGGCCGCGGCGACCGCGGGCCGGAGCGCCGTCTCCACGGTGGCGACGATCTGTGCGCGAAGCGCCAGCAGGACGTCGCGAGCCGCGTGCTCGAGCTCGCGCCGGCCGCGCTCGCGGCTTGCGTCGGCGTCGCGCTCGGCGCCGGCGCGGAGCGCCCCCGCGTCGGCCTCGGCGGCGGCGACGAGGTCGCGGGCACGGGCCTCGGCGGCCGCGACGATCAACCGCGCCTTCGCCTCGGCCTCCTCGACCGCTTCCCCCTGCAACTTGTCGATCAGGGCTTGCAGCATCTCGGGCATGACCGCCCCCTCGAAGGCTGGTTCCGGGGGCCGTGGCGTCGCGGGGTCGCCTCGCTCGGGGGCCCCAGCACGGCGTCGTGCCGTCCCGTACCGCACGGCCGTAGGCGCCGCTGCCACGCACGCCGTCCAGCCGCCGTCATGATGGCACCGGTGACAGGTGTCCCGGCAGGTACATTCGTCCTCCACGCCCGTCCGGATGTGCGGCTGCGACGCGCGTGGGCGCCCCGGCCTACAACTCGTCGCGGCGGGCGCACGGTCCGGCGACCCTCGCGAGGCCCCGGCGCCCCGGCACTCGACTCGTCGCGACGCGCGCGCGGTCCGTCGACCCTCGCGGCGCCCCGGCCCAGGACCCGTCGCGGCGGGCGCGCCGGCCGGCGACCCTCCGCGGGGCGGGCGCCTGCCGGGTTCAGAAGCGTTCAGTGACGGTCTTCATCTCCATGAACCCGCGCAGGTAGTCCGGGCTGCCCGCCTTCGCGTTCGTGCCCGACAGCTTGAAGCCGCCGAAGGGCTGCACCCCGACGAGCGAGCCCGTGATCTTGCGGTTGAAGTAGAGGTTGCCGACGTGGAACTCGCGCCGGGCCCGCTCGAGCCGGGCGCGGTCCTTGCTGAACACGCCGCCGGTGAGGCCGTACATGGTGCCGTTGGCGATCTCGAGGGCGTGGTCGAAGTCGCGGGCGCTCATCACCGACACCACCGGGCCGAAGATCTCCTCGCAGGCGATGGTCGCGCTCCGCGGCACGGCGTCGAAGACGGTGGGCTCGATGAAGTAGCCGGGGCGGTCCGGCGCGGAGCCGCCCAGCACCAGCTTCGCCTCCTGCTTGCCGGTCTCTATGTAGTCGAGGATCTTGCGGTACTGGCGCTCGTTGATGACGGCAGCGACGTCCGGGTTGTCCTCGGCGGGCCCGACCCGCAGGCGCCGGGCGCGCTCCAGGAAGCGCTGCAGCAGGTCGTCGTGCACCGCCTCCACCACGATGAGGCGGCTCATCGCCGAGCACTTCTGCCCCTGGAAGCCGAACGCGCCCGCAACCGCCTCGTCCGCAGCGAGGTCGAGGTCGGCCGTCTCGTCTACGATCAGGGCGTCCTTGCCGCCCATCTCGAGGAACACCCGCTTCAGCCACGTCTGCCCGGGCTGCACGCGGGCGGCTCGTTCGTTGATGCGCATGCCGGTCGCGACGGAGCCCGTGAAGTTGATGAAGCGCGTGCGCGGGTGGTCGACCAGCGCGTCGCCCAGGTCGGCGTCGTCGCCCGTGAGGAGGTTGATGACGCCGGGCGGGAAGCCGGCCTCGCGCACGCATTCCATGAACTTCTGCGCGACGATCGGGGTGGACGGTGAAGGCTTCACGATGACGGTGTTGCCGACCACCACGGGACCGACGGTCGTGCCCACCAGGATGGCGAGGAGGAAGTTCCACGGCGGGATGACGACCCCGACGCCCATCGGCACGAGGGTGCTGGTGTTCTCCTCGCCCGGGTAGGGGTGGGTGGACACCTGCCCCTCGAGGTGCAACGAGCGGCGCGCGTAGTACTCGCAGAAGTCGATCGCCTCGGCGACGTCCGCGATGGCCTCGAGATAGTTCTTGGCGGCCTCGAAGACCTCCCAGGCGGCGAGCTCCTCGCGCCGGCGGCGCATCACCGCGGCGAGCTTCAGCAGCGCCCGGGCACGGTGGGCCATCGGAAGCCGCGACCACGGTTCGAAGGCGGCGTAGGCGGCGTCCATCGCGAGCTCGATCTCGCGCTCCTTGCCCTTTGCGCTGCGCCCGACGACGCGCTCCGGGTCGCACGGGTCGATCGACGTGAGGTACTCGCCCGGCGCCACCCGCTCGCCCCCGATGATCAGCGGATAGTCGCGCCCGAGCTCGGTGCGGACCCGCTCGAGCACCTCCCGGAAGCGCCGGTCGACGACCGGGTCGGTGAAATCGAGGTACGGCTCGTTGGCGTAGGGTTCGAACGGCATAGATGGTCTCCTCGTGTCGGGCTCCCGCATGTCCTGGTCCTGCGCGCCCCGGTGTGCCGCGTGGACCGGTCGCTCGTGCTCCGGCCACGCTCTCGGTACCTGCGGCCTCGGTGCGTGCGGCGCGTCAGCCCACCAGCCCGCGCAGCACGAAGGCCAGGTTCGCCGGGCGTTCGGCCAGGCGTCGACTGAAGTAACCGTACCAATCCTCCCCGAAGGGGACATAGACCCGCACGGTGTGTCCCTCGCTCACCAACCGCTCCTGCAGGCCGGGCTTGACGCCGTAAAGCAGTTGCATCTCGTAGCGCGCCGCGGCGCCGGCGCCGCGCGCGAAGGCGCCCACCTCGCGCAGCAACGCCTCGTCGTGGGTCGCGACGTTGGTCCGGGCGCCCCCCTGCAGCGCCTGGTAGACCAGCGTCCTGAACGCGGCGTCGACGTCGCGCTTCGCCTGGTGCGCGACCTCCGGGCGCTCGCGGTAGGCGCCCTTGACGAGCCGGAGCGTCGGCGCGGGGGAGAGCTCGAGCAGGGCCCTCAGGTCCTCGGGCGTGCGCCGCAGGTAGCTCTGCAAGACGGTGGACACGGCGCCGTGGCCCGCGGCCAGGAGGCTGCGGTAGAGGGCCAGGGTGCCGTCGACGTACGGCGAGCTCTCCATGTCGAGGCACAGGTGTCCGCCGAGCGCCTCCGCGCGCCGCGCGAGATCGTCGGCCAGCTCGTACGCCAGCTCGGCGTCGACCCCGAGCCCCAGCTGGGTGGGCTTGACGCTCACGTACGGCTCGACGCCGTGCGCGTGGGCGCCGTCGAGGGCGGCGCCGATGCGGGCCGCGGCGTCACGCGCCGCCGGCTCGTCGTGCACGAACTCGCCGAGCACGTCCAGGATGACGCGGCGGCCGGAGGCCTCCAACCGTCGGAGGGCCGGCACGGCCGCATCGAACGTCTCGCCGGCGACGAAGCGGCCCACGCCCAGGCGCCAGCCGAAGCGGCGGGCCAGGTTTCGCGCGAAGGCGGCGTCGGCCACCGCCAGCATCGCGCCCCTATACATGCCGTCGAACGTCATGGGGTCGCGCCCTCCTGCGCCCGCGGCGGGGGAGGCGTGCTCGAGGTCGGGATCGGGGACACGATTCATTCTATACAAGGTTCCTTGCAGGCTCAACGAGGCTGTCAGAGACGAAGTAAGAAGTCGAACAACCCCCGCCAGGGCCCGCTGCTACGCTTGCCGAAGAACGGGACCCGGATCGGCGCCGGAGGGGGCGGGCCCCAGAGGTCATGATGATCAGAGCCCACCTTCTTCCTCTTGCATCGTTGCCCATCCTTTTCGGTCGCCTCGCCGGGGTACTCGGGTGAGGCTCTACTTCGTGCGCCACGGGGAGCCCGACTGGGGCCTCGTGGAGGCGCGCGGCGTTCGCGGCTGGGCCAAGGACTTCGCGCCGCTCACGCCGCTGGGGCGGCTCCAGATCGACACCATCGCCCGCGACTACCGCCTGCAGGAGGCGGAGGCGATCTTGTGCAGCACCTTCACGCGCGCACTCGAGTCGGCCGCCCTCCTGAGCCGTGCGCTGAACAAGCCGCTGTACGTCGAGTACGACCTGCACGAGTGGTTGCCGCAGAAGGATCCCCTCGGCGATGTCGACGCCCGGCTGCTCGAGAGGGCCAAGCAGACGCTCGGCGGCACCGAGGTCGACGCGGCGGGCGCCCAGGACGGGCCGTGGGAGAGCCTCGACGAGGTGCGCGCGCGCGTGCTCGACGTTCTCGGCCGCTACCGCCGCTTCCCCAGCCTGGTGGTCGTGACGCACGGCGTCGTGATCGGCAGCCTGGTAGGGATGCAGCGCCTGGTCGACCACGCGGAGATCGTTCCGTTCGAGGTCGACCTCGACGATCCGGGGCCGCCGCCGCGCGGACACGCCACGACCGTTCGCGGCGGCTGAGCACCGCGGCGCGTCGCTGCGCGCCCACCGGCGGGCGAGGGTATGCTCGGCGCCATGACGGAGCTTCGCGAGCTCGTGCTCGTCGGCCGGCGGGTGCGGCTCGAGCCGCTCACCCCCGAGCACGTCCCGCCCCTCACGGCGTTGGCGCTGGCGCGTCCCGAGGAGTACCGCCTCACCTCCACGCCCGCGAGCCCGGTACAAGCGGGCGCGTACTTCGGCCGCGCGCTGGCCGACCTCGCGCGCGGAACGGCCTACGTCGCCGCCGTGGTCGACCTGCGCGACGGGCGCCTGCTGGGCTCGAGCCGCCTGACCGACATCGACCGCCAGCACCTGCGCTGCGAGCTCGGCTACACCTGGTACGATCCCGCGGCGTTCCGCACCGGCGTGAACACCGATTGCAAGCTGCTGCTCCTGGGTCTCGCGTTCGACACGCTGGGCCTGCACCGCGTGCAGATCCACACCGACACCCGCAACCTCAGGTCGCAGGCCGCCATCCGCAGCCTCGGGGCCCGCTACGAGGGCGTCCTGCGGCGCCACATGGTCGCCAAGGACGGGCACGTACGCGACACGATGGTGTTCGCGGTGACGGACGAGGACTGGCCCGAGGTGCAGCGGGCGTTACGCGCGCGCCTGGGGCTCAACGGATCCCGTGCAGGATCTCCTCCAGCCCCTGCGGATCGGTGATGAAGACCTCCTTGGGACGCGTCTCGATCACGCCCTCGTTCTCCAACGCGCGCAGGGCGCGGGTGACCGTCTCCCGGCTGGTCCCTGCCAGGCTGGCGAGCTCCTGGTGCGTGAGCCTCACCAGGGCACGCTCCTCGTCGAGGTCGACCACGCCGCCCCGGTACAAGCGCAGCAGCACGTACGCGACGCGTCCCTGCGCGTCCTTGTACGACAGGATCTGCGACTCGTCGTCCATCCCGCGCAGGCGATTCGCCAGCGTGGTGGTGAGGTTGAGGCTGACCGCCGGGTAATCCGCCATGAGCCTGCGGAAGTCGTCGTTGAACAGCAGGTAGGCGGCCACCTCACCCAGGGTGAGGGCGGTCGCGCTGCGCGTCGATTCGCCCACGAGCGCCATCTCGCCGAAGAACTCGGGCGGCTGCAGGATCGCCAGCGTCTTCTCGTGCCCGCCGAGGTCGACCTTGGACAGCTTCACGAGCCCGGAGCGGAGCATGTAGAGCGCCTCCCCCTTGTCGCCCTCCTGGAACACGGTGGTGCCCGGCTCGTAGATGCGCTTGCGGACCGCGGCGGCCGCGATCTCCAGCGCGCGCTCCGGGGCGCCGCGGAACAGGGGTACCTGAGCGAGGAACGCCTTCAGTTCCTCCGGGTTGCGTTCGTCGTGGGCCATCGAACCTCCGGCGCCGCCGCGGCGCGGCAGACGAGCAGACAGGGACGTGGTGGAGTACCAGACCAACGTAGAATAACCCCGTGAGCGCCGTCCTGGAGTGTAATGGGGTATATCGCAGCTTCCCCACGCCGGCCGGCGACCTGGAGGTGCTCGCGGGCGTGGACCTCACGGTCGGCGCCGGTGAGGTCGTCGCCGTCCTCGGCCCCAGCGGTTCGGGCAAGTCGACGCTGCTCCACGTGTTGGCGGGCCTCGATCGCCCTGACCGCGGCGAGGTGCGCTGGGACGGCTTCCCGGTGCACGAACACCGTCCGCAGACGCTGGCGCGCCGGCGCGCCCGCACGCTCGGGCTGGTGTTCCAGAACCACTACCTGCTCAAGGAGCTGAGCCTGCTCGAGAACGTGCTCCTGCCCGGACGCATCGTCGGCGAGGTCGACGGCGAGCGGGCGCGCGCGCTGCTCGAGCGGGTGGGGCTCACGCAGCGGGCGAGCGCCGTTCCGGGCAAGGTGTCGGGGGGCGAGCGTCAACGCGCGGCCGTGGCGCGGGCCCTGGCGTTGCGGCCGCCCCTGCTGCTCGCCGACGAGCCGACCGGAAGCCTCGACCGCGCCAGCGCGGAGCGCGTCTTCACGCTGCTGCTCGAGCTCGCGCGCGAGCAGGGCACCGCCGTCGTGCTCGTCACGCACGACGAGGCCCTGGTCGAGCGCCTGCCTCGGCGCTACCGTCTGCTGGCCGGCCGCCTCGAGCCGGCCGCGTGAGGCCCGGCCGCGTCGCCGGGGCCCCTCCGACCGCCTGAGCGCGACATGAAACGCGCGTGATACACTCACCCAACACAGGCGACAGCTCGGTCGTGCCACCCTCGCATGCGAGCGTCGCCTGGCGAACCCATTCCCTTGGAGGTGCCATGCGCAAGATCGTTCTGCTTCTCGCGTCCCTGCTGGCAGTAGCAGGAGCCGCGAGCGCCCAGACCCTGGTGTACGGCGAGAGCGGCCTACCGGTCAATCTCGATCTGCCCCAGGACGGCAACTCACTCACCGTCCAGTATCAGATCGCGGAGCCGCTCGTGCTCTACAAGGCGGGCACCACCGACATCACGGAGGGCCTGGCCACGAGCTGGGAGGCCAACGACGACTCGACCGTGTGGACCTTCCACCTGCGCGATGGCGTCACCTTCCAGGACGGCACACCGTTCAACGCCGACGCGGTGAAGTTCAACTTCGACCGCTGGAACCATCGCGACGACCCGTACGCCTTCCCGGACACGAAGAACATGGCGGCGTGGACGTACATCTTCGGCAACTTCTACGGTGAGGACGGCTACCTGCTGGAGTCCGTCGACGTCGTCGACGACGCCACCGTGTCGTTCACCCTGACCCAGCCGATCGGCTTCTTCCCGACCCTGCTGTCGTCGAGCTACTTCGGCATCCATAGCCCCGACGCCGTGAAGAAGGCCGGCGAGGCGTACGGCACGCCGGGCGTGGGCGCCGTGGGAACGGGCCCCTTCGCCTTCCAGGAGTGGGTCGAGGGCGACCACGTCACCCTCGTGCGCAACGACGACTACTGGGGCGACAAGGCGAAGGTCGAACGCATCGTGTTCCAGGGGATCGAGTCCGCCCCGACGCGCCTGGCGCAGCTCGAGGCCGGCACCCTGGACATCGCGGTCAACCTCTCGCCCGACGACCTCGACGTGGTCAAGAACAATGCCGACCTCAAGCAGGCGACCGCCGGACCCGAGCTCAGCCTCGGCTACGTCGGGTTCCACCAGGCCAACAAGCCATTCGATGACGTTCGCGTGCGGCAGGCTGTCGCCTACGCCATCGATAAGCAGGCCATCGTCGACGCCTTCTACGGCGACCTCGGCGACGTCGCTGCCGAGTTCATCCCGCCGGGCCTCATCGGCCGCGGCGACTTCAAGCCGTACCCCTTTGATCCCGAGAAGGCCAAGCAACTGCTGGCCGACGCGGGCCTCGGCAACGGCTTCGACACCGAGTTCTGGTACATGCCCGTGTCGCGCCCCTACTACCCCGCGCCGAAGGACGTCGCGGAGGCCATCGCCGGCTACCTCTCCGACGTCGGCATCAACGCCCAGCTCAACACCGAGGACTGGGGGATCTACCTCAGCGATTACGACGAGGGCAAGTTCCCGATGTACATGCTCGGGTGGGGCGCCGACTACCCCGACCCCAACAACTTCATCAACACCTTCTTCAACGCCTCCGAGAGCGTGAACGGCTTCGGCTGGGACGACGACAACGCGCACAAGGTCGTGCAGCTCCTGACCGACGCGGCGGCCGCGGCGAACGTCAAGGATCGCGAGCTCGACTACACCCTGGCCTCGACCATCATCAAGGACCAGGTCCCGGCGCTGCCGCTCGTGAACCCGCGCTCGCTCAACGCCACCCGCGCGAACATCGACGGCTACCAGCCGAATGCGATGGGCACGGTCGTGTCGCTCGCGGGGGTCTCGAAGAACTAGGACCTGGCGCCGGCGGCCGGGCGCCGACGGACCGGCACACGCCACCGTAGCGGCGCAGAACGAGGGGCGCCCGACATCGGGCCCCCAACCACGGGCACCGATCCCTGCGCCGACGGCGCCAGGGTGAAGGGGCGGACGGCTCGATGCCGTCCGCCCCTCGCCGTCGCGCGCTGCCCGTCCCGCGCCACGGGTTGCCGCACCTCGCGGCGGGCCAATCCCAGGCCCGCCCGGCCACGGACGGGCGCTGCGCACGTTATCCTCATCATCGTGTTCGCGTACGTCGTGCGTCGTGTCCTCGGTCTGCTGCCCGTCCTGTTCGGCGTCAGCCTCGTCGTCTTCATCATTCCGCGCGCGATCGGCGGGGATCCCGCGCGCATCATGGTCGGGGAGCGCGGCTCGGAGGCCGCCTACCTCCGCCTTCGCGAGGAGCTCGGGCTCGACCGGCCGCTGTTCTTCAACGGCGCCGGCTTCAAGGAGCGCGGCGTCGCGGGCCTGTTCGACGCCCAATACTTCGAGTTCGTCGGCAAGGCGCTCCATGGCAACCTCGGCAAGTCCATCGTCAGCCTCATCCCCGTGCGGGCCTCGCTGGCGACGCGCTTTCCGGCGACGTTCGAGCTGACCATCGTGGCGATGATCATCGCGGTCGGGCTCGGGATACCGGCGGGGGTGATCGCGGCCCTGAGCCGGGGCACGGCCCTCGACACCATCACGATGTTCCTGGCGCTCGCGGGCGTGTCGTTCCCGGTGTTCTGGCTCGCCATCATCATGATCTACGTGTTCACGGTCAACCTCGGCTGGCTGCCGTCGCTTGGGCGCATCGACCAGACCCTCCTGTTCTCCTACCATCCCACGGGGTTCTTCGTGCTGGACGCCCTTCTGGCCGGCAACTGGAAGGTCCTGGGCGACGTGGTGAAGCACCTCGTGCTGCCCGCCGTGGCCCTGGGGACGATCCCCCTCGCGATCATCGTGCGCATGACGCGCAGCAGCATGCTCGAGGTGCTGGGCCAGGACTACATCCGCACGGCCCGCGCCAAGGGGCTCAACCGTGGCAGCGTCATCAACAAGCACGCCCTGCGCAACGCCCTGCTGCCGGTCATCACGGTGGTGGGGCTGAGCTTCGGCCAGCTGCTGTCGGGCGCCATCCTCACCGAGACGGTGTTCGCCTGGCCCGGCATCGGGCGCTTCATCTACGACTCCATCGAGTCGCGCGACTACCCGATCATCCAGGGCGGCGTGCTGTTCGTGGCCACCATGTTCGTGATCGTCAACCTGCTCGTCGACCTCTCCTACGCACTCATCGACCCGCGCATCCAGTACGCATGAGCGACGCTCCGGCCCACGCCACGACCGGACGCGAGATCACCGACGTCCGGGGGCGCTCGCTCGCGCAGGACGCCGTACGCCGGTTCTTCCGGCACCCCACGGGCATCACCGGCGTCGCCATCCTGCTCGTGTTCCTGCTGGTGACGATCCTGGCCCCCGTGTTGCGCCCGCAGGACCCGTTGCGCGGCAACCTGCGCATGCGGCAGCTCCCGCCCACCTGGACCATGAGCGCCGAGGAGCTGCAGAAGCACGACCTCGGTCGCTGGAGCTACCCCATGGGCACGGACGTGCAGGGTCGGGACATGCTCGTCAGGGTCCTGTACGGCGGCCGCATCAGCCTGCGAGTGGGGTTGGAGGCCGTGCTCATGGCGGCGGCCATCGGGACTTTGCTCGGCCTCATCTCCGGCTTCTTCGGGGGGTGGCTGGACACCGTCATCGTGTGGTTCGTGGACATCCTGCTCGCATTCCCCGGGATCTTGCTGGCGATCGCCATCGTGGCGGCGCTGGGCCAGAGCCTGTTCAACGCGCTCATCGCGATCAGCATCACCTACATCCCGGTCTACATCCGGATCGTGCGCGCCGTGACCCTGAGCCTTCGCGAGTCCGAGTACGTGCAGGCCGCCCGTGCCCTCGGCTCGCGGTCGCAGCGGGTCATCCGCGCGCACGTGCTGCCCAACGGCCTGTCGCCCCTCATGGTGCAGTTCACCCTGTCGATCGGCACGGCCATCCTCGACGTCGCCGCGCTCGGATTCCTGGGGCTCGGGGCGCGGCCGCCGACGCCTGAATGGGGCGTGATGATCTCGGACGGTTTCGGCCGGTTCCGGGTCGCGCCGTGGCTGTCGATCTTCCCGGGCATCGCCATCTTCTTCTCGGTGGTCGGCTTCAACCTCCTCGGCGACGCGATCCGCGACGTGCTCGACCCGCGCCTCAAGCATTGACCCCGCGCCGCGCCGCGGGCAGCGCCTCCGTAACCCCACCCCGCCCGCGGTAGACTGCGCGCATGCTCGAGAGCCTCACGCGCCTCCTGCGCGACGACCAGGTGGTCACGAGCGGAGCGGTCCTGGAGCAGCATGCGCGCGGCGAGTCGTTCGACCGCGCCGTGCTGCCCGAGGCGGTCGTGTTCCCCGAGTCGACCGCCGAGGTTGCCGCCGTGATGCGCGAGGCCGCCGCCCACGCCGTGCCGGTGACCCCGGTCGCCGCGAACTCGAGCCTCGAGGGGCACACGGTGCCCATCCGAGGCGGCATCTCGCTCGATCTCAACCGCATGAACCGCATCCTCGCATTCGCGCCCGAGGACTTCCTGGTGGTGGTCCAGCCCGGCGTGACCTACCCCCAGGTCAACGAGCACGTGCGGCGCAGCGGCCTGTTCTTCCCGATCGATCCCGGCGCCCACGCCAGCGTGGGCGGGATGGTGTCGACCAACGCTTCGGGCACGATGGCCGTGCGCTACGGCGTGACGGGCGACTACGTGCTCGCCCTCGAGGTCGTGACGCCGGCCGGCGACATCATCCGCACCGGCAGCCACGCCCGCAAGAGCTCCGCGGGCTTGGACCTGGGGGCGCTGTACACCGGGGCCGAGGGCACGCTGGGCGTCATCACGGAGGTCTCCCTCCGACTCGTCGGGCTGCCCGAGGCGGCGTCGGCGGCGCGCGTGCCGTTCGCCGACGCGGGGCAGGCCACCACGTTCGTCACGCGGTTGCTGCAGGCGGGGGTGCCGGTCGCGCGCTGCGAGATCGTCGACCCACGCTCCATGCGGGCCGTCAACGCCTTCAACGACACGAGCTACCCCGAGCAGATGACCGTCTTCCTCGAGTTCCACGGCAACGCGGCCGGCGTCGTGCAGGATGCCGGCCTCGCCCGCGAGGTGGCGGAGGCCGCGGGGGCGCTGGCGTTCGACGCCAGCACCGACCCGGCCGAGCGCGAACGCCTGTGGGAGGCCCGCCACAAGGCCTTCTACGCCTACCTGGCCGAGAACCCGGGGCGCCGAAACATCGTCACGGACGTGGCCGTTCCGATCAGCCGCCTCCCCGAGGCGGTGAGCGCGGCGCTCGCGGACTGCGATAGCGCCGGCGTCACGGCCTACCTGGTGGGGCACGTGGGCGACGGCAACTTCCACCTCGCCATCTTCGTCGGCGACGACGAGGCGGAAGTGCGCCGCGCGGAGCAGGTGGCCCACGACATGGTGGAACGTGCGCTCGACGCCGGCGGCACGTCGACCGGGGAGCACGGCGTCGGCGTTCGCAAGCTGCCGTACATGGCGCGCGAGCACGGCGCTTCCCTGGCGGTGATGCGCGCGATCAAGCGGGCGCTCGACCCGCTCGGCATCATGAATCCCGGGAAGAAGATCCCTGACTGAGGCGATCGTCGTGGGCGGCGTCGCCCGGGGCGCCCCCCGCAACGGGCTGCCCGGCGGCGGGCTCGCGCACGCCGCCGAGGCGCACGAGCCGCCGGCGGAGCGCCGGCCGCAGCCTGTTGAAGCCGTACAGCAGCGGCACGAACAGCAGCACCATGAGCCACATCACGGTGTCCGACACGAGCACGGCACTGCCGAACCAGGCGCTGGCGACGAGCCAGGGGGTCCGCGCGATCATCACGGCGAGCCACAGCTCCCACAGGGGGAAGACCGACAGGCCGGACAGCAGCACCACGAAGTCGAGGTTGAGCGCGAAGAAGATGACGCCCCACACCACCACCGAGCGGATGCCCAGCAGCTCCTCCCACTCGCGCCAGGTCTGGGGGCGCACCAGCAGGTGCAGGATGGGGCGGCCGATGCGGCGCGCGAGGGTGAGACCCACGAGCGCCCCGAGGGCCAGACCGAAGAGGCCGTAGGCGACCGCCGGGAAGAAGCCGAAGGCCTTCCCGCCGAGGGCGCCGACGAGGGGCGTCGGGATGACGGGCACCAGCGCCGTGACCACGAACGAGATCACGTAGTAGAGGGGCGCGAGCCAGCCGGCGTCGTTGATAAAGTGCGAGAGGGCTTCGGTCATGCGCTCGCGCTCCAGTGTACGCGAGCGGCGCGCTCTGGGTGGCGCCCGGCCCGCACCAGCCCGCCCTGCCCGGTCGCGGGCCGACGTCGATGAGATGGGAGTTCCAACGTGCACGGCGACATCTACCCACTGAGGCTCGAGCCGCGCTTCAGCCGCAGGATCTGGGGCGGCGACCGCCTGCCGGGGTTCCTCGGGATCACCCCGCGCGAGGTGCCCGGCGAGGCCCGCGACCCGATCGGCGAGAGCTGGATGGTGTACGCCGACAACCGCGTGCTCAACGGCCGCTTCGCGGGGCGAACGCTGCAGGGCGTGGCCGACGCGCTGGGCGTGCGCCTCGTGGGCACCGCCAGCGGCGCGCGCTACGGTGAGAAGGTCCCGCTGCTCGCGAAGTTCATCGACGCCGCCGAACGCCTCTCCGTCCAGGTCCATCCCGACGACGCCTACGCCCTCACGCGCGAGTCGTCCAGCGGGCACCTCGGCAAGAGCGAGGCATGGTACGTGCTCGACGCCCGCGCCGACGCCGTCGTGCTGTGGGGCTTCGTGCACGATGTGACGCGCGAGGAGGTGCGCCTGGCGGTCGGCGAGGACCGCCTCGAGCGCCTCATGAACCGCGTGCCAGTGCGCGCGGGAGACGTGATCTACAACCCCGCGGGCACCGTCCACGCGATCGGGGCGGGCGTCCTGCTGTTCGAGATCCAGCAATCGAGCGACCTCACCTACCGCCTGTACGACTACGGCCGCGTCGACGCCTCGGGCGGCCGCCGCGCGTTGCACCTCGAGCGCGCGCTCGACGTCGCCACCTTCGCGGGGGGCGACGCGAGCCGGGTGGCGCCGAGGGCCCTTCCGAGTGGCTGGACCCGCCTGATCGGGTGCGAGCACTTCGTGATGGACCTGCTCGTGCTGGGCGGAGACGTGAGCGAGGTGCGGGCCGCGGCCGACCCGTCGAGCCTGCAACTGGTGGTCGCCGCGGACGGCGAGATCGTGCTGCACTGGTCGGGCGGCGAGGAGGCGCTCGCCCGCGGCGCCGCCGTGGTGCTGCCCGCGGCGCTCGGGGGTTTCCGGCTGACGGGCGGCGGGAGGGTGCTGCGCTGCGCGGTGACGCCTCCGCCCGACGCCGAACGTCCCGGGGGGGCGGCCCACTCGTGAGGCACGCGCGCGGCGCGCTCGGCCGGCTAACCGGCCTCCTGCGGCCCTACCGCCCGCAGGTCGTCGGGCTCGCCCTGGTGCTGGCTGTGGGCTCCTCGGTCGCGCAGCTCGCTCCGCAGTTCGCGCGCTACGTCATCGACGTGGCGATCCCCAGGGGCTCCGTCCGCCTGTTCCTGTGGATCGGCCTCGCCATGCTCGGTTACTACCTGGTGCGCGAGGCGCTGCAGTTCGTCTCCATGTACTTCAGCTACGCGCTCACGCAGCGGGTCATCCACGACCTGCGCCGCCGCGTGTACGGTCATCTGCTTCGCCTGCCGATGGCACGCTTCACCCAGGAGCGCTCGGGCTCGCTGGTGTCGCGCGTGGTGTCGGACGTCAACGCGCTCGAATCGATGATCCAGGCCGGCGCGTCCCGCATCCTCGGGCGCATGTTCGGGATCGTCGTGGTGCTCGCGATCCTGTTCACGATGAACTGGGCGTTGGCCCTGGTGAGCGTGCTGATCGTTTTCAGCATGGGCGTCTTCACGCTGCGTTTCCAGGAACCCCTGCGGCGCCTGTCGCGCCGCATCCGGTCCCAGGTCGGCGAGCTCACGGCGGTGGCGAGCGAGGCGATCTCCAACGCCGGCGTCGTGAAGCTCTTCACGGCCGAGGACGAAGAGCAGCAGCGCTTCGCGGACGCCAGCGAGCGCTACCTCGAGTTCGGCATGGAGCGGCGCCTGCGTGCCGGCCTGATGCAGGGGGGCGTCGGTCTCAGCTCGGGGCTCGGCACCGCGCTGCTGCTGCTCGTCGGGGGCCTGATGATCGTCGCCCGCAACGGCGGCACCACGCTCCCCCTGGGGCTCGGCGGCGGCCTCACGACGGGAGAGCTCACCGCCTTCCTGCTGTACGTGCGCGAGCTCGTGACGCCCGTGGTCTTCGTGCTGAACTTCAACAACCAGCTGCAGGCGGGCACGGCGGCCCTGGAGCGGATCGACGACCTGCTCGACGACGAGCCCGAGGAGGGGGGCGCGGAGCGTGCCGTGCCCGCCGGCGATCTACGCCTCGAGCGCGTCACCTTCCGCTACCCGGGCACCGAGCGCGCCTCGCTGGACGGTTTCGACCTGAACGTGCCGAGCGGCTCCACCGTGGCCCTGGTGGGTCCGAGCGGGGCGGGGAAGACCACGGTCGTGAAGCTCATCGGACGGCTCTACGATCCGGAGCGCGGCCGCATCACCTTGAGCGGACGCGACCTGCGCGACTTCTCGCTCGCCGAGCTGCGGCGCGCCATCGCGGTGGTGCCGCAGGATCCGACGCTGTTCTCCGGCAGCGTGCGCGAGAACATCCGCTACGCCCGCCCGGACGCCGACGACGACGAGGTCGCTCGCGCCGCCGCCATGGCGAACGCGCGCGGCTTCATCGAGGAGCTGCCGCGCGGCTTCGACACGCCCATCGGCGAGCGCGGCGTCAAGCTCTCCGGCGGGCAGAAGCAGCGCGTCGCCATCGCCCGCGCGCTGCTGCGCGGCGCGTCGCTGCTGGTGCTCGACGAGGCCACCTCGAGCCTCGACAGCGAGTCCGAGGCGGTGATCCAGGACGCGCTCACGGGCCTCTTCGCCGGCGACCGCGACGTGACCAGCCTGGTGATCGCGCACCGCCTGTCGACCATCCAGGACGCCGACCGCATCGCGGTGGTCGACGACGGGCGGGTGGTGGAGCTGGGCGCCCACCAACAGCTGCTCGAGCGCGACGGCCTGTACGCCAGGCTGCACCGGCGCCAGCAACGCGGCGGCGCACCCGAGCGCGCGGCGGCGCGCGCGTGAGCCGCGCGCGCGGGTCGGCGGCCGGCGCGCCGGCCCCGATCACCCCGCGCACGGTCGTGCTCGCCTCCGCCAGCCCGGCGAAACGCGTCGCGGTAGCCCGCGCCCTGGGGCGCTGCTTCGAGCCCGCGCCCGAGCTGACGTGCGCGGCGCTCGCGTCCGGCGTGCCCGACCAGCCCGTGGGCGACGCCGAGACGCTGCGCGGGGCGGAGAACCGCGCGACGGCGGCGTTGGCGCGTCTCGCGCGGGGCGGCCGCGAGCCCGCTCTCGCCCTCGGCGTCGAGGGCGGCGTGGAGGAGGCCCGCGGAGCCATGTGGGCCTTCGCCTGGGTCGTCGCCCGCGACGCCGACGGGCGCAGGGGCGCGGCGCGCAGCGCGACCTTCGCGTTGCCGCCCGAGGTCACGGCGTTGGTGCGGGCCGGCCTCGAGCTCGGCGACGCCAACGACCGCGTCTTCGGCGTGCACGGCAGCAAGCACGACCAGGGCGCGGTCGGGCTGCTCTCCCTCGGCCGCGTCGATCGCCCGTCGCTGTACGAGGACGCCGTCGTGCTCGCCCTGCTGCCGTTCCTGCGGCCCGAGCTCTACCCGGCCGCGCCCGGCTGACGGCCCGCGCGCCCGGCGCGGCGGCACGCGAACGAACGCGGCGGACCCGTGGGTCCGCCGCGTCGGCGCTGCGTGGCGCCGGTAGGTTGTGGGCATGGCCGGGCATGGCCGGGCGCGACGCGCCGTGCGCGCCGGCCCGTGGATGGGCTCAGGCCTGCGCGCCGGGGCTGCGCCCGGGCTTGTCCTCCGACTGCGGCGGCACGAACTCCGCCGGGCCGTCGCCGTCGACCAGCATGACCCGCAGCACGTCCCGGAACTCGCTCACCGTGACCACCTCGAGGTCGGCGAGGATCGCCTCGGGCACGTCCTCGAGGTTCGCCTCGTTCTCCTTCGGGAGGATGACGTACTTGATGCCGGCCTGGTGCGCGGCCAGGAGCTTCTCCTTGACCCCGCCGATGGGCAGCACGCGTCCGCGCAAGGTGATCTCGCCGGTCATGGCTACGTCGCCGCGGACACTGCGTCCGGTCAGGGCCGACACCACCGCGGTGGCGATGGCGATGCCCGCCGACGGCCCGTCCTTGGGTGTGGCGCCCTCGAGGACGTGCACGTGCAGGTCGGTCGACTCGTGGAAGGTTGCCGGCAGATGGAACTCGTCGGCGTGCTTGCGCAGGTAGGCGATCCCTGCCTGGGCGCTCTCCTTCATGACGTCGCCGAGCTGCCCCGTGAGCGCCACCTTGCCCTTGCCCGGAACGGCCACCACCTCGACGTCGAGCGTGACGCCGCCCACGGAGGTCCACGCCAGGCCGTGGGTGACCCCGACCTGCGGCTGCTTCTCGGCCTGCTCGTCGCGGAACGGGGGCACGCCCAGCAGCTCGCGCGCCTTCTTCTCGTCGACGACGTGCAGGTCGTCCCACGGCTCACTCAGGTAGGCCTTCGCCGACTTGCGGGCCGCCTTGGCGATGAGGCGGTCCATGTTGCGGACGCCGGCCTCGCGCGTGTACTCGGTGATGATGCGCCGCACGGCACCGTCGGTGATCTCGAGCTTGCCCTCGAGCCCGTGGTCCTTCAGCTGGCGCGGCACGCGGTAGCGGCGCGCGATCTGGATCTTCTCGTCGAGCGTGTAGCCGGGGATCTGGATGATCTCCATGCGGTCGAGAAGGGGACGCGGGACCGTGCTCAGCGTGTTCGCGGTGGTGATGAACATGACCCGGGAGAGGTCGTAGGGGATCTCCAGGTAGTGATCGACGAAGGTGTTGTTCTGCTCCGGATCGAGGACCTCGAGCAGGGCCGAGGAGGGGTCCCCGCGGAAGTCGGCCGTCATCTTGTCGACCTCGTCGAGCAGGAACACCGGGTTGACCTTGCCGGCCGTCTTCATGCCCTGCACGATGCGGCCCGGCAGCGACCCGATGTACGTCCGGCGATGGCCGCGGATCTCGGCCTCGTCGCGCACGCCGCCGAGGCTCATGCGCACGAACTGCCGGTTGAGGCTGCGGGCGATCGACTTGCCGAGGCTCGTCTTGCCGACGCCGGGCGGACCCACGAGGCACAAGATGGGCGCCTTGTAGTCCGACTCCTTCACCTCGCGCGTGAGCTGGCGCACCGCCAGGAACTCGAGGATGCGCTCCTTGGGCTCCTCGAGGGCGTAGTGGTCCTCGTTGAGGATGTCCTCGCTGTGGCGGATGTCGAGCGTCTCGTCGTCGAACTCGCTCCACGGCAGGTCGAGCATCGTGTCGAGGTAGGTGCGCACGACGGTCGCCTCGGGCGATCCGCCGGACATGCGCTCGAGCCGATCGATCTCCTTGAGCGCCCGCTCCTTGGCGTAGTCGGGGAGGTCCTTCTCCTCGACCTTGCTGCGCAGGTCCTCGGTCTCGGAGGCGTCGTCGCTGCCGAGCTCGCGCTGGATGGCCTTCATCTGCTCGCGCAGGTAGTACTCGCGCTGGTTGGAGTCCATCTGCTGCTTGACGCGCGCGCTGATCTGCTTCTCGGTGTCGAAACGCTCGAGATCGCGCGTGAGGAAGCCGTAGACGAGCTCGATGCGCTTGACGACGTCGCTCTCCTCGAGCACGCCCTGCTTGTCGGCCACCTCCCAGGTGGCGTACTTGGCGACCACGTCCGCGAGCGGACCGGCCTCGCGCAGGCCGCGCAGGTTCTCGAGGTGGAACGAGTCGAGGCGAAGGTTCTTGTTCTGCTGGGCGTACTCGCCGAAGGCCTGCTTGACCTGCTCGATGAGCGCCTGCACCTGGGTGCCGGCGCGCTCCGGCGTGACCTCGGGGATCGTCGTGACCTCGGCCCGCAACGACGGGCCGTTGAGGTAGGCGTCGATGTGCGCGCGGTCGCGCCCCTCGACGAGAACCTGCAGGGTGTCGTCGGGCAGCCGGATGACCTGCTTGACGACGCACAGCGTGCCGACGTCGTAGAGGTCCTCGCCGGTCGGGTCGTCGACGCGACCCTCGCGCTGGACCACGAGCAGGACCCGGTTGTCGCCGGCCTGCGCCTCTTCCAGGGCGCGCTTCGACTTCGGGCGGCCGACGTCGACGTTCTCCAGTGTTCGCGGCAGCACGACCTGCGTGCGCAGGGCGATGACGGGCAGTTCCCAATCCATGCCCTAGTAAACCTGCACCGGGGGTGGGGCGCCGTAAGGTGGCTGACCAGGCGCGGACGCGTGACCGCCGTTCATGGCGGCGTTCCGGCCGGCGGGCGGCGGGCGGGCAGGCGGCCTGACAGGCCGCTGGAGCCGGCCAGCTCGAGCACCCGGGCACGCTCCACGGCCGCGGGCTCGAGCGCCAGCAGGCGCGCCCCGATCAAGACGGCGAGGGGCCGGTGGGCGTCGAGGGCGAGGCCGAGCGCTCGGCGGATCTCGCCGGCGTCCTCCAGCACGCTCCCCAGCGCCGAACGCGCCCTCGCCTCGGCCGCGGGATCGCGCGCCACGCGCGCGCGCTCGACCGCGCGGCGGGCGAGCCCGAGCGCCTTCCCGCGCGGCCGCTCGGGGTGCCACAGGGCGTGGGCCTCCGCCAGCCCGGCGAGGGGCGCGACGGTCAGCGCCTCGGCCCGCGCCGCCTCCGTGAGTCCCAGAGCGCGCCCGAAGCGCAGCGTCGCCCCGCGGCCGTCGCCGCCCTCGAGCGCGAGCTCCCCCAGGCCGCACCACGCGGCCACCGCGACGGCGAGGTCGCCGGCGCGGGCCGCTGCGCCCGCGACCGCCTCGAACGCGTCGGCGGCGCCCGGCGTGCGCCGCAGGCGCGCGAGGTTCGCGAGTTGCAGCGTAGCGGCGCGTTGGGCGTCCTCGGTGCCCGACGCTGCCACCGGGCGCAGGACGGTTTCCGCCTCGTCCAGGCGACCGAGGCGCAGCAGGGCCACGGCGCGCGTGACGCGGTCGAGATCCTCGAGGTCGCACCCGAAGTCGTGCGCCAGACGCTCCGCGGCGCCGAGCGCCGCCGCCGGCGCCCCGAGCTCCAGCGCGGCCGCCGCGACGCGCCGCAGCGTCGCGCGGCCGTCGGCACGCGCGACGGCCTCCGCCAGCAGGCCGCGCCGCTCGGCGCCGGCCTCCGCGGCGGCGGCGCGCGCCAGCAGGTCGCGTGCCGCGGCGCCGCGGGCGGCGCCCGCGTTCACAGCTCGTAGCGCGCGCCGGGCTCCGGGCAGGTCACGCGCCGACCCGACGCGCGCCGCTCCTCGGCGAACGCGTCCATCACGTCGGGTTCGCCGTGCACCAGGAACGCGTGGGCGTCGCCGGTGCCCGCCAGCCAGGCGACCAGATCGTCGTGATCGGCATGCGCGGAGAAGCCGTTGATGGTATGGACGCCGGCGCGAACCGCGATCTCGTCGCCGAGGATGTGCACCCTGCGGGCGCCGTCGACCAGCGCGCGGCCGAGGGTGCCGGCGGCCTGGTAGCCGACCACGATGAGGCTCGCCTCCTCGCGCCAGAGGTTGTGCTTGAGGTGGTGCAGGATGCGCCCGCCGGTCATCATGCCGGACCCGGCCAGGACGATCGCGCCCCCCTCGATGTCGTTGATGGCCTTCGACTCGTCGGTGCTCACGGTGAAGCTCAGCGTGTCGGGGCGGAACGGATCGCGGCCGGCGGCGATCTCGTCGCGGACGGCCGGACGGAACTCGTTGCGGCAGCTCTCGTAGAGCTTCGTCATGGTGGTGGCCATGGGGGAGTCGAGGAAGACGGGCACGCGATCGATGGCGCCACCCTGCATGAGCCGGCGGATCTCGTAGAGCACCCCCTGCGTCCGCTCCACGGCGAACGTCGGGATGAGGACGTTGCCGCCGCGTGCGAGCGAGGCCGCCAGCACCTCGCGGAACTCGCGCTCCGTGGCGTCGCGCCCGCGATGGTTGCGGTCGGCGTAGGTGGTCTCGATCAGCACGGCGTCGCACCCCTCCGGGGCGGGAGCGGGCGCCTGCAGGGGACTCTCGCGGTTGCCGAGATCGCCGGAGAAGACCACGCGGCCGCCGTCGGCCGTGACCCGCACGAAGGTGCTGCCCAGGATGTGGCCGGCGGGCCGGAAGCGGGCGCCTGCGCCGCCCAGGTCGAGGTCGCGCTCCATCTCGACGGCCTCGAAGCGCGCGAGGGTGCGCTCCACGTCGTCGCCGTCGAACAGGGGAGGCTCGACCTCGTCCTCGCGGCCCGCGCGGCGCGCCTTGCGGAGCTCGCGCCGGTAGTCCTCGTTCTGGAGCTTGGCGGCGTCGTGCAGGATGACGGTAGCGATCTCCGCGGTGGCGCGGGTAGCGAGGATCTTCCCGCCGTAACCGCGCTTCACCAGCAGAGGCAGCCGCCCGACGTGGTCGAGGTGGGCGTGCGTGACGAGCACGGCGCTCAGGTCGGCCGGATCGAACGGGAACGGCTCCCGGTTGCGCGCCGACAGCTCGCGACCGCCCTGGAACATCCCGCAATCGACCAGGATGCGTGCGTGATCGGTGCTCAGCAGGTGACAGCTGCCCGTGACGGTGCGGGCGGCGCCCGCGCTCTCGATGATCACTTAGGCCCCCTTCGGCCGGCGGCGGGGACCGCCGCGCCCCACCCTCGGGTCCGCCGTGCCGGGTCCCTTATACTACCCGTGACGCCCTCGGCGTCGGAGCCCGCGTGTTCCCATCGTCCGCAGCGCACCCCTACGCGACCGTCCGCATCGCCTCGCCCTCGGACCTCACGGCCGTGCGCGAGGTGGCGGAGACGACCTGGCGGGCCACCTACCGCGGCATCCTCTCCGATGCGACGATCGACGCCTTCCTGAAGCGCGCCTACAGCGACTACTCCCTGCGCGCCACCCTGAACTCCGGCGGGTTGTGGGTGCTCGAGGAGGACGGCAGGGTCGTCGGCTACCTGCGCCTCAGCGTGCGCGACGAGGTCGGCCACGTCGGCGCCATCTACGTCCTGCCCGAGGCGCAGGGTCTCGGGCACGGGCGCCGGTTGTGGGAGGGCGCGAAGTTGTGGTTCGCGGCGCGGCGCGTGCGCGAGGTGCGCCTCACCGTCGCCGAAGGCAACGAGCGCGCGCGGGGGTTCTACCGCCACCTGGGTTTCGAGGAGGGCGACGTGCGCCGCAGCACCATCCTGGGCGAGCCGCTCGACGAGCGCCACTGTCGCCTGCCGCTGCTGCAGGAGTACCTCTTCTAGATCGTTCTAGATCGCCGGTCCTGGCTCGCCGGTCCTAGGTCGCCCGTCCTGGGTGGCAGGCGGCGCGCCGCGCCCGGCGCCGACGCGGTTCGGGACGGCGCTCACGCCCGCGTCCAGCGCAACCTGCCGGCGTCGAGCTCGAGCCGGACGATCCCCTCGGCGCGGAGCCAACCGAGGTAGGCGGACACCGTGCAGTGGTTCAGGTGGTAGCGCGCGAGGTCCGCCACCTCGCTCCCGAGGGCGGCGCACGCGCCGACGAGCACCTCCTCGGTGCCCACGCCTTCGCAGGCCGCCGCGACGGCGTCCGCGGCGCGCCGCACGGCGTCGTCGTTGCGGCGCGCCAGCCCCGGGAGGTCCCCCTCGGGATCCCCGTGCCCCGGCAGGGCGATGCGTGCGCCGGAGCGCGCCACCGTATCGAACGCCCGCACCTGCCCGCCGACGTCCTGCGCGAACGGCAGCGGGTAGCGCTCGAGGAGCGCGGGACCGAACACGGCGTCGGCGGCGAGCAGCACGTCGTCGACCAGCAGCGAGACCTGGCGGTGCGCGTGCCCGGAGGTGTCGAGCACGGTGACGCGGACGCCGGCGACCTCCAGCTCGCCGGGCGCGAGCTCGACGTGCACCGGCGAGGGCTCGGCCTGCAGCCAGCGGGTCGTGAGCTCGGGCAACGGGCGCGCGCCGTGGAAGAGGTACACCGGCTCGAGGTACGGGTCGCGCATGAGGCTCGCTTCGAACGGCGGCGCGTACACCACCACGTCTGGGAACTGGCGCAGCAGGTAGGCGTTGCCGCCGAAGTGGTCGGCGTGGGCGTGGGTGGTCACGATGGCCGCGGGCGTCAGACCGAGCGCCTCGCACGCGCGCCGCAGCGCGCGTCCGTAGTCCTTGTCCTGTCCGGTGTCGACCAGCACGGCGGCGTCGTCGTCCCCGCGCACGATGGCGCAGTTGACGCTGCCCGGCAGCGCCCACACGCGCTCCCCCAGCGCGACCACTTCGGCTCGGGCCATGGCTGCTCCCTCCGCCGCTCGTGCGGCGGCGCCATGCTACCGCGCGCCGAGCTCGGCCGCCGGCGCCTCCGCGCGCCGCAGGCGGGCGACGAAGAAGCCGTCGAGGCCGCCGATCGGCAGGACGTAGGCGCCGAGCCCAGGAGCGCTCACGTGGGGCAGCTCGAGCTCCGGGAGGTCGCCCTCGAGGTCGGTGCGGCGCGCCAGCAGGGCCTCGATCTGCTCCCTGCCCTCGCTCGGCGTCATCGAGCACACCGCGTACACCAGGGTGCCGCCGGGCCGCACGAGGTCGGCCGCCAGGTCGAGCATGGCGGCCTGCCCCTGCGCCAGCCGCCGCACGTCCTCGGGCCGAAGCCGCAGCTTGATCTCGGGATGGCCCCGCAACGTGCCGCTGCCGCTGCACGGGGCGTCGAGCAGCACGGCGTCGGCCGGCACGAGCCGGGCGCGCGCCCCGGCGGCGTCACGCAGGTCGACGCGCACGTGACCCGCGTCCAGGCCCAGGCGGCGCAGGTTGGCCGCGGCAGCGCGCGCCTTGCGTTCGTCGAGGTCGACGGCGGTGACCAGGGCGCCGGCGGCGGCCAGCTGAGCGGTCTTGACGCCGCCGCCCGCGGCCAGGTCCAGCGCCGTGCGGCCGGCGAGGTCGCCGAACAGCCGCGCCGGGAGGCTCGAGCTCGGGTTCTGCGGCTGCACTAGCCCGTCCCGGAAGGCCGCCAGGCGGTCTACGGGCACGGGGGAGCGCACGCGCAGCGTGTTCGTCAGCGGGCCGGCCGCGACGTCGCACCCGTCGGCCCGCAGGACGTCCTCGGCGCGCGCGGAGAAGGCGGTCAGCCACAGCGGTCCGTCCTCCAGCATGGCGCGGGCGGCCTCGGCGGCGCGCTCGGGTCCGAGCGCCTCCTCGAACGCGGCGAGCAGCCAGGGCTCGAGGGCCAGGTCGGCCGCGCTGCCGGGCGCGTGCGCCGCCGGCTCCAACCGGCGCAACACGGCGTTCGCGAGCCCGGCGAGACCGCGTGCGTGGGCCTTGACGATCTCGACCCAGGTGTCCACGGCCGCGTGGGGCGGCGTGCCTCGGACGAGCAGCTCGTAGGCGCCGAGCCGGAGCGCCCAGCGCACCTCCTCGGGCAGGGCCTCGGGGTCCGCCAGGCGCGGCGCCAGCGCGGCCTCCAGCCGCGGGAGGTGCCGCAGGGTCCCGTAACACAGGCTGGTGACCAGCGAGCGGGAGGCGCCCTCGAGCCCGGAGGCATCGAGGGAGCGCCGCAGCGTGGGCGAAAGGAATGCGCCGCGTCCGACGCGGCGCAGGATCTCGAGCGCCAGCGACCGGGCCGGATCGGGCCCGGCTCCGGCCGCCGGCGTCATCGGCGACTGGCGCCGAGGAAGTACAGCAGGTACGCGATCGAGGTCGCGGCCGCGGCGACGTACGTCATGGCGGCCGCCGTGAGCACCTGGCGCGCGCCACCGTAGTCGGCATCGGTGACCAGACCGAGGCGCCTCAGCTGGGCCAGCCCCCTGCGGCTCGCGTCGAACTCCACGGGGAGCGTCACGAGGTGGAACAGCACGGCCCCGGCGAACAGGATGAGGCCCGCCATGAGCAGCGGCTTGCCCGCGACGCCCAGGATGAGCCCGAACAGCGCGAGCATCGGTCCGAACTGGCTGCCGACGTTGGCCACGGGCAAGATGGCCGTGCGCCACGCCAGCGGCGCGAACGCCCGATTGTGCTGGATGGCGTGCCCGACCTCGTGCGCGGCCACCGCCATGCCGGCGACGCTGGCGCTGCGGAAGCCGTCGGCGGAGAGCCGCACCACCTTCTTGGCCGGGTCATAGTGGTCGGTGAGCGAGCCCTGGATCGCCACGACGCTCACGTCGGTGATGCCGTTGTTCTCGAGGATGGCCTTCGCCACCTGCTCGCCGGTGATCCCCGCGCTATTGGCGCGCTTCATCCAGGTGGCGTAGGTGTTGCGCAGCCACCCCTGGATCGCCAGTGAGGCGAGGAAGGCGACGATGCCGATCATGTAGTACCCGTAGTAACCGCCGATGAAGAACATGCTCGCGGAACTCCTCCTCCTCGTCGCCGGCGCGCTCGGCGCGCGACCGTGCGGGCGGGGGTCGGCCCCGACCCGGCGGCGACGGCTCGACGCGCGCGGACCTCCCGGCGCGTCAACTTGAGTATAGGATACTCAGGTTATGTGAGAACACCGTTACGCCGCCGCGGGGTCGCACGCCCCGGCCGGCGGACGACGCCTACGATGCTACCGTGCGGCGCGACCGCGGCGCGATGCCCCCGACGCACGGCGCACCACCGGAGGGGAGCGCCGCCGCGCGAGCGCGGCGGCCGCTCAGCTGCGCGGAAGCTCGACCGACACCACCGCGAAGCGGACGGCCGTGCGCTCCTCGTTCTGCAGCTCGAGCTTCACGAAGGAGGGGACGGTGCGCAGGTCGAGCCCGTCGGCCTCGATGTACGAGCGCGCGATCGCGATGGCCTTCACCGCCTGGTTGACGGCGTGCGGCCCGATGGCCTGGACCTCGACTTCGCCTTCGTTGCGCAGGAGGGCTGCGATGGCGCCGGCGACGGAGTTCGGCCGGGACGAGCCGGAGACGCGTAGGATTTCGATGGTCGACCTCCCGGGAGTGCGGAAACGATGCGCGGTCGCGGAAAGGATGCCCGACCGGACGTCGGCGTTGCGGCCGGCCCCCGGCGTCCGAACGATTGAAGGTCTCGACGCCCCTCCTCCTGCGGGCCGCCCACAGGTCCACGGCGTGGTCCCTAGTGTGCGGCATGGGAGGCGGGCGGCGCAAGCGTTCACAGCGTCGGATTCTTGACACCCACAGTAGCACTTCGTATACTCCCCCCCAATGACCGGCAGGCGCGCTCCAACGCGGGAACCATGGGTCCTAATCCTAGGGCCGAGGGGTGGCGCCGCTTAACCGAGTCCGGCTAAGAGGCTTCGACCCCGCCGTAGGCATGCTTCGGCGGGGTCTTTCTTATGGGCGTTCCGACCCCAGGACGTTCCGGTCACAGGGAAGAAGGTTCGACGTGCGACAACGAGCGAAGCAACGGGTGCGGGGCGGCGCATGAAGGGCGCGGAAGCCGTCCTCAAGGCCCTGCACCTCCAGGGTGTGGAGATCGTCTTCGGCCATCCGGGCGGGGCCATCATGCCGATCTACGACGCCGTCTACGACTCGCCGATCAAGCACGTGCTCGTCCGGCACGAGCAGGCCGGCGCGCACGCGGCCGACGCCTACTACCGCGCCTCCGGGCGCGTGGGCGTGTGCTTCGCCACCAGCGGCCCCGGGGCCACCAACCTGGTCACCGGACTCGCCACGGCGCAGATGGACTCGTCGGCGCTGGTGGCCATCACGGGCAACGTGGCCACGCCGCTGATCGGCACCGACGCCTTCCAGGAGGCGGACGTGTACGGCATCACGGGCCCCGTCACCAAGCACAACTACCTCGTGAAGAACGTCGAGGACATCCCGCGGGTGATCGCCGAGGCCTTCCACATCGCCTCGACGGGCCGCCCCGGCCCCGTTCTCATCGACATCCCCAAGGACGTCCAGCAGGCGGAGTTCCACGGCACCTTCGAGGTCGAGATCGATCTGCCCGGCTACCACCCGACGCTCGTCGGCCACGCCGGCCAGATCAAGCGCGCGGCCGAGGCCATCCGCGCCGCCGAGCGCCCCATCATGATGGTCGGCGGCGGAGGGCAGGTCGCCTCCCAGGCCGTCATGACCTTCGCCGAGCGCACGCACATCCCGGTCATCACGACCCTCATGGGCATCGGCGCGTATCCTGCCGGCGCCCCGCAGGCGCTGGGGATGCCGGGGATGCACGGCACCGTCACCGCCAACCGCGCCATCAGCCACTGCGACCTCATCGTGGGCGCCGGATTGCGCTTCGACGACCGGGTGACCGGCAAGATCAGCCGCTTCGCACCCAACGCCACGGTGGTGCACATCGACATCGACCCGGCCGAGATCTCCAAGCTCGTCAAGGCTCACGTGCCCGTCGTCGGCGACCTGCGCGACGTGCTCCCCAGGCTCACGGAGCAGCTCGGCAGGCTCGAGCTCGACGCGTGGTGGGAGCAGCTCGAGAGCTGGAAGGGGATGTACCCCGAGCGCTACAAGAAGGACAAGCCGCTGGTGTCGCAGGAGGTCATCCAGATGTTCCGCGAGGCGACCGGCGGCGACTGCGTCGTGACCACGGAGGTCGGTCAGCACCAGATGTTCGCCGCCCGCCTGTTCCCGACCTCCCGACCGCGGACCTTCATCACCTCCGGCGGCCTCGGGACGATGGGCTTCGGACTGCCCGCCTCGATCGGCGCGGCCTTCGCGCGCCCCGGCGAATGTATCGTGTGCATCGCGGGCGACGGCAGCGTCCAGATGAACATCCAGGAGCTGGCGACGATCTACAAGCACCAGCTCCCGATCGTCATCGCGATCTGCAACAACGGGGTGCTCGGCATGGTGCGCCAGTGGCAGGAGCTGTTCCACGCCCAGCGCTACAGCGAGGTGTTCCTCGCCGACTCCAACCCCGACTTCGCCAAGCTGGCGGAGGCCTACGGCATCGACGGCTACAACGTGTTCGACCGCGAGACCGCCTCCGACCTCATCCCGAAGGTGCTCGCCAGGGGGAAGCCGGCCGTCATGAACTTCGTCGTCTACGAGGCCGAGAAGGTGTTCCCGATGGTGCCCGCGGGCGCCGGCGTCGACGAGATGATCCTCGGCGACCAGGAGCGCGACGACACCGAACCGAGCGAGCCCGAGGAGGTGCCGGCATGAGCGTCGCCCGGCACGTCATGAGCGTCACCGTGCGCGACCGACCCGGCGTGCTGGTGCGCATCGCGGGCCTCTTCGCGCGGCGCGGCTTCAACATCGAGTCGCTCTCGGTGGCGCAGTCCGAGGAGCCCGGCATCAGCCGCACCACCTTCGTCGTGAGCGGCGAGGACGACACCCTCGAGCAGGTCCAGAAGCAGCTCCAGAAGCTCATCGACGTGATCAAGGTCATCGACCACAGCGGTAGCGACTCGGTCGACCGCGAGCTGATGCTCATCAAGGTGGCGGTGCGCACGCCGGACGACCGCGTCGAGATGCGCCAGATCGCGCAGGACTTCCGGGCGCGCATCGTGGACGTGGCGCGGCACGCGCTCGTGTTCGAGGTGACGGGCGACGAGGGGAAGATGAACGCGTTCATCACCCAGATGCGCGACTTCGGCATCGTGGAGCTCATCCGCACCGGACGCGTGGCGCTGCCGCGAAGCGAGCCCGCCGCGCACAAGCTGAGCCCTCCCCCGAGGGCCCGCGCAGCCTGATCCGAGGCAGGCGCTCGCGCACCCGGCGCCGCCGCCCAGCGGGCGGTGGCGTTCTCGGGGCGACCGTGCGCCACGAGACCCCCGAAGCGCGCGCCCGCGCGCGCCCCTGCGGCCCCGAGCCGGGTCGCCGACCCTTAGGAGAGAGCCCAGCATGGCCACCATCTACTACGACGACGACGCCAACCTCGACCACCTGCGCGATCAGACGATCGCGATCATCGGCTACGGCTCGCAGGGGCACGCCCACGCGCTCAACGCCCGCGACTCCGGCCTCGACGTGGTGGTCGGCCTACGCAAGGGTTCGGCGTCCTGGGCCGAGGCCGACGGGGCAGGCCTGCGGGTGATGGAGGTCGACGCGGCGGCCAAGGCCGGCGACCTCGTCATGATCCTGTTGCCCGACGAGGTGCAGGGGCGCGTGTACGCCGAATCCATCGCACCCCACATCGTGCCGGGCAACGCCCTGCTGTTCGCGCACGGCTTCAACGTGCACTTCAACCAGATCGCGGCACCCGAGGGCGTCGACGTGTTCATGATCGCGCCCAAGGGGCCGGGACACCTGGTGCGCCGCACCTTCACCCAGGGCGGCGGCGTACCCTGCCTCGTCGCCATCGAGCAGGACGCCACCGGCACGGCGCTGCAGCGCGCCCTCGCTTACGGCAAGGCTATCGGAGGAACCCGGGGCGGCGTGCTGCAGACGACCTTCAAGGAGGAGACCGAGACGGACCTCTTCGGCGAGCAGTCGGTCCTCTGCGGAGGGGTGACGGCCCTGATGGAGTCCGGCTTCAACACCCTGGTCGAGGCCGGCTACCAACCCGAGATCGCCTACTTCGAGTGCGTGCACGAGATGAAGCTCATCGTCGATCTCATCTACGAGGGCGGCTTCGAGCGCATGCGCTACTCGATCTCGAACACCGCGGAGTACGGCGACTACGTAACCGGACCGCGGATCGTGACCGACGCCACCCGCGCCGAGATGAAGCGGGTGCTGCGCGACATCCAGACCGGAGCGTTCGCGCGCGAGTTCCTGCTCGAGAACCAGGTAGGCCAACCGCGCCTGAAGTCCCAACGGCGCGCCACCGGCGAGACGCTGGTGTCCCAGGTCGGACGCAAGCTGCGCAAGATGATGCCCTTCATCGGGGGCAAGGACGCGGGAGAGAGAGCGGCGTAGGCCGTCCGCGGGAACGGCGCGGCGCCGGCGGCGACGCGCTCGGGCGACGCGGAGCGAGGAGACAGCTCATGGCCCACATCAAGATCTTCGACACGACGCTGCGCGACGGCGAGCAGTCGCCGGGCGTGGCCCTGAACACCAAGGAGAAGGTCGAGATCGCGCGCCAGCTCGCGCGGCTCGGGGTGGACGTGATCGAGGCCGGCTTCCCGATCGCCTCGGAGGGGGACTTCCAGGCGGTGCGCGAGATCGCCCGTGGCGCCAACGCCGAGGACGAGCGCGTCGTGATCGCGGGGCTCGCGCGCGCGGCGCGCGGCGACATCGAGCGCGCGGCCGCCGCCGTCGAGGTCGCGACGCGGCCGCGCATCCACACCTTCATCGCCACCAGCCCGATCCATATGGAGAAGAAGCTGCAGCTCGAGCCCGACGAGGTCGTCGAGCGCGCGATCGCGGCCGTGACCCTCGCGAAGTCGTTCGTCGAGGACGTGGAGTTCTCGGCCGAGGACGCCGGCCGCAGCGACCGCGAGTTCCTGGTGCGGATCTTCACCGAGGCGATCCGCGCGGGCGCCACCACCATCAACGTTCCCGACACCGTCGGCTACATGATGCCGTGGGAGTACGCCGATCTCCTCACCCACCTGCGTGCGACGGTACCCGGGATCGAGGCGGTCGACGTCAGCACGCACTGCCACGACGACCTCGGCTGCGCCGTCATCAACAGCCTGGCCGGGGTGCAGAGCGGCGCCACGCAGGTCGAGTGCACCGTCAACGGCATCGGCGAGCGGGCCGGCAACGCGTCGCTGGAGGAGATCGTGATGGCCCTGCACACGCGGCGCGATTTCTGGGGGCACACCACCTCCATCGACACGCGCGAGCTCTACCGGGCGTCGCGGATGGTGTCGGGCCTCACCGGGATGGTGGTACCGCCCAACAAGGCGGTGGTCGGCGACAACGCCTTCGCCCACGAGGCGGGCATCCACCAGGACGGCATCATCAAGGCCCTGGAGACCTACGAGATCATGAGCGCCGAGACCGTCGGGCGCGACGCGGGCGTGCTCGTCATGGGCAAGCACTCGGGACGGCGTGCGTTTCGCAAGACGCTGGCCGAGCTCGGCTACGACGAGCTGCCGGACGACCAGATCAACGTCCTGTTCCGGCGCTTCAAGGACCTGTGCGACCGCAAGAGCCACGTCACGAGCGACGACATCCGCGCCCTCATCGACGCCGAGACCGCGCGCGTGCCGGAGACGTACCGGCTCGTGAGCGTGCAGTTCCAGTCGGGCACGGGCATGACGCCCGTCGCCACGGTGCGGATCACCACGGACACGGGAACCTACGAGGAGGCCGCCACCGGGGACGGACCGGTGGATGCCGTGTACCGCGCCATCGAACGCGTCACGCAGCTCCCGCTCACCCTCGACAGCTACGAGATCCGCAGCGTCGGCGCGGGGAAGGACGCACTCGGCGAGGTGACCATCCGCGCCTCGGAGGGCGGGCGCAGCGTGCACGGCCGCGGCCTCTCGACCGACGTGGTGGAGGCCTCGGCCAGGGCCTACGTCGACGTGCTCAACAAGCTCGCCGCCGGCGTCGCCCGCACCGCGCAGGAGAAGCGGGAGCTCAGCACGCCATGAGGCGCTCCCGCGGCGCACGCGACGGGGGGGTCCACCGTGACTGAGGGCGCGGCGGGCGTCCGCGACGAGCACGCCCGCGCGGCCGTCGAGATCTACGACACCACGCTACGCGACGGCACGCAGGCGCAGGACTTCAACCTCACGGGCGAGGACAAGGTGGCCATCGCGCGCCGCCTCGACGCCTTCGGCGTCACCTACGTCGAGGGGGGGTGGCCCGGCTCCAACCCGAAGGACATGCGCTTCTTCGACATGATGAAGGGCGCGCCGCTGAGGCGGGCGAAGCTCGCCGCCTTCGGCGCCACCCGGCGCAAGGACGCGCCCGCCGAGGACGACGCCAACCTGCGGGCCCTCGTCGACTCGGGCGCCCCGGTCGCGACCATCTTCGGGAAGTCCTGGCCGCTGCACGTCACGGAGGCCCTGGGGGCGACCCTGGAGCAGAACCTCGAGATGATCCGCGACTCCGTCGCCTTCCTCAAGGCCCAGGGCCGGATGGTGGTGTACGACGCCGAGCACTTCTTCGACGGCGTGCGCAGCGACCGCGCCTACGCGCTCGCCACGGTGGCGGCCGCCGTCGAGGGGGGCGCGGACCGGATCGTGCTGTGCGACACGAACGGCGGCTCGTTGCCCGAGTTCGTGGCGCAGCTCGTCGCCGAGGTCGTGAGCGGCGCGCCCGTGCCCGTCGGGATCCACGCCCACAACGACGGCGAGCTCGCCGTGGCCAACAGCCTCGCCGCGGTGCGCGCCGGAGCACGGCACGTGCAGGGCACCATCAACGGCTACGGCGAACGCTGCGGCAACGCCAACCTCGTGAGCGTGCTCGCGAACCTCGCGCTGAAGATGGGCTACGCCCAGCCGCAACGCGTGGCCGATCTGCGCGAGCTCTCGCGCGGCGTCGACGAGCGCGCCAACGTGCAACCGGCGCTGCGCGCCGCCTTCGTCGGCGACGCGGCCTTCGCCCACAAGGGAGGGGTGCACGTGTCGGCCGTGAACAAGCGGCCCGAGACCTACGAGCACGTGCCGCCCGAGGCGGTCGGCAACCGCCGCCGGGTGCTGCTCTCCGACCTCTCCGGGCGCGCCAACGTCATGGCCAAGGCGGCGGAGTACGGCGACGAGCTGAACGCCCGCGATCCCTCGATCCGGGCCGTGGTCGAGCGCCTCAAGGAGCTCGAGGACCGCGGCTACGCCTTCGAGGGCGCCGAGGCCTCGTACCAGCTCCTCACCAAGAAGGTGCGCGGCGACTACCGCCCGTACTTCACGCTCCACGGCTTCACGGTGATGATCGACAAGCGCGACGCGGGCGACGACGCCCGCTGCGAGGCGAGCATCCGCGTGCAGGTGGGGGGGCAGCTCGAGCACACCGCCGCGGACGGCGACGGGCCCGTCAACGCGCTGGACCGCGCGCTCGTCAAGGCCCTCGGCCGGTTCTACCCGAGCCTGCACGATCTGTTCCTGGTGGACTACCGCGTCCGCGTGCTGGGCGGCGCCGACACCGGCACCGCCAGCGTCGTGCGGGTGCAGGTCGAGATGAGCGACGGCGAGGAGCGCTGGGGGACCGTCGGCGCGAGCCCCAACATCATCGAGGCGTCGTACGAGGCCCTCATCGACGCGTACGAGTACCGGCTGGTCACCTCCGGCGTGGAGCCGCGCGCGCCCGCCCTCGAGGTGGCGGGGTAGGCGCCGCGTCGACGCCGGGCGCTGCATAACCTTGCCTTCGGTCCGGAGGCGAGAGCGGCCCCGCGCCTGTGTTCCGAACGCCGGCGGCCCGTTCGAGGCCCCGCCCGAAGGGCGCGCGGGGCGGTAGGAAGCGCGCGGGACACGACATCCCGCCGCGTTGACAGCTGCGCCCCCCCAGGGGTATCGTCATGGAACGGTCGCCGGCCGGGCGACCGCCCACAAAACTGCGTGCAACGAGTTGCCACGTCGTGAAACGACTACCGGCGTGGCGGTTCCGACGTTCCGGCCGACGTGCGCGGGCCGGTCCCCGCACCGGCCCCCACGAGCGGCCAGCCACGACGCTCGACCCCCCGCACCCGACGCAGGCGCCGCGCGCGGTCCCGTCGTTTTCGCCCCGGAGAGGACGCGATGCCAAGGTACTCCGACCCCCTCAGCCTGGCCTGGCCCCACGAACGCGACGCGTGCGGCGTGGGCTTCATCGCGGACCTCGGCGGCCGCCGCAGCCACGACGTGCTCGCCTACGCGCTCCAGGCCCTGCACAACCTCGCGCACCGCGGCGCCGTCAGCGCCGACGGCAAGACGGGCGACGGCGCGGGCGTGCTCACGCAGATCCCTCACCGCCTGTTCCGGCGCGAGCTCGAGGCGCGCGGCATCTATCTCGAGCGCGACCGCGACCTGGCCGTGGGCGTCTTCTTCGTGGCCAACGACGCGCCGTACAAGAAGATCTACGCGCTGGTGCGCGACGAGATCGCCCGCAGCCCGCTCAAGACCCTCCTGTGGCGAGAGCCCCCGGTCGACGACGGCGCCCTCGGGCAGGTGGCGCTGGCCCGCCGCCCCATCCTGCGCCAGGTGCTCCTCGGCAAACCCGAGTGGCTCAGCGACGACGCCTTCGAGCGGCAGCTCTACCTCACGCGCAAGCGCATCGAGCGGCGCCTGCACGAGGCCGGCCTGGGGCGGGCCTACATCCCGTCGTTCTCGAGCCGCACGATCTCGTACAAGGGCCTGATGGTCGCCGACCAGCTGCCGAAGTTCTACCTCGACCTGGCCGACCCCGACTTCGACACGGCCATCGCGCTGTTCCACCAGCGCTACAGCACCAACACCATGCCCCGCTGGTCGCTGTCGCAACCGTTCAGGTTCCTCGGGCACAACGGCGAGATCAACACGCTGCAGGGCAACGTGAACTTCATGCGCGCCCGCGAGCCGCGCCTGTCGAGCCACCTGTGGGGTCCGGAGGTGCGCGACCTGCTGCCCGTCATCGAGCCCGGCGGGAGCGATTCGGCGGCCCTGGACAACGCCCTGGAGCTGCTCACGCTCTCCGGTCGAGACGTGCTGCACAGCCTGATGATGCTGGTGCCCGAGGCCTACGAGGAGGACGACGAGGTCTCCGGCAACGTGCGCGGCTTCTACGACTACCACGCCACCCTGATGGAGCCGTGGGACGGGCCGGCCGCGCTCGCCCTGACCGACGGCCGTTACGCCGTGGCCGGCCTGGACCGCAACGGGCTGCGCCCGCAGCGCTACTGGATCAGCCGCGAGGGCCTCGTGGTCGTCGGGTCCGAGGCGGGCGTGCTGCCGCTCCCCGAGGACGACATCGTGGAGAAGGGGCGTCTCGGCCCGGGCCGCCTGCTGGCGGTCGACACGCTGGAAGGCAAGCTGCTTCGCAACGCCGACATCAAGGCCCGCTACGCGCGCAGGCAGCCCTACCGCGAGTGGGTCGAGCGTTACGCCGTCCCGGTCGAACGGCTCGAGGACGAGCTCGACGGCCGGCCGTGGGACGAGGGCGAGCTGCTGCGCGCGCAGAAGGTGTTCGGCTACTCCAGCGAGGACTACGACCGCATCTTCGAGCCCATGGCCCACGAGGGCGCCATCCCCATCGGCTCGATGGGGGACGACACGCCGCTGGCCGTGCTGTCCGAGCAGCCGCAGCAGCTCTACCGCTACTTCAAGCAGCGCTTCGCCCAGGTCACCAACCCGCCGGTCGACCCCCTGCGCGAGCGCCTGGTGATGTCGCTCAAGACGGTGCTCGGGCCGCGCGCCAGCGTGCTGGAGGAGGAGCCCGAAGCCGCTCGCGTGATGCACTTCGACAGCCCCATCATCGACGCCGCCCAGTTGCGCTTCCTGCGTGGCCAGCAGGCGCTGCAGACGGCGACGCTCGCCGCGCGCTTCCGGCGCGACGCCGGGCCCGAGGGGCTGGTGGGCGCGCTCGAGGACCTGGCCGACAGGGCGCAGGAGGAGGTCGAGCGCGGGGTCAGCGTGCTCATCCTCTCCGACCGCGCGATCGACGAGGCGTGGGCCCCGGTCCCGATGCTGCTGGCGGTGGGGGCGGTCCATCACCGCCTGCTGCTCGTCGGCCGCCGGACCAAGGCGGCCATCGTGTGCGAGACCGGCGAGCCGCGCGAGGACCATCACTACGCCTGCCTCATCGGCTACGGCGCGGCCCTGGTGCACCCCTACCTGGCCTTCGCCACGGCCCGCCACGCGGCCTCCAGCGCCAGGCACCGCGAGGCGATCGCGGCCGACGCGGCCGTCGAGAACTACGTCGCGGCGGTGGAGAAGGGCCTGCTCAAGATCATGTCGAAGATGGGGATCTCGACCATCGCGAGCTATCGCGGGGCGCAGATCTTCGAGGCCGTCGGGGTCCACCAGGACGTGCTCGAGCGCTACTTCTACGGCACCCCGGGGCGACTGGGCGGCGCCACCCTCGAGACCTTCGCGACCGACGTGCTGCGCTACCACGCCGAGGGGTACGGGGAGGCGCCGGCGCTGGTCGATCGCGGCATCTACCGCTTCCGGAAGGCGGGCGAATACCACGCGCTCAACCCGACGGTGTTCAAGGCGCTGCACAAGGCGGTGCGCAACGAGGACTTCGAGGCCTACGGCGAGTACGCGCGCGCCGTCGACGAGCGGCCGCCGACGCAGTTGCGCGACCTGCTCGAGCTCCGGCCCCTGGGCGAGGCGGTGCCGCTCGACGAGGTGGAGTCCGCCGAGACCATCGCCCGACGCTTCACGACGCAGGCGATGAGCCACGGCTCGGTCTCGCGCGAGGCCCACGAGACCATCGCCATCGCCATGAACCGGCTCGGCGGGCAGAGCAACTCGGGCGAGGGCGGGGAGGACCCGGCGCGCTTCCGCCCCTACGAGCGCGACATGCGCGAGCTGAGCTTCGCGCCACGGTGGCACCCGCGGCAGGGCGACTGGGCCAACAGCTCCATCAAGCAGGTGGCGTCGGGCCGCTTCGGGGTGACGCCGGACTACCTGATCAGCGCGCGCGAGATCGAGATCAAGATGGCGCAGGGCTCCAAGCCCGGGGAGGGCGGCCAGATCCCCGGCTACAAGGTGTCGGGGGAGATCGCCCGCATCCGGCACGCCGTGCCGGGCGTGACGCTCATCAGTCCGCCTCCGCACCACGACATCTACTCCATCGAGGACCTCGCGCAGCTCATCTACGACCTGAAGCGCGTCAACCGCGAGGCCCGCATCGGCGTGAAGCTGGTCGCCACCCACGGCGTCGGCACCATCGCCGCGGGGGTCGCCAAGGGGTACGCCGACAACATCCAGATCTCGGGCTTCGACGGGGGCACGGGCGCCAGCCCGCTGTCGAGCGTCAAGCATGCCGGCGTGCCGTGGGAGCTCGGACTGGCCGAGACGCAGCAGGTGCTGGTCGAGAACGGCCTCCGCGGCCGGGTGACGCTGCGGGTGGACGGCGGCATGAAGACCGGCCGGGACGTGCTCGTCGGCGCGCTGCTCGGCGCGGAGCAGTTCGGCTTCGGGACCACGGCGCTGGTCGCCGCCGGTTGCGCGATGCTGCGCCAGTGCCACCTGAACACGTGCCCGGTGGGGGTCGCGACGCAGGATCCCGAGCTCCGCAAGCGCTACGAGGGGCAGCCGGAGCACGTCATCCGCTTCTTCCTGTACGTCGCGCAGCAGGTGCGGATGCTGCTGGCCGGGCTCGGCGCGCGGTCCCTCGACGAGGTGATCGGGCGCGTCGACCGCCTGGCGCCGAGGACCGACGTGGCGCTCCCGAAGAACGTTCGGCTCGACTTCGCCGCGCTGCTGCGCGATCCCGAGGTCGATCCGGCCCGGCCGCGCCGGAGCACGCAAGCGCGCAACGACCGGCCCGAGCCCGCGCCCCCGCTCGACGAGCAGCTGTGGCGCGACGGTGCACCGGCCCTGGAGCGGGGCGAGGAGGTGCGGCTCGACTACCCCGTCACCAACCGGGAGCGGAGCGTGGGGGCCAGGATCGCGGGCGAGATCGCGCGCGTCCGCGGGCCCGAGGCGTTGCCGCCCGGCACCGTGCGCGTACGGCTGCGCGGCGCGGCGGGGCAGAGCTTCGGCGCCTTCTGCAACCACGGCATGCACCTGCGCCTCGAGGGGGAAGCGCAGGACTACGTCGGCAAGGGGATGGCCGGCGGCGAGATCGCCGTGCTCCCGCCCGAGGGCGTCGACCGCCCGCCGCAGGACAACGTCATCGTGGGGAACACGGTTCTCTACGGCGCCACGGGCGGCGCGCTGTACGCCGCGGGTCGCGCGGGCGAGCGGCTATGCGTGCGCAACTCCGGCGCCAGGGCGGTGGTCGAGGGGTGCGGCGATCACGGTTGCGAGTACATGACGGGCGGGGTCGCGGTGGTGCTCGGCCCCACGGGGCGCAACTTCGGCGCCGGCATGTCGGGCGGCATCGCCTACGTGTACGACGAAGACGGCCGCTTCGAGGGGCGCTTCAACCCCGGCATGGTTCGCCTTGCGCGCGTACAGGACGGCGTCGACGACGAGCTCCTGCGCGCCCTGCTGGCGCGCCACGCGGAGCTGACGCGCTCCCCGCGCGCGCGGGCGCTGCTCGAGGAGTGGAGCGAGGCGCGCGGGCGCTTCTGGAAGGTCGCGCCGCACCCGTCGATGGAGGACACCACCGCGCAGGAGCCCGACGAGGTCGCCTTCGAGGCGCTCCTGCTGGAGCAGGTTCGCGCCGACGCCTCGGTGCGGGCTTGACGGGAGGGGTCGCCCGGGGCCGCCGGGCGCGCGGCGGCCGGCTCAGCCGTAGGCCGCGACGGTCCCGTCGAGCGCGGCGACCAGCAGGCGCTCGCCCACGGGCAGCGCACTGGCCTGGATAGCGCTGTTGGCGATCCGGTCGTGGAACAGCGAGCGCCCGCTGCGCGCATCGAAGGCGAGTACCTCGCCTCCCTCGCTGGTGACGTAGAGCGTTCCGGCCGCCAGGGTAGGGGAGGCCGTGACGGGCGCGGGCAGGTCGCGGGTCCACACGTCGTCGCCGCTGCGCAGCGACAGGCAGTGCAGGGTCTGCCCCCACGACACCGCGAAGACGAGCTGGTCCCAGACGACGGGTGTGGCCCACAGCTCGCCCTCGAGGTCGTAGGTCCACAGGACCTCGTGGCGCGCGAGGTCGAACGCGTGGAGCGCGCCGGAGCGTTCGGGGATGAGCAGGCGGCCGCCGGAGGCCGAGGGCGTCGCCGCCACGCTGCCGACCTCGACCCTGAAGCTGGCGCGGCCGCCCGACGCCCGGAGCGCGTGCAGCCACCCGTCCTGGGTCGCGAACAACACGAGGCCGCGATGGAGCGTCGGCGGCGTCACCGCCGGGGCATCGGCGTCGTAGCTCCACAGCACCTCGCCGCCGGAGCTCCACAGCTCGGCCGTGCCGCGGCGGCTGGTGATCAGCACCCCGCCGCCCAGCGGCAGGGCCCCCACCACCTCGGCATCGGCGGCCCGCCACAGGGTCTCGCCGCGCGGCCACGCCAGGGCCTGGAGCGCGCCGTCGCGGCTCGCGACGTAGAGGCGGTCGTCGGCGAAGACCGGCGCCTGGCTCGCCTCGTCGTGCAGCTCGAAGGTCGCTTGCACCCCGCCGTCGGCCGGGCGCAGCACCGCCAGCGCGTCACTGCGCAGACCGACCAGCACGAAGCCGGCGGCCGCCGACAGGCCGGCGGGCCACTGCGGACCCTCGTCGAGCTTGCGCGTCCACAGGCGTTCCATCGAGGCCGGCGCCGACGGCCCGAGCGGGTAGACACCGCGCCGACCGGGTCCGGCCTGCGCCACGTGCGTCGCCTTGGCGCTCTCGACCGCGGCGATGGAGCGCAGCGCGTCGGCCACCGCGAACCCGGACAGGGGCCTGCGACGCGGATCCTTCTCGAGCATCGAGGTGATGAGGCGCGCCAGCGCCCGCGGGACCTGGGGGTTCACCTGCTCGGGAGGCGTCGCCGCGCCGTAGACGTGCTGGTACAGCACCGCCTGGTCGTTGTCCGCGTCGAACGGCGCCGCGCCGGTGACCGTGCGGTAGAGCACCGCACCGAAGGCGTAGAGGTCCGTGGCGGCCCCCGTGGGCTCGCCGGTGGCCTGCTCGGGCGCCATGTACTGCGGCGTACCGAGGGTGAAGCCGGTGCGGGTGAGCTCGCGCGAGGTCTCGGTCAGCTGCACCAGGCCGAAGTCCATCACCTTCGGGTGCCCCAGCTCGTCGAGCAGGATGTTGCGGGGCGTGAGGTCGCGGTGGACCATGCCGAGCCGGTGCACGTAGCCGAGCGCCTCCGCCACCGTGATGGCGGCGCCCAGGAGCCGCTGAAGGGCTTCGGTGTCCGCCTCGAGCGGGCCGAGGTCCGTGACCGGTCCCCCCTCGATGAGCTCCATCGCGAAGTAGACGTGCTCGCCGAGACCGAGGTCGTAGATGCTGACGATGCCCGGGTGGTTCAGGCGCGCGAGCGCGCGGATCTCGCGCCGGAAGCGCTCGCTGTCGGTGTCGGTGAGGTGTGGCCGCAGCACCTTGAGGGCAACGGTGCGCTCGAGATGGCGGTCGCGCGCCCTGAAGACCTGCGCCATGCCGCCCGCCCCGAGCGGGCCGAGGATGTCGTAGCGGTTGTCGACGAGCTCGCCTGCGTTGAACATCGAGGAGCCGCTCCGGCGCTCAGTGGTCCTCGAGCGTCTTCAGCAGCTCCGGATCGAGCCTGCCATCTTCGACGGCACGGTTGAGCATCTCGATGCCGAGCCGCACGACTTCCGACTTCGACACCAGGCGTTCGGGGTTCGAAAGCTGGTAGGCCGTCTTGGTGAGGAGCGAGTCCTGCTCCTCGGTGATGACGACCTGCAGGCGTTTGCTCTTCTCCCGTTTCGGCACGACGGTCCTCCCGAACCCGACCCTACGACAGCGCCTAAGTATAGCATCTGACGTATTTTCTTGACAATGTTGGCATGCCCCCCTACACTGGCCTTACTGAGCGTGTGTAAGTTGCTCAAGATGTGGACTATCTCACACCGTCCGGGCGCCGCAGGCGAAGCGCCGGCGCGAGCGAGGCGAGGATGACCGAATCCAACGATGCGCTCCTCATCCACGGCGGGCACGCCCTGCACGGTGAGTTGCGCGTGCACAACGC
The DNA here is from genome assembly GCA_963798895.1 of uncultured Trueperaceae bacterium. Taxonomy (GTDB): domain Bacteria; phylum Deinococcota; class Deinococci; order Deinococcales; family Trueperaceae; genus CAWCUY01. Next base: position 53,691 of record CAWCUY010000017.1, on the reverse strand, counting down.
CAAGAACTCCGCGCTCTACCTGATGCTCGCGACCCTCCTCACCGACGAGCCCGTGGTGCTCGACGACGTGCCGCGCCTGAGCGACGTGCAGGTGACGGAGGAGATCTTGCGCCACGTCGGCGCCGAGGTGAGCTGGCGCGGCAGCGAGCTGCACGTCCGGGCACGCCGCATCACGACCTGCCACGCCCCCTACCGCCTGGTGAGCAAGATGCGAGCCAGCTTCGTGGCCATGGGCGCGTTGCTCGCCCGCTGCGGCGAGGCGCGCATCTCCATGCCGGGAGGGTGCGCCTTCGGGCCGCGCCCCGTCGACCGCCACCTGCAGGCCTTCAGCGATCTCGGCGTCCACGTCGAGGAGGAGGAGGGCGACTTCCTGGTGCGCCGCGACGGCCGGCTCTCCGGCCAGGTGGTGTTCGAGGACCGCACCGTCGGCGGGACCGTCAACATCCTGCTGGCCGCCGCGCTCGCCGGCGACGAGGTGATCATCGAGAACGCCGCGCTCGAGCCGGAGATCGCCGACCTGGCCGACATGCTCGAGGCGATGGGGGCGTCCGTCGAGGGCGCGGGCACGAGCGTCATCCGCGTTCGTGGCAGCACCCGCCTGCACGGCGTGCGGCGCCGGCCGATCCCGGACCGCATCGAGGCCGGAACCTACCTGCTGGCCGTGGCCGCCAGTCGCGGCAGGGCCACGCTCGGGAACGTCCGACCCGAGCACCTGAGCGCCGTGTTGGACGCCCTCGTGCGCACGGGAGTGACGGTCGAAACGACGCCGGACAGCGTCACGCTGGACGCGGGCGGTACGCTCTCGCCCGTCGACCTCGTGGCGGAGGCCTACCCGGGCCTCCCGACCGACCTGCAGGCGCCATTCGGCGCGCTCCTGGCCACGGTGCCGGGCCGCAGCACGGTGCGCGACACGGTCTATCCGGACCGGTACACGCACGTCGACGAGCTCGCCAAGCTGGGAGCCGACATGACGGTGAGCGAGCGCACGCTGGTGATCCACGGGCGACCGCTCGAGGCCGGCACGGTCCACGCGGCCGATATCCGCGCGGGGGGCGCGCTGGTCGTGGCCGCCCTGGCCGCGAGCGGCATCAGCGAGATCCGCGGCGTGGGCTACATCGATCGAGGCTACGAGGACCTGACGGGGGGGCTCCGCGCGCTGGGTGCCGACGCCCGCCGGGAGGCCGCCAGACCACCCTTGAGCGTCACCAAGACCGGCACCTACGGCGCCTGACGGGGCTGCGTGGGTCCGGGGCTGCGTGGGTCCGGGGCTGCGCGGGTCCGGGGCTGCGCGGGTTCCGGCGCGCGCGCGCCGGAGCGTCACGTCCTCCGGCGCGCCAGGCCGGCCAGGAGGTCCGGGCGGTTGCTGGTGAGCCCGTCCACGCCGAGTTGCAGCAGCCGCCGCATGCGTGCGGGCCGGTCCACGGTCCACACCAGCACCGCGATGCCGCGCTCGTGACAGCGGCGCACGAAGCTCGCATCGACGTGGTTCCAGGACACCGTCACGGCGTCCGTGTCGATGTCGTCCAGGCGCGGCCCGGCGCGCCTCTCCGACCAGGCCACGCCAAGCGTCAGGGAGGTGCCGATCGCCGGGTGCAGGCGGCGCGCGGCGCGCAGGTCGTCCCACAGCTCGCCGCAGATCACCGCGGTGTCGACCGCGCAGGCGCGCAGGGTCGCCACGATCTCCTCGGCGAGACCCGCGCCCTTCAGGTCGATCATCAGGCCGGCGCGCCCCGCGACGGCGCGCGCGCCGCCGGCCAGGTCGAGCAGCTCCTCGCCGCTCTCCCGCTCGACGGCACGCTGCAGCTCGAGCAGCGGCGTGGCGGCGATCTCCAGCCGGCGCCCGCCCGCGTGTACGTCGGGGTCGTGCCACAACGCCAGCGCCCCGTCGGCGGTGCGCCTGACGTCGACCTCCACGAGGTCCACGCCGATCTCCGCCGCCGCGGCGAGCGAGCGAGCGGTGTTGCCGGGCGCCACCTGGGGCGCCCCGCGGTGCGCCGTGCGCAGCCACCCGCCGCTCGCGAGCCGCTGCGCCAACGCCGGGGGCAGCGTCGAGCCGGGCGCGCGCGGGGCCGTCACGAGGTTGCCAGGGCCGCGTCGGCCACCCCCGCGAGGCGGCCGTCCCGGTAGACGAGCCCCTTGCGCAGGCGCACGGAGCAGGGGCCCGACGACACCGTCCGCTCCTTGTCCAGGAAGACCGTGAGCGGTGCGCTCCCCTCGACCTCCACCCGGACCTGGCGGTAGTGCCCCATGTCCATCACGTGACTCACGACACCCGCGACGCCGGCGCCGGCGGGACCGAGGACCACGTCCTCCGGGCGGGTGCCCACCTTCAGGTCGGCTCCCGACCCGAGATCGGCGCCCACGGGAAGGGGCAACACGAACGGACCGGCGCGCAAGGCGCCGCCGGCCGCGAAGGCGTCGAACATGTTGATCAGCCCGATGAAGGTCGCGACGGACTCCGAGGCGGGCAGCCCGTAGACCTCGGCCGGAGGGGCGAGCTGCTCGATGACGCCCGCGCGCATCACGGCGATCCGGTCGGCGATGGCCAACGCCTCGGCCTGGTCGTGCGTCACGAACACGGTGGTGATGCCGACGCGGCGCTGGATGGCGGTGACCTCCTCGCGCATGCGCACCCGCAGCTGCGCGTCGAGGTTCGAGAACGGCTCGTCGAGGAGCAGGATGCGCGGCTCGAGCACGAGCGCCCGCGCCAGCGCGACGCGCTGCTGCTGGCCCCCCGAGAGCTGCTGGGGGTACTTGCGCTCGGAGCCGGGCAGGCCGACGAGCTCGAGCGCGTCGATGACCGCCCGATCGACCTCGGCGCGCGGCCGGCGCCGCAGCTCCAGGCCGAACGCGACGTTGTGCCACACGTCCATGTGCGGCCACAGCGTGTAGCGCTGGAACACCATCGCGGTCGGCCGGCTCTCCGGCGGGCGCTGGACGACGCTGGCGCCGTCGACCCGGATGTCGCCCCCGTCGGGGCGGATGAAGCCGGCGATCATGCGCAGCGTCGTGGTCTTGCCGCAACCCGACGGGCCGAGGAAGCACACGAACTCCCCCTCCTCGACGGAGAGCGTCATGTCGTCGACGGCGCGGAAATCGCCGTAGTGCTTTGCCAGTCGGTCGAGTTCGAGCAGCGCCACCGCGCTCACCTCACACGAAGCCCGCCGCGAGGTAGCCGGCGAGCAGGTAGCGTCGCGCCACCAGCAGCAGGACGACCGAGGGCGCGGCGAGCAGGATCGAGAAGACGGCGCTGACGGGCTCGGGATAGTTGGCCACCAGCGTGTACATCAGCACCGGCATGGTGGTGATGCGCGGCGAGCCCACGACGAGGGTGCCCTGCGCCTCGTCGAAGGCGGCGATGAACGCGAGGATGGCGCCCACGATGATGCTCGGCAGCGCCAGGGGCAGCGTGATGCGCCAGAACACCCGCCAGCGGCCCGCCCCGGCATCCCGGGCGGCCTCCTCCAGCTCGCGGCTCACGCTGTCGAAGCCCGCGGACGGGATCCAGGTCATGAACACGAGCGTGTTGATGAGCTGCACCAGCACCACGCCCGCGAAGGTGTTCATCAGGTTCAGGCGGTAGAACAGCGTCGCGATGGAGATGTACAGCCCGAACTTCGGGAAGGCGTTGGTCGCCAGCAACGACACGAACAAGAAGCGCTTGAGGGGGAAGCGGAGGCGCGAGAAGCTGTACGCCGCCGGCAGGCACACGACGGCCGACACCAGGGTCACGACCGGCGCCGTCGTGAAGCTGTAGACGAAGGCCTTGCCGACGTTGCCGTTCTCGAACACCCAACCCCACCAGCGCACGGAGAAGTGCTGCGGGACGAGCCCGGGGAAACGCCACGAGCCCGCGAACGCCCACAGCACCATGGTCGCGAGCGGAAGCAGCATGAACGCGCCCAGCGCGAGCACCAGGATGAGCCCGAGGCTGCGCCGCATGGGCGCGCTGCGCAAGAACCAGGTCCAGGCCACTCAGGCCACCCCCTTGGACGACTTGGTGGTGGCCCAGACGTAGAGGCCACCCGCGGCGGCGGCGATCACGAAGGTGATCACGGCCATCGCCACGGCGGGTTGCGGCTGGTTGTAGCTGGTGAAGTGTGCCTGCATCTCCACCGCCAGCATCTGCGGCGCGTTGGGTCCGATGAGATAGGGGATGGTGAAGCTGCCGATCACGCCGATGAACGTGAAGGTCGTCACGATGAGCAGCGGCACCAGGTTCAGCGGCAGCACGATCCGCCGGAAGACGGTCAGGGCGTTCGCCCCGGCGTCGCGCGCCGCCTCGATCTGCTCCTGCGCGAGGCCGTCGAGGCCGGAGCCCAGCAGAAGCACGGCGAACGGGATCCCCTGCCACACCTGGCCCAGGATGATCCCGCCGCGGTGGTAGATGAGCGAGCCGTAGCCCAGGCCGAGATGCACGAACAGTGCGTGGAGCAGACCGTGGTCGACGTAGAAGGTGGTGAGGGCGTAGGACGCGATGACCACCGGAACGAACATGGGCACGAGATAGAGCTGCCGCAAGACGCGCGGGAGCGCGCCCTGCGCGAAGCGCACGTAGAGGGCCAGCACGTACGCCAGCACCACGATGAGGACGACCGACACCACCGTCACCACCAGGGTGAGCGCGAGGTCGGCGCGGAAGTACGGGCTGGCGAAGAGCTGGCGGTACACCTCCAGCGTGAGCCCGTCGCTGCGCACCAGGTGCATGCCGGTGCTGAACACCGCGTTGTTCGCCGGCACCCGGCCCAGGGAGAAGAGCAACGCGTCCACGGCGGGAATGACGATCAGCATCACCACCACCACGAACGGCGGGAGGGCCAGCAGCAGGCCGACGAGCGCCTCGGATGCGCGGCCGCGGGAGACGCGGGCGCGGCCCCCTGCCGCGCCCGCGTCTCGGATCGAGGCGCTACTGCTGTTGGGCACCCGCAACCTTCTGGTACCACAGCTGGTGCAGATCGTTGTCGAACTTCGAGCTGAACCCGAAGCTGTAGCTCTTGGCGATGTCGGCGAACTTCTCCCTCACGTCCTGGGGCACGTTGTCCCAGGTCACGCCGGGGTAGCCGTTCATCTTGTCGATGACGATGGCCTGCACGTCGGGTGTGAGCAACCAGTTCAGGAAGGCGTTGTCGGCGTCCTTGTGGGGGCTGTCCGAGATGACGCCGACGTAGCTCGCGCCGCCGTTGAACGGCGGGTCGAGCTGCTCGAGCTTGACGGTGTCGGGAAGCAGGCCCTGGTCGAGGTAGCTGAGGGCCATGTCGGACCATACCGGCGCGACCGCGATGCTGCCCTTGCCGAGGAGCTGCAGCACGCCGGCATTCCCCTTCGGGTAGAAGCCGTTCTGGTACATGCTCTTGCCGAGCTCGTCGAGCGTCTGCCAGCCCGGGTCCCACTCGCTCTCGAGCGCCTGGTCGTAGCCGGTCTGGAAGGTCTTGAGGTCGCTCTGGTCGATCCCCGTGCGCAGGACGGCCTGCACGAAGTTGTCGCCCGAGCCGCCGGTATCGGGAGGGTTGTAGGTGAACATCCCGGGGTTGGCCTTGATCCAGTCGAACAACCCCTGCAGCGTCGTCGGCGGGTCGCTGACCTGGCTGCTGTCGTAGGCGAGCACGACGGAGCTCCCGCGGTACGGGACGCCGTAGCCGCCGATCTGCTGGACCACGTCCGGGTCCACCTTGCTGAGGTTCGGGATGGTGTCCGTCGACACGGCATCGACCAGACCCGCCTGCCCGGCGGTGTCGAGCATGCCCGTCTCCCACAGGTCCACGCCCGAGCTCTTGCCCGCCTGCTTGGCGGCCGCGATGCGGTCCAGCGTGAGCTGATCGCCCGTCCCGTGCTCGGAGAAGACCAGGTTGAGCGTGACGTTGGGGCAGACCGCCTTGTAGGCGGGGAGGATGTCGTTCTGCCACAGGTTCTGCACGTTGACGTCGCCGCCAGAGTAGAAGTTGATGGTCACCTTGTCGCTCGTACCGCACGGCGCCGCCTGGGCCGCCGCCCACCCGAGCGCGGCCGCGAACAGCAACGCAAGCGTGGCGCGCAGCCCTACCGTACGGGGCCCGGCCCCACCCGACGACGTCCGACCCTGCCTCGACTGGTCCATTCGTTTGCCTCCTTGGCTCCGTCCGCCGGCGGGGCGAGCCAGCACCGGCCACAACGGCTTCGGTCCTTCGCTGCAACGACGGCGGCTCCCTGCCTGCCGCTTCGCCGCGACGCGCCACCGTACGGGGGCGTCGTCAGGGGAGGGTCACGGTCGCGGGCGGACCCCTTCCCGGGACACCTCCCGGGGAGCGGTAGACCTTGCGCTCCGAACGCATCCGCCACCCCCTCTCCGCGCACCAACAAGCCATCGAAACGGTTCGATCGAGCCGCTGCCTGACGCAAGATTTGTTGTAGGGCTGTAGAATAGTCCACGCTCGCAAGCCTGTCAATCGGACGCCGGGAAGGAGACGACCGTGGCCACCACCGTCCGCCTCGAGCTCCGTCCGTCGGACGCGAAGCGCTACCTGGAGCACACGCTGGAGGTACCCGAGGGTACGCGCGCCCTCGCGCTCACGCTCGACTTCGAGCCGCTGGTGACCGACGGCGTGCGCAACATGCTGTGCCTCAGCCTGCACGGGCCGGACGGCTTTCGCGGCGCCGGGCACCGGCACCGCCGCGAGGGTCCCCACCGCGTGCTCGTCACGGACAGCTGGGCGACACCCGGCTACCTGCCCGGGCGCCTTCCGCCCGGGACCTGGACGGTCGAGATCGACACCCACATGGTGTTCGGCGCCGCGCCGTGCCTCGCCGAGCTCCACATGGAGACGCTGCGCGAAGCGCCGCCCCCACCACCAGGGTTGGAGGCCACCGGGCCGGTGCCCGACGCTAGCCCGGCGCCCGACCCCCTTCCGCCGCCGCCGCCCGGCTGGCTCCGGGGCGACCTGCACGCCCACTCAGCTGCACTCCGACGCGCGCTGGTCGGTGAGCGAGCTGCTGAACGCCTCGACCGCCCACGGCCTCGACTTCCAGGCGCTGACCGACCACAACACCGTCAGCGGTCTCCAGGAGCTGGGTAGCGACCGGGCGCACGTGCCCCTGCTGCTGCCCGGGATGGAGCTCACGACCTACCACGGACACGCGCTCGCCCTCGGCCGCCGCACGTGGGTGGACTGGCGCACCGGCCGCGCCGGCCGCACCATGCCCGACGCCGCCCGCGAGGTGATGGCGGGCGGGGGGTTGTTCGTCATCGCGCACCCTCGCCACGTCGGGGATCCCGAGTGCACCGGGTGCCGCTGGCTCTACGACGACATGCTGCCCGGGCCGGCGCGCCACGTGGAGATCTGGAACGGCGGCCTCGACCGCGCCCGCAACGAGGAGGGGCTGCGGCTGTGGTACGGCTGGCTCGATCGCGGGTTTCGGGTGTTCGCCACGGCGGGGACGGACGCGCACGGGCCCGGCGGGATCGCGGTAGGGAAGGGCTTCAACGTCGTCCGGGCGGAGCGCTCGGCCGCGGCCGTGCTCGAGGCGTTGCGCGCGGGCAGGTCGTACGTGAGCCGCGGCCCGCATCTCGAGCTCGCGGTCGAAGGGGACGGCGGCGCCACGGCCTCCGGGCCCGGCGGGGTGGCGCGGGGAGGATCCCTTCGCGCGCGCGCGCGCTGGGATGGGGTCGCGGCCGACGGGCTCACGCGCCTGCTCGTCAACGGCCGGGAGGCCGCCTGCTGGCCGGGGCGGCCCAGCGGCGATGGCGCGTACGACCTGCGGGCGCCCACGGCCGGCTGGGCCGTGCTCGAGGCGCGGGACGGGGACGGCGCGCTCGCCGGCGTCACCAACCCGGTCTTCGTGGAGCCGTGAGGGGAGCGCCGGCCGCCGCCCGCAGGGGTGCGCCGATCCGGGTCGGCGTCCTCGGCTGTGGGGCCGTTGCCCAGATGATGCACCTCCCGTACCTGCGCCGCAACGCGTCGTTCGACCTCGTGCGCGTGGTCGATCTCAGCCGGTCGCTGGCGCAGGGCGTGGCGGAGCGTTTCGGTGCCCTCTCCTGGGGTCAGGACATCGAGGCGTTGGCGCAAACCGACATCGATGCCGTCGTCATCGCCACCTCCGGCTCCCACGGCGCGGCGGCGGCGTACCTTGCGGGCGCCGGGAAGCACCTCCTGGTGGAGAAGCCGTTGTGCTACACCGCGCGCGAGGCCGACGACATCCGGCGGGCCCGCGACGCCGCCGGTGTGATCGTGCAGGTCGGCTACATGAAGCGCTTCGATCCGGCGTACCGCCGGGCGCGCGCGATCCTCGCCGACGGGCGCGCGCCGAGCCTCCTGCAGGTCAGCGTGCTGCACCCGCGCGAGCGGCGCTACCTCGAGCACCACCGTCTCGCGCGCGCCGGCGACGTTCCGCGCGAGACGGTCGAGGGCCTGCGCGACGAGGGGCGCCTGCTGGCCCGCGAGGCGCTCGGGGACCGGCCGGCGTGGGCGCTCGATGCCTACACCGACACGTTGCTCGGGTCCCTCGTGCACGACGTGAACGCCGCGCGTCACCTGGTGGGCGAGCCGCGTCGCGTCACGGGAGCGAGCCTCTGGGACGAGGGGCGCGGGATCGTCGCCCACCTGGGCTTCGACGGCGGCCTGGTGGGCAGCCTGAGCTGGTGCCTGTTCCACGACGACCTGGCGTACCGGGAGACCATCGGCGTGTACGGCGACGGGCGGCGGCTCGAGCTCCGCTTCCCGTCGCCCTACCTGGCGCACGCCCCCACCCGACTGGAGATCATGACGCCCGACGGCGACGCCATCCACACCGTTCGGGTCGACGCCGGGCACGCCGAGGCCTTCGAGGAGGAACTGGACCACTTCCGCGCCTGCATCGAGGACGGACGCGCGCCCGAGACATCGGTCGAGGATGCGGCGCGCGACGTGGCCCTCCTTCGCGCGGTCGCGCTGGCGGCGCTCGACGGTGCGCCGGTCGAGCTGAACACCTGACGCGGCGCGGCCGCGCTGGCGGCGCTCGACGGTGCGCCGGTCGAGCTGAACACACCAACGCGGCGCCGCCGCACTGGCGGCGCTCGACGGTGCGCCGGTCGAGCTGAACACACGAACGCGGCGCGGCCGCGCGCCACGGGGCGCGCGGCCGCGATGTTCCGGCCGTACCCGCTACCGAGCTCAGGACACCTGGACCTTCGTCTCGTCCCACCCGGTCGCGCCGTCGGGCAAGGGGCGGGCGCGATCCGACGTTTGCGTCGCACCGGTGCCGTCGGTCGCGCGCACCAGCACGTCGTACGTACCCGGCTGGGCGTCCCAGGCGAAGCCCCACAGGTTCCAGGAGTACTCGTTCCTGGCGCTGTCGAGCGTCGCCTCCTGCCAGCTCGAGCCGCCGTCGACCGAGACCTCCACCTTCTGGATCCCGCGCACGCCCGCGAACGCGATCCCCCCGATGGCGACGGTACCGTCGGCGAGCTTGGTGGCCCTGGCCGTGTCGATGCGGCTCATGGTCTGGATGACGGCCTCGTCGCTCCACCCGCGCTGCTGCCAGTACCCCTGGTAGTCCTTGTCGGTGAGCTCGAGCTCCACGACCCACTTGACGTTCTTCATGCCGTAGATGCCGGGCAGCAGCACGCGCGCGGGGAAGCCGTGATCGCGCGTGAGGGGCTCGCCGTTCTGGAGGTAGGCCACCATCGTGCCGTCGCGACGCCCGAGGTCCACCGGGAAGGAGTCCGAGTAGTTGTCCGCCGCGCGGAGGATGATCTCGGTAGCGCCACTGTGGACCCCGGCCATGTCGAGCAGGTCGGCCAGCGGGACGCCCGTCCACAGGCTGTTTCCGATCAGGTCGCCTCCCACCTCGTTGGAGATGCACATCAGCGTCGAGGTGCGCTCCGTCGACGGCATGGCCTTGAGGTCGTCGAGGCTCAGCTCGAGCGGGTGCTCGACCATCCCACCGATCTTCAGCTTCCACCGTCCGGCGTCGACCGAGGGGTTCAGGAAGTTCTTCGACACGACGTAGTGGTCCGCGGTCGGCGTCACCGGCGCGCTGAGTCCCTTGATCATGCCGAGCGGCACCGCGGCGGCGCGCGCGATCGCTCCCAGCACGGCCCGGCCCACGGCCGCGCCGACGGCCAGGAGCAGGATCGTGCGTCCGCCGTTGCCCAGGAACTCACGCCGGCGGGCGTCGTGCTCGCCGCGCGCGCGGCGCGGCGTCGCGTCGCTCCCGTCGGCGGCGGGCGCCGCGGAGGCGCGCCGTCCCGGCAGGAGCAGGAGCACCACGCCGTAGAGCAGGCCGAAGGCCGCCGCCCACAGGTGGGTGGACAGGGGCGGGTAGAAGTAGTTGGTCGACGAGACCCCGAACAGGCCCAACCCCTCCAACGGCAGCAACACCAGGCCGACCAGGAGCGGCGTGGCGAGCGCCGGCACGATCACCCGTACCGGCCAGGCGGCGCGCCCGAGCGGCAGGGCGAGCAGCGCCCAGGCCGCCAGGTAGAGCACGGCCATGCCCGCGAAGAGCCCGTACTTGGCGTAGTGGTCGAGCCCCCACGGCAGGGAGTGGATGACGTTGAACACCGATGGCACCCCGAGCACGTGCCCCGTGAGGTCGAAGATCATGTCGACGGGCGTGCGGGCGTCGAGTACGATGCGCGCGCCGAACATGGCAGCGCCGGAGACGAGTGCGGCCAGCGCACCCATCCACAGCCGGGCCACGCGGCTCGAGCGCGCCGTGGCGTGCAGGCTCATGAGCGCCTCCTCGTGAGGTCTAGGGTGGAGCTGCCTTGCGTCGTCGGAGCGGTCCGTGGTGCGCCTCGCGGTTCCATGGAGTCCGGTATAGCGCAGCGGCGTGGCGCATTCCTCACGCCTGGGTCACGGAAGGGGTGCGCGCCCCCGCCCACGGGTGCGCCACGTCATCGCGGACGATCGGGCCCATCGGACGCCGGGTCGGCGTCGGCCTCGGCGTCCGACACACCCGCGGCCCGGCGCTCCGGCGCGCCTTGCGCCTCTCCGTCTGGCGCGGCACCCCGTTCGGCGTCCGGCGAGGCACCGCCTTCGACGTCCGGCGCGGCATGCGCCTCGGGGTCCGGTGCGCCTTCCGCCTCGGCGTCCGGCGCGGCATCCGGCGGGCCATCGGGCGCGCTCTCGGGTGGGACTCCCGCGGCGGCACCCGCCTCGGCACGCCTGGCGTCCCCACCGCCACCCGTGGGGTTCGCCGCGGCGTCCGGCGGCTCGGGCCGCGTCCGCGCGGGAAGCGCCGGCCCGTGCGCCACGCCCGCGCCCGATCCGTCCCCGGCGCCCTCCTTCGGCGCCCGCGGCGCCGGCCACAGCTCCGCCTCGTCGGCGCCGTCCAGGAAGCTCTCGTGAAGGGGCATGGCGGTCGACGCGCGCCGGCCGCCCGGCGGCCGGTTCGCTCCGTGCTCCCACCGCCCGGCGGGCTCCCGCCCGGCTCCGGGGGCCGCGTCCGCGGTCTTGGGAACGCTCGCGGTGCGCGGGTCGCCCTCCGCCCCGGCGTTGGGCGCGGGCCCCGTGGCCCGCGCCTCGGGGGCCGCAGGCTCGGCGGGCCTCGAGGCCTCCGGGCCGTCCCGGGCGGCCGACGGCTTCCCGGCCGGACCGGCGGCCGCCGCGCCGGCCGCCGCGCCGTCGGGCGCGACGACCCGCTCCGGTCCCTCCCCGCGGGAGCGATGGGCGAACGTGCCCGTTTCGTCCGCCGGGCCGTCGCTCCGAGGCGGTGCCGGACGCGGCGCACCCCCGGACGACGACGCCGGCGGCCGCCCGCTCCCTGCGGTCCCGCTCGGGACGCCTGCGTCGGGCGACGACCGCCGCGACGCGGTATCGGGCTGGTGCGGCGCCGGCGCACGTGGTGCTGACGCGGGCGGTGTAGGCGTGGGCGCCTCACGCCCAGGCGACTCGGGCGCACGCGATGCGGGCGCACCGGACTCGCGCGCCGGCGACTCGGGCGCAGGCGACTCGGGCGCAGGCGACTCGGGCGCAGGCGACTCGGGCGCAGGCGACTCGGCGCACCGGCACCCCGGGCGCGCGCGGCGCGGGCGCGGACGCCTCGGATCCCGGACACCTCGGATGCAGGCGCCTCGGATGCGGGCGCCTCGGCCGCAGGCGCCTCGGCCGCGGACGACTCGGGCGCGGACGCCTCGGGCGCGGACGACTCGGGCGCGGACGCCTCGCGCCCAGGGGGCGGTCCGGGCGCATCGTGCACCGGCGCGGCGGCGCCACGCCCGCGGCCGGCGCGGCCTGGCTCCACGATGCGCGACGAGCCGACGGCCCTGTGGCTGGCCGCACCGGCGGCGCCGACGAGCGGCGGCGCGGCCGGCGCCCCCGGCACCTCGTCGCGCTCGCGCACGCGCCGGCGCGCTCCCGGGCGCACCGCACCGCGCCGCGAGGGCGCGTCGGAGCGCACCCCGCGCCGGGCGAGGAAGCCCGCCACCGCGAGGATCACGCCGGCCGCCATGAGCGCGAGCCAGCCGACGCCGTGCGTCCTCCCGCGGTACGGCACGAGCGCCCCGTCCCGCAGCGCCCGCTGCTGATCGGCGGCGGTGTTCGCGAGCACGTCGACCACGGGGACGCTCTGTTGCGTGCTCGAGAACGACCACGGGCTGGCGTGGTTCTCGAGGGGGCGCCAGGCATCCGGAGCGAACGCGTCGTACACGCCGGTCATGGCGTAGAGCTCGGCTCGCTGGGGTCGCGCGACCGGCGCCACCGCCACGAGCGTGGTGCCGTCGACCGTCACGTCGACGCTCTGGTGCGGCCAGGCGGACGGGTCGTCGCCTTCGCCCGCCTGCACCATGTAGGCGTCGTCTCCCGTGAGGCGCAGGGCGATCTCCCATCCCGTGCCGGGCGGCATCCGCAGGCGTGGACCGGGGAGCAGCCGCTCGGAGCCGCCGGGCGCCGTGTCGAGGTAGATGTCGACCACCGCGTTCGAGAAGCCGTTCTTGAGGTGTACGGGATTGTCCACGGCGCCGAGCGACACCCGCACGGTCAACCGGTCGGCGTCGGCGAGCTCGACCTGCGTGAGGTCGAAGTCGGCGAGATCGGCGTAGACCGCGGCCGTGGGCGGCGCCAGGCTGCCGTCGCCCACCGCGTCGCCGCTGGGGTCTCGCAGCAGCAGCGCTCCGAGAGCCAGCATGAGGGCGTGGATCACGTCATCCATCCGTTCCGGCGTTGCGAGGCGCGGCGCTTGGCGAGCTCCTCGAGCCACCCCGCCAGCCTCACGCTGTCGTGTTGAGCGTGCGGGCCGCCCCCGAGCAGGGGCAGCCGAAGAACCTCGATACCGAGCTCCTTGAGATGATCGATGCTGTCTGCCACCGTCTCCGCGTTCTCGGCCCGGTAGGCCGCGAGACGCGCCGGATCGACCGGCGCGCTGTTCAACATCACCACGTCGGGAGCCCGCCCCATGTGACGGCGGAGCACATCGACGTGCCGGAAGGCGTCGAACCCGTCCGTCTCGCCCGCCTCCGTCATGATGTTGCACACGTAGACGACCAGCGCGCGCGTGCGCCGCAGCGCGTCGCGCGCGCCCGGCACCAGCACGGGCGGGATGGTGCTGGTGAAGAGGCTGCCGGGGCCGAGAACGACGAGGTCGGCGCGCTCGACGGCGCTCACCACCTCCCGCAGCGCGGGCGCCTCGGACGGGGTGATCGACACCTCCCGCACCGGCCCCGGACACTCACGCGTGCGGCTCTCACCCGTGATGACCTCGCCGCTCTCCTTCGTGACCTGCAACGTCACGGGGTGGGCGGTGACCGGATAGACGGCGCCGGACAGGTTCAGAAGGCGGTTCAACACGCGGATCGCGCGCCCGAAGTCGCCCTCGACCTCGGTGAGGGTGGTGATCAGGAGGTTGCCGAAGGTGTGCCCCTTCAGCTCCGCGCCGCGCCCGAAGCGGTACTGCAGCAGGCGCGTGACCTCGAGCTCGTTGTCCGACAGCGCGGCCAGGCAATCCGTGAGGTCGCCCGGGGCGGGCATGTCGAACGCCGCGCGCAGCCGCCCCGAGGAACCCCCGTCGTCGCTCACCGTCACGACCGCGGTGAGGTTCGAGGTGTGCTCCCGCAGGCCGCGCAGCAGGTTGCTCAGCCCGGTACCGCCGCCGAACGCCACGATGCGCGGGCCGCGCGCGAGCCGCACCCGGTGGTGGAGCACCACGGCGGCCTGGCGCGGGCTGGGCATCCAGTTCGACAGCAGCGAGCGGTTGAGCCTCGCGACCGCCACCGTGGCCAGCACGATGCCGAGCAGCGCGATGACGATCGACACCCAGCCGCCGCCGGCCTTCCAGGTGGGACTCACCAGGACCGACTCGATCGGCGCCGACACGTACCGGCGGCGCTCGTTGAGGGTCCACAGGACCGCACCGATCACGCCGCCGACGAGCATCAGCGTTCCCACGACGGCCAGGGCCACGTGCCGCTTGACCCCCATGCCTGGCGTCAGCCAGAGCCGCCAGGTGAGCACCTCGGCGACCCGTTCACGCATGCGCATCAACCGACCAGCTCGCGCAGCGCGTCGCTCAGGTCGCGGTGCTGCGCCTGGGTTCGCACCGTGTCGGCGAGGTCGTGGCTCAGGCGGTCGACGACCGCCACCGAGCGGTGCTGACCGCCGGTGCAACCGACGGCGATGCTGTAGCTCGAGCGTCCCGCGGCCCGCGCGCCGAGCGCCAGCGCCCTGGTGAGGTTGCGCAGCTGGCTGTAGAGCTTGAGCGCGCCGGGCGTGAAGACGTACGCCTGCACCTCTGGATCCGTGCCGGGCAGGGGCCGCAGCGTCTCGCTGTAGTACGGATTCGGCAGCGCCCTCACGTCGAGCACGGTGTCGACGTCCGACGGCACGCCGCGCTTGTAGCCGAAGGAGACGAGCCGGAGCGTGAACGTGCTGTCGCTGGTGAAGCGGTCCCACAGGTGCTGGGTGAGCTCCTGCGCCGACATGGAGGTGGTGTCGATGACGACCTCGGCGAGCGACCGCAAACCCTCCAGGGCGTGGCGCTCGCTCGCGAGGTCCTCGGTGAGGGTGCCCTCGGCCAACGGGTGCGTCCGGCGGGTGAAGTTGAAGCGGCGCACGAGCGTGGCCTCGTCGGCGTCGAGGTACACCACGGTCGCCCGCAGGCCGGTGGCGGCGAGCGCCTCGAGCGCCGCCGGCGCCTCCTGCAGGAACGCGCGGGCCCGGATGTCGATGCCGATGGCGAGCTTTCGTTCGTGGCCGGAGGACTGCACCAGCGGCCCCCACAGGGCGGGGGGGAGGTTGTCGACGGTGAAGTACCCGATGTCCTCGAGCGCGTGGAGCGCGGTGGTGCGGCCGGAGCCCGAAACCCCCGTCAGGACCACCACGGTAGGCATCATGGCGCTGCGCCCCCGACGAGGGTCGGCGGCACGGGACGGCGGCTGCAGGCGACGATCTCCCGCGACCTCTCGACCACGGCGGTGGCGCCCACCGCGGCGATGAGCTTGCCCGGACACAGCACGGTGGCGTCTCCCGGCACGTTCATCCGCACCACCGCCGCGCCGGCCAGGTTGGCCTGGGCGAACGCGGCCGCGCTCGTCGACACGCCCGAGGGCATGGCCGCTCCGTCCTGCACGACGGCCCAGCGGAGGCCGGTGTAGACCAGGCGGGCGCTCTGCCCCGCGATCGTCACGTCGAACACGGCGCTGCCGGGCGCGATCTGCTTCCAGCGGGCCGGCTTCAGGAACCCGACGTCCTCGGCGACGCAGCCCGAGACGGGCGCCCCCGGGGTAAGCGGCACCACCGCCGCCTCGCGCGTGATGCGGCCGGCCAACAGGTCGGCGAGTCGCTGCGCGGCATCGCGCGTGGTCGTGCATCCGACGCGCACGCGCACGTACTGGCGCCCCTGGTTCATGGCGAACTCGGTGTACGCGTCGAGGCCGAGGCCGCGCAGCTGGTCCACGGCGGCGCTCGCCTCGCGCAGGTCGCGGAAGGCCACCGTCTGCACCGACCAGGGCTGGGCGAAGCCGCGCTGGAGCGCGGCGGTGCCGAGGGCCACGAACGCGAGGCAGGCCAGAGCGAGCCGAATGGCGCGGCGCCCCACGGGCTACGCCTCCAGGGTCCGCAGGGCGAGCCTGCGGAAGTTCTCGAGGACGCGGACGCCGACCGCCTGGCTCTTCTCCGGGTGGAACTGCGTGGCGTGCAGCGCGCCGAGCGACAGCGCGCTGCGGAACGTCACCGTGCCGTAGGTGGTGAGGGCGCCGGGAGCGACGAGGCCCTCGAAACCGACGTAGTAGGAGTTGGCGAAGTACACGAAGGCCCCCTCGGGCACGCCGTCGAGCAGCTCCGGGCCGTCGACCGCACGGAGCTGGTTCCAGCCCATCTGCGGCACGCTCACATCGCCCGCGGGGAAGCGTCGCGCCCGGCCCGGCAGCACGCCCAGACCCGCGACGCCGGGAGCCTCGTCGGAGCCCTCCACGAGCAGCTGAAGGCCGACGCAGATCCCGAGGAACGGCCGGCCGGCGCGCAGGTGCTCGCGCACGACGGGCTCGAAACCGGAGGCGCGGAACGCGCTCATGACCTGCCCGAAGTGCCCCTGCCCGGGCAGCACCAGCACGTCCGCGCTGCGCCCGTCGGCGGGGTCCGCGGAGCGCAGCGGCGCGAGGGCCGCGCGTCCGAGCGCGCGCTCGACGCTGTGGAGGTTACCGGCACCGTAGTCGATCAGTACCGTCCTCACAAGATCCCCTTGGTGGACGGGAGCTCCTCGTGGGTCACCCGCGTGGCGGCGTGCAGGGCGCGCGCGAACGCCTTGACCACGGCCTCGCACACGTGGTGGGTCTCCTCGCCGTGAAGCACGCGCACGTGCACCGTGGCGCCCGCGTGGTTGGCGAAGCCGCGGAGGAACTCCCGCAGATGGAAGGCGGTGAAGCCGTGCGCGTCGCCTGCGAAGCCGGCCGGCTCGAAGGCCAGGAAGGGGCGACCCGACAGGTCGAGCACGACGTGCGCCAGCGTCTCGTCCATGGGCACGAAGGCGTCGGCGTAGCGCTCGATGCCCCGGCGATCGCCGAGCGCTCTGGCGAACGCCTGCCCCAGGGTGATGCCGCAATCCTCCGCGAGGTGGTGCACGTCGACCTCGAGATCGCCGCGCCCCTCCACCTCGAGCTGGACGCCGCCATGGCGCACGATCTGGGCCAGCAGGTGGTCGACGAAGCCGTGGCCGGTGGCGGCGCGTCCCCCTGCGGGGGCATCGAGATCCAACGCCACGAAGATCTCGGTCTCGGTCGTCGCGCGACGGACCTCCGCGCGCCTAGCCACGGACCGCCTCCGCGGCCAGCACGTCCCGCAACGCCTCCAGGAAGGCGTCGGTCTCGGCGGCGGCGCCGGCCGTCACCCGGAGGCAACCGTCGAGGCCCGGCACGTGATCCTGACGGCGGACCACCACGTCGCGCTCGAGCAGGCCGTGGTACACGCGCCCTGGGTCGTCCACCCTGAACAGGACGAAGTTGGTCACGGAAGGGAAGGCCTCCACCCCGGGCAGCGACCGCATGCCGGCGAGCAGCCGGTCGCGCTCCGTGCGCGCCCGCGCCACCCGCTCGTCGACGTACGCGGGGGCTTCGAGGACAGTGGATGCAACGGCGGCCTGCAGCGCGGAGACGGAGAACGGGAGCACCGCCTTGCGCACCTCGGCCGCGGTATCCGGGGCGAAGAGGCCGTACCCGACGCGGGCACCGGCGAGCGCGAAGGCCTTGCTCAGGGTGCGGAGGCTGGCCGCCCCCGGCGCGCCCCGCACCAGCTCGGCGTGGTCGCTGCCGGCGAACTCGCCGTACGCCTCGTCGATCACCACCAGCCAGTCGTCGCCACCTGCCGCAAGAAGCGCGCGCACGTCGTCGGCGGGCAGCAGGTTGCCGGTCGGGGCCGCCGGATTCGCCAGGAACAGCACCCCCGAGCGCCCGCGCATGGCGGCCAGCACGTCGTCGAGCGGCAAGGAGAAGCCGCGGCCGAGCGGGATCTCGACGAGCTCCGCGTCGAGCAGGCGCGCTTGGAGGCCGTAGACGGAGAACGTAGGCCGTACGGTGAGGACGCTGCGACCCAGACCCGCGACGATCGCCAGCGCCTGGAGCAGCACGTTCGAGCCGCCCGTGACCACCACGCCCGCGGGGTCCCAATCGTGCCGGCGGGCGAACGCGGCCTGCAGGGAGACCGGATGAAGGTCCGGGTAGCGGTTCAGGGACGTGGCGCGAAGGCGCCTCAGGATCTCGTCCTTGAGCGGTGCCGGCAGATCCTCGGGGCTCTCGTTCTGGTCCAGCTTCACGGCCTGATCGCGGGGCGTGAAGGAGTAGCGCGCCAAGGCACGCACGCTCGGGCGGATGCTCATGACGTCATGCTAGCGCACCCGCGCGCGCTCAGGGATTCGCCTTCTGCTGAGCCGCGTCGTACACCTGCTGGATCTTGTCCTTCAACGACGCGTCGATGGCGACGGCGGCGTCGAACGCGCCCACGGCGTCCTTGTACCTGCCCAACGCGTAGTACGTGAGGCCGAGGTTCAGGTGCGCCTGCGCGTTGTCGGGATTGGCGTCCACCGCCCTGCCGAGCTCGTCGAGCGCGAGGTCGTAGCGCCCCACCTGGAGGTGGCCGTAACCGACGTTGTTGAGCACGATATCGCTGTCCGGGAAGGCCTTCAGGGCTACCTGGTAGTCCGCCAGCGCGCCGCGCGCGTCGCCGGTGAGCTGCAGCGCGTACCCCTGGTAGAACGCCGCGAGCGGTGTGTCGCCCGCGGCCCGGGAGCGCGCGAACGCCTCGGCGGCGCTGGCGTAGTCCTGCACCTCGAGCGCGTAAAGCCCCTGCTGGAATGCCGTGCCCGCCTTCTCGTTGAAGGTGACGGTCTGGCCGCCCGTGACGTTCGCCTGCTGATCGATCAACGACATGGCGCGGTCGGCCAGCGCGAGACCGGGCTGGAGGTCGAGGGCGCGCTTCAGGGCCGTCTTCGCCTCGTCGAGTTTGCCGATCCGGCTGAGCGCGATGCCGTAGTAGGTGATGGCCTGGGCGTCCTTGCTGTCCTGCCCGACGAGGGGCTCGAGCGTGTCGAGCGCCGACTGCGCGCGGCCCGCGGCAAGGTAGAGCTTGCCGAGGGCGCGCCGAGCGGTGTCGTTGGTGCCCATGACGCTCTCGAACGTCTTCTGTGCCCCCTGGACGTCGCCCTGGCGGGCCTGCGCGACGGCCAGCAGATTGGCGATCTCGGCGTTGCTCGCCTGGCTGTCGTGGAGCGGTGCGAGGATCGTCTGGGCGCCCTGGTAATCGCCGGAGCGCAGCAGCAGGTCGGCCTCCGCGACCTTGAGCGAGGTGTCGTCCGGGTACGCCTTCTCGCCCTCCCGGACCAGCGCGAGCGCTCCGTCGGCGACGCTCGGCGGCAGATCGCGCGCCAGCGCGTAGAGGCCGGCCGTCGGCGCCAGCGGCTCCTGCACCGCCTGCTGCAGGTACGCGAGGGCGCCCTTGGCGTCGCCCGCGGCCAACACCCGCCGGAGCACCGCCCGCCGCAACGGGATCGACTCCGGCAACGCCTTCTCGCCCCGTCGAAGGGCCTGGAGCCCCTTCTGCGGCGTGTTCTGCAGCGCCGCCAGCTGGATGTAGGCGTCCACCATCCTGGGGTACGCATCGATGGCCGCCTCGAGGTCGGCAACCGCCTCAGCCGGGTCGGCCGTCACGCTGGCGATGCCCGTCAGCGCCACGGCCTGCGCGGGATTGATGTCGAGCGCCTTCTGGAAGGCCGCCCTCGCGGCGTCCTGCTGCCCGTCCGCCGACAGCACGATGCCGAGCACGACCTGCGCCTCGACGTCGTCCGGTTGCGCCTCGACGGCCTGCTGAGCCACCTTCACGCCCTGCGTGGTGTCCCCGCCCAGCGCGAGCACGCGCGCGTACTCCGCCTGCACCCACGAGGAGTCGCCGTCGAGCTGGGCCGCCGTCGCGAGATCTCCGGCGCGCACGCCCGGGAGACGCGAGGCCGCCCGCGCGACCGGTCCGAGGCTAGGAAGGCTGGGGGTCTGCGCCGCGGCGTCGTCGACCCGGGAGAGCGTCTGTGCGCCCACGTCCGGCACGAGCGCCTTGACCAGGGCGGCGGCCGCGGACCGGGCGAGCTCGGCGGGAGACCCCGTGCCCGCGTCGGCCGTCACGGTGCTGTCGCCACTCGAGCGGTGCAGCACCAGCTTGGCGCTCACCCGCTGGTCGCTGCCCGACACGCTGCCGCTGACGATCACGTCGGCGGAGAACAGGGAACCGACCGTCTGGAGAGCATCGGCCCCCGCGTCGGTCGCGTGCTGCACCACCAGCGCGGCGTCCCCGACGGCCGGGGCGAAGATGTTGGGGACCTCGTTCAGGGCGCGCACGAGGGCGGTGGAGAGCCCGATCTGGTAGGCGGAGACGGAGGCGCTCGCGTCGAACGGCAGCACCACGACCCGCGTGACCTGGGCGGGCTGCGACTGCGCGAGCGCCGAGGGCGCTGCCAGCAGCAGCAACGGCAACAGGTATCGCTTGAGTATCCGCATCACCGGGGAGGATACCACCGGTGCCGTGAGAACCCTAAGCCCAAGACGAGCGTCACCCACCGCTCCGCCACCGCCTCGGGCGGCGCTTGCCCGGGTCAGCCGCGGGGCGGTCCGCCCTCGAGCCGGAAGCCGTCCGGCAGCAGGCCGGCCACGGTGTGCACGCGCACCACGCCGGTCGCGCTGACGAGGTAGACGGTGGCCCCTGGGGCGAACTCGAAGAGCACCTGGCGGCACGCGCCGCATGGGCTGGCGGGCACCTCCGCGGAGCTGTACACGACGATCTCGCTGAATCCGCGCACCCCACGCGTGGCAAGCGCCTGCACCGCCGACTGCTCGGCGCAGCGCGACAGCCCGTAGCTGGCGTTCTCCACGTTCGCGCCGACGTCGATGCCGCCGTCGTCGGCCCGCAGCGCGGCGCCCACGCGGAAGCCGGAGTAGGGCGCGTAGGCGCGCTCGAAGGCCACGCGTGCCGCCTCCAACAGGTCGGCGGGGGGCGCGGCGCTCACGAGGCACCCGCCGCCGGGTGCCGGCGGCTCACGGCGCCACCCCGAGCTTGTGCAGCAGCGGGGGCCCGAGTACGACCAGTCCGACGACGAGGGCGGTCAGCGAGCCCATCAGCACGGCGGCGGCGGCCATGTCCTTGGCTGCTCCCGCCAGCTCGTGCGGGCGCGGAGAGCTGAGGTCCACCATCGCCTCCACGGCGCTGTTGAGGATCTCGAGGCCGAGCACGAGGCCGATGGATAGAACGATCGGTACCGCCGGTGCCCGCAACCACCACGTCAGCAGCAGCGCCGCAACGCCGATGGGTACCTCGACGCGCAGGTTCGGTTCGTCGAGCCACACGCGCCGCAGGCCGCGAAGGGCGTGCGCGAGGGCGTAGGTGAAGCGGCTCGCGCTCATGGCTCCGCCGGGCCTGCGCCCGCCGCGAGCTCGAGGATGCGTTCCTGTGCCTGGCGAAAGGGGATCCACGCCGCCTCCGTATCGTGATCGAAGCCTCGCAGATGGGTGAGGCCGTGCGCTGCCAAGACCATCACTTCCGCGAGCGGAGCGTGGGCGTGCTCGACGGCCTGACGCGCCGCGGTGTCGATGCTGATGAGGATGTCCCCGAGGTGGTCGACGAGGGGGAAGGAGTCTGCGTCGTCCGGTTCCCAGGTGGGGTAGGAGAGCACGTCCGTGGGGCCCTCGACCCCGCGGTCGACGGCGTTTCGGAGCGCAATGGCGTCGTCGTCGAGCAGCACGACGGTGAGGTCGCGCCCTCCGAGGCCGAGCTCCGCGAGCAGGGCCTCGAGCGCCCGCCGCAACCGCTCAGCGCGCCGGAACCGGCGCGTCTCGTCGAGGATCTCCACTGCCACGGCGAAGGCCCTTGATCTCCTCGGGGCTCGGGTAGTTGATGCGTCGGTGCAAGATGGCGGTGAGCATGCGTTCGAACGTGTTGGCGATGATCTCGAGATCGTGGAAGTTGAGCGGGCTCTCCGACAGCTGCTCGTCTTGCAGCCGTTGATCCATGAGGCGGTCGATCATCGCGCGGATGCTGGACTGGCTCGGCTCCGTGAGGGTGCGCGAGGCGGACTCGACCGAGTCGGCCAGCATGAGCACGGCGGTCTCCTTGCTGTGCGGCTTCGGGCCCGGATACCGGAAGTTGAGCTCCTCGACGTTGGCGGCGTCCTCGAGCGCGCGCTTGTAGAAGTAGCTCAGCACGGTCGTGCCGTGGTGCTCGGCGACGTAGGCGGCGAGCTCGCGCGGGAGCTTGTGCTCCCGAAGGAGCTCGAGCCCGTCGCGCACGTGGCTCGTGATGATGAGGTAGCTCAGGTGCGGGCTGAGCTTGTCGTGCGGGTTCTCGCCGCTGAACTGGTTCTCCACGAAGAACTGCGGGCGGCGCATCTTGCCCGCGTCGTGGTACAGCGAGCCGACCCGCGCGAGCAGCGCGTTGCCGCCGATGTTGTTGACGGCCTGCTCGACCAGGTTGCTGATGATGAGGCTGTGCTGGTAGGTGCCGGGAGCCTCGATGAGGAGGCGTTGCAGCAGCGGGCTGGTGGGGCTGGAGAGCTCGAGCAGGCGGTAATCGGTCAGGAAGCCGAAGCCGCTCTCCGCCAACGGCAGCAGCCCCAGGGCCGTGATGCCGGCCAGGACCCCGCCGGCGAGCATGAACACGGCGCCCAGCAGCGCGCTGGGAAGCGTGACGCCGCCCATCACCAGCACCAGCACCAGCATGGTCGTGCCGGCACCGACGCCGCCCGCCGCGCCCGCGAGCAGGAGCGCCACACGGCTGCGGACCGTGGAGACGGTGAGGCACGCGACCACCGACCCAACCAGGGTCACCGCGAGCGCGAACAGGGGGGAGGCGGGCACCAGCAACCCGACGGCCACGGCCGTCCACACCGCCCACATGAGGCCGGCCGCCTCGGACACGAGGACGGCCACCACCAGCGGCACGACCAGGGCGAACATGAAGCTCGGCGACGCCAGCACGGCCAGGCGCTGCACGGCCAGGACCGCGAGCGTGAGCACCACCATGAAGGTGAGCTGCGACAGCGTGATGCGCGACACCAGCGCGCGCCGCGCGTACAGCAAGGGGGCGTCGAGGAGCAGGGCTAGCAGCAGACAGCCGAGCAGGATCCAGGCGGTCTGCTTGAGCTGGGCGGTGCGGGCGCTGTAGAGGCCCAGCGCCTCGAGCACCCGCAGGTTGTCCTCCGTCAGGCGCTGCCCCTCGCGCACGATGACCTGACCCGCCCGCAGCTGCTGCATGGCCGGTTGGACGGCTGCCGCGGCGGCGTCGCGGGCGGCCTCGGTGAGGCGCTCGTTGGGTACCGAGGTGGCCACCAGGCGGCGCTCGAGCACGAGGCGCACCTCACGCTGCCGGTCGGGCGGCGCGCGCCGCACGGCCGCGTCGATCACCTGCGGCACCCCGTCGGCGCGAACGCCGTCGGGATCGGAGTAGCGGTTGATGACGAAGTCGATGACCTCGCTCGGGAGCCCCGAGGAGGTGACCGCGCCGGTGACGAGCTGCTGCACCTCGGGATCGCTGGTGTAGACGGTCGCGATCTGCGCCCGGGCCGCCTGCCGCTCGCGCTCCGTGGCGATGCGGTCGATCACCTGGGTGTCGACGGGCGCCACGAACGTCTGCGGGCTCAGCTCTCCCACGTGCAGCGCGGTGCGCTGGCGCGAGCCGTAGACGCTGTACAGCAACGCGGTGATCGCCGCCAGGCAGAGCACGACCAGCACGCCGAGGCGGCGGTTGCTGCGCCGCCGGGACCTAGGACTGCTGTTCATAGGCTCGGATGATCTGCGCCACCAACGGGTGACGGACCACATCGGCCTTGCTGAACGTGATGAAGGCGATGCCCGCGATCCCCTTCAGGATCGACTCGGCGGTGTCGAGCCCGCTCCTCACGGAGCCGGGCAGGTCGGTCTGGGTGGTGTCGCCGGTGACGACCACCTTGCTGTTGAATCCCATGCGCGTGAGGAACATCTTCATCTGCTCGCCCGTGGTGTTCTGCGCCTCGTCGAGGATGATGAAGGCGTCGTTGAGGGTGCGCCCCCGCATGAACGCGAGCGGCGCCACCTCGATGGTGCCCTGCTCCAGCAGCTTCTCGACCCGGTCGGCCGGCAGCATGTCGTGCAGCGCGTCGTACAACGGCCGCAGGTACGGGTCGATCTTGGCCTGCAGGTCGCCCGGCAGGAAGCCGAGCCGCTCGCCGGCCTCCACCGCGGGGCGTGTGAGGATGATGCGCTTGACGCGCCGGTGGGTGAGCGCCTCGACCGCCATGGCCACCGCGAGGTACGTCTTCCCGGTGCCGGCGGGGCCCGCCCCGAAGGTGATGTCGCTGCACGTCATGGCTTCCACGTAGCGGCGCTGCCCGGCGGTCTTCGGGCGTGCGCGGCCCGGCAGGCGCGGCTCGTCGCCCGCGGCGAGGGGCTCGCCGTTGGCGGCGTGCCGGTGCGTGAGCGCGCCGTTCTCGGGCGCCGGCTCGAGCCCCGAGAGGTCGGCGTACTCGAGCTCCGTGGCGCTCACCCGCCCGCCGCTGCGGATGGTCCCGAGCAGCGACTTGAACGTGCGCTCGGCCTCCTGCACCGCCTTCTCGTCGCCGCTCAGGCGCACTTCGTCGCCCCGCGCCACCACGGTGGCGTTGAGGCGGGTGCGAAGGAGTCGGAGATTCTCGTCGTTCTGCCCGAAGAGCGAGAGCGCTTCTGCCGGGCTTCGTAGCTTCAGCGTGACCGAAGTCGCGATGATGGCCTCCCAGGGCGCCGTTTCGACGCAGGTTCGTCGAGGATCTCGTGCCAGATGAGCGCGCGCACGAGCGACACGCGGTCTGTACGCACCAGATCCACGGCGCCCAGTGTAGCGCCGGGGGCCCGGCCTGCCCGTCGCGCGGTGCGCTCGCGCCTACGAAGCGTGCCGGCGTCGGCCGCCTCGTCGATCGGGCGCTTGCCGCGCCGGCGTGAGGCGGGCGCCCGGCTCGCCACGAAGGCGCCGTACTGGCCGACGCTGCGGCTCCGGCCGCGGCGGGCGGCGGGTGCCGACGCGCTTCGCGCGAGGGAGCCCGGCCCGCCCGCCGGCGGCGCCGCGCCCTCGCGCCCGAGGCCGCCCCCGGGCGGGCCGCCGAGCGTGGGCCGGCGCGGAGGCGGCGCGGAGCTCGGCGCCATCCCTTCGCGACCCAGGCCGTCCTGGGCGCCGCGACGGGCCTGTCCCGGACCCACCAGGGTCCCGTCGAACGGGTCCTCGGGCACGAGGCTCGGATCGACGAGCGGACGTCCGATGGGACGCCCGCCGACCTGGCGCGGTCCCGCGGCGGGCGACCGCGACGGCGGCACGGCGTCGGCCGTGGGGCCGCCCGACCCCGCGTCCCTGGCCCGCCGCTCCGCCTCCTGGACCCGCCTCTGCGCCTCGCGCACCCACGCCGGCAGGTCGTCGGCGCGCGGCTGCGTGCGCGTCGCCTGGCCCCGGTCCGCGGCGGCGCCGCGGTCGCTCGGGGTGTCGCCGCCGCGGCCGGGCGGCGCCTGGTTCCGGTTGCGTTGCCGCATGACCCGAGAGAGCAGCGGCAGGCCGACGAAGAAGACCAGGAACAGCAGGCTCAACAGGGTATCGAAGTCGATCTTCACGCCCGCGCCTCGGCCTCGTGGCGGTCCCCCGGGCCCCTCACACCTCGTCCTCACCCTCGAGCCCGGCCGCCCGCCCGATGTTGCCGCGCATGGTCGTGTCGGACTGGATGTTCTGCAGGTTGTAGTAGTCCATCACGCCCAGGTGTCCGGCACGGAAGGCCTCGGAGATCGCCCGCGGCACCTCCGCCTCGGCCTCGACCACCTTCGCTCGCATCGCCTCGACCTGCGCGCGATTCTCCTGCTCCGCCGCGACCGCCATGGCCCGGCGCTCCTCGGCCTTGGCCTGCGCCACGCGCTTGTCGGCCTCGGCCTGGTCGGTCTGGAGCTGCGCGCCGATGTTCCGGCCCACGTTGACGTCGGCGATGTCGATCGACAGGATCTCGAACGCCGTACCCGAGTCGAGCCCCTTGGCAAGCACCGTCTTCGAGATGCTGTCGGGGTTCTCGAGCGTGTTCTTGTGACTGCTGGTGGAGCCGATGGAGGACACGATCCCCTCGCCGACACGCGCGATGATGGTCTCCTCGCCGGCCCCGCCGACGAGACGCTCGAGGTTGGCGCGCACCGTGATGCGCGCGGTGGCGATGAGCTCGATGCCGTCCTTGGCGACGGCGCTGACGTTGGGCGTCTGGATGACGCGCGGGTTGACCGACACCTTTACGGCGTCCAGCACGTCGCGGCCGGCCAGGTCGATGGCGGCGGCCCGATCGAACGGGAGTGCGATGCGGGCCTTGTCGGCCGCGATCAGCGCGTCAACCACACGGTCGACGTTGCCGCCGGCGAGGAAGTGGGCCTCAAGGTCGTTCTGGTTCACGTCGATGCCGGCCTTGTCGGCCTTGATCAAGGGCAGGATGATCTTGTTGGGCGGCACGCGGCGGAGCTTCATCGCCACGAGGCTGAGCAGCCCGACGCGCACGCCGGCGGCCACGGCCGAGATCCACAAGCCGATCGGAACCACCGAGAACAGGACCAAGAAGAACAGCAGGATCGCACCCGCGACGATCAGCAGGGTGTAGTCCACGTCGAACCTCCTCCTCGTGCTCGTTGGAGCACGCTTTCGCGGGCACCGCCACGATGCCCTACTCGGGTGTCGGCTCCGGGGTCGGCGTCGCCTCGCTGGCCGGCGCCGACGCACGGACCGTCACCCGCATGCCCTCGACTCTCAGGACCCGGACCGCGCTTCCCGCGGGCACGAAGTCGCCCTCGCTCATCACGTCGATGCGCTCCTCGCCGAAGCGCGCCACGCCGGCCGGGCGCAGGTCGGACAGCGCCACGCCTTCCTGGCCCTGAAGGTACGCCTTGTCGGACTGCCCACCCGGCCCGGGCGCGGTGGGCGATGGTGCGTTCGTCAGCCGCGTCGACAGCCGGAAGGCCGAGGCCAGGCGGCTGTGGGGCAGCATCCAGAGGAGCACGGCCATGAGGATTCCGCCGAACAGCGCCGACCATCCGAGCACGCTCACGGCCGACGTCTGGAAGATCCGCACGATCGCCACGATGACGGCCGCGATGCCGAGCACGCCCGCCACCCCGAAGCCGGGGATCACCAGCACCTCCATGGCGATGAGCACCACGCCGGCGATGATCAGGACCAGGTCGAGCGGGCCCGCCGGGGTGGCGACCAGCGCGCTGGTGGCCAGCAGTGCCAGGGCCACGAGGCCGAGCCCGCCCGGCACGCCGAAGCCCGGCGTGAAGATCTCGACGAGCAGGCCACCGATGCCGATGACCAGCAGGGCGGCCGCGATGATGGGCTTCGCCAGCAGGCTGCCGAGGCGCTCGCTGAGGCTGGGCGCCAGCGTGGTCGTCGCCGCGCCGCCGTACCCGAATTGAGACAGGGCGTCGCGCACGCTGGCCGCCTGGATGTCGGCGATCCCCTGCTCCACCGCCTGTTGCGCCGTGAGGGTCACGAGCTCGCTGCTGCTCGCCAGCCCCGGGATGGAGATCTTCTCGTCGACCATCCCCTCGGCGACCTGGGCGTTGCGGCCGCGCGCCTCGGCCACGCTCCGGAACTCCCCGCGCATGGCCGAGTTGAACTTCTCGTCGACGCTCCGGATGCCGGTCGGGGTGGAGATGATCGGCAGGGCCGCGCCGATCGAGGAGCCCGGCAACATGGCGAGCTTCTCGGCGCTCATGGCGATGAGCGCGCCGGCGCTGAAGGCGTTCTGCACCACCGCCAGGGTCGGCACCTGGGCGCCGTTGAGGATGCTGTCGACGATGTCCTGCATGGCGGAGATCTGACCGCCCGGCGTGTCCATCAGGAACAACAGCGCGAGCGGTTGCTCGCGGTTGGCGCGCTCCACGCGGCTGTGCACGAACTGCGCCGTCGCCGGCGTGATCTCGCTGTCGATGGGAACGATCCAGACCGTGTTCGCGCTCGGTTGCGCCCACGCCCGACCGGAACCCGCGAGAAGCGCGAGCGCGACGGCCACGACGAGGGCGGCCACGACGAGGGCGGGTGTGGCCCGCCGCTTCTCTGTCCTCACGTCACGAGTCTACCACGTCGCGCAGCGCCCGCGGTCTGCGGGCTCCGCGGGTTCCAACCGCTGCAGGACGGCACATTCGGCTATTCGAGGGCGACCGCGGGGTGGGGGTCGTTGCTGGTCCTCAAGCGCAGCACGGGCACGAACAGCGTGGCGATGAAGCCGAGCACCACGACGGCCAGCAGGTACCGGTAGATGCGCGTGATGGCCGTCGCGAACGCCGTCTTGATCGCGCCGGTGACCTCGGCGGCGACCGCCGCGGCCTGGGTATCGAGCTGCGTCCTGATCTGGCCGAGGAAGGCGTCCTCGGCCGCGGCGCCGCCCTGGATCGCGCGGTTGCCGCCCAGCAAAACGATCGCGCGCGCCGCAGGGGGCATGGGGCTGGCCGCCACGACCTGCTGCAGGCGTGCCGGATCGCCCGAGCGCACGGCCTCGGCAAGCACCTGGTACTGCTGTGCGAACGCGTCGTGGATGGCGATCTGCACCTGGTCGAGGCCCTGCGTGTCGACCTGGCTGCCGCCGCCGAAGGCCGCCGGATCCATGCCCGCGGGCGCCTGCATGCCGGCGAACGAGGCCGCCAGGCTGGTGGCGAGCACCGTTCCCATCACCGCCGCGCCGACCGTCCCGCCGATCTGGCGGAAGAACTGCGATGCGCTCGTCGCCTGCCCCACCCGGCGCCCGTCGACGGCGTTCTGGATGGCGAGCGTGTAGAGCGGCAGCGAGGGTCCGACGCCGAGGCCGGCGATGACCATGTAGAGCGTCACGCGCCAGTAGGTGATGTCGGGGGTCATGCGCGAGAGCAGGAACAGGCCCGCGAACAGGATGACGGCGCCCGAAAGCATGAACAGGCGGTAACGCCCGAAGGCGGAAACGAGCTGGCCGGCGACGATCGACCCGAACACGAGGCCGAGCGAGAGCGGGATGAGGCTGACGCCGGCGCGCGTGGCGGAGACGCCCAGCACGTTCACCATGAACAGCGGGAGGAAGATGATGAGCGACAGGAAGGCGGCGCCAAGGAAGAAGAGGGCCACGTTCGAGGTGGAGAACACGCGGACGCGGAAGAGGCTGAGGTCGAGGATCGGGTTGCGCGAGGTCAGCGATCGCACCACGAACAGCGTGAGCACGACGAGTCCTCCGCCGAGAAGGCCGAGCGTGGCGAGGCTGAGCCAGGGGTGGGCGGTCTTGTCGAGCTGTAGCCCCAGCACGATGGGCACCAGGCCGCCGACGAGCAGGACCGCCGACAGCGCGTCGAGCGGCTTGCGGTCCCCACTCGGGCGCAACGGGGGCATGTGGGTGAGGAGGAACCACAGCGCCACCGCCCCCGTGGGCACGTTGACGTAGAACACCCAGCGCCACCCCGCGACGCCCTGGATGAAGCCGCCGGCGTGGTCGGTCAGGAGGCCGCCGATCCAGGGACCGATGACGCTCGCGATCCCGAACGTTGCGCCGACGAGGCCCTGATAGCGCCCGCGGACGTTGGGCGGGAAGAGGTCGGCGATGATGATGAACGCCATGGAGAACAGGCCGGCGCCACCGATCCCCTGCAGGGCGCGGAAGAAGATGAGCTGATTCATGCCGTCCCCGAGCAGCGGGAGCGTGCCGAACTCGCCCGCCAGGCCGCACAGCGCCGAACCGACCAGGAAGGTACTCACGGAGAAGATCTCGATCGCCTTGCGCGAGTAGGTGTCGGCGAGCTTGCCGTAGATCGGCACCAGGGCGGTGGAGGCGAGCAGATACGCGGTGGCGACCCAGGCGTAACGGCTGAGGCCGTCGAGGTCCTCGACGATGCGCGGCAACGCCGTCGCGACGATGGTCTGGTCGATCGCGCCGAGGAACAGGGCGAGGAGGATGCCGATGAGGGTGAGGGTGCGGTCCCGGGGGGTCATGCTCATGCCGTGCGCTCCTTCGCCAGCGCCTCCATGGAGGCAACGAGCGCGGTGAGCTCGGCGGCGTCGAGAACGCCGAGCATCTCCCGCATGTGGTCGTCGATGGTGCCGGTCGCCTCCTGGAGGCGAGCGTGGCCGGTGCGCGTCGCGGTCAGCACCCGGCGGCGGGCATCGCGCGGGTCGACGCTGCGCTCGATCAGTCCCTGGCGCTCGAGCGCGTCGAGATGGCGCGAGACGTGGTGCGCGGGAAGGTCGAGGGCCTCGGCGATCTCGCCCGGAGCGAGCGCGCTGCCGGCAACGTACTGGAGCAGGAAGTAGTCGCCGAGGCGGAGGTCGTGCCGGTCCTCGAGGACCGGCGCCGCATGCTTCATGACGCGCTGGCGCACGGCCCAGAAGGCGTGGAGGAAACGATGGACGGTCCGGCCGGAGACGTGCGCCCCGTGCGCGGCGGAGCGGAGTTGCGATCTTTGCACTGCGCAACTATCCCCCGCGCGGGCTCGGGCGTATGTGAGCTGGCTTGCACTGGCGCGCGGCCCGCCGCGCCGGGTGCACGCCTGAGTCCCGTGGCCCGCCGCGCCTATGGGGGAGCTCCCCGATGCGCCGGCGCTCACCACGCGCCTATCCTCGCGGGGCGTCGAAGGCGAGGCAGCGCGAAGCGCCGGAGCCGCGAACCGCGGCTCACACCCCGGCGTGCATCGCGCGTCACACCACCGCCTTCGACCGCCAGGGAGGTGCAGCATGGAACCCGTCCCGGTATCGACCCCATCCCCGGTGACGCCCGCAACGGGACGCGCGGCGGCGCTGGATGCGCTCCTGCACGGGCGCGCACTGGGCCCGGAGGACGACGGCTTC
The DNA here is from genome assembly GCA_963798895.1 of uncultured Trueperaceae bacterium. GTDB lineage: Bacteria > Deinococcota > Deinococci > Deinococcales > Trueperaceae > CAWCUY01. The sequence continues at coordinate 22,960 of CAWCUY010000017.1, read as the reverse complement.
GACGACGCCCGGTTCGGCTTCAACCGCATCGTCGATCGCCGTCCGGCGGTCATCGCGAGCTGCGCCGACGCGGCGGACGTGCGCGCCGCCGTGGCGTTCGCGAGCGAGCGCGGGCTGGAGATCGCCGTCCGCGGCGGCGGGCACAGCATGGCGGGCTTCTCGACGGTGGAGGGCGGCCTGGTGATCGACCTTTCTAGTCTGCGCTACGTCCGCGTCGACCCCGAGGCGCGCACGGCGGCGGTCGGCGGGGGCGCCACCGCGGGCGACCTCGACCATGCCACCTCGGCCTTCGGGCTGGCGACTCCCGGCGCGACGGTGTCGAGCGTGGGCATGGCGGGATTCACGCTCGGCGGCGGCATCGGTTACCTGAACCGCGCGCACGGCCTCGCGCTCGACAACCTGCTCGGCGCCGACGTGGTGCTCGCCGACGGCAGCCTCGTGCGTGCCGACGCCGAGCACGAGCCCGAGCTGTTCTGGGCGCTGAGGGGCGGGGGAGGGAACTTCGGCGTGGTGACCGAGCTGCGCTATCGGCTCCACCCCGTCAGCGCGGTGACGGGCGGACCGATGCTGTGGCCCGTCGAGGATGCGGCGCGCGTGATGCGCTGCTTCCGCGAGTGGCTTCCCGCGCAGCCGCGCGACATCTACGCCTTTCTGCTGTTCCTCACCGCGCCTCCCGTCGACCCCTTCCCGGAGGCGCTGCGCGGCCGGCCGGCGTGCGCCCTGATGTGGTGCAACCTCGCGCCGCCGGAGCGTTCGCGGGCGGCGCTCGACGCCGTGCGCGCCGAGGTGCCGCCCGCGCTCGACCTGGTGGCCGAGCTGCCCTACCCGGCGCTGCAACGAGCGAGCGACGAGGACGCCGCGCTGGGCGACCGCCTCGTCTCCACGGGCAACCTGTTCCGCACGCTGCCCGACGATGCGGCGGACACGTGCGCGCGCTTCCAGGCGTCGGCGCCGACGCCGCAGTGCATGACCCACCTCTACCCGCTCGACGGCGCCACCGCGGACGTGCCGGCCGGGGCGACGGCGTGGGCGTGGCGCGACGCGTCCGTCGCACAGCTCGTGGTGGGCGCCGGCGACGCGCCGGCGCACGATGCCGCGGTCGGCGTGTGGGCGCGGGATTTCGCGGCGGCGCTCGAGCCGGCCGCGCTGCGTGGCGCGTACACGAACTTCCTCAGCGACGACGGCGAGGCCCAAGCCCGCCGCTGCTACGGCGAGCACTACGGGCGCCTCGCCGTGGTCAAGGCCGGCTACGACCCGCACGACCGCTTCCACCGCAACCATGCCATCGCGCCCGCCGTGTGACGCCCCCGCGGCCGGGAACCGTGCCGCTCAGGAGCCGTCGCCGCCCGCGGCGTCGCCGTCGGACGGGGCAGACGCTCCCACGCCCCGGTCAGCTGGCGGGAGGGAGGTGGCGGCCTCGACCCGGTTGCGCAGACCGAGCTTGCCCAGGACGGCGCTGACGTGGTGCTCGACGGTCTTGCGGGAGATGGCGAGGCGGGCCGCGATCTCCGGGTTGCTGAGCCCGCGCCGGACGAGCTCCAGCACGTCGCGCTCGCGCTTCGTCAGCGGGGCCGCGCCCCGCGGCCCGCGCCGTGCGGCCTTCACGCCGAGCGCGCGAAGGAACGCGGCTGCCAGGTCCGCGTCGCGCTCCGCGCCGAGGCGCTCGAAGGCGTCGAGCGCCGCGCGCGCGTCGGCCACCGCGTCGCCCGTTCTCGCGTCCGCCTCCGCGCGGGCGAGCAGGGCAAGGCAGCGCGCGCTCTCGAAGGGCAACGCCAGCGCGGTGTAGGCGCGCATCGCGCGCTCGAGCGCGGTCACGGCCTCGGCCGCGCGCCCGCTCGCGAGCTCCACCCGCCCGTGGGCGCGTTGCGCAGCCGCCTCCACCGCGGGGCAGGCGGCGGCGCGCGCGAGCTCGGCCAGGCGCGCTGCGGCGGCGCGCGCGTCCGCCGCGCGGCCCGCTGCGATGCGCGCCTCGACCAGTGGTTCGAGGAGCGCCGCCGCCTCGAGACCATGGGCGGCGCCGGCGCGGTACGCCCGTAATCCCGACGTAGCGGTCCGCTCGAGGGAGCGCAGGGCCCGCTCGAGCAGGAATGCGGCCTCTTCCGGCCGCCCGCGCAGGAGCAGGAGCGCCGCCGCCACCGGGGCGGAGGCCGCGTGCGTCTGCAGGCCCTCGAGCAACGTCTGCGCCTCGTCCCGGCGATCCTGCGCCAAGCGCAGCTCGGCCAGCCCGGCGAGCGCCTCGCCGACGAGCGCCGGTTCCGCATCGCGTCCGGTGCGAAGTGCCTCGGTGAAGCTCGCCTCGGCCTCGGCCCACGAGCCGGTAACGAACATCAGCCGGCCGCGGTGGATGCGGCACAGCGTGTACACATGCGGGCAGCCGTAGCGGCGGTCGAAGGCGTCGGCCGCGGCCACCCACTCCAGGGCGCGCGAGGTCTCGGCCACGCCGAGGCAGGCCGAGATCGTGTTGCAGCTCGTGTAGACCACCGTCTCGAGCCGCTCGGCCTCGCCGGCGAGGGCCGCCGCCATCGCCTCGTCCAGCAGGGCCGTCCCGTCCGGCACGCGCCCCTGTTGCACCAGGCAAGCGCCGAGCTGGCTGCGGGCGCAGAGCTCGAGGTCCTCGTCGCAGGCGCGCCCCGCGGCCTCGAGCGCGGCGCGGGCCGCGCGCTCCGCGTCGGAGGGGTCGTCGCTGTCGTGCGCCGTCATCAGGAGAACCCAACCGCGCAGGGGCTCTAGGCCGGCCTCGTCGACGAGTCGGTGGGCGCGACGCAACCAGCCGCGGGCAACGGCGCGCTTGCCCAGGCTGATGCGGTGCGTGAAGTAGAGGTTGACGGCGACCAGCGTCGCGCCCGCCAGATCGCCACGGCGACGGTAGCCGGCGTAGGCGTTGTGGTACTGCTCGACCGCCTCGAGCGTCCGTCCCAACCACCACTCAGCCTGGCCCAGGCCGTCGTGCGCCTCGGGCGAGGGCGCAGTCTGCAACGCTCGCCTGAAGGCGGTTTGCGCCTCCTGCCACCTTCCGACGAGCAACGCCTCGCGGCCGACGCCCAACCAGCGGGCGGCATCTTCGGGCATGGCCCACGGTACAGCACCGGTGGCGCCCGCGAACCGCTCCCCGCGAGATGGTTCCCGGGGCGAACGTGGGATGCGTGGTGTGGTCGCCACCGAGACGAGAGGGCCGTGTGTGTTCTCGGCCCCGGGGCGGACGCTCGGCAGGGCCGGCGCAGCCTGGCCTAGCGCGCGCCGCACGGCTGCGAGGCAAGCTGCGGCACCCAGGGCGAAGGGCGTGTTGACCCTGTCGCCGGCCGAAGGACTGGCGACAGGGTCAACAACTGCCCGGTGGCCTCGTGGAAGGGATCGGGCCGGCGAACGTCAGACGACGAGGCTAGGCCACGCCGGGCGGACGGCGCGGCGCAGCCTGTCTCCCCGTCGGAAGCGGGGCTTTACCTGGCGGGCGCAGGAGGACTTGAACCCCCGACCTACGGTTTTGGAGACCGCCGCTCTGCCAACTGAGCTATACGCCCACGAGCGAGTTCGGAGTATACCAAGCTGGGCCCGACCTGCCAAGCACGGCGGCGCGTACCGCGATCGTTCGTTCACATGGCGGCGGCGTCCGGCGCGTGCCGTTCGCACCACCGGCGTGGCGCCGCGTGCGTGCTATAAACGCAGTAGAGGCGAAGTTGCGCCGAGCGCTTGGAGGGTTGTCCGATGGACGCAGGAGTTGCCGAGAACGAAACACTGACCGTAAGCGAAGCCGCGGCCGCGAAGGCTGCCGACCTGCTGCGCTCCAGCGGGAAGGCCGGCGCCGCCATCCGTGTGTTCGTGAAATCGGGTGGTTGCAGCGGGTACCAGTACGGCATGGCCATCGACGATCGCCGTCTCGAAGGCGACCGCGTGTTCGAGGACCGCGGCGTGCCGATCGTGGTGGACACGCGCAGCTGGCCGCTGTTGATAGGCTCGCAGGTCGATTACGTCGAGAACATGATGGGCGGCGGGTTCAGCGTCGTGAACCCGAACGCGACCAGCTCGTGCGGTTGCGGCCACAGCTTCCGAACCGACGGCGCGCAGGCGCCCGACGGCGAGGGCGCGACGAGCTGCGGGAGCTGAGCTCGGACCCGGACCGATAGGCCATCACATTGAGGGGCGGCGCGTTTCGCGCCGCCCCTCATCGTGGTGCCGGCCCGCGCGGTTCGAACCGCGCCGGCCCGTCGGCACACCCCGGTGGGGCGCCTTCGCGCCTCGCGCTCAGGCGGTCCCGGCGCCCCCACCGCCGTCGCCGCCTCCGCGGTCGTCGTCCGGGAAGGGGTAGCGCAGCACGGGCCGGCGCGCGGCCCTCACCTCGTCCAACCGCCGGACGGGCGTGTGGAACGGCGCGTCCGACAGGGCCGCCGGGTCGTCCGCGGCGCGCCGCAGGATGTCGCCGAGGGCCTCGGCGTAGGCGTCGAGCGTCTCGAGCGCCTCGGTCTCCGTGGGCTCGACCATCATGGCCTCGCGCACGGTCAAGGGGAAGTACACGGTCATGGGGTGCATGCCGTAGTCGAGCAGCGCCTTCGCGATGTCGAGCGTGTGCAGGCCGCCAGGCGGCTGCGCCACGAACTCGTGCATGTTCAGGCGATCGAACGGGACGCGGAACCCCGCCTCCTTCATGCGCACCCGGAGGTAGTTGGCGTTGAGCACCGCATGCCCGCTCACCTGACGCAGCCCCTCGCGTCCCAGCGCCCGCAGGTAGGCGTACGCGCGCACCAGGTTGCCTACGTTGCCGTAGTACGACCGCACCCGCCCGATGCTGCTGGGCACGTCCATGTCCAGAGCGTACACGCCGCCTTCCTCGCGGATGAGCGGCACGGGCAGGAAGTCGCGCAGGTGCGCCTTCACTCCGACGGGGCCGGTGCCGGGTCCGCCGCCGCCGTGCGGCGTGGTGAAGGTCTTGTGGAGGTTGAGGTGCACCACGTCGAAGCCCATGTCGCCCGGGCGTACGCGCCCCAGGATGGCGTTGAGGTTGGCGCCGTCGTAGTACAGCTGCGCGCCCGCCTCGTGCGCCCTGCGGCTCATCTCGAGGATGCGGCGCTCGAACAGGCCGAGCGTGTTCGGGTTGGTCAGCATCACCGCGGCCACCTGCGGGCCGAGGGCCGCCGTGTACGCGTCGAGATCGACCTCGCCATCTGGGCCGGACGGCACCTCCAGCACCTCGTATCCGGCCATCGCGGCGGTCGCGGGGTTGGTGCCGTGGGCTCCGTCCGGAACCAGGACGACGCGGCGCTGATCCCCCTCCCCGTTGGCCGCGTGGTAGGCGCGGATCATCAGGATGCCGGTGAGCTCGCCGTGGGCGCCGGCGGCCGGCTGGAGGCTGACCGCGTCCATGCCGGTGACCAGTCCGAGATCGCGCTGCAGCTCGAAGAGGAGCTGCAGGATCCCCTGGGCGGTGGCAGGATCCTGCTCCGGATGGAGGTCCTGGAACAGCCGCGCGGCCTCCTCGTTCACCTTCGGGTTGTACTTCATGGTGCAACTGCCGAGCGGATAGACGTTGCCGTCGATGCTGAACTGGCGGTGGGCGAGCTGCGTGAAGTGGCGCACCAGGTCGAGCTCCGACACCTCCGGCAGCCGGGGAGGGCGGGCGCGCAGCTGGTCGGCGCCGAGCATCCCCGCCAGGTCGGGCTCGTCGCGCCGGGGTGGATGGGCCGCGACCCTACCCGCCCGCGAACGCTCGAAGATCAGCGGGAAGGCGTGTGGTTGAACCCGCTCAGACATGCGCGGCTCCTTCGCCGACGGCCTCGAGCGCGCTCGCCAGCGCCTCGATGTGCTCGTCGCGCACGAGCTCCGTCGCCGCGAGCAGCACCGCGTTGCCGAGCCCGTACTCCGCGGGTACCGGCACGCCGGCGTCGACGCCGCGCTCGGCCAGCCGTCGACGGACCTCCGAGGGAGCCGCCGAGGTGCGCAGCACGAACTCGTCGAAGAACGCCGGCTCGCGCTGGGCTCGCAGGCCGCGGGCGGTCAGGGCACCGGCCAGGCGGTGGGCCGCCCCGACCGATCCGGCCGCCAACGCCCGGAGCCCGCGCGGACCCAGGGCGGCGACGTTGACCGCGGCCATGAGCGCCGCGAGCTGGTGGTTCGAGCAGATGTTGGATTTCGCCTTGCTGCGACGGATGTGCTGCTCGCGCGCCTGCAGCGTGAGCACGAAGGCGCGCCGGCCGTCGACGTCGACGGTCTCGCCGACGAGGCGGCCCGGCAGCTGCCGCAGCAGCGCCTCGCGCACGACCATGAAGCCGAAGCTCGGGCCGCCGTAGGAGCTCGGGTTGCCGAGCGTCTGGCCGTCTCCCACCGCGACGTCCGCGCCGTACGCGCCGGGCGCCTCCAGCACCGCCAGGGAGAGGGGGTCCACCACCGCGACCAGCAGGGCGCCCGCATCGTGGGCAACCCGCGCCAGGGCAGGCATCCCCTCGAGATAGCCCAGGTAGTTCGGTTGCTGCACGAGCACGCACGCTGCGGCGTCCGCGGTCGAGGACAGCGCCGCGTCCAGGTGCTCGGCCGGGGTCACCCAGGGGTCGAGGCCGACGGTCTCGACGGCGATCCCGAGCGGTCGCAGGTAGGTCGACAGCACCTCCCGCGTGTGGGGGTGCACGCCGCGACTCACGAGCACGCGCTCGCGCCCGGTGTGCCGCACCGCCAGCAGCGCGGCCTCGGCCGCGGCGCTGGCGCCGTCATAGAGGCTCGCATTGGAGACGTCGAGCCCGGTGAGCTCGCACATGATGGTCTGGTACTCGAAGGTGGCCTGCAGGATCCCTTGCGCCACCTCCGGCTGGTAGGGCGTGTAGGCCGTGAGGAACTCGCTCTGGAGTGCGAGGTGCGGCGTCACGCTGGGGATGAAGTGGCGCCGAACGCCGCCGCCGAGGAAGTCCGCCTCGGCCACGCGATTCCTCGCGGCGAGGGCGCGAAGATGACGCAGGAGCGCCTCCTCGTCCATGCCAGGCGGGAGATCGATGTCCGGATTGCGCAGGGTGTCGGGCAGGTCGTTGAAGAGGTCGTCGATGCTGTCGACGCCGACCGTCTCCAGCGCCCTGCGCACGTCATCCGCCGTGTGCGGCAGGTAGTGCACGCCTCAGCCCTCCTCGGCCTCCGCCGCGCGAGCGTAGGCGTCGGCGTCCAGCAAGGCGTCGCGCTCGGTCGGATCGGCGACGCGCAGGCGGAACAGCCAGCCGCCGCCGTAGGGCTCCTCGTTGATGTGCTCCGGGGCGTCGACGAGGTCGTCGTTGACTGCCTCGACGACGCCGGCGACGGGAGCGTAGATGTCCGACGCGGTCTTGACGGACTCGACGACGGCAATCTGGTCCCCCGCCCGGACCTCGGTGCCGACCTCGGGAAGTTCGACGAAGACGACGTCCCCGAGCTGATCCTGGGCGTAATCGGTGATGCCGACGGCGACCATGCCGGCGTCGACCTCGGAGACCCATTCGTGGGAGGCGGTGTAGCGAAGGCGGGCGGGTGCGTCCATGCTGACTCCTCTAGCGGCTGCGAACGCCGGAGCTCATTGCCGGAAGAACGGGGGCTTCACGACGGTCGCGGGCACCTCCTGGCCGCGGATCTCCACGGCCAGCGTGGTGCCCTCGGGTGCGTCGGCGACATCGACCCAGGCGAACGCGATGCTGTCGCGCGTGAGGGGGGAGAGGGTCCCGGAGGTGACCTCTCCGATGCGGTGGCCGTCGCGCGAAACGGCGTACCCCTGGCGGGGGATGCCCCGCTCGTCCATGCGGAGTCCGACGAGGCGGCGCGGGCACGCCTTGCCCCAGATGCGTTCGCGTCCGAAGAAGGGCTTGTCCTTGACCACCCAGGAGAAATCGGTGCACAGCGGGTTGCTGGTGCTGGTGAGCTCGTGGCCGTAGAGAGGGAAGCCGGCCTCCAGGCGCAACGTGTCGCGCGCGCCGAGGCCGCACGGCGCCGCTCCGCCGTCCGTCAGGATCTCCCACACGATCGGGGCGTCGTTCGGATGGCAGAACACCTCGAAGCCGTCCTCGCCCGTGTACCCGGAGCGGCTGAGCTTCACGGGAACGCCGGAGATGTAGGTCACCAACGTGCGGTTCTTGCGCAGCGCGGTGAGGTCGTCGTCGACCGCGCGACCCATCAGCAGGGCGCTGCCCGGACCCTGCAGCGCCAGCAGCGCCCATGTGGCCGACTCGTCCACCACGTGGCAGGCTCGGCCTTCCACCAGGGCCTTGAGGTGATCGACGACGGCCGACACGTTCGAGGCGTTGGCGACGATCAGGTACTCGTCGTCCTTCTCGCGGTAGATGTAGAGGTCGTCCACGAGACCGCCGCGGTCGTTGGGCAGCATCGAGTACTGCGCTCGGCCCGGCTTGAGACGGGCCGGGTCGTTGAGGGTGGCGAACGCCAGGAACTCGGTGGCGTCCGGCCCGAGGACGCGTACCTCGCCCATGTGGCTCACGTCGAACAGGCCGACGTCGGTGCGAACCGCGATGTGCTCCTGGTTGATCCCGCTCGGATACTGCAGCGGCATGCTCCAGCCGGCGAAGTCGACCATCCGGGCGCCGAGCGCCACATGCGTGTCGTGGAGGGGCGTTCTCTTCATTCGGTCACGACGATAACACAACGCGTTCGGGGCCGCTTTTGGGGCCTGCGCGCGCCGCCGTCGCGTGCGACTCGGAGGTCAGGTCTTCTGCGCGAGCTTCTCGAGCACCATCTTCGACACGGCGCGCAGCGGCTCGAAGACGCCGCGGAAATCGGACGCCACGGCCTCGAAGGCCTCGACCTCGCGCGCGGGATCGAGCACCTGACGGATCATGTCCGCCGGCAGGGCGTCGGGAAGGTCGCGCTTGTTGATCTGGAGCACGTGCGGGATCTCCGCGAGCCGCAGGTTGTACTCCTGCAGGTTCTCGCGCAGGTTGCGCAGGCTCTCGGCGTTCGCCCGCAGTCGGTTTGGAGCCGAGTCGGCGACGAAGACGATGCCGTCGACGCCGCGGAGGATGAGCTTGCGCGAAGAGTTGTAGAACACCTGCCCCGGCACGGTGTAGAGGTGGAAGCGGGTCTTGAAGCCGTTGACCTTCCCGAGGTCGAGAGGCAGGAAGTCGAAGAACAGGGTCCGCTCGTCCTCGGTCGCCAGCGACACCATCTCGCCCTTCGACTCCGCCGGCACCTCGTCGTAGATCTTCTTCAGGTTGGTGGTCTTGCCCGACAACCCTGGCCCGTAGTACACGATCTTGAAGTTGATCTCGCGGGCGCTGAAGTTGATCGTGCTCATGGCTTCCCCGGTCCGAACAGGCCGTCGAGTAGCGCCTCGGTCGAGTTCGACCAGTCCTTGTCGAACTCGAAGGTGGGCGCGTCGCCGCGAGGCTCGTTGAGGATGTCCCGGATCTCGTCGACGGCACGCTTGGTGTACAGCTTGATGCGCCCGAGCGCGGCGGAGGAGTCGAAGATGGTCACCAGCAGCGCCTTGTCGCCCAGCTCCTCGAGGTAGGTGCCGACCTCGGCGCCCTGCTGCACCGTCTCCTTGAAGGCGTTCTCGCCGAAGAGGTTGGCGATGGCCGTGTTGGCCGAGTAATTGGAAGCGATGAGGGTGGCCAGCGAGTCGAGCGACGGGGGCTTGGGCGCCCACAGGGCGCGGTCGTGCATGAGGACGAAGCCCTTGCGGTCGATGATCATCACGTAACGGGCGTGGCTCCTCGCCAGCAGCTCCTTGAGGATGCCGTCGACCTTGTCGAAGGTCTCGCCGTACAGGTCGAGGGACGGCTCGAGCATGGCCATGAGTGTAGCAGCAGCGGAGCACGCGAAAAGGTCGAAGAAGCCACTTCCTCGACACGCACGCCACGACGCGCGCGCGCCGGTCTGCCGGGGAGCGCGTCGCGCGGGCCGGGCCGCCGGGGAGCATGCCGCACGGTCCGGGCCGCCGGGAAGTGTGCCGCGCGGGCCCGGCTGCCGGGGAGCATGCCGCGCGGGCCGGGCCGCCGGGAGGCGTGTCGCGCGCGCCGGCCCGGGCGCGCGCCGCAGGCCGTAGCGTCGTCTAAGCATGGAACCAGGCGAGCTGACGCCCGAGGAAGCCGCGCCCACGGCGGGCGTCGACGGCTCCGCCGCGGCGCTGCCCGCGGCGACCCGCATCGGCCGCGTCACGCTCGCCGTCCGCGACCTGGACGGTGTCGCGGCGTTCTACCGGCGAACGCTCGGGCTGGTCGCGCACGTTCTCGATGGGCAGGTGGCGGAGCTCGGGACGCCCGAGGCGGCGTGGCTGCGGCTCGAGCGTTCCGCCGCTCCCGCCCGGGAACGAGGCACGCCCGGCCTGTACCACGTGGCCGTCCTCCTGCCCGACCGCGCCGCCCTCGGCGCGTGGTTGCGCCATGCGGTGGACGCCGGCGTGCGGCTGCACGGCGCGGCCGACCACGGCGTGAGCGAGGCCGTGTACCTGGCCGACCCGGAGGGGAACGGGCTGGAGGTGTACCGCGACCGTCCGCGCTCGAGCTGGGCGCGCGACGGTACGCGGGTGCGCATGATCACCGAAGCACTGGACGGCGACGGCTTGTTGGCGGCCGCCCGGGGCGCCTGGCGCGGCGTTCCGCCGGGGACCGTCGTCGGGCACCTCCACCTTCAGGTACCCGACCTCGCCGCCGCGGGCCGCCTGTACGGGGAGGGCGTCGGTTTCGCGCTCACGACCGACGCCTACCCGGGGGCGCTGTTCTACGCGGCGGGCGGCTACCACCATCACGTGGGCTTGAACACGTGGGGGCTGAACACGCGGGGCCTGAACACACGGGTCGAGAACACACGGGCGGCTGGCACAAGGCTGCAGAACACGGGGGGACAGGAACCACGGACGGCGAACACGGGAGGACCCGGCACACGGGGACCGGACACGAGGAGCGCGAGCACGCGGAATCCGGACGCGCGGGATCCGGACGCGCGGGACGGCGACATGGCGGGAACGCGCCGCGCGTCGCCTTCGCCGGAAGGCGCGCTGGGCCTGCGCGGGTTCGACCTTCGCGTCCCCTCGGCGCGCGACGTGGCGGCGGCCGTGGCGCGGCTGAGCGCGATCGGCGTGGCGGCCGCCACCTCGGACGGCGGCCGGTCGGCGACGCTGCTCGAGCCCTCGGGTGCCGCGCTCCGGCTCGTCGCCGACACGGCGTGAGCGGGCCCTTCGCCGCCGCTGCCGCCGAAGGGCCGCCTTGTCGCCGCAGGACGGCGCGCGCTATACTCGGCGCTCGGGCGGTCCGGCACCCGCGCCGTCACAGGCGCCAGGCGCCACCCGACCACGGCGATGTAGCTCAGCTGGTTAGAGCGCACGACTCATAATCGTGAGGTCCGGGGTTCGAGTCCCCGCATCGCTACCATCCACTGTCAGGGGCGCACTTCTCGGGACCGAGGGTGCGTCCCGCTCGCTTCCGGAGGGGGCGCGGTCGTGGCTTCGCGCGTACGCGACCGAGCACCGCCGCCCGACGCGAGGGCGCGGCGAACGGCCGGGCGACCGCGCGGCTCCGGACGCTCAAGAAGCGCACCTCGGGCGGGTGGATAATGTTGCACTTGCTCCGAAGGCCTCCTCATGAGACCGCAGGCAAGCCGTCGGTTGGCTCAGGTTTCTCGTTGCCTCACCCCATGATCGCGCGTCGTCAAGCCGAGTCGGCCAGGGAATCCTGAAGCCACCGACATCTCCGTTGCGTGGCCTGGCGGCCTGCGCATCGCCCCCACGCAACGAAGCCACAACGCGTGAAGGGGGAAGGCGTCTTGAATCTCCTCGACCGGAAGCGCGTGATCCTAGGGGGGTACGCTTCATTCTCGCGGTGCGCAAGCACTGCTTCCCCATCTACATCGGCCCACGGACGGGCCAGGTCGCGTGCTCGTGCATCTACTACGGACGTGGCGTCGTGACCGCCACGCCGTCGGCGGGCGCCGCGGACCGACCTCGTCCGCCGAGCGCACGGCGTACACGGGATTCGAGCGGCTGTTCGGTGGCGGCGCAGCCAGGTCGTAGATGCCGGGTTTCTTCTGGGGCATGCCGGCAGCGCGCGGCGGTTGTCGACGAACGGAGGTCGTGCTCGGCGCCGAGCCGCAGGCGCCCCGTGGGGAACGCTCAGGAAACGACGGTCAGCCGTCCATCGCCGCGGTAGCGCAGTTCGGCGACCGTCCCGTGCCACCCGCATCGCGGGCAGACGACCGGCGTTTCCGCGTCCCACATGGCGTCGCCGAGCACCTCGTCGACCACTAGGAAGTCGCGCGCGTTGGTTTCGAAGACGACGTCGTAGCTGACCTCGATCGACGTGGTGATCCGGACGCTGGTGCCGCCGCACGTTGGGCACAGCGCATGGTCGCCCGAGGGGATGTGGGGATGGGAGGACGCGGGCATCACGATGCCTACAGATGTAGCAGGCGGGGTCTTACAGACTTCTTATCGTCGGCAAGACGTGCACAGGAAGGTGCCGGAACTGTGGGGGGCAGTTCCGGCACACCTCCATTGTGCGTCATGCACGCCCGCAAGAAAGCGTGGCGGTGCACCAATCGGTTGTCGACGACCCGCCGGCCGTCGACATCGGAGCGACGCGAGCAATGAAAGGCGCCGACCTGCTGTGGGGGGCAGCAGGGCCGGCGCAACCACGAGCATGCCATATTCTGGGCAGGAGGGTGTTTAGGTCGTCCACACATGCCCATGCCCGGCACGCGAAGGGGAGCCAGGGGTCCTTCGCCGTATGCTGGGCCCTCGCGTTGCCGCCGGACCCGGCGGCCGGCTCGCCATCGGCGAGCTGAACCCGTCCGAGGCGCGGTTTGCCTCGGCTCGGCGCCTGTTGCCCGGCGGACGCGTGGTCGCCGCGTGGCCATTGCCGGGCGGCGTGGCCTCGGACGTGCACGCGCTCCAGTTGGAAGGAAGCGACGGGCAGCGGCGCACCGTGGTGGTCCGCAGGCCAGGCGAGGGGAAGCCCGCGGCGCGACGACGGCGGGCGGTCGCCACGGAGCACGAGCTCGTGAGCGCTCTGTACCGGCTGGGCTTTCCCGTGCCCGAGCCCCTCCTTCTGGTCACGACAGGTCCGTCGCCGCCGGCGCCGTTCCTGGTGACCGCCTTCGTCGACGGATCCACCGACATCGTGGGCGAAGCCCTGGGCGCGTCGTTGGACCTCGCCGCGGGTACGCTCGCGCGCCTCCACCACCTGCCCACCGGCGCCGTCCCCGACCTGCCCGTGCGCGTCGACCCCCTTCGCGACGTGTTCTTCGACCTGCCCGAGGATCCGGCATGGCGTGCCCTTCGAGTCCGGCTCCGTCGAGAGACCGAGAGCCGGTACCGGGACCGGCCGGCGTTGCTCCACGGGGATTTCTGGCCCGGCAACCTGCTGTGGCAACGCGGCCGCCTGGCGGCCGTCCTCGATTGGGAGGATGCCGCGCTCGGCGATCCCGCGGCCGACGTGGCCGGCTGCCGTCTCGAGCTGCTGTGGGCGTTCGGACCGGCCGCGATGCAGCGGTTCACCGCGACCTACGAGCGGCACCACCCGCTCGATCCGCGCCGACGGGTCCTGTGGGAGATCGCCATCGGGGCCGCCGCGGCCCGCAAGCTGGCGGGTTGGGGCCTGGAGCCGGCTCGAGAGGAAGCGATGCGCCGCGGCGCGTACGCGTTCGTGCGCGCGGCGGGAAGATCGCTCGGCGGGAAACCGCGGGCACGCTGAGCCCGACGTGTCCCGACCCCTCGAAACGCTGTGCTGCGCGTGGTGCCGGGAGCGGGAGTCGAACCCGCACGCCCGCGAGGGCTGCAGATTTTAAGTCTGCTGCGTCTACCGTTTCGCCATCCCGGCGCGTAGGCCGGCCGCCCGCGGGGCGGCCGGCCCAAGGATACGGGGTTCCCGCCGATCAACCGAGGTAGGCCTCGGCGGCCTCCAGGTCCTCCCGCGCGCGTTCGGCCGACCAGCCGAGCTCGGCGGCGAGCAGCTCCGACACCCGCGGGATCGCGCTGCGTGCCGCCTCGGCGTCGAGGAACGCGAGGCGCGTGCGTCGCCACAGGACGTCGACGGTGCTGCGCGCGTACTCGTGGCGTGCGGCGTACACCGCCTCTGCGCCGAGGTTGGCGTGCCCCTGCGCGAGGCGGTCGCCGGGTCCTTGCGCCGCGATCGCGGCGACCTCGGGAGCGTGGCCGCCGTAGGAGCGATTGAGGTAGCTGGCGACATCGGCCGCGAGCCCGAAACGCTCCTGCAACGCGCCGGCCCCCTGAGCGCTGTAGTCGGCGCCGCCCATGAGAAGGGTCGTCTCCGTCGCGCTCGGACAGGCGGGTTCCAGGTCACCTAAGCGCACGGCCTCATCGACCACGTCGAGCGCCATCTTCCGGTAGGTCGTCCACTTGCCGCCGGCGATGGTGAGGAGCTCGCCGTCGCTCACGTTGATCACGTGGTCGCGCGAGAGCTTTGCCGTGTCGGCGGCGTTCGGGTTCGAAACGAGCGGCCGGAGGCCGGACCAGGAGGCCAGAACGTCGGAGCGCTCCACCGGCACCGAGAAGTACTTGTGGACGTGACGAAGGATGTAGGCGATCTCCTCCTCGGTGGCGCGCGGGTGCTCCTCGATGGCGGCGGGATTGTCGGTGGTCCCGACCAGCGTGTGCCCCAACCAAGGCAGCAGGAAGAGCACGCGGCCGTCCTCCGTCTGCGGGATGAGCAATCCGGTCCCCGGGGGCGAGAAGCGATGGTCCAGCACGATGTGCGCGCCGGAGCTGGCGCTGAGCATGGGGCTCACCGCAGGGTCGTCCATCCGCCGGATGTCGTCGGCGTACGGCCCGGTGGCGTTCACCACGATCCGTCCCCGGATCTCGAAGGCGCTCCCGCCGATGCGGTCGCGAACGCGCACGCCGCGTACCTTATCGCCTTCCTTGAGCAGCTCCTCGACCTCCACGTGGTTGGCGACCACGGCGCCCTCCCGGGCCGCGGTCAACGCGATGGCGACGTTCATGCGCGCGTCGTCGAACTGGCCGTCGTAGTAGACGATCCCGCCGCGCAGACCGTCCGGGTTCAGCATCGGGAAGCGCTGGAGCGCCTCCTTGGCGTCCACGAACCGGCTCGGATGGAGGTTCGCGCGTCCCGCGAGCCAGTCGTACAGCTTCAGGCCCGTCATGAAGTACGGCACCTCGAGCCAGTTGTACAGAGGCGTCACCAGGGGAAGAGGGTTGCTGAGGTGCGGCGCGATGCGCAGCAGCACGGCGCGCTCCTTCAGCGCATCGCGCACGAGGTTGAACTGCGACCGGTCGAACTGCTTGACGGCCTTCTCCAGGTAACGCACGCCACCATGGATGAGCTTGGTGCTGCGGCTGCTGGTGCCGGCCGAGAAGTCGTCGCGTTCGACCAGCGCGACGCGCAGTCCGCGGGTGGCCGCGTCGAGCGCGACCCCGGCGCCGGTGGCGCCGCCCCCCACCACTACCAGGTCGAACGGCTCGACCGTGCCGCGCAGCGTCTCGATCTGCGCCTCCCTCGTGGGCCACTCCGGTTTCACGCGTCCACCCAACCTTTCGCGCGCTCCAAGGCGCGCTGCCATCCCGCCAGGAGCTCCCGGCGGCGTGCGTCGTCCATGCTCGGCTCGAAGCGCCGATCGACCTGCCACTGGCGCACCAGCGCGTCGCGGCCCGGCCAGAAGCCGACCGCCAGCCCGGCGAGGTAGGCCGCGCCCAGCGCCGTGGTCTCGGTGATCTTGGGGCGCACCACGGGGACGCCCAGGACGTCGGCCTGGAACTGCAGGAGCAGGTCGTTGCGGGCCGCCCCTCCGTCGACGCGCAGCTCCTTCATCGCGATCCCGCTGTCGGCCTCCATGGCGCGCACGACGTCGGCCACCTGGTACGCGATCCCCTCGAGCGCCGCACGCGCGATGTGGCCGGCCGTGGAGCCGCGCGTGAGGCCGAACAGGGCGCCGCGGGCGTACGCGTCCCAGTGGGGCGCGCCCAGACCGGCGAAGGCCGGCACGAGGTAGACGCCGCCGTTGTCCGGCACGCTGCTCGCAAGGGCCTCGACCTCCTCGGCTCGGCGGATGATGCCGAGGCCGTCGCGCAGCCACTGCACCACCGCGCCGGCGATGAAGATGCTGCCTTCCAGGGCGTAATCGACGGCGCCGCCCTGCCGCCACGCCACCGTGGTGAGCAGGTTCTGCTTCGAGGCGACCGGCTGCGGCCCGGTGTTGAGCACCAGGAAGCAACCCGTGCCGTAGGTGTTCTTCCCCTGGCCGGGCTCGAAGCAGGTCTGCCCGAAGGTGGCCGCCTGCTGATCGCCGGCGATGCCGGCGATAGGCACGCCGTCGAGCGCTCCGCCGGCCACGTGGGCGTAGATCTCGGACGAGGAGCGGATCTCGGGCAGGAGCGCGCGCGGGATGCGGAGCCGCTCGAGCATCTCCTGATCCCAATCGAGCTCATGGATGTTGAACAGCATCGTGCGGCACGCGTTCGTGACGTCGGTGACGTGTGTCGCGCCGCCGGTGAGGCGCGCGACGAGCCAGCTGTCGACGGTTCCGAACGCGAGCTCTCCGCGCTCGGCGCGCTCGCGCGCGCCGTCCACGTGATCCAGGATCCAGACGAGCTTGCTGGCGGAGAAATAGGCGTCCAGCACGAGACCCGTTCGCCGCTGCACCGTGTCGGCTAGCCCGTCGGCGCGCAGGCCGTCGATGTAGCCGGCGGTGCGGCGGTCTTGCCACACGATGGCGTTGCAGATGGGCCGGAGCGTCGCTCGGTCCCACACCACGGTGGTCTCGCGCTGGTTGGCGATGCCGACGGCCGCGACGTCGGCCGCCGACGCGCCGGCGCGCGCCAGCACCTCCGAGGCGACCGCCGATTGGCTCGACCAGATGTCCAGGGGATCGTGCTCGACCCATCCGGGCTCGGGGAAGATCTGCTCGAACTCCTTCTGCGCCTGCGCCCGCACGCGTCCGCCGGCGTCGAACAGAATCGCCCGCGAGCTGGTGGTTCCCTGGTCCAGGGCCAGGACGAACTCGGGCATGCTGCACCTCCCGCGCCCCTCGGGGCGTGCGTCGCGGCCGCGCCGGACACTCGGGTCCGGCGGTCGCGTCAGGCGGTGAGCAGGTCGCGCAGGCGCAACCGGGCGTAGTCGCGGTCGCCCCGCAAGACCCGCTCCAGCGCGTCCGGCGCGGTGGGCAGCAAGCGGCTGCGACCATGCACCTGGCTCTCGGTACGGCCCACGTCGAAGCGGTGCCGGAACACGCTGGAGAACGTGTCCACCGGCAGGCTGCGCGTGCTGAACGCCTCCAGCGTCAGCTTGTGGAGCGCCGGGAAGGTGTGGACGCACAGATGGGACTCGCCCTGCACCAGCGCCGCGCTGTACCCTCGCAACGCGCCGTCGTCGACGTGCAACACCAAGGTGTCACCCGCCGCGCCGCTCTCGAGGCGCGCCCCGAGCTCCCGCACGACCTCGTCGATGAGCGCGGCGCGCTCCAGGCTGGGCGCATCCGCCCTGAACCCATCGAGAATGAGGTGTGTGCCGTATCCGAGGGCGTCGAACCTGTTCACCGGGCGACAGCGTACCACGGCGCTTCGCGCGCCCAGGAGGGACGTTGGCCCCAACGGGCCGCGGCGCTCGCACCTCGGAGCGCCGCGCGGTGGCTCCTCAGCCCTTCACGCCGCCGGTCTGGTACTGCCCCGTCAGCGCGTCCTGGAACGCATAGAAGATCACCAGGATCGGAACGCTGCCCAGTACGGCGGCGGCCGCCATGGCTCCCCACTGCGTGGCGAACTGGTTGGTCGTGAAGTTGCGCAGGCCGACGCCCACCGTCCAATGCTCCTGCCCGACCAGCAGCGTGTTCGCGAGGATGAACTCGCTGTAGGTGTTGATGAACTGCAGCAGGAAGATGAACAGCAACATCGGCACGCTGATGGGCAGGATGATGCGCCAGAACGCGCCCCAGCGCGTGGCGCCGTCGACCATGGCCGCCTCCTCGAGGCTCGGGCTGATGCTGTCGAGGTAGCCCTTGAAGATCCACGAGGAGAAGGCGATGGCGCCCCCCGAGTAGGCGAGGATGAGCCCGGGGAAGGTGTTGAGCAGATCGAGGTAGCTCATCAGGTAGAAGATGGCCACGAGCGCCATGAAGCTCGGGAACATCTGCACGAACACGAACGTGAGCAGGGTCTGGTACCGCCCCTCGAAGCGCATGCGCGAGAAGGCGTAGCCGGCGGTGGTGGACAGCAGCACGGCGAATACGCCGGTGGTGCCGGACACCAGCAAGGTGTTGCGGATGTACAGGGGGACCATGCCGCCGATGCCTGCGGGTACGTGGTCTCCGTTCGCGCCCAGGCCGTAGAACTGGCCGGGGCGGACGCTCACCACGAGCACCGCCGCCGCCACGAAGATGGTCCAGCCGAGGTTGCGCTGGATGCGCTCGATGCGCGCCGGCTGGGCCCCCGACCTGCGAGCGACGGCGGCCGCGATGAGGCCGACGACGGCGAGGAGGATGACGCCCGCGAACGCCACCTGGTACCACGGCACGTGCGTCTGGGCGAGCACCTTGCCGTACTGCACGAGGGACACGTCGGCCGGGTCGGGGAAGACGCCGGAGCGCACCAACAGGTTCCCCACGCGGGGAAGGGCGCCGGCGAGGGTGTCGTTGCGGTTGAACGACACCGCCAGCAGGTACACGACGGGGTAGAACACGAGCACGATGCACACCCAGATGAACAGGTGGGTGCCGGCGGTGACCGCGTACTGCGCGGCGCGGGCCGGGCGCGTGGCGCGGCCGTAGAGATAGGCCACGAGGCTGATGCCTCCGGTGACGAGCACGAACATGGCGAGGAAGCGTGCCCAGCCGTGGGGGATGACCAGGAAGCGCTCTCGCACCACGACCTCCGGGGAGGTGAGCGCGAGCGCGACGACGGCGGCGGCGCAGGCGAGCGCGACCAGCACCATGAGACCGAGGTGGCGTGCCGAGACCCTCATGCGCCCACTCCCTCCTCGCGCAGTGCGCCCGTGACCCGGAAGTTCACGAGGCTCACCGCCAGCGTGATGAGGAACACCAGGATGGAGATGGCCGAGCCGAGCCCGTAGGCGTAGCCGCCCTGGGAACGGAAGGCCTCGTTGTACGCCCAGCTGATGAGGATGTCGGTGCCGCGCGCGGTAGCGGTGCCCCACGCGACGGGGGGCCCGCCGTCGGTGAGCAGGAAGATGACGTTGAAGTTGTTGAAGTTGAACGCGAAGCCCGTGAGGGTGATGGGGACCAGCGCCGTCCGCAGCAGCGGCCCCGTGACGCCCCAGAAGGTCTGCCAGGGGCTGGCTCCATCGATGCGGGCCGCCTCGTACAGCTCGCGTGGGATGGCGGAGAGCGCGCCGAGCGTCGCGGTCATCATGAACGGTAGCCCCAGCCACAGGTTCACCAGCAGGACGCCGGCCTTCGCGGCCCAGGCATCGCCGAGCAGCCAGTTGATCGGCGAGTTCGTGATGTCGAGCAGCATGAGCAGGCGGTTGATGGCGCCGAAGTTCTCGTTGAGGAATCCGCGCCACACCTGGATCGTGATGATGTTGGGCAGCGCCCACGGCACGATCAGCAGCGTCCGGTAGAGGTTGCGCAGCCGCAGCGCCGGATTGTTCAGCAAGACGGCCAGGAACACGCCGGCCGCCGTGTTGATGAGCACCGTCAGGACCGCGAAGGCGACGTTCCAGGCGAAGACGGGCAGCAGGGCCTTCGGCGCACGCCCGAGGATCTGCGCGAAGTTGCGCGCGCCGATCCAGCCGAACTGGTTGTAACGGGCGATGGCCGTGGCAGCGAAGCCGTCGGGGAGCGGCGCGTCGAGCGTGAGCAGCGCTCCCTGCTCCCGCACGATGGTGCGGGCGAGGGCCGTGCGGTCGAGCCGCAAGGTGATCTGCTCGAGGTCGGGAGGGAACGGCGGCGCCTTCGCGAGCACGAGCGTGCGCCCTTCGACGCCCTCGACGCGGGTCTCGAAGTCGAAGCCGAGGTCGGGCAGGAACATCTCGACGCTGCGCACCTCGCGCCCCGACGGAGCTCGTCGGACAGTGTGACGCGGTTGCCATCGACCGCACTGGCGGTGACGGCGAGCGTGGCGCTGGCGTACACCTCGGCGCGCACGCCGTTGCAGCCGCGGCGCAGGTCGGAGCAGTCGAGCGTGCGGGGGTCCTCGACGCTCAGCGTGGCGCCGTCGACCGCGACCACCGCCGTCTCGCTGCTTACGTTCAGCTGGCCGTTGCGCACGCCCGCGTAGTCCGTGAACGCCAGCACGACGGTCAGCACCACCGGGAAGAAGGTGAAGGCCAGGAGGAACACGATGGCCGGCAGCAGGTAGAACCACGGCATCATCCAGGCGAAACGCCGGGAGATCCACCTCAGCTCCAGGACCAGCGCCACGATCCCGATGGGAACGCCGACCCAAACCGGTACCACGCCGGGGACCAGCGCTCGGAGCGCCAGGTACCCGCCGGTCCCGACGAGGCTCGCCACGCTCAGCGCCGCGAGCAGGAGCAGCACCGACTTCAGCAGCCCGCCAGCCGCCGTGCGGCTCGCGGGCAGGTAGTCCTTGATCGATCGGGACAGGTCGATGGCCCTCACCCCTCCTGCGCCGCCCCAACGGGAGAGCGACCAGGGCGCGGTACGGCCCTGGTCGCTCTCCGGTTCAGTGCGCGGGCGCTACTGCCCCTTGATCTGCGACACCGCGTCCTTCAGCGTGGCGCTGACGTCGGTGTCGGCCTTGTCGGTGAGGACCGTGAGCGCGTTGCCCATCGGACCCCACACCTGGCCCATCTCGGGGATGTTCGGCATGGGCTCGGAGTCGAGTAGGGCCTTGCCGTAGCCGGCGATGATGGGGTCGTCCTGCACCTCGCTCAGCGCGGACTGGCTGGCCGGGATGCGGCCCGAGAGGCGCGCGAGCGAAACCTGCGCGTCCTTGCGGGTGAGCCACTTGGCGAAGTTCGCCGCGGGCACCTTCTGCTGGCTGAACTGGTTGAGGAGCACGCCCTGCACGCCCATGAAACCGCTCCAGGGGGTGCCGTCGGCGAGCGGCGGCATCGGCACGACCTCGACGGGGACGCCGGCGTCCTCGTACGACGGGATGGCCCACGGGCCGTCGTACGTCATGGCCAGCGCGCCGTCGACGAAGAGGCCCTTGGCCACGTCGTAGGTGGTGCCGGACGGGATGAGCTGGCTGTCGAAGCGAAGCCCCTGGATCGCCTTCGCGCCGGCCACCGCACCCTCGTTGTCCAGCCCGATGTCGCTCGGATCGAGGCTGCCCTGGGCGTCGCGCCCGAAGACGTACCCGCCGTAGGTGTGGAGCCACGCGTAGGAGTAGTAGAAGTTGTTGAGGTCGTACATGAAGCCGAACTGGTCGGCGGTGGTCAACGACTTCGCGAGCGCCACGAGGTCCTCGTAGGTGGCGGGGATCTGCGGGACCAGGTCGGTGTTCACGATCAGCGCGGGACCCTCGACGAACATCGGCAGCCCGAAGAGCTTGCCCGCGAAAGTGTAGGCGAGCCGCGCCTGCGAGCCAAGATCGTCCAGGTACTTGGCCGTGGCGTAGCTGGTCATGTCGGCGAGGATGCCGCCGGCGGCCATCTCGGCCACCTGGTCGTGCGGCACGCCGACGAACAGGTCGCCCGCCTCGCCCTGCGGTGCGCTCAACAGGGCCTGCTGCTTCAGCTCGTTGACGTCGAGTCGAACGATGTCGATGGGAACGTCGAAGGCGCTGCTGAAGGAGCCTGCTTCGCCGCGGAGCCAGTCGAGGCTCTGGTCGCTGAAGGTGGTCCAGACGGTGAGGCCCTGACCGAAGGCGACGCCGGCAACGGTGGCGAGGATGGCGAGCGTGACGAGGAAACGTCTCAAGGTGGAACCCCCTAGGTACATGGTGCCGTGCCCGAACGCGGGAGCGCGCGACGGTGCGCCGGAGCGCTCGAGCATCCCGGGTTGGGCATGATTCGAGTCTAGCGGTTCCCGGGACGCCCGTGCATGAGGCGCGTGGACCCGGTCCCCTCAGGCCCGCCGACGCAAGCGGAAGCGGCCCGCGGCGGTGCGCTCGACGCGGCCGGCGAGCTCGACTCCACCAGCCGCCCCAGCAGCTCGTGCGGTGGGCGCCCGACCGCGGCGGCCAGCGCGTCGAGCGTAGGCTCGTCGCGCGCCCCGAGGGCGGCCAGGAGGGGGTCGGCGTCGACCCGGTCGGGCCCCGCGGTGGCACCGCCGGTCCCGGCGTCCGCGGCGGGCCCGGGATGGGTGTCGGTGCGTGCGCGCGCTTCGGTGCCGGCTCGCCGCGGAGCACCGGCCCTGAAGTGGCACAGGGCGTCCTCGAGATCGGCGAGCAGGCCCGCGCCGCCGTCGGCGATGAGGCGGTTCGCGCCGGCGCTGAACGGATCTCCCGGGCGGCCGGGCGCGGCCAGCACCGTCCGCCCCTGATCGTTCGCCGCCAACGCCGTGAGCAGCGCGCCGGACCTGCGCGGCGCCTCCACCACCACCGTGATCCGGCTCATCGCGCTGATGATGCGGTTGCGATCGGGGAAGCGGAAGGGCTCCGGCGCGGTGTCCGGCGGGTACTCGCTGAGTACGGCGCCGCCGCGCGTGACGATCCGTCGCGCCAGGGCGGCGTTGCTGCGCGGGTGCAGGTGGCCGTGGCCGCTGCCCAGCACGGCCACGGTCGGCCCGCCGCCCGCGAGCGCGCCCTCGTGCGCCGCGGTGTCGATGCCCAGGGCGAGCCCCGACACCACGGCCACGTCCAGCGCCGCCAGCTCGAACGCCAGCGCCCGTGCCAGGGAGAGGCCCCGGTCGGTGGCGCGCCTCGTGCCGACGACCGCCGCGCACGCAGGGCCCCGACCGTGCCGTGCATCCCGTGCCCCAGCTCCCCGTGCACGTACAGCACCGTGGGCAGCGCGCGCTCCTGGCGCCGCGCGAGGGCGCGCGGGAAGCCCGGGCCCCCGAGGGTCAGGACCCGGAGCCCCGCGGCTCGCGCCTGCCTCAGCGTCCTCGCGGCCGCCGGCACGTCGAGCCGCGCCGGCAGCGTGGAGAAGACGTCGCCGGGCACGCCGGGTGGGGG
>CAWCUY010000016.1:0-28993 GCA_963798895.1 uncultured Trueperaceae bacterium | reverse complement strand
TTTTAAGTCTGCTGCGTCTACCGTTTCGCCATCCCGGCGCGTAGGCCGGCCGCCCGCGGGGCGGCCGGCCCAAGGATACGGGGTTCCCGCCGATCAACCGAGGTAGGCCTCGGCGGCCTCCAGGTCCTCCCGCGCGCGTTCGGCCGACCAGCCGAGCTCGGCGGCGAGCAGCTCCGACACCCGCGGGATCGCGCTGCGTGCCGCCTCGGCGTCGAGGAACGCGAGGCGCGTGCGTCGCCACAGGACGTCGACGGTGCTGCGCGCGTACTCGTGGCGTGCGGCGTACACCGCCTCTGCGCCGAGGTTGGCGTGCCCCTGCGCGAGGCGGTCGCCGGGTCCTTGCGCCGCGATCGCGGCGACCTCGGGAGCGTGGCCGCCGTAGGAGCGATTGAGGTAGCTGGCGACATCGGCCGCGAGCCCGAAACGCTCCTGCAACGCGCCGGCCCCCTGAGCGCTGTAGTCGGCGCCGCCCATGAGAAGGGTCGTCTCCGTCGCGCTCGGACAGGCGGGTTCCAGGTCACCTAAGCGCACGGCCTCATCGACCACGTCGAGCGCCATCTTCCGGTAGGTCGTCCACTTGCCGCCGGCGATGGTGAGGAGCTCGCCGTCGCTCACGTTGATCACGTGGTCGCGCGAGAGCTTTGCCGTGTCGGCGGCGTTCGGGTTCGAAACGAGCGGCCGGAGGCCGGACCAGGAGGCCAGAACGTCGGAGCGCTCCACCGGCACCGAGAAGTACTTGTGGACGTGACGAAGGATGTAGGCGATCTCCTCCTCGGTGGCGCGCGGGTGCTCCTCGATGGCGGCGGGATTGTCGGTGGTCCCGACCAGCGTGTGCCCCAACCAAGGCAGCAGGAAGAGCACGCGGCCGTCCTCCGTCTGCGGGATGAGCAATCCGGTCCCCGGGGGCGAGAAGCGATGGTCCAGCACGATGTGCGCGCCGGAGCTGGCGCTGAGCATGGGGCTCACCGCAGGGTCGTCCATCCGCCGGATGTCGTCGGCGTACGGCCCGGTGGCGTTCACCACGATCCGTCCCCGGATCTCGAAGGCGCTCCCGCCGATGCGGTCGCGAACGCGCACGCCGCGTACCTTATCGCCTTCCTTGAGCAGCTCCTCGACCTCCACGTGGTTGGCGACCACGGCGCCCTCCCGGGCCGCGGTCAACGCGATGGCGACGTTCATGCGCGCGTCGTCGAACTGGCCGTCGTAGTAGACGATCCCGCCGCGCAGACCGTCCGGGTTCAGCATCGGGAAGCGCTGGAGCGCCTCCTTGGCGTCCACGAACCGGCTCGGATGGAGGTTCGCGCGTCCCGCGAGCCAGTCGTACAGCTTCAGGCCCGTCATGAAGTACGGCACCTCGAGCCAGTTGTACAGAGGCGTCACCAGGGGAAGAGGGTTGCTGAGGTGCGGCGCGATGCGCAGCAGCACGGCGCGCTCCTTCAGCGCATCGCGCACGAGGTTGAACTGCGACCGGTCGAACTGCTTGACGGCCTTCTCCAGGTAACGCACGCCACCATGGATGAGCTTGGTGCTGCGGCTGCTGGTGCCGGCCGAGAAGTCGTCGCGTTCGACCAGCGCGACGCGCAGTCCGCGGGTGGCCGCGTCGAGCGCGACCCCGGCGCCGGTGGCGCCGCCCCCCACCACTACCAGGTCGAACGGCTCGACCGTGCCGCGCAGCGTCTCGATCTGCGCCTCCCTCGTGGGCCACTCCGGTTTCACGCGTCCACCCAACCTTTCGCGCGCTCCAAGGCGCGCTGCCATCCCGCCAGGAGCTCCCGGCGGCGTGCGTCGTCCATGCTCGGCTCGAAGCGCCGATCGACCTGCCACTGGCGCACCAGCGCGTCGCGGCCCGGCCAGAAGCCGACCGCCAGCCCGGCGAGGTAGGCCGCGCCCAGCGCCGTGGTCTCGGTGATCTTGGGGCGCACCACGGGGACGCCCAGGACGTCGGCCTGGAACTGCAGGAGCAGGTCGTTGCGGGCCGCCCCTCCGTCGACGCGCAGCTCCTTCATCGCGATCCCGCTGTCGGCCTCCATGGCGCGCACGACGTCGGCCACCTGGTACGCGATCCCCTCGAGCGCCGCACGCGCGATGTGGCCGGCCGTGGAGCCGCGCGTGAGGCCGAACAGGGCGCCGCGGGCGTACGCGTCCCAGTGGGGCGCGCCCAGACCGGCGAAGGCCGGCACGAGGTAGACGCCGCCGTTGTCCGGCACGCTGCTCGCAAGGGCCTCGACCTCCTCGGCTCGGCGGATGATGCCGAGGCCGTCGCGCAGCCACTGCACCACCGCGCCGGCGATGAAGATGCTGCCTTCCAGGGCGTAATCGACGGCGCCGCCCTGCCGCCACGCCACGGTGGTGAGCAGGTTCTGCTTCGAGGCGACCGGCTGCGGCCCGGTGTTGAGCACCAGGAAGCAACCCGTGCCGTAGGTGTTCTTCCCCTGGCCGGGCTCGAAGCAGGTCTGCCCGAAGGTGGCCGCCTGCTGATCGCCGGCGATGCCGGCGATAGGCACGCCGTCGAGCGCTCCGCCGGCAACGTGGGCGTAGATCTCGGACGAGGAGCGGATCTCGGGCAGGAGCGCGCGCGGGATGCGGAGCCGCTCGAGCATCTCCTGATCCCAATCGAGCTCATGGATGTTGAACAGCATCGTGCGGCACGCGTTCGTGACGTCGGTGACGTGTGTCGCGCCGCCGGTGAGGCGCGCGACGAGCCAGCTGTCGACGGTTCCGAACGCGAGGTCTCCGCGCTCGGCGCGCTCGCGCGCGCCGTCCACGTGATCCAGGATCCAGACGAGCTTGCTGGCGGAGAAATAGGCGTCCAGCACGAGACCCGTTCGCCGCTGCACCGCGTCGGCTAGCCCGTCGGCGCGCAGGCCGTCGATGTAGCCGGCGGTGCGGCGGTCTTGCCACACGATGGCGTTGCAGATGGGCCGGAGCGTCGCTCGGTCCCACACCACGGTGGTCTCGCGCTGGTTGGCGATGCCGACGGCCGCGACGTCGGCCGCCGACGCGCCGGCGCGCGCCAGCACCTCCGAGGCGACCGCCGATTGGCTCGACCAGATGTCCAGGGGATCGTGCTCGACCCATCCGGGCTCGGGGAAGATCTGCTCGAACTCCTTCTGTGCCTGCGCCCGCACGCGTCCGCCGGCGTCGAACAGAATCGCCCGCGAGCTGGTGGTTCCCTGGTCCAGGGCCAGGACGAACTCGGGCATGCTGCACCTCCCGCGCCCCTCGGGGCGTGCGTCGCGGCCGCGCCGGACACTCGGGTCCGGCGGTCGCGTCAGGCGGTGAGCAGGTCGCGCAGGCGCAACCGGGCGTAGTCGCGGTCGCCCCGCAAGACCCGCTCCAGCGCGTCCGGCGCGGTGGGCAGCAAGCGGCTGCGACCATGCACCTGGCTCTCGGTACGGCCCACGTCGAAGCGGTGCCGGAACACGCTGGAGAACGTGTCCACCGGCAGGCTGCGCGTGCTGAACGCCTCCAGCGTCAGCTTGTGGAGCGCCGGGAAGGTGTGGACGCACAGATGGGACTCGCCCTGCACCAGCGCCGCGCTGTACCCTCGCAACGCGCCGTCGTCGACGTGCAACACCAAGGTGTCACCCGCCGCGCCGCTCTCGAGGCGCGCCCCGAGCTCCCGCACGACCTCGTCGATGAGCGCGGCGCGCTCCAGGCTGGGCGCATCCGCCCTGAACCCATCGAGAATGAGGTGTGTGCCGTATCCGAGGGCGTCGAACCTGTTCACCGGGCGACAGCGTACCACGGCGCTTCGCGCGCCCAGGAGGGACGTTGGCCCCAACGGGCCGCGGCGCTCGCACCTCGGAGCGCCGCGCGGTGGCTCCTCAGCCCTTCACGCCGCCGGTCTGGTACTGCCCCGTCAGCGCGTCCTGGAACGCATAGAAGATCACCAGGATCGGAACGCTGCCCAGTACGGCGGCGGCCGCCATGGCTCCCCACTGCGTGGCGAACTGGTTGGTCGTGAAGTTGCGCAGGCCGACGCCCACCGTCCAATGCTCCTGCCCGACCAGCAGCGTGTTCGCGAGGATGAACTCGCTGTAGGTGTTGATGAACTGCAGCAGGAAGATGAACAGCAACATCGGCACGCTGATGGGCAGGATGATGCGCCAGAACGCGCCCCAGCGCGTGGCGCCGTCGACCATGGCCGCCTCCTCGAGGCTCGGGCTGATGCTGTCGAGGTAGCCCTTGAAGATCCACGAGGAGAAGGCGATGGCGCCCCCCGAGTAGGCGAGGATGAGCCCGGGGAAGGTGTTGAGCAGATCGAGGTAGCTCATCAGGTAGAAGATGGCCACGAGCGCCATGAAGCTCGGGAACATCTGCACGAACACGAACGTGAGCAGGGTCTGGTACCGCCCCTCGAAGCGCATGCGCGAGAAGGCGTAGCCGGCGGTGGTGGACAGCAGCACGGCGAATACGCCGGTGGTGCCGGACACCAGCAAGGTGTTGCGGATGTACAGGGGGACCATGCCGCCGATGCCTGCGGGTACGTGGTCTCCGTTCGCGCCCAGGCCGTAGAACTGGCCGGGGCGGACGCTCACCACGAGCACCGCCGCCGCCACGAAGATGGTCCAGCCGAGGTTGCGCTGGATGCGCTCGATGCGCGCCGGCTGGGCCCCCGACCTGCGAGCGACGGCGGCCGCGATGAGGCCGACGACGGCGAGGAGGATGACGCCCGCGAACGCCACCTGGTACCACGGCACGTGCGTCTGGGCGAGCACCTTGCCGTACTGCACGAGGGACACGTCGGCCGGGTCGGGGAAGACGCCGGAGCGCACCAACAGGTTCCCCACGCGGGGAAGGGCGCCGGCGAGGGTGTCGTTGCGGTTGAACGACACCGCCAGCAGGTACACGACGGGGTAGAACACGAGCACGATGCACACCCAGATGAACAGGTGGGTGCCGGCGGTGACCGCGTACTGCGCGGCGCGGGCCGGGCGCGTGGCGCGGCCGTAGAGATAGGCCACGAGGCTGATGCCTCCGGTGACGAGCACGAACATGGCGAGGAAGCGTGCCCAGCCGTGGGGGATGACCAGGAAGCGCTCTCGCACCACGACCTCCGGGGAGGTGAGCGCGAGCGCGACGACGGCGGCGGCGCAGGCGAGCGCGACCAGCACCATGAGACCGAGGTGGCGTGCCGAGACCCTCATGCGCCCACTCCCTCCTCGCGCAGTGCGCCCGTGACCCGGAAGTTCACGAGGCTCACCGCCAGCGTGATGAGGAACACCAGGATGGAGATGGCCGAGCCGAGCCCGTAGGCGTAGCCGCCCTGGGAACGGAAGGCCTCGTTGTACGCCCAGCTGATGAGGATGTCGGTGCCGCGCGCGGTAGCGGTGCCCCACGCGACGGGGGGCCCGCCGTCGGTGAGCAGGAAGATGACGTTGAAGTTGTTGAAGTTGAACGCGAAGCCCGTGAGGGTGATGGGGACCAGCGCCGTCCGCAGCAGCGGCCCCGTGACGCCCCAGAAGGTCTGCCAGGGGCTGGCTCCATCGATGCGGGCCGCCTCGTACAGCTCGCGTGGGATGGCGGAGAGCGCGCCGAGCGTCGCGGTCATCATGAACGGTAGCCCCAGCCACAGGTTCACCAGCAGGACGCCGGCCTTCGCGGCCCAGGCATCGCCGAGCAGCCAGTTGATCGGCGAGTTCGTGATGTCGAGCAGCATGAGCAGGCGGTTGATGGCGCCGAAGTTCTCGTTGAGGAATCCGCGCCACACCTGGATCGTGATGATGTTGGGCAGCGCCCACGGCACGATCAGCAGCGTCCGGTAGAGGTTGCGCAGCCGCAGCGCCGGATTGTTCAGCAAGACGGCCAGGAACACGCCGGCCGCCGTGTTGATGAGCACCGTCAGGACCGCGAAGGCGACGTTCCAGGCGAAGACGGGCAGCAGGGCCTTCGGCGCACGCCCGAGGATCTGCGCGAAGTTGCGCGCGCCGATCCAGCCGAACTGGTTGTAACGGGCGATGGCCGTGGCAGCGAAGCCGTCGGGGAGCGGCGCGTCGAGCGTGAGCAGCGCTCCCTGCTCCCGCACGATGGTGCGGGCGAGGGCCGTGCGGTCGAGCCGCAAGGTGATCTGCTCGAGGTCGGGAGGGAACGGCGGCGCCTTCGCGAGCACGAGCGTGCGCCCTTCGACGCCCTCGACGCGGGTCTCGAAGTCGAAGCCGAGGTCGGGCAGGAACATCTCGACGCTGCGCACCTCGCGCCCCGACGGGAGCTCGTCGGACAGTGTGACGCGGTTGCCATCGACCGCACTGGCGGTGACGGCGAGCGTGGCGCTGGCGTACACCTCGGCGCGCACGCCGTTGCAGCCGCGGCGCAGGTCGGAGCAGTCGAGCGTGCGGGGGTCCTCGACGCTCAGCGTGGCGCCGTCGACCGCGACCACCGCCGTCTCGCTGCTTACGTTCAGCTGGCCGTTGCGCACGCCCGCGTAGTCCGTGAACGCCAGCACGACGGTCAGCACCACCGGGAAGAAGGTGAAGGCCAGGAGGAACACGATGGCCGGCAGCAGGTAGAACCACGGCATCATCCAGGCGAAACGCCGGGAGATCCACCTCAGCTCCAGGACCAGCGCCACGATCCCGATGGGAACGCCGACCCAAACCGGTACCACGCCGGGGACCAGCGCTCGGAGCGCCAGGTACCCGCCGGTCCCGACGAGGCTCGCCACGCTCAGCGCCGCGAGCAGGAGCAGCACCGACTTCAGCAGCCCGCCAGCCGCCGTGCGGCTCGCGGGCAGGTAGTCCTTGATCGATCGGGACAGGTCGATGGCCCTCACCCCTCCTGCGCCGCCCCAACGGGAGAGCGACCAGGGCGCGGTACGGCCCTGGTCGCTCTCCGGTTCAGTGCGCGGGCGCTACTGCCCCTTGATCTGCGACACCGCGTCCTTCAGCGTGGCGCTGACGTCGGTGTCGGCCTTGTCGGTGAGGACCGTGAGCGCGTTGCCCATCGGACCCCACACCTGGCCCATCTCGGGGATGTTCGGCATGGGCTCGGAGTCGAGTAGGGCCTTGCCGTAGCCGGCGATGATGGGGTCGTCCTGCACCTCGCTCAGCGCGGACTGGCTGGCCGGGATGCGGCCCGAGAGGCGCGCGAGCGAAACCTGCGCGTCCTTGCGGGTGAGCCACTTGGCGAAGTTCGCCGCGGGCACCTTCTGCTGGCTGAACTGGTTGAGGAGCACGCCCTGCACGCCCATGAAACCGCTCCAGGGGGTGCCGTCGGCGAGCGGCGGCATCGGCACGACCTCGACGGGGACGCCGGCGTCCTCGTACGACGGGATGGCCCACGGGCCGTCGTACGTCATGGCCAGCGCGCCGTCGACGAAGAGGCCCTTGGCCACGTCGTAGGTGGTGCCGGACGGGATGAGCTGGCTGTCGAAGCGAAGCCCCTGGATCGCCTTCGCGCCGGCCACCGCACCCTCGTTGTCCAGCCCGATGTCGCTCGGATCGAGGCTGCCCTGGGCGTCGCGCCCGAAGACGTACCCGCCGTAGGTGTGGAGCCACGCGTAGGAGTAGTAGAAGTTGTTGAGGTCGTACATGAAGCCGAACTGGTCGGCGGTGGTCAACGACTTCGCGAGCGCCACGAGGTCCTCGTAGGTGGCGGGGATCTGCGGGACCAGGTCGGTGTTCACGATCAGCGCGGGACCCTCGACGAACATCGGCAGCCCGAAGAGCTTGCCCGCGAAAGTGTAGGCGAGCCGCGCCTGCGAGCCAAGATCGTCCAGGTACTTGGCCGTGGCGTAGCTGGTCATGTCGGCGAGGATGCCGCCGGCGGCCATCTCGGCCACCTGGTCGTGCGGCACGCCGACGAACAGGTCGCCCGCCTCGCCCTGCGGTGCGCTCAACAGGGCCTGCTGCTTCAGCTCGTTGACGTCGAGTCGAACGATGTCGATGGGAACGTCGAAGGCGCTGCTGAAGGAGCCTGCTTCGCCGCGGAGCCAGTCGAGGCTCTGGTCGCTGAAGGTGGTCCAGACGGTGAGGCCCTGACCGAAGGCGACGCCGGCAACGGTGGCGAGGATGGCGAGCGTGACGAGGAAACGTCTCAAGGTGGAACCCCCTAGGTACATGGTGCCGTGCCCGAACGCGGGAGCGCGCGACGGTGCGCCGGAGCGCTCGAGCATCCCGGGTTGGGCATGATTCGAGTCTAGCGGTTCCCGGGACGCCCGTGCATGAGGCGCGTGGACCCGGTCCCCTCAGGCCCGCCGACGCAAGCGGAAGCGGCCCGCGGCGGTGCGCTCGACGCGGCCGGCGAGCTCGAGCTCCACCAGCCGCCCCAGCAGCTCGTGGGGTGGGCGCCCGACCGCGGCGGCCAGCGCGTCGAGCGTAGGCTCGTCGCGCGCCCCGAGGGCGGCCAGGAGGGGGTCGGCGTCGACCCGGTCGGGCCCCGCGGTGGCACCGCCGGTCCCGGCGTCCGCGGCGGGCCCGGGATGGGTGTCGGTGCGTGCGCGCGCCTCGGTGCCGCCTCGCCGCGGAGCACCGGCCCTGAAGTGGCACAGGGCGTCCTCGAGATCGGCGAGCAGGCCCGCGCCGCCGTCGGCGATGAGGCGGTTCGCGCCGGCGCTGAACGGATCTCCCGGGCGGCCGGGCGCGGCCAGCACCGTCCGCCCCTGATCGTTCGCCGCCAACGCCGTGAGCAGCGCGCCGGACCTGCGCGGCGCCTCCACCACCACCGTGATCCGGCTCATCGCGCTGATGATGCGGTTGCGATCGGGGAAGCGGAAGGGCTCCGGCGCGGTGTCCGGCGGGTACTCGCTGAGTACGGCGCCGCCGCGCGCGACGATCCGTCGCGCCAGGGCGGCGTTGCTGCGCGGGTGCAGGTGGCCGTGGCCGCTGCCCAGCACGGCCACGGTCGGCCCGCCGCCCGCGAGCGCGCCCTCGTGCGCCGCGGTGTCGATGCCCAGGGCGAGCCCCGACACGACGGCCACGTCCAGCGCCGCCAGCTCGAACGCCAGCGCCCGTGCCAGGGAGAGGCCCCGGTCGGTGGCGCGCCTCGTGCCGACGACCGCCGCGGCACGCAGGGCCCCGACCGTGCCGTGCATCCCGTGCCCCAGCTCCCCGTGCACGTACAGCACCGTGGGCAGCGCGCGCTCCTGGCGCCGCGCGAGGGCGCGCGGGAAGCCCGGGCCCCCGAGGGTCAGGACCCGGAGCCCCGCGGCTCGCGCCTGCCTCAGCGTCCTCGCGGCCGCCGGCACGTCGAGCCGCGCCGGCAGCGTGGAGAAGACGTCGCCGGGCACGCCGGGTGGGGGTGCGGCGCCGCGCTCGGCCGCGGCGAGCGCGGCGCGCAGGTCGCCGAACGCGGCGAGCAGCGCCCGCACGCGGGCGGGGCCCATGTCGGGCACGGCGGCCACGGCCACGTGGAGGGTCGCCGGGTCGTCCACGCGCCCAGTGTGGCGCGCCGGGGGGGCGCGTCGCGCGCGCCCTCGGCACGTGCCGGGGCGCCGTGGAGCGGCGCCGGCGCCGGATCTGGTGCCGAGGTGTCGGAGTCGGGAGCGCGGCGACCTCGTCGTTGCGCCGCGTGCGCGTGCCGCCCGAGCACGCGCACGCGGCGCGGCCTCATGCCAGCTTCCAGCGGCTCCCCTCGGGGGTGTCCTCGACGGCCACGCCGAGCTCCGCGAGGCGGTCGCGCAACGCGTCCGCGGCGCCGAAATCGCGCCGCGCGCGCGCCGCCCTGCGCTCGTCGAGCACCAGCTCCACCAGCCCTGCCAGCGCTCCCTCGCCCGCAAGCGCCGGCTCGTCGAGCGGGATGCCGAGCACGCCGCCCAGGGTCTGCGCGAAGAAGGCCGACGCCGCCGCGCGGTAGGCGGCGCCCGCG
This sequence comes from uncultured Trueperaceae bacterium, assembly GCA_963798895.1. GTDB lineage: Bacteria > Deinococcota > Deinococci > Deinococcales > Trueperaceae > CAWCUY01. The sequence goes on along the minus strand of CAWCUY010000016.1, from coordinate 19,189 downwards.
CCGCCCTCCACGGCGCGGTTCACCTCCCTCGCGGCGTCGAACAGCACGGCGATGGCCTGGGGCGTGTTGAGGTCGTCGTTCATGGCGTCGGCGAAGTGCGCGTGCAGCTCGGCGAAGGCCCCGTCCTGCGCCGCACGCTCGCCGGCGGGTGCGCCGGCGCCCGCATCGTCGCCGGCCGCAAGGCGGTACGCCTCACGCAGGCGTTTGAGTCCCTGGCCGGACGCCGCGAGCCCCTCCTCGGAGAAGTCCGACACGCTGCGGTAGTGGCTGCGCAACGTGTGGAAGCGCACGGCCATGGGGTCGACGCGCCCGAGGAGGTCGGCGAGGGTGACGAAGTGGTTCTTCGACTTCGCCATCTTCTCGCCCTCCAGCGTGATCATGTTCCAGTGCAACCAGGTGCGGGCGAACGGCTTGCCTGCCGCCTCGGCCTGCGCGATCTCGCACTCGTGATGCGGGAAGAGCAGGTCGAGCCCGCCGCCGTGGATGTCGAACTCGTCACCGAGGTACTTCGTGCTCATCACGGAGCATTCCAGGTGCCAGCCGGGGAAGCCGTCGCCCCAGGGGCTCGGCCAGCGCATCAGGTGGTCCGGCTCCGCCTTCTTCCACAGCGCGAAGTCGCGCGGGTCGTCCTTGTCGGAGCGGACCTCGACGCGGGTGCCCTCGATCAGGTCGTCGGGGTCGCGACCCGATAGCCGTCCGTAGTCCGGGAACGCCGACACGTCGAAGTAGACGTTGCCACCCTTCTCGTAGGCGAAGCCGCCGTCGAGCAGGGCGCGGGTGAGCCCGATCTGCTCGATGATGTGGCCGCTGGCGCGCGGCACGATGCTGGGGCGCCGGACGTTGAGGCGCGCCATCGCATCGAAGTACGACCAGAAGTACTTCTCGGCCACCTCCATCGGTTCGATGCGCTCGAGCTTCGCGCGGCGCGCGAGCTTGTCCTCGCCGTCGTCGGCGTCGTCGGTGAGATGCCCGACGTCGGTCACGTTGACGACGAGACGGACCTCGTACCCTTCGTGCTCGAGCCAGCGCCGCAGCACGTCGAACACGATGGGCCCGCGTGCGTGCCCGAGGTGCGGCTCGCTGTACACGGTCGGACCGCACATGTAGATGCCGACCCGACCGGGTGTGACGCTATGGAACGGTTCCTTTTCGCGGCTGAGGCTGTTCGTCAACGCGAGCGGCATGACTCTCCTCGCTCGGGCGCGCCCCTCGGGGGCTCGCCGTGTTCGTTCGCAGGTTGGGGGGTTGCCGGATCGGGCGGTCGCACCGGCGCCGCTGGGGGCGCCGCCGGGACCACCGGGTGCAGGCCTGGCTCGAGCGGTGGGCCTACGCCCGTCGGGCGCGACATCGCTGGGAGGTGTGGGGCCTGGAAAGCGGCATGGCGGCAGTCTAGCACGTACCGCGCCGCGCGCTAGACTCCGGCGTGGACGACGAGCGCGCCATGCCGACGCGGCGGCCGGGCCGGACCCTGGCGCGGGCCGCGGAGCACGAGGACCACGTCAACGGCTCGCGCTTCATCGCCCGCGTGGCGCCCGTGCATGCCGTCGGGGAGGCCGAGGAGCTGCTGAGGAACGCGCGGGCCGACCACCCGGACGCGCATCACCACTGCTGGGCCTACCGCGTGGGCGACGCCCAGCGCTTCTCCGACGATGGGGAGCCGGGCGGCACGGCCGGGAGACCCATGCTGGAGGTGTTCCTCAAACGGGGCCTCGACGGCGCCGCTGCCGTGGTCGTGCGCTACTTCGGCGGCCGCAAGCTCGGTGCCGGCGGGCTGGCCCGCGCGTACCAGGCCGCCGTCGCGCGCGCGGTGCAGGCCGCCGGCGAGCGCGAGGTGCTGGAGGCCGTGCGCCTCCGCGTGCGGGTGCCCTTCGCGCTCGTCGACGCCGTGATCCGCCACCTCGACGAGCGTGGCGTGCACCGCAGCGAGGTGGCCTTCGGGTCCGCCGGCGGCTCGGTGGAGGTGAGCGTGCCCGTGGTCGATCGTGCGGCGCTCGAGCGCGACGTGGCGGACGTGACGCGCGGCGCGGCCGACGTCACGGCGGCGGCCGGAGGGCAGGAGAGCGGCGACCGCGGGGTGTGAAGGGTGCGTGACGGGCTCCTGCGCCGCGGCATACCCGGCGTCGCGCCCTCCGGTGCGAGCATGGTGCATGACTCCCGCACGCCGAACCCTTCCGCTCCTCGTGACCGCGCTCGCCCTGACGGCGGCGGCGCTTACCGGCTGTGCGCCGGCGACCCGAGGCGAGAACGCCGTCGCGGTCCTCAACGCTCCCCTGCGCCAACGCGTCCAGGGCAGCGCACAGGCGTTGGAGAGCGCCCTGGCGCAGGGTGGGCAGCCGCCGTTCCGCTTTCTCGCCGACAGCGTCATGCGGTTCCAGGAGGGGCACAACGACTTCGGCGGCAGTCGCTCCGTCGGCAGCGCGGCGCGCGTCGCGCGCAGCTTCGGGGCGCGGGTCGCGGTCACGGTGGGCGCGCCCGTCCTCGACCGGAGCGTCACCGTCTCCAGCGACAAGTCCCTGCGTCAGGTCGAGGTGACGCTCCAGATGGAGGTCGTCGTGATCGACGCGCGAACCGCCCAGGTCGTGCAGCACGTCTACTCGCAGGTGCTCCGCGAGATGCGCGTCGAGTCGAACGCCGACGACCTGCCGAACCTCGCGAACGACCCGACCGCGAAGGACCTGCGCGACCAGGCGGTGGCCGATCTCGCGCCCGCGGCGCGGCGGGCGATCGCGGGCGCGCTGAGCGCGGCCGGCGTCAGCGGAAGTAACGCCGAATGATGTCCTGATACTCGAGCGGCAGGTCGCCCTCGGTGAGCGCCTGCTCCGCGGCGCGCCGGTACCCCTCGGTGGAGGTGCCGGGCGGCAGGGTGACGTCCTTGGAACCCGGTAGGCGCACCGCCCCGCCCGGGTTCTCGGGGCCGTCGCGCAGCTGCCCCTCGAGGAACTCCGGCGGCGCCGGCTGCCCGTCGACCCCCGGACCCGCCGGCGTGGCCTCGCCCGGCAGGTTCCCGGCCTGCGAGGTGCCGTTCGGCCCCTGCTCGCCGGGGAGCAGCCCGCTGTCGACGGCGTCGCGGCGGCCGTCGCCGGACGGCTGCTCGCCGCCGCCTGCCTGCCCGCCGTCCTGCTGGGACGGATCGCCGGTTCCCTGTCCCGTCTGATCGCCGCTCGCCTGCCCCTGGCCCGCGTCCTGCTTGCCCTGGTCGCCCGTGCCGCCCTGCGAGCCATCGCTGGAGCGATCCGGCGACTGTTGCCCGGCACCGGCGCCGCCGTTCTCACCGGCACCCTGCGCGTCGGCCTGCTGGCTCTGCCCCTGCCCCTGCTGACGGGCACCACCGCCGGCGCCGTCGGGCTGGCCCTGACCGCTGCGCTGACGCAGGTTCTCGGGCGGCGTGCCCGATTGCGGCCCCGGCGCGTCCGACGGGCGCTGGCGCAGCGACTCCATGTAGCGCGACAGCGTCATCTGGTCGCTGGTGCCGCCGCCTGGAGCCTGGGCATCTTGTTGCGCGCCGCCCTGGGGGTCGGGCGGCGGGGTATCGGCCCCCGGCGACTGCACGCGGTCGGGGGCCGCCTGTGGCAGGCCGGGAGCCGTGCTCTGCTCCGCACCGGCCGCCGCGGCGGGAGCGTCGGGTTGCTGCGTCTCGGCCGTGGTGCCGGCGTCTCGGGCGGCGCCCCCGAGGGCGCCCGGCGCCGCGAGGGGGACCAGCAGCAGCGCCAGGGCGGCGGCCAGGCACGGCAGCCACCAGGCGGGCCGGTCGGGTGGTCGCACGTCACGGATGCTCTCGAGCGCCCTGCGCCGCACCGCGGGCACGAGCGCGTACGGGTCGGCGGAGGCGGAGCGCGCCGCGGCCGCCTCGAGGGCGGTCTCGTAGCTCAGGCCGGCACGCTGCCGCACGAACGCCAGCGCCGTGCGGGCGTGGCCGCGCACCGGCAGCGCCGCCCCGACGGCGAAGCCCGCCGCGAGGGCCGCGGCCTGCTGGCTCCAGGGCCAACCGAGGAACATCGTCACCAGCGAGCCGAGCAGCGCGCCGACCGACCCCCGCAACAGGCGGGACGAGCGGGCCGCGCGCGCCGCGATCACGAGGTGGAGTCGGAACGCCTCGGCCTCGGTGGGGGCGCTGCGGCGCTGGCGTTGGCTGCGACGGATCATGCGGTCTCCTTGCGGCGCCGGAGGGCGAGCGCCAGGCAGGTCGCGACGCTCAGCCCGGCCATGGCCAGCAGGTGCGCCAGCGACACGCGCACCGCCGCCGTGAGCGGGTTGAGGAGGTTGAGCCCGAGACGAACGTCGAAGTACACGGCCGCCGCCAGCACCGCGGGCACCACGATCGGGAGCAGGGCGCGGAGGTGGCCGGCGGTCGCGGCGCGCCCCAGGACGACGCCGATACCGTAGTACGCGACGACCTCGAGGAAGGGGAGACCGAGCGTCCAACCGAGCGGCACCGCGGGGTAGGAGGCCGCATAGGTGGCCAGGTCGAACGGCATGCTCAACAGCGCGAACGCGGCGAGGCTCGCCGCCGTCGCGCCCTGCTCGGCGCGATCCTCCTGGCTGACGGCCGCGCCGTAGGCCAGGCCGACCAACGCGAGCAGCGTGAGGCGCGTCTGCGCGAGGCTGAACCACGCCTCGTTCGGCGCCGCGGGCCCGCCGGGCCAGCGGGTGGCCAGCACGAACACCAGGGCCGCGAGGAACACGGCGAGCACCTGCAACATGTCGGAGCGACCGAGGCGATCGGCCACCGCTCGGATGCCCGTCATGCGCGACTCACCTCGGTTCCCCGCCGGCGGCGTCGCTGAGCGTGAGCGGGAGCGCGATCCACACGCTGCCGCCGCCGCGCGCAAGGGCGCTGCCGTCGGGCAGCGCGGCCGCAAGCCGCTCGTAGAGGGGAGCGACCGGTGCGTCCTCGGTGCGCGCCGGGCGCAAGGAGGCACCGCCGGCCAACGCCGCCTGCGGGCCGAGACCGACGACGTACACGTCGGTCATGCCCGCGGCGCCGTCGTTGCGAAGCACGGGGCCGACGAAGCGGAGCTCCGCGGCACGCAGGCGCGGCTTAGAGGCGAACGTGAGGCTGTGCCAGCGCGCCAGGCGCGCGTGGGTGCCGGCGTCGTCGACCGTGTAGGGGGCGGGTTCCAGAGCGCGCGCGGCGACAGGCACGAGCACCTCGGCCTCGGGCAGGGTGAGCACCTGACGCACGTCGATCCCGAGGGCGAGGTCGCCCCCGCCGAGCCAGACGTCGTTCACCGCGCGGATCTGCGGTGCCGCGGGGCGCAACAGCCGCCAGCCCGCGAGGGACGTGACCAGCACCAGGGCCACCGCGGCCATCAACCCCGGCACCCCGGCGAAGCGCACGAGCAGCAGGATCGCCAGCGCGAAGCCGGCGGCGAACGCCAGCAGCAGCGGCTGACCCAGCGGAGCGGGGGGTCGCGCCGAGGTGGCTCCGGCGAGCGCGCCGGCCACGGCCGAGCGGTCGGGCACCCGCACGCTGCGCAACGCGGTGCGCACCGACCCGGGATCGGCCTCGGTGCGGACGATGGCGCCCGCGGCCAGGCGCGACGCCGGCGACGGCGCGAGCAGGTCGAGGCCCTGGTAGGTGGGCGGCATGGCGCCCGCGAGCAGCACCACGGCCCCGCCGCTGGCGGCGGCGGCGAGCGCCTCGGGTCGGGGCGCCGCGCTGCTGCCGTCCACGAGGACGCTGCGCACGCCGTCGTACGCGGCGGGACGCTCCGGCAGGTCGCCCGCGGCCACGTCGACGGGGCGGGCGTCCTCGGCGAAGGCCGAGCGCCACCGGCCGGGTGCGGTCGAGACCACCAGGTCGAGCGGCCGAGCGTCGGCCTCACGGGCGCCGACGCTGCCGCTGGCGAGCACGCGGCCGGCGGCAACGAGGGTCCAGCTGAGGCTCCGGAAGCGTGGTACGTAGACGTCGTCGTCGAACACGCTGACGCCGCTGCCGCCCTCGAGCCGGGCGCGGTAGGCGACGATGCGTTCCCCCTCGCGCAGCGATCCCTCGTCCATGCGCACCTCGAGCACGGTGGCCGGCGCGTCGCGGAGCGTCACGCGCAGGGGGTTCCAGGCCGCGGCCACCACCTGGCCGTGCACGCCGATCTCGAGCGCGCCCTTGGCGCCGGCCGCGGTCTCCAGGCCCTGGCCGCGGGCGGCCAGGGGGAGCGCACACGCGACGCAGCACACGACGGCGACGGCCAACCGGGCCGCCCGACGGGGGCCGGCCGGCCCCCGGGGCGTGGGGGCGACGACCACGTAGATCACTGTATAGAAGTATACGAGCGCCCGGGGCGCGCCACGTCGTCCACTGGGCCGGACCCCCTCGGGCCGCCCCGAGGGCCGCCGCCGGGTGCGCCCGTCAGTGCGTGGGAGGCACCAACACGATGGCGCTGACGACCTTGCGCTCGCTGCCGCGGTTGAGCACCTGCCCGTCCGCCCACAGCGTGGCGCTGCTGCCGCTGTCGAGGCGCATCGCGTCGCGGGCGCCCAGCGACAGGAACAGCGGCACGAGGTCGCGGGCGGTCATCGATTCGGCCACCACCAGGAGCACCGTGCCGTCCGGTTTCACCGCGATGGCGGACTGCTGCGTGACCGCGTCCAGGATTCGCTGGCCGACCTGGAAGCCCTCGACCTCGGGGTCGAAGGCGGCCGCCCCGCCCTGCACCAGCAGCGGGCCGGCCTCGACCCCGTAGCGCACGCCGTCGAAGGCCGGAGGCTGGAGGTCGAGCTGCAGCGCGACGCGGTCGCCGCTGTCGACGCCGGCGAGGTCGCGCCGGTCGGGCGGGTACACGAGCGCGAAGCCGTCGGGCGGGACCTCCCTGGGTCCCACCTTGTTCTCGACGACGATGCCGTTCTGGACGGTGATCACACCCATGCGGGGGGTGCCGGCGAGCGCGCCCGCCGCGGTCGCCACGCCCACGCCTTCGACGCCGCTCTGGCCCACCACCAGGGTGCGCCCGTCGGCGTGCAGGTCGACGCGCGCATGCAACCTGGCGATGACGGGCGTGCCGTCGCCGAAGCCGACCGTGGCGCGGTCGCGCGACGGGAGCGACAGCAGGCCGTAGTCGACGCGCAGGAATCCGACCGCCGCGAAGGTGCGCGTGTCGAAGTAGCCTGCGTTGATGGCCACCAGCGCGCCGCTCGCGAGCTCGCTCAAGGTGCGCGGCACCTGGCTCTCGCCGACGACCCTGAACTGGCCCGCTCCGGGCGCCACCGAGATCACGTGGACCACGCTCGAGCCGGAGGACGACGGGGCGTTCAGCCGACGGTAGGTGACGCCGGGCGCGACCGCCCGCTCGATCTCCGGCAGGGCCGGCGCGCGCTGGGGCACCAGGTCCAGCACGAGCCGCGTCGGGTCGGCCAGGGAGAACACCCGGTAGTGGAAGGCGGGCCCCTGCACGCGGACGTCCGTGCCGCCCGGCTCGGGGTCGACGGTCACGTCGATGCCCTGGTACGGTTCGGGCTGCGCGGCCGGCAGCAGCAGCGCCGGGAGGTGGAGCTCGAGCGTCCCGCCGGCCGCCACGTCGCCCTCCCGCGCGAGGCCCGCGAGGGCGTCCGGGTCCAGCTCGCCGGCGTCCAGCACCACCCGCACGTCGGCGTCGCCGCCGAACCGCACGTCGTCGAGCCGGGGCAACGTCACGCCCAGCGCACCGAGCAGCGTCGCCGGCACCAGCACCTCGTCGCCCGCGACCTGCGGCGGGTCGGCGGCGACGTCGGTCATCCAGCCGAGGCCCTGCACGTACGTGAGGTCGCGCCCCTGGTAGTGCAGGGTGATGGCGCCGCCGCCGGTGGTGACGCTCGCACCGGGGAGGCGGTACAGGGGAGGGGGGTCGGCCGCGGCCGCGGCCGCGAACAGCAGGCAGGCGAGGAGGGTCACGCTCAGGCGTCGAGCACAGTGCACTCGAACGACTCTCGCAAACGCCGAGCTGAACCGGATGAGACGCGCGTTCATGAGGGGACCGCCGCTCCGCAGGGCGCGGTTACAGGGCGTGGAACAGCTCGAGCAGCGGCTCGATCCCGACGGGCCCGCCGAGGATGTGCGACAGGCCGAGCTCGAGCCGGTACGCGTCGAGGTCGCGGGTGTTGAAGGTCAGGCCCCCCACGCTCATGGCCCGCGCGCGCAGCGGCGAGACGTTCTGCGGCACGAGGTCGAGGAGCGTCAGATGCGGCCCGAGCAGCCGTTCGGGAACGTCGGCGTCGGGATCGACGCGAGCGAGCAGGTCGGCGCGCTCCAGCAGGGTCGGCACCAGCGGATCGGAGGCGGAGCGCGCCAGCACGCGGATGCCCGCCGCCAGGCGCGGGAGGTTGCGCTCCGCGTCCGCCGCGCTTCCGGCGAGCAACGCGACCGAGGCGGCGCCCAAGCTGGACAGCTCGCGGGCGACGCCGCGGGCCTGCAGGCCGCCCCCCAGCACCACGACGTCGGCGCCACGTGCGTCCCAGCGCGCGGCGGCGAGCATGGCCGCGACGGCGCGCCCGAGGTTGTACTCGGCGATCACGCCCCCCGGGGTGAGGGTGACGGTGTCGGCGCCGCCGACCTCGGTGGCGTCGAGCGACGCCCTGTCGGCGGCGCGCAGCGCCTCGGCCTGGGCGGTGGGCTCGAGCACCAGCGCCCCGGCGAAGTCGAGGCGGCGAAGCCCCCGGAACAACGCGTCCATGCCCCCGGAGGGCACCGGATGAAGGTGGAAGCGCCCCTCGCCGTCGCGGTGTTCGCGCAGGGCGTGGCACACGTCGGCATCGGCGCAGACCACGGCGACGAGATGCATGGCGCCCAGCATAACCCGGCGCGCCGGGCCTCGGCCCCGGGCCCCGGAGCCCGCCCTGGAGGCGGTTTCGGGTGCGCTGTGGTAGAGTCTCGCCATGGCTGGGGTGCTGCTTCCCGCGGTCATGACCGTGCGCACGCGGGCGGTTCCGGCCCCATGGGCCGCGCCCGGCGGGCGAACGCGTGGCTGACAGCGCGTGGTCGACAGCGCCGCATCCGATCTCGTCCTCCCGAGGACGTCGAAACCTACCCACCACAACCCGGGACCCACCCGCACCACGATCGAGGTGAAGCATGCACGTAGTCCTACCCGACGGCAACCGCCTTGAGGTGCCAGACGGCGCCACCGGAGCCGACGTCGCGGCCGCCATCGGCCCGGGCCTGGCCCGCGCCGCGATCGGCTTGCGCGTCGACGGCCGCCTCTCCGACCTGCTGAGCGAGGTGCCCGACGGCGGCCACGTCGAGATCCTCACCGGCCGCAACGGCGACGCGGAGAAGGACGGCGCCGTGACCTTCCTCATGCGCCACACCCTCGCGCACGTCATGGCCCAGGCCGTGCGCGAGTACTTCGCGGCGCAGGGGCACGATCCGGACGAGGTCCGCATGGGCGTCGGCCCGGTCATCGAGGACGGCTTCTACTACGACTTCGACGTGCCGCGCCCGCTCACACCGGAGGACCTGGAGACCATCGAGGAGATCATGCGCCGCATCGTGGCGGACGACCTGCCGCTGCGCAAGTTCTCGTTGCCGCGCGGGGAGGCCCTCCAGCGCTTCGAGCGGCAGGGCGACCCGTACAAGGTGGAGCTCATCCAGGACCTTCCGGCCGGCGAGGCGATCACCTTCTACCAGCAGGGCGTTGAAGACGGCGTCGGCTTCACCGACCTGTGCAGGGGGCCGCACGTGCCGCGGACCGGGGTCATCGCGCCGCACTTCAAGCTCACCCACGTCGCCGGGGCGTACTGGCGCGGCGACGAGACCCGGCCGATGCTGCAGCGCATCTACGGCGTCGCCTTCCGCACGGGCGAGGAGCTCGAGCACTACCTGTGGCAGCAGGAGGAGAGCCGCAAGCGCGATCACCGCAAGCTCGGCGCCGAGCTCGACATCTTCGTCCTCGACGAGGACGTGGGGCCGGGGCTGCCCCTGTGGCTGCCGCGCGGAGCGGTGATGATCGAGGAGATCGAGCGCCTCGCCAAGGAGGTCGAGGAGCGGGCGGGCTACCAACGCGTGCGCAGCCCGCACCTGTCGAAGGAGCAGCTGTTCCTGAAGAGCGGTCACCTGCCGTACTACGAGGAGTCGATGTACCCGCCGATGGAGCTGGAGAACGTGCGGTACTTCATGAAGCCGATGAACTGCCCGTTCCACCACAAGATCTTCGCGGCGCGGCCGCGCAGCTACCGCGACCTTCCGCTGCGGCTGGCCGAGTACGGCACCTGCTACCGCTACGAGGACTCCGGCGCGCTCATGGGGCTGTTGCGCGTGCGCAGCATGCAGATGAACGACGCACACATCTACTGCACCGAGGAGCAGTTCGAGTCCGAGTTCATGCGCGTGGTCGACCTCTACCTCGAGTACTTCCGCATCTTCGGCATCGACGAGTACGTCATGCGCCTCTCCAAGCACGGCCGCGAGGGCCTCGGCAAGAAGTACGTCGACAACGAGGCCCTGTGGTTACGCACCGAGGCCATGGTGCGGCGCGCCCTGGAGAACGGCGGCATCAACTTCGTCGAGGCCGACGACGAAGCGGCCTTCTACGGCCCCAAGATCGACGTGCAGATAAAGAGCGCCATCGGCCGCGAGTTCACCCTGGCCACGAACCAGGTCGACTTCGCGCAGCCCGAGCGTCTGGGCCTCCACTACATCGACGAGAACAACGATCGCCGCACGCCGCTGTGCCTTCACCGCGCCCCCCTCAGCACCCACGAGCGGCTCATCGGCTTCCTCATCGAGCACTTCGCCGGCGATTTCCCGCTGTGGCTGGCGCCGGAGCAGGTGCGCGTGGTTCCGATCGCCGACCGCCACAACGACTACGCCCAGCGCCTGCGCGAGAGGCTGATGCACGCCGGCCTGCGCGGCGAGGTCGACGTCCGCAGCGAGCGCATGCAGGCCAAGGTGCGCGACGCCGAGCTCTACAAGGTGCCGTACACCGCGATCGTCGGAGACCGCGAGGAGGAGGCCGGCGCCGTCAGCTTCAGGAGCCGTCAGGAGCCGGAGCGCAAGGGCGTGCCGGTGGACGCCTTCGTGGCGCACCTGCAGCGCGCCGCGAGGGCGCGCGAGCTGAAGGTGCGACCGCTCGCCGCGAGCGCCTGAGGGACGCACAGGCGTACCGCCGCGCGGCGGTACGCCGGGCGGGCGGCGGGGGCGGTCGCGGCCCGATCCTCAACCGCGCACGAACACCCGCACCCGCTCGACGGCGTCGGGCTCGGCCTGCCCGGGCTTGCCCGGATCGACGCGCTCGAGCGCGTCGAGCACGTCCTCGCCCTCCAGCACGCGTCCGAAGACGGCGTGCTTGCCGTCGAGCCACGGCGTCGGCCGGAAGGTGATGAAGAACTGGGAGCCGTTGGTGTTCGGTCCGCCGTTCGCCATCGACACCACGCCCTTGGCGTCGTGTGCGAGGTCCTTGCCGAACTCGTCGCCGAAGGTGTAGCCGGGGCCGCCGCGGCCGGTCCCGGTGGGGTCGCCCGTCTGAGCCATGAAGTCCTCGAGCACGCGGTGGAACGGCACGCTGTCGTAGTAGCGGTTCAGCGCGAGGAACACGAAGTTGTTGACGGTGCTGGGGGCGGCGTCCTGGAACAGGTCGATGACCATGCGCCCCTTGCTGGTGTCGAGCACGGCGCGGTAATCGCGCTCGGGCTCGAGCACCTGATCGGCCGCCGAGAAGCGCGTCCGCGGTTCGTCCGTGAGGCTGCCGATCTCCTGGAAGCCGTCGAGCGCGTCGTTCATGCGAAGTCCTCTCCTCACGGCCCGCTCGGGGCCGGGCGCGTGGCGATGACCACGCGGTCGAGCGTATCGGGTTGCGGGAAGAAGCCGACGGCGGCGGCACCGCCGACCGCTCCGACCACGCCGCGGAAGCCGGCGATGGTGAGGCTCTGCCCGGCGACGGGCTCGGTGCCGAGGGCGTCGGCGAGAGCGGCGCCCACGGTCCGGTCCTGTGGGCCGGGGAGCTCGACGCCGAGCTCCGCGAGGTGCGAGACGGTGTCGTCGAGCCGCGCCACGGCCTTCGGGTTCTGCGGGTCGACGCGCGTGAGCTCGTCCAGCACGCCGTCGCCGCCCACCACCCGGCCGAAGATGTTGTAGTTTCCGTCCAGCCATTGAGCGGCGTTGAAGGTGATGAAGAACTGGGAGCCGTTGGTGTCCGGACCGGCGTTGGCCATCGCCACCACGCCCCGCTCGTCGAAGCTGAGGCCGGGCGCGATCTCGTCGGGGAAGGTGTAGCCGGGGCCGCCCGTGCCGGTGCCCGTGGGGTCGCCGGTCTGCGCCATGAACCCGTCCAGCACGCGGTGGAAGGGTACGCCGTCGTAGAAGCGGTGGAGGGCGAGGAACACGAAGTTGTTGACGGTCACCGGCGCGTCGTCCTCGAGCAGGTCGATGGTGATGGTGCCGCGGCTGGTCTCGAGCACGGCGAGGTAGTCCGTGTCCGGCTCCAGCACCTGCGCCGCCTTCTCGAAGGCCCGCTGAGGAGCGTCGGTGACGTACGGGAGGGCCGTGAAGCCGTCCGGCAGCGGCACGTCGGGAACCTGGGGCGCGGCCGCCTGCGCCGTGCCCGGCGCCGCCTCGTGCGGCCGCCTGGCCGCGAGCCAGAAGCCGCTCGCGACGAGCAGGACCACCACGGCCACGAGCGCCAGGATGCGTGCCACGTCAGGCGCCGTCCGGCGCGGCCGCCGGCGCCACGGCGAGCCGCCGAGCCTCGTCGAGCAGCCGCTGCACGGCGTGACCGTCGCGGAAGGTGGCGGCCTCGTCGAGCGCGCCGGCTTCGCCGCCGACCAGCGCGCGGCGCAAGGCATCGGCGAGCAGCACGCTGCCGGTGTCGAAGCCCGAGGCGCGGAACCGGTACGGCACCAGGCTCGGGAGCGTCGTGCGGTACTCCTTCAGCGGACCGCCGCGCTTGCCGTAGTACAGCTTCAGCGAGCGATCGATGACGACGGAGCCCTCGGTGCCGCGCACGGTGAACAGGTCGATGGCGTCGTCGAGCGCCCCGCCGTGCACCAACATGGTGCCTACCGCGTCCCCGACTTCGAAGGTGAGCGACGCGATGTCGTCCGACGTCACCTCGCGCGCCGCCCCGGCGTCGTCGAGGCGCGTGGGGTAGATGCGCCCCAGGGTAGCCCCGCGCAGCCGCACGTCGTCGTTCACCAGCCAGCGCACCGAGTCCAGCACGTGGCTGCCCAGGGCACCGAGGATGCCGCCGCCCTGCGCCGCGTCCGACCACCACGACCACGGCCGCGTCGGGTCGATGCTGCCGCGATTGGCGATGCGTGCCGTGACCAACACCACGCGACCGATCCCGCCCGAGCGGATGATCTCGCGGGCCTTGCGTCGCGCCGGCGTGAAGCGCAGCTCGTGATCGATCAGGGCCAGGCGCCCTTCGGCGGCGCCCGCCGCCTCCACCAGGCCGAGCGCCTGGCCCGCGTCCAGGGCCATCGGCTTCTCGCACACCACGTGGTGTCCGCTCGACAGGGCGGCGCGCGCCTGCTCCAGGTGGTCCGCCGGGGGGCTGCTGATCACGATCACGTCCAGGCCGAGATCGAGCAGCTCCCGCCAGTCGCCCACGCCACGCCCCAAGCCGTGGCTGTCGGCGACCGCGCGCGCGCGCGCGAGGTCGTGGCTGGCTACCGCGACCACGTCCAGCCCGCCGGCCTGGTAGGCGGGGATGAGCACGCGGTCCGCCCAGCCGGTCCCGATGATGCCCACGCGTGCGCTCATGCTTGCCTCTCCAACGTCTGCATACGGCCCGTAGTGTACCGGCTGGTTCCGCCGCGTGGAGAGGCTTGGCGCACGCGCCACCGCGTGCCCCGCGCGCGCCCGGCCGCGCCGGGAGCGCGTAAGGCTCCCGTCAGTGTCCTTCCCGTAGCTTGAGCCATGCGCTTCAACGATCTCCTGCACCAACTCGTAGACCGGGGCGCCTCCGACGTCCACCTCCACTGCGGCATGCCCGCCCTGGCGCGGCTGCACGGCGAGCTGACGCCCGTGTCCGAGGGGAAGGTCACCCCCCCGTACACGGAGGCGTTGGTGGAGCTCATGTGCGACGAACGCCAGAAGGCCACCTTCCGGGACAAGCACCAGGTCGACCTGGCCTACAGCGTCCCGGGCCTGGCGCGGTTCCGCGTCAACCTCTTCCGGCAGCGCGGCTCGATCAGCGCGGTGTTGCGCGTCATCAAGTCGGACGACGACGTCCTGCGCGTCGTCAACCTCCCGCAGGACGCCATCGACTACTTCCGGGACCAGGAGAAGGGGCTCGTGCTCGTGACGGGCCCGACCGGCTCGGGCAAGTCCACGACGCTCGCGCGCATCCTCGACGAGGTCAACGCGCGCTACGCCAAGATGATCGTGACGGTCGAGGACCCCATCGAGTACCTGCACCGTTCGAAGCGCTCCGCGGTCGTCCAGCGCGAGCTGGGCGTGGACGCCCCGTCGTTCAGCGAGGCCCTGGTCGCCGCCATGCGGCAGGACCCGGACGTCATCATGATCGGCGAGATCCGCGACCACGCGACCGCCGCCGCGGCCCTCAGCGCCGCGCAGACCGGGCACCTCGTGTTCAGCACGCTGCACACGCAGGACACGGTGCGCACCATCAACCGCATGATCGAGCTGTTCCCGCCCCACGAGCGCTCCACCGCGCGCATCCTCTTCGCCGAGTCCCTCGTCGGGATCGTGTCGCAGCGGCTCATCCCGCGCGCCGACCGGGCGGGCCGCGTGGCGGCGACCGAGATCCTCAAGGGCACGCTGCGCATCAAGGACCTGGTGCGCGACGAGGACCGCAGCGGGGAGATCTACGACGCTCTGCGCGATGCGCGGCTCGACGGCATGCAGCTGTTCGACGACCACCTCGCGGAGCTGTACGGCCAGGGGATCATCACGTTCGAGACGGGCATGGCGTCCGCCACGAGCTCGCAGGCGTTCAAGATGGCGGCTACCCAGGTGGACGTGCAGCGCCAGCACGTGGCGGCGGCGCACGCGGGAGCGCCCTCCTGAGGTCCCCGCGCGCGGACCCGTGCGCTGCGGGCGCGAGGAGCGCCTAGAAGGGCACGTCGGGCCGCGCCGCGGCCTGCGCCCCACGCTGCCACGGCGCGCCGCCGCGTTCCGCCAGCAGCGCGTGCTTGTCGAGCGTCACCGAGGTTCGCAGCCAGGGGCAGACCTGCTGCACCTGCTCGAGGCTGCCGGTGTCGACCCGGATACCGTCGGTTGCCCAGCTCACCACGCCGCGCGGGCCCTCGAACTCGAGTCGCACGGGGGTGCGTCCGCTGTGCTCGTCGAGCAGGGAGCGGAGCTCGAGCAGGCGGTGCCGCGACAGCTCGGCCACGTCGAAGCGAAGGACGGCCACCTCGGGCGCACCGCGCCCCTCGCTCGCGTCGGCGTCCCAGCGGACCAGCCGATCGGCGACGAGCCGGATGGCGTCGTCGCCGTCTTCCGACAGCTCCGCCACCACCACGGCGGGCGCGTCCTCGACCAGCAGGTGCGCGATCTGGTCGAAGGTGCGGCTGAAGGCGAGCAGCTCCCGGCTGCCCGACTCGTCGGCCAACTCGAAGCGCGCCATCATCGTGCCCTTGCGGGTGGGGCGCTTCACGACGTTCTGCACGATGCCCGCGAGGGCGACCCGCACCCGCCCCCCCTGCCGCGGGTCGGCGTGCTCGCGGTAGAAGGCCTCGACCGCGTCGACCTCGCAACTCGCGGCCTCCGCCAGGCCCGGGTAGGAGTTCATGGGGTGGGCGGAGATGTAGAGGCCCAAGGCATCCTTCTCGAAGCGCAGGCGTTGGAGCTCGTGCAGCGGCTCGACCTCGGACAGCGTCGGTGGCTTGATCTCCTCGGCGCCGAACAACCCGAACTGGCCGAGCGAGGCTTGCTCGCGCTGAGCCGCCCCCCACTTCATCGCGGTCTCGAGGTTGTGCAGCAGGACGTGGCGCTCGCCGAGACGATCGAAGGCCCCGGCCTTGACGAGATGCTCGAGCGCGCGCTTGTTCACCAGGGTCGTGTCGATGCGGCGGCAGGCGTCGAACAGGTCCGCGAAGGGACCGTTGCGCTCGCGTTCCTTCAGGATGTGGTCGACGGCGGTGTCGCCGACGTTCTTGATGCCATAGAGGCCGAAGCGCACCACCCGGCCCAGGGGCGTGAAGTCGGCGTGCGACTCGTTGATGTCGGGCGGCAACACGTCGATCCCCAGGTGGCGAGCGTCGGCGACGTACTGCGCCACCTTGTCGGAGTTCGCGCGCTCGACGGTGAGCAGGGCGGCGGTGAACTCCACCGGGTAGTGTGCCTTGAGGTAGGCCGTCTGGTACGACAGCAACCCGTACGCGGCGCTGTGCGACTTGTTGAAGCCGTAGTTGGCGAACTTCTCCAGCAGGTCGAAGATGCGGTTGGCCTCGGCGCCCGGCACGCCGTTGCCGGCGGCGCCCCGCTCGAAGATCAGGCGCTGCTTCTCCATCTCCTGGACCTTCTTCTTGCCCATCGCGCGGCGTAGAAGGTCGGCCTCGCCGAGGGTGTAGCCGGCGACGGCCTGCGCGATCTGCATGATCTGCTCCTGGTACACCGGGATCCCGTAGGTCTCGGCCAGGATGGGGGAGAGGAGCTTCTCGGACTCCGGGAAGTCCGAGTAGTCGATCTCTTCCTGCCCGTGGTGGCGCCGGATGTAGGCCGGGATGTTCTCCATCGGCCCCGGCCGGTACAGCGCGCCGACCGCGATGAGATCCTGGATCCTCCGCGGCCGCAGCTTCTTGAGCGTGTCGACCATGCCCGGCGACTCGAACTGGAACACGCCCGCCGCGTCGCCCCGCGAGAGCATCTCGAAGGTCGCCTCGTCGTCGAAGGGGATGGCGTCCGGGTCGAGCCGGATGCCGCGCGACCGGCCGATGATGGCGACCGCGGCCTCGATGAACGACAGGGTCCGCAGGCCGAGGAAGTCCATCTTGATGAAGCCCAGGTCCTCGACCGAGCCCATGTCGTACTGGCACACCACCGGGCCGTCGCCCGCACGGAACACGGGCGCAAGCTCCTGCACCGGTCGCCTGGAGATGATCACGCCGGCGGCGTGGACCGACGCGTGGCGCGTGAGGCCCTCGAGGGCCTGCGCGACGTCGACGTAGTCCTTGGCGCCGGCCTCGTAGAGCTCGCGCATCTCCGGCACGCTCTCGAGCGCGTCCTTGATCTTCACGCCGCGGCCGTACACCACGGGCACGAGCTTCGAGACCTTGTCGGCGTCGGCGAAGGGCGCCTCCATCACGCGGGCTGCGTCCTTGATGGCCGCGCGCGACGCCATCGTCCCGAACGTGGCGATGTGCGCCACCTTGTCGTCGCCGTACTTCCCGCGGACGTAGTCGATGACCTCGCCGCGCCGCACGTCGGAGAAGTCGATGTCGAAGTCGGGCATGGAGATGCGGTCGGGGTTCAGGAAGCGCTCGAAGAGGAGGTCGAACGCGAGCGGGTCGATGTTCGTGATGCGCATCGCGTACGCCACGATCGAGCCCGCGCCCGAGCCGCGACCCGGACCCACCGCGATGCCGTGGTCCTTCGCCCAGTTGATGAAGTCGGCGACGATCAGGAAGTAGTCGGGGAAGCCCATCGCCGTGATCACGCCGAGCTCGAACTCGGCGCGCTCGAGCACGCTCAGCGCGCGCCGCATGCCGCCGCCCCTCGCCGATCCCGCGCTCGCCAGGACGGCGGAGAAGCGCTCGAGGTGCGCGTACTCGTAACGATCGTAGTTCTCCCCGTCCGCCTTCGGCGTGCGCCCCCGTTCGCCGGCGCGCGCGAGCCGGAGCAGGACCTCGTCGAGGCTCATCGCGCCGCCGTCGGCGCCGTCCACCTGCTCCAGGTAGGCGCGGTAGAAGGCCTCGTCGACGTCGGGGTAGCGCGCCATCAGGCCGCGGTAGGTGTCGAGCCGGAGCTGCTCGGCCAGGGTGCGACCGGGCGGCAGCGGCAGCTCCGGCATCTGGTACACGCGCCTGTCACCCACCGGGAGGACCACGTCGCACATCCGGGCGATGGTGAGCGAGTTGGCGACGGCGCCCGGGAACTCGCGCTCGGGGAGCGCCTGCGCCATCTCGTCCGGGGCTTTCACGTAGAACTCGTCGCACGGGAAGCGGAACCGGCCCGGATCGGAGAGCACCGTCTTGGTCTGGATCGACAGCAGCGCCTCGTGAGCGCGGGCGTCCTCCTTGCGGACGTAGTGTCCGTCGTTGGTCGCCACCATCCCGAGGCCGTAGCGGTCGGCGAGGTCGCGCAGGACCGGGTTCAACCTGCGCTGTTCCTCCAGCCCGTGGTTCTGGAGCTCGACGAAGAAGTCGTCCCCGAAGATGTCCAGGTACTGCCGCAACATGCGCTCGCCGGCCCCCTCGCCCTCGTCGAGGATGGCGCGCGGGATCTGCGCGCCGAGGCAGCCCGACAGGGCCACGATCCCGTCGTGGTGCTCCCGGAGCAGCTCGTGATCGACGCGCGGCTTCATGTAGAAGCCCTCGAGGTAGGCGCGGCTGGAGAGCCTGCACAGGTTCTGGTATCCCGTGAAGTTCTTCGCCAGCAGCGTCAGGTGGAAGTAGCCGCCGTCCAGCGTGCTCGAAACGCGGCGCTTCTCGAAGCGCGAGCCGCCGGTGACGTACGCCTCGAGCCCGAGGATGGGCTTGACGCCCTCGGCCATCGCCGCCTTGTAGAACTCCACGGCGCCGTGCATGTTGCCGTGGTCCGTCATGGCCAGCGCAGGCTCGTCCGGCGACACCTCCTTCACCCAGGCCATCAGGTCCTTGATGCGCGCTGCCCCGTCGAGCAGGCTATACGCGGTGTGCTGATGCAGATGCGCGAACTTCACGGGACCCGAGGACATGCCTCACCTTACCGCCTCGCGCGCGGTGTCCGCGGGGCCGCTGAGCGAACGCGGGGGAGGCCGGGCCGACGGCCTCTCGCGGCGCACGAGGCGGCCACGATCCGGCCGAGGCCGGCCGTCGTCGCGGGGGCGGCCGCGGCGTTCCCCAGGCTGGGCCGACGGGGAGAGAGCGTGTTCACGACGCCAAAGCTCGTTTTCCGCCGCGTTGACACCCGTTCGGCCCGCGTGGTAGCTTTGGGCTCGGCTCGGCGCCGTAGCCAAGTGGTAAGGCAGAGGTCTGCAAAACCTCGATTCACCGGTTCGAGTCCGGTCGGCGCCTCCACTCCCTCGTCCCCCCGCCGGGGCGACCGCAGGCGCGTAGCTCAGTGGGAGAGCCTACATTGACACTGTAGAGGTCGGCAGTTCAATCCTGCCCGCGCCTA
>CAWCUY010000015.1:0-79360 GCA_963798895.1 uncultured Trueperaceae bacterium | reverse complement strand
CGTAAACATCCCCCTACGCCGCGGCGTAGAGGTATTGGCATACTTCCTAGAGCACAAGGCCGTCACGTTGAAGAAGCTTCTCGCGGAGATCTTCCCGGATCAGAAGCCCCGGAGCGCCAAGTCGTACTTCCACCAGTTCCGCCATCAGTTGCGGGAGAACATCGACGGGCTCGAGATCGAATACGACAGCGAGTCGAAGATGTACCGGCTCAAGAGCGAGATCGACATCTTGTGGGATGTGTCGGAGTTGAGAGCCGGTAGGGTGATGGGTGAGACGGGCCTGTTCTTGCCTGGATCGGGCAACGAATGGGCGCTCGTGGTCGAGCAGGGCTTGGACCCGTATCGCGAGGCGATCGGGGCCCTGGCGACGGCGTGATGTGGCGTCTGCGTCGCGCAAATGTGATATTCTTGTGGCGATCGGAAGAGAAGGCGGTATGGGAGATTCCCGGGGTCGTGGTTGGGAGCCGCGCCTCCGGGTTTTTTCGCGTGGCGCCCCGGGCGACCGGGCACGGAATTTCACGCTCCACACGGCGTTCGAGGGCGTCCGGTCCGTCCTTGTAAGAATCCTGTAAGAGCGCACGCCTATACTCGGTTCGTGGACCAGAGGTAAACCTCCCAAACCTCTTCCCATTCTCTTCCGAACGCGGACCCCGTGCCTCCCACACGGGGTCCGAAACCATGTGGGCCACGCGATGCTCGCGGACCTTGGCGCCTGTTCCGCCGAGGCCCCCTTACCCGGTCGAGAACCCTGGTCGACGCCCATGCGTACCGGACACGGCTCCCGCACGCAGCTCCCTTCATCCCTCTCAGCTGAACCCGTGGCATGCTACGCGAACGCGGGCAGAACGCTCGGATGCAACGATCGGCATGCGAGCGCCAACACGACCCCCTCATGCACGCCGGCCCGCGGACGACCGAGCTTGCTTGCGAGAGGGGGCCCTGCTGTGGTTTAATGGATACTTGCCAGCTTATACTAGGCGAGGAGGAAACCCCTTAACATGGATGAAAAGGTAAACCCGGCCGAGGGAAGCCCTGTCCCGGCCACCGACCAAGCCCCGGAGGAAGTCACGAGTCAGGCCCCATCCGCGGCAGCTGAACAGGGTGTAAGCGCCGCAGTGGCGAACGAACCCGATCTCGAGAGTGAAGGGCGGGTTTCCGCCGACGAGGGCGACGCCAGTGCTGGCTCGACCGATGCTCCGACCGCCACGACCGAAGAGGTCGAGGACGCGGCGAGCGCTGCTGCCCCAAGTACCAACGATGAGGACGCGGTGAGCGCTGTTGCCGCGAGCACCAGCGACGACGACGCCGTGAGCGCTGCTGCCGCGAGCACCAGCGACGACGACGCCGTGAGCGCCGTGAGCGCTGCTGCCCCGAGCACCAACGACGACGACGGCGCCGAGATGACGATGGAAGACGTGCTGGCCGCCAGCGATGAGCAGTTGGCGCGCAAGCCGGTCCATCGCGGCATGATCACGACCGGACAGGTCATCATGCTGTCGCAAGACGGCATCATCGTCGACGTGGGCGCGAAGATCGAGGGCATCCTCCCCTACAATCAGCTGTTCGAGTTCGAGGCGAACGCCGAGGAAGCCGCCAAGTACTTCAAGCCCGGCGACGAGATCCAGGTGTACGTCGTTCGCTCGGACGTCCCCAACAACACGATCGTCCTCTCGAAGAAGCGGGCCGACCAGGAGCGCGCGTGGAACCTCCTCCAGGAGATCCACGACAAGGGCAAGCCCGTCGAGGTGGAGATCATCGAGAAGGTGCGCGGTGGCCTGGTAGCCAACCTCGGCATCCGCGCCTTCCTACCGGCGAGCCAGGTCGATGTGCGCCGCGTCAATGACCTCTCCCCCTTCGTGGGCCGCCGGCTCAAGGTCAAGATCATCGAGCTCAATCGCCGGCGCAACCGCGTCATCATCTCGCGCCGTTCCATCCTCGAAGAGGAGATCGCGGCGCAGAAGGAAGAGACGCTCAAGCAGCTCGAGCCCGGCCTGAAGCTCGAGGGCGAGGTCGTCGAGATCACCGACTTCGGGGTCTTCGTCAACCTCGGTGGCATCGACGGCCTGGTGCACCGCAGCGAGCTCACGCACGGACGGTTCAGCCACCCGCGCGACGTCGTGAAGCTCGGCGACAAGGTCCGGGTCGAAGTGCTCGACATGGACCTCGAACGCGAGCGCATCAACCTGTCGATGAAGTCGCTCGTCGCGAACCCTTGGGACAACGTCCTGGCGAACTACCACATCGGCCAGCGCATCGCCGGCAAGGTCACCAACCTCACGCCGTTCGGCGCGTTCGTCGAGATCGAGCCCGGCCTCGAAGGTCTCATCCACGTCAGCGAGATGAGCTGGACCAAGCGCGTCCGTCACCCCAAGGAGATCGTCACCGAGGGTGAGGACGTCGAGGCCATGATCCTCAAGATCGACACGGGCCAGCAGCGCATCTCGCTCGGCCTGCGCCAGACCCAACCCGATCCCTGGAGCAGCTTGCCGGACCGCTACCCGCCCGGCACCGAGGTCACCGGCCCCATCACCGGGATCACCGACTTCGGCGTGTTCATGGAGATCGAAGAGGGGATCGAGGGGCTCGTGCACATCAGCGAGCTGAGCCACGACCACATCGAGAACATCAACGATCACTTCAACCGCGGCGACGAAGTCACCGCCGTGATCCTGAACATCGATCCGGTCGAGCAGCGCGCCAGCCTCTCGCGCAAGCGGTTGCTGCCGTTCTCGGCGACCGACCTCGAGTCGGTCGGCACCGGCACGCCGGCTTCCCGCGGACCCGGTGGACGTCGCGGACGTCGCGGCCGCCGCGGTGGCGATATCGACTACGACTACAGCTACGCCGCTTCCGACGTCAACACCAAGACCACCACCAAGCTCGGTGACGTCTACGCCGACCTCTTCGCCCAGTTCGGGCTGACCGAAGGCAAGGACGAAGACGAAGTCGAGGGCGAGGGCGCGGCGGAGCAGGCGAGCGACGAAGGGGCGCAGGACGTGGACACCGCGTCCGAGGCCAGCGTCGACGTCGAACCGGCGCAGGACGAGGTCGTCGAGAGCGCCCCGACCGAGGGGCATAGCGACGAGCTCCACGCTTCCGCCGAGGTAGCCGAGGCCGCCAACGAAGACGAGGTCGCGGCCGCCGAAGCGCTCGCCGAGCCGGCGACGGAGACCGAGGCTCCGCGGACCGTGCAACAGCCGTCCGCCGTGATGTCCGAGGACACCGAGAACACCATCGACGCCGACGAGGCCGCCGCCCTGCTCACCGCCGCGTTCCGCGAGGGCCGGCGCCCGCAGAAGCAGGAGGAATCGTCCGCCTCGGAGAGCGACCGCTACGACGCCGAACAGGTCGAAGCCGACCAGGACGAGGACAACGAGGCCGACGAGAACGAGGCCGAGGAGAACGAGCAGGACACCGAGACCTCCAGGGCCTGAGCCGAACCTCGCTCGCGAGCGTCACGCGCTCCGTCCAACGATGTTGGGCGGGGCGCGTTGTCGTACCATCGCCCGTGCGCGATCCCGGCCACTTCGACCGCGTCGCGGAGCTCTACGACGCCGCCCGCCCGAGCTATCCCAACGATCTCGTCGGGAAGGTGCTCGCGTTCGCCGCGAACGGCGGAGGCCCGGTGCGCCGCGCGCTGGAGTTCGGCTGCGGGACGGGCCAGCTCACGAAGGTCCTGACCGAGCAGGGGCTTGCCGTCCATGGGCTCGACATCGGACCCCATCTCATCGCGATCGCCCGCCGGAAGCTCGCCCATCTTCCCGACGTGACCTTCGAGGTCGCCGACGCCGAGGGCTGGAGCGGATCGACGGGCTTCGACCTCGTGGCCTCCGGCAGCGCGTTCCACTGGCTCGATCCGCCCCGCGGCTTCGCCCGCGCGGCCGACGCCCTCCGACGCGGCGGCACGCTCGCCATCGTCAGCAACGAACACCCCTTGCCGCTCGAAGGCTTCCACCTCCGCGCGCAGTCCGTCTACCGACGCGTGCTCCCGGGCGCTTCGCCGCCCGCGTCGTGGCCGAGCACCGAGGAGCGCATCGCGACGGTCGCGGCGGGGTTCGCGATCGAGCCGCGCCTGGGACCGGTCACGGTGGTCCGGCACGCCTGGACCCAACGCTACGCGCGCGCCGCGTACCTGCGCCTGCTGCGAACGTACTCCGACCATGGAACGTTGCCGGAAGGTCAGTGGCGCGCGCTGTCGGAGGGGCTCGCAGCGATCATCGACGACGAGTACGGCGGCACGGTGGAGAGGCCCTACCTCACGGTCGGGTGGATGGCCCACCGGATCGCGTAGGCCACCGGCCCGAACGCGGCTCGCGTCGGCCTACATCCGACGCAACCGGTCGATGCGCTCCTGGATGGGCGGGTGGGTGGCGAGCAGGTCGACCGCGTTGTGGCGCGCCAGCGGGTTCACGAAGAACAGGTGCCGGACCCCTTCCGACACCTCGAGCCCCGGGCCGCTGTACGTCCCGAGCTTCTCCAGCGCCGCCGCCAGCCCCTCAGGATTGCGCGTGATGTAGGCGCCCGTGGCGTCTGCCAGGAACTCCCTGCGACGGCTCACCGCGAGCCGCAGCAGCGTTGCCAGGACCGGACCCAGCACCAGCAGGACCAGCAGCAGGACCATCATGATCCCCTGCCCCCGGTTGCCGTTCCCGCCACCGCGACTGTCGCGCCGCGACCCGCCGAAGGGGCCGAACCGGAACCAACGCAGCACCACGTCGCGGAGGATCACGATGGCGCCGACCGTGGCTGCCAGGATCGACATGAAGCGGATGTCGTAGTTGCGGATGTGCGACAGCTCGTGCGCGACGACACCCTCGAGCTCCTGCCGCTCGAGGAGGTTCATGAGTCCGGTGGTCACCGCGATCGATGCGTGCTCGGGATCCCGCCCCGTGGCGAACGCATTCGGGGCGGGCGAATCGATGACATAGATCTTGGGTTGGGGGACGCCGGCACCCAGGGACACTGCCTCCGTGACGTTGACGAGGTAGCGGTACTCGTCCTTGTTGGCCGGGCGCGCACCCGCCGCCCCCAAGGCCAGCCGATCGCTGAACCAGTACGCAAGGACGCTCTGCCCTACCCCGATGACGGCCGCCACCACGATGAAGAAGACGGCGGACGCCGGCTGCGTGACCTGCGCGAGCACGTACCCGATCGCGGCCAGCAACAAGACCGTGAAGGACATCATCAACCACGACAAGCGCTTGTTCGCCGCCTGGTAGTCGAGCAGATTGATGCGCCTCCCGGTGGCCCGGTCGGTGAACACATCGGGCAAGCGGGAGGCGCTCGGTACGGTCATGAGGCGGGGCGCGCCGGCGGACGGGCGGCGTGGCCCAACTGCGGAGCGGCGGCCACGTCGGCTCGTCTCAGCTCGTGAAGGACACCTGCGGAACGGCGCGCTCGGCTTCGGGGATCTCCAGGAACACGGCCTCCTTCTTGTTCATCGGGCCGGCGAAGAAGGTCCCGGGCACCTGCTCGATCGTGTTGTTGTACTGCAGCACCGCGTCGTTGTAGAACTGGCGCGCGTAGGCGATCTTGTTCTCGACGCCCGAGAGCTCCTCTTGCAGCATCTTGAAGTTCTCGTTCGCCTTGAGCTCCGGGTAATTCTCCGCGATCGCGAACAACCGGCCGAGCGCGGAGTTCATCGCGTTGGCCGCCTGCGCCGACTCGTTGACCCCTTGCGCGCCCATCATCGCCTGGCGCGACCTGGCGACCTCCTCGAACACACCCTTCTCGTGGGCGGCGTAGCCCTTGACCGTCTCGACCAGATTCGGGATGAGATCGTTGCGGCGCTTGAGCTGCACATCGATCTGGCTCCACGCGTTCTGGTAGCGGTTCTCCAGCGCGATGATGCGGTTGTAGACGCTCAAGCCCCACAACCCGAGCGCGACGAGGATCACCACGACGATGATGGTTCCCATGCAAGAACCTCCTGGCACCAGTCTACCGAAATGTGCCGCGACCATCGCACCTTCGCCGCGCCGGCGCCGGCGGCTCAGCTCGTCGGAGCGCGCTCCCGTCGCCTGCGCGAACGGATCACACCGCCGCCGAGCAACCTCTCGCCGTCGTAGAGCACCGCCGACTGCCCTACCGTGACCGCGAACTGCGGCGCATCGAAGCGGAGGCGGAAGCCGTCCCCGTCCGGCTGCAGCGTGGCGGGCACGGGCGCCTGCCGGTAGCGCACCTGCGCCTGCACGCGGCGCGGGATGCGCTCGAGCTCGGTCAGGTAGTTCGCGCGATCG
Organism: uncultured Trueperaceae bacterium; assembly: GCA_963798895.1. GTDB lineage: Bacteria > Deinococcota > Deinococci > Deinococcales > Trueperaceae > CAWCUY01. The sequence goes on along the minus strand of CAWCUY010000015.1, from coordinate 73,121 downwards.
GCTTCGAGCTCGTCCCAGAAGCACATCTCGCGGGGACCGACGATCACCGCGTTGTCCTCGGCGCGCAGCTCGACGACGTACCGCTCGACATGCGACTTCCACAGTCCAAGCCCGCGCTTCTGCCCGATGGTGTAGAACGGCAGGCCGCGATGTTCCCCGACCACGTCGCCGGTGGCTGCATCGATCACCGGACCCGGGCGCTCGCCGACGGCGCCGGCCAGGTAGTCCCGCGTCGAGTGCGGCACGAAACACAGGCCCGACGAGCTACGCTTCGCGGCCGTGAGCAGCCCACGCTCGGCGGCGAGCTCGCGCACCCTCGCCTTCGTGAGATCCCCGAGCGGGAAGAGCAGGTACGGCAGGATGTCGCGCGGCAGCGCCCACAGGAAGTACGTCTGATCCTTCTCGTCGTCCCGGCCGCGGTGGAGCTCGGGACCGTGAGGGCCGTCGATCCGGCGCACGAAGTGCCCGGTCGCCATGAACTCGCAGCCGAGTGCCTGCGCCCGCTTCACGACCGAACCGAACTTGATGTCCCGGTTGCACCACACGCACGGGTTCGGCGTCTCACCGGCCCGGTACGCCGGGACGAACGGGTCGATCACGACCTGTTGGAACCGGTCGCGAAAATCGAGCAGGTAGAACGGTACGTCCACGGCGTCTGCCACACGGCGGGCGTCGTACGCCGCCTGCGGGCTGCAACACAGGTCGAAGGCGCCGCTCGGGCGCTCGTCGGGCCAGAAGCGCAGCATGGTACCGACCACGTCGAAGCCGCGCTCGTGCAGGAGGGCCGTGGCCACCGACGAGTCGACGCCACCCGACATGGCGCACAACACCTTGGGACCGCCGGCGGGCTTCTCCGGCCGTTCGCGGTTCAAGAGGGGGAGAGGCAGATCCACGGCCGTTCAGTCTAGCCGACCGGTGCCGGTCCCTCCCAGGGCCTCCGACACCGGGAGGGTGGGCCGTTCGTCGCGGTGCGCTGCGGTAGACTGGCGATCGGAGGTCGACGTGAAAGGCGCACGTATCGCTCAGGTCGTGGTGTTCCTGCTCTTGGCGCTGTACCTGGTCCTCTTCAACAATTGGAACCCACAACCGGTCAACCTCCCGTGGCTCGTCCCGGTGGCCCCCGTCTTCGTGATCATCGGTGCCCTCCTCGCCGGCTGGCTCGTCGGCTGGATCCCGGCGCGCATGGAGATGTGGCGGCGCGGGCGCGAGATCCGCCGGCTTCGCGTGCGGCTCGCGGAGCTCGAGCAGGCCGTCCCGCGCGCCTACGCGCCCGACGGCCTCACCCCAGTGATCCCGGATCGCCCCCGCCACCACAACGACCCGGAGGACGAGGCCACATCGCTGTGACGCCGGGTGCGGCGCCCGGCCCACCCGAGCCGATGTGGGTCTTGCGTCCACCGGCACCGCCGGCGGCGGTCCGGCGGCTCTCCCGCGCGCTCCAGATCCCGCCCATCCTGGCGGCCATGTTGTGGTCGCGGGGCCTACGGGACGACGCGCTCGAGCACCTCAGCCCGAAGCTCGAGCCCACCGGCATCCCCGACCTCGCGGCCGCGGCCGAGCGCCTGGAGCACGCCATCCGCAACCGCCGCCGCATCCTCATCCACGGCGATTACGACGCGGACGGAATCTCCGGGACCGCCCTGTTGACCCTGGGCCTGCGGGAACTGGGCGCCGACGTCACGCCCTTCATCCCCAACCGCCTCACCGACGGGTACGGCATCCACCCCGACCGCGTGGCGGAACACGCCGAGCGTGCCGACCTGCTCCTCACGGTCGACTGCGGCGTGACCAACCTCGACGAGATCGCCGCCCTCCAACGCGCCGGGGTCGAGGTCATCGTCAGCGACCACCACAGCCCCGGCGATGCCCTGCCCGAGTGCCTGATCGTGCACCCGAGCACCTCGCCGCTGGCGCACCGTGGCCTGCCGGAGCTGACGGGCGCCGGGGTCGCGTACCACCTGCTGTGGAGCCTGCGCCGCCGGCTCGGACTGGACGCTCCCGAGGACTTCGCAGACCTCGCGGCCCTCGGCACCATCGCGGACGTCGCGCCCCTGCTCGGGGAGAACCGCGCCCTCATCGTCGAGGGCCTCAGGCGGTTGCCGGACTCCCGCTGGCCGGGCCTGCGTGCCAGCATCGCGCAGGCGCACCTGCGCGGTCCCATCACGGCCCGGCACGTGGCGTTCGTGCTCGCCCCTCGGCTAAACGCGGCGGGGCGCCTGGGCGAGGCCGAGCTAGGGCTCGAGCTCCTCGTCACCGCCAGCGAGCGTCGCGCGCGCGAGCTCGCCGTCTACCTCGACGCTCGCAACCAGGAGCGGCGACGCATCCAGGACGAGATGTTCGCGCGTGCCCTCGAGATCGCCGACCCCGACGCCCCGGCGCTCGTCGTGGAGGATCCCTCGTGGCATCCTGGCGTGATGGGCATCGTCGCCTCGAAGCTGCTGGAGCGCTACTACAAGCCCGTCTACATCGTCGCCCAGGGCAAGGGCAGCGTGCGCTCGACGCCCGGCATCTCGGCCGTGCAGGGGCTGCGGGAGGCCTCCGAGCACCTGAGGCGCTTCGGCGGCCACGCGCAGGCTGCGGGGTTCGCCCTCGACATGGAGCGGTTGCCCGCGTTTCGCGCAGCGATCCACGCGTACGCGGCGCGCCATCCGGTGCCCGTGCCGCTCGTCACCGCCGACGCAGTGCTGTCCGGACCGGAGATCAACGATGCGCTGTGGCGCGACATCTGCTCGCTCGAGCCCTTCGGCGAGGGCCATCCTGCGCCCCTGTTCGCGCTCACCGACACGCTGGAGTCTGCGCGCGCCGTCGGCAAGGAGGGCGCCACCCTCCAGGTCCGCGTCGGGGGCGTCAAGGGCGTCGCCTGGCGCATGGGCGCGTTGGCGACCAGCCTGCCGGTCGGGCGCATGGTGAACGCCGCCGCCACCCTCAGTGAGAACGAGTGGCGCGAGCGCAAGACGCTCGAGTTCATCGCCGAGGCCGTGCGCGCCGCCGCCCCGCTCGCCCTGGCGGCGTCGACGGGGGACGCCTCGCTCGACGGGGCGGAGCGGGTTCACCGCGGCCCGGCGCCCGGCGGGTCGGCCCTCGCGCCGCGCGAGCTCGAGGAGGTGCGCACCGCCGCGCACGAGGCCGCCACCGCCGGTCGGGCGCTCTGGCTCGTCGGACTCCCCGACGACGCGCTCGCGGCGCTGCGGCTCGCCGTCGCCGCCGGGTCGGACGTCTACCTCGACCTCGACGAGACGGCGCTGCTCGCCCTCGTCGCGCGTGCGGCGACCTTTCCCGACGTCGCGGACGTTCGGCGCGGTTTCGTCGCCCTGAAGCGCGGCGCACGCCTGCCCTTCAGCGGCGAAAGGGCCGAGCGCGTGCGACGGGCGCTGGCCGAGCTCGAGCTGGTCGACCCGATGGGTCGGGCACGCAGCGGCCAGAAGCGCGACCCCTACAGCTCCGACGCGTTGCTCGACGGCCTGCTCGAGCGCCACGCGCTCCTCCGATTCGTCACGGCCTACCGCCACCTCGACGACGCCGCGTTCGCGCTGACGGTCGCGACGCTCTTCGGACACGAGGCGAGCGCGGCGCACGCTCCTCCGGAGCTCGCCTCGGGCGGGCGGGCGCCCGCCTGAGGCGAGCACCCGTTGCGGGCGCCCGAGGGGGGCGCCTCAGCCGCTCTCGCGCGGCCCCCGCCGCCGCTCCTCGGCGACCGCGGGGCGGCGGCGCACACGGCGGGCCCCTGTGCCGGCGCCGGATTTCCGCCGACAGGCACCCCGGGTGCCCATGCGATACTGGCGCCATGAGCGAAACCGCGGTCCAGCCGCATCCCCGGCGCGACGAGGAGCTCCTTCGGAGCGTCGCGCGGGAGCTGGCGACCCGCGTGCGGGGCGAGGTCCGTTTCGACGAGCGCGCCCGCACCCTGTACGCCACCGACGCGAGCCCCTACGAGATCAAGCCCCTCGGCGTCATCGTTGCGCAAGGCGAGGACGACGTGCGCGCCGTCGTCGAGGTCGCGGCGCGCCACGGCCTGCCCGTGCTTCCGCGCGGCGGCGGCACCAGTCTCGCCGGTCAGGCGGTAGCGGAGGCGCTCGTCGTCGACGTCTCGAAGTACATGACGCGCATCCTCGACATCGACGTCGGGGCCCGCACGGCTCGCGTCCAGCCGGGCGTGGTCCGCGATGCCCTGAACGCCGCCCTGGCGCCGCACGACCTGCAGTTCACCCCCGACGTGTCGACCACCAACCGCGCCAACATCGGCGGCATGGTCGCGAACAACGCGGCCGGCACGCGCAGCATCAAGTACGGCAAGACCGTCGACCAGGTGGTGTCGATGCGGGTGCTGCTGATGGACGGCACGGTGCTCGAGCTCGGTCCGCTTGGCCCCGACGGCCTGCGCGCGAAGACAGCGCAGGACGACCGCGAGGGCGACATCTACCGTACGGTCGAGCGCATCGCGCGCGAGCACGGCGACCTCATCCGTGAGCGCTACCCGAAGGTGATGCGGCGGGTAGGCGGCTACAACCTCGACGAGTTCACCCGTCCGGGCGCGCCCTTCAACCTCGCGAAGCTGGTGTGCGGCAGCGAGGGCACGCTCGCGTTCATCCTGGATGTGACCGTCCGTCTCGACCCCGTGCCCCGGCACCGGCTGCTGGCCATGCTGCATTTCGAGACGCTGGACGCCTCGCTCCGCGCCGTGCCGCTCATCAACCGTCACGGACCCTCCGCGGTGGAGATCTTCGATCGCGACCTGTTCCACCTCGGACGGCAGAATCCTGCCCTCGCGCCGCTGCTCGACTGGCTGCAGGGCGATCCGGCTGCCGTGCTGATGGTGGAGTTCGACGGCGAGACCGAGGACGCCATGAACGCCGGACTCACGAGCCTCGAGCGCGACGGCGAGGTCGGCGCCCTGGCGTACGCCACGCACGTGGCGCGCGACCCGCGTCAGCAACACGAGATCCTCGAGTTCCGCCGCGGCGGTCTCGGGATCTACTCGACGGTCAAGGGGCGCAACAAACCCACCCCCTTCATCGAGGACTGCGCCATCCCCGTCGAGCACCTTGCCGCGTACATCCCTGAGGTGATCGAGGTCTGCGAGCGCCACGGCGTGCATGTGGTGTTCTACGCCCACGCCTCGGTCGGGGTGATCCACGTGCGGCCGCACCTGGACCTGAAGACCGCCGACGGCGTGGCCGCCTTCGAGGCGATCAGCCGCGAGGTGTTCGAGCTCGTCCGCAAGTACGGCGGTTCGTGGAGCGGCGAACACGGTGACGGTTTGATCCGCTCGTACCAGAACCCCAACCTGTTCGGCGAGGTCCTCTACGAAGACTTCCGCGCCATCAAGCGCGCCTTCGATCCCGCCGGCCTGCTGAACCCCGGCAAGGTCGTGGACGCCCCTGCCATGACCGACAACCTGCGCTACGGCGCCGACTATCCCGACGTGCAGCTGCGGACCTACTTCGACTTCGCCGACGAGGGTGGGTACCTCGGCGCCATCGAGATGTGCACGGGCGTGGGCGCGTGTCGCAAGATCGACGTCGGCACGATGTGCCCGAGCTTCATGGCCACGCGCGACGAGGACCACTCCACCCGCGGGCGCGCCAACGTGCTGCGCGACGCGCTCAACGGCCGCATGCCGGGGGGCCTCACGAGCCGCGAGGTCTTCGACGTGCTGGACCTGTGCCTGGAGTGCAAGGCGTGCAAGGCCGAGTGCCCGAGCCAGGTCGACATGGCCAAGATCAAGTACGAGTTCCTGCAGCACTACTACGACGCCCACGGCACGCCGTTGTCGGTGCGCGCCATCGGCAACGTCGCGCGCCTCGCGCCGCTCGGGCAGCGCCTCGCGCCCGTGGCGAACGCCCTGCTGCCGTTGGCGCCCGTGAGGTGGCTGCTCGAGAAGACCGTGGACGTGGACCGGCGACGTGTCATGCCGCGTTACGCGGCGCAGACCTTCGGCCGCTGGTTCGAGATGCGCGCGGCGGCGCCGGTGGGCCGGCGGGCCGACGCCTCACAGGAGACGCCGCGCCGGAGTGGCGACCCGCTGCCCGGCTCGACGCTCGCCTCCGCGGCCACCCGATCCGCCGCCCCCGATCGGCGCGTGGCCCTGTTCGCCGATACCTGGACCATGTTCAACGAGACCGCGCCGGGACACGCCGCTGTGGAGGTCCTCGAGGCGCTCGGGTACCACGTCGAGATGGTCCCCTACGGCTGCTGCGGCCGGCCGCAGCTGTCCAAGGGTCTGCTGAAGGACGCCCGCAAGGTGGCCGCCGGCAACGTGGCGCGCATGCGGCCGTACGTCGAGCGGGGCGTGCCGATCGTGGGGCTCGAGCCCTCCTGCGTCACGGCGTTCACGGACGACTACCGCGACCTCGTCCCCGGCGAGGCGACCGATCTCGTGGCGGGCAACGTGTTCATGATCGACCAGTTCCTGGCGAAGGCATGGACGCGCGGCGAGATCGATCCCGCCGCCGCCTTCCGCCGTGGCCACGAGCCGCTGCTCCTGCACGGTCACTGCCAGCAGAAGGCGATCCTGGGCACCCGCAGCACCAGGGCCGTGCTGGAGTGGGCGAGCGACGACGTCCGCGAGGTCGATGCCGGCTGCTGCGGCATGGCGGGTTCCTTCGGCTACGGCCACTTCGACGTCTCGATGAAGGTCGGGGAGGGGCGTCTGTTCCCGGCGGTCCGCGCGCACGAGGGAGCCACGGTCGCGTGTGGGTTCAGCTGCCGCCACCAGATCCACGACGGCACCGGGAGGACCGCCCGCCACCTCGTCGAGGTCCTCGCTGACGCCCTTCCCGCCGAGTCCTCGGGAGGCGCTTGACGGGCGATTGACGGCCCCCACCCTACGGTGACCCCCGGCGTTCCACGCCGAGGAGGTCATCATGACGAAATCGCGTCGTTCGCTCGTGCTCGCCGTCACCCTTGCAGCTGCCGTGCTGGCCGCCTGCGGCACTGCGCCCGGCGGCGGCGGCACACCACCTCCACCTCCGCCCGGTGGGGGCGGCGGGGGCGGCACGGCGGGCGACACGGCGGGTTATCACGGACGCCTTGTCTGGTCGACCTGGAACCTGTTCAGCGTCCCGTACTTCCGGGTCTGGGACATGCCGACCAGTTCGTTCATCGCGCAGCGCGATGCGAGCAACGACCCGGCGCAGATCCTACCCGACGCAACCGTGTCCCCCGACGGCTCCCTGGCGGCCTACGCGGTTCTCCAGGGCGCGCCAGTGTCCAAGGACTACGACGAGCACGCGATCGTCGTGGACCTGGCCACGGGCACCGGCACGGCGGCCACGGTCTCGGCACCGTCGCCCGACGTCGAGGTGTACACCCGCCAACCCTCGATCTCGTCCACGGGCCAGGTGGCCCTGGAGATCCACTCCGCTACCTACGATCCGACCGGCTCCACGCTGCCTGTATTCAGCGACACCGACGTGGCCCTGTGGACGCCCGGTAGCGGCGAGCCCGCCGTGATCCCCGGCGCTTCGGACCCTGCCGACGACACCTGCCCCACCATCACCGCCGACGGCTCGAGCGTCGTCTTCTCCTCCGATCGCGACGGGCCCAAGGACTTCTACCGCGTCCCCGCGACCGGCGGCACCGTGGAGCGGCTAACGTACACGGTCGACGCCGACATCCTCTATGTGCAGTCCGGGCCGTTCGGATGCGACTTCGTGCTGTCCGACGACGGAGGCCGCTTGATGTTCGAGGGCCACGTGACCGGCGGGAACCGTCTATACCTCATGGACACGACGACCGGCACCGTGCAGGAGGTGGGAACGGGCGCGAAGGGCAAGGTGGCGGACGCCACCTGGGACATGAGCGCCGACGGGTCCACCCTGGCCTTCCTTACCCTCGAGGAGCTCAACGGCGGCACCGACGGTCGCCTTCGCCTCTACCGCGAGAACCTGGACAGCCTGGCGCCGCCGACGATCATCACGGCGAACCTGCTGTCCGACCCGCAGCGTTTCGACCTGACGACCGCCACACGGCCCGCCCTCGCGCGCGACGGCTCCGAAGTGGCGTACATCGGCCTCGACACGGAGGCGCCCGAGGGGTTGTATGGCTTGTTCGTCCGAGGCTCGGACGGCGCGGACCCGCGCCTCGTCACGAACGCCCTCGACGACATCGTGCTCGGCGCCCTCGATATGACCTTCTGAATCGGCCGCCGCGCGCCGTACCTCGGGCACGGCGCGGGGCCCTGGAGGCGGGCCGTGGTCCCGCCTCCAGGGCCCGTTGCGTCTCGGCGAACGCCGGTGAGCGCCGTGCGCACGGAGGACGAGCGGCCCCCCGGGCGGCGGCGCGCGTCACATCGCGGCCGGCGCCTCGATCCCGAGCAGGGCCAGGGCTTCGGCCAGCGTCGCGCGGACGCGATCGACCAGAGCCAGGCGCGCCCCGCGCACCCCAGGCTCGGCACGCAAGACCTGCGTGTCCGGCCGTCCGTCGGGGCCCTTGTGGTTGTAGTAGCCATTCCAGGCCGTCGCGAGGTCGAGCGCGTACTGCGCGATCGCGTGGGGAGCGAGGTCGCGTGCCGCCGCCTCGACCACCGTGGCGAAGCGACCGACGACCTGCGCGAGCCGAACCTCCAGCGACCCGAGGCGCGCGAAGTCGGCGTCGTCCGTGCCGACGCCCTCGGCCCGTGCCGCGCGGAGGATGCTGCAGGCGCGGGCGTGCGCGTACTGCACGTAGGGCGCACTGTCGCCCTGCAACGAGAGAGCCTGCTCCCACCTGAAGTCGATGACCTTGCGGGCCTCGCTCTTGAGCATGCCGAACCGCAGGGCGCCGACCCCCACCTGCCGCGCGACCTCGTCGATGGCGGGAAGGTCCGGGTTCTTCTGCTCCACCACCGCCCGCGCCCGCCTCGTCGCTTCGGCCACCACCTCGTCGATCGACAGGGTGATCCCCTTGCGCCCGCTCATCGGTTGCCCCTCGAGCGTCACCACCTCGTACGCGAGGTGGCGCGAGCTGTCGTACGCGCGCCGCCCCTCGTCGGTGCCGGACAGTGCCAGGGCGGTGCGCACCAGCGTCTGCGGATGGCTCTGGCGCACGTCGATCACGTTGACGATCTCGCGGGCGTGCGCGAAGCGGCGCCCGTCGGGGTGCGTTTCCCCCTCCGGGGCGCTGGTGTAGAGCACGGCCCCGCTGGGTTGGCGCTCGAACGAGGCGAACCGCAGCCCTTCGAACAGCCCGGCCTTCCAGAACTGGTAGCCGATGTCCTTGGCGACGTACATGGCGTTGCCATCGCTGCGCACCAGCACGACGCTGGACTCTTCGAGGCCGGGCAGGAACTCGGAGACGTCCATCACGAGCGCGCCGGCGTACTTGCCCTCGCCGGGGCGGCGCACGTACGGGCTGGCCTCGAGCACCTCGAGCCCGCGCCTCAGGAAGCCCGCGTGCACCACGTCGGACTCCCACACGAGCAGGTCGTACTCCGCGCCGAGCGCGTGGAACGTCTCGAGTTGCGCCCGCACCACGCGCTCGACCTCGATGCGCAGCTCGCCGCGCTCGAGCCGGTGCATGACGCGCGAGACGCCCTCGTCGATGCGCTCCGGCGCTTCCTCCTTGGCGCGTCCCAGCCGCACGTAGAGCTCGCCCAGCCAGTGATCGTACTTCGGCGTTCCGTCGTAGCTCGCCCCGAAGTGCTCCACGGCGTAGAGACTCTCGGCGGCCTGCCGGCCGGTATCGTCGATGTAGTTCTGTACCTCGACCTCGTGGCCGACGGCCCGCAGGATGCGCGCGCAGGCGTCGCCCAGCACGATGTTGCGCAGGTGCCCGACGTGCGCCTCCTTGTTGGGGTTGACCGAGGTGTGCTCCACGACCACCTTGAGGGCGGGCGCGGTGGGCGCCCGCGGGCGCTGCACGACGTCGGCAACGAAGCTCCCCGGCGCCACATGGAAGTTGATGTAGGGACCGACGGCATCGGCGCGCGCGACCCCTTCCGGAAGCACCACGGCGGCGACCAGCTCCGCCGCGATGGCGGCCGGGTTGCGCCGCAAGCGGCGGGCCAGCGCGAACGCGATAGGCGTCCCGTAGTCGCCCGGCTTGTCGGGCGGCACTTCCTGCAACGCCACCGGCTCGTCGGGCTCGGCGCCGGTGACGACCCGCACGGCGGCCTCGACGGCGTTGTGCAGGGCGAGCTCGAGGTCGTTCATGGCGACAGCACGCTACCACGGGCCATGCGGCTCTGCCCGCCCCGCTCCGGCGGCCCTGCGCCGCACCCGGCGCTCCCAGCCCGATCCTTCCAGCCCGGCCTGCCCGCCCCGCCCGGCCGGCCCGGCCTCGGCCATCGCCGCGGCCCGCCGCGCCGGTGGCCCGCCCGTGACGGGCGCACCAGGGCGACGCGCGCGGCCGTCGTCCACATCGGCCCTCGCCCGCGCGGGTGCGAGGCTTATACTGGCGAGACGTGTCGCGACCGCGCCTCGGGGCCGGGTGGCCCCGACGCGCCGGCGCCCGAGGGCGGGCGAGCGGCGGCGGCCCGGCCGGGTCGGCGCCGACGGATGGTAAGCCACCTTCCGGCTGAGTCGAGCAGATGCAGTAAACTTGACACATGTTGACTCAGATTCCCCAGCCCCGCACCGCCACGGGCGCTTCGCGCATCGCGGGCGAGGGCTCGTCCGCCACGCCACGTTCCACGCCTCGTAGGGCCTAGGAGACCGCCATGGCAGAGGTCAACGCTCACACCGATTTCGGAACGCCCATCCCGGTCTGCCCGGTGCGTGGTTCCGTGTTGTACCCGACGATGGTCATGCCGATCGACGCCGGCCGCGGCGTCTCGATCCGCGCCATCAACGCCGCGCTCGACCGGGACCGGACGATCGTGATCGCGAGTCAACGCGACCGCGAGATCGAGGAACCGAAGCCCGACGATCTCTACGAGGTCGGCACGGCCTGCAACATCATGCGCATGAAGAAGAACCCGGACGGCAGCATCCAGATGCTGGTGCGTGCTTTCGCTCGGGTCCGGGTGGACCGCTACCACGGGTCCACCAGCCTCATCGAGGCGGACGTCACGCCCATCGAGGTCCCCGAGGGCGACACGGTGCTGGTGGAGGCCACCTTCCGCGAGCTGAAGGAGAAGTTCGCCGACCTCATCGAGCACGGCAACCGGCAGATCCAGCACGAGGTCGCCCAGTTCGTGATGAACCTCGACGATGCCGGCCAGTTCGCCGACTACGTCGCCTACCACCTCGACTTCAAGCTGAGCGACAAGCAGGCCGTCCTCGAGGCGGCGTCGGTGGAGGAGCGACTCCGCAAGGTGCTCGTCCTCATCGACACAGAGCTCGAGCTCCAGGAGACGCAACGCCGCCTGCAGCGCGAGGTCAAGGAGGAGATCGACCGCAACCAGCGCGAGTACTTCCTGCGCGAGCAGATCAAGGCATTGCAGAAGGAGATCTCCGGCAGCGACGACGAGGAGGACGAGGTCGAGGCCTTCCGCGAGAAGCTCGAAGCGCTCGAGCTGCCCGAGGTCGTGCTCAAGGAGGCGCAGCGCGAGCTGAACCGCCTCTCGCGCATGCACCCCGACTCCGCAGAGGCGTCGGTCATCCGCACCTACCTGACCACCATCACCGAGCTGCCCTGGAACGAGCGCAGCGAGGACCGCCTGGACATCGCGGCGGCCGGGCAGATCCTCGAGGAGGATCATTACGGCCTCGAGAAGGTCAAGGACCGGGTGCTGGAGTACCTCGCGGTCCGCAAGCTCAAGGGCGAGCGCGCCAAGAAGGGCGAGCTCGACGCCTTCGAGGTCAACAAGGGGCCCATCCTCCTGTTCGTCGGGCCGCCCGGGGTCGGCAAGACCAGCATCGCGAAGTCGATCGCCAAGGCGCTGAACCGCGAGTACGTACGCATCTCCCTGGGCGGCGCGCGCGACGAGTCCGACATCCGCGGCCACCGCCGTACGTACATCGGCTCGATGCCGGGACGGATCATCCAGGGGATCCGGCAGGCCGGAACGAAGAACCCGGTCTTCCTGCTCGACGAGGTCGACAAGCTCGGGGCGTCCTACCAGGGCGATCCCTCCTCCGCCCTGCTGGAGGTGCTCGACCCCGCCCAGAACAACAACTTCGTCGATCACTACCTCGGTGTGCCCTTCGACCTCTCCGAGGTCCTGTTCGTCGCCACCGCCAACTACGCCCAGCAGATCCCCGAGGCGTTGGCCGACCGCATGGAGATGATCGAGTTCTCCAGCTACATCGAGCAGGAGAAGCTCGAGATCGCCAAGCGCTACCTCTTGCCGCGGCAGGTCCTGGAGAACGGCCTCAAGCCCAATCAGGTCAGCGTCTCCGACGGCGCCCTCAGCGGCATCATCACCGCGTACACGCGCGAGGCCGGCGTCCGGAACCTCGAGCGCCTCATCGGCACATTGTGCCGCAAGGCCGCGCGGCGCATCGCGGAGGGCGACGCCAAGCGCGTGCGCCTGACCGAACGGAGCCTCGAGAGCTACCTCGGCGCGCAACGCTTCACCCCGGAGTCCGAGGCCGAGGACAACCTCGTCGGCGTGGCCACCGGCATGTACTACACGCCGGTCGGGGGCGACATCCTCTTCGTCGAGACCTCCATCACCCCGGGCAAGGGTGGCCTGGTCCTGACCGGGCAACTCGGCGACGTCATGAAGGAGTCGGCGCGCGCCGCGCTGACGTACGCCAAGAGCAACGCCGCTCGCTTCGGGCTCACCGACGACTACATCGACAACCACGAGATCCACATCCACGTGCCCGCGGGAGCGACGCCCAAGGAAGGCCCGAGCGCCGGGGTAGCGCTCGCGACGTCGCTCGTCAGCGCGCTGACGGGCACGCCGGTGCGCAAGGACGTCGCCATGACGGGCGAGATCACCCTGCGCGGGCGGGTGCTTCCCATCGGCGGCCTCAAGGAGAAGATCCTCGGGGCGAAGCGGGCAGGCATCAAGCACATCCTGTTCCCTGTGCGCAACAGCGCCGACATGAAGGACATCGCCGGTCACCTCACCAAGAACCTCCAGATGCACGAGGTCGACGGCCTCGATCAGGTGCTCGACATCGCCCTGGTGGGCGGACTGGCAGCGCTGGAGAGGCGCGAGACGGGCGGCGGGAGCGGCCGCAGAAGCCGCAAGTCGCGGAAGACCGAGGCGGGCGTCCAGGCCTGAGCGCGCGCCGCGGCGAGCCCGGCGCTCGCTCTGGAACGCACGGCACGCGGCGGTACGCCGCACCCTTTCCCATGACGGCCCACGGGCCGGGAGCCTCGGCTCCCGGCCCGCTTCCGTGGCCGCCCGTCGCCGCCGCCGCGCTCGCACACGTGGCCGCCCGTCGCCGCCGCCGCGCTCGCACGCCTGGCCCCCCGTCGCCGCCGCGGCGCTCGCACGCCTGGCGCCCCGTCGCCGTCGCGGCGCTCGCACGCCTGGCCGCCCGGCGGAGCGCTCGCGGTGCGGAGGCTCGACGCCCCGGGGTATCGTGGCGCGCATGGAACGGCTGCGTCCACTCATCGCCGGGAACTGGAAGATGTACAAGCTGCCGAGCGAGGCCACGGCCTGGCTCCGGCGGCTCCTCGACCGCCTCGAGGGCACCACGCACGATCACTGCGATCTGCTCCTCAACGTGCCCTTCACGCACCTCGCGCCGATGGCGCAGCTCGCGCGCGGGACGTCCGTGCTGTTGGGCGCGCAGGACGCCAGCGCGCACACCGAGGGCGCCTACACGGGCGAGGTGTCGGCCGCCATGGCCGCCGACGCCGGCGCGCGCTTCGTCATCGTCGGGCACTCGGAGCGACGCGCCTATCACGCCGAAGACGACGCGCTCGTCAACGCCAAGGTCCGCGCAGTGCGCGCCGCCGGTCTCGTTCCGATCCTGTGCGTGGGCGAGCGCGAGGAGGAGCGCGAGGCCGGAAGCGCCGAGCGCGTGGTGCTGGCGCAGCTCGCGGCGGACCTAGGCGGCGTGGAGCTCGCCGACGAGAGCGAGCTCGTCGTCGCCTACGAGCCGGTCTGGGCCATCGGCACCGGCCGCACCGCGACGGCCGCCGACGCACAGGCCATGGGCGCGGTGGTGCGCAGCGCCTTGCGGGAACGCTACCCGGCTCTTGCCGACGGGGTCCGCCTGCTCTACGGCGGCTCGATGAAGCCGGCCAACGCCGCCGAGCTGTTGGCCAAGCCCGATGTGAACGGCGGTCTGATCGGCGGCGCGAGCCTGGACGTCGATCCGTTGCTGGCCATCGTCGAGGCGGCACGATGAGCCTCATCGACGACATCCGGGCCAAGGTCGCCGGCGTCGGCGCCGACGCCCTGCTGGTGAGCGTTCCCGAGAACGTGCGCTACGTGTCGGGCTTCACGAGCCCGGACGACGGGGTCGTGCTCATCACCCGGGAGCGAGCGGTGCTCGTCACCGACGGGCGGTACGACGTGCAGGCCCACGACGAGGCCACGGTCGAGGTAGACATCGCGTCGGGCTGGCAGGAGCGCGTGGTGGAGCTGCTCGACGGCGCCCGCCTGGCCGTGGAGGCCGAGCACGTCACGCTCAAGACGGCGCAGGAGCTCGAGCGCCGCCTCGGGGCGGCGCCCATCGCCACCGACGGGCTGCTGACGCCCCTCCGGTTGGTCAAGACGGAAGGGGAGATCGCCTGCCTCAGGGAAGCGGCCCGGATCACGGACGAAGCGTTCACGCACATCCTGGGGTTCCTGCGCGCCGGCGTCACGGAGGTCGAGGTCGCGCTGGAGCTCGAGCGCGTCATGCGGCTCGCGGGCGCCGAGGCGGCCGGCTACGGGATCATCGTGGCGAGCGGCCCGCGCAGCGCGATGCCGCACGGCGTCGCGTCGCGGCGCACGATCGAGAGCGGCGACCTGGTCACGCTCGATTTCGGTGCCGTCTACCGGGGCTACCACGCCGACATGACCCGCGCGGTGGCCGTCGGCGAGATCTCGCCCCGGTTGCGTGGGCTGTTCGACGCCGTGGCCACCGCGCAGCTCGCGGCGCTCGAGGCGGTCGCGCCCGGGAAGACCGGGCGCGAGCTCGACAGCATCGCGCGCAACGTGCTGGCGGAGCACGGTCTCGCCGAGGCGTTCACGCACTCGCTGGGTCACGGAACCGGCTTGCACATCCATGAGGGGCCGCGCCTGTCCCAACGCAGCGACGACGTGCTGGCGCCCGGCATGAGCGCGACCATCGAGCCCGGCGTCTACCTCGCGGGCGTCGGAGGCGTACGCATCGAAGACCTCGTGATCGTCACGGACGACGGGTTCGAGCTCCTGTCGAAGAGCTCGAAGGCGTTCGTCAGCGTTTGACCGGAGGCCTCAGGCGAGCGCGCGCACCCACCGCTCTGCGTCGTCGAGCACGGCGTCGACGTCGCTCGGATCCGGTGCCTCGCAGTAGATCCGAAGGACGGGCTCCGTGCCGCTGGCGCGGAACAGCAACCACGCGTCGTCGCCCAGGTTGAGCTTCACGCCGTCGCGGCGCTCGACCGTGCCGACGCTGCGCCCCGCGAACGCGCCCGGGGGATCGTCGAGCTCGCCCAGGACGCGCTCCTTCAGTCCGTCGTCCGACAGGTGCAGGTCGCGCCGGTCGTAGGCGTGGCGCCAGGTCGTCTCGCGCTCGAGCGCCGCGAAACGCTGCGCCAGCCCCTCGCCGTGGATCGCCACGCTCTCGAGCAGCAGCAACGCGTTGGCGATGCCGTCGCGCTCGGGCAGGTGGCCCGCCACGCCGATGCCGCCCGACTCCTCGCCCCCGACCAGCACGTCGCCGCGCAGCATCGCGTCGGTGATGTACTTGAAGCCGACGGGGGTCTCGTCGACGGGCAGACCGCGGCGGGCCGCGAGGCGTTCGACGATGCGAGACACGGTGAAGGTCTTGACCACGCGGCCCGTGCCGCGCGTGCCGCTGAGGAGGTCGAGGAGCACGGCGAAGATCTGGTGCGAGTTGAAGTACTCCCCGCCGGGCAACACCACGGCCAGGCGGTCGCCGTCGCCGTCGTTGGCCACGGCGAAGTGGTGCCCGTCGCTGCGCATGAGACCGATCGCCTGCGACAGGTTGGCGGGGATGGGCTCCGGATTCACGCCGTAGAACAGCGGGTGCGGCTCCGCGTGGAGCTCCGCCACCCGCAACGGCAGGCCGCGCGAGCGCACGAAGGCGCTCAGCCACCCGCCCGCAGAGCCGCCCATCGCATCGTGCAAGACCGAGCCCTCGAGCCGCTGGAGCGCGTCCATGTCGACCAGAGCGTCGAGCCGGGCGTAGTACGCGCCGCGTACGTCGAAGCGCGGCACGTCGGCCGAAGCGTCGCGCCGCACCGAGGCCGGCGCGACCGTCGCGACGCGCCGAGCGACGTCGCGGTACAGCGCGTCGGTCGCGCTGCCGCCGTAGGAGCCCTTGAGCTTGAAGCCGCCATAGCTCGGCGGATTGTGAGACGCGGTCAGCATCACCCCGCCGGCGGCGCCGAAGTGCGTCACCGCGAACGACAGGGCGGGGGTGGGGAGGGGGCCGTCGGACACGGCCGCCTCGATGCCGTTCGCGCTCAGGACCGCCGCCACCGCGAGCGCGAAGGTCTCGCCGCCGAAGCGCGTGTCGTACCCCACCACGACGCGCCCGCCGCCCTCGGCAAGCAGGTGATCGGCGTAGCCCTGGGTGGCGCGACCGAGGTTGGCGATGGTGTAACGATCGGCGATGATGTCGCGCCAGCCGTCTGTGCCGAAGCGCAGCTCGTCCACGGATGCCCTCCTCCGGCGGGGCGACTCGCCGTCCGCGACGTACCTCGGGCCCGCGCGGCGGTCTCGGCCCGGGTGGGGTCGGCTGAATCTACCACGGCCTCGCAGGCACCTTCCGTGCCGCTACACTGACCCATGCCTCTCGTTCTGAAGTACGGCGGCAACGCCATGACGGACGGTGCCACCCGCCGTGAGGTAGCGGCCGAGCTGAGGCGCCTCGCGACGAGCGGGGCGTGCCCGGTGGTCGTCCACGGCGGCGGCCCGTTCATCGGCGCGGCGCTCGACGAGGCGGGGCTCCCGCACCGGTTCGTGCGCGGACTGCGTGTCACGTCGCCGGCCAGTCTCGAGGTGGTGGAGCGCGTCCTCACCCTGCTCGGCAAACGCCTCGCCCAGGAGATCGGACCGGCCATCGGCCTCACCGGCCGCGACGCGTCGCTCCTGCTCGCGGCGCGCCTCGATCCCGAGCTCGGCCGCGTGGGGCGTGTCGAGCGCGTCGCCACCGCTCCACTGCTGACCCTCGCGGCGGCGGGGATCGTGCCCGTGCTCGCCTGTCTCGCCGTCGATGCGCAGGGCGAGCTGCTCAACGTGAACGCCGACGACGTCGCAGGGGCGGTCGCCGGCGCGCTCGGCGAGGGGGTGCTCTTCCTCACCAACGTTCCCGGCGTGCTGGACGACCCCGACGATCCCGCATCGCTGCTGGGCTCGCTTTCGCGAGCGGAGGCCGTGGCTCGCATCGCCGACGGCGGCATCACCGGCGGCATGATCCCGAAGGTCGAGGCCGCGCTCGGCGCCCTGGCGCTCGGCGCGCCGTTCGCGATCGTCGGCGACGGGCGCACGCCCGCCGGCGTGCGCGCCGCCCTACGCGGCAGCGGAGGCACCCGCCTCGCGAGTTGAGGGCGCCACGAGCAGCGCCTACGATGGACCGCAGGAGGACGTCATGGACATCACGGCACGACTCCGCTCCATCGTGGAGCGCGCTCGCCACACGGCGCCGTACGCGGCGCGGTTGCGCGGCGTCGACACGTCACGCCTGAGCGCGGCCGACCTCTCGGTCCTCCCCTTCACGACGCGCGCCGACCTCCTCGGCGCGCACGCCGCCGCCCTCACCTCGCTGCACACGAGCGAGGTCGTGCAGATGCACCTCACCCCCGCCCCGGGCGCCGGCCGCATGCCGGAGCTCCTGACGCGCGACGACCTCGCGTGGCAGGCCGAGGCGGTCGCGGGGTACGCCCGCGCCTGCGGCGTCGGGCCGTCGGATCGCTGCCTCGTGACCTTCAGCTACCACATGGTCGCGGGCGGCTGGCTCTTCCACGACGGGCTCGTGCGCCTCGGTGCCGCGGTCCTGGCTCTCGGCCCCGGCGAGGCGGAGCGCGCCGCCGAGATCGCCCGGGAGTACGACTTCAACGTACTGGTCAGCAATCCCAGCTTCGCGCGGCGCGTCGGCGAGGCGGGCGGGCGCTTCGAGACCTTGCTGGCCGCGGGCGAGCCCTTCTCCGCCGTGCCCGGCCTGCGGGAACGGACCGAACGCGCGCTCGGGTGCGAAGCGTTCGATGCCTACGGCCTGAGCGAGGCAGGCATCGTCGCCGCCGAGACCGCCGCTCGCGACGGCATGCGCGAGGTAGCGGGCGCCGCGCTGCTGGAGGTGGTCGATCCGGCCGGCGAGCGCCTCGTGGCGGACGGCGACAAGGGCGAGCTGGTGGTGACGAGCCTCACGCGCACGGCGATGCCCGTGCTGCGCTTCCGCACGGGAGACCTCACCCTCAAGGGCTCGGTCGAGGGCCGGCTGTCGCTCCCGCGCGGCGTGTTCGGGCGGACCGACACCATGATCAAGCTCAAGGGGATCAAGTTCTACCCGAAGGAGCTGGCCTTCGTGCTGGCCGGCACCTCGGGCGTCGACCACCGCCATTACCAGGTGCGGGTGACGAGCCGACCGGACGGCGGCGATCGCGCCGAGCTGTGGGTGCAGCGCGGCGACGGCGATCTGGACGTGCCCGCGCTGGCGCGAAGCCTGCGGAGCGCGACCGGCATCCGGCTCGACGACATCGTGCCGCTCGACACCGTGGAGGGCGAGGTGCTGGTCGACGAGCGCTTCGACGCCGACGCCGATCGCGCGGCCGACCGCTGAGAGTTCCGTAAGCGACGCGCTGCTAGTCTCAACTCACTCCGACCTCGGCGGCGTGCCGCCCGGTCGAGCACTCGAGAGGAGTACGCCATGCCGGACCGTCTCGCCACCTACGCCACCGATGTCCTCGTGGCCGAGGCACGGCGTCTCGAGCAGCGGCTCATCCAGGGCAGCGCGCGCGCCGACGAGATCGACACCTTCGTGTCGCTCGAGCTGGAGATCGCCGCCCGCGATCAGCAAGCCCTCGTTCTCGACGGCGTCGTCGATCCGCGCGACTAGACGCCCTACCGCGCGGTACCGCGCGTCCCCGAACCCTACCTCCCTCCCCTGCCAGCCCGCGCCCGGCACCTCCCCGCCGCGCGGGCTCCGCTCTTGCTCGAGCGCGCCCCGAGCGTTCGCCATGCTCCTCGTGAGCCCGTGCATGCTGCGCCGTGGCGGCGAGCCCGCCCAGCGGGTGCGCAACGACCCGCGCCGCCGGTTCACATCCAGCGCCGTCTCCGCTTGTAGCTCTTGATGTTCCGGAACGACTTCCGGCCGCCGGCGTCGGTCACCCCCATGTAGAACTCCTTCACGTCGGGGTTCGCCCGCAGCTCGGCCGCCGGCCCCTCGAGGACCACGCGCCCCTGCTCCATCACATAGCCGTAGTCGGCGACGTTGAGGGCGATCGCCGCGTTCTGCTCGACCACCAGCAGGCTCGTGCCCTCGCGGTGGATGGCCTCGACGCGTTCGAAGATGTCGCGCACGAGCAGGGGCGCGAGACCCAGGCTCGGCTCGTCGAGCAGGAGCAGCTTGGGGCGGGCCATGAGCGCCCGCCCGATCGCGGCCATCTGCTGCTCCCCGCCGCTGGTGTAGCCGGCCATGCGCCGGCGCAGGTCCCGCAGGCGCGGGAAGATCTGGTACACCGCGTCGAGGTCGGCGCGCACGTCGCCGGCGTCGCGCCGCAGGATCGACCCGACACGCAGGTTCTCCTCGATGCTCAGGTGTTTGAAGATGCGGCGCCCCTCGGGAACCTGCACGATCCCGGCGCGCACGATGGACTGCGCGCTCGCTCCCGTGATGTCGCGCCCCTCGAAGCGCACGTGCCCCTCGCGGACGCGCCCGTTCTCGGGCTTCAGGAGGCCGGAGACGGCGCGCAGGGTGGTGGTCTTGCCGGCCCCGTTGGTGCCGAGCAGCGCGACGATGCTGCCGCGCGGCACGCGCAGGCTGACGCCGCGAAGCACCTGCACGATGTCGTGGTACACGACCTCGATGTTGTTGACCTCGAGCAGGGCTTCGGGGGTAGCGCTGGGTTCGGACACGCTCGCGTCTCCCGGATGGGGGCGGGCGAGGCGATGCGCCCCGCCCGCGCTCGCGCTACTGCGCCGTGTGGACGCTGCGGAAGGTCTCGGACGTGTACGGATCGGAGATCGGCTTGAAGGTGCCGCCCTGATCCTCGAGCAGGTGGAGCGCGTCGACGCCCACCCGATCGGTGTCGGAGAAGGTGACGGGACCCACGGCGAAGGGGGTCGGGTACTCGCCCTCGCCGTCCGCGTTCATCTGCAGCAGGTGCTCGTAGATGGTCTCCTTGCTGACCTGCTCGCCCGCGGCCACGGCCCGCCGGGCGGCCTCGACGTAGATCGCGGCCTGCAGCAGGCCGGTGGTGTAGTTGACGTCCGCGATGGTGTCGGCGCCACGCCCATAGCGCTGGCCGATCTCCGACTGGAGCGGGATCTGATCCGCCATCTTGAAGCTGGTCGTCCACAGGAAGCCGTTGGCGGCGTCCCCGGCGAGGCTCACCAGGGTCGATCCGCCCGTGTAGTGCGCGCCGAGGAACGTCATCTGGTCCATCATCCCGAGCGCCTGCGCCGCCTGCAACAGGGCCGCCACCGGCGTCTGCACGTTCTGGTTCACGACGTACTGCACGCCCTCGTTGTGCCAGCGCTGGAGCATCGCCGTGTAATCGAGCCCCTCACCGATCTCCTGCACCTCCACGATGTCGATGCCGAGCTGCCCGGCGGCCTTCTTCGCGTCGTCGACGGGAGCGCGACCGAAGGCGCTGTTGTGGATGAGCATCGCGACCTTGGGAGCGCCGTCGCCCTGGTAGTTCTGGTGGATCCAGTCGAGCAGGGCGACCACCTGCTCGCTGTAGCTGGTGATCGGCAGGAAGTTGTAGGCGTTGTCGGGAGGATCGATGTTGGCGATGTGGAGGCTGGCCGACAGGACCGGCATCTGTTCCTCGACGGCGTTGACCTTGAGCTGGAGGGTGGCGCCGGTGGCGTAGGAGATGAACGCCTGCATCCCCTGGTCGAGGAACGACTCGAAGTTCCGCAGGGTGGTGTCGTTGTCGTAGCCGTCGTCCTTCGTCATGCACCGGACGCTGTAGCCGGGCACGAGCTTCTCGTCGTTGGCGTAGCTGCAGTAGTCCTCGACCCCCTGGATGACGTACTGGCCGGCGTCGCTGGTGGGTCCGGTGACGGCGCCGGACCAGCCGAGGACGACCTCCTGGGCGAGTGCGGCGCCGCCCAGGGCGAGTACCATCGACAACGCGATCCGAAGCTTCCTCATCTTGCCTCCTCTGGTCCTGTGTGGTGAGCGAACGACCGGTGCGCGCTTCGGTACGGCTGGATCAGCTCTCGCCTCCCCTCGAGATCGCGGGCGGCCCGACGTTCATCCGTAGCGGAAGGGCCATCGTTTGAAGAACTGGCGCACGAGCCGCCACCAGTTGGCGAGGCCGCGCGGCTCGAACAGCAGGAACAGCACGATGACCAGACCGAACACGGTGGGGCGGAGCGCGGTCGAGATGTCGATGGTGGGCGGGAAGAAGCGCTGGAAGAGCGACGCGACCTGCTCGACCCAGGGGTCGAGGAAGAGCATGAAGGCCGGTCCGATGAGCGACCCGACCATGGTGCCGAGCCCGCCGATGATCGCCATCGCCAGGAAGTCGATGGAGGTGGTCAGGTCGAAGGTCTCGACGATCACGCTGGAGTTGTAGAGCGTCAGCAGGGCGCCGGCGACGCCGGCGTAGAAGCCGGCGAGCGCGAAGGCGCCCACCTTCGTGGCGCCCGGATCGATGCCCATCGCGTCGGCCGCTCGGTCGTTGTCGCGAACGGCCACCAGCGCGCGGCCGTAGCGGGTGCGCAGCAGGTTTCGCATCGCCAGCGCGAGCACCACGACCGTCGCCAGCGCGACGTAGTAGAAGAACGGGCCGACCGCCGCCGAGGTGATCGCCCGCCCGAAGAGGTCGACGCGCGGGACGCGGATGCTGCCCCCCTGCTCGAGCCACGGGGTGTGCCCGACGCCCCACGTGAAGATCACCTGGAACGCCAGGGTCGCCACCGCCAGGTAGAGGTGTTTCAGGCGCAGGCTCGGCAGCCCCACGAAGGCCCCGAAGGCCGCGGCGATGACGCCGCACACGGGCAGCAACGCGACCGCATAGTAGATCGGCAGCGTCTCGTAGCCGAACAGGGGCACGGCCACGTCGCGCGTGATGACGGCGGCGGCGTATGCCCCGACGCCCATGAAGGCGGCCTGCCCGATGCTGATCTGCCCCGCGTAGCCGGTCACCAGGTTGAGGCCCATCACGGCTACGGTGTAGATCAACGCGATGTCGACCAGCCGGAACAGCGAGCGCGACATGAACGGCAGGTGGGGGACCGCGACGAGAGCGAGCAGCAGCGCGACCAGCGAGGCCTCCTCGCTGAAGGTCGCGAAGATCGTCTGGTCCTCACGGTAGCTGCGGCGGTAGTTGCCGGACTGGACCCAACGGTTCACGCCCACGACCCGACCTCCTCGCGCGGCCGCCTCATACGCGCTCGATCTCCCGCGTGCCGAACAGGCCGTACGGCTTGATGAGCAGCAGCACGAGCAACACCACGAAGGGGAACACGTCGCCCGTGCCGCCGCCGGGCACGTACACATCGAGGTAGCCGGTGGCGAGCTGCTCGAGCACGCCGATCACCACGCCCCCGACCACGGCGCCCGCGATGGAGTCGAGCCCCCCCAGGATGACCACCGGGAACACCCGCAGGCCGATGGCCGTGAGGCTCCGGAACTCGAGCCCGAACAGAGCGCCGACGACGAAGCCGGCCGCGGTGGCCGTGACGCCGGCCGCGGCCCAGGCGAGCCCGAACACGCGCTCGACGCTCACGCCGACGCTGAGGGCGGCGAGCTGGTCGTCCGCGACCGCGCGCATGGCGATCCCGAGGGTGCTGCGGCGGAAGAACCATACCAGCGCGGCGAGGAACGCCGCGGTGAGGATCACGCCGAGCAGCTGCTCCCAGCGCAGCACGAGGCCGGCGAGGCGCAGCGGCCGGACCGGCAGGAACGTCGGGTAGCGCGAGGTGAGGGTGCCGAACGGGGTGAAGAACACCAGCCCGGACAGCAGGCTGCCCAGCCCGATGGTCACCATGATGACGGAGATGACGGGCTCGCCGATCATCGGCCGCAGGACGACCCGTTCGATGGCGAGCCCGAAGGCGAACGTGAGGATCAGGGCGAGCGCGAGCGCCAGCCACAGGTTCACGCCGAGGTACACGGCGAGGGCGTAGACGACGAACGCCCCGACCGCGAGCAACTGCCCCTGCGCGAAGTTGATCACGCGGCTGGCCTTGTAGATGAGCACGAACCCGAGCGCCGCAAGCGCGTAGATGCAGCCGACCGACACGCCGGTCACGAGCAACTGGGCGAAGTACGTCACGACGCGCCCACCCTGCCGCGGACGGCGCGCTGTGCTGCCGGCGGAGCGCCCGCGGGCTCGAGCACCGCCACCTCGCTGGCGACCTCGGCGACCTGCCCATCCTGGTAGCGGAACTCGGCGCGCACCTCCAAGCGTCGTACGCTCTCGTCGTAGAGGGCGCCGAGCAGGACGCGGTATCGCTCGGCGATGAAGGCGCGCCGCACCTTCCCGGTGCGCGTGAGCTCCTCGTCGTCGGCGTCGAGAAGCTTCTGCAGCAGCACGAAGCGCCGCACCCGCTCGTGCGGTTGGAGCCTGGCGTTGACCTCGCCCACCTCGCGCAGCAGGAGCTGCGCCACCGCCGGGTGCTGAGACAGGTCGGCGTAGGTCGTGTACGGGACGGAGCGATCCTCGGCCCACTTCCCGACGGTCATCGGATCGATGTTGACGAGCGCCGTGACGAACGGCCTGCCGTCCCCCACCACGACCACCTCCTTGATGAAGGGGCTGAACTTGAGCTTGTTCTCGATGTGCTGCGGGCTGAAGAGGTGGCCGTCGGCGGTGTGCATCACGTCCACGACGCGGTCGACGATGACGAGGTGCCCGTCGTCGCGCACGTAGCCGGCGTCGCCCGAGCGCAGCCAGCCGCCGTCGAGGAGGACCTCGTCGAACGCCTCGGGACGCGCGAAGTAGCCGTGGCACACGCCCTCGCAGCGCGTGAGCACCTCGCCCGAGGCGTCGATGCGCACCTCGACGCCGGGCAGGGGACGCCCAACGGTGTCCGGGTCGATCTCGCCGTCGGCCTGCACGTACGCCAGGCCGGCCGTCTCCGTCTGGCCGTAGACCTGCTTGAGGTTCACGCCGATCCCCTGGAAGAAGGCGAAGGTGTCCGGACCGAGGGCCGCGCCGCCGGTGTACGCCCGCCGCAGGCGCAGGAAGCCGAGCTGGTCCTTGAGGGGCCGGAACAACAGGGCGTGCGCCACGCGGTAGCCGAGCGCCAGCCCCGGCGGGAGTCGGCGACCGCGCATCCGGTACGCCGCCGCGCGGCGCCCCACGCCCATGAGGGCCCGGTACACCCAGCGGTTGATCGCGTAGGCCTCGTCGATCCTCACCCAGATGCTCGACTGCACGCCCTCCCACACGCGGGGCGCTCCCAGCATCATGTGCGGACCGATCTCGCGGAGGTCGCTCATCGCCGTCTCGGCCGATTCGGGGAAGTTGACGACCATGCCGGTGATCAACGGCAGGGCCACCGCGAACACCTGCTCGACGATCCACGCGAACGGCAGGTACGACACGTAGTCGTCGCCGGGCCGCACGGGATCGACCTGGTGCAGGGCGGCGGCCATGCTGAGGTAGTTGCGATGACTCAGCTGCGCGGCCTTCGGCCGGCCGGTCGTGCCGGAGGTGGTCGACAGGTGGCACACGTCGTCGGGGCGCCCGAGCGCGACCTCCGCGTCGTACGCCGCGGGGTCCGCGGCGTCGGCCGCGCGTCCGCGCTCAAACAGCTCGTCGAGGCGGAGCAACCCGGTCACGTCGCCGTAGGCCCGCAGCCCTCGCGGGTTCTCCACCACCAGCCAACGCAGATCCGGGAGCTCGTGGCGCACGTCCAGCACCTTGTCGAGCTGCTCCTGGTCCTCGCACAGGACCAGCACGGCGCCGGCGTACCCCAGCATGTAGCGCACCTCGTCGCGGACGCTG
This sequence comes from uncultured Trueperaceae bacterium, assembly GCA_963798895.1. Classification (GTDB taxonomy): domain Bacteria; phylum Deinococcota; class Deinococci; order Deinococcales; family Trueperaceae; genus CAWCUY01. The sequence continues at coordinate 48,014 of CAWCUY010000015.1, read as the reverse complement.
GACGCGTACACGCCGATCGACACCGCCCCGAGGCTCTGGGCGGCGAGCTCGATCGTCGGCCACGCCGGGATGTTGTCGGCCAGGATGGCGACGCGGTCGCCGCGCCGCACGCCGAGCCCGCGCATCGCCTGCGCGGCATGGCGGACCTCGGTGGCGACGCGCGACCAACTCGATTCGCGCCAGATGCCGAAGTCCTTGCGGCGGTAGGCGGTGGCCGTGGGCGCCGTCCGGGCGCGCTCCAGCAACAGCTGGGGGAGCGTGCGCTCGGAGGACGCCGGCGCCTCGCTCACGCCTGCGCCCCTACCGGAGCCTCCCCGACGTAGGCCTCGATGACGGCGGGATCGCGCGCCACCGCCTCGGGCGGGCCGGCGGCGATGCGTTCGCCGAAGTCGAGGACGTAGACGCGATCGCTGATGTCCATGACCACGCCGAGGTCGTGTTCGATGAGCACGATCGTGGTGCCTCGCTCGGCCCGGACGTCGAGGATGAAGCGCACCACGTCCTCCTTCTCCCCAAGCGTCATGCCCGCCATGGGCTCGTCGAGCAGCAGCAGGCGGGGCTCGAGCGCGAGCGCGCGCGCCATCTCGACGCGCTTGCGCACGCCGTACGGGAGCTCGTTCACGACGGCCCTGCGGTACGGCTCGAGCTCCATGAGGTCGATCACCTGCTCCACGGCCTCCCGTGCCAGCGCCTCCTGGCGCGCGGCGCGCCCGTAGAACGCCAGCGCCGCCGCCAGTCCGTAACGGAGCCGCGCGTGGCGCGCGAGCAGAAGGTTGTCGAGGACGCTCAGGCCGGAGAACAGCTCGATGTTCTGGAACGCCCGCGCGATGCCGAGCTGGCTCACGGCGTGGGGCCGGGCACGGGAGATGTCGTGCCCCTCGAAGACGATCCGTCCCGAGGTGGCGCGGTAGAAGCCCGACACGCAGTTGAGGAGGCTGGTCTTCCCCGCGCCGTTTGGGCCGATGACCGACGTGATCGTGGCGGCCTCGACATCGAGCGACACGCGGGTGAGCGCGTTCAGCCCCCCGAACGAGAGGGTGAGGTTGTCGACCACAAGCTGCGCGCCCACGCCCGTTTTCGCCCTCCCTCACTGCGTTGCCGCCGCGGCGGCCGTCGGATCCGGATGCGACGGTTGGATGTGTTGGTTCGGCCATCATAGCGCGCGCGTACCTCGCGCCCGACGAACGGGGGCGTACGTCACACGGATCCCGGGCGTGTAGTCCCATAATGAATTCTTTCCATCACCTCCCTCACCGCTTCTGGTAGTCTGGTCGAGATGCTGGCGCGGCGACCCCTCCTCCACCTGCTTCCGACCCTGGCCGCCCTACTCTTCGGCGTAGGCCTCGCACAACAACAGATCGAGGTGCAACCCGGCGATACGCTGTGGGGCCTGGCCCAGCGCTACGGCACCACCGTGAGCGCGCTGCGCTCCGCCAATGCCCTCACCTCGGACGCCCTACGGCCCGGCGTCCGGCTGACGCTCCCCGGGGGCACCGACGCGACGCCGGAGAGCTACACCGTGCAGAGGGGCGACACGCTCTACGACATCGCCCTGGCGTTCCACACGAGCGTCGACGACCTCATCGCTTACAACCACCTCGCGGGCACGGTCATCCGGCCCGGGCAGGTGTTGACGTTCCAGCCCTCGGCTCCCGCCGCCGAGCCGCTGGTCGTGACCGTCGCGCCCGGCGATACGCTGTGGAACCTCGCGCGGACCTACGACACCCCCGTGAAGCAGATCGTGGCCGCCAACGGCCTGAGCAACGCATCGGTCATCCGGCCCGGGCAATCGTTGACGATCCCGGGCCGGTACGCTTCTCCCGCCAGCGACCAGGGCGGCGCGGTGCCCCCCACCATCACGGTCGGCAAGGGCGACTCGCTGTGGGCCATCGCAGGCCGCTACCACACCACGGTGGCGGCGCTGATCGAGTCCAACGATCTGTCGAACGATCGGCTCTACGCCGGCCAGACGCTGCGCATCGTCCCCGGCGACGAGCTGGCGCGCGCGCGACCCGCCGCCAGCGACCCCGTTCCCAACACCGTGGGCGGCATGATCTGGCCGATCATCGGCCCCATCACGTCGCGCTTCGGCTATCGCCAGCTGCGGGTCGCCGGCTCGAACTTCCACACGGGCCTCGACATCGACGGCGTGACCGGCGACCCGATCCACGCCGCGGTGGGTGGGACGGTAACCCTGTCGGGCTGGAACGGCGGCTACGGCAACTGCGTCATCATCACCGACGGCGACACCGAGTACTACTACGGGCACGCCTCGAAGCTGCTCGTGAAGGTCGGCCAGGCCGTCCAGGTCGGCGACGTCATCGCTCTGGTCGGAAGCACCGGCGACTCGACGGGCTCGCATCTGCACTTCGAGATCCGCGTCGACGGGCAACCCGTGGACCCCCTACCGATCCTGCAGAGCCAGGCGAGCCGCTGACCGGCCGTCCGTGCTGCGGACGATCTCGCCGAGCCACGCCCGCACCCGAATGCTCCACGTCCGCCCGCACCACACCGACCGACCTCCGCGCGCACCGGGCCGAACGCCGGACCGGGGCGCCGCCGCCAGGGGGTCCAGGTGCGCGTAGTCGTCATCGGCGACATCCACATGCAAGCCGACAAGCTCTGGCGCATCCTGTCGGAAGCCGGGCTCGCGGACGACGGTCACCGGCCGAGCGCCGCCCTGCTGCAGGACGACGTACGCCTGGTCCTGCTCGGCGACCTCGTGCACGCCAAGAGCCGCGAGCGGTACGCCGACCTGGTGAACGTTCGGCGCTACGACGAGTACAACCCGCGCCACCTCGAACGGGCGGAGAAGGCGCAGGAGAGCTTCCTGCGCGACGTCAAGGGGTTCCAGGACCGCCTGCCGCAGGGGCGGATGGTCATCCTGATGGGCAACCACGACTTCAACGCCGTGCACCCGGAGCAGGGACCGCTGCGCACCGACGACGTGTCGCACCTCGAGTGGAAGACCGGCTACGGCGGCGAGCTCGACGCAGCGTTGAGCGCGTGGATGGCCTCGTGGCCGTCCGAGCACGTGGTCGACGAGCTCCACCTCGCCCATGTCGGGCCGCTGCCCGAGCACAACACCTACGACAACGGCTTCTACCTCGAGAACCGGCGGCGCTGGATCTACGAGGAGCGCGACTTCCTGGAGGGCACCCCCTACCGCCTGGGCGTGTACGGGCACACGCCCGTGCGTGGCGGGGTGAACATCGCGTCCCAGGGGCGAGCCATCCTGCTGGACACGAACGGCTACCAGGACGAGTACTGCTACCTCGATATCGACATCAACGAGAAGCGCTACCGGTTGCGCATGCGCGGGCTGTTCTTCGACGAGGTCGTCGGGCGCACCGAGGGGTGACGCCTACTGTTCCACGCGCTGATCGTACGTCGGCGTGAGGACGATCCAAGTGCGGAACGGCGACAGGTCGACGGCGTCGCCACCGTCGGTGACGAAACGGATCTGGTCGCCGAGCTCCCACTGCCCGCGAACCACGCGGCCGCGCACGTAGAGGCTTGCCGGCCCGCCCTCCAGCGGGATGTAGAGCCGTCCCTCCGGATCGTCGGGCAACGGCCGGGCGAGGATCTTGCCGACCAACACGGCGTCCACCAGCACGTTCTCACCGCTCGCGTCGTTGGCGCCCGTGCCGTCGCGCACCCAGCGGTAGCTGTCGAGGGCCTGGACGTAGTTGAACCCGGTCTTGTAGGTTGCGCCGAAGCGGACGGTGAGGCTGGTCACCGTCGCCGCCTGCTGCGACGGCCTGAAGAACGTCCCGCTGAGCACGCGCGTCCGGGCGGGCAACAGCCGGTTGACCGCCTGCCGGAGCGACGAGCCTTGCGAGTAGAGGTTGTAGGGGGCGTTCCGGGCATCGGCGCGCACGAACAGATCCCCGTGCTTGAAGGCGTTGAGCGTGGGCAGCTCGCTGCGCTGGATCGCGGCCATCGCGCCCGGCGAGCCGCCGTCGTGGACGAGCACGGCGTTCATCGCCTGGGAGATGCGCACGAAGTAGTCGCGAGCGCTCCGGACGGGGCCCACGCGGCCGGGATCGGTGCGGTCGAACACCAGCATCAGCCGGGTGAGGCCGCCTTCCACCGGCATCTCGATGATGCTGCTGGCGTCCTTCAGGCCCGTCTGCGGATACCCGCCCACGTTGTCGACCAGAACGGCCACCGGGCGTTCGCGCTCCTCGCTGTAGGGGCGGGCCGCGGGGGGCGGCGCACCCGTGCCAGCACCCTCGCCCTCGGGCGACGTGGCGAGACCGCGGCCCGGCACCGCCGCCGCCTGTGTGGCGCCGGTCTGCCCTGCGTCCGCCGCGTTCCCGCCCGGAGCACGCGGAACGATGCGGGTGGTCGCGACGTCGCCGTTGCCGGGCGGCGCACCGTCCGTCGCGGGCGCTCCCGCCGCCGGCGTGGGCGCCTTGAGCTGCGCGCTGACCGTCGGCAGGGGCAAGCTGCGCGCGGCCGTCACCTGGATCTGCGGAGCGACCTGGACGTCGCGGGCGGTCCCGGCGACGGCCGACACGCTCGGCGCTGCGAGCGCTCTGGGCGCCGCGACGCTGGCGGTCGCGCCCGGTTGCGACAGCGGCGTGGCCGAGGCCACCTGTGCGCCCGCATCGGGCGCCTGCAGCGGGCGCGCCTGCTCGACCCGGGCGCTCGCGGCGGGCTCCTGGAGCGAACGGGGCGCCGCCACCGCCGCGGTCGCCTCCGGCGCCGCCAGCGTCGTGGCCCGCCCCGCCGAGGCCTGCGCGGCGGGCGCCGCCAGCGCGACGGGCGGGCTCACCTCCGCGGTGGCGTCGGGCGTGGCGAGCGCCTCGGGCTGCGCCACCTGCGCGCTGGCCTGGGGCGAGGGCACGGCCCTCGGCTGGGCGACGCTCACCTGCGGCGTGGTCGCGAGCGCGCGCGCCTGCGCCACCTTCGCCTGCGCCTCGGGCGCCGGGATGGTGACCGAAGGCGCCAGCGCCCGCGGCTGCAGCTCCACGGGGTCGATCTCGGGCAGCGTGGTCGCCGTGGTATCGGTCTGCGGCAGCGACTCGGCGGCGGATGCGGCGGCCGGCTCCCGCGCCGCGGGCGTCGGCGGGCGGCGCGGCGCCTGCGCCTGAGCAGGCGTCTCCGGTGGGTTCGGGGCCGCGGCGCGACTCGTCTGCGCCGGCGCGGCGGGAGCCGGCGTCGGCTGGGGCGCTGTCTCGGGCGCCGTGGGCGTCGCGGGCGCGCTCTGGGCGGGGGCCTCGGGTTGTGCCGTGGCGGCCTGCGGCTCGGGCGCCTGCGCGCGCGTCTGGGGCGCGCTGCGGGCCGCCGGCTCACCGGTCTCGTTCGAGGCCACCTGCGGGGTGGGCGAGCTCTTCGCCGGCGCCTCCGCCGTCGTCGCCTGGTTCTCCTGCGCCGCCTCGGCAGGCGTGCCTACCTCGATCACCAGGTAGGTGTCGAGCTTCTGGCTCTTCGGCACGTTGAGGAACACGGCCAGCAAGAGCAGCGCTGCGAGGTGGATGGTGACCGACAGCAGCAGCGCCCGCCGGCGGTCGGCGTCGAATCCGACGCGCGGCGCTTCGGTGGTGCGCGGCATGCCCGCCACCGCGTCAGCCTCCCGTGGCGATGGCGATGCGCTTGGCGCCGGCCTGCTTGATCAGGTCCATCACGCGTACCGCGAGCCCGTGCGGGACCGTCTTGTCGGCCCGGAGCACGACCGTGGTGAAGCCGCTCGATGCCAGCTCCTGCTGCACGGCGGCGGGCAGCTGCTGTTCGGAGATGGCGTTGCCGCCGAAGTAGATCTGCTGATCCTTGGTGATCGTCACGGTGGGCAGCTGCGAGGGTTCCGCCACGGAGGTGCGGGCGTCCGGCAGGTCGACGGGCAGGCCGGACTCCATCGTGATGAAGGTCGTCGAGACCATGAAGAAGATGACGAGCAGGAACACCACGTCGACCATCGGCGTGAGGTCGAGCTGGGGTGCGGTGAGGGTGCGGTGACGTCCGCGGCGACTGTTCACTTCGTTCCTCAGGCGCGCGAAGCGGCGCGCGAGGCGTACTCGACGCCGGCGTCGACGCCCCGCGGCTCGGGCGCCCGCGCGCCCTCCTCCTTGCGACTCGCGACCGCCTGGACGACGTTGCCCATCAGCTCCTCGCGGCGCCGGTCGATCTCGAGCAGGATGCCGTCGACCCGGCTCGCGAGGTAGTTCTGACCGATGACGGTCGGGATCGCGACGATCAGTCCCGCGGCCGTAGTTACGAGCGCCTGCCCGATGCCGTCGGCCAGCGCCGACGGGTTGCCGGTGCCCTGCCGTGCGATCTCGGAGAAGGCGATGATCATGCCGGTGACGGTCCCGAGCAGCCCGAGCATGGGTGCGATCTGGGCTATCGCGGCCAGCGGCCGCAGCCCGCGCGTGAGGTTCTGCTCCTCGAGCAGCGACGCCTCCTGGAATGCGGCTTCGACCGCGGAGCGGCCGTAGGGCAGCCGCAGCAACGCGGCGCGCAGCACCCGGGCGACGGGTCCGCCGTGCTGCTCGCAGGCCGCCAGCGCCAGCTCGAGATCGCGTTCGCGCACGGCAGCGTTCACGCGCCCCATGAGGGCGTCGGCGTCGAGGCGTTCCTTGGAGAGCTTGAAGAAGCGTTCGAAGAACAGGTACACCGCGTAGAGCGATACGAGCAGGATGGCCAGGAGAACCGGGCCGCCGCTCAACAGAAGGTTCATGCGTGACTCCTCATCCTCGAGGGACCAGGATAACCGAGGAGGCGGTGATGGCCATGAGAGCGTTATACCAGAACCCCTCGTCGGACACGCGGCGTCGCGACGGTGACGCGGGTCCGCACGAGGCGTCGGTGAACGTCGGCGAGCGCGCCTCCGTTCCCGCGCCGCCGAGCGCCCGACTGTGCGCCCGCCGGCCCGTCCGGCGCACGCCGGTCCGACCGGCGGCCGCCTCAGCCCGTGTTGCGCATGCCCGCCGCGATCCCGATGAGCGACACCAACACGGCGTACTCGAGGTCGGCGCGCTCCGGGCTGTCGGGCGGGAGGCCGCGCAGGCGCTCCAGCAGCTCCACCTGGACGTAGCTGATGGGGTCGACGTAGGGGTTGCGCAGCTCGATGGAGCGCGCGAGCGTCGCGTCGTGCTCGAGCAGGGTCGAGCCGGTCGCCCGCTCCACCTGAGCGACGCTGCGCTCGTACTCGTCGTGGATGAGCGGCCAGAATCGCTCCGCCAGCTCTCCCGGCACCAGCTCCAGGTACCGCTGGAAGACGCCCATGTCGGCCTTCGCCAGGCTCATCTGGGCGAAGTCGACGATGGCGCGGAAGAACGGCCATTCCCGCACCATCTCGGCGGGCAGCCCGTCGGGGAGGGCGGCCAGGCCCGAGCCGAGGCCGTACCAACCCGGCAGGTTGGCGCGGCACTGCGTCCACGAGAACACCCACGGGATGGCCCGCAGGTTCTCCAGCGAGCGACTCCCGGCGCGCCGGGCGGGGCGCGAGCCGATGTTGAGCCGGCTGATCTCCTCGATCGGCGTGACCGTGTGGTAGAAGTCCAGGAAGCCGTCGCGCTCGAGCAGCTCGCGGTAGCGCCCGCGCGCCGCGATCGCCGCCGCTGCCCATCGCGTCGCGGAAGCGCGCCGGAAGCTCCGGCAGCTCGCCCGCGTCGCGCGCCGACGACAGGATGAAGGCGTGCACGACCTGCTCGAGGTGACGGTGCGCGAGGTCCGGGTCGGCGTAACGCTCCGACAGCGCCTCCCCCTGCTCCGTGATGCGCATGCGCCCGCCCAGGCTGCCGGGCGGCTGCGCCAGGATAGCCTGACCGGTCGGTCCACCCCCACGGCCGATGCTGGTGCCGCGCCCGTGGAAGATCCTCAGGGGCACCCCCGCCTCCCGGCACACCTCGGCGATTCCGTCCTGGGCGCGGTACAGCGCCCAGTTGGCCGACAGGAAGCCGGCGTCCTTGTTGGAGTCGGAGTAGCCGATCATCACCTCCTGCAAACCGCGCCGGCGCACGTGCTCCCGGTAGACCGGGATCGCGAAGAGGCGCCGGATGACGGCCGGCGCCGCGTCGAGGTCGGCCTCGGTCTCGAACAGGGGCGTGGCGTCGAGATCCGCGACGCCGCCCTCCTTGGCCAGGACCAGCACCTCGAGCACGTCGGACACGCCCTCCGTCATGCTCACGATGTAGCTGCCGACCGCGTCCGGCCCGAAGCGGCGACGGGCGCGACGCACCTCGCGCAGGAACGCCAGCGAACGCTCGGCCTCGGCGCCGAGCTCGGCGCCCGCGGGCGCCAGCGGGCGCGGGGACGCCAGCTCCGCGGCCAACAGGTCGATGCGGGCCTCCTCGTCGAGCGCCTCGTACGCCGGTTGCACGCCGGCGAAACGCAGCAGCTGCGCCACGGCGCGCTCGTGGACGCTCGAGTGCTCGCGCAGGTCGATGGGCGCGAGGTGGAAGCCGAACGCGGTAGCGCGGTAGATCGCCGGCCGCACGAACGCGCGCGCGGCACGCCCCCCCTGCCCCTGCTCCAGCGTCGACTCGATGAGGGACAGGTCGTCCGCGTAGGCGGCGGCCCCGCCCGGGTATCCGCCGCGCGACCGGTCCCCCTCCACCGCCGACCGCCCGCGCGGGCGGTCGCCCTCCAGGGCCCCACGCTCCCGGGTCAAGAAGCGGTGTACGAACGAGAGCTTCTGCCGGTAGGGCTCGCCGAGGAAGCGCTCGGGCGCGCCCTCGCGCTCCATCAGCCCGCGCAGGTCGTCGCGGAACGCCTTCGTGAGGGTCACGCGCCGGTCCCACTGCGAGAGGCGCTGGACGAGGGCGTCCACGTCGCCGAGGTAGGCGCCGAGGGCGGTCTCCGCCTGCAGCCGGAACGCCTCTCGGGTGACCCCCGGCGTGACGTTCGGGTTGCCATCGCGGTCGCCCCCGATCCACGAGCGGAAGCCCACGACCGCGGGCAGCGGCACCCGCCGGTCGGACCCGAAGCTGGCGTCGAGCGCGTCCTCCATGTCCTGCATCAGACGCGGGACCGTCTCGAGGAGCGACCGGCCGAAGTAGTACAGGGCGCTCTTGACCTCGTCGAGCACGGTCGGCTTCTGTGCGAACAGCTCCCGCGTCTGCCACAAAGTGGCGATCTCGGCGTAGATCTCACGCCGCAGCGTTCCCTCCTGCTGGGGCGAGAGGTCCCGCTCCCCCAGGGTTCGTAGCGCACGGGCGATGCGCTCGAGCTTCAGGCGCACCGTGTAGCGCTTCACCTCGGTCGGGTGGGCCGTGAGCGTGAGGCGCACGTCGAGGCCCTCGATGAAGGCGCGCACCTGGGCGCGCGACCAGCCCTGCTCGCGCAGGGAGGCGACCGCCGCCGCGATCGACTCCGGCCGCGGCGCCGCGATGCTCGAGCCCGCCTCGCGCAGGCGGTTGACCCGCACGCGGTGGATCTCCTCGGCGAGGTTGATGAGCTGGAAGTAGACCGTGAAGGCGCGCAGCAGCCGCTCGGCGGTGGCGGTGTCCTGGCCGGCGATGAGGCGCCGAACGTCGGCCGCGCCCGCGTCGGGCGCCGCCGCGGCGTCCGGCGCCTCCGGGGCTTCATGGGGCGCCGAGGCCCCGTCGGACCCCGTCGCTCCGGGGGGCCGCGCGGCGTCGCGGGTCGCCGCGGCGTCCGGAGCGCGCATGCGCTTCGTGGCGGCGCGCACACGCTCCACGAGGTTGAACAGCCGTTCGCCCTCCAGCTCCCGCAGGACGTCCCCCAGGGCGGTCCCGAGGAAGTCGACGTCGGCCTTGAGCTGATCGAAGGCGACGCCGCCGTCGCCGGCAGCGCGGGTGTCGTCGTGGGCCGCGGTCACGGGGAGGATTCTACCGTGGCGCGTCGTGCGCGCCGGATCGGCCGCGCCCGACGCGACGCGCGCCGCGCGCGGGTCGCGCGCGGCCGCTCAGGCGGCGCCGGCCGGACCCTGCCACTGCACGGCCTCGATCGAGCGGGCGCGACGACCGTCGAGCTCCAGGATCACGCCGCAGAGCGTGCCGCTCCCCTGGGCAGGGCGGTAGCGCCGGGGCATCTTGCTCGTGAAGCGGTAGTGCACCTCGGCGAAGGCCATGCCGATCGAGGACGCCTGCACCCCCGTCATGCCGACGTCCGTGATGTAGGCGGTGCCGCGCAGGAGCGCGGCGTCGGCCGTCTGCACGTGCGTGTGCGTGCCCACCACCGCGCTGGCACGGCCGGCAAGGTGGAAGCCCATCACCTTCTTCTCGCTGGTGGCCTCGGCGTGGAAGTCGATCACCACCGCCTCGCCCTCCGGCGCGGCGTCGACGACGGAATCGAGCGCGCGGAAGGGGTCGTCGAGCGGGTCCATGAACACGCGCCCCATCGCCTGCGCCACCGTGATGCGGCCGCCACCCCGTGCCTGGAACGCGGCGGAGCCGACGCCCGGCGTGCCCGGCGGATAGTTGATGGGTCGGATGATGCGCGGCGTCTCCTCCGCCAGCTCGAGCGCCTCTGCCTGATCCCAGCTGTGGTTCCCGAGGGTGACGACGTCGACGCCCGCCTCGACGAGCTGCTCGAAGTGGCGCCGCGTGATGCCGAAGCCGCCGGCGGTGTTCTCGCCGTTCGCGATGATGAAGTCGTAGTCCCCGGCGTGGTCGCCGAGGTAGGCCTGCACGACCTTCATACCCGGGGTGCTGAAGACGTCGCCGATGAAGAGAACGCGCACACGTCATGCTACCAGCGCGCACGCCCGCCCGGAGAACCGCTCCGGGAGCGGCGTGCTACGCTTCTCTTCGCCATGAGCTTCGACCCGGTCGACCGGCGCATCCTCCACATCCTGCGCAGCGACGGACGCGCGTCGCACGCCAGCATCGCGAAGAAGGTCGGGCTCTCGGCCCCGGCCGTGGGGGAACGCATCCGCAAGCTCGAGCAGGCCGGCGTCATCTCCGGCTACCGCGCGATCCTCGACCCCGATCTCGTCGGTGTCGGCATCTGCGCCTTCGTCGCGATCGCGCCCCAGCCGCGCAAGTCGGGCCGCCGCCTGGTGGAGCGGCTGATGGAGCTGCCCGAGATCGAGGAGCTCCACGCGGTGGCCGGCACCTACTCGTACATCGCCAAGGTGCGTGTCCCGAGCACGGAGGCCCTCGACGAGTTCCTCGACCGCCTGTTCATGTTGGAGGGCGTGGAGCGCACCGAGACGACGATGGTCCTGCGGACCAACGCGGAGCGCCCGATGTACCTCCCGTTCGAGCCGACCGATTGACGCGGGCGCGCCGCGGCGCGCCCGCCCGTGACGAGGTGAGCAGGATCGACGACGACATCCGGCCCCTGACCGAGGGCGACGTGCCGCAGCTCGCGCGGCTGCTGACGCTGGCCTTCGGCGGGGACGCCGACGAGGAGGCGACGCTGCGCTACGTGCGCGCCGGGCTCCCGTACGCGCGCGGACGGGTGGTGGACGGCCGGCTGCTCAGCTCGCTCCAGATGTACCCCTTCGACGCCTACGTCGCGGGGCGGCGCGTGCGCGTCGGCGGCCTGGCCGCGGTCGCGTCCGCGCCCGAGGCGCGCCGACGCGGTGGCGTGCGGGCGCTGCTGGCCGACGGGCTCGAGCGCTTGCACCGAGGCGGGGTGGGGTGGTGCCTGGAGTACCCCTTCGACCCGACGTTCTACGCGCGTTTCGGCTTCCAGAGCGTGCCGGCAGGCGTGACGCTCGACCTGCCGGCGCGGCGCCTGTTCCACGGCGCGCCGCCGAGCGCCCGGCCGATCGCCGCGGACGAGCGCGACGGCGTGAAGCCGCTGCACGCCGCGCACGCGCGCCGCTTCCACTTCGCGCTCGCGCGCGACGACGGCGCTCGCGACGCCTGGGGGCGCGTGTGGCAACGCGCCGACGGGGGCGACCGGCTCGCCTACCGCGTGGACGACGGCTACGTCGTGTTCTCCCTGGATCGCCGGCTGGACGACAAGGGGACCGAGCGCGTCCGGCTGGACGTGCGCGATCTGGCCTACGTCAGCGCGGCGGGGCGCAGCAACGTCCTGGGCTTCCTCGGGGGCTTCGAGGGGCAGGTGGACGAGGTGCGCCTGCACCTTCCGCACGAGGACCCGCTGGTCGCCGATTGGGCCGCGTGGCACGGCGGGCGCGGGCCGCTGCTGCAGGCGCGCGTGGCGGACCTCCCGGCCGCCCTCGCACCCTTCGCGAGCGCCGCCGTCGGCGACCTGGTGGTGGGCGTTCGCGACGCCTTGTGCGCGTGGAACGACGGCACCTGGCACCTCCACAGCGGCCCGGACGGCACGGCGGCGGAGCGCACCACGGCCGGAGCGCAGATCGAACTCGACGTGCGCGAGCTCGCGCGCCTGCTCGCCGGCGGCGTCGGCGCGGCCGCCCTGCTTGCGCACGGGGGCGCCGTCGGCGACGCCGGCGCCCTGCGCGACCTCGCTCGCCTCTCAGGCGGCCGCCGCACGTTCGTGTGCGGCGCCGACCACTTCTGAGCGTCCGCGCCCGGCCCGGCCACGGGTGCGCCGCCGCCCGCTCGGGACCCTTGCCGCGGCGTCAGCTCTGCACGGCCTCCAGGAACCAGTCGGGCAGGCGGGCGCGCTGCCTACGCAGGAACGACGGGAAGTCCGCGTCCAGCAGGTAGGTCACGGCGTGGTCCTCTTCGCTTCGCACCGACCGGCCGTACGCCTGTACCACCGTTAGGCAGGTGCGCCAGTCGTACCAGCCCGGGTCGGCCTGCATGCGCCTGGCGACCTGCGGGTCGCCGAGGTACGGGTACGGGATCTTGCACACCACCTGCCAGCGCGACAGCTCGTCGGCGAGGTCGATGCCCTCCGTCATGCTGGGCGTGAGCAGGATGGTGGGCTCGTCCGACGACAGGTGCGCGTCGAGGGCGGCATCGCGCCCGGCGCTGTCGTGGTGCGTGACGATGCGCCAGCGATGCTCGCCGGGCAGGTTGCGCTCGATGAAGAGCGCGATGCGGTAGGAGTGCGCGTGGATGACGCCCTTCTCCATCTCGTGGTCCTCGCACAGCGCGGCGATGGCGTCGACGAGCTTCGGGAGGTCGCGATCGAGCGCGTGACGGGTGAGCTTGGCCGAGGGGCGCAGCACGACCGGGCGCCGCTCCGGTGGGAAGGTCGAGGCGACCTTGACGACGGCGGCCTCGTCCGCGGCCACGCCGAGCCCACGCAGGAAGGTCAGCGGGTCGAGGATCGTGGCCGACAGCATGAGCACGCGTTGCGCGCCCCGGAACAAGAAGGGCTCGGCGAACGGCGCCACCTCGACGGGCTTGAACACGACGCTCTCGCCCGAGTCGAGCCGGCGGCGCTCCACGACCCACTCGACGCCGTCCTCGTTGCGGCTGCTCAGCAGGAGCTCGAGGCGCCCCAGCTGAGCGTCGACCCACTGCTTGGCCTGCAACCTCGCCACGGCGGCGGCGCCGGACGCGTCCCCGTCGCGCAGCTCCAGGTCGAGCGCGCGACCGCGTTCGACGAGGTCGGGCACGAGGTCCTCGGCGAAGTCGAAGTAGGCCTCCTCCCCGAGGGGGGGCGGCAGCCGCCGGTCCAGCCCCGCGCGCGCGAGGCTACCCTCGGCCAGCTGGACCTGCACGAAGCCCATCAGGGCTCCCTCCGCGTTGTGGGCCTCGTCGAGAACGAGCAGGGGCCGCCCGCCGAAGCCTCCGCCGTAGGCCAGCTCGGCGAGGTAGTACGCGTAGTTCATCGCCACGCTCGAGGCGGAGATCGCCGCGTCCTTGGCGACGAAGTACGGGCAGTCGTCGCAGGCCGGGAAGCGACGTCCGGCGATGCACGGCGCGGCGGCGGCGTGCGTCGGCGCCACCAGGCAGGGGTAGTTCGCGCGCCCCTTCATGAGCGCCAGGTCGGGGAAATCGCGCGTGTATTGCTCCTGCAGGATCTTCTGCGCCGTCAGGATGAAGGCCGCGTTCGCCTCACGCGCGAGCGCGACAGCGATGGCCGACTTGCCGGAGCCGGTCGGGGCCTCGACGATGACGAAACGATGCCCCTCGGCGAAGGCGGCGCGCGCCATGTCGAGGGCCTCGCGTTGCCCGGTCCGGTAGGTGGGGTAGGGGAAGCTGCCCGCGGGCACGGTCCAGGCTATCACGCGCCCGGCGCCGTTCCCCGGCGCGTTGGGCGAGACCCCAGGCCGCACGAGAACGGGCCGACCCATGGGGCCGGCCCGGTGCCGGTGGTGCCGAGGAGGGGACTTGAACCCCTACGACCTAAGCGGTCACTAGCCCCTCAAGCTAGCGCGTCTACCAATTCCGCCACCTCGGCGCGACGGCCGATGCTGCGGCCGGGCGCTCGCCGTCCGTCGATGCGGGCGCAACGAGGATGATACGACCGGCGAATCCGGGGTGTCAACAACGTTCGCTGGCCACCGCACGGCCCCGGAGCGCGCGGCCTCGCGCGCGCCGGCGGCACGGGACCGGTATCCTCGGGCATGACGCCCGCCCGTCTCCGCCGGGTCCAACAGGTGCTGGACCGGCGCCAGCCCGACCTCGCCGTCCTGGCCGAGGACGTGTACAAGCCGCACAACCTGTCGGCCATGCTGCGCTCCTGCGACGCCGTCGGCGTCGGCGTGGTGCACGCCGTCCGCCCGACCGGCGGCGTTCCCACCTTCTCGGCCACCAGCGCCTCGGCCGAGAAGTGGGTCGAGCTTCGCGTGCATGCCGACCTCCATGAGGCCCTGAAGCACGTGCGCGCGGGGGGCTCGCAGCTGCTGGCCGCCCACTTCTCCCCGGCCGCCGTCGACTACCGCGACGTGGACTACACGCGCCCGACGTGCCTCGTGCTCGGCAACGAGCGCACCGGGGTGACGCGGCAGGCGGCGGCGGCGGCCGACGCCCACATCGTGATCCCGATGTTCGGGATGGTGCGATCGCTCAACGTGTCGGTGGCCACCGCGGTGATCCTGTTCGAAGCGCAGCGCCAGCGCCGAGCCGCGGGCTTCTACGACCGCGCGCGCCTTCCGCCGGAGCGCCGCAACGAGCTCGCGCTGCGTTGGCTGCACCCCCGGGCCGCCCGCCAGCTCGACGCGCGCGCGCTCCCCTTCCCCGCGCTCCTCCCGAACGGCGAGCTGCCGCCGGAGACGGCCGCGATCCTGGAGACCGAGGGCGCCACGGCCGAGTAACCTGGGCCATGCGACAGCCACGGATCCGCGCGTCGGCCCTCGTGCCCGCCCTCCTCCTGCTGAGCGTGCTCGCGGCCCCGGGCGCCGCCGCTCAGCGGCTCGAGCCCGTGGCCTCCGGGCTGCGACAGCCGGTCGCCGTCGCACAGGCCGGAGACGGGCGCCTGTTCATCGTGCAGCAGGCCGGCGAGATCGTCGTGCTGCAAGACGGGAAGCTTCTCGACCCACCGTTCCTCGACCTGTCCTCGAAGACGCGGGCCGGAGGCGAGCGCGGGGTCCTGGGGCTGGCGTTCCCACCCGACTACGCCGCCAGCGGCCGCTTCTACGTGTACTACACCGACGAGAACGGAACCTCGACCCTGTCGCGCTTCTCGGTGTCCGACCGGCCGAACCGGGCCGACCCCGGCAGCGAACGGGTGCTGCGGACCGTGCCCCAGCCCTACGCCAACCACAACGGGGGCCAGCTCGCCTTCGGGCCGGACGGCTACCTCTACTGGGGGCTGGGGGACGGGGGCTCCGGCGGGGACCCCCACGGCAACGGCCAGGACACCTCCACCCCCCTCGCAGCGATCGTGCGCCTCGACGTGGCCGGGGACGGCGCCGAAGCGGCGCCGGGCAACCCCTTCGAGGGCGGCGGCGGCGACCCGGACGTGTGGGTCTACGGCCTGCGCAATCCCTGGCGGTTCAGCTTCGACCGCGCCACCGGCGACCTCTACATCGGTGACGTGGGGCAGGGCGCCTACGAGGAGATCGATCGCTTGGACGCGGGAACCGGCGGCGGCACCAACTTCGGTTGGAACGTCATGGAGGGGCTCCACTGCTTCTCCCCCAAGCGCGCCTGCGACGAGTCCGGACTCACCCCGCCGATCGTCGAGTACCCGCACGCGAGCGACTGGGGCAACTCCGTCACCGGCGGCTACGTCTACCGTGGGACGACCGTCGCCGCCCTCGCCGGAGCGTACCTGTTCGCGGATTTCGGCAGCGGCCGCGTGTGGACCGCGCGGGAGCGCGACGGGAGTTGGACGGTCGAGCTGCTGCTCGAGACCGGCTTCAACGTGTCCACCTTCGCGGAGGACGCCCGCGGAGAGCTGTACCTGGCGGACTACGGGGGCGGTGTGCTGTACCGCATCGCACCCTGACCGGGAGCGGCGCGGGCGTGCATGCCAGCTTGCCCGGGCGCCGAGGGGCCCGCTGGTACAATCGGCGCGTGAGAGACTTCGTCGTCCGTGACCTCGGCCGCATGGCGTACGCGCGGGCCTGGGACGAGCAGCACCGCACGCACGCGCAGGTGGTCGCCGGCGAGGCGCCCCCGACCCTGCTGCTGGTCGAGCACCCTCCGGTCGTGACCTTCGGCAGGAAGGGGGGTCGCGAGAACCTCCTCGTTGCCGAGGACGTGCTGCGCGACGAGGGCTTCGACCTGTTCGACATCGAGCGCGGCGGGGACGTGACCTACCACGGTCCCGGGCAGCTCGTGGGCTACCCGGTGTTCCCCGTCGGCAAGCGGGTGCAGGAGTTCCTGCGTGGGCTCGAGCGCGCGCTGATCGACGTGCTCGCCGAGTACGGGATCGACGCGGTGGGCAGCCCCGGTTACGCGGGCGTCTGGGTCGGCAACGACAAGGTCGTGGCGATCGGCGTCGCCATCAAGCGCGACGTGGCGTTCCACGGCTTCGCCCTGAACGTCTCGACGGACCTGCGGCACTTCGACTACATCGTCCCTTGCGGGCTTCGCGGCAAGGGCGTGGCGAGCCTGAGCTCGCTGACGGGCCGCGAGGTGACGCTCGAAGAGGTCAAGCCACGCGTGGTCCGGTCGCTCCGTACGGTGTTCGGCGGCGAGGCGCCCCGCGCCGGAGCGGAGGCGCCGGCCCTCGACGGAGCGGACCGCGGCGAGCGCGCGGCGCCCGGGGGCCCACGACCGGAGGCGGCGCGCTCGTGATCAACTCGCGCGAGTTCAAGAAGACCGTCCGGTCGGTCGAGGGGGGCGTGAGCCGGCGCGCGGCGGCGACCCCGCGACCCACGGCCGACGCGGAGGCCGCGAACGCGCCCGGCCCGGCTGCGGGCGCGTCGGCGGGACACCCCGCGAAGCCCCCGTGGCTCAAGGTGAAGCTCCCGAGCGGCGGCCGTTATCAGGACATGAAGCGCAACGTGACCGGGCACCGCCTGGCCACCGTGTGCGAGGAGGCGCGCTGTCCCAACCTGGCGGAGTGCTGGAACGCCGGCACGGCAACCATCATGCTGATGGGATCCGTGTGCACCCGCGGTTGCCGCTTCTGCGCGGTGGCGACCGGCAACCCGAGGGGCATGCTCGACCCCGACGAGCCGCGGCTCGCCGCGGAGTCGGTGAGGCTGATGGGGTTGGGCTACGTCGTGCTCACGTCGGTCGATCGCGACGACCTGCCCGACGGCGGCGCGGCGCACTACGCCGCCTGCGTGCGAGCGATCCGGGAGCTCAATCCAGAGACCGACGTAGAGGCGCTCACGCCCGACTTCCAGGGGCGCACCGAGGACGTACGCGTGGTGCTCGACGCGGGCATCGTGGTGTACGCCCAGAACCTCGAGACCGTCCGGCGCCTCACGCACCCGGTGCGCGACCCGCGCGCCGGCTACGACCAGACGCTGGCGGTGCTCGCCTACGCCAAGCGCGCGCGGCCGGACGTGCTCACCAAGACCAGCCTCATGCTCGGCCTGGGTGAAACGGACGACGAGATCCTGGAGACGATGGACGACCTGCGCACGGCCGGCGTCGACGTGCTGACCCTCGGACAGTACCTGCAACCGTCGAGGGCGCACCTCGACGTCGAGCGGTGGGTCACGCCGGCGGAGTTCAGGCGTTACCGCGACCTCGGCCTGGCCAAGGGGTTCACGGAGGTGGTGTCCGGGCCGCTCGTCCGCAGCTCGTACCGCGCCGAGCGCGCCCTGGAGAAGAACAACGCGGGCATCGCCCTGCCCTGAGCGAGCCGCGTCGCTCGCCGCGCGAGCGCAACGCCCCGCGATCCCGCCCGCTCAACCGGGGACCGCGGCCTCCCCCTCGTGCGCCACTGCGTAGGCGCGCACCGACGCGCCGATGAGCTCGTGCGTCTCCTCGAGGCCGTGCCACTCGTCGACGTGCGTCTCCTTGCCCTCGAGCTCCTTGTAGATCGTGAAGAAGTGCTCGATCTCCCGAAGGCGGTGGCGCGACACGGAATCGAGGTGGCGGTTGCCGTCGTAGCGCGGGTCGTCGACCGGCACCGCCAGGATCTTCTGGTCGCGCCCCTTCTCGTCGCTCATCTCGAGGTACCCCAGCGGTCGGGCGTTGAGCACGATGCCGGGGAAGGTGGAGCGGGTCATGAGCACCAGGATGTCCACGGGGTCGCCGTCCTCGGCCAGCGTGCCCGGGACGAAGCCGTAGTCGCCGGGGTAGTGCAGCGGGCTGTAGAGCACGCGGTCGAGACGGAAGATGCCGTGCTCCGGGTCGTACTCGTACTTGTTCGAGCTCCCGAAGGGGACCTCGATGACCGCGTTCACGACGTCCGGCGTGCGCTTCCCGGGGCTCAGGTGGTACAGGTTGGTCACGGCCTCTCTCCTATCGTGCCCGCGGCTACGCCCGCACCGCCGCGCACGCTGTCCAGGAACAGGGCGTGGACGCGATCGTCGCCGAGCAGCTCGGGGTGGAAGACGGTGGCCAGCGTTCGATCGGCTCGGGCGGCCACGACGTCGCCATCGTAGCGCGCCAGCACCTCGACGCCCGGACCGCAGCGAACGATGCGTGGCGCCCGGATGAACAACGCGTGGAAGGGAGTGTCGATCCCGTCCACCGCGAGGTCGGCCTCGAACGAGGCGACCTGGCGCCCGTAGTCGTTGCGCGCCACCGCGATGTCCATCAGGCCGAGCCGCGCCTGCCGCGGGAAGCCGACGATCTCGCGCGCCATGGCGATGGCGCCCGCGCACGTGCCCCACACGGCTCCGCCGGCATCGTAGTGGTGTCGCAACGCCGTGTCGAGGCCGTAGTCGCGCATCAGCTTGGCCATGGTGGTGGACTCCCCGCCGGGGATGACCACGCCGGCCAGAGCGTCGAGGTGTCGCGGGAGGCGCACCTCCGCGACCTCGGCGCCTAGCCGCCGGAAGGCGTTCACGTGTTCGCGGAACGCGCCCTGGAGGGCGAGAACCCCGATGCGGGTGGGGCGCGGGGCGTCACTCACGACCGTCATTGTGCCACGGGCCGCGCGGGTGCCGCCCAGGCGGCCGACACGGCTCCCCAAGCGTGCGCCGACGCCTGGCCTAGCCCCGAGCCGCTCGAGCGCCGGCCAGCAGCGCGCGCGCGACCACCTCCTGCACCGCCACCGAGAGTCGGGCCAGGGCCACGCCCGGTCCTTGCCCGGTCGCCAACACGAAGGTCGTGTCGCCGTCGTGCACCGTGTGCGACGGGCGGGTGACCCGCGCGATCCCGATGTGCGCGCTGTGCGCCAGCGCGCGCGCTTCGGACTTCCCCAGGGGCGCGTCGGTGGCGACGACGACGAGCGAGGTGTTCGCCCCCTCGACACCGCCGAAGAAGTCGACGAGGCCGCCGGGCGCAACGCCGCGCACGCCCGCCACCACCGCGCCGTCGTCGGGGTCGACGAGGTTCCCCACCGCGTTGCTCACGGCCAGGGCCGCCACGACGGCCCCCTGGACGCGAAGGGCGGCGCTCCCCACGCCGCTCGGCTCGGCCCTCTCGAAGCCCGCGAACTTCCCGACGGTCGCGCCGGCACCGGCGCCCACGCGGCCGTCGCGCACCGGCGCGGCGGACGCGGCCGCGGCGGCCGCGTACCCCGCCGCCGCATCGGGCCGGACGGAGGCGTCGCCGACGCCGAGGTCGTACAGGGCGGCGGCCGGCACGATCGGCACCCGCGCGAACGGCGTCGGCAAGCCGCGGCCGCGCTCCTCGAGCCAGCGCATCACGCCATCGGCGGCGGCCAGCCCGAAGGCGCTGCCCCCGGTCAGGAGCACCGCGTGCGCGACCCCCACCGTCTTCTCCGGCTCGAGGAGGGCCGTCTCGCGCGACCCGGGGGCGGGGCCCAGCACGAGGCCCGACACGGTACAACCGTCGGCCGGCGTCAGCACCACGGTGCAGCCCGTGCGCGCCCGCTCGTCGGTCCAGTGACCGACTGCGAGGCCCGCCACCGCCGTGAGGCTGTCGTTGTCGCTCCCGCCGCCGCCTCGGGCGGCCGGCGTCATGGTCCGAGCGGCGATCGGTTCGAGTCGGCGCGGGGCGCCGCGCCGTTGCCGCCGGCGTCGCTCCCGTTCGCGCCCCCGGGCGCTGCGCCGCCGTTGGCGGGCGCGTTCGCGACCGACGGCGGTAGGTACTGGTCGACGTCCTTCGGATCGACGTCGAGGATGTCGATCTGATCGGGCGGCGTGTCCGAGGTGGCGCGCTTGCCGGTGCGCTTGTCGACGGGGATCTGCAGCTTGATCGTCGGCATGAAGCCCTGCTCGCTCACGTCGGTGCCGGCCTTGAAGGCGGCCTCGACGCCCGTCGGATCGAGCGCGCCGGTCTTGAGGTCGATCTTGTGGAACTCGATGCCGTCGGGCACCGGGAAGCCGTCGGGGTTGGTGGAGTGCCCGCGCAGGGCGCTCTCGACGAAGTCCTTCCAGATGTAGATGGGCTGCCGCGACGACGTGACCGTGTCCTTGCTGCCGTCCGGCAGGATCATCGACTTCGGCAGGCTGCTGTTGTCGTCGTTGCCGATCCACACCGAAGCCACCATGCCGGGCGTCGCGCCGACGAACCAGATGTCGCGCTCGTCGTTGGTGGTGCCCGTCTTTCCCGCCACCCAGCGGCCCGGCAGCACCGCGCGATTCGACAGGCCCCAGGACGGATTCCTGTCGACCACGTTGCCGTGCATCATGTCCAGCATGATGTAGGCCGTCTGCGGGTCCCACACGCGCGAGCGCCGCGGTTGCGCCTGGTACAGCAGGTTCCCCTCGGCGTCCTCGACGCGCTCGATGAAGTAGGGCTCGGTATAGACGCCGCCGTTGGCGAAGGACGCGATGGCCGCGGTGTGCTGCAGCGGCGTCACCTCGAAGCTCCCGAGCGCCATGGCGTAGTACGGCTTCACGTCGTACCCGAGCTCGCGCGCCTTCTCCGCCACCGCCTCGGGCGTGGCCGCCTCCAGCGCCTTGACCGCCGGGATGTTGCGGCTCCGGTCGAGGTGGAGACGGATGGTCTGGTAGCCGTCGTAGGCGTGGTCCCATTCGACCGGTTCGTAGTCGGGTTGGCCGCGGACCTTGAAGGTGGCCGGCTCGTCGACGAGCACCGTGGACTGGTTGAAGCCGCCCTGCTCGATCGCCGTGGCGTACACGACCGGCTTGAACGACGAGCCGGGTTGGCGGTGCGCCTGGATGGCGCGGTTGAAGTCCTGCGGCGCCTGTCCCGCCACGAGCTTCTGGCCCACCATGGCCAGGACCGCGCCCGTCTGCGGGTCGATGCCGACGATCGCGAGCTGCGCGCCGTCGGGCACGGCGCCGCGCAGCGACGCCTCGTTGGCCGCCTTCTGGGCCTGCACGTCGATGGTGGTGACGACCCGCAACCCCCCGCGCCCGAACACCACGCTCTCCCCGTAGCGATCGGTCAGCCAGTTGCGGACGGCCAGCAGCACGCCCTTCGACAGGTCGGAGCTGATGCTCGATTGCACCAGCACGTCCTCGCCGGTACGCTCGGCCTTCACGACGTTGCCCTGGTCGTCGTAGGTGACGTTCCAGCCCTTGGGCTCGAGCTTGTAGCGCCACGTCTGGTCGGCCATCGCCTTGCTGATCACGCCCTGCCGCACCATCTTGTCGAGCACCTCGCGCATGCTGCTGCGCGTCCCGAGGAAGTCGTCGTGCCGCGGGTTGGGCGCGGGGATGAGGCGCGCCAGGTAGAGCCCCTCCGCGAGGTTCAGCTCGATGGGGTCCTTGCCGAAGTAGGTCTGTGCGGCCGCACGGATGCCGTAGACGTTGCCGCCCCAGAAGATGACGTTGATGTAGCGCTGGAGGATCTCGGTCTTCGTGAGGCGGCGCTCGAGCTCGATGGCGAGCATGACCTCCTTGCCCTTGCGCTCGAGCGAGCGCTCGTGCTTGATGTCCTGCAGCAGGGTGTTCTTGATGACCTGGGTGGTGATGGTGGAGCCGCCGCGCTGGGAGCTGCCGAGGAACTCCTCGTACGTGGCCTTGGCGATGCCAGGAAGGTCGAAGCCGTAGTGGTTGAAGAACTGGTCGTCCTCGTACGCGACGATCGCCTCGAGGGCCGCCGGCGACACCTCGTCGAGGCTCACCGGGATGCGGTTGGTCGGCTCCTTGTCCTTGCCCACCGCGGGCACGATCGCGCCGATGCGGGTGACGCCGTCGGCGGCGTACACCTGCGAGGTGGAGGTGAACTCCAGCGCGTCGAGCTGCGCCAGCGACGGGAGCTCCTGCGCCCATTTCAGCGCGGATGCCGACAGCAGCGCGACGAACGACAGCACGACCGTCAGCAGCAGCAGGAAGGCCCCCTGCACGATCTTCACGACGCTCACGCCACGCACGACCTCATGCTAGCAGGGCGGCCCATGAGGCCGCATGAAGCCCCGGCCGCAGCGCGACGCGCCCGCCTCGCGTCCCCGCTCGTGCCGCCGCGGCCGCCGCCCGACCGTCACCAACCTCGCGTGGCCAGCAGCTCGTCGTCGCGCAGGGTGTCGAGGTTGATCCCGACCATCGCCTCGCCGAGGTTGCGCGAGACCTCGGCCAGGATCTGCGGGTCCTCGAAGTGCGTCACGGCCCGCACGATGGCCTCCGCGCGCCGGTACCACGCCTGGTGCCGCTTGCTCTCGTCGACCTCGCTGGCCGCCGACTTGAAGATGCCCGATCCCACGAACACGCCGTCGAGCCCGAGCTGCATCATCAGGGCCGCATCGGCGGGCGTGGCAACCCCGCCCGCGGCGAAGTTGACGACCGGCAGCTTGCCGTGCTGGTGGACGTAGCGCACCAGGTCCACGGGCGCGCCATGATCCTTGGCGTAGCTCATGAGCTGCTCGGGCCGCATCGCCTGGACGGCGCGGATCTCGCCCATCACGCTGCGGGCGTGCCGCACGGCCTCGACGACGTTGCCGGTGCCCGCCTCGCCCTTCGTGCGGATCATGGCGGCGCCCTCGCCGATGCGGCGAAGCGCCTCCCCGATGTTGGTCGCGCCGCACACGAACGGCACGGTGAACGCGAGCTTGTCGATGTGGTAGGCCTCGTCGGCGGGCGTGAGGACCTCGGACTCGTCGATGAAGTCGACCCCGACGGCCTGCAGGATCTGCGCCTCGACGAAGTGGCCGATGCGCACCTTGGCCATCACCGGGATCGACACCGCGTCGATGATCTGCTGCACCATGCCCGGATCGCTCATGCGGGCCACGCCACCTTGCGCGCGGATGTCCGCCGGAACGCGCTCGAGCGCCATCACCGCGGTCGCGCCCGAGTCCTCCGCGATCCTCGCCTGGTCGGGCGTCACGACGTCCATGATGACGCCGCCCTTGAACATCTCCGCGAACCCCGTCTTGACCGTCGTGGTTCCGATCGTCTTCTCTGCCATGGCCACTCCTTCGCGCCCCGTCCGTCTGCCCTGCCCGCGTAGGACCGGCGCGCTGCGCGCGCCCGCCCGCGCGGGAGGCGGTGCACCCCCATTGTGACGCACGCGCCCGTCGACAGGGTGGAGTATACGCGACTGCACGGGAGCGGGCGCCCCCAGCGCCCCCGTCGCTCGCGGCGGCGCTCAGGGCGCCTTCGTGTCAGGGCGCCTTCGTGAACGCCAGGTACGCCTCGAGCTTCTCGGCGCCCGCCCCCACGTCCAGCAGCCTGCGCGCCAACGCGACGCCGGCGCCGAGGTCGTCCGCGGCGCCGCCGAGGTAGAGCGCCGCACCGGCGGTGAACGCCACCACGTCGTGCTTGGCGCCGTCGACCCGCCCCTCCAGCACGCCGCGCAACGCGTCGGCGTTGGCCAGCGCGTCGCCGCCGGCGAGCTCGGCCAGGGCGTAGCGTCCCAGCCCGACCTGCTCCGGCGTCACGACGTACGTGCGCAGGCTCCCATCGGCGTGCAGCTCGGTCACCTTCGACGGCCCGGTGACCGTGAAGTCGTCGATGCGATCGCCGTGCACGACCAGCGCCCGCTCCACCCCGAGGCCGTGGAGCACCTGCGCCAGCGGCTCGGTCAGCTCCGCGTCGTAGACCCCCATGAGCTGGCGGTTGGCGCCGGCGGGGTTGGTCAGCGGACCGAGGTTGTTGAAGATGGTGCGCGCTCTCAGGTCGGCGCGGATGGGCGCCACGAACTTCATGGCGGGATGGTGGTTGCGCGCGAAGATGAACGCCAGGCCGAGGGCGTCGATCGACTCGGCGAGCCGCTCCGGGCTCTGGTCGAGATCGGCGCCCAGGGCGCGCAGCACGTCGGCCGAGCCCGACTTGCGCGTCACGCCGATGTTGCCGTGCTTGGCGATCCTCACCCCGCCGGCCGCGATGACGAACATGGCGGTGGTGCTGATGTTGATCGTGTCGATGCCCGTGCCGCCCGTGCCGCAGGTGTCGAGCAGCGGCCCGCCGGGCTCGACGGGCACATGGATGGCGCGCGCGCGCATGGCCTGGGCGAAGCCGATGATCTCGTCGACCGTCTCGCCGCGGGTCCGCAGCGCGGCCAGCAGGGCCGCCGCCTGCATCTGCGACAGGCGCCCGTCCATCAGCTGCCCCATCACGTCCCTGGCGGTATCGCGCCCGAGCCGCTCGCCGTCGAACACCGCCGCCAGGATCGCGGCGATGTCGTGCGGCCGCTCGCGCCGCGAGTCGCCGCCCGCGCGCGCCCGTGCACCTTCGGTCATGGTCGTCCCCTCCCGGCACGCGGCGCCCGCGTGCCTCGGCCGGCGGCGCGCGCCGCCGCCGCGCCCCGCAGGTAGGCCAGCTCGTAGGTGCGGGTGTCCCGGTCGAGCCAGCGCGCGATCGGACCCGCGAACAGCAGCCACTTCAGCGGCAGCACAGCCGGATGCACCCCCAACAGCAATCCCACCTCGATGCTCCGGTGGCGCCGGTAGACGCGCCAGTGCGCCCGTCCCGCCGCCTCGGGCTTGGCGTCCGGGCCGCCCAGTGTGCGTCCCACGTGCCACGCCAGCGCGCCCCGCTCGAACACGAAGCGGAGGCCCCGCTCCCGCAACCGCAGCGCCAGATCGGGATCCTCTCCGCCGTAGTCGCGGAAGCTCGCGTCGTATCCGCCGACGTCGCGGAACGCTGCGGTGGGGACGCTGGTGTTGGCGCCGGTGGCATTGATCCACGACGCGCGGCCGAACGGCGCCCAGCTGCGCTCGAACGGTTCGCGCCGTCCCCCACGGCGCATCTCGTCGGGTAGGCGCAGCGGACCGACCACCACCGCGTCCGGGTGGCGTTCGTGCGCCCGCATGCGCGCGGCGAGCGCCCCCGGCGCCAGCAGGCAATCGTCGTCGCTCATGAGCAACACGGGGGCGCGGGCGCCCGCGGCCAGGCGGTTTCGCGCCTGGCCCGCCGGCAGCCGCTCCGGCCAGCTCGACAACGCCAGCTCGAAGGCCGGCGCGCGCCCCTCGAGCGCCTCTCGGGAGGCCGGGTCACGGCCGTTGATCCCGACGCGCCACTCGAAGGGGGGCGCGTCCGCCTGCGCCTCCAGGCTGTCCAGCTTGCGCCGCAGCAGCGCGCTTCGTCCGTGCGTCACCGTCACGATGGTGAGCCGAGGCGCGGGGCGCTCCGCGTTGGCCGAGCGCGTCACGGCCGGACCGGGAGCCGCTCCAGGAAGCGGCGCAGCATGGCGTGCCCCGTGTCGGTGAGGATGCTCTCCGGGTGGAACTGGACGCCCCACACGGGGTGCACGCGGTGCCGCACCCCCATCACCACCTCGTCCCCGTCGTCGTCGGCCCACGCGTTGGCGACGAGATCGTCGGGCAGGCCCTCGACGATCAGCGAGTGGTAACGGGTCGCCGTGAGCGGGCTGGGGAGCCCGGCGAACACGCCCGTGCCGTCGTGCCGCACCTCGCTGGTCTTGCCGTGCCTCAGCAGCGGCGCGCGCACCACGCGCGCGCCGTACGCCACGCCGATCGCCTGGTGGCCGAGGCACACCCCCAGCGTCGGGATGTCGGCACCGTAGCGGCGGATCACCTCGACGGAGAGGCCCGCCTCGGCCGGCGTGCACGGCCCCGGTGAGACGACGATGCCGTCGGGCTCGAAGGCGGCCACGTCGTCGAGGGCGAAGGCGTCGTTGCGCCACACGACGGGCTCGGCGCCGAGCTCGCCGAGGTACTGCACCAGGTTGTACGTGAACGAGTCGTAGTTGTCCACGATCAGGACGGTGGGAGCGCCGGCCGCCCTCATGCCAGCCCCTCGGTGGCCAGGTCGACGGCCCGCCGCAGCGCCTCGAGCTTGTTGAGCGACTCCTGCCACTCCGACGCCGGGTCGGAGTCCGCCACCACGCCGCAGCCCGCCTGCAGGTGGAGCCGCCCCTCGCGCACCACGACCGTCCGAAGCGTCAGCGCCATGTCCATCGCGCCCGAGACGCCGAGGTACCCGAAGGCGCCGGCGTAGGGTCCGCGGCGGACGGGCTCGAGCTCGTCGATGATCTCCATCGCCCGGATCTTCGGCGCGCCCGAGGCGGTGCCCATCGGGAGGGTCGCCGACAGCGCGTCGAGCGGCGTGCGTCCCGGCGCCAGCCGCCCCTCCACCGTCGAGACGAGGTGCATGACGTGGCTGTAGCGCTCGACGCGCATCAGGTCGGTGACGTTCACGCTGCCGAACCGGCAGACGCGCCCGAGATCGTTGCGCCCGAGGTCGACCAGCATCACGTGCTCGGCGCGCTCCTTCTCGTCGGCGAGGAGCTCGCGCGCGAGCGCGGCGTCCTCCTCGGCGTCGGCGCCGCGCCGGCGGGTTCCGGCGATCGGCAGGGTCGCCACCCTGGCGCCGTCGCTGCGCACGAGGCTCTCCGGGCTGCTGGACACGAGCGTGACCGGCCCGAGATCGAGGTAGCCGAGGTAGGGGCTCGGATTGATCGACCGCAGCGCGCGGTAGATCGCGAACGGATGCACTCCCAGGTCGGCGCTCAGGCGCTGGCTCGGCACGACCTGGAAGATGTCGCCGGCACGGATGTACGCCACGGCGCGCTCGACGGCGGCCATGAACTGCTCGCGCGTGAAGTTGCTGCGGAACTCGGTGCGCCGGCCGGCGCGGTCGCCGGGGACTCCCGGCAACGGCCCCCGAAGGCGCTGGTAGGTGGCCTCGACCAGTCCGCGGGCGCGCGCCTCGTCGGCCGCGTTGCCTTCCTCCGCCGGCGCCACGACGTACAGGCGCCGCCGCAGGTGGTCGAAGACCACCTGCACCTCGGGCTCCACGAAGAGCAGGTCGGGCACGCCGAGCTCGTCGGGGTTCGCGTCGGGGAGCTGCTCGTAGAGGCGGATGAGGTCGTAGCTGGCGTACCCCACGGCGCCGGCCCAGAAGGGCCCGAGCTCGGGCGCTGCGCGCGCGGGCCGCACGACCATGTCCCACAGAGCGTGCAGCGGGTCGTCCGTCTCGAAGCTGTCGCTCCCCCCGGGCCCGGTGACGGTCACCTGCCGCCCGCGGGCCTCGATGCGGCGTCGCTGACCGCTGCCGATGAAGGAGTAGCGCGCCACGCGCTCGCCCTGCTCCACGCTCTCCAGCAGGAACGAGGGGTGGCCGGCGACCTTCAGGTACGCCGTGAGGGGGGTCTCGAGGTCGGCGAGGACCTCGCGGAAGACGGGCCGGACGGGTGTGTCGAACGGGTGCTGCTCGTGCACGGCGCTTCTCCGGTTCGTGGACGGGGGCGGCGGCGGGGCGCCGCGGGCGCGGCGCCGACGACGGACGTCAGGCGACGGCGCGCCGCCATCGCCCGAAGGCGCCGATCCACGAGGGGAGCACGGTCATGGGCGGAGTATACCGGCTCGAAGCGAGAACGTGCGGCCCGACCGCCATCGCGACGCCGGTCGCGCACGAGGCGAGCGCGTCAGCCCTCGTCGCCGCCCCGCGGCAGGAACATCCCGATGGCGTGGAAGCCCGCATCGACGTACAGCGTCTCACCGGTCACGCCGCTCCCGAGACGGTCGCACAGCAGCGCCAGTCCGACGCCGCCGACCTCGTCGGCATCGATGTTGCGGCGCAACATGCTCATCTCGCCGCCCTGCGCGTAGAGCGCACCGAAGCCAGCGATCGAGCGCGCCGCGATGGTGCGCACCGGCCCGGCGGAAACTGCGTTCACGCGGATCCCGGAAGGCCCCAGGTCGTAGGCGAGGTAACGCATGCTCGCCTCGAGCGCCGCCTTCGCCACGCCCATCATGTTGTAGTGCGGCACCACGCGCTCGGCAGCGAGGTACGTCAGCGTCACGATGCTGCCCCCGTCGGTCATCAGGTGGCGCGCCCGGCTCGCGGCGGCCACCAAGGAGTAGGCCGACACCTCCATGGCCGTGGCCCAGTCTCGGCGCGACACCTCCGCGAACGGCCGTTCGAAGGTCGCGGGCGGCGCGTAGGCGATCGCGTGCACCAGGTAGTCCAGCCGCCCCATCTCGCTTCCGACGCGCGCGAACAGGGCGTCGAGCTGCCGGTCGTCCGTGACGTCGCACTCCGCCAGTACGGGGTCGTCCATCCCCTCGGTGAGGCTCTCGAGCGTCGGCCTGAGGCGCTCCCCCTGGTAGCTGAACGCCAGGCGCGCCCCGGCCTCGGCCAGCGGCTTGGCCAACGCCCATGCCAGCGAACGTTGGTTGGTCACGCCCATGACGAGCCCGTTCTTGCCCTTCAGGTCGATGGTGTACATGATCGGCTCCTCCTGGCGCACCGGCCGCAAGGCCGACCGCGCACGCGATTGGGTACGGTGCGCTCCACTGCTCGCCCTCGTGCGGTGCGCCGCGGAAGCGGCCGGCGAGCGGCGGTCCGCCCTCAGCCTTCCATCATCAAGCGCTCGAAGCGCTCCCGTGCCTCGTGCGCCTTGCCGCGCTCGCCGCGCGCCTCCCACACCGAGGCGAGGCCCTCCCAGGCGATCTCGCTGAAGGGCTCGTGCTCCGTCATCTGCTGGTACAGCGCGGTCGCGCCGTTGAGGTCGCCGGACTCGATGGCGAGCTCGGCCGCGGCCTGCAGCAAGGTGAGATGCTCGGCCTGCATGTTGAGGCGGATCGACTCGATCCAGGCCGATTCGAAGCCGACGAGGAAGTGCCCCTTGTACAGGCCGATGGAGGTCCGATACGCGCGCGCGTCGTCGCCCTCGCGCGCCTCGTGGCTCAGCTTGCGGTACGCGTCGACGTCGTATTCGATATTGAACTTGCTGTGGAGGTAGTAGCGCCGGTTGGCGGACTCCACCAGCTCACCGCCCATCACCTTGCGCAGGCGGTAGAGCGTGGTGTGGAAGCTGCTCGAGGCCTTCGACTCGGACTTGCCCGGCCACAGCGCCTCGGCCACCTCGAAGGTGGTGACCCCGGAGCGATGCTCGAGCAGGTAGAACAGCAGCTCGAGCGCCTTCAGCGAGTCCCAGTCGAGCCGCTCGCCGTCTCGCATGATGACGGGATGGCCGAACCCCTTGGCCGTGACCACGCCCTCGAGCGGCTTGCGCAGCTCCGCGATGCGCTTGAGGCGCACCTCGACGGCCTGCAGCAACTCGGTCTTGTCGAACGGCTTGGTGAGGTAGTCGTCGGCCCCCAGGGCCATCCCCTTGCGCATCGAGCCGCGATCCTCGAGGGCGGTGAGGAACAGGAAGGGGACGGCGCGGAGCTCGCCGATCTCACGGGTGCGCTTGTAGAAGTCGAAGCCGTCCATGCCCGGCATCGAGATGTCGGACACGATCACGTCGGGCCGCAGGCCCTCCTGCAGCTCCTCGAGGGCCTCGTAGGGGTTGTCGTAGGTCAGAACGGCGTACCCGGCAGCCAGAAGGCTCACCTCGGTGACCTTCAACATGCCGGGCTCGTCGTCCACGACCAGGACCAGCGTCGTCGACATCAGGCCACTCTACCGCGTGTCGGTGGCGGCTCGTATGAAGTACCCGTCCGCCACACGCGCCTCAGCCGTCCCAAGCCTCGGTGCGCTGGTAGTGGACCAGGGCGCTGAACTCCACCGTGGTGCCGAGGGCGGAGGTCGAGAACTTGACGTCGACGATGACGTCGTCGCGATCCAACGAGCCGATGAAGTCGTTCAGTCGCTCCTCGAACAACTCGAAGTTGTTGGAGCTGACGAGCTTGAACCTCGGTTCCACCCTCTGCCCTCCCCCGCTAGTCGCGGCGCGCCGCGCTGCGCAGGCGCGACGGATCGTCCCCCATGATAGCGTCCACGCCCATCTCGATCAGGCGGGTGACGTCGGCGGGCTCGTTGACGGTCCAGGTGTTCACCGCGAGACCGCGGCGATGCGCCCGCTCCACGAGGGGTCGCGTGACGAGGCTGTGATGGGGGTGGATGGCGTCGACGTGGAGCCAGCCCGCGAGCCAGCCCCCGCGCAGCCAGCGCGGCCCCTCGGGGGCGTACAACAGCGCCGTGCGCAGCTGCGGGGCGGCCAGGCGGGTGCGGGCCAGCGCGACGGGGTTGAAGCTCGACACCAGCACCCTGTCGGCGAGGCCGGAGGCGCGCACGGCCCGCACCACCTCGCGCTCGAGGCCGGCCGCGGCCAGACGCGAGGCCTTGATCTCCAGGTTCAGGAGCGTCCCGGGGTGCTCGCGCGCCACCTCGAAGAGCTCGGCGAGCCGCGCGACGGGCCGACCGCCGCTGCGGATGTCGTCGGCCCGCAACGAAGCCACGGCGCGCCCCTCGACCGCCTCGTCGTGGATCAGCACCAGCTCCCCGTCCAGGCTCTTCTGGACGTCGAACTCGATCCCGTCGAGACCGGCTTCCAGCGCGTGACGGAAGGCGGCGACGCTGTTCTCCGGTAGGGCGGTGCGCGTGCCGCGGTGCCCCACGAGCAGGGGGCGCGGGCGCGTCACGCCGGGCAGCGTGCGCGGCCGCCAGGCGCCGCGCCACAGCGCGAGCATGGCGACCAGCACCACGAGGTACAGCACCACGAGCAGGCCCACGGCGCGAGCGTAGCGCATGCGGGCCGCCGGCGCGGCGAGGGGAGCCCGCACGAGCCGGCCGCACCGCGCGGGGATCGTGTCCAGGACCGCCTTGCCCGCGGCGGGGGCTCTGCTAGCATGCAGCCATCGTGCAACCTTCCCCCGTCGCCAAGCCCAGGCCGCGAAGCGAGCTCGTCATGCGCGTGCTCCAGCCCATCGCCGTGCGCGGCATAGAGGCGCTCGCCCGCCGCCGCGTCGATCCGCGCTGGGTGGTCGCGAGTCACGGCCTGGCCGGCCTCGCGGCGGCCTGGGCTCTGGCCCGCGGCGGCACGGGCGGGCTGCTCGCGGCGGCCGCGCTGCTGCTGCTCAAGACGCTGCTCGACAACATCGACGGGGGCCTCGCGCGCGCCACAGGGCGCGTCACGCAGGCCGGCCGTTACCTCGACACGCTGACGGACCTCGTCGTGAACGCTGCGCTGTTCGCCGCGCTCGCCCGCTTCGTCGGCGGCGCGGTCGCCTGGCCCGCCTTCGCGCTGTTGACGCTGCTGCTGTCGCTCGACTACAACCTCGAGGCGCGTCACCTGCAGGCGGCCGGTGCGCCGCCGCCGGTCGCCGGCGCGCCGGGCGGCCCTCCGTGGCTGCTGCGCGCGCTGCGGGCCGCGTACGCGGCGCTCCTGGGATGGCAGGACCTCGCCCTGCGTGCGGGCGACGAAGCGCTGCTCCGTCGCCTGGCTGGGCCGGCGTACGGGGCGCACGCCGTTCGCGCCGCCTGGTCCGACCGGTTCTCCACCGCCATGCTCGTCGATCTCGGCCTGAGCACGCAGCTCATCGCCCTGGCGGTGTGCGCCGCCCTCGGGCATCCCGGCTGGTACGCCTGGTCGCTCTACGGGCAGGCGGCGTATGCGCTGGCGCTGCAGGGCGTCCGGGTCGCCCGCTTCCGGCGAAGGCTGCGCGGCTCGAGCCCGCACCCGGCGTGAGGGGCGCCGCCTCGGGCCCCTCGCCCGCCGCGCCGGACGCCGGCGCGCGAGGGGACCGCGCGCGCGCCCGTGGCGCGCCCGCTCGCGGGACTGCCGCCGTCGCGCGGCGCGGGGGCCACGCGTGAGCGGTTCCAGGACGCGCGCCGCGCTGGTGACGGGCTCGGCGCGCGGGATCGGGCGGGCGCTCGTGCTCGAGCTCGCCCGCCTGGGGTACGACGTGGCCGTGCACTACCGCGGGAGCCGCGACGCGGCCGAGGAGGTCGCCGCCGAGGCGCGCGAGCGGGGCGTCGAGGCGGTGACGCTGCGCGCCGACGTCACCGTGCGCCACGAGGCCGAGGCGCTGGTGGACGCCGCCGCCGCGGCGCTCGGCGGTCTGCGGGTGCTGGTCAACAACGTCGGCAACTACCACTACGGACCCCTCGACGAGCTCGATCCCGACACCTGGTTGGCGATGTTCGACAGCAACCTGCACGCGGCGTTCTACACCTGCCGCCGCGCCGTGCCGCTGCTGCGCGCCGGCGGGGGCGGGCGCATCGTCAACCTCGGATACGCCGGCTCCGAGCAGCTCACGGCCCGACCCGGCATCGCGCCGTACGCCATCGCGAAGACCGGCGTGATCCTCTACTCCAAGGCGCTCGCGCGCGTGCACGCGCGCGACGCCATCACCGTCAACGTCATCAGTCCCGGCGTGATGGAGAACAGCGTCACGCAACCCGTGCGCGAGATCCCCGCCGGACGCCCCGGCCGCCTCGAAGAGGTGGCCGCCGCCCTGCGCTACCTGGTCTCGGACGAGGCCGACTACGTCACCGGCGTGACGCTCGAGGTGGCCGGCGGCTGGAACGTGTAGCGCCGCTCGCTCAGGTCTCCTCCAGCTCGAGGCGGAAGCCGCGTCCGGGCGATCCGCGCACGTCGAAGATCCCGCCGGTCTGCTTGAGGTTGACGGTGATGAAGGGATGCTCCTGAACGCTGTCGAGCTGCTGTAGCGGCACCCCCGCACGCGGCACGAGCACCCTCGCCTCGAACAGGTTGACGAACGGGCGGTTCCCCAGCGAGGCGGAGAGGTAGTCCGACACGCGCTGGTTCGGAGGCAGGTAGAGCGCACCGCTGAGCACGTACCCTTCGAACATCAGGTAGACCCGGCGCGCCTCGCGGACCATGGAGCCGACCCTCTCGTCGGGACGGCCGCCCACGATCCACAGCACGTGCTCCTTGGGCACGGCGGCGAACTCCGTCTCGTAGAGCATGTCGCCGGCGGCCGGGGGGTGCACGTGCCCCGCGCCGTACACCATGCAGCGGGTGACGGCGACGTAGGGACGGTCCTGCATGTTGAGCAACCATGCGACCGCGACGTTGCGGGGGATGTGAAGCAGGCCGTAGAGGCGGAACTCGGCGGTGTACAGCCGCCCCTCCTCCGGCTCGATCGTGCGTGACACTGCCGCCATGAGGGACGCTACCACGCGGCTTCCGGGCCGGTTCGGCCCCTCCGTGTAAGCTACCGCCATGGCACGGCGAGCCGACGACGACGCCTCTCGGCGCGTCGAGCAGGGCGGGCTGTTCGACGACCCCTCGGCGGGCGGCGGCGCGGGGGGCGAGCCCCCGTCGGACGGTGCCGCCGGCGCCGTTCGGGACGCCCGTGGCACGCGGGACCCCGCCGCCGGCGCCGGAGCAAGCGCGCCCGCGGGGCACGCCGACGCCGGGCCGGCCGCGGCCCCACGCCGCCGAGTGATCGTCATCGTCGACGGGCACGCACTGGCGTACCGCAGCTACTTCGGCGTGCGCGACCTCTCCACCTCGCGCGGTCGACCCACCAACGCCGTGTACGGCTTCACGCGCACCCTGTTGAAGATCCTGCGCGACGAGGAGCGGGGCGACGCGACGGTGGTGGCGTTCGACGCCCCGGCGCCGACCTTCCGCCACGAGCGTTTCGAGGCCTACAAGGCCGGGCGCGCACCGACGCCGCCCGACCTGCCGCAGCAGATCGCGGTCGTCAAGCGCCTGCTCGACCTGCTGGGCGTGCCCCGCATCGAGGTCCCGGGCCTCGAGGCCGACGATCTCATCGGCACCGTCGCCCGCCGCGGAGAGGAGCTGGGGTACGACGTGGCGATCGTCACCAGCGATTCCGACGCGCTGCAGCTGGTGTCCGAGCACGTGCGCGTGCGCTCGCCGGATCGGCCCGAGCCGCTCGGTCCGGCCGAGGTGGAGGAGCGCTACGGCGTGCGGCCGGAACAGTGGGTCGACTACCGCTCGCTCACGGGCGACGCGAGCGACAACATCCCGGGCGTGAAGGGGGTCGGTCCGGTCGCTGCGCGGCGCGTGCTGCAGCGCTACGGCAGCCTCGACGCGGCGCTCGAGGCCGGCGACGCGCTCGAGCCGGCCGCGCTGGCCGCCAGGCTGGCAGGCGCGCGCGAGCAGCTCGAGGCCTCGCGCGAGCTCGCGCGCATCGTCACCGACGCGGCCATCGACGTCGATCCTGCCGCCTGGGCACTGCGCGAACGGGACGACGAGGCGCTGAGCGCGCTGCTGCGCGAGCTCGAGTTCGGTTCGGTGCTGCACGAGCTGGGCCTGGCGGCCGGGCGCAGCTACGCCGACGCGCCCTGGGAGGCCCTCCCCGAGCGCGCCGCGGTGGGCTTCGTGCTCGACGACGAGCGCGCGACCAACGCGCGCATCGTCGAGGTAGCGCGCGCCGCGGACGGCAAGGTCGCCCGGGCCGACGACGCCGCGACGTGGCGCGAGACGTTGGGCAGGCTCGAGACGGTCACGGCGGCCGATGCCAAGGCGCTCGTGGTCGCGGCGCGCCGCGACGGGCTCGAGCTCCGGCCGGGCGACGACCCGCTCCTCATGGCCTACCTGCTCGACCCGTCGGGGGCTTCTCCCGAGGCCCTCGCGCGCCGCCACGGAGCGGGCGAGTGGGGTCCCGACGCGCGCGCACGCGCGAGCGTCACCGCCGAGCTGCTGCGCCTCCTCGGCCCGCGCCTCGTGGGGGAGCAACGGCGCGTCTACGAGACGCTCGAGCGCCCGCTCCAGGCGGTCCTCGCCGACATGGAGCTCGCCGGCGTGCGCCTCGACACCGACCTGCTCCGGCGCCAGTCCGACGCGCTCGGCGGGCGCCTGAGCGAGCTCGAGGCGCGCGTGCGCGACATCGCCGGGAATCCGCTGTTCAACGTCAACTCCCGCGATCAGGTGGCCTGGCTGCTGTTCGAGAAGCTGGGCCTCGAGGCGGGGCGCCGGACCGCCACCGGCAAGCGCAGCACCGCCGTGGGCGCGCTCGAGCACCTCGCCGGCGAGCACGAGGCCGTCGCGCTCATCGTGGAGCATCGCGAGCTCTCGAAGCTCCGGAGCACCTACCTCGACCCGCTGCCGCGCCTCGTCGACCCCGTCAGCGGGCGTCTCCACACCACCTTCAACCAGACCGTGGTGGCGACCGGGCGCCTCTCCTCGACCAACCCGAACCTGCAGAACATCCCGGTGCGCACGGACCTCGGGCGGGAGATCCGGCGCGCGTTCGTGGCCGGCGAGGGCTGCGTGCTGCTGGTGGCCGACTACAGCCAGATCGAGCTGCGGGTCCTGGCGCACGTCGCCGGCGAGCCGGCCCTGATCGACGCGTTCCGTCGCGGCGAGGACGTTCACCGCCGCACCGCGGCGGAGGTGTTCGGCGTCGCGCCCGACGCGGTCGACGCGGCGCAGCGCCGCGCCGCGAAGGTGATCAACTTCGGCGTGCTGTACGGCATGGGGCCTCGCCGCCTGGCGCACGACCTGGACATCGGCGTGCGCGAGGCCGACGCGTTCATCACG
This sequence comes from uncultured Trueperaceae bacterium, assembly GCA_963798895.1. Lineage (GTDB taxonomy): Bacteria > Deinococcota > Deinococci > Deinococcales > Trueperaceae > CAWCUY01. Next base: position 12,204 of record CAWCUY010000015.1, on the reverse strand, counting down.
ACCTACTTCGAGCGTTACCCGCTCGTCGGCGCGTACATCGAGCGCACCCTTGGCGCGTGCCGCGAGCGCGGCTGGGTGGAGACGCTGCTCGGGCGGCGGCGCCTCATCCCGGACATCCTCAGCCCCAACCGGCAGGCGCGCGAGTACGCCGAGCGAACGGCCTACAACATGCCCATCCAGGGCACCGCGGCCGACATCATGAAGCTCGCGATGCTCGGCCTCGCGGCGGCGCTCGAGCCGCTGGGCGGTCGCCTCCTGCTGCAGGTGCACGACGAGGTCGTGGTGGAGGTCCCGGCCGAGGCGGCCGCGCCCGCCGCGGCCCTCACCGCGCGCGTCATGGCCGGCGCGTTCGAGCTCGACGTGCCGTTGCTGGCGGACGTGGGCACCGGTCCGAACTGGCTGGAGGCGAAGTAGGCGCGAAGCGCCGTTGCGCCCCGGAGCGACGTTCGCCTCTTCGGGCGCGGCGCCCCCGGGCTACAATGTGCCTCATGTCAGACAGGCGTTACTTCGGCACGGACGGCGTTCGCGGGGTGGCCGGGCGCCATCCGATGACCGCCTCGTTCGCCTTCCGGCTCGGCCTCGCCACGGCGGACGGCCTCCGCCACGAGGGCGTGGCGCGGCCGCACGTGGTCATCGGCATGGACACGCGGCGCTCCGGGCCGATGCTGGCGCACGCCGTGGCGGCGGGCCTGGCGTCGCGCGGCGCCGACGTGACCTGGCTCGGCATCGTGCCCACGCCGGGCGTGTCGTTCCTCACGCGCGCTCTTGAGGCCGACGCCGGCGTCGTCGTCAGCGCCAGCCACAACCCGTTCGTGGACAACGGCCTGAAGCTCTTCAACCGCAACGGCGAGAAGCTCTCCGATGCGCTCGAGGCCGACATCGAGCAGCTCATCGAGCGCGACCCCGCGGAGCTCGAGCCCGTGTCCGGCAGCGACGTGGGTTCCAGCTCGCGCTACCGTCAGGACGAGGGGCACTACATCGAACACCTGCTGCGCAACGCGCCCTACCTAGACGGCCTGCGCGTCGGCCTGGACTGCGCCAACGGCGCCAGCCACGCCATCGCGCCGCGCGTGTTCAGCAAGATCGGCGCCCGCGTCGACGTCATCCACGCCAACCCGGACGGCGAGAACATCAACGTCGGATCCGGCAGCACCCATCCGCAGGCGATCCAGCAGCGCGTGCGGGAGCACGAGCTCGACGTCGGCATCACCTTCGATGGCGATGCCGATCGCGCGCTTCTGGTCGATCGCCGCGGGCGCCTCGTCACGGGGGACCACATCCTCGCCATCTGCGCGCTGAGCCGCGGCGACAAGGAGGTGGTGGCGACGCTCATGAGCAACCTCGGCGTGGAACGCTACCTCGAACGCCACGGGGTGAAGCTCCACCGCGTCCAGGTAGGCGACCGCTACGTCCACGAGGACCTGGTGCGGCGCAACCTGCGGCTGGGCGGGGAGCAGTCCGGGCACGTGCTGTTCCTCGACAAGGCCCCCACCGGCGACGGCATCCTCACGGCCCTGCAGGTGCTGGCGGCGGTTCGCAAGTCGGACCGCACGCTCGATGCCTGGGTCGACGAGATCCCGATCTACCCGCAGGTGCTTCGCAACGTTCGCGTGCCCTCCGAGCGCAAGGCGGACCTGGTCGAGGACGCCACGGTGCGCTCCGCACTCGACGCGGCGCGCGAGAGCCTGGGCGACGAGGGGCGCATAAACCTCCGGCCCAGCGGCACCGAGCCGCTCGTGCGCGTGATGGTCGAGGCGGAGGACGCGGATCGCGTCGCGCGTGTGGCCGACGACGTGGCCGCCGTCGTCGAGCGCGCCGCGGCGCACGCGGCCGGCAGCTCCTGAGCCCGCGCGCCGACGAGCGGCGATCGGGCGCTACAATGGCCGGCATGGACACCCCGGACGACAGCGCGCGAGAAGGCGCCGAGGGCGGCGCGGCCGTCATCGTCGGCTACGCCTTCGGCGTCGGCATCTGTTCCGTCGCCACGCTCGGCGTGTTCCTCCAGTACAGCCAGGGCTGGCTCGACGCGGCCACCGCGTCCCTGCTCAGCTTCGCCGTCGGGGCGGTGCTCGGCGGCGCGTGGGCCGCGTGGAGGCGCGTGCACCTGGAGTGACGCGCGCCTCGCCTCGAGGGCCGCTCGGTCAGTCGCAGGCCGCCGTGCCGCTGTCGTGGTACCCGGTGCCCGCGATCGCCTCGAACGACCACTCGTAGCCGTGGGCCCGTAGGGTCAGCAGGAGGACCCCGAAGGCTCCCGCGCGCAGCTCCTGGCTGTTGCGGCGCGGCAGCAGCGTGAAGTAGGTAGGCGCGCCCCCCGTCCCCACCACGAACTCGCGGATGCCGCTGGGATCGGCGTTGCCGTCGGCGTCCTGCGGCGCGAAGCGCTCGTAGTCGTGATCGTGGCCGGACAGCACGACATCGACGCCGCCGTCGAGCAAGAGGCGCCATAGCGGTGCCAGCGCGTCGTCGCTGCCGTGCGGCCCGGAGCTGTAGCGCGGGTGATGGAAGAACGCCAGCGAGCAGGCGGTGGGGTGCAGCGCCAGATCGCGCCGTATCCAGTCGCCCTGGGCCGAGCCCGGGCCGCAACCGCCGATCTCGCTGCAGTTGGAGTTGAGCGCCAGCACGTGCCAGGCGCCGAGTTCGAAGCTGTACCAGCCCTTCGCCGGGTCGCCCGCCCTGGATCCCCAGTAGGCGAAGTAGCCGTCGCCGCCGCCGTAGTACTCGTGGTTGCCCGGCACGGGGTAGGTGATGTCGAAGAACGCTCCCCACGTGCGGTCGTACGAGGTCCTGAAGTCGGACAGCGCGCCGCGCGGGTACTGCAGGTCGCCGACCGCGAGGACGGCGTCCGGCGCGAGGCGCTCCACCAGGGCGGCGGTCGCCGCCTGCTGGCAGGAGCGCAACGCGGGCGGATCGTCGGCGGGGCAGGCGATGTCGCCCGCGGCGGCGACGCGCACAGTGTCCGCGGACGGGGCGGTCGCGGGGGGGCCGTCGGCGCGGACCCCCGCGGGGCCGGGCGCGAGCGTGAGGGCGACGAGCAGGACGGGGGCGAGGGCGGCGAGCGGTTTCCGGAGCGGGGCGCGACGCGAGCTTCTCACGCCCCACGGTACCGGGCGCCGGGAGGGCCGCCATGAGAGTAGCCGGATCCGCCAACCGTCCCATCGGACGGCGGGACAGTCGCCTCTTGCCGCCGGGCGGATCCGGTCGCATCGTCGGGTCAGCCGGTCCCGGGCATCGCCCCGGCGGCCCTGTCCCAAGGGGGATCCATGGACGACTTCGCAGCCGTCACCGGCGCCCGTTGGGGGCGCCCAACGTTCCACGCGTATGCGACCCGCGGCCTTCGACGCCGCGGGTCCGTTCGCCGCCTCACGCTCGTTGTCGCGCTGTGCGTGCTCCAGGCCCTGGGCGCCGCCGCCGCGCAAGGGGGAGCGGCGACGCTCACGCTCGTGCTGACGTCGGTGCCGGCCGACACGCCCGAAGGGGCGCTCCCCTTCCTGGGCTCGAACCTGAACGGCTGGCAGCCGGGGGACGTGGACGCGCGCTTCGTGCGCGCCACGGATGGGAGCTACCGGCTGACCCTCGAGGTGCCGGAGGGCGCCGTGCTGGAGTACAAGGTCACCCTCGGGAGCTGGGACACGGTGGAGCGCGATGCCGCCGGCCGCGACGTTCCGAACCGCACCGTCCGGGTCCTGGGCGACACGAGCGTCGCGTTCAACGTGGCGCGCTGGGCCGCCACCGTGGCCCCCGCGCCGCGGACGGGGACGCAGGTGCACGCAGGAACGGTCGAGCGGGTGCCGGCCGTCGTGAGCCCGCAACTCGGCAATGCGCGCGATCTGCTCGTCTACCTGCCGCCGAGCTACGCCACGGCCCCGGACCGCCGCTACCCCGTTCTCTACCTCCAGGACGGCCAGAACGTGTTCGACCCCGGCACCTCCTACTCGCACCAGGAGTGGGGCGCGGACGAGGCGGCGGAGGCGTTGGCGCGCGACGGTCGCGAGGCGATCCTCGTCGGCATCCCCAACATGGGCTTGGATCGCCTGGCCGAGTACGGACCCTTCCCCTCCGCCGAGGCCGGTTGGGAGGCGAGGGGCGAGGCGTACGCCGCGTTCGTGATCGAGACGGTCAAGCCGCTCGTGGACGCCCGCTTCCGGACGCTGCCGGATCGCGCGCACACGGGCATGGTCGGCTCGAGCGCGGGCGGAGTGATCGGCCTCTACATCGCGCTGCGCTACCCCATGGAGGTCGGCTTCGTGGGCGCCTTGTCGCCCGCGTTCTTCCTTGGCGGCGGCTTCGTGATGCCGTGGCTCCAGGCGAACCCGGCTCCGGGCCTGCGCGTGTGGCTCGACATGGGCGCGCTCGAGGGCGGCGACATGCTCAACCGGTCCCGTTTCGTGGCCAACCTCCTGAGCGACCAGGGCGCCGACGTCCGTTACCTCGTCGATCCCGAGGGTGCGCACGATGAGGCGTCGTGGAGAGACCGCTTCCCCGAGGTCTTGCGGTGGTTCCTGGAGGATCCCGAGCCCCGTCTCGAGCCCGCCGCCGCAACCATGCTCGACACCGCGCGTCGTGCGGCCGGCGGTCCGGCGCTGGCGGCCATGCGACGCCTCGAGGTACGGTTCCAGAGCACCAGCTACAGCCAGACCGGCGAGCGAGCGGTACCCGGCGATCCCATCGACACCAGGTTGCTCGCGGACCTGGGCGCACGCGTCGTGCGCATGGAGTACCTCGTGAACCGGCGCCCCGTGATGATCCTTCAGGCCGACGACGCCGGCGGCTGGCAGTGGACCGCCGACGGCGGTACGCGCCCGCTCCCACGGGATCAGAACGACGGCCTGCTGCTCAACCTGGACACGGGACCCATCGGCCTCGTCCTCGGCTCCGGAGGGCGTGACGCCGCGCGCCTGCTCGGGCCTACGGCGATCGCGGGCATCGAGGGCGACGGTGTGATGGTGTCCACCCACGGCGCGGTGACGACCTACGTCTTCGCTCCGGACGGCACCCTGCTTGCCGAACGCGCCCTGGTCCCGGGCGGCCTACCGCAGGCCAACCGCTACATGAATCCGAGGGCGATCGATGGCCTGAGCTTCCCGTTCGCGATCGATCAGAGCGTCGGCGGGGCGCTCGTCGGCAGCATCCGCCTGACGTCGCTGAACGCGAACCCGACGTGGCCGGAGGACGCGTTCGCGCGCCCGTAGCGGGTCGCGGCGCGGCCAGACCACGGCAAGGGGGCCGGGAGGGGTCGTTGTCGGGTGGGGCAGCCCGGAGGGGTGTCGGATGAGGGGCCGCGCGGGGTCGATGTCGCGAGGGGGCCGGGGGGTCGTCGTCGGGAGGGGCGGCCCGGAGGGGTCGTTGTCAGGTGGGGGGCCGGGTGGGGTCGTCGTCGGGAGGGGCGGCAGGGAGCGGCGGCCGAGCGCCGCGGCGCTACGATGTGGCCATGATCGACATCACCCGCGAGCTCTACGAAGCTCATCCGGTGTGGCCGGGCGACTCCCCGTACCGGCTGGAGCCCGTGTCGCGCATCGCCGGCGGTGACAGCGTCAACGTGCTGCGACTCACGGCCAGCACCCACCTCGGCAGTCACCTCGACGCGCCCTGGCACTACGACGACGCCGGCGGGCGCCTCGGGAGCATAGGGCTCGACGTGCTCGTGGGTGAGGCCCTGGTGGTCGACGCGCGCGGCGACGGGCCCGTGGGGCCGGGGGTGCTGCCCGGCGGTCCGCTCGCGCGGCGGGTGCTGCTCCACACGGGCCAGCCCGCGCGCTGGGAGGCTTTCCCGGCCTTCCGTGAGCTCGCGCCCGCCCTGATCGACGAGCTGCACGATCGTGGGGTGGCGCTGGTCGGAACGGATGCCCCGAGCGTCGACCCCGTGACGAGCCGGGACCTCCCGGCCCATCACGCGTGCGCCCGCACCGGTCTCGTGATCGTCGAGGGGCTCGAGCTCTCGGCCGTGGCGCCCGGACGGTACCGCCTGGTATGCCTGCCGCTGCGCATGCCGCACGCCGACGCGTCGCCCGTGCGGGCGCTGCTCGAGCCCCTCGCTTGAGGGCGGCCGACCGGAGCGGCCCGTCACGCCCTCCTCACGGGCCCCTCATCGGCTGCGCGTGGGGCGCGCGGATCGTCGCGCGTTCGAAGGCCCTGCGCTCCACCCATGAACCCAACGTCATGAGAGCTTAAGGCCGTTCCACTTTGTAGTCGGTACGGTCCACCCATGGCGATCACCGACCCTATACGTCCTGGGGGCCCCGCCGCGGCGCTGGTTCGCGACCTCGCTGGCGATCTTGGCGTCGAACCCGAACGCGTCGCGCGCGCGTTGGACGCTCGGGGCTTGCTCGTCGTGAGCATCGGCCCCGAGCGCACGCAGTGGCCGAGCGCGATGCACGATCTCTACATCACGGGCGCCCTCGACGGCGAGTGCGTGCTCCTGGGCCGCTCCGGCATGGCGCACGCGATGCGGCGCCTGCACGACTCCGGCGTGGCTTGCGGGGTGTCTGCATGGCACGACTCGGACACGGCGCGCCTGCTCGACGAGTTGGTGTCGGGGGCGCCGCTCGCCGCCGGCTCCCCCCGCACGCGGCCGGGGTGACGCAGGGCTCGGACCTCGGGCCAACCGGCCCGCTTCGAGGTCCGACGGTGCTAGGATCTCCCATCCGAGAGGCAGGGGACCGACCCCATGATCGACGTTCGGCACGTCCCATGCCCGCTCGACCCCGTGTCCACGGCAACCGAGGGAGATCGCCTTGCCCTACGCACCACGCGCCGCGGAGACCGACGACTACCCGGCCATCACCCGCATCCACAACGAGCAGAACGAACCTGACCAGCACGTCGAGGCCGAACGTCTCCTCCACGGCGACCAGGCGTCGCAGGAGGCCGACCCTACCTTTCGCAGGCTCGTCGCCGAAGCCGACGGTGAGGTCGTGGCGACCGGCACGATCCGCTCACTCTGGGCGGGTCGTGCCGAGGAGGGCCTGGTATGGGTCCTGCTCCACGTGCGCGACGAGCATCGGATTGCGCCCCGTATCCTTTGTAAATTGATGGTTCCGCGAAGGATGTCGCCAAGCTAGGAGCCATCGCTCCTCCACAATGGGAAGCGTTGAACTAAACCCCATTGGATTCGGAGTGAACGATGGCTCATCTCGAGGATACGCGACTGCCGGCGCCTGTGCGTGAGGCGCTGATCGACGACCCGGACTTCCTGCGCGACATCGTGCAGGGCGCGCTGCAGCGCCTGCTGGAGGCGGAGATCACGGAGCACCTGCAGGCCGCGCCGCTCGAGCGCGGCGAGAAGCGTCGCGGGTACCGTAACGGCTATCGCGAGCGTCAGCTCAAGACGCGCGTCGGCACGCTGCGCCTGCTGGTGCCGCAGGACCGCGAGGGGACGTTCCGCACGGAGTTGTTCGACCGTTACCAGCGCAGCGAGAAGGCGCTGGTGCTCAGCCTGATGGAGATGTACTTGGAGGGCGTCAGACCCGGAAGGTGCAGAGCGTCACCGAGACGCTGTGCGGCACGAGCTTCAGCAAGAGCACCGTCATCGCCTGGTGGGCGAGCTTCGACGACGACCTGAGCAGCTGGCGGGAGCGCCCGCTGGGCGAGGTGACGTACCCGTACCTGGTGGTCGACGCGCGCTACGAGTACGTCCGCATTGCCGGGCAGGTCGTCAGCCAGGGCGTGCTGGTGGTCAAGGGCGTGCGCGCCGACGGCAAGCGCGAGATCCTCGCCGTGGACGTGGCCGACAGCGAGAGCGAAGCCACCTACGACGCGCTCTTCGAGGGCCTGAAGGAGCGCGGCTTGCGCGGCGTGCGGCTGGTGACCAGCGACGATCACCGCGGCCTGGTGGACGCCATCGCCAAGTATTTCCAGGGCGCGTCGTGGCAGCGTTGCCAGGTGCACTTCCTGCGTAACGCGCTGGGAAGGTCGCGAGGAAGCACCGCAAGGTGCTCGTGAGCGATCTGAAGGCGGTGTTCGCGGCGCCCAGCAAGGCCTGGGCGTTGAACCTCGCGGGCGACGTGGTACAGCGCTGGAGCGCGTCTCACGCGGCGCTGGCCGAATGGATCGAGGACGGCATCGAGACGTGCCTGGCGTGCTTCGCGTTTCCCGAGCCGCACCGCCGGCGCGTCCGCTCCACCAACGGCCTGGAGCGCTTCAACCAGGAGCTCAAGCGCCGAACCAGGGTGGTGCGCATCTTCCCCAACGCCGACGCGTGCCTGCGGCTGGTCAGCGCGCTGAGCATGGAGCAGAGCGAGGAGTGGCTCTCCGGCCGACGTTACCTCGACATGAGCCTACTGGAACCCCAGCCCGCCGCTGAGGACGCCAGCCCCGAGGACGACGAGGAGGTCACCAGCATGGCCGCCTAAGCGACAACCCGCCCCTGGAGGAAGTTACAGAGGATCTGGGGCTTGACTGAGCATCGCGGGGGGGTGCAGACTCCGAGTTGCTGCGGTACCTGCTCGCCTCGGCGCCCGCCACGACGACCGAGGTGTAGACGTCCATCCGCGAGGACCTCCTTGGCGCCGCCGCCTTCTTGCAGCCCGACGGCTTCCAGGAGGTCTTCCGCTCCTGGGGCGCCCACCTCGACCCGCGAACCTTCGACCCAGCGCGGTTCGAACCTCTCACGGCAAGCCTGGCGCGGGCCGGCATCCTGATCGTCCGCTATCCCGACCTCCGGCCGGCCCCCGACCGTGACACCCGCCTCCTCGCGCTCCAGCACGAGATCGAGCGTGACGTCCTCGCCTTCCCACCCATCGTTCCCGCCCACCACGACGACGTCACCAGCCCGGACACCATCCTCGATGCCACGTTCGTCGCCGTCGCGCAGGACGGAACCTACGTCGGTCTGACCAGCCTGCAACCGGGGGACGACGCCACCTCCCTCAGCTTCGGGCTCACCGGCGTGCGGCGCGGCCATCGACGCCGTGGCATCGCCACGGCCTGAAGGCCAGCGCCATCGCCGCGGCGGCCGCTCGCGGCTGCACGGACCTCAACGCCGGAGGCGGAGGCACCCTCGACGCGAGTGATGATGGCTACCCGTCTTGTAGAAATGCATCGCATTCTGAAGCCGACGGGTGCTCTCTACCTTCATTGTGACCCGACAGCAAGCCACTACCTCAAGGTGATCCTGGACATTATCTTCGATCCTCGGAACTTCGGAAACGTGGTCATCGGAAGCGGACTTTTCCCCACGGCGATGCAACGCGCGGATATGGAAGCATTGCTGACATCATCCTCTGGTTCAAGAAGAGCCGGACCTACAAGTACAACTCGCAATACGTACCATTGAGCCCGGAGGAGGTGAAGAAGAAGTACCCGAAGACAGACCCGGACGGGCGCCGATGGCAGTCTGTCACGCTTCGAAGCCCGTCACCGCGGCCCAATCTCCACTTCCCATTCGCGGCCAGCAACGGGGTTGTATATTATCCGCACCCGAATGGTTGGTCATGCAATCGGGAGCGGCTTGAGAAGTACGACCGCGAGGGTCGACTGCACTTCCCCAATAAACCAACCGGGGCGCTAAGGCTGAAGATGTATGGAGACGAGAGCCCGGGCGAGCTCGTGCAGAACATCTGGACCGACATCCCTCCCTTGGCATCGAGCTCGCAAGAGCGATTGGGCTACCCCACCCAAAAGCCAGTGGCGCTTCTCGAACGCATCATTACTTCAAGCTCGGACGAGGGCGACATCGTCCTGGACCCATTCTGTGGGTGTGGAACAGCAATTGCGGCTTCGCAGAAGCTCGGGAGATCCTGGGTTGGGATCGACATTACGCATTTGGCAGTGGGCTTGATCGAAGCTCGGTTGAAGAGAGATTTCGGCCTCGAGAGCGGCATCGACTACGCGCTCGAGGGAACGCCAAAGGACGCCGCGAGCGCCCGCTACCTGTTCGAGCACGAGAAAGACGGCCCCTACCAGTTTCAGTTCTGGGCCGTCGGCCTAATAGGCGCTCAACCGTTTGGTGCAGGCAAGGCTGGACGGGGGATCAAGCGTGGTGACACAGGCATTGATGGCCTCATCTATTTCCGCACACCTGGTGGGGAGCGGCTTGAGAAGGTAATCGTAAGCGTGAAGGGCGGCGCTTCGTTGAACCCAGGCATGATTCGGGATCTGGAGAGCGTTGTTCGGCGTGAAAGGCGGCGATGGGCGTGTTCGTCGGCCTCGAGACGCCAACTCGCGGCATGTACAAAGAGGCGGCCACCCACGGATTCTATGCCTACGGTGACCACCAGTTCCCCAAGATCCAACTTCTGACGATCGAGGAGATCCTCGACGGCCGCCGGCCTGCGCTTCCCGCCGGCGCGGCCAACGTCAGTCTCGAGCATCGGGAAGTCAAGACAGCTCGCAATGACCAACGAGGGAAGGTCATGGACGGCCTGTTCGACCCCCTGTAGCAACAGCCGCCCGGACGACCGCCTCGAGGTGCCGGCGTGCACACACTCGGGCCCACCTATTGTCAGCGAAAACCGCTAGCTTGCGCCGGATTCCTCATACTCAGCCAGGTGCACAAGTGGAAACCGGGACACTACAAATACACTCCCGTTGTTGCACTGCTTCCACATGAATCCGGCGAGCTCAGTGTTGGGTTGATCGCCGCTGGGCAGGACGAGCACGTACGGCCCCTCCGTAATGTCGCCTTCCCAGTACGACCGTTCACGCGCGGCGTTCGTCGCTGCGGAATACAGGTCCTCCACCTCCTGCGCCGCCCTTGCGATTCCGCTGGCGCCATGCGCGTTGTGCTCCTCGATCGCGCTGTACGCCTCGACCACGGAGTGCAAATAGGCTTCAACCGTCATCGCACCGCTCCACCAATCAATCGGCGGGAGGCTGTATACGTGCAGGTGTTCGGCCATCACTTCACCTCAACGGCCGAGTGTACCAGCGCATGGCGCCTCTTCGAGCTCATCGAAGCGACGCTCTCCCTTTGCGCCTTGATTGGCCGGACGCCAAGCGCCTTCTTGACGATGGTTTGCCGAAGATGTCGGACCGGCGGCCTTGCATGGCGCATGGAAAGGCTCGCAGCCGAATCGACCACATTTCTCCAGGTTGGTAGCGCAAGAGCGTCCTCCTCACCATCGTCGCCATCACCGGCTCTGAGGTAGACGTGGTATGGCTCGAAGGCGACCGGCCGTACCCGCTTCCCGCTGGACCCCCTAGCTGCCGATCAGCCTTCACTCCAACGTCGCGCTGCGGTGCGTGGCACTTAGACGCGTAGCTGAACCTGCGCCTGCGACCGTCTCCTGTCTTGGCCGCAGCGTGAATCGCCCACGTCCCGGCGATCCACGAACTGGGTCACGTATCGTCTGGAGACGGGTCGTATGCCTTCTTTGCTCCCTCAGTTAGGCCGTTGCCCCCACAGCTTTCGAAAACTGCGTGAAGTGCGTTTTTGTCGAACGCCTCCAACATCTGGTCAATTTGGTACCGGTAAAGGGTAATGAAGCCATCCGGCCGCCTCGCCAGAAACGCCCGGATGTTCTCAGCCGCCACTGGAAAATAGAGATAGAGGCCCGGCAACGGACGGAGTAACTCTTATCCAAGCCCCGCGCCTCCAGACCGGCAAGGGCCAGCACGAACTCGCCGATATAGAACACGCATCCGCGTCCTCGTACGGAAACCGACGCAGGACATGGCCATCGAGAACGCGGCGAAGGCGGGTGTGTACCGGGGCACACAGGCTTTGACCCGCCAGCAAGTTGAACAGCCTGTGAAGTACGTCGGTCGAGAAACCCACCTCTGCGACATGGGATGTCGGCGTGTATCGGCTCGTCCGCAAAGGCGTGTCTAGAAGACTCCTAAGCAAGGACCATCGCTCGAACCGAACTCCAGTAATGAACGCGGTGGAAAGCAAGATCAGCAGCGGATACTCTCTCAAGCCGCGGCCAACGTCGTTGTAGGTCCCTGAAGGATTGGGGAGTTCTCCGAGCATCGAGAAGACCTTAGCCACCGGTGCGTCGAACACCCCCTCATCGTCACCGGCCAAGATTTCGGAAACCGCAGCCGCGAGCTCCGTCGCTTGGTCCTCGAAGCGTCGGACAAGCCGCTCGGCCTCATCCCGGTCCTTCGGACGCGGATCCCACTCGACCTCACTTGATTGGACGAACGCACGCAGCTCAACCGCCTGCTGTAGCAAGTCCTAGGCGAGGTCGTCGTGCGGCCCGCGAAGAGCAGTGACCTATCCGGCTCGGCAGGTCGACGATCACTAGGCCCCTCGCCCGCCTCCGA
>CAWCUY010000014.1:0-440217 GCA_963798895.1 uncultured Trueperaceae bacterium | reverse complement strand
GCTATCATGCCGCCACTCCAGGGTGTTCGGCGGCGCCAACGCTCCCGGGCGGCGGCCGCCAGGGGAGGGGAGACGGGATGATCCGGTCTCGCTACGTTCGCCTGCTCGCTCTGAGCGTCGCGCTCGCCGTGACGGCGTCGGGCTGCGCTCCGAGCGAGCCTTCCCTCGAGGTGCGGCTGAGCAACCCCGCCGGCGACGTGGCGACCAACACCGTCGTGAGCGTCCAGCTGGTCGTCTCCGGCGGCACGCCCGACGCCGTTGCGCTGCTGCTCGACGGTGACGTCCTGGTGAACCTGACGCCCCCGTACACCTACGCGTGGGACACCAGCGGCGAACCGGAGGGGGAGCATGAGCTGCGGGGACGGGCCAGCGCCGGGGGCCGGACGTACCTGAGCGACCCGCGCGTCGTGACCGTCGACCGGACCCCACCGTCGGTGGGGTCGCGCGCGCCGGCGCCGGGCAGCGGCAACGTGGCCGCCGGCAGCACCTGGACGGCGACGTTCTCCGAGCCGGTACGCCCGCAGAGCGTCAACGACGCGTCGGTGGGCGCCGCGCTCGCGGGCGGCGCGGCGCTCGAACGGACCGCCACGCTCGCGGCGGACGGCCGGGAGCTGGCGGTCACGGTGACCTCGGCCATGCAGCTGCCGGCCGACGTCACCGTCACCCTCACGAGCGGAATCGCGGACCTGGCGGGGAACCCGCTCACCGTTCCCGCCGTGCCGTGGAGCCTGTCGCTCCCGTCCTGGCTCGATCTTGCCGGTGCGCGCTCGGCCAACCCGGGGAACACGGGAGCCACGCTCCCTTCCCTGGCCGTCGACGCCGACGGCTCCGCCTACGTCGCCTGGGAGGAAGGCGACGGCAGCACGACCAACGTGTACGTCGAGCGCTGGCAAGGCGGCGCGTGGCAGAGGGTCGGCGGGGCCATCTCGGCCGTGGCGGGCGCCACCGCGGCCCACGACCCCTCCCTGGCCGTCGCCGCCGACGGCTCACCGGTGCTCGCGTGGGACGAGTTCGACGGCGACGTCGTCAACATCTACGTGGACCGTTGGGACGGGAACGCGTGGCGCGCCATCGGCGAAGCGCTGTCGGCCGTCGGCGGCACGACCAGCGTCGACGCGCCGTCCCTCGCGCTCGATGCGGCCGGATCGCCCACCGTGGCCTGGGGGGAGTACGACACGGGGTTCAGCGACCACCCCATCCATGTCGCCCGCTGGGACGGGCAGAGCTGGCAGCCGGTCGGGGGCGCGCTCGCGATCGACGCCGGAACGTCCGCCTTCGCCACCGACTCATCCGTGATCCTCGACGAGGCGGGCCGCCCGATCGTCGCGTGGTTCGAATCGGACGACAACCAGGTCGGCAGCATCTACGTCGAGCGCTGGACGGGCGGCGCCTGGCAGGCCCTGGGGCCGGCGGTATCGCCCCGGGTGGGCAGCACGAACGCGTACAGCCCCAGCCTGGCGATCGACGCCTCCGGCGTGCCGCTCGTCGCGTGGGACGAGGTGCGTTCGGCCGACCGCGAGCTGTTCGTGAGCCGCTGGTCGGGCTCGAGGTGGGAGATCGTGGGAGGCACCGTGACCCCCGCCGGGTCCAGTGGCTACTCGCCGTCCCTCGCGCTGGACGTGGGCGGAACGCCGGTGGTCGCGTGGGACCAGGGCGACGGCGCGGCGCGGACGATCCGGGTAGCGCGGCTGGCGGGCAACGCCTGGCAACGCCTCGGGGAGGCGTTGACCGCCGATCCGGACGCGCCGGCGGCGCACTGGCCGTCGTTGTCCCTGGACGCGCGGGGCCACCCGATGGTGGCGTGGCAGGAGGTCGTTGAGGGCGTGAGCGACGTCCACGTGGCGCTGCTCAACGGGCCCTGAGCCGTCGCCGGATCGTCGAACCTCACCCGCGGGCAAGGACGCCTGCCGTCCGTGTCAGTCCGCGGTGACCTCGGTCACGAAGCCGGGCAGCGACACGTCGGAGATGCCCAGCGCTTCGTACAGGCCCTTGGGCAGGCCGATGTCGCCCACGAACAGGCGGCCGACCGCGCCGCCGGGCTTCACGCCCTTCTTCGGGAGCGCGACGCTCAGGGTCATGCTCGCCTCGACGATGTCGCCGGGAACGCTGCCGTCGTCGACCATCATGCCGGTCGGCGCGTCGAGCGAGATCACGCAGCAGCCGTCGCCCATGTTGTTGAGGACCGTGATCACGTCGAGCGTGCGACCGCGAGGCGGGCCCTCGAGGTTGGTGCCGATGGCGGCGTCGATGACGCACGAGAACTTCATCTTCGGCAGGCTCGTGCGTACCTTGACGCGGTCGAAGTGGCGCAGGTGCTCGAGCTGCTCCTTGGGCGTGCCGGAGTAGTTCTCGGCCTCGTGGGTGGGCACCACCCACACTCGGCGACCGCGCGTGGCCAGCAGCCGCGCGGCGGCGAGGCCGCCGCTGCCGTTGTTGCCGCGGCCCGCGACGACGAGCACCGGACCGTCTTCGGCGAACGCGTCGGCCATGGTCACCAGGTTCCGCGCGGTGTGCTCCACCAGCACGCGGTTGTCGAGGCCGAACTTGCCGGTCGCGAGCATCACGAGCTGCTGCATCTGCGCGGCGGTGATGGCGGGAAGGTCGCCCCAGGGCATGGACGGAAAGCTCATCGCTACCTCTCCAGCTCAGCCGACCAGCTCGGCGTTCTCCAGGTTGGCGGTTGAATATACGTTCTGGACGTCGTCGAGATCCTCGAGCGCCTCGATGAAGGAGATCACCTTGCGAACCCCGTCCCGATCCAGCTCCGACTCCGTCTGGGCGAACTTGCTGAGCTGCGAGACCTCGGGCTCCACTCCGGCGGAGGTGAGGCCGTCGACGACGGCGTACAGCTCGGTCGCGGGGGTGTAGATCGTGAGCGCTTCCCCGTCCGACTCGAGATCCTCGGCGCCGAGATCGATCGCCAGCTCCTGCACCCGCTCGCTGGCGTCGCCGACCACGATGACGCCCTTCGTGTCGAACTGCCACGCGGTGGAGCCGGACATGTTGCCGCCGTGCTTGACGAACACGTGCCGAACCTCGGACGCCGTGCGGTTCTTGTTGTCCGTGAGCGCTTCCACCAGCACCGCGACGCCCGCCGGACCGTACCCCTCGTACTGGGCCGGCTCGTAGGTGCCGCCGTCGGCCGCGCCCAGCGCCCGCTCGATCGCACGATCGATGTTGTCCTGCGGCACGTCGTCGGTCTTGGCCGCGCCCAGCGCGTTCTTCAACGGGAGGTTGACGGACGGGTCACCGCCACCACCCTCACGTACCGCCGACTGGATGGCACGGATGTGTTTGCTGATGATCTTCCCGCGCTGGCGGTCGTTGACCGCCTTCTTGCGCTTGATTTGGGACCACTTGCTATGCCCTGACAAGGCGTACGTCCTCCCGCTGCCTGCACCGGCACTTGCGATGCGCGACCTCCATTGTACCGCACCCACGCGCACCACGCGTAAGCCGCCTGCGCGCGCCCACCGGCGGCCCGGATGACCCCACGCCGAAGCGCCCCCGACGCGTTCGTCGGGGGCGCGGTAGGGGCGCCTTGGACGCCCGGCGTCGTCGCCTCAGCGCACGGTCAGGCTGGTCGAAGCGACGTCGCGTACGGGGTAGCCCCTGATGTCGACCTGGATGGCGGTGGACCACGAACCGTCCCCGCTGCGACCGCGGTAGCTCACCCGCCCGACATCGGTGCGTCCCGACGTGAACGATGCGCGTACGCGCAGGAAGCCTCGCGGGGGCTCGGCGGTGTAGACGACGTTCATGTCGGAGGTCGGAAGGATGACGGTGCGCCCGCCAGGCACGTAGATGTTGCGCTGGAACACGGAGACGCGACCGTCGGCGTCCATGGTCGAGAGCGTGACGTACCCGCTCTGCGTCGTGCGGATGACGAACTCGATGTACTCACCGACGCGGTAGCTGGCGCCGTCGCCGCGCGTGGGACGGAACTCGACGATGACGTCGTTGAGCGAGACGCCGATATCGGTGGAGCCTCCCGGGCGGACGTAGATGGTGCAGGCCGACAGCGCGAGCGCCGTGAGCGCGAGCACCACGGCGAAGCGAAGGCGGCGGAGCGTAGGACGGCGGTGGGTGGATTGGCTCATGGACACGACTCCCTCTCGCGCATCATGCTAGCAGCCGTCGCTGCGAGGCCGGTGCGACCGGGTTCATGGCCGCTTAAGGGAAAGGTGACGCGACGTCACCTTGCGTCAGTTTGTGGTACCGGCGCCGTCGCTGGCCGCGCCGCCGCCTCCGCCGTTGTGGCGGTCGTAGGTGGTCAGCAGGTAGGGGAGGTCGGTCTGGTGGTAGCGACCCCGTTCGTCGTACCAGTACACGTAGTACCCCTGCGAGTCGCCGTTGCCGGCGCCTTCCGAGGCCGTGCTGGAGCGGGTGACCTTGCCGTCGACGACGCCGTCGAAGACGACCTTGCCGTCGTACGAGTAGAGCGTGATGAACATGCGCTGGTTGGTGAAGTCCTGGATGCTGCGCCGGATCCGGTTCTGGGTCTCGTTGCGGCACCCGCCGAGCGCGAACGCCAGCAGGACGATCACCACCGCCAGGGGAATGCTTCTCTTCACCGTGCACCTCCGGGTCGGGGGCGCCGAGCCGACGGACGTCGGGCGGGACGCGGTGACCCACGGCCACGATACCACCGGCGGCCGCGGCGGCCCCGCGGGCAGCCCTAACAAGGGCAGACTCAGGAAATTGTATGATGCGGGAACGTGCCGCGCGTCGCCAACAACCCGTACGAGGTGCTCGGTGTCCCGCACGACGCCGACGCGACCACCATCAAGGCCGCGTACCGCCAGATGGCCCTGCGCTTCCATCCGGACCGCAATCCGGGGAACCACGAGGCCGAGGAGCGGTTCAAGGAGATCTCCGAGGCCTACGCCGTCTTGCGCGACCCCGACGCTCGCGCGCGCTTCGACCGCTACGGCAGCACGGGGGAGACCGCCTACCGCCCCGACTTCAGCACCATGGACTGGCAGACGATCTTCCGCGAGGCGGACATACCCATCGACTGGGACGCGCGCGGCGGCGGCACGCCGCGCAGCGGGAACGCCGTGTTCGACGCGCTTTTCGGGATGATGACCGGGTTGTTCCGCAACGCCGGGCTGCTGCCGGGGGAGACGCGCGAGATGCGGCTGCGCATCCCCTACAAGCTCGCACGCGCGGGCGGCACGCGGCGCGTCCGGGTTCCCGGCACGAGCGTCTGCCCGACGTGCGGCGGGCAGCGCCTCGTCGACGGCGAGGCATGCCCGGACTGCGGCGGCAGTGGCGTCCGCCACGGCGGCGCCGAGGTCGACGTCGCCCTCCCGCGCGGCATCCACAGCGGCACGCGCATGCGCCTGAAGGGACTGGGGGGGCCGGGCAACCCGCCCGGCGACCTGTTCGTTCGCGTCGAGGTGGCGCTCCCGGGCAACGCCCGCCTCGACGGCGACGACCTCGTCGCCGAGGTCTACCTGACGCCGCTCGAGGCGTCGCGAGGCGCGATCACCGAGTTCGAAGGGGTGCGCGTGCGCGTGCCCGCCGGAACGCCGGAAGGCGCGACCGTGCGGGTCGCCGGCGGCGGGCTCGGGAGCGGCGACCTGCTCGCGACGATACGCTACGACGTCTGGCGCGGCCTGCTGCGCGGCGCAGGCGATTGGTACCGCAGACTGACGGAGGGAGCGAGCGGCTCATGAGCGCAGATCCGAAGCCCGATCGTGACGATGCGGCCCCCCAGGGGGACGCCCGCGACGAGGAGGGCAGCATCGACAAGGACAAGCCGCTCTACGTCATAAGCGTTGCCGCTGAGCTCGTCGACATGCACCCGCAGACGCTGCGGCTCTACGAGCGAAAGGGCCTCATCGAGCCGAGCCGCAGCGCGGGCAAGACGCGCCTGTACTCGCAGCGCAACATCGAGCAGCTGCGGGAGATCCGCCGGCTCACCCAGGAGCTCGGCGTCAACCTCGCGGGCGTCGAGGAGATCATCAAGCTCCGCCGTCGTCTCGACCTCATCCAGGACAACATGGAGACGCGCATCGCCGACCTCCAGGTGCGACTGAAGGACCACATGGACACCATGCGGCGCGAGGCGCTCCCGGCCGGGAGCGACCCCGAGGACGAGTCGGACGAGGCGTAGGCAGGCGGCGGGCGGACGCGGGGGTCGAGGCGGACGCCGGCGGCGCGAGGACGCGGGCGTCGAGGCGGACGCCGGCGGCGCGCGGACGAGGGCCACGGGGCGTAGATCGGCGGCCCGCGGACGGGTGCGTCGGGGCGTAGACCGGCGGCCCGCGGGGCTACGGCGGGACCCTCGGTATACTCCCAGCCATGCCCCAGCCCAGCACGCCGCTCCGTCGCCACCTCGAATCCCGACGTCAGAGCCACCTCGACGAGCTCTTCGACTTCCTGCGCATCCCCTCGGTGTCGACCGATCCGGAGCGCGCGGGCGACGTGCGCGCCGCCGCCGCCTTCCTGGCCGCGGCGCTCGAGCGGGCCGGCCTCGAGGCGAGCGTGCACCCCACGCCCGGCCACCCCGTCGTCGTGGGCCGCTCCCCGCACGTCGAGGGCGCACCGCGGGTGCTCGTCTACGGCCACTACGACGTCCAGCCGGCCGACCCGCTCGACCAGTGGGACACGCCGCCGTTCGAGCCGACGCTGCTGGGTGGCGACATCCGGGCGCGCGGGGCGAGCGACGACAAGGGGCAGGTCTTCGCGCACGTGAAGGGTGCCGAGGCGCTGCGGAGCCTCGACGGCGGCCTCGGCGTGAACCTCGCGTTCGTGGTCGAGGGCGAAGAGGAGATCGGCAGCCCCAACCTGCGCCCCTTCCTCGAGGAGCACCGCGACGAGCTCGCCGCCGACGTCGTGGTCATCTCCGACAACGCCATGATCGCCCCCGGCACCCCGACCATCACCTACGGGCTGAAGGGGTTGAGCTACGTCGAGGTGCGCGTGCGCGCCGCCGGCCGCGACCTCCACTCGGGGGCCTACGGCGGCGGCGTGCCCAACCCGATCGACGCGCTGGCCCGCATGATCGCGGCGCTCCACGACGGCCGCGGCCGGGTGGCCGTGGAGGGCTTCTACGACCGGGTGCAGGAGATCGAGGAGCCCGAGCGCGAGCGCATCGCCCGCTCGCCGTTCGACGAGCACGCCTTCCGCGCCGACGCCGGCGTGCGCGCGACGCCCGGCGAGGCCGGCTACTCGCTGCTGGAGCGCCTCTGGGCCCGACCGACCTTGGACTGCAACGGCATCTGGGGGGGCTTCCAGGGAGCGGGCGCGAAGACGGTGATCCCGGCGGAGGCGGGCGCGAAGATCTCCTGCCGGCTCGTGCCCGACCAGGACCCCGACGAGGTCGCCGGGCTGCTCGCCGCGCAGCTCGAGCGCCTGGCGCCCGACGGGATCGACGTGCGGGTCACGGCCCTGCACGGCGGCCGGCCCGCGGCCACTCCCATCGACGCGCCCGCGGTTCAGGCGGCCGCGCGGGCGCTGCGCGAGACCTACGGCCGTGAGCCCGTCTACGCCCGCACCGGCGGCACCATCCCGGTGGTGTCCGACGTCCAGGAGCTGTTGGGCGCCGACGTGGTGATGGTCGGCTTCGGGCTCGAGAGCGACCGCGCCCACGCTCCCAACGAGAGGCTCGCCGCCGAGAACTACTTCAACGGCATCGTGACGAGCGCGCACCTGCTGCGGGCCCTGGCACGACCTACCGGGGGCGGCGCCGGGGCCGCCCAAGGGTAGGCTGACGCGTGCGCCTCGCCTCCCTGACGCTCCAGGGCTTCAAGAGCTTCGGGAACCGCACCGCCGTCGAGTTCGCGCCCGGCATCACGGCCGTCATCGGCCCCAACGGCTCGGGCAAGTCGAACCTGGTGGACGCCCTGAAGTGGACTTCGGGCGGCGGCCGCGCGCGCGAGTTCCGCGCCTCCGACAAGACCGACCTCATCTTCCACGGGGCCACCGGCAAGCGCAGCCTGGGACTCGCCGAGGTCGAGGTCGAGCTGCTCGACGGCGCTCAGAGCTTCAAGCTCTACCGGAGCCTGAGCCGCGATGGCGCCACGCGCCTGCGGCTCAACGGGCGCGCGGCGCGCTTCCTCGACCTCGACGAAGCGCTGGCAGGCAGCGGCCTCGGGCGCTCCGGGCTGGCGATCATCGGCCAGGGTGAGGTGAGCCAGGTGCTCATGGCCGATCCGCCCAAGCTGCTCGAGTACGTGGCCGAGGCGGCCGGGGTGGCGCGCATGAGCTCCCGCCGCGAGCAGACGATGGACCGCCTCGAGACCGCGCGCCACCACCTCGACCGGTTGCAGGACGTGATCCTGGAGCTCGAAGCGCGCTGCGCGTCGCTGGCCGACGAGGCCCGCGACGCCGAGCGCAGCGCGGCGTCTGACGGCCGAGGCCCTGCGCCTCCGCTTCACCGCGGCGCGCGCGCGCCAGCAGGCGCTGCAAGGCGAGATCGGCGGGCTGCGCGAACGACAGGCCGCGCTCGAGCAGGCGCTGGCGGAGGGGCGCGGCGCGCTGAGCGAGGGGCGCGACCGCCTCGGCGCCGGGCGGGTCGCGCGCGACGCTGCCGAGGACCGCTACCGTCAGGCGCTGGCGGAGGCCGAGCTGCGCCGCGGCGACCTGCGCGTGGCCCAGGAGCGGCTGGCGTCGGCCGACGAGCGGCGCGAGGGCGCCGCGCGCGCGCTCGCGGCGGCGCGCGCCGAGGCCGACAGGCTGGAGTCGCTCGAGCCGCCCAGCGCACCGGAGCTCGACGCCGCGCCCCTGGCGGCGCGCGAGGGCGAGCTCGAGCGCGCCCGCGAGGAGGCCGATGGCGCGGTCCGCGCGGCGCAGCTGCGGGCGTCGGAACGTGGACGCGCCGTCGACGAGCTGCGACGCGAGGTGGCCGAGGGGGAGCGCCTCGCGGCGGCCTTCGACGCCCGCCGCGAGGATCTCGTGCGGCGCCGCTCCGAGGCGGCGCAGCGCCTCGAGGCCCTGCGCGCCCAGCCGGGCGATGACGTGGACGCGCTCGCGACCGCGGCGCGCGGCTCGCAGGAGGCTGCGCGCGGGGCCGACGAGGAGCTCGAGAGGTCCCGTGAGCGCCTTGCCGCCGCCCACGGCCATCACGCCCGCGCCGCGGCGGAGGCCCTCGCACGGGCGCGCGCCGCCGACCGGCAGCGCGCCGCCTTCGAGGCGCGTCGCGGCTACGCGCAGGGACCGCGCAACGCTCTCACCTCGGGCATCGACGGCGTGATCGGCTCGGTGGCCGACCTGCTGCGCGTGCCCGACGACTACCAGACCGCCGTGGCCGCCGCGCTCGGGCGCCGCGCCGAGTACGTCGTGGTGGACCGTGCCGAGACGGGCCGGCGCGTGCTGGACCACGTCAAGCGGCGCGGCGGCTTCGTGACGCTGCTGCCGCTCGACCTGCTGCGGACCGGCGGCGGCGCCGCGGCCGCCGCGGCCGGCGAGCGCGGGGCGATCGGCCCGCTGGCCGAGCTCGTCGGGGCCGAGCCCGCCTACCGGATCGTGGTGGAGCAGCTCCTCGGCGGCACGCTGCTCATGGAGGGGATGGCGGACGCCACCCGCCTGGCCCGTCGCCCCGGCGCGCGTCCGCGCATGGTGACGCTCGGCGGCGACCTGCTCGAGGCGTCCGGGGCCATGAGCGGCGGGCGCCGGGCGCAGCAGGCGGGCGTGCTTGGCGCGGCCGCGGAGCTCGAGGAGGCCGAGTCGGCCGCGGCCGCCGCAGCGGACCAGGAGGCGGGGGCGCTCGCGGCGCTCGAGCGGGAACAGGACGCGGCGCGCGCCGCCCTGGCGGCGGCCCGCTCGGCGGGCGAGCGGCGTGACGCGGACCGTGCGGCGCTCGCCGCCGCGCGGGAGCGCGCGGCCGGCCGCGCGCACCTGCTCCGGGAGCTCGAGGACAGGCAGCGGGCGGCGCGCGAGGAGCTCGGTGCGCTGCGGCTCCCCGAGCCGCGCGGCGACGCGGCCGCCCTCTCCCGGGCCGAGGCCGACGACGCGGAGGCCCGCGCCCAGCTCGACGCGGCGCGGGAGCGGGCGGCGGCGGTGCTGGCCGAGCTCGGCGACGTGCGGCAACGCCGCCTGGTGCTCGTCGAGCGCTGGCGCGCCTACGAGGCGGAGCGCGCGCGCTTCGAGGGGGAACGGCGGCGCGCGGCCGAGCTGCGCGCCCAGGAGGAGAGCCTCGTCGAGGCCGCGCGGCGGGCGCGCACGGTGTCGGAGGAGGCCGAGCGGGCGCTTCATGCGGCGCAGGCCGCGCTGCCGACCGGCCTGGAGGACGCCGAGCGAGCGGTCGCCGAGGCGCGGCGCGCCACCGACGCCCGCGAGCGGGAGCTGGCCGCGGAGACCGAGCGCCAGGCGGTGCGTTCGCACGACCTGGAGGAGGCGAAGGTGTTCCTCGCGCGGCGGGAGACCGCCCTGGAGCTCGCCGACGAGGAGATGGCGGGCTTCCCGGCGGGCGTCGAGCCGCTGGAGCTGGCAGAGCGCACCGCCCGCGGCCGCCTGCGCGAGGTCGAGTCGGCCCTCGAGCAGCTCGGTCCGGTGAACCACAGGGCGGCACGCGACCTGGGCGAGGCCCGCGAGCGCAAGGACACGCTCGAGGTGGAGGCCGTGCAGGGGACGCTCGCCGTCACCGAGCTCGAGGGGACGCTCCACCGGATCGACGAGGAGACGACCCGGCGGCTAGGCCGCGCGCTCGAGCGGCTCGAGGCGAGCTTCGCGTTGCACGTGCGGCAGCTGTTCGGCGGCGACGGCCGCGGCGCCATCGAGGTGGAGAGCGACGAGGGCCGGCCCGTGGGCGTGCGGATCCGGCTGCAGCCTCCGGGAAAGCAGACACAATCGCTGCACCTGCTGTCGGTGGGCGAACGCACCATGGGCGCGCTCGCCTTCCTGTTCGCCCTGATGGCCGACGAGGGCAGCGGCGCGGGCCTCCCGATCGCCATCCTCGACGAGGTGGACGCCCCGCTGGACGAGGCCAACATCCGGCGCTACACGAGCTTCCTGGCGCGCCTGGCACAGGCGGGCACGCAGTTCGTGCTCATCACCCACCAGAAGGCGACCTTCGAGGTGGCGGACGCCCTATGGGGCGTGACGACCGAGGAGGGCGTGAGCCGCGTGTTCAGCATCCGCCGCGACGAGGCCGCGGCCGTCGTCGGTTAGCCGGGGCCCGCGTGCCGCTGCCCATCCGCTTCCAGATCGAGGAGCACGAGGTGCTCGACTCGACCCAGGCGAGCATGCGCGCGCGCGTCCGGGCCGGCGACACGGTCGACGGCCTGGTCCTGCGGGCCGTCCGGCAGGAGCGCGGAGCGGGGCGCCCGGGGCGCCGCTGGGTGAGCGAGGCGGGGGGGAGCTGGCAGACGCTCGCCGTGCGACGACCGCCCGCCGGATCCCCGGCCCGCGCCCGGCTCGCCGCCGGCACCGCCGCCGTGGCGGTCGCCGTCGGCGTGGCCGAGGTGCTGGGCGAGTACGGCGCGCGCGCGCGCGTGAAGTGGCCGAACGACCTGCTGTACCGCGAGCGGAAGCTGGCCGGCGTGCTGGTGGAGGTCGTCGGTGAGCACCTCCTCGTCGGCGTGGGGGTGAACGTCGCGAACCGCCCGCCCGAGGGCGGCATCGGGCTTCGGGGGTGGGACGTCGCGGCCGTTCACGGGGCGGTGCTCGCGGGCGTGCAGCGCGGCCTGGACCTGCTCGTCGACGGCCAGGCGCTACCGCCCAGGTTCGCGGCCCTCGACGCGCTCGCGGGCCGCCACGTCGAGGTTCGTGCGGGCGACGTCACGCATGCGGGCGTGGCGCGGGGCATCGACGACGGCGGCTGCCTGCTGCTGGCCGGCGCCGGCGCCACCGCGCGCTGCTGCAGCGGCACGGTGCGGGCCATCGACGGGCGCACGCGCGCGCCGTGAGCGTGCGCGTCGCCGGAGCCTGCCTTCCCGGGCGCGGCCGGCGCGGCGGAGCGCTAGATCCGCCCCGAGCGCAGGATGGTCACGAGCAACCACACGGCCAGGACGGTCGCCGCGCTGAAGCCGACCACGCCGAGCCAGGTCGCGATCGACCATGGCGGTGTGAAGTCGAGCAGCGGGAGGATGAGCGCGATCGCCATGATGAGCGACGACGCCATCACACCGATCGCCACGCGGTTGGCGGCGCGATCGAGGCTGCGCGCCGCCCGATCGATCTCGGGGGAACGGAACTCGATGCTGAGGCCGCCCCGCTCGGCCTGCTGCAGCAGGCGCTCGGCGTAGCGCGGGAAGCGCTCGGCGAGCGCGAGCCAGTCCTGCGCGCTACGCGCGAGCCCCGGTCCCCACTGCGTCGGCAGGACGCGCCTCAACTTCAGGCGCACGAAGTACGGGCGCGCGACGGCGAAGAGGTTGAGCCCGGGATCGAGCCGGAGCAGCACGCCTTCGAGCATGACCGTGGCGTGCAGCAGCACCACCCACGAGGACGGCAGCCGCAGGCGGTGGCGCAGCGCGATGCGTAGGATCTCGTCGAGCAGATCCGCGAGGTGGATCTGACCGAGGGGGCGGTCGAGGTAGTTCGCGAGGATGCGGCCGATGTCGCGCTCGAGGCCCGCGCGGTGCACGCCTCCCGGCGCGATGTCGAGCGCCAGCAGCCGGTCGGTGGCGCGCTCGGCGTCGCCGGTGAGGACCTCGCCCACGAGGTCGGTGAGGCGCTCCTCGTCCTTCGGCGCCACGACGTGGACGCGCCCGAAGTCGAGGATGCCGATCCGATCGCCGGGCAGCACCCACAGGTTGCCCGGGTGAGGGTCGGCGTGGAACACGTGGTGTTCGAAGATGCTCTTGAGGTACATGCGCGCGATCGCGATCGCCGCGGCGTGGCGGTCGGCGCCGGCCGCGTCGAGCAGCTCGACCTCGTTGACCTTGATCCCCTCGATGCGCTCCATCACCAGCACCCGGGGGGTGGTGAGGCCCCACACCACCTCCGGGACGTGGATCTCGGCGTCGCCGGCGAAGGCGCGGCGGAAGCGCTGCAGGTTGCGCGCCTCGAGCTCGTAGTCCAGCTCCCCGGTGAGCGCGTCGGAGAACTCCTCGGCGATCGCCACGGGATCGAGGAAGCCGATCACGTCCGGCCTCTGGCCCAGCCAGCGGGCGATGTCGAAGACGATGTCGAGGTCGACGCGCACCATGCGTGGGACCCCGGGACGCTGGATCTTGATGACGACCGCGTCGCCCCGGACGGTCGACGCGCCGCCGGCGTGCGCGGCCCCCGCGCCGGAGGGCGCGGCCGCCGAGCCGGCGGGCGCGCCCGCGGCGCCGCCGGGCGGCGTCGCGCCTCCCGCCGCGGGCGCGGGAGCGGGCAGCCAGGCACGGTGGACCTGACCGAGCGACGCGCTCGCCACCGGCTCCGTCTCGACCTCGGCGAACAGCTCGTCGAGGCTCTCGCCGAGCTCCGTCTCCAACACCGATCTCGCGACCGACCATGGCAGCGGCGGCGCGCTGTCCTGCAGCAGCTGGAGCTGGTCGATGAAGGGCTTGGGCAGCAGGTCGGGCCGCGTCGAGAGGAGCTGGCCGATCTTCACGAAGGTCGGCCCGAGCTCCTCGAGCGCGAGGCGCAGGTGCTCGGCCGCCGCACGCTGGTCGGTCGCCTGCTCCAGCGGCTCGCGCAGGCCCAGGCGCGCGGCGATGCCGAAGCGCCCCACCACGGCGCCGAACCCGTGGCGCATGAACGCCTGCACGATCTCGCGGTACCTGCGGAGATGGCGACGGGAGAGACGGCGGCGCGCTGCGAGCATCAGCGCTCATGCTACGTGATGCGCGCGCCCGGCCTGGGCGCCTGGAACGCGCGCGGGCGCCGCGACGACGTGCGCGCGGGCGCCGCGACGACGGCGCGCGGGCGCCGCGACGAGACGCGAGGCTCGCCACCGACGGCGGCGGGGGCGGGGAAGAGCGCGAGGCGCCGGCGCGCAGCGGCCGAGGGGCCGGCGCACAGGGCGCCAGGGACGGGCGCGCAAGGCGCGAGGGACGGGCTTGCGGGGCGCGAGGAACGGGCTTGCAGGGCGCGAGGAACGGGCTTGCAGGGCGCGAGGGCCGGGCGCCCCGGGCGCGCGAGACGGGCGTGCAGGGCCGGAGGCGCCTGCGCGCGGGGCCGGAGGCGCGACCGGCGCGCCCGGAGCCGCCGGCCCGCTACCAGTCCTCGATGTCCTCGCCGACGGCCGCTTCGTCGATCTTTGCGTAGATGCGCGTGGTCTGGATGTCGGCGTGCCGCAGGTGCGCTGCGACGCGGCCGAGGTCGTGCGTCTGACGGTAGTAGCGCGTGCCCGCGCCGTGCCGGAGGCCGTGGACGCCCGCGGAGTCGTAGTCGACGCCGGCTCTGCTGCACAGGTCGCGGAACCGTTTGCGGCAGTGGTCCGCCCCCCATGGGAGCACCAGCGCCGCGTCGCGCTGACGGTGCGGGGCGGCCCCTGCGGCCCGCAGGTCCCGCAACGCGTCGCGCAAGCGGCGCGTCATCCGCACGAAACCGCTCTTGCCGCCCTTGCCGTCGCGCACGTGCAGGCGCCCAGACGGCAGGTCGACGTCGGACCACTCCAGGGCGGCCATCTCGCCGATCCGAAGGCCGGCGTGGGCGCCGAGCAGCGCGATGACGCGCTCGGCCTCGTCGCCCAGCTCGAGCAGCGCCTCGATCTCGCGCTCGCCGTACGGGCGGCGTTTCTCCCACGGCGGCGTGGGGTCCTTGGCGACGCGCACGTTCTCGAACGGACGCGCCTCGGTGGCGCCGGACCAGCGCAGCGCCCGGTACAGCGTGCGGGCGGCGGCCAGCTTGACCTGCAGCGTGGCGGCCTGCGGCGGGGCGTCGCTCCCGGGCACCGGCGTCGCCTCGAGTCGCCGGATGTACAGCACCCCGGCATCCCGCCCGGGCCTCAACAGGTTCTCGTGCGGCCACGCGGCGAGCAGGTCCTCGAGGCCGCGCTTGTAGGTGCGCAGCGTGTGCTTGCTGACGCGGGCGCCCTTGGAGCCGTGCAGGAAGAGGTACGCTTCGGTGAGCGCCCAGAGGTCATCGCCGTCGCGCGCGTTGGCGGCGCGGGCCGCGCGGCGCTTCAGGTCGTCGGGCGCGAGGGTCGCCCAGGACTCCGCGCGGGCGAGCGCGTCGCCCTGGAAGCGTTCGATCCGGAAGCGTTCGGTGGCGGCCATGAAGGCACGGTAGCATATCTCTGATAAGACGAGTTATCAGGTTTTTCACCCTCGAGAGCCCGTCGGGATCCGGCATGGATTGCCGCGCATGCCCGCTCGCGCCCTCCGATCCCGGGCGGCGCCGCGAGCGCACTCCGTGGCGAGCGCGCCGGGCCGGGCCCGCCCCGTGCGGGCACCTCTCGCGGGCGGGTGCCCGGTCGCGCGAACCTCGCACGTGCGGGCCCGTGCGAGGTTCGCGCCCGGCAGCGTGGGCCGGACCGACCGATGGCGGCGTCGCCTCGAGGCGCGAACCGCCCCTCGCGCCGGCGCCCGGCCCGCACCGACCACCAGCCCGCGCCGGCGCCCGACCTGTGCCGGCGCCGGGCCCGGACCGGCGCTCGCCCGGTTGCGGACGGCGCCGCTCACGAGCGCTCTGCACGAGCGCACAATGTTTTTCCTCGTGCGCTCATGCACAAGGCCGGCTCGCGTGCGAGATCCCGAGGCCGTCGTGGGGCGGCGGCGGTGGTGCAAGGCGGGCCGACGGGCCCAGGCGCGAGGTCGCGGACGACCCGTGATCCACGGTGGGAGCGCGCCGTCATGAGCACGCCGTCGTGAGCACTGTCATGAGCAACCACGTCATGAACACGCCCTGATGAACACGCCGTCGGGAGCGCTTTCATGAACACCACGTCATGAACACGCCGCCACCGGAGCTCTCGCCCGCCGACCTCGCCGCAGCGCTCGCGGCGGGCTGGGGCCTGGCGGTGCACGACCTGCACTACCTACCCGTCGGGTTCGGGGGCCACCACTGGCGGGCCCTCGACGAGCGCGGCCAGCCCCGTTTCGTCACCGTCCACGATCTCGACGCGCCGGTCCAGGCGGCGCCGGATCCGGACAGCGCCTTCGCGGCGCTCGAGCGGGCGTTCGCCGTCGCGGTGGCGCTTCGCGACCCCGCCGTTGGGACGGCGTTGCCGTTCGTCACGGCCCCCGTGCGCGGCGCAGGCGGAAGCGTCGTGCGTCGACTCGGGCCGCGCTTCGCCGTGTCGTTGCAGCCGTGGGTGGACGGCAGGGCCGGCACCTTCGGGGCCCCACGCGACGCATCGGAGCGGCGACTCCTGGCCGAACTGGTCGGCCGGCTCCATGCGGCCACGGCGGCGCTGGCGGGAGCCGGCCTGACGCTCCCTGCGCGCGAGGACTTCGCGCTCCAAGCGCGGGAGCCGCTCGAGGCGGCGCTGGCGGACCTCGGCCATCCCTGGCCGAGCGGCCCCTTCGCGGAACCGGCGCGCGCGCTGCTGCTCGCTCGCCGCGGGGCCCTCGAGCGACGCCTCCGCGCGTACGACGCTCGCTCCCGCCCCCTGGCGCTCGACGACACACGCTGGGTCGTGACGCACGGGGAGCCCCACCCCGGCAACGTCCTGCGCTCCGCCGACGGCAACCGCCACCTCGTGGATTGGGATACCGTGCTACTCGCCCCACCCGAGCGCGACCTGCACCACATCCTCAGAAGCCCACTGCGCGGCGAGGACCTCGTTGCCGTCCGCGCCTACCTCGCCAGCGCCGGCAGCTCGCGCGTCGACGTCCACACCCTCCAGCACTACCGCGACCGATGGACCCTCACGGACGTTTCCACCGCCATCACCCACATCCGGGCCCCGCACGAACGCACGCCGGACGTCAGGACCGCGTTCGGCGCCCTCCGCTCCGGACTCGCGGGCTAGCCCCGGGCCCGCAGACCCCGCCGGCACCCGCAACGCCAGCGTCAACTCGGGCGTCAACGCGGGCGTCAACGCGGGCGTCGACGGCAACGTCGACGGCAGCGCGAACGCCGGCATAGACGCCAGCTTCGACGGCAGGGTCGACGGCAGGGTCGACGGCAGGATGTTCACGAGGATCTTTCTCGTGACCTCGTGCAAGCCGTGCCGGCGCGTCGGCGGTACGCGTCTTCCCTATCGGCCGGCCACGGCGAACGCCCGACCGCGGACGCGGCCGATGAGCGCGCCCAGCGGCACCCACACGCGACCGACGCCGCGGTGAACGCTCAACGCCCGCGTACCCTCACGAGGAGCTCGATCTCGACGGGGATGTCGAAGGGCAGTTGGCTCGTGCCCAAGGCGCTGCGCGCGTGCCTGCCCGCCTCGCCGAAGATCTCGACCAGCAGGTCCGACGCGCCGTTGATCACGCGCGGCTGCTCGCCGAAGCCGGGCGCGCTCGCCACGAACCCGAGCAGCTTCACGAAGCGCTCGATGCGCTCCAGCGAGCCCAGCGCGTCCTCGAGCGCCGCCAGCGCGTTCAGCGCGCACAGCCTGGCGGCTTCGTAGCCCTCCTCCAGGCTCACCTCGGCCCCCACCTTGCCGCGCACCACGGGCTCCCCGTTGCGCGTCGGGCCCTGGCCCGAGACGTACGCCAGGCCGTCGACCACGACCACGGGCAGGTACGTCGCGACCGGGTTCGGGGGTTGTGGCAGCGTGAGCCCCATCGACGCCAGGCGCTCGCGCGCACTCACGGTGCGCCCCCCGCCCGCGGGAACGGATCGCGGAAGAGCGACAGCGCGTTCTCCGACAGGATGCGGCGCAGCTCCTCCTCGGACAGGAAGTCGCAGTACTCCGTCAGGTAGGTGAGGGCCTGGCGATAGCTGCAGTAGCGCTCCACGTTGGGCATGTCCGAGCCCCACACCAGGCGCTCGCTCCCGAGCATGTCGCGGTACATCCGGATCCGGTCGAACGCCTGGGGGTAGGGGTAGTCCCACACGCCGCCCCACCGCAGCGGGTAGAGGATCTCCGCGTACAGCGGGAACGCCTCGAACAGCTCCACCATCCACGGCGCCAGCGCCAATCGCCCTTCGGGGTCCAGGAAGGGCGGGTCGGGCACCCCATGGACGAGCACGGAGCGCAGCGCGGGATGGCGCTCGTACCAACCGCGGAAGCGGCGCATCTCCTCCGCGAAATCGCCGATCGGCCCCGAGGTGGGGAACACCCAGAAGACCGGCAGGTCGAGCGCCTCGACCTCGCGCCAGAACGGCTCGAAGACCGCCTCGTCGTAGTACGGCCGGTAGCCGGTCGTGAAGAACGTGCTGGTGGTGAAGTACAGGCCGCGCAGGCCCTGCTCCTCCACCCCGCGCCGCAGCCGCGCGATCTGCGCGTCTTCGAAGGCGCGCGCCTCCTCCACCTGGATGCAGCCGAGGAAGCGCTGCGGGTGCTGCGCCACGGCGTCGGCGAAGAACGCGTTGAGGCTGCCGTAGATGTGGTCGTTCTGCAGCACCGACGCGTCCACCCCGACGGCGTCCATCTGGTCGACATGGAACTGGACGGGCGCCTCCATCGTCTGCAGCGTGACGGGCATGAACTGCAGGTAGTAGTCCTCGCCGTCCTTCGTCCACTCGAAGCGGCCGTTGCGGCCCACCCGGAAGTCGACGTCGTAGCGGCCCCCCGGCGTGGGGTCGTCGGGGTCCCACAGCGTCGGCTCGCGCACCACCGCGTGGTCGCGCGCGCGCCGCACCGGTTGCGAGCCGTGCGTGTGCATCGCGCGCTGCATGTAGAGGTGGTGCTCCTCCGGCGAGGCGAAGCCGGCGGCGCTGCCGAAGTAGGGCAGCACGTGCGCGTGGGCGTCGATCACGCGGAAGGGGCGCTCGAAGCGGGAGACGTGGATCATGGGGTGGCCCTCCAGGCCCCGGGACGTCCGGGCGCGTCAGCGGCTCGGGTCCCACGCGTCGCGCAGGCCGTCGCCGAACAGGTTGAATCCGAGCACCAGCAGCGAGATGGCGAGCCCGGGGGCCACCACCACGTGCGGCGCGATCTCGAGGTACTCGCGACCGCGGCTGAGCATGGTGCCCCACTCGGGGGTGGGGGGCTGCACGCCCAGCCCGAGGAAGCCCAGGGCCGCGCCCACCAGCACCGCCTGGCCGGCGCGCAGGGTGATCTCGATGATGAGCGGCGCGAACGCGTTCGGCAGCACGTGCCGGCCAAGGATGCGTATCACGCTGCCGCCCAGGGCGGTGGCGGCGCTGACGAACACCTCCTCCTTCACCTCGAACACCCTGCCGCGTGTCAGGCGCGCCAGGCGCGGCGCGAAGCTGATGGCGATGGCGGTGACGAGGCCGACCATGCCGGGTCCCATCACCGTGACGATGGCGATGGCCAGCACGATGACCGGGATGGTGAGGAGGATGTCGATGAAGCCCATCAGCAGCGAGTCGGTGCGGCCGCCGAAGAAGCCGGCCAGCAGCCCCACCGGGATCCCCAGCAGCGAACCGAACAGCACCGACAGCACCGCGATCGAGAGCGAGTAGCGCGTGCCCACGATGACGCGGCTGAGCAGGTCGCGGCCGATCGAGTCGGTGCCCAGCAGGTGCTCCCGGGTGGGGCCGATGAGCGAGCTGAACAGGTCCTGGTCGTCGACGCCGTAGGGCGCGAGGGCGGGACCGAGCAACGCAAGCACCAGGTAGAGCAGCAGCACCGCCGCCCCGAACATCAGGTTGGGGTTGCGCAGCGCGCGTCGCAGCGTGCGTCGCCAGCGGGGCCGCGGGCCGCGGATGGCGGGCGCTACGGTGGCGGCCGCCGCGCCGTGGGGGACCGCGTTCACGGAACCGTCCCCGGCCGGCCCGGCGGGGTCGGCGGAGCCGCCGCCGGGCAAGCTCGGGTCGGGCGTCATGCGTACTGGATGCGCGGGTTCGCCCACGCGTAGATGAGGTCGACGAGCAGGTTGATGAGCAGGAAGCCGACGGAGAACACGATGGTGATGCCCTGCACCATGTTGAAGTCGCGCAGGCCCACCGAGTTGATCATGAGCTGCCCGACGCCGGGCCAGGCGAACAGCCGCTCGATGACGATGGAGCCGCCCAGCAGGTAGCCCGCCTGCAAGCCCAGCGTGGTGATGGTGGGCACGAGCGCGTTGCGCATGGCGTGCTTCAGGACCACGCCGCCCCCGGCCAGCCCCTTCGCGCGGGCGGTGCGGACGTAGTCGAGGCCCAGCACCTCGAGCATGCTCGAACGCATCATGCGCGTGATCACCGCGACCAGCCTCGCGCTTACCGCGACGGTGGGAAGCACCAGGGCGGTCCAGCTGTCGAAACCGTACGACGGCAGCACCCGGTACGTGACCGAGAACAGCGTGATGAGCATCATCCCGAGCCAGAAGTTGGGGACGGAGAGCATGCTCACGACGAAGAAGCTGATCGCGTAGTCGATGGGGCCGTTGCGGAAGACCGCCGCCAGCACGCCAGACGGGATCCCCACCAGCACGGTGAGGAGCATGGCGGCGCCGAGCAGCGCCAGGGTGGGCGGGAGGTGCTGGAGGATGACGGGGGCGGTGTTGCCGCGGTAGATGCCGGAGTAGCCGAGGTCGCCGCGGAAGATACCGGCGATGTATTCGCCGTACTGCACGAGCAGCGGTCGGTCCAGGCCGAGCTCGTGGCGGATCTGCTCGATGGCGTCCTCGTACGCCTGCGGCCCGGCGATGGCGCGCGCCGGATCGCCGGGGACCATGCGGAACAGGAAGAAGATGAGCGTGACCACGATGAGGGCCACGGGGAGGATCCTGGCGAGGCGCCAGAGCGCGTAGGTCAGCATGGGTCCTTCGTCATGCTCCGGGCTCCCGCGTGGCGCGGGAGCCCGGAGCATGAAGGCGAGAGGTTACGGCTTGGTGGCGTTGCGCACGACCGTGAAGATGATGGGCCACACCTCGACGCCCGACACGTCGCTGCGCGTGGCCGAGACGACCTCGTTCACCTGCAGCCAGATGTAGGGCGCGTCGTTCCACACCATCTCCTGCGCGCGGCCCAGCAGGTCGGCGCGCTTCGTCGGGTCGATCGTGACCTTGGCCTGGTCGATGAGGTCGGTCACCTCGGCGTTGTCGTAGCGGGTGATGTTCCACGCCACCGGCGTCGCGGCCGGGTCGGGGTTGGCGCTGAAGAGCGAGTCCATGTGGTAGGTGCCGCCAGCGTTCGACGGGTTGAAGCCGAACATGGCGATGTCCCACTTCAGCTCGTCACGCGGCAGGCGCAGCGTGTCCCAGTAGCCGCCCTTCTCGATCTTGACGATGTCGACGCCGATGCCGATGTCCTGCAGCGACTTGGCCGTCACCTCGGCGATGTCGACATCGGCGGGGAACAGCCCCTCGGGCGTGTACATCGTCAGCTTCAGGTCCTTGCCGTCCTTGTCGAGCACGCCGTCGCCGTTGCTGTCGGTCCAGCCGGCGTCGGCCAGCATGCTCTTGGCCTTCTCGGGGTCGTACTCGTAGCCGCCGATGCTCTTGTGGCCGAAGGTGTTGAAGGCCAGCGGGGAATCGGAGTTCTGGGCGTAGCCGCGGAAGATCTTGTCTGCGATGGCCTCCCGCGGGGTGGCGTAGTTGAGCGCCTGGCGCACGGCCGGATCGTCCAGCGGCGGGTGGTTCATCATGATCGCGAAGCCCATGGGACGCAGCCCGGGCTTGGACAGGACGGTCACGTTGGGGTCGCTCTCGAGCGACTGCGCCAGCTGCGGCGACACGGAGTCGATCACGTCGACCTTGCCCGAGCGCAGGGCGGAGACGCGGGTCGAGGCCTCGGGCACGTACTGGAATACGATCCGGTCGAGCGCCGGCTTGCCGCCCCAGTACCCGTCGTAGGCCTTGAGCACGACCTCCTGGCCGGGGTTGAACGACTCGAGCATGTAGGGTCCCGCCCCCACCGGGTTGGTGGTCATGCTCTCGTCGCCGTTCTTCTCGATCGCGGTGGGGCTGACCATCGCGCCCGAGCCGTGCGCCAGGGTGTTCAGGAGCATGGCGTAGGGCTCGGTGGTGGTGATCTGGACCGTCAGGTCGTCGACTACGTTCGCGCCCGAGATGGGGCTCCAGATGGGCCGGTTGGTGGTGTTGCGCTCGGGGTCGAGCATGCGCTCGACGTTGAACTTGACGGCGTCGGCGTTGAACGGCGTGCCGTCGTGGAAGGTCACGCCCTCACGCAGGTGGAAGGTCCAGGTGCGGCCGTCCTCCGAGGTCTCCCACGAGGTGGCGAGCTGCGGGACGATGTTCAGCTCGGGGTCGAAGGTGACCAGGCGGTCGTACAGCACGAAGGCGACCTCGTACCCTGCCGGGTAGTTGAGGAACGCGCCGTAGGCGGGCCCGAGGTCGGTCACGGCCACGCTTTGCGCGAACGTGAGGGTCTTGCCTCCGTCCTGGGCGAGCGCGGTGGCCGCGCCGGCGATGAGCAGCAGCGTGAGCAGCAGGCGTCTGGCGAGGGTGGTGGCGGCGTGGAGCGGTCGTGTCACGGGGTCCTCCTCCTTGGGTGGGGGCGTTACGGGCGGGCGGCGTCGAGGTGCGCGAGGATCGCCTCGGCGTGGGAGAAGATGGCGGGCGTGCCGCCGGTGTGGATGAAGACGACGGTGGCGTCCTCCGCGATGACGCCCGTCCGCACGTGGTGGACGAGCTGGGCGAAGCACTTGCCGGTGTAGATCGGGTCGAGGATCACCCCCTCGGTCCGCGCCATGAGCTCCATGGCGGCGTAGGCGTCGTCGGTGGGGATACCGTAGCCGGGACCGACGAAGTCGGCGAAGTTGACGACGTCGGAGGGCTCGACCGTAAGGTCGAGGCCTAGGTGGCGGGCGGCGTCGGTGGCAATACGCGCGGTGCGCGGTGGGACGTCGTACTCGTAGCTGACGGTCACGCCGTGGACGGCGTAGGGGGCGTCGAGCAGCTTCTGGGCGAGCACCAGGCCGGCCTGCCCCTTGCCGCCCGAGGTCATGTACAGGAAGTCGGGGCTGGCGCCCTGCGCCTCGAGCTGGTCGAGCAGCTCGACCGAGCACTCGAGGTAGGCGAGCGCCGAGCCGATGTCGAAGATGGGCTCGCTGGTGAGGACCATCGGCTTGCGGCCCGAGGCGCGTACGCGCTCGGCGACCTCGGCGATGATGCGTTCGCGCTCGTCACCGTCGGCGGCGTAGTTCACCTCGGCGCCCAGCAGGTAGTTGACGAGGAGGTTGCCCTGGATGGTGGCGGGCCTCTCGCCGCGCAGCACCAGCACCGTTCGCATGCCCAGCTTGTTGGCGGCCGCCACCGTCTGCCGCGCCGAGTTCGAGGTGATCTCGAGGGCCATGATCAGCACGTCGGCGCGCTCGGCCACGGCGTGCGCGAGGCGGAACTCGAGGTTGCGCGTCTTGTTGCCCCCGAAGGCGTAGCCGGTCATGTCCTCGCGCTTGAGGAAGATGCGCGGGCCGCCGAGCTCCTCGCGCAGGCGCGCGGCCTCGTGCAATGGGGTGGGCAGGGTGGCGACGCTGACGCGCGGCTGCGCGGCGAGCAGGGCGCGGACGTCCGGACGCGTGAGGGGGCGAGTCGGTGTGGCGTGGCTCACGGGATCTCCCAGGGGGCGGGGCGGTCCGCGCAGGGGGCGCGGGGGGTACGGCGCGGCGGGCGTGGGAGCGGGGATCGTTGGGGTTCGCGTGGCGTCGTCCGGTCGCGGTTCGTCCGCCGGGGTGCCGAGGCTTGGGGTCGGTGCACCGACGGGCGCCACGAACCGGCGCAGGTGGATGCGATGATCGGTTGTCGGTAGGGCCACTATAGCCACGGCCGGAAAAACGTGTCAATATACGGGACACGATTCCAAGATGTGGAACGGTTGGTGGTGGCGACCCTGCGTCGACGCCGCGGTCGACACGAGCGACGCGAACGAGCCGGGCCACGGGGGGGAAGGACGCGCGTGCGAATCCGACGCGACGGGGAGCGAGGACGATGAGCCGTTCGAGCGAGAAGACGCTCGCCATCCTGGAGCTGGTGGCGGACGGTGCCCGCACGCTGAACGACCTGGCGGAGCGCAGCAGCATGCCCAAGAGCACCGTGCACAGGCTGGCGAAGTCGCTGCTGGAAGGGGGCTACCTGCGGCACGACGGCCACGACTACCTGCTGGGCTACAAGCTGCTGGACCTGGGGGAGCGCGTCAAGCGCGAGCTCAGGCTCCCGCACGTGGCGCGGGACGCGATGATGCGGCTGTCCGAGGAGACCTCGGAGACGGTCCACCTGGGCGAGCTGGACGGCTCGCACGTGGTGTACCTGGAGAAGGTCGACGGGGGGCGGGGCCTGCGGATGGCGTCGTACGTCGGGCTGCGCTCCCCGGCGCAGACGACCGCCATGGGGAAGGTGCTGCTGGCGGCGCTGCCGCCCCGCGAGGCGCGCGGACGGCTGCTGCGGCTCGAGCCGCGCACACACTATTCGATCACCGATCCCGACGCGATCCTGGCGGAGCTGGACGACGTTCGCGCGCAGGGGTACGCCTTCGACCGGGAGGAGAACGAGATCGGCATCCGTTGCCTGGCCGCCCCGGTGGTGGACGCCGCCGACGCGGTGGTCGCGGCGGTGAGCCTGAGCGGCGCGACGCAGTTCATCACGGCCGAGCGGCAGCGGGACCTGGTGCCGACGCTGCGGGCATGCGCCGACCGGATCAGTCACGGGCTGGGCGCGGCGCGACGGACGCGCGGCAGGAGGTAGGCGACATGGTCAGGAGGAAGGTATGAAGCTGGCGATCCTGGGAGCCGGAGGCATCGGGGCCGAGGTGGCCGCCGAGGTGGCGGCCGGGCACCTTCCGGGCGTGCGCGTGGTGGGCGTGGCCGGACGCGGCGCGGACTCGGAGCGCGCCGCGGCGGTGGCCGCGCGCGTCGGGAGCGCGGCCGTCGACCCGTCGCGCATCCTGGAGCTCGAGCCCGACTGGGTGCTCGAGGCCGCCGGCGTGCCGGCGGCGCGGAGCCACCTGCTGCCGCTGCTCGACGCGGGCATCGACGTGATCCTGATGAGCATCGGCGCGCTGCTGGACGACGCGTTCCTGGCTGCGGTCGAGGAGCGCCGGCGGCGGGGCGGCCGCGTGGAGCTGCCGAGCGGCGGCATCGCCGGCCTGGACGGGGTGCGCGCGCTGGCGGCGACGGGCGGGCTGCGGGAGGCGTCGATCACCAGCACCAAGGCGCCGCGCGGCCTGGCCGGGGCGCCGTACCTGGTGGACAACGCGATCGAGCTGCCCGCCGACCGCAGCGTCACCGTGTTCGAGGGCACGGCGCGCGAGGCGATCCGCGGCTTCCCCGCCAATGTCAACGTGGCGGCGGCGTTGAGCCTGGCGGGCGTCGGCCCCGACCGCACCACGGTGCGCATCGTGTCGGACCCGTCGGCGACGCGCACGCGCCACCAGATCGTGGCTCTGGGCGAGGCGGCCGAGATCCGCGTCGAGGTACTCTCGAACCCGCACCCCGACAACCCTCGCACGTCGTTCCTGGCGGCCCTGAGCGCGATCGATGCCGTTCGGCGGATGGCGGGCCCGGCAGCGCACCAGGCCAAGGAGCGCGCCGCCCCGCGGTAGCGGATCCGGGCGAGCCGCGCGGTTGCAGGCCCTCGAGCGACGCCTCCGCGCGTACGACGCTCGCTCCCGCCCCCTGGCGCTCGACGACACACACTGGGTGGTGACGCACGGGGAGCCCCCCCGGCAACGTCCTGAGCTCCGCCGACGGCAGCCGCCACCTCGTGGATTGGGATACCGTGCTGCTCGCCACCCGAGCGCGACCTGCACCACGTCCTCAGAAGCCCGCTGCGCGGTGAGGACCTCGTTGCCGTCCGCGCCTACCTCGCCAGCGCCGGCAGCTCGCGCGTCGACGTCCACACCCTCCAGCTCTACCCGTCGACGGCAGCTAGGTCTCCC
Organism: uncultured Trueperaceae bacterium; assembly: GCA_963798895.1. Taxonomy (GTDB): domain Bacteria; phylum Deinococcota; class Deinococci; order Deinococcales; family Trueperaceae; genus CAWCUY01. Next base: position 414,501 of record CAWCUY010000014.1, on the reverse strand, counting down.
CCGGGCCCGCTACCCGGGTCCGTTGCCGTCCCCGCGCCCGGCTCGGAGCGCGCGGCAACGCGATGGTCCACGAGGTGGTCCACGAGGTGCTCGGCGTCGCGCCCCACGCCGCCCAGCAGTACCGAGCTCAGGGAGTACTGGAACGGGAGACCCACGAAGTACAGGCCGGGGCAGTCCGCCACGACGCCCCTGTCGTTCACCGGAAGCCCGTGACGGCGCGCCAGGGGAAGGTCGATCCAGGCGTGGTCCGCGCTGAACCCCGTGCACCACACGACGTTCGCCACGTCGAGCACGGTCCCGTCCTCCAACTGGGGCGCGCCGCCCCTCACGCCCCGCACCCGCGGCACGCGCTCGACGCCGGCGGCTGCGAAGTCGCCGCGCCGGATGCGGCCCAGGGGGATCCCCCGCGGGGGCTCGAGGAAGTGATCGCGCACCCTCCTCCCGAGCGGCGTCCTGACGGTGAGCACGCGCGTCGCCAGGAACCACATGACGGGGGTGAACAGGCGATCCGCTGCGGTTCCCGCCCGCGTGGGCTCCTGTCCGGTGTCGCGCCCGGACAACCACGTCCGGTGGCGGTGGCGTGCGGCCTCGAGGGAGATCTCCGCGCCCGAGTTGCCCGCGCCCACCACCAGCACGCCGCCCTCGCGGAGCTGCGTCGGGTTGCGGTACTCCTTGGCGTGGAGCTGGACGATCGCGTCGTCGAGCGCACCCGCGTAGGGCGGGACGCGCGGCCGGTCGTAGGGCCCGGTCGCGACGACCACGTTCTCGGCCTCGAGCGAGCCTCCCGGCCAGGAGACGTCGAACGCGTCGTCGACCCTCGTCAGGCGTTGGACACGGACGCCGGTCCGGACGGGGAGCTCGAACCCGCGGGCGTACGCCTCCAGGTAGTCGGCCACCTCGTCCTTCGTCGGGTAGACGGAGGGCGGCCCGGGGAACGGCATCCCCGGTAGACCGTCGTAGCGGCCGGGCGTGAACAGCCGCAGCGAGTCCCACCTCTTGCGCCAGGCATCGCCGACCCGCTCGTACGCGTCCAGGATGGCGAACGGGCGGCGGCGGCGCTGCAGGTGGTATCCGACCGCCAGTCCGGCCTGCCCGCCGCCGATCACGACGGTCTCGACACTCTCGGCTCGCATGGGATCCCTCCCTACCCGGCGTCGCTCGCGCGGGGACGCCGACCCTTCCGCCGGCGTCAGCCCTCGATCCGGAAGATCTCCCGCCGTCCGCTCGTCACCAGGTCGTGATAGTCGGCGAAGGTGGCGCGAAGCTCGTCGTGGCTCATGGCCTCCCGTTCGACCGCCTCGAAGTCGTCGAGGCGCTCGAGCTGCATCTCGATGATCAACGTCCAGAACGGCTCGCTTGCGACGTCCGTGAGAAGGCGCAGCGGCGGCCGCCCGGTGCCGGCGAGCGTGCGCGAGAGGGCCTTGAACTTCTCCAGCATCGGACGAACCTTGCCGGGCTTGCAGGTCAGCACCTCGCGGATCAGATACATGGGCTCCTCCCGTGCCTCACGGCCCTTCCAACCGGAACGCCTCGCCATGGCGTCCCGCCCGTCTAGCGGGAGGCCGCCGGCGCGTCCTTGCGTGGGAGGCATGCTAGCGAAGCGACCGGCGGCCCGGCATCGGGGTGACCACCCACGCGAGCGCCGCGGCGGTGGGTGGTTCCACGCACACCGCGCGGAGCGGCGGGGCTCCCCACGCGCGCGGATCGCTGCGGCGCGCGCCCTCGGCGCGGCAGACGGACCCTTCTGTCCCCCCCGCCGGCGTCCGTACAGAGCGGCCTGTCCAACGCGTCGAGCGTGCGTGCAGGAGCCATGTGCTTGCCCGGCGGCCGCGGCGTTTCAGAGGAACGCGCGCGCCCGGAGCGGCCCGGACGATCGGAGCCGGCGGCGCGGCGCGGGCGGCCCCGCTCGCCCTCGCCGCCACTGCCCGGATGGGTCGCGCCGCCCGGCCCCCACCTCGCCGGGGCTGCGCTAGAGGAGCGTTCCCGACAGCAACACCGCCGCCACGGTGAAGAAGATGATGATGCCGGTCACGTCCACGATCGTCGCCACGAAGGGCGCGGAGGAGGCGGCGGGATCGGCCCCGAGGCGCTTGAGCAGGATCGGCAGCAGCGAGCCGGTGAGGGAGCCCCACAGCACCACGCCCACCAGCGACAGGGCCACCGTCGCCGCGATCAGGGGCCAGTGGGGACCGTAGGCGTTGAAGGCCAGCGCCCACACCACGATCCGCAGGAATCCGACGGAGCCGAGGATGGCGCCGAGCGCGAGCCCGGCGACGAGCTCGCGGCGGGTCACCCGCCACCAGTCGCGGAGCGTGACCTCCCCGAGCGCCATGGCGCGCGTCACCAGGGTCGCCGCCTGGGAGCCGGAGTTGCCGCCGCTGGAGATGATGAGCGGGATGAACAACGCCAGCACCACGGCGCTGGAGATCTCGTCCTGGAAGAAGCCCAGCGCGGTGGCGGTCAGCATCTCCCCCACCAGCAGCAGCACCAGCCACACGGCACGCTTGCGCACCATGACCGGCAGGCGCACGTGGAGGTAAGGCTCCTCGAGCGCCTCGACGCCGCCGAGCATCTGGATGTCCTCGGTGGCCTCCTCCTCGGCCACGTCGAGGACGTCATCGACGGTGACGATGCCGACGAGGACGCCGCTGGTGTCGGTCACCGGCAAGACGGTGCGGTCCAGGCGCCGGAAGGCCACCACCGCCGTCTCCTGGTCGTCGGTTGCGCTGAGCGCGTCGTACTGGCGGTCCATGAGCGCCTCGATGTACGTCTCGGGCTCGACCAGCAGCAGCTCGCGCATGCGGATGTCGTCGATGAGCCGGCCGCCCTTGGCCGTCACGTACAGCACGTTCAGCGTCTCGGAGTCCTGGCCGTACTCCCGCACGTGCGCCAGCGCCTCGGCGACGGTCCAGTGCGGCTTGATCTGGACGTAGTCCGGCGTCATGAGGCGACCGATCGAGTCCTCGGGGTACCCGAGGAGCTTCGTCGCCACGCCGCGCTCCTCGACGTCCAGCAGGTTGAGGAGCCGCTTGGTGACCTTCCCCGGGAGCTCCTCGAGCAGCGCGGTGCGGTCGTCCGGCGACATCTCGTTGAGGATGCGCGCGACCTCGCGCTCCCCCATCGCCTTCAGCAGCCTCTCCTGGGCGTTGAGCGGGAGGTACTCGAAGGTCTGCGCCGCCAGGTCGCGCGGGAGGACCCGGAACACCACGGCCTCCGATTCGTGGGGCAGGCCGTCCATCAGCTCGGCAAGGTCGTGCGGCTCGAGGTCCTGCAGGCGCCGGCGCAGCACGTCGAAGCGGCGCTCCGCGACCAGGGCCTCGAGCTCCGTGCGCAGCGTCTCCATGTTGGGAGCCTGGACCATCCGCCTCACCTCCGCCCCGCTTCGTCGACCGGCGCCCGACGAAGCCGGGCGCGTGTCGGAGTGTACCAGGGGTTCTCTCGTTCCCCGCTCCGAGGCCGGCGCCCGGCATAATTAGTCGCGCCGAATCTACGCCCGCGCGGGCGATCCCGTCAAGACGCGTCGTCCGCCGAACGGTAGGGCGGCAGCGGCAAGCCGAAGTGGGCGGCCAGGGCCGCGACGTCGGCGCGGTGGGCGGCGTCGAGCGCGTACCCGGTGGTATGGCCGTGCAGCAGAACCTCTGCGCTGAGGCACGGCACGGGCCTGGCGAGCACGCTGCCCCTGCCCGCGAAACCCCGGGCCGGGTAGACCCAGTCGTCGCCGTTCTCCATCCGGTGGAGGCCGTCGCCCGCGGCCGTGAAGCGCACCGGATGAACGTCGACCTGGTGCCCCGCCGCGTCCACCAGGTACTCGAAGGCCCCCGGATCGTCGGCACGCGGCGCAAGGGGCGCGGCCACGACGTACCCGAGCGCCGCGAGCGCGCTGCCGAGGCGCTCGAGTCGCGCGCGCGGCACCACCAGGTCGAGGTCGTCGTGCGCCCGTGTCTGACGCTGCAACAACGCGTCGACGCACCATCCGCCGTCGAGCCACAGCGGCACGCCGGCGCGCCCCAGTACGTCGAGCACCTCGAGCACCCGCTCCGCTTCCATGTCGCGCTGCGGGGTCCGCCCGCGTCCCCACCATGGCGATCCCGAGGCGCCGTCCGATGGCCTCACGGCACCATCGTGGCACGTCCGCCGGAGCTCAGTTCAGCTCGTCGATCGTGAGGCGGAAGCTGGGCACGAAGGTCTCGAGGAAGTAGCGCACCTCGGGCTCGTCGACGCGCGCGAGGTCGCGCGCGATGACCTGCTCCGCCCGCGCGAACTCGGCGTTGCCGGCCTTGGCCTCCTCGACGCACTTGAGGTAGGCCGAGATCTTGTCGGCGAGCTTCACCAGGCGCCAGGCCGCCTCGTCCGCGTCGCGATGGAAGAACAGCGCGTCGTAGTCCGGACGCAACGCCTCGGGAAGCATCGCCAGCAGGCGCCGCTTCGCCACCAGCTCGATGCCGTCCATCGCCTCGGCGATCTGCGGGTTGAAGTACTTGATGGGGGTCGGAACGTCGCCGGTGATGACCTCCTCGGCGTCGTGGTAGACGGCCAGCAGGGCGGTGCGTTGGGGATCCACGTCGCCCGCGAAGAAGCGGTTGCGGATCACCGCCAGCGCGTGCGCGATGGTCGCGACCTGCAGGCTGTGCTCCTGCGTGTTCTCGGCACGCGTGTTGCGCATCAGGCCCCAACGGGTGATGAATTTCATGCGGGCCAGGTACGCGAAGTAGTGGCTGGTCGCGCGGTCGCTCACGCCGGCTATCGTACCCTGGGTCCAGAACACCCGGGGCGCCGCCCAGGCGTATGAAACATCGCATTGACGCCGACGCCGCGCGAACCTAGGCTTGTCCTGCGAGGAGGAAAGCGTGAAGCGTGTTGCCCTGATCCTGACTGGATTGCTCGCCTTGGTGCTGGCATCCTGCGCACCCACCACCGACGTCCAGAACAACGTGGTCCCGACGCTCATCTCGGTGTCGGTCCCACAATCCGGCAGCGGCCCCGTGGTGTTGCAGGGGCGCTACTTCGGCAACGGCATGGCCGGCCCCAGCGACGAGGACAGCTACGTGATCGTCGGCGCCGACATCAACGGCGACGGCGGCACCCACATCAAGGCCACCACCTGGTCGGCGAACCGCATCGAGTTCCCCACCCCCAAGGGAGCCGGTGCCGGCTTCGTGTTCGTCGTGGTGAACGGCGTACAGAGCAACGGCATCCCCGCCAACCTGCCCTGAGCGCAGGCTGGCCCGTGTCCCCTCGGGCCGCGCACGCACGACCGGGCCCACAACGATCCGAACCTCGGCGGGGCCGCCACGATGGCGGCCCCGCCGCTTCGTCCCCACGTTTGCCTGGGCCGGAGCACCGGCGGTATGCTCGCGGCCTATGAAGCCGCAGGCCGTCAAGGGCGCGCACGACATCCTTCCCGATCAACAGCCCGCCTGGCGGCGGCTGCTCGCGGCGACCGGCGTCGTGCTGGCGCGCGCCGGGGCGCGCCAGCTCACCACGCCGGTGTTCGAGTACAGCGAGGTGTTCGAGAAGTCCGTCGGGGAATCGGCCGACCTGGTGGTGCAGAAGGAGATGTACTCCTTCGAGGATCGCGGGGGGCGGTCCCTGACGCTGCGCCCGGAGTTCACGGCCGGCGTGCTTCGGTCCTTCATCGAGCACGGCATGCACACGCTGCCGAGCCCGGTGAAGCTGTGGAGCGCCGGGCCGTTGTTCCGGGCCGAGAACGTGCAGCGCGGCCGTTACCGCCAGTTCCACCAGGTGAACCTGGAGATCGTGGGCGTGCGGCACGCCCTGGCAGACGCGGAGTCGGTGGCGCTGCTCTACCGCGTCCTGGGGGCGGTCGGGCTCACGCACCACCACATGCGTCTCGGCTCGGTCGGCGACCCGGACGACCGGGCCGCGTACAACGCCTACCTGCGCGACGCGCTCGAGCCGCACGAGCGCGAGCTGTCCGAGACCAGCCGCGAACGCCTCCGGCTCAACCCCATGCGGGTGCTCGACAGCAAGGAGCCCGGCGACCAGGAGCTCGTCGCGCACCTCAAGCGACCGCTCGACCTGCTCGGCGACGAGGCGCGCGCGCACCTGCGCGCGGTGGAGGCCTACCTGCGGGCGTGGGGGGTCCCGTTCGAGATCGATCCGGGCATCGTGCGCGGCCTCGACTACTACCGCCGCACCGCGTTCGAAGCGCACTACCAGGGGATCGGAGCGCAATCGGCGCTGGGCGGGGGCGGGCGCTACGACGGCCTGCTCGAGCGCATGGGCGGCCCGCCCCTGCCCGGCGTCGGCTGGGCCTTCGGCATCGAGCGCGTGCTCGACGCCCTCGAGCACGAGGACGTGGCGCTCGAGCCGGACGCTCGCCCGGTGCTCTTCCTGGTCCCGATGGACGACGAGGCGGTGCCGGAGGTCGCCCGGCTCGCCTACGAGCTGCGCGCGCGCTTCCACGTCGAGCACGCGTACCAGCGGCGCAATCCCGCCAAGGGCCTGCGCGACGCGGACCGCGCCGGCGCCACCTACGCGGGGCTGCGTGGCTCCGCCGAACGGGCGGCCGGCACGGTGCAGGTCAAGCACCTCGGGAGCGGCGAGCAGCAGGTGGTGCCGGCGTCCGAGCTCGAGAGCTTCCTGACGCGCGTGTGAGGCCGCCGCGCCCGGACCACGCAGCGCGGGCGGCACGCGGTGGCGGCGCGGGCGGCGGACGAGGGGCGGGCGGCGCACTCTGATAAGCTCGACCGCATGAGACGAACCCACACGTGTGGCGACCTTCGCGTGTCCCACGCTTCCCAGACGGTCACGCTGCAGGGTTGGGTCAACCGCCGGCGCGACCTGGGCGGGCTGGTGTTCCTCGACCTGCGCGACCGCTACGGGATCACGCAGATCGTGGTGGAGCCGGATCGCCACGACGCCTTCCGCGCCGCCGAGGGCCTGCGCATGGAGTACGTGGTCGAGGTGACGGGCGAGGTGCGACCGCGCCCCGAGGACCAGCGCACCACCCGCATGGCCACCGGCGACGTCGAGGTGGTCGCCCGCACCGTTCACGTCCTCTCCCCCGCCCGCACGCCCCCGTTCCCGATCGACGGCAGCGTCGACGCGGGCGAGGTCAACGAGGACCTGCGGCTGCGCCACCGCTACCTCGACCTGCGCCGGGCGGGCGCGCTCGAGCCGCTCCTGGTGCGCCACCGCGTGACCAAGGCGATCTGGGATCACCTGGACGCGCGCGGTTTCGTGCAGGTCGAGACGCCGCTGCTGACGCTGTCGACCCCGGAGGGGGCGCGCGACTACATCGTCCCGTCGCGCCTTCAGCCCGGCAGCTTCTACGCCTTGCCGCAATCGCCGCAGCTGTTCAAGCAGATGCTCATGATGGGGGGCGTCGACCGCTACTTCCAGGTGGCCCGCTGCTTCCGCGACGAGGACTTGCGCGCCGATCGCCAGCCGGACTTCACGCAGCTCGACATCGAGATGGCGTTCGTCGAGCAAGACGACATCCTCGAGCTCAACGAGGGCCTCGTGAGCGAGGTGGTGCGGGCCGCGGTGGGGCGCGAGGTCCGCACCCCCTTCCCGCGCCTCGCCTACCGCGACGCCATGGACCGCTACGGCAGCGACAAGCCCGACATCCGCTTCGGCCTCGAGCTCGCCGACGCGTCGGAGGCGTTGCGCGGCACCGAGTTCCGCGGCTTCGCGGCCACGTTGGCGGCGGGGGGTGCGCTCAAGGTGCTGCGCGTGCCCGCCGAGCACGCCGGCGGGCTGTCGCGCAAGGCGCTCGACGAGCTCGAGCAGCACGCCAAGCGTCACGGCGCGAAGGGGATGGCGTGGCTCCGGCGCGAGCCCGACGAGGGCGCCTTCGCGGGCCCGGTGGCGAAGTTCCTGTCGCCGACGGAGCGCACCGAGCTGGCACGTCTGGCACCCGACGCCGGCGACGTGCTCCTGCTGGTCGCCGACGCCTGGGCGAGGGCGTGCACCGCCCTGGGGGCGGTGCGCCTGCGGGTGCGCGAGCTGCTCGGCATCCCGCTCGTCGGGGACCCGCTGACGTTCCTGTGGGTCGTCGACTTCCCGCTGCTCGAACGCGACGACGAGCACGCGTCCGAGGGGCGCGGCTGGACCTACATGCACCACCCCTTCACGCGCCCGCACGACGCCGACCTGGACAAGCTCGAGAGCGATCCCGGGAGCGTGCGCGCCTACGCCTACGACCTCGTGCTCAACGGCAACGAGGTGGGCGGCGGAAGCCTGCGCATCCACCGCTCCGACGTGCAGCAGCGCATGTTCCGCGCGTTGGGGTTCTCCGACGCCGACGCCGAGCGGCGCTTCGGATTCTTCCTCGAGGCGCTCGCCTACGGCACGCCGCCGCACGGGGGCATCGCCTGGGGGCTCGACCGCTTCGTGATGCTTCTGGCCGGCGCGTCGAGCCTGCGCGAGGTCATCGCCTTCCCGAAGAACCAACGCGGCGCCGATCCGCTCACGGGCGCGCCGGCGCCGGTCGACGACCAGCAGTTGCGCGAGCTGGCGATCGCCGTGCGCGCGCCGGAGACCGCGTGATCCCGCTCGTCGTGCTCGACCTCGACGGCACCCTCATCGGCTCCGACGGGCTCGTCCAGGGGTGCGTATGGGAGGCGGCCGAGCGCGTGCGCGAGGAAGGCGTGAAGCTGGCGGTGTGCACCGGCCGTCCGGGGTTCGGCACCGCCCTGCGCGTGGCGCAGCGGCTCGGACCCGCGACGCCGCACATCTTCCAGAGCGGCGCCCACATCGCCTACCCGGACGGCGAGACGATCCGCGCCTCCGCCCTGAAGGAGGCGACCGCCCGCGCCTTGATCGCGGAGGCGCGCAAGCGCAACCTCGTGCTCGAGCTCTACACGCCCAGCAACCTCTTCGTCGAGCGCAAGACCGACATCAGCGAGGCGCACGCCAAGATGATCGGCGTCAACGCCATCGTCCGGGACCTCGGGGACGTGGTCGACAACGAGCCGGTGATCCGCGCCCAGTGGGTGGTACCGCTGCGGCAGGCGCCGGAGATGCAGGCCCTGGAGATCGAAGGCGCGAAGACCTCGCTCGCCACCAGCCCGGCGCTCCGCGAAACCGCGTTCGTGAGCGTGACCCGCGCCGGCGTGGACAAGGCCAGCGCCGTGCGGGACCTCGCGGCCTCGCTGAAGATCAAGCTCGAGAACACGATGGCCGTCGGCGACAGCCTGGGCGACATCGGCATGCTCGAGGCGGTGGGGCACCCCGTCATCATGAGCAACAGCGCGCCGGAGTTGCTCGAGCGCTTCTCCGACGTGGCCGGGGACGTGGAATCGTGCGGGGTGGTCGCCGCGCTGGAGGAGGCGGCCCTGCTCGAGCCCGTCTGAGCGTCGCGCGCCCCTCGCCGGCCTCCGCGCCCGCCGTCCCGCGCGGAGCATGGCGCGCGCCCGCGCCTCGTACCGCGCTGGGGACCCACGGGCCCTACGCCGCCCCCCCGCGCGCCCGCGCCTCGCGCCGCGCCGGGTATGCACGCGCCCGTGAGCCCACGCGTCCCTCACGGCCCTCCCGCGCGTCCGAACGGCCGCCCCTGGTAGACTCGGCCCCATGGACAGGGTCCCCATCGAATCCCTCCCCCGCCATCTCGGCCACACGGTCGAGGTCGCGGGGTGGTCGACGAACGTGCGCTCCAGCGGAAAGATCGCCTTCCTCCAGCTGCGCGACGGAAGCGGCTTCGTGCAGGGCGTCGCGGTGCGCTCCGAGGTCGGCGACGAAACCTTCGACCTCGCCAAGGCCCTCGCCCAGGAGAGCGCCGTGATCGTGACGGGAGAGGTGCGGGAGGACAAGCGCGCACCCAGCGGCGTGGAGCTCGGCGTCAGCGCGTTGCGCCTCGTGGGCGCCACGGAAGGCTATCCGATCACGCCCAAGGAGCACGGCGTCGACTTCCTGTTCGAGAACCGCCACCTGTTCCTGCGCCATCGCGCGCCGTGGGCGGTGCTGCGGGTGCGCGACGAGATCGAGCGCGGCATCCACGACTTCTTCGCCGATCGCGGCTTCGTGCGCTTCGACGCGCCGTTCTTCATGCCCACCGCCGTCGAGGGCACCACCAACCTGTTCGAGATCAAGCTGTTCGAGGACGACACCGCCTACCTCTCCCAATCGGGGCAGCTCTACGCCGAGGCCGGCGCGATGGCGTTCGGCAAGGTCTACACCTTCGGGCCGGCGTTCCGGGCCGAGAAGAGCAAGACCCGGCGTCACCTGTTGGAGTTCTGGATGGTCGAGCCCGAGGTCGCCTTCCTGGAGCACGACGGCAACGTGGCGCTGCAGCAGGATCTGGTGAGCTACCTCGTGGGGCGGGTGCTGGAGCGCCGCCGGCTCGAGCTCGACATGCTCGAGCGCGACACCAGCAGGCTCGAGCCGGCGGCGGCCGGTGCGTTCCCGCGCATCTCGTACGACGACGCCCTCGCGATCCTGCGGGAGGCCGGCGAGGACCTGGCGTGGGGCGACGACTTCGGGGCGCCCCACGAGACGCTCCTCGGCGACCGCTTCGACCGGCCGGTGGTGGTGGAACGCTACCCCACGCAGACGAAGGCGTTCTACATGGAGCCCGTGCCGGGGGACCCGACGCGCGTCCTGTGCGACGACGTCCTCGCCCCCGAGGGTTTCGGCGAGATCATCGGTGGCTCGCAGCGCATCCACGACCTCGACTTGTTGCGCGAGCGCATCCGCCAGCACGGGCTTCCGGAGAAGGCCTTCGCGTGGTACCTCGACCTCCGGCGCTTCGGCAGCGTGCCGCACTCCGGCTTCGGGATCGGGGTGGAGCGCACGCTGGCCTGGATCGTCGGGGCCAAGCACCTGCGCGAGGTGGTGCCGTTCCCGCGGATGCTCACCCGGCTCTACCCCTGAGCCCGGCGCGACGCGCGCGGGCTACAGCCCCGACGGCACCGCCACGTGCCCGAGCAGCGTGTCGGTGGGCCGGCCGCCGCGCAGGAACCGCACCTCGTCGGCGCCGTTGGCGCTCAACGTGCGCGTGATGGAGTGCAGCAGTTGCAGCTCCTGCACCACGTCCACGGCGGCGTTCGAGCCCGCCGGCATGTCCACCACCGCCACGGTGCTGCGGTTCGTCTCCTGGGCGAACGCCCGCGGGGCGGCCAGCTCCGCGGGCCACGCCCCCGTCTCCTCCAACGCGCTTCGAAGGGCGTCCAGCACCACCTGGAAGCGGGCCGCCGGCGCCTCCGGGAGCGCCAGCTTCACGAACCGCGGGCGCTCGAGCCCGCCGGCGTCGACCAGCACCAGGCGGACGTCCTGGGTGCGCGTCGCCGCCGGCTTCGGGCGCGCGATGTCGACCCGCTCCGGCCGCGGCACCCCCGGGACACCGCCGGCGAGGTAGAAGACCAGCGCCGCGACGAACAGCAGCGCCGCCAAGATGACGTGCGGCGCCGCCAGCATCCTCGCCCGCCCGTTGCGCGGTGGATCGCCGGCGGACGGCCCCGTGGTCCCGGGCGGCGGCACGTCGCGCACCTCCGGGCCGTCGCCGGCCGCGCCGGGCCGGCGCGCGTCCGCCTGCGCGGAGGCGGCGCGGCGCCCGCCTTCGCGCGGCGGGGGCGATCCGGCGGCCTGTGGGCGCGGGCTCACTGCGCGCGCCCGGCAAGCGCCCGGACCAACGCCGCCGCCACGGCATCGGGAAGCGCCGAGGAGGCCAGGTCCTGCGGGCTGAACTCCAGCATCACGCCGCGGCCCGCGGCCCCACCCAGCACGTACAGCGGCGCTCCGGCGGTGTCGCTGGAGCGGTACCCGCCCGCCTGGAACAGCTCCGCGGAGATCGCATCGGCGAAGCCGCGACCGGCCTCGAGATCCGGCACCAGGTCGAGAAGGATGCGGCGCCGGAGGCTGTCTGTCTCGGCGCGCTGGGCGGCGCTCTCGGCGTTCTGGCGGATCGCCATGTCCAGCGATGCGACGGAGTCGGCGTCCGCCAGGAAGTAGGCGTGGAACTGCCCGGCGGGCAGGGCCGCGGCGTGCACCGACACGAACAGGTCCGCCCCCACGCCGTCCTGCGACCGGGTCTCCAGCGGCACCTCGCGATCGGAATCGCGCGTGAGGCTGACGTCGAGCCCACGGCTCGTCAGGGCGCCGCGAAGGCGCTCGACGAAGGCCAGCGTGAGCGCTGCTTCGCTACCGAAACCGGCGAAGCTGAGGCCGGCGTCCTCGCCACCGTGCCCCGGGTCGAGCACGACGCGCGCGCTGGGCGCCGTGGCCGTGGCCGCCCCGCCGCGCGTCAGACCCACCACCACCTGGAACCCGCGGCCGGCGGGCACGTCGTACACCCGGTAGGTCACGTCGGGCTGGAGCTGCACGCGCACGTCCACGCTGCCGGCGGCGGCGCTGGCAGCCGCGCTGACGACCCGGTCGCCGCTCACGGGCGTCACCGCGCGCGGGAGATCGGTGCGTTCGACGTGGAGCTCGAGCACGTTGACCGGCTCGTTGTAGTACACCGAGTAGCGCACGGGCGAGCTGAGGCGGAGCACGACGCTCTCGCCGCCGCCGCCGCTCTCGACCGCGAGCCCGGAGAGCCGGGCGCGCGGCAGCACCGCCACCACGCTGCCCTGCTCCTGCAGGTACGCGACCGTGCCTCCGAAGGCCTCGACCACCGGCTTGACAGGGAGGAACACCTCGCTTCCGTCCAGCACGGCGGAGGACCCGGCGACGGGCGCGCCGTCGAGCCGCAAGCCGCCGGCGGCCGTCGCGTCCGAGATGGCGACGACGTCGGCCTGCAGCAGGCGCCCGCCGAGCTTCAGCGTGGCCACGGTGCGTTGGGCGTCGGTGAAGTACTGCGCGCCCAGCGCCTGCGCCAGGGAGGCGGCCGGGGCGTACGAGGTGCCGGAGACGAGGGCCGTGGTGTTGCCGGGGACGGCCACCCCGTTGACCACGAGGGGCGGTTGTGCGCGCGCGGCGCCGAGGAGCAGCGCAGCGCACACCAGGGCCCACAGGCCGATCGGCCGGCCGCCGGCGGCCGGCGTGCGGCCGCGCGACCGCATCAGCGGTCGCCGCCGCGCGAGAGCGCTCGCTCCATCTCGCGCTTTGCGTCCTTCGCGGCGGCGTCGCGGCGCTTGTCGTGGAGCTTCTTGCCGCGCGCGAGGGCGACCTCGATCTTGGCCCAGCCGTCCTTGAAGTAGAGCTTCAGCGGGATGAGCGTGAGGCCCTTGCGCTCGAGCCCCCGCGCGATCTCGTCGATCTCCCGGCGCTTGAGCAACAGCTTGCGCCGGCGCAGCGGCTCGTGGTTGTTGTAGCTGGCCTCGCTATAGGGCGGGATGGTCATCCCCTCGAGGAAGACCTCTCCCCCGTCGAGGCGCGCGAACGCCTCGGCGATGGAGCCACCCCCGCCACGCAGCGACTTGACCTCGCTTCCGCTCAACTGCAGGCCGGCCTCGAACCTGTCGAGGACCTCATAATCGTGTGTAGCGCGGCGATTTCTCAGCATGGCACACCTTCGCCATCATAGCCGGTCGGCGCCTCGGGCACGCGCCTTCCGGCACGAGTTCACAAATCAGAACCTCGTGATGGCGTTCACGACATCACTCGAGGAGCTCGCCCACGTCGCGCGGGTCCACGTCCACGCGCAGCGCGGCGCCGCCGAAACGCGCCGGCAGGCCCGCGAGCACGTCTTCCAGCGTGCCTGGCTCGGCGGCGCGCAGCACGAGCTGGTAGGTGTAGCGCCCCTTGACCCTGGCGACCGGTGCGGGCGCGGGCCCGAGGATGTCGTCCTCGGCCGCGCCGCGCCGGTGCAGCTCGAGCGCCAGCGCGTCCGCCGCGGCGGACGCGCTGGCGCGGTCGCGCGCGCCGAGCTGCAGCTTCGCGAGGGCGGCGAACGGCGGATACCCGAAGCGTCGGCGACGCTCGAGCAACCGCCCGATCAACGTCTCCACCTCGACCTCGGCGTGCTCGGAAGCGAGCGCGTGCAGCACGGGGTGTTCGCGCTGGTAGGTCTGCACCACGGTGAGCGGACGGCGTCCCGGCGCCAGCTCCGCGAGTTGCAGCAGCAGGCGCAGGGCCTCCTCCTCGGCCCGGAAGTCGGCCAGGGCCAGGTGCGTGTCGAACAGCGTGAGGGCGACGAGCGACACGAGGGGCAGGGGCGGCAGGCGCAGCAGCGCGGTGGTGCCCACGACCACGCCCGGCTCGCCGCCGACGAGGGCACCGAGGTCGTCGCGCCGGTCGCGGTCCCAACGGTAGACCGGGGTGTCGGGGAGCATGCCGGCGAGCTGCGCGGCGACCCACTGCGTGCCGGCTCCCTTCAGGGGCGCCAGCTCGGTCCCGCCGCAGCTCGGGCAGGCCGCGGGGGGCCGCTCCTCGTGACCGCACTGGTGGCAGCGCAGGCGCCCGTCCTGGCGGTGGAACCGGAGACTCAGGTCGCAGTTCGGGCAGCTCGCCAGCCAACCGCACGCCTCGCAGCCCAGGGCCGCCGAGAAGCCGCGGCGCGGCGCGATGACCACCGCCTGCCGGCGCCGCTCCTCGACCTGCCGCAGCACCCGCACCAGGTCCGGGTGCAACGGCCAGTTGGCGCTGGTGTGCAGGTCGGCCGCATGCAGGCGAAGCGGCGGCAGCGGCAGGCTGCGGCGCTCCTCGGCGGCGAAGCGCGCCACGATCTCGGGGCCCGCGACCACGTCGGCCAGCGTCAGGGCGGCGCCGTAGGCGCGGGCGAGCTCCTCGGCCGCGGCCTGCACCGCCACCCGCGCGCCGCCCTGGAGCTTGTAGCTGGCGTTGCCGGCGTCGAGCACGACCACCCGCCCCAGCGTCGGCGCCGGCGCCAGCAACGCAAGGTAGGTGCCGAGCACCACGCACGGACCGCCCTCGGGCAGGGCCTCGAACAGGGCGCGCCGCTGCGCGTCGCTGCTGTCGCCCGACAGCAGGTGCAGGGGCAGGGACGCGAGCGCCCCGGCCGCCTCCTCGAGCTGGGCCTGCTCCGGGGCGAGCACCAGGACGCTGCGCCCGGCATCGAGATCGGAGCGCAGGCGCGGCAGCAGCGCGGCCAGGCGCTGCAGCCGGAGGCCACCGGTGACGACGCCATCGGCTTCGGGCGGGACGGCGGCCGGCGGCGCCGGGTCCGGCCGCGGCGCGTCGACGGGGGGTCCGGCGAGGGGCGGGGGCACGCGCTCCACCTCCCGGTACGCGGCGTAGCCCTTCTCCACCAACGCGCGCACCGCGCTCTCGGGCACGCCGGCGTCACGCGCGAGCGCCGCCGCGCTGTCGGCGTGCTCGAGCCGTTCGAGCAGCGCGAGGGCCTCGCGCTGATTGGCGCGGCGCGCGCCGTCCAGGGCGTCGTCGGCCGCTCGCGCATGCGCCAGCACGCGCACGGTTGCGCGCACGGGCAGGGCGCGCTCGTGCAGGGCTCCCTGCTGGCGCAGCAGCTCGAGCCGGTCGGCCGGCAGCACGGCGGCATCGCTCCAGCGCCCCTGTGCGAGCCCGTGCCCCAGGTCGGGGGCGCCCTCCACCGGCATCACCTCGTAGCGCAGCTCCTCGCGGAACGCGGCTTGCGCGAACGTCGCCAGGAGCAGGCCGGTCGGCGCCGCGGCGCGCCGCGCCATGCGCCTCAGCGCGGCCGGCGCGGCGTCGCCCAGGTACGGGCGCGCGTCCAGCCAGGCGACCGCCTCCTTGAGCTCGAGCCCCCGGCCGGCATCGACTCGGCGCGTGCCCACCACCAGGCCGATGCGTACGCCCGACTGCCACGGCACCACCACACGGGCGCCGACCGGGCCCTCGACGCTCCCGAGCGGCGGGAGGAACGTGAGCGGCTCGAGCGGGAGCGGCAGGAGGACGTCGAGCGCGATCGGCACGGATCAGTCTACCGACCCGTGCGGACCGTGCGCGGCGGCGGGGGGGCGCCGACCGAGCCGTCCCCCGACGGGGATCGCGACGGGCGGCGGGCCGCGGGTCCGGGCCGTGTCGGGAGAGCGCCGCGCCGGCGATACAATCGCCCCGATGAGCGACGACCGCAGCCACCACCCCGACGGCGACGACGAGCGCAGCGACCGCGGCGGTTCCCGCGGGAGCGCATCGCGCGGCGCGGCCGCCCCCGGCGCCTACGTCCGCGCCGGCGTCGATCTCGACGCCGCCGACGGGACCCTCGAGCGCATCCGCGAGGCGGTCGCGAGCACCGCCACGCCCAACGTGCTACGGGCGCTCGGCGCCTTCGGCGGCCTCTTCGCCCTCCCCGCCGGTTACCGGGAGCCCGTCCTGGTGGCATCGACCGACGGTGTCGGCACGAAGACCATGGTCGCGGCCGCCCTCGGGCGCCACCGGGGCATCGGATTCGATCTCGTAGGCCACTGCATCAACGACATCCTCGTGCAGGGCGCGTCGCCGCTGTTCTTCCTCGACTACGTGGCGAGCTCGCGGCTCGATCCCACGGTGGTCGCCGAGGTGGTGAGCGGCGCCGCCGCGGCCTGCCGCGAGGCGGGGGTGGCCCTCCTCGGCGGCGAGACCGCCGAGATGCCGGGCGTCTACGCCCCGGGCGAGCTCGACGTCGTCGGCACGATCGTCGGCATCGTCGAACGCGGCGCGGTGGTGGACGGCTCGGAGGTGCGCGAAGGCGACGCCCTGCTCGGGCTGCCCTCGCACGGCCTGCAGACGAACGGGTTCAGCCTCGCGCGCGCGGTGCTGGGCGGAAGCTACGGCGAGCCGTTCGAGGACGGCACCGTGGGCGACGCATTGCTCACGCCGCACCGCAGCTTCCTCGGCGCGGTGCGCCCGCTCCTCGACGCCGGCCTGGTTCGCGGCATGAGCCACGTGACCGGCGGCGGGCTGCCGGGCAACCTTCCGCGGTCGCTGCCCCGGGGCTTGGGAGCCGACGTCGACCGCGGAAGCTGGCCGGTGCCGGGCGTCTTCCGGCTCATCCAGGACCGCGGCGGCGTGACGGACGAGGAGATGGCGCGCGTGTTCAACCTGGGGGTCGGCTTCGTCGTGATCGTGCGCCCGGATGACGTCGCGCGCGCGCGCGAGCATTGCCCCGAGCCACTGCACCGCATCGGCAGCGTGGTCCGCCGCGGTGGCGTCCGCCTGGGATGAGGCGCTCCCGGAAGCGCCGGCCGGGCCGCCCGGAGCCGCGAGCGCCCGCCGGCGATGGGCAGACGCGGGAACGCCCTCCGGCGAACGCCCGCCGGCGGTAGGCCGGTAGGCGAGCCGGCCGGCGAACGGCCGTCGGCGGTGGGTACGGCCGGCGAGCGCCGGTCAGGGAGCGGCTGCCTCCGCCGGCGGACGGACCACGTTACGCAGATCCAGCAGGAAGTTGCCGTCGGACGGCAGCAGGATGGTCTGCACGCCCGGCGCGAGCTTCTGGGCCACCTCGAGCTGGATGATCTCGGGGTTCTCGCGGATCGCTCGACCGCGGAGGGTGAGCGCCTGCGCCTCCCCCTCGGCCTCGGCGATGGCGGCGTCGCGCTCGCCCTGCGCCTCCACGACGCGCCGCTGCGCCGCGATCTCGGCCTGGCGCTTGCGGTTCTCCTCGACCTGCACCTGCTGCTCGGCCGCCTGCTTCTCCTCGATGGCGCGCGTGATCGTCTCGGGGATGCGCACGTCACGCAACAGCACCGTCAGGACGTTGATGTTGTCGCTCCCGAGCTCGTTGGCGAGCCGTTCGTCGATGAGCGTGCCGAGCTCGGAGCGTTGCGTGCTGATCAGCTCCGCCGCCGCGAACCCGGCGATGCTGTCGCGCACCTGGCTTCGGATCTGAGGGCGAAGGCGCACATCGACGTACGACGGCCCGATGTCCTGATGGAGTTTCGCCGCCCGGTCGGCCGCGACCTGGTACAGGATCGTCACGTCGACCGTGATCTCGAGGCCCTCGCTCGAGCGAGCGGTGACCTCGTCACCCGTCTCGCGCGCCAGCGTGATCTCCTGCTGACGCACGTCGTAGAGCGTCACCTGCTGCACGAACGGCAGGATCAGGTGGAAGCCCTCGCCCAGCTCGGCCTCCTGCACGCCACCGAAGACGTTGAACACCACCCCGACGTGGCCAGCGGGCACCACCACGTACGTACGCGAGGCGAACGCGCCGGCGAGCCCGAGCACGACGACGGCCACGCCGAGCGAGCGAAGCGCCGCCTGCTTCGCCTGGACGCCCTGCACCAGCAGCACCAGGCCCACCACCGCGACCACGAGTCCGATCAAGAGCACCGTCATACCTACCTCCGGCGCCCAGTGTAGACGGTGGGCCGTACCGCGCCCACGGTCGCGCGTCCCGCCGAGGCCGCGCTAGTCGCGGGTCTTGCCGACGACGCCGCGGCTGTCGACGTGGCCCGCGCGGAGCCCGGACTCGCTGGAGCGCGCGTTCAGGGCGGGCAGGAACACCGTGAAGACGGAACCTTCGGTCAGGCGCGACTCGACGCTGACGCGGCCGCCGTGCTGCTGCACGATCCAGCGAACGATGGCGAGGCCCAGCCCGGAGCCGTTGCCGCGGGTGGAGCGCGCCCCGTCCACGCGGTAGAAGCGGTCGAAGAGGTGCGGGATGGCTTCGGGTGGGATGCCGGGGCCGTCGTCGAGGATCTCGAGCCGGACCTCGGCCTTCTCCTTGGCGGCGGTGACGCGAACGTGCTTCGCCCCCGCGTTCAGGGCGTTCTGGACGAGGTTCAGCACGACCTGCTTGACCCGACCCGCGTCCCCGAGGATCTCCAGCACCGGTGTGGGCGCGTTGACCTCGATGACGGCGTCGCCGGCGACCGGGGCGATCTCCATGTGGACCGCCTCGAGCACCTCGACCAGGTTCATCGGCTCGCGCTGGATCGAGAAGCCCGCGTCGGCGCGTGCGAGCTCGAGCAGGTCGTTGACCAGCTTCGCCATGCGCTCGGCCTCGCGCCTGATGACGGTCAGCGAGTCGGTCTGCTCCGAGCTGGGGGACGTACGCCGCAGCAGGTAGTTGGCGTGCCCCTGGATGGCCGTCACCGGCGTGCGCAGCTCGTGGCTGGCGTCGGCGGTGAAGCGACGCTGCGTTTCGAAGGACTCCTGCAAGCGGTCGAGCATGTGGTTGATCGTGACGGCGAGCTCGCGGATCTCGTCGCGGCTTCGCGGCACGGGCACGCGTTGCGACAGGTCGCGCCCGGACACCGTCGCGGCCGCCTCCGTCACGCGTTTCATCGGCGCCAGGATCTGTCCCGACAACACCCACACGCCGATCGCGAACGCCAGGAACGCCAGGAGCACCGTCAGCACCAGGTCGCGCGCCAGCTGATCGAGGGTGCGCTCGACCGTCGTCGAGGGGATGCCGATGAACATGCCGACCTCGAGGCTGACCTGCTGCACCGGCCGGTCGAGCCGCCCGAGCTCACCGAGG
This sequence comes from uncultured Trueperaceae bacterium, assembly GCA_963798895.1. Classification (GTDB taxonomy): domain Bacteria; phylum Deinococcota; class Deinococci; order Deinococcales; family Trueperaceae; genus CAWCUY01. The sequence goes on along the minus strand of CAWCUY010000014.1, from coordinate 395,252 downwards.
ACGCGCAGCTGCTCGCCGTTGTTGAGCGTCAGCGACGACGACATGTGGCCCGCATCGATGAGCTGCTGGAGCGCCGGATCGCCCAGCAGGTCGACCAGGGAGTCCGACGTGGGGTTCGAGCGCGGCGAGGACGACGGGATGTACGTGATGCCGTTTCGCACGTCGTCCGGCGTCTGGGGCACACGGCCCGCGGGCCCCAACAGCACGATTTGATAATACGCGTCCCCCGGCAGCTTCTGGAGCCCCTCGGGGACGGTGACGAGGCCGCGCGTCAGGTCCGACAGCGCCTGGTTGGCGCGATCCTCGAGGGTCGTCGTCAGCGACCTCTCGGTCAGGATGTAGACCGACACCGCCACCGCCGACAGGATGACGGCGATGAACAAGCTGAAGAACAGCGTCAGCCGCAGCCTCAGGGACATGCTCGGGTCAGCCCGCTCCGCTCACTCCTCGCGGAGCACGTAGCCCACGCCGCGGACGGTGTGGATGAGACGGCGCTCCCCCTCCTGCTCGAGCTTGCGGCGCAGGTAGCCGACGTAGACGTCGACGACGTTGCTGCCGCCGGTGTACTCGGGCCACACCTTCTCCTCGATCTCGAAGCGATTGAACACCTTGCCGGGGTTGCGGGCGAACAGCTCGAGCAGCTCGAACTCCTTGGCGGAGAGCTCGATCCGGCGCCCGTCGCGGAAGACCTCGCGGCCGTCGAGGTTCATGACCAGGTCGGCGACCCGGACCTCACCGGTCACGGCCGGGTTGACCCTTCGCAGGTGGGCTCGAACCCGGGCCAGCAGCTCCTCGATGCTGAACGGCTTCACGAGGTAGTCGTCGGCGCCCGAGTCCAGACCCGTGACCTTGTCGTCGACGGAGTCCTTGGCGGTCAGGATGATGATCGGGGTGTTGCTCGTCTTGCGGATGCGCCGGGCGACCTCGAGGCCGTCCAGCACGGGCAGCATGAGGTCGAGCACCACGAGGTCCGGGTTGAGCTCGCGGAACTTGGAGAGGCCGGTGACGCCGTCGAACGTGACGACCGTGTCGTAGCTCTCGGCCTGGAGCTCCAGGTCGATGAACTTGGCGATCTCCTTCTCGTCTTCAACGATCAGGATGAGGGGTCTGCGCTCCATGGCCGGTATTATGCCCCCCGCTCTCATGAGAGTCTTGATGAGCCGCGCTCAGGCGTAGGGCTCGAGCACCACCGTCTCCTGCACCACGATGCCGCGGTCGAGCACGGCCGACGCCCAGGCGCGCGCACCGGGCAGCGAGTGATCGCGCCAGTTGCCGCAGCGCTCCGGGCTGCAGCCGGGGATATCGCCGTCGTGCAGGGTCACGCTCCTCAGGGCGGCCTCGAAGGCCGCCCGCACCTCCTCCTCGGCCGGCTCACCCAGCACGGTGAGGTAGAAGCCGGTGCGGCACCCCATCGGGCTGGCATCGACGATGGTGGTGCCCGCGAGGTGATCGCGCAGGTAACCGGCGAGGAGGTGCTCGATGGTGTGCAGGGCCGCCGTCGGGACCTCCGCCTCGTTGGGCTGTACGAGCCGCAGGTCGTACTTGGTGACGACGTCCCCGCGGGCGCCGGTGTAGCCCGAAGCGCGGCGGACGTAGGGCGCGCGCACCTTCGTGTGGTCGAGGTCGAAGCTCTCGACGTGGGTCTTGGGTTGCATCCCGCAGTATACGGACGCATCCCCGGCGCCGCGCCCTTTGCAATGGGGGACGTGTTGGTTACACTGAACGCCGGCTATCCGACAACGCGCCCGGGCGGGCGCAACCCGGGCCGACACGACATGAGCTCACGTTTTTCCAGGGGACGAAGCAGAGCGGAGCGACGGGAGGGCGACCTCGGCCGCCGCCCCGACAGCACGCCCCGGGGGTATCCGGTGTCCGAACGCGTGGCGATCTTCATCGACGGCAGCAACCTCTACAACGGCATGCGGGAGAACCTCCAGAACACCCGCGTCAACATGGCCGAGTTCATCGCGCAGCTGCGGCGCGACCGGCCGCTGTTCCGCACCTACTACTACAACGCGTCCCTCACCGACGACTACGACGAGGAGCTACGCGACGGTCAGCAGCGCTTCTTCGAGTCGTTGAGGCGCATCCCCTACGTGACCGTGAGGCTCGGCCGCCTTCACCGGCGCAACGACGGCTCGCTGGTCGAGAAGGGGATCGACGTCGCGCTCGCCGTCGAGGCGCTGTCCCTGGCGTACCAGGACGCGTACGACGCCGCCCTGCTGGTATCGGGCGACGGGGACTACGTCGAGCTGGTCGAGGGCATCAAGCGCGTCGGCAAACACGTCGAGTGCGCCATGTTCAAGAACCAGTCGGCCGGCATCCTGCTGGAGTACGTCGACATCTTCCAGCCGCTCGACGAGCTCGACTGGACGCGCATCCTGTTCTGAGGGCCCCGCTTCCGAGGTCCTGGCTACCGAGGTCTCGGTTTACGCGGTCCCGGCCCGGCGCGTGCGGCGCCGGCCCCGCTACCCCGCCCCCCACCGCCGAGCGAACGGCGCCAGCCCCTCCGAGTTCTCCAGGAAGAGCTGGAGGTGCGGGAAGGGGATCTCGATGCCCGCGGCGTCCAGGGCGTCCTTGGCCCCCTCGAGCAGCTCCGCGCTGACGGTCGGTTGCGCCGCGATGGTCTCCGGGGCGATCCACGCGTGGAGCACCAGGTTCACCGAAGAATCGGCCAGCTCCTCGACCAGCACGCGCGGGGCGTGCAGGGGGTCTTGCAGCACGAGGCGGTGGGCGCTCAGCACCGGCAGCAGCGCCTCGCGTGCCCGGGCCGCCGATTCCTTGTAGGCGATGCCGACGGGGATCGCCAGCCGCAACGGGCCGCCGGCCGACAGGTTGGCGATCTCCGACGAGGCCACCATGCTGTTGGGGATGGAGCTGTGGACGTTGTCCCGGGTGATCACGCGGGTCGTCCGGAGCGTGATCCGCTCGACGCGGCCGACCTTGCCGGAGATCTCGACCCAATCGCCGATGCGGAAGGGGCGCTCGATGAGGAGGGTGATCCCCGCGATGAAGTTCGAGAGGGTGTCCTGGGCGGCGAAGCCCACCGCGATCCCGACCACGCCGAGGGCGGTGATGACGCCGAGGACGTCGACGGAGAACTGATCCATGACCGTGATGACGGCGAGGGCGCCGAGGACCACGGCGAGGACGTTGCGCAGCAGCTGCTCGAGCGACCGGTCGATGCCGGCGCGGTGCGCGGCGTTCGCCAGCACGCGGGCGGCGATCAGCCAGCCCCCGTAGTACAGCAGCGCGAAGAAGGCCGCGACCGCCACGCGCAGCAGCACCGTGCGGTCCATGCCGAACTGCGACAGCACGGCCAGGGCGCCGAGGAGCAGCGCGGCATACAGCAGCGCGCGCCGCAACAGGGCGAGCACGTCGCGCGGGACCCGCATGCGAGCCCCGACGACCCGCAACGCCCGCCGCGCGAGGCCGTGGAGGATCGCGAACAGCGCCAGCAACAGCAACGACACGAGCAGCCGCGTCACGAGCACCTGCAGCGCACCGGCCTGCGCGACGCCGCCGCGGCCGAACAGCCCAACGGCCTCGCCGAGGCTGCGTGCGAACTCATGCCACACGCCGGCGAAGAACGTCGACGCGCCGCTCACCGGCGCCTCTCGGCGGCCGTGGCCGCGGGAACGAGGTCGGCCATCCGGGGGCCGTTGCCACCAACGGGCGACGTTTTCGGCATGGGCGAGTATACCGGCGTCACCCGCCGGTCCCACGCGGCGCGCCGGGCGGCGCCGACCTTCGCGGGCGGACCTCGACGCCCTCGTGGGAGGGCGGGAGCGGCCGCTCCCGCGCCGCCGCCGGGGCCGGCGCGAACGCGTGAACGGGAGGTGAAGGAAGCGGCGGGGAGGTAGGCTGGGACGGCACGAAGCGGGTGGTATAGTGACGTCCGGACCCGCCGGGGCGCCCGCTCCGGCTCGGCTCACCAAGGGAGGACCACCCAGCATGCGAAAGCTCGTCATCACGCTCGCCACGCTCGGGCTCGCCGCGCTGCTCACCGGCGCGCTGGCGCAGGATTTCGTCTTCGGCATCACCTACGACGCCGGCGGCAAGTTCGACGGCTCGTTCAACCAGGGCACGTTCGAGGGCATGCAACGTGCCACGAAGGAACTCCAGGACCAGGGGTACCAGGTCGACCTGCTCGAGTTCGAGGGCAGCTCCGACACCGCGGCGGAAGGGCAGCGCCAGATCGCGCAGCAGGGTGCCGAGCTCATCGTGGCACCGGGCTTCGCGCAGGCCGACGCCATCGCGGCGGTCTCGAAGGAGTACCCCGACACGAGCTTCGTGCTCATCGACGCGGCCGTGGAGGGTCCGAACGTGCGCAGCGTGCTGTTCAAGGAGCACGAGGGCAGCTACCTGGTCGGCTACATCGCGGGCACGCTCACCCAGACGGGCGTCGTCGGTTTCGTGGGCGGCATGGACATCCCGCTCATCCACGCCTTCGACCTCGGCTACCAGGAGGGCGTCAAGGGGGCCTGCGCGGACTGCCGCATCATCAGCAACTACGTCGGCGTGACGCCCGACGCCTGGAACGACCCGGCCAAGGCGAAGGAGCTCGCCACGGCGCAGCAGGCTCAGGGCGCCGACATCATCTACGCGGCCGCCGGCGCGTCGGGTAACGGCGTGATCGACTTCGTGAACGAGAAGGCGTGCTACACGCCGTCGGGCAGCCTGCGTGCGTCGCCGCTCGCCGACCAGATCAAGGACGTGCCGCTCAGCTCCGCCGACAAGGCGAAGTGCAAGCCGGGCGACCAGCCGCTGTTCTTCATCGGCGTCGACAGCAACCAGAACCCGCGCGGCGACACCGACAGCGACCCCTCGACGCTCAACCACGGCCTCACGAGCATGCTCAAGCGGGTCGACGTGGCCTCCTACAACGCGGCGATGGACGTCGTGAACGGCACCTTCACCGCGGGCACGCAGAACCTCGGCCTGGCCGAGGGGGGCGTTGACTACGCGCTGGACGAGTACAACAAGCCGCTCATCCCGCAGTCGCTCGTCGATCAGGTCGACAAGATCAAGCAGCAGATCATCGACGGGCAGATCCAGGTCACGGACTACCGGACCCAGTAGCGAGAACCGGTGAGGGCGCGGCGCGGGCCGCGACCGATCCGATGGCGAACGGGGAGGGGCGCGCGGCGCCCCTCCCCGTTCGCGTGGCGCGCCCGCCCCCGAGACGGGGTGCCGTGGTAGAGTCGGGGCTTGCAGTGTGGGCGGTCTGGCCGCGGTCGGGTTCCGGTTCGCCGGGGCGCGATCGAGGAAAGTCCGGGCACCGAAGGGCAGGGTGCCAGCCAACGGCTGGGCGCGTAAGGCGACGGCACGTGCAACAGAAAGCAGACCGCCTCCGCGCGCAGGCGGGCCCGGCCCGCGAGGGTGGGCCCCGCCGCGCGCGGCGGTAAGGGTGAAACGGTGCGGTAAGAGCGCACCAGTGCCCCTGGCAACAGGGGCAGCTGGGTAAACCCCACCCGGTGCAAGGTCCGATAGGGAGAGAGAGCCTGCCCGGCTCGCTACGATCTCCGGGTTGACCGCTAGAGGCGCGCGGCGACGCGCGTCCCAGATAGATGGCCAGACGCCCGACGGGCGCGACGCGTCCGACGGGTGACAGAACCCGGCTTACAAGCCCACCTGCAGGGCGGCCCGCGAGGGCCGCCCATCTTCTTGCGTGCCCCCTCCCCTCGGGCGCGCGTCGAGGACCCCCGTCGTGCGGCCCCCGAGCCCGCCGAACACGGCGGCCCCAGCCCCTCGCGCCGGCGCCCCCGGCCCGCCTCCCCGGCCCGCGCGCCTCCGGGGAGGCGGTGGGCGTGTCGGACCGAAACGGTGTCGATGGTGGGGCTGCGGTGGGGACCGCGTCATGAGGATGGGAATGTGGGGAATTGGCGTGGGGGATTGTGGGGATCTGTGGTAAACTCGGGCCGACCCGATCATCCGGGGCCGACCAGCGGGCCGGGGTCCAGGCCGGGGTCGCGAGACCGCGAGGAACCGCGGGACCACCCAGAGGGAGCGCGCGAGGCAATGCCGTTCGGGGAGTACCAGTACGCGGTGGACGACAAGGGGCGGGTGATCGTGCCGCCGGCCTTCCGTGACTTCGTGGACGACGGCATGGTCGTCACCCGCGGCATGGAGGGGTGCCTCTACGTCTTCCCGCTGAGCGCATGGAGCCGCATCGAGGGGCGCCTGACGAGCCTCCCGCTGACCGATCCCGAGGCGCGCAACTTCGTGCGCTTCTTCTACTCCGGTGCCTCCAAGGCACGCCTCGACTCGGCGGGCCGCATCACCATCCCGGCGTCGCTGCGCACCTTCGGGGAGATCGAAGGGAACGTGGTGGTGGCGGGCGCGCCGAACCGCCTCGAGGTGTGGAACGAGGCGCGCTGGCTGAACAACCTCTCCGCCGTGCAGGCCCAACCGCCCGCCCCCGAGCTGCTGCGGGAGCTGGTGGGATGAGCTCGGCCCCGACGTCCCCGCGCTCGCCGCATGTGCCCGTCCTCCAGGCGGCCTGCCTGGAGTACCTCCGCCCCGCACCGGGGCGCTGGATCGTCGACGGGACCTTCGGGGCGGGGGGGCACAGCCGCGCGCTGCTGGACGCCGGAGCGTCGGTTCTCGGCATCGATCAGGACCCCCAGGCCCTGGAGTACGCCCGCCCGCTCTCGGACCGCGCCGGCTTCGCCTTCGCCTCCGGCAACTTCCGCGACATGGAACGGCTCGCGCACGAGCACGATCTGCCGCGCGTCGCCGGCGTCCTGCTCGATCTGGGGGTCTCCTCGATGCAGCTCGACGAGTCGGAGCGGGGCTTCGCGTTCAGGCACGAAGGACCGCTCGACATGCGCATGCAAGCCTCGGGCGAGAGCGCGTCGGACGTCGTCAACGGCTACGCCATGGAGGAGCTCGCCGCGCTGCTGTGGCGCTACGGCGAGGAACGCTACAGCCGCCGCGTGGCCCGGCGCATCGTCGAGGCGCGCGAGCGACAGGCCATCACGACGACCGAGCGCCTGGCCGAGGTGGTGGCGTCCGCCTACCCGCCGGGCCCGCGCCGCCAGCACCCCGCGCGCCGCACCTTCCAGGCGCTGCGCATCCACGTCAACGACGAGCTGGGCGCGCTCCAGGAGGGGCTGGAGGCCGCGGCACGGTTGCTGGAGCCGGGGGGCCGCCTGGTGGTGCTCAGCTATCACTCGCTCGAGGACCGCATCGTCAAGCGCTTCCTGAAGGACTCGCCGCGCATGACACCGCTCACCAAGAAGCCCCTCGAGGCCGACGAGGACGAGACGAACGACAACCCGCGCGCCCGCGCCGCGAAGCTGCGCGCGGGCGAGAGGTCCGCGACGTGATGCGCCGCCTGCGCGCCGCGCTACCGCTGTACGGCGTGCTCCTGCTGGTGCTGGCCGCCGCCGGCGTCGTCAACCAGCGCGTCTACCAACGACAGCTGCACCTCCTCGACGCCAAGCAGGCGCTCCTCACGCAGGTCGCGGACCTGCGCGAGCGGGCGGCCGCGGTCGACGGTCCGCTGGCCGTCGCCAACTGGGCCGAGGCCCACGACATGGTGCCCGCTCCGGAGGCGCCGACGCTGGTCATCGTCGCCCCGGCCCCCGCGCCCACGCCGCCGACGCCCGACACCGGTCTGGAGATCCGTACCCTATGGCGCTGACGACCCCCACCACGACCTCCCCCGTCCGCGAGCGCCAACCCCAGGAACTCCACCTCACGCGTCGCGGCCTGCTGGTGGTCCTCCTGATCCTGCCGCTGCTCGCCGCCCTCTTCGGCTTCGCGGCACAGCAGCGCGGCGCGCCCGAGTTCCCCGCCCCGCCCGTCGAGAAGGTGGTGCGCGGACGCATCCTCGCGGCGGACGGGACCATCCTGGCCGACGGGGCGGTGGAGGATCGCCACTACCCTCAGGGCACGCTCGCGGCGAACCTCCTCGGCTTCACGGGGGCGGTGCAACCCGACGGGCGCTACGGCCTCGAGGGGCTCGAGTACACCATGGACGCGCGGCTGCAGGCGGGCGAGGACGTCCACCTGACGATCGACCCGACGATGCAGGCCGCCGCCGAGACGCAGCTCGCCAACACCATCCGCCAGTACGAGGCCGAGAACGGTGCGGCCGTCATCCTCGAGGTCGGCACCGGGCGGGTCCTCGCCGCCGCCAGCTTCCCCACCTTCGACCCGAACGCGTGGCGCTCGGCGCAGCGTCCGCAGATGCTCGACCGCGCGTTCGTGCAGGAGTACGAGCCCGGATCCGTCATGAAGCCGTTCGTCGTGGCCGCCCTGCTGCAGACGGGCAAGCTCCGCCCGGACGAGGTCATCGACACGCCCCCCAGCATCCGCGTAGGCGACAAGACGTTCCATGACGTCGCGTACCACGACCCACGGCTCGACATCCCGGACATCCTGCGCTACTCCAGCAACTCCGGCATGATCAACCTGAGCTGGCGCTTCACGCCGCAGGAGCTGCACGATTGGCTCCGCCGCTACGGCTTCGGCCAGGCGATGGACCTCCACAGCACCTTCACCCGCTCCGGCCTGCTCAACGCCTGGCAGAAGTGGGTGCCCCAGGACCAGGCCTCCAACACCATCGGGCAGAACGTCAGCACCACACCCCTCCAGCTCGCGGCCGCCTACACCGTGCTGGCGTACGACGGCGTCTACGTGCCGCCGCGCCTCGTGGACACGGAGGAGGTCCCGCCCCCGCACCGCATCCTGGCGCCGGAGATCGCCCAGAGCGTGCGCTCGATGCTCATCCACGTGGTCGAGGCGAGCAGCCTGCGCGACGCGAAGATCCCCGGCATGAGCGTAGCGGGCAAGACCGGCACCGCCGACATCTTCGACCGGCAGCTGGGCCGCTACACCGACGGCGACTACGCGCTCACCTTCGCCGGCATGTTCCCGGCCGAGCATCCGCGCGTCGTGATGATCGTGACCGTGCAGAAGCCGAAGCTCAACAAGACCAGCACGTACGTCGCGGCGCCGCTGTTCAGGGCGATCGGCAGCGAGGTCGTCGCGCACTGGGGGCTGGCGCCCGGGAGCGTCGCGTTCGCGGAGAGCCGCTGAGGGGCGGGCTGCACGCCGGCCGTTCGGGGAGGTCGCTCACGTTGTGCATGTTGTGTAGAGTGGTCAGAGTATGGAGGATGCTCCTGTGAAGGCGCTCGACGCGGCCGCCGTCAGCTCGCTGGTCGGCGGAGCGCCCCCCGCGGCGTCCCTCCCGCCGGGCCGCGGCGTGGCCTTCCACAGCGCCGACGTGCGCCCCGGCGACGTGTTCTTCGCCCTGCCGGGCAGCCACGGTCACGGTATCGCCTACGTCGACGAGGCCCTGGCCCGCGGGGCGGCCTACGTCGTGTCCGACCTGCCGCACCCGCGCGGCATCCGGGTTCCCGATGCGGAAGGCGCGCTTCTCACACTCGGGCGCGGCGCCCGCGCGGAGCTGGGCGCCCGCGTCGTGGGCGTGACCGGCTCGGCCGGCAAGACCACCACCAAGGCGATGCTCGCGGCCGCGCTCGACGCCCGTTCCACCGCCGGCAACCTCAACACCCAGCGGGCCCTCGCGGCCACGCTGGTCGACGCCGCCCTGGCGGGCGACGGCCGGCCGCTCGTGCTCGAGCTCGGCATCGACCACGTGGGCGAGATGACCCGCCTGGTCGCGCTCACCGCGCCGACCGACGCGCTGCTCACCTCCATCGCGCCCAGCCACCTCGACGGGCTGCGTTCGCTCGACACCGTGGCGCGCGAGAAGGCCACCCTCCTCACCTCCGTCGGGGGCGTGCGCCTCGCGAGCCTGCAGGCGTACCGGGCCCTGCCGCTCGAGCTTCGCCGCGGCGTTACCGCCTACGCCGTGCTCGACGAGGACGAGCCGCCGCCGAGCCTGCCCGGCCTGGTGCCCGCCCGCCGGATGTCGTTCGACGAGCTGGGCACGGATCTGTCGTACCGCGGCCTGCGCCTGCACCTGCCGCTGGCCGGCAAGGCGATGGTGGCGAACGCCCTGGCCGCCATCGCGATGGCGGAGATGCTGGGCGTCGACGTCGAGCTCGCGGCGAGACGGGTCGCGGGAGCCCGGCTCGAACCCGGCAGGCTGCAGCGCCGGCGTGTCGGCCCCGTCATCGTGCTCGACGACAGCTACAACAGCAATCCCGCCTCGGCGGCGCTGGCCCTCGAGGTGCTGCGCATCTCGCCGCCGCCGCACACGGCCGTGCTCGGGGACATGCTGGAGCTCGGCGACGAGAGCCGCAGGCACCACCTCGAGCTCGGGGCTGCGACGAGCGACCTCGACGCCGTGCTGGCGGTCGGCCCGGCCAGCCGCGCCGTGCTCGAGGCGAACCCCGCTGCCCTCCACGCGGCCGCGGTCGAGGATGCCCTGCCGATGCTGCGCACCCTGCCGCGGCGCGGGACCGTGCTCTTCAAGGCGTCCCGCGGGATGCGTCTCGAACGCCTGGTGCGGGCCTTCGAGGAGCTCGTGGCGGCGGGCGCCGACGCCGGAGGCACGCCGTGACCGCCCTGCTCGGCGCCGCCTTCGGGCTGCTCCTCAGCGGCATCTTCATCCAGCTCGCCCGCCGCCTCGGTTGGGGCAAGTCCGTGCGCGGCGCGGGCCCGAGGAGCCACCTCGGCAAGGAGGGCACGCCGACGATGGGCGGGATCGCGGTGCTGGTGGCCGCCATCGCGGTGTGGCTCCTGCGCTCGCCCGACCCCGCCGCGGAGCTCCCCACGGTGCTGCTCGTGGTCGCCAGCGCGGGCATCGGGCTCGCCGACGACCTGCTGGCGCTCGGGCGCAAGCGCCGGGCCGCGCGCGGCGAGGACGCCACCACCGGGCTGCTCGCACGCTACCGCCTGCTGGCGCAGGGGGCCGTGGGCCTGGCCTACGGCGGCTGGGCCGTCGCCGCGGGGCACAGCCTGCTGGGCGTGCCATGGCTCGACGTGCTGGCGTACAGCATCGTGGTCGTGAGCGCGGTCAACGCACTGAACTTCAGCGACGGCCTCGACGGCCTCGCAGGCGGGATGTCCGTGATCATGCTGGTGCCGTTCCTGGCTTCGCCGTGGGCGACGGCGCTGCTCGGCGCGCTGCTGGGATTCCTGTGGTACAACGCGCACCCGGCCCGGGTGTTCATGGGGGGCGTGGGTTCGGAGGCGCTCGGCGCCGCCCTCGCCGGGCTCGCGATCCGCCAGGGGGCGGTGTGGTACCTTCCCCTGCTGGCGCTCGTGCCGGTGCTGGAGGTGCTGTCCGTGATCGTGCAGGTCGGCTACTTCCGCGCCACCGGCGGGCGCCGTCTGCTGCGCATGAGCCCCCTTCATCACCACTTCGAGCTCTCCGGCTGGCCCGAGACCCGCGTCGTCCTGCGCTTCTGGTTGGTCACCGCCGCGACGACCGCGCTGACCGTGTCCCTGCTGACGGGCCGGTCGTGAGCGCCACGGCTCGACCGGGCCCGGGCGGCGCCGACGCCGCGGTCCTCGTCTACGGCCTCGGCCGCAGCGGTCTGGCCGCGGCGCGCCTCGCGGCGCGCCAGGGCCACGCGATCGAGTTCTTCGAGCGCCGCCAGGACGGCGCCGACGTCGAGGCGGCGCTCGCCGTTGGCGCGCGCCGCCTGGGCGACCCCCTGCGCGGTCGCGCGCGCGTGTGCATCGCGGCGCCCGGCGTCGCCTGGGACCACCCCGACCTCACCGTCTTGCGCGAGCGCGGCGTCGAGGTCATCGGGGAGGTCGAGTGGGTGTGGCGCACCATCGACGCGACCTACGTGGGCGTCACCGGCACGGCAGGCAAGGGGACCACCACCCGCTGGATCGCCGACACCCTCGCGTCGGCCGGCATCGACGCGGTGGCCGGCGGAAACATCGACCCGGCCCTGGCCGAGGTCGCGCGACCCGGGGCGACGCTCGTGACGGAGATGTCCTCGTTCCAACTCGAGCGCTGCCCGACCTTCCGACCGGCCGTCGCGGTGGTGCTCAACCTCGGTGAGGATCACATCGACCGCCACGGCAGCGTGGCGGCGTACCACGCCGCCAAGCACAACCTGGTGCGGAACCTCGGCCCCGGCGACGTGTTCGTGTTCAACGACGACGACGCGGTCGCGCGCGCCTGGGCCTCGGACTCGCGGGCCACCACGCGCGGCTTCTCGCTCGAGCACACGGCCGACGCCGCCCTCGACCGTGAGCGCGGCCTGCTGCTGCTCGACGGCGAGCCGCTGCAGGGCGTCGACGCCCTCCAGGTGATCGGCGACCACCAGGTGGCCAACGCGTTGGCGGTGGCCCTGGCATGCCGCGCGCTCGGCGTCGGAACGCTCCAGCTCGCGGCCGCCCTGGCCTCGTTCACCGGCCTCCCGGGGCGCTACGCCCACGCCGGACGCGTGGGCGACGTGAGCTTCATCGAGGACTCCATCGCCACCCGCCCCCTGGCGGTCCGGGCGGCGCTCGCCGCCACGCCCGGACCGCTCGTGTGGATCGCCGGCGGCCAGGCGAAGGGCGCGGACGTGAGCGGCCTCCACGCACTGGTGGGCGAGCGCGTGGCGCTGCTGCTCGGCGTCGGCGACGCCGGTCCCGCCTTCGCCGACGCGTTCGCGCCCGACACGCACACGCGCGTCGTCGACGAGCGCGACGGACGGCGGGCCATGGAGCGCGCCGTGCGCGAGGCGCACGCCTACCTCCTGCGCCACCACGGCGGGTCGGGGTGCGTCCTGCTCGCTCCGCTCGCCGCATCGTTCGACCAGTTCGAGGACTACACCGACCGAGCGCGCGCCTTCCGGGACGCGGTCGAGGCGCTGGCACGCGACCAGCGGCGCACGGAGGAGGCGCGATGGACCCCCTCATCCTGACCGTTCAGCTCCTCCTCGGTGCCCTCGGGATCCTCGGGGTCGCGGCGGCCGCCCCCGGAAGCGCCGTCGAACACGCCGTGCGGTTCCTCGTGGGGATCGCGGTGACCGTGATCGTCGCGCACCTGCGCCCCAAGACGCTCGTGCGCTGGTCGCCGTTCGCGTACGTCACGCTGCTCGTCCTGCTGGCCGCGGTGCTGGTGGTGGGCGTGTCGCCGGCGGGCAGCGACAGCACCCGCTGGCTGGTGATCGGCCCCCTGTCGCTGCAGCCGTCGGAGCTCATGAAGGTCGTGGTGGTCGCGTACTTGACGGCCTTCTTCCACAACCACCTGGGCAACTGGCAGATCTGGCGGCCGATGCTGGTCATCGGGCTCGCCGCCGGCCTCATCGTGGCCGAGCCCGACGTGAGCACCGCCCTGTTCCTCTTCGCCCTGGCCTTCGCCATCATGCTGGCGGCGGGCACCACCATCGCCCGCCTCGTGTCCATCAGCACGGCTGCGGCGCTCGTCGCGCTGCTGGTGGCCGGCCCCTACCTCAGCCAGTTCCACTACCTGCAGGAGCGCATCACCGGCTTCGCCGACCTGTGGGGCGGGCAGCAGGAGACCTCGAGCGTGAGCTACCAGGCGTTCGCCGCCCGGCGCGCCCTCACCAAGGCCGGCCTCACGGGGATCGGTCCGGGTCGTCCGGTGCGCGTGCCCGAGGCCGACACCGACATGATCTCCGTCTCCGTCGGTCAATCGCTCGGCCTCGTCGGCATCCTCACGATCGTCGTGCTGTTCGTCGTGCTCGTCGGGCGTGGCCTCGCCATCGCCGCCGCCGTGAAGGGACCCGGCAGCCTGCTGGCCGCGGGGGCATGTACCTACATCGGCGGGCAGGCCGCGCTCAACCTGCTCGTCGCTTCCGGGCTCCTGCCGATCACGGGCATCCCGTTGCCGTTCGTCAGCTACGGGCTGAACAGCCTGCTGTCGGTCTCGATCGCGACGGGATTCATCCACAGCGCGTACCGCCAGGCGCGCTCCGAGGGCGTGGCACCGTGACGCGCGGCGGCGGCCTCGACCTGCTCTTCGCCACCGGCGGGACGGGAGGACACATCTACCCCGCCCTCGCCGTCGCGCGAGCGGCGCGCGAGCGCGGGCTCGAGGTGGGCTTCCTGGGGCAGGCGGGCGGCATGGAGGCGCGCCTCGTGCCCGAGGCCGGCTTCGCGTTCGAAGGCGTGCCGGCGGGCAAGTGGGACAGACAGCGCCCCGACCCCTGGCAGGCGCTGCGCGCGGCCGCCGGCACGTTCGGCGGCGTGCGCGCCGTGCTCCGTTCACGGCCGCGTCTGGTGGTGGGCTTCGGGGGCTTCGCGTCCTTCCCCGGCTGCCTCGGGGCGGCGGTGAGCGGCACCCCGCTGGTGCTGCACGAGGGCAACGCGCTGCCCAGCCGCGTGACGCGCTGGTTCGCGGCGAGCGCCCGCACGGTGGTGCTGGCGCAGCCCGAGGCGCGGCGCTGGCTGCGGCGAGCGCGCGCGACCACGGTCGTGCCGTTCCCGGTGCGCGAGGTGCTGGCGGACCGTGCCGACGCGCGCGCGGGCTGGGGACTGCCGCAGCGCGGGCCCGTCACGCTCGTGATGGGCGGCTCCCAGGGCTCGATGGCGCTCAATCGCGCCGTACCGGCGGCGTACCGCGCGCTGCCCCCCGGCATGCAGGCCGACCTGCACGTCCTGCACGCGAGCGGCGAGCGCTGGTCGGAGGTCACGGCCGGCGCCGTGGCCGACCTCCCACGCTACCGGGTCGTGCCCTACGTCGACGCCGCGCGCGCCTTCGCCGCCGCCGACCTCGCCATCACCCGCGCCGGCGTGAGTACGGTGAGCGATGCCGCCTTCCACGGGGTGCCGCTCCTCATGGTCCCGCTGCCGAGCTCCGCCGAGGACCACCAGCTGCACAACGCCCGGGCGGTCGAGGCCGCGGGCGCGGGTCGGCTGGTCGAGGAACGCGACCTGGAGAACCTGCCCCGCGTGTGGGCGGAGATGCTCGAGCCCTCCACCCTGCGCTCCGCGGCCGCCGCGGCCGCGGAGCGCAGCCCGCGCGGGGCCGCCGACGCCGTCGTCGACGTGCTCGTCGGCTTCCTCGGGGATCGCCATACGTCCGCCCCGCCGCCGCCCCGCCGGCACGACCGGCACGACGACCCGCACGACGGCCCGCACGAAGACCCGCACGACGACCGGCCGGACGACCGGCGCGACGGCAAGGCCGCCACGAGACCCACCCCCGACCCCACACCCCATCCCGCCGGCGACGCGCCCGGCGGCGACCCGCGAGGCGCCGACGCATGAGCCCCGACCTGAGCGAACACCTGCACTTCATGGGCATCGGGGGCGTGAGCATGCACGGCCTCGCCCTCTGGTTCCACCGCGAGGGGTACCGCGTGAGCGGCTGCGACGCCGTCGACGGCCCGGTGCTCGAGCGCCTGCGGCGCGCCGGCATCCGCGCGGACGTCGGCCACGACCCCGATCACGCCCGCGACGCGGACGTCCTCGTGAGCAGCATGGCCGTGCCCGACGACCACCCGGAGCTCCTGGCGGCGCGCGAGCGCGGCGCGCGCGTCATCAAGCGCATCGAGCTGCTCGGGGAGCTCTTCGAGCAGCGCCGCACCATCGCCGTCACCGGGACCCATGGCAAGAGCACCACGACGGCCATGGTGGCGACGCTGCTGCTCGGGCTCGACCAGGACCCGTCCGTGCACGTCGGGGCGCGGCTGGCGGCCATCGACGGCAACGTGCGCTTCGGGCGCGGACCGTGGATGGTCGCGGAGGTCGACGAGTCCGATCCCGGCTTCGCGCGCCTGCGCTCCGCGATCGGCGTCATCACCAACCTCGAGGACGACCACATCGCCGGCGAGGAGTACAGCGAGCGCCGCAACTACCACGCCACCCTCGCCGACCTCGAGGCCGCCGCGCGCAGCTTCGCGCTCGCCTCCGAGCGGTTGCTGGTCTGCGCCGACTGGCCCGGCCTCCGGCAGCTCGTCGGCGCGCACCGCGCCGTTCACGCGTACGGCGAGGCCGACGATGCCGACTACCGCATGCGCGACCTCGACCTCGCGGCCGATTCGAGCGCGTTCACGCTGCAGCGGCCCGGGCGCGACCCGCTCGCCGTGCGGCTGGCGGTCCCCGGGCGCCACAACGCCCTCAACGCCGCCGCCGCACTGGCCGCGGTGGAGCTCGCCGGTTACGACGCCGGCGGCGGCCTCGATGCCCTCGCGACCTTCGGCGGGGTGGGGCGCCGCTGGGAGCGCTGGGGCGAGGTCGGCGGGGCGTGGGTGGTCGACGACTACGCCCACCACCCGACCGAGGTCGCCGTCACGCTGCGCGCCGCGCGCGCGACGGGCCGTCGCGTGCGCGCCGTGCTGCAACCGCACCGGTGGGTGCGAACGGCGCGCCACTGGCGCGCCCTCGCCGAGGCCGCCGCGCTGGCCGACGAGGTCATCGTGCTCGACATCTACGCCGCCGGCGAGAACGCCATCCCCGGCGCCTGGGTCGAGCGCATCATCGAGCGCGTGCGTCAGCTCGGGGTCAGCGCCTGCCGCCACGATCTCGCGTCGGCCACGCGCTACCTGCGCGAGAGCGTGGCCCCCTCCGACCTGATCGTCACGCTCGGCGCCGGGGACGTGTGGAAGGTCGCGGCGGCGCTCACCGGCCGAGAGGCGGCGCCCGGCGCGGGGGAAGGGGGCGCGCGAAGCCGTGCAGGCTGAGGTCGTGCGCGTTCCCCTGAGCTCCCTCACCACCCTGAGGGTCGGCGGGCCCGCCGAGGTGTGGACCGTCGAGGACGAGGCCGGACTCGAGCGGGCGACGGCCGAGCCCTACCTCGTGCTGGGCAACGGATCGAACGTGCTGGTGTCCGACGCCGGCGTGCGCGAACGCGTGGTGCGGCTGGGGCGCACGTACAACGACGTGCGCGCCGTGGGCGAGGCCGCCCGGGCAGCGGACGGCGGCGCCGACGTGTGGCTGGGGGCGGCCACCCCGCTGCCCGGCGTCGTGCGGCGCGCGCAACGCCTCGGCCTGTCGGGGCTCGAGGGGCTCCTCGGCGTGCCCGCCGTGATCGGCGGCGCCGTCGCGATGAACGCCGGGACGCGCTTCGGGGAGCTGAGCGACACCCTGCAGGAGGTGGAGCTGTACGCGGGCGGACGGCTCGAGCGCCTCCCCGCCGCCGACCTCCACCTCGCCTACCGCCATGCCGAGCTCCCGGTCGGCGCCGTCGTGACGCGAGCCCGCCTGCGCCTCCGCCCCTCGACCCCGGAGCGGGTGCAGGCGGCCATGGACGGCGTCGACGCCGCCCGCAAGGGGCAACCGAAGGTGAAATCGGCGGGCTGCGCGTTCAAGAACCCGGAGGGCGACAGCGCCGGGCGCATCATCGACGCGGCCGGTCTCAAGGGCCTCCGTGTCGGCGACGCGATGGTGGCGCTCGAGCACGGCAACTTCATCGTGAACCTGGGCAACGCCAGCTCCCGCGACGTGTGCGAGCTGCTGCGTCGGGTCCGGGAGCGGGTCGCGGCCTGCGGCGGCGCACCGCTCGAGCTCGAGTGGCGGCTGTGGGGGTTCGCGTGAGGATCGTCCTGCTCGTCCTGCTGGTGGTGTGCGCCGGGGCCCTCGTGGCCAGCCGCTTCGTGCCGCAGGTCGCGCGCATCGAGGTGAGCGGAGAACGCCACTATGCCCGCGAGGACGTGCTGCGCCTGGCCGACGTCGCGCCCGGCGATCCCTTCCTGTGGATCACCAGCCGCCGCATCCGCGGCCTGACCCGGGACCCGTGGATCCGCAGCGTGCGGGTGTTCAAGCACTGGCCCGACACGGTGTCGATCACCGTCGCGGAACGCGAGCCGGCGCTGACGGACGGCGCCACCACCTGGGCGGCCGATGGTACAGTCCTTACGGGCGTACGCCCCGAGGAGGTGGACGGCTTGCCGCGTGTCGAAGGGTGGGGCTCGCCGCGGGTGTCCGAGGCGCTGGAGCTCCTCTCCCTCCTCCAACCGTATGCTCCCGAAGTGATAAGCTACTCGCCAGAGGGATTCGAGATTCAATTGACGGGGACGTCGCTTTTTACACCTAGCGCGGAAGCCTTGCGGGAGCAATGGGCCGCCTTCGAGAGCCGCCGCGGGGGGCGCGTCGCGGTGTACCCCTGGGGAGTGAGCAAGGCGCATGAGTGACGAACGCATCATCGTCGGCCTCGACATCGGGACCACCAAGATCTGCACCGTGATCGGTGAGGTCGCCGCCGACGGCGTTCTCGACATCATCGGCGAGGGCACGGTCCCCAGCGACGGGCTCCGAAAGGGCGTCGTGGTCAATCTCGAGCGGACCATCGCGTCGGTCCGCCAGTCGATCGCGGCCGCCCAGCGGGTCGCCGGCGTGCCCGTCCACTCGGCCTGGGTGGGCGTGGCCGGGAGCCACCTCAAGGCGCTCACGAGCCACGGCATGGCGGCCATCCGTCGCGGCCAGCAGGTCACGCGGGCCGACATCGAGCGCTGCATCGAGAACGCCCGGGCCGTGCCGCTCGAGGCCAACATGGACATGATCCACGTCATCCCGCAGGAGTACGTGGTGGACGGCAACGACGGCATCAAGGACCCGGTGGGGATGTCGGGCGTGCGGCTCGAGGTGGACGTGCACATCGTGGCCGGCGCGCAGGGGCCGCTGCAGAACCTCAAGCGCTGCGCCAGCGACGCCGACGTCGCGGTCGACGGGCTCGTCGTGCAGGCACTCGCGTCGGGCCTGGCCGTGCTGCAGGCCGCGGAGCAGGAGCTGACCACGCTCCTCATCGACGTCGGCGGCGGCACCACCGACGTGGGCGTCTTCCGCCGCGGCACGCTGGCGCACTCGGCGGTCATCCCGCTGGGCGGCGATCACATCACGCAGGACATCAGCCAGCTGCTGCGCATCCCGCCCGACGAGGCCGAGCGCGTCAAGCGGCGCTACGGCGTCGCCCTCCCCGAGCTGGCCGATCGCGACGTCGAGCTGGAGGTCGCGAACCCCTCGTACACCGCGTCGATCTCGACGTTCGAGCTGGCGCAGGTCATCAAGCCGCGCGTGGTCGAGATCCTCGACCTCGTGAAGCGCAACATCGAGCAACGCATGGGGGCGCTCGAGCTCCTCGCGGGAAACGTCGTCATCACGGGCGGAGCGTCGCTCATGCCCGGCATCGAGCAGGTCGCGACCGACCGCTTCCGCTTGCCGGTGCGCATCGGCAAGCCCGAAGGCGTGTCGGGCCTGGCGGACGTGGTGGCCAGCCCAGCCCACGCCACCGCCGTCGGCCTCGTGCGCTTCGGCATGGCCCAGGAACAGGTCGCGGTCCCCGCCGCGCCGCGACCGGTGAAGGAGGAGGGGCGTCTGGGCGGGATCTTCGGCAGCATCCGCAATATCTTGAAGGACTTCTTCTGAGGCGAGCAGGCAGGCAACGGGGAGGGTGAGGACGTGAGCATGAGCAACGAGAATGCGGTCATACGGGTGATAGGACTCGGCGGTGGTGGCAACAACGCCGTCAACCGCATGATCGAGACCGGCCTGCGCGGCGTGGAGTTCGTGGCCGCCAACACCGACGCGCAGGTCCTGGCCACCAGCCTGGCCGACACCCGCATCCAGATGGGCGACCACATCACCAAGGGACTCGGCGCGGGCGCCAACCCCGAGATCGGGGAGCAGGCCGCGCTGGAGGACCGTGACCGCATCGGCGAGGCGCTGCGCGGCTGCGACCTGGTGTTCATCACCGCCGGCATGGGCGGCGGAACGGGCACGGGGAGCGCGCCGGTGGTGGCCGAGGTGGCGCGCGAGCTCGGGGCGCTCACCATCGCCGTCGTGACCAGCCCGTTCCTGTTCGAGGGTCCGAAGCGCATGCGCCAGGCCGAGGACGGCCTGCGCCGGCTCGAGGACAAGGTCGACGCCCTCATCGTGGTCGAGAACCAGCGCCTGCTCTCCGCGCTCGATCGCAAGGTCAAGCTCACCGACGCTTTCCGTGTCGCCGACCGGGTCCTGTATCACGGGGTGCGCGGCATCAGCGACGTCATCAACATGCCCGGCATGATCAACGTGGACTTCGCCGACGTCAAGGCGCTGCTGCAGGGCGCCGGCACCGTCCTGATGGGGATCGGCGCCGGGCGCGGCGAGAAGCTCGCCGACGAGGCGGCCAACACCGCCACGCACAGCCCGCTGCTCGCTCGGGGCGTGGAGGGGGCGCGCAACCTGCTGATCAACATCACGGGCTCGGAGGACCTCACCCTCTTCGACGCCCACGAGATCGTCGAGAAGATCAGCGAGGCGACCGAGGTCGAGGACGTCAACGTGCTCTTCGGCGTCACCTACGACGAGGATGCCGCCGACGAGGTGCGCGTCACCGTCATCGCGGCGGGCTTCGACTCCGCGCCGCAGACGAAGGTGCTGCGGCCGACGCACCTCCGCGCGGCCGCCGGCGGGCGCAGCTACGACCCGAGCAACTACGACATCCCCGCCTTCCTGCGCTACAACCCCGAGAGCGGCGAGAACTGAGCCGCCCCCTGCCTCGTGCTCGAGCCGCGGCCGGGGCCAATGCCCCGGCCGCTCGCGCGGGGGCCCGCGCGAAGACGGGCGCGACCGCTAACATCGCGCGTCTGGTACGCTGACCGGCGGCGCCGAGCGCGCCCCGGGAGGAGCATGCGTCAGGAGATCTACCGCGGCAAGATCCTCACGCTGTCGAAGCTCGACGACCGCTGGGAGGTGGTCGAGCACGCCGATGCCGTGGCGGTGCTCGCGCTCCGCGGCCGCGAGGCCCTGGGGGTGCGCCAGGAGCGCCCCGCCATCGGCGGACGGACCTGGGAGCTCCCCGCAGGGCTCATCGAGCCCGGGGAGACGCCCGAGCAGGCCGCCCACAGGGAGCTCGCCGAGGAGGTCGGCCTCGACGGCCCCATGACGCCGGTCACGAGGTTGTACGCGTCGCCCGGGTTCAGCGACGAGGCCGTCTACCTGTACCAGGCGACCGACCTCCGGCCGGCGCAGGGCGAGCCCGACGAGGACGAAGACCTCAGCGTGGCATGGCTGGACGTCCAGGACGCCTGGCGCCGCGTGGCGCGCGGCGAGCTGGCGACGAGCGGGGTGACCCTGCTGGGACTGCGGCACGCGCTGGCGCTGCTGGGGCTCGAGCCGTGAACGTCGTTCACGATCCGGACGAGCTCGAGCTCTCCCGCGTCGTGCTGTCGATCGGCAACTTCGATGGCGTCCACCTCGGGCACCGGATGCTGCTCGAACGCATGCGCGAGGTCTCCGGCGAGCTCGGCCTGCCGTCGGTCATCGTCACGTTCTTCCCGCCTGCGAAGGTGGTGTTCGGCCGCGCCACCTTCCTCAGCAGCGCCGAGGAGAAGCTCGAGCTGCTCGCCGCCTACGAGCCGGGCGCCGTCGTCTCGATCCCCTTCAGCCGGGACTACGCCCTCACCCCGAAGGAGCGGTTCGTCGCCCAGCTCGAACGCCTCGCGCCCCACTTGATCATCGTCGGGGAGGACTTCCGCTTCGGTCACGGCAGGGTGGGGGGGCTCGACGACCTCTCCCCCGTCGCAAAGAACCTCGAGGCCTTCGGGCTGCGCACGCTCCGAGGCGAGGCCGTGAAGTCGTCGCGCATCCGCGAGCACCTCGCATCCGGAGACGTGGCGCGCGCCAACGAGCTCCTGGGCGCGCCCTACCGGGCACGCGGCCGCGTGAGCGAGGGGCAACGGCGCGGCCGCACCCTCGGCTTCCCCACCGCGAACGTCATGACCGACGACCGCAAGGCGCTCCCGCTGGGCGTGCTGGCCGTCACGGCGCGCGTCGACGGCCGCACCTTCGGCGGCATGGCCAACGTAGGACCGCGCCCGACGTTCCCCGACGCGCCGCCCTCCCTCGAGGTGCACCTCTTCGGTTACCCGGAGGACGGCGACGAGCTCTACGGCAAGGAGGTCACCACGCGCTTCCACGCGCTGCTGCGCCTCCAACGCCGTTTCGACGGGATCGAGGACCTCAAGGCGCAGCTCGCGCGCGACCGCGACGCGGCGCGCGCCGCGCTCGCCGACCTCGGCCTGCCGACCTGACCGGCGCGCCCGAGCCGCCGCTCCACGTATACTCGCGCCATGCTCGTCTACGGCCGCAACGTCGTGCTGGAGGCCCTCAAGCAGGGGCAGGCGCGGCGCGTCCTGATCGCGCGCGGCGTACGGCCCGCCACCGTCGAGGAGTTCCGTCGCCTCGCGCGCCGCGCCGGCGTTCCGCTCGAGGAGGTGCCGCGCATCGAGCTCGACCGGGCCCTTCGCACCACCTCCCACCAGGGCGTCGCCGCCGAGCTGCCGGAGGTCCCGCTGGCCACGCTCGACGCCTGCTACGCCCGGGCCGAGGCCGCGGGCGAGCGGCTCCTGCTGGTGCTCCTCGACCATCTCACCGACCCGCGCAACGTCGGCGCCATCATCCGCAGCGCCGAGGCGCTGGGAGCCCACGGAGTGGTCACCGAGGAACGCCGCAGCGCGCGCCTGTCGCCGCTCGTCGCGAAGGCCGCCGCGGGCGCCACCAGCCACCTCGCAATCGTCCAGGTCACGAACCTGCCTCGCACCATCGAGGAGCTCAAGGAACGCAACGTGTGGGTCTACGGCGCCGAGCTCGAGGGGGCGGTGGCGCCGGAGGCGGTCGATTGGGACCGTGACGCGGCGCTCGTGATCGGCTCCGAGGGGAGCGGCCTGCGGCGCCTCGTGCGGGAGCGCTGCGACGAGACCGTCGCCATCGCCATGCGGGGGCGGGTGGGGTCGCTCAATGCGTCCGTCGCCGCCGGCATCCTGATCTACGTCATCCAGCAGGCGCGCGACGCGCTGCGCTCCTGAGCGCCTTCGCCGACGCCACCTTAGGAGGTAGCATGCCCCGCCGACCGCGCCCGTCCGACCTGCTCGACCTCGCCTTCGTCTCCGACCCCCAGCTGTCGCCCGACGGCCGCTCGGGCGCCGCCGTCGTGACCCGCATCGTGCGTGACCGCGACGACGCCCCGCCCCGCTACCGCGGGCGCGTGCACGTCTACGACCTGGCGCGCGGCACCGGGCGCGCCTTCACGGCGTCGCCTTTCGGCGACGCGCGGCCGCGTTTCTCGCCGCGCAGCCGCCGCCTCGCCTTCCTCGGCCAGGAGCGCGAGGAGGACAAGCGCCAGCTGAAGGTGATGGACCTCGCGGGTGGCGAGTCCGAGGCGCTCACCGACCTCGCGGCCGGCGTGCAGGAGTTCGTGTGGCACCCCGACGAGCGCCGTGTCGCGTTCGTCAGTCGCGGCACCTGGACCGACGCGGCCGGCGAGCGCGGAACGCCGCGCCGCATCTCCCGCCTGCACTACCGCGCCGATGGCGCCGGCTTCCTCCCCGACCTCGAGGCGCAGATCTACCTCGTCGGCCTCCGTGGCGGCGCTCCGCGGAAGCTCACGAACCTGCCCCTGTCGCCGCGCGGCCTGGCGTTCTCCCCCGACGGGGAGCGCCTGTACTTCGTGGCCCCCGCCGATCTGGCCGAGGAGGAGGCGATGCGGGCGTCGCTGTGGGCCCTGGAGCTGCGCAGCCGCGAGGTGTCGCGCGTGTGCGCCCCGCAGCTCGGGATGGGAACGCCCGTGCCCTCGCCCGACGGCCGGCGGCTGGCGTTCCTGGCGCCGGCGGACCCCGACGACCTCGGCAGCCCTACGGGCGCCTGGGCGGTCGACGCCGCCGACGGCACGCCCCGCCTGCTGAGCGGAGGCGAGGACGCCGCTCACAGCGTGGGAGGCGACAGCCGCTCCGGCGCGTACCCGCAGGATCCCGTGTGGGACGGCGACGACGCTGTGCTCGTCAACCTCAATCGGCGTGGCTCGGCTGGGCTCGCGCGCCTCGACCTGGACGGCACGCTCGTTCCCCTGCAGGACGGCCGACGCGTCGTCACCGCCTTCGCGGCGGTTGGCGGCCGCGCGTTGATGACCGTGGAGTCCCCCACCGAGCCCGGTGAGCTCGTCTTGCGCGAGGCGAACGGCGCGGAGCGCCGGATCGGCGACGCCAACGGCGCGCTGTTGGGCCAGCTGCGCCTGCGGCCGGCATCCGACCCGCGCGTGGCCCGTGCCTCCGACGGCACCGAGCTCGAGTACTGGACCCTGCAACCGTCGCGCCCGCGTCGCGACCATGCGCTGGTGCTCGAGGTCCACGGCGGGCCCCACACCAACTACGGATATGGCTTCGAGTTCGAGTTCCAGCTGCTGGCCGCCAACGGCTATACGGTGGTCTACGGCAACCCGCGCGGCGGCACCGGCTACGGCAGCGACTTCGTGCGGGCCGTGCTGCGCGATTACGGCGGGGGCGACGCGGGCGACGTGCTGGCCATCGCCGAGGACGCGCTCGCCGCACACGTCGATCCACAGGCGCCGATCCACCTCACGGGCGGCAGCTACGGCGGCTTCATGACGAACTGGCTGGTCACGCACAGCGACCGTTTCCGTAGCGCGGTGACCCAACGCAGCATCTGCAACTGGCTGAGCTTCTACGGCACCTCCGATATCGGCTCCCGTTTCACCGAGCGGGAGCAGGGCGGCAATCCCTGGGAGCACACGGAGGAGCTGTGGCGGCAGAGCCCGCTGCGCTACGTCGCCGACGTGAGCACGCCGCTGCTCATCGTCCACTCCGAACAGGACCTGCGCTGCCCGATCGAGCAGGCCGAGCAGCTGTTCACGGCCCTCAAGCGCCTCGGCCGCTCCGAGGTGGAGATGCTGCGCGTGCCGGGCGAGAGCCACGACCTGTCCCGCTCGGGGCGGCCCGACCGCCGCATCGCGCGGCTCGAGGCCATCGTGGACTGGTTCCAGCGGCACCCGTGAGGCCCGCGGCGACCGGCCTCAGGCGGCGAGGGTCGCCAGGACGCGGCGCGGTCCTCCGCGGCGACGGAACTCGCACAGGTAGATCCCCTGCCAGCGCCCCAGCGCGAGCTCACCGCGCCGGACCGGCAACGTGAGCGACGCGCCCACCGCGACCGCCTTGGCGTGCGCCGGCATGTCGTCGGGGCCCTCGAGGGTGTGCTCGAAGTAGTCTGCGCCGTCCGGCGCCAGGCGGCGGAGCCAGCGCTCCAGGTCGGCGCGCACGTCCGGCGATGCGTTCTCGCCCAGCGCCAGGGCGGCCGACGTGTGCTGCAGGAACAGGTGGAGCAGGCCGGTGTCGACGCCGCCGATGTCCACGGCCTGGAGCACGTCGCGGGTCACCAGGTGTACGCCGCGCTCGCGGGAACCCAGCTCGACGGTGAAGCTTCGCATGCTCATGCGCGAGGATAGCGTCGCGCCGCGCGCGCGACGTCTCGCGGGCCACGCCCCGCGCGCGACCCTCCGCGACGACGGCGCGCCGCGGGGCCCTCGTTTGGACAAGGGGCGGCGAACGTGCTAGATTGGCACGTTGGAGTTCTGGCGCGGTATCGACGCCTATGCCCCCGGATCCGCGCGGGAACCACGTACTGCAACGTGAGAGGTTGATATCTATGACCATGGTTGCCGACAAGAAGCTCGAGATCATCCGCACGTACGGCAAGGACGAGCGCGACACCGGCTCGACGGCCGTGCAGGTCGCGCTGCTGACGGCTCGCATCGAGGAGCTCAGCCAGCACCTGCAGGCGCACAAGCAGGACCACCACGGCCGCCGCGGGTTGCTCAAGATGGTCGGCCACCGCAAGCGGCTGCTCGGGTACCTCGAGCGCACCAACTACGAAGGATACAAGGAGCTCATCGCCAGCCTCGGGCTGCGCCGCTGAGACTTGCACCACCGCGTATCGTGCCTGTCGCCCCTCGACCTCGACCCCAGCTTCCCAACATCCGTCACGGTGCCGGCGAGGGCCTCCATGCCTCGCCGGCGGCGTTCATGGGGCGGGCGAACGGCGATGCGCGCCGCGCGCCGACCGAAGGCGCCGCACTCAAGAGCACGGCAGAAGTAGGCACCACGAAGGAGAGAGCGTGAATCTACCCAGCTATCGACGCTATGGCACCGACCTAGGAGGCCGCGAGCTCGTCATCGAGACGGGCAAGTACGCCAAACAGGTTTCGGGCAGCGTCACCGTTCGCTACGGCGATACCGTGGTCCTCGTCACGGCCCACATGAACGACAACGCCTCGCCGCTGCCGTTCCTTCCGCTGACCGTCGAGTACGAGGAGAAGCACTACGCGATCGGCAAGATCCCAGGCTCGTTCATGCGGCGGGAGAGCCGGCCCGGAACGCAAGCCACGCTGAACGCCCGCATCACCGACCGGCAGATCCGCCCGCTGTTCCCGAAGCAGCTGCGCAACGAGGTGCAGGTCATCATCACGGTGCTCAGCGCCGATCAGGTGAACGACCCCGCTCCGCTCGGCGCGATCGGCGCATCCGCCGCGATCGCGATGAGCAACATCCCGTGGGACGGCCCGACGGCGTGCTGCCAGGTCGGGTACGTCGACGGTGCCTACGTGGTCAACCCGACGCTGCAGCAGCTCCACGAGGGCGCGTCGCAGCTCGAGCTCACCGTCGCCGCCAGCAAGGACGCGGTCCTGATGGTCGAGGCGGCCGCCGACGAGCTGCCCGAGGACGTGATGGTCGGCGCCATCGAGTTCGCACAGCAGCAGCTCCGCCCCGTCGTCGAGCTCATCGAGCGGCTGCGCAGCGAGGTCGGCAAGGAGAAGGCGGGCTTCGAGCCGGCCATCGAGCTCGATCCCGCCGACATCGAAACGATGAAGCGCGAGGCGGCCCAGGCGGACCTGCGCGCCGCGCTGACGACCGAAGGCAAGCACGAGCGCGCCGATGCGGTGAAGGCCGTTCGTGACGGCATCATCGAGCGACTGGTGCCGGACGCGGACGCCGAGGGCGCCGGCGTCCGGATCAGGCAGCTCAAGGCCGCCTTCGACAAGGCCGAAGGGGCGGAGATGCGTCGCCTCGTGCTCGAGGAGAACGTCCGCACCGACGGGCGCCGGCCGGACCAGATCCGCCCCATCTGGGTGGAGACGGGCGTGCTGCCCATGGCGCACGGCTCGGCGGTGTTCACCCGCGGCGAGACGCAGGTCCTGTCCGTCGCGACCCTCGGTACCGGGCGCGACAACCGGCTCGTGGACGACCTCGGTCTCGAGGACACCGAGGAGTTCATGCTGCACTACAACTTCGCGCCCTTCTCGACCGGCGAGGTGAAGCGCCTGCGCGGCGCCTCCCGGCGTGAGCTCGGGCACGGCAACCTCGCGCGCCGCGCGCTCGTGCGGATGGTGCCCGGCCAGGACGAGTTCCCGTACGTGCTGCGCGTCGTGGCGGAGACGCTGGAGTCCAACGGCTCGAGCTCCATGGCGACGGTGTGCTCCGGCTCCCTGGCGCTGATGGACGCCGGCGTGCCGATGCGCAAGCCGGTCGCCGGCATCGCCATGGGCCTGGTCAAGGAGGGGGACGCCTACCGCGTCCTCAGCGACATCCTCGGGTCCGAGGACGCTCTGGGCGACATGGACTTCAAGGTCACCGGCACCTCCGACGGGGTCACGGCCCTGCAGATGGACATCAAGATCAAGGGGATCACGGCGGAGATCATGCGCGAGGCGCTCGCGCAGGCCCGAGCGGGCCGCCTCCACATCCTCGGCAAGATGGCCGAGGCGCTCCCTGCGCCGCGCCCCGAGATCTCGCCGCGCGCGCCGCGCATCATCCAGGTCAGGATCCCGACCGACAAGATCGGTACCGTCATCGGACCCGGTGGGAAGCAGATCCGCGAGCTCGAGGCGCTAGGCTGTACGATCGAGGTCGCCGAGGACGGCACGGTGAAGATCTACAGCGAAGACTCGGCCGTGGCCCAGAAGGTCAAGGCCCAGATCGAGGCCATGACCGCCACCGCCGAGCTCGGCAAGGAGTACGACGGCGTCGTTGCCAAGACGCTCGACTTCGGTGCCTTCGTCACCCTCTTCCCCGGTACCGACGGGCTGCTCCACATCTCCCAGATCGCCGAGGAGCGCGTCGAGCGCGTCGAGGACTACCTCAAGGAGGGCGACCGGGTGCGCGTCAAGGTCAACTCCATCGACGACCGCGGCAAGATCGACCTCGTCCGGCCCGAGCTCGAAGGGAAGATCGCGCCCCGCGCCGGGCGTGGGGGCGGCGGCGGCCGTGGCGGACGCGGTCGGGAACGCGGCGGCGACCGCGGCGACCGGCGCCCCCCTCGCGACAGGCACTGATCGCCGGCCGCTTGGCGGGCCGACCGCCCGTCGTCTCGCCCGTCCGGCGGCGGGGCGCGGCGGGTGCCCGCCGACCGGCGGCGGGTGCCCGCTGGCCGGCAGCGGGTGCCCGCCGACCGGCGGCGGGTGCCCGCCGACCGGTCGCCCGCACGACCCAGGGAGCGCGCACGTCTTCCGCGACGGCGCGCCCCGAAGCCGCCGCCCGGCCGCCGGATCCGCCCGCGCACCCGCACACGGCCGCATGAGCGCGACACCCGATATCTGCGATCCACGCGCACCCGCGCGACCTATTCGAACGCCTTCCCGCGCCTGATCCGGCGCCTCGACCCGCAACCCTATCTTGCGCGCACGCGGCGCGGCCGCCAGAGGCCGACCGGTGCACAGCCTTATGAGAAGCGTGCCGCGATGGACGTGGATCACCACGTTCGGCCGCCGTACCCGGCGGCCGGCACGAGAGGAGATGTATGGCCGGGAACGACAGGAAACTGAACATCATCCCGTTGGGTGGCATGGGCGAGATCGGCAAGAACATGTTCGCCTTCGAGTACGACGGCGAGGTCCTCCTCGTCGACGGTGGGCTCGCCTTCCCCGACGCCGACATGCTGGGCGTCGACATCCTGGTGCCCCGGATCGACTGGGTGGTCGAGAACGCCCACAAGATCAAGGGGTGGGTGCTGACGCACGGGCACGAGGACCACATCGGCGGCTTGCCGTACATGCTGCGGCTGCTGCCGAAGATCCCGATGTACGGAGCCAGGCTCACGCTGGGCCTGCTGCGCGGCAAGTTCGAGGAGTTCAAGCTGAAGGAGAGCGACGTCGATCTTCACGAGATCACGACCGACGAACGCGTGAAGATCAGCAAGTACTTCACCGTCGACTTCTTCCGCATGACCCACTCGATCCCGGACAACAGCGGCCTGATCATCCACACGCCCCTCGGCCGGGTGGTGCATTCGGGCGATTTCAAGCTGGACTACAACCCCGCCGACGGCAAGACCAGCCACCTCCACAAGCTCGCGCAGGCAGGCGAGGAGGGCGTGCTGCTGCTCATCTCCGACTCGACGAACGCCGAGCGACCCGGCTATACGCCGAGCGAGCGCGACGTGATGATCGCCGTCGAGGAGATCGTCGCCAAGGCCCGCGGGCGCGTGATCGTCACGACCTTCTCGAGCCACGTGCACCGGCTGCAGAACTTCATCCGCATCGCCGAGCTCCACGACCGGCGCGTGGTGATGGAGGGGCGATCGATGATCAAGAACGCGGGCATCGCCCAGGAGCTCGGCTACCTCGAGGCCAAGGAACCGTTCGTCAACACGGAGAACATCGGTGACCTGCAGGACGACAAGGTCCTGTTCCTGTGCACCGGCTCGCAGGGGCAGCCCATGGCCGCCCTGTCACGCCTCGCGTCCGGCAGCCACCGCAAGATCAACCTCAAGCCCGGCGACACGGTCATCATGTCGTCGAACCCGATCCCGGGCAACGAGGAGGCGGTCGGGCGCGTCATCAATCAGCTCTACGAGCGCGACGTGCACGTGTTCTACCCGCCGACGTACAAGGTGCACGCCTCCGGGCACGCCAGCCAGGAGGAGCTGAAGCTCATCCTGGACCTGACGCGTCCCAAGTTCTTCACGCCCTGGCACGGCGAGATGCGGCACCAGGTCAACCACAAGCGCCTCGCAGAACGGATGAGCCACCCGCCGCGGAAGGTCCTCATCCCCCACAACGGGGACGTCATCGAGCTGAGCAAGGACGACATCCGCATCAACGGCCAGGTCGATGCCGGCGTGGTGTTCATCGACAGCGTCGGTCGTGCGGGCGACGAGATCACCGAGCCCGTCATCCGCGACCGGCAGATGCTGTCGGCCGAGGGCGTGATCGTGATCATGGCGCTGCTCAGCAAGAAGCCCTCCGTGGAGGTCATCACCCGCGGCGTGGCCGAGGGGCAGAACGGGCTCGTGAAGGAGATCGAGCGCCTGGCCCTCGAGGGGTTGCAGCGCGGCATCCGCGAGAAGCGGCGCCTCAACGACATCCGCGACGACATCTTCTACCCGGTGCGGCGCTACATCCGCAAGGCGACCGGGCGGAACCCCCTGATCGTGCCGACCGTGCTGGAGTCCTGAGGCCCGGCCCGCCAGCGATACGGCCCGGACCCCAGGCGGGGGTTCGGGCCGTCGCGTTCCCGGCCGCGGCTCGTTCCGCGGCTACGCGAGCTCGGTGCCCGCCCACGCCTCCGGATCGGCTCCCGCCAGCCAGTCGCGCAGGCGCTCGAGCAGGGCGGCGGTGTGGGCACGCCCCTGGGCGATGAGATCGTCCTCGACGAGGAGCGCGTTGCTCACGCGGTGCATGCAGTCCCAACCGGATGCCGCCACGTAGTCCCCATCGCGCACCAGCGCGATCGCACGTTCGACGGGGATCTCGTACAACACGTCCACCTCGTCGCAGTCCAGCCGGTACGTCTCGAGCGGGCGCTCCTCGCGCACCGCGTAGACGTCCTGTACCTCGCGGTCGAGGGCGTCGGGATAGGTCCGCACCGAGCGCGCGGTCCCCAGGAACGTGAGCTGGCCCGCGCGCACCGTCAGCCCGATCTCCTCCTCGGCCTCGCGCACCACGTCGAGCACGGTCTCGCCGAAGCGCACGTGGCCTCCGACGGTCACGTCGAGTCGTCCGGGCTCGAGATCCTTGTGCGGCGAACGCCGTTGCATCAGGACCAGCCGCCCCTCGCGCACGACCCACAGGTGGAAGGCGCGATGCCAATCCCCGTCGGCGTGCACGTCGGCGCGTCGCCTGGCCTCGCCGGTCGGGAGGCCCGCGTCGTCGAGCACCTCGAGCAGTTCATCGGCGGCGCTCACCATGCGGCCATCATAGGGGCGGGGCGGCGCGCCTGTGCGATAGAATCCGCACGGGCGCCCGTCGCGGCGACCCAAGGTCCCGTCCTGCAGCCGTCGCCGTCGGCCCCGCGCCGCCGGTGCCGAGCCACCGGGCGCCTTGACGCGCCCCTCACGCCCCTCGTAGACTCGATGGGTGGCGCCCGCTCGCGCGACGCCGCACGTACCGGGGTGTAGCGCAGCCTGGTAGCGCACTTGACTGGGGGTCAAGTGGTCGCTGGTTCAAATCCAGTCACCCCGACCAGGCGATCCCGCTCCCCCGCGGGATCCTCCTCCACCGGCGCCGACCTGCACAGGTCGGCGCTTTCCTCGTCCGTGGTCCGCCGGTTCCGCCGCGCCTAACCGGACCACGGGCGACGGCGGACGGCGTACTCCCCCGGCGTGATCGGCTGCCCCGTGCGGCGCGCTACGGTCTCGGTGAGCTCGGCCCCGAGGAGCAGGATCTGCGCGGAGTAGAACACGAACAACAGCAACACGACGAGGGAGCCGGCGGCCCCGTAGGAGCTCGCGATCCCCGCCGACGACAGGTACAACCCGACGGCCCACTTCGCGACGGTGAACAGCACCGCCGTCACGGCGCCGCCGACCAGGGCCGGTCGCCACGGCACGCTCGCGTCCGGGAGGTAGCGGTAGATCGCTGCGAACAGGAAGGCCATGACGACCGCGGACACGCCGATCTCCAGCAGCACCCAGAGGGTGCCGCCGCCCGGCAGCCCGGCACCGGGACCCTGCGCCAGCCGCTGCACGACGGTGCCGAGGACCAGCGCCGCGAGCATCAGGAGGCCGATCCCCAGGAGCATGGCGAGGGCGGTGAGGCGCGCTCCCAGCACGCGGCCGATGCCACCCCCCTCGGGGTCCGGCTCGACCCCCCAGATCAGGTTGAGGGCGGTGCGAAGTTGCAGGAAGACGCCGGTGGCGCCGACGAGCAGCAGGGCGACTCCGACCACGGTGGCGATCCAGTTCCCCCCGGTCGCGGACCGACTCTCGATCATGGTGCGCACCAGGGAGGCGCCGCCGTCCCCGAGCACACCACGGACCTGGGTCAGGATGGTCGCTTGTGCCTGCCCCTGGCCGAAGAACACCAGCAGCGAGATCACCACGATCAGGATCGGCGCCAGCGAGAAGATCGTGTAGTACGCGATCGACGCCGCGAGGACGGGAACTTTGTCCTTCTGGTACTTCGATGCGATCTCCTTGAGGGCGGAGAGCATGGAGGTCCTCCCATTGGGTGGGCACGCGTCTCGGGGCTAGCGTTCTTCCCCGCCGAGTCCTTGCCGGTCGGGCCACGGCCCGTCGCGTTACGGCCCGTCGCGTAACCGCCCGTCGGGCTACGGCCCGCCGGGACCCGGTGCGTCGGGATGGGGCCCGTCGGGATAGGGCCAGTCGGTATAGGACACGTCGGGAGCCGGCGCGTGGTGTCCGTATCCGCGGTTCCGTGCGAACCGCAGCGTTGCTGTCGCACTCGTGCGGGCCGGGTTCCTGCCCGCCGTGTTCTCGGCCATCGCGAGGTCGACGGTCGCGGCCGGTCGCGATGGTGCCGGTCGCGAGGTCGGCGGACCCCGGCGCGGGTTGGCTGCCTCGGGCGCCGGGTTGCGGGGCGCGGCGCCGCCTGACGATGGCGCGCCCCCAGCCCGGCGCGCTTGGATGCAGTGTAGCGACCGCCCGCGAACGCACCGTGGCCTGCGGTACGCTCCGGCTCCGCGATCGCGCCGCTGCCGGGGTCCGGGGGAGCGCGCAGGGGCGAGCGCGCGGAGGGTCCACGCGATCGGCGCGCGGCGCCGCCGCGAGGTCCGCCGCCGGATCGACACCGCGAACGGCGGTCCGGCGCGTGTCAGCGGCGGCCTCGGGCACCGCTGGGGACGGCGCGCCACCCCTGGTAAGCTGCGCCGATGAACGAGGAGCCACGGCGCGACACGGCGCGGCTCTCCATCGGTGACATGGCCGTCCTGGCGTGCCTCGGCGAGGGAGCGACCCACGGCTTCCGGCTGGCGGCGATGTTCGCTCCCGACGGGGAGTTCGGCCCCGTCTGGACGCTGCGGCGTCCGCAGGTGTACCGCGCGCTGGAACACCTCGAGGCCCGGGGCCTGGCCCACACCCTGCGCCAGGAGGCGGGCGCCGGCGGCCCGCCCCGCACCCTCTTCGCCCCCACGGAGCGCGGCCGGCAGGCCCTGCGCGCGTGGCTCGCGACGCCCGTGGAGCGCCTCCGGCACGGGCGCAACGATCTCGTGTTGAAGCTGATCTTCCTGGAGCGGCGGGGCGACGACCCTACACCCCTGCTGCTCGCGCAACGAGAGCGCTTCGAACGGGTTCTGGAGACCTACCGGCGCCGGTTGGCCGACGTGGCGGGTCCCGAGAGCGTCGCGCTGGCGTGGCGGGTAGCGGCGGCGCGCGCCGCGCTCGCATTCCTCGAGGAGCGTTTGCGCGCGGCGACCGGCGCGGCGTGAACGGCCGCCCTTGGCGAGGAGGCTTCAACTAGTTACACTGAGACTACCAGCGGCGGTTCGCCCACGTCGGGACGCGACGCCAACCTGGAGGAGGACCCCGATGGCGCGACGTGCCCTGACCCTCACCGCCTTCCTGCTCGGCTTCGTCGCCTGCGCCCAGGACCTCACCGTCTTCGCGGCGTCGAGCCTCACCGAATCGTTCCAATCGATCGCCGCGGCCTTCGAGGGTCGCCACGAGGGCGTGCACGTCCTGCTCAACTTCGCGGGCTCGTCGGCGCTGGCGCTCCAGATCGTGCAGGGGGCGCCGGCGGACGTCTTCGCGAGCGCCAACCCTCAGCAGATGCAGAAGGTCGTCGACGAGGGCCTGACCGCAGCCGACCCGCAGATCTTCGCCGAGAACCGCCTCGTGGTGATCGTGCCCGCCTCGTCGGGGTTGTCGGATCTGCTCGGACTGGCGCGGCCCGGCATCGCGCTCGTCCTGGCCGCGCCCGAGGTTCCCGTAGGGGCGTACGCCCGGCAGGCGCTCGCGAGCATGGACGGCGACTTCGGCGCCGACTTCTCCGCCCGGGTCATGGCCAACGTCGTGTCCGAGGAGCCGAACACGCGGCAGGTCGCGGCCAAGGTGGAGCTGGGCGAGGCCGACGCCGCCGTCGTGTACGCCACCGACGCCGCGGTGACGCGGGGCGATACGAACGATCGACATCCCCTCACGCGACAACGTGATCGCCACGTATCCGATCGCGGCGTTGCGCTCGAGCCGCACCCCCGGGCTCGCCGCGGACTTCATCGCCTTCGTTCAGTCCGACGAGGGGCAAGCCATGCTCGCGCGACACGGCTTCCGCCCGCCGGAGTGAGGCGCCGCCCGTCGCACGCTCCTCAGGCGGCGACGCGGATCTCGCCGGCGTCCACCAGCCACGCCACGGCCTCCCGCACGGCGTCGTAGGTACCTCGCGGCGCGTAGCCCAGCAGCTCGCGCGCCTTCGCGATGGAGACGTTCGGCGAGTGGGCCACATGATCGAGCGTGACGCCGGCCAGCTCTCCGCCGACGGCCTCCGCCCACGCGTCCCACGGCAGGAACTCCAGCTCGGCCTCGCGGCCGAACCAGCGGGCGGCTTCGCGGGCGTACGCCTGTAGCGTGACGGCCTGCGGCGAGGTCACGTGGAAGCTCTCCCCCACCGCCTGCCCCCACCGGGCAAGGGCCAGCTCGAAGGCCCGGGCCACGTCGTCGGCGTGGACGTGATGGAGCGTGGCGAGCCCCCGGTCGGGCAGGCTCACGCGAGCACCCGAGGCGAGGCGCTCGAAGACCGCCAGGTCGAGGTTCCCGGCGGGGTTGATCGGCGGCCATCCCGGTCCCACGATGTGGCCGGGGTGAAGGATCGTGGCGGGGAACGCGTCGCGGCGTGCGCGCTCCAGCAGGTAGGTCTCGATGGCCGCCTTGTTCACGCCGTAGGCGCCGAAGGGCCTTCGCGCCGCACGCTCCAGCGTGGGAACGAGCTCCGCTGCGCCATGCACCCAGATCGTTCCGCAGTGCAAGAAGTGCTGGATGCGCCCCTCGAGGGCCTCCACGAGCTGACGGCAGCTCTCGGGACGGAAACAGATCAGGTCGACCACGGCGTCGGGCTTGAGCTCGGCGATGCGCCGGCCGAACACGCCGTCGCGCTCCGCCGCCTCGCGCTCCAGCTGCACCCGCTCCACCCAACGCCACGCGCCCGCGTCCACGTACGGAGCGCGCAGGCCGCGGCTCACGGCGACGACCTCGTGGCCCGCCCCCACCAGGCGGGGCACGAGGAAACTGCCTATGTGGCCGGTGGCGCCGATCACGACGATACGCACGGTTGCCTCCTCCGGCCCAGTCTACGGCCCCGCGGGACCGCTCCAACGGCCGTTCGGTTCGCGGCCGGTTGCCGTCAGGGCGCAGAGTCTCGCATCGACGCCGCCTTGCCGTGCTCGTACCCGTCGACGGCCGTCTCGACAGGAAGGGCGAGCGCCTTGCGCAACTGCGCTTCGGCGGCGGGCTCCTGGCCGAGCCGCCTCAGGGCTCGCGCGTATTCGACCCTGAGGTTGATCCGGTCCGGAGCGGCCGCGATCGATCGCTCGAGCAACGGCAGCACGCGCTCGGCGCTGGCGCCGTACATCCAGCCGACGCCACGCTGGGTGAGCTCCAGGTGCCACAGCGCCAGTCCCATCAGCGCATCCGCGTCGTCCGCGCGGATGCTGAGGGCGTGCTCGAACAGGTCCTTGAGCTCCCCGGCCGTCCCGAGGTTCTGCAGGATCCCCGTGCGCTTCGCGATCTCCCCCTTGGCGCGCGCCAGCTGCACGTAGGCCGCCGCCAGCGACCCGTCACCGTCGACTGCGCGCCCGGCGGCACCCTGCGCGCGCCTCAGCCAGGCGATCTGGGCGTCGTGCTCGTCGAGAACGTAGACGGCCTGGTCGCTCGCGGCCTCGGCGGCCAGGACCAGCCCGCTCGGCGTACCGTCGTCGACGCCGGCACGGTACGCCTGCTCGAAGCGGCCCGCATCCAGCAGCGCGCGCGCTTCGGTGGCGCCGCCCTGCGCGGCAGCGGATGCCGCCGCGAGGAGCGCCAGCGCAGCGAGGGCCGCCATGCGGCGCCTGGCAAGAGGGCGCCCCGCCACGACGAGCACGGCCATCCGGAGATGCGCCGCCCACCTTCCCGTCACCGAGAACCCCGGCACCGGCGCGCGCGCCCCACGCTCGCGCCTTCGTTTCACCGCGCCCTCGACGATGTCTCTCCCACCCATCGACCCCATTGAGCATCGCCGCCACGGCCATGACGGTGCTCCGGGTCACAGGAAGCCTACGCCCGACACGGTCCACCTCACCGTTCCCGCTCCACCTCATCCTTCCCGCACGCGCTCGCCACACCGTCACGCGACATCGTGTCGCGGTGCGGCGCCTGCACCGAACCTGCATCGATCCTCCACGCGCCTCGCGCCGGCAGGCGCGATCGTTGTTCCAGGAATGGAGGACCCCATGTGGCACTACGGCTACGGCATGCCGGGCGCCGGCTGGCTCGGTTGGCTCCCCGGTCTCCTGATTCTCATCCTGATCGCGATCGCGGTCGTCTTCCTGGTGCGCATGCTCGACGTTCGCGTGGAGCGCGGCCGCGGGCGCGGAGGCGCGCCCGAGCCGCCGGCTCGCGACCTGCACGGCCCGGCGACGGAGTCCGCTCGCGACCTCGGTGACGACCCGGCCCTGCGCATCCTTCGGGAACGGTACGCGCGCGGGGAGATCGATCGCGAGGAGTTCCAGCAGCGACAGCGCGACCTCGGCGGCGATTGAGGGGCGCGCTGGCGCCGGCGCGGCGTCTTCTCTTCGGCGAGCGCGCAATCGTGAAGGCGTCGACGCCGAGGGCGTCGCGCCGCCCGGGGGGGGCGCGGCGGCTTCGCCATGGATCGCAGATCCTACGTCCTGGACGCGGTTTCTCCGTTCGCTCACACACCCCCTGGGAACGCGTGCTGGAGAGAACTCCCTCACTTCCGCCGTCCCTCACGCGACCCCCCCTCGCATTTCCCATCCCTATCGTCTATACTCCCCGTGAGTTCATGAAAGGAGCTCATGCCATGGCGAAGGCGAAGAGCGTCAGCAAAGCGGATCTCGTCGATATGGTGGCCAGCAACACGGGCCACTCCAAGAAGGCTGTCAAAGAAGTCATGGACAGCCTGATCGACACCATGAGCACGAACCTGAAGAAGGGCACGAAGGTCACCCTCACGGGGTTCGGCACGTTCGAGGTCCGCAAGCGCAAGGCTCGCACCGGTGTGAAGCCCGGGACGACCGAGAAGATCAAGATCCCGGCCAGCAAGTATCCCGCCTTCAAGGCCGGCAAGAGCCTCAAGGACACCGTCAAGTAACGCACACTGCGCGCGAGGCGTCTCGCGACGGCGGGCCGGTCCATGGATCGGCCCGCTTCTTCGTGGGCGCCCGCGGCCGGTCTTGGAACACGTTCGGAGCGTGGGCGGCGCGCTAGCCTGGGCGCACGCGATTCGGCGCCCCGCCGTTACCGGCCGCCGCGTCACACGACAGCCTCGACCCTCGCCACTGCGAAGGGAGCCCGCCCGTGCGCCGCACCCTCCAGCAGCTCTGGACCAGCCCGTGGCTCCGCGGCGCCGTGATGCTGGTGGTCGCGGTCGCGGCGGTGTGGTTCGTGTTGATCAGCTTGAAGGTCTGGTTCGTGATCGTCGCGGCCTTCGTCTTGTCGTACCTGCTCTACCCCGTCATGGCGTGGTCCCAGCGCGTGCTGCACGCCCGCTGGCTCGGGATCGTCTTCTTCGGCATCGGGCTTCTCATCCTGCTCGGACTGTTCGCCCTGCTGGTCGTGAACGTGGTGCACCAGCTGGGCGACCTGCCCCGGCAGCTCCCCCACCTGTTCGAGCTGGCGTCGAGCTCGTCACAGGGGATCCCCGGCTTCCTGCGCCGGCTGCCGCTGCCGGACGTCGTCCGCACGCAGATCGTCGACGCCTACGGCTCCGGCTCGCACGGCCTCGACGGCCTGGTGCAGGAGTTGGCCGACAAGCTGGCGGCGTACGTCTCCGGCGGCGGGCTCTTCGCGACCGTCCGTGCCGTGTTCAGCGACCTGGTGCTGTTGTTCGGCTTCCTCGCCATGACCTTGTACCTGCTGCTCGACTTCCCCAGGATCAATCGGAACCTGCTGCGTCTCACCCCGCTTCCGTACCAGGACATCGTGCGTGACGTGCTGGAGAAGTTCGAGCATTCCGTCGGTGGGTATTTCCGCGGTCAGCTGGTGATCGCCGCGGTCATCGGCGTCCTCACCGGCGGTGGGCTCATGCTGTTGCACGTGCCCCTGGCCCTGTCGCTGGGGTTCCTGGCCGGCGTGTTCAACCTGATCCCCTACTTCGGCCCGATCATCTCGGGCGTGCCGGCGTTGCTGATGGGGGCCACCCAAGGGTGGTGGACCGTCCTGGCCGTGCTGGGCATCTGGACGCTCGCCAACCAGCTCGAGGGGCACGTGCTGTCCCCCGTCATCCTCGGCCGCGCCGAGAGGCTCAACCCGGCCACCATGGTGATGGTGCTCCTGCTCGGGGTTCACCTCTTCGGCCTGGTCGGAGCGCTGCTCGCCGTCCCGGTGGCGAGCTTCCTGAAGCTCCTGGTGAACGACTACTACCTGCCGAGCCGCCTGCACGGTGGCGGCTGACCGGGGGCCGCGGCAGCCGCCGACGGAGGGCCGCCGCCGCCGCTCGAACAATCCTTAGCTTGACACTCGGAAATAACCGAGACTAGACTGACGTGAAAGTTGACCGGCACGGTCAGGTTTCGCCAGCCTTGCCCGCTGCGTCGCTCGCTCGCGGATCGCTCGCTCGCGGGGCGTGGGCTATGCGCGGGACCGCCGAGACCTGCCGAAAATCGCGATGCGTTCCGCGCCCGAGGCGCAACCCGCCGGGCGCGTTCCACCGGAAGGATTCGACCATGAGGCTCACCAGGATCCGGCCCCGGCTTCGAGCCGTTGCCTCGCTCGCCCTCGTGATCGGCGCGGCAACCGTCGCTCACGCCCAACTGACGCCCCTGAGCGCGCTCGACACGTTCGCCGCGCACCTCGACGCCGCCGCCGTGCTGCTCGAGGCGGGCCACACGGACGGGGCGGTGGGACACCTACAGGTCGCGCGCGATCAGCTCCTCCCGACCCTCCGATCGACCACGGATGCGGCGCCGGCGCTCGAAGCGGCGCTGCGCCAGGCCGAACGCGCGGTGGGCGCCGGCGACGTCGCGGGCGCCCGCGAGGCCGCGGACGCGGCGGCACAGGCGGCCGACGACGCCGCCGCAACGCTGCGGAACGATCCCTCGGCAACGCGCGCGAGCCTGGTCGCGCTGACGCGCGACGCGCGGCGCGAAGGGGTGGAGGCCGCCGAGACGGGCGAGGCGGAGGCGCTCGCGTTCGCCGTGGCGCTGAGCAGGCGCGCGACCGCCGCCGCAGCGGCCGCCGACGAGAGCGACGACGTGCGCCAGGCGCTCCGCGCTCTGGCGGCGTCTCTGGCGGGGAACGTCGACGGCTCCACCGTGTCCGCAGCGGGCGACGCGGCGCTCGCCGCCCTCGGCGCACGCCCGGAACGCACCGACGTCGCGCGCTACTTCGCGGCGATCCGCGACGACCTCGGAGCCGCCGCCGATGCGTACCAGGGCGGCGATCCGGAAGCGGCCAGCGAGAAGCTCATCGACGCGTACCTCGAGAACTTCGAGTACCTCGAGGCGCCCCTGCAGAAGGTCGACCCGGACCTCAAGGAACGCCTCGAGGGCACGCTTCGTGACGACCTTCGGGCGATGGTCGCCAATGGCGCGGCGCCCTCGGAGCTGCGCGCCGCCATCGATGAGGCGCTGAAGGACCTGAGCCGGGCCCGCCAGGAACTCGAGTGACGACGGCGGTCCTCGCGCCCGAGGCGCCGCGCCGGCGCAGCGGCACGCGGCTGCGCCTCGGCGTCGCGATCGCCGTCGCGATCGCGTCGCTCCTCGTGGCGCACGTCGCGCGCGCAGCCGAGGTCGACGTCGCCGCGCAGCTCCACGTCGCGCACGACGAGGTCGCCCAGAGCCTCCGGCTGTACCGCGAGGGGCGCGTCGATGAGGCGTTCCGCCTGTCGCGCTCCGCCTACCTCGACCACTTCGAGTACGCCGAGCCCAAGCTCCGCGTCCTCGATCCCGACCTGATCCTGGACACCGAGTACCTCTTCGCCAACCTCCGGAACGGCATGAAGGCGAACGCCGCCATGGCCGACCTCGAGGCCACCGCGGGCTCGATCTACGACAACCTGCGCCGAGCGGAGACCATCGTCACGGGGACCGGGTCGCTCGCGCCCGCGCTGGCGGCAACGGGCAGCTTCTTCATCCTCTTCCGTGAGGGGCTCGAGATCGTGCTGTTGCTGGGAGCCATCCTCGCGTACCTGCGAAGCACCCGGAACGAGAGGCTCGCGCCCGGAGTCGGTTACGGCGTGCTCGCGGCCATCGCTGCGACCGCGGCGACATGGGTGCTTGCATCGACGGTGATCCGCATCGTGCCCGCGTCGCGCGAGCTCATGTCGGGCCTGACGAGCGTGGTGGCCGTCGGCATCCTGTTCTACCTGAGCTTCTGGATGCTGCAGCAATCCGATCGCCGGCGCCACATGGAGTACATGCGGGCACGGCTCGGCCAGGCGGTGCAGCGCGGCAGCCTGCTCGCGGTGGCTGGCGCGGCGTTCGTCAGCGTCTACCGCGAGGGCTTCGAGACGGTCCTGCTGTACCAGGCGCTGGTGGGCGTGAGCGGACCGGTGATGGGCTGGGTGTGGCTGGGGATCGGGCTCGCGCTCGCCGGCCTTGCCGTCGTATCGCTCGTGATCCTGAGGCTCCAGAAGCGCATCCCCCTCACGGCCTTCTTCCGGGTAGCGGTGAGCATAACGGCCCTGCTCGCCATCGCCTTCGCAGGCAACGCCGCCCGGGCGCTGCAGGAAGCGGGCTGGCTGCCCATCACGAATCTCATCGGGACCCTGCCCCGCCTCAACCCGAGCCTCGCGTCCCTCACCGGATACCATCCCACCCTGCAAACGCTCGCGGCCCAGGGTGGCCTCGTCGCCGTATACGCTCTGGGCATGATCGCGTTCGCCGTACGGCAGGGGATGCGGCACCGGGTCGCTCGCTCGCGAGCGCCCGGCGACCACAGCTCGGCCTAGCGGCCCGCGACCGCCCGCAGCATGGATCCCGACGCGACCCCGCCAACACCACGTGCCGTCCGCATCGGCATCGACGTCGGTGGCACCTTCACCAAGGGCGTCGCGCTCGACGCGGCCACGCACGAGATCTTCTCCCGTCGCCGGGTGCAGACCACGCACGACGCGCCCGAGGGCGTGGTCGCCGGCGTCCTGGAGGTGCTCGAGGCGGTGCTCGGGGACCTGCCCCCGCACCGGCCCGTCGCGCTCGTGGCGCACGCCACGACCCAAGCCACCAACGCCCTGCTCGAGGGGGACGTCGCGCGCGTCGGCCTGCTGGCGCTCGGCCCCGCGGCGGACGAGGCGCTCATCCGGCGCCGCACGCGGCTCGACGAGCGCGGCGGCAGGGGGGGGCCGCGCGAACGAGCGCCCGTTTGGAGCTTCGTGCCGGTCGATGCGCCCGACCTCGAGCAGCGCGTGGCCGACGTCGCCCGCCGCTGGCTCGCCGCGGGCGTGGAGGCCGCCGCCGTGAGTCAGGCGTTCGCCGTCGATGACCCGCGTCCCGAGCGTGCCGCCGCCGCCGTCCTGCGCGGCGCCGGCCTGCCCGCGACCGCCGGGGCCGAGCTCACGGGCGTCTACGGGCTCGAGATGCGCTCGAGCACCGCCGCGGTCAACGCCTCGGTCCTGCCGGCGATGCTCCGCACCGCACGCCACGTAGAGGCCGCCCTCGAACGAACGCTTCCCGGCGTGCCCCTGCTGATCGTGCGCGGCGACGGCGGCGCGGTCGACCTGCAGGGGCTGCGCGAGGCGCCCATCCACACCATCGTCAGCGGCCCCGCCGCCTCCCTCGCCGGCGCCATCCTGTACCACGGGGTCGGCGACGGCATCTTCTTCGAGGTGGGCGGCACCAGCACCAACATCGGCGCCATCCGCGCGGGGCGCCCGGTCATGAAGCACATGACCATCATGGAGTTCCCGACGGCCCTGCGCGCCGCCGACATCCGGATCGCGGGCGTCGCGGGGGGCAGCCTGTTGCGGCTCGGGCGCGGCCGCATCGAGGAGGTCGGTCCGCGCAGCGCGCACATCGCCGGCCTGCCGTACGCGTGCTTCGCGGACGCCGCAGCGCTGGAAGGGGGGCGACTCGAGACGATCGCACCGCGACCGGGCGACCCGGAGGACTACGCGGTGGTCGTCGCGCGCGGGGTACGTTTCGCGCTCACGCCGACGTGCGCCGCCAACGCGCTCGGCCGCCTGGTGCCGGGCGATCCGGCGTTCGCGCCCCCCGACGCCGCCCGCTCCGCGTTGCGGGCGCTGGCGCAGACGCTGGGCGCTTCGCCCGAGGCGGCCGCGGAGGCCGTGCTCGAGGCGGCCGCGGAGAAGCTGACGGCAACCGTCGCCGACCTCGCGAAGGCCCACGGGCTGAGGGGCTCGACGCTCTACGGCGGCGGCGGGGCCGCGACGGTGCTCGGCCCCGTGGTCGCGCGCCGGCTCGGCATGACCTTCGAGTGCGTGCCGGAGGCGGACGTGATCTCGAGCATCGGGGCCGCCCTGACGCTCATCCGTGTCGAACGCGAAAGGAGCGCCGCCATCGACGACCCTACCGTCGGAGACCTGCTCCTGCGGGAGGTCGAGGGCGAAGCCGTGCGGCTGGGCGCCGACCCGGCGCGCCTGCAGGCCGAGGTGCGCTACCTCCCCGACGAGAGGTTGTTGCGCGCCGTGGCCTTCGGAGCGCACCCCGTCGACGGCCACCAGAGCGAGCTGGGCGACGAGATGCTGCGCTCGCTCGCGCGCGACCGCATCGATGCGCCGAGCGAGGTGCGCTACCGCAGCGCGGCGCTGGTCGTCGTGCAGGGCGAGCGCAGGGTGCGCCGCCTGTTCGGGGCCCAGACCCTGCGCCCGGTCGTGGTGCTCGATCGGCGCGGCGCGCGGCTGTTGGAGCTCGACGACGCGGAGGTGTGGAGCGGCACCCCGGCCGACGTCCTGGCACGCCTCGACGAGCGCCTCGGGCCGGGCCTGGCGCCCCAGAGCTACGCGGTCACTCCGCGCCGGCTGATCGACTGCAGTCACCTCGGCGACCCCGCGGTGCTGAGGAGCTCGCTGCGCTCCCTGTTCCGGCTCGAGCCGGAGGTGGCGCTCCTTCTCGGGAGGAGGTGACGGCGGACCATGCTGTACCGACGTGAACGAAGGATCCCGATCTGGCTGGTGCTCGTGGCGACGCTCGTCGTCGCGCTCCCGCTGGGGTTCGTCCTGGGACGGCTCAGCTCGCCACGGCCGTCGCTGGCCGACCTCCTCCAACCCTCCATCGATGCCGTCCGAGAGGCGCAGGGCACCCTCGACATCGTCGAGCTCGAGTACGCGCGCGCCCGCTCACCAGACGGCGCGAGCGACACCAAGGGCAGCCGAGCGAGCGAGGAGGCCGCCGCCGAGGCCGCCGCCCGCGGGCTCGCACGCCTGCGCTCGGCCTCGGCCCTCGCGACGCTCTACCCTGCCGCCGTGCGCGACGCCGAGGCCGCCTTCGAGCGCCTCCATCGCGACATCGTGGCCAAGGCGCCGGTCGCCGAGGTCGACGCCGACGTTCGCGGGCTGCGAGGCGACCTGGCCGACCTGCGACCGTCGCCCTGAGGCGCGACCCCGCGTCACGTCGTTCCGCTCAACGGCGACGTCACCCTGACGCGCGCCCCCGTGGCCTCGCGCGCGTTGCCGGGACGACGCCCTGGCCGCCCGCCCTCGACGTAGTGTGAAATAGCTCACTCGTGAGCGTGCAGGGCCGGAGGGGCGTACGAACGAGGTGCCGCGATGGATCTCGATCGACCCCGCCGGAGAGGCGGGGCCGCAGCGTCACGTGGCCCCGAAGGGACGGTACCGGCGCCCGGATCGGCGACCTCGCGTCATCGATCCTCACCCGCCCGAGGCGGGTGCCCCGGGTGGGCCGCGGGGGGCGGGCGACCGGTCGAGGAGGGCCCGGAGCGGAGCCGGCATGAGCGTCGCGCATGGCACAGAGCAGTCCCCCGTCCGGCCCGCCGCGGCCGGGAGCGAGCCCCCCGCGGTGCTCGAGGTCGCACGCGACCTCGTGTTCCTGCTGGCGCTCGCCGCCTACATCGTGGTGATCGGCCAGAACTGGGCGGTCTACGCCGCCGCCGCCATGGTCGCCGCCTACCGCCAGGCGTTCCGCTTCGGCACCGGAGCGCATCCCGGACGCGCGCTCGCCGGTGGCCCGCGGGGCGCGCCCGCGGGCGACTGACCTCCGCACCTCCTCGACGGCTACGACAGCGACGACGCGGCCCCGTCCGGCACGAAGCGGACGGGGCCGCGGCATGGTGCGCCCGATAGGATTCGAACCTATGACCTTGGGCTTAGGAGTCCCCTGCTCTATCCAGCTGAGCTACGGGCGCGCGCTGCCCGGGCAGTATAGGACGCCCGGCGCCGGCCGGGCAAGCGCGTCAGGGACGAACCCCTCGAGCCGCGGGCGAGCGTGCGACCGCGCGCGGTCGACACGCCGCGCCGGCGCGACGGCCCGGACCACGGGCGCCT
This sequence comes from uncultured Trueperaceae bacterium, assembly GCA_963798895.1. Classification (GTDB taxonomy): domain Bacteria; phylum Deinococcota; class Deinococci; order Deinococcales; family Trueperaceae; genus CAWCUY01. The sequence goes on along the minus strand of CAWCUY010000014.1, from coordinate 350,815 downwards.
CGGGCGATGCCGGGTCGGCCACACCCGCGAGCGGTGCCGAGCCCTATCCTTGCGACGCGCGGCCGACCGCCACGGTCGCCGTCCGGAAGGAGCCCGCGTGCTCGGTCACCTCCTCGCCTTCGTCCTGTTCGGCCTCACCTACGCCCTCGTCCGCGCCGTCTCCGGCCACCCGCTCGGCATCGGGGCCTCCCTCGTCCTGGCCGTTCCATGCGAGCTCGGCGGGGTGATCGCCGGTCGCAGCTTGCGCCGCTGGATGCGCGGCTGACGCACGGCGGCGGTCCGCCCGGGCCCGTGTGGGCAAAAGTCCGACACTCCTGTCAGCATCCGGTGCGCTGCACCGCGCTCCAGGCGAGCGTACGCTGGGGTAGCCTTGGGTCCCCCCATGGGACCGGCACGGGTGCGAAGGGGCCGAACATGCTCGTGAGCGACTGGATGGTGACCGAGCCCGTAACGGCGACGCCGGACACCAAGCTGTTCGAGGCTCAGAAGGCGATGCGTGACGGGGGCTTCCGCCGCTTGCCGGTGCTGGAGCACGGTCATCTCGTGGGCATCGTCACGGACAGGGACCTGCGCGAGGCGGCTCCCTCGCGGGCGACGACGCTGTCGGTGTTCGAGCTGAACTACCTCCTCAGCCGCCTGCTGGTACGCGACGTGATGAAGGCGCCCGTGGTGACGGTCTCCCCCGACGACCCGATCGAACGCGCGGCCCTCCTCATGAACGAACGCAAGTTCTCCGGCCTGCCCGTGATGGACAACGGCATGCTCGTCGGCATCCTGACCATCACCGACCTGCTGCAGGCGTTCGTGTCGCTGCTCGAGCTCGAGACGGGCGGCCGGCTGGTCGATCTTCGCGCCCCATCGGGCAACGCCTGAGCCGCTCACCCATCGGGCAACGCCTGAGCCCCGCCCCGTAGAGAAGCACCTGAACCCCGATCCCGTCGGGAAGCACCTGAACCTCTCGTTCCCCTTCTTCCTCCAAGCGCAGTCTGTCCGCGGCCCCGCCGCGGACAGACCATGTGCCTCGGGAGCCGGGGCGTCAGGGCGCCATCGCGGCGGCGACCTCCTCGAGCACCTCCCCGGCGACGCGTTCCACCGACGCCGCGACCCGCGGGCTGAGGCCCTCACCGGGCCCGAAGTCCGCCCCCTCCACCCCGAACACGAGGAGGCGGCCCGGTAGCGCGTCGAGCGCCCGCGCCAACTCCACGACGTCCGGCAGGTTCGTCGCGTGGCTCGACAGGGCGAAGGGGCCGCGCGGGAGCCCCGCGCGGTCGATCTCGAAGCGCCGGCAACCGCCGGGGTCGAGACCCAGGCGCATCGCGTCGAGCACGATCGCCACGTCGGCCTCGCGCCAGGCCTCGATGAGATCCGCCGGCTCGCCGGCGTTGACCAGCACGGTCACGCCCGGTCGGGAGGATCGCGCGACCCGAAGGGCGATCTCGGGCCCGACGCCGTCGTCGCGGCGAAGGTCGTTCCCCAGGCCGGCGACCAGGATCCGAGGCACGAGCCTACCCGCCCCGGTCGACCCGCAGGTCGAGGAAGTGCGTCGCGCACGAGATGCACGGATCGTAGTTGCGGATGGCCTGCTCGCAGCGCCAGGTGAGCGCGTCGTCGTCGAGTTCCAGGTTCGCCTCCACCAGGCGGCGCAGGTCGAGCTCGATGCTCTTCTGGTTCTGGGACGTTGGCGGCACGATGTTGGCGTCCACGATGAGTCCGTTCTCGTCGAGCGTGTAGCGGTGGTAGAGCGTGCCGCGCGGGGCTTCGCTCCAGCCGTAACCCCGCGCCGCGCGCGGGACGACCTCGACGAACGACGGCTCGGGGGGGCGGTAGGCGCGCACCAGCCGCAGCGCCTCCTCCACCGCGTAGAGCGTCTCGACCGCGCGCACCACGATGCTCTGGAACGGGTTGCGGCAGGTCTCGCCCAGCCCCGCCTCCCTCGCGATCTGCTGCACGTGCGCGGGCAGCCGGTCGAAGTTGAGGCTGTAGCGCGCCTGCGGACCCGTGAGGTAGCCGCCGCGCGACCTGATGCGGGCGTGCAGGGCGTTGCTGTGCGCTACGTGTTGCTCCTCGATGGCTTCCTCGAACTCCGCGGGCGCGAGGTCCAGGCCCCGGTCGGAGACGAGGCGCCCGTCCTCGATCGCGTAGGTCGTGGGATGGCGCAACGCCACGTACTCGTGCTCGTGCGTGAAGTCGGGGAAGTCGAAGGTCGACGTCCAGCGCACGGTCTCGAGCGCGGCCTCCCGCGCGCGCTCCAGGGGCTCGAGGAGCCCTCGCAGCTCCTCTTCGGCCGGAGCGCGGTAGAAGCCGCCCACGCGCACGTTGACGGGGTGCACCGCGCGGCCTCCGACCGCCGTCATCAGGTCGTTGCCGACCTTCTTCAGGCGCAGGCCGCGGTTGACGGCGTCGGGAGCGACCTTGGCGAGCTCGAGCGCGCTCTCGTACCCGAGGAAGTCCGGGGCGTGCAACAGGTAGATGTGCAGCGCGTGGCTCTGGATCCACTCGCCGCAGTACAGCAGCCGGCGCAGATCGCGGATCCCGGGGCCGACGTCGACGCCGCACGCGTCCTCGAGGGCATTGACGGAGCTCATCTGGTACGCCACGGGGCAGATGCCGCAGATGCGCGCGGTGATGTCGGGCGGCTCGGTGAACGCGCGGCCGCGGAGGAAGGCCTCGAAGAAGCGAGGCGGCTCGTAGATGGTCAGCTCGACCTCCTCGACCTTCGTGCCCCGCACCCGGACGCTCATGGCGCCCTCGCCCTCGACGCGCGCCAGCGCGCCCACCGACAGGCGCCGCAGGCGCTCGCGCCCGCTTCTCATTCGTTGCTCAACCGGCATGCTCCGCCTCCTCGTCGGCGCTCGTGCCGCCGAAGGCCACCGCGCCGACGTTGAACGTACGCAGCGCGCGCGTCACGCCGTCGGCATCCACGCCCAGCCGGTCTCTCCACCACGCGGTCAGCGACGGCACGTTCGGGCTCTCCATCGGACCGAAGCAGCCGTAGCAACCGCGACCCAGCGGTGGGCACAGGGCGCCGCACCCGGCCTGCGTGACCGGCCCGAGGCACGGGACGCCGTCGGCGACCATCACGCACGGAGTGCCGCGGCGCTTGCACTCGAGGCACACGCTCGTGCTCGGAAGGTTCGGCTTGCGGCCGTGGAGCAGGGCCGTCACGAGCTCGAGCAGGTGCTCCTTGCGGATCGGGCAGCCGCGGAGCTCGAAGTCGACGAACACGTGCTGGCCGATGGGCGTCGAGGTCGGCAGCGTCGAGAGGTACGCGGGCTCGGCGTACACGGCACGGGCGAACTCATCGACGTCCGCGAAGTTGCGCAGCGCCTGGATCCCGCCGGCCGTGGCGCACGCACCGATGCTCACGAGCTTGCGAGACGAGCGGCGCACCTCACGGATGCGCTCGGCGTCGTGCGCCGTGGTGATCGAGCCCTCGACCAGAGAGATGTCGTAGGGCCCCTTGACGACGGCGCGCGATGCTTCGAGGAAGTACGCGACCTCGAGGTGCTCCGTGAGCTCGACGAGCTCCTCCTCGCAATCGAGCAGCGTCAGCTGGCAACCGTCGCACGACGCGAACTTCCACACGGCCAGCCGCGGCCGACGGACGTCGGCGCCGCTCTTGCCGCCTCGCGCGGGCGCAGGGTGGGTGGTGGACATGCGGCTCATACCTCCGCGATCTGAAGGAACGGGTGCACGCGGGCGAAGGGGAACACGGGCCCGTCGCGGCACACGAAGACGGGGCCGAACTGGCAGTGACCGCAGAAGCCGACGCCGCACTTCATGTTGCGCTCGAGCGACACGTGGATCCGGTCGGCGTCCAGGCCGCGTTGCAGCAGCTCCTGGGCGGCGTAGCGCATCATCACCTCGGGCCCGCACACGAAGGCCACGGTGTTGGCGGGCTCGAAAGGCGCTCGCCGGATGAGGGTGGTCACCACACCCACGTTGCCGCGCCAGCTCTCGGTCGCGCGGTCGACGGTGACGCGCACCTCGAGGTCGAGCCGCGAGCGCCAGCGCCGGATCTCGCGCTTGAAGAGCAACTCCTCGGGCGTCCGCGCGCCGTACAGCAACACCACCTTGTTGAAGCGGTTGCGATGCCTCAACACGTGGTACAGGGCCGGACGTAACGGCGCGAGCCCGATGCCGCCGGCGACCAGCATCAGGTCGCGCCCTTCGGCGGCCGACATCGGCCAGGCCGTCCCGTACGGCCCTCGAACGCCGAGCTGGTCGCCGGCGTCGAGCGCCTTCATGGCGGCCGTCACGGCGCCCACCGACCGCGTGGTGTGCACCAGCGGGCCGCCGGCGCCGGGGTCGCCGCTGATCGAGATGGGCACCTCGCCGACTCCGTGGACGTAGAGCATGTTGAACTGGCCCGGCTCGAAGGGAGCGGTGGGCGCGTCGGAGGCGGGCTCGAGCTCGAGCGTGAAGGTGTCGAGCGTCTCGGCGCGGGTACCCGCCACGCGGTACGGCCGGGGGAGCATCGGGTCGGCCGCCACGGCGGCCGCGTCGGTGCGCGGGGACTCACGAACGCTCGGCATACAGATCCACCAGCTGCAATCGCGCGGCGTGCAACCGCTCCAGGACGACCGCGCCGAAGCGCTTCATGAGGTCGTACCCGAAGGTCGGGTCGTCCTCGAGCTTCGCGCGAAGACACGCACCATCGAACGCCACAGCCTGCACCTCGTCGACGGCGCGGGCGTCGAACTGCCAGGTGTAGGGCGGGAACAGCCAGGACCAGCCGAGCACCTCGCCCGCGCCGACCGTCGTCACGCGGAGCGCCCTCGCGTGCGCGCCGCGCACCTCGAGAGCCACCCTGCCGCTCTCCAGCACGAAGAAGCGGTCCGCGGGTTCGCCCAGCTTGAAGACGGTGTCGCCCGCGGTGATGTGGACGCGCCATCCGCAGCCCGCGACGAACGCGAGCTGATCCGGGTCCATGCCCTGGAACACCGCACTCTTCGTCAGCAGATCGCCGACCTGACCGATCATGCCTCACCTCCGCCCTGCACGGCCCCTGCGGCGGCCTGACGGCGGCCGTCGGCCGCGCGCGCCGCCGCCCGATCCTGCTTCACGGCCTCCAGGACCACCGCCCCTTCCTGGGTCAGATCGATGCCGACCGGGCACCACGCGATGCAGCGGCCGCAGCCGACGCAGCCGTAGGTGCCGAACTGGTCCACCCAGGTGTTGAGCTTGTGGTTCATCCACTGCCGGTAGCGGGCGGCGCCCGACTCGCGCACGTTGCCGCCGTGGATGTAGCTGAACGACAGGCTGAAGCAGGAGTCCCACGTGCGGTTCCGCTCCGCGCCGTCGCCGCTCAGATCGGTCACGTCCTCGACGGTGGTGCAGAAGCACGTCGGGCACACCTGCGTGCAGTTGGAGCACGCCAGGCAGCGTTGCGCGACGAGGTTCCAGTGTTGCAGCTCGAGACCCGCGCGAAGCGCGGCACGCACGGCCGGCGCGTCGAGCGCCCGACCCATGCTCGCGGCGGCAGCGTCGACGGCGTGCTCGGCGGCTCGCCGTTCGGCCGCGCTGGCCTCGCGGCCGTCGACCGCAGCGATCAGATCGTCGCCAACCGGCGAGCCGCTGCGCACGACGAAGCCGTGCCTGTCGGCGTCGACCAGCTCGGTGAGCGCGAGGTCGTACCCGTCGGCAGCCTTCGGGCCCGTTCCCATCGAGGCGCAGAAGCAGGTGGCCCCCGCCTCCACGCAATCCACGGCGATGATGATCGCCGGCCTGCGCCGGGCCGCGTAGACGGGATCCTCACGCCCGTCGGCCAGCAGGACGCCGTCGAGCGTCGCGATGGCCGCGACGTCGCACGGCCGGACGCCCAGGAGCGCGAGCGGCGCCTCGTCCTGAACGGCGGACACCAGCTCCAGGCTGCCGTCGACGCCGCGCCGGGAGCGCACGAGGGTGACGCTCGCGGGGTGCAGGAAGCGCTTCCACGCGTGCGCGCCCACGCGGTGAGCGAAGATGCGTCGTGCCGCCACGGGGTCCTCCGCCATGGTCAGGCGGTAGCGGCCGGGCGCCGCCTCGTCCTTCCAGCCCACGGGCAGGTCGCTCGCGGCGGTCAGCTCGTCGAGCACGAGCGTGCCGTGCTCCTCGCGTGGGCCGACCACGCGCGCGCCGCGTTCGCGGAGCACGGCGATCAGGGCCGCGAGGGCACCGGCGTCCCACCAGATCGCGCGGTTGGTCATCGGGTCGCTCCTTTCGGCGCACCCAAGGCAGGCACACCGCGGCAGGCCGTCGGTCCGCTTCGCGCGCGGTCCACGGCCGGCCGCGGAGCACGATCTGCTCCGTTGGCGCCGCACTTCCCTTGGCGTAGGGCGATAGGGTCCTTGGTCTTCACGGGCCGCCCCGGCACGGCCCCGGAGTCCGCTCCCGGCGGATCCTCCGCGGTCGCGTGCCTCTCCCCTCGGGTACCTTCGACCCAGACCATGGCACCTCCTCGAGGCACCCCCGGCGTCGGCCTCCCTGCTTCACCCCAAGCTACGCGTGAAGGCGGTCCGGGCCCACGGCATCATGACTACACCAGGTGTGGGAGATTTACCGACGCTCACGGCTCTCACCGAGTTCACTGCGCCCTTGGGTAGAAGAGGTCATGCAGCGATCCCTCCCCCGTATGCTCCGCTTCGTGGCCTGCTTCGCTGCGGCCGCGCTCGCCGCCGGTGCGGCGTACGCGGCCGAGCCGTTCGATGTCGGCGTCATCGTTTCCCGCACCGGCTCCGCTCGGGTCGAGGGTGCGGCGCAGGCGCTCGCCGCCACCGCCTTCGCCTCGCGCATGCGGGCCGCCGGCGGCGTCTTCGGGATTCCGCTCGAGGTCGTCGTCCACGACGACGCGGGAGACCCGTCGCGGGCCGATACCCTCGCGCGCGAGCTGATCGACGGCGGCGTCGTCGCCCTGGTGTGCTGCTCCACCCCCGCGGCCGCCGCCCGCGTCGCGGCCATCGCCGAGCGCGCGGGCGTGCCGATGCTCTCTCCGGCGCGGTTGGACGCCGTGACGACGGCGCCGTACTGGAGCTTCTCGCTGGCGCCGGCGGAGTCGGACGACATCGCTGCGGTGGTGGCGGACGTGGCGCGCGAGGGTAAGACCTCGGTGGCGTTGATGACCCTCGACAACAGCTTCGGCGACCAGGCGACCTCGCTCCTGAAGGCGCTCCTGAGCATCGCGGGCCTGAGCTACGCGGGCGAGTCGCGTTACAAACCGGGCACCGCCGACCTTCGGCCGGAGGGGCTCTGGATCGCCACGCGGGAGCCAGACGCGGTCGTGGCCTGGGGGTTGAAGGACGACCTGCTCGCGGCCGTGGACGGGTTGCGCCGACGCGGCTACGAGGGCCCGGTGTACGGTCGATCGGCCCTGTTGCAGCCGGTGTACGGCGGGCTCGATCTGGGCCGCCTCGAGGGCGTGCGCTTCGCGGTGCCGCCCGCCCGCCTCGTCGATTCGTTGCCCGCCGACGCCACGTGCGCCGATCGGGCCCGCTCGGTCGCACGGGAGCTTCGCTCGGTGTACGGCGATGTCATCGACGTGGCCGCCGCCGCCCCGGCGTACGACGCCCTCACGTTGTTGGAGGGCGCGTTCGAGCAGGTCGCCGCCCTCCGGCTCCCCGAGGGCGATCTGACGACGCGCCGCCAGGCGGTGCGCGACTCCCTCGTCGGTTTGCAGCCGACCTGTGGGGCGTCGGGACTCCTCGACCTCAGCGAGGGCGAGCGCAACGCCGTCGTGCCGCGCGGGCTCGTCGTCGCGCAAGCGCGGCACGGTCAGCTGGTCGCTGCGCCCTGAGCAGGCCCGGCTTGGGCGGCGGGGCGGTACGAGAACGCCAAGCGAGAGGGGAGCCGTCCGTTGGACGGCTCCCCTCTCTCTCGTCGGCAGCGCAGGGACCCGGCGCTCCCCGCGGGGACGTGGCCGGCGTTACTGAGCCTGCTCCTGGGCCACCGCCGCGTCGGCCGACACCAGCATGAGGCTGGAGTCGCTCGCCGAGGCGACGAAGAGCGTGTACACGACCCCGTGCTCGAGCGGGGTTCCCGCCAGCTCGACGCCGTTCTGGGCCGAGCCGTTCTGGGCCGAGCCGTTCGTGGCGGTGTTGGCCCCGCTGATGTTGAGCGTGTACGTGCCGGCGGGCACGGCCACGTACTTGCCCGCCTGCTGCTCGCTCAGGCCGGAGGCGAGTTCGATCGCAGCACCCGACCCGGCGTTCGCGTTGGCCGCGTTGTTGTTTCCCGCGTTGTCGTTGCCCGCGTTGTTGTTGCCTGCGTTGTTGTCGGCAGCGTTGTCGTTGGCCGCGTTGCCGTTGGCGCCGGCATTTCCGGCGTTGCCGTTGGCGCCGTTGTTCGAAGCGCTTCCGTTGGCCGCGCTTCCGTTCGCCGCGTTGTCGTTGGAACCGCCATTGTCGACGACGGCCGTGACGGACAGGCCGCTAGATGCCTGGGACAGGTTCACCACACGCACCAGCGCATACCCGGCTTGCGGCAACCCGGGAAGATCGTCTTGGATGGTGCTCAGGACCACCTTGTTCGAGGCGTTCGCGCCACCGTCGGCCTGCGCGGCGTTGGAAGCGTTGCCGTTGCCGTTCGCCGTGGTGGCACCATTGGCGTTCGCGCCATTGGCGTTCGCGCCGTTGGCGTTGGAACCGTTGGCGTTGGCACCGTTCGCGTTGGAACCGTTGGCGTCGGCAGCGTTCGCGTTGCCGCCGTTGGCGTTCGCACCGTCTTGCGGTGCGGTCGCCCCGATGGTGTAGCGTCCACCCTGCGACAAGGTCAGGTCGATGGTCGCCAGCGGTTGGGAGTTGTTGCCGGCAGGGCTGTTCGCGGCGTTGTCGGCCGCGGCCCCGTTGTTCGCGGCCCCGTTGTTCGCGGCCCCGTTGTTCGCACCGTTGCCGTTCGCGGCGGCATCGTTCGCGGCACCCCCGCCGTTCCCCATGGCGGCGTTGCCGCCGCCCGCGGTGGTGGCGGCGGAGTTCTGGCCGGTAGTCTGCGCTGCCCCGCCGGGTTCACTCGCGGCGTTGGCATTGCCTGCCCCGGCGTTGCGAACCACCAGCTGGTGGTCGCCGGCGGCCACGGTGGCATAGCCGCTGATATCGGCCTCCGCGACGCCCTGGAACATGACGTTGCCGTCGAGGTAGACGTCGACCTTACCGGCTCCCGTCGCGAGATTCGCGAAGCGCACCTCCGCCCGCGGCCCCGCGGCCACGGCCTGGGCCGACCCGTTCGCGTTGTTCGCGTTCCCGCTCTTGCCGGCGTTGCTCTGGGCCATCGTAAGTGCCGTCAGAGCGACCAGGGCCAGGATGCCCAGGTTGCTCAGGATGCTTCTGCGTCGATTTCCGGTCTCCATGACGTACTCCTTCCTCCGGTGGGGCTACAACTGCCGCCCCTCCTGCGAGTCATTGCTGCTCGGGCAATCCGTTCAGGATGTTCTGTACCGTGTCGGCGGCCTTCTGGCGATCCTGTGCGATCTGGTTCTGCAGGCTGTCGAGCTGGGGTTGGATGTTGTCCCAGACGCCCGCCGCGGCGCCGCTCGCGTTCTCGTAAGCATCCTGCAGCCCGCTGCGCACCCGCTCGTATTGCTGTTGCAACGTCTGCTCGTCCGCGTTACTCAGGATGTTCGCGCGGAGCGTCGACAAGTTGGCGCGCGCCTGGGCGCCCTGCAGCTGTGTCTGAAGGGTCGTTACCTGCTCGTCGGCCGTGTTGGCGCGGTTGTTGGCGCCGTTCACGAGGACGATCGCGACCACCGCCGCGGCGATCACGAGGGCTGCGATCAGCCAACCGAGTACGGCGTTCGGTCGCGATCTCTCGCGCCGTTCAACCACTTCGGGTCGAGTCGCCATGAAGGTTCTCCTTTCCTGTCTCGTTCGGGTGTGCTCCACCCTGTTTCGGGCGTGCTCCACGCGGTCGCGTGGCGATCGTTCAATCGGACGGGAGGGGCGCATCAGGACCGCGGGCGCGTCAGCGCGCAGTGCGCCCCACACGGATCTGCACCGGCCCTCCTCCCTTCGCCGCACCTCCGAGCCGGTCCGTCTGGGCGCTCGGGGGCTCGCGGCCGAAGGTAGGTACTGCGGGCTTGAAAAGGATGAGCGGGCCGTGTGCCCGGCGCTCGCGTGTGAGAGCTTCGAGCACGCCTTCCGTCGCCCCGCCCGGCCACGGCCGTTCATCTCTTCACGGCCGGCGGCCACCTCTCATGTCGGAGTGGCGTTCCGCGAACCCGACGGGACCGCCGGGACCGGGTGCCGCGTTGCCGGCGCGGCACCCGGTCCAGGTTCCGGCGTCGATCCCACCGGACCCCACGCTCCCCTAAGGCGTGCCTACCGCGCCCGCGCCACCGACGCATCCGCGGAGATGAGGACGAGGCTCGCGTTGCCGCTGGGGGCGACGAACACGGTGTAGACGACGCCGTGCCCGAGGAGGGCGTGGGTCACGCGCATCGTGCTCGAGCTCGCAGCCATGGCGCTACCGGTCGACGTCGTGGTACCCGCCGAGGTCCCGGCGTTGCTCGACGGCTCGCCCGCGATCCCGCTGCTCGTCACGGCCAACGTGTACACACCGCCGGGGACGTTCACGTAGTCGCCGCTCGACAATGCCGCGAGGCCATTGGCGAGATCGGTGCCGCTCGTCCCGGTCGAAGCGCCAGCGCTCTGGGCAGCCGCAGCGCCGGTCGTGCCGCCGTTCCCGGACGAAGCGCCGTTGCCCGCTGCGCCGTTCGCGCCGGTGCTCTCGTTGCCACCGGTGCTCGCGCCGCTCGCGGCAGCCGCCCCGTTCCCCGCGGAGGCGCCGCCCGAAGACGATGCCTGCGTCGACTCCGCCAGCACCGACACGCTGATGGAGGCTCCGAGGTTCGAGAGATTGACGATCCGCACGCTCGCCTTCCCCGGCGCGGGGAAGCCCGGGAGGGTGTCCTGGATCATCGCGAGACGCACCGGTGCGGCCCGGCCGCCGGCATCGCTGCCCGGCCCGGCGCCGTTCGCGCCGCCGTTGTCGCTCGCCGTGCCGCCGCTCGCCGTGCCGCTGGCGCTCTCCGCGCCACCCGGCGCGGCCGCGGGCGCAACGGCACTCAGCTCGCCGGCGTTCTGGTTCAGCGCGTCGAGGCTGTTGTCCGCGGCCGCCGTACCGGTGCTGGCGGACGCGTCCGGGCCGTTGGCGCTACCGGCGCCGCCGGCCGACGCGGCGCCGTTCGCCGCGGCGCCTCCGCGGTTACCGTTGTCTGCCACCTGATTACCTGCCACCTGATCGCCGTTGCCCACCGCGGTCGCCTCGTAGGTGCCCCCCGCGAGGCCCAACTGCGTGATGCTGGCCACGGTATAGCGCGAGCCCGCTTCGAGGCTGACCGTCATCGACGCCATGCCCTGCTCGCCGTTCGAAGGCCCCGCCGCGGTGCCGCCCGCCGTCGGGCAGCCGTTGGCGCTCGCAGGGCTCGTCCCCGCGGCGTTTCCGGCCGGCCCGTTCGCGCCCCCGCCGGCGCCGGCGGCGTTGGCGTTGTTCCCGGCGTTGGCGCCGCCGTTGGAGGCGTTGGTGGCGTTGCCCGCGTTGCCGCCGGCGGCGTTGGCGTTGCCGGCGTTCGCGTTGCCTGGGTTGGCGTTGCCGGCGTTGGCGTTGCCGGGGTTGGCGTTGCCGGCGTTGGCGTTGCCGGCGTTGGCGTTGCCGGCATTCGCGTTGCCGGCGTTGGCGTTGCCGGCGTTGCGTCGTTGCCGGCGTTCGCGTTGCCGGCATTCGCGTTGCCGGCATCGTTCGCCGCGTTGTTGCCACCGTTGTTGCCGGCGTTGTTGGCGCCGTTGTTGCCGGCGTTGTTGCCGGCGTTGTTGTTACCGTTGGCCGCGGCACCGTTGCCGGCGTTGCCGGCGGCGTTGTTGCCGCCATTCGCGGCGTTGTTGTCACCGTTCGCGGGGGCCTTGTTCCCGCCGTTGGCCCCGGCATCGTTGCCACCGGCGTTGGCGGCGTTACCGGCGGCGTCGTTCGCGGGAGGCTTCCCCCCGTTGTTCGCCGCGTTGTTCGGCGCGTTGTTCGCCCCGTTGTTCGCCCCGTTGTTCGCCGCGTTGTTCGCCGCGTTGTTCCCGCCCCCGTTGCCGCCGTTCGGCGTTGCCCCGTTGGCGCCGGCGCCGGCGTTCGCCCCACCGGCGTGGGTGTTGGCATCGTTGCCGGCGTTCGCCGCGGGCCCGCTCGCGCCGGGCGAGCCGGCACTGGAGCCCCCGGCGGCGGGCAAGGGCGCGACCACCACGATGTCGTGGCTGCCCGCAGCGAGGTCGAGCCATCCCGTTGCGGTGGCCGGCCGGACGGCGCGGAACGCCGGCTGCCCGTCGACGCACACACCGAGTGGGCCGGCTTGCTTCGACATGTTGACGAAGCGCAACGAGGCGAGGGTGGCGTCGGAAGCCGTCGTGCCGGACGTTGCGGTGTCGGGAGCGGTCGTGGACGCGTTCCCGCCGCCGCCCGCGGCGGGTGGTTGGGTGTTGGTGTCCTGGGCCGTGGCACGACCGGTCACGCCCAGGGCGGTCATGCCGATCGTGAACACGAGCAGGACGCCGAGGGCGAGACGCGTAGCGCGGTTTGGAGGTTGCATGGGGCTCCTTTCGGTATGCGGTGCCGATGATCCGTGGTGGGCCGGGTCATCCGTGGCCCACCTGGGTCCGAGGCCGCGACCGAAGCGCACGACCGCACCGTCCCCCCAGGTCACGGAGCGGCAAACGAGCACGTTCGGCTGCTGCGGACGCGGTCGGTCGCGAGACCGACCGCTGCGGGGCGTCGCGGTGACGCGGCGGCCCTGGCCGTGCCGGTCGATGAAGCGGTGCGTCGAGGGTCCCGCTCGCGCGAGCTCGCGCACCCAGGTACCGTTCGACGTGAGCGTAGATGGGAACGAGCTGGCAAGCGTGAAGGCATCATGTGGGCGTACCGCCCGCGACAGCGTACGCATGTGGGTGTCGACACGGGTCGACGCACGCATCTTCGTCCACCGCTCCGGGCGCTACGGACCCCAGGAGCCGCGTCGTGGGCCCCGCACGCGCGTCGGGCGCCGTGGGGGGCAGGCGGTAGACTGGGCGCAATGATCGAGAAACTCGAGACCATCACCAGCGAGTTCGTCGCGCTCGAGGCGAGCCTCGCGGACGCGGACCTCATCCAGGATGCGGCCCGGTACCGTGAGGCGATGCAGCGCTACAGCGAGCTCAAGGCGATCGTCGACGTCTACCGGGAGGTCCAGGAGGCCGAGGGCCAACGTGCCCAGGCCGAGGAGTTGCTGGACGATCCGGAGCTCGGCGAGGCGGCCCGAGAGGAGGTGGATCGGCTCGAGCCTCGGTTGCGGGCGCTCGAGCTGAAGCTGCAACACCTGCTCCTCCCCCGCGACCCGTTCGACGACAAGGACGTGATCGTGGAGATCCGCGCAGCGGCCGGTGGCGACGAGGCGTCGCTCTTCGCGCGCGAGGTCCTGGACATGTACCTTCGCTACGCGGAGACCTCCGGCTTCCGCACGGAGCTGCTCGACGCCCACCCAACCGAGGTCGGCGGCGTATCGAAGGTGTCGTTCGAGATCCGCGGGCGGGGCGCCTACAGCCGCTTCAAGTACGAGTCCGGCGTGCACCGCGTCCAGCGCGTACCGGCCACGGAGGCGCAGGGGCGCATCCACACCAGCACGATCACCGTGGCGGTGTTGCCGGAGGCCGAGGACGTCGACGTGCACCTGTCGCCGGCCGATTACCGGGTCGACGTGTACCGCTCGAGCGGACCCGGCGGGCAGTCCGTGAACACCACGGACTCGGCCGTGCGCGTCATCTTCATGCCCGGCACGCCCGACGAGATCGTGGTGACGTGCCAGGAGGGCAAGTCGCAGATCAAGAACAAGGAGAAGGCGCTCGCCGTGCTGCGCGCGCGGCTGCTGGAGCGCGAGCGCGAGCGGCAGATGAGCGAGGCGCGTGAGGCGAGGCTCGTGCAGATCGGGTCGGGCGAGCGCAGCGAGAAGGTGCGCACCTACAACTTCCCGCAATCGCGGGTGACGGACCATCGCATCGGCTTCACGACGCGGGACCTGCAGGGGGTCCTGGCCGGGCACCTCGCCCCCTTCACCGACGCCCTGAGCGAGGCGGAGCAGAGCCGCAGGCTCGAGGAGATCGGCAGCGTGCAGGGGACGCCGGGCGTCGGGGCCGGAGCCGGTGGCCCGGCGTGAGTTCGTCGTTGCCGCGGCGATCCTCCTGGACTCACAGGGTCGAGTCCTGCTCGTAGGCAACGACTGGCAAGGGTACGGCAACGTGCGCTACACCCTCCCCGGCGGGATGGTGGAGCGCGGCGAGTCGACGCTCGACGCCCTGACGCGAGAGGTCAAGGAGGAGACGGGCCTCGTGATCACCGACGTGCATCACCTGGCGTACGCGGTGCACGTCGAGGACCGCCGCCGCAACGACCGCGCCGTATCCTTCGCGTTCCACGCGAGCTACGACGGGCTCCTCAATCCTCGCGATCCCGACGGCTTCATCGTGGAGGCGCGCTTCTTCCCCGCCGAGGAGGTGCGGAGCGTCATCCCCATCCCGCCGCTGCGCGATCCGCTGGTCGCGTACCTGAGCGGCGGGCCGCCCGGACGCTTCTACTCGTACGCGGGCTGGGACGGCCGCGGCGCGCGCGCCGTCTGAGGCGAGCCCGGCACGCTCCGCGAGCGGGGGGAACCGCGCGAGGAGGCGCCTACCGCGACGAGGCGACCCGCGTCACGTCCAGGGCTTCGCGCTCAGCTTCGGGCGCGGGCTGCGCCTTCGAGCAGGGCCGCCCACGGGTGCTCCCGACCGCCGCGCGTGAGCGCCTCGTACAACCAGGCCCGAGCCGCTTCGGGTAGCTCCACGAGGGTGCGCCGCGCGTCTTCGTCGTCCTTCGGCCGGAGACCCAGGCCGCCCTCGGCCTTGTACAGCAGCACCACCTCGGGAGCGAGGTAGGGGATCTTGCGCCGCTCGAGCCACACCTCGTCGGGCGGCCGCACGGTCCCGTCGCGCCGGTAACACCACGCGCGCCCGTCGCCGGGGACCAGCAGGAGGTCGAGGAAGCGTGCGCGACGCGTCAGCGGGGCCCGGCGCGCATGGACCTGGTGGGCGTCGTCGGGCACCGTCCAGCGGCCGTCCAGCCGTCGGTAACCGTGCGGCGTCACGACGTCCAGGCGCCAGCCACGCGCCTCGAGGTGGCGCCGCACCCTGTGCAGGCCGGACCGCGGGATCTCGATGTCCACGTCGTCGTGAAGGCGCGACGGCGCCCCCCGGTGGAGGTCGAGCGCCCAACCGCTGGCCACATGCCAGCGCACCCCGATCCCGGCGAGATCACGCACGGCCGACGCCAGGGGCCGCAAGCCCCAGGCGCGGAGCGCCCAGGCGACGGCCTCCCGCTCGAGCCCCGGATCGTCGAGCCGCCGGCCGCTCGCCGCGCCGGGGTGGCGCTTCAGGTAGGCGCCCAGCGCTCGGAGGCCCGGCCAGCGCTCCGCCGCGAACCCGACCAGCCGCGCCTCGATTCCGCTGGGCAGGTGCCGAAGGCGCGGCTCGCGCCGATCCTCGATGCGCCACCCGCGATCGCGCAGGGCGATCTCGCGCCCCTCGGGGAGCGGCCAGGGGTCGATGCGGGCCCAATGGATAGGCGAGCGCCCCGGCGGCGCCAGCGTGAGGCGGTCGTACAGCACGCCGCCCGCGGCGGGATCCGACCACGGATCGCCGAGGGCGGCCCGGAGGCTGTGCTCCGCGCGGCGCAGGGCGGTGCTCGCGCCCGACCGCCCCTCCGCGCCGGCGGCCGTTGTCAGCCCATCGCCTCCACCAGCGCCGACCCGAACTCGCTGGTCTTGAGCAGCGTGGCGCCCTGCATCTGGCGGTGGAAGTCGTAGGTGACGCGCTTGCGCGCGATGGTGGCGCTCATCGACCGGAGGATCAGGTCGGCCGCCTCGGTCCAACCCATGTGCCGCAGCATCATCTCGCCCGACAGGATCACGGACGACGGGTTGACCTTGTCCTGCCCGGCGTACTTCGGTGCCGTCCCGTGGGTGGCCTCGAACACCGCGTGGCCGGTCTCGTAGTTGATGTTGGCTCCCGGAGCGATGCCGATGCCGCCCACCTCGGCTGCGAGCGCGTCGGAGATGTAGTCGCCGTTGAGGTTGAGCGTTGCGAGCACGTGGTAGTCCGCGGCGCGCGTGAGGATCTGCTGCAGCATGGCGTCCGCGATGACGTCCTTGACAACGATGTCCCTGCCCGTGCGGGGGTTCTTGAAGGTGCGCCACGGGCCGCCGTCCAGGAGCGTGGCGCCGTAATCCCGGTCGGCCAGCTGGTAGCCCCAGTCGCGGAAGGCGCCCTCGGTGAACTTCATGATGTTCCCCTTGTGCACCAGCGTGACGGACGGCCGGTCCATCGCCACGGCGTAGTCGAGCGCGGCGCGCACGAGGCGTTCGGTACCCTCACGCGAGACCGGCTTGATCCCGATGCCGCTCGTCGCGGGGAAGCGGATCTTCGCGAAGGCGTCCGGGAAGTTCTCCTCGAACAGCTTCAGGAAGCGGGTCACCTCGTCGGAGCCGTCCTTGAACTCGATGCCCGCGTAGATGTCCTCGGTGTTCTCGCGGAAGATGATCATGTCCACGTCTTCGGGCTTCTTCACCGGCGACGGGACGCCCTCGAAGTACTGCACCGGTCGCACGCAGGCGTACAGGTCGAGCCGCTGGCGGATGGCGACGTTGATGCTTCGGATCCCGCCCCCGACCGGCGTCGTCAACGGCCCCTTGATCCCCACGCGGTACGTGCGCAGGGCATCGAGCGTCTCCTCCGGCAGCCAGACCTGCTCGCCGTAGACCTCGTTGGCCTTCTCGCCCGCGTACACCTCCATCCAGGCGATGGCGCGCCTGCCCGCGTAGGCCTTCTCGACGGCGGCGTCCAGCACACGCCGGCTCGCGGCCCAGATGTCGGCTCCCGTGCCGTCCCCCTCGATGAACGCCACGATCGGACGGTCGCCGACCTGCAGCTCGCCTGCCTCCACGGTGATCGCATCGCCGCTCGGAACTCGGATCTTCGATGAACTCATGCCTCGCCTCGCTTCGTTGGTCGTGTGCCGTGCGCGCGGGGGTGCGTCGGACGGACCCCGTCGAGCGCCCAGGAATCGCGGGCAGTCTACCACGGCCCCGCGGGCGTTCCGGGCCGTGCCCGAGGGGCCGCAGGCCCGTCCCGGGCGCACCCGCGGGGTGCGCGCCCCCTGGTAGCATGGCGCCATGCCGGGGCCCGCGCACGCCGACGTTCCCACCCAGCTCTCGGTCGCGGAGGCGATCGCCGCCGTCGCCGCCGTGGCGCCGGCGCCGCGGAGCGTCGAGGTGTCGCTCGACCGGGCGCTCGGTACGGTGCTTCGCGCCGAGCTCACCAGCCTCGCCGACCACCCGAGCGTCGACAACTCCGCCCTGGACGGCTATGCCTGCCGCTTCGCGGACGCCGAGCGTGCCAGTGCCGAGCGCCCGGTCCGACTGCGCGTCGTCGACGAGATCGCGGCCGGCTCGCGCCCCGCCGTCGCGCTGCGCCCGGGCGAGGCCGCGCGCATCTTCACGGGAGCCCCCGTGCCCGAGGGAGCGGACGCCATCGTGGCCGTCGAGAGGACGCGCGAGGACGGCGACGACGTGCTGCTGCTCGCCCCCGCGGGGCGCGGCGACGTGCGGCGGCGCGCCCAGGATCTCGAGCGGGGCCGCCCCTACCTCCTCGCGGGGCGGCGCCTCGACGCCGCGGCCGTGGCGCTCGCTGCGGCCATGGGCCACGAGCGCGTGCGCGTGGCCGTCGCGCCGCGCATCGCGATGCTCACCACGGGCGACGAGGTGGTAGCGCCGGGTCGCACGCTCGAGCCCGGTCAGGTGTACGACAGCAACGCGGCCTCCGTTGCCGCTCTGGCGCGCGCGGCGGGCGCAGAGGTGGTCACGCTTCCCCGCGTGCACGACGACGTGGACGCGCTGCAAGACGCGCTGGTGCGGGCCGGACGGGTGGACCTGCTCGTCACCAGCGGCGGCGTCTCGATGGGCAAGCACGACATCGTGCGCGACCTGCTGTTCGAGCGCGGCGAGGTCATCTTCTGGAAGGTCGCCATGAAGCCGGGGGGGCCGGGCCTGTTCGGTCGTTTCGGCGGTCTGCCGGTGCTCGGCCTCCCGGGCAACCCGGTGTCGAGCATGGTGGCGTTCTTGCTGCTCGGGCGCGCGTTCATCGACGCCGCCCTGGGCCGCACCGGCTCGCTGCCCTACCACCGCCGCCGCTGGGCGGTCGCGAGCACGCCGTTCCGCGGCGCCGGCGCCAAGGAGTGCTTCCATCGCGGCATCGTCACCGAGACCGAGGAGGGCGCCCGGGTGGCGTCGGTTGCGTCGCAATCCTCGGGCGTCCTGCGGTCCATGGCCGAGGCCTCCGCGCTCGTGCTGGTGCCGCCGCACGGCAACGTGAGCGCCGGCGAGCGCGTTCAGATCGTCCCGCTCGAGCCCCACCTAGGGTGAGCCCCACGGACCGGCGCACGACGCCCGGGCAGGACGCTGCCGTGGCCGGGCTCGAAGCGCCCCTGGCACGCTCGTTCTACGCGCGCCCCGCCGATGTGCTCGCGCGCGCGTTGCTGGGCTGCGCGCTGGTGGTGAGGTCGGAGGACGCGATCCGCGCGGGCAGGGTGGTGGAGACGGAGGCCTACCTCGGGGAGGAGGATCTCGCGTCCCACGCCTCGAAGGGGCGCACGCGCCGCACCGCCACGCTCTACGGCCCGCCGGGAACGAGCTACGTCTACCTCATCTACGGCATGTACGACCTGTTCAACGTCGTGGCGCTGCGGGAGGGCACGCCGCACGCCGTGCTCATCCGCGCCGTCGAGCCCATCACCCCACTGGACCGGCGAAGCGACGGCCCGGGGCGCCTGACGCGCGCCCTCGGCATCACGCTGCGGCACAACGGGCTCGACCTGACGAGCGGCCCCGTGACGCTGCACCCCGGCGAGCCGCCGACACGCGTCGCCGTAGCCGCGCGCGTCGGCGTGGACTACGCGGGCGCGTGGAGCACGGCCCCCTTGCGCTTCTACGATCCCGACAGCGCCCACCTGTCGCGCAGGGCGAGCCCCTGAGGCGGCTCGCACCGCACGTGCCGGGCCCCGCCGAGGGAGCCCCGTGCGCCGGCGAGCGAGCCGACTGGCGAGCATCGAAGCGGGAGCCTCAGGGGGCCTCGTCGGCGAACTCCTCGCGCGGCGTGCGCGGCTCGTCGCGCACCCCCTTCTCGAACGGCTCCACGTGGACCGTGGTGACGACCTGCCCCAGGCGGCGATGGATCTCCGCCTCCACCGCCGCGACGAGGCGGTGCGCCGCGCGCACGCTCATGCCTGGATCGACGAAGACGTCGACCTCCGCGAAACGGGCGCGGCCGGCGCTGCGCGTGCGGAGGCGGTGGTAGCCGAGGATCTCCTGGCGGCCATCGAGGATCGACAGGATGACGGCCTCCTCCTCGTCCGGCAGCCGCTCGTCGAGCAGGCTCGAGAGCGAGCGGCCCATGAGCCGGATGCCGACACGCACGATGTTGGCGGCGACCGCGAGGCCGATGATCGGGTCGAGCGCCTGCCAACCCGTCAGAGGCACCAGCACTACCGCGACGATGACGCCCACCGACGTCCACACGTCGGTGAGGATGTGGCGGGCGTTGGCCTCCAGGGCGGCGGAGCGCAGCTGCCTGCCGGCCCGGAACAGCAGCGCCGCCAGCGCGCCGTTCACGGCGGCGGCGGCCAGAGACACGGCGGCGCCGAGCGCGACGTGTTGCAGCGCCTGCGGATGGAGCAGGCGCTGCACGGCGCTGGCGCCGATGGCGAGGGCCGCCACTAAGATGAGCGCCCCCTCCACCACGCTGGAGAGGTACTCGGCGCGGGTGTGCCCGTAGGGGTGGCGGTAGTCGGGCGGCGAGGTGGCGATGGCGAGCGCCACGATCAGGAGCACCGCCGCGACCAGGTTGACGACCGACTCCGCGGCGTCGGACAGGAAGCCCACCGAGCCCGTCAGCAGGTAGGCACCGAACTTCAGCGCCAGGATGACCAAGGCGCCGAACAGGCCGAGGTACGCCTGGCGCCGGCCGCCGAGCCCGGGCGACCCGGCCGGGATCACCGCCCCCGCTTCTCCTCGTCGTCCGCGGGCGCTCCGTCCGCCCCGCCATGACCGGGGCCGCCGTCCCCGTGCGGCTCCCCTTCCTCCTCATCCCGGTCGTCCTCGGCGGACGCCCCGAAGAGCTCGTCGGGGTCCGTCCCCTCCTCGATGGCGCGCATGATCGACTCGAGCTCGTCCCCCTCGTAGTCGGTCACCGTATCGGCCACCAATTGCATGGCACGCTCGGCGTCGGCCTCCGGCACCAGCACGTAGGTCGCCCCCGCGCTCGGGGTCCCCATGTGGGAGAACACGTCGCCGGTGAGGTTCGCGCCTCGGACCATGGCGGTGAACCCCTCCTCCTCGAGGAGGGCGGCGACCATCTCCGCGAGCGGCGCGGCCGGCGCGACGTCCACGATCACCCAGGTGTCGCCGTTGACGATCAGACGGTCGCCCTTCACGCTCGCGGCCCCGTCATGCGCGCGCCAGGTAGGCGCGCGCGAGCTCCCGATACGCGTGGCGCGCCAGGTGCAGGTTGTCGATGCGGACGCTCTCCCGGGTGGTATGGGCGAGCTCCTCCTCGCCCGGGCCCAGCCCGACCACCACCCCGCCCCTGCGCACGAGATGCGGGGCGTCCGTCGCGAACCACCAGGTACGCTCCTCGAACGGCGTGCCGGACCCCGTCAGCGCCGCGCGCACGGCCCGCCGCGCGGTCTCCACGAACGGGTTCTCGCCCGGCGCGAGGTACGGGCCGACGGTCCGCGGGAAGTCCATGACCACGGCGCCACCCTCGCTCTCGGCATGTTCGCTGGGCACGACGACGTCGACACGCGCGTCGTCGGCCAGAGCCCGCAGGCGCGCGAGCACGTCGCCTTCGTCGTCGCCCGGGATGGTGCGGTAGTCGACGGTGAGCAGGGCACCGCCCGGCACCACGTTGGCGCCGCCCTGAGGGAAGCTGACGAGCTGCGTCGGGGTCGCGCTCGAGCCCCCGAGCGGCCCGCCCCGCGGCAGCTCCAGCGCCTCGAGCCGCGCGAGGTAGCGCGCGGCGTGGTACAGCGCGTTCTCCCCGAGCTCGGCCTTGGCGGCGTGCGCGATGCGGCCCGGGAAGCGCACCTCGACCTCGATACGGCCGCGATGGCCGAGCATCAGGTTGCATGCGCTGGGTTCGCCCAGCACGATGACGTCCGCCCCCAGCGTGGCGCCCATGTGGCGCGCGCCGAGCCCGCCGACCTCCTCCTGCACCACCCCGGTCACCAGCAGCGTCCCGCCGACGCCGCCGGCGCGAGCGTCCTCGGCCGCGTCCGCGACGGCCAACGCCATGCACGCCAGCGAGCTCTTCATGTCGCTCGCGCCTCGCCCCCACAGGCGCCCGTCGGCCACGGCGCCCGACAGCGGCGGGTGCGGCCACAGATCGGCGTCGCCGAGGGGGACGGTGTCGAGGTGCCCGTTGAACATCACCGTCGGCCCGTCGCCGAGTCGCAGCACGCCGACGGCGTTGCCGGCGTCGTCGAGGTAGACCTCGTCGTAGCCGAGCTGCCTCATGGCGCTCAGCAGCACGGCGGACGCCGGCGCCTCCCCGCCGGATGGGCTGGGGGCTCGGATCAGATCGGCGGCGAGCGTGACGAGGGCGTCCGAATCCATGGCTGGCATCATACGAACTTTCGCTGCGCGGCCCGCTCCGCTACCTCTATGCTCCCGAGCATGAGCGACGCCGTCTGGATCTGCGGCAACTGCGAGCACACGAACGCCTCGGGACCGACCTGCGAACGCTGCGGCGTGGCACGGCGGTACCTCGAGGACCCTCCGCTCGATCTGCCGCACCGACCGCGCTTGAGCGAGCTTCCCGGGTTCTTCGGCTTCCTGCTGTGGTCCCTCCCGGCGCTCGCGGGCGCCGTGCTGCTGCTCGAGCCGGGCTGGCGCGCCGCGCTCGGGTTGGGCACGACCTTCCTCGCCCTCGAAGCGGCATCGGCGGCCGCCGCCGCCGCGACCTCGCTGAGCGACGCCCTGTGGGAGCGGCTGTTCAACGAGACGACCCTCACGGTGCCGTCCACGGTGAAGTCCGGCGATACCTTCGACGCCTCCGTGCGACTGGTGCCGTACGACCACCTCGCCAACGTAAGGGTCACCATCGACCTGGTCGACCGCTTCTACGAACGCGGCAGCGAGAACTCGCTCCAGACCCGCACGCGCGCGCTCGAGCGCCAGGTGCCGTTGTGGGGCGAGAGCCTTTCGGGCCGGCGCCAGCACGACCTGAGCGCGCGTTTCGTGGCGCCCTTCCCGGCCACGCGGCACACCGACACGCTGGCCGAGGTGATGGCCTCGGTGTACGGCCTGTTCGCGTGGGCCGTGCCGGGGTTGGGGCTCGTCGCCCGGAACCTGCGCGAGCACGGCGGGTACTACGTGCGCGTGACGGTCAGGGTGGGCTGGCTCAGGCGCACCCTGAAGCGGCGCGTCATCGCGTACTACGTAGGCGCCGACCTCTTCATGGGCTGACCCGCGTTTTCATGGGCTGACCCGCGTTCCCACCGGGCTCTCGGGGCGCCAACCGAAGCGCCGGAGGTCGACCTTGCCGCGCACCACCGCGACCCCTTCGGCGCGCAGCAGCGCGGTCTGCAGCTCGCCGTGACCGACCTTGAAGGTGGAGATGCCGCCCTGTGCGTTGATCACCCGCTGCCACGGGATCTCGCCGTCGGCGTCCGTGATGCCGCGCAGGATGCCCCCCACGCCGCGCGCCGCGCCGGGGCGGCCGGCGAGCAAGGCGACCTCGCCGTACGTCAGGACCTTCCCCGACGGGATGCTGCGCACCACGTCCAGCACCGATTCGCGGAAGCCTTCCACGCCCCACTGTAGCGCCACAGCCGCCCCGGCGACCGCCGTGTAAGGCATGCCCCAACCGCATCGCACGGCGCGACCCTAGACTGCCCCCGTGAGGGTACGAAGCTTCCTGCGGGCGCTCCTCTTCGTCGCGGCCGCGGCGCCCGCCGTCCACGCTCAGGTCCTGCCGCTCCCCGCCAGCGGGCCGCTCGCGGCGCCCGCCGTGGAGCTCGAGGCCGCCCTGCTCATGGCCACCAACGCCGCCAGGGCCGCGGCCGGCCTGCCGCCCGTGCGCGCCGACGAGGGGCTCGCGCGCGCGGCGCGCGCCCACGCCGACGAGATGGCTGCCCTCGACTACTTCTCCCACGGCTCACCGGTGGCCGCCAACGCCACCCTGCCGGGTCGCCTGGCGAACGCCGGCTCGCCCCTGCTCGAGGTGGCCGAGAACCTGGCCCTGCTAGGCGAGCCCGGCGGGCCCGGCGCGGCGGCCGAGCGCGCCGTGCAAGGCTGGCTCGCGTCGCCGGGGCACCGCACCAACCTGCTGAACGCCGACTACGACCTGGTCGGCTTCGGCACCGCCACGGGGCACCGCGGCGAGCTGCTGGTGGTGCAGGACTTCGGGGCGCAACCCACGGAGCTGCTCGCCGCGAACGTGGTGGCCAGCGCGCGCACCGTCAGCCGCGTCGAGGTGACGCTGCGCGCGGCCCATGCCCTGAGCGCTGTGCTCGGGGTCGCGGGCGCGGGCGGGCAGCCGCGCGCTCTCCCGGCCGGCGACACGACCCTCACCGTCGACCTCGACGAGACGGGCAGCGTGCAGCTCCTCGCTGGGGTCGCGCTCGGCGCCGGCCGCTACGTGGTCGACGACGGTGGCTGGATCGACACGATGAGCGGCACGTACCGGCCGGACCCGACGACGCCGCGGCACAGCCTCGTCATCGCCGGCGCGCGCGCCCACCGCCTGGCCCAGCGCGGGGCGCGGCTCACGCTGCGCTACCGGCCGCTCGAGCACGGGGAGCTCGCGCTGTTCCTCGGCGGCGAGCACCGTCCCGACGCGCGCGTCGGGGCCGCACGCTTCGAGCTGTTCTTGCCGGACACGCTGGGACAGGCCGAGGTCGAGGTGGGTGTGGTCGGCGCGGCCGGCGAGGTGCGGCTGCTGGAGCGCTTCCACCTCGATACCGGCGAGCTCTTCCCGCAACTGCGCGCCGGCGCCGCGCCCTGAGGCGCCGCGGCCGCCCGCGCGCGGCGTCACGGTATGCTCGGCGGCGGTGCCCCCACTGCTCACCTCGACCATCCGCGTCGCCGCGTACCTGTTCCTGCTCGGCGTGCTGATGATCGTCGCCTCCGCGGTACCGCCCGTGGCGCGCCGCTTCCCGCGCGTGTTCCTGACGGGCTTCCTGGTGGCGGTGCTCAGCCTGGTGCTGGTGCTGGCGGGCGCGCTGCTGTTCCGTTGATCCGGCGGCGGGCGGGACGACGCGCCCGCGCCGTGCCGACGGGCGTCTCCCCCGCGCCCGGGGCCTTGCTACACTGGCCCGTGCCCGGCGCGGGCCCGATCGGGTAGGCGCGTCGCGGCGCGGCCGCCGGGGCCCGTGGCGACCGCCGAGGCCCACGAGGGAGGAACGGACCATTCGCGCGCACGTGATCACCTACGGGTGCCAGATGAACGCCTACGACACCCACACGATCCAGTCGGAGCTCGTGGCCGGCGGGCACCAGCTCGTGGACCACCCCGGCGACGCCGATCTGCTCCTCCTGAACACGTGCGCGGTGCGGGGCAAGCCGGTCGAGAAGGTGGTGTCGCTGCTGGGCGAGCTGCGCAAGCAGAAGCAGGCGGGCCGGCGGCTCACGGTGGGGCTCATGGGCTGCCTCGCCCAGCTCGAGGAGGGGCAGGCCATCGCGCGCAAGTTCGAGGTCGACATCCTCATAGGACCGGGGGCGATCCCCGACATCCTGCCGGCGGTGGAGGCGCTCGAGCGCGGCGGAGAACGCTTCGAGAGCCTGCGCTTCGCCGAGGACCTCGACCGCTTGCTCCCGCCCGCTCCCGACACCCTCACGGGATTCCTGACCATCATGCGCGGGTGCAACCACCACTGCACCTACTGCATCGTGCCGACCACGCGCGGCCCCGAGGTGTCGCGCCCCGCCGAGCTGATCTTGCGCGAGGCGCGCGCGATGTTCGAGCGCGGCGTGCAGGAGGTCGTGCTGCTGGGGCAGAACGTCAACTCCTACGGGCTGGGCAACCCCGACCTGCCGAGCTTCGCCGAGCTGCTGCGCGACGTGGCGCGCGTCGGCATCCCGCGCGTGAAGTTCACCACCAGCCACCCGATGAACTTCACCTCCGACATCATCGATGCGATCGCCGAGGAGCCCAACGTGTGCTCCTACATCCACCTGCCGGCGCAGTCCGGGAGCGACCGGGTGCTGCGGCGCATGGCGCGCGAGTACCGGCGCGAGCGCTACCTGGGCATCGTCCGCGAGATCCGCGAGAAGGTCCCGGACGTCGTGATAAGCACCGATCTGATCGCGGGATTCCCGGGCGAGACCGAGGACGACTTCGAGCAGACGCTGACGCTCTACGACGAGGCGCGCTTCGACCACGCCTACATGTTCATCTACAGCGCGCGGCCCGGCACCCCCTCGGCCGAGCGCTTCGAGGACCTCCCGCGTGCGGTCAAGGTCGAGCGCCTGCAGCGCCTCATCGAGCGCCAGAAGGACTGGTCGCTGCGCTCCAACGGCGCCTTCGTCGGACGCGAGGTGCGCGTGCTCGTCAAGGACGCCGGCCGCGACGGCGTCTACGCGGTCGGACACTCCGACCAGAGCCACACCGTGCTGGTGCCGGCGGCCCAGGTGCGCGGCATGGGGCTCCGGCGCGTTCGCGTCACGAACGCGACGCCACACGCGCTCTACGGCGAGGTGGTGGGCGCGTCGGCCGACGCGGTGCCGCTGGCGATGGCCTCGTGAGGGCGGCGTCGGAGTCGGGATGGGCCGGCGGCCCGCGCCGACCCCCCGCCGCCCGGACGCAGCGTCCCGGCCCTCACACGCGATCTCGCGGCAACCGTGTTCGTCGCGTGGCGCGGGCGCCTCCTGCTCCACCGCCACCGCAAGCTCGGCATCTGGCTGCCGTGCGGCGGCCACGTGGAGGACGGCGAGTTGCCCGACGAGGCCGCGGTACGCGAGGTCGCCGAGGAGTCTGGGGTCGCCATCGAGCTCGTCGGGGAGCGTGCCCTCGACGGCGTGGCCGGCCCCCGTCAGCTGATGCGCCCGCGCGGCGTGCAGCTCGAGGCCATCGCTCCGGACCACGAGCACGTCGACCTCATCTACCTGGGCCGGCCGCTCGAGCCCTACGATGGCGCGCTCGGAGGCGACGAGGACGGTCTCGGGTGGTACGACCCCGCCGAGCTCGAGAGCCTGAGCCTCACGCCCGAGGTGCGGGCGTGGACCCGACTCGTCCTGGCGGAGCTGGGCTGAGCGGTCGCCGGAACCGCGTTCGGCGGACGCGCCGAGGACCCGGCGCGTCGGCCCGCGCCGCGCGCGCGGCCGCGCGAGACGCCGATTTTCCCGTCTCAGACGTGCGCCCTCGCACTTGCCCGCGGCTGGGGCTCTGGGTATACTTTGTTGCCGTGCGAGCCGTGGCGGGAACACGGCGCAGCGAAATCTCGGGGCGTAGCGCAGTCTGGTAGCGCACCTGCTTTGGGAGCAGGGGGTCGCTGGTTCGAATCCAGCCGCCCCGACCACGTTCAATACGGTGGGACCCCGTTGCCCTGCTGAGCCGGCTCCCCTCCCCGGGTCGATGCCGGCGAGGGCGTTGTGGCTCCGTTCGACGGCGGCCGTTCCGGGCCGGCTATCATGAGAACCCTCGAATCGGGAGGCCCGGGATGCCGCATCGTCAGCTCCCACGCGAGATGCAGGGCGTGATGCTCAGCGAGTACGGGGCCCCGGTGGCCGTCGGCCGGCTGCCCGTCCCCTCCCCTGGCGCGGGCGAGGTGCTGGTGCGCATGGCAGCCGCCCCCATCAACCCCTCGGACCTCGCGTCGCTGGAGGGACGCTACGCGAACCGCAAGCAGCTCCCGACCGTGCCGGGCATCGAAGGGAGCGGCACCGTCGTGGCTGCGGGACCGGGTCTGCTCCCGCGCCTGCTGCTGGGACGGCAGGTCGCCTGCGCGTCGTCACCGGACGCCGGCGGAACCTGGGCGGAGTACATGGTGACCTTGGCCGCCCAGTGCGTCCCCCTGCGTCGCGGCGTCACGCTGGAGCAGGGGGCCACGCTGCTGGTGAACCCGCTCACCGCGCTGTCGTTGTGGGACATCGCGCTCGGCGAGGGGCACGCGGCGGTCGTCCACACCGCCGCAGCCAGCAGCCTGGGCCGGATGATCCTGCGCGTAGGAGTCGAGAAGGGCGTGCCGCAGATCTGCGTGGTCCGGCGCCCGGAGCACGAGGCCACGTTGCGGGCGCTGGGCGCGGAGCACGTGCTCGTAAGCACCGACCGCGACTTCGTGGACCGCTTGCGCGCTCTGAGCCACGAGCTCCGTGCCACGCTCTTCCTGGACCCGGTGGCGGGGGAAGGGGCGGCCCGGCTGCTGCAGGCCGCACCGGCCGGCAGCACCCTCATCGTGTACGCGGACCTCGCCGGCGGGCCCATCAGCGTCGAGCCCAGGCAGCTGTTCTTCGAAGGCAAACGCATCCGCGGCTTCTACCTGCAGGAGTGGATGTCCGCCATGCCCCTCGTCAGGAGGCTCCGGCTGACGAGCCGGGCGCAACGGCTGCTCAACTCGACTCTTGCGAGCCGCGTCAGGCGACGGCTGCCGCTGTCCGCGGCCGGGGACGGCGTGCGGATGTACCGGGCCGCCATGGGAGCGGGCAAGATCCTTCTGGTGGCCGATCCGGAGGCGGTGCCGGTGGACCGTGTGGATGCCGCCTAGGCCGAGGGCCGGAAAGCCGGGGTGCCGGCTCGACCCTCGGGAGGCTCAGCGGGCCCGAGATCCCGGAACGCCGCGCGGCCGGTGGGAAGCCCGCAAGTCCGACGCACACGCAAGGCCTCCGCTTCCGACGCCCGCCGATCCGTGCTACCCTCTCCTTCGGAGCAGCGGCCGAACGACGCGGACGGCGCGCGGGAGTAGCTCAGTTGGTAGAGCGACAGCCTTCCAAGCTGTATGTCGCGGGTTCGAATCCCGTCTCCCGCTCCATCCCCTTCCGTCCGGTCCTCGCCCCCCGAGGGCTCGCACCGGCACCGGGCGCGCCGCACGGCCGGCCACCCGCCTCCGGCACCAGTAGCTCAGTGGATAGAGCAGCCGCCTTCTAAGCGGTAGGTCGAGGGTTCGAATCCTTCCTGGTGCACCAACGCCCCGCGCCGAGCCCGCTCCGTGGGCAACCGCCGAGCGCTGCGATCCCGGCCGGGATCCCGATCCGACGGTCGCGGCGCGCGTGAGGGGAGGCCCGCGGTGGAGCACGGTTGGAAGCACATCGTGAGACAGCAGTTCGACGCCTCGCTGGACATGCTCGGAAGGGCGATCCAGGCCTGCCCCGCGACCCTGTGGGACGATCGCGAACGGCTCCCGCGCTTCGGCGAGCTGGTGTACCACGCCCTGGAGGTCGCCGACCGCTACCTGGGGCGCGCCGGCGCGGAGCCCGCGCTCCCCGAGCCCTTCGGCCGCCCCGCCGATGGCTCCGATCAGGGCGCCCCGGAGCGCGCCTTCGACCGAGAGGAGCTGATCCGGCTACTCGCGCACGTCCGCGCGAAGGGGTCGAGCGCGCTGGCGCTGCTCGACGGCGAGCGCCGACGCGCCGTAGGGCGCTTCGCTCCGGGCGAACCGAGCGCGCTGGAGGCGCTCCTCTACGCCACCCGCCACACCCAACACCACGTGGGCCAGCTCTACCTCGTGCTCGGGCGCCACGTCGGGGCGGCGCCCGGCTGGGTGGGGAAGTCGGACGGAGAGCGGAGCGACTCGTGACGTCCCGGCCGGACCACCCGGGCCGCCTGCCCCGGGTGCCGGCCGAACGTGGGCACGCACCGGCGGCTACCATGGAGCGCGAAGGAGGCACCATGCGCAGGATGTTGCAGCTCACGCCGATCGCCGGCGCGGAGCCGGAGATCGGACGCTGGCTCGACGCGCTCGAGCAGGCCCGCGCCCTGACCCTCCGGGCCGTGGACGGTCTGGACGCGCGGACGCTCGATTGGGAGGGCCCCGACGGCGGCGACAACGCCATCGGAACCCTCCTCTACCACCTGGCGGACGTGGAGATCGGCTGGTTGTACTTCGACCTCCGCGGCACGCAACCCCCGCCCGAGGTCATGGCCGACCTCCCCTTCTCCCAGGATCCGCAAGGAGACCCGCGCCTCCACCGCGTGCTCGGCGTGCCGCTCGAGGAGCACGTGGGGCGCCTCCAGCGCACGCGCCGCGTGTTCCTCGACGAGCTGCGCGGCACCACGCTCGAGGACTGGCGCCGGGCGCGCGATCCGGAGCGCGAGGACTACAGCGTGACGCCGGAGTGGGTGCTGTTCCACCTCGTCGAGCACGAGTCCGGGCACGCCTACCAGATCCGCTCCATCCGCCGCAGGGCCGCGCGCTTCCTTACGTAGTCCCCCGAACGACCGACCCCGCCGACGCGGCGGCGACGACGGCACTCCCACCTGCTACCATGACGCTCACGAACGACAACGTGGGGGAGCGGGAGGGACGTCATGGTCAAGCCGACCCTGATGGCAGTCGACGACGATCCACAGGTGTTGCGGGCCATCGCGGGCGACCTGAGACGCCGCTACGGGGAGCGTTACCGAGTCCTCCAGGCCGAGTCGGGCGCCGCCGCGTTGGAGCTGGCCGCCAAGGTCAAGCTGCGCAACGAGCCGGTGGCGCTCTTCGTCTCCGATCAGCGGATGCCGCAGATGAGCGGGACGCAGCTCCTGAGCGAAACGGGTGCGCTCTTCCCGGACGCGAAGCGCATCTTGTTGACCGCCTACGCTGACACCGACGCGGCCATCCGGGCCATCAACGAGGCCGCCGTGGACTACTACCTCCTCAAACCGTGGCACCCGGCCGAGGAGAAGCTCTACCCGGTCCTGGACGAGTTCATCGACGAGTGGCAGGCGCACTACCGGCCGGCGTTCGACGGGCTCCGGCTGCTCGCCTATCGCTGGTCGAGCGAGGCCCACACCCTCAAGGGGTTCCTCGCCCGGAACGGGGTGCCGTACCGCTTCCTGGACGTCGAGCAGGGCACGGGCGGGCGCCGCCTGCAGGCCGACGCGGGCGTCACCGACGCGCAGCTTCCCGCCGTCGTCTTCCCCGATGGCAGCTGCCTTCCGGCGGCCACGCCGCACGCCGTCGCGTCGAAGCTCGGCCTGAAGACCCGCGCCGACGCCCCCTTCTACGACCTGGCGATCGTGGGTGCGGGTCCCGCCGGACTGGCGGCTGCCGTCTACGGCGCCAGCGAGGGACTGCGCACGGTGCTCGTCGAACGCGAGGCGCCCGGCGGGCAGGCGGGCGAGAGCTCCCGCATCGAGAACTACCTGGGCTTCCCCTCCGGCATCTCGGGCAGCGAGCTGTCGCGGCGCGCGGCGACGCAGGCGCGCCGTCTCGGTGCCGATCTCCTCTGCCCGCAGGAGGGGGCGGCCGTCCAGCTCGACGGGAGCTACCGAAAGCTCGTGTTCACGGACGGCAGCGAGCTCTCGTGCCACGTCCTGCTCATCGCCACCGGCGTCTCGTACCGGCGCCTGGACGCTCCCGGGATGCTCGAGCTCACCGGCGCCGGCGTGTACTACGGCGCCGCCCCGACCGAGGTCGGCACGGTCGAGGGGCGTGACGCGTACGTCGTGGGCGGAGGGAACTCCGCCGGGCAGGCCGCGCTGTACTTCTCGGCCGTCGCCCGCACCGTCACCATCGTCGTGCGCGGCGAGGGGCTCGAGGCGTCCATGTCCCGCTACCTCATCGACCAGATCTCGAGCGCCCCGAACATCGCGGTCCGCACGCGCAGCCGCATCGCCGCCGCCGAGGGCAACGGCCATCTCGAGCGCCTCGTGCTGCACGACGACCGCACCGGGGAGACGGACACGGTCCCGGCCGCGGGAGTGTTCGTGTTCATCGGCGCTCAACCCCGCACCGACTGGCTGAACGGCACCGTCCGGCGCGACCCGCGCGGCTTCATCCTCACGGGCGCCGACCTGCGCGACGACGCGGGCGAGCTGCGCCACTGGCCCATCGAGCGCGAGCCGTACCCGCTCGAGGCGAGCGTCCCCGGGATCTTCGCTGCGGGAGACGTCCGCAGCGGGAGCGTCAAGCGCGTCGCTTCCGGCGTCGGCGAGGGCTCCGTCGCGGTCTCGCTCATCCACCGGTACGTGGCGGCATTGTGACCGCCGAGCACGAGCTGCGGCGCGTGAGCGTGTTCGCCGACCTCGACGACGAGGCGATCGACTGGCTCGAGCGGGTCGCCCGCTTCGCCACCGTCGAGCCGGGTGAGGCGCTGTTCAGCGAGGGCGACCTCCCGACGGAGATGATCGCCGTGCTCGACGGCGAGCTTCGGATGCGCCGCGAGCAGGGGCCGCCGGACGATCGCGTCGTCGTCCGGGCGCGCGGCACGCTCACCGGCATGCTGCCCCACTCGCGGCTCAAGACCTCGCCCGTCACCGCCCGCGCGCTGATCCGCTCTCGCGTGGCCGGCTTCTCGACGGACCTGTTCCCCGAGATGCTGCGCCGCGTCCCCGAGTTGCAGGCGCGGCTCGCCTCGGTCATGGTCGACCGCTCCCGCGAGTTCACGCGGCACGACGACCAGCGCGAGAAGCTGATGAGCCTCGGCAAGCTCTCGGCGGGGCTCGCGCACGAGCTCAACAACCCCGCCGCGGCCATCCAGCGGCAGGGCGACGAGCTCGCTCGCCGCGTCCGAACGCTCAGCGACGTCGCCCGCGCGCTGCTCGAGCGCGCGGCCGCGCCCGCCAGCTTCGCGCCCATCGCGGCGCTGGCCGGCTCGAGCCGCGAGCCGCCCGCCGCCGACGTGGACCCGATCGCTCGGAGCGAGGAGGAGGAGGCCCTCACGTCATGGCTCGAGGCGCGCGGGCTCGCCGATGCCTGGCTCGCCGCCGAGACCCTCGTGTCGGCCGGCGTGAGCGAACGGCAGCTCGACGAGGCGACGGACGCGCTGCCGGACGCCCTGATCCCGTCCGCGTTGCGCTGGCTCGAGGCGGACCTGGCGTCGCGTCGCCTGCTCGACGACGTGGCCGACGCAACACGCCGGATCACGGAGCTCATCGCGTCCGTCAAGGCCTACTCCAACATGGACCGGGCCCCCACGAAGACCGAGATCGACGTCCACGAAGGGATCCGCTCGACGCTTGCCATGCTGGCACACAGGCTGCGCAGCGGCGGGGTCAGCGTCAGGACGGCCCTCGACCCGGCGCTCCCGCCGGTGAGGGCGAATCCGGGCGAGCTCAACCAGGTCTGGACGAACCTCATCGACAACGCCGTCGACGCCGCGGGGCCGGGCGGCGAGATCGAGATCCGCACGTCCCATACCGGCAGCGACGTGGTCGTCGAGGTGATCGACGACGGCCCCGGCATGGCGCCGGAGGTCCAACGGCGCATCTTCGAGCCCTTCTTCACCACCAAGGAGGTCGGGGAAGGCACCGGGCTGGGCCTGGACATCGTGAGCCGCATCGTCCGCGACCACGACGGCGAGGTGCACGTCGAGTCGGTCGCCGGCCGGACGCGCTTCGAGGTCCGGCTCCCCGCCGCGAACCCGGAGGCCGGTCCCGACTGAAGCGAGGCATGCAGGCGGTGCGGGCCGTGCCGCCGGCGCACCGGCGGCACGGCCCGCGACGGACGGTACGCGAACGGACCGTTCTACCTACGCGCCAACGTCCGCACGACGGCACGCCGCCGAGGCAGCGTACCGTCGTGCACGGACCGGCAGATCAGTTCAGCGGGCAGCCGAGCTCGTTGGCGCCGGCCAGCAGATCCTTCGTGGCCGACACGTCGCCCCCCTCGACGGCCGCCTTCACCATGTCCAGGACCTGCGCCGCGGTGTACGGGTAGGCCACCTCGGAAGACGACGCGTTCAGGAGCGCGGCCACGGCGTGACGTGCGAGAGCGTTGACGTCGCCGCCGGGCGCCTGCAGCCCCTGCAGCAGCGTGGGCGTGTCCGTGGTCGACCTGCCGCCGGTACGCAGGGTCAGCTTCTCGAGCAGCCCGAACACCGTGGCGAGGTCGTCGCCCGGAGCGAAGCCGACCCAGGAGTCGAAGTGGTGCGGCTGCTTCCAGTACCCGGGGGTGCAACCCTGGCCGCCGGTGGTCGCCGGATTGGCGTGCAGGGTGACGCCGTCCCAGAACACCGAGTCGCCCCAGGTGGCGTCACCCTTCTGCTTCGCCGGCGTCAGGACGCGGGCCGTCACCTCGGCCGCGCCGGCGGGTACGTCATGGAGCGTGAGGGAAGCGATGAGCAGCTCGTCGTTTCGGTTGGGCTTGTCGTAGCTCTGGCCGGCGCTGGCGCTGCCCGCCTCGGCTTCCAGCCGCACGTAGCGAACGTCGTTCTGAAGGTCGCTGACGGCGAAGGTCACGCTCACATCGCCGCCGGCGAATCCGCTCGGGAGCGGCAGCGTACGCTCCACGGAGGGCACGCCGTCGTTGCCGAACGACCACACCTCGGGGAAGCCGGCGCTGTCGCCGACGCCGCTGGCGGCGTCGCGCAGGACGTATACGATCAGCGCCCTGGGACCGTACGGGTCGGTCGCGCCGGTAACGGAGGCGCTGACCGAGGTCGTACCGGGACCGGCGACCACGCCCTCGAAGCTCCAGCCGAGGCCGTCCGTCCGGTGCGCGCCGTTGCCGCCCACGATCTCGACCTTCGTCAAGGTGTCGGCGGGGGTGCCCGCCCAGGAGAGCGCGGTCGGCGAGCCCCCGGTGGTGGTCACGTCGACGCGGTCCGGCAGCCCGGCGTCTGGAAGGCCGTCGCTCACCTTGGTGACCACCTGCACGTAGAGGCTCACGACGGTGTCGGGGTCCGGGATGACGACCGTGGAGCCGGTCGAGGGCCCTCCGTCGCTTCCCAGGCCCGTGCCGAGCACCTCCACCGCGAGCCCGTCGGACGGTGCGAGTGCGGTCAGCGGGCTCGGCGCTGGCGTTGGAACGGAGATGAACTGGGGCTCCACCGCGCCGCCGGGCGCGGCCATCTGGCTGCAGCCCGCGAGCAGGGCGCCTGCCAGCAGCACGAAGAACACGATCCTGAGCTTGACCATGGTGGCCTTCCTGTGTGCCCGTGCCGTCCACGTCCCGTGCGAGCTGCGCGCAGCCGTGGTTCCCCTGCGGGCGTATGTCCTAGGGCTACAGCGTAGGCGGACGCTCGTCCGTGGCGCGTGCGGGCATCACACGCGGACGCGCCGAGCGAGGAGGCCCCCGGCCCGCGCGCGCGCTCTCACCCGTCGGGCGGTGCCGCGCGCACTTCCCATGGGGCCGCACGCGTCTGATAGACTGTTGGACGCTGGTCGTGGTGGATGTAGCTCAGTAGGTTAGAGCACCGGATTGTGGTTCCGGGGGTCGTGGGTTCAAATCCCATCATCCACCCCAGCTTCCGCGGGGCGCCGCCCCGAGTGCCAGGGCGGGGCCGATGCTGGCCCCGCCTCCTGGTATGGACGCCGGGGGGCGCCCGCGAAGAGAGCTCGGAGCGTGCGCGCCGGCCGTCACGCGCGCGAGGATGGCGGAATTGGTAGACGCGCTAGACTTAGGATCTAGTGGCCTAGCCGTGCGGGTTCAAGTCCCGCTCCTCGCACCAGGTCGGCAAGCCCGTGAGCTTGCCGTTTTTTCGTGGCGGTCCTTGCGCGCCCCTCGGGGCACCGTGTCGAGGCGGCCACGCTGCGGCGGAGCGCGCGTTTCGGCACGCCGCACCGGAAACCGCGCTCACCGCGGTTCCGCCGGTCCCGCACGGACCCACCCCGCTCGGCACGGGGCGAAGGAGAGCCATGGAAGCACAGCTCATCGAGAAGCAGCCGGTCAACGCGACCTTCAAGGTCACGGTGGATCCCGGCGAGGTGGATCAGACCTTCGACCGCGTCCTCACTGCGCTCGCGCGCCAGGTGCGCGTGCCTGGGTTCCGGCCGGGGCGCGCGCCGCGGGGCGTCCTGGAACGCCGCGTGGGCCGCGAGGCGTTGCAGGAGGAGGTGCGCGAGGCCCTGGTGGACGCCAACTACCCGAAGGCGGTGCAGGAGCTCGAGCTCACCCCCATCCACGCCCACTTCCACTCGGACCCGCCCACCGAGGGGCAGGCGTTCACGTTCGAGGTGCACGCCGAGCTCTACCCGGAGGTGACCCTGCCGGACGTGTCCGACATCGTCATCGATGCTTCTGGGCGCGACCTCACCGACGACATGGTGCACGAGGCCGTCGAGCAGCTCCGCCGGCAGCACGCCACGCGCGTGCCGGTCGAGCGCGCCGCCGAGGGAACCGACATCGTGCTGATCCAGCGCCTCCCGGACGCCGACGCGGACGCGGGATCGGCCGGGGAGCCGGCCGCCGCGGCGGGCGACGAGGCCGGCGAGCACGGCGAGGACGACGAGGACGACGAGGCCGCGCCGACCGGCTCGCTGACGCCCGTGGACATGGAGGAGGCGTCCGAGGAGGTGCGCGAGCAGCTCTTCGGCAAGGGAATCGGCGACATCTTCGACCTGCGGCTGGTCGACGAGGTACTCACGGCCGAAGAGGCGGAGGCCGCCGGGCAGGACCCGACGGAGGTCGAGCCCCACACGCACGTCATGCGCATGCTCGTCAAGGACGTCCAGGCGAAGGAGAAGCCCGACACGGACGACGAGTTCGCCAAGACCCTCGGGTTCGAGACGTGGGCCGAGGCCGAAGCGCAGGTTCGCGCCAGCATCGCGCGCCAGCTCGCCGACGAGGCGTTCGAGGCGCAGCGCGACGAGCTCGTCGACAAGCTCATCGAGGGCGCCACCTTCGACGTGCCCGCCATCCTGGTGCAGCGCCGCAAGAGCGGCCTGCTCGAGGACCTCGGGGTGGACCTGCGCCGCCAGGGCATGACCGTCGAGCGCTACCTCGCGATGCTCGATGCGCGCGGGACGCGCGAAGACTTCGAGAAGGAGCTCGACGCGTCCGCCTTGCGCGGCGTGAAGC
This sequence comes from uncultured Trueperaceae bacterium, assembly GCA_963798895.1. Taxonomy (GTDB): domain Bacteria; phylum Deinococcota; class Deinococci; order Deinococcales; family Trueperaceae; genus CAWCUY01. The sequence goes on along the minus strand of CAWCUY010000014.1, from coordinate 314,878 downwards.
GCGACCTGGTGCTCGAGCGCCTGCTGGAGCAGCGCGGCACGGAGGTGAGCGATGAGGAGTTCGGCGAGGCGGTCCGCCACCTCGCGGCCCGCCGACGTCTCGACCTTCCGCGCTTCCGGCGCGAGATGGGCGAGGAGTGGCTGCGCAACTACCGCTTCCTGCTGGCGCGCGACAAGGCGCTGCGCGAGACGCTCGAGGGCCTGACCGGTACCGCGGGAGAGAGCGCGGCCGAGGCGGCCGTGGAGGTGCCCGCGGGCCACGCGGAGGGCGAGACGCCGGCCGCAGGCGCGGTTCCCGACGAGGAGGCCGGCGCCACGACGGGCGAGGGCGACTGAGCCCCGCCGCCGCAGCGACCCTCCCCTTCGGTACGCAAGGAGCCACGAAGCCCGACCCGCACGGTGCTAAGGTGTAGGAACCATGCCGCTCATCCCGTACGTCATCGAACAGACCGGCCGCGGCGAACGGACGTACGACGTCTACAGCCGCCTGCTCAAGGAGCGCATCATCTTCCTGGGCTCGGCCATCGATTCCGAGGCGGCGAACGTCGTCACCGCGCAGCTCCTGTTGCTCGACTCGCAGTCGAGCGAGCAGCCCATCAACCTGTTCATCAACTGCCCCGGCGGCGAGGTCTACGCGGGGTTGGCCATCTACGACGTGATGCAGTACATCTCCGCGCCGGTGCACACCAACTGCGTGGGCATCGCGATGTCGATGGGGTCGGTCATCCTCACCGCCGGCGAGGCCGGCCACCGGGTGGCGCTGCCCCACAGCCGCCTGATGATCCACGCCGGCTCGGCGGGGTTCCCGCGCTCCAGCCTGCCCGACCTCGAGGTGCAGGCGCGCGAGTTCATGGAGATCCGCGGCATGATGGAGACCATCTACGAGCGCCACACGGGCCGACCCCGCGAGGAGCTCCGGCACGACATGGAGCGTGACAACTTCATGTCGCCGCACAAGGCGCTGGAGTACGGGTTGATCGACCGCGTCGTCGAGCCGCGCACGCTCGGGCGCTTCGAGGGTGGAGGGGCCGGCTAACCATGGCTCAACCTCGATGCAGCTTCTGCGGGCGCACCCACGCGGAGGTGCGGCAGCTCGTCGCCTCGCCCAACGGCGCGGCGCACATCTGCAACGACTGCGCCGAGCGCGTCGGCGACGTGCTCGAGGCGAACAAGCAACCGGCCGTGCCGCAGCTGCGCCTGCCGTCGCCGCGCGAGCTCAAGGGTATCCTCGACCAGTACGTCATCGAGCAGGACGACGCGAAGCGCACGCTTGCCGTGGCGGTGTACAACCACTACCGCCGCCTGCAGAACCCGGACAGCGAGATCCAGAAGTCCAACCTCCTGCTCATCGGCAACAGCGGCACCGGCAAGACGCTGCTGGCGCAGACGCTTGCCCGCATCCTGCAGGTTCCCTTCGCCATCGCCGACGCCACCACCCTCACCGAGGCCGGCTACGTGGGCGACGACGTGGAGAACATCATCCTGCGGTTGTTACAGGTGGCCAACTACGACGTGCCCTCGGCCGAGCGCGGCATCATCTACATCGACGAGATCGACAAGATCGCCCGGAAGTCCGAGGGCGTGTCGATCACCCGCGACGTCTCCGGCGAGGGCGTGCAGCAGGCGCTGCTCAAGATCATCGAGGGCACCGTCACCCACGTGCCGCCGCAGGGCGGACGCAAGCACCCGCACCAGGAGCTCATCCCGGTCGATACCGGCAACGTGCTGTTCATCTGCGGCGGAGCCTTCGAGGGTCTCGAGGACATCCTCCGCCGGCGCGTGGACGTCTCCCGCGTGGGTTTCCAGACGCAAGGGAGCCGGGTGGGCGAGCACGATCCCGTGCTCGACGCCGAGGTCCTTCCCGAGGACCTGATGGCGTTCGGCCTCATCCCCGAGCTGATCGGCCGCCTCGCGGTCACGGTGCGCCTGCAGGACCTCAGCGTCGAGGCGCTCGTCGACGTGCTCACCAAGCCTCGCAACGCGCTGGTGAAGCAGTACGGCGAGCTCTTCGGCCTCGAAGGGGTCGAGCTGCGCTTCACCGAGGCCGCGCTGTTCGCGATCGCGCGGCGCGCCAAGGAGCGGGGCACCGGCGCGCGCGCGTTGCGTTCGGTGATGGAGCGCACGTTGATGGAGCTGATGTACGAGGTGCCCGGCAGCGACGTCACCGGCATCACGCTCGACAGCGCCGACATCGATGCGCCCGGCTCGGCGCTCGAGCGGGCCGAGCGGCGCAAGACCGCCTGAGGCGCCGCGCCCGGGCTCCGGGCGGGCGCCGTCCGGAGGGTCCTGCGGCCGTGCGACGCCGCGCCGCTCGGGTCTCAGGCCGCCGCGCGGCGGCAACGCTCCACACCCAGGGCGAAGCGCTCGGCGGCCGCGCGCGCTTCGGCCGCGCCTACGCCTTCGCCGAAGCTGAACCGCACGCTGGCCTTCGCCCGGGCCGCGTCCAGCCCCATCGCCAGCAGCACGTGGCTGGGTTCGACGCTGCCGGCGGCGCAGGCCGAGCCCGCGCTCACGCGCAACCCCAGGTCGTCGAGAACCAGCAGCAGCGCCTCGCCGTCGACGCCCTCGACCCGCAGGTTGCTGTGCTTCGGCCCCCGCGGCGCCTCGCCCCCGTTCACGCTCACCCCCGGCACCGTGGTGGCGGCCGCCTCGAAGGCGTCTCGCGCCGCGGCCACCGCCGCCGCGCGCGGCCCGGCGTCTCGCGCCGCGCGCTCCGCGGCGACCCCGAACCCCACGATGGCGGGCGTGTCGTGCGTGCCGGGGCGGCGTCCGCCCTCCTGCTCGCCGCCGTAGAGCAACGGGGGCAGCTCGAGCCCCTCTCGCACGATCAGCGCTCCCACCCCCTTGGGCCCGCGCACCTTGTGCGCGGAGAGCGCCACCAGGTCGGCGCCCAGCGCGCCGACGTCGATCGGCTCGAAACCGAACGCCTGCACGGCGTCGCACGCGAACAGGGCGCCCGCGGCGTGCGCCACGCGTGCGAGGGCCGGCACGTCCGAACGGACCCCGGTCTCGTTGTTCACCAGCATCAGGGCGACGAGCGCGGGCGGCCCCCCCTCGAGCGCGGCCAGGCCGGCCTCGAGCGCCTCCGGCGCGATGGCGCCGCGGGCGTCGGGCTCGAGCCACACCACGGAGCGCCCGGCGTCCGCGAGCGCCAGCGCGGTGCTCCGGACGGCCGCGTGCTCCAGCGGGCTCGTGACCAGCGCGCCCGCCCGCAGCGCGGCGACGCCGCGCAGTGCGTGGTTGTCGGCCTCGGTCGCGCCGGAGGTGAACACGACCTGGCGGGGCCGCGCGCCGACGGCCCACGCGACCCGCTCGCGCGCGTCCTCGACGGCGCGCCGCGCCCGCTGCCCTTCGCGGTGGACGCTGGCGGCGTTGCCGTAGGTCTCGCGCAAGGCGCGCACCATCGCGTCGATCACCTCGGGGGCGACTGGCGTGGTGGCGGCGTGGTCCAGGTACATCCCTAGGGCGGGTCCGGCGGCGACCCTACGAAGGCGTCCGCGGCGGGGTCCGCGGCGGCCTCAGCCGGCGCGGCGCAAGGCGTCGGGCAGGGGTTCGAGCTGGAGGAAGGAGCGCTCCGCCACCAGATCGGCCAGCGTGGTCGCGGCCAGCACGTCACGCACGGCGGCGTCGACGCGGCGCCAGAGAGGCTCGGTCGTGCAGTGCCCCATGCGGTGGCACGCGTCGGCGTCCTCGATGCAGCTCACCGGGGCGACGCTCCCCTCGAGCAGCTCCACCACCTCGAGCGCCGCCACGTCATCGACCGGCTTCGCCAGGCGGTACCCGCCCCGGGCGCCTCGCACCGACTCGACCAGTCCCGCTCTACGCAGGACGGAGAAGATCTGCTCCAGATACTGGTGGCTCAGGTTCTGGCGCTCCGCGACGGTCTTCAGGCTGGTGGGACTGTCGCCGCCGAGCGCGACCTCCACCAGGGCCCGCATGCCGTATTGCGCCTTCGTCGAGACCCACATGGTCATCCCCTCGCGTGGTGCCGGAAGAGCTCGCGGAAGGGCCGGTACGGCCTCGCTTCCTCGGAACAATTCCGACAAAACTACTACGAGTATAGCCGCGGCGCGGCACCAGCGTCAACGAACGCCGGTCCCGACGCGTTCTGGGCTCCGGTGGCGAACGCCGTCAGGGACGAGGGGTGCGCAGCGCTCCGCGTGCCAGAACCATGAGCTGGGCGGGGCGGAAGGGGTGCTCGAGCCGCGCGACGCGGCTGTCGGCGTCGGCGGACGCGGTGGCGCCCCCGCGCGTGCTCAACAAGATGCGCGGGATCCCGCCGAGCTTCGCGTCACGCTCGAAGCGCTGCCACAGGGGGACTCCCGCCGGGTCGGCGAGCGCGTCGGACACGACGATCAGGTCGGGGCGAAGGCGTTTGGCGAGCCGCAGGGCAGCCTCGGGCTCCTTGGCCACGTCGACCGTGAAGCCCTCGCGTTCGAAGCGCTCGCGCAGAAGGCCCCGCAGGTGGTCATGGGTTTCTGCCAGGAGGATCCTACGCACGGCTCCACGCTAACGGGCCGAGCACCCGCCGTCTGTGCCGGTTGTCGGCTGCCGCGCCGCTCCGTGGGTTACGGGGGGCCGATCGTGAGGTAATCGAGCGGATCCACGGCGCGCCCGTCGAAGCGCAACTCGAAGTGCACGTGCGGTCCCGTCGACGCTCCCGTCGACCCGGACAGGCCCACCGGGTCGCCCTGCCGGACCGATCCGTGAAGCTTCACGAGGATGCGGCTTAGGTGAGCGTAGCGCGTCTCGCTTCCGTCTCCGTGGTCGAGGAACACCGTGTAGCCGTACGCTCCGCCCCAGCCCGCCTTCACGACCACGCCGTCGCGAGCGGCCAACACCGGCGTGCCGAGCGCGACCCCGAGGTCGACGCCGCCGTGGAAGTGGTTGCCGTCCACCATCAGGGCGCGCCATCCGAAGCGGGACGTGATCGGGCCGGCCACGGGCGCAACGAAGGTGGCTGCGCTCAGGTCTGCAGTCGCAAGCAGCTCGACGGCGTGCGCCAGCGCGGCGTCCTGAAGGCTCCGCAGACGCGCCCGCGGCGATCCGGACGTCGCGGCCGCGAACGCTGTCGCGGCGGTAGGCGATCCGAGGGTGCGAGGCGGGGCGCCGCTCCCTGGCAGCGGAGCGTCGCCGCCCCCGGCGACCGCTTCGGCCGCGTCCGCGCCCGCCGCGGAGGCGGGGAGGGTCGGGGGGAACGCCGCCGCGCCCGGCGCGGTGGGCAGCAGTACGCGCTGGCCCGGCTCGAGGGTCGGGTCGCCGAGCAGTCCGTTCACCGCGGCGAGCTCGCCGGGCGAGACGCCCGCGGCCATCGACAGCGCCACGAGGTCGTCGCCGGCGCTCGCCACCACCGTGGTGCCCTCGGCCGGCGGGACGGTCACCTCCGCACCGGCCAGATCGCCCGTGGCGGGCAGGAGAGGATTGGCCGATCGGAGCGTCGCGAGGCTCAACCGGACGTTCAGGGCCACGTCGGCGAGCGACGCGCCGCTCGCGGCGGTGACGCTGCGATACCCGTCCGAGCCCGGCAGCCGCAACACCTGGCCCACGCGCAGGAGATCGCCGTCCAGCGCGTTCGCCGACTGCAGCGCCTCGACCGTGGTGCCGTGCGCGCGCGCCACCGCGTAGAGCGTGTCTCCCCGCTCCACGACGTACGAGCGTTGCGCGAACGCCCCGCCGGCGCCCGGCAGGGCGAGACACGCGAGAGCGAGCGCATCGACCAGCAACGCGCTCGCTCGCTTGCGTAAGGAGGTGGCACGCGCGCAGCCCGGCCGACGCGGCGCCTGCGTTGCGGCGGCCGTGCGGGCGCGCGACGTCATGCCGTCAGCCTGGCATCAGCCTTGCCCGAGGGTGGCGAGGAATTCCTCATTGGACTTGGTGCGGCCCAGCCGCGACAGCAGCATCTCCATCGCCTCGGAGGCGTCCATGTCGCTGATCACCTTGCGCAACAGCCACATCTTGGCCAGGATCGCCTCGCCCAGCAGCAGGTCCTCGCGGCGCGTACCGGACTTCAGGATGTCGATGGCCGGGAAGATGCGGCGCTCCTCGAGCCGGCGGCTGAGGTGCAGCTCCATGTTGCCCGTGCCCTTGAACTCCTCGAAGATCACGTCGTCCATGCGCGATCCCGTTTCCACCAACGCCGTGGCGAGGATGCTCAGGCTTCCGCCGCCGCGGATGTTGCGCGCCGCGCCCAGGAAACGCTTGGGCCAGTGCAGCGCGCTGGAGTCGAGGCCGCCGGAGAGCGTCCGCCCGGTCGGCGGGGTCACGAGGTTGTTGGCGCGCGCCAGGCGGGTGATGGAGTCGAGCAGGATCATCACGTGCCCGCCCTCCTCCACGATGCGCCGTGCGCGCTCGTGCACGAACTCGGCGACGCGGATGTGGTTCGCGGGGGGCTCGTCGAAGGTGCTGGCGATGACCTCGACCCCGGTGACGGACTCGCGGAAGTCGGTGACCTCCTCGGGGCGCTCGTCGACCAGCAGGACGATCACCTTGATGTCGTCCTCGTTGCTCACGACCGAGTTGGCGATCTTCTTCAGGAGCGTCGTCTTGCCGGCCTTCGGCGGCGCTACGATCAGCCCGCGTTGCCCGCGGCCGATCGGCGCCAGCAGGTCGATGACCCGCGCCGACAGCTCGCTCTGGCTCGTCTCGAGCTTGATGCGCTTCTCGGGGAAGGTCGGTATCAGGTCGTCGAAGCGCGGCCGCTTGGAGGCCTGGAACGGGTCGACACCGTTGACGGCCTCGACCCGGATGAGCGTGCCGTAGCGCTCGTTGTCGCGCGGGCGGCGCGCCTTGCCCAGGATGAAGTCGCCCGTGCGGAGACGGAACTGCTTGATGAGCCCCGCGGACACGATGACGCTTCGGGAGCTGAGCTGCAGCAGGGACTCCTGCAGGAAGCCGTAGCCGTCCGACGAGATCTCGAGGTATCCCTGGACGAGCTTGAGCCCCTCGCTCTCCGCGGACCGCTCGAGGATGGCGATGGACAGGTCGTCCTTGCTCATCGTGCGGTAGTCCTCGAGCCCGACCTCCTTCGCGAGCAAATGCAGCTCCGGGACGATCTTCGACTGCAGCTCGCGGTAGTTCAGGCCGCCCTTGCGGCCGCCCCCGCGCGAGCCGCGCCGGTTGCGGCCGTTGCCGCGCCCCCCGCGATTGCCGCGATCGTCGGCGTCGCTTCCGTCCGCCTCGGCCGAGGCCTCGCCGTCGGCCGAGTCGGTCGCGCCGTCGTTGCCGCCCCGGCGCTGGTTGCGTCCACCCGAGCGACCGTTCCGGGCGCCACCACGCTCGTCACCGGGATCGGCGGGCTCGGGGGGAGCCGACGCCTCCCGTTCGGTGTTCGGCTCCGGACTCTCCACCCGGGCCTCGGGCGCGCCGTTCGGGCTCGCGCCGTCGGCGGCCTGCGTCTCCTCGGGCTTCTTGCGCGGACGCCCGCGCTTCTTGGTCGTCGTCTCCTGGGGCTCGACCGCGCCCTCGGCGGCCCCGTCGCCGCCCGACTCGCTCTTGCTCTTCCTGGTTCTGGGGCTCATGCTGTTCTCCGTTCGAAACACCCTTGGCACCGCGTACCTGGATCCAGGCGAGACCGGGCCGGGATTTGCCTCGAGATGGTGTGCAGGCACGGTCATGCGGCTGCGCTGTCGTGGAATCGCACCTCGGGCGTCCTGGATCGAACCTTCACCGTTCGGGACGCACGCATCGATTGTGCGAGGAGACGCAGCGGCGTATTGACGTTGATAGGGCCTGCTGCTACCTTTAGTATATGCGGGCTTGCTTTGCGTTGTAAAGCGGGCCCACGACGATGGCGGTCCGGCGAGGCGCCGCGCTGCGGTGGGCGCGTCGGACCGGGGCGGCACGGCGGGCGCGATTCGCCGGAGTCGCCGGCGTTGACGGGAACGAGTACGCCGCACCTGTACGGATGCGCAGCGAGCCGGGGACGGTGCGAGCCCGGCGGTCCGCGGCGGCGGAACATCCTCCCCGAGCCGCTCCCCGAACCGGCGGGCGACCCTGCGTGGCGCGCGCCGCAGTAGACGGAGCCGCGCTGGCGCGGCGTCACGGCGCCCGGCTTTCCGGTTCGGCACCGTGCCGCCCCGGGCAGCTACCGAGGCCGGCGGTCGCGAGGCTGCCGGCGACGTTGGGTGGTACCGCGCGCTACCACGCGCCCCAACGACTTTGGTTCGGGGCGCGTGTCTGTCGTGCCCCGGGGAACGAGGCCATCGTGTTCCAGGACGTGCCCTCCACCCCGAGCTTCCCCGAGCTCGAGCGCGCGATCGCACAGATGTGGCGTGAGCGCGACATCTTCCGCAAGTCGATCGACAAGCCCGCGCCGCGCGGCCGGTACGTGTTCTACGAGGGTCCCCCCACGGCCAACGGGCTGCCGGGCGTACACCACGTCATCAGCCGTGCGTACAAGGACCTGTTCCCGCGCTTCAAGACCATGCAGGGCTTCCGGGTCCTTCGGAAGGGCGGCTGGGACACGCACGGCCTGCCCGTGGAGATCGCCGTCGAGAAGCGGCTCGGCTTCACCAACAAGCAACAGGTCGAGGACTACGGCGTCGAGCGCTTCAACCGGCTGTGCCGCGAGGACGTGTTCAGCAACATCCGCGAGTGGAACCAGATGACCGAGCGCATCGGCTACTGGCTCGACCTCGAGCACGCCTACGTCACCTACACCAACGAGTACATCGAGTCGTGCTGGTGGGTGATGAAGGACCTGTGGGACCGGGGCCTGCTGGTGGAGGACTACAAGACGACCTGGCACAGCCCGAGCAGCAACACGACGCTCGCATCGCACGAGGTCTCGCTGGGTTACGAGGAGGACGTGGAGGATCCCTCCGTCTTCCCCAAGTTCGCGGCCGACGCCTCGGCGTTGCGCGCCCGGGGCCTGCTGGACGCCGACGACGATCGGCCCGTGTACTTCCTGGCCTGGACCACGACGCCCTGGACGCTGCCGGCCAACACCGGCCTGGCGGTCGCCGAGGGGGCGACGTACGCGCTGGTGGCCGGGCCGCCGCTCCGCGGGGAGCGCGGCGCCACCGAGCTCTACTGGCTGGCGGCCGACCTCGTGCCGAGCGTGTTCGCCGACGGCGACGGCCACGAGATCGTGCGGCGCGTCGACGGACGGGCCCTGGAGGGTCTGCCCTACCGCCCGCTGTTTCGGGCCCGCGTCCCGCCCGGCGAGGACCTCTCGCGCGGCTTCCGCGTGGTCACCGACGCCATGGTCAGCCTCGAGGACGGCACCGGCATCGTGCACCTCGCGCCGGCCTACGGCGACCTCGACCTCGGCCGCGCCCACGGCCTTCCCACGCTGTTCTCGGTCGACCTCACCGGCAAGGTGCTGCCCGAGGTGAGCGCACCGGGCGGCGGTGACGCCCTCGCGCCCGGCCCCGGGCCCTACGCCGGCCAGTGGTTCAAGGACGCCGACGCGCACATCGCGGCCGACCTCACCGACGCCGGCAGGATGTTCGCGACCTCCACCGTCCGGCACGCCTACCCCTTCAACTGGCGCGACGGCACGCCTCTGATGAACGTAGCCAAGACGAGCTGGTACGTTCGCACGACCGCGCTGAAGGACAGGCTGCTGGAGAACAACGACCGTGTGCACTGGTACCCCGACCACATCCGCACCGGGCGCTTCGGGCGCTGGCTCGAGAACAACGTCGACTGGGCGCTCAGTCGCGAGCGCTTCTGGGGCGCGCCCCTGCCCATCTGGGTGAGCGAGGACGGCGCGGAGCGGGTGTGCGTGGGCAGCGTGGCCGAGCTCTCCGAGCTCGCCGGCCGCGACCTGACGGGGCTCGACCTGCACCGCCCGTTCGTCGACGAGGTCGAGTTCGAGCGCGGCGGCCGGCGGTTCCGGCGCGTGCCCTACACCGTCGACGTGTGGTTCGAATCGGGTTCGATGCCCTACGCGCAGTGGCACTACCTCGGCGACGAGGCGACGCCCGACGCGGCGCGTGCGCTGCGCGAGAACTTCCCGGCCGACTACATCTGCGAGGCGATCGACCAGACGCGCGGCTGGTTCTACAGCCTCCACGCGCTGGCCACGCTCTTGACGGACACCGGCGATCCGGCGCAGGGCCGTGCGCCGGGCCCGCTGGCGTCCTTCGCGCCGGACACCTCGGCGTTCCGCAACTGCATCGTGCTCGGCCACATCGTCGACGAGAACGGCGAGAAGATGTCCAAGTCCAAGGGCAACGTGGTGGACCCGTGGAGCGTGCTCGACGCCCAGGGCGCCGACGCGCTGCGCTGGTACCTGTTCAGCTCCTCGCCGCCCGAGGCGACCAAGCGCTTCAGCCAGGCCCTGGTCGAGGACACGCTACGCGACTACTTCCTGACGCTCTGGAACGTCTACGGCTTCTTCGTGCTCTACGCGAACCTCGATCGACCCGAGCTGGGAGCCGCGCCCCCCGCCGCCGAGCGTCCCGCCGCCGACCGCTGGATGCTGGCCCGCCTGCACGTGGCGGTCCGCGACGTCACCGAGCTGCTGGAGAACTACGATCCTACCGGCGCCAGCCGCGCGCTGCGCGAGCTGGTGGTCGACGAGCTGTCGAACTGGTACGTGAGGCGCAACCGACGCCGGTTCTGGAAGGCCGGCGCGGACGCGGGCAAGCTGTCGGCCTACGCCACCTTGCACGAGACCCTCACGACGGTCGCGAAGCTCATGGCGCCGCTGGCGCCGTTCACCGCGGAGGCCATCTACCAGAACCTCGAGCGTGGCACGGACGCATCGGCGCCGGAGTCCGTGCACCTCGCCGCGTGGCCCGTGGCCGATCCATCCCTCATCGACGAGGATCTGCTGCACGACATGCGCGCCGTCGTGCGTCTGGTCGAGCTCGGGCGCGCCGCCCGGGCCGCCTCGGGCATCAAGGTGCGCCAGCCGTTGCCCGAGGTGCTGGTACGCACCCGCACGGAGGCCGAGCTCGCCGGCGTGCGCCGGCTCGAGGAGCAGCTCGCCGACGAGCTCAACGTCAAGGCGGTGCGGTACCTCGACGTCCACGACGAGTTCGTCGACTACCTCGTGAAGCCCAACCTGCCGCGCCTGGGCCGGCGGCTCGGCCGGCTGGTGCCCGCCGTTCGCCGCGCGCTCGAGCAGGCGGACGGACGGGAGATCGCCGCCAACGTGCGGGAGGGGCGCGTCACCGTCGTGCACGTCGACGGCGAGGCGTTGACGCTCGAGCCGGAGGACCTGCTCCTCGACGCCCGCAGCCCGCAGGGCTACCAGGCGGCCGAGGAGCGCGGCTATCTGGCAGCGCTCAACACCACCCTGGATCCCACGCTGGTGCGCGAGGGGCTCGCGCGCGAGGTGGTGCGGCTGGTGCAGAACGCCCGCAAGAACGCCGGCCTCGCGGTGTCCGATACCATCGAGCTCGGCCTGCTGGCGACGGGCGAGCTGGCGGCGGCGATCGACGAGCACGGCGACACCGTGGCCGCCGAGGTGCTGGCCCGCAGGGTGGAGCGGGGCACGCTGGACGGGAACGCGCACCGCGAGCGCCATGAGCTCGGAGGCTCGACGCTCGAGCTGGCCCTGCGCCCCGCGCCCGCGGCGTGAGCGCCGCGCGCCCGCGGCGTGACGGCCGCGCGCCCGCGGCGTGAGCGGCGGGGACCGAGGCGAGTGCGGGGGCCATCGACGCGCGGGCGCTCCCCGAGCCTCCCCGCGGGCGCTCGCAGAGCCTCCCCGTGGGTGGGCCGAACTGCATCGCCGCGCGAAACGCGCGGTACAATGGCGCCGTTGTATACGGTTCTCGTGAGTACACAAGGTCGCGGAGGCACACCATGAACATCGGGATCAACGGCTTCGGGCGCATCGGGCGCCAGATCTTCCGGATCGCGCACCAGCGCGGTCTGAACGTCGTGGTCGTCAACGATCTGACCGACAACGCCACGCTCGCCCACCTCCTGAAGTACGACTCCAACTACGGCCGCTTCCCTGGAGAGGTCGATTTCGACGAGCAGAACCTCATCGTGGACGGCAAGAAGGTCCGCGCGACCGAAGTCCGCAACCCCGAGGAGCTCCCCTGGAAGGAGCTCGGCGTGGACGTCGTGGTCGAGTCCACCGGCATCTTCCGCAAGCGTGCCCAGGCCGCCATGCACCTCAAGGCCGGAGCGAAGAAGGTGCTCATCAGCGCACCCTCGCCCGACAGCGACTTCGACGTGATGGTCGGCGTCAACACCGACCAGTACGACCCGGCCCGGCACGACGTGGTCTCCAACGCCTCGTGCACCACGAACTCGCTGGCCCCGGTCATGAAGGTCCTCGACGAGGCGTTCGGCGTCGAGCAGGCGATGATGACGACCGTCCACAGTTACACCAACGACCAGATGCTGCTCGACGGACCCCACAAGGACCTGCGCCGCGCCCGCAACGCCGCCACCAACATCGTGCCCACCAGCACCGGTGCGGCCAAGGCGGTCGCCAGCGTCCTGCCGCAGTTCGAGGGGATCTTCGACGGCATGTCGCTGCGCGTGCCGACGCCGACCGGCTCCATCTCCGACGTCACCGCCATCTTGAAGCGCGAGGCGAGCGCCGAGGAGATCAACCAGGCGCTCGAGAAGGCGGCGGCCGGCCCGCTCGCCGGGATCGTGCGGGTCACCCACGACGAGATCGTGTCGCGCGACATCGTCGGCGATCCGCACTCCGGCATCGTCGATGCGGGCCTCACCAAGGCGATGGGGCGCATGGCGAAGGTGATGGTCTGGTACGACAACGAGTGGGGTTACTCCAACCGCATGGTGGACGTGCTCGAGCTCATCGGCTCGAAGCTCTGACGGGCGACCGCGGCGCGCTGCGCGCCGGGCTCCGGCCCGTGCCACCGCGTTGAAGGGAGCACGACGAATACGATGTTGAGGACGCTCGACGACCTGAACGTCAAGGACCGCCGCGTGCTCGTGCGCGTCGACTTCAACGTACCGCTCAAGGGCGGAGACGTGAGCGACGACACGCGCATCCGGGCCGCCCTGCCGACGCTGGAAGCCCTGCTATCGCGGGGAGCGACGCTGGTGCTCATGAGCCACCTAGGGCGGCCCAAGGGAGTCGACGAGGCCGCGCGCCTCCGGCCCGTGGCCTCCCGCCTTGGAGAGCTGCTCGGAACCGACGTCCGCTACCTGGCCTGCGACGGGCCGGCGGCCGGCGAGGAACGCCGCTTCGTGGCCGACGCGCCCCACGGGAGCGTGACGCTGCTCGAGAACACCCGTTTCGACCCGCGCGAGACGAAGAACGACCCGGCCCTCGCGCGGGTGCTCGCCGAGTACGGCGACGCCTACGTCGACGACGCCTTCGGCTCCGCGCACCGGGCCCACGCCAGCACCGAGGGCGTGGCACACCTGCTGCCCTCGGCGGCGGGACGGCTGCTCGAGCGCGAGTTGCGCTCCCTCGGACGCCTCCTGAACCACCCGGCCCACCCCTTCGCGGTGGTGCTCGGGGGCGCGAAGGTGTCCGACAAGCTCGGCGTCATCACGAGCCTGTTGCGCTTCTCCGACCGGCTCCTGGTGGGCGGCGCGATGGCGTACACCTTCGTCGCCGCCCAGGGAGGCGACGTCGGCGCATCGCGCGTCGAGGCCGATCAGCTCGACACCGCCCGCGACGTCCTGCGGAAGGCCGAGGCGCAGGGCGTCGACGTCGTTCTGCCCGTGGACTCCCTGTGCGCCCGCACCATCGAGGCAGGCGCGCGCACGGCGGTCCATCCCTCCGCCGAGATCCCCGCCGGGTGGATGGGGCTCGACATCGGCCCCGAGGCGATCGCGGCCTTCCGGCGGGCGCTCGACGGCGCGCGCACCGTCTTCTGGAACGGTCCCCTCGGGGTGTTCGAGACGCCCCCCTTCGATCGCGGAACCCGGGCCGTCGCCCAGGCGGTCGCCGAGCTCGACGGCTACACCGTGGTCGGCGGCGGGGACTCGGTCGCCGCGGTCAACGCGGCGGGCCTGGCCGACCGCATCGACCACATCTCGACCGGCGGCGGCGCCTCGCTCGAGTTCCTCGAGGGGCGCACCCTGCCGGGCGTGGCGGTGCTGGAAAGGTGAGCGTGTGAACGCCCGCACGCGTAGCGGGGCGATGCCGGCGTGAGCTCCGCCGCCCGCCTGCCGCTGCTTCGGCTCGACCCCGAGCGGTTCCCTCACGTGGGCGTGGACTCGAGCGTCCACGCCAACCTCGCCGGCGACTACGGCTACCTCCTCGTCGGCTACTACGCGTCGCTCGACGCGGAGCTCGCCGGCATCCACGTGCTCCCCACGACGGGCGACGCGCTCGACGCCTACGTCGTCCCGCTGGCGATGGAGCGGGCGCGCGCCGCCGGTCTGCCGGTGCCCCCGTTCCACTTCGTGACCGACCGCTTCCCGCCGCCCCCGCTGATGGCCTACCCGATCAACCCGTTCTCCACCAAGGGGGAGCTGCTGCTGGACGCCGAGGCCATCGAGGCGCGCCGCAAGGGGCTCACCTACACCGGCAAGTACGCGGTGCTGTGCCAGGAGATCCCGGACGATTACCGCATCGACGTCGTGCGCGTGGTGCTGGGGCGCGTGCTCATCCCAGAGTACGAGACGCTCGCCGCGCGCCTGTTCGCCGCCTTCCGGCTCCCGCTCATGCGGTGCCGAGTCATCGTCACCGCCGGCGCCTACCTGCTGTCGGCCGTGGAGCCCCTGCCGTTCGGGCAGCTCACGTCCGACGAGCGCGACATCGTCGAGGAGATGGGCACATGGCTCGACTAGCGATCTACACCGAGCGCTACACCATCCGCTCGTCGGTCGAGCTCACCGCCCTGACGAACTTCCGGCTGGCCGCCTTCGAGCTCGGCCACGAGCTCGACTTCCTCTTCAAGAACGAGCTGAAGTACCTCAAGAACTACGACGGCGTGTTCATCCGCGCGCTCACCGACCCACTGAACACCAGCTACGTGGTGGCGCGCACCGCGGAGATGCTCGGCCTGCGCGTGCTCGACCACGCCGAGTCCATCCGCATCTGCTGCGACAAGGTCAACATGTACGCCCGGCTCCAGGCGCACGGCGTGCCGCTGCCGGAGACCCGGTTCCTCGACGAGGGCGAGATCACCGTCGCCCGCGCCGAGGCGCTGTTCGAAGCGCTCGGCACGCCGCTCGTCTTGAAGGCGCCCAACTCCAGCTTCAGCGCCTACGTCGACAAGGTGACCACGCCCGACGCGTTCGTCCAGGTGGGCAAGCGCTTCTTGCGGCGCGCCGACCGGATCGTGGTCCAGCAGTACATGCCCAGCGACTTCGACTGGCGCGTCATCACGCTCGCGGGCGAGGTGCTGGCGGTCGTCAAGTACCGCTTCGCGCCGCAGATGTGGAAGCTCATGGACCGCACCGAGAGCGGCGAGTGGGCGAGCGTGGAGGGGATGGCGCGCGACCAGGCGTCCCCGAAGCTGATCGCCGTCGCAAGCCGGGCCGCCGCCGCCATCGGCGAGAGCCTCTACGGCATCGACGTCAAGGAGATCGACGGGGAGTACTACGTCATCGAGGTGAACGACAACCCCACCATCGCCGCCGGCGAGGAGGATCAGGCGAACCCGGAGATCTACGGCTCGATCATCCGTTACCTGGCCGGCGACGCGTGACCTTGCCCCAGCGCTCCACCAAGACCATCGAGCGGTGGCGGCGCTTGCCGTAGCGGCTTACGGCGTCGAACGTGTCGCGCCGCAACGCCAGGTGCACGCTGTCGGCCCTGTCTGCCCCCTCCGGGATGTTCGGATCGTGGAGGTAGATGTGCTCGTCGTCGTAGCCCGTCACGATGACCCAGTGCGGTACCTTCTCGGCGTACAGCCGATACCCCGAGAGCATCACCAGCGGCGTGGCGCCGCGCTGGAGCGCGAGGGTGAGATCGCGATCGCTGAAGTCGCGCAGCTCCACCTGCCCGCCGAGCCCGCGCAGGTCACGCACGAAGGTCTCGTGCGCGATCGCCATGACGTCCTTCTTGTCGGGTGCCCGCACGCTGTCGACGAAGGGCACCTCGGCGTCGCGCGTGACGACGGTGGCGCGGAAACCGCGCCGCAACGCGGCGACGGCCAGACCGTAGGCGCTGCAACCGCCGTGACCGGCGAGCATGAAGATGGTGGTGGCCTCGCGCCACACGGCGAGCTCGAGCCAGCGCTCGAGCGGCACCGGGTAGCCGTGGAAGCGCATCGCCATCATGAGGGCGGCGGGTCCGCAGGTGAAGTCGAGCGTCTGCGGGTAGTACGGCACGCCCAGCAGGTGCGCGCCGCCGGCCGCGAAGCGCTTTCGCATGCGCAGCGCCGCGGAGTGGTCCTCGTAGTAGTCCGACGTGTGCCCGACCACCTCGTATCCGCGCTTGCGGTAGAGCTCGACGGCGGGGGTGTTGTCCTCGCGCACCTCGAGCCGCATCGACACGCACCCGCGCTCGCGCGCGCCGGCCTCGGCGTGATCGAGCAGCACCCGCGCCATCCCTCGACCGCGGCTGGCAGGCTGCACCACCAGCGAGTACAGGCGGGCCGACGCGAAACCCTTGCGGAACAGCACCACGGCGTCCGCCACGATGGCGCCGCCGGCGTCCGCCACCCACACCTGAGCGCTGTCGCGGCCCAGCAGGCGCACGAGCGCCGAGCGCTTCAAGCGATCGCCCGGGAAGCTCGCTTCGAGCTCGACGAGCCGCTCGAGGTCGCTCCGCCCCGCACGGCGCACCCGCACGCCATGCTCGCCACCCCCTCCCACCACCGCGGACGTTCCCGCGAGCATCGTCGTTCCTTCGGCCTGGCTCTGCACGGTCCTACCCCTTCCGCCGGCGCACCGCCTCCGTGAAGGCGGGGACGACGTCGTTCACGTCGCCCACGACCCCGTAATCGGTCACCTTGAAGATCGGGGCGTCCGGATCCTTGTTGACGGCCACGATGACCTTCGAGCGATTCATGCCCGAAAGGTGCTGGACCGCGCCCGAGACGCCCAATGCGATGTAGAGGTCGGGCGTCACCGTCTTGCCGGTCTGCCCCACCTGCTCCTGGTACGGACGCCAGCCCGCATCGACCACCGCGCGCGTCGCGCCGATGCCCGCGCCGAGCGCGTCGGCCAGCGGCTCCACCAGCGTGGCGAAGCCCTCGGCGCCGCCGACTCCGCGGCCCCCCGTCACGACCGCGCCCGCCTCCTCCAGCGCCACGCGGCCCCCCTGGGCGCGCCGCCGCTCCTCGACGCGCACGCGCCCGTCGCGCGCGGAGAAGTCGACCTCGACCGCCTCGACGGTCGCCGCGGCGTCGGCGGCCGCCGCGCGCGGCAGGACGTTGGGCTTGACGCTCACCACGACCGGCAGCCCGAGCGCGCGAACCGTTTCGGTCACGCGCGTGAGGTAGGTGAAGCGGGTCGCCACTACCGCGCCGCCGTCCACGCGCAGCGCGGTGACGTCCTCCAGCAGCGGCGCTCCCAAGCGCACGGCCAGCCGCGGGGCGAAGCTCGAGCCGGAGCGCGACGCCGGGGTCAACACCGCCTGCGCGCCGCAGCGCTCGACCAGTGCCGCGCCCGCGGTCGTGAACGGCTCGGCGCGGAAGACGGCCAGCTCGGGCGAAGCGACGACGTAGACGGCGTCGACGTAGCGCGCGAGGTCGTCGGCCACGGCCTGGGGCGCGGCGCCGAGGACCCCGGCCGCCACCTCCTCGCCGAGCCCCTCGCCCAGGGTGCGGGCGGCGCTCACGGTCTCCAACGCGGACGCACCCGCACGCTCGGCGCCTTCCTTGGCGAACGTCAGGATCAGGATCATCGCACGTCTCCTCGCGGGCTCATCCGAGCACCTTCGCCTCGTCGGCCAGCAGTCGGGCGAGCTCGCGACCCGCCTCGGCCGCGTCGCCGTCGAGCACCTTGCCGAGGCGGTCGCGCGTCTGGATCTCCTGCCCGACGATCTCGACCGCCGGCGTCACGTCGCCGAACTCGCTCAGCTCGCGCTTGGCGAGCTCCTTGCGTTTGGCCTTCATGATGTTGGGGAGCGTCGGATAGCGCGGCTCGTTGAGCCCCTGCTGCGTCGTCACCACCGCCGGCAACGGCAGCGTGAGCATCTCGCTGCCGTCGTCGGTGTCGTGGCGCGCGCGCAGCTCGCCGTCGCCGACGTCCAGCTCGGTCGTCCAGTCGCAGTGCGGCCAGCCCAGCGCCTCGGCCACGGCCGGCCCGAGCGCCGAGCTGTCCCAATCGGCCTCCTTGCCTCCGACCAGGACCAGGTCCGCGCCTGCCTCCCGAACGAGGGCGGCATACACGTGCGCCTGGCGGACGACGTCGAGGGGCACATCGGTCTCGACGTGAACGGCGCGGTCCGCGCCCATCGCGAGGGCCGTACGTACGGCCTCCTCGAACCGCGCGGGCCCGAGCGACAGGGCCACGACCTCGGCGTCGACGCCCCCCTCGCGGATGCGCAGGGCCTGCTCGACGCCGTACTCGTCCATGCCGTCGATGACGAAGGTGACGCCGTCGAGGTCGACGCGGCCGCCGGACACGCGCACGCGCGCCTCGGCGTCCGGTACCTGCTTCAGGATGGTCGCGATCTTCACGGTGTCCTCCACGGTGAGCGATGATCGTGCTGCGGTCGGGCGGCGCTCCGCACCCTGGTCCGGCGGCCGCGGGGCCGCGGCGGCCGCCGAGACGGCGGCGCGGGCGCCGGGGCGGCCGCCGCGGCGCGCGACGCTGCCTCGGCACGGCCCCCCAACGACCTCATTGTAGGATGTGTCGCGCGATGACCACGCGCTGGATCTCGTTCGTGCCCTCGTAGATCTGGTTGAGCTTCACGTCGCGCATCAACTTCTCGACCGGGAACTCGTCGACGTAGCCGTAGCCGCCGAAGATGTTCACCGCCTCCTGCGCGGCGTCGAAGGCCATGTCCGAGGCGTACGCCTTGGCGATGGCCGAGGCGGTGGCATCGGGGCGCCCCCGGTCGGCCAGGTAGGCCGCGTAGTACGTCTGCCAGCGCGCCGTCTCGATCCCGATCTTCATGTTCGCCAGCTTGAACTGTATGGCCTGGAAGCGCGCGATCGGGCGCCCGAAGGCGTGACGCTCCGCGGCGTAGCGGGCGGCCTCGTCGAGCGCGCGCCGCGCCACCCCGACGGAGCCCGCGGCGACGGGCACACGCGTCTTGTCGAGCGTCCTGAGGGCGATACGGAAGCCGTCGCCGACCTCGCCCAGCAGGTTCGAGCGCGGCACGCGGACACCCTCGAAGGTGAGCTCGGCCGTCGGGCTGGCGCGCTGCCCCAGCTTGCCGTGGATCTTGTTGGCGTGCATCCCCTCGCGCCCCCGCTCGACCACCACCGCCACGGTGCCGCGGTTCCCGGCCTCGGGATCGGTGGTCGCGAACACGACCGTGAGCTCGGCGCGGTCGCCGTTCGAGATCCACATCTTGCTGCCGTCGAGCACGATCTCGTCGCCCTCGAACCGCGCCCGCGTCTTCATCGCCCCGGCATCGCTGCCGTTGTCGGCCTCGGACAGAGCGAACGCCGCCAGGCGCGGCCCCCCGAGCAGCGGAGCGAGGAAGCGCTCCTGCTGCTCGGGGGTGCCCGCCAGGAGCACCGGCGTGATGCCCAACTCGGACGCCATCAGGATGGTGTAGATCCCCATGCAACCGTAGCCGAGCTCCTCCCCCAGGATGGCCTCCTCCAGCAACCCCAGCCCGAGGCCGCCGACGGCCTCCGGCACGTTGACGTTGAGCAGGCCGAGCTCGTGGGCGCGCGCCACCACGGCCTCGGGGAAGCTCTCCTCGCGGTCGAAGGTGGCCGCCACCGGGATGATCTCGTCGCGGGTGAACTGCCGCGCGAGGCTCTGGATCTGTCGTTGTTCGTCGCTCAACTCGAAGTCGATCACGTGATGCTCCTCCTCCGGCGCGCCCGCCGGGCGCGCCCCCCTGCCCGTGACCTCAGCCGCGGCGGGTCGCGGACCGGGCGAAGATCTCCCCGGGATCGGCGTCCGACCAGCGGTCCTGGAACGGCGGGCGCTCGCGCGGCGCCGCGATCGGTCGGCCCACGACGGGGTGCGGCCTGGGGCGAACGCCCGGGGTGACGGTGGGCGGCAGCTCGAGCGTGCCGCGGCCGCGCGCGTGCTCGGCGAACGCGAGCACGGCGCCCTGCGCGTCGCGCAGGAAGCTCCCGTCGAACCAACCCAGGTGCGCGCCGTCGAGACCCAGCAGCTGATCCCCGTCGAGCCACGCCACAGCCGCGTTGCCGGCATCGTGAACCGTGCCGTTCGGGGTGACGTACCAGCGCGCGGCCCCCGTCCGGCCGTACAGCCAGCGGGCCGAGGAGGGCCTCATCGGCGCTCGAGCTCCCGGTAGATCTGGCGATGGATCACCATCCGCTGGATCTCGCTGGTGCCCTCGTAGATCTCCGTGACCCGCGCGTCCCGGAAGTAGCGCTCGACCGGGTAGTCGCGCGTGTAGCCGTAGCCGCCGAGTACCTGGATGGCGTCGTGGGTGATGCGCGAGGCGGCCTCGGCCGCGAACAGCTTGGCGTGCGCGGCCTCGCGCGTGACGCGGTAGCCGCGGTCCTTCAACCAGGCGGCGCGCTGGGTCAGCAGTCGCGCGGCCTCCAGCGAGACGTCCATGTCGGCGAGCTTGAAGCCGATCGCCTGGTACTGGTGGATGGCCTGCCCGAAGGCCGTGCGCGTCGCCGCGTAGTCCCGGGCCGCCTCGAACGCCGCGCGGGCCACGCCAACGGAGAGCGCGGCGATGCCGATGCGCCCGCTGTCGAGCGAGGACATCGCGATGATGAACCCCTGCCCCTCCGGGCCGAGGAGCGCGTCCTCGGGGACGAAGCACTCGTCGAAGGTGACGCTGGTGGTGATCGCGGCGTGCTGGCCGAGCTTGTCCTCCGGGGCCCCGAACGCGATGCCGGCCATGTCGCGCTCCACCAGGAAGCAGCTCACGCCGCGCGCCCCGGCGGCCGGATCCGTCTTCGCCATGACGAGGTAGAGCTGCGCCTCGCCGCCGCCCGTGATCCACGCCTTGGTGCCGTTCAGGACGTAGCCGCCCGGGATGCGACGCGCCGCCGTCGACATCGCGACGGCGTCCGAGCCCGCGTGCGGCTCCGACAGGCAGAAGGCGCCGATCCACTCGCCGCTGGCCAACCGCGGCAGGTACCGCTGCTTCTGAGCGTCCGTGCCGTAGCGCAGCAGCATGCTCTGGGGGAGTCCGTTGGTGACGCTCATGATGGTCGCGTGACTGGCGTCGGCCGCGGCGATCTCCTCGATCAGCACGACGTAGCTGAGCGTGTCGAGGCCCGCCCCCCCGAAGCTCTCGGGCGTGAGCACGCCGAGCAACCCCATCTCACCCATGCGCCGCAGCGTGTCCCACGGGAAGCGCGGGTCGCGGTCGAGCTCCCTCGCGGCAGGCGCGATGACGTCCCGCGCGAACGCGCGGACGTGACGTTGCATGGCGATGAGCTCCTCGGGCAGGGCGAAATCCACGTCGGTCTCCGCGCCGTAGCGCTGGAGCGAGTATAACGAGGACCCCGGCGACCCCCGGAGGAGCGGCGTCCACGGCGTACAACCGGCAGGGCGCGTCCGGCACCCGGCCGCGAGCGCCGAGCCGGTACACTGTCGCCATGACGGCCAGGGAACTCCTCCACCGCGTGCCCGATGCGTTCGAGGGCGCCGAGGGCGACGACGCGGTCATCCAGTACGCCATCTCCGAGCCCGTCTTCCACGTGCTGAAGGACGGCCGGCTCGCCGCCCACGACGGCGTCGCCGACGCCCCCGACGTGACCATCCGGGTCAGCGACGCCGATCTCGTGAAGCTCATGCGCGGCGAGCTCAACGCCATGAGCGCGTTCATGACGGGAAAGCTCAAGGTCAAGGGCGACATGATGCTCGCCCAGAAGCTCGTGAGCCGCGTCGACCGGGAACGCCTGAAGTCCCTGACCTGACGCCCCTGACCTGACGCGCCTGACCTCACGCGCCTGACCCGACGTCCCGGACGGGCGTCACGCCGCGGGGCCCGAGGGCGAGCCGGCGCCGTCGTAGAACACCACCTCGTGGCCGACGAACGTCCCGCCACGGTACCTGAACGTGGCCGAGAACAGGCGCTCGCCGTCGAGCCAGGGCAGGAACACGCGATCACCAGGCCACAAGGGCAGGGACGGCACGTCGCGGGTCGCGATCCAGTGCAGCGTCCCCTCGGGTCCCGCGCGCGGCACGCCGGAGAAGCGCGTGACGAGGTAGACGAAGGCGTACCAGTCGTCGACGCCGTCGAAGTCAGGGAACGTCAGGAAGCCGCGCAACCGCGCCTCCTCGACGACCAGGCCGGACTCCTCGAACACCTCGCGACGCAAGCACGCCTCGGGCGACTCCCCCGCTTCGAACTTGCCGCCCAGGCCGTTGTAGCGGCCGGCGTGCACGTCGCCCTCGCGGTCGCCTCGCCGCAGCATGAGGGTGGCGTCGCCGCGCCGCACGTAGGCGAGGGTGGCCAGCTTCAGTCCCACGGCGCTCGCTCCTCGGGCGTCGCGCGCGCCGCGTCGCGCAGCTCGCCCAGGAACGCGGCGAGGAGCGCGGCGTCGTCGGCCAGCTCGCCGCCGCGCTCGCGTCGCAGCCGGGTGCGCCGCGCCGGCGTCACGCCGCGCCGCGCGAGGCTTCGCGCGGCGAAACGCACGGCCTCGAGCGCATCGGCGGTGGGCGCCTGCAGCGTGTCACGGCGGCGCTCGCCGGCCGGGCTCTCGAGCACGACCAGGATCTCGATGCGGCCCGCACGGGGCCGCACGAACACCTGCTCGACGCTGGTGGCGCGCACGGCGGCAGCGCTCAGTCGCCGGCCGGCGCCGGCGGCTCCTCGGCAAGGCCGAAGGCGTCGTGGACCGCGCGCAGGGCGGGCTTCGCGAGATCCAGCGGGATGACCACGCTGATGCGTACCTCGCTGGTGGTGATCATCTCGATGTTCGCCCCGGTGGCGGCCACGGCCTCGAACATGCGGCCGGCCACGCCCGGCGTGGAACCGATCGCGATCCCCACGATCGACAGCTTGGCGATGTCCGGATCGAGCGACGCCTGGCCGCCGATGTCGTCCAGCACCGGGCGCACCGCCGCGAGCGCGTCGTCCGCGGCATCCTGCGGCACGGTGAAGGCCATCTGCTGGCGGCTGTCGCCCGCGCCTCGCACGCCCTGGACGATCATGTCGGCGCTGACGCCGGCGCTACCGAGCGCATCGAACAGGCGGGCGGCCACGCCGGGCCGGTCGGGCACGCCGCGCACGTCGATGCGCACGTGGCCCAGGTCGAGCGCCACGCCGGTGACGGGTCGGTCGGTGATCATCGGAGCCTCCTGGGCGTCACGAAGGGACGTGACGATGGTGCCCGGGTTGTAACTGAAGGAGCTGCGGACGTGAACGCGGACCCCGTAGCGGCGGGCATACCACACCGCGCGCGGGTGGAGCACCTGGGCGCCGAGCGCGGCGAGCTCCAGCATCTCGTCGTAATCGATGTGGTCCAGCTTGCGCGCGTCCGGGATGAGGTGAGGGTCGGTGGTGTAGACCCCCTCGGTGTCCGTGAAGATCTCGCACTCCGGCGCGCGCAGGGCGGCCGCCAGCGCGACGGCCGTGGTGTCGGACCCGCCGCGGCCGAGCGTGGTCACGTTGCCGTCCCGGTCGGCGCCCTGGAACCCGGCGATCACGGCCACGTCGACCTCCTCGAGCGATCCGAGCACGGGCCGGGGATCGACCTCCAGGATGCGCGCATCCCCGTGCGCGCCATCGGTCAGGAAGCCCGCCTGGCGACCCGAGAACGACCGCGCACGCACCCCCTGCTCGAGCAGGGCCAGGCTCAGGAGCGCGATCGACTGCTGCTCGCCCGTCGCGAGCAGCACATCCATCTCGCGCCGGCTCGGCCGCGCGGCGACCTCGCGCGCCATGCCGATGAGGCGGTCGGTGGTGTGCCCCATGGCCGAGACGGTGACGGCCACCTTGGCGCCGCCGGCCACGCTGCGCCCTATGCGCGCGGCGACCTTCCGGATGCGCTCGACATCGCCCACGCTGGTGCCGCCGAACTTCTGGACGAGCAGGGGGCGGGCGGCGGGGGGAACGGCGGCGCTCATAGCCCCAGACGATACCCTGTCGGCGCCGCCCGAACGCCGACGGGAACGGCGTCACGCACGACGGGACGATCGCCCTCCTGGGACATTTTCCCCGTGGGAACGGGCGCCGGATGCGTGGTACAAGGGGCCATGAGCGTTCCGCCAGCCGCCAACCTTCGCGTCGCCGTGATCGGCGCCGGTCCCTCCGGCTTCTACGCCGCGGATGCCCTTCTCAAGGGGCGTGAGGACGTGTCGATCGACCTGATCGACCGCTTGCCGACCCCGTTCGGCCTGGTGCGCTACGGCGTTGCGCCCGATCACCAGAAGATCAAGTCCGTGACGCGGCTCTACGAACGCACGTGCGCCGACGCGCGGGTGCGTTTCCTGGGCAACGTGGCGTTCGGCCGCGACCTCACCCACGAGGACGTCCGCCGCCACTACCAGGCGGTCGTCTACGCCGTCGGCGCGCCGTCCGACCGCAGCCTGGGGATCGAAGGGGAGGACCTCCCCGGTTGCCTGTCGGCCACGGAGTTCGTCGCCTGGTACAACGGCCACCCCGACTACGGCGACCTGGGCGTGTCCCTCGGTGCGCGCGGGGTCGCGGTCGTCGGCATGGGCAACGTCGCGGTCGACGTGGCGCGCGTGCTCGCCAAGTCCGTCGACGAGCTGGCCGCGACCGACATGGCCGACTACGCGATCGACACGCTGAGGACGAGCGCCGTGACCGACGTGTACATGCTTGGCCGGCGGGGGCCGGCGGAGGCGAAGTTCACCACCAAGGAGCTGCGCGAGCTCGGCGAGCTGGCCAACGCGGACATCGTGGTGCGCGAAGACGAGCTCGAGGTCTCGGAAGCCAGCCTGAAGGCCATCGAAGGGGACGCCACCGCGCAGAAGAACCTCGAGGTCCTGCGGGACATGGCCGCCAAGCCGTTGGAGGGCAAGCCGCGCCGGCTGCACATCCGCTTCTGCGTGTCGCCGACGCGGGTGCTCGGGGAGCAGGGCGTGAGTGGGATGGTGCTCGAGCGCAACCGGCTCGAGCCCGCCGAGGACGGCTACATCCGCTCCGTGGGCACGGGCGAGACGGAGACGCTCGACGTCCAGATGGTCCTGCGTTCGGTCGGCTACCGCGGGACCGCCCTACCCGGCGTCCCGTTCGACGCCCGCCGCAACGTCATCCCGAACGATGCGGGGCGCGTGCTGGACGGCCCGGGCGGGAGCCCGGTGGCGGGCGAGTACGTGGCGGGCTGGATCAAGCGCGGACCGAGCGGGGTGATCGGCACCAACAAGGCCGACGCCATGGAGACGGTAGCGTCGCTGTTGGCCGACGAGCTGCCGCAGATCGACGCGAACGCCGCCTCGCCCGCCGCGGTGGACCGGCTGCTGCGCGAACGCGGCGTGACGCCGTTCGGCTTCGAGCACTGGCTCGAGCTCGACCGCTTCGAGCTGGAGGCCGGCAAGAAGTCGGGGCGGCCGCGCGTGAAGGTCACCGATGTCGCGGCCATGTTGCGGTTCTGTCACGAGGTCGAGACCGCCGCCGAGTAACCGCCGGCGGGCGACGCTCCGAGCACGGAACTCCGCGGGGCGCTCGTTTCGGCCCGCCCCGCCCGCTCGCGCTCCGCGCGGTCCCCGCGGCGGCGCCGCCTACACCTCGCCGAGGTACGCGCGCTTCATGGCCTCGTTGTTCAAGAGCTCGCGCGCCGCGCCCGACAGCACCACCTCGCCGGTCTGCAGCACGTAGCCGCGATCGGCGATCCGCAGCGCGACGTTGGCGTTCTGCTCGACGACGAACACGCTGATGCCGCGTTCGTTGACCTGCTTGATGATCTCGAAGATCTTCTCCACGAACAGGGGCGCGAGCCCCATCGACGGCTCGTCCATCAGGATCAGCTTCGGCCGGCTCATGAGGGCGCGGCCCATGGCGAGCATCTGCTGCTCGCCCCCCGACATGGTCCCGCCCATCTGGTGCATCCGCTCGCCGATGCGCGGGAACAGCTCGATGACGTACTCGAGGTCCTCGCGGATCGCACGCCGCTCCGAGCGCAGGTAGGCGCCCATCTCCAGGTTCTCGCGCACCGTCATCTTCGGGAAGATGCGGCGGTTCTCCGGCACCACGGCCATGCCGCGCTCGATGCGCTGCGCGGTGGTGAGCGTATCGGCCCGCTCGCCCGCGAAGCTCATCTCCCCCTCCGACACCCGCACGACGCCGAGCACCGTCTTCAACGTCGTGCTCTTGCCCGAGGCGTTGCCGCCCAGGAGGCACACCATCTCGCCGGGGTAGATGACCATATCGATGTTGTGCAGCACGCGGATGGCTCCGTAGTGGGTGGTCACCTTCCGCAGCTCGAGCAGCGGCGTGCGGTCCGCCACTCCGGCGCCGGCGACCGTCGGGACGCTCGTCGCGGCGGTCATACCGCCCCCGCCTCGTCGGGCTCGGTGGCGGGGGTAGGGTCGGCCTCGGGCCCCGCGTCGTCGGTCGACGCGGCCCTCTTGCCCAGGTACGCCTCGATCACCTTGGGATCGTCGACCACGTCCCCGTAGGCGCCCTCCGCGATCTTCTGGCCGTAGTCGAGCACCACCACGCGATCGCTGATCTCCCCCACCAGGTTCATCTTGTGCTCCACCAGCAGGATCGTGTACCCGGCCTCGTCGCGCATGCGCCGGATGATCTGGGTGATCTCCGACGTCTCCCGCGGGTTCATGCCGGCGCTCGGCTCGTCGAGCAACAGCATCCGGGCGCCCGTAGCCATGGCGCGCGCGATCTCGGTCCGGCGCCGGTTGGCGTAGCTCAACACGTACACCGGCTGGTGCAGCCGGAAGCTCATCAGCCGGGGACCGAAGAACGACAGCTTCTCCATCGCGACCTCGCGCATGGCCCGTTCGCGACGGCGGTATCCCGGCGTGCGCAGGACGGCCGACAGCCAGGTGGCGTGGAGCTTGTGGTGCTGCGGGATCAGGACGTTGTCGAGCACGGAGAGGTTGGTGAACAGGCGCAGGTTCTGGAAGGTGCGCGCGATGCCCAGGTCGACGATCCGGTTCGGCTTCAGCCCGACCAGCGACCGGTCCTCGAAGAGGATGTCGCCGCTGTCGGGCCGATACACCCCCGTGATGAGGTTGAACAAGGTGGTCTTGCCGGCCCCGTTGGGGCCGATGACGGACACGATCTCACCGGGCTCGACGCGGAAGCTCAGGTCGGTGGTCGCCTGCAACCCTCCGAAGCTCTTGTTGACGTGGCGGACCTCGAGAAGGGCCATCAGGTACCCTCCGGCCCGTCCTCGGGCTCACCGCCGTGCTGCAGGGCCGGATTCGAGAGCCAGGCGTCCTGCGCCCGCTCCTCGTCCGACGGCTCGCCGCGACGCTCGCGCAGGAGCCAGGCCCAGGAGAACTCGGCGCGGCCCATGATCCCCTCTGGGCGCACGACCATGATCGCGATGAGGAGGACGGCGAGCAGGATGCGGCGCATGCCGAAGGCCTGGAAGGTGCCGACCAGCGGCGCCCACGCGCTCCCGAAGATCCCGACGGCGAGCGCGGCCAGCCCGATGCCGAGGAGCACGAACACGAGCGGGTGCCACACGGGCCTGAGGCGCCGGTTGCGGCGGAACCAGCCCGCGCCGAGCGCGGCCGCCACGACGAGCGCCGCCACGAACACGAGCCACGTCCCCACGGGGTACACCCGCTCGAGCGGGTCGCCGTACTGCTGGACGAACACGACCACCGCGGTACCGATGAGCACCCCGGTGTAGGAGCCGGTGCCTCCCACGCTGATGGCGACGAGGAAGAAGAAGGTCAGGAAGAACAGGAAGAAGTCGAGCCGGGCCGCGGCGAGATACGACACCCACAGGCCGCCCGCGACTCCGGCGAAGAAGGCGGACAGGGCGAAGGCGAAGACCTTGTGGTATGCGAGGTTGACCCCCATCGCTTCGGCGGCGATCTCGTCCTCGCGGATGGCCTGCAGCGCGCGGCCGTAGGAGCTGTACTTCAGGCGCGTCATCACGAACACGGTGATGGCGAGGATGCCGAAGGTCCACCACAGGCTCTTGCCGAAGCTGGAGGGCACGCCGGGGTACCCGAGCGCACCGTTGGTGAACGGCGCCATGAGGCTGGTGGAGGCGAGCAGGCGGATGATCTCGCCGAAGCCGAAGGTGACGATGGCAAGGTAGTCGCCCTTGAGCCGCAGGCTCGGGATCCCCACCACCAGCCCGAACACCATCGCGAGCAAGCCCCCGAGGAGCAGCGCGATGAGGAACCGGACCCACAGGGTCTCCGGCGTCGCCAGTCCCGGCAGGCCCAGCGCACGCATCCACGCCTCCACCGAGAGCCCCAGCGTGAACGGGTTCATCTGGCTGCGGGCGCTGTCGCTGATACGTGCCCGGGCGGCCTCGGGGAGCATCAGCAGCGCGGTGACGTACCCCCCGACGAGCATGAAGCCGTGGTGTCCCAGCGACAGGATGCCGGTCGTGCCGTTGACGAGGTTGAGGCTGACGGCCGCCACGCCCCAGATGGCGAACAACGCCATGACCTGCTGCAGCTTCGCTCCGCCGCCCTGCACCAGCAGCAGCACGAGGGCCAGCACCGCCAGCGCGGTGAGGGTGAGCAGCGCGTCGCGCCCTGCCTTGCCCGTCACACCTTCTCCGATAGGTCTTCGCCCACGATGCCGCTCGGGCGGATCAACAGCACGACGATGAGCAGCACGAAGGCGAACGTGTCCTTGTACTCCGTGATGCCCGCGAAGGCGCTGGTGCGCGGGAAGATGGCGGTCACGAAGTTCTCGAGGAAGCCCAGCAGCACGCCCCCGATGACGGCGCCGGGGAGGCTGCCGATACCGCCGATGACGGCGGCGGCGAACGCCTTGATGCCCGGCAGGATGCCCATCACCGCGGGTTGGTTGAGGCTGCCGAAGTTCAGCCCCCACAGCACGCCGCCCGCGGCGGCCAGCATGGAGCCGAGCAGGAAGGTCGTCGCGATGACGCGGTCGACGTTGACGCCCATCATCTGCGCCACCTCGGGATCCTGCGCGGAGGCCCGCATCGCCTTGCCGAGGCGGGTGCGCGTCACGAACAGCGTCAGGCCGACGACCAGGGCGGCCGTCACCACCGGGATCAGGATGATGAGCCGCGTGGTGTAGACGGTCCCGGAACCGATCCCGAACTGCAGGAACGAGGTCCACTGCGTCGGCGGGCGGAACGGCGTCTGGTTGCGCGTGAAGACCAGCAGGCCGGTGTTCTCGAGGAAGAACGACACGGCGATGGCGGTGATGAGCAGGGAGATGCGGGGGGCCCCGCGCAGCGGGCGGTACGCCACGCGGTCGATGACCACGCCCAGCACACCGGTGACCAGCATGCTGAGGACCAGCGCGGCGAGCCAGTTGACGGTCGTGGCGCTGAGGGCGTAGGCGAGGCCCGCGAACGCGAGCACGCCGCCGCCGATCACGTAGGGGTCGCTCATGCGTCCGCGCCACAAGTTGAGCACGAACATGACCCCCCAGGCCGCCAGCGCCGACCACAGCAGCGCCCACGGGAGCGCGTAGGGGCTGCGGCTGAACAGGTAATAGGCGATGAACGCGCCCACCATGAACACGTCGCCGTGAGCGAAGTTGATCAGCCGGATGATGCCGTAGACCATGGTGTAGCCCAAGGCGATGAGCGCGTAGAGACTGCCCAGCTGCAGCGATTGCAGCAGGGCGCCGACGAAGAACGCGAGATCGCGCTCCTGTGCGACGTACACGAGATAGTAGACGCGCACGGCGATGAACGCGACGACGGCCGCCCCGAGGATCCACCCCCAGGGCGCGCTCCGGCGCGCGCCGCGCCGCGAGGAGGTCACGGCCACCCGCGCACCACCTCAGGCCGGCGCGATGGCGCACCGCCCCGGAGGGCGGGAGATCCCGCCCTCCGGAGTCGGCAGGGGCGCCGCTTCATGGCGTGGTCTTCATGGCGTGGACCGGGGCTCGCAAGCGAGTCCGCGCGGGTCAATCGGAGGTGCTGATGCCGAACTTGCTCACCTTGGACCACTCGCTGCCGTCGGGGGCCGGCACCTGGTACTGGAAGAACGCGATCGTGCGGTCCTGCGGCGTCCCATCGGTGCCCTTGTAGGTGATCGTGCCGGACACGCCCGCGTAACCGTCGAGATTCGCCAGCGCCTCGAGGACGGCGCCCTCGTCCGTCGTTCCGGCCTGCTTGATGGCCTCGACGAGGACGTTGTAGGAGTCGGCGCCGGCGAGCGTGAAGCCGTTGAAATCGGTCGCCTTGGGGAACGTGACCTTGAAGAAGCTCTGGAAGTCCGAGGCGCGCGTCGCGGCGTCGCCGCTGAGAACCTCCGGACCCCCGAAGCCCGTGAAGAGGTAGCCGTCGAAGGCCGCGCCGCCGCTCACGGGGCACTGGGAGTCGTCGGACGCGTCGGCGCCCAGCATCTGCTGGCCGAAGCCCTGCTGCCGGAGCTGCGGAACGAGCGTCGCACCTTCGGCGCAGAAACCCGAGTAGTAGATCACGTCCGGATCGAAGCCGCGGGCGTCGTTGATCTGCGCCGAGAAGTCCACCGTATTGGCGACGAAGTCGAGCACGATGGTGTCGCCGCCGAGGTTCTTGAACTCGTCGTTGAAGTAGCCGGCGAGGCCGAAGCTGTAGTCGTCGTCCTGCTGGCGGAAGATCGCGGCCTTCTTGGCGCCGAGCTCGTTGAACGCGTAGCGCGCGGCGACCTTGCCCTGGAAATCGTCAGTGTAGGCCATGCGGAAGATGTGATCGCCGATCTGCGTGGTGGCCGGGTTCGTGGAGCTGGTGGAGATCATGATCACGCCGGCATCCTGGAGGTTCTCCGCCGCCGCGATGCTCATCGTGGACGAGATGGCACCGAGCACGCCGACGACACCCTCGTCGATGAAACGGTTGGCGCACGCCTTGGAACCCTCGGGCGTGGTCTGATCGTCGCAGATCGACAGCTCCACCGGGCGGCCGAGGACCTCGGACATCTGCTTCTGGGCGGCCTGGATCCCCTGCAGCGTGGAGTTTCCGATGGTGGCGAAGCGCCCCGACAGCTCGAGGTTGACCCCGATGCGCACGGGTTCCTGCGCGAAGGCCAACCCTGCGACGAGCGCGACGAGCACTACTAGGATCGACGGTCTCTTCATCGTCACGTCCTCCTGTTCGGCAGCCACGGGCCGCCACGGCGGCTCACACCACCACGAGTCGGGCTCAGCTTTTTCGACGTGGAGGCATCATACGCTCGGTCCCCGGGACTGTCAACGCCGCCTAGGCCCCGTCGCGTCGGCCCTCCGAGGCGCTCGCGCCCGCCCGCGCCCGAGACCCGCAACGACGTATTTGCTTGTCGATGCAAGCAGTTTCAACAGGTGAGGCGGCGCCTCCCCGGCCGGGACGAGGCGCTCTCACGAGCCACCCGTATGGGCCACCGTTCGGCGCCGCCACGACCGGTCGCAGGAACGGGACGCAGGGCGCGGCCGCCGCGGCGGCGGAGCGGCTACGGCGCGCGTTGCGTCCGCGGTCGGACGCGCCTCGCCCGCGGCGCCTCACTCGCCACCGCCGCCGAGGCTGGCCTCGCGCGACACCACGGCCTCCTCACCGATGAGTCCGCGGGGGCGCGCGACCAGCATGACCATGAGCACGAGCCCGGTAAGGATCACCTGCAACGCCCCGCCCTTGACCTGCAGCCCCGACGGCAGCACCGCCTGCGCCACCGATCCGGTCCCCGTCCACAGGGCCCACACCAGCACGGAACCCAGGATGGCGCCGCGGTTGTTGCCGCTGCCGCCTACGATGAGCATCGCCCACACCTCGAAGGTCAGGATGGGAAGGAAATCGGTGGGCGCCACGAAACCCACGAAGCTGGCGTTCAGCGCGCCGCCGAGCCCCATGATCGCGCACCCGATCACGAACGACTGCAGGCGGAAGCGCAGCGGGCTCTTGCCGAGCGAGGAGGCCGCCGCCTCGTCCTCGCGGATCGCCTTGAGCACGCGACCCCAGGGGGAGCGCACCATGGCCTCGAGGGCCAGGTAGATGAGCCCGACGATCACGAGCATCATCGCGAGGTACGCGACGTTGCCGGCGAAGTTGCCGTGGATGATGCCCTCGAACGGGCGCGGCACGCTCTCGGCGCCGCGACTGCCGCCGGTGAGCCAGCGGGCGTTCAGCGCCACGAGCTGCAGCACGGTAGCGATGCCGATGGTGGCGATGGCCAGGTAGTCCTCGCGCAGGCGCAACGTCGGCACACCCACGACGAGCGCGATGAGGGCAGCCATGAGGATGGCGCCCAGCACGCCGACCACGAACGGTAGACCGAAGCCGCCCAGGTGCGTGAGGTAGGCCGGCCCGCTCAGGATGACGAAGGTGTAGCTGCCGATGAGGAAGAAGCCCGCGACGCCGATGTTGAACAGGCCCGTGTACCCCCACTGGAGGTTGAGGCCGAGCGCCACCACCGAGTACACCGCGGCCTGGATGAAGAAGAACACGAGGTACGAGACGATGCCGCTCACGGGCGCTCTCCGAGGATGCCGCTCGGGTACAGCAGCAGGATCAGGAACATCAGCGTGAACGCCACGGCGGGTTTGTAGGCGGGGTCGAGCCACAGTACGGAGACGGACTCGGCGAGGCCGATGATCAGGCCGCCCAGCACGGCGCCGTAGACGCTGCCGATGCCCCCGAGGATGGCCGCCGCGAACATCGGCAGGATGAGGTTGAAGCCCATGTTGGGGCTCACCTGCACCGTCAGACCGAAGAACATGCCGGCCACCGCCGCCAGCGAGCCGCCCACGATCCAGACCAGCCGGATCACGTTCTGCACGTCGATCCCCGTGACCTGCGCGAGCGTCGCGTTATCCGACACGGCGCGCATGGCCTTGCCGAGGCGCGTGCGGGTCAGGAACAGGTGGAGGCCCACCATGAGCGCGGCGGCGAGGCCGACCACGAACAGCTCGTCGGGGCTCACCCGGACGCCCGGCAGGATCTCTCGGGCGATCGCGATGTCGCGAGAGTAGTACTCGGGTTGGGCTCCCCAGACGAACACGACGATGTTGCGGAGCATCAGGGAGGCGCCGAACGACGCGATGACCAGTGCGACCGCGACCTCGCTGCGCCGCAGGATGCGGTAGACGGCGAGATCGATGACGATGGCCAGCACCGCGACGAGGGCGGCGGACAGCACGATCGCGAGGACGAATCCCCAACCGAAGGTGAAGGGCCCGAAGCTCGGTCCGAGAACACGGACCCCCGAGAAGGCCAGGGCGAAGTAGGCACCGAAGGTGAGGAGCTCGCCATGCGCGAAGTTGGCGAAGCGCAGGATGTTGAACGTCAGCGTGAGACCGATGGCGCCCAGCGCCAGGGTCGCGCCCAGGACGATGCCGTCCGCAACGTATTGAGCCACTACGCCAGCCCCTTCCGGGCGCCCAGGTAGAGCTCTCCCACATCGGGGTTCTCGAGCAGCTCGCGGGCGCCGCCACTGACGCGGTCTCGCCCATCGGCCAGCACGTAACCGCGGTCCGAGATGGCGAGCGCCGCCCTGGCGTTCTGCTCGACGATGAGGATGGTCACGCCCAGGTCGCGAACCTCGCGGATCTTGTCGAACACGTGTCCCACCAGGAGCGGCGACAGGCCGGCCGACGGTTCGTCGAGCAGCATGAGGCGGGGCTCCACCATCATCGCGCGGGCGATGGCGACCATCTGGCGCTGTCCGCCGGAGAGACGGCCGGCACGTTGGTGGCGGGAGCGTTCCAGGTCGGGGAAGGTGGCGTAGGCCTGCTCGAAGCCGCGGCGGAGCGCCCGCGGTCGCGTGTACGCCCCCATCTCCAGGTTCTCCTCCACCGTGAGCCTCGCGAACACGTTGCTGGTCTGCGGAACGTACCCGACGCCGCGCCCGACCATGCGGTGGGCAGGCACGTTGGCGATGTCCTCGCCGAAGAGGCGCAGCGCGCCGGAGCGCAGCCGGAGCAGGCCGGCGACCAGCTTGATGAGCGTCGACTTGCCGGCACCGTTGGGCCCGAGGACGGTGACGATCTCACCCGGCTCCACCCGCAGCCGCACGCCCCGAAGGATGTCGACGCCCGCCACGTAACCGGCCACCGCATCCTCCACCGCCAGGGCCGGCGCCGCGGCCGGCGCGGCCGAACGGCCGGGGGGCCCGCTCATGTCGGGGTTCCCCCGAGGTACGCCTCGAGAACGCGCGGGTCGCTCCGCACGGCGTCCGGGCTGCCCTGCATCAGCAGCCCGCCCTGCGCCATGACCAACACCGGGTCGCACAGGGCCGCGATGAGGTCCATGTTGTGTTCGATGATCAGGAAGGTGATCCCGTTCGCGTGGATCTCCTGGAGCTTGTCCATGATGGTTCCCAGCAACGTCGGGTTGACGCCGGCACCAGGCTCGTCCAACAAGATGAGCGACGGGTCGGCCATGAGCGCGCGGGCGATCTCGAGCAGCTTCTGTTGACCGCCGGAGAGGTTCTTGGCGTACTCCGCGGCGAGCGGCTCGAGCCCGACGAAGGCCAGGGTCTCGCGCGCCCGGTCCCGTGTGGCACGCTCCTGCGCGCGGACGAGTCCCCGCCTGAGCCAGTTGTTCCAGAAGCGCTCGCCCGCCTGGTCGAGCGGCACCAGCATGGCGTTCTCGAGGACGGTCATCTCGGCGAACGGCCGCGGGATCTGGAAGGTGCGCACCAGGCCGGCGCGGAAGATCGCGTGCGGGGGCCGGCCGTCGATGCGCCGGCCACGGAAGGTGATGGTGCCCGACGTTGGGCCGAGGGCGCCCGCCAGCATGTTGAACATCGTGGTCTTGCCCGCGCCGTTGGGCCCGATGAGTCCGGTGATGGTGTGTTCCCGCAGGCCGAACGACACGCGGTCGACGGCCCTCAGACCGCCGAAATCCTTGACCAGCTTCGCAACCTCGAGCATCCGGTCCCTTGCCGCGCGCCGCGCCGCCCGACGCCGGGCGGGCGCTGCCACCTCTCGCGCCGCGCGCGGGGTGACGGGCGCCGTGGCTGCGCGTGGCGGTCGCCGAGTGCACGCTCGGCGCGCAAGAATCGTACCAGATGCCGCGCGTGGCGCGGAGGCGGGCGACCCGATAACGGCTTTGCGAGGCCACGGGGCCAACGGGTGAGGGTCGCGCACGCGCGGCCGTGGCACACCAGGGGGCGGCACGGCGAGGGGCCGCCGGCGTACCGGCGGCCCCTCTTCGCTGACGTCCGGGCGCTGGCCGGCCCGGAGCGTTCCAGCGACCGACCTACTGCGACATCTGGTCCTGCACCTTCTGGATGTCGTCGACGGTGATCATCCCGGTCTCGGTGACCTGGCCGTCCTTGATGGTCCAGGTGACGTAGGGTCCGGCGATGTCGCCGTTCTCGTCGAACTGCAGCGGGCCCGTGGCGCCGACGTAGCGCACCGTCGTTCCCATCTTGATCAGGCCGAGGCCCGCCTGCAGCTCGTCGACGCCCGCGTACACCGGCTGCCCGTTCGGGTCCGTGACCTTGCGGATCGCGTCGCGGATCGCCGCGGAGTCGGTGGTCGACTTGGCGTACTCCATCGCCAGTCCCACGATGACCGTGGCGTCGTACGCGTTGGTCACGTACGGCTGGGTTGGGATGGCGCCGAACTTGTCGCTGAACTCCTTGCGGAAGGTGGCCAGCGAAGGTGTGTCGGACGTGCCGGGCGCCGTGCCGTAGGCCGACTGGAAGTACTTGGCACCCACGTCGTCCACGAAGTGCTGATCCTCCAACCCGTCGGGCAGGAGCCACGTCTGCGGCCCGCCGGACGCCACCCACTCGCGCGCGATGGTGGTGCCGTCCCCCGGGTAGCCGATGAGCAGGAGCGCGTCCGGGTTGCCCCGCAACGCCTTGGTCACCTCGGCCCGGTACGATGGCTGGTCCGGGTTGTACACCACGTTCTGCGTGATCGATCCGCCCAGCTTGGTGAACGCGTTGGTGAACTCCTCGCTGAGCCCCTGCCCGTAGTCGTTGTTGAGGTACAGGACGGCGACGTTGCTCAGGCCGGCGTCCATGGCGCTCTTGGCGATCGCGACGCCCTGGAGCGCGTCGGACGGCGCGGTACGGAAGAAGTAGCCGTTCGTCTTGCCCTGCTTCGACAGGCTCGTGAGGGTCGGCGAGGTGGACGAGGGCGAGATCAGCACGACCTCGGACGGGGCGGTCACGGACGTGAGCACGGCCGTCGTGATGCCGCTCGCGAGCGCGCCGACGATCGCCGGCACGTGCTGGACGTCCACGAGCTTCTTCGCCGCGTCGACGCCGACGTTCGCCTGCGTCTGGTCGTCGGCGAGCGAGAGCTTCACCGTGCAGCCGTTTACGCCGCCGGCGTCGTTGAGGTCGGATACGCCGAGCTGCGCCCCCTGGGCGATGGCCTGCCCGAGCACCCCGAGCGACCCGGTCAGCGCCATGACGCTGCCGATGGTGACCGTGCAGCTCTGCGCCATCGCGGTCGAGAAGGTCAGCACCATGCCGACCACGGCCAGTTTGAGCAGGTTCCTCATCAGGCTCGTACTCCTTTCGGCTTGCGCGAAGAGTCTACCGCGAGCGTACCGCGCCGCTGCGCGCGGGAGCGTCGGGGCGCCCGCCGTCACCCCGGCGCGCCCGACGGCCGGGTCGCAGAATCGACCCGCGGACCTTGCGTAATGAACACCACCGTATTGACCCACGTACCTCTTTTCTCTTACACTTCGCACCATCGGCCGCTATTCTGTGCGATTCGTAACCGCAGAAGTTGCCCTTTAAGGAGTGAAGGCATGACACGAGGAGAATCCAGCGAATCCGCGCCCTGCCGGGACGGTCCCGGCTGAGCGCGCACCGGCGCGGCCCGCCGTCGGCGCCGTACGTTGCCGTTGCCGTACGTTGCCGTTCACGGCGGCCCGCTCCTGCGGGCCAGGGTGCTCCGGCCGTGCCTTCCGACCGGTGCCTTCCGGCCGGCGTCTTCCGGCCGGCGTCTTCCGACCGGTGCCTTCCGGCCGGCGTCTTCCGGCCGGCATCTTCCGACCGGTGCGTTCCGGCCGATGTGTTCCGGCCGGTGTCGGCGTGCCCCGGTCCTGACGGCCCGCGACGGCCGGCCCGCGGCGACCGGCCCATGGCGGCGCGCGCGAACACACCGGCGACCTCGCCCCGAAGCAGCGGCGTTACGAGCTCCACGAGCCCCGCACTGTGCACGGCGTAACGCGCGAGCGGTTCATCCGGCCGAGTGGACCGTGACGCCCGTACGCATGACGAGGTACTCCGTGGTAGCGTCGTGGCGGCCGGCGCCGCGCACGGCGCCACCCGAAGCCCCGGCTCCGCCATCGCCGAGGAGCCCCATGCCAGGAGGACACGCGCGTGCCCATCACCAAGAGCGACATCCAGCAGCGTCTGCGGGAGAGTGACGCCAAGTTCCTGCGGCTCCAATTCACGGACATCCTGGGCCACAACAAGAACGTCGAGCTGCCGACCTCCCAGTTCGAGAAGGCTCTCGACGGCGAGATCATGTTCGACGGCTCCTCGGTGCAGGGCTTCACCCGCATCGAGGAGTCGGACATGCTCCTGAAGCCCGACTACGACACCTTCCTGATCTTCCCCGACATCATCGAGGGATCCGAGCGCGGCACCGTTGCGCGGCTCATCTGCGACATCGCGCTGCCCGACGGCAGCCCCTTCGTGGGCGACCCGCGCCACGTCCTGAAGCGGCAGATCGAGCGCCTGCAGGCGCTCGGATTCGACGACATGTACGCCGGCCCGGAGCCGGAGTTCTTCCTGTTCATGCGCGACGGCGGCGGGAATCCGACCACCGTCACGCAAGACAGCGCCGGCTACTTCGACCTCGCGCCGGTGGACCTCGGCGAGGAGGCGCGGCGCGACATGGTGAACGCGCTCGTAGACCTCGGCTTCGAGATCG
Source organism: uncultured Trueperaceae bacterium (assembly GCA_963798895.1). Classification (GTDB taxonomy): domain Bacteria; phylum Deinococcota; class Deinococci; order Deinococcales; family Trueperaceae; genus CAWCUY01. The sequence goes on along the minus strand of CAWCUY010000014.1, from coordinate 277,066 downwards.
AGGCGGCCCACCACGAGGTGGCGCCCGGCCAGCACGAGATCGACTTCAAGTACGATCATGCCCTGCGCACCGCCGATGCGATCGCCACGTTCCGCATGGTGGTGAAGCGCATCGCGCTGAACCACGGCCTGCACGCGACGTTCATGCCGAAGCCGGTGATGGGCATCAACGGCTCGGGCATGCACACGCACCTGTCGGTGTTCAAGGACGGCAAGAACGCCTTCTTCGATCCCGCGGCCGAGTACCAGCTGTCGCACACGGCCCTGAACTGGATCGCCGGTCTGCTCGAACATGCATCGGGGCTGGTGGGCGTGACCAACCCCGTCGTCAACAGCTACAAGCGCCTGACCCCGGGCTTCGAGGCCCCGACCAACATCGCCTGGTCGGCCTCGAACCGCAGCGCCATGATCCGCGTGCCCGCCCGCCGGGGCATGGGCACCCGTACGGAGTTGCGCATGCCGGACCCGTCGTGCAACCCCTACCTGGCGCTGGCCGTCATGATGGCGGCGGGACGCGACGGCATCGAGCGCGACCTCACCCCGCCGCCCGCCATCCAGCGCAACATCTACGAGATGAGCGTGCGCGACCGGCGCAAGCACAAGATCAAGGAGCTTCCGGGGACGTTGCGCGAGGCCCTGGCCGCCCTGCGCCACGATCGCGTCGTCATCGACGCCCTCGGCGAGCACGTGTATCACCACTTCGTCGACGCCAAGACGCGCGAGTTCGACGAGTACCGCATCACGGTGCACGATTGGGAGCTCGACAAGTACCTGGCCGAGTACTGAGGCGCGCGCCGTGAGCCCGGGACACGCCGGCAGCAGGGCTCGGACGCCCGCCGGGGAGCGGCCCCTTCGGGTGGTCGGCGTCGATCCCGGTCTGGCGAACCTAGGGCTCGGCGCGATCGAGGAACGCGGACGCGAGGTCCGCCTGCTCGGAGCCGAGCTCGTGCGAACGTCCAGCCGGCAGCCTCAGGCGCAGCGTCTCCTGCGCCTGAGGCGCTCCGTCGAGGCGTTCCTCGACGAGCACAGACCCGACGCGCTCGCGCTCGAAGGACAGTACTTCCACCACCAGCGCGACGCGGCGTTCCGCGTGGGTCAGGCGGTGGGCGTCGTGCTCCTCATAGCCGCCGAGCGCGGCGTGCCGGCCTTCGAGTACGGCCCGATGCACGTCAAGCAGGCCCTGGTCGGTACGGGGCGGGCCGACAAGGCGCAGGTGGCCTACATGGTGCGCGCGCTCTTGTCGCTCCCCAAGACGCCCGACAGCAGCCACGTTTCCGACGCCCTCGCCCTCGCCCTCACCCACCTGCAGGGGCGGCGCGTCGCGGAGCTGACCTCGGCCGATCCCCCCGGCTGACGGCGCCGCCTCCGCCGCTCAACCGCCCTCGTCTCCGCCGGAGCCCTCGCCCGTCGCCCGCTTGCGGCCGCTCCGCTCCCGTTCCCGCGAGCCGTCCTGGTGTGCCTCCCGGGCGGCCTCCCGGCGGCCGACGGTCGAACCGTCGGCACGGGGTGCGTCCTCCGGGGTGCTTCCCAGCCGCGCCAGGCGATACCCGCTGGCGCGCTCGGCCGCGGCGAGCTCGGCGACGAGCGCCGCGCGGGAGGCCGCGTCGACGCCCCGCCGAGCGAGGTAGGCGTCGAAGCCTGCCACCAGCTGGCGGTAGCGCTCCCGGTTGAAGTACTCGATCCCCTCGAAGCTGTTCACGCCCAGGAAGGCGCGGGCGCCCCCATCGGCGACCCAGCGCTCCAGCACCATCGACGTCGTGGGCACCCCGGCGCCGGCCCGGTCCGGTCCGTCCGGCGCGGCCCGGTCCTTCCGGGTGCCGGTCCCCTGCGCCGCAGCGACGGAGTCGACGCCCCCCTGGGGGAGCGTCACGGCCCACAGGGCGGGCGGGAGCTCCGCGAGGGCCGCGGCGTCCCCGATCCCCGCGCCCTCCAAGCGCCGCGCCAGGGCACCCGCCAGGCGCAGGTCACGGTAGCGTCGCTCGCGCTCCGCCAGTCCCGACAGTGCCGCCGCCGCCCGCACCAGGAGGGGGGGCACCGCTTCGGTGGGCTCGCCGTCGTCGGGGCCGGTCGCGGCAGGGCGCGCAACGCTCTTGGGCGCAGGCGCGGGCTCGTGCCCGAGGCCCGCCGCGATGGCCGCCACCACGGCCGCGTCGGACGCACCGGCATCGGACGCACCGGCATCGGACGCACCCGCGTTGGACGCAGCCGCATCGGGCGCAGCCGCGGCCGGCGTACCGCCGCCGGCCGACTGCCGGCCCGCCGCCGCTCCAGGGAGCCCGGCCTCGGGCCGCAGTGGCTCGCCCGAGACGCGCCGAACGGCCGCCACGAAGTCCCGGGCCTGGGGCGCCGGCCAAGGCTCGATCCCGCCGCCGGACGGGCGGGGCGCGCCCGCCTCGGCTGCGGTCCGGCCGCCGGATGCGGGCTCTCCGGCGCCGTCGCTCTCGGCCGTCGACGGCGACCGCGCGGGCTCGGAGGCGGACGCCGAGGACGCCGTGTCCGCAGCGGGTCCCGCCACGAGCGCCAGGAACGCCTCGTGAACCGCCGACAAGCGCAGGTCGAGGCGCGCCGCCTCCAGGTCGGCGACGCCGCGCCCCGCGAGGTGCGCGTGCAACGCTTCGTAGCTGCCGTCGCGGTCGGTGACCTCCTGCACGTCGGTGAACACCTGCGTCTGGAACCCCTCGAGGGCCACGCGCAAGCCGTCACGCGCCAGCTCGTCGCTGCGCTGCAGGAACGTGCGCCCGGCGCGCACGTCGCGAAGCAGCGCGAAGCGCCCGCCGCCCCCCTGCAGCCCCAGGGCGGACGCGAGCGCGGTGCGCGTCGTAGCGCCGCCCGAGGCGAACGGAGCGCTGTCGCGGAGCCACCCGGTCGCCCGCTCGAAGCGGTTGTTGAACAGCACCAGCGACGCGCGTCCGCCGCCCCTGTTGGCGTAGGCGTAGACGTCTTCGCGCACGGCGCCCTCGTCGCCGATCAGGTCGAACAGTCGGAAGTCGCGCGAGCCGGAGAACTGCTCGCGCCGGTGCAGCAAGGGTGCGATCTCGCGCAGGTGCCGGTCCACCAGCCAGCCGCTCGGATCCTCGTCGAGCTTCGGCCGCCTGTACTCCATGCCGTACTTCTCGCGGAACCCTTCCACCTGCCCGTGCCCGAACATCGGCAATCCCGGCAGGGTCGCCATCAGGGTCGCCACCCCGAAGTACTTGTCGCCGTCGCCGAACTGCGCGATGGCCGTCTCCTCGTCCGGGTTGTTCATGAAGTTGACGAAGCGCTCCAGGATCCGCGGATCGAACTCCAGGACGTTCTTCACCAGCAAGCGGTACTCCGCGTTCTCCTCGCGCTTGAGCATGTTCATGAAGGCGCTGTTGTAGACGCGATGCATGCCCAGCGTGCGCACGAAGTACCCCTCCATCATCCAGAACGCCTCTGCGAGCAGCAGCGTCCCCGGCGCCTCCGCCGCCACGCGGTCGACCACCTCGCGCCAGAACTCGACCGGGATGCGCCGCTCGAACTCGTCGGCGTCGATGCCGCCGTACTGGCTCCGCGACGGGATGGCGCCTCCCTGCCCGGGCGGCGGGTACCACAGGCGTTGGATGTGCTGCTTCGCGAGTGTCATGGCCGCATCGAAGCGGATGATGGGGAACTTGCGCGCGACGTGCAGGATGGTGCCGATGACCGCCTCACGCACGTCGGGTCGCAGGTAATCGAGCTGCGCCGTATCGTTCCACGGCATGGCTGTGCCGTCGTTGCCGTGGTAGATGTAGCGCGCCTCGCCCGTCGCGTTGTCGACACGCTGGAACACCACGGCGGCGTCGGTACCGTTCCAGTAGTGATCCTCGATCCTGACGGCGATGCGGCCGTCGCCGGAGAGGTCCGGGCCCGCGAAGCCGTAGCCGGGATAGGGCGGTCGATCGAGCTGCAGGAACCACTCGGGATGCTCGATCACCCAGCGCCCGTCGATGCCGACGTGGTTGGGGACCATGTCGCTCGCGAGGCGAAGGCCGCGCCGGGCCGCGCGCTCGCGCAGGTCGGCGTAGGCGCCCTCCCCTCCCAGGTCGTCGGCGATGACGTAGTCGTACAGCGCGTAGGCGCTGGCCACGGCGTCGGCCTGGCCGCGCTCGTGCTTGATGCGGCGCGACGCCTCGCTGCGCTGCCACACGCCGATGAGCCACAGGGCGTTGAAGCCGCGCGCCGCGAGCTCCTCGAGCGCATCGTCCGGGATCTGGTCCAGCCGGTGCACCGGCCGGCCGTAGCGCCGCTCGAGCTGCGCGAGCCATACGTAGGTGCTCTTCGCGATCATCACGACCCCGGGCATCCACGCGCTGTCCGGGCTGAACGCCTCGACCTCCACCGGCCCCCGGAGCGCGGCGGCCGTCAGCACGGGTGCCGGACCGGGACCGACGAAGCCGGCCTTGTGCTCCTCGTGCAGCACGTCCAGCGAGCGCAGCAACCGCTGCAGCAGCGACGCATAGCGTTCGCCCAGAAGGTCTCCCCAGTGCGTCCGAACGTACTCGAGCTGCCCCTCCAGCGACGTCGGGTGGGTGCGCTGCGGGGCCCACAACAGGTCGATGAGGGTGCGGCCGCTCCCGCCTACGTCCCCCTCCCCTGCGAGGACGTCTTCGACCAGCGTCACCGCCTGAGCGTAGGCCGACACCCGCCGCAGCGGCGCGTCGTCGAAGAGCTCGTGCAGGCGCTCCAGCGCGGGGTTCGCGTTCGCCAGGTGGAGCAGCAGCAGCTCCTCGAGTACGACGCTGGGGTTCGCCACGCCATCGGTCGTCCCGGCGAGGTACGCCGGCACGCTCACGGCGCCGTCGGCCACGCCGGGCACCGGGAAGCCGGTCGCGAAAGCGCTGAGGAGTCGTTGCGCCGCATCGTCGCCGAGCTCACCGCCGACACGCTCGCGCGCGGGGGCGAAGAGGTCGCCCGCCCCGGCCGACGCGCCCTCGATCAGCGCGTGCATGAGCTCGTGCAGCAGGGCCGCGGCGTAGACCTCGCCGCCCCGAACCGCGGCCTCCGGGAAGCGGCCGGCGTTGCGCCCGTCGTTGATGGCCCCGGCCACGCTCTGGGCGTCGGCCATGTCGCCGAACACGATGCGGCCACGGAGGCCGAAGAGCGCCGTCGCCAGGCCGTAGCGCCGGCGCGCATCGGCCGACACGTGGAGGTAGCGGATGCGGTGGGGCGACGGCCGCCCGCTCACGGCACGCCGCGAACGGCGTCGCGAACCGGCCTCACCTCCCGTGCTCCCGTCGCCGCCGCGACGCGTCGCGCTTTCGTGCTCGCACTTACCTGCGTTCAACGCTCTCGCCCTCCGATGGGGCCGACATCACTCGCCGCCGCCCCGGCCCCGTCGGGCGGCGACGCCGCGCGGAGCCCGCCTGGGCCTCCGCGCCTGTCGGGTGCCCTTGGAGCTTAGCATGCGATTGCAGCGGGAGCCGTCCAGGACGATGCGGGGGCCACACGTCGCGGGCGCCGGCCGGGTGGCGGCGGCGGCGCGCGCCGCCGCGGCTCGCGCCCCACGTCGTTGTGACCTCTCAGCAGCGACGGGTACAATCCCCTCGTCACCGCGGGCCAGCGACCGTGCCGCGCCACGAGCGCCGCGCGGTCGCGCGGGCGTCCCCACTTCCCCACGTCCGCGGGCCTCGGCCCCGTCCACCTCGTCGAGCCCCCGCTTCGGAGGAGTGCATGCATCGCCAAGACTGGTTCAAGGACGCCGTCATCTACGAGCTCTACGTGCGCGCCTTCCGCGACAGCAACGGCGACGGCTTCGGCGACCTGGCCGGCGTGGTGGAGAAGCTCGACTACCTCACCTGGCTCGGCGTCGACGTGCTGTGGCTGCTGCCGATCTACCCCTCCCCGCTGCGCGACGACGGCTACGACATCAGCGACTACTACAACGTGCACGAGCAGTACGGCACCCTCGGAGACTTCACGCGCCTACTCGAGGAGGCCCACGCACGCGGCCTGAAGGTCATCACCGATCTGGTGCTCAACCACACCAGCGACCGGCACCCGTGGTTCCAGGAGTCGCGGCGCAGCGACAGCAACCCGAAGTCGGATTGGTACGTGTGGACGGACGACCCGGCGCGCTACGCGGGCACGCGCGTGATCTTCACCGACAGCGAGACCTCGAACTGGACCTACGATCCTGTGCGCGGCCAGTACTACTGGCACCGCTTCTTCCGCCACCAACCCGACCTCAACTTCGACAACCCGGACGTGCAGGAGGAGATGAAGCGCGTCGTGCGGTTCTGGGTGGAGCTGGGCATCGACGGCTTCCGGATGGACGCCATCCCGTACCTCTTCGAGCGCGAAGGCACCATCAACGAGAACATCGGGGAGACGCACGCCTTCCTCAAGGAGCTGCGGGCGTACATCGAAGGGGTCCGACCCGGCCTGTTCCTCCTCGGCGAGGTCAACCAGTGGCCCGAGGACACCCTGCCCTACTTCGGCGACGGAACCGACGAGATGCCGCTCCTGTTCCACTTCCCGGTCATGCCGCGCTTGTACGAGGCCGTGGCGGAGGGGAAGCGCGACAGCGTCGAATGGATCCTCGACCGCACGCCGCCGATCCCCGACACCTGCCAGTGGGTCGTGTTCTTGCGCAACCACGACGAGCTCACCCTGGAGATGGTGACGGACGCCGAGCGCGCCTTCCTCTACGCGACGTACGCGCCCGACCCCCGCATGAAGCTCAACGTCGGGATCCGGCGCCGCCTCGCGCCCCTGCTCGGCAACGATCCGCGGAAGATCAAGCTCATGCACTCCATGCTGATGACGCTGCCCGGCACGCCGATCCTCTACTACGGCGACGAGATCGGGATGGGCGACAACATCTACCTGGAGGACCGCAACGGCGTGCGCACCCCGATGCAGTGGCTGCCGCAACCGAAGGCCGGCTTCACGGAGGCCGACGTGTTCTACGCCCCCGTCATCGACGACGACACCTACGGCGTGCAGCGGGTCAACGTGCAGGCGCAACGCGCCGATCCCACCAGCCTGTTGCACTGGGCGCGGGGACTGATCGCCCTCCGGCGCGCCCACAGCGCGCTGGGGCGCGGGCGCTTCGAGCTGTTGCGGCCCGCCAACGCAGCGATCCTCGCGTTCCGCAACCAGACCGACGACGACCTCGTGGTGTCGGTGCACAACCTCTCGGCCGAGCCGCAGCGCGTGCACCTCGACCTCGCGTTCGCCGGCGAGCGCGAGCTGGTCGACGCGTTCGGCTCCGCCGGCACGAGGGCGGCAGCGGACGCGACCCTCGAGCTCGAGCCCTACGCCTTCCGCTGGCTCGTCTACCCCGACGCGGCGAACGTCGCGCGCCCCTCATGAGCCGCCCCACGGGACGTGCGGCGACCGCCCGGCGGTTCGCGACGCTGCCGGCCCTGCTCCCGCTGCTGCTGCTCGCGGCCTGCAGCAGCGACGTGACCACCCCGGCCGAGGCGCTCAGGGTCGTGAGCAACGGGCTGCCGCAGGCGGTGGTGGGGCGCGCCTACGAGGAGGCCGTGCACGCCGTCGGCGGGCTGCGCCCGTACGACTTCAGCCTGGTCGAAGGGAAGCTCCCGCCCGGGCTCGAGCTCCAGTCCGGCGCGATCCGCGGCACGCCCAGCGCCACGGGCCAGTTCACCTTCACCGTCCAGGTCTCGGACGCGAACCTGTCGAAGACGGTGCAACGCTACTCCCTGCAGGTGGTCGAGGTCCCCCCGCCCCGGCTCACGTTGAGCGTGCCGCAGACGGAGGTGCAGCGGCGGCTCACCCTGCGCGTGGGACTCGCCGACGCCACCGGGTTCACCGGACTGCGCACGGACCTGACGTGGGACGCCGACCTCTTCCAGCTCGTACCCGGCAGCGTCCGGGCCGCCCGGGGCGGCCTCGGCCTGGTGCAACGGGCGGGCGCCGGATCGCTCCAGGTCGCGCTCGTTCCGCTCGGTCGCAAGCTCGACGGCGCCGCCGACCTCTTCACCTTCGATCTGGAACCGGTGTCCGGTGCGAGCTTCCTGCAGGTGGACGCCGCCATCGAGTTCGCGGGCGACACCGGCCACCACTACCAGACGCTGCAGGCCGGTCGAGCGCCGCCCACGGCCCCGCCGGCCTCGGGCGGCGAGCCGGCGTCCGGCGCCGGATCGGCCCCGCCGCCGGGCCCGGGCTTGCCGGGCGCGCCCGCCGGCGGACAGGACACGGGTGCGCCGTGAGCGGCCGCCGGGGCGCAACGTGGCTCGCCGCCGGGCTCCTGCTCCTGCTCGCGGGAAGCGTCCACGCCACGACGTGGCGCGAGCTCGACCCGGGCGAGATGGCCCGCAAGGCGGATCTGGTGTTCGTCGGCACCGTGGCGAGCGTGGCGCCGATCGACAAGGGGGGTACCCCTTGGACGCGCGTGACCTTCACCGTCGAGACCGCGCTCCACGGCCTCGACCAGCTCGAGGACCCCGCGTCGGTCTCCCTCGATTTCCTCGGGGGACGCATCGCCGGTGGCGAAGCCCTCACGGTGAGCGGCATGCCCGGCTTCGAGCGCGGCGAGCGCCTGCTCGTCATGGCGTACGACAAGCCCTACGCCTCGCCCGTGGTCGGGTTCCGCCAGGGTCTATGGCGCGTCACCCCGGCCGGCATGGTCGACGAGGACGGGCGCCCCCTGAGCGTGGACGAGGGCGGCGCCCTCACGCGCGCCGGCCCCGCCGCCGGTCTGGAGGGCGTGGTGACGGCGCTCCAGGACCTGCTCGGCGCCGGCGGGGGCGCGCCGTGACCCGGCGCGCACGGGCGCGGGGCCCGAGGGTGGCCGGCGCTCCTGCCACCGCTCGAACGGTCGGCGCCGGGGCCCCCGCGGCTCGGGCAGGCGGGGCTCGGGCAGGCGGGGCTCGGGCCGGCTGGGCTCGGGCCGGGGACGCTCGGGCCGGTGGGGCTCGGGCCGGTGGGGCTCGGGCCGGCGGGGCTCGTCGACGTGCCGCCCGGCTGGGCGCGCTCCTGCTGGCGCTGCTAGCCCTGTCCCTGCCGGCGGTGGCACCCGCGCAGGGGAGCGCCGGCACGGCCCCTGACGGAGGGTCGGGTTCGGCGGCGGGTTCCGGCGCGGCCGGCGCGGGTTCTCCCGGCACCTCGCCTGGCGACGGGAACGGCGCCGACACCGGCGCGACCGGAGGATCCGCTTCGCAGTCAGCGGGTTCGGCGGCTCCGGGCACGCAGGACAACGCCCCGACGGCACCGGGTTCGACGGCTCCCGGCTCGCCGGCGGCCGCGGCCGCACAGGTCGCTCCCCGCACCTACCGGGTCGACCCCGCGGGCGGTCCGCTGACGCTGTCGGAGCGCCTCGCCGCGATGGCGGCCGCCTGGCGGAAGGCAGCGCCGGACGACGCCGTGGTGAACGAGGCGCAGGACGCTCCCGCGCTCATGACCTACGGAGATGCGGCCCTCCTCGGACCGGACGTGCTGTCGCTGAGCCGCAGGAGCAGCGCGACCGGCCTGCGCATCGAGCTGGCGCCCGCGGCGGTCGACGACGACGCGGTCTTGCTCCACGCGCTCGGTGTCGTGCTCGGCCTGCCGGAGGGCGGCGACGGCGTGATGGCCTTCGGCGTGCCGGCGGGCGGCGGCCCCGGAGCGCCCACGCCCGCCGACGTCGACGCGCTGCGCGCGACGCGGAGATACGCTCCGGAGGACCTGACGCACGACGGCGTGGTGGACTTCTACGACCTGGTGGCCTTCGGACAGGCCTACGGCGTGCAGGGCGTGAACGTACCGGCCGACTTCAACCACGACGGGCGCGTCGACGATGCCGACCTCGCCGCCCTGCGCAGCGCGTACACCTTCGGCCCGCCGTCGCCGACCGCCCCAACGGCGGGCTCCGCCGACGGCTCGAAGGGACCCGGAGCGTCGGGCGCCGCGTCCCCGGCATCCGACACCGGATCGGCCGGCGGCGCGCCGTCGGCCGGCGGCTCGACGGGGAGCGGGCCAGCCGGAAACGGGCCAGCCGGAAACGGGCCGGCGGGTGACGGGTCTACCGGGAACGGAACTAGCGGGAACGCGGGCACCGACACCGGCGGCTCGAGCGGCAACGGGACGGCGCCGCCGGGTACGCCCTAGGCGCTCGAGCACCCGCGGAACGTCGTGCCGTCAGCCGCCGAGCGCATCGATGGCGCGGGCCATCTCCAGATCGCGCTCCGTGATCCCGCCGGCGTCGTGGCTCACGAGGTCGAGCGTGACGCTGGCGTAGCTGTTGTGGATGTCGGGGTGGTGCCCGGCCTTCTCCGCCGCGAGAGCGACGCGACTCAAGAAACCGAACGCCGACGAGAAGTCGTCGAACTCGAACTCCCGGTGCAGCTTGCCGTCCTGCACCGTCCAGCCGTCCAGCGAGCGGACGCGCTCGCGAAGGGTGCTCTCGTCCAGGATCTCGGCCATGGCGTCCTCGATTCTCCGGGCTCGTTCGTCGGGTCTGGCTCCTGCGGCCCGGTCGCAACCCGGGCGGCCGTTCCCGGCGGTCCTTGCGCGCCGGTCCTTGCGCGCCGGTCCTTGCGCGCCGGTCCTCGCGCGCCGGTCCTCGCGCGCCGGTCCTCGCGCGCCGGTCCTCGCGCGCCGGTCCTGGCGCCGCAGCCCGGAACGCGACGCTCAGAGCGCGCGGCTGGTCTCGATGCTTACGTCGGGGACGTGCATGAACGCGAGCTCCTGCTCACCCCTGACGAGGATCAGGGTACCCTCACCGAGCGGCACGAGCAGGTAATCCGTGAACGATCCCAGCACCTGGCCGGGGAGCATCGCGACCAGGCTCTCCTGTGCCTCGGACCCGCGCCCGCGGTACTGGCGGACCGTGATCTTCTGGGACGAAAGGTCGACCGTAAGGGGCTCCCCGGTGAGCTGGCGCACGCCCGCCTCGGCCGACGGCACGCGCTCGAGCACCCCGGCAACGTCCGTGGGAACCACCGTCATCGCGTCGACGAAGCGCTGGACGAGGCCGAGCACCACGTTCTCCTCGAGGCCCACGCCGGCGGCCCTGGCGGCCCCGCGCACGAGCCCGTCCACGGCCTGGCGCCGGTTCGGAGCGCGGGCGCTGACGCTGGCGGCGCGCGCGGCCGCGCGCGCCACGAGATCCTGCGGCTCGCCCTGCACCGTGTTCGACAGCACCTTCAGGACGGTGAGCAGGTCCTCCCGGCGCGGGCTGGACAGCACGTAGAAGACCACCAACGCCTCGGCCAGGCGAACGGCCAGGGAACGCGCCTCGTCGCGGTACCGGAAGTGCACGTAGTCGCCCTCGTGGAACACGCTCAGGCGACTGCGGCCGAGCTCGAGCGCCATGCGCGGTTGCAGCGGCACCTCCCGCTCGTCGATGTAGAGCGTGCGCGACGGTCCCGTGCCCATCACGGCGATCTCGTGGGATGCGAGCGTGAAGCGTACCGGCCCGACCAGGTGGACCGTGAGGGCATCGGCCCCCGGCGGCACCGACTCCCAGCGGAGCATCGGATTGACGCCGAACAACACGCCGCCCTCCAGCTGCGGGCCACTACCGCGACCGCCGACCGACGTCGGCAGGTAGTCGGCCAGGCGCTCGAAGAACGCGTGAACCAGATCGGAGAACTGCAGCACGTCGCGTTGGAAGAGCTGTCGCTGGTTGCGTTCGAAGGCGAGCGTGTCGGCGAGGCGGCGCTCGAGCTCGCGGCGATGCTTCCCCCGCTCGTTCTCGGGCAGCCGCTCCTTGCCCAGCTCCTGGATGGCGAGCCGGAGCTGCTTGCTGCTCGGGCCCGGCCGCTCGATGAGCGAGAGCCTCCCGGCGTAGGGATCCTGCGCAATCAGCATGGCGGCGGACCGCACGTACGTCAGGGCGGCGGAGTCGGCGACCTGCAACGTCGGGAAGGGGCTGCCGCTCTTACCCATCGTCATGACGGTGTTGATCATCTCCCGCACGATCTCGGCCAGCGAGTCGACGTCGGACAACGACACCAGCGGGTCGGGGACCTCGGGGATGGCCTCCCTGACCTGGAAGCTGCGCAGGTTCACGTCCTGCCCGAAGGTCTTGCGGACGCTGTTGCGCTGCAGGTTCTGCAGTGTGGCGTACATCAACCGGGCCGTGTAGCGGTCGCGCTCCGCGCGCCAGCTCGCGGCCACCTTGAGCACGAACTCGTCGAGGCTGTCCCACCACACGCGGCGCGCGATGCGTTGCAAGACGGCCATCTCGTCGCGCACCTCGGGGCGCTCCACGCGCCTCGTCGGCGCGGAGGCGGCGTCGTCGACCAGCTCGACGCCGACCTCCGAGCCGATGACCAGGGACTCGAGGTTGCCCGCCGTCTCGGCCGAGCCGCGCGAGGGATCGGTCGTGAGCCGCATGCGGCGCCCGACCTCCTCGAAACGCTCCCGCTCGTCGCGCGACAGGGTCGTGGAACCGCGCGTGATCTGCGCCAGGAGCTCCCACAACGCCTCCGTGCCGCCGCGGACCGTGCGCTTCGCCAGCATGTCGGCGACCTTGTACTCGAGGAGTTCGAGAGCGATGGATTCGGGCGTGGCCATGCGCGCTCAGTATACGACCGGCCGCTCGCGGCGCCCTGCTGGAAACCTCACGCCGCACGTCGTCCTGGACGCTCGCGCTACCCCTCGTGGCGGACGCCAGGCGCGCGTCAACGGTCCCCCGCCAGGACGCTCAAGGCGTGACTCCAGACCTGCACCGATCGCTCGTACTCGGCGAGATCGAGGTGTTCGTCCGGCGTATGGTCGAGCGCCGCGTCCCCGGGCCCGTAGGCGAGCATGGGAACGTCCCACGTCGGCGCCACCACGTTCATGTCGGAGGTGCCCGTCTTGACCTTGGAGCGCGGCCGGCCCCCGACGGCCCGGATCGCCACGCGGAAGGCGCGGGCGAGCTCGCTGTCGCGCTCCGCGCGGTGCGCGCGCTCGTGCCCCGTGCCGTGGCGCGTGACGCCCGGGGGGAGCTCGAGCGCCGCCAGGGCGCGCTCCAGCTCGACCGGGTCCCAGCGCGGGGGCAGCCTGAACCCCAGGACGGCGCGGCAGCGTTGGCGCAGGCCGTCGTGGTCGCTGTCGATGGCCTGAAGCGAGAGTTGCAGGGAATCGAACGCACCATGCGCCTCGACGTTCTCGCGCGCGACGAAGGCGGCCACGCGGCGGTGCGCTTCCACCACCAGCTCCGCGGCCGTGGCGTCGTCGCGCGCCGAGTGAGCGCTCGGCAGGTCGGCCTCGAGCCGGAGCAGCAGCCGCCCCTTGTACCCGAGCGTGTAGGCGTCCCACCCGCTCGGCTCCCCGATCACCAGCAGGTCGGGGCGCTCGTAGGACGTCAGCGCGTGACGCGCCCCCTTGCTCGTGGGCGCCTCCTCCTCGACGGCGCCCACGAGCAGCAACCGCAGGCGCTCGCCGGCGTCGGGTCCGAGGCGCGCCACGGCCGCGACCGCCGCGCAGAAGCTCCCCTTGGCGTCGACCGAGCCGCGGCCGTACAGCGCCCCTCCGTCCTCTCGTACCGGCACCAGCCCGGGCGCGGTATCGATGTGGCCCAGCACCGTCACGAGGCGGTCGCCGCGCCCCCAGCGGCCCACGGCGTTGCCGGCCTCGTCGACGCGCGCGTCGAGGCCGCCGGCCCGCATCGCCTCGACGAGCACGCGCGCGACCTCGGCCTCGGCGCCGGACGGGCTCGCCACCGCCACCGCGGCCCGCAGCAGCGCGACGGCGTCCAGGCTCACGCCTCCAGCGCGCGCCCGACCCGTCGCACCACCTCGTCGATCTGCTCCTCGCTCACCACCAGCGGCGGCAGGAAGCGGATGACGGTGGCGCCGCCGTTGATGGTCAGCACGCCGAGCTGGCGCAAGCGCTCGATGACCGGCGCGGCCTTCTCCTTCAGCTCGAGCCCGACCATCAATCCGCGTCCCCGCACCTCCCGCACGCGGTCGCTGCCGAGGGCCTCGAGCCCGTCGCGCAGGCGCCCACCGAGCTCCCGCGCCCGCCCCATCAGGTCGCGGTCCTCGATCTCCTGCAGCACCGCGAGTCCGGCGGCGCTCGCCAGGGCGTTGCCGCCGAAGGTCGTCCCGTGACCGCCCTTCGGCATGGCCGCGGCGACGTCCGCGGTCATCAGCACGGCACCGATCGGCACGCCGCCCGCGAGCCCCTTCGCGAGCGTGACGATGTCGGCCGACACGCCGTAGGCCTCGCTGGCGAGGAAGGTGCCGGTACGCCCAACGCCGCACTGGATCTCGTCGAACACGAGCAACGCGCCCCGCTCGCTCGCGATCTCGCGCGCGCGCCGCAGGAAGTCCGGCTCGGCGGGGTGGATGCCCCCCTCCCCCTGCACCGGCTCCAGCAGCACCGCCGCGGTCTCCTCGGTGACCGCGCGGTCGAGCTCGTCGATGTCGTTGAAGCGGATGAAGTCCACGCCGAAGCCGAAGGGCTCGAACGGCTCGCGGTACTTGGGCTCCCAGGTGAGCGGCAACACCCCCAGCGTGCGCCCGGAGAAGCCGCGCTTCGCGGCCACGAAGCGGCGTCGTCCCGTGGCCGCGCGCGCCCACTTGAGGGCCGCCTCGTTCGCCTCGGAACCGGAGTTGCACAGGAAGACGCGTTCGAGCGGAGGGCGCACGTGGCGGAAGAGGCGGTCGACGAAGGCGGTGCGGGTGTCGTTTCCGAGGTTCTGCGGGCACACGATGAGGCTGCGCGCCTGCTCGGCGAGCGCCTCGGCAAGGCGAGCGTTGCCGTGCCCCACGCTGGCGACGGCGATCCCGGCCATGCAGTCGATGTACTCGCGCCCGTCTGCGTCGTAGAGCAGCGCCCCGTCTCCGCGGACGAACGCCACGTCGGGCTCCCACAGGCCGGAGCGGTGGCGGGCGTCGCGCTCGAGCAGCTCGCGCGTAGCCGCCCCTCCCGCTCCTTGCGCCCCCTCCGCCTGCGTCCTGGTGTCGTGCACCGCATCCTGTTCGACCCGCGTCGTCATGCTCCGCTCCCCTCGGCCCATCGGCCGGCGCGCCCGCGCGCGAATTCGCTCGTCTCGTGGTGGACGGTCCACGTCCCTCCGATACAGAACGGTCTACATCGCTCCCTTCGGGCGATACCGACCGTTCCGGCTACCTCCTCCCGGGGCGGATCGCACACCGTGCGGCACCTCACGCCACCACCGTTCCCTCGCCCGCCAGCGCGCGGTGGACCGGCCGCGCCCCGCGGGCGTCGCCGAGCACCACCCGACCGACGCCGCCGGCGACCGCCTCCGCGGCGCCGAGCACCTTCTTCTTCATCCTCCCCCTGGCGAACGCCAGATGCGCCTCCACGTCGGTCGCGTCGATGCGACGGATGAGGCTGTCCTCGTGCGGGAAGTCGCGCAGCAAGCCGGGGACGTTCGACAGCAACACCAGCGCCTCGGCCCCTAGCGCGGCCGCCACCGCCGCGGCGGCCCGATCGCCGTCGACGTTGAGCGCCACCCCCTCGAAGCTCGCGCCCGGCGGGGTGAGCACCGGCAGGTAGCCCGCCCCGAGCAGCACACGTAGCAGGTCGGCGTTGACCCGCTCGACGGTGCCCGTGTGGTCACCGCGCAGCACGACCGTCTTGCCGTTCTCCACGCTGCGGACGGTCGCCTTGTGGCGCCCCTCGAAGATGCGCCCGTCGAGCCCCGAAAGGCCGACGGCCGGGACGTTGCGGCGCTGCAGGCGCTCGACGATCCCCTTGTTCATCTTCCCGCAGTACACCATCTCGAAGATCTCCAGCGTCTCGCGGTCGGTGAAGCGGCTGGTATAGCCGCTCGGGCTCGTCACGAAGCGCGGCGGCCTGCCCAGCGCCTCGGCGATCTTGTTCGTCTCGGCGCTGCCGCCGTGCACCAGCACGAGGCGCTCGCCGCCACCCCACAGCTCCGCCACGTCGTCGCACACCGCGTCGTAGTCGATGCCCTCGGAGCCGCCCACCTTGACCACGATCACGTGTCGTCGACCTCCTGCCCGGCGCCCGCGGGCTCGGTCCACGGGCCCCGCCGGTACATCACGCGGGCCGGGTCCTCCAGCGCGTCGAAGCCGAACTTGCGGTACAGGCCGTGGGCGTCGCGCGTGAACAGCAGGAAGTTCTTCAGTCGGCGCAGCGGCTCGTGGCCGACGGCGCACCCGACGAGGAAGGCTCCCAGCCCGCGCCCGCGCGCCTCGGGCACCACGAACACGTCGGCCAGGTAACCGAACGTCACGTAGTCGGTGACCACCCGCGCGAAACCGAGCTGCCGATCCGCCTCGTAGAGACCGAAGGTGAGGCTGTGCTCGAGCGTGGTGCGCACCTCCTCCACCGTCCGCCCCTCGGACCAGTACGCTCGCGTGAGGAACGAGTGCAACAGGCCCACGTCGAGGCGGCCGGGGTCGGTATCGACCTCGACCGAGGAACCCTCGAGCGTCCAGCGGGTCACGCCGGCACGGCCCTCTCCAGCGCGCGGCGGGTGGGCCCGTCGACCCGCGGCCCCGGCACGACGCGCTGCACCCCCAGGTAGCGCGCGAAGCGGGCCGCGGCCGTGGCGAAGACGGCCACCTCGCGCGCGCGCGGAGGCGCCTCCCAGCTGACGGCGTGAACCCGCCACACGCTCTCACCGCCCGACGCCTCGCGCACGCCGTCGATGCGGCCCACCAGCTCGCCGCCATACCACAGCGGCAGCACGTAGTACCCCCAGCGACGCTGCGCCTCGGGCTTGTAGACCTCCCACAGGTAATCGAAGCCGAACAGCCGCGCCACGGCCCTGCGGTCCCACAGCAGGCCATCGAGCGGCGCCACGAAGCGCATCCCGCGCGGCAGCTCGCGCTGAAGCCCGGCCAGCGCGCTCGGTACGGCCAGGTACGCCTCACCGTCGACCTCGACCCGGACGAGCTCGCCGTCGGCGACGAGGTCCGCGAGCACACGGCGGCGCTCGTCGGGCTCGATCGGGATCGACCACAACGCCTTCGGCGCCGCCAGGCGCAGCAGTCCCGCGGCGCGCACGCGCAAGACGAGCAGGCGTCGGGCGCTGGCCTCGTGGCCGGGATCGGGCGCGCGCACGACGGAGGGCGGCAGCACGCGGGCCGCCACGTCGTACACGTGGCGCCCCTTGTCGCGGTGGTGGGTGACCACCTCGCCGCACAACCACAGCCCGCGAAGGATGTGCTGGACGAGCTTCGGCCCGTACCAGCTGCCCACGAGGTGCACGGGGCGGTGCTCGCCGCCGAAGTCGAGGCTCGACAGGGGGCCGCGGCGCTCCAGCTCGTGGAGGGTCGCACGCACCTCGTCGCGGTAGCGATCGAGCACGCGCTCGCCCCACACGCGCCGGAAGTGCCGATGGTAGAGCCGGCGGTAGGGCCAGTCCTGGACGCGGGTCAGGCACGCCTGCTTGTCCCATGCGTCCACCAGGAGCCGGCGCCGGTAGGCGGCGTGCTCCCAGGCGTTCTCCCTGTAGCCGGCTACGCGCGCCTGCAGCACCAGGTCGGGGTTGCGCCCCAGGGGCCTGAGCGGGTCGTACTGCAGGCTGCCGAGGTGGTGTGCGACCTCCGGTAGCGAGCGTGGCTCGAAGTGGTACACGCCGAGCACCTGACGCGCCTCGGCGCGCGTGAGGCGCGCGGGCGGCCGGGGGCCGGGGCGCGGCGCGGGCCTCGAGCCGCTCACGGGTGCAACCCCGCGAAGGCGAGCCCGAGCGCCTCGTCCCAACCCAGGGCGACGTTCAGCGCCTGCAGGGCGTGACCCGCCGTGCCCTTCACCAGGTTGTCGAGCGCGCTCATCATCACCACGCGCCCGGTCTCCGGGTCCATCTCGAAGCCGACGTCGCACCAGTTGGTACCGTCGAGGATCTTCGGGTCGGGCACCCGGTGGATCCCGCGGCGCGCCTGAACGATGCGGACGAACGGCTCCTCGTCGTAGACCTCGCGCAGGGCGCCGAGCACGTCGCGCTCGCTCGTCCCGTCGGGAACGAAGCAGTGCGCCGTGACCATCACGCCGCGCACGCGCTCGACGGCCGTGGCGGTGAGGTGGACGGCAACGTCGCCGGCGAGCAGCTGGACGATCTCGGCGGTGTGGCGGTGGCGCGTGGGCGCGTAGGTGCGCACCACCCCCATCCGCTCCGGGTGATGGCCGCCCGCGCTCGGTTGGTTGCCGGCCGCGCTCGAGCCGATCTTCGCCTCCACCACCACGTCGCGGCGGGCGAGCAGGCCCGCGCTCACGAGCGGGTGCAGCGCCAGGAGGGCGGCCGTGGCGATGCAGCCGGCGCCGCTGATGCGGCGCGCGCCACGAAGCTCCTCGCGACGCAACTCGGGGTTGGCGTACGCGAAGGTCCCCAACAGCTCCGGGCGCGGGTGCTCGTCGCCGTAGTACGTCCGGTACACGGCGGGATCGCTCAGCCGGAAGTCGGACGACAGGTCGATGAGGAGGGGCGCGAGGGGCGCGAGATCGTCGATGGTGCCCGCCAGGGTCTTGTGCGGCAGGGCCGCCACCAGCACGTCGGCCGGGCGGATCTCCGCCGCGCGCTCGAAGCGCAGGCGCGTGACGCTGCGGAGGTTCGGATGCACCAGCGCGACCGGCAGGCCGGCGTTGCGCTCGCTCGTCACCTGCACCACCTCGAGGCGCGGGTGTCCCAGGGCGAGGCGCAGGAACTCGCCCCCGGCGTACCCCGAGGCGCCCACGATGGCGACCCGAAGCACCTCCGGTCGGCTGCCGGCGGCGGGCTGCGGTGGACGGGCCTCGTTCGTCATTCCTGGCATTCTAACGAGGCCCTGCGCCGACGCGCCCGCGGTCGCGACGGATCGCGCACGGCGCCCTCAGCTCGGCACCCCGACGCGCTGCGCGGCGTAACGCACGACCCGGAGCGGGATGTCTACGCCGGTCGTGCTGACGGAGTTGCGGAACTCCATGGTGTGGTTCACCTCGACCACCAGCAGGCCGCGCTCCGACTCGACGACGTCGACGGCCAGCACGCCCCCGCCGACGGCGCCGGCAGCGGCGAGGGAGACCTCGACCAGCTCGTCGGTGAGCGGGCAGTTGCTGGCCGCGCCGCCGCGGGCCGTGTTCGTGATCCAGTGCTCGCTCGTGCGGTAGATGGCGGCCACCACCTCGTCGCCCACCACGAACGCGCGGATGTCGCGCCCGGGCTTGCGGACGAACTCCTGTACGTAGAACACCTTGTGCTGCGGGCCGCCGAGGACCTCCTTGTGCTCGAGCACCGCCTCCACCGCGTCGCGATCGGAGAGCTTCGAGACCATGCGCCCCCAGCTGCCGACCACCGGCTTGAGCACCACGGGGTACCCGAACGCCTCGCACAGGCTCAGGACCTGCTCCACGCCGAAGGCGACGCCCGTGCGCGGGGTGCGCACCCCGGCGGCGGCCAGCGCGGCATTGGTGGCCAGCTTGTCGCCGCACACCTCGATGACCTCGGGAGCGTTGACGACGGTCGCCCCGGCCGCGCTCCACAGCCGGCTCAGGGCCAGACCCCGGGTCTGCGAGAGGCAGCGCTCGAGCACCACGTCGAACGGCGAGGGGCGGAAGTCGCTGAAATCCACGACCTGGTGGGGCGCGTAGATCTGCTCGAAGGGCACGTCGGCGCGCTCGAAGGCATCGAAGAGCATGCGCTCCTCGGGCCGCAAGCGGTCGTACACGACCGCAACGCGGGGGCGCTGCCGAGGCGCCGACGGGCGCGACGCCCACGCTACTCGCCCCAGTCCTCGTCCTCCTCCGGCGCGACCTCGAAGCGCAGCGGGTCGAGACCGACGACCTCGAGCTCAGCGCCCTCGTCGGTCACCACCAGCTCGCCCAGGGTGAGCGACGCCGGGTCCGCGTCGACGCGGCCGTAGGGGGTGTCGATGAAGGGTGTTGCGCTGGTGCGCGCAGCGATGCTCGGCGTGGCGGTGTCGTGCATGGGGTTCTCCTTCTCCGTTCCGGACGGGAGTGGGCGCGGGGGGCGCCGTCGCGGCCCATCGGGGGCCGTAAG
The DNA here is from genome assembly GCA_963798895.1 of uncultured Trueperaceae bacterium. Lineage (GTDB taxonomy): Bacteria > Deinococcota > Deinococci > Deinococcales > Trueperaceae > CAWCUY01. Next base: position 257,218 of record CAWCUY010000014.1, on the reverse strand, counting down.
GTCGTTCGGGTCGTTCGGCCCGGCCGGCGGGCCCGCCGCGTGGGCGCGGCCACCGGACCCGCCGCGTGGGCGCGGCCACCGGACCCGCCGCGTTGGGCGCGGCCACCGGGCCCGCCGCGTTGGCGCGGCCACCGGACAGGGGCGTTCGCACGGCGCTCACATGCCGCCACGCCCCTCGTCGTGCGGCGGCTCGGCCGTTCCCTCGCCGGGCAACCGGCGGTGGCGTTGATAGTAGGCCAGGACCGAGCCCTCGCGCAGCACGTCCTTCAGGAAGTCGGGCACCGGCGGGAGGGGCAGCTCCCGCTCGGCACCGTCGCGTCGCCGCAGCAGCACGCCGGTCTCGAGCTCGAGGTGGACCTCGTCGCCATCGTCGAGCGCGTCGACCACGGCCCCGGCAGCGAAGGCGGGAACGCCGAGGTTGAGCAGGTTGCGGTAGTGGATGCGAGCGAACGAGCGGGCCACGATCGCGCCGACACCGAGCTTCTTGAGTGCCTGCGGGGCGTACTCGCGGCTCGAGCCCAGGCCCCAGTTCCGGCCCCCCACGAGCACGTCGCCGGGGCGGACGAGGTCCGCGAACTCGGGTCGCAGGTGTGCGAAGGCGTAGCGCTGGAAGCGCTCCTCCCCGACCATGAACGGCGCGTACTTGCCCGGCAGGATGTCGTCGGTGTTGACCGCGTCGCCGAAGCGCCACACGCGCGTCCAGCTCGTGGCCGCCGGGCGCGTCTCAGGCACGGCTCGGCACCCTCGTCGCCGGCGGTGCGTCCGCCGGCCGCTCGGGCAGGGCGACCGCGCCCGCGAGCGCGCTGGCGGCCGCCACGGCGGGGCTGGCGAGGTAGATCCTCGCGTCGGGGCTCCCCATCCTGCCGACGAAGTTGCGGTTGCTGGTGCTCACGCACACCTCGCCCGGGGCCAACACCCCCATGTGGCGGCCCATGCAGGGGCCGCACCCGGGAACGCCAAGCACGGCGCCGGCGGCGAGCAGGGTCGCGATGGTTCCGTCCGCGACGGCGTCCTGGAGCACGCGGCTGGAGGCGGGGATGACGAGCAGGCGGGTGCCGTCCGCGACCGTGCGTCCGCGGAGCACGTCGGCGACCTGGTGGAGGTCCTCGAGCCTGCCGTTGGTGCAGGTGCCCACGAACACCTGATCGACGTGCACGCCCACGTGCTCCGCCGCGCGATGGACGTCGTCCACCTGGAACGGCACGCTGAGCACCGGCTCGAGCTCGTCGAGCGCGACCTCGACGTCCGCGGTGGCGACGGCGTCGGGATCGGTCGCGAGCCACCCCGGGATCTCGTACGCCGCCGCGAGGGTGGCGTCCGGTGCCACCAGCCCGACCTTCGCGCCGGCCTCGACCGCCAGGTTCGCGAGCGTCATGCGCTCCCCGAGGGTGAACGCGTCCGCGCCCCAGAACTCGATGCTGGCATAGGTCGCGCCCTCGGCCGTGAGGCGGCCGATCACCTCGAGCGCGACGTCCTTGGCGCTCACATCGCGGGGCCGTGCGCCGTGGAGGCGAACGCGCACGGTCTCGGGCACGCGCAACCAGGTGCGTCCGGCGGCCATCGCGAGCGCGATGTCCGTTGCCCCCATGCCCGTACCGAAGGCGCACGCGGCGCCGTACGTCGTCGAGTGCGAGTCGCTGCCGAGCACCACCCAGCCCGGACGGGCCAGCCCCTCCTCCATGAGCACCTGGTGGCAGATCCCCCTGCCGACGTCGAACAGGCGCAGGCCGTGGCGCCGCGCCACCTCGCGCACGCGCTTCTGGGTCGTCGCGACCTCGACGTTCGACGCCGGCGCGACGTGGTCGATCACGACGCTGACGCGCTCCGGGTGCTCGATGACGCCGCCGAGCTCGTTCTCGACGAGCGCCAGGACGCTGGGCGCGATCGAGTCGACCATCATGACCTGGTCGACGGGCACCACCACCACGTCGCCCGCGTGCACCCGCCGGCCCGCCTTGACCGACAAGATGCGCTCGGCCAGCGTCAGTGCGCGCACGTCGACGCCGCCGGCGTCGGGACGGGTGGCGGGCCAAGGCCGGGCCGGCGCGCTCACGCCGCGCCGCCATGGGCGACCGTGCGCGCGCCCGCGGCGTCGGCCTCGTCCGCCGCGGCCTGCGAGAGGAGCCGGTCGATCTCGTCGAGCGGCACGTCCCCGCCGTCGGCTCGAGCCTTCACCGTGCGCGTCACCGCCCGCAGCGCATCGACCGAGAGCTCGAGCGAGAGCGTGCGGGCGCGCTCGGCGAGCGCGTGCCGCCCGGTCAGGCGGCTGCCGAGCTGGAGGCGCCGGTCCACCCCGAAGGCGGCGGGTGGGATGACCTCGTAGCTGTCGGGATTGACGTAGATAGCCTTGAGGTGCATGCCGGCCTTGTGGTTGTACGCGAACGGGCCGGTCAGGTAGTTGTTGAACGGGATCTCGATGCCGGTCATGCGCGCGATCATGGCGTCGAGCTCGGGGAGCAGCTCGAGCCGGTAGCGCTGCGCCAGGCGCTCGGGGTTGAGCGTGTACATGCGCGCCAGGAAGCCGCCGAGGGGGGTGATGCCGTTGCGCTCGCCGATGCCGAGCACGCTCGTATCGACGTGGGTCGCGCCGCTGCGCACCGCCTCGAAGGCGTTGGCGATGGCGCAGCCGGTGTCGTTGTGGCCGTGGAACTCGATGTCGCAGTGGACCGCGTGGCGCACGTCCGCGACCAGCTCGCGCACCTGTGCGGGGGTGGCGATGCCGACGGTGTCGGCCAGGCCCACCCGGTCGACGCCGGCGTCGTCCGCCGCCCGGTACACGCGCAGCAGGTCGCGCTTGTCCGACCGGAAGGTGTCCTCCGAGCTGAAGCGCACGTTGCGCCCCTGCCCTCGAACGTATTCGATCACCTCGAGGCTCTGGTCGATGATCTGCTCGACGCTGCGCCCGTGGCTGAAGCTGCGCAGCTCGCTCGAGGTGCCGAACAGGATGTCCACCCCGTAGACGCCGCACTCCACCGCCACGCGGGCGTCGTCGAGATTGGCGCGCGTGTGCGTGAGGATGCGGGCGTTCAGCCCCAGGCCGGCGATGTGCTCGCAGGCGGCACGCGAGGCGGGTGACGCGACCGGCGTCGTCAGCTCGATGTACTCGACCCCGAAGGCGTCGAGCAACGTCACGATCTCGACCTTGTCGTGAAGCGTGAAGTTGCCGAGCGCGAACTGCTCGCCTTCGCGCAGGGTCGAATCGATGATGTGCCAGTCGCGTACCGCCATGTCCACCTCGCGTCGCGGCCCTCGTCACGGGCTTTCGCTTCGAAAGCCTCCGCGTGACCACCCGGACGCCGGGAGGGGGCGTCCGCACGGCATCCTATGCCGCGACCCGGGTCGTGTCAAGGCAGGAGTTTCATCGTTCTGTACATTGAATTTTGCAATCGAAGGGGATCGTTGGCGGGGGCGCGGGATGGGTCGGTCGCCGCACGTTCGGACCGTCGGTTCGAAGGTGGGCCCCTATCGAGGCTTGACTTCCGAAGGTCACGCTCCGACGGCAACGAGGCACAGCGGCACCTCGCCGCGACCGTCGACCTGAAGCAACCCGGCCAGCTCGTCGTCGTAGAAGTCGGCGACGAAGCAGGCCGCCAGACCGAGCGCGGCGCAGCCGGTCACCACCGCTTGCGCCGCCGCCCCCGCATCGAGGTAGAGGTAGCGGTAGGCGCGGCCGTCGAGCACCCGGTGACGCGCGGCGATCCCGGTGAAGCACAGCACCACGGCGTTGGCGGCGAGATCGAGCCGCGCGAGCGTGGCGTCGGCGAGGCGCTCGTCGGGATCGGCGATGTCGAGGTGCTCGAGCGTGTGGTCGCGCGGGTTGTAGTGGTAGATGCCGGCGAACAGGTCCTGCACCTCGCGCGCGACCACGTAGGTCTCGATGCTCGACACCGGCTGCGCGCTCAGGTGCGTGCGCTCGTGGCCGAAGGTGAAGCCGGCCGCACCCCACAACAGCTGCGACAGCTGCGCCTGCTTCAGCCGCCCGCCCTCCGCCGAGCCCCCGCGGGCCGTGGACAGGGCGGTCCACAGCCCGGTGCCGCCCTTGAGCTGCGGCACGGGCAGGGCCGCGACCTCGCGCGGGTTGGCGTAGACCTTGAACGCGGGCGCGGCCCGGCCCTGCGGGCGCGGCCCGTGCCCTCTGCGGAACTTCGTCTGGGCCTGAAACTCCGCGCCGATCGACTTGTCTCGGTTGTGCGCCACGGGGTGCTCCGGAGGCGAGTCTAGCATCCCCGCCTAGCGCGCCGGCGGCGGGCCGCACCCGGCGAGAGCCCCGGCCCGCGTCCCCGCGACGGTAGGCTGACCGTGTGCGCGACGCCCTGCTGGCCCACTTCGAGCGACACGCCCGCGAGCTGCCGTGGCGTCGGCCGCCCGCGGGCGGCGCCGGGCCCGGCGCGCGCCGCGACCCCTACGCGGTGCTGGTCGCCGAGATCATGCTGCAGCAGACGCGCGTGGACACCGTGATCCCCTACTTCGCGCGCTGGATGCGGCGCTTCCCGGACCTCGCCGCGTTGGCCGCCGCGTCGGAGGGCGAGGTTCTCCGGGTGTGGGAGGGGCTCGGCTACTACCGGCGGGCGGGCAGGTTGCGGCGCGCCGCCGAGGTGTGCGTGCTGGAGCACGGCGGCCGCGTGCCCGGGGGTGTCGCGCAGCTGCGGCGCCTGCCGGGCGTCGGGGCCTACACGGCGGCGGCCGTGGCGGCCTTCGCGTTCGACATGCCGGAGCTGCCCGTCGACGGCAACGTCCGGCGCGTCGCGGCGCGCCTGCGCGGGGATCGGGGTAGCCCGAGCGATCGCGACGCGGCCGAGGCTCTCGGCCCGCTCCTTGCCGGCGGCCGGGCCGGCGACGCGGCCGAGGCTCTCATGGAGCTCGGCGCGCTCGTGTGCACGCCGCGCGCGCCGGCGTGCCCGTCGTGCCCGCTCCGAAGCGGCTGCGCGGCAGCGGCAGCGGGGACGCCCGAGTCCTTCGGGGCGCCGGTCGCGCGGCGCGCGCCGCCGAAGCGTCGTAGGTGGGCGTGCGTGGCGACCGACGGCGGCCGGGTCTGGCTCGAGCGGCGACCGGAGCGCGCGCTGCTGGGCGGGTTGTGGGGCTTCCCGCAGCTCGACGCCGAGCCGGACGGGGCCCGCCTGCTCCCGCCCGTACGTCACGCGTACAGCCACTTCCGGCTCGAGCTCGTGCCGGCGGTCGTGCCCCTCGGTCCCTACGCCGCCGGGCCCGACGACCGGCCACGCGCCGACCCGCAACACGACGACGCGCAACACGCCGACCGAGAACACGACGAGGCGCAACAGGGCGACCGGCAAGACGCCGACCCGCAACAGGGCGACCCGCAACACGCCGACGGGGCGCGCGAACGGGAGCGCCGCGCGTCCGCTCGCACCGCGGCGGCCGGCGCCTTCGCCGTCGAGGCCCTGGCACGGCTGCCGCTGTCGGTCGTCGACCGGCGGGTGCTGCGGGCGTTGGTCGACGCAGGTCTCCTCCCCGCCGTGGCGGCCGCCGGGCCCGACACGGCCTCCGCCGGGTAGCGAGGCGCCGGGACCGCCACGGGAACGCCGGCGCTCGTGCGAACCCGCGGGCTCGTGCCCGAGGTCGGCGGCGTTGGCGCGGCGGTAAGGTAGCGCATGTACCGCTCCAGGACCAGACCGAGCGCCGCCGCGCCGGGCGGCGTCGCGCCTCCGGCGGCCCGGCCGTGAGGCTCCGCGTCCGCTTCGCCGAGACCGACCAGATGGGCATCGCGCACCACGGCGTGCACGCCGTGTGGATGGAGGCCGGCCGCGTGGAATGGCTGCGCGAGCGCGCGTTGAGCTACCGCACCATGGAAGACGAGGGGCTGTCGCTCGCCGTGTCCGCCCTGCGCGTCGACTACCGCGCCGCGGCACGCTTCGACGACGAGCTCGACGTGAGCACGCACCTCGTGCTCGCCCGGAGCCGCAGGCTGCGCTTCGCGTACCGCATCGTCCGCGTCGAGGACGGCGAGCTGCTCGCGCAGGGCGCGACCGAGCACGTACCGACCGACCGCTCGGGCCGGGCCGTGCGCCTCCCCGCGCGCTGGCTCGAACCGCTGCTGCCCCATGTCGAGCCCGACGCAGCCGCGTGACGGCGTCTGCGCCGGGGCCCGCCGCGTTCCGCCGCCGTCGCGCTCTGGCCCGACCGGGCCGTCGGTTCGTCGCGCTCCGGGCCGGGTCTCCGGGCGCGGCTATACTGTCGCAATCCCCCGCCGGCGCGGCGGCGACGCCCGCGCCGCGGCGGCGCCCGGAGGTCGGGCGTCGCCGGATCGCGTCGCCGAGGTGAGCGCATGAAGCCCGTTCCCACAGCAACCGTCCGGCGCGAGCCGAGCGCCAAGATCGTCGGTGAGGCCCTCACCTTCGACGATGTCCTGCTGCTGCCGGCGCACTCCACGGTGCTCCCTCGCGAGGTGGCGACCGCCACCCGCTTCTCGCGCAACCTGCGCCTCGAGATCCCGCTCGTGTCCGCGGCCATGGACACCGTGACCGAGACGAAGATGGCGATCGCGATGGCCCGCCAGGGCGGCATCGGCGTGGTGCACAAGAAGATGAGCGTAGAGGCGCAGGCCGAGATGGTCCGCAAGGTGAAGCGTTCGGAGTCGGGCATGATCGTCGACCCGATCACCCTCGGCCGCGGCGCCACGGTCGGCGACGCCGAGCACCTCATGAGCGAGTACCGCATCTCGGGCGTCCCGATCGTGGAGCCCGACGGGCGTCTCGTCGGCATCCTGACCAACCGCGACCTGCGCTTCGAGACCGATCCCGGCAAGAACGTCACCGAGCTCATGACGTCCGAGCACCTCGTGACGGTGCCGGTCGGCACCACGCTGGAGAAGGCACGCGACATCCTCAGGCACCACAAGGTCGAGAAGCTGCTCGTGGTCGACGACGCCAACGTGCTGCGCGGTCTCATCACCATCAAGGACATCATGAAGAAGCTCGAATTCCCGCTGGCGGCCAAGGACGAGCTCGGCCGGTTGCGGGTGGCCGCGGCCGTCGGGGTGGCGCAGGATCTCGAGGCGCGCGCCGCGGCGCTCGTCGAGGCGGGCGTCGACGCGCTCGTGCTCGACAGCGCGCATGGGCACAGTCAGGGCATCCTCGACGCGTTGACCTACCTCAAGGAGTCGTACGCCGTCGATGTGGTGGCGGGGAACATCGCCACCCCGGAGGCCGCGCGCGACCTGATCGACCGTGGCGCGGACGGCGTGAAGGTCGGCGTCGGGCCCGGCAGCATCTGCACCACGCGCGTGGTGACCGGCGTCGGGATGCCGCAGCTGAGCGCGATCCTGCAGATCGCGACCGTGACCTTCGAGGCCGGCGTGCCGCTGGTCGCCGACGGCGGCATCAAGTTCTCGGGCGACGTCGCGAAGGCCCTGGCGGCCGGCGCGGACTGCGTGATGATGGGGTCGATGCTGGCCGGCACCAGCGAGGCGCCGGGCGAGGACATCCTGCGCGACGGCCGTAGGTACAAGGCCTACCGGGGCATGGGGAGCCTCGGCGCGATGGAGAGCGGCAGCGCCGACCGCTACTTCCAAGAGGACAGCAAGAAGCTCGTCCCCGAAGGGATCGAGGGCATGGTCGCGTTCAAGGGTCCGGTCGAGGACGTGCTCTACCAGATGGTCGGCGGGTTGCGCTCGGCGATGGGTTACTGCGGCGCCCCGGGGATCGCCGAGTTGCAGCGCGGCGCTCGCTTCGTGACCATCACCCAGGCCAGCCTGGTGGAGTCGCACCCGCACGACGTCACGGTCACGAAGGACGCGCCGAACTACTCGCTCAAGCGGAGGTCCTGAGTCCCGGCGCCCCGGTGGGCGGCGGGCGCGCGGGCGTCGCGGGCGCCCACGGGCCGCGCGCAACCGCCGCTAGATGCGCAGCTCGTGCACGCCCGCGGCGGGCAGCTCGAGGAGACATCGCACGACGGGCGCGACGCCGAACTTCAACATGTGGCTGTACGGGCTCAACACGCGCTCGCTCGGCTGGCCCAGCGGCAGCAGATGCGCTTCTAGGCGTGCGAACTGGCGCCTCGTGATCTCGTCGTGCCGCTCCAGGGCGGCGGCCGTCTTGCCGCGCAGCAGCCCGAGGGTGGTACCCAAGTGGTAGTGGCCGCGCTCGACGGTGCCCGCGAGGGTCGGGTCGATGTCCGACACCTCCTTCAGGAGCGTGCGCATCAGCGTCTCGAGCTCGTCGGCAGCACGCCCGAAACGTTCGCCGTGCCCGGAGCGCCGTAGCACGACCTCCGCGAGGCGCGCGTGCGGGTCGGCCTGGAAGCGCGCGACGCCGAGGCCGAACTTGTCCAGGATGCGGGCGGCGGGCGGCTCCACCACCGTGATCTGCGAGCGGGGCCAGACCAGCGGCATGGCCACCTCGTGATGCCGGTAGACGTCGCGCAGCTGGCTGAAGTAGCGCAGCTCGCCGGGGCCGAGCACCACGGCGGCCGTCGGGAGAACCGCGTCCTGCACGATCGGGCGCAGACCCGCGGCGGGGGTGAGGGAGCGCGGGTCGGCGCGCATGCGCACACGCACGTCGGCGGCCGAGAGCACCCTCCCCTCGAGGCGGAACGCGTGACCCTCGTGCCGCAGCAGGACGCGGCGCGGCAGCGGGCCGCTGTCGTCCTCGAGGAACAGGTTCGTCGCCTGCGCGCCGCGCCCGAGCTGGGGCTCGTAACCCAGCGTCCTCAGCCGCCGCGCGGCGCCGTTCACGGCCGCGACGCTCACCTCCGGGGACGCGATCTCCCTCTCGAGCACGCCGCGCATCAGCTCGGCGGCGGGCTCGTCCATGGGATCGAACAGCAGCAGCCCGTGCCCGCCGAGCAGCCGGTAGAGCTGCGACGCGAACCAGTCGCTGTAGCTGCTGGCGCGCTCGGCCGCCGCGTGGAGCAACGCGCGCACCTCGGCGTCGTGCGCCGAACGCGGTTCGAGCGCGTCCAGAGCCGCGTCGACGGCACGAAGCATGGCCGGATCGAAGGCGAGGCGCCCGGCGGCCACGTCGACCGGCAGGTCGACGTCCACCCGGTGCAATCGCTCGCGCTCGTCGAGGAGGTAGGCGTGGTCGATCTCCGCGCTGTCGTGGTCCTGGCTGGCGAGCCAGAACACGGGCAGGACCGGGCGGTCGTCGCGGTCGACGGAGCGCGCGAGCGCGATGGCGCTGACGGCCTTGGAGAGGGTGTAGCCGGGTCCGAGCAGCAGGCCCGTCTGCTGGCCGGCCACCACCACCCGCGCCTCGGGGTGCTCGAGCCGTTGCAGGGAACGCTCCACCGCCTCCGGCGCGCCCAGGCGCCGCGCGTGCGCGCGCATGACGCCCGCGAGCCGCGGCCGGTCGACCGGGCGGGGCAACCGCAGTGCCGAGCTCATGTCGCCGGGGACGAGCTCGAAGAAATCGTTCAACTTGCCGGCGTGGTAGTCGTCCAGGAAGCTGCTGGCAGGATGCTCCGGGGCCTTTCGGGACACGCGCGCAGCTTACCGCCCGCCCGCAGGGGGTCGCGTCGCTCGCGCGCCACGCGCGCGGGCGGCCCCGAAGGCGGCGCCAGGCGGCACCCCCGCGTCCGGGGCGGCAGCCGCCGCATGCTAGAATCCGACGCGTGCACCGCCGCCCCGGCCCCGATCGGGCCCGGGAGTCACCACCTGTCATGCACATCCACACCGATCTCACCCCGAGCTCCGAATACGCCGACGTCGTCGTCCTCATCGACGTCCTGCGCACGTGCACCGTGGCGCCGCTGCTGTTCGACCGGCACCTCGAGCGGCTGGCGTTGACGCCCAGCCTGCGCAGCGCACGCGCCGCCTCGCGCGAGGGGTGGCTGCTGCTCGGCGAGCGCCAGGGCGTGCCGCCCGAAGGCTTCAACTACGGCAACTCGCCCGCCGAGCTGAGCTCGGTGGAGGTCGAGGGGCGGCGCGCCGTGTTGGTGTCCGAGAACGCCCCGCGCTGGCTCGTGCGCTTGGGCGGCGCCCGCGTGCTGCTGCTCGGCTCGCTGTACAACGCCTCGGCCGTGGCCGCCGCGGCCGGGGCGCTGGCACGCGACCGCGTCGATCTGGTGTGCAGCGGCTTCGAGGGGGAGCCGGACCTCGACGACACGCTCGCGGCCGGCCTCATCGCCGGCATGCTGGCCGAGCGCTTCCCGACGGCCGCACGCACGGGCGGCACGCGCATGGCATTGAGCCTGCTCCGGGCCTTCCCCGACCCGATGGAGGCCCTGTGGCAGTCGGTGGCCGGCCACTACCTGCGGCGCATCGGCCTGGAGCAGGACATCGCCGTGGCCGCGCAGGTATCCGTCAGCGACGTGGTGCCGCGCCTCGACGGCCACGAGCCGGGCAAGGGCAGCGCGCCCCTGTACGTCTTCACGCCGTACCACGCCTGACACCGTGAGCGCTGGCGCCTTCGAGCGGCGGGAGCTGCTCGGCTTCCCCATCGACGCCGTGACGCTGCCGGCCGCCGTCGGCTGGGTGCTCGAGCGCGCCGGCGAGGTCGAGCCCCGGCTGGTGGTCACCCTCAATCCCGAGATCCTGGTGCGCGCCGCGGCCGACGAGCGCCTCGCCGTGGCGCTGCGCGGGGCCGACCTGAGCGTGGCCGACGGCGTCGGCGTCACCTGGGCGGCGCGTGCGCTCGGGCGCGCCCTGCCGGGCCGCGTTCCCGGCGTGGATCTGGCCATCGAAACGCTCCGTCGCGGCGGCGGCGGGCTCCGCGTGTACCTCCTCGGCGGTCGTCCCGGAGTTGCCGCGCTCGCCGCCGAGCGCGTCGCCGAGCGCTTCGGAACGGACGTGGTCGGAGCGCGCGACGGCTACTTCGCGCCCTCCGAGGCGGCCGCCGTGGCGCGGGTGGTGGCGGGCAGCGGCGCGCAGCTCCTGCTCGCGGGGCTGGGCGAGCGCCAGGAGCTGTTCCTCGCGGAGCATCGCAGGAGCCTCGGCGTGCCGGTCATGATCGGCGTCGGCGGCACGCTCGACGTGCTCGCGGGCACGGTCCGCCGGATGCCGCGCGCGACGAGCGCGCTGGGCGTCGAATGGCTCTTCCGAGTGGGGCTCGATCCGAAGCGTTGGCGGCGCTTCCCGCGCCTCCTGCGCTTCGTCGTGTGGGTCATGCGCGCCCGCCGGGCGTCCTGAGGGCGGGTCTCAGAACAGCGCCACGGCCTCCTCGGAGCGCTCCTCGAGGCCGTCCTTGTCGGCCTCCTCACCGGGGTGCCCGGCCGGATAGCGGCCGTCGAAGCACGCCATGCAGGTACGGCTAAGGCCGATCGCACGCGCGAGCCCCTCCTCCGTGAGGAAGTGGAGCGTATCGGCGCCTATGCGGCTGCGGATCTGCTCGACGCTCATCGTGGCCGCCGCGAGCTCCTTGCGCGCCGCGGTGTCGATGCCGTAGTAGCACGGGAACCGGATGGGCGGGCTGGACACGCGGAAGTGCACCTCGGACGCGCCGGCGTCGCGCAACAGCTGCACGATCCGCCCCGAGGTGGTGCCGCGCACCACCGAGTCGTCGACCAGCACCACCCGTTTGCCGCGCACGGCCGGTGTGGGCGCGAGCTTGAGCTTCACCTTCTGGTCGCGCAGGCGCTGGTTCGGATTGATGAAGGTCCGTCCCGCGTAGGGCGACTTGTACAGGCCCATGTCGTAGGGGATGCCCGACGCGCGCGCGTACCCGATGGCCGCGGCGAGCCCGGACTCCGGCACGCCGACGACCACGTCGGCATCGACGGGCGCCTCACGCGCCAGCATCTCGCCCATGCGGATGCGCGAGGCGTGCACCTCGACGCCGTCGAGCACCGAGTCGCCGCGCGCGAAGTAGATCCACTCGAAGGCGCAGGGCGTGGGGGCGGGCTCGAGCACCTGGTAGGAGTGCAGCCCGTCGTCGTCGGCGACCACCAGCTCGCCGGGGCGCACGTCGCGAAGGAAGCTCGCCCCCATGACGTGCAGCGCCGACGGCTCGGATGCCAGCACGAAGCCGCCGTCGAGCTCGCCGATCACCAACGGCCGAACGCCGTTGCGGTCGCGCAGGCCGAGGATGCGCCGGCGGTCCATCAGCACGACCGCGAAGCCGCCCTCCAACTCGCCCATCACGCGCGCGGTGGCGTCCTTGAGCGACAGGTGGCTGTAGCGGGCGATGAGGTTGATCATCACCTCGCTGTCGTTGGTGGTCTGGAACACCGCGCCCTCGTCGAGCATGCGCAGCCGCATGCTCTTGGCGTTGGTGAAGTTGCCGTTGTGCGCGAGGGCGAGCAGGCCCTTGTTGGAGCGCACCGTGAGCGGCTGCGCGTTGAAGCGCAGGCTCGAGCCGGTGGTGGAGTAGCGCGTGTGGGCCACGCCCGTGCGGGCGCCGGCGAACCGCAGGCGCTCCAGCCGGTCCTCGGTGAACACCTCGCTGACGAGCCCCATGTCCTTCTCGATGCGGATCTGCTCCTCCGACGCGATGCAGATGCCGCACGACTCCTGCCCGCGGTGTTGCAGGGCGAACAGCCCGAGGTGGCACAGCGACGCCACGTCCGTCTCGTTCGGCACGTGCACCGCCACCACGCCGCACTCCTCGCGGGGCTTGTCGTCGTCGGCGCCCGCCGGCGCCAGATCCCAGGGTGTCCGCTCCACGTCCCTCAACCTAACGCCTCCGCCAGCGCGCCGTCGTAAGCCGCCGCAAGGCTCACGAGGTCCACGTCCAGGGCGGCACCGGGAGCGTCGAGCCGGACGCCGGTGCCGCCGCTCATGCCGACGCGCGCGAACGGCACCGCGGCCGCCTCGCAGCGCGCCTCGGCGTCCGCCACCACGTCGGCCCTCAGCGCGAGGAGCACGCGCGCCGGCGCCTCCCCGAACAGGAGCGCGTGGCCCGGGGTGCGCTCGTCGGCGGCCAGGCGCGCCTCCAGCCCGCGTCCACCCGCGATCGCCATCTCTGCCAGCGCGACCGCCAGCCCCCCCTCCGAAGCGTCGTGCGCGGTGTCGCACACGCCGTCCTGGATGAGCCCGCGCACCACGGCCTGGACCGCCGCCTCGCGCGCAAGGTCGAGGGGCGGCGGGGCGCCGATCTCCAGCCCCTGCTCGCGCCACAGCACCTCGCTCGCGCCGAACGTCCCGGCGGCATCGCCGACGAGCAGCAGCACGTCACCGTCGCGCTTCAGGGCCATGTCGGCATGGCGCGCCACGTCCGGCAGCACGCCGACCATCCCGACGGTGGGGGTGGGGTGCACCGCGCGCAGCCCGCTGCCGCTGCGGTACTGGTTGTAGAGGCTGACGTTCCCGCCGGTCACCGGCGTGCCGAGCGCCAGGCAGGCGTCCCGCAGGCCCTCGACCGCGCGCTGCATCTGGTAATAGACGTCGGGCCGGGTGGGGTTCCCGAAGTTGAGGTTGTCGGTCACGCCGAGCGGATCGGCGCCCACGCAGGAGAGGTTGCGGGCGGCCTCGGCGACCGCATGCATGGCGCCGAGGTACGGGTCGAGGTAGACGTAGCGGCTGTTGCAGTCGACGGTCGCCGCCACGCCGAGCCGGCTCCCCTTTATGCGCAGCACGGCCGCGTCGCCGCGGCCGGGGGCCACCACCGTGTTGGTCATGACCTGATGGTCGTACTGGCGGTAGACGGGCAGCTTCGAGGCGATGGTGGGCGACGCCAGCAGCGCGAGCAGGGTGCGCCCGGCGTCGCGCGGCGGAGGCACGCGCGGCTCGCGCTCCCGCGCGGCGCGGATCTCCGGCGCCTCGACGCCCTCGCGCACGTAGGTCGGCGGCTCGTTGAGGGCCGCCACCGGCATGTCGCCCACGAGCCTCTCGCCGTCGTACACGCGCAGGCGCCCGTGGTCCCGGACCACGCCGATGTCGACCACGTCGAGCTCCCAGTGCTCGAGCACGCGGCGGAGCTCCGCCTCGCGCCCGGGCGCCGCCGTCAACACCATGCGCTCCTGCGACTCCGACAGCATCACCTCGAGCGGGGTCATGCCGTCTTCCCGGCGCGGCACCCTGTCGACGTGCAGGTCGACGCCGAGCCCCGCCCGGTGCGCCATCTCCGCCACGCTGCTGGTGAGGCCCGCGGCGCCCATGTCCTGCACGCCGGCCACGACTCCGGCCGCGTAGGCCTCCAGGCACGCCTCGAGCAGGAGCTTCTCCATGAAGGGGTCGCCCACCTGAACGGCCGGACGGTCGGCGCCCGACGCCTCGCTGAGGTCGGCCGACGCGAACACCGCGCCGCCCAGGCCGTCACGACCCGTCTTGGATCCGACGTAGAACAGGCGGTTGCCGGCGCTGCCGACGGTGCCGCGCTGCAGGTCCTCGTGCCGCAGCGTCCCGAGCGCCATGACGTTCACGAGCGGGTTGTCCTGGTAGCACGGGTGGAACTGGATCTCACCGCCCACCGTGGGAACCCCGATGGCGTTGCCGTAAAGCGAGATGCCATGCACCACGCCGGCGAGCAGGTAGCCGTTGCGCGCCACCTCGGGCGGACCGAACCGCAGCGCGTCGAGCACCGCGATCGGCCGCGCGCCCATGGCGAAGATGTCGCGGAGGATGCCCCCCACGCCGGTGGCCGCGCCCTGGACGGGCTCGACGGCGCTGGGGTGGTTGTGGCTCTCCATCTTGAAGGCCACCGCCCAGCCGTCGCCGATGTCGATCACGCCGGCGTTCTCGCCGGGACCCTGCAGGACGCGCGGTCCTTCGGTCGGGAGGCGCCGGAGCAGCGGCTTCGAGTTCTTGTAGCCGCAGTGCTCGCTCCAAAGCGCGCCGAACATGCCAGCCTCGAGGGCGTTGGGCTCCCTCCCGAGGCGTTCGACGAGCAGGAGCCACTCGGCGTCGGAGAGGCCGAACTCGGCGGCCCGGGCGCGCAGCGCCGGGCCTGCGGGGGGCGGCGTGCTCGAGCGTTCAAAGGTCACCGCGGCACCGCCCGGTGCCCCGCCGCCCGGACCATCGAGGCCAGCAGGGTGTAGCCGTCGGCGCTCCCGAGCAGCGCCTCGCTCGCGCGCTCCGGGTGCGGCATCATGCCCAGGACGTTGCCGCGTTCGTTGACGATGCCGGCCACCCGGTGCAGGCTGCCGTTGACGTTCGCGGCCGACGCCTGAGCGCCATCGGCGTCGACGTAGCGCAGGACGATCTGGCCACGGTCCTCGAGGCGCTCGAGCGTGGCCTCGTCTGCGTAGAAGCGTCCCTCGTTGTGCGCGATGGGAAGGCGCAGCACCTGCCCCGCGTCGTAGCCGTCGAGGAAGGCCACGTCGTTGCGCTCGACGCGCACGTGCACGTCCTGACACAAGAAGGCGAGGGACGGGTTGCGCGCCAGCTGTCCGGGCAGCAACCCCGCCTCGGTGAGGATCTGGAAGCCGTTGCAGATGCCCAGCACGAGCCCGCCGGCGTCGGCGAAGGCGCGCACCGCCGTCATGACCGGGCTCAGCGCCGCGAGCGCGCCGCCCCGGAGGTAGTCGCCGTAGCTGAAGCCACCCGGCAGGACCACGGCATCGCACCGCAGGGGCGCGTCGTCGCGGTGCCAGACGTAGCGCACGCGCGTCCCGAGGACGTCCTCGAGGACGTAGCGGGCGTCGTCATCGCAGTTGCTGCCGGGGAAGCGAACGACGGCGATCGTCATGGGGAGTCGGTCATGGTGGGTCCTGGCGTCGGCCGGCGGCATTCGGGCGCGGGCCCGCGCGGCGGTCTGCCGATCGGCGCGCGCCCCGCCCCCGGTGCGGGCGACGCGGGTACTGTATCACCCCCCGTCGCCGCTCGCGCCCCGGCGTGGCGCGGGCCCTGCTCGGGTCCTGCGGCGGGGCGCGACGTCGGCCGCGGCACGCCCGACGCGCCCCGCGCGCGGCTACCATGACCGGCCGTGACGGTCCCACGCGACGCCGGACGGCGCGCAAGGAACCGCGGAAGGGAGCGCACGTGAACCCCCTGCACCGAATGTTGTCGCTGAAGAGCCTCGTTCCGCTGCGCCGATTCGCCGCGGACTACAGCTACGTGCACATGACCCTGGGGCTCATCGGGAACACGATGTTCTTCGTCGGCAGCATCTTCTTCCTGGTGGAGTCCCTGAAGACCGCCGCGATCTGGCTGTTCATCGCCGGCAGCCTCGGGATGCTGGTGGACACCGCCGGCTCGGCCCTGCTGAAGGTCGAAGGGTACGATCCGGGCGGGTGATGCGCGCCCTGCAACCCCCGGCGCCGTCCGACCCGAACGAACGCACGGAGTTGCGCCACGCGCGGCGGGACGGTAGGCTGGCGGACGGGCTCGAGCGCGCGGCGGCCCGGCTTTCGTCACGCCGCGGCCGGCACGCCGAGATGGCGGAATCGGTAGACGCAGTAGACTCAAAATCTACCGGGGCAACCCGTGCGGGTTCGAGTCCCGCTCTCGGCACCAACCGCTCTCGACCCCCGCGGAGGGATCATGTTCTGGATCGTGTTCATCTTGTTCGTCCTCGCGTCCGTGCTGGTCACGGTCGTGGTGCTCATGCAGGAGCCGAAGCAGTCGGGTCTCGGCGAGGGGCTCGGCGGCGGCGGGGGCGGCGGCGACTTCGGCACCATGGGAGGCACGGCCGGTGGGCTCCACCGGTTGACCATCTGGCTCGGCGTCATCTGGGGTCTGCTGGCGCTCGCGATGCAGGTGATCCCCCGGTAGCTCGCCGCTGGCCGGTGGCCCCTGGGCGCTACGCCGCCCGAGGCTCCTCGAAGCTGCTTGGCCGTCCGAGGCCCACCGAACCTGCTTCGCCGCCCGAGGCTCACCGACCGTGGCTCGCCGCCCGTGGCCCACACCCGGGCCACATCGAACGCGGTTCGCCGCACGTGGCTGCCCGATCCGGTACGCAGTGCGCCCCCGACGGTGACGCCCGTTCGTTGACGTGGGCGGCGCGCGGTGGTAGATTCACTCGCAAGTGAGTACTTGTATATAGCTCACGGATGGCACGGCAGCCATCCGACCCTCGTGCTCCCGGCCGTGGTTGCCGCGGGTCGGACCAGACGTCGCGGGCGGCGCGCGGCCGGCAACGCGCAACGGCCCGTCGTACGCACGAGTTCACGTTTGGAGGCACCATGAGACGGATCCTTCCGACCCTCGCTCTGTTGGCGCTGGCGACCCTTGCGCTCGCCGACCCGTTCGTCTGGCAGGACGCCTGGACCTCCGCGGCGCCGGGCGACGCCCAGACCGGCGGGGTCCTGCGCGACTACGACATCTCCGACCCGAGGACCTTCAACCCCATCACCTCGGCCGAGCAGAACGTGGTGGTCGACCTGCTCGACAACGTCCACGGCGCTCGCCTGATGCTGCGCGGCCCGGACTCGGACACGTACCTTCCCTACGCCGCCTCCGACTTCCATCTCTCGGACGACGGCACCGTGCTCGATGTGACCCTGCGCGACGGCATCAAGTGGTCCGACGGCACGCCGGTCACGACCCAGGACTACCTCGATCGTTACATCCTGGAGACCGACGCGGACGTGGGCTCCAACGGCCACGACCTGTGGTTCATCGGCAACGACCAGATCAAGCTCGAGAAGGTCGGCGACAACGGTCTGCGCTTCACGTTCCCCGGACCGGACCGTCTGGCCTTCTCCCAGGCGGGCGGCCTCACCCCCATCCCCGACAAGGTGTTCGGCGAGGCCTACCGCAGCGGCGGCGCCGACGCCGTCAAGGCGTTGTGGGGGACCGAGAGCGACATCAGCAAGGTGCTCACCACGGGCCCGTTCCGCCCCGTCAGCTTCACGCCCGGCGAGCGCGTGACCTTCGAGCGCAACCCCTACTTCGGCGAATGGAACGTCGACGCGCAGGGCAACCCGCTTCCCTACTTAGGCGGCTACGAGTCGACCATCGTCACGGACCAGGATGCGGCCCTCAACCTCTACCTGGCCGGCAACATCGACCTGTTCAGCCCGCGCAACCTCGACGACATCGGCACCATCAACGTCGCCATCCAGAGTGGCGACCTCGACGCCACCGTCATCGAGAACGCCAGCCCGGTCGCGAGCAGCCAGTTCATCGTGTTCAACTGGAACAAGGCGAGCGAGCCCACCAAGCAGAAGCTGTTCCGCTCGGCCGACTTCCGCAAGGCGATGGCGCACCTCATCGACAAGCAGGCCATCATCGAGCTCGTCTACGGGGGCGCCGCCTCCCCGATGTACACGAGCGTGTACCAGGTACTCACCAACTGGGTGAACAATGACGTGCAGACCTACGACTTCGACAAGGAGGCCGCCACACAGCTGCTCGCGAAGCTCGGGCTGACCCAGAAGAACTCCGACGGGATCCTGCTGGATGCCGACGGCAACCCGTTGTCGTTCACGCTGGCGACGAACTCCGGCAACAACCAGCGTGAGCAGATCGCGCAGATCTTCGCGGACTCGGCGCGCGAGGTGGGCGTGGACGTCAAGGTCGAGTCGCTCGACTTCAACCTGCTCGTCGATCAGCTCCTCTCCACGGGCGACGACCGCCCCTTCGACGCCATCCTGATCGGCCTCAACGGCGGCAGCCGCGATTGGCCCTGGACGGGGCAGGTGCTCGGCTGCACGGGCAACCTCCACATGTTCAACACCTCGGGCGCGTGCCTCTTCCCGCAGGAGACGCTTCTCTCCGAGCTCATCGACAAGGGGCGCCGCACGCTCGACGACGCCGCCGCACACGACATCGCCAACCAGATCCAGCAGGGTGAGTCCGAGCTCGTGCCGATCCTCTACACCGTCAGCCCGTCGGCGCACTACAGCTGGTCCAACGCCGTCAAGGGGCAGCACCCGAAGGACCTCATCAGCGCTCTCGTAGGATCCCGCGAGCTCGAGCTGACCTACAAGGCGCAGTAGCCGACCGGCGGCCCGCGCAACGGCGGTGGCCTTCCGTTGTCGGTGCCGCACGGGGTAGCGTGGAACCGTCGCACAACCCGCGGGGCTTGGGACCGGGCGCAGGCCCGCATCCACCCCGTGAGATCAACGAGTGGGAGGAAGCATGAAGAGAGTCCTTGTCATCCTGGCCGTACTGTCGCTCGCAGTGGCCGCCTTCGCCGACCCGTACGTGTGGTCGTCCGACTGGACCGTCGCCCAAAGCGGCGACGCTCAGTACGGCGGCGTCTTCCGCTACTACAGCAGCAGCGATCCGCGAACCTTCAACCCCATCACGTCTGCCGAGCAGAACGCGGTGCTCGACTACACCGACGTGGAGCACGGCGCCCCGCTGCTCACGCGCGGACCCGACTCCGACGAGTACCTCGCGTACGCCGCGCAGAGCTTCGACGTGTCCGCCGACGGGCTGACCGTCGACGTGACCCTGCGGCCCGAGCTGAAGTGGTCGGACGGCTCGCCCATCACGGCACAGGACTACTACATCCGGTACGTCCTCGAGACCGATCCCGACATCGGATCGAACGCCTACGACGGCTGGTTCATCGGCGACGACCAGATCCAGCTCGAGAAGACGGGCGACATGAGCCTGCGCTTCACCTTCCCGAAGCCCGACCGCCTCGCGTTCGCCAACGTCGCGCTGCGGCCGGTGCCCGACAAGGTCTTCGGTGAGGCGTACCGCAGTGGCGGAGCGGACGCCGTGAAGGCGCTGTGGGGCACGGACACCGACATCAGCTCGACGATCTGGGCCAGCCCCTGGGTGCCGACCAGCTTCTCGCCGGGCGAGCGCGTCACGTTCGAGCGCAACCCCTACTTCGGCGACTGGAACGTCGACGCCCAGAACAACCCGCTGCCGTACCTCGACGGCCTGTCGGTGAACATCGTGACCGACCTCGACGCCGCCCTCAACCTGTTCCTGGCCGGCAACATCGACGCGTTCAGCCCGCGCAACCTCGACGACATCGGCACCATCAACGTGGCGAACCAGAACGGCGACATCGATGCCACGGTGGTGGAGAACGCCAGCCCCGTCGCCAGCAGCCAGTTCATCGTCTTCAACTGGAACAAGGCCAGCGACCCGGTCAAGCAGCGGCTGTTCCGCTCGGCGGACTTCCGGCGCGCCATGGCGCACCTCATCGACCGCGACGCCATCATCGAGCTGGTGTACGGCGGTGCCGCCTCGCCCATGTACACCGGCGTCTACACCGTGCTGGACAGCTGGGTGAACCCCGACGTCACGACCTACGACTACGACCCCGAGGCCGCGGGCCAACTCCTCGCCCGGCTCGGGTACTCGCAGAAGAACGGCGACGGCATCCTGGTGGACGCCGACGGCAACCCGCTGTCGTTCACGCTCGCCACCAACGCGGGCAACAACCAGCGCGAACAGATCATGCAGATCTTCGCCGACTCGGCCCGCGAGGTGGGCGTGGACATCAAGACCGAGCCGCTCGACTTCAACCTGCTCGTCGACCAGCTCCTCTCCACGGGCGACGACCGGCCGTTCGACGCGATCCTCATCGGCCTGTTCCGCGGCAGCCGCGATTGGCCCTTCGGGGACAACACCTACAAGTGCGACGGCAACCTGCACATGTTCAATACCTCGGGCGCCTGTCTCTTCCCGCAGGAGACGCTCATGGCGGAGCTCCAGCAGAAGGGGCGTGAGACGCTCGACAACGCCGAGGCCGTCCAGATCGGCTACGAGATCCAACAGACGGAGTCCGACCTCGTACCGATCCTCTACACCGTCAGCCCAGAGCAGCACTACGCCTGGCTCAACTCCGTCAAGGGCGAGCACCCTAGCGACCTGCAGAAGTCGCTCAACGCCTCCGCCCTCATCGACTCGCGCGACCTCGAGCTCACCTACAAGACCCAGTGAGCGAGGCCGGTGAGCCCGGTGAACGGGGCCCGGTCGAGCGGGTCCCCAGTGAGCGGGATCCCCGGTGAGCGGGACCCCAGTGAGCGCGGCCCGGTGAACACGGCCGCGTGAGGGCAACGGGGGATCGGGACGTCGGCTCCGGTCCCCCACCGCCTCACCCGCTCGGTGCGCCGCACGCACCGCCCAAGACCATGACGAGATCCTGCGCATCCACCTCCCCCCTACCCCGCCGCTCTCGGCTGCGGGGGGCCGCCGTCACCGTCCGGGACTCCGCGGTCGGTGTCGCGGCACCGAGGCGTGGGTGCGCCACGCGCGCCCCGGCCCGCGCCCGCGCTACGCCCCCACACCGCGGCGGGCGGGGGGCGGCACCGTGATCCCCTTCATCATCCGGCGCTTCTTCCAGCTCATCCCCACGTTCATCGGCGCCACCATGCTGGCGTTCCTCATCAGCCAGCTCGTACCCGGCGATTTCTTCCAGAAGAAGGCGCTCGAGCCCAACGTGCGGCCCGAGACCATCCAGCGCCTTCGGGCTCAATACGGCCTGGACAAGCCGGCGTACGTCCAGTACCTGCGGTGGATGGCCAGCATCCTGAAGGGCGACCTCGGGCTCACGTTCACCAGCAACCAGCCCGTCATCGCGCGCATCGCGCGCCCCATCCGGAACTCCATGTACCTGGTGCTCCTGTCGATCGTCATGCTGTGGGCGGTCTCGATACCGTTGGGGGTGTATTCGGCCGTCAGGCAGTATTCCGTAGGCGATCAGGTCGTGAGCGCGTTCGCGTACTTCGGCCTGGCGATCCCGAACTTCTTCTTCGCGCAGGTGCTCGTATTGGTCCTGTTCCTGCTTCGAACGTGGACCCGCCACACCTTCGGCTTCAACGACGTGCTCCTGCCGGTCGCCGGCATGACCAGCAGCAACTACCTGCAGATGCCGGGCTGGCGCCAGGTCGTGGACGTCGTGTGGCACATGCTCCTGCCGGCCTTCGTCATCGCCACCGCCGGCATGGCCGGCTTCACGCGCGTCCTTCGGGGCCAGATGATCGAGTACCTCTCCAGCGACTTCATCCGCACGGCCCAGGCGAAGGGGTTGGGCGCACGGAAGGTCACCTACAAGCACGCCCTCCGGCCCGCCATCATCCCGTTCGTGGCCGGGATCGGCAACCTGCTGCCGACGCTCATCGGCGGCGCGGGTTTGGTCGAGGTGGTCATGTCCTGGCCCGGCATCACGCCGACGTTCCTCAACGCCATCAGTCAGCAGGACATCTACGTGGTCCTGGGCCTGCTGGTGGTGTCGACCTTGCTGCTGATGATCGGCAACCTGCTCTCCGACCTCCTCCTGGCCGCGGTCGACCCGCGGATCCGGTACGGCTGAGGCGCCTGAGCGTGGCCGACGCGACGAGCCGCGAACGAGGCGAACACCACGCCGGCGCGCCCGTGAAGCGCGAGAGCAAGTCGCAGGCGCGCATCGTATGGGAGCAGTTCCGCAAGCACAAGGCGGCGCTCATCGGCGGCGGCGTGCTCATCACCATGTACCTGGTGGCAGCCTTCGCCGGCTTCCTCGCCCCCTACGCCCTCAACGAGTACCGGCGCTTCCCGGTGACGGCCTTCGAGCCACCCACGGCCGTGCACTGGATCCATCCGGACAGCGGCCGGTTCGGCCGCCCGTTCGTCTACGACGTCAAGGTGGAACGCGACCCCGTCACGCGCCAGCGGGTGTACGCGGAGGACACCTCGAAGATCTACCCCATCCGCTTCTTCGTTCGCCGCGAGGACGCGCCGTACACGATCGTGGGTCTGTTCCACAGCGACGTGCACCTCTTCGGCGTGGACGATCCGGCACGCATCTTCCTGTGGGGCACCAACAACCTCGGCAAGGACGTCTTCTCGCGGGTGCTGTACGGCGGCCAGGTGAGCCTCACCATCGGCATCCTGGCCGTGTGGGTGTCGCTCGTCCTCGGGCTCATGCTGGGCGGCATGGCCGGCTTCTATGGCGGCTTCGTGGACGACCTGATCATGCGCCTGGTGGAGATCTTCGCCGCCATCCCGGGCCTGTTCCTGCTGATCGTGCTGGCCTCGCTGCTGCGCGACCCGCGCAACCCGTTGGCGCAGGCGTTCGGCCTGCGCATGAACTCCTCACAGACCTTCCTGATGGTCGTCATCGTGCTCGGCTTCGTCGGCTGGGGAGGTCTCGCCCGTGTCATACGCGGCCTCATCCTGTCGGTGCGGGAGATGGACTACGCGGCCGCCGCGAAGGCGCTCGGCGCCAGCGAGTCGAGGGTGCTCGTGCGCCACCTCCTGCCCGCCACCGCCAGCTATGTGATCGTCAATTTGACCCTGGACATCCCAGGATATATCCTCGCCGAAACCGGCCTGTCCTTCCTCGGGCTCGGTCCCAGCGAGGTGGATACCGCGAGTTGGGGGTTGCTCCTGCGAGACGCCACCGCCCGCGGCATCAGTATCCAGTTCGTGCCGTGGCTGCTCATCCCGGGGATCCCGATCTTCCTCGCGGTGTTGTGCTGGAACCTCGTTGGGGACGGTCTCCGCGACGCGTTCGACCCGAAGAAGAGGCGCTGACGAGGTGCCGACCGAGGGTCCGCGCGGAGCGTATCTCCTTGCAGTCGGGGGTATCTTGCAGGGCGCGTCTTCTCGCGGCTCGCTCGCGGACGACGTCCGGGACGGCAATTCGGTGCCGTCACTCGACCCCGATCTCGGGGTAGAATCGATCCCGTGAGGAGTGTACCCGCACATGCCTAGTTCCGACCGGCTGTTGGAGGTCACCGACCTCAAGACCTACTTCGACACCGACGAGGGCGTCGTCAAGGCGGTAGATGGGGTTAGCTTCCACATCGATCGCGGCGAGACGCTGGCCGTCGTCGGCGAGTCCGGCTCCGGGAAGTCGGTTGCCAGCCTATCCATCATGCGGCTCATCGCGACGCCTCCCGGGCGCATCGCGGGCGGGACCATGGCGTTCGAGGGGCAGGACCTCGCGCACAAGAGCGAGCGCGAGATGCGGCGCATCCGTGGCAACGAGATCTCGATGATCTTCCAGGAGCCGATGACGAGCCTCAACCCCGTCTACACGGTGGGCGACCAGATCGCGGAGGCCATCGTGCTGCACCAGGGCAAGAGCAACCGCGAGGCCATGAAGCTGGCCATCGAGATGCTCGATCTTGTCGGCATGTCGGAGCCCGCGAAGCGCGTGAAGAACTACCCCCACCAGATGTCGGGCGGCATGCGCCAGCGCGTCATGATCGCCATGGCGCTGTCCTGCGGCCCGAAGCTCCTCATCGCCGACGAGCCGACGACGGCGCTGGACGTGACCATCCAGGCCCAGATCCTCGATCTGATGCGCAAGCTGCAGCGCGAGATCGGCATGTCGATCCTGTTCATCACGCACGACCTCGGCGTGGTGGCCGAGATGGCGGACCGCGTGGTGGTCATGTACGCGGGACGGGCCGTCGAGGAGGGGGACGTCAACGACATCTTCGCGCGCCCGCAGATGCCGTACACGCTCGGGCTGATGAACTCGATCCCGCGCGTAGACCGCGCCTCCGAACACCAGGAGCGCCTCGAGGCCATCCCGGGCAACGTTCCCAATCCCCTGTACCTGCCCGAGGGGTGCGCCTTCCATCCGCGCTGCCGCTTCATGGTGGACGCCTGCAAGGCGGACATCCCGCAGCTCGAGGACACCGGCGGAGGCCACATGGTGCGTTGCATCCGGCACAAGGAGCTCGATCTCACCAAGGAGGTAGTGGCGTGAGCCACATGGCCACCGTCGAGTCCGAACGCGTTCGCGACGCCAAGGACAACCTCCTCGAGGTGCGCAACCTGCGCAAGTACTTCCCCATCCGGGGGGGCATCTTCTCGCGCGTGGTCGCCAACGTCAAGGCCGTGGAGGACGTCTCCTTCGAGATCAAGAACGGCGAGGTCGTCGGGCTCGTGGGCGAGTCCGGCTCGGGCAAGACGACGGCAGGGCGCAGCATCCTCCGCCTCATCGAGCCCACCTCCGGGGAGGTGCTCTTCGGGGGCACCGACATCGCCAAGCTGCCGAAGGCCCGCATGCGGGAGTACCGCAAGGAGATGCAGATCATCTTCCAGGACCCCTTCGCCAGCCTCAACCCGCGCATGTCGGTCGGCGACATCATCGGCGAGGCGATGACGATCCACAACCTCGCCCGTGGCAAGGCCAAGGAGGAGCGGGTCGCGAGCTTGCTCGACCGCGTCGGCCTGTCGCCCAACCACATGCGCCGCTACCCGCACGAGTTCTCCGGCGGGCAGCGCCAGCGCATCGGCATCGCGCGCGCCCTGGCGGTGGATCCCAAGTTCATCGTGGCCGACGAGCCCGTCTCGGCGCTCGACGTGTCCATCCAGGCCCAGGTCGTCAACCTCCTGCAGGACCTAAAGGAGGAGCTCGGTCTCACGCTGCTGTTCATCGCGCACGACCTCGGGGTCGTCGAGTACATCAGCGATCGCGTGGTGGTCATGTACCTCGGGCGCATCATGGAGGTCGCGCCGTCGAAGGACCTGTACGCCAACCCTGTGCACCCGTACACGGAGGCGCTGCTGTCGGCCGTGCCGATCCCCGACCCGACCGTCAAGCGGGAACGCATCATCCTCGAAGGCGATATCCCGAGCCCCATCAATCCTCCCTCGGGTTGCGTGTTCCGCACCCGTTGTCCCATCGCGGTCGATGACTGCGCCCACGTCGTACCGCCGCTGGAGGAGGTCACCCCAGGGCACTTCAAGGCCTGCATCCGCAGGCCCTGAGGAGACGGTCCATGGCCGGCGACGGCCCGGAGCGCCCGAAGCTCAGCGCGCGCGACGTCTGGTCGTTGATCTTCTCGACCTACCGGACGTCGCTGCCGATCCTGCTCCTGATCATCGCGGTCATGCTGCTCGCGACCTGGTTCGTGACGACGGTCCTGTTCTGAGGTCGCTCGGGCACGCACGCCCGAGCGGCGGGCGGGGGCCGCGGCCGACGCGACGGCCCGCAGATTGCGAGCGCGGCCGCGGAAGGCGTGGTTGCGCCGCCGTATACTCCTACCCGTGAGTGAAGCACTGCGACGCGAGCCGCCCGCGGACCCGCGTGCGGCGGGCGAGGCCCTTCCCGCGGCCATCCGATCTGCCGTGCTGGCGGCGTTGCCCCACACGCACGCCGACCCCGAGGTGGCCCGCTTCTACGGGCTGCTCCGCGATTACCCTCAACGCAACGGCAAGGTGTTGCGCGGCCAGCTGGTGGTCCATTCCGCCCGCGCCCACGACGGCGACGAGGAGGGCGCGCTGATCGCCGCGGCCTCCATCGAGCTGTTCCAGAACTGGGTGCTGGTGCACGACGACATCGAGGACGACTCGGAGGAGCGGCGCGGCGCGCCCGCGCTCCACCGGAGCGTAGGAACGCCCATCGCGTTGAACGTCGGGGACGCCATGCACGTCCAGATGTGGCGGCTCCTGCTCACGCTGCCGCGCTACGCGTCCGTCGACCGCGAGGCGATCCTGTCCGAGTTCGCGTGGATGATCGAGCGCACGGCAGAAGGGCAGCACCTCGACCTGAGCTGGGTGCGAAGCGGTCGCTTCGACGTGAGCGAGGAGGACTATCTCGCGATGGTGAGGCTCAAGACCGCCTACTACACGGCGGTGAGCCCCCTGCGGCTGGGCGCGGCGTGCGCCTCCGTGCCGCCGCATGCCGGGTTCGAGCGTGCCGGAGCCGACCTCGGCATCGCCTTCCAGATCCGCGACGACGTGCTGAACCTGCAGCGCGGCCACGACCTGGGCAAGGAGTTCGCGGGAGACCTCTACGAGGGCAAGCGCACGCTCATCCTGGCTCACCTCTTCGCGCACGCGTCGGCCGCCGAACGCGGCGAGGCGGAGGAGCTGCTCGCCCTGCCGCGCGAGGCGAAGCAGCCTCGAGGGGTGGAGCGCGTCCTGGCCATGATCGAGCGCCACCGCTCCCTGGAGTACGCGCAGGCCGTCGCCGACGCCTGCGCCGACCGTGGCATGGACGCGCTTCGCGCGTCGCTGGCGGGGCTCCCTGGCGCCGAAGCGAGCGCGCGGCTGGTGGATCTGCTGGGCTCCCTCGCCCGCCGCACGCGCTAGCCGGAAGGCTCGCGCCGCCGAGGCAGGGGCGGCACCTGCCCACCGCCGCCCGCCGCGCGTGCGCGCGCGGGAGCACGATGGGTCCATGCCGCCTCCAACGCCCGGGCGCCCATGTCGGGCCGCACGCCCCGCCGCGATCGAACGACGTGCAGCTGTGGGCGCCGGACCGCGGCGGCCGACCCCCTTGGGGTCGGCGAACCCCGCCGCCGGCCTCGTGGCCGCGTGCGCCGGGGTGCTGCTCGCGTCGCTCGCGGCCCTCCACCCGTGCCCGTTGTGCGGGCGCGGGCCCTCCGGAGCGAGCGCCAGCTGCGCCGCCTGCCGCGCGGAGATCGCCGCTCACGCCCTCGCTGCCCGCGGTCGCGCCCCGGAGCGTCTCGCGCTCCATCCGCGCGCGGGCGCCGGCCGCGGCGCTGCTCCGGATCCTCCGCCGACCGAGGCGCTCTGGCTCGGCCCGCATCGCGGGATCCTGCGACGGGCCGTCCATGCCCTGAAGTACCGAGGGAACGCGCGCCTGGCGTCCTGGCTCGGTGCCGAGCTGGCGCTGGCGATAGGCGCGCGAGGCTGGCACCTCGACCTCGTCACCGCCGTGCCGCTCCACCGCCGGAGGCGCAGCTCTCGCGGTTACGACCAGGCGGAGCTGCTGGCGCGCGCCATCGCCCGCCGCCTCGGCCTCCCCTACCGGCGCCTGTTGCGGCGCACCCGACCGACCGCGTCCCAGGCGCGCCTCGGACGCGGGGCGCGCATGCCGAACGTGGCGGGAGCGTTCGGGCTCGCCCGCGGCGGTCGCGCCGCTCCGGGGGCCCGGGTGCTCCTCGTCGACGACGTCCTCACGACCGGCGCGACGGCGCGCGCGTGCGCCGCGGCGCTGCTCGAGCTCCGGGTGAGCAGCGTGCGGGTGGCGGTCGTGGCGCGGGCCTGAACCTCGCACGGCACCGTCGCGTCCGCACGACGCGCGCGCGGTGGCGCGCCTCGACGTCGACGCACCACGGCGCTCCGTTACAGTGCGACGAGCAGTCCGGCACCGATGCCGAGCAGGGCCCCCACGAGGACCTGCGGGTAGGTGTGTCCGAGCAGCGTCTTGAGGACCTGCGGCCGGAAGCCCTCGTCGAAGAGGTGGCCGAGCTCCTGCACGAGGTCGTTGATGATCTCCGCCTGCAGGCCGGCCGCGCGCCGGATGCCGGTGGCGTCGTACATCACGATCGATCCGAACACCGCGGCGATCGCGAACTGGGGGCTGGACCAACCGAAGCGCACGGCGAGGCTGGTGGCGAGCGCGGTGACCGCCGCCGAGTGCGAGGAGGGCATCCCGCCGGTCTCGAGCAGGCGGTCGAGCTCGAGCTTCCGGTCGGTGACGAGCAGGAGCAGCACCTTGAGCACCTGTGCCGACGCCGTCGCCACGAACGCGGCAACGAGCGGCGTGTTGGCGAGGAGTCCGGTCATCCGCTCCCGCGCCGGCGCCGGGCGGCGGTCACGGTGTTGTCGATCACCATCGCGACCGTCATGAGCCCGGTCCCTCCCGGCATCGGCGTGAGGTGGCCGGCCACCTCGACCACACCGGGATCGACGTCGCCGACGATCCCACCCACCTCGCGGGTCATGCCCACGTCGAGCACCGCGGCCCCCGGTTTCACCATGCTGGCGGTGACGAGGCGCGCCCGGCCCACGGCCGCGACCACCACGTCGGCGCGGGAGACCCATCCCGCCAGATCGCGCGTCCTCGAGTGGGCCATGGTGACGGTCGCGTTCCGCCGCTGCAACAACGCGGCGACGGGTCGGCCCACCAGGTTCGAGCGTCCGATGACGAGCGCCGTGCGACCCTCGAGTGCGACCCCGTAGTGATCGAGCAGCGCCAGGATACCGAGCGGCGTGGCGGGTACCAGCGCCTCGCGACCGGTCCAGAGGCGGCCGACGTTCACCGGATGAAGCCCATCGACATCCTTGGCGGGGTCGATGAGATCGAGGATCGGCTCCGCCCGGAGACCCTCCGGCAGGGGCAACTGGACGAGGATGCCGTCGACGTCCCCGTCGGCGTTGAGGTCGCGCACCAGGCGCTCGACCTCCAGCTGCGACGTGCCTTCGTCGAGCACGTGCGTCTGCGAGTCGATCCCGACGCGCTTCGCCATCCTCGCCTTGGACCGCACGTAGTAGCTGCTGGCCGGATCCTCGCCGACGCGCACGAACACCAGCCTGGGACGGTACGCCAACCGCGCGACCTCGCTCTGCAGCCTCTCCACGACCGCTGCCGAGACCACCTTGCCGTCCATCAGCGTGGCTGCCACGATGCCCTCACCTTTCCGTCCCCCGACGCGACGACCCGGTCGCCTCAGCCGGCCTCGCGGCTCGCCAGGCGCCGGTAGAGCTTGGCGAGCACCCCGTTGACGAAACGACCGGACTCCTCCCCGCCGAACTTCTTCGCGAGGCGCACCGCCATCTCGATGCCGACCTCCGGCGGGGATGGCGGGCCGAAGCGCATCTCCGTGACCGCCAGCCTCAACACGTTCAGGTCGGTCTGCGCCATCTGGGTGAAGCTCCAACCGGTGATGAGCTCGCCCAGCTCGCCGTCGACCTCCTCGCGGTGGTCGGCGTAGGCCCGCACGAGCGCGTCCGCGAAGTCGAGGGTGGACGCGTCGACGGGGTCGCCGTACGCATCGTCGGCCGCGGGGTCGGCCGCCTCCTCCGCGAGGTCCTCGCGCAACTGGTGCCACACCTCCAGCACCGGCGAGCCACCGCGCTCGGACTGGAACAGCGTGCGGAAGGCGAGCTCGCGCGCTCGTCGCCTAGCCACCCGCGGCTTCCTCGGGCAGGTCGACCGCGTCGACGTGAACGTTCACGCTCCGCACCACGAGGCCCGTCATCGAAGCCACCGCCTCGCGCACGGATTGCTGGGCGCGCGCCGCGGCGGAGGGGATCTCGATGCCGTACGCCACCGCGACCGTCAGGTCGACGTAGACGTCGTTCCCGTCGCGCTCGATGCCGATCCCCTTCGCCCGGCGGCCGCTCAGGATCTCGCCCACCCGAGCGGGCGGCACGATGGGGCGAAGGCCCTCGATCGTGTCGAGCGCGAGCTGCGCGATGCCGTACAGCACGTCCTGGGAGATCTCGAGGTCGACACCCTCGGTCACGTCGACATCCTCCTGGTGATGAAGTTCGTGTAGATGGCGCCACGACGGAAGAAGGCGTTGTCCAGAACCTTGAGGTGGAACGGCACGGTGGTCTTGACCCCCTCGATGACGGTCTCGCGCAGCGCCCGTTCCATGCGCTTGATGGCCTGGTCCCGCGTGGGCGCCCACGCGATGATCTTCGCGATGAGGCTGTCGTACGTCGGCGGGATGCGGTACCCGGCGTAGACGTGCGAGTCGACGCGAATGCCCGGTCCGCCGGGCCAGTGGACGTCGCTGATGACCCCGGCCGACGGCCGGAAGTCGTGGTCCGGGTCCTCGGCGTTGACGCGCACCTCGATCGCGTGCCCCTCGAGGCGCACATCTTCCTGACGCACGCTCAAGCCCTCTCCGGCGGCGACGCGGAACTGCTCCTGCACGAGGTCGAAGCGGGTGATCATCTCGGTGGTCGGGTGTTCCACCTGGATGCGGGTGTTCATCTCGCTGAAGTAGAAGTTGCCGTCCCGGTCGAGGAGGAACTCGCAGGTGCCGGCGCCTCGGTAGTCGATGTGCCTCGCCAGGCGCACCGCGGCCTCGGCGATGCGTTCGCGCAGCTCGACGTCGAGCATGCTCGGCGCCTCCTCGAGGACCTTCTGATACCGGCGCTGGATGGAGCAGTCGCGCTCGAAGAAGTGCACGACGTTCCCCTCCCCGTCGCCGAACACCTGGATCTCGATGTGCTTGGGCTCCTCGAGGTACTTCTCCATGTACAGCTCGGGGTTGCCGAACGCCGCGCGCGCCTCTTCCTGCGCGTTGACGAACTGGCGCTCCAGGTCCCCGTGGCTCTGGACCACGCGCATGCCGCGGCCGCCGCCGCCCGCCGAGGCCTTCAGGATGAGCGGGAAGCCGATGCGATCGGCGAACGCACGCGCGTCCGCGAGGCTGGCCAGCGGTTCCGAACCGGGCGTCGTGGGGACGTCCGCCTCCGCCGCGAGGCGCCGCGCCGCGGCCTTGTCGCCGATCCGGTGGATGTTCTCCGGGCGCGGACCGATGAACACGAGGTTGTGCTCCTCGCACTTCTCGGCGAACTCGGCGTTCTCCGCCAGGAATCCGTACCCCGGGTGGACGGCCTCGGCGCCGGTCACGAGGGCGGCGGACAGCAGATTGCGGACGTTGAGGTAGCTGGCGGAGGCAGCCGCGGGCCCGATGCAGATGGCCTCGTCGGCGAGCAGCACGGGCAGCGAGTTCTCGTCCACCTGCGAGTACACCACGACGGTCTGGATGCCGAGCTCGCGAGCGGCGCGCAGGACCCGGAGCGCGATCTCTCCGCGATTCGCGATGAGGACCTTTCGGAACATGTCGGCGCTCAATCCGGGTCGATGCGGAAGAGGACCTGACCGTACTCGACCGGTTCCTCGTTGCCGACGAGGACCTCCCGCACGACGCCTGCGGTGTCGGCCTCGATCTCGTTCATGAGCTTCATCGCCTCGATGATGCAGAGGACCGCCCCCGGCTGCACGTGGTCGCCGACCTTCACGAAGGCAGCCGCATCGGGCGCCGGCGACGCGTAGAAGGTGCCGACGATCGGCGCCGTCACCTCGTCCCACCGGCTGGCGGCTTCCGTGGCGTCGTCGACGGGCGCCGCGGCGTCCGCCGCGGGCGACGCCGGCGCGGCGGGCACCGCGGCGGCGGCCGGCGCGCTCGACGCGCGGGCGTCGGCAGCGGGCGCGTCGGACGGACCGCGCTTCACGCTCAGCTTGTACTCCCCGGTCTCGTAGGTGAACTCCCGCACCTCCGAGGACGCCAACGCGTCGAGAAGCCTCTTGATGTCCTTGACGTCCATCACGCGCGTCCCAGGTACTCGCCGCTGCGGGTGTCGACGCGGATGACCTCGCCCTGATCGATGAACAACGGCACGTTGACGGTGGCGCCGGACTCGAGCAGGGCGGGTTTCGTGCCTCCCGAGACGGTGTCGCCGCGCATCCCGGGATCGGTCCGGGTGATCTCGAGCTCGACCACGTTCGGCAGGGTCACCTTCAGGGGGCGCCCCTGGAAGTAGTCGACCGTGACCTCGAGGTTCTCCTTGAGGAACCTGGCGGTGTCGCCGATCTGCTCGCGCGTCAAGATGGGTTGCTCGAAGGTCTCCGTGTCCATGAAGGTGTAGTGGTCGCCGTCGGCGTACAGGTACTGCATCTGGCGATAGTCGATGAAGATGTCCTGCAACTTCTCCGTGGCGCTGAAGGTACGCTCCACGATCGAGCCCGAATCGAGGTTGCGGAACTTGCCGACGACCTTGGCACCGCCGCGGCCGATCTTCTGGTGTTGATAGTCCAGGCACTCCCACGGGCTGCCGTCCATCTCCACCTTGGTGCCGCTGCGCAATTCCGTCACACTGATCATGTTGGGGCCTCCGGCTGACATCGGCGCGCCGGCCCGGGCGATCCCGGGGGCGCGCCTACTGGGGTTCCAGGCGCAGCACAGTCTATCAGGCGCAGTGTAGCACCTGCTGCCCGGCCCCCAGGACCCGCTCGCGCCCCGCGGCGCGCGCCCCGACGGCGGCTCTCGGGCTCGCCCGCGCGCGCCCGGACGTCAGCTCTGGAGGTCGATGACCGACGGCGCCAGCGCGGCTCGTTCGACGAGCTCCGCGTAGCGCTCCGCCGGGAGCTCGCCCGATGCGCCCTCGATGGCCACGAAGGCCGCCTCCAGCAGGTTGGTCCCGACGCTCCGTCCGCCGAACCGGGGCGTCGTGGTGATGAGCCGCGCCGCCCCGCGCGCCCGCAGGAAGGCCACGTCCGTATCCGTCGTCGTGTTCGTGAGGATCGTCTTCCCGGTCATGTCCGCCGGCGCGTATCGCCGGATGTAGTGCCAGTCCCCGGCGATCACGTCGGCCCAGGCGTACCGGCGCGCGTACCGCTCGCTCGTGGCGCCCTTCTCCTGGGCGCTCCCCGTCGGGTACAGCCACGCGAACGGGAGCTGGACGAGGACGGGCAGGAGCACCCGCGCCAGGGCGTGCAGGGTCGAGGTGCGATAGATGGGGATCTCGAGGCCCAACGAGAACATCATGTCCCCGAACAGCACGCGCGCACCCTGGTCCACGAGCTCCGTTGCCATGCCGAAGCGGTCCAGCGCGGACACCATCAGGACCTTCGTGCCGGACCACGCGATGTCGCTCCCGAGCTTGCGGACCATGGCGCGCTCGAGGGTGTTCTTGAGTCCCGCCCCGCACACCACCGGCGTCCGCTGCGCGGCCGCGGCGAGCGCCCGCGCGTCACGGAAGTAGTACCTACGACCTCCCACCGGCAGGAACAGATCGATGCCGCCCAGGCCGATGGCGTCGACGGTACCGTCGAGCGCCGCGATCTGAGCCTTCGCCGCCTCGACGTCGCCCTGCGTGCCGCGGCGTTCGATGCGAACGTCTTCACCGAGGATCGTGACGGTCTGATCGGTGTCGCGGCTCGACGATCCCAACGACACGCTTACGACGTGCTTCATGCGTGATGGTACCGCGAGACGCGAACGTGCGTGACGCGCGTCGCCTCGACGCGGCTCAGGCCAGCCTCTTGGCGTACCAGTCGAGGATCGGCTTGGCGTCGATCGCGAAGGCGTACCCCAGCCCCTCCCAGAAGCGCCGCGCGCGCGGGTTCTGACCGTAGATGCTGGCCAGGACGCGCCGCACACGCCCCCGCAGGCGGCGCTCGAGATCGCGGACGCAATCGCGGCCGAGGCCGCGACTCTGCAACTCGCCGTGGATGAGCAGGAGGTTGACCGTGGCGTCCCCGTCGCTGGGGTAGTCGATCTTGTAATCGAGGTAGCCCACGACCTGGCGCCCGCTGGTCGGATCGACGAGCGTCTCGTCGTGCAGCGCGGCCGAGCGCAGCGGCACCGTCACCAGCTCGGTGAACCGGCGCGGATCCCGCGCGGCCGTCCCGAGGTCGGTGCGAACCTCGGCGAGCGTGGGGATCGGGATCGAGATGACGTCGAAGTAGCCGGGCGTCTTCTCGTACAGTCGGTGGACGATGGCGGCATCGGCCACGTCGGCGGGTCGTGTCACGGGTCGAGCCGACGACAGCTCCACGGTGGTCACCCTCCCGGCTGTCCCGGCCACTAGGTTGTCTGTCACGCTTCGAGTATAGCCAGCGGATCCGCTGCCTCCGGGGCGATTGGGTCACATGCCGAGCGGACGTGGGCCGCGAGGGGCGCCCGCCCGCGCGCGGCGACCCTGCGGGAGGCGGCCGCCGACGCGGACTGCGGCGCGGTACCGGCGAGTGCGAAAACCACGCTTGCGCTCCAGAGCGCCGGTCCCGTAGGGTGTGGCGGGACGGATTCCGTCCCGGACGGCCCGAAGAGGGGCATGCTATAGTGTCGCAATTGGTTTGCCGTACCGATGGAGGACGTCTTGTCAGATGCCGTTGACACCCGCCTGGATGCCGTGCTGAGCGAAGGAAACGACGCGCGCTCCGCTCCCAGAGCGCACGACGCGTTCGCGAAGGCCTACCTGTTCAACCGCGCGGAGCAGGCGACCGCCGCCGGGGTGCATCCCTACTTCAAGCCGATCGCCGCCCAACATGGCGGCACGGTGCGCGTCAACGGCCGCGAGATGGTCATCACCGGGTCGAACGACTACCTGGGCCTGACGCAGGACGATCGCCTGAAGGACGCGGCCCGTGGCGCGCTGAACGACTTCGGCACCAGCTGCACCGGCTCGCGCTTCCTCACCGGCACCCTCACGCTGCACGAGACCCTCGAGCAGCGCCTCGCTGCGTTCCTGGCCAAGCCGTCGGTGCTCACCTTCAGCGCCGGGTACCTGGGTTGCCTGTCGGTCGTGAGCGCCCTGGCGGGCCGGCACGACATCGTGTACTACGACCGTGAGAACCATGCCTCGCTGTACGACGGGGCGCGGCTGTCCTTCGCGACCTTGCGAAAGTACGACCACAACGATCTCGACCATCTCGACAGGCTGCTCGCCATGGACGAGGGCAAGCCCGGCGGACGCATCATCGTGTCCGACGGTGTCTTCTCCATGAGCGGCCACATCGCGGAGGTCCCCGGCCTGGTGCAGCTCAAGCGCCGTTACGGCGCGCGCCTGATGCTCGACGACGCCCACGCGACGGGAGTGCTGGGCGAGCACGGACGCGGAACCGGCGAGCATTTCGGGCTCGAGGACGACGTCGACGTCATCATCGGGACGTTCTCGAAGTCCTTCGCGAGCGTCGGCGGGTTCATGGCCGCCGACCACAAGGTCGTGCAGTACGTCAAGCATCACGCCCGCCCGTTCATCTTCACGGCGGCGCTGCCCGCCATGCAGATGGCCGCCGCCCTGGCGGCCCTGGACATCATGGAGACGGAGCCGCAGCACCGCCGGACCTTGTGGAAGAACGTCGCGCACCTGCGCGACGGGATGGACCGGCTCGGCTTCGACACCCTCGGCTCGCAGACGCCGATCGTACCGGTGCTCGTGGGCCCGGACGACCTCACGATGGCGTTCTGGAAGGGCCTGTGGGAGGAAGGCGTGTTCACCACGCCGGCGTTGCCGCCCGGCGTGCCGCCCGGCAAGGCCATCATCCGGACCAGCGTGAACGCCAACCACACCGCCGACCAGCTCGGCCGCCTGCTCGACGCCTTCGAGAAGGTCGGTCGCGGGCTCGGCGTGATCTGACGCGGAGCGGACCGTGATCCGATCCCAGGTGCCCTGCGGTTGGCGCGCATGATCGACGTCGGCAAGGTGGAGACCCGCCGCGAGCTGTCCGCGTTCGTCGACCTCCCGTACAAGAAGTACGCCGGGGACCCGGTGTTCGTCCCGCCGCTGCGCATGGGCGAGCTCGACAAGCTCAACGAGAAGAAGTACCCGTTCTACAAGAACGCCTCGCGCACCCTGTACCTCGCGCGTCGCGACGGCCGTGTCGTGGGCAGGGTCGCGTGCATCGACAACCGCGCGCACAACCGCCAGTTCGGCGAGAACCTCGCCTTCTTCGGCTTCTTCGAGGCCGAGGACGACGAGGTCGCCGCGGCCCTGTACCGGACCGTCGAGGACGAGGCGCGCGCGCTGGGGCGCACCGCCGTCCGCGGTCCCGTCAATCCCACCATGGACGACGGCGCCGGCTTCCAGATCGACGCCTTCGACACGCGCCCCTTCATCATGATGCCGCAGAACCCGCCCGCGTATCCGGCGTGGGCGGAGGCGTCCGGCTACCGCAAGGCCAAGGACCTCTACGCCTGGCTGGTGGACATCACCGCCGGCATCCCCGAGCGTCTCCCGCGCATGGCCGCGCGCGTGCGGCGCCGCTACGACGTGACCGTGCGGTCGGCGGACATGAAGCAGTTCAAGCGCGAGGTCGAGCTGCTCAAGCGCATCTACACCGTCGCGTGGGAGCAGAACTGGGGCCAGGTCAGGGCCACCGACGAGGAGTTCGACTTCATGGCGAGCGACCTCAAGCTCATCATGGAGCCGGAGATGGCGCTGTTCCTGGAGTACAAGGGGGAGACGGTCGGCGTCGCCATCACCATCCCGGACGCGAATCAGGTGTTCGCCAAGTTCAACGGCCGGTTGCTGCCCACCGGGCTGTTCCACCTGCTGAACCGCAAGCGCATCATCAACCAGGGGCGGCTCGCCATCCTCGGCGTGCTACCCGAGTATCGCAACAAGGGCTTCGACATCCTGCTGATCGACGAGAGCGTGCGGCGCGGCCAGGCGCTCGGCTGGACCGGCGGCGAGTGCAGCTGGATCCTGGAGGACAACGACGCCATGAACAACGGGATCGCGGCCACGGGCGCGACGTTGTACAAGACGTACCGGATGTACCAGAAGGAGCTATGAGCCAACGCGGGCCCCTGGCCGCGCTCAGGCTCGTCCTGGCCGACCTCGCCGCTCTGTTCGAACGCGACTCCTCCCGTCTGTGGTTCCTCCTGCTCGCTGCCATGGTGCTGCAGGTCGGCTTCTGGTACGTCGCCAGCCCCGGCCCGACGCTGCTCGGGATGGCTCCTCGGAACCTCCCGCACGCCGCGCTCACCGTCGCGTGGTCGCTCGTCTTCCTGCTCATCGTTCCCGCCCTCCTGATGGGCGCCGTGGGCATGAGCGCGAGCGTCGCCGGCCTACGCTGGGGCGACGCCCGCTTCGGTCTCGGAGCGGCCGCCGCCGGCGCCGTCATCGCCGTGCCCCTCATGTACCTGGGCTCGTTCGACGCGGGCCTGCAAGCGACGTACCCGTGGGCGGGCGCCTGGGTGGGGCGCAGCGTGGCGACCATCGCCGCCTGGGCGGGGATCTACGCGCTGTACTACGTGGCCTTCGAGTTCTTCTATCGCGGCTTCCTGCTACGGCTGCTCGACACGGCGTGGGGACCGGTCGCCGCACTCTGGGTGCAGACGCTGGCCGCCTCGCTGGTCCACCTCGGGAAGCCGATGCCGGAGGTCCTCGCGGCGATCCCGGCCAGCCTGGTGTTCGGCGTGATCGCGCTTCGCAGTCGTTCGATCGTCTACTCCACGCTCCTCCACCTCGCGATCGGGCTGTCGACCGACCTCTTCTCGCTGGCGCACCAGGGCTTGTTGTTGCGGCGCTGACCCACCCCCGCCGCCCCGCCCCGCGGCGCGGGCTGGTAGTGTGGATGGGGCCGCCGTCGCAGGCTCGACGCCCGCCCGGCCCACCTCGGCATGAACGTTCTTGTTACGGGAGCCCACGGCTTCCTCGGAAGCCACATCACAGATCGCCTGCTCGCTGACGGGCACGGGGTCCGTGCCCTCGCCTCGCCCTGGGGCGAGGTGCGAAACCTCAGCGCAGTGCTCGATCACCCGCGCTTCGAGCTCGTTCGCGCCGACCTCAGCGATCCAGACGCCGTCGACGGCGTTGCCCGCGGAATGGACGCCGTCGTCCACGCCGCGGCGCGCGTCGCCGACTGGGGGCGCTGGGATGCCTTCTACCGCACCAACGTGCTCGGAACGCGGCACCTGCTCAGCGAGGCCGCGCGCAGCGGAGCCGTCCGCTTCGTCCTCATCTCCAGCGTGGCGGTCCACCGCTACCAGGGGTTCCGCAACGCCGACCCGTGCGAGGTCCCGCGCGACAACCTCCGCAACCCGTACGCCCACTCGAAGATCCTCGCGGAGGATCTGGTGTCGGGGGCCGAAGGCGTCGAGAGCGTCATCATCCGCCCGGGGCTGTGGCCCTTCGGCTCGCGCGACCCGAGCTTCCGCCGCGTCGCTCGGGCGCTCGAGCGCGGCACCCTGCCGTTCGTGGGCAGCGGCGACAGCGTGATCAACACGGTGTACGCCGAGAACCTGGCGCACGGCGTGCGGCTCGCCGTCGAGCGTCC
This sequence comes from uncultured Trueperaceae bacterium, assembly GCA_963798895.1. Lineage (GTDB taxonomy): Bacteria > Deinococcota > Deinococci > Deinococcales > Trueperaceae > CAWCUY01. The sequence goes on along the minus strand of CAWCUY010000014.1, from coordinate 219,101 downwards.
GGAGGCGCCCGGCAAGGTGTACGTGCTGGCCGACAACGGAATGCCGAGCTGGCGCGAGGTGTTCGGCGAGCTTGCCCGCCTGCTGGGCGAGCGTCCGCCCCGGTTGCGCCTCCCGGGCACACCCACGAAGGCGGTCGCCAGCGGGCTCGAGGCGACCTGGGGCATGCTCTTCCCCCGCACGGAGCCGCCCGTCACGCGCTACCGCGCCGGCCTCATGACCCACGACGTCCACTTCTCGATCGAGCGCGCACGCACCGACCTGGGGTACTCCCCGCGGGTGAGCTGGCAGGAGGGCCTGCGCCGCAGCGTCGCCGCCCTCTACGCCGCTTGAGCGGCGGGCGACGGCTGGCGCCGGCGCGCGCGGCGCGTGCCGGACGCGTGCCGCGCCCTCATCGCGCTCCGAGCGAGGCTGCGTCGCGATGGTAGGATGGCTCGATATGGCCGCGGAGACGCAACGGCCCCGCGACGCGACCGGCGGCCAGGCACGCATCCTCATCGCCATGATCGCCGCCGGCGGCGGGCATCGCGCGGCCGCCGGGGCGATCCATGCCGGTCTCGAGGCGGCCTTCCCGGGGCGCTTCGACGTGCGGGTGCTCGACCTCATGGCCGCGGTGGGGGACGTCGAGCTCGACCGGCGCCACAAGAGCACCTGGAGCTGGCTCCTGCGCCACCCCACCTGGGCGAACGTCGGCCAGCGTGCGATGGAAACGGCGGTTCCGGCGTCGGCTATGAGCTGGGTCCAGGACCGCGTCCTGGCCGCCTTCTCTCGCCACGCCGCGGACTACGTCCGGAACCACGGCATCGACCTCGTGGTGTGCGTGCACTTCATGCCGTTGCGCGCGCTCGCCGCCGCCGCCGCCCGCGGCGACGTGGACGTCCCCGTCCTGGGCGTCGATACCGAGCTCTTCGACGGGAACGTGCTGTGGGCGGAGCGCCGCATGGACGAGCTGATGGTCGCCACGGAGCCGTGCCGCGACCAGCTCGCGGCGCACGGCGTGCCGGCGTCGAGGTTGCGCGTGACCGGCTACCCCGTCCACCCCCGTTTCCTCGACGCCGATCGCGACCAGGCCGCGGCACGGCGCCGCCTCGCGCTGGCCGACGAGCGCATGACCGCCGTTCACGTGGCGGGCGGCGAGGGGATCGGCGGCCAGCTCGAGGCCGCGGTCCGGACGGTGGTGCGCGAACGACCCGACCTCCAGTACGTCGCCATCTGCGGCGGGAACGAGCCGCTCCGGGAACGGCTCGCGGCGCTGGCCCGCAGCGCCACGCCCGGCGCCGTGCGGGTGGAGGGCTTCGTCGACAACCTGCACGACTGGTTCGTTGCCAGCGACGTGGTTGTCGGCAAGGCCGGTCCCGGCGTGACGACCGAGGCGTTGGTGCTGGGCCGCCCGATGCTGCACACCAGCTTCGCCGCGGCGAACGAGAAGAAGAACGTCGACTACTGCACGCGCAACCGGATCGGCAGCTACCTCCCCCGCCCGTCCGAGCTGGTGGACGCCATCGTCGAGCTCGGCCGCGACCGCGATGCGTTGCTGCGGCTCCAACGCAGGGCGCGCGAACGCGCGCCGCGCGTGGGGACCCCGGCCATCGCGAGGCGCGTGGCGGCTCGGCTCGGAGCGGGTCGCGAGGTGGAGGACGGCGCCGCGCTCCGCGAGGGCGCCGCGTGAAGACCATCTGGCGACCCCTGGTGTTGTCGCTGCTGTTCAGCGCCGCCGGGCTTGCGTGGGTGATCTTCCACGTCGGCTCGGTCTCCGACCTCCTGGCCGTTCGCCGCATGCCGGCGTCGACCGTGGTCGCCGCCGTGGTGGCCCTGGGCCTCGCGTTCCTGTTCTCTGGGATGCGCCTGAAGGTGCTGTGCGGCCGCCTGGGCTTCCGGTTGCACCTGCATCACGCCATCCGCGCGCACATCCTGGGCATGTTCAGTGCGACGGTGACGCCGGGCGGAAGCGGCAACATGCCCGCCATCGCGCTCACCTTGCAGCACCACGGGGAGCGCGGCAGCCGCGCGTGGGCGGTGGGGGTCGCGGTGTTCGGGGCCGATGCGCTGTTCCATAGCTGGACGATGCCGATCGCGCTGGCCATCTTGTACTTCGAGCGACTCTACCCGCGCACACCGTTGTGGCTCGCGCTCGGCGCCCTCGCGCTGGTCATCGCGGCCGGGGTCGCGTACGTCGTGCAGTTCCGCCTGCGGTGGCTCGAGCCGGTCTCCCGCGCCGTCCTCCGGGGCCCTCTCATCCGCTGGCGGCGCCGCGGCCTGCGCTTCGTCGACGCCATGCTCGAGGCCAACCGAATGTTCGCGAGCGCCCCCGCGCGCTTCTACCTGATCGTTCAGGCGTTGAGCCTGCTCGCCGGCCTCAGCTTCTACAGCATCCTGTTCCTGCTCGCTCGTGGACTCGGCCTGCAGGTGTCGTTGGCCGGTATCGCGGCCGCGCTCACCGTCATCAACGTCATGGCGACGTTCGTCCCCACGCCCGGCGGCAGCGGCTTCTTCGAGCTCGGCATCTCCTACCTGCTGCTGGCACGCGGCGGCGGCTCCTCGGTGCCGGCGGTGGTGCTCGTGTGGCGCGTCATCACGTACTACTCGACGTTCCTGATCGGGCCGATGCTCGGAGGCTACCTGCTCGCGCGACGCTCGCTGGGAGCGGCCGGAACCCCGCCCGGGCACGGTCCCGGCACCGTCTAGGCGGGGACCGCCCGCACTACCCGGCGCGCTCGGACGCGGCCGCGGCGGCGCGGCCGCCGACGCGCCGGCCCGACCGGTGGGCGGGGCCGCGCCCGGGCGCGCGCTTCGCATCGCGATACGCCGAAGGCGCCGCAGGGGCCCTGTTACGATGTCGCCTGCCATGCTTCCCCCCCTTCGTCTCGCGCTCGCAACCATCGAGTACCCCCCGCAGGCCTTCAGCTCGGGCATCGGTACCTACACGCGCAACCTGGCCGAGGGGCTGGCCGAACGCGGCCACACCGTCCACGTCGTGAGCCGGGGCGCCGACCGCGACGCCGTCGAGACCGTCGGCGGGGTCACCATCGACTACGTCACGCCGGCGCGCGCGGAGCTGCCCGAGGTGCTCGACACCCGCACGATGGCCGCCTTCGCGCTGCGCGGTATCGCGGGCGAGATCGTGTACCGGCGCAAGGTGGCGGCACGCCTACACCGGCTCGTCGCGCAGGGCGGCTTCCAGCTCGTCGAGGCGGCCGACCACCTCGGCGAGGCCGCCTGGTACGACCCGGACCGCCACCCCGGAGTCCCCTTCGTCGTGCGCCTCCACACCCCGATGGCCTACAGCGAGCTCATCGACCGCGTCGCACCCAGATGGGTCACCGCCGTGGCGTCATCGATGGAACGGCGGCAGGCCGGCCGCGCCACTCACCTGACGTGCCCGACGTCCATCACGGTCGAGCCGTTCCTGGCCGCGCTGCGCCTCGACGGCCGACACGTGAGCGCGTACCCGAACCCCAACCGCATCGGTGCGAGCGAGCCGTGCCCGAACCCGCCGGGGCCGCCGGTCGTGCTGTTCGTGGGGCGACTCAACGCCTGGAAGGGCGCGGACACGCTCATGCGGGCGGCCGGCGAGGTCCTGCGCGACCGCCCGGACGCCCGCATCGAGCTGGCGGGCGCCGTCTCGGGCCAGGCGCCGTCCCAGGACCGCTACGTGGCTCACCTCCGTTCGCTCATCGATCCCGCGGTGCGCGAGCGCGTGGAGTTCCTGGGGCGACTCGACAGCGCAGCGCTGGTCGAGCGCTACCGCCGCGCGACCGTGTGCGTCTTCCCGTCGCGCTTCGAGAATCAGAGCTACACCTGCCTCGAGGCGATGAGCTTCGGCAAGGCGATCGTGGGCTCCAGCGAGGGCGGCATGCGCGAGCTCCTCGAGGACGGCGCGGCGGGTCTACTCCACGACCCCCCGGACCCGCTCGACCTGGCGCGCCACATCGGGCGCCTGCTCGACGACCCCGGGCTCCGCGCCCGCCTGGGATTGCGGGCCCACCAGCGCGCCAACGGCACCTTCGATCTCGAACGCTCGCTGGACGCGGCCGAGGCCTTCTACCGCCGAGCCATCGCCTCGCTGCGACCCTCCGGCGCCTGAGCCCCCGCCGGAGCGCTCTGCGAACGCCCCCTGCAGGACGGTACCGGGAGGGCCTTCGGCCTAGAATGATCGGGTGGACGTTGTCGAGATCAGCATCATCATCCCCACCCACCGACGCTGTGAGGTGCTGGACGCCCTTCTGAATCGCATCCGCGACATCTCCCAGCCGCGCCACGAGGTCATCGTCATCGACGACGCCTCGACCGACGGAACGGCCGACATGCTGCGCCGCTCGCACCCCGAGGTACGGGTGCTCCGCAACGACTCCGCACGCGGCTTCGACGCCTTGCCCGACGCGATCGCGCTGGCACGCGGTGGCCTCGTGTTCCAGCTCGACGATGACGCCTTCCCCGGACCGGACACCCTTGCCCGCGTGGTGGACCACTTCCGCCGCCGTGGCGCGAAGCTCGGTGTGGCCGCGCTCCCCTTCTTCGACCCCTCCACCGGCCGTCGCGCGCGGACGTCGTACCTGCCCGACACGGACGGGGAGCGGCATCTGCCGACGCACGGGTTCCTGGCTGGGGCGGTCGTCCTGCGGACCGAGGCGGCGCGCTCCATCCCGCCCAGCCCGCCCGGCTACTTCATGTACGGGACGGAGCCGGCCGCCCTCATCGAATACCTCGAGGCGGGCTGGGAGGCCGACGTCCTGCCCGACGCACCCGTCTTCCACCTGTGGAGCGGTCGGAGCCGCCGCCTCGCCGCGCGCACGGCCTACCTCCCCCTGCGCAACGACATCGTCACGATCAAGCGCTACTACCGGGGGTGGCGCCGCTCGGAGATGCTGGTGGGGCGCTACCTCACGGGTTACCTCCACCTGCTGGCCGCCGGGCGGCCACAGGACTGGCGGCGCGCGCTGCGCGACGCGGACCGCATGCTGCAACGGCTGCCGCGGCGGGGCGCGCGGCCGGAGACGCTCGAGCGCGTGTACGCGTGCTTCACCGGCCTCACCCTCGCGACGCTGGTGTCGCGCGTGAACCTGCGGCGTCTCGGCTGGCTCGCCGGCCTGGTGCCCGTCGACCAGATCGCCTGAGGACCGGAGCCGGCGCCACGGGGCCGCGAGGCGTCCTCGCAACGGCGTCCGGCGCGTCCCGCGGGGCCATGTAGACTGGTGGCCGTGACGACGATTCTCCGGCTCGCCATCCGCAATCTCTACCGCCACCCGTGGCGCAGCGCGGCCACGGTCCTGGGTGTCGGGCTCGGGATCGCGGCGGTCCTCACCACGCTGTCGGTCGGGGCGAACGTGGAGGCCAACGTCCGAAGCGCCCTGCAGGCCGCGTCGGGCAAGGCGGCGCTGCTCGTCACGCCGGGTGCGGGCGGCCGCGCGGTGTTCGAGATCGACCCGGTGCTGGCTGAGGTCCGCTCGACCCAGGGCGTCGCCGCCGCCTACCCCGTGCTGAACACCCGCGCGGAGCCGGTCCGCGAGGTGTCGACGTTCGAGCGTTCGGTCATCCCGGGCGTCGACACCGGCTTCCAGCTCAGCGGGCGCGTGACGGACGTGCCGCAGGACCTGCCCGCCCGCACGTCGTCGGGAACGCTGCCCCAGAGCGGCTCGATGGGGGTGGCCATCGCCGACGGCTTCGCCCGAAGCCGCGGCATCGCGGTGGGCGACACCGTGCGCTTCGCTACCCAGTTCGGGGAGGCGCCGCTGCGCGTGACCGGGCTGCTGGACGATCGCTTCGGCGTCGCCAGCACCAACGGCGGGCGCGTCGGGATCACGGCCCTGGCCGACCTGCAGCGGATCCTCCGGCTCGAGGGCAGGGCGTCGCACATCGAGGTCATCGTCGCGGACGGTGTGGCCGTCGACGACGTGCGGACCCGGCTCGAGGCGCGACTGCCCGACACGCTGACCGTCACGTACCCGGCAACCAGCGGCGACATCGCGTCGGGCATCGTCGAGACGTTGCAGTCCGGCCTGAGCGTGCTGGCCATCACGCTCCTCGCGCTCGGCGGCTTCATGGCCTACAACACCTTCATGGCGTCGGTGGTGGAGCGCACCCGCGAGTACGCCCTGCTCCGGACCATCTGCATGACGCGCGGCGACGTGCGCCGCCTGGCGCTGTACGAGGCGGCGGCGCTCAGCATCCTCGGCGTCGTGGCCGGCCTCGTGCTCGGCGTGGGGCTCGCGTACCTGATCACGCGCCTCAACGCGCTGAGCCTCGGTTTCGAGTTCCGGACGCTCGTCATTCCGGTCCGCAGCGCGGCCATCGCATCGGGTGTCGGGGTGGTGGCGGCGCTCCTGGCCGGAATCGTGCCCGCCAGGAGCGCCTCGCGCACCCCGCCGCTGGCAGCCGTGCGGCACACCGACGAACTTCAGCGTCCGCGCCTGGTCGCCCTCGGGTGGGGCTTCCTGCTCCTCGGCGTCGTCGTGGGCCTGCTGCCGTGGTCGGGGTACTGGGCGTTGGCCGCCGCCGGGGTCGCCATGGCCTTGTTCTTCCTCGGGGTGGCGCTGGCGGCGCCGAGCCTGCTCGCGCCCGCACTGAGGGTGCTCGGGCCCCCGCTCGGGAGGCTCTTCGGCGCCTCGGGGCGGCTCGGCACCAACTTCGCCGCCCGCAACGCGGTGCGCAACGGCGTCGCCATCGGAACCGTCGTGGTGGGCACGGGGCTCATCATCGGGGTGGGCTCGATGGTCTCGGGCATCAACGCGGCGATCGCCGAGTGGGTGGACACGACGGTCGTGGGCGACCTGTTCGTGACCTCACCCGTGAGCTTCCCGGCCGACTTCGGCCAGCGCTCCGAGGCGCTGCCCGGCGTGAACGTCGCCAGCGGCGTGGGGATCCGCGTCGTACGCTTCCAACCCGCGACGGGCGGCCGCGGCCGCTCCATCGCGCTGATCCTGGTCGACCCCGAGCGGTTCAACCCCGACACCGGCTTCGGGCGCTTCCAGTACATCCAGGGCCAGGGCACCAACGCGGAGGGGTACCGGGCGCTGGTGGCCGGCGACGAGGTCCTGGTGGCCAACACCATGCGCGACCGCTACGGGCTCCAGAAGGGCGACAGCATCACCCTGCGCACCACCGACGGGTTCCGCGACTTCAAGATCGCGGGCGTGGTGGTCGACTTCACGGGGGGCGGCGAGACGGTGGTGGCGAGCATCCGCCAGATGGACCTCTTCGGCGGCGGATCGCCCGACCTCTATGTCCTGACGGTAGCTCCCACCGCCGACCCGAGCGCCGTGCGCAGCGAGCTCGAGAACGCCTTCCCGGACCTTCACCTCGACGTGACCCTCAACGCCGACTACCGCCGCTTCATCCTCCAGCTCACCAAGCGTTCGTTCCTCACGACCAACACGCTGCTCCTCATCGCGGTGCTGGTGGCGGCGCTCGGCGTCGCCAACACCCTCGGGATGAACCTCGTCAGCCGCAGCCACGAGATCGCGGTGTTGCGGACCGTCGGCATGACGCGCGCCGGCGTGCGCCGCCTCATCGCCGCCGAGGGGATCGTCGTGACGGTGGTGGGCGCCGTTCTGGGCACGCTCTTCGGTCTCCTCCTCGCCCGCGTCATCGCCGCGGGCGCCAGCGCCATCACCGGCTTCGTGCTGTCCCCGGTCGTCCCCTGGAGCCTGGTCGCCGTGGCCCTCATCGCCTCGCCCCTCGTTGGTTTCCTCGCCTCCCTGCTCCCCGCGCGCAGGGCGGCCAAGCTGTCGCCCACACGGGCACTCGGCTTCCTGGAGTGAACATGCCGCAAGGTGACGTCCCCGCCATCCGGGCCGCCGGCCTGAGCAAGAGCTACCGCTTGGGCGAGCTCGACATCCGCGCGCTGGACGAGGTAGACCTCGACGTCCGCAGCGGCGAGTTCCTCGCCGTGATGGGCCCCAGCGGGTCCGGCAAGAGCACGCTGCTGCACCTCCTCGGCCTCCTCGACGTGCCCGACGCCGGCACCGTCGAGATCCAGGGTGAGGCGACGGGGGACCTCGACGACGACGAGCTCACCCGGCTGAGGCGGACGCGCCTCGGCTTCGTGTTCCAGAGCTTCGAGCTCATCCCCAACCTCGACGCCCGGGAGAACATCCTCCTGCCCGCCGAGATCGCCGGGCGCCGCGCCGAGGCCGAGCGCAAGCTCGCGGCGCTCGCGGGCGAGCTCGGCATCACCGACCGCCTCCGCCACCGGCCGCGCCAGCTGTCCGGCGGCCAGCGGCAGCGCGTCGCGCTGGCCCGCGCCCTCATCAACGAGCCGGTGGTGGTCCTCGCCGACGAGCCGACGGGGAATCTCGACAGCCATACGGGGGCGGAGGTGCTCGAGCTGCTCCGCCGCGGGGTGGACGATCTGGGGTGGACGGTGGTGATGGTCACGCACGATCCGAACGCCGCCCTGCACGCCGATCGCATCGTGTTCCTGCGCGACGGCCGGGTGTCCGGCGAGACGACCGCCAAGGGCGAGGGCGCCCGCGGCATCATCGAGCGCTTCGTGGGCGTCTAGGCGGGCCGCAGGTCCGGATCCGACCCATGCTGTCCCGCCTCGCCCACCTCACCTCCCACTACCCACGCTGGGTGTTGGCCGCCTGGTTGCTCGTCATCGGCGTGTCGCTGCCGTTCGCGGCGCGGGTCGGCGAGGTGCTCACCGCGCAGCCGGACGTGCCCGCGCACAGCGTCGCGGCGCGCGTGCGGGCCACGTTGCGCACCTCGTTCGCGCTGCCCGACGACTACAACCTGGTGATGGTCGTTCGCGGCGTAGGCTCGAAGATCGGCGACCCGGCCTTCGACGCGGCCTACGACCTGCTCGCGGGCCGCCTCCGCGCCATCCCGGGCGTCACATCGCTTCGCGACTACCGCGGCGTGACGGGCCTCGACCTCGTGGCGCCCGACGGCAGCTACACCGCCGCGCTCGTGAGCATCCGCGCGCCGGACCTGCGCACCGGAAAGGCCGTCACCTCCCGCATGCGTGCCGTGATCGCGGGCGTGAAGGGGCTGAGGGCCACGCTGGCCGGCGGTCCGGCCACGGTGCAGGAGCTCGAGCACGTCAGCGAGCGCGACGCGGGCCGCGCGGAGGTCTTCGGTCTGCCGATCTCGTTGCTCATCCTGGTGGTCGCCTTCGGCGCGCTGGTGGCGTCGGCGCTGCCGTTGTTCGTGGCCGTCACCTCGATCACGGTGTCGCTGGCGGTCCTCTACGGGCTCGGGCAGCTCGTCGAGTTCGCGGTGTTCACGCAGACCATCGTGACGATGCTGGGGCTCGCGACGGGGATCGACTACGCGTTGCTGCTCGTCAACCGCTTCCGCGAGGAGCTGCGCCACACCTTCGATCCGCGCTTGGCCGCCGAGCGCACCGCCCTGACGGCCGGCAAGGCGGTCGCGTTCAGCGGCTTCACCGTGGTCATCGCGCTGCTGGCGTTGCTCGTGCCGCCGCTGGCCTTCATCCGTTCCATCGGCGTCGGCACCATCATCGTCCTGCTGGTGAGCGTGCTCGTGTCGCTCACGGCGCTGCCGGCGGTGCTCGCCCTGCTCGGCCACCGGGTCAACTGGTTGCGCGTGAGCCGCCGGGAGCCGGGCATGCGCAGCCGGGAGTTCTGGCGACAGCGCGTGCAGGGCGTGCTTCACCATCGCCTGGCGTGGACGGTGGCCGGCGCATGCGCGCTGTTCCTGCTGGCGTTGCCGGCGGCCTGGATGCAGGTGGCGGACCCGGGGCCGCGCGGGCTGTCACCGGCGACGGAGGCGCGCCAGACCCTGCGCTCGCTCGAGGGGCTCGGCCTCGAGGGGCTGCTGTCGTCGTTCGACGTGCTGGTCGATTTCGGCGACAGGGGCTTCTTCCATCCGACGAGCGTGCGGCAGATCTCGTTGTTCGAGCGCTCCGCGCGCGCGTTGGGTCGCGTCGAGGCCGTCACCTCGCCCGTCGCCGTGTCGACCGTGCCGCGCCTGTTCCTCTACCAGTACTACGCCTCGCGCGAGATCGCGATGAGCAGCGAGGTCGCGCCGCTGGTCCGCGCCACGGTCGGCACGGCAGGGCGCTATGCCTTGGTGCGGGTGTATCCGAGAGGTACGCTCACGCCCGCCGACGGCGCGAAGCTGCACGATCAGCTCCTCGCGCTCGCGCACGAGGCGAACCTCGACGTGCGCATCGGCGGCGGCTACGTGCAGGAGTCGGAGTGGGCGAGCGTCCTGTACGGCAGCTTCCCCTGGGCGGTGCTGGTGGTGTACCTGGCGACGGTCATCCTGCTCGGCCTGGCCTTCCGCTCGCTGCTCATCCCGCTCAAGGCGATCGTGCTCAACACGCTGACCGTGGGGGCCGCGTACGGCGTCATCACGCTGGTCTTCCAGCACGGCGTCCTCTCGCGCCTCTTCGGCGGCGGTCCGCCTCTGGGGTTCATCGACACCAGCGCGCCGTTGTTCATCTTCGCGATCGTCTTCGGGCTCTCGATGGACTACGAGGTGTTCCTCGTGGCGCGCATCATGGAAGCGCACGATGCCGGGTTGTCCGACAGGGAGGCCGTCATCACCTCGCTGGCCGCCACCGGCGGCGTCATCACCAGCGCCGCCGCCGTGATGATCACCGTCTTCGCGCTGTTCCTCTTCAGCCACGTGGTGCTCATCCGCACCCTCGGCCTGGGTCTCAGCGTCGCCGTCTTGCTCGACGCGACCCTGGTGCGCATGGCGCTCGTGCCCGCCGTGATGAGCCTCGCCGGTCGCTGGAACTGGTGGCTGCCGTCGCCGCTGCGCCGGGTGGCCGATCGACTGGACCTCGGCAACCACTGACGCGTCAGCGCAGCGCGGCGCTCAGCAGCTCAGCCGCGGGAAGATCGCGCGACGTGATCCCGGCCGCCTCGAGGCGCCAGCCGCCGTCGACGGTGAAGGGCACGCTGCCCACGCCGGCCGCGGCGGCCTGCAGCTGTGCCGCCAGGGCGGCGCCGAGGCGCAGCGGATCGACGGTGAACGAGAACCTCACCGGCACGCTGCCGCCCGCCGCGACCGCGAGCGGGGCGAGCTCGCCGGCGGCGGCCTCGTGACCCCCCAGCACCAACCGCAGGCGCGGCGCCGATGCCCGGTATCCGATGGGGGCCGGGTTCGTAAGGGTCGCGCCGAGGCTCACCACCACGCGCTCGAGCCCCGCCACGCGAAGCTCGGTCGCCGCGGGATCGAACGCCAAGCGCGGTGCCAGGAGGGCCAGCGGCGAGCTCACGGTGGCGCGCGCCAGGGTGAAGGGCGGGAACGTCTGGCGGGTGCCGAAGGCGTCGACTCCGACCGTGGCGTCCAACCGGACCTCGGTCGCGGTGCCCGCGACCATCCCCGCGAGGGTCGCCAGCACGCGCGGGGCGCCCGCGAGCGGCACCGACACGTCGAGCCTGAGATCCGAGCTCCCGTTCGCGGGGAGGTCCACGCCGCCGCGGAAGCCCGCGGTCGCCGCGCGCTGGCCGGCGAGGTAGAGCTCGCCGTCGAGAGCCGCGAGTCGGAGGGCGATCGGGTTCGGGTTCCCGACGCGAAGGTGCAGCTCGACGACCGCCGCACCGCTGCCGACCCCGGGGGGATCGACGCGCACGAGTCCGGAGCCGTCCGGCACCAGCTCGAACGTCGGGACCGCGAGCAGGCCGTCGGCCCCGGGCGCGCAGGCGGACACCAGCGCCGCGAGCGCGACCAGTGCGGCCAGTGCGGCGGCCAGCGCGGCGGTCCGCTGGGCGACGGGCATGCGCCGGCGCGACCCGCCGGGTCGCGCCCCACCCCACGGCCGCTGGGCCCAACGCGCGGGCGCGAAACCGCGCCACGCCTCTCCTCGCGCTCTCTGAGCTCGTGCCACGTCGCGCCTCCGGATCCGCGTGCGGGCGGGCATCTCCGGCCCCGCCAACGCTCATCGCAGCGTAATGCGGGGGTTCAACGCGGCGTATAAGAAATCCGCCAGGAGGTTCGCGAGGGCGAAGCCGAGCACGGCGACGAGCGACACCGCCTGGATCAACGGGAGGTCGCGCCGGTCGATCGCGAAGGTCAGCAGACGGCCCAGGCCGGGGTAGTTGAAGACGTTCTCGACCACGATCAGCCCGCTGATGAGCCACCCGAAGCTGATCGCGACCACCGTGATGGTCGGAAGCAGCGCGTTGCGCAGCACGTGCGCGATCACCACCCGGCGCCAGCGGACGCCCTTGAGCACGGCGGTGCGGACGTAGGGCCGGCGCAACTCCACGAGCACGCTCGCGCGCGTGAGCCTCGCGACGTACGCGAGCAGGACGAGCGTGGCGGTGAGCGCAGGCAGCACGAGCGCGGGGAACGCCTGGAAGAAGCCCGTGTCCGGGGCGATGGACGAGTTGGCGGGGAGCCACCCCAACCGGAAGCTGAACACCTGGATGAGGACCAGGCCCGTGACGAACTCCGGCAGGCCCACGACGGACAGGCTCGCCAGGCTTATGAGGGTGTCCAGCCACGATTCCTCGTACAGCGCGGCGAGGACGCCCAGCGCCACGGCGGTGGGCACCGCGATCAGCAGCGTGAGCCCGGCGAGCTGCAGGGAGTTGCCGAGACGCGCGAGGACGAGCGGCCGCACGGCCTGGTCCGTGCTGAACGAGGTGCCCCAGTCGCCGCGCACGAAGTTCCCGAGCCAGCGGAGGTACTGCAGTGGCAGCGGGCGGTCGAGCCCGAGCTGGTGGCGCAGTGCGGTCAATGCCTGCTCGCTGGCCTCGCGGCCGAGCACGATGCGCGCCACGTCGCCCGGCAGGGCCTGCGTGATGAGGAAGATCAGCATCGAGGTGAACAGCAGCGTCAGCAGAAGGAAGCCCGAGCGGCGCAACAGGAACCTAGCCATGCCCGCCCCCCTCCCGGGGCTCGTCGACCGCCGTGCCGAACCGGAACGCCGGGCGCTGGACCGCGCGAAGGTCTTCGAGCGGGATGTGGCAGTAGACCTCGAGGCCATCGTCGTCGGTCCGCCACGGTGGCGTCTGGGTGCGACACACCTCGCCCAGGAAGCGCGGGCAGCGCGTGTGGAAGGGGCAACCCGAGGGCACCTCGAGCGCACTGGGCACCTCGCCCTCGAGGCGAACGCCTCCGCGCTCGGCGTCGGGGTCCAGCAGCGGGATCGATGACAGGAGGGCCTCGGTGTAGGGGTGGTACGGCGGCTCGAGCACCCGCCGGGCCGGCCCCGCTTCCATGACCCGCCCGAGGTACACGACGGCGATGCGATCGGCCAGGAAGCTCACCACCGCCAGGTCGTGCGAGATGAAGACGTAGCCCGTGCCATGCTCGTCCTGCAGGTCCGCCAGCAGGTTGAGGATGGCCGCCTGCACCGACACGTCGAGTCCCGACACGGACTCGTCGAAGACCAGGACCTCGGGATCGGAGGCGAAGGCGCGGGCGATGGCCACGCGCTGCTTCTCGCCGCCCGAGAGCTGCGAGGGGCGGCGTTCGGCGTAGGCCGGGGTGAGCTGGACGGCGCGCAGGAGGTCGGCCACGCGCCGAGCGGCCTCCTGGGGTCCGGCGCCCGCGAGACGCCGGAACGGCCGCTTGAGGGTCGCGCCCACGGTTCGGAACGGGTTGAGGGCCTCGTCGGAGCTCTGGAACACCATCTGCAGGCGCCGGATCGTCTCGCGCGAGCGGGCCGACAGCCGGGCGGCCACGAGCTCGCCGTCCAGCCGCACCTCCCCTTCCGAGGCGCTCTCCAGGCCGAGGACCACCCGGGCGGCGGTGCTCTTTCCGCTGCCGCTCTCCCCCACGATGCCGAGCGTCTCGCCGGCGTACAGCGTGAGGCTAACGTCCTCGACGGCGCGCACGCTCCGGCGCGGCGCGCCGCGAAGCAGGTCGGCGAGGGAGCGGCGCAGCGGGAAGCGCTTCGCCAGGCGGCGTGCGGTCAGGACCGGGACGTCGTCCTCGCCGCGCGCCCACGCGCCTGCCCGGGCGGGCGCGACGGCCGAGCCCGAGGTCGGGTCGGCCTCGCCGGCCGCGATCTCCCGCCAGCGGATGCAGCGCACGCGCCGTCCCCTCCCCTCGGGCTCCTCGAGGGGAGGGCGCGCGGCGCGGCACGCGTCCAGGGCGAGCGGGCAGCGGGGCGCGAAGACGCACCCCGGTGGAAGGTCGGTGGGCGGCGGGATGCGCCCCTCGATGGGGCGCAGGCCGACGTCGCGGCGGTTGCTGCCCAGGCGCGGCACGCTGCCGAGGAGGCCCTGGGTGTAGGGGTGCAGGGGGCTCCGGTAGAGCCCGCGAACCTCGGCGTCCTCCACCACCTCCCCCGCGTAGAGGACGGCGACGCGGTCGCACAGCTGCGCGACGACCCCCAGGCTGTGCGAGACGTAGAGCACGGCCGTGCCGCGCTGAGCTACCAGCTCCTTGACGAGGTCGAGGATGGTCGCCTCGGTGGTGACGTCGAGGTTCGTCGTGGGCTCGTCGAGGACGAGCAGGTCCGGCTCGCCCGCGAGGGCCATGGCGATGAGTGCGCGTTGCTGCATGCCGCCCGAGAGCTGGTGCGGGTACGCGCCCGCCACCCGCTCGGGATCGGCCATCCCGACGGCCTCGAGCATGGCCAGGGCGCGGGCGCGGGCATCGCGTCCCGCACGGCCGCCCGGCTCGAGCACCTCGAGCAGCTGCGCGCGGATCGTGTGGGCGGGGTTGAGCGACGGCAGGGGGTCCTGCGGCACGAGCGCGACCCTCCGGTGCAGCTCGGTGCGAAGGCGCGCGCGAGAGAGCCCCGCGAGGTCCTCGCCGCGGAACAAGATGCGCCCGGAGCTGATCGACCCGGTGGGCGGGAGCACCTGCAGCAGCGCCAGGGCGAGCGTGCTCTTGCCGCTGCCGCTCTCCCCCACCAGCCCGTAGGTCACGCCCGCGTCGATGGTGAGGTCGACGCCGCGGACCGCCTCGACGCTGGTCTTGCCGTTGCGGTACGCGATGCTGACGTTCTCGAAGCGCACCAGCGGCGTGCCGCTCATGTGTCGCCGCCCACCTGCAACACGCGCTTGAGGCCGTCGGCGAGGAGGTTCACGCCGATGACCAGCAGCGAGATGGCGAGTGCCGGGAACACGAGCTCCCACGGCGTGAGGTAGACGTAGTCGCGCGCCTCGTTGACCATCAGGCCCCAGTCGGGGTTCGGCGGCTGCACCCCGACGCCCAGGAAGCCCAACGAGGCGACGAGGAAGATGGCGTAGGAGAAGCGCAACGCGCTCTCGACGGCGAGGGCGGGCAGCACGCTGGGCAGGATCTCGCGGCCGAGGATGAACGCCGTGCTCTCCCCCTGCATGCGGGCGGCGGCGACGTAGTCCTTGGTCTTGGTGTCGAGCACGACGCTGCGCACCACCCGCGCCACGATGGGCGTGTAGGCGACGGCGATGACCAGCAAGACGCTGGTGCGCGACGGGCCCAGCGAGCCCAGCAGCAGCAGGGCCAGCAGCAGGGCGGGTACGGCCAGGAGGCTGTCGAAGAAGCGGTAGGTGAGCTCCTCGGTCCAGCCGCCGGCGTAGGAGGCCAGGAGCCCGACGAGCGTGCCGACGATGACGGCGAGCGCCGTTCCGGCGCCGGCGAGCAGGAAGATGTCGCGATCGCCGGCGACGACGCGGCTGAACACGTCGCGCCCGAGGTGATCGGTCCCGAAGAGATGAGCCGTCGACGGCGGCTGGCTCCGCGACGCCAGGTCCTGCGCGGTCGGCCGGTACGGCGAGACCACGGGAGCGAGCAGGGCCAGCGCCACGAAGAGCGCGACCAGGCTCGCGCCGAGTCCGGACGAGGGGCGCGCGTAGAGCAGCCGCAAGAAGCGCAGCGCGGCGGGTGAGCGCCCAGAGCGCAGTGCCGGGCTAGCCACGGCCGCCGCCGGCGCTACGCCGCGCGCGTCGGGCGGCGGCCCTGGAGGGCCTGCGCCCGACGCGCGCTGCGGGATGAGGTCGCGCGCTCATGTGCGCGGACCGAAGGGAGCCCGGGGTGCATCCGCGCGCGGGTGGCGGGCGGGTCCGGGCGCCTTCGCGCCCCTGCTCAGGGTGCCTTGACGGCAGCGAGGTCCGAACGCCCGGGGAAGGCCTTCATCTGGAACCCGGTGAAGCCGTCACGGATGGCGCCGAGCTGCGGGAAGAAGTAGGGGATCACGATCGGCCCCTCGCTGGCCAGGATCTGCTGGATCTTCCGGTAGTCCGCCACGCGGGTCTGATCGTCCAGCGTGGTGCCCGCGTCCGTGATGAGCTTGTCGAGGTCCGGGTTGCAGTAGTGGCTCTCGTTCCACTTCGCGTCGCACTTGAGCATCACGTCGAGGTAGAACTGCGGGTACGGCCGGGAGCCCCAGCCGGTGATGCCGAAGGGCACCTGCAGCCAGCCGTTGTCGCCGTAGTAGACGCTTTCGGGCTCGACCGTGACCTTCACGTCGAAACCGGCCTCGGCGAGCTGCTCCTTGAGCACCACGGCCAGATCGGGGCGGTCGCCCGTATCGGGCGTGTGCAGCTCGAGCTGCAACCCGTCGGCGTAGCCGGCGTCGGCGAGGAGCTGCTTGGCCTTCGCCACGTCGCGCTCGGGGGGCGTGACGTCGGCGGCGAAGTAGGCGCCGTACACGGGACCGATCGGCGTGTCGTTGCCCTGCACACCCAGCCCCTGGGTGACGGCGTCCACGATCGCCTTGCGGTCGACGGCGAGCTTCAGCGCCTGCACCACGCGCGGGTCGTTGCCCGGTGCGACGTCGGTACGGAGCCGGACGAGGTCGAAGCCGTTGGTCGCCACGTGCAGCTGCTTCACGCCCGACACGCCCTCGAGCGACTGGTACAGCGGCGTGGGCATGCGCATGACGAGATCGAGCTGCCCGCCGCGCAGTGCGGACACCGCCGCGGCCTGGTCGCTGAAGAAGATGAGGTCGAGCTCACCAACCCCGGGCTTGCCGGTCATGAAGTAGTCGGGGTTGGCCTTCAGGACCATGCGGTCCTCTGCCTGGTAGCTGTCGACCACGAACGGCCCGCTGCCGTTGAAGTCCTTGCCCGGGGCGTCGGTGCCCTGCTTGACGATGAGCGCGTGGTTGTCGCTCAGATCGTAGAGGAAGAACGGGTTGGTGTCCTTCAGCGTGAACACCACGGTGTGGTCGTCCTGGGCCTGGATGTCGGAGATGTTGGCGTAGAGGTCCGCGGTCGGCAGGCCCTGATCGGGATCGCGCAGCCGGTCGAAGGTGGCCTTCACATCTCCGGCCGTCACGGGCGAGCCGTCGTGGAAGGTGGCGTCGGCGAGCGTGAAGGTGTAGGTCAGGCCATCGTCCGAGACGGTCCAGTCGGTCGCCAGCCGCGGTTGCACGTCGTTGTTGGCGTCGACGTCGACGAGGTAGTCGTAGACGGCGTTGAGCACGGCGACCTCGGCGTCGCTCGAGGCGAAGGCGGGGTCGAGCTTGGCGGGGATCTCCATGCCCACGCGCAGCGTCCCGGCGGGCGCGGACTGCGCCCACGCCGAGCCGCCCATGAGGGCGGCGGACAGCAGCGTGACGAGCAACGCGGAAACGCCCGCGGCCATGCGGCGCGGGCTCGAACGGTGGCGTTGGCGTGTGAGGCGGACCTTCCCTGAGACGAACATGGTTACCTCCCGTTGGAACTCGCAACCTCCGGCGCGGCCCCCGTGGGGTTCGGGCGGTCGGCGCCGCATCCTCGACTGGTCGACCGATCCACGGCCGCAATCCCTCGTGGCTCCTGCCCTCGTGGCTCCTGCCCTCGTGGCCCTTGGTGCCTGATCGCCCTCGGCGGTGAGCGCCCGATTGTACGGGCGCCCTCTGCGGTGACGGGTCACGTCGCCGACACACGGTCGCCGGCGCCGTCCGCGGGCGCCCGCGGCGGCAGGCGCTCGCCGGCCTCGACCGGCAGCGCAAGCCGGTTCTCCGGCGGCGCCAGGGGGCAGTCCCAGCGCGGATCGTAGGCGCAACTCGGATGGTACGCGAAGTTGAAGTCGCACACGAGGCCCCCGCCCTCGGACCCGAGGTCCGCCCCCTTCACCGTGTCGAGGAGGTAGCGACCGCCCCCGTACGTGCTCCGCCCGGAGGTAGCGTCGGAGAAGGGCAGGAACAACCCGCCGCCGTACCCCAGGCGCGCGAAGAGGGCGAGGACGGCCGAACGGCCGGCGAGCTCCAGATGCAGCTTCGCGACGCGCCGCAGGCGCAACACCCCGTCCTCCGCGAGGCGGACCTCGAAGGGCTCGCCGGGCGCATCCTCGACCTCGGCGACGACCCGCAGGCCCTCGTCGTACGCGAAGTACGGGAGGCCCGCGAAGGCCCTCTGCGCAGCCCGCGACAACGGCGACTGAGGGTGCGTGCCGAAGAGCCGGTCACGCTCGCGCCGGAACCGTTCCCGTCGCTCCGCGGGCGGGCGCCCCGGTTCCCGGGCCTGCCGGTACATCTCCGCGACGCGCCGACGGTAGTCGAGGAGGTCGAGGGCGGCGAGGGCGGTCCCGGTGTCGGTCGTGCTCAGCTCCGTACCCCCTTCGCGTCGCGCGGCGCGGGTGCGCGAAGCCCCGCGCACCCAGCTGGGCGTCGGTGCTACGGCCGGACGCGCCCGACGCGCGCCGCTACAATGGCCCCATGCCCCTCATCCTAACGGACCAGCGCGGGGCGGTGCGGGTCCTGACCCTGCACCGTCCCGAGGTTCGTAACGCCCTGTCCGTCGAGCTTCGCGACGAGCTGGGACGGGCTCTCGACGAGGCGGCCCGCGACCGCTCGGTGCGTTGCGTGGTGCTCACGGGCAGCGGCTCGGCGTTCTGCGCCGGGCTCGACCTCGCGGAGCTCGAGACGATCGCCGACCGCAGCAGCGAGGCGCAGCGTCAAGACGCGCGGGCGTTCGCCGATCTGCTGCTGCGTCTGGCGACGCTCCCGAAGCCGGTCGTGGCGGCCGTCAACGGAGCGGCCGTCGGGGGTGGGGCCGGCCTCGTGAGCGCGTGCGACGTCGCGGTGATGGACGCCCGTGCGCGGATCGGGTACAGCGAGGCCCGCATCGGCTTCGTGGCCGCTCTGGTGGCGGTGTTCCTGATCCGTCAGGTCGGGGTCTCGCACGCGCGCGAGCTCCTGCTGTCGGCGCGCATGGTGAGCGCCGAGGAAGCGTTGCGCCTCGGGCTCGTGCACGAGGTGGTCGAGCCGGGTTCGGCGGGCGCGCGCGCCGTGGCGCGCGCCGATTCGATGGCCGGCAACGCCCCGTCCTCGCTGGCGATGACCAAGGCGTTGCTCGCGAGCCTGCCCGGGATGGGATTGGAAGACGGGCTGCGCAACGCGGTCGAGGTGAACGCGCTGGCGCGCACGACCGACGACCTGCGCGAAGGAGTGCGGGCCTTCCTCGAGAAGCGCGAGCCGCGCTGGCGCGCGGCACCCGGCGGCGGCCAGGAGCGCGGCGCCGACGCCGCGGCCGAAGGCCGGCACGACGGCGGTGCCTCGGGGCCGCCCGGCCCCGGTCGCGACGACGCGCCGTGAGCACCGGTCTCTACCACCGGTCTTGACGACCGGTCTTGACGAGGGGTGGCCGACGGCGTAGCATGCACACACTGTGTGTAACTTACACATAATAGGGCGTTTCCCGTGAGCGGCCGGGGTCCGGCGACACGCGTGCTGCTGCTGTGCGGCGGACAGTCCGACGAGCACGACGTCTCGCTGGCCTCGGCGCGCAGCGTGCTCGAGGCCGCACACGGCGCGTTCGAGGTGGTCCCCCTGGTGATCGCCCGCTCCGGCAACCTCCTGCCCCTGGCGGATTCGGCCGCGCTCCTGGGACTGCCCGCTCCGACGGCGGCCGACGGTCCGGCGCATCACGCTCGGCCCGTGGGCTCGGGGGACGCCGGCGGGCCCGGCGTTTCGGGCGGGCTCGAGCGCCTCGTCGAGCACGGCGCGGCAGCCTCCTTCGATGTCGTGTTCCCGCTGTTGCACGGGCCGTTCGGCGAGGACGGGAGCGTGCAGGGGCTCCTGAAGGTCCTGGGCCTCCCGTTCGTGGGATCGGGCGTCCTCGGGAGCGCCGTGGGCATGGACAAGCTGATGATGAAGGCGGTGTTCGCGGCCCACGACCTGCCGCAGGTGGCCTACCGCGCCGTGACGCGCCATCGCTGGGACCACCGGCGGGACGAGGTCCTCGCCGACCTGGAGCAACTGCCCGCGCCACGATTCGTGAAACCCGCCAACCTGGGATCGAGCATCGGCATCCGCCGCACCGTCGACCTAGCGGAGCTCGTCGAGGCGGTCGGCGCCGCCCTCGCGTTCGACCGCAGGGTGATCGTGGAGCGCGGCGTCGTCGGGGCGCGCGAGCTCGAGGTCGGTGTGCTCGGCAACGACGACCCCGACGTCAGCCCTGTCGGGGAGATCGGCCACCGCAGCGACTTCTACGACTACGCGACGAAGTACACCGACGGCCGCGCCGACCTCCTCATCCCGGCGCCCGTGCCCGAGGCGGTCGCACAGCGCTGCCGCGATCTCGCCGCCCGCGCCTTCGCCGCCGTCGACGCCGCCGGGCTCGCGCGGGTCGACTTCTTCTATCGCGAGGACGACGACGACGTGATCCTCAACGAGATCAACACCATGCCGGGATTCACCCGCCACAGCATGTACCCGAAGCTGTGGGCCGCCGCGGGCCTCCCCTACGACCGGCTGGTGGCGCGCTTGCTGGAGCTCGCCCGCGAGGAGCGCTGAGCCGACGGCGCCTGCTATACTCGGCCCAACGCCCTCCGGGAGGTACTCGCCGCCTCGCAGAACCAGGCCAACTCCGAGCCAAGCGCCGCCGAGCGGCCGGCCCGGACCGTCGCGACCCCGGCCGCCGAGCCGCTCGCCAACGTCAACGCGGCCCGCGTCCTCATCCTCAACGCGAGCTTCGAGCCCCTCCACGTCTGTTCGGTCAAGCGCGCCGTGGCGCTGCTCATGCACGAGGTGGCCGAGCGCGTCGAGGACAGCGACAAGGTCCTGCGCTCCCCCAACCGCACCTTCCCGGTTCCGAGCGTCGTCCGGTTGCGGCGCTTCGTCCGCCGACCGTTCCGACAACGCGTCGCGTTCAACCGCAAGAACGTGTTCAAGCGCGACGATCACCGCTGCCAGTACTGCGGCGACCACCACAGCGACCTGACGCTCGATCACGTCCTGCCGCGCAGCCGCGGTGGCCCGACCACGTGGGAGAACGTCGTGGCGTGCTGCAAGCGCTGCAACGCGCGCAAGCGCGACCGGACGCCCCAGGAGGCCGGCATGGCGCTGCTCCGGCGCCCGTTCGCGCCCCGCTTCATGTTCTCGAGCGCCTACGGGGTGTTGCCCGACATCGATCCCATCTGGGAGAAGTACCTCGGCTGACCCACCGCTCGCGCGGCGCAGCGGGGCGGCTCCCATCGGACCGTGGACGGGGACCGGCCGGCGCACGGCGTGCGAGCGCGCGCCCGGGGGCGACGGCGCCCGTAGCCGTACCCGGCGGACGCCTACCTGCCCAGCGCGGCGCCCCGTTCGTCGCGGAACAGGCGCGACAGCAGGGCACCGATCACGGTGAGCACGAGTGCGCCGCCGACGGCGCCGCCGAACGACGTGACCGCGAGCGGCGTGAGCGCCGCGACGACGCCGAGCGCGAGGGCGTTGACGACCAGCAGGAACAGCCCGAGGGTCAGGACGGTCAGGGGCAGCGTCAGCACGATCATGATGGGCCGGATGACGGCGTTCACGAGCCCGAGCACGAGGGCGGCGACGAGCAACGGACCGAGGCCCGGCCGCGTCATGTAGAGGCCGACGTGCAGCTGCACGGTGAGCCACAGGGCGAGCGCATTGAGCGCCCAACGGATGATCAGGTTCATGGGCGGAGTATAGCGGCGCCCGACGGCGCGTACCTCCTACCTTCGGCGGAGCGCGACCGCGCCCGACCGCGCGCGACCCCGCGACGACTACAGCGGGACGCGCAGCATGACATCTACCGCCGCTCGCGCAGCACCGCGGCGGCTACCGCCGCACGCGCAGCACCATGGTGGCTACCGCCGCACGCGCAGCATGGCGGCTACCGCGGCACGCGCAGCAGCATGGGGAAACGCTCCACCGTCGTGAATCCGAGCGACTCGAGGATGGCGATGAGCTTCGGGTCGGCCGCGCTGAGCTCCGTATCGACCGAGCCGAGCGGGCTGGACGCGGCGAGCTCGTTGAGGGTCGTCACGACCAACCGCCTCAGCATCTCGCTGGAGCCGCGGTGCTCCTGCAGGACGCCCACCCCGTTGAGCGCGTAGGTCGCCTCCACGCCGCGCCGTTCCGTTCCGCACAGCGCGTAGCCCACCGCCTCCTGGTCGAGCGTCTCGCGCGCCATGAACCACAGGTCCGGGAAGAACATGCCGTGGCGCCGCTTGAGGTACGCCCAGTAATGGTCGCTGACGCTGCGCCCCTCGGCGCGCTCGAAGAGGTCGCGGAACGCCGGATCGCCGTCCAGCGTCCACGCCTCCAACACGAGCGGCGAGCCGAGCGGCGGAACGTCCGCCAGCTCGAAGCGCAAGCGTCGAGTCTCGTCGAGCTCGAACCCGAGCGGGCCGAGGATGTCCGCGAGCTCGGCGACACGCGCCCGCGGATGGGCGTGCAGGGGGGCCAAGGCGGCCTCGTGCGGGAACCGCCTCAGCAGCTCGCTCGACAACGCCCGCAGGCCATCCGGGTCGCCGTCGTGCCACAGGCTGTCGACGTGGAGGGTCTGCTCGTCGTCCTCGGGCGCCGGCGCACGAACGTGCACACCGGCCGTGGGCCACGCGCCGGCCGCCGCGTAGACGTAGCAGCGGGCGCTGTCGACGCGGGCGTCACGCAGGCGAGGCCCGAGGCGGCGCGACAGCCCATGGGGGTCGCTGTGCCCGAGGTAGCGCAGCTCCTGGCCCATGAACCATACGACCTCGTCGGGCGTGAGGGAGCGGATCACGACCCGCCAGTCTACCCGACGGCCGGGCGACGCGCCCAAGGCGCTGCCGCCGGCCGGGCGCGGGGCGTTGTACGCCACGGCGCGCCGCGCGCCGCGCGCCGAACCTGGAGGGGTACGCTGGGGAACGTTTCTAGGAGCCGTGCTGGCCCGGGGCGCGCCCCGGAGAAGGGGGAAACCGATGCGAACGATCCGCCTCGTCATCCTCGCCCTGTCGGTCGCTCTGCTGGGCAGCGCGATCGCGCAGGACACCATCACGCTGGGCACCTCCCTGCAGCTCACCGGCAGCCTCGCGAACACCGGCCGGTACTACAAGGACGCCTTCCAGATGGCCGTCGACCAGATCAACCAGCAGGGCGGGGTGAGCGTCGGCGGCACCACCTACCAGCTGGCCCTCAAGGTGCTGGACAACCAGTCGGACAACAACCTCGCCGTGCGGCAGTACACGCAGTTGCTCACCCAGGACAAGGTCGACTTCCTGCTCGGCCCCTACGCGAGCGACTTCGTGCTGGTCACGTCCGCCGTGGCCGAGAAGTACGAGGTCCCCATGATCGAGGGGGGCGGCGCGTCCGGCCAGATCTTCAGCCGCGGCTACAAGAACGTCTTCGGCACGCTGCCCGCGGCGGGCTCCTACTTCTCCAGCACGATCGAGATGATGGGCAAGCTCGATCCCGCGCCCGCCACGGTCGCGATCCTCTACGCCGACGACTCGTTCGACACCAGCGTGGCGGACGGCGCCCAGAAGCAAGCCGCCGACGCCGGCCTGGACGTGGTCCTGAACCAGCGCTACAGCAGCAACGCGTCGGACTTCAGCACCCTCATCTCGCAGCTCAAGAGCAAGAGCGCCGAAGCCGTGCTCGTCGCCGGGCACGAGACCGAGGTGCTCAACTTCATCCGCCAGACCAAGAGCCTCGGGTTCGCACCGAAGCTGTACGCCTTCACCGTGGGCGTCCCGACGGCCGACTTCCGCTCGGCTCTCGGCCAGGACGCCAACTACGCCTTCGGCATGACGCCGTGGTTGCCGTCGAAATCCCTCCAGGACGACTACTTCGGCGACGCCGCGCAGTTCGCCAGCGCCTACCAGAAGCGCTTCGGATACGAGCCCGACTACCACGCGGCCTCCGGCGTGGCCGACGTCGAGGCGTTCGCCAAGGCCTTCGAGGCCGCCGGCAGCCTGGACAAGGCGGCCGTGCGAAGCGCCATCGCCGGCCTCTCGTTCGACAGCCTCTACGGCAAGGTCGCGTTCGGCGACAACGGCCAGATCGACCTGCCCCAGACGGTGGTGCAGGTCCAGGACGGCAACCTCACGGCCGTGTACGAGAACGGCGCCATGGCGACGCAACCGATGTACCCTATGCCCGCATGGAGCGATCGCTGAGCACCGCGGCCGCCGCCGCGCCCACGCCCTGCCGGCGTAGGCGCGGCGCGCGCTCGCGGTGCGCCGGCCGTTCCACCTGATGCTCGTCGCCCAGGTCGTCACGAACGGCGTCCTGCTCGGCGGCCTCTACGCTCTCATGGCGCTCGGGCTCGCGCTCGTGTGGGGCGTGCTCGACATCATCAACCTCGCCCATGGGGCCTTCATCATGCTCGGCGGGTACCTGGCGTACTACCTGTTCTCCCTCGTCGGGCTCGACCCGTTCGCCAGCCTGCCGCTGGTGATGGTCGTGATGTTCGGCGTGGGGTACCTCACCCAATCGACGCTGCTGAACCTGCTGGTGCGCGCGCCCATGTTCAACATGCTGCTCGTCACCTTCGGTCTCGACGTGGTGCTGACGTACCTCGCGCAGATCGTGTTCAGCGCTGACCTGAGGGCGATCCGTCCGGCGTACGCCGGCAACAACTTCCAGATCCTCGGCCTGACGGTCCCGCTCGTGAACCTGCTCGCCTTCGGCGTCGCCCTGGTGCTCACGAGCGCGCTCGCCCTGTTCCTGGGCCGCAGCCGCTGGGGCCGCGCGATTCGCGCCACGTCCCAGAACCTGCAGGCCGCGCGCCTCTACGGCGTGCCTCCTCGCCTGGCCTACAGCCTCACCTTCGGCATCGGCGTCGGGCTCGCGGGAGCCGCGGGCGTGCTGTACGGCATGGTGGGGCAACTCACGCCCTACGTCGGCGTGCCGCTGACCGCCAAGTCGTTCGCCATCGCCATCATCGGCGGCCTCGACAACGTCGTCGGGGTCGTGGTCGGCGGCATCGTCCTCGGCCTCGCGGAGGCCCTGGGAAGCCTGTGGCTCGGCCCCACCTTCCGCGATGCGATCAGCCTCGGCCTGCTGGTCCTCGTCCTGATCGTGCGCCCTACGGGCATCCTTGGCAGGACGGCATGACCCGCCCCAGCGCGCCGACCTCCGCGCACGTGGCGCGCCCGGGGTGGCCGCCCGCGACCCGGTGCCGCTCTGGCGCCGGCGCCCGTCGCGTGCCGGCGCCCCCCGCCAGCCCGCGCCCCTCGCAACCCCGTGCCCCTTGCAACCCCGTGCCCGTCTCGGGGAGGTGCTCCGCGTGAGGTGGTGGGGCTGGGTCCTGGCCGCGGTGGTCGTCGCGCTGGCCGCCCTCGTGCCCTTCACGCTCTCGCCGGTGATCGTCCAGTTCGGCATCAGTACCCTGCTTCTCGCCGTCCTCGCGCAGGGGTGGAACATCATCGGCGGCTACACGGGATACCCGTCGTTCGGCAACAGCGTGTTCTACGGGCTCGGGACCTACGGCACCGCCGTCGCCATGGTGCAACTCGGCCTGCCGTTCGCCGCCGGCCTGGGTGTCGGCGCCGCCGTGGCGGTGGCGTTCGCCTTCCTCCTCGGCATCCCGGTGCTGCGGCTGCGGGGGCACTACTTCGCCATCACCACCCTGGCCCTGTCGCAGGCGGTCGCGGCCGTGATCTCCAACCTCGACATCACGGGCCGCGCCACCGGCCTCATCCTGCCCCTCATCCGCGGCGAGGCGATGTTCTACGAGCTCAGCCTCGCGCTCCTCGCGTGCGCGACGCTCACCGTCCTGTGGCTGTCGCGCAGCCGCTTCGGCTTCGGCCTCATCGCCATCCGCGAGCGCGAGGACGCCGCCGAGGTCATGGGCATCCCCACGACCCGCTACAAGGTGCTGGCGTTCGCGCTCGCCGCCCTGTTCAGCGCTCTGGCCGGCGGCATCCACGCCTACTGGATCACCTTCATCGATCCGTCGAGCGCCTTCGAGCTGTCGCTCAACGTGCGCATGATCATCATGGCGGTGTTCGGCGGGGCGGGCACCGTGATCGGACCCGTCATCGGGGCGCTCATCCTGTCCGGCCTGTCGGAGATCCTGGCGAGCACCGTGACGGGCCTCGCGAGCCTGTTCTTCGGGTTGGTCATCGTGGCCGCTGTCATCCTCATGCCGCGTGGGCTGGTCGACCTGCTGCGCGAGGCTCCGCGGCGCGGGCTCGCGTACTTCCTGGACACGGTCCGGGGGACCCGCCTGTGAGCCGCACGGCGCCGGGGGCGCCCGCCGCCGCGAGCGACGAGACGCCGATCCTCGAAGCGCGCCGCGTGGCGAAGCGTTTCGGCGGCCTGGCCGCGCTCTCGGGCGTCAGCTTCCGCCAACGGCGCGGCGAGATCCTCGGCTTGATCGGGCCCAACGGCGCGGGCAAGACCACGCTGATCAACTTGATCAGCGGCACCTACGAGCCGTCCGGGGGGAGCCTGCTCTTCGAGGGGCGGCCGTTGGCGGGCGTGGCGCCCCACCTGCGGGCCCGCCTAGGCATCGGCCGCACGTTCCAGCTCATGCGCCCCTTCCCCGGCCTCAGCGTGCGCGACAACGTCACGGTGGGCGCGCTCTTCGGCGGCGCGCGCGAGAAGGACATGGCGGCCGCCCGCGCGCAGGCCGGCGAGTGGCTCGACTTCGTCGGGCTCGGCGACGTCGCGGACACGGGAGCCGAGTCCCTGGGCGGACCCGACCGCAAGCGCCTCGAGCTCGCCAAGGCCCTGGCCATGCGCCCGCGCCTGCTGCTCCTCGACGAGGTGATGGCGGGCCTCAACGCGGTCGAGATCGGCGAGGTCGTCGACATCGTCCGCCGCATCCGCGACGGCGGCACCACCATCCTCGTCATCGAGCACGTGGTGCGCGCGATCCGCGAGCTCTCCGACCGCATCCTGGTGCTGCACTACGGGGAGCTGATCGCCCAGGGCCCGCCCGACGAGGTCCTGGAGGATCCGCGCGTGGTCGAGGCGTACCTCGGGAAGCGGCGCGCCTGATGCCGCTGCTCGACGTCGCCGGTTTGCGGGCCGGGTACGGCGAGAACGACGTGCTGGTCGGCATCGACCTTCACGTCGACGAGGGCGAGATCGTGGCCCTCGTCGGCAGTAACGGCGCGGGCAAGACGACCCTCCTGCGCGCCCTGTCGGGCGTGTTGCGCGCCCGCGGCAGGGCCGAGTTCGATGGTGCGAGCCTCATCGGCCCGAGCTCCGATCAGATCTTCGCGCGCGGGCTGGTGCAGGTGCCGGAGGGGCGTCAGCTCTTCGACCGCATGACGGTGGAGGACAACCTCCGCATGGGCGCGTTCCGGCGCGCGCGCGGCGGGGACGTTCGTCGGGACATGGAGCGTGTGTACGAGCTCTTCCCGGTCCTGGCCGAACGCCGCCGGCAGCTCGCGGGCAGCATGTCGGGCGGCGAGCAACAGATGGCGGCCCTCGCCCGTGGATTGATGGCCGATCCGCGCCTGCTCGCCGTCGACGAGATGAGCCTGGGGCTCGCGCCCGTGATCGTCGAGCGGCTGCTGGGGATCCTCGCCGACATCCGCAGCCGCGGCGTCACGGTCCTGCTGGTCGAACAGGACGTCAACAGCGCCCTGAGCGTGGCCGATCGCGGGTACGTGCTCGAGC
The DNA here is from genome assembly GCA_963798895.1 of uncultured Trueperaceae bacterium. Classification (GTDB taxonomy): domain Bacteria; phylum Deinococcota; class Deinococci; order Deinococcales; family Trueperaceae; genus CAWCUY01. The sequence goes on along the minus strand of CAWCUY010000014.1, from coordinate 191,472 downwards.
AGGGGCGCGTGACCCTGTCGGGCCCCGCGAGCGAGCTGCTGGACGACCCGCGCGTGAAGGAGGCCTACCTCGGGCTGTGACGGGCGCCTCGGGGCGCGGCCTATACTGGCGGCACCGCGTTCGGTACGACCACGGCGCAGACCTCGCCCGCGGCCGGACCGCCCGCCCAAGGGGTCACCATGCGACACAGCGCTCTCTCCCTCCTGACGACCGCACTGCTCGCGACCGCTCTCGCCGGCTGCACCGCTCCCGGTGGACCGAGCGGCGCGCTGCCCACCATCCGGACGTTCACGGCGTTCCCGCGCGAGATCACGCCGGGCAGCACCTCCACGCTGCGGTGGGACGTCGCCGGTGCCGATTCGCTCACCATCGAGCCGGACGTCGGCGCGGTCTCGGGCGGCAGCGTGGAGGTGTCGCCGAGCGTCGGCACCACCTACGAGCTCACGGCCAAGAACGCGGCGGGCTCGAGCACCGCCGTCGCCACCGTCGATGTCAGCTCCATCAGCCGCACGCTGCTCGGCTACGTCGTGATGACGCAGCTGACGGGCCCGCCACCCGCCGGCGCCCGCCCGGACGGCGCCCGGACCGCGACCGCTGCGCCCTCGGCGGGCGTCGAGAACGTGTCGGGCGACGCGCTGTTCGTTCGCCTGGCGCGCCCCGGGCCGGTGCCCGACGGCGGGAACCCCTACGCCTCGGCGCGGGAGAGCTGCTTCGTCCACCGCGACGACGAGGCCGATCCGGCGCCCGATCCGACCCGCCCGGGCACCCTCGAGACCCTCGACGCCGGCCCCGTCGTGAGCATCGCCGAGCCGGGCGGCGCCACCTACACCCAGCTCACCAAGGCAGCCGGGCTGACGTACACGGCGTACGCCACGGGCAGCTTCATGCCGCCGACGGCGCCCCTGCCCGACGGCGCGAGCGCGAGCTTCTCCGGGGCCGCCGACGGCTTCCCCGCGTACGCCCGGCGCGGCTTCCCGCCGGTCGCGCCGTTCGACCTCGCGGCGCCGACGGATCCGACGTCGATCGGCAGCGCGACCGTCTACCGGTGGCAGGCCGGGGCCGGCGACGGGCTCGTGCTCCTGCGAGGCGCCGGCCCGGGGGCGACCGGCCACGAGGTGAGCTTCACCTGCGTGGCGCTCGACGACGGCGAGTTCTCGATGCCGCAGGCGGCGCGCGACGCGCTCGCCGCCGATGGCTTCACCCACGGCTCGCTCACCAGCGCCGTGCGCGCGGGGTTCGCGGCGTACGGCCAAGGCGGCGCGCTGCTGGTGCTGGCGACCCAGCGCGGGCGCAGCTTCTGACGGCGGGCGGCGGCGCCGTCACGGCCGAAGGCGACCCGTGAGCCGGCCGCGCATCCTCGGCGGCAGCGCCAAGGGGCGGGAGCTCGACACGCCCCGCAGCGGCACGCGCCCGAGCCCGGCGCGCCTGCGCGAGGCGCTCTTCGACATCCTCGCGTTCGAGCAGCGCGGTCCGTTCCTCGACCTGTTCAGCGGGTCGGGCGCGCTCGGCCTCGAGGCCGCCAGTCGCGGCTGGCAGGCGACCTGCGTCGAGCTATCGCGCGCCGCGGCGGACGTGATCCGCCGGAACGCCGCCGGCGCGGGCCTGCAGGTCGAGGTGGTGCGAGGCGACGCGCTTGCGTTCGCGCGCGCGCACCCCGGCGCCTTCGGGGTGGTGACGGCGGCGCCCCCCTACCCGGAGGATCTCGACGCCATCTTCGGGGCCCTGCTCGAGGCCGGACCGGTGCGTGCCGGCGGCCTGTACGTCTTCCAGCACCCGTCGCGCGAGCCGCCTGCGCTGGGCGAGGTCCCGGGCCATGCGCCGCCGCGGCGCAAGCGCTACGGCACGAACGCCCTCACACTCGTGCGGCGCGAGCGCTGAGGCGCCGGCGCGCCGGCACCCGCCGGCACCCCGGACGCGCGTCGTGGTCGCCGTCACCCGCCGCACCGGATCGCTCGGCCGGGGTGCTAAACTGCGATGTTGCATCCACAGCCGGTGCCAGGGGGCCCCTTCGCGTGGTCCGGCCCCACCGGCCGTGCGGGAAGGTCATCCATGCTGGGATTCGTCCAGAAGCTGTTCGACAACAACGAGCGCGAGGTCCGCAAGCTCGAGAGCGAGGTCGTGTCCTCGGTCAACGTCCTCGAGGAGGCGATGCGCAAGCTCCCCGATCTGACGGAGGCCTACGCCGCGCTGCGTCGCCGCCACGTCGAGGGGGGCGAGAGCCTCGAGGCCCTGCTGCCCGAGGCGTTCGCCCTGACGCGCGAGTCGGCCGTGCGCAACCTCGGGATGCGTCACTACGACGTGCAGCTCGTGGGCGGCGCAGCGCTGCACTACGGGCGCATCGCGGAGATGAAGACCGGCGAGGGCAAGACGCTCGTCGCCACCCTGGCGCTGGCGCTCAACGCGTTGTCGGGCCAGGGCAGCCACCTCGTCACGACCAACGACTACCTCGCGCGCACCGGCGCCGAGTGGATGGGCCCCGTGTTCCGCGGCCTGGGCATCACGGTCGGCGTCATCGAGCACTCCCATGACAACCCGGCCCGGCGCGAGGCGTACCGCAAGGACGTCACCTACATCACGAACTCGGAGCTCGGCTTCGACTACCTGCGGGACAACATGGCGTTCCGCCCCGATCAGCTGGTGTTGCGCGAGGAGAACCCGCTGCACTACGCCATCATCGACGAGGTCGACTCGATCCTCATCGACGAGGCGCGCACGCCGCTGATCATCTCCGGCCCCGCAGAGGTCGCCACGGACAAGTACTACACCATGGCGAAGATCGCGCAGACGCTCGAGCGCGGCGAGCCCGCCGAGGGCGACATCCCGGCGACCGGCGACTACAGCGCCGACGAGAAGTCGAAGGACATCCACCTCACCGAGGACGGCATCGCCAAGGCGGAGAAGGCCATCGGCATCGAGAACATCTTCTCGCCCGAGAACATGGAGACGGGGCACATGCTGCGCCAGGCGCTGCGCGCCCAGGAGCACTACCACCTCGATCAGCAGTACGTGAAGGACGACTCGGGGCAGATCGTCATCGTCGACGAGTTCACCGGTCGCCTCATGCCCGGACGCCGCTTCGGTGAGGGTCTCCACCAGGCGATCGAGGCCAAGGAGGGCGTGAAGATCGAGCGCGAGAACCAGACGCTCGCCACCATCACGTACCAGAACTTCTTCAAGCTCTTCGACAAGATCGCCGGCATGACGGGCACGGCCAAGACCGAGGAGAAGGAGTTCCAGGAGATCTACAACTCCGACGTGCTGGTCATCCCGACGAACGAGGCCGTGATCCGCAAGGACTACGAGGACGTCGTGTTCCGCACCGTGGAGGGGAAGTTCACGTCGGTCGTCGAGGAGATCACCGAGGTGCACGCCAGCGGCCAGCCCATCCTCGTGGGCACGGTGACCATCGAGGCGAGCGAACGGCTCTCGCGCATGCTCAAGCGCAAGGGGATCGCGCACCAGGTCCTCAACGCGAAGTACCACCAGCGCGAGGCGGAGATCGTGTCGCAGGCGGGACGCAGCAGCGCCGTGACGATCTCGACGAACATGGCCGGGCGCGGGACCGACATCGTCCTCGGGGGCAACCCGGAGGCGCTCGCGCGGCAGCTGCTCGAGCGCGAGGGCTTCGAGCGGTACGACACGGCGACCGAGCTGTTCATCAAGGCCGTCATGATGAAGAAGTCCGACGAGGCGCGCCGCATGGCGCGGGACCTCGAGGACCTGCCCGAGGACATCGTCCGCAAGCTCGAGGAGATCCGCGACGAGGCCGCCAAGGATCACGTGAGGGTGGTCGAGGCCGGCGGGCTGCACATCATCGGGACGGAGCGGCACGAGTCGCGGCGCATCGACAACCAGCTCCGCGGCCGTTCCGGTCGCCAGGGAGACCCCGGCTCGAGCCGCTTCTACGTGAGCTTCGAGGACGACCTCATGCGGCTGTTCGCCAACGAGCGCGTCCTGAAGATGATGGACCGGCTCGGCATGGACGACACCCAGCCGATCGAGGCGCGGATGGTCACCGGCGCCATCGAGCGCGCCCAGAAGCGCGTCGAGGACCGGAACTTCGGCATCCGCAAGCAGCTCCTCGAGTTCGACAACGTCATGAGCAAGCAGCGCGAGGTGATCTACTCGCAGCGGCGCGAGATCCTGCTCGGCCACGACATCAGCGAGGACGTGCAGGACATGATCGCGGAGTACGTGGACTCGCAGGTGCAGCGCTACGTCAACAAGGCGCTCGAGCCCGAGGAGCAGGACGTCGGGGCCCTGCGCACCGCGGTGCTCGACGCGGTGCCGATGCTGGAGGGCTTCGACTTCGAGGACCTGCGCGGGAAGGAGCCGGAGGACGCCACCCAGAAGCTGGTGCCGGTCCTGGAGGATGCCTACCGCGCGCGCGAGGAGGAGCTCGGGGCGGAGCTGCTGCGGGAGCTCGAGCGCTTCATCGTGCTGCAGGTCGTCGACCAGCACTGGAAGGAGCACCTGCACGGCATGGACGTGCTGCGCCAGGGCATCGGCCTTCGCGGCTACGGCCAGCGCAACCCGCTGCAGGAGTACGCCTTCGAGGGGTTCAACCTCTTCGAGGAGATGAAGGCCGACATCCGCCTGAACGTCGCGCGGCTGCTGTTCCGGGTGCAGGTCCAGACCGACCAGCGGCTGGAGCGCCGGCCGTCGCGTCCGACCAACGTGCAGTACACCAGCGACCGCCCGCAGGCCGGCGTCGGCCAGGGCGGCGAGGGCGGGCCCACGCGGCCCATCCACGTCGACGACAAGGTGGGCCGCAACGACCCCTGCCCGTGCGGCAGCGGCAAGAAGTACAAGCATTGCCACGGTAGGGCGGCGGCCTAGGCGCGCGGCCGTCTGTTAGGCTGACGGCGCCATGGACGCGCCCACCCCGACCCCCGCGCCCGGCGACGGGAAGCCGCAGGGCGGCTTCGCGCACCGCGTTCATCAGCGCGTGCGCGCCACCGGCTCGCACCTCTGCCTGGGCATCGATCCCCGCCCGGAGGACCACCCCCTGACGCATCCGGACCGCGTGCAGGGCGACCCGGCGCGGGTGGCGCGCAACGTCGTGGCCTTCTACCGCAGCGTGCTCCAGGGCGCCCTGCCGTACCTGGCGTGCTGCAAGCTGCAATCGGCGTTCTTCGAGGCGATGGGGATCCCCGGCATGATCGCCCTGGCGCAGCTCCTCGCGGATGCCCGCGAGCTCGGGCTGCCGGCGATCCTCGACGCCAAGCGCGGCGACATCGGCAGCACCGCCGAGGCTTACGCCCGGGCCTACCTGGCGGGCGGTGTGTTCGCCGCCGATGCCCTCACGGTCAATCCGTACCTCGGGATGGACGCGCTCGAGCCCTTCGTCGCCGCGGCGGAGCGCTCCGGGCGGGCCGCCTTCGTGCTCGTGCGCACGTCGAATCCCGGCAGCGCCGATCTGCAGGAGCTCGAGCTCGCCGACGGCCGGCCGCTGTACCTCGGGCTGGTGGAGCGTCTGGCGGAGCGCGCCCGCCGCTCGCCCGCCGACGCCGACGGCTACACCGCGGTGGCGGCCGTCGTGGGAGTGACGCAACCCGGCGCCCTCGGCCGCGTGCGGGAGAGGCTCCCGCGCTCGCTCCTGTTGCTTCCGGGGTACGGCGCTCAGGGGGGTCGGGCGGCCGACGCCGCCGCCGCGGTGGACGCGCGCGGGTTGGGCGCGATCGTCAGCGCCAGCCGCTCCCTGGCGCGCCTTCCCGGCGACGACCACGCCGGGCTACGGCGCGCCGCGGCCGAGGCCGCGAGCGCGATGCACGGCGAGCTCGAGGCCGCGCTGCGACCGTCCCAACGGTGAGGGTCCGCGCGCAGGCGGACCCGGCCGCGGCCGCCACGTGCGGCCGCGGAGAAACGAGGTCAGGGGGTCTGCATCACGTGCATGAACCGCGGCGGTGACATGTTGGTGCGCAGGCGCGGGAGGAGCCCGAGCACGGTCGTGACGCCCACGGAGGGACCCTCGAACACGGCCGCGTACTCGCTCACCTGGTCGAGGGCGGGCAGCGCGAACGCGAACGCGTCGAGCTCCTTGCCCATCGGCACGGCCATGGGCAGCTTCCCGTCGATCCCCGGAACGGCGCCCACGACGTACATCTTCGACGCGTTGTTGGCGAGGAAGAGCTGCTTCGCGGTCTCCGCGGGCGCCATCACGTAGTTCTGCACGTGTACGGCACAGTTGCCCATATGCTGCAGCACCGGCCCCGGGCCGCCCGACAGATCGACGTCGCTTCGCGGCTCGAGCACGAGCAATCGCGGGTACACGGTCCAGTTCCAGATGATGGCCCAGAAGGCGATGCGGGTGTGGTCGTCCGGGTCCGACGCCAGCAGGCCCGCGGGACGGATCGCGTCTGAGACCCGCGCCATCGCGCGCGCCGCGTCGTCGACCATGCCGGAGACGTCGCTGATGTCGCCGGCCTTGAAATCGGTGATCTTGTACCACGCGAGGAAGGAGCCGAGCATCGCCTGCCACGTGGCGGCGTCGATGGCGTCCGGACCCCAGCCGCCGGGCAGCAGGTTGCGCTCCAACAGGAACCGCACCTCGTCGTAGCTCGGGTCGTCCTTGGCCACCGGCACGTTGCCGACGTTGCGGAACCGGGGCAGCGCGGGCTCCACGATGTCGACCGCGCGCTTGAGCAGCAGCGCGGCGTCGATCCCGGTGGGCGCGCGCGCGGCCTGTGCGTCGGAGAGTGCAGAGCGCAGCTGGTCGTGGCACACCTGATCGGCGGCGAGTGCAGGGCTCGTCGCGAACCCCAGGAGCGCGAGCAGCACGGCGAAGTAGCGCATGGCCCGAGTGTATCGGGCCATGCGGGCGCTCTCAAGGAGCATCGTGTGAGAAGCGTGCGGCAAGGATCGTTACGGGTACGACAGGAAGTAGCTGGACCTCGCGGTGGTGCCGCCGCGGTTGTCGTTCACGGAGTACACCTCCGCGATCCAGTCCTTGTACACCGTATGCGGCTGGCCGTCGTTGGGGTCGAAGGGCCCGGTGACGCTGCCGCCCGGCGAGTGCAACAACAGCCGCAGCTGCACAGGGTTGTCCTGGCTGGCGTCGAAGTAGATCTGCCCGTCTTGCGGCGCGATCCAGTAGTCCACGTCGCCGATCGTCTCGATCGCGCCCTGGGCACCCGTGGTGTCGGTCGGGATGGTGGGCGCGGAGCCCGGCGCGTCGTTGGCGGTCTCCTCGGTATCGTTGTAGTTCGACCCGTAGGCCCAGATCGACACCGACGTCGAGGTGTTGCCGCTGTTGGTCACGCGCGCGTAGTACGAATCGGCGTTCAGGGGCTGGATCACGCACGACCCGTCGCACAGGTACTGCACGCCGATGTCCTGCGGGGCCACGCGGCCGCTCGGCGTGGCGCCGGCCACGGACAGGGCGCTGACGCCGCCCGCGAAGTAGTCGTTGCTGCTGCTCGACGAGATGGCGTAGCCGGAGTCGTTGATCAGCGTCAGGTCGACGTTCTTCGACAGCTCGACGTAGAGCAGCGGCTTGCTCAGCGAGCCGACGTCGATGCGGTACACGAAGGTGTCGCCGGGGCCGAGGACCTCGCTGTCGCGGGCGCCGCCCTTGCTGCTGGTGGCGGTGATGGTGGCGTCCTCGGTGGGCGGCTTCACCGGCGGCCCGATCACGATGTTGCACGCCGACAGCACCAGGGCCGTGGCGAGAACGAGGAACGGGAGGGTGGTGCGTCGTCTCATGGGGATGCCTCCTTCTGTAACGTCGGGCGGCGCTCGGCGCCCGGCACGCGGACCGTGCGGACGCGCTGCCTGATGAGAACGAGTCTAGCCAGTGCAGATGATGTGGGCCTTGGAGGGCGCTTCACCGTTCACTCATCGTGCCGGCCCCGCCGCCGGGCCCCACGCGCGGCACGGTCGACGGGCGCGGGCCCGCGGCGCCGGAGCTCGGCGGCAGGCCGCGTGGGCGTCCATGGGCGCCACCCGCTCGCGCGCCCCCGCCGCGGCCGGCGGGGCGCCCGCCGCGGCCGGCGGGGCGCCCGCGCACGCGGGTCACTCGAGCGTCATCAGGAACGGGTAGAGGTCGGGACCCCCGGCGTGGACCTCCACCTCGAGCTGCGCGAAGCGCTCCTCGATGCGGCCGGCCACGGCGTCTGCCTCGTCGCCGGTCACGGAGGTGCTGTGGAACAACGACGCGATCTCGAAGGCGGCGCCCTCGACCGACAGGCGGTCGGCGAGCAGCGCCATGAGGCACGACTCCGCCGTGTCGGACGACACGCGTAGGGTCCCGTCGGCGAGGCCGATGAACTTCCCCTGCTCCACCGACACGCCGTCGATCTCGGCGCTCCGGCTCGCGACGGTGATCTCGAGGGTGAGCGCGTGCTCGGCCGCGTCGCGCATGTCGTCGACCAGGTCGTCGGCGCTCGCGCCCTCCTGGAAGAGCACCGCCGCCGCCAGGCCCTGACCGAGCGTGCGCGTCGGGAGCACCACGATGCGCCGGTCCTTCACCAGCTCTCCGACGCGCTCCGCCGCCATCAGGATGTTCTTGTTGTTCGGCATCACGATCACGTCGTGTGCGCCTACCGAGCGCACGGCGTCGGCGATGTCCTGCACGCTCGGGTTCTCCGTCTGGCCGCCCCCGACGACGCGCGCCCCGAGGCTGCGGAACACGCGCGTGACGCCGTAGCCGTTCGACACGGCCACCAGCCCGGTGCGCGGCGCCTCCACCGTGCCCGCGTCGACGTCGGCGAGGATCTCGTGGTGTTGCTCGCTCATGTCCTCGACCTTGGAGCGGACCATCGACCCGAACCGGGCCACCTCGGCGAGCAGCTTCTCCGGCTCCTCGGTATGGATGTGGCCCTTCACGAAGCCCTCCGCGCCGACGACCATGAGCGAGTCGCCGTACGGCTGCACAAGGTCCTGGATCTCGCGCGTCGGGACGCGCACGTCGGCCAGCAGGAACTCCGTGCAGAAGCCGAACTCCTCCTCGGCGAACTGGTGCTGGGCGCGCGTCTCGACCTTCGGCGGCGACGGCAGGTCGCGCCCTTCGAAGTACGCGATGATCCCCTCGACGAGCCGCAGGAACCCCAGCCCGCCCGCATCGACGACACCCGCCTGCCGCAGGATGGGAAGCTGCTCGGGCGTCTTGTCGAGGGCGCCGCGGCCGGCCTCGTGCGCCGCGCGCAGCACCGCGAGCGGCGGTCTCGCCTTGACGCGCGTGGCGGCCTCGGCGGCCGCCTTCACGACCGATAGGATGGTCCCCTCGACCGGCTTCATGACCGCGCCGTATGCGCTTCGGCTGCCCGCCATCAGCGCCCTCGCGAGCTCCGGACCGGCGACGCGCGCGTGCGCGCGCAGGGCCTCGCCGAACCCCTTGAGGACCTGCGACAGGATCACTCCCGAGTTGCCGCGCGCCCCGAGCAGGCTGCCGTAGGCGAGCGCGTGGGCGAAATCCGTCATCGTCGAAGGGTTCTCATCGGCGAGCTGGCGCCTCACCGACTGCATCGTCAGGTGCATGTTGGTGCCGGTGTCGCCGTCGGGCACCGGGTAGACGTTGAGCGCGTTGACCTCGTCGGCGAACACGCCGAGCCACTCGGTGGCGTAGCTGAACGCGTGGCTCAGGTCTCGCGCGCCGAGGGTGTCGGGCTCGCGCGTCGCGACCTCAACCACGGCTGACGCCGTCCACGTGCACGCGCACGTCGTCGAGCTCGATCCCGGCGAAGCGCCGCGCCGCGTACCCCACGCGCTCGCGCACGCTGTCGGCCACGACGGGGATGTTGACGCCGTACGCCACCACCACGTGGAGGTCGACGTCGGCCCGCCGTTCCCCCTTGGGGTGCTCGATCACCACGCCCTCGTCGATATGGGACAGGCCCAGGATGCGCCGCAGCCCCTCGCCGATGTTGGCGGGCGCCATCCCCACGACGCCAGGAACCTCGTGCGCCGCGAGCCCGATGATCGACGCCAGCGCGTCGTCGGACACGCGGACGCGATCGATCTCACGGGCCCTGGCGGGCCGCTTGGCCGCCTTGTCCGCGGGGCGCCCAGCCTTGCGCTGGTCCATGCACGTTCCTCCAGGACCGGCCGCGCTCGCGGCCCGGCATCGGGCAGCTCGTCTGCCTGGCCGGGGCCCGAGGATCATGCTCGGGTACCGGTCTCGACGGTCATTCTAGCCCGCGCGCGAGGTGCGGCCCGTGCGCTTCCCCGCACGCCGCGAGGTGCGGGCCGTGAGGGACACGCGCCGGGCGCGCCGACCGCGAGGGGGCGCGCCGCGCGCGGGCGCGCCGATCGCGAGGGACACGCGCCGAAGGCGGGTGCGCCGATTCGCGAGGGGCGGGCGGGGCGCGAGGGGCGGGCGCGCCGGCGGGACCGGTCGCCCACCGCCGAGGCCCGATGGCCCGATCAGGCGTCGTCCCACACGTCGATGTCGACGCTCGACGCGGAGATCGACAGGCCGCGCCCCTGCACGAACGCGAGCGCGGAGGCCAGCGCCCTTTCGAGCCACACCCGGTCGGCGCTGATGGCACACACCCCGATGCGCTCCCACGACCAGGCATCGAGGCCGTCGAGCCGCGCCACCGAAACCGGGAAGCGCGTCTTCAGGCGCTCCGTCACGGGCTTCACCAGGGAGCGCTTCTCCTTGAGGCTGGTGACGCCGGGCAGGTCGAACGTGACGAGCAGCACGCCAACGTAGATCGTCGCCGCCGCCACCGTCACTCCATCCCGGCGAGGAACCCGATGCGGCGCAGGGCGCGGATGAGGTCCATGACCGTCGCCTCGCCCGCGTCGTACACGACCGCCACCTGCCGGTCGGCACTGGCCTCCGCCCGGACCACGCCGGACACGGCCCGCAGCGCCTGCTCGACGCGTTCGCGCGCGCCCTGCGAGTCCATCCCCCGGACGCCCAGGAGCACCCGTGTCGCGTCGCTGTCAGGCACCGGCCGCACCCGCGTTCCCGCGCGAGCCGAGCCTGCGCTCGAACACGGTGGTCGTCGCCCGGGCGTAGGTCGCGCCCGCGAGCGCCGCGGCGCCGGCAAGATCGGCGCTAGGGAGCGCAACGCACAGGTCGTACGCTCCGGCGTCGTAGGCGCTCTTGGTGAGCGCGCGAAGGAGGGCGGCGAGCGCGTCGTCGTCCCCGGGGGGGCGGCTGGCGAGCCGGCTCGAGCGCACCACGGCGCGCTCCCCGTCGAACACGGCCTGCGCCAGGACGAAGCCGACCGCCTCACCGCCCCGGATGGCCACGAAGGCGTGCCCCGCACGCTCGAAGAACCTCAGGCTGCCGGGCGTGACGGCGGGCTCCAGTCCGTGGGCCTCCGCGTAGGCGAGGTCGATGGACGCCAGCTCCGGCCCGTCGTCGACCTCTAGCGGGCGGGCGTGCGTTGCCACGATCCCGACTTGCCCCCGTCCTTGCTCAACAGCTGCACGCGCTCGATCTCGATCCCCTTGGTGGCGCCCTTGAGCATGTCGTAGAGCGTCAGCGCGGCGACGCTCACCGCCGTCAGCGCCTCCATCTCGACCCCGGTCTGGGCCGCGGTGCGGCAGGTGGCCTCGAAGCGCACGAGCTCGCCGTCGCGTTCGCCTCGCACCGTCACGTGCGTGAGTTGGAGCGGGTGGCACAGGGGAATGAGGTCGGCGGTCCTCTTGGCGCCCATGATCCCCGCGAGCTCTGCCACGGCGATCGGATCGCCCTTCGGATTGCCCTCGAGCAGGCGGGTCATGGCCGCGGCGGGCAGCCGCACGTACGCCTCGGCGGTGGCGCTGCGGACGGTCACGCCCTTCTCCCCTACGTCGACCATGAGGGGGTGGCCGTCCTCGAAGTGCGTCGAGTTCATGGCGCCATCATAACGTCGGCCCGCCGCGCGCCGGACCGGCATGAGCGCTCTCACACGACGAGGTCCGCCACGGCCCCCTCCGAGCGCGCCGCATCCCACGCCTCATAGCCGGCCTCGACGAAGTACAGCCCGTGCGGCGCGACGTTGTGGCCGGCGCGGGTGCGGTCGCGTGCGGCCAGCACGGCGTCGATGTCGGAGGGCCGGAGCTTCCCCTTCCCCACCCACAGCAACGTGCCGACGACGGTGCGGACCATCGACCGCAGGAAGCCGTCGGCGGCCACGTGCAGGCGCAGCTCCCCGAACTCCTGCCGGAGGTCGCACAGGTGGAGGGTGCGCACGGTGCTGCGCGTCTCCTGCGTGGCGAAGCTGGCGAAGTCCCGCCGGCCGACGAGGCCGGCCGCCGCTTCCCGCATGGCGGCCACATCCACCTGCCGGTGCAGCGCGAGCACGCGCCTGCGCAGCAGCGCCTGCCCGCGGGGATCGCCCCGCAGCACGCGCATCCGGTAGAGGTAACGGCGGTACGTCGCGGAGAACTGCGCCTCGAAGTCCGCGCCCGCCGGAGCGACCCGCAAGACGGCGACGTCGCCCGGAAGGTGGGCGTTGAGGGCGAGCCGCAACTTCTCGTGCGGGATCTGCGTGGTCGTGTCCACGTGCGCCACCATGGCGAGCGCGTGAACGCCCGCGTCGGTGCGCCCCGCGCCCACGACCGGCCCGTGCGCACCGGGCAAGCGCGCGAAGGCGTCCTCGAGCGCGCCCTGTACGGTGCGCTCGCCGGTCGCCTGGCGCTGCCAGCCGTAGAAGTCGGTGCCGTCGTACTCGAGCGTCAGTCGGAGTCGCGCCATCGCGTCAGGCCGCGCGCGGCGCTGCCACCGGCGTCAGGCGCAGCGCCCGCGCCAGGGCGGGCGTGGCCATCGTGCCGATCGAGCCGATCAGCGCGTAGCGCACGAAGGCGCCGACGACGCCGTGGCGCAGCTCGTCGGGCACCAGCGCCGAGCTGGCGAGGAGCGCGCCGAACACCAGCACGAGCCCGAGCGCCGCCACCCCGATGCGGGCCCCGAGGGGCCCGCGCGCCTCGTAGGGCACGAGCGCGGGGCCGACGACGAAGGCAACGGCCGCGCCCATGAGCATCCCCGAGTCGGGGACGGGCAGGAGCAGGTGCAGGACCAGCGGGACGCTCACGCCGGCCACCACCACCAGCGCGCGGGACGGTCGGGGCCGCAACCGCCCGAACGCGACCGCCACGCCGACCACGACCAACCCCAACGCGAGGCCGCCGAGCACGTCGACGGGCAGGTGCACCCCCAGGTAGAGGCGCGACACGCACACGAGGACCACGACCACGGGCGCGACGACCCAGAGCCACGCACGGCGCACGCGCATCGCCGCCAACCCCCAGAACGTGGTGCTGGACTGGGCGTGACCCGATGGGAAGCCGTCGCCCAGCGCCGTGGCGAGGGCGGCCTTCGAGCGCACGACGCCCGGCTCGAGCTCGAACGGGCGGTCCGTGTGGAACGCTCCCTTGAGGTGTTCGTTGAGGAAGAACGTGGCCACCACCCAGAGCGCGAGCGTCCTGCCGAGCCGGGCGTCGACCGCCAGGTAGGTGACGAGCAGGAGCGCGATGTAGGCGTGCTGCGAGCCGATCTGCGTGATCCACAACATCAGGGTGTCGAGCGCGGGGTTGGCCACGCTCTGCAGCGCGTGGATGGTGTCCATGGGGTCTCCGGCGGCGCGGCGGCGCGCCTGCGCGCGATTCTACCAACCCCGCGCCGCCGGCACGCCCCTGTTCCTCCCGCCGTTGTCACGCCCGCACAGGCGTGCGAGCATGCGGCATGCGATCGCACAGCACCGAGCGTTCCCACGAGCTCTTCACGCGCGCACGCGCGCGCACGCCCGGCGGGGTGAACTCACCGGTGCGGGCATTCGGCAGCGTGGGCGGCACGCCGCGTTTCCTCGCGCGCGGGCGCGGTTGCCGCGTCGAGGACGTCGACGGAACGGTCTACATCGACGCGGTGGGCTCGTGGGGCCCGCTCCTGCTGGGCCACGCCCACCCCGCCGTCCGGGCCGCGATCGTCGGGGCGCTCGAGCGCGGCACCTCCTTCGGAGCGCCGACGGAGGCCGAGGTCGACCTCGCCGAGGCCGTGGTCGACCGCGCACCGGGCGCCGAGTGGGTCCGCTTCGTCAACTCGGGCACGGAGGCGACGATGAGCGCCATCCGGCTCGCGCGGGGCGCGACGGGGCGCGAGCTGCTGATCAAGTTCGCCGGGAACTACCACGGCCATGCCGACGCCCTGCTGGTCGAGGCCGGCTCGGGCGCGCTCACCACCGGGGTGCCGTCGAGCGCCGGCGTGCCCGCGGGAACGGCCGCCACCACCCTCGTCGCGCGCTACAACGAGCCGGAGTCGGTGCGGGAGGTGCTCGAGGCGCACCCGGGACGCGTCGCCGCCGTCATCGTCGAGCCGGTAGCGGGGAACATGGGGGTGGTTCCGCCCGCCGAGGGCTTCCTCGACGCCCTGCGGGCCCTGACGCGCGAGCACGGCGCCCTGCTCATCTCCGACGAGGTCATGACGGGGTTCCGCGTCGCCCGCGGGGGCGCGGCGGAGCGCTTCGGCCTGCGCGCGGATCTCGTCACGTGGGGCAAGGTCATCGGTGGCGGCCTGCCGGCGGCCGCGTACGGCGGGAGGGCGGACCTGATGCACCACGTCTCCCCCCTCGGCGCCGTCTACCAGGCGGGCACGCTGTCGGGCAACCCCCTGGCCATGGCCGCCGGCCTGGCCACCTTCCGTGCCATCGACGAGGCCGGCGACGTGTACGCCACGCTGGAGGCGCTCGGCGAGCGGCTCGAGGCCGGCCTGCTCGGTGCCGCGTCCGCGCTCGGCGTGCCGGTCGCGATCAACCGGGTCGGCTCGATGCTGACGCTGTTCTTCAGCGAGCGGCCGGTGCGCGGCCTGGCCGACGCGACGTCGTGCGACTCCGAGGCGTTCCGGGTGTTCTTCCACGGCCTGCTCTCACGCGGCGTGTACTGGCCGCCCAGCCCGTTCGAGGCGGCCTTCCTGTCCTACGCCCACGGGCCCGACGACATCGACGCCATGCTGGCGGCCGCCGTGGGCGCACTGGAGGACGTGGCCGGCCGGCCCCGCGCGCCGGGCGGGGGAGCAGCAGGCTGAGGTGCCCCTCCCGCCCACCGGCGACACCATCGCGGCCATCGCCACGGCTCCCGGCGCCGGCGCCATCGGCATCGTGCGCGTCTCGGGACCGCATGCGTATGCCGTGGCGGACGAGGTCTTCCGTCCCGAGACCGGTGCGCCCGCCAGCGCCCGGGCCGCCGGACGCGTCGTCTTCGGGCACGCCGTCGACGGCGCGGAGGTGCTCGACGAGGCGCTGCTGCTGACCTTCCGCCGGCCCCGCTCCTACACGGGGCAGGATCTCGTCGAGATCCAGACCCATGGCGGTCCGGCCGTGCTTCGCGCCGTGCTCGGGGCGTGCCTGCGCGCCGGCGCTCGAGCCGCGGGTCCGGGCGAGTACACCCTGCGCGCGTACCTCCAGGGCCGGCTCGACCTCGCGCAGGCCGAGAGCGTGCTCGACCTCGTGAACGCGCAGGCCGAGAGCGCCCGCCGCAACGCCGCCCTGGGCCTCACGCGGGCGCTGCAGCGCCACCTCGACGACATCCAGACTCAGGTGACGCGCGCGTACGCGGCGATCCAAGCCGTTCTCGACTACCCCGAGGAGGGGGTGCCGGAGGCGGAGCTCGACGCGCCGTTGGCGGACGCATTGGCGCACATCGACCGCCTGCTGGCTACCGCAGCGGCCGGAAGCCTCAGCCGCCGCGGTGCGAGGCTGGCGCTCGTGGGGCGGCCCAACGCCGGGAAGTCGAGCCTGCTCAACGCCCTGCTCGGGTACGAGCGCTCCATCGTCAGCGCCACGCCCGGCACCACCCGGGACTACCTCGAGGCGCCGCTGGTGCTCGGCGGCGTGGCGGTCACCGCCATCGACACGGCCGGCGTGCGCGAGACCGACGACGACGTGGAGGCCACGGGGGTGGCCGCCGCACGGCAGCTGGCACAGAGCGCCGACCTGTGCCTCGTTCTGCTCGACCGCTCCCGCGCGCTCGCGGCCGAGGACTGGAGGCTCGTGCGAGAGCTCTCCGGCGGGAGGACCCTGCTGCTGGCCACCAAGGGCGACCTCCCGCCCGCCTGGGGGCTCGAGGCGCTGCCCCGCCCGGCGCTGGTCGTGAGCGCCACCACGGGGATGGGGCTCGAGCGTCTACAGGACGACGTTCGCGACGCCCTCCTCGGGGACGCCGCGGGCGCCGAGCTATGGATCGCGCACGAGCGCCACGCGCAGGCGTTGCGCCGGGCACGCGATCAGCTCGAGCGGGCGCGCGCCGCGCCGGCGGATCTCGCCGCCCTCGACCTGCAGGAGGCCCTCGAGTCCTTGGCGACGATCACGGGGCGCAGCGACGTCGGCGAGGAGACGCTGGCGGAGATCTTCGCGCGATTCTGCGTGGGGAAGTGAGGCTGCGAAGGGAGACCGCGAAGCGCTAGCCCGCCGCCGAGCGGCGCCGCGTCGGGGCGGCCTCGAGCTCGCGCGCGGCCTCCTGGACGGCCTCCGGGAAGCGCGCGACCACGCCGGCGAGCACGCTTCGCGCGGTGAACTCCACCATCTTGAGAAGGGCCCGGCCGCCCCACCGTTCGGCGGCGGGAAGGTCGAGGTGGATGGTGATGATGAAGCCGTAGTCCACGCGGGTGGCCGCGTCCCCGGGCGTCACGCTCGCCGAGCCGGAGACCTCGGCCCAGCCGGGGCCGTCGACCTCGAGCGGAAGGCCGGTCAGGACGGCCCCCGCCTCGACGACGTGGAGCTCGGAACGGAACGGCAACTCGCGCTGCCCGAAGAGGGCCGCGTTGACGGGGAGGGTGGCGGTGACGATCCGTGGGTGGCTCTCGATCACCTGCAGGTCGGCGAGGAACGTCGCTCGCGACAGCGAGGCGGGGACGTCGCGCACGAACGCGCGCGCCTCCTCGGGCGGCAGGTCGAGGTCGAAGCTGAAGCTCACGTCGTGCGTCAGGTCCACCGGCTCACCCCGTGCCCACCGGTCCGTACCCGGTGGGCGTCATCGTTCACCACCGGCCCGCGGCCTGTGACCTACCCACTCCACGCGCAGGCTCCCCTCCTCGATGGCCGACTCGATCTCGCTGTCGCTCGCGGTTCGCAACCGCGGCAGATCCTGGAACAACGCCGCGCTCGACGCGAGCCCGACCCGCACCGTCACCGGGCCATCGTCGCTGACGCGCCCGATGCGCCACAACAGCTGCCCGGCGAGATCCTCGAGCGAGGCGCTGTCGAGGCCGGTGGCCGACAGCGCCTCGCGGGCGCGTTCCCTCACGCTCGCCTCGCTCATGACCTGCCGCTCACCGCGCAACTCCGTGCATGCAACAAGCCTACCGCATCGACCGCCGCCCCCTCGGTGTCGTCGGACCGGTGCCGACCATGGCCAGCCCTCGTGTGGCGTGGCCCCGAGACGGGTGCGAAGCGCGTGGTAGCTTGGCCGCGTGTCGAGCGCCCGACCGCCGTCCGCCCCAGACGCCCCCCACGCCCGCGGGGCGCCGCGGCGCGACGGCGCGCCCTCGACTGGCGCGCGCCGCCGGCTCGGCGGCCTGTACCTGAGGGGGGTCGCGATGGGGACCGCCGACCTCATCCCGGGCGTCTCGGGCGGCACCATGGCCCTGATCCTCGGCATCTATCAGGAGCTCATCGCATCCCTGGGCTCGCTGACCTCGGCGCCCTTCGTCGGCTCCCTGGCGCGCCTGCGGTTGCGACGCGCCTTCATGCTCGCCAACGGACCCTTCCTCACCACGGTGGCGCTGGGGATCGCCACCGCCGTGCTGCTGCTCTCCCGCGTGATGCACTGGTTGCTGGAGCACAGGCCGCATACGGTGAGCGCGTTCTTCTTCGGTCTCATCCTGGCCTCGGCGGCTCTGGTGGCGCGCAGGGTGCGGAGCTGGACGGCGCTCGCCTACGTCGGCGCCGGCCTCGGCGCCGTCGGCGCGTTCTACCTCGTGGGCCTCACGCCGACCTCGACACCCGACAACGCTCCCGTGCTCCTGCTCAGTGGTGCCCTCGCGATCTGCGCGTTGATCCTCCCGGGCATCTCGGGGGCGTTCGTGCTGGTCCTGCTGGGCAAGTACGACACGGCGCTCGCGGCCGTGTCCGGATTGCAGCTGGCCGTCCTGGCGCCGCTCGCGCTGGGAGCCCTCATCGGGCTGTTGACGTTCGCGCGCGTGCTGGCCTGGTTGCTGCGCCGTCACCACGATCCGACGCTTGCGGTGCTGGCGGGATTCATGCTCGGTAGCCTGCGGAAGGTGTGGCCCTTCGTGGCGTCGACCGGTGCGCCCGTGTGGCCCTGGTCCGCGTCGGCCGCCGCGCCATGGGGCGCGCTGCTGGTGGCGGTCGTGGGTGCGGGCATCGTGTTGGTGCTCGAACGGGCCGGGGCAGCGCGCGACGGCGCCGCCTGAGCAGCGCACGCTCCGCGCCGCTCGGCCCAGGGCGGACGGCCCACAGCCGCACCGCCCACAGCCGCAACGGGCCCAGCGGACCCGCCCTCGGCGCACCCCGGCCTCGCCTCAGAGTCTTCATCGTGAATTCCCGACACGTTCACGTCGGCGCCCTACGCTGGTGGTTAGGCGGGAGATCGGTAGGATCGACCGCGCATACGGCGCTGCACGCGCCGATCTGGGTCCCCGCGGGCCTCCGACCGCAGGGACCGGCGATATCTCGGAAGGAGGAGTCACGTGGTACGTAGACGGATCTCGAGGATCCTGGGCACCCTCTTGGTAGTGGGCGCAACGGCATTCGTGGGCCTCACGGTGACCCGCGGGGTCAACGCGCAGGGCGCGACCAACGACCAGAACCAGACGCAGAACCAGACGCAGAACCAGAACCAGAACCAGAACAACGTCGGCATGAGCCAGGGCGCGTTGTTGCAGGACGAACAGAACACCATCGACATCGTCAAGAGCTTCGGCCCCAGCGTGGTCGCGGTGAACGTCGAGGTGCAGGGGCAACGGGTCAACCCGTTCCAGGGCCAGGGGCAGAACATCCCGCCCCAGTTCCGTCAGTTCATCCCGCAGGCGCCGCAGGGCCCGCAGATCCAGCAGAGCACGGGGTCGGGGTTCGTGGTGGATTCCGATGGGCAGATCATCACCAACTTCCACGTGGTCCGCGACGCGCTGCAGCAGAACGGCCAGGGTCAGCCGAGCGGAATCGACCTGCAGAGCGGCGCGAAGCTCACCGTGGTCTTCCCCAACAGCGACAAGGAGCTCCCGGTGAAGGTCGTCGGTGCGAACCCCGACTACGACCTCGCGCTGCTCCAGCTGAGCAACCCGAGCGACCTGCCCCAGGGCGTCCAGCCCATCCCGCTGGCCAACTCCGACGGGATCCAGGTGGGTCAGAAGGTCATCGCCATCGGCAACCCGTTCGGGTTCCAGTCGACCGTGACGCGCGGCATCGTGTCCGCGGTGGGACGTCAGCTGCCTTCCATCGGCCAGGTAACCATCCCGATGGTCCAGACCGACGCCGCCATCAACCCGGGCAACTCGGGCGGGCCGCTGCTCGACTCGGCCGGTGAGGCGATCGGTATCAGCACGATGATCATCCCGTCGGTCGGCGCCAACGGCCAGGCCGGCAACATCGGGATCGGATTCGGCGTGCCCGCGAGCCTCATCCAGGAGACCCTGCCCGACCTGCGCAAGGGCGGCCTCATCGGCCTCTACGCGCAGACCCTCGACATCCAGAACAAGCCGCGCATCGGGATCTCCGTGCTCAGCGTCAGCGACTTCCCGGATCCGGTGCAGCAGACCCTGAACATGCCCGATCACGGCGTCGTCGTGATGCAGGTCGCGCCCGGGGGCCCGGCCGAGAACGCGGGCCTCAAGGGTCCGACGTACCAGGCGCAGGTCAACGGTCAGAGCTTCCCCGCCGGCGGCGACATCATCCTCTCGGCCGACGGGAAGGACCTGCAGACCGCCCAGGACCTGCAACGCATCGTCCTCGCGAAGAACGCCGGCGACACGGTCGACCTCCAGGTGTGGAACAACGGCCAGACCCGGCAGGTCAGCGTGACGCTCGAGGTGGTGCAGCAGCAGCAGCAGAAACGCCGGGCCGGGCGGGAACAACGGCAACGGCGGGGCCAACAACGGCTCGAACAACAACGGCTCGAACAACAACGGCACCAACAACAACGGCACCAACAACAACGGCACCAACAACAACGGGGGCACCAACAACCAGTGATCCCCGGCGAGCCGCCCGCGCCACCCGGCGCGATGGCGGCCCGATGAGCGACGAGGGGCGGCCCGAGCGGGCCGCCCCTCGTCGTGTCGGCGCGGGCGGGGTGACGAGCGCGGGGCCCTCACGCCCTCGAGGGCGACCACGGGGGCGGCAGGTCCGCGACCTCCGACGCCACCCGCGCCGCCGCCGCCACGTCGGCGTCGACGCCGCGCTCGCCTCCTGCCAGCAGCCACCAGGGTTCCGGACCCGGTCGCCATGCCACGGCGCGGCCGTCGGCCGGGACCGACTGCCGTGCGCTGCGTACGTTGCGCGGCGCCTTCCCCAGATCGAGGCGGCCCGACGCCAGCAGCGGCTCGAGCACGGGGGTGGAGAGGAGGAGCTCGAGCAGCTCGCGCCGCACGCCCACCGTCACGCCCATCAGGCGGCCGGCCGGTGGCTCGTACCCCGCCGGATCGGGGGGCAGGACCGGCGGTACCAGCAGCCACCCGGCCGGCGCCGGGCGTAGGACCCACCCTTCGAGCTCGATCGCCGGCGCGGCAAGGCCGGGCAACGTCGGCGCGCGCCGGAGCACACGCGGGTATTGCCGCACCGCGCTGGGCAGCAACACGGGGCGCGCCAGGGCGTCCTCGAGGAGCGCGGCGCCCGAGCTTCCGGCGGCCACCACGACCGCGCCGACCTGGAGGCGGTCGCGCCGCGCGACGCTCAGCACCCCCCGGCGGTCGATCTCGAGGCGCTCGAGCACCAGCTCGCCGGATCCGATCACGCGCGCGCGGGTGTTCAGCACGAGGTCCGCCCCGAGGCGAACGGCCTCCCGCCCGAAGGCCAGCGCGGCGGCCTCCGCCCGCACGTACCCTCCGTCGGCGGTCGCCGCGACGCGATCGGTGGGCAGCACGTCGAGCAGGTCCGGCGGAACGCCCGCCTGTGGGCCGCCGCGGCGCGGGCCGCCGTGGATCGGCCCGGCGCCCTCGTACGGGCCGCCACTCTCGTGCGGGCCGCCAGTCTCGCGCGGGCCGCCGCCCTCGCGCGGGCCAACACCCTCGTGCGGGCCGCCGCCCTCGCGCGGGCCATCGCGGCGAACCCCCTCGGCGCCGCCGCCCGGCCGTGCTGCGAGCGACACCCAACCGCGCGTCAGGGCACCCGGCGCCACCTCGTCGAGCAAAGCCCGCGCCCACAGCAGCGGCGCGTCGTCCGCGCCCGCCGGCAGGAGCAACGCCGGCGAAGCCACGGTGGCCCCCGCCTCGTTCGGCACGCCGTCCGCCTCCACCACCACGACCGTCATCCACGGCGCCCATCGCCGCAGGCACGCGGCGCAGGCGAGGCCGAGGAGCCCCGCGCCCACGATCGTGACGTCGTAACGTCGCCGAGCCAGCGAACCCTCGGGGGTCGCGAGAACGCGGCCGGATGTGCCGGCGCCGCCCCGCGGCCGCCTCCCGATCGTCGCCATGCCCGAGTCTACCGGAGCGCGAGAAGCGCGCACCAGGACGCACATAGACTGCCCTGGGAGCCGTGCTACGCTGGCGGCCATGGAGCGGGCGACGGGGACCGACCGGTTGGGGCTCGTCCTCTCGGGCGGGGGCGCGCGCGGCTTCGCGCACATCGGCGTCCTCAAGGTGCTCGAGCGCGCCGGCGCGCGCTTCGACATGATCGCCGGAACGTCCATGGGCGCCATCCTCGGCGCCCTCTACGCCAACGGCGCGTCCGCCGACGAACTCTTCGAACTGGCCGAGTCCACCACCTGGCTGGACGTCGTCGACCTCTCGCTGCAGACGGGCCTGTTCAAGGGGGAGCGGCTCCGGGGCTTCCTGGCCGACCACCTGCCCCCCCGCTTCGAGGACCTGCGCATCCCGCTGGCGGTGACGACCACGGACATCGAGACGGGCGAGGGGGTCGTCCTGCTCTCGGGCGACCTGGTGGCGGCCGTGCGTGCATCGAGCGGATATCCGGGCGCGTTCGAGCCCACCGAGGTGGGCGGCCGGACGCTGGCGGACGGAGGCATCGTCAACAACCTACCGGTCGCCGCCGCGACGCTGCTGGGTGCCACCCGAACGGTGGCGTCGGACGTGACGCCGCCGCGCCGCTCGGTCTACCTCACCCCCAGCCAGGAGGGAACGTGGTGGGAGCGCATGGTCCAGACGGTGCGGCTCGAGCGGCGCAACCCGATGGCGCAGATGCTGTTCCGCTCAAGCGACATCATGCAGTCCATCCTGGTCGACATCCATCACAGCATCCACCCGTCGGACCTACGCATCCGGCTCGACATGCCCGAGATCAGGATCGAGTCGTTCCGCGACTTCCGCACCATCGTGCGCCTCGGCGAGGCGACCGCCGAGCGTGCGCTGCTGGACGCGGGGGGACTCGAAGCCGTCTTGGAGCGTCCACGTGCCCCCCGATACGGCCTCACGCGCCTGCGCGCCGCGGGCGGCGGCACGCGCGGCTGAGCGCGCGGCGCGCACGCTCCACGACAGCGCGTCCCAGGCTGCGCGTCGCGCGACCGGCCGGGGATAGACTGACCACGCCCATGCCAGGATCGGTGTCGCCCCCTCGCCACGGAGCCCTCTCCGGCGCCGCCGAGGACGGCCGTGCAGGAGAGCTCCGGTGGCTTCGCACGCTCATCGCGGCCGCCTTGCTGGGCCTCGCGCTCAGTACCTTCGTGGCGGGCGTGGTTCGCGTGCACGGACACTCGATGGAGCCCACGTTGCACGACGGCGAGATCGCCCTCGTCGTGCGCGCGGGCGCCTACCTCCACCGTGTGGGCGTCGGCGCGTTCGCCACGGGAGACGTCGTCTTCTTCCCGGACCCTACGGCGCATCCGCGCGGCCTCGCACGGCTGTTGGGACGGCCGCTGCTCATCAAGCGCATCGTGGCCGGACCGTCGACCACGGTGGGCATCCGCGGCGGCACGCTCTACGTCGACGGCGGGCCCCGCCAGGAGGCGTACCTCGGGTCGGCCCCGCGAGGCGACGCCACCGTGGCGCCCGAGGCCGTGCCCGCAGGCAGCGTCTTCGTGATTGGGGACAACCGGCGGCCCCTGGCGTCGTTCGACTCCCGCAGCTTCGGGCCGGTGCGGGCCACCGACCTGCGCGGGCGCGCCGTGCTGGTGCTCTGGCCGCTGCTGCGACGTGGCGCAGACGGGTGGCACTGGAACGTTCGCCGCCTGCGCGCCGCCGCGTCCACGGCGGGGGGACCGGCCGCGCCGACGGCTCCCTGACCGCCGGCGGCGGCGCGGCCGGGCGGGTCCGCCGGTCAGGCGCTCGGGGCCTGCCGGCCGTCGAGCTCGAGCTCGCCCGCGCGCTCCTGCATGGCCTGCAGCACGAAGGCGACGTGCTCCCACAGCTCCACGCCGAGCTCGTCCGCCCCGGCGGCGACGTCGCCACGGTCGACCCCGCGAGCGAAGGCCTTGTCCTTGAACTTCTTCTTGAGGCTCTTGACCGTCTGGTTGGCGATGTCGCGGTCGGGCCTCACCAGCACGGCCGCGGTGATCAGCCCCGTGATCTCGTCGCATGCGAACAGCGTCTTCGCGAGCGCCGTGGTGCGCGCGACCCCGGTGTAGTCGGCGTGCCCGAGGATGGCGTCGGTCACGACCTCGGGGTAGCCGAGGCGGCGCAGCTCCGCTACGCCCACCCACGGATGACCCGTGGCGTCGCGCTCCGGGTTCGGGTGGCGTTCGTAATCGAAGTCGTGCAACAGCGCGGCGACGGACCACGTGCTCTCGTCCTCGCCGAAGCGGCGCGCGTACGCCACCACGGCGGCCTCCACCGCCAGCATGTGCTTGCGCAGACTCTCCGACTGCGTCCAGGTCTCCATCAGGTGCAGGGCTTCGTCACGGGTCGGCGTCATGCGGCAGTGTACAAGAGCGTCCACCGCGCGCGGCTATACTCGCGCCATGTTCGAACCGGAGATCGATACCGTCGCCGACGTCACGGCCGCCGCCGAGAGCCTGTTCGAGCGCAGCTTCAGGGAGGCGGTCGACGCGCGCGGAAGCTTCCTCGTCAACCTCACCGGCGGCTCGACCCCCATGGAGCTCTACCGCAGGCTGGCGACGCGCCACGACCTGCCTTGGGAGCGCTGCGTGGCGGTGTGGGGCGACGAGCGCTACGTGCCGCTCGAGCACCCCGACAGCAACGGCGGTCGGACGATGCGCGCGCTGCTCGATCATGTGCCCGTCCCGCGCGAGCAGGTGCATCCGTGGCCGCACCTGGCCGGGGTGGAGGCATCGGCAGAGGCCTACGCTCAGACGCTCGACGCCGTCCTCGAGGAAGCCTCCGCCTTCGACCTCACGCTGCTCGGCATGGGTGAGAACGCCCACATCGCCAGCCTCTTCCCGGGAACCGGAGCCGTGCTCGCGTCGGGCCGCACCATCGCGCTGCGGCCGGAGGGCGCGCGCCATGCGCGTCTCAGCATGACCGTGGACACCCTCAACACCAGCCGCGTCATCGCGTTCCTGGTCGCCGGCGAGCGCAAGCGTCCGGCGCTCGAGCAGACCCTGGCGGGCAACGGCGAGCTCGACCGCTATCCGGCGCGCGCGATCCACGCACAGCAGCGCCTCGTGCTCCTCACGGACGTGAGCGGCTTGAGCCGCGGCTGAGCCGCCCGCCCTCACCCCCAGCGGATGGCGCCCGCGTCGAACGGCGACGCCAGCGTCGGATGGGCGGCGTAGGCGCGCACGCCGTACGCCAGCCTGCCGCTCAGCTCGGGGCGGAACCGAACCCGGTAGAGCTCTCCCCCGTCGGGGTAGACGCTGATCTTCTTCATGGCCGCCGAGCGCAGGTTCGTCTGCAGGGCATCCTCGTCGCGGCTGTACACCACCTCGACGCGGATGTCGTCGTCGGCCAGGCCGCGCGGGTTGAGGACCGCTTCGATCTCGACCTCGTCGCCGATGCGGTGGACGCTCTCCTCGAGCGGCCGCGCGCTGAAGTACACCGACGGCCAGCTCTCCGCGACGTGCTTGCGCCACGCCGCCAGCTCCGTCGCCGCGCGATGGCCCGAGCGCGCCATCTTGCGCCCGCGTTCGGACGCCGGCCCGTAGTAGGTGCGGACGTAGTCCTTGACCATGCGCTGCGCGTTGAACAGCGGCGCCACGGTGGCGATGGCGTCCTTGGAACGGCGCAGCCACCCGTGGGGCACGCCGTTCTCGTCGCGGTCGTAGTACAGCGGCACCACCTCGCGCTCGAGGATGGCGTACAGCGAGTCGGCGTCGGCCGCGTCCGCGCGCTCGTCGTCGTCGTAGGAACGCTCCCCGCCGATGGCCCAGCCGTTGCTGCCGTCGTACCCCTCCGGCCACCAACCGTCGAGGATGGACAGGTTCAGCACACCGTTCATCGCCGCCTTCTGGCCGCTCGTGCCCGAGGCTTCCAGCGGCCGCCGCGGGTTGTTGAGCCACACGTCCACGCCGCGCGTGAGGGCGCGGCCCACGGCCATGTCGTAGTCCTCGATGAACAGGATGCGCCCGGCGAAGCGTGGCTCCTTCGAGAGGTTGTGGATATGCGTGATGAGGGCCTGACCCGGCTCGTCGGCCGGATGCGCCTTCCCCGCGAAGACGAGCTGAACCGGGCGCTCCGGATCGCTCAGGATGCGCTCGAGGCGGTTCAGGTCGCGGAAGATGAGGGTCGCCCGCTTGTAGGTGGCGAAGCGCCGCGCGAAGCCGATGGTCAGCGCGTGCGGATCGAACAGGCCGCCGGTGTCCTTCATCGCCGTCGGGCTGGCCTCCTGGCGATCGAGCTGGCGCAGCACGCGCCGCCTCAGGAAGCGGACGCTCTGCTCCTTCAGGCCACGCCGGACCTGCCACAGGCGGGCATCGTCGAGCTCGCGGACCGGCGACCAGTCCACGCCGTTGTGGAGGTTGGCCGACCACCCCTCGACCAGCACCTCCGTCACCAGCTCCTGCAGCTCCGGCGCCATCCAGCTCGACAGGTGCACGCCGTTGGTGACGTGCCCGATGGGGACCTCGTCGACGGGCACCTCGGGCCACAGGTCGCTCCAGATGCGGCGGCTGGTCGCGCCGTGGAGCTCCGCCACGCCGTTGCGCCCCGACGAGAAGCGCAACGCCAGTGCCGGCATGCTGAACACGGGGCCCCAGCCGTGGTCGGCCTTCCCGAGCTCGTGGAACTCGTGCTGGCGCATGCCGAGGCTGCCCCAGAAGCCGCTGAAGCACTGGTTGATGAGGTCGAAGGGGAAGGCGTCGTTGCCGGCGGCTACCGGCGTGTGGACGGTGAACACCGTGCTCGACGCGACCGCCTCCCGCGCCTCCTCGAAACCGAGCCCCCCGGCGACGAGCTCGCGGCACCGCTCCAACACCATGAACGCGCTGTGCCCCTCGTTCATGTGCCACGCCGTGGGGGCGATGTCGAGCGCGCGCAGCAGGCGCACGCCGCCGATGCCGAGGATGATCTCCTGGGCGACCCGGGTGCGCTGATCGCCGCCGTAGAGGCGCCTGAGCAGGTTGCGGTCGTCGCGGTGGTTCTCGGGCAGGTCGACGTCGAGCAGGTACACCGGGACGCGGCCGGCATCGACGCGCCACGCCCGCAAGGCGACCTCCCGCCCGAACACGTTGACGCGCACGACGACCGCCTCGCCCGACGGGTCGGTCACCAACCGGAGCGGCAGGTCGACCGGGCTGTGGCGTTCGTAGACGGCCTCCTGCCGGCCGTCGGCGTTGACGCGCTGATGGAAGTACCCCTCGGGGTAGAACAGGCCGACGGCGACGAGGGGAACGCCGAGATCGGAGGCTGCCTTGGTGTGGTCGCCGGCGAGCACGCCGAGACCGCCCGAGTAGAGGGCCACGGCCTCGTGCCAGCCGTACTCCGCACAGAAGTAGGCGTAGAGGTCCTTGGAGCCGCCGCGCTCGCGTTGGAACCAGGCCGCGCGGCCCAGGTACGCATCGAACTGGGACAACACCGCGTCGTACGCGCTCAGGTACTCCTCGTCACCCGCGGCGTCCTCGAGCTTCTCCTGGTGCACGTCGCGGACCAGCGCGATGGGATTGTGGTTCACCGCCTCCCACAGGTCGCGGTCGAGGTGGCGGAAGAGGCGGCGTGCGTCGGGCTCCCACGTCCAGTAGAGGTTGTGGGCTAGCTCGTCGAGGCGCTCGATGCGCTTCGGGATCCGGGGCAACACGGTCATGTGTCCGAGGATGTTCATGGGGCGACGACCCTCCTGTTGGGGCGGGGCTCCTGCCGGCGGCGACGACCCGCCAGGCGGGCGGGGCGCCCTCCGGCTGGGAGAGCATCGCGGGCCAGTCTAGCACCCGGCCGCGAGGGGCTCGGTACCGCTGTGGGAGTCGCGCGCGTGCCGCGCACGGCGCCCCGCGGAGGGCCGCGGTGGGGCACACTGTGGCATGCCCACCGATGCGCGCGCGCCCTACCTCCCCCGCTGCCACGCCGGCGGGGCGGCCCGACCTCCGGCGACGGGCGGGGAGCCGGCACCGGGCGTGTGCCGGCCCGGCCGGTCGCCGGCGGGTGCGGCGCGCTCCGGCGCGCGCGCCGTGGGGTGCGCCCTGCTCAGCGTCGCGGTGCTGGCCGTCGCCGGCGTGGCCGCGGCACAGACGCTGCAGCTCAGCGCGGCGTTCGCGGGCCTCCCTCGCTTCGGCGTGGCCGTCGCCGGCGCGCGTGCCGACGGCGCTCGCGTCGACGCGGGCATCAAGGTCGACGGTGACGGGATCGCTCAGGTCGACCTCGGCATCAGCGCCAACGACACCTTCGGCCCTCTCGGCAACGTGATCGGCGAGGGCAACGTAACGGTCCGTACGGAGGGTCGCGCGCAAGGCTCCCTCGGCGTTCGCGGAGTCCTGGGGCCGGTCGCTCTCGGGTTGCGACTGCTCGCCTTCGGTGCGGACCCCGCCCGCTTCGACCCGCTGGCCCTGGGCACCGACGAGCGGCCGGCCTTCGGCGGCGGGGGGTGGGGCGTGGCGCTGAGCGGGAGCGGTCGGTTGAGCCGCTCGATCGTGCTGGAGGCGGCTCCGGAGCTCTACCTCGTGCCCGCCGGGGCCGCCGCGCGCGTGAGCACGCGCCTCCGCTGGTTGCGCGCCATCGGGCCGCACGAGCTCTCGCTGCGCACGCGCGGCTACCTCGCACCCGGCGGCGCGGCGGCGGACGCCGCCGTCGGCGTCGGCGTCACCGTGCGGCGGCGGCGCGCCCCGGACCTCGATGCCGCGCTGTACCTGGGGCTGGGGGAGAACGGGGTGCGCCCCGGCGCCACCGCCTCCTTGTCGCAGCCGCTGCCGGGGGGCGTCAGCGTCGAGCTCGACGCCTCACTCGAGCCCTACCGGGCCGACGTCGCGCCCTACCGCCTGTCGGCCGGAGCGTCGATGCCGCTCGTGGGAGGCACCGGCAGGCTGCTCGCCGCGCTCGCGGCGGGCCACGGCCCCCTGAGGGCGGCGCTGGAGACGCGCCTCGAGCTGCCCATCGCGATCCCCTGAGGTTCGGAGCCGCCGGCGTGCCGCCGGCGGCGAAGGTCGCCTAGGGGTGGGTGCCGACATCGATCGGCACGAGCTCGCCCGTCTCGAGATCGAGGCGGAACACGCCGCTGGCGGGCACGGCGCGCAGGTAGCTGCGCGAGGTCTCCCCCTGGCTCAGGAGGAAGGTGCGCAGTCCGGGCTGCAGCCCCTCGGCGAAGCCACGGGTCTGCAGCCGCCCGTCGATGGTGACGCTCACCTCGCGCTTCTCGGGCCAGAACACCAGCGGTTGGGTCGCCGGTTGGAGCGGCACGTCGACCCGCGTGACCCGGTAGTTTCGCACCAGCGCGCTGAAGCTCTCGGGCTGGAAACCGTCGCGCTCCACCCGGACCGTGTGGCTCCCGGGGAGCGCGGGCAGCGTCAGCGGCGTGCGCCCCTCGAGGACGCCGTCGAGGTACGCACGCGCGTTGGGCGGGGCGCTGGAGAGCTGGATGCTCCCCCCGGAGATGGCGGTCAGGATGACGTGCACGAAGCTCGTATCGTCGGATCGCAGCTCCACGGTGCGCGTCTCGGGGAGGAAGCCCTCCTTGCGCACCTCGAGCTCGTGGCGCCCGGGCTGCAGCATGAGGACGTCGAGGCGCGACGTCCGACCGACGGCGACGCCGTCGACCGTCACGTCGGCCTCCCCCGGCTCGCTCGACACGAACAGGCCGGCGCTGCCCTTCGGGAGGGCGACGGCGGCGCCCACGAAGTCCGCGATCGCCGCCGCGAGGGAGCGCAGCGTGCCGTCCATGTCGGTGGGGTCGAGCGCGCGGCTGATGAGGTCGGTGCTGCGACCGAGCTCGGCGTCCACCACGATGAGGTTGATGGCGTAGGGCTCGCCGCCGCTCGCCTGGTTCCTGGCGATCTCGCCGGACACCGCGAAGCGGGCGTTGTCGAGCTCGGCGATGAGCATCGCGAACTCGGGCTCGAGACTGCCCGCGATGCCGGGCGTGATCAGGTCGCCGCTGCTGACCTCCAGGCCCGTCGCCTCCGCCGTCAGGTGCCGCAGCGCGGGCATGACCTTCTCCAGCACCTGGTCCGGAGCTCCGCCGCGGGTGCCGAACGTGGGGATGGAGATCTGAGCCGAAGCCATGGTTCCCAGCGCCGCCAGCACGAGCGCCAGGATCACGGCGCGGGCGCCTTCGCGGGGGCGCGGAGAGGGAGCCGGGGCGACGTGATGGGGCGAGGACGGTGCGGCTGTCCGACCGCAACGCGGTGGCGGGCTGTGCATCGCGACTAGTATAGCCGTTCTCGTCGGCCCTCCCGAGGTCGAATCGGAGCGGACGGATGGTATCGTGGCCGGCGATGCGGTACCTGGTGCTCAGCGATGTGCACGCCAACGTCCGGGCGCTGGACGCCGTGTTGCGGCACGCCGATTTCCGGGGTTACGACGCCACGATGTTCCTGGGCGACGCCGTCGGGTACTATCCGAACGCCGGCGAGGTCGTCGCCCGGCTGCGCGAGCTCGATCCTGTCGTGCGGATCCTCGGCAACCACGATGCGGTCCTCCTGGACATGGCGGACGGCCGGTCGAGCGGCCACAGGGAGGACGGCGTCGTCACGGAGGTCCTCGGCCGCCACCTGAAGCAGCTCGACGGAAGCGACCTCGCGTTCCTGCGGACCTTCGCGGCGACGGCGAGCGGGAACGGGTGGCAGGCCACCCATGGAGCCCTGCGCGCGCCCTGGGAGTACCTCGCGACGCTGCAGAGCGCACAGGCGAACCTGCCGCTGCTCGAGCAGCGCCTGTGCTTCGTGGGGCACACCCACGTGCCGAAGATCTTCGCGTCCGTGGAGACGCCGGCCGGCGCGCTGTGGCGCACCGTCAGCTTCCGCCAGACCCGCACGATGTACCGCGTTCCGCCGCGCGCGCGGCTGTTCGTGAATCCGGGCTCCGTCGGCCAGCCGCGGGACAACATCCCCCTGGCCGCGTACGCGCTGTTCGACGACGGTCTCGGCACCTTCGAGCTGTTCCGGGTCGAGTTCGACGTGGCCGCCGTCCAGTCCGACGTTCGCACCGCCGGCTACCCCGAGGTGCTCGCCGCGCGCCTGGCCGTCGGACGCTGAGCGTCGTGGAGTCGTTGCTCGGTCACGACCGCGAACGCACGCGCCTGCGCGAGCTCTACGAAGGCGGGCGGGGGCCGCACACGCTGCTGCTGTGCGGCCCCGAGGGGGTCGGGCGCCGACCCCTGGCGCGCTGGCTCGCGGCCCTCGTCAACTGCGCCGAGGACGACGTCCGGCGGCGACCCTGCGGGCAGTGCGACAGCTGCCGCCAGGTGGCGTCCGGCGAGGACCCCGACGTGCGCGAGATCGGCCCCGAGCGCGAGACGCGCAGGCGGGCGCAGCAAACGGCGCAGCGAGATCCGCATCGATCAGCTCGTCCCGCGGCCCCAGGGCGATCCCGACCCGGTAGCGCCGTGGCTCTGGGGGCGGCCGCGCCGCCGCATGCGGGTGGCGATCCTCGACCACGCCGAGGCGCTCAACGCCGGCGCGGCCAACGCCTTCCTGAAGGTGCTCGAGGAGCCGCCGCGTTGGGCGCTCATCGTCCTGCTGGCGCCCGCGCCGGACGCGCTGCTGCCGACCGTCGCGTCGCGCTGCACCGCGCTGCGCCTCGGCACCGTCGACACCGCGAACTTCGCGGACGTAGCGCCGCACCCCGCACTGCGGCTCGGCCTACCCGGTCCGTTGCTGGCGGCGCGCGCCGATCCGGAAGCCTTCGCCGCCGCCCGCGGCGCCGCCGAGACCTTCCTGCAGGGGATCCGGGGCGACCTCCTGAGCGCCCTCCAGGCGGCCGACGCGCTCGCACGCGAGGTGGCGGCCAGCGGCGATCCGCTCGCCCTGCTGCGCGAGCCGCTGCGCGAGCTCCCGCCGGCGCGCTACGCGCGGGCGGCGGACGCCCTGGACCGCTGCGAGGCCGCCCTCGACGCCTACGCCCAGCCGGCGCTGGCGCTGGCCGTGCTGGCGCTCGAGCTGCGTCCGCTGCTGGCGTGAGCACCGAGCGACGCGGCGGCCGTGCGCCCTCCGCCGTGCGCCGCGCACGGGGCCACATACGTCCCGCCGCGCGTTGTGTGCAGGGCCGTGCGCCTTCCGCCGTGCGCCGCGCACGGGGCCGCGTACGTCTCGCCCTGCGCTGTGTGCAGGGCCGCGCGCCTTGCGCCGTGCGCCGCGCTCAGGAACGTACCCGCGTGACCTCGGTCGCGGGGTACTCCTCCACCCCGCCCTCCTCGCTGCGGAGGTCGACCGTCCCCTTCAGGGGGTTGAGCTTGATCACCCGCCCGCAGGTGCCGCTGCCGTCGTGGCACGCGCGGCTGCCCTTCTTCGGCATCCCCTTCAGCAGCTCCTTGTACATGTCGTGCTCGTACTGCAGGCAGCACATCAGGCGCCCGCACGGCCCGCTGATCTTCTCGGGGTTGAGCGGCAGCTGCTGGTCGCGCGCCATGCGGATGCTGACGGCGCTGAAGCTCTGGAGCCAGGTCGAGCTGCACGAGCCGCTGCCGCAGGCGCCCAACGTCCCCAGGATGCGCGCCTGGTCGCGGGGCCCGACGTTGGTGAACTCGACGCGCGCGCTGGTGTGCGCGATGAGCTCCTGCGCCAGCACGCGCAGGTTCGGTTGCGTCTCGCTCGAGTAGCTCACCACCAGCAACTCCTCGTCCACGGTGAACTCCAGCGAGACGATCTTGACCTCTGCGCCGCTCTGGCGCGAGCGCGCCCGCAACAGCCACTTCAGGTCGTCGGCGCGCCGGTGAAGGGCCTCGAAGCGCTCCTCGTCGTCGGCCTGGGCCTCCCGCACGAAGTGACCGTGCGGCTTCGCCACGTCGCGCACCGTCGTGCGCACCAGGCCCACCTCGAGGCCGCGGCGGGTGCTCACGACGCATCGCCTGCCCACCTCCGGCGGGCTCGGGGGGGCCTCCACGTAGTGGATCTTCGGTCCGTTGTCGAACTTCACGCCGATGCACTCGGCCATGGTGGATCTCCTGTCGTGCTCGGGGTCCGGCCACGCCGGCGGCCGGACCCAACGGTGTCGCGTGCTCCATCTTACGCAGGGAACAGGGGCCGGCGCGCCACCGGCGCGAACGTCCGGCGGTGCTCGCCGCACGGGCCCAGGTCGTGCAGGGCGCGAAGGTGGGCCGGAGCCCCGTACCCCTTGTGGCGCTCGAAGCCGTAGCCCGGGAAGCGCTCCGCGAGCTCGCGCATCACGGCGTCGCGCGTGGTCTTCGCGAGGATGCTGGCCGCGGCCACCTGCAGGCTGCGTCCGTCGCCGCGCACCACCGCGTGCGCCGGCATGCCGCACTCGGTACGCAGGTAGTCGGTGACCAGCGCGGCGGGCCGCAGGCGCAGGCCGAGCACGGCGCGCCGGGCGGCGAGCAGGCTGGCACGCAAGACGTTGAGCCGGTCCACCTCGCCGGGGGTAGCGAATCCCACCGCCCAGGCGACGGCGCACCCGCGCACGTGGGCGGCAAGCTCCTCGCGACGCACCGCCGTGAGCTCCTTGGAGTCCCGGTAGGGGTAGGCGCCGAGCGGCAGGATGACCGCCGCGGCCACCACCGGCCCGGCCAGCGCGCCCCGGCCCGCCTCGTCGACCCCTGCCACCGGAGTGAAGCCGCGTGCCCACAACACGCGCTCGAGGCCCCAGTCGGGCACGTCCGCGCCCGTGGCGCCGTGCTCAGGCACGGCCGACCGGGACGCCCTCCTCGGCCGCGGCGGGGACCGTCGCGGGGATGGTGAAGTAGAAGGTGCTGCCGCGCCCGATCTTCGACTCCACCCAGATCCGGCCGCCATGCTTCTCGACCGCGAGCTTGCAGAAGGTCAGGCCCATGCCCGTGTCGTAGCGGTCGTGCACGGTGTGGCGGGACTGCTCGAAGGCGTTGAAGATGCGCTTCTGGTCCGCTTCCGGGATCCCCTCGCCGTCGTCGCGCACGCTCAGCACGAAGGCGTCGTCCTGCCGCCAGGCGCGGAAGTCGATGTAGCCGCCGCGGCGCGTGTGCTTGATGGCGTTGGCCATGAGGTTCGCGAGGATGCGCCTGAGCAGCTTCGGGTCGGCATCGAGTCGCTCCGCCTCGGGCCGCACCAGGAAGCCGAAGTTGCGGTCGCGGGGACCGCCGCTCACGTCTCCCAGGGCCTCCTTGGCGAGCTCCGTGAGGCTGCCGATGCCCTGCGGCTCGAAGGGCATGTGGCCTTCCTTCATCCGCCGCACGTCGAGGATGTTGGCCGCGAGGTTCAGCAGGTGCTGCGACTCGCTGCGCGCGAGGCTCAGCAACTCCTCGACGCCCGCCTCGCCCGGCGCCACCTTGATCATCTCGAGGCTGTGGTCGAGCAACCCCATCACGCTCGAGATGGGGCTCTTCAGGTCGTGCACCAGCATGTGGATGAGGTCGTCCTTGACGCGCTCGCTCTCCTTGTACGCCTGCTCGAAGGTGCGCGACTGCTCGAGAGCCTCCCGCAGTGCCCGCTCCATCTGGTGGCGGTCGAGGAGCCGTTGGAGGTAGGCGCGGACGACCTGGGGCCGGGTGGGGATCTGCAGGTACGCGTCGGCCCCGGAACCGACCACGGTGGCGTGCACGGCCGGATCGGGCGGGCCGAGGTACACGAAGGGAACGTCCGCGAGCGCCTTGCGGCGGCGCAGCAGGGCGACGAGGTCGAGTTGCGGGACCTGCGCCGCCAGGGCGTGCTCGAGCACCAACGCCTGCGGCACGGACGCCCGCGTGTGGTAGAGGAGCGCCTCCACGTCGGTGAAGACCTCGCTCGCGAGGCCGATCTCCTCGACCACGGCACGCAGACCCGCGCCACGCTCCTGGCTCGCCATGGCGATGAGCACATAGGGCGGATGGGGCGCGGCCACGGCGTCATCATACCAGCAGGGAGCACGCGCCCGACCGCGAAAACTTCGCGCCCACGGGCTCCGGGCGGCGACGCCGGGCGGGCGGTCGCGGGGCGGCGGGGCCCGTTCGGGGGGCGCAGGCGAGCCCACCGGAGGCACGGGCGGGCGACGCGGGCGCGGGTGCTCGGGGACGGCGGGACCGGGCGGCCGCTCCTGCTATCGTGGGCGTGTGCTCCCTGCCGGCCTGGCGTTGGCCTTCCCCTGGGCGCTGCTGGCGCTGCCCCTCCTGCTGCTGCTTCCGGGTGGCCGCGGTGCGTGGTGGCGGCGGGGCGCGCTGGCGCTCCTGATCCTCGCCCTGGCGCAACCGTCGGTGCGGGCCCCGGGCGAGCGGGTGGCGCTGTTGGTCGATGTCTCCGACAGCGTCGGCGACGATGCGCTGCGGGCGGCTCGGGGCCTCGACCTCAGCGGCCTCGGCCAGGCGCCGCAGGTCTTCTACGTCGCCGGCGACAGCGCACGGGTCTCCGGGCTCGACGCGCAGGTGCCGGACGTGGTCCGTCCCGGCGCCACGGATCTCGCGAGGGCCCTGCAGGTCGCGGCGGCCGCCGGAGCGCGGCGCGCGCTGCTCGTGAGCGACGGGGCGCAGTCGCGCGGCTCGGCCCTCGACGCGCTACCCGAGATCCCGGTGGACACCCTGGCGGCGGCGCCGCGGCCGAACCTGCGACTCACCGACCTGCTGTTGCCGAGCCAGGCGGCGCCGGGCGAGCAGGTCGAGGGCGTAGCGGTCCTCACCACCGACCGGCCCGGTCGCGTCACGCTCCATCCGACGGTAGGCGACAGCGAGCTGCCCGACATCACCCGGGACGTGCCCGCCGGGCGCAGCGCGATCCCGTTCACCTTCAGGGCCGGCAACGCCAGCAACGTCGAGGTCACGGCCTCGGCCACCGCGGACTTCGATCAGCCCACGGCGGACGACCGCCAGAGCGCGGAGCTGACGGTACGCGCCAGGCCCCCCGTGCTGGTGCTCGGCGACCCGGCGCTGGCGGCCCTCCTGCGAACGCAGGGGATCGACGTGGTGAACGGTACGACGGCGGACATCCGCTCGCCGCTGGAGGCCGGCGCGGTGGTGCTTCGCGGCAGCGCGGCCGACTACACCCCCGGCCAGCTCGAGGTGCTCAAGCAGTACGTGGAGACCGGCGGCGGGCTCATGATGACGGGCGGTCCGGCGTCGTTCGGGCTGGGCGGCTGGTACCGCACCGCGGTGGAGGACGTCCTTCCCGTCACCACCGACCTCCGCACGGAGGTGTCGCTGCCGCTCGTGGCGATGGTCATCGTGCTCGACCGTTCCCAGAGCATGAGCTCGGGGCAACCGTCGAAGATCGAGCTCGCCAAGGAGGGCGCGGTGCAGGTGGTCGACCTGGCGTACAAGGACGATCTGCTCGGGCTCATCGCCTTCAGCGACCCTAGCAGCACGTCGTGGGTGTTCCAGCTCCGGCCCGCGACCGAGCGCGGCAAGCGGGAGATGCTGCAGGGGATCCTCGCGCTCGACACGGGTGGCGGCACCGTGCTGGGACCCGCGTACCGCATGGCACTCGACGCGCTGCAGCAGACCGATGCCGCCGTGAAGCACATCATCGTGCTCTCCGACGGCAAGCTCTACGACGGGCAGGGCCCGTTCGCGGGGACGACCCCGACGGACTTCCGAACCGTCGCGGCCAACGGCCTGAGGAGCGGCATCACCACCTCCACCATCGCGATCGGAGAGAGCGCCGACTTCGAGCAGCTGCACGCCATCGCGGACGCGGGAGGCGGTCGTTACTACGAGGCGCTCGACGTGAGCACCTTGCCGCAGATCTTCACCAACGAGGCGCTCACGGCCACGCGCTCGCTCCTCGTCGACGACCCGACCGACCCGAAGCCGCATCCGAACCCTCTCGTCGCTCTGCCCGCGACGGTTCCCCAGGTGAACGCGTACGTGGCGACCACGCTGAAGCCCGACGCGCAGATGCTGCTCGAGGGGCGGCGCAGCGAGCCGATCCTCGCGATCGGCAGGGCGGGCCTGGGGCGCACGGCGGCCCTCACCACCGACCTGAACGCCTGGTCCGGCCCGCTCGGGAGCTGGCAAGGACTGCCGGGCGTCCTCGGCACCCTGACGCGTTGGCTGCAGGCGCGGCCGCTCGCGTACCAGGCCGTCGCCCGCCGCGACGGGGGCGACCTGCAGGTCACGGTCGACGCCGTTCAGAGCGGGCAGTACGTCAACAACAAGCAGCTCACGTTGCGCTACGGCGGCGCGTCGGCGGCGATGGAACAGGTTGCGCCCGGCCGGTACCAGGCGCGCCTCCCGTACGCCGAGGACGCCAGCGGCAGCGTGGTCGTGTCCGACGGCAACGAGGCGGTAGCGCGCGCACGGGTGGGCGGCCCGGACCCGGAGTTCGAGGTCGCCGGGGGTCCGGCGCTGCTGGCCGACATCGCGCGCCGCAGCGGCGGGACGCAGGTTCAACCGGGCGCGCGCTACGCGCCGATCGCGGCCGGTGTCGATCGCCCGCTGTGGCCGCCCCTGGCCGTGGCGGCCGTGCTGCTGTTCCTGATCGAGCTGGCCCTGCGGCGCCTACGCGGGGAGACCCCGCGAGCGGCGGGCGGCGGCCGGACGCAGGACGGCGCGAGCGCCTGAGGCCCCAGCGGCCCGTGCCCGTCACGCGCCGTGCCTAGCGCGCGCCGTGCCCGTCACGCGCCGTACCCGTGACCCCGCGGGCGTGCGCGTGGGCCCCGCGATCGACCGCGCCGCCGCCTCAGGTGTCGTCGAAGCCGTCGTCCTGGCGGCCGTCGTCCTCGTCGCCGTCGTCGCCGTCGCCGCCGGCGGCGTCCTCGCCCGCCGCCGGCGCACGGCGGTCCGCGCTCGGCTCCGACGGCGCGTCCACGTCCACCTTCATCACCTCGCGCAGCACGACCGTGGCGTAGCTCCCCTTCGGCAGGCTGAAGGCGAGGCGCACCGCGTCGGCGCCCGCGGCCGTCACCTCGGGATCCGCCACCACCAGTCGGCTCGCGCGGCGATCGCCGCGCCGGGAGCCGAAGGCGCTCCACGCGAGGCCGTAACGCTCCAACACCTCGCGCTCGAGCTCCCCCGCCTCCCCCTCGGCGAGGCGGACGCGCCGCCCGTGTAGCGGCAGCAGCGCACTGATCTCGAGCCGGGCGGCCCGTGCCGACTCCGCCACCGGATCGTCGACCTTGAACACCCCGCCCGAATCGTGACGCCGCGCCCAATCCCCGCTGAGCACGCTGTCGTAACGCCCGCTCCCGATCCGGAGGGCGAGCAGATCGTTGAAGACCAGCGACTGCAGCGCCGACACGAAGAACCGCCGGAGCCGGTGGCCGCCCGGGACGCGCTCGCCGCGCACCACCGCCAGGCCGTCGATGGCGTTCGAGCCGAAGCGGCCGAAGCGCTGCGGGCCGAAGAAGTTCGGCGACCCGCGCCGCGACAGCTCGCCGAACACGCGGCCCGCCGTCGCGACGGCGCCCGCGTCGACGCCGCGGACGACGATCTCGAAGCGGTTGCCGCGGAGGTGTCCGAGCCCGAGCTTGTTGCGGTGGTACGAGCGTTCGAGGATCCGCGCGCCCGGCAGCGCGTCGAGCTCGCGGGACGCCTCCTCGAACGCCTTCGGGATGCTGATCCACTGCACCGTGACGGCGTGCTTGTCCTTCAACCCCGCCACGCCGATCTGGTTCTCCGCCAGCCCTCCGGCCATGAGCGCCTGCACCAGGTCGCGGGTCGTGAGGCCGCGCTTCTCCACCCGCAGGTAGAGGTGCGACCCGCTCCCCTGCGGCTCGTAGGCAGGCAGCTCCTCGACGCGGAAGTCCTCGGGCTCCTCACGAACCCTGCCTCCGGTGCCGGGCAGGTCGCCGGTCACGAACGGGACGCGCGCCCAGGAGAAGCGCAGGCTCGGCGCGGTGGTGCCCGGGTCGAGCGCCGCCGCCGCGCTCACGGCCCGTCGGGCGCAACGTGCCGCTCGATCGTGGCGGCCTCGGCGTCGCCCGAGCGGCCGTCGAGCCGCTCGGACATCATCTTGCGGGCCAGCTCGAAGCGCTCGCGCAGCGAGGGCGCCTCGAGCAGCACCTGACGCGAGTCGAGCGGCACACGGAGGTTGGCGCACACGAACGATGCCTGGAACAGCAGGTCGTCGGGCAGGTTCGCCTCGATCTGCTCCTGCGCACCGGAGGCGAAGAACTCCCGGGCGTACTGCCGGAACGTGTCGATGGCGTCCCAGGCGGCCACCTGCTCCGCGTTGGGGTCGCCACGGACGAGCGGCTCGGGCTCGAGCTCGGTGAACATCAGCGGGCGGCCGACGCCGTCGAGCTCGAGCACGTCCTCGCGCCGCGACACCGCCACGGCGCAGCGCTCCTGGCCGTGCACCAGCAGCTCGAAGGTGCCGTCGGTGTTCTCCTCGACGCTCAGGATCTGCACGATGGCGCCGCTGCGCGCGACGTTCACCGGGGTGTCGCGGATGGGCGCGTTGTGCGTCGCGAGCGCGATGACGAAGCGCTTCTCCTCCTGCGCCAGGCAGAAGCGCACGAGGCGCTTGTAGCGCTCCTCGAAGACGTGCAGGGGAACGGTCATGCCGGGGAACACGACCATCTCCAGCGGGAAGAGCGGGACCTCACTCACGACCCAACGGTAACAGGTGGGTAGGGGGGGCGAGTGCAGCGCCGAGCGCAGTGCCGCGCACGGGCGCGGGCCCGTGTCGGGGGGTTCGCGAGGGCGCCCGGGCGTGCGCGCCTGGGCGGACGAGGGCCGCGCGAACGACGGCCGCCCCGGTGCCGGGGCGGCCGTCGTGATGGCGGAGCGGACGGGATTTGAACCCGCGACCTTCTGCGTGACAGGCAGATATGCTAACCGCTACACTACCGCTCCCTGCGCGCCTTTCCGAGTCTAGGTTTCGCCCCTCGGGCTGTCAAGCTGCGCGGCGCCGGGCTCGCGACCGCCACGCCCGCGCCACGCCGGGCCCCGCGCAGGCTTCAGAACGACAGACCGCCCACGATGCCCAGGAGCATCAGGACCCCCACCACGAGGTTGGCGTTGAACGAGCGCAGCACGTCCCCAACGTCCTCGCGCCGCACCGCCACCTGCTCGTAGAGCAGCACGGCGCCCGTTGCGGCCAGCGCGACGGCGTACGGCCAACCGAGGTGCATCCACACCAGGACGGCGGCGAGCGCCAGGAAGGCGACCGCGTGGGTGATCGCCGAGATCACCAGGGCACGACCGACGCCGTAGCGGGCCGGCACGCTGTGCAGGCCGGTGCGGCGATCGAAAGGAACGTCCAGCACCGCGTAGATGATGTCGAAGCCGGCGATCCACGCGCCCACGGCCAGCCACAGGGCCACCGCCGTGGGGGCGAAGGTGCCCGTCACCGCGATCCATCCGCCCGCGGCCGAGGCGCCGATCGTGACCCCGAGCCAGAAGTGGCACAGCCAGGTGAACCGCTTCAGGTACGGATAGATCACCAGGAAGATCGTGGCGACCGGCAGGAGCGCCAGGGTGAGAGCGTTGAGCGAGGCCCCGGCGACGACGAGCAGCACCAGGCCGACGGCCGCGAGCACCAGGCCGTCGCGGCGGCCCAGCCGGCCGGAGGGGATCTCGCGCCCCTGCGTGCGCGGGTTGAGCCTGTCGACGCCCGCGTCGATGACGCGGTTCATGGCCATGGCCGCGGTGCGCGCACCGATCATGGCGAGCGTGATGAGCAGGAAGGTGCGCCAGCCGGGCCAGCCGCCGGCGGCCAGGAGCATGCCCCCGTAGGCGAACGGCAACGCGAACAGGGTGTGCTCGAACTTGACGAATGCGAGGTAGGTGCGCAGGGTCCGCCTGCGCTGCACGGGGCGCGTCACGAACCGGAGCGTAGCACGCGGGGCCTGCGCCTCACGTGCCTCGGCGGCCGCCGGGCCCTCAATGCCGCTTGGCGGCTTCCTTCACGGCGTGGGTGCTGAAACCGAACGAGGGCACGCGCACCGCCGGCGCTCCGCGCACGATGGCGCGGCCGAGCTCACCCAGGGTGGTTCCGCCCACCTCGACGGTCATCCGCAGCTCCGTGCGCAGGTCGCTCAGCGTGCGGTCGTCGAGCAGCGTCTCGGTACCGAACTTCAGCATGTTCGGCGACAGCAGGAGGAGGTCGGCCTCGCCCGGCGCCACCGCGTGCAGCACGTCGCGGCCGGCCAGCAGGCCGGCGACGGTGGTGACGTCGCCGAACGTGCGGTTGGCGACGGGCCGCACCTCGAGGTCGAGCCCGTCGACCGCGGACAGCGGCGCCAGCGCGGTGCGCAGCGTCGGAGCGAACAACGTACCGCTGACGACGATCACCCGCAGGGGTGCCTCCACGGCCGCGGGCGCCTCGGGCAGCGGCTCGGAGAGGAAGTCGCGCACCATGCCGACGCCGTTCTCGAGCATCGGGAAGCCTTCGTACGCGTCGGCCTCGGGCAGCGGCAGCCCGGCGCGGAGGTAGAACTCGTCGCTGGCGAACACGAAGCGCGTGCCCCGGTCGGCGAGCCGGCGCCGCTGCGCGCGCTCGACGCGTGCGATCACGTCCGCCGCCTGCGCGGGCGTGTGCGGCTCGAGCGACGGCAGGTGCGTCCGGTGCGCGGTGAGGCCGACCGGGACGGCGGCCACGGCGCGCACGTTGGGGCGGGCCGCCAGCGCGTCGAAGGTCGCGCTCAACGCGGCGCCGTCGTTGCGACCGGGGAGCACCACCACCTGGGTGTAGAGGTCGATGGGCTCGAGCCTGTCCAGCAGTGCGCCGAGATCCGTCGCGCCGGGCGTCGGGACCTTGTGCGGCCACCACTTCATCAGGTCGCCGCGAAGGCTCTCGTCGGTCGCGTGAACCGACACGTACAGCGGGCTCAACCGCTCCTCGAGGATGCGTTCGATGTCGTGCTCGCTGAGGTTGGTCAGGGTGACGAAGGAGCCGTAGAGGAAGCTGGTCCGGAAGTCGTCGTCCATCAGGTACAGGCTCTTGCGCATGCCCTTGGGCATCTGGTGGATGTAGCAGAAATCGCACTTGTTGGCGCACAGGCGCAGCCCGTCGAACAGGACCTCCTCGAACTCGAGGCCGGGCTCCTCCCAGGCGACGGTGAAGCGCACCCGTCGGTCCGTCGCCGGGTCGCGCAGCTCGAGCTCCGTCTCGCCGCCCTCCAGCGCGTGGCGGTAGGCGAGGATGTCCGGCACCGCGCGCCCGTTCGCCCACAGCAGCTCGTGGCCCGCTCGCACGCCGGCCCGCTCGGCAGGCGAGCCGGCCGCCACGGCGCGCACGAGCGCCGGGAACGGGCCGGCGGACGTGCTCGGGGCGGGATGTGCGCGGCTGAGGACCACCTTCGGCATAACGGCACAGTCTAGCAGACGCCTCCTGCGCCGCTCCGGCGCCCGACGACGGGCCGCCGGAGCGGCGGCGGGAGCGCGAACGGGCGCCCCGCGGCTGTCACATGGCGTCGTCGGGGCTCTCCTCGTGGCGGCGCCCGCCGCGCGCGCTGTCGCTCGGAACCACGAAGCCGTGGATCGGACCCACGGACTCGAAGCGCACGAAGCGTCCGTCCTCCGGCAGCTCGCCCTCCGGCTCGAGTAGCGACACCACCAACGGGACCCCGCAGTCGAGCACGACCGAACGGCCGTCACGTTCGACCACCAGGCCGGACGCGCGGATCATGCCCAGGCCCGTGGCCTCGATCGCGCGCTGCCCGGGCTCCGCCGGCTCGAACGCCGTCGTCGATGGGTTGACGACCACGCGCGCCGGGCCCGGGCGCGCGACGTAGGGCCCGGTGCGCTCGAAGAGCTGCACGAGCGCGTCGCCGAGACGGCACTCGAGCAACGGCGAGCCCTCGGTGCGCGAGAACAGCTGGGCGCCGGCCGCGTGACGCCGCCAGCGCTGGATGAACGCCTCCGGGGACTCCTCGATCATGCTAGGCGCATTGTACCGTGGGCACCGTGGCGCGCCCGCGTGCACCCCGGCCCGCTCCGCGCCCGGTGGTACGGGCATGCTAGAGTTAGGCGCGTGGAATGGTCCTTGACCGAGGCGCATGCATGAGCTCCGTTTGGCACGGCCCGAACGGGGTTTTTTACTGTCTGGAGGCGGGATGTTGGAGAAGCTGAGCGAAGTCCAGGCGTTCGATCTGCAGATCGACGCGTACCGGGAGGAGCGGGGGCAGACACCGCCGGAGCTGATCGCCACGCGCGCAAAGCGCTCCGACCTCCAGCGTCGCCTGGACCGCAAGAAGCAGGAGCGCGACGAGCTCCGGCGCCGCGTCCAGAACAACGAGCTCGACCTTCGCAGCCTGACCGAGCGCCGCAAGGGGGCGTCTGAGGCGGCCCTGCGCGCCTCGTCGACGAAGGAAGCATCCCAGTACCAGAACCAGGAGCTGCAGTTCGCGACGCGCGTCCAGGAGCTCGAAGAGGACACGCTGCCGTTGATGGAGAGCCTCGAGACGCTCGACAACGAGGTTGCCGAGCTCGAGCACCAGCTCGGGGAGGTCCAGCCCGTGCTGGACGACATGGTGGCGAAGGAGACCGCCCGCGTCGAGCGCATCGACGCGGAGATCGCTTCGATCCACGGCCGGCGCGACGGGCTCGCCGCCGCGATCGACGACGCCCTGCTGAAGCAGTACGAGCAGGTGCGGCGTGCCAGGCGCGGCGTGGGCCTCGTCGAGATCGTGGAGAACCAACGGTGCGGCGGGTGTAGCGTACGCCTGCCGATCCACGTCATCCAGAAGGCGCGCAGCGGCCGCGGCGTCACGCGCTGCCCCAGCTGCGGCCGGATCCTGTGGCCCAAGGACGGCGACGCCTGAGGCTCGCCCGGCCGCACAGCGCCAACGGAAGCACCAGGGCCGCCCCGCGGGGCGGCCCTCATCGTGGATTGCCGCGTCCTATCAGTTCAGCGCCGACAACGGATCGACGGCCCGGCCGCTCTCGTGCACCTCGAAGTGCACGTGCGGACCCGTGGAGATGCCCGTGGAGC
Organism: uncultured Trueperaceae bacterium; assembly: GCA_963798895.1. GTDB lineage: Bacteria > Deinococcota > Deinococci > Deinococcales > Trueperaceae > CAWCUY01. The sequence goes on along the minus strand of CAWCUY010000014.1, from coordinate 148,167 downwards.
CGACCCGGCCGATGGTTCCCCCCTGCTTCACCGACTGGCCGACGTGCACCAGGATCTTGCTGAAGTGCCCGTACCAGGTCTCGGAACCGTCGGCGTGACGGATCTTGACGAGATTGCCGTAGCCGCGCGTGGACCAGCCGGCGAAGGTGACGACGCCGGAGCGCGAAGCCCCTACCGGCGTGCCCCACGGCGCGGCGATGTCGATGCCTGCGTGGAAGTTCGAGGTTCCCATGCCGAGGTGACGCGGCCCGAACCGCGAGGTGATGCGGCCGTGCACCGGCCAGATGAAGCGGTTCTCCGCCTCGCGCACCTTCTCGAGCCGGGCCAGCGCCTCGGTCGGGCGCACGCCCGGCAAGAAGAGCATCATTCCCGGCCGGACGTCGAACGGCGAGCGCAGATCGTTGGCGCGAGCGACGCTGGTGGGGTCGACGTCGTAGGCGGCGAGCAGATCGGGGAGCGTCTCGCCCTCCTCGAGCGTGACGATGAGACCCGCGCCGCTGGGAATGAGAAGCTCGACCCCTGCGGGCAGGTGGTCGAGCGACGAGATGGTCGGGTTGGCGCCGACCAGGGCCTCGACGGACAGGCCGTAGGCGAGGGCCACGGTCGTGAGGGTCTCGCCTTTGGCCAGGGCGTGCCACGAGAAGCCGGGGGGAGCGTCGGGACCGGCCTCGGCCGGACCACCCACGGCGTCGACGTACGGCACGCGCAGCACGTCGCCCGGGTGGATCATCGCGCCGGTCATGTCGTTGGCGTCCATCAGGGCGCCGACGCCGATGCCGTACATGTTGGCGATGGAACCGAGCGAGTCCCCCTCTACGACGACGCGCAGGGCGTAATCGCCGGCGGACGCGAACGCCGCACAGGCCAGCACTGCGAAGATCCAAGCGGTTGGATGTGGCTTCAAGACGCGACCCCTCGAGGACGAGCGATGGTGACCCCTGCTAAGGTACCAAGCGCCCTTTGAGAAAGTCATGAGATTTCCGATAGCTCGGTGGGCGACGCGGCACCGCGCGCAGGCCCCGGAAGCGCATCCCTGACGCCGTCTCTTCGTGCGCGAGCGGGCCGCGCCGAAGATGAGAGCACGTGACAGCCTTCACGATTGGGTACGCGCGTACGCCGTGCGCCTCGCGGACGTGCCGCCCGGCGTGGCCGCTAGCGCCCGCGCCGCCCCGCGGGAACGCCCCCGACGGCGCGCCCGCGCGCCAGCGTGCCCGCGCCCGCTACGCCTCGGCCGCCCGGCGCTCGGGCACCACGCGCTCGAGGTACGCCACCACGTCCTGGGTGCTCGCGCCGGGGGTGAACACGCTCCCCACCCCGATCTCCGCGAGGGCGCGGCGGTCCTGCTCGGGCACGATGCCGCCACCGAACACCAGGATGTCGCCGGCGCCCCGGGAGGCGAGCCCTTCGACCACCTCGCGGAAGTAGTGCATGTGGGCGCCCGAGAGGACGCTCAGACCGACGGCGTCGACATCCTCCTGGATGGCCGCATTGACGATCATCGGGCCCGTCTGGCGCAGACCCGTGTATACGACCTCCATGCCAGCGTCCCGCAGGGCGCGCGCGATGACCTTCGCGCCGCGGTCGTGGCCGTCGAGGCCGGGCTTGGCGATCAACACGCGGATCGGACGGTCCATGCGGTCTCCTCGTTCGGCGCGGGCGCCATTGGGCGCGGCCGCGCGCACCCCTCAGATCAGGACGGGTTCCTGGTAGATGCCGAAAACCTCGCGAAGCACGTCCATCTGTTCGCCCAGGGTGCAGTACGCGTGGGCGCACTCGAGGAAGGCCGGCATGGTGTTGCGCCCGTCACGCGCGGCGGACCGCAGGGCATCCAGGGCCTGCGCTGCGCGCGCCGGATCGCGCTCGCGGCGCACGCGCTCGAGCCGCTCGTTCTGCACCCGGGCCACGTCCGGATCGACCAGCTGGACCGGCACGTCGGGATGCTCCTGGACGTACGCGTTCACCCCTACGACCACGCGCCGCCGCGCGTCGACATCGCGCTGCTGTTGCCAGCTCGCGTCCCCGATCTCGCGGGCGAAGAAGCCGGCGTCGATGGCACGTTCGACGCCGCCCAGGGCGTCGATCCGTTCGAAGTACGCCAGCGCCCGCCGCTCCATCTCGTTCGTGAGCGACTCGACGAAGTACGACCCGGCGAGCGGATCGACGGTGCTGGCGACGCCGGACTCGTGCGCGATGACCTGCTGGGTGCGAAGTGCGAGCGTCGCCGCCTCCGCGGTCGGAAGCGCCAGGGCCTCGTCGTACGCGTCGGTGTGGAGGCTGTTGGTGCCCCCGAGGACGCCGGCCAGGGCCTGGATCGCGACGCGCGCGACGTTGACCTGCGGTTGCTGCGCCGTGAGCGACACTCCCGCGGTCTGGGCGTGCGTGCGGAGCATCCAGGAGCGCGGGTTGCGGGCGCCGAAGACGTCACGCATCTGGCGCGCCCAGATGCGGCGGGCGGCCCTGAACTTGGCGATCTCCTCGAAGAAGTCGTTGTGGACGTTGAAGAAGAAGCTGATCCGCGGCGCGAACTCGTCGATGTCGAGGCCGCGCTCGAGCGCGCGGCGGACGTAGTGGATGCCGTCGGCGAGCGTGAACGCGAGCTCCTGCACGGCCGTGGAGCCGGCCTCGCGGATGTGATATCCGGAGACGCTGATGAAGTTCCAGCGCGGCACCGCCCGGGGCCCCCACTCGAAGGTGTCGACCACCAACCGCACGCTCGGTTCCGGGGGGAAGATGAACTCCTTCTGCGCGATGAACTCCTTCAGGATGTCGTTCTGGATGGTGCCCCCGACGCGCGTGAGATCGGCACCCCCCTTCTGGGCCATCGCGAGGTACATCGCCCAGATCGCGTTCGCCGGGCTGTTGATCGTCATCGAGGTGGTGATGGCCTCCGGGTCGATCCCGTCGAACAGCACCTCCATGTCGGCGAGGCTGGCGACCGCGACGCCGCACTTGCCGACCTCGCCGCGCGCCATCGGCGCGTCGCTGTCGTAGCCCATCAGCGTAGGCAGGTCGAAGGCCGTGGACAGACCGGTCTGGCCGGCAGCCAGGAGCTGGTGGAAGCGCTCGTTCGTCTGCTCGGCCGTCCCGAAGCCGGCGAACATCCGCATCGTCCACAGCTTGCCGCGGTACATCGAGGGCTGGACGCCGCGCGTGTACGGGAAGGCGCCGGGGTAGCCGAGCTCGGTCTCCGGATCGAAGCCCTCGAGGTCGTCGGGCGCGTAGATCGGGTCGACGGGGATGCCCGAGAGGGTCTCGAAGACGGCGTCGCGCTCCGGGAAGCTCGCGCGCGCAGCGGCGTAGTCCCCCGCAAGCCAGGCGCCCTTGCCGCCGTTGACGCTCCCCTCCGCGCCGGCCGCGCGCGGCTCGCGGGCAGCGGACTCCCCGCGGCCCGCGCCCTCTCCGTCTGGTCCCTTGCCCGTGGGCGTCCTGCCGTCGTCGCCGGTCACGGCGCGCGACCGTGCGGGGCGAGGCGGGTGGCCGCGGAGCCAGGGGTCGGTCGAGGACCGGACGGCCAACGTGCGGCCGCTCGGGGCCCGGCTTTGCAGTCCCCGGCTTCGCGGGGTGCGGCTGCTCGCGGCCCGGCCGGACGGAGCGGGCGCGCCACGAGCCCCGGAGTCCCGGGGCCGGGAGAGAGGACGCCGGGAGCAAGGAGGTCGGGAGCGCCGAAACCGCGGGCGCGCAACCCGGGGGCGCGCAACCGCGCCGCCGCGATGGTCGCCGGCCGCAGGGACGCCCGGGTGATGTCGACGTCGCTCATGGGCGCATTATAGGTTGCCGCCGCCGGCGCCCCCGGTTGTACGACCGGCCGCCTGCTGCGCGCGGGCGCGCACCGTCAGCGGCCGGTCGCCCACGCTCGGGGGAGCGCCGGGCGGCAGCTCGGTGCGCAGCACCGCCAGCCCCACGACGCCGCCATCGGGGTGCCGGACCGCGGTTCCGAGCGCCCCGACCGTGCGTCCGCCGGCCTCGACGGGCGTGCCGGGCATCGGCAGCGGCGCCTCACCCGCCGGGTCGGCCTCCGCTTCCGCGGTGCCCGGGGGTCCGATCTCGACGACGTACAGCGCGCGCCGGACGGCGCCGCGCGCCTCGATGCGCGCCATGATCTCCTGACCCAGGTAGCACCCCTTGCGGTACGACACCGCCGCGTCCAACCCGGTCTCCTGCGGCAACGCGCCCCCTCCGTCGACCGTCGCGCTCGGGATGCCGGCCAGCACCCGAACGAGCCGCAGCGCCGCCTCGCCCGCGAGGCGCGCCCCCGCCGAACCCTCGGCCGCGCCCCCGGCCGTCAGGTGCGTCGCGAGCGCCCGCGCGTCGGCGCGCGCCACGTGAAGGTCGAACCCGGCGCCCTGGGCGCGTCGGCGCGGCGCGATCAGCGCTTGCGCGCCGCCGACGTCGGCCACGGCGAATCGACCGTGCTCGGGTATGGCGACACCGGAGCGCGCCAGCACGGCGGCCGCGCGCGACCCCTGCAGCGTGAAGGTGCACACCGTCGCGCTCGTGTCGCGCACCTCCACCTCGTCGAACACGATGTGGCGCTCGAGCGACGCCACCAACGCCCCGCCGGCACCGTCGTCGACCGCCAGCAGGACGTCGTCGGCACGCACGCAGACCTGCACCTCGGCCACGATCTGACCGCGGGCGTTGAGCTGGAGCGCGTGCGAGCAAGCGCCCACCCCGAGGCCCTGGATGTCGTTGCTGAGCTGGCCGTGCAGGAACGCGGTGCGGTCGGCACCGGTGACACTCAGGGCGGAGACGGAAGCCAGGGGAACGAGGAGGGTCTCCCCGGCCACCGCTGCGCGCGCCTCTGCCAGGGCGTCGCCGGCGTCCTCGACGCGCCCCCCTACGACCTGCAGGCCCAGCTCGGTCCACGCATCGTACGCGGCGGCCGTCGCCCCCTCGACGTGTGAGCCCTCTGTTCTCTCCATGCGGGCATTATCCCCACGCGACCGAGCGGCGCGTGGCGCGCGGCCGACGCACCCCACGCGAGCGGCGCGTGGCGAGCGGCCGGCGCGCCCCGACTCGAGCTACGCGTGGCTCGGGGCCCGCGCCCCCCACCCGACCTGAGCGTCGCGCGGGGCCGGCACACCCCACCCGGGCGGCGCGTGGCGAGCGGCCGGCACACCCCGACTCGAGCGCCGCCGCCTACCGGCGCGCGCGCGGCGGACGCGGCGTGAGACGCCGGCGGCGCCACGGCGAGGCGGCGAACCGGCGCGTGAAGTCCGACGTGGCGGCCTCCGCGTCGACGCCGTCCCCGCCGCGCTCGCGCAGGTAGTAGAGGTGGTCCATGATCCACAGGTACAGGTCGGCCTCGGTTCGGCCCGGGAAGCGGCGCAACACGCGGTGCGCGTCGATGGCCGACGCAACGGGCGCGTAGACGCGGTCGTACCAGGAGGCCGCAGCGCCCGTCCAGCCCGGGTCCTGGCCGCGCTCGCGCCCGACGTAGAAGCGGTGCGTCGCCAGGTGCTCGAGCACCACCCCGAAGCGCCCCGGCACGCTGAACAGCAGCGGGCGATGCCCGGGCCGGCTGTCGCCGAGGCCCGTGCGGGCGAGGAAGTCCGCGCTCTCCCCCTTCAACACCAGCTCCTTCAGGCCGTCGCCGGGGCAGGGTGCCACCGGCACCACCAGCTCGACCACCTCGGCGTCGATGAAGCGTTGCCCCTCGCTGCGCGCCACCGACACGCGGTGATGACCGTCCTTCACGAAGTACACGCCGCCCACGCGGTAGACCTCGATGGCGGGCAGGTTCGCGCCCTGCAGGCGAGCGCGGCGGATGCCTACCCAGCGGTCCACCGGGTAGCCGAGGCGCGGCAGGAAGGCGTGGTCGAAGTCGCGGTAACGGTCGACCGACCCGACGATGGCCTCGATGGGGATGGACCGGATCCCGGCGTAGGACTCGGAATCCGGCCGCAGGCCGCGCACGGCCTCGAACGGCAGGAGCTCGTTGGGGAGGCCCCGGAGGCCGCGCAGGACATGGTTCCAGAAGGCCCGGTTGCGCATCCGCTCCGCGTCGTCGCGGGCGATACGAGTCGCGATGGGATCGTGCACGGTAGGCCTCCTCTCGTGAGATGAGGCGCTCGAGCGTCCGGCGCGCGGGGCTCAGGCACCATCGAGATCGATCAGGGTGAACTCGAAGGCGTTGATCACGCGCACGCCCTCGGGGCTGCGGTACTCGCGCGGAGCGTTGGCCCCGCTCAGGTGGACGTGCCCGTGCACGTGGACCTTCGGAGTCCAGACGCGGTGGAAGCGGTTGAAGGCCGCGACGCCGCGGTGCGGGAAGTCGGCACCCTCGTGCGGCCCGCAGGGCGGGGCGTGCGTCAGCAGGATGTCGACGGCGCGTCCGCGAACCAGGCGGTTGAGCGCGAGCCGGGGCGCGAGGCGCGCCGTGAACATCCGCATCTCGAGCTGGCTGTACTGCTGGGCGCCCGGTCGGTAGCGTGCGCTCCCCTCGACGCCGGCGATCAGCACGCCCTCTACCTCGAGCACCCGGACGTGGGCGTTGAGGCAACCGCCGGGAAGCGCCGCCGTCCCGCTGGCCGAGTCGCGCAGGTAGCCATTGCCGTGGTTACCGAGCACGTAGACCGGCGGCACGCGCGTCTTCGTGGCGATGAACTCGAGCACGTGACCCGGCATGTCGCCCGCGGAGACGATGAGGTCGAAGGGGGGGAGGTTGTTCGGGAAGTTGGCGGAGTAGACGAATGCCGACACGGCATCGGCCACCGCCAGGATCTTCATCGGCTCGATTGCGCGCCGGCCACGCGATGCGCCGCGGCCGCGGCCGGGCTCCCCCGTGGACCCGGGGGGCGAGCCACCGCGCGCCGCTCAGGCCGCCACACGATGGGTCGCCGCCCACTCCAACCCCGACCACAGGAGGTCGTCGATGTCGCCGTCGAGCACGTGATCCGGGTCGTGGCGCATGAGCCCGGTGCGGTGGTCCTTGACGTACTGCTTGTCGAGCACGTAACTGCGGATCTGCGAACCCCATTCGATCGCCTTCTGGTCGCCCCGGGCCTTCATCTGCTCCTCGAGCCGCCGGCGCTCCTCGCGCTCGAACAGGCGGCTGCGAAGCACCGTCATCGCCTTCTCCCGGTTCTTGATCTGCGACTTGCCGTCCTGGCAGGTCACCACGATCTCGTCGGGCGTACCCCCCCGGAAGACGACCCGCACCGCCGAGTCGGTGGTGTTCACCGACTGGCCGCCCGGACCGCTCGAGCGGTACACGTCCACGCGAACGTCCTTCGGGTCGATGTCGATCTGGATGTCCTCGTCGATCTCCGGCATCACCTCGACCGAGGCGAAGCTGGTATGGCGGCGGTTCTGGGCGTCGAAGGGGCTGACGCGCACGAGGCGGTGCACGCCGCTCTCGACGCGCAGCAGGCCGAAGGCGCGCTCGCCGCGCACGATCATCTGGGCGTAGTCGATGCCCGACGGCGCATCGGAGTTGTTCACCAGGTCGAGCAGCTCGACCTTGAAGCCGTGCCGCTCGGCGAACCTGCGGTACATCCGCAGCAGCATGCCGGCCCAGTCGCTCGACTCGGTGCCGCCGGCGCCCGGCTTGAGCGTGAGGATGGCGGCGCGCTCGTCGTGCGGTTGGCCGAACAGGGTCTCGCGGTAGAGGGTCTCGAGCTGTTCCTCGACCCGGGCGCGCTCCCCCTCGAGCTCGTCGGCGTCGTCCTCACCGGCCATCTCGGCCAGCTCGACGAGCCCCACGACGTCGCTCTCGAGCGTCGTGAAGCCGTCCACCACGCGACGCAGGCGGGTCGACTCCTGGGTGACGACGCGGGCGCGGTCGGGGTCGCTCCACAGATCGGGATCGTTGAGCTCAGGCTCGAGCTCGCTCAGCCTGGCCTGCTTGGTGACCAGGTCAAAGATACCCCCGGAGATGGTCGAGTCGTTCCCTCAGGTCGTACATGGTTGACCTCCAGCGGCACAGTCTACCCCGGCGCGCCGCGCGCGCGTCCACCGCCGGCGACGTGCGCCGGAGGCTCGATCCCGCGCCAGGAACGGCGCGTACGCCGTCGGGGGCTGTGTTATCGTGGCCTTGCCCTGGGGCCGCAAGCCCGCGGACACGACCGGCACGGGCCGGCGCGCGGGCGGCAGGAACGAACCACGCACGGTGCCGACCCGCGGGACGACCGGGTTCACGGCCGCCGCGCACGGACATGCGTGGACCCGCCGCCGACGGACCCAGGTCGAAGGAGAACGCTTGGCTCTGCTCGACGGGTTCCGCCTGCGGGACATCGTAGACATCCTCATCATCAGCGTCCTGCTGTACCAGGGCTACGTGTTGCTCATCGGCTCGCGCGCCTGGAACGTCCTCCGCGGGATCCTGGCGCTGGGGGCGCTGTGGTTCCTCGCGGCCCAGCTCCACCTGGTCGCGACGAAGTGGTTGTTCGACCGGGTCGCGCCGGTAGGGTTCATCGCCATCGTGGTCGTCTTCCAGCCGGAGCTCCGGGCGGTGCTGGAGCGCGTGGGGCGCGGCCGCCTGACGCGCAGCGTCAGCGGCGACCCGGTGCAGGAGATCATGAGCGCCGTACGCGAGCTGGCCACCCAGCGCCGCGGTGCGCTCATCGCCGTCGAGCGCCGCACGCCGCTCAAGGAGTACGGGGAGACGGGCACTCCGATCGGCGCCCCCGTGTCGGCCGCGCTGCTGCAGACCATCTTCGCCTCCAAGGGGCCGCTCCACGACGGCGGCGTGATCATCCGCGAGGAGACGGTGGTCTACGCCGGCTCCATCTTCCCCCTGTCGGACCGCCACGAGGGGTGGTCGGTCAAGCACGGCACGCGCCACCGGGCCGCCCTCGGCCTGTCGGAGCTGTCGGACGCACTGGTCGTGATCGTCAGCGAGGAGCGCGGCACGGTGAGCTTCGCGAAGGACGGCGAGCTGCACAGCGACATCGCCCCCGCCGACGTGCTGAAGGCGCTGCGCGAGGTGTACGCCGAATGAAGCCCGCGGACGTCCCCCGCCGCCTGCTGCAGCGCACGCTCCACAGCTGGCCGCAGAAGCTCGGCGCGTTGGCGCTGGCGATCGTGGTGTGGCTGTTCGTCACCACGAGCTCGGTGTCGACCACGCAGCGGAGCCTGCTGGTGGACCTCAGCGTCGAGGGCGTCCAGGCGAGCCAGCTGGCGGTCGGCGTGCCCGACGTGGTCGAGGTGACGGTGTCGGGGGCGAGCTCGCGCATCGATCGGCTGCGCCAGGACAGCCTCGGCGCCACCCTCGATCTCACGGGGCTGAGCGGCCAGTTCCAGCAGCGCATCGACGTGCAGACGCCCGTCGGCGTGAGGCTGGTCAGCGTCTCGCCCAACGACGTCATCGGCTTCCTGGAGACGGTGACCAACCGCGAGCTGGCGCTCACGCCGGCGTTGCGCGGCACGCCCCCCGCGGGACAGATCCTGAGCGTCGCCGCCGATCCTGCCAACGTCACGCTGACCGGCCGCAGCCAGCTGCTAGAGCGGGTGCAGCGGGTGGTCGCGATGGCGCCGGCGGAGGTCGGCACCGTGCAGGCGCGGCCGGTCGCCCTGGACGCCGAGGGCGTGCCCGTCACGGACCTCAAGATCGATCCGGAGACGGTTACCCTCGACGTGACGGCCCGCCGCGCCCTGGTGACCGCGTCGGTGAGCATCGATCTGGCATCCCCCAACGTGCCCGGGCTGGAGAGCGTCACGCTCGACCAGCCGTCGGTCACCGTGGCCGGGCCCGCGAGCGCCGTCGACGGCCTCACGAGCGTGCGTGGCACGGTACAGCCGCCGACCCAGACGGCGCGGAGCGGCCGGTATACTGTCCCGGTCGAGCTCGACCTGCCGCAGGGGGTCGTTGCCATGGACACGCCTACCGCGGTCCTGCGCTTCGCCTCCGCGTCCGGCGGACCGTAGCTCGCCGCGGCCCGCTCGCGCGGGCCCTGGAGGACCGCAGGTGATCTACCCCATCCGTTACTTCGGCGATCCCGTGTTGCGCTCGCGAGCGCTGCCGGTGAGGCGCTTCGACGACGCCCTTCGAGAGCTCGCCCGCGACATGGTGGATACCATGTACGACGCCAACGGGATCGGACTTGCAGCGCCGCAGATCGGCATCCCGAAGCGCCTGTTCGTCGCCCTGGAGATCGATCCGGAACGCGACCAGGACAGCGGGCAGGAGCACGACCCGGACGGGCGGGAGGAGCCCCCTCCCGAGGACGAGACGCCCGACCAGAAGCGCAGGCGATGGGGCGTCCTGGCCGAGCACGTCCTCGTCAACCCGGAGATCGTCGAGCGCGGCGGGGTCCAGTACGGCCAGGACGGCTGCCTCAGCGTCCCCGGGCTGTACGTCGACGAGATCCGGCGCGACCTGCGCGTGCGCGTGCGCTACCAGGACGTGCACGGCGGGGCGCACGAGCTGGACGCCGAGGGGCACTTCGCCCACGTCCTCCAGCACGAACACGATCATCTCGAGGGGATCTTGTTCTTCGACCGCCTGCCGGACGAGGAGCGCAAGGTCTTCCTGGAGGAGAACCGCGCGGAGCTCGCCGAGCTCCAGCGCGAGGCGAAGGCGCTGCTCAAGGAGCTCAAGCGCAATCCGCTCGCGGTGGCCGTGGAGTGACGGAGCGACAGGACGACGCCCCCGGTGGCGGCGACCGACCGCTGCGGGTCGCTCTGTTCGGATCGCCGCGCTTCGCGGTCCCGACGCTCGAGGCCCTGACGGAACACCACACCCTGGTCCTGGTGGTCGCCCAGCCCGACAAGCCGGCGGGGCGGGGCCTGCGTCTGCGGTCGCCGGCGACCGCGGAGCGCGCCCGCGCCCTCGGCATCCCGGTCGCGCAGCCTCCCCGCCTGAAGGGCGACCTGGCGTTCGAGCGCGCGCTCGCGGAGCTCGGCCTGGACGTCGCCGTGACCGCAGCGTACGGCAAGATCCTGCCCGGTCCGCTGCTCGCCATCCCCGCCAACGGCTTCCTCAACGTCCACGCCAGCCTGCTCCCGAAGTACCGCGGCGCCGCGCCCGTGCAATGGGCGGTCGCGCGCGGGGAGAGGGAGACGGGCGTGAGCATCATGCAGACGGAGGTGGGGCTCGACACGGGCCCCGTGCGCCACGTGCGCCGAACGGCGGTCGGCGACGACGAGACCGCCCCGGAGCTGCTCGAGCGGCTCGCGCTGCTGGGCGCCGACGCCCTGATCGAGGCCCTCGCCCTGCTTCGGCGCGGAAGGCTGCCCAGCTGGCCCCAGGACGACGCCGCGGCCAGCCACGCGCCCATGCTGACCACCGAGGACGGGCGCATCCGCTTCGAGGACCCCGCACACGCCGTCTACGACCGCTTCCGGGGGGTCGCGGGATGGCCGGGCAGCCACTTCGAGCACCGCGCGGAGCGCGTCAAGGTGAGCGACCTGCGCCCCACCGCGGCGACCGACGGCGCGGCGCCCGGGACGGTCCTCGCGCTCGGCGGCGAGGGCGTGAGGGTCGCCTGCGGCGACGGCGCCGTCACGTTGCGGCGCGTCAAGCCCCCGGGCCGGGCCGAGATGGCCGCGCGCGACTGGGCCAACGGCCGCCGGATCCACGAGGGAGACCATCTTGGCTAGAGTCGCGATCGTCGGCCGACCGAACGTCGGCAAGTCGAGCCTGTTCAACCGTCTGATGCGGCGCCGCGAGGCGATCGTGGCGGACGAACCCGGCGTCACGCGCGACGTCAAGGAGGCGCTGGTCGAGACCGAGGGGGGGCGCCGCTTCTGGCTCCTGGATACCGGCGGCCTGTGGTCGGGTGACCGCTGGGAGAAACCCATCCGCCAGGCTACCGAAGCGATGCTCGTCGGTGTCGACCTCGTCTTGTTCTGCGTCGACGGTCGGCAGGGCGTCAGCTCGGTCGACCGCGAGATCGCGGGCTGGCTGCGCGGGCTGGGCATGCCGGTCGTCACGGTCGCGACGAAGATCGACGACCCGCGCCACGAGGAGACGGCCGAGATCTTCGAGCTCTACGCGCTCGGCTTCGGCGCGCCCCTCGCCACCTCGGCCGAGCACGACCGCGGGACCTTCGAGCTGCTGGATCACATCGTGGCCAACCTGCCCGAGGACGACGAGGAGGCCGAGGAGGAGGTGGTGCGCGTGGCCATCGTCGGGCGGCCGAACGTGGGCAAGTCGAGCCTGCTCAACGCGCTCGTCGGCCACGAACGCGTCCTGGTGGCCGACGAACCCGGCACCACGCGCGACAGCGTGGACGTTCGTTTCACCTTCGCGGGCCGGGGGTTCGTGCTGGTCGACACCGCCGGCATCCGTCGCAAGGCGGACGCCGACCTCGAGTACTACGCCCGCCTGCGCTCGGAGAGCGCCATGCGCAGGGCCGACGTGACCGTGCTGGTCATCGATCCCTTCGAGTACGGCGACCACGAGCTCCACCTAGCCAACCAGTGCCTGGCGTGGGGGAAGCCCGTGGTGCTGGTGGTGAACAAGTGGGATCTCGTGAGCGACGCGCAGCTCGAGCCGCTGCGCCGTGACCTGGCGCAGGCCTTCACCCACCTCTCGTTCGCGCCGACGGTGTTCACGAGCGCGCTCACCGACTTCGGGCTGCACGAGCTCCTGGCAACGGCGATCCGCCTGTACGACGGCGCCCGCCGCCGTGTCCCGACCGGCGAGCTGAACGCCTGGATCGAGGTATGGGTCCAACGCCAGACGCCGCCGAACTTCAAGGGGCGGCCGCTCAAGCTGCTCTACGCGAGCCAGGTGGACGTCGCGCCCCCGACGTTCATGATCTCCGTGAACCACGAGGAGTTCCTCACGCGCGCGTACGAGCACTTCCTGCGCAACCGCATCCGCGAGGATCTCGGGTTCTCCGAGGTGCCGTTCAGGATGGTGTTCAAGGCGCGCTCCGGGAAGGGCAAGCGGGTGCGCGTGTAGGCCGCGGCGGCGGCCGCCTCAACGCTTCTCCACCTCGATCACGACCGCCACGTTGCCACGGCGCGTCGCTCGCTCCACGCTCACGACGCGGAAGCGGCCGAGGCCGTCGGCGAACACCTCGTCGCCGACCGCGGCCTCCGTGGCCTTGCCGGCGGTTCGGCCGTTGACGCTCACGCGACCGGCGCCCACGCCCTTGGCGAAGTACGAGCGCGACACCCGGAAGGCCTTGGCGCCCAGGGCGTCGACGCGCAAGGAAGGCACCACCACCTCGCCGCGGCGCACCGTGCCCGCGCCGACGTGCTCGAGCGGCACCCGCTGCACCGTCGCCGGGCGCCCGGCGACGCGCGTCAACCCGAGCAGCGCCTCGGGGGGCGGATCGAGCACCACCAGGGAGACGCCATCGGCGTGACGCAAGGCATCTCCGAGCCTGCCCACGTCCACCCCCGCGCCGCGGGCGGCCACCCGCACCTCGTCCGGTTCGAACGAACCCTCGACGTACACCGCCGACATGGGCGTCGTCGCCTCCGGCACGTGCTCCGGGTACGCGGTCGCCACCCGCCGGCGCGCGCCCGGGAAACCGCCGGTCAGGCGGACGGCGACGCCGCGGTCTCGCAGCTCGGCGCTCAGGGAGTCTGCCTCGGCGGGCTCGAGGAAGTCGCTGTGCGCCACGCGCCCACCGCGTGCCGCACTGGCGAGGCGTTCGATGGTCTCGGCGAGGCTCAGCGGACGTCCACCACCTCGATGCCGAGCTGGCGCAGGCGATCCGGGAACCCGTCGGCGTCGTCGCCCGTGACTCGCAGCACGAGCCGCCGTCGGTGCCCCTGCTGCACCCCGGTCGTCACGGCAGCCACGATGTTCGAGGGCGGCCCGGCCTCCGCCACCCGCGCGAGCACGCCCGGCTCGTCGGGAAGGTCGACGGTCACGCGGGTTCCGCCCTCCCGCATGCCCAGGAACGAAACGAACGCCCGCGTGAGGTCCGTGATCGTCAGGATGCCGATCATGCGCCCCTCCTCCAGCACGGGAAGGCCGGAGACGCGATGCTCCTCCATCAACAGCGCGGCGTTCTCGATGGCGTCGTTGGCACGAACCGTGATGACCGGCGCCTTCATCACGTCCTTCACCTGGAGCTTGCTGAGCAGGTAGTTGAGCTCGTAGACCGACAGGGTGGTGGCCTTCGAGGGCGTTGCCTCCTTCAGGTCGCGGTCGGTCACGATCCCGATCAGCTTGCCGTCGCGCACCACCGGCAGGCGCCGGAAGCCGCCCTCCCGCAGGAGCTGCATCGCCTCCATGACGGGAGTGTCGGCCGAGGCCGTGCGAGGGTTCGCGGTCATCCACTCACGAACGAGCATGCTCTCCTCCTTGGTTGCCGGACCATGCTACCACCGCCCGCGCCTCGGGCGCCCCCGGCGGAAACGGCGAGCCTGACGACGATGGGCCGCGGCCGGTCGGCCACGAGCGTGCCATGATGCGACCATGAAGCGCATCGCCGTGCTCGGCTCGACGGGCTCGATCGGACGCCAGACCCTCGATGTCGCGCGCTGGCGCGGGTACCGCGTCGTGGCGCTCGCCGCCGGCCGGAACGCGACCGAGCTGCTCCGCCAGGCCGAAGAGTTCCACCCAGACATCGTCGCCTGCGCGGCCGACGTCGCCGCCGCGGTCCGCTCGTGCCTGCCGGCGCGCACGCGCCTCATCGCCGGCGAGGAGGGGAACCACGCCGTTGCCGTCGCCGACGTGGACGTCGTGATGGCCGCCATCTCGGGCATCGCGGGGCTGTCGTCGACGGCGGCCGCCCTGCGTGCCGGCCGCCACGTAGCGCTGGCCAACAAGGAGACGATGGTCGTCGCGGGGCCCCTCATGTGGGAGATCGCGCGCCACGGGGGCGGACGCATCACGCCGGTCGACTCCGAGCACTCGGCGTTGTTCCAGGCGCTGCAGGGGGAAGGCGCCGACACCGTCGACAGGCTCGTGCTCACCGCCTCCGGTGGGCCGTTCCGGGAGGGACCCGCGGATCTCAGCGGGGTGTCGCCGGAACAGGCGCTTCGCCACCCCACCTGGTCGATGGGGCGAAAGGTCACCATCGACTCGGCGACGCTGTTCAACAAGGGGCTGGAGGTTCTCGAGGCGCACTTCCTCTTCGGCGTCCCGCTCGACCGCATCGACGTGGTGGTTCATCCCCAGTCCCTCGTGCACGGGCTGGTGCGCTTCACCGACGGGAGCCTCAAGGCGCAGATCGGGCCCCACGACATGCGCCTGCCGATCCAGGTGGCGCTGGAGACGCCCCAGCGGCCGCCGACGCCGTTGGCGCCGCTCCCCCTCGAGGGCACCTGGGAGTTCGCGGCGCCCGACGTGGCGCGCTTCCCGAGCCTGCCGCTCGCATACCGCGCCGGCGAACGCGGGGGGCTCGCTCCCGCGTACCTCAACGCCGCCGACGAGATCGCCGTGGAGGCCTTCTTGGTGGGCCGCATCGGCTTCACGGACATCGCGCGCGTGCTCGCCGAGGTGCTCGCGGCCGCCCCGTCGTCGCCCCTCGTGTGGGACGCGATCGCCCCGGCCGACGCGGCGGCCCGCGCGCTGGCGCGGCGCGCCGCGGGGCTCCCAGCCGCTTGAGCCTGAGCGACCCACCCCAGCACCGCCGTGGCCTATCCTTGCCCATGCCCCGCACGTCGCTGCGCTTGCCGGTACGGCTCCTCGGCATCCCGGTCCGGCTCGACGCCTCGTTCCTCCTGGTGCTGCCGCTGTTCGCGTGGCTCATCGGCTCGCAGATCCCGGCGTACGTCCGCACCTTCCGGCGTGCCGGCCTCGTCATCGACGCCACCACGCTCCAGCACGGCGCCACACCCTGGATCCTCGGCTCGACCGCGGCCGTCGGCCTGTTCCTGAGCGTCATCGTGCACGAGCTCGGGCACGCCGTGATCGCCCGGTTGTACGGCGTGCGCGTGCGTGAGATCACCCTGTGGTTCCTGGGGGGCCTGGCGCAGTTCGACACCATGCCCCGACAGCGCGGGGCCGAGGCCCTCGTCGGCATCGCAGGGCCGGTCACGAGCGTCGTGCTGGCGGTCGCCTGCGGGCTCGCGTGGCGGCTGGCCGGCGCCTCTCCCGCGGTGCTCTTCGTCCTCAGCTACCTGACCGTCACCAACGCCGCCCTGGCGGTGTTCAACCTCCTGCCGGCCCTGCCGCTCGATGGCGGCCGCGTCCTTCGGTCGCTTCTCGCCCTCGCGATGCCCCATGTGCGTGCCACCCGGGTAACGGGCGCGGTCGGTTCGGTGGTCGCGGTGCTGTTGGGGGTCTACGGCTTCCTGTCGCTCAACTTGTTCCTCGTGGTGATCGCGTTCTTCGTCTACAACGCCGGAAGGGCGGAGACGCAGGCCGCCATCGTCCACGACGTCTTCGAGGGTCAGAAGGTGCGCGACCTGATGACGCGCGACCCCATCGCGGTCGAGCCCTCCATGCTGCTCGAGCACTTCGCCCGGATGGCGAACTTCCGACGTTTCAACGGCTATCCCGTGGTCGATCGCGACGGCGGGCTCATCGGTTTCGCGCGGCTCCACGACGCCCACGAGCCCGAGCAAGGCGCGACCGTGGCGAGCATCATGGTGGACGCCGAGACGATCGACGAGGGCGCCGACGCCTCCGATGCGCTGCAGCGCATCGCGCGCGGGGATCTGGGACGGCTGGCCGTCACCGACGCTCGCGGACGCCTCGTCGGGATGATCGGCAAGACCGACCTGGTGCGCCGCATCCAGGAGCGCACCGGTGCCGGACCCGGCCCCGGGAGCGGGCGCGCGCCGGGACCCGGGGCCGGGCAGAGCGCCGGCCACGGCCCAGGGCGGGGCCAGGGCGGCGCGTCGCGCGGTCCGCCCTGAGGCCGACGGTTCCCTACCCTCGCGTCCCCGGCCTCGCGCGACCTCCCTCGCGCGCACGGCCCGGCGCGCGCTTGCGGGGGCCGCCGCCGATCGCGGCCGTCCCCGGCGGGACCGCCCATCGAGCCACCGCGTTCATCAGCCCACCCCCGCGAGGCCCCCGCTCTGCCATACTTGGGGGGTGACGAGGCTCCCGTGTTGACCGCCGTCGTCTTCCTCCTGATCCTGACCAGCGCGGTGCTGGTGCACGAGCTGGCCCACTTCACGAACGCTCGCAGCGTGGGCGTCCCGGTGCGTGCGTTCAGCATCGGGATGGGTCCCGTGGTGTGGCGCCGCCGCTGGCGCGGCACCGAGTGGCGGGTTGCGTTGCTGCCCATCGGCGGTTACGTCGACCTGCCCGGGATGGCGCCGAAGGTGGACGCCGACGGCAACCTGCAGCACCCTGACGAGGGCATGGCCCACAAGGGGATCGGCGCCAAGCTGTGGGTGTTGTTCGGCGGTATCCTCGCGAACTTCCTGCTGGGCATCGTGTTGCTGACGGCGGCGGTCCTGTTGCAACCGGGCTACCGCGAGCTCATCGCGGGCACCCAGGTTGCCCACGGGAGCTCGGTCGCGCATGTCGTGGACGGCTCGCGCGCGCAGGCTCTCGGCATCCGAGAGGGCGACCGCATCCTCGCCATCAACGGGATCGAGAACCCGGCGCCCGCCGACGTCGTCGATGCGGTCCGCCACGCCGATCACCTCACCCTCACGATCGGAAGCGGGGCGGCCGACACCGCGCCGCGCACCGTGCGTACGCCGTGGCCCCCGCCGGGAGCCGGCGACACGCCGCTCCTGGGCGTGAGCCTCGAGCCCGTCTCGATCGACCGCGCCGGACTCGGCACGGCGCTGGCCGAGTCCGCCTGGTTCGGCGTGCGCGTGGTACCCGACATGGTACGCGGCTTCGTGCGCGGCTTCGCGGGCGCCGTGAGCGGCTCGGGAAGCGACGAGGTGGCGGGGCCGGTCGGCATGGTCTCGCTGGTGAACCAGGCGACCCGCGTCGGTCTCGGTCCGGTGATCTTCCTGGCCGCGATCATCAACTTCTCCCTGGCGGTGTTCAACCTCCTGCCCATCCCCGGGCTCGACGGCGGGCGCATGCTGCTCGCGGGCATCGTCGCGCTGCGCGGAAAGCCCTTCAAGCCCGGGCAGGAGGAGCAGATCCACTTCCTCGGCATCATGGCGGTGCTGGCGCTCATCGTGCTCGTGACGGTGCAGGAGCTCGGCGGCCTGATCCGAGGCTGAGCGTGGAGCGCCGAGCGGTCGTATCCTGCGCCGTGCTCGTCCCTGCCTTCGACGAGGCCCCGACGGTCGGGCGCGTGGTGCGCTGCGCGCTCGCGAGCGGCGTCGGTCCCGTGTGGGTCATCGACGATGGCTCCAGCGACGCAACGGCGGCGACCGCTCGCGCCGCGGGGGCGAGGGTGCTGGCGTTGCCGTCCAACGTCGGCAAGGGGGGCGCGGTGGCCGCGGGCGCCCGCGCCGTCGCCGCCGATGTGCTCGTCCTGCTCGATGCCGACCTCACCGGGCTCTCTCCCGCCCACGTTCGTGCGCTCGCCGCCCCGGTGGTGGCGGGCCGCGCCGACATGACCCGCGGCGTGTTCCGTGGCGGCCGCTGGCGCACCGCCGCCGCCCAACGGCTCGCGCCGCAGCTGAACGGCCAGCGGGCGCTGCGCCGCGAGGCGCTGTTGGCGGTGCCCTCCCTCGCCTCGAGCCGCTACGGCATCGAGATCGCGATCAGCGAGTTCGCCCGTCGCAGCCGCTGGCGCTGCCTGGACGTGCCGCTCGCCGGCGTGTCCCAGGTGATGAAGGAGGAGAAGCGCGGCTGGTGGCGCGGGATCGCGCTCCGCGCGCGGATGTACCGCGACATCCTCGCCGCCGTCGCGCGCACCCCGCGGGGCTCCGCGGGTCGGCGCGGCCGTCCGGCGCGTGGCCCCGCCGAGCCCGGCTCGGAGGACGGCTGAGCCCGGTCGCACGGGACCGGTCGCGTCGAAGCGGTCGTGTGGGGCCCCTCGCGTGGCCCGCGGCACGACGCGCCGGTACCCGGGAGCCCGCCGCCGCCGCGGGTCGCTCAGCGCACCACGCCTAGACGGTACGCCGCGAGGATCCCCACCTCGCGCGCGGCGTACGCGAGGCGGCCGGTGTGCGTCCCCACCGCCGCCACCTGGGCGCGCATGCCGAGCCGCCGCGCCAGCCACGCGCTCCGGTACGCGTGAAGATCGTCGGTGACGATGACGACCTCGTCGTCGCCGAGCAACGGGCGGCTGAAGTCGAGGTTCTCCAAGCTGGTGCGCGCGTGCCGCTCCGCGGCGAGATCCTTCGCAGGCACGCCGTGCGCGCGCAGGTAACGTACGCCGCTCTCCCCTTCCGTGTACCTGTCGCCGACCTGACGCCCGCCCGATACCACGATCCGCGTCACGCAATCCGACCGGTACAGCTCGCGCGCGCGGTCGAGGCGCCCGCGAAGGGCCGGCGAGGGCGTCCCGTCGTACTGGGCGGCACCCATCACCAGGGCGACGCCGCCGGCGCAGGCGAGGGCACCGGTGCCCGCCCGTGTCCACACGCCCAGCGCATCGTGCGCAACCACGGCCGCCAGCAGGAGCGGGGCGAGCAGGACCAGCCGCAGCGGATGGCGTGGGAGCCGGCGCGCCGGCGCGCCCGCCTCGGCCCGCGGGCGGTCGCGACTCGGACGGACGGCCGCGGGGCGGCCGCCCGGCGACCACACGGCGCGGCGGCGCGCCTGCCCGCCGTGGCCGGGACGTACGCTCACGTCACGCGCCGTCGGCGTCCGGTGGCGTCGCGCCAGGCGGCCGCGGCCCGGCGAGCCGCGCCTCCAGCGCGCGCGCGTGCGCCTCGAGCCCCTCTGCGCGGGCCATGAGCGCGGCGGGAGGCACCAGGCGAGACACCAGCTCGGCGTCCATCGCGACGAGCGGGATGACCTTCTGGAAGTCGCGCAGGTTCACGAAGCTGGCGTAACGCGCGGTCCCGCCGGTGGGCATCACATGGCTCGGTCCCGCGATGTAGTCCCCGAGCGCCTCCGTGCTCGTGTCGCCGACGAAGATCCCTCCCGCGTTGCGCACGCGCGGCACCAGGTCCCACGGGTCGCGAACGAGCAGGCACAGGTGCTCGGGCGCGAAGGCGTTGGCGACCTCGACGCCCTCGACGAGGTCTTCCACGATGACGAGCGAGCCGCGCTGCTCGAGCGACGCGCGCGCCGCGACCGCGGTCGACAGGTCGGCGAGCGCCGACTCGAGGCCGGCTACGACCCGCTCGGCGAGCTCCCGTGAAGGCGTCACCAACACGGGCTGCGCCCCCAGGTGCTCGGCCTGCGCGAGCAGGTCGGCGATGACGTGCCGCGGGTCGGCACCGGCGTCGGCGAGCACCAGGGTCTCGGTGGGACCCGGCAGCGCCTCGATGCCGACCGTGCCGAACACCTGCCGCTTGGCCTCGACGACGTAGTCGTTGCCGGGGCCGACGATCTTGTCGACGGCGCGAACCGACGAGGTTCCGAAGGCGAGCGCCGCGACCGCCTGCGCGCCGCCCATGCGGTACACCTCACGGACCCCGGCGACCGCGGCGGCATGGAGGATCTCCGGCGCCACGCTGCCGTCGCGTCGCGGCGGAGTCGCGACGACCACCTCCTCGACGCCGGCCACGCGCGCGGGCACGGCCGTCATGAGGACACTGCTGAACAGCGGCGCCGTTCCGCCGGGGGCGTAACAGGCCACGCGCTCCAATGGTCGGACGAGCTGGCCCAGCAACGCGCCGTCGCGCTGCTCCAGGAAGCCGCCGACGGGTTGCCGTGCGTAGAACGCGCGCACGCGGTCGGCCGACAGCTCGATGGCGTCGGCGAGCGCGGGCGCCAGGCGCCCGCGCGCCGCGGCGATCTCACCGGGCGGAACGAGCGGGCCGGGCAGGTCGGCTCCGTCGAGCTCGCGGGTCCAGGCCCGCAGTGCCTCGTCGCCCCGACGCCTGACGTCGTCGAGGATGTCGCGCACGCGGCCTTGGACGTCGGCGTTCGCGATCCTCGAGGAACGCCCGCGGAACGCGTCGAGGGCAGCCTCCTTGGAGTGGAACCAGCGCATACCGGCCCATCTTACCGGCGCCGTCACGGCCGGCGTGGGAGCTTTCGCGCAGCGCGCGCAGCACGTGGGCACGCCCCGACGCCCCGGGCGGCCGCGCCGCGCCGCGACGGGGGCGAACGCTCCCAGCGTGCGGCGGCCCGCTCCGAGATTCGGAGGGGCCGCCGCACGGACGTCCCGCGTCGCGCCGTCACGGGCGCGCACGCGCGGTGGGTCGTGTCTCCTCAGGCCTCCCGCGCCGTCTGCACCAGGGCCTTGAAGGCGTCCGGTTGCTGCACGGCGAGGTCGGCCAGGATCTTGCGATCGACCTCCACGCCGGCCTTGCGCAGGCCGTTCACGAAGCGGGAGTAGCTCAGGCCCTCCTGCCGTGCGGCGGCGTTGATGCGGGTGATCCACAGGCGACGGAAGTCGTGCTTCTTGTCGCGGCGATCGCGGTAGGCGTAATCGGCGGCGTTCAGGAGCGTCTGCTGGGCGATGCGGAAGCTACGGGAGCGCAACCCCCAGTACCCCTTGGCGCGCTTCAGCAGCTTCTTGTGGCGGCGACGCCGCACCACTCCGGTCTTCGCACGAGGCATGGTCTACCCCCTCAGTCGTACGGCAGGAGCGCCTTGATGCGCTCCGCGTCTGGTTTGGCGATGAGGAGGTCCGTGCGGCCCTGGCGGATGCGCTTGCCCGACTTCTTGAAGTTCAGGTGTCGCTTGCCGGAGCGCATGGCCTTGACCTTACCTCGCCCAGTGATCTTGACACGGGCTTTGGTGCCCTTGTGGGTCTTGAGTTTCGGCATGCTCTCGTATCTCCTTGCCGCACCACGGCGCGGCCGCTCGGATGTCTTCTACTCCCCGCTCGGCGAAGCCGGAACGAGGGGGCCGAAAGGTATGAATCAGGCCTCGGCTACCGCATGCGGACGGAGCACCATGTTCATGTCCATGCCGGCGATGGTGGGCGCGGAGTCCACCGCGGCCAGCTCGCTCAGATCGGTCGCGACACGGTTGAGGATCCCTTGCCCCAGCTCGGGGTGGGTCCGCTCGCGCCCGCGGAACATGATGGTGACCTTGACCTTGTGCCCGCTCTTGAGGAAACGCCGGATGTGGTTGACCTTGGTCTCGTAGTCGTGATCGTCGATCTTCACGCGGAACTTGATCGCCTTCATCTCCTGCTGGCGCGAGCGCTTGCGCGCCTCCTTGGCCTGCTGCTGCAGCTCGTAACGGTACTTGCCGTAATCCATCAGCCGGGCCACGGGGGGTTGGGCGCTCTCGCCGACCAAGACCAGATCCAGGTCGGCCTCGCGAGCACGGCGGAACGCGTCCCGGGTGTCGACGATACCGATCTGCTCGCCGTCTTCCAGGATGAGACGCACCTGCCGCACGCGAATCTGTTCATTGACCTTCAGCTCTCTCGCTATGAACTTCACCTCCTAGGAGTCGCCGCGCGCGCCCCGGAGGGGCGGCCGACACGGCGTCTGAGTCTAGCAGATGACGCGCCCACCGGCAACGAGCCGCGAACAACGCCGGGGAGCGGAAAAGCATGCTCGGCACGCGCGCCCGCGCCACGCGCGACCGCCCGGCGCGCCTCCCGGCGCTATCCTCGTGGCATGGACCGAAGCGAGGTCGGCACCGCCCATGCACCGGATCCCGCGCACCTGCGCGCGATCCTCGCCGGCAGCCGCCGGATCGCGGTGCTCGGGGCGAGCGGGCGCGCGGGGCGCCCGGCGCACGACGTGACAGCCTACCTGGAGCGGCAGGGGTACGAGATCGTTCCGGTCAACCCGCACCGGTACGGGGAGACGATGTTCGGAGGCGTGGTGCACGCTCGCTTGCGCGACATCGCCGAAGCCGTGGACGTCGTCGACGTGTTCCGGCGTGCCGAGGACCTGCCCGCTCACCTGCCCGACCTCCTCGCCATGCGCCCGCTTCCGGGGGTGGTGTGGTTCCAGTCCGGGATACGGAACGACGAAGTCGCCCGCGATCTGCGCGCGGCGGGCATCGACGTGGTGCAGGACCGTTGCACCAAGATCGATCACCGCGCCCTGATCGGCGAGAGCGGCCGTCCGGCCGCGCGGGGCTGAAGCGCGATGCACCTGCGCCTCGGTTACTCGCCGTGCCCGAACGACACCTTCATCTTCCACGCGCTGGCGCACGACGTGGTGCGTGATGCCGACCTTCGCGCCACGCCCGCGGGCGACCCTGCGCCGGACGCGCCCCCCGACAGCATCGCTTTCGACATCCTGCTGGACGACGTCGACGCGCTCAACGGCGCCGCCGAGCGCGGCGAGCTCGACATCGCGAAGGTCAGCTACCACGCGTACCTCGCGCGCTTGACGGAGCGCTACGTGATGCTGCCGGCCGGCGGCGCGCTCGGGCGGGGCGTCGGGCCCCTCATCGTCACGCGCGACGCGCTGCCGAGCCTCGGCGGTCGGCGCGTGGCGATCCCCGGCGGCCTCACGACGGCCACCCTGCTCCTGCGCCTGTCGCAACCGTCGGACATCGAGCTCGTGGTGCTCCGCTACGACGCCATCATGCCCGCCGTCGCCGCCGGTGATGTCGACGCCGGCCTGATCATCCACGAGAGTCGGTTCACCTATCCGGAGCACGGCCTCCGCTGCTTCGCCGACCTCGGCGCCTGGTGGGAGACCGAGACCGGCGCGCTGGTGCCCCTCGGAGGCATCGTCGCCCGGCGCGATCTGGGTGCGGCCCTCCTGCGGCGCCTCAACGACCTGCTTCGCACGAGCCTGGCGCACGCCTGGCAGGATCCCACGGCGCCGGCCGCCTACGTGGCGCGCCACGCCCAGGAGATGGATCCCACGGTTCGCCGGCGACACATCGACCTCTACGTCAACGGTTACTCGATGGACGTCGGTCGTGACGGCCGGGCGGCCGTCGACGAGCTCGTGCGCCGTGGTGTGGCGCGCGACCTGTTCGTCGAGCCCGTGCGCCCGCTGTTCGCCGACGCCGGGGCGTAACGCTCCGCGTGGGACGTCCGCCCTCTTCACCGCAACCCTGGCCGGAGGTAGGGTGGAGGGCATGGCCAGCTTCACCATCGGCGAGGAAGTCCTGTTCGAGGGTCTGCGGTACGTCATCTCTACCGCGGCGGCGGCCGCGCCCTACCGTTTCCGCCTGCTGGCCAGCACGCCCGAGGGCGCGAGGATCGCGTGGGCGCGCCCCGAGGACCTCGAGAAGATGACACGCTACACCCGACCCAACGACGACACGGCGCGCTACTGAGCCCGACCACTGGGGCGGATCAGCGCGGGCCCGCTCGAGACGGGCCGTCCTCGAGCTGCGCGCCGAGCCACGCGTCGGCCAGGCGCATGCCTGAGCGCGCGGCGGCCTCGAGGGGCAAGGTTCCTTGCGCGACCACGCCCGCTGCGTACAGGCCGGGCACACCGTCCACCCGCAGGCTCTCGGGGTCCCAGCTCGTGGGCTCGAGCACCCTGCAGCGCACCACGTAGGGCAGCGAACCGCCCTCGGGGTCGGCACGGAGCGTCTCCTCCCGGAGGGGCACGCCCCGCGCCGCGAGGTCGTCGTGCAGGTCGTCGTACGCCATCTCGCTCAGCCTGCCCGCGCTCTCGGTCAGCTCCGCCATGGTGAGGCGGGCGCGCAGGAAGCTCCCCACGCACAGGCCCACGAGCCGTGCGCGCCGCTCGACGCCCTCCCAGGTGTCCACCCCGGCAACGCGGTCCCCGTCCCACAGCAGGGCCGTCACGTTGGACTGCAGCAGGTGCAGTCGGGGCGTGGCCTCGAGCGCGTACTTCGCCGCCCGGTGCAGCTGCCAGGCGCCGACGCGACCGCGCGCGTCGGCGTGCTCCAGCCAGATCCGGCGCATCAGCGAGCCTTCCGGAGGATCGAGGGTGACGGCGTCCCCCAGGGTGGCGTAGACGGTGTCCAGGCTCGTCGTGACGAGCAGGGTGTCGAGGCCGTCCCGGCCGTGGTCGCCGCCCGCGCTGCGGTAGGCCGCCTCGCTGCCGGCGATGCCGCCACCGACCACGACCGCGTCGTAAACGTGCCCGCGCCCGGGATAGGTGCGCTCCATGGCGCCCGTCAGTCGCTCAGCTGCACGCCCGGCAGGATCGGCTGGCGCCTGCCCGCGGCCCGCACCAGCAGGTGCGCGCCCTCGCGGGAGCGCTGATAGATGAGCACCCCGTCGGGCGCGCCGACCAGCCCACTGGCGTCGGGAGCGTCGATGAGGACACGCAGGTGAAGCGGGAGCGCGGTACGCATCTGGCCCAGCTCGTAGCGCCGTTCCTGCGTCACGCGGTAGCCGAAGAAGACGTCGGGCGGGTCCGCCTCGGAGTAGATGCAGGTGAGCGACTGCGCCTCGCCGGCACGGTAGTGCGCCACGGCCTCCCACACGGCTGCCTGGGCTTCGGCCTCATCCACCGTGACGACCTCCGGCGAACGGCTGTCGCCGAAGAACGCCGCGGGGAAGTTGCGCGCCTGGGCGTAGAAGCCCTCGCGCCCGATGCGCAGGCGCATGACCTTGTTGTCGTAGGACCGCCCCTTGATCACGCTCTTGAAGTGCGAGATGGCGAGTCCGAAGCGCCGGTCGTGGCGGTCCGCGAAGTCGTCCCAGTCGGGATCGACGAGGGCCGCATCGGTGTTGAGCTCGAAGCCCGCCAGCTCTCCGGGTGGTGCGAGTCTAGGATTCATGCCGACCTCACGCCGACGTGGAGCGCGGAGACGCCGAAGGTCTGGAGTCGCCACGTCACGCGCTCGAAGCCGGCCTCGCGCATCAGGCCGGCGAGCGCCTCGGGCCGCGGGAACGCGAGCACGGAGGCGGGGAGATAGCGGTACGCGCGGCCGTTGCCGGAGACGAGGCCCCCGACGAACGGCAACACCCGCAGGAAGTAGGCCCGGAAGAGGGCGCCGAACATCCCGCCGGGCGGTGGCGGGAACTCGAGCACGACCAGTCGGCCGCCCGGCTTCAGGACGCGCGCGAACTCTTGCAGACCCGCCTCCACGCTCTCGAAGTTGCGCAGCCCGTAGGCGATGGTGAGCGCGTCGAAGGACGCGTCCGGTGCGTCGAGGGCGGTGCCGTCGCCGAGCTCGAACCGGACGCGGGCGCCGCGCCGCGCGGCCTTCCGACGCGCGAGCGCCAGCATCGGCTCGGCGAAGTCGACGCCGAGCACGTCGGCGGCGCCGCACCGCTCGAGCTCGAGCGCCAGGTCGCCGGTGCCGGTGGCCACGTCGCACACCCTGTGCGCCCCGCCCGCCAGCGCCGCTCGCGCGGCCTGAGCGCGCCAGCGCCGGTCGACGCCCAGGCTGAGGACGGTATTGAGGAGGTCGTAGCGGCGCGCGATGCCCGAGAACATGGCGCGGACCTGACGCGCCTTGTCCCCCACCAGGGCACCCTCGCCGGGGGCATCGGGGAAGACGGACGCGGGCGGGGCGCCGGCCCGGCCCACGGGGGTGCGAGGAGCGGCTGCCATGCCCCCGACGCTACCACGCGCCCGTCGCGCCGTCCGTGGCGGCGCGCGCCGACGCGAGCGCCCGCGTGAGCGCGAGGGCCGCTCAGCCGACGATGTCGTAGCGGACGTCCTCCGCGTGCTCCGCAGGGGGCTGCGCGAGCGCGTGACGGGCCACGAAGGCGTCGAACTTCGCCCGCGTGAAGCCGGACAGGCTGGTCGCTTCGCCGCCGACGACGAGCGTCGGCACGCTGCGGCGTCCACCGTTGAGGCGCTGCACGGTCCGGACCGCCTCGGGGTCGCTCTCGATGTCGATCTCGACGACGCTGATGCCGAGACGCTCCAGGTGCTGCTTGGCGACCCTGCAGTCGCCGCACCAGCGGGTGGTGTACATGGTGATGGTGTTCGTCGTGCTCAACGTGGTCCCTCCTACCGGGCAGAGCTACCGGTCAACGCGGTATGCCCGTCCCGCTGCGTACCGTTGGCAAACCTAGCAAGCGAACGTGCCGCCGTCTGTTAGGTAGGCGGCACGCCGAGGCGTCGAGGAGGCGAACGGGCGCCGCACAGCGATCTGTGTCCGCGCATGCGGTCTCTTGCTCACCCTTTGACTAACCTTTGTTCAAGCCCGGACACACCCGATACGACGGGTTCCGGGCGCGGGACGCCCGTCGCATCGTGGGGCCACCAGGCCCGGAACCGCGGACGCCGCGCGCCCGACTTCGAGGAGGTCGTGCATGAAGCAAGTCAGCTCCACCCCGAACCGGGCCCGCGCGCTCTTGCGCGCGCTCGCCCTCACCGCCCTGATGGCGGCTCCTTTCGCGAGCGCCCAGACCATCGTCGACGTAGCGGCGGGCAATCCCGCCTTCAGCACCCTGGTCGACGCCGTGAAGGCCGCCGACCTGGTGGACACCCTCTCGTCCGCCGGACCGTTCACCGTGTTCGCCCCGACCAACGACGCCTTCGCGAAGATCCCGGCCGATCAGCTGGCGGCCATCCTGGCCGACAAGGCGCTCCTCACGAAGATCCTCACCTACCACGTGGTCGCGGGCCAGGTCATGGCGGCCGACGTGACGTCGCTGGCATCGGCCACCACCGTCGAGGGCGAGCCGATCACGATCACCACCGACATGGGCGGCGTGAAGATCAACGACGCCAACGTGACCGCCACCGACGTCGAGGCGAGCAACGGTGTCATCCACGTGATCGACACCGTGATCCTGCCACCGTCGGTGACCTCCCCGTCGGTGCAGTCCGTCGTCTACCCGGTGAACGCCGTGAACGGCAGCGGCGTCAGCGGCACCGTCACCCTCGACCGCATGGGCGAACAGACGATGGTCACGCTGTCGCTCCAGGGCACGCCGGCCGGCGGCGATCACCCCGCGCACTTCCACGCCGGCGACTGCACGGCGATGGGCGACGTGGTGGTCCCCCTGAGCAACGTCGACGGCACCGCCGGCATGAGCTCGACCACCGTGGACGTGCCGCTCGACACCATCGTGCAGGGCAACCACGCGCTGTACGTGCACCTCTCCCCCGATCAGATCGGCACCGTCGTGTCCTGCGGCGAGATCGGTGGCGGGGCGCCCGCGGCGAGCTCGGGCGGGATGTAGCCACCCGACGACCGGCAACGCCGACGCAGCGCGGGCGGGGAAACGGTCCCCGCCCGCGCTGCGTCGGCGCCGGCGGCCGGACCCACGTCGCGCCGCACCGTGGCCGGGGGGTCGCGTTCGCTATACTGCCACGTTGGGTGCCTGTTCCGAACCTTCCACGGCGCCCGGAGTCCCCCCTATGACCTATCGCAACATCGCCATCATCGCGCACGTCGACCACGGCAAGACGACCCTCGTGGACGGCATGCTGCGCCAATCGAACGTGTTCCGGGCCAACCAGCAGGTGGTCGAGCGCGTGATGGACAGCAACGATCTCGAGCGCGAGCGCGGCATCACCATCCTCGCGAAGAACACCGCCGTGCAGTGGCGCGGCGACAAGATCAACATCGTCGACACGCCGGGTCATGCCGACTTCGGCGGCGAGGTGGAACGCGCCCTGACCATGGTCGACAGCGTGCTGCTCCTCGTCGACGCCGCCGAAGGCCCCATGCCGCAGACCCGCTTCGTGCTCCGCAAGGCGCTCGCCCGAGGGCTGCGTCCGATCGTGGTGATCAACAAGATCGATCGCAAGGACGCGCGGCCCGACAAGGTCGTGGACCTCACGTTCGACCTGATGGTCGAGTTGGGCGCGAGCGACGAACAGCTCGACTTCCCCATCCTGCACGCGATCGCCCGCGAGGGTCGGGCGTGGCGCGAGGGCGACGAGCCCGCCAACGACCTGCTGCCCTTGTTCGAGACCATCCACGAGCGCGTGCCCCCCGCCGAGGGGGATCGCGACGCGCCGTTCCTGCTGCAGGTCGCGAACCTCGACTACTCCGACTACCTCGGCCGGTTGGCCATCGGGCGCGTGCTGCAGGGTCGGCTGCGCTCGGGCGACGGCATCGTGCGCGCCCTGCAGGGCGGCGGCCAGGAGCGGGCGCGCGTCACCAAGATCTACACCCACATGGGGCTCGCGCGCACGGAGGTCGAGGAGGCCGAGACCGGTGACATCATCGCGTTGTCGGGTGTCGACGACGTCATGATCGGAGAGACCCTGTGCGATCCGGCCGCCGTGGAGAGCCTCCCGATCGTGCGGGTCGACGAGCCGACGGTCACCGTGACCTTCAGCCCGAACACGAGCCCCTTCGCCGGCCGCGAGGGCACGTACGTCACCAGCCGCCACCTGGCCGACCGCCTCGAGCGGGAGCTCCTCACCAACGTGGCGCTGCGCGTCGAGCCGCTCGGCGGTGAGAGCTACCGGGTGTCGGGGCGCGGCGAGCTGCACCTGAGCATCCTCATCGAGAACATGCGGCGCGAGGGCTACGAGTTCAGCGTCTCGCGGCCCGAGGTCATCCTCCGTCGCGACGGCGACGAGGGTGTCCTGGAACCGTTCGAGCTCGCGGTCGTCGATGTGCCCAGCTCCAGCATGGGCACGGTGATGGAAGCGCTCTCCTCACGACGCGGGACGCTCGTGCACATGGAGAACACGGAGACGCGGGCACGTCTCGAGTTCCGCATCCCCGCTCGCGGCCTCTTCGGCTTCCGTACCATCTTCCTGTCGATGACCCAGGGCGAGGGGCTCCTCAGCCACGTGTTCGACGGCTACGAACCCTACGCCGGGCAGCTGCAGACGCGGGGCCACGGCTCGATGGTGGCGATGGAGCCCGGCGAGACGTTCGCCTATAGCCTGTTCAAGCTCCAGGACCGCGGCAGCTTCTTCATCACGCCCGGCACCGAGGTGTACGTCGGCATGATCGTGGGAGCCAACGCCCGCGCCGGCGACCTGAACATCAACGTCACCAAGAACAAGAAGCTCACCAACGTGCGCGCGTCGGGCAGCGACGACAACCTGCTGCTGGTCCCGGTGCGCAAGCTCAGCCTCGAGGAGGCCCTGGAGTACATCGCCGAGGACGAGCTCCTGGAGGTGACGCCCAAGAGCCTGCGGCTTCGTAAACGGATCCTCGATCCCAACCTGCGCAAGAAGGACGCGAAGGTCAACGCCTAGCCGTCAGCGCCCGCGTCAGGCGCGCTCCGCCGGCACGGCGAGCACCGCGCCCGCGAGCGAGGGCGCCTCGCGGCCGCGGCCGCCGTCGGGATCCTCGGCGAGCACCCCATGGAGCGCGTCGACCTCGTCGGCCGCGCTGCCCTGCTCCACCTCGATGGGACCGAACACCGCGTCTTGCCGGGCGCGCACGCGCCCCTGCCGCACCAGCTCGAGGAGCGCCGCGAAGCAGACGGTGCGAGCGGGCCAGTCGTCGGCTCCCGCGAGCTCGAACAGCGGTCCGCGCCCGCGGCGCCGAAGCGCCGCGAGCATGCGCCGCATCGCGCCGGCCAGGGTGAAACGCTCGACCGCGAGCTCGAAGTACCCGCCGACCCGGTAACGGCCCGCCATGCGTGCCAGGTCGTGGGCGCGCGCCCGCACGGGCCGCTCGGGACGGGGGTAGTCCGGGCGTGGCGCACGCGCGCGCAGCACGAGGCGACGCTCGTCGCGCCGGCGGCGCAGGAAGGCGATGGCGTCCTCCAGCTCCTCGAGCAGCGCAACGGCCCCGAGGGCGTCGTCCAGCTCGCCCTCGCCCTCCTCCACCGTCTCGCGCGGGGCGCGCGGCAGCAGCAGCCGCACCTTGAGCTCGATGACCTGCGCGACCCGTGGCAGCGCTTCGGTGGCGAGCTCGAGGTCGGTCGCTGCGAGGACATCGAAGTACGTGAGGTACTCCCGCACGAGGCGGTAGAGGTCGAGGCGCTCCGGGGGGAGGTCGTGGCTTCGAAGCGCCGTCGCGAGCTCGCCCAGGCTGCCGCGGAAGTGCTCCTGCTCGACGATGAAGCCCTGCGTCTCGTCCACGGCGCGAGTCTACCACCGGCGTCCGGCGCCGCCGACACCGCTCAGTCGAGGAAGGGGTCGGCGCCCTCGCGCGTGAGGTGGCGCGTGTCGTTCACGCGCTCGATGACGCACTCGCCCTCCCTGAAGAGCACGCGGCTCACACCGGTGTGGCGCAGGTAGATGCGCTTGCGCCAGCGCGGGTGTTCGACGCCGAGCACGTACGCCAGGAGCATCTGGATGGTCCCCGAGTGCGTGACGGCCACCACGTGGTCGGCGCCCTCGACGCCCTGCATCCAGGACACGGCGCGGTCGCGCAGGTGGCGGTACGACTCGCCGCCCGGCGCCGGCCGCGCGAAGGGGTCCTCGAACCACCACGCCCACGACGGGTGGCGCTCGTTCTCGGCCTGCGTGCCGCCCTCGAAGGCGCCGAAGTGCAGCTCCATGAGGCGCGCGTCGAGGCGCACCTCGCGCTCGGGGAACGCCAGCTCGGCGGTCTGGCGGGCGCGCTGCAGGGGGCTCGCGAAGACCACCGCGTCGGGCTCGAGGCCATGCACGTAGCGTGCCAGGTGGCGCGCCTGACGCACGCCGTCGTCCGACAGCGGCAGGTCGGTCTGCCCTTGGAAGCGGCCCGAGACGTTCCACTCGGTGAGCGCGTGCCGGATCAGCGTGAGGCGCCGCATGGCGCAGCGAGTCTACCAGCCCCGTGTCGTGGGCGCCTCGGCCGCCGCGCCGGCCGGCCCGGAGCCGGCCCCGTGCTAGGCTCACGCCCATGGACACGCAGAAGCTCGACGGCAAGGCCGCCATCGTCACGGGTGCGAGCAAGGGGATCGGCCTGGCGATCGCCGACGCGCTCGTGCGGGCCGGGATGAACGTGACCCTCACGGCGCGTCACCACGACGAGGTCGAGCGCGCCGCGCAGCGGCTCGGCGAGGGGGGTCCGGGCCGCGCGCTGGGACTCGCCTGCGACGTGCGCGACTTCGGGCAGTTGCGCGGCGTGGTGGACCGCACGCTCGATGCCTTCGGCGCGGTCGACGCCCTCGTCGCGAACGCGGGGGTCGGGCGCTTCGCGCCGATCGATCAGATGACCCTCGAGGACTGGGCCGACGTGATCGACACCAACCTCACGGGCGTCTTCCTGACCGTCAAGGCGGCGGTCGACGCGCTCAAGCGCAGCCGCGGCACCATCGTCACGATCGGCAGCCTCGCCGGGACCAACTTCTTCGCCGGCGGCGCCGCGTACAACGCGAGCAAGTTCGGCCTGGCGGGGTTCTCGCAGGCGATCATGCTCGACCTGCGCGAGCACGGCGTCAAGGTCTCCACCATCATGCCCGGCTCCGTCGCCACGCACTTCAACGACCACGAGCCGAGCGAGGCCGACGCCTGGAAGATCCAGCCCGAGGACATCGGCGAGATGGTGCTGTACCTGCTCACCACCGCCGAGCGAACCCTGCCGAGCAAGATCGAGGTGCGCCCCAGCCGACCGCCCAAGCGCTGAGGCTGCCCGCCGCGCACGGCCCAGGGACCCGGCGGTTCCCGCCGACCGGACGCCGGCGGTAGACTCACGGTCGTGTACCCGACGCTGCGGCGCCTGCTGTTCCGCCTCGATGCCGAGCGCGCCCACGACCTGGTGCTGGGCGCGCTCGCGCGCGCGGGAGCGAGCGCCGCGGCCCTGCGCCTGCTGGAGCTGGCGTACGGGGTCTCGGACCCCCGCCTCGAGGTGCGCCGCTTCGGCCTGAGGTTCCCGAACCCCGTCGGCCTGGCCGCCGGCCTCGACAAGGACGGGGAGGCCACGGGCGCGCTCGCCGCGCTCGGCTTCGGGTTCCTGGAGCTCGGCACGGTGACCGCGCTGGCGCAGCCGGGGAACCCTCGCCCGCGCCTGTCGCGGCTGGTCCAGGACGAGGCGCTGGTGAACCGGATGGGGTTCAACAACGCCGGCGCCGAGGCGCTGGCCGCGCGTCTCGCAGCCGTCCGGGCGAAGGCCCCGCCGCGGGTTCCGCTGGGCGTGAACGTGGGCAAGTCGCGGGCCGCCGCGCTGGAGAGTGCGGCGGACGACTACGAGCTGGCGCTGCGAGCGGTGTGGCCGGTGGCCGACTACGTCGCGCTCAATGTGTCGTCGCCCAACACGCCGGGCCTGCGCGCGCTGCAGGAGGCGCCGGCGCTCCGGCGCCTGCTCGAGGCTTCGCTGCGCGTGCGCG
This sequence comes from uncultured Trueperaceae bacterium, assembly GCA_963798895.1. Taxonomy (GTDB): domain Bacteria; phylum Deinococcota; class Deinococci; order Deinococcales; family Trueperaceae; genus CAWCUY01. The sequence goes on along the minus strand of CAWCUY010000014.1, from coordinate 115,339 downwards.
ACGAGATGGGGCCCAAGCCGATCCTGCTGAAGATCGCGCCCGACCTCGACGAGGCACGTCTCGACGCCATCGTGGCCGCCGCCGAACGTCACGGGGTGGACGGCCTGATCGCCACGAACACCACCGTGGAGCGCCACGGGCTCCGCTCGCCCGGCGCCGCCGAGCCGGGCGGCCTGTCGGGCCGGCCCCTGCGGGCCCGGTCGCTCGCCGTGCTGCGCATGCTGCGGGAGCGCACGGCGCTGCCGGTCGTCTCGGTGGGCGGCATCGCCGAGCCCGAGGACGTGCTCGAGCGCCTGCGCGCAGGCGCCTGCCTGGTGCAGCTCTACACGTCGTTCATCTACCGCGGGCCCGCGCTGCTCCGGCGCGTGGCGCGCGGCCTGGGGCTCGCCCTCGACGAGGCGGGAGCCGCGAATCTCGACGGGCTGATCCCCCGGCACTGAGCGCGGCCGGCGCGCGGCACGACCGTCAGCCTCCGCGCCGCCCGCCCCACGTCGCCTCGGCCCTACCCGCGCGCGCGTTCATCACGCGCGCCAGCGTGAACAGCAGGTCCGACGCGCGGTTGAGGTAGCGCAGCGCGGCGCCGTTCACCGGCACCGCGGCCATCGCCGTCACGGTGGCGCGCTCGGCCCGGCGGATCACGGCGCGCGCCACGTGCAGCGCCGCCGCGGCCCGCGCGCCGCCCGGGAGCACGAACGCCGTGAGCGGCCCGAGCTCCTCGTCCAGACGGTCGATGAGACGCTCGAGCTCCGTCACGTCGGCGTCGCCCAGCGCCTGAACGTGGCCGCGGGCGGGCGCGTCGAGCGGCGTCGCCAGGTCCGCGCCGAGCGCGAACAACCCCGCCTGCAGGCCGTCGAGGATGCCGTCGAGCTCATGGTCGGGGCGCTCCGCGGCGAGCTCGGCCCGGGCCAGACCCACCAGCGCATTGGCCTCGTCGACCGTGCCGTAGGCCTCGACCCGCGGGTCGGACTTCGGTACCCTGCCGCCCCCGAAGAGCCCCGTCTCCCCCGCGTCGCCCGTTCGCGTGTAGATCTTCATGAGCGAAGGATAGCCGCTGGCGCCCGGGGTGCGCGATGCCGGCGGCGGCACCCTCGTCGGGTACACTGGTCCCGCTTTCGGACCCACACCAGGGTCCACGGGAGTCCCATGGATCTACGCACCGTCATGCACACCAGCGTCCTCGGAAACGACCTCCTCACCTGGGCCATCGCGGTGGCCGTTGCGATCGCGGCGGGGCTCGTGCTGCGCGGCGTGCGCGGCCTGCTCCGGCGGCGCCTCCCCGCCATGGCCAAGCGCACCCGCGCCGCTTTCGACGACGTGCTGGTGGAGACGCTCGCCGCCACCCGCACCTTCACGTACCTGGCCGTGGGAGCCTACGCCGGTTCGCTCGTGCTGGGGCTGGAGGACAAGGTCCGGCTGCTCGTGGACCGCGCCTTCGTCATCCTGCTGCTCGTCCAGCTCGCGCTGTGGGGCAACCGTGCCCTGGCCGCGTCGCTCGAGCGCTACCGGGCCGACGAGGGTCTCGACAGCGGGCGCCGCACCACCCTGGCGGCCGTGGGCTTCCTGGGCCGCATGGTGCTGTTCGCGTTGGTGCTGTTCATGGCGCTCGAGAACGTCGGGGTGCACGTCACGACCCTCATCGCCGGGCTCGGCATCACCTCGCTGGCCGTGGCCCTCGCGCTCCAGAACATCCTCAGCGACCTCTTCGCCTCGCTGTCGATCGTGTTCGACAAGCCCTTCGAGATCGGCGACTTCATCATCGTCGGCGATCAGATGGGATCCGTCGAGCACGTGGGCCTTCGGACCACCCGAGTGCGCAGCCTGTCCGGCGAGCAGCTGGTCTTCCCGAACAACGACCTGCTCACCTCCCGCATCCGCAACTTCAAGCGCATGCGCGAGCGCCGCATCGTGTTCGCCGTGGGCGTGACGTACGACACCCCGGCCGCGCTGGTGCAGGACATCCCCGGCCTGATCCGCGCCGCGGTCGAGGCGCAGCACCCGGTGCGGTTCGACCGCAGCCATTTCAAGGCGTTCGGCGCCTACTCGCTCGACTTCGAGACGGTGTACTACGTGCTCGATCCCGACTACAACCTGTACATGGACATCCAGCAGGCGATCAACCTCGCGCTGATGCACGACTTCGAGGGGCGCGGCATCGAGTTCGCGTTCCCCACCCAGACCATCCACTTCGCCGGCCGGGCCGCCGAGGACGTCGGCGCCGACGCCGCCACGCCGTCGCACGCCTGAGCCCGTATGCGGGCCGGTGGCGGGCGCCGCGCAAGGTCGGGTCCGCGCGCGAGGCGCAGGGACGCTCTGGCCCGGGCCGCCCGCGGTGAGGGGCGTCAGCCGAGGCGCTCGCGCAACAGTCGCGCCGCCCGACGACCCGACAGCATCGCGAGCGGCACGCCGCCCCCCGGGTGCACCGTGCCGCCGGCCAGCACGACGTTCGGTACCCCGGGGACGAACGGGCGCGGCCTGAGCGCGCCCAGCAGTCCGTCTGGGGCGTCTCCGTAGATCGCCCCGCGCTCCCCGAAGCGCGCCAGGTACCTCGGCCCGAGCATGCGCCAGCCGACGAGGCGCTCGAGCACCCCTACCCCCCGCTCCTCGAGCACGCTCAGAAGATGCTCGGCGTAACGCGCCTCCGGGCCGCGCACGAGCGCTCCGTCGGGGTCGTGCAGCGGCGGCAGCCGGTCGCGCTCGCGCGCCGACAGGCCGGCCGGCGCGGGCCACGCACCGCGCGGGAACGCGTCGTGGCCCGCGGGAAGCGCGGGGGCGTTCGCCATGACGAAGAGGTTCTCCGACCCGGGTGGGGCGTCGCCCGGCGCCGCACGCGCGCTGGCGTGGAGGTACAGCGTCGGACCGGCCGGCATGGCGCCCAGCTCGATCGCCGCGAACTCCGGGCCGTACGTAGCCGGGAACAGGACCTCGTGAGCCGGGCCCTCGACGCGGCCCCGAAGCGCGAGCAGCAGCACCGTGCCCGAGAGGCTCGCGGGGCGCCGGAGGGGCCGCGCCTCGGCGCCGGCCAACCGCAGGCTCGCGGACAGGTCCGCGGCCGACACGACCCCGTCGACGGGCTCCTCGCCGTCGGTGGTCCGAACCGCCACGACGCGCCTCCCCCGCCGCACCAGCGCGAGCACCGGCGTCGCGCAGCAGACGCTCACGCCGGCGGCGCGCGCGCGTTGCGCCATCGCCCGCACGAGCGCGTGCGTGCCGCCGCGCACCGTCACGCCGCCAAGACCCAGCTCGACCCACGCCACGTTGTGAAGCACGGCGGGCGCCCGCAAGGGATTGGCGCCGACGTAGGTCGCGAACCGCAGGAAGAACGCGCGCAGGTCCGCGTCGGCGCCCAGCGCCGCGAGCAGACCGGGCAGGCGCCGGTGCGGATGCGACGATGCGCCGTGGCGCAGGGCGAACGCGGCGAGCCTGCCCGGGCCGGGCGGCGGGCCGAACACGAAGGTCGGTGCGGCCGCCTCGTACAGTCGCCGCGCCTCGTCCAGCAGCGCCCGGAAGGGAGCGCGCAGCCCGTGCGGCAGGCCGCCTGCCGCACGATCCGGATCGCGCCACACGTCCCACCGGCGTCCGGACGGCAGGACCACGCGCGAGCTCGGGTCGACCGGCTCGAGGGCGGGGATGTCCCCGTCGGAAATGGCGGGGAGCAGGTCCAGCGTGGAGCGCAGCACGTCGGGCAGCGTCAGGACGGTGGGACCGGTGTCGAACCGGAAGGCGTCGAGCCACAACTCGCCGGCCTTGCCCCCCAGGGTCGGCGCGCGCTCGAACAGACGCACCCGCGCACCGTCCGCGGCGAGCGCCATGGCCGCGGCGAGGCCGGCCACGCCGCCGCCCACCACCACGACGCGGGGCTTCACGGATAGCTCCTTCGCTTCCAGCGGTATCCCCCGCGGCGCGCGAGAGCCGTGCCGGCGATGACGGCCAGGGCGAGGGGCGCGAGCGGCTGTAGCGGCGCGTCGCGCACCCCCCGTCCCGCCTTCGCTCCGGCGCCCGCGGCCAGCGCCAGCGAGCCGGCCGCGATCCACCACCAGCGCGCGTCCCACCAGCCCAGGATCCAGGGCGCGGTGTGGGCCAACAGGTTCACGGCTACCGCCACGACGAGCGCGACGCGGCTGCCGGAGACCGCCGCCAGGACGTTCTTCGCGAAGCCCTCGAGCACGGCGCCGGCGCCGTCGTACATCCGTGCGCTCAGCAGCGTTCCGCCCAGCCGCCGGGCGGAGCGCACGCCCGCCCGCTTCGCCCGGCGCGCCAGCAGCACGTCCTCGAGAACCTCGGCGCGCACGGCGGCGTGCCCGCCGGCCGCCGCGTAGGCCTCGCGCGTCCACGCCATGAGCTGCCCCGAGGCGGCGCTGAGCGCGGCGGGGGTGGACCGGTCGACGAGCGCCTCGGGAAGCGCGCCGAGGAGCAGGAGGTCGAGCTGGGGCACGACGACGCGCTCGACGATCGACAGGGTGCGCTGACGCGGCCACACCGTAACGAGGCCGGCTCCGGAATCGCGCATCGCGCTCAGGACCGCGTCCAGGGCCCCGTCGCCCCACGACACGTCGGCGTCGGTGAACACGAGGATCGAGCCTCGCGCCGCCCGCGCGAGCTGGCTGCACGCCCAGTTCTTCCCCACCCACCCCGGCGGCAGGGGGGCGCCGCGCACGATCTCGAGGCCGGGCGAGGTCGCGAACCGAGCCAGCACCTCGCCGGTGCCGTCGGTGGAGCCGTCGTCGAGCACGATGACCTGCCCGGCGCCCTGCCGAAGCAGGAGCGGCAGGGTGGCGGGCAGCGTCGCCGCCTCGTCGCGAGCCGGGACGAGCAAGGACACGGCCGCGCGCTGCGCTGCCGGGACCGCAGGTGTCGGGCGCAGGCGCCGGAACACGAGCGCGTTCGATGCGAGCACGGCGAGCTGCAGCGCGAGGAACGCGGCCGCGATCGCCCACAGGAGCGTCATGGACGCGCGTCACGGCGGCCGCGCGCTCCGGCCCACAACGCCGCGCGTGCCGCGATCCTCCGATCCGCGTCGCGCGCGCCGCGCGCTAGCGGTGCGAAGCCCGGCGGCACGACGGCGCCGCCGCCCTCGGCCGTGGCCGCGGCGAGGGCGCGGTCGAGACCCGTCACGAGCTCGGCGAGGGCCACGTGCAGGCGCGCGGTCAGCTCCTCGTCGCCCGCCCTGCCGCTCGCCCGGCGGCCGCCGGCGCCCGGCGGGGCCGGCTCGAGGGCGGAGCCCAGGTCCAGGTATGCCTCGGGCCGCTCACGGCCGCGCAGGACGACCCGCAGCGCGAGCGGCACGATGGGTGCGCCGCCCCGTCGCGCCAGCATGGCGGCGCCGCGGGCGAGGGGGCCGACGGGACCCGGCGCACGCAGAGCGCCCTCGGGGAAGATCGCCACACGGCCCCCGGCGCGAAGCCGCGCCACGGCGGTGCGGATCTCACCCGTGGCCAACGCCCCCTGGAAGCGGAAGAACGGGAAGGTGCGCAGGTGCTCCTCGTCCATCACCAGAGAGAAGGGGCGCCCGCCGGCCCGCGCCAGCAGGTGCACGAGGTGACCGTCCCACCAGGCGTGGTGGTTGGCCGCCAGCACCGCGGCCCCGGCGGGGAGCTCGGCGTCCGACCGCAACCACACGCCGGCCAGTCCGAGACGCAGTTGGCGCGCGAGCACCCCGGGCACGGCGGCCGCGACGGCGCGGTGCAGGATCTCGCGGCCGAGCGCGAGCGGCCCGGACGGGGCCGGGCCGCCGCGCCCGTACGCCCCGTTGCCGGCGGCGCCCGGCACGACCGCGGCGCGCCACGCGTCCCGCTCGGGCCCCGTCACGCCGCCCTCCGCCCCGGCAGCCACCTGCGCGTGCCGGCGGACCAGGTCGCGATCACCGTGCCCATGCCCAGCGAGGTAGCGACCGCCGCCCACGGCAGGCCGTACCACGCCAGCCCGGCGGTCATGAACACCGCCTGCGCGGCGAACACCGTGCGGGTGGCGCGCCCGCGCACACGCGCCAGGCCGGGAGCCACGCGCCGCAGGATCTCGACGAGGAGGAAGCCGCACACCGCCCAGCCGACGAAGTTGAGCCACGGCACCCCGTAGAAGGGGCCCGCCGGCTCGAACCGCCAGAACCCGTGGTGCACCATGAGCGGATCCAGTCCGACGTCCCACGCGACCAGCGCCAGGGGCGCCGCCCAGCGCGCGGCACGCGCCGGCACCGACGCCACGGCGAGCAACGTGAACGCCCACCAACCGAGGGGCACCAGCAGCGGCACGCCGAGGACGGCAGGACCCGGCGCCGCGTAGCGGTACGCGCCGAAGGGGACGCCGGTGGCGCTCCCCAGCCACTCCACGCCCCATCCGAACGCCAACGCCACGAGGAACGCGGCGCCTGCCCGCGGACCCGCGCGGCGCCACGCGAGCGCGAGGAGCCCGAGGGCGAGGAACAGGGTGCTGAGGTACGCCAGCAGCGGGAACGCGGCCGGCAGCAGGGGCGTCGGCACCATCGAGCCCGCCCACGCCAGCAGGAGCACCTGCCAGAGCGCCACCCGGCGGAGGCGTCGCGTCAACGAGCGGCGCAGGGAGCGCCAGCGGGCCGGGGCGGACGGATCGGCCGCGAGCGTCACCCCGAACGCCACCAGCACGTTGGTGACGAGGAAGAACACGCCCTCCTCGAGCGGCAGGCCGAGCAGCGTCAGTCCGGTGGATGCGTCGGGAGCGATGGACCAGATCCCGAGGTGGAGTGCCAGCCGGTCGGCCGCGGCGAGCCACAGCGTGGTCGATCCAATGGCCAACGCCAGCGGACCCCTGCGGCGTACCAGCAGGTCGCCACCGAACGCCCACTGCAGCGCCAGGATGGGGCCGGCCCACACCAGGATGAGGCCGAGGTACAGCCCGCCGGGCCGCGCGAGCATGACGGCCCCAGCTCCGGCCGAGACGAGCAGCGCGGCGGCGCCGAGGGCGCGAACGCGCCGGCCGCCGCGAGCCGCCGCCCGACCGGACGGCGGGAGGGATCCCGGACGGGCGCGCAGGAGGGCCAGGGTGAGCTGAGCGCCGAGGAGCGTCTGGAGCACGAAGAAGAGGTACTCCTCGAAGGGAACGTAGCCGATGACGAACAACACGCGCCCCGGCGGGTAGCTCCACACGCCCCGGTACACGAGGTAGTTGTCCCACGGCGTCGTGGCCACCAGCGCCGCCACCACGTGCGCCGCCAGCACCCAGGCGCTGAGGACGACCTGCTCGCGCGTGGCGTGGCGGAGCGCCCAGCGCACCGTCAACGCGCTCAGCGCCGCCAGCGGCGGCACGACGCAGAGGAGCAGGAACTGCAGGTAGGTCACGGGCGCAGCCCCTCCGGACGAGGCGCGTCGCCGTCGCGGCGCCACGGCATCCACCAGAGTCGCCGCTCGAGCGAACGGAGCACGACGCGCGCGGCGTTGCGCCCCGAGGCGCCCATGATGCCGCCGCCGGGGTGCGTGCTGGCGCCCGTCAGGAACAGGCCCGGCACGGGCGTCTTGTAGCCGGCGGCGCCCGCGAACGGGCGCAGGCCGAACATCTGGTCCAGGCTCATCTCCAGGTGCATGACGTTGCCGCGCGGCAGGAACAGGTTGCGCTCGAGCCACAACGGGTGCTGGAACAGGCTCCCCACCACCTTCGCCCGCGTGCCCGGAGCGTAGGCCTCGAACGCGTCCAGCAGGCCGTCGGCCACCCGAGGTCCGAGCTCGTCCCAGCTGCGGCCGCCGGCGAGCTCGTACGGGAAGTACTGCCCCCAGAGCCACAGGACCTCCCCGCCCGGCGGCGCCAGGGTCGGATCGATGGCGCTGAAGGTCATCGCCACGAGGGGCGGGTCGGACGCCGGCGCGCCCGTGAGGTAGTCGCCGTACGCGCGCCGGATCTGCGCCCTATCGCGCGCCAGCAGCTGCAGGCCCACGCGCGCCTCGCGCCCGGGATGGGCGGCGTAACGCACCGGCTCCGACAGCGCCAGCCGCAGCATCGCGCCGAAGGCGTTGCCGACCCGCATGCCCTCGGCGCCCGCGGGACGCAACGCTTCCGGCAGCAGCCTCCCGAAGGTCTCGACGGCGCTGCAGCCCGCCAACACGCGGCGGGCGTGGACCGTCTCGCCGCCCACCTCCAGCCCGACGGCGCGGCCGCCCTCGACGAGCACGCGGTCGACCCTCGCCGACGTGACCACGCGCCCCCCGTGACTCTCGATCGCGCGTCGCAGGGCCTCGCTCAGCATGCCCGAACCGCCTCGCGGGCGCGCCACCCCGCTCTCGTGGTACAGCGGGTGCCACAGCAGGAACGGCGCCGTCAACGGCTCGTCGGGCGGAGGACCCGACTGCGCCGCCATCCACACGAGCGGGGCCTTGACGCGCTCCTCCCGGAAGTAGCCGTCGACCACCGCTCCGTACGGGCGCATGAGCATCGGCGCGAGGCGGGCGAGGTCGCGCCGGAGCCCGCTGCGCAAACCCATCGTGCGGCCCAGCTGCCACGGATTCGGGCTCTCGAGGAAGGCGTCGCGCACGCTCCGCGCGAACGGGCGCCAGTCGTCGAGGAAGCGTGCGTACGCCTCCCCCTCCCCGGGGAAGTCCCGCTCGAGGCCGTCGACGGTGCGCTGCGCGCTGCGGTGGAACACCACGGCGCCCGGAGCGCCGGCCACGGCGCCTGCGGCGGTGGCCGGCGCAACGAAGATCGGGTCGAGCTCCAGGTACTCGAGGCCGTGACGCTCGAGCTCGAGCTCCTCGACGATGGGCGTCGCCCGGATGAGGATGTGGGCACTGCCTCCGAGATCGAAACGGTAGCCCGGCACGTGCTCGACGGTCGACACGGCGCCGCCCACGATGTCGCGGCGCTCGAAGACGGCCACGCTCCTGCCCGCGCGGGCCAGGTAGGCGCCGGCGACCAGGGCGTTGTGGCCGGCGCCGACGACGGCGACGTCGATCATCGCGGCCTCAGGGCGCCGTCATGACGAGGCCCGCCAGCGCGCGCGGGATCGTGGCGAGGCGCTCGATGCGGCGCAGCCGCGCGCGGCGCGTGAGGTTGTCGTGACCGTTCTGACGGAGCTTGCGCAGGATCCCCTCGTAGTTGAGCGCGGCCACGCCGACGGCCGCCGCGGAGACGCCCTCGAGCCGGGGGATGCCCCGCCAGGCCTGCCGGTACAGGGCGTGCGCGCGCGCCGCGAGGTCCTCCAGCAAGGCCACGTACCCCTCGCTGACGAGACCCTGACGCAAGGCATCGATCGTCACGCCGTGGCGCTCGAGCAGCTCGCCCGGCAGGTAGCAGCGCCCCCGGTCGAGGTCCTCGCCCACGTCGCGCAACACGTTGGTGAGCTGCATGGCCTGGCCCAGGGCGACGGCGAGCTCGAGCGTGCCCTCGCCGCCGCGGTACCCGACGATCGGCGCGACCAGCAGCCCCACCACCCCGGCCACGCGGTGGCAGTAGGTCATGAGCTCGTCGACCGTGGCGATGGCGCGCGGCGCCACGTCGCTGCGCAGACCGAGGTACAGCTCCGCCCATGCCTCGTAGGGCACGGCGAAGCGCTGCAGCACCCAGTGGAGCCCAACCTCGAGGCGGGCACCGGCGCGCGGCGTGCCCGCGTACGCGCGCTCGATGCCCGCCCACCACGCTTCGAGGTCGGCCTCGGCGGGCGAGAGCGGGGCCCCGGCGGGCGGGAGCGCGACCTCGGCCGGCGTGAGCGCGGCACCCGGGTGGCGCGGCGCGGGCGCACGCGCCGACCCGCCGGGAACGCCTGTCGCCTCGTCGACCGCATCGTCGCCGACCCGGCAGATGGCGTACACGACGGTGACCGCCGCACGACGTTCGCCCGCGAGCAGGCGGGATCCCAGGTAGAACGTGCTGGAGTGGCGGCGGAGGATGTCCTCGCACGCCGCGATGGTGTCGCGCGCGACCGGATCCGCGGTGAGGTTCCCTCCGCCCTGACGCATGGGCAGAAGCTACCAGCGACGCTCGGAGGATCACCGTAGGCGGGGACCAAGTCCGCCGCGGGTCAGCTGTGGGTGGCCCCGTGAACGGCTCTTTCGCCGGTCGCGGCGTCGCGCGCGCCCCTCCGGCCGCCGCCGAAGCGGCTCTCCACGTACTCGTCGAGCATGCGGTTGAAGTCCTCGACGATGGTCTCGCCCTGCAACGTGGCGACCAGCGCGCCGTCGCGATACACGGGCGCCCGTGGAGCCTCGCCGGTCCCGGGAAGGCTGATCCCGATGTCGGCGTGCTTCGACTCGCCCGGCCCGTTCACGACGCACCCCATGACGGCCACCCGCAACGCCTCGACGCCGGGGTAGCGCTCGCTCCACAGCGGCATCTGCGCCTTGAGGTACGCCTGGATGTCGCGCGCCATCTCCTGGAACAGCGTGCTGGTGGTGCGGCCGCACCCCGGGCAGGCCGTGACGCTGGGCGCGAAGCTGCGCAGCCCCAGCGCCTGCAGGACCTCCTGAGCGATCTCCACCTCGCGCTCGCGGGGCGCGCCCGGGTCGGGCGTGAGCGATACGCGGATGGTGTCGCCGATGCCGTCGGCGAGCAGCGGTGTGAGCGCGGCGGTGCTCGACACCGCCCCCTTCACGCCCATGCCCGCCTCGGTGAGGCCGAGGTGCAGCGGGTAATCGCAGCGCGCGGCGAGCTCGCGGTACACCTGCCACAACGCGCGCACCCCCGACACCTTGGCGCTGATCAGGATGCGGTCGTGCGGTAGGCCGTGCTCCTCCGCCATCTCCGCCGACAGCAGCGCCGACTGGAGCATGGCCTCGACCAGCACCTCGCTCGCGCTCCTCGGCTCGTCCGCTGCGGCGTTCTCGTCCATCAGGCGGGTGAGCAGGCGCCCATCGAGCGAGCCCCAGTTCACGCCGATGCGCACCGGCTTGCCGTGCTCGAGGGCCGCATCGATGATGGTCAGGAAGTTCGCGTCGCGGTGCTTGCCTCCCCCGACGTTGCCCGGGTTGATGCGGTACTTCGCGAGCGCGCGCGCCATCTCGGGGTGCGCCGGCAGCAGCTTGTGACCGTTGTAGTGGAAGTCGCCGACGAGGGGTACGTCGACCCCGAGGTCGTCGAGGCGCGCCCGGACCTCCGGCACCGCCCGCGCCGCGTCGTCGTTGTTGACGGTGACGCGCACGATCTCGCTACCCGCCCGCGCCAGGTCCGCAACCTGGGCGGCGGTCGCCGCGGCGTCCGCGGTATCGGTGTTCGTCATCGACTGCACCACCACCGGATGGTCCGAGCCGACGGGCACGGAGCCGATCCAGGTCGTGGGGGTCGCCCGCCGGTGGCTGTTCACGCCCGCAGTGTACCGAGGCGTGCCACGCGCGAACCGTCGCCCGGGCACCGTTCGCCCGCCCGGACGTGCCGTGGGGCGCGTCTTGCCCGGGGCCACCGGCATCGGCCTGCTCCGCCGCGGCGTGCCGCGGGGATGCTCAGCGCGGGTCGTGCTCGTTCTGGAAGCGGGCGTGCTCGCGAAGAGCGTCCGCGCCCGTCTCCGAGGCGCGCCTGGCCGGCCGGGATTCGGGACGCGGCGTCAACCGGTACCGCGGTCCGTGGCCGCGGTACCGCGCAGGACGCGAAGCACCTCGGGCAGCAACGCGGCGCTGGTGCTCATCCCCTCGCCGCCGTACAGCGTCGACCTACCGCGCCAGTCACCGAAGTACCCGCCGGCCTCCGGCAGGATGATCGCGAACGGACCGCCGTCCCACGCGTTGAGCACGGGGTCGAGCATGAGCTCGATGCGGCCGCTGGCGACCAGCGCGTGGCCGTACGCGTCTCCCCATCCGACCCGGTGGTAGGTGGCGGCCCGGACGCGCCGCCACGCGTCGGCGCGGCCGTGCTCGTCGAAGGCGCCGGCGTCCGTGAACGCGACGAACGCCCGCGCCAGGTCCGCGGTGTCCGCCACCCGGATCGCGCGCCCGTTGAGGAACGCGCCCTGCCCGAGCGCGGCATAGACCATCTCGTCCAGGGCCGGGAAGTAGGCGACCCCGACCTCCACCACCCCCTCGACCTCCAGGGCGAGCAGCACGGCGTACAGCGGCACGCCGCGCATGAAGCTCTTGGTCCCGTCGATGGGATCCACGATCCAACGCCGGGGCGCGCCGGCCCGCGTCTCACCGAACTCCTCGCCGAGCACGCCGTCCTCGGGGAAGGTGCGCTCGAGCCGCGACCGGATGAGCTCCTCGGCGTGCCGATCGGCGATGGTGACGGGCGAGTCGTCGGCCTTCCAGTCGGCCGTCAGGCGCGTGCGGAAGTGGCCCAGGGTGGATCGGCCGGCCTCGAAGGCGATGTCGAGCGCATGACGCAGCGTCGCGCCGCGGTCCATGGGTTCCTCCTCGCTTCGCCGCACGCCCGTCCCCGACGGCGTCGCCGGCGCGGGGCGCGGGGGGGCGGATGCTAGGATACCCGCACCATGCTGTTCACACGCGAGACCCTCGAGACGAGCGAGCGGCAGGCGCTGGCGCCCTATGCCAGCCTCGCCGCCGTATCCCGCGGGCGGATCCATCCGGAGCCCGAGAGCGAGTTCCGCACCGCCTACCAGAAGGACCGCGACCGCGTCATCCACACCAGCGCCTTCCGCCGCCTCGAGTACAAGACGCAGGTGTTCGTCAACTACCAGGGCGACTACTACCGCACCCGCCTCACCCACACGCTGGAGGTCGCGCAGGTCGGCAAGAGCATCGCGCGTGCGCTCGGCCTGAACGAGGACCTGACCGAGACGATCGCGCTGGCGCACGACCTGGGACACCCCCCCTTCGGTCATGCCGGGGAGAGCGCCCTGGACCGCCTCGCCGCCGGCGTCGGCGGATTCGACCACAACAAGCAGAGCCTTCGCATCGTGACGCAGCTCGAGCAGCGCTACCCCGCCTTCCCCGGCCTCAACCTCACGTGGGAGACGCTCGAGGGGATCATGAAGCACGAGACGGAGTACGACGTGCCGGACGCCTCCTGGGAACCCGATCAGCAACCCTCGCTCGAGGCCCAGGTCGTCAACATCGCCGACGAGCTCGCGTACAACGCGCACGACCTCGACGACGCCCTGCGTTCGGGCCACGTTTCGGCCGTGGCCATCGCGGAGGTGCCCGTGATCGGCGAGCTGATGGAGGAGCTCGGGCTAGAGCCGGCGCGCTTCGCCAACACCCAGCGCTACCGCCTCGTCCGGGAGCTCCTCGGGTTGGTGATCACGGACGCCGTGCGCGCCACCGACGCGCGGCTCGAGCGCGGCGGTCTCCGCACGGTGGCGGACGTGCGCGCGGCGCCCGCCAAGGTGGTCGGCAACAGCCCGGAGCTGAGCGCCCGCCTGCACGAGCTCAAGGGGTTCTTGTTCCAGAACTTCTACTACCACTTCCGCCAGATCCGCATGACCCGCAAGGCGGACCACATCCTGGAACGCATCTTCCGCGCCTACCTGGCCGAACCCGACATGCTCCCCTTCGACGTGCAGCAGCAGGTCGAGGTGCTGGGGCTGGAGCGCGCCGTCACCGATTACCTGGCCGGCATGACCGACCGCTACGCCGGCGACGAGTACAAGCGCCTGTTCGACCCGGACGCGCTCACCTGAGCCTGCCGGCCGCACCGGACCGTGCGTGCGCACGCTGCGCGCCCGGCACCCTGCAGGTGGGTCCGGCCCGGCCGGCGAGCTAGGGCTGGGACCCCCTCGCCACGCCGAGGAGGCTGCCGTCGTCTGCGTCTCGGAACCAGGCGACGGAGAACCCGCCGCGCAGGACGCGAACGATCACCCAGGGGCTGGTGGTGGCCTGGGTGGTTACCGCGTTGCCGGCGGGTTTCGTGAACTTCACGTCGAGGTAGAGCTCCCCGCTGTCGACGCTGACGCGGCGCACGTCGATGCCGTAACCGCCGGTGGCCTGCGAGCCGGCGAACACGGCGAGCACCGTCTCGTGCTGGAAGTCGACGTCGGGGATGGGCGGGAGCGTGAGGCGCGAGCCCTGCGCCTCGCTCCAGAGGTTCGCGAGCTGGCCGGCGTCGGAGACGAGGACGAAGCGACGGCGGTCGACGCCGACGGCGTTGTTCCCCTGCGCCACGACCTCGAAGGGGACCCGGTCGGGTGCGGGCCGGAAGGCCGCCGTGTCGGTGCCCAGTTCGGTCTGTACGTAGAGGCCGGTGGTGAGCTGCTCGCCCACGCCGTCGACGCTGTGCGCCGGCAGGCCGGCATCCGGCAGGACCGCCACGGCGAAGGGCTTCGCGTCCTTGGTGAGCTCCGCCGACAGTGCGTCCGCCTCGGCGTCCGTCAGGTCGCCGAGCCCGCGCAGCCCGTTGAGCCGCGGCCGCGGAACGACGCGCTTGTCGAGTCCGGCCGACGCCCCCTCGAGCAGGTCGAGGTAGGAGCTGCCGTCGAAGTACACCACCGGTCCGACGTCGGTGGCGGCGCGCACGCTGAGATCGGTCGTCTGCGGGATGCGCGCCACCACGACGGGAGGCTCCGGCAGCGGCGACAGCGCTGCGCGCAGGTAGGGGCGCTTGTCGACGAGCAGCGCGCGGTCCACGGCGTACGGCGCGCTCACGCTGCCCTGCGTGAGCTGGACGTCGCGACCGTCGATCGTCAGCGTCCCCGGCGAGCCGTAGAGGTAGCTCAGCCGGGCATCGAGCACGCCGTAGAGGTCCACGTCGTGCAGGCTCGGCGCGCTTCCGGGCACGCAACCGGCGAGAAGGACGATCAGGGCCAGCGCCGGCAGGGCGATGCGCATGGGTACCTCCCGTGGGCAATGCTACCACTGGCTTGCTGAGAGGCATCTGAGCCGTGCCCGTGCACAACCCTGCCCTTCCTTAACGTCTGCCCCGCGCTGCTATGCTGCGCGGGTGCCGGACCGTCGTACGCGCATCCTGGTCGTCTCCGCCGCCATCGGTGGCGGTCACGTGGCCGCCGGGCGCGCGCTGGAATCGGCGCTGCTCGAGCGCGGTGCGGAGGTCGATCACGTCGACCTGCTCAACTACACGCCCGCGCCGTTCCGCCGGATCTACCGCCAGGCCTACTTCGACCTGGTGCGTACCGCCCCTGACCTGGTGGACTGGCTGGGGCGGCGCCTCGACCGCCGGCCGAGCGAGGTGGGTTCGCGCCAGCAGCGGCTGCGCGCACGGCTCACGAGGCTGCTGAGCTACGAGCTGCCGCGGAGGATGGACGCCTGGGCGCCGGACGCCGTGCTGCACACGCACTTCCTCGGCCCGGAGATCCTGGCCGGTCGCCTGCGGGCGAGGCGCCCGCTGCCGCCCCAGGGCGAGGTGATCACCGACTTCTTCGCGCACAGCCTGTGGCTCCAGCCGGGGTTGGCGGACTACTTCGTCGCGACCGAGGAGGTGGCGGTACACCTGCGGTCGACGGGCATCGCCGCCGACCGCATCCACGTGACCGGCATCCCCATCGACCTGCGCTTCGCGGACCTCCCCACCCGCGCAGACGCCCGGGCGCTCCACGGCCTGAACGCCGAGCGTGACGTGCTGCTGCTGATGGCCGGCGGCCTCGACGCGCAGCTGTTCCGGGCCCTGCTCGCGCAGCTGCGGGAACTGCGCCGGCCGCTGAGCACGATCGTGGTGTGCGGCCGCAGCGAGCATCTCGTCGGGGTGGCGCGGGGCGTGCTCGAGGGCTACGACGGACCGGTGGCCTTCGAGGTGTTGGGCCAGACGGACGACGTGCCGAGCCTGATGGCCGCGGCCGACCTCTTGATCGGGAAGCCCGGGGGCCTGACGTGCAGCGAGGCGCTGGCCGCGGGCCTGCCGCTCGCGGTCGTCAAGCCCTACCCGTTGCAGGAGGAGGCGAACGCCAACGTGCTGCTCGAGCGCGGCGCCGCGATGCGCATCGAGCCGCTGTCCACCTTCTCCCACAAGATCCGGCTCTACCTCGAAGACGCGGAGCGACGCCACGACATGCGCGCCGCGGCCCTCCGGCTCGCCCGCCCGGGCGCGGCGCGCAGCGTTGCGCGCATCGCGCTGGAGCGCCTCGTCCCGGGAGGCTCGCGCGGGTCGGCGGCGGAGGGCCGCCCCGGCGCCGAGGAGGACGCGTGAGGGCTCGAGCCGCGCTCGCCGCCGTGCTGGGGATCGCGACGCTGTGCGGTGCCGCGGCGCAACAGGCGCCCCCGGCGGAGACGGTCGCGGTGCGCGCCGCCGCGGCGCCGGACGCGGAGGAGGTCGCGCCGCAGGACGCGCTGCACGCCGACGTCCTGGTGGTCGGAGGCGAGCCGGAGGCGGTGAGCGCGGCCGTCGCCGCCGCCGAGGAGGGTGCGCGCACGGTCCTGCTCACGAGCGACGCGCGCGTCGGCGGCCTCTTCGTCCTGGGGGAGCTCAACGTCCTGGACCTCCGGACCCATCCGACGCAGCTCCAGCGCGGATTGTTCGAGCGTTGGTGGGCTCGCGTCGGCAACCAGCCGGCGTTCGACGTCGATCGCGCGGAGGCGGCCTTCCTCGCGATGCTGCGGGAGGCGGGCGTGGACGTACGGACGGCGACGCCCGTTCCCGTCCCCCTGATCGACGCGGACGGGCGCGTGCTGGGCGCGCGCGCCGGTGGACTGACCGTTCTGGCCGATCAGATCGTGGACGGCGAGGGCGACGCCGGCTTCGCCGCGGCCGCCGGCGCCGCCTTCACGCGCGGCTGGAGCTCCATCGGGGCCGATCAGCGCATGGCGGACACGCTCGTGTTCGCGCTCCAGGGGGTCGACTGGCCGGAGCTGAGCGCGGCCGTGGCCGTCCGTGGCGACGCCTACGCCAGCCGCCGCGGCAACGTCGTGTGGGGGCACTTCGGCGGGTACCCTGCCGCGTACACGCCGAGCGCGCCACGCTTCCGGTTGCGCGGTCTCAACCTCGGACGCGAGAGCGACGGCACCGTCTTGGTGAACGCGCTGCTGGTCTACGGCGTCGACGCGCTCGATGCGGACAGCCGGGAGAGCGCTCTGGCGTCGGCGCGAGCCGAGATCCCGGCGGTGGTGCGCTACCTCGCGTCCGGGATCCCCGGCTTCGCGGGGGCGCGCCTCGTGGGCACGGCTCCGCGCCTGTACGTGCGCGAGTCCCGGCACCTGCTGGCGCGCTGCGTCCTCACGGCCGACGACGTGCTCGACAACCGGGTGACGGACCAGGACGTCGCCGCCGGCGGGTACCCCTTAGACGTGCAGAGCCTCACGCCCCACGACAGCGGATTCGTGTTCGGCACCCCCGACGTGTACGGCGGCAGGCTGTGCATGGGCGTGCCGCAGGGGACCGCGCCGCTGTGGGTGGTGGGCCGCTCCGCGGGGTACGACCCGATCGCGTTCTCCAGCGCGCGCGTCGTTCCTTTCGGGATGTCGATGGCGGAGGCGGTGGGCGTGGCCGCCGCCCGCGCGGCGAGGCTCGGGCTCGATCCCGCCGCGGTCGCCGGGGATCCCGCCGAGGTCTCGGCGGTGCGCGCGCGGCTCGCCGAGCGCGGCGCCTACCTGCCGGCCGTGGCCCCACGCGCGCCCGTGGGTCCCGTGGAGGATCCCGCCTACGGGGCCTTCCGCCTGCTGTTGTCGCGCGGGCTGGCGGTCGGTGGTTACGGCAACGATCCGCAGCTCGACACCCCGGTCCGCGCGCTCAGCTTCACCTACCTGCTCAGCAACGTCGCCCAACGCTTCTTCGGCGATCCCGAGGCCGGCCCGGCGTTGGTCGCGCGCTACGGCGACGCCGACGTGCCGCTCACGCCGGCCATCGCCCTGGGCGCGACCTTCGACGCGGCCTGTCTCCTCGGCTCGTGCCCCGCCGAGCCGACCTGGGGAGCGCTACGCGATGCGGGACTCGCACCGCAGGGGTTCGAGCCCACCGCGGACCTGCGACGGGGCGACGCCTACACCCTCGCCGCGGGCGTCGCTCGCCTGGGGCTGCGCTGAGGAGCGCGCGGAGCGGGACGGCCCGGCCGGTGCAGGTCGTTCGGGGTGGGCCGACCGGCGCGGGCCGCCCGGGGCGGAGCCGCCCGGGGCGGGCCAACCGGAGCGGGCCATCTTGGGCGGGCCGACCGGGGCGCCGCACGGAGCCGCGCGCTGCCGTGGCCCCCGGAGCCTCACCCCGGCGCGACCATGCCCTCCTGACGCAACGCATCGACGAACTGCCTCGCCGTCCTGCCTGAGTAGCCGTTCCCCCACTGCGCGAAGCGCAGCGCGCGCGCCTCGAGCTCGTCGACCTCCACGCCCTCGCGCGCGGCGAGCGCCGAGACGATCTGCAGGTAGCCCTGCTGCGTGGCGCTGGGGAACGTGAGCGTGAGCCCGAAGCGATCGGCCAGGGCAAGGTGTTCGTTGTGCGTGTCCCACGCGTGCACGTCGTCGTCGGCCCCCGCGTCGGGGCGGTCGCTGAAGCGCTCGCGCAACAGGTGGCGCCGGTTGCTCGTGGCGTACACCACCACATTGGCGGGCCGGCGCGTCAGGCCGCCCTCGAGCAGGGTCTTCAGCGGATGGTAACGGGCGTCGCCCTGCTCGAAGCTGAGGTCGTCGACGTACAGCACGAAGCGCTGAGGGAGCCCGCGAACGGTGTCGAGCACGAGCGGCAGCTCCTCCAGCGCGTCCGCCGGCAGCTCCACGAGGCGCAGGCCGCGCGAACCGTAGCGCGCCAGCAGGCTCCGCACCGCCGTCGACTTGCCGCTGCCGCGCGGCCCGTACAGCAGCACGTTGTGGGCCGGAGCGCCCGCCAGGAACGCTTCGGTGTTGGCGAACAGACGTCGCAGGGGCTCGTCGACGCCCACCAGCTCCGCCGCGTCGGCCGTCGCCGGCTCGGCGACGCCCTGCAACGTCCCGCCGTGCCAACGCAGCGCCTCGTTGCGGGCCGCGGGACCCACGCCGGAGCGCTCGTAGCACCGTAGCAACCCCTCCAAGGCCTCGGTTGCGGACGCCTCGAGCAGCAGCGACGCTATCTCGGCCACGGCTCCGCTCCAAGGCGTGGCAGCGCCGCGGTGCGCGAGCCGCTCGAGCACCGGAAGGGACGCGGGCGCGTCCTCCGCGGCGGGCGCGGGCCAGCCGTCGCCTGCCCCGGCCCCCGCCCCGGGGTGCGCGACGCTCGCGGCGCGCCAGTCGCGGCGGGCTGCCGCCGCGAGCACGGCGATGTCGGCCCGGGCCGCCGCGCGCAAGCCGGCGGGGAGCGGCTCGGCACGCGCGCCCATCCGGCTCAACGGGCTCGAGCACTCGAGGAGCGCCGTCGCCAGCGCCGCGGGAAGATCCGGCTGGCAGCCCTCGATGAGACGGGCGGCCAGCGCGAGGTAGCCGTCTTCGACGGCCGCGGGATCATCGGCGGTCAGGGCGGCGTCGAGCGCCCTCACCGCGCGCCACATCGGGCTGCCCTCCACCCCTGAGAACACCACCAGGCGTCGCGTCACGCCCCCTCCGCCTGCTCCGGTCCTGCCAGCAGGCCCGGGCTGCGCGCCAGCGCCTCGCGCATCGCACGCTCGCCGGCCTCGATGGCCTGGGGCGACTTGTGGAAGTCCCACCACGCCAACGGCGGGTCGACGCGCAGGAGCAGTCCGCCCCTCGGGACGTGCAGGCCCCGGCTGTACGACCTCAGGGAGATCGCCATGCCGCGGATCATCTGGCCGAACGGTCCGAGCACCTGCGCCCGGCCCGCCGAGCGTTGGAAATCGCGACCGGCCGGCGAGGCGTTGAAGCGCCGCACCGCGCGGATCAGGCGGGAACGCTCCGAGTCGATGCCGGCGTGGAGCCCGATCACGATCCTGGGCGACAGCGTCGCCAGGGCCCGGAAGGGCACCGGCTCGACGAAGCCGCCGTCGATCAACACGGTGCTCCCCACGCGCACCGGCGCGAAGAATCCCGGCAGGGCGCAGCTCGCCTGCACGGCCAGCGCGATGGATCCCTCGTCGATGACGTGGAGCTTGCCGGTCGCGAGGTCGGTGCAGGCGATCACCAGAGGGACCTCGAGATCGGCGAAGGTCGCCCCGAAGAAGAACTTCCGGTCCAGCCACCGCGCCAGCCGGCGGCCGTGGATGACGCTGCCACGGTGCAGGCCGAAGTCGACGCCCTGCAGCCAGATCTCGGAGATGTTCTGCTCCCGCACCAGCTTCTCGAGCTCGAGCGCAGGCATTCCCAACGCGTACAGGGCGCCGATGATGGCTCCGTAGCTGGTCCCGGCCAGCGCCTCGGGTCTGGCGCCGGCGGCTTCGAGTACCTTCAGGGCACCGATATGCGCCAAGCCGCGCGCCGTACCGCCACCCAGGGCGACGCCGACGCGCGGCCGCGGGTGCTCGCTCCGGCCGCCATCCATGCGTGCCATGGTACTACGCGGAGCCCGCCTAGGACGCACGTTCGGCCCCCACCGCGGGGTCGGGCCGCCTTCCGGACGGGTGGTAGAGTGGGGCCCGATGCCGGCCCTCTACCAGCGCGCCCGCCCTGTCCGTTTCGACGAGGTCGTGGGTCAGGAACATGTCAAGGACGTCCTCCTCGCCGCCATCCGGAGCGGCAGGACGGGGCACGCCTACCTCTTCTCGGGTCCGCGCGGCGTCGGGAAGACGACCACGGCGCGCCTCCTGGCGATGGCGGTCAACTGCGAGCACGAAGATCCCGCGCGGCGCCCGTGCGGCGTGTGCGAGTCGTGCCGCCTCGTGCAGCAGGGGTCGCATCCCGACGTCACGGAGCTCGACGCCGCCTCGAACAACTCGGTCGAGGACGTGCGCGACCTCCGGGAGAAGGTGCGGCTCGCCAGCCTGCGCGGCGGGATGCGCGTTTGGGTGCTCGACGAGGCGCACATGCTCAGCCGCGCGGCGGCCAACGCGCTTCTCAAGACGCTCGAGGAGCCACCGCCGGGCCTGCTGTTCGTGCTCGCCACCACGGAGCCGGAGAAGCTCCCCCCCACCATCCTGTCGCGCTGCCAGCACTTCCGGTTCCGGCGCCTCTCCGACGACGAGATCGAGCGCAAGCTCGCCCGCCTGTGCGACGAGGCCGGCGTCGACGCACGGCCCGGCGCGCTCGCGCTCGTGGCCCGTGCGGCGGACGGCGGCATGCGCGACGCCGAGTCGCTGCTCGAGAGGCTGCTCCTCGCCGAGGGCCCCATCACCGCGGAGGCGGCAGAGGACGCCCTCGGCCTGCCGCCGCAGGAGCGGTTGCGCGAGCTCGCCCGCCACCTGTGCGCCCGCGACCTCGGGCAGCTGTTCGGCGAGGCGGCGGCGCTCTACCGCGACGGTTTCTCCCCGCGAACGCTCGCCGAGCAGCTCGGGCGGACGCTGCGCGACGCGTTGTTCGATGCCGTTCACGGGGGTGACGGCTTCGGCCTCGGGCTCGAGCGCGGCGTGCACCTGAGCCTCATCCGGCGGCTCGACGACGAGCTCGAGCGCTTCACGCGGCACAACGACCTGTACGCCCTCGAGGTGGCGCTCATCAAGGCGATGGCGGCGTTCGAGCCCGCCTCACGGCCCGGGTTCGTCGCTGCGGCCGACGCCGCGCCAGCGACGACCGAGGCGACGTCCGGCGGCCCCGCGGGTGGCACCGCGGGGGCCTCTCCGTCGGGTGCCGGCGCGCCGGCGGCCGGCAACGCGGGGCGCGACGCCACCGGGGCCGAAGCGGCGGCGGCCGGGCCGGCGGGCCCACCCGGAACGGCGGATACCGACACCGTCGCCGACACGCCGGACGCGCCGCCGGCGTTCGATCCGCACGCCGGCGCGAGGGGGCCGAAGCGGAGCGCGGGCGCGCCACTCGCCGCTCGGGGTCGCGCTCGCGGCCGCAAGGGCGAAGGCGGCACGGGCGAAGGCGCCGCGGGTGGCGCAAGGTCGCCCTCGGGCGCGGCCTCGTCCGAGTCGGGAGGACCTGCGGCCGCGGAGCGCCGCGCCTTCTCCTGGCACGCCGTGAAGAGCCGCGCCGGCGCCCAGCTCAAGGCCTTCCTGATGCCCGCCGAGGAGATCGTCGAAGGCGACCTCGTGACGTTGCGCTACGACGCGGTGCACAAGTTCCACTACAGCCAGCTCCTCCGGCGCAAGACCGAGCTCGCCGACCTGGTCGAGGAGGTGGCCGGGCCCGGATACACGCTGCAGGTCGAGGGCCCGGACGGGGGCCCCCCAAAAAAATCCTGACGGGGCGTTCCGAACGGAGCGCCCCGACGACCCGGGCGCATGCGCCGGGCACGCGACCGCCAACAGCGCCGGACGGCGACCGCGCACGGGGCGACCGCGCACGGGGCGACCGCGCGCCGGGCGACCGCGCCACGGGCGAGCCCGGCCCACGCGAACCGATCCCGCCCGTTCCCCGCCCGCCGGATCCGGCCCCGGGCGGCACGGCCTCGGGCGCGACGGTCCCCGCGGCGGCCGCCGGGCCCGACCCGGGCGCACCCGACGCGGGCAAACGCGTCGCGGACGCACCCGACCCGGGCGGGATCGACCCGAGCCCAGGCGACCCGAGCGTGGCGAACCGGGCCCTAGCGAACCGGGCCCAGGCGACCCGGGCCCAGGCGACCCGGGCGCAGAGGACCCGGGCGCAGAGGGCCTGCGCACGGACGGCTCGGGCACAGACCACTCGGGCACCGACCACTCGGGCACAGACCACTCAGGCACAGACCACTCGGGCACAGACCACTCAGGCACCGACCACTCAGGCACCGACCATCCTCCCCACGCGGACACAGACCAACCGGAGCGCGAGGCGGACCACCGCGACGGGGACGGCCGCGACGAGGACGGCCGCGGCGAGGACGGCCGCGACGGGGACGGCCGCGACGAGGACGGCCGCGGCGAGGACGTTGCGGCGATCCCCGACGACGCCCTCCTCGCCCGTGAGGAGCTCCCGCCGGGCTTCTGGGGAGACGAAGATGCGCCGCCCGCCGCCGGGTCCCCCGCCGAGCCATCCACGGGCCCGGGACGCACGGAGCTGCCACCAAGGGAGCTTGGCGCCGCGGGTCCTGGCGCCGCGGGTCCTGGCGCCGCGGGTCCTGGCGCCGCGGGTCCTGGCCCCACCGCGCCGGGCCCCACCGCGCCCGAAAACACCGCGCCGGCGCACACCGCGCACGGCGACCACTGGGCCGCGGTCGAGCGAGCCGCGGTCCAGCGAGCCGGGGCCAAGGGAGCCGCGGTCTAGCGAGCCGCGGTCCAGCGAGCCGGGGCCGAGGGAGCCGGGGGCCAGCGCGGGGTCGGGCGCGCGGCAGGGCGCCGACGTCGCCGCCCGCAACGCTTCCCTGGCCGATGCCGTCGACGATCCGGCCGTCGCTGCGGCCCTCGGCGCCTTGGAGGAGCTGTTCCCGGGGACCGTCTTGGAGATCCGGCCGTCGCGCCGGTCCGGCACGCGCGGCGGCGAGGCCGAGGACGTGCCCGAGGATCCGGGCGCGGAGGACGTGGATCCCGACGGGTTCGGGCCCGACGAGCTCGGGCCCGCCGCACCCCCTGCGCGATCCGGCGGCCGCGGTTCCGCGGTACCCGATCTCCCCGGCGCAGGGAGCACGGGGTCCGAGAGCACGGGAGCGGGTGGGAGCGGGCCGGAGCGCGACGGGCCGCGCGACGCGTGAGCGGGCTCCGGACGTGCGCGGTCCGTTCGCGGCCGGCGACCCGCCGGCCCCCTACCTCGGGCTACACTGTCGCGGGAGATCCTTGATGAACATCCAGAAACTGATGAAGGAAGCGCAGAAGGCCCAGCGCAAGATGGCCGAGGCGCAGGAGAAGCTGGCCGGCATGAGCGTCGAGGGCAGCGCGGGGGGCGGGCTCGTGACCGCCACGGCCAATGGCGAGGGCACCATCACCGCGGTCCGCATCGACCCGAGCGCGGTGGACCCCGACGACGTCGAGATGCTCGAGGACCTGGTGAGCGCCGCCGTGAGCGATGCGCAGCGCAAGGCCAAGGAGCTGCAGGAGCGGGAGCTCGGCGGCGCCATGGGTGGCCTCGGCGGCATGCCGGGCCTCGGCGGGATGGGCTTCTGAGCGCGATCGACCGTCGCTCGGCCGTATACCTCGGCGCGGGCGTGCGCCTCGCATCGACACCCGGCCCGCGGAGCGTCACGCCCGGACGAAGGGGGGTCTGCGCCGCGCTTCAGCGTCCTGCTGGCGCCCTCCCGCGAACGGCGAGGCTACGCTCGGCCCGTGTCGCCATGAGGTATCCGTCGGCGCTCGTGACGCTCATCCGCGAGCTCGGCCGCCTCCCGGGGATCGGACCCAAGAGCGCGCAGCGCCTCGCGTTCTACCTGTTCGATCGACCCGAGGAGGACGTGCGCCGGCTGGCGGAGGCCATCCTCGACGGCAAGGCCTCGCTCGACAGTTGCCCCGTGTGCTTCAACGTGATGACGCGCGGAGAGGCCGCCTGCGCCGTGTGCTCGGACCCGTCGCGCGAGCGGGGTCTGGTGTGCGTGGTCGAACAGCCGGCCGACCTGCTCGCGATCGAGCGGAGCGGCGAGTACCAAGGGCTCTACCACGTGCTGCACGGGGCTCTCAGCCCCATGAACGGGATCGGACCCGACCAGCTCACCATCCGAAACCTACTGGAGCGGCTGGAGGACCTGAGTGAGGTGATCCTGGCGACCTCGACCACGGTCGAGGGGGAAGCCACCGCGATGTACCTTGCGAAGCACCTGAGCGAGGCCGGCGTGAGCGTGTCCCGGATCGCCTACGGCCTCCCGGTGGGCGGTGACCTGGAGTACGCCGACGAGGTCACGCTCGGCCGCGCGATCAGCTACCGCCGCCCCGTCTGACACCGTCGACGGCGCGGCCAGCGCGCCGGACGCGGGGCCCGGATGGGGCATTCCGTACAGCGGACGAAGCGTTCTCGACGCAGGTTGTCCTCACGGTTGACGCCGCGAGGTGGATACGTATAATGGCGGCGCGATTTTCCCGGGGGACCGGCGGACCTGAGGTGGACCTGACGTGACAACGCATCAACGCGCGAAAAAACGACTCGTGATCGTGGAATCCCCTACGAAGGCGCGGACCATCCGGCGCTTCCTGCCGCCGGAGTACCAGGTCGAGGCCTCGATGGGGCACGTTCGCGATCTGCCCGCGTCCGCCGCGGAGATCCCCAAGGATCTCAAGGGGCAGGCGTGGGCACGCCTCGGCGTCAAGGTCGAGGAGGACTTCAAGCCGCTCTACGTCGTGTCGCAACGGAAGAAGAGCGTGGTCAGCAAGCTCCGCGGCGCCCTGAAGGGCGCGGTCGAGCTGTACATCGCGACAGACGAGGACCGGGAGGGGGAATCGATCGGCTGGCACCTCGTCGAGGTGCTCGAGCCCGACGTCCCCATCAAGCGCATGGTCTTCCACGAGATCACCGAGGAGGCGATCCGGGCCGCCCTCGACTCCACGCGCTCCATCGACCACCACCTCGTCGACGCGCAGGAGACCCGCCGCGTCCTCGACCGGTTGGTCGGCTACAGCATCAGCCCCCTGCTGTGGAAGAAGATCGCGCCGCGGTTGTCGGCGGGACGCGTGCAGAGCGTGGCCGTCCGCATGCTCGTCCGGCGCGAGAAGGACCGCATGCGCTTCGTGCCGGCGTCGTACTGGGACCTCAAGGCGACCCTGGCGAAGCGGGCCGGCGAGGTGCCGACCCCCTTCCAGGCGACCATGACCCACCTCGCCGGCGTGCGCCTTGCCAGCGGTCGCGATTTCGATGCGGATACCGGCCTCCTCGCGGGCGACGTGGTCGCCGGGCGCGACGTGCTGCTGCTCGACGGCGAGCGCGCGCGCCGCGTGGCCGACGCGGCCAGGAACGCGCCTTGGCGCGTCGCCGCGGTCGACGAGAAGCGCTCCACGCGTTCGCCGGCGGCCCCCTTCACCACCTCCACGCTCCAGCAGGAGGCGAGCCGGAAGCTGAGCCTGACCGCCAAGGACACCATGCGGGTGGCCCAGGAGCTCTACGAGAACGGCTACATCACCTACATGCGCACGGACTCGACGAACCTCTCGCAGGAGGCGCTGCACGCGAGCCGCAGGGCGATCGAGCAGCGCTACGGGACGGACTACCTCGCGGACGCCCCGCGCCAGTACCGCGGCAACGCGCGCAACGCGCAGGAAGCCCACGAGGCCATCCGCCCCGCCGGGCAGGAGATGCGCACCGGCGACGAGCACGGCCTCGGCGGCGTTCAGGCGGCCCTCTACGACCTCATCTGGAAGCGCACCGTGGCGTCGCAGATGGCCGACGCCCGGCTGAAGTTCGTTACCGCCCGCATCGAGGCGTCGACGTCGGAGGGCGTCGCCGCGTTCCGCGCCAGCGGCCGCACCATCCTCTTCCCCGGCTTCTTCCGCGCCTACGTCGAGGGGACCGACGATCCCGAGGCCGCCCTGGACGACCGCGAGCAGCCGCTGCCGGCGCTCGCGCAGGGCGATGACCTCGACCTCCGGGACGTGGCCGCGGACGGCCACGAGACCAAGCCGCCGGCGCGCTTCACCGAGGCGTCGCTGGTGAAGCTGCTCGAGAGCGAGGGGATCGGCCGGCCGAGCACGTACGCCAGCATCATCGACACCATCGTGCGCCGCGGATACGTGCGCAAGAACGGTACGCAGCTGGTGCCGACCTTCATGGGGTTCGCGACGAACAACCTGCTCGAGAGCCAGTTCGCGCAGCTCGTCGACACCGAGTTCACGGCCAACATGGAGACGGCGCTGGACGACATCGCGACCGGTGCCCTCGCGTCCACGCCGTACCTGCGCGAGTTCTTCCTGGGTGCGTCGGGCATCGAGTCGCGCGTGACCGCGGGGCTCGAGGCGATCGACGCCCGCGAGATCTCGACCATCCAGAACCCGCGCTGGGACCCGCTGGTGGTGCGCGTCGGCCGCTACGGACCGTACGTGGAGGGTCCGCTGGAGGGCGGCGAGCTCAAGACCGCGTCGTTGCCCGACGACATGGCGCCGGGCGACGTCACCAGGGAGATGCTCGAGGAGTACCTCTCCGAGGGGAACAAGAGCGACATGCTCGTCGGTGAGCACCCGGAGTCCGGCGAGCCCATGCTGCTGAAGCGCGGGCCGTACGGCCCGTACCTGCAGCTCGGCGAGGATCCGGAGGGCAAGGTCAAGCCCAAACGCGTGTCGCTGCCACCCGGCGTGGCCCCCCACGACGTGCACGCGGAGATGGCCGTCGACCTCCTCGCCATGCCCAAGCCGATCGCGACCCACCCGGACACGGAGAAGCCCGTCGAGGTCGGGATCGGCCGGTTCGGGCCGTACGTGCGCCACCAGGGCGTGTACGCCTCGATCCCGAAGGACGAGGACGTGCTGTCGATCGCGCCCGAACGCGCGCTCGAGCTCCTCGCCACGAAGCAGGCCCGCAACAGGCCGCTACGCACCCTCGGCGAGCACCCGGACAGCGGGGCCCAGGTCGAGGTGCGCGAGGGGCGCTACGGACCGTACGTCAAGTGCGGCAAGCTCAACGCTTCGCTGCCCAAGGACCTCGGCCCCGACGACGTGACGCTCGAGCAGGCGGTGGAACTCCTCAACGCCCGGGCCGCGCAGACCGGCGGCGGCCGCACCAAGGGCAAGGGCGGCCCGGCAAGGTCCAAGGCCGCGGGCGCCAAGGGGAAGGGCAAGAAGGGCCAGGGCGCGAAGGGTAAGAGCACGAAGGGCAAGAGCACGGCGGGCAAGGGCGCGGCGACGAAGAGCAAGAGCCGCAACGGGAGCGCCACGACCGGAGGCGCCGGCACCGGCCGCAACGGCGCCACGGGGCGCAACGGCGCGGCCGCCAAGAAGCCGAAGGCCACCACGCAGGACCTCGAGCGCTTCCTGGGCGAGCTCGAGCCACGCGTCGCCGAGGTGGTTCGGCGGCTCGAGGGGATGCGCGGCGCCAACGCCGAAGGGGTCGGGGACGTCGCCCGCGAGCTCGAGCTCGAGCGTGGCGAGGTCGAGCGCATGCACAAGCGCGGCATGTTCAAGCTGCGCATGGCGTTCGGCAAGAGCCGCAGCGAGAGCCGGGGGGCTGCCGGAGCGTGACGCTCCGGGACCCGCACGGGCCGGCGGGGCGGCCGAGCGGAGCCCCCGTCCGCTACGACCCGGGAGGCGCCGCGTGCATGTGGGCGAGACGCTGGATCTGCTGAGCCTGGCACGAGCCGCGGGCGACGGCCTCACGCTCGTCCCCGGCACCGACTTGTGCGTACGCCGCTTCACGGGGCCTCGACGCGAGGCGCCCGCCTCGCGGGTGTGGTTGCTCGTCCTGCACGGCCGCCTGGTGGTCGATCTCCCCCACGGCGACTTCCGGATCCTCGAGTGTGGCGACGCCCTGCACCTTCCCGGGGGGCTCGAGCTCTCCGTTCGCGCCGTGGAGGACGAGGCGCTGGTCCTGTGGCGGGACGGCGGCTGAACGTCCGCCCCCGGCACCACGCGAAGGGCGTCCATCGGCCCGCCCGGCCGCCCCGCGGCCGGCGCTACACTGGCGACGTGCGCAGAACGTCGGTCACCGAGGGCATCGTCATCCGGCGCAAGGTCCTGCCGAGCGGCGACGTCGTGGCCACCCTGCTCAGCGAACACGGCAAGTGGCGCGCGATCGCCCGCAAGGGGCGCCTGCCCGGGGGCAACCTGGGCCGCCTCAGCCTCTTCCACGACGTCACCGTGCAGGTCTACCGCAAGGGCGACGACGACCTCGCGCTCATCACGCAGGTCCAGCTCAACGGCGCCCTGCCCCGCCTGAGCCGACCCGACATCTACACCTACGCCAACGTCCTCGCGGAGCTCGCCGACGCCTTGACGGTCGACGTGCACCTCGGTGAGGCCATCCACCAGGTCCTCGCGAGCGGCCTGCGCGGCCTCGATCGCCACCCCGACCCGGCCCTCGTCGGGCTCGCCTATGCCTGGAAGCTGCTCGGCGTCGCCGGCCTCGCGCCGCGTGCCGACGCGTGCGTGGTGTGCGAGGGGCCGGGGCCCCTCACCCACCTCGACGTGGCCGGCGGCGGCCTGAGCTGTGAGCGCTGCGCTCGCGGCGTCGCACTGGGAGACGCGGCGGCGGCGATGGCGCTGCTGGCAGCGGGTCGCCTCCGCGCCGTGCTCGAGGCTCCGCCGCACGATCGCGCGCTTCTCTGGCGCCTGCTCGCCGCCTACGTCGCGTACCACGTCGCGGAGCTCCGCAGCCTCGCCGTGGGGTCGCCGCTGGAGCCCGCCCCCACGTGAGCGTCACGCTCGACCTGCTGGCCGCCGCCGCGCTCGGGTACCTGCTCGGCTCCATCCCGAGCGCGGCGCTGGTCGCCCGGCTGAGGGGCCGCGCCATCTTCGAGGTCGGCTCCGGCAACATGGGCGCCATGAACACCGCCCGCAACCTCGGCTTCGCCCTCGGGGCGCTGGTCCTGATCATGGACGTCGCAAAGGGCGCGGCGACCAGCGTGGCCGGCCTCGCGCTGGCGCGCGCGTCGGGTCTCGCCGGCGACGCGGCGCTCCTCCCCGCCCTCACGGCCGGCGTAGGCGCCATGCTCGGGCACGCGTTCTCGGCCTTCGTAGGGCTGCGCGGCGGCAAGGGGCTCGCGACCGCCTTCGGCCTTTCGCTTCCGCTCTACCCGCTCGGCGGGATCTTCGGCCTCGTGCTGCTCGTGGCCCTCACGTTGCTGCTGCGGCGGGCGACCGATCTCGCCGCCATCCTCACCGTCGTCCTCTACCCGCTGGTGGCCTTCCTCACGGCACTGCGTAACGGCGCCCCGCCGGAGCGCAGCTACTCGATCCTGCTCGGCGTGAGCGCCGTGGCGATGGTCTCGATCGCGAAGCACCTCCTGGCGTTGCGGGCCCGCCCCCGAGCCTGACCCGCGGCGGAGCGGGGCTTACTGCAGGCGCTCGCGCCCCTCCGGCGCCCGGCCCAACAGCAGAGCGCGCACCTCGCCCACCAGGAACAGGCTGCCCGCCACCACGACCGTCCCTCCCGGGGGCACGCGCTCGAGCGCGAGCTCCAGCGCCTCGGGGGGACCGGGCGCCCGCAGCGCGCCGTCCCCGAGTGCCTCGGCCACGACGTCGGGAGCGGCGGCCCTCGGGCTCCACGCGGCGCGCGTTGCCACGCCGAGCGGCGCGAGGCCGCGCAGCGCGCCCGTCACGCCCGCAAGGTCCTTGTCCAACGACACGCCGAGGATGAGAGCATCCGGGCGGCCGGGAAGGGTGCGCAGGGCATGCGCGAGCGCCTCCGCGGCCGCGGGGTTGTGCGCCCCGTCGAGCACCACCCAGCGTCCGCGGTGACGGAGGCGCTCCAGGCGCCCCGGCCAGCGGGCCGCCGCGGCGCCCGCCGCGAGGGCGCGCTCCGAAAGGCCGAGCGCGCTGGCCGCGATCGCGGCCAGCGCGACGTTGCGCCCCTGGTGGGCGCCGACCAGCGGCGACAGCAACGTCACCCCCTCCGTGGGAGCCCCCAGGGTCACCCGCACCCCGTCCCACCCGCGGGGTTCGATCCCCACCACGGCGTCACGGTCGAGCGTGGCGAGCCGCGCGCCCCGCTCGAGCACCGCCGCCTCGAGCGCCACGGCCGCCGGCCCCTCGGCGGCGCTCCACACGACCCGCCCGGACCGGGCGATGCCCGCCTTCTCCCGCGCGATCGACGCGACGTCGTTCCCCAACACGGCGGTATGGTCGAGAGCCACGTTGGTGACCAGCGCCAGCTCCGCGGCCACGGCGTTGGTCGCGTCGAAGCGGCCGCCGAGGCCGACCTCGAGCACCGCCCACGCGACACCCCGCCCTGCGAACGCGAGCAGGGCCGCGGCCGTCACGACCTCGAAGAACGTTGACCCCAGCGCGTCGGCCTCGGGCCGAACGGCGTCGACCGAGGCGGCCATGTCCGCGGAGCCGAGCGGCTCGCCGTCGATCGCAACCCGCTCGCGCAGCTCGATAAGGTGCGGGCTGGTGTACAGACCGATCCTTCCACCGGACGCGCCGAGGCAGGCGGCGAGCACCCGCGCCGTGCTCCCCTTCCCGTTGGTGCCGCCGACCAGGACGCAGCGCAACGCCCTGTCCGGGCGACCGAGCCGCTCCAGCAGCTGGGTCATGCGCTCGAGCCCCGGCCTCATGCCGAAGCGCTGAAGGCCGAACAACCATGTGAGGGGGTCGGCGGGGTCAGCGGCCATCGTCCACGCTCCGCAGCAGCTCCGCCTCGTCGCCGCCCCCGGCGTGGTGCGCCTCGACGAGCGACGCCACCTCCTCGGAGCCGCCGGCGTCGCGGATCATGGCGGCGCCGTAGCGGTGGTGGTGCCGCTTGACCTGGAGCGCACCCGTGAGGCCGTCCCGCGGAGGCCCCGGAGGAACGTCCGCGGCGGGCCACAGGTGAACTGCCACGCGCTCACCGACGCGGTAGGGTCGCACGCTCTTGCCCACGTCGTGCAGCAGCGCAGCGCGGACCAGCACGGCGCGCGCGCCCGGCGCACGGCGCAGCACCTCGCGGGCGACGTCGCAGGCGTGCGCGCGGTCGCGGGAGTCCATGCGGAGGTAGAGCTCCACCTCCGGCCCCTGCAGCCACCGCAGGGCGAAGCCGTCGTCGGGCGGCGCCAGGGCCGGCCACAGGCCCGCGAGGGTTCGGCGGGGCGCGTTGAGGAACCAACGGAGGGGCTTGGCCATGCTCGGCGACGAGTCTACCGCGAGGCGCGAACGGCGGCCGAAGCGGGTCGTCGCCCGCTCGCGGCCCGCGCGCCGGACGTTGGGCGGGTCACGGCGGGTCCCCGGCGGGTCCTCGGCGGGTCCCCGGGCGGGCGCGCGCGGCGCCGGGCGCGGTATGCTTGCCCGGCGTCCGGGCGGCCGGCCGCCCGCCGAAGGGGCGCGCAGGGAACCGCCGACGCAGGACCTCATGCCCGAACCTACCGTCACCCCACCCGCAACGAGCGCCGTCACGACCGCGTGCGGTCCTGCCTCCACCCTCCGCTCGGCCCCCCGCGGCCGTGGAAGGTGGGCAGCGGTGCGCGCCTTCACCCTGGTCGCCATCGTCTTGGTCTCGTTCGCGCTCGCGCAGGGGCAGCCCGGCACCGCGGCCCCGGGCGCCCCGACCCCCGAAGCCGGCGCCACCACCCAAGCTCCGGGCGCCGCCACGACGGCGGACACCACGCCGAACACCACACCGAACACGCCGGCGGACACGCCGGTCGGTGCCACCGGCACCGACCCGGCTGCGCTCGCCGACGGCGCCGTGAACAGCTGGCTCGAGCGCAAGCCGATCGGCCTCGGCGACCTATCATCGATGGACACGACCCAGTTGTGCCGCGCGTTGCCGGGCTTGGTGACGCAGCCCGCTCCGCCCGAGGGCACCCGCGTGAACATGGGAGACCGCCAGGAGCAGAAGGTCGACGGCGCCGGCAGCAAGCGCTACACGTACAGCGCGGTGCGCCCCGGCGATCAGCTCGCCGTCGTCCAGGTCGACCTCTCGCGCCAGGGCCAGAGCTGGCGGGTCGACAAGGTCGGCTTCCGCGACACCCTGCAACCGGGTGGCGTTCGGCTCTGGCTGCAGGGGGGCACGGCCTCCTGGGCCTTCGTGCTCTTCACCCTGCTCATCGCCTACCTGCTCGTGACGCGCTCCGTGCTGCGCCGCTGGCTGCGGGAGGGATGGCGCAACATCCGGGAGCACCGCCGCCTCGTGATCGGAACGATGGTGTTCCTCTACGGCATGTTCGCCCTCGGCGCGTGGGTGGGCGCGAGCCTGCCGCAGGCCTGCGAGGAGGCGGTGGTCAGCGTCGTCACGACCGCCGTGACCAGCCTGGGCGCGACCTCCGCGTACGGCAGCGGCGACATCGTGCGCGCCGCGGTCACGACGTTCTACCAGAACTTCGTGGTGGTGACGCTGTCGATCACCTTCACCCTGGCCCTGCTGTTCGGCGTGCCGGCGTACCTGTTGAGCGCCGCGTCGTACTTCGTGCAGGGGATCCCCTTCGGTCTCCTCGGCACCTCCACCCCGCTGCAGCTCGCCCTGGTGATCCTCCTGCTCGTGATCGAGCTCACCTCGTACTTCGTCGTGGTGGCGGGCGGCGGCATGTTCCTCGCCACCCTGGTGCGAAAGGGTTTCGGGTCGCTCGGCGAGGCCTTCAGGAAGCTCACCCTCACCCTCCCGATCGCGATGATCCTGCTGCTGTTCGGCGCCTGGTACGAGGCCTTCGTCGTGCTGCGCCTCGGCGGCTGACCGTCCTGCCTCCCCGGCGCGGCGCTACGCCGGCCCCAACAGGCGGCGGACGGCCGGCGCAACGCCCGCAAGGTCTTCGACGTCCCGGAAGGCCGCGGCGCCGGGCCCGACCGCCAGCAACGGCACGGCGTTCAGCGTGTGGCGCCCGTGCGTCAGGTCCTCGAGGTTGCCGTGGTCCGAGGTGAGCACCAGGGTGGCGTCCCCCAGGGCCTCCACGGCGCCCGCCACGAAGGCGTCGAGGTCGGCCAGCAGCGCGACCGCCTCCTCGCGGCGTCGACCGTGACCGAGGCGGTCGGTCGTCCACACGTCGAAGAAGGTGAACGCATACGTGCGCGCCAGCGCCGCGAGCCTCCTCCCGGCGGCGCGCGCGTCCTGCGGCTCGATGCCGTCCTCGACGCGCGACAGGTACGCGCCGGTGAGGTCGGCCGAGAGGGCCTCGCCGCGGCGGTAGGCGTCGAGGTCGCGTTGCGGCACACCCGCGGCGCGCGCCGCGACGACCGGGACGTTCGGGCGCAGCTTGCGCTCGCGTTCGGCCCGGAAGTACCCCGCCGGGTAGGCGTTCGCCAGCGCCGCCCTTCGCCCCGCGTCATGGAACAACGTCCCGTCCATCAGGATCCGGCGCAACGTCGGCCCCGGCCACGGGCCGTAGTGCCTGCCCATGACGTCGGCGCCGTTCGTCCCCGTGATCAGCGTCGCCTGCCCGGTGGCCGACTGCGGCAAGCCCTCGTGGCCCAGGCGGGCATCGAGCCTGCGGTACGCGACGCCGTCACGGTAGTGCTGCTCGGTGTCGCGCACGAGTGCGCCCCCTGCCCACCCGCGTAGGTTCGGCATGGCGGCCGCCGCGAGCGGGTTTTCGTCAGCGTCGTCCGCACCCAACCCGACGCCGTCGACGAACACGAACACGACCGCGCCCGACGGCGCGTCAGCCAACGCCCATGGCATCCTTCACGCGTGCCAGCACGGGCGCGGCGACGGCGCGCGCCCGCTCGGCGCCGCGCGCGAGGATCGCGTCGAGCCCGGCCTCATCGGCCACGATGGCACGGTAGCGCTCCTGCAGCGGCGCGAGCGCATCGAGCACGGCTGCGACCACCGCCTTCTTGAGGTCGCCGTAACCGCCGCCCTGAAGCTCGCGCTCGAGCTCTTCCATGGGCCGCCCGCGGAGCGTCTGCAGGATCGTCAGCAGGTTGCGCACGCCCGGCGAGGCGTGTTCGAAACGCAGCTCGCGCCCCGAGTCGGTGACCGCCGCCATGATCGCCTTGCGCACCGTCTTCTCGTCGTCGAGGAGGTTGATGGCATGACCGGGACGCCTGGCGGCCACGCTCTTCGACATCTTCGCGCTCGGCTCGTCGAGACCCATGATGCGGGCGCCGACGGTCGGGATGGCGGCCGTCGGCAGCACGAACACCTCACCGAAGAGGTTGTTCGCGCGCACGGCGATGTCGCGCGTGAGCTCGACGTGCTGCCGCTGGTCCTCCCCGACGGGCACGATGTCCGTGTCGTACAGCAGGATGTCGGCCGCCTGCAGCACGGGGTAGTCGAGCAGGCCGGTGCCGACGCTCTCGCGCCCCTCCGACTTCGACTTGAACTGCGTCATGCGGTAGAGCCAGCCGAGCGGTGTGACGCAGTTCAGCAGCCAGGCGAGCTCCGCATGCTCGTGCACGTGCGACTGCGCGAAGATGATGTTGCGTTCGGGGTCGAGGCCGGCCGCGAGGTACAGCGCGGCGACGCCGCGGACCTGCGCACGCAGGCGCGCGGGCTCGACGTCCTCGGGGATGGTGAGCGCGTGGAGGTCGACCACGCAGAAGATGCTGTCGCGCTCGTCCTGGCGCTCGACCCACTGGCGCAGGGCGCCCAGGTACGTGCCGAGGTGCAGGTCTCCCGTGGGCTGGACCCCCGAAAACACCCGCGGCGCGCCGGTGGCCCGGCGCGGGCCGCCTTCCGCCCTCTCCCCCGCCGGCAGCGGCGAACCGTCGGTCGCGGAGGGGGGCGGGGCGCTGGGTGGGTCCTGGGTGGGACGCTGGGTCATTCGCCAAGTATACGAGCGCGCGCCCACCGACCGCTCCGGCAGTCCGAGGCCGCGTCAGTC
Organism: uncultured Trueperaceae bacterium; assembly: GCA_963798895.1. Lineage (GTDB taxonomy): Bacteria > Deinococcota > Deinococci > Deinococcales > Trueperaceae > CAWCUY01. The sequence continues at coordinate 80,347 of CAWCUY010000014.1, read as the reverse complement.
GGGGCGAACGACGCGCACGCCGAGGGGCGCTACCGTGATCTCGCCGGCTCCCCCCCTGCCCGCGCCGACGCGTTCTCCCCCGATCAGGTCGACGCCGGCGCCGAGCTCGAGGGACGCCGTCGGCACGGTCACGGGGCGGGTCCCGAGGTTCGCGAGCACCAGCAGCCGCTCGTCGTCGGCCGCGCGCCAGAGCGCGAGGAGCGCCCGCGGGCCAACGTTCAGCACGCGGGCGTCGCCCCGCGCCAGGGCCGGGTGCAGGCGACGCAGCGCGATAAGGGTGCGGTAGGTCCACCACAACGAGGTGGGGTCGGCGCGCTCGGCCGCTACGTCGATGCCCGTCTCCTCGGTGCTGAACGCGGTCCACGGCGTGCCGTCCGTGAAGCCGGCGCCCGGGCCGGCCCGCCAGCGCATGGGCGTGCGCTTCGCGAGGTCGTCGGCGCCCGGGCCGTTGGCCAGGCCGATCTCCTCACCGTAGTAGAGGAACGGCGTGCCCGGCAGGGTCAACAGAAGGCCCGCCGCGAGCCTCATGCGGGGCACGTCGCGGCCCACGAAGGACAGCGTGGACGCGGGGCGCTGCTGGTCGTGGTTCGCGAGGAACGTTGCGAGCCGCGCCGGGGACGGGAACAGACGGCCCTCCTGCTCGATGAGGCCCGCGAGGTCCGCGGCGCTGCGGGCCTGCACCGCCCCGAGCAGCGTCTTCCACGCCGGATAGTCGAAGGCGACGTCGAGGTCGCCGTCCACCAGGTAGCGGCGGATCGCCGGCATGTCGGTCCACGTCTCGCCGATGAGGAACGCGTCCGGTCGGAGCGCGTGCAGGTAACCCTCGAGGGAGCGCACCCAGGCGACCGTCTCGGCGGTGTTGGAGATGGTGCCGTCCCGCCCCTCGATGATGTGCTGGATGGCGTCGACGCGGAAGCCGTCGACGCCCTGGGCGAGCCAGAACGCGACCACCTTGCGAAGCTCGCGCATGGCGCGGGTCCCGCGGTAGTTCAGGTCGGGCATGGCCGCGGAGAACAGGCCGAGGTAGTACGGGCCCCCGGCGGCCGCGGGATCGAGCGGGTGCCACGCGGGACCTCCCCGCGTGCCGCGCCAGTCCGGGCGGGTGTCGGACCACACGTACAGGTCGCGGTAGGCGGGGTCGCCGGCCGCGGCCGCACGGAACCACGGGTGCAGCACCGAGGTGTGGTTCGCGACGAGGTCGAGCGCCACCCGGATGCCGAGGGCGTGCGCGTCCGCGATGAGGGCCCGAACGTCCTCGAGCGATCCGTAGTCGGGGTTCACCGCGAGGTAGTCCGTGACGTCGTAGCCGTGGTAGCTGGGGCTCGGGTGGATCGGCATGAGCCAGATGCCGGTCACGCCGAGCTCGGCCAGGTATGGCAGGCGCTCCCGCACCCCGGCGAGGTCCCCGATCCCGTCGCCGTCGGAGTCCTGGAAGCTGCGCACGAAGATCTCGTACCACACGCCGTCCACGCGGCCCACGCCGCCCGGCGCCGTGGTGGGCGCTCCCTGGGCGTGGGCCACCGGGCCGTGATCCACCGCCGCTCGGGCGCCGGCCATGCAGAGCGCGAGAAGCCCGATGCGAACGGCCCGCGCGAGGCGCGCGCCCCGCCCGCCGCCCGGGCCGCCGGGCACGCTCACGCCGTGCCGCTCACGGGAAGGTCTTGCCCACCCACGCCAGCGGGTTCGTCGGCTGTCCCGCCACGCGCATCTCCCAGTGCAGGTGGGGCCCGGTCGACAGGCCCGTCGTGCCCACCAGCCCGATGACGTCGCCGCGGCTCACCGCGTCGCCGACGTGAACCAGGACCTTCGATTGGTGGAAGTAGAGGCTGAAGACGCCGTCGCCGTGATCCAGAACCACCAGGTTCCCCTTGATCGGGTACGGCCCTGCCACCACCACCGTGCCGTCGTTGGTGGCGTGGATGGGCGTGCCGGCAGGAGCGGCGAGGTCGAGCCCCTCGTGATAGGACACCGGGCCGCCCCCGTAGTAGCGGCGCGGCGAGCCGAACCCGCTGCTGGTCACCCCCGCGATCGGCATCTCGAAGGGCAGGTACCAGGCCGGTTGCGGTGGGGTCGCGGCGAACACCCGGTCGAGCGTGGTGGCCTCGAGTTCCTTGGCCGCCGGCGTGCTCAGCGCCGCCACGGCCGGCGTCAGGTGGATCAGCTCGACCGGCTCGGGGAACTCGTGCACCATCACGCTGCGGTGTACGGTATGGACCACCCCGAACTCGTCGGTGACGCTGACGGAGAGGTCGTGGGCGCCGCTGGCGCTGTCGAGCGAGACCGGCACGATCGCCTTGGCGCCGCCGTCGACGCGCACCACGCGCGCGAGCTGCTGCCCGAAGCCCACGGACACGTCGCTCACGACGGCGCTCCCGGCGGGCCACGCGATGCGAACGCCCATCGGGTCGCCGGCCGTCACCTCGTCGACCGTCGCGATCTCGGGCAACGGGGGCGGCACGCCGACGAGCACGGCCTCGCTGCGCGTGGCGTTGCCCGAGCCGTCCTTCGCCTCCACCGAGATCGAGCGCGTCCCCGCCGCGACCGTGACGGAGGTCCTGAGGTCCTGCGAGACCTCGCTCAGGTGCACGTCGCCGTAGTCGAGCGTGTAGGTGACCGGTTCGTCGGCACTGACGAAGACACCGACGGTCGAGCCTGCCTCGGCCCGCGCCGGCGGCGGCTCCCAGTACAGCTGCGGTGGTGTCGTGTCCCGGCGCGCCTCGGAGGCGGCGAGCCCAACCAGGGCCGCGCCCAGGACGAGTAGCAGGAGCAATGCAGGGCGGCGGAAGCGCCTCATGCGCTGCGCTGGCTCGTCACCATCGGGAGGTTGCGGTAGCGGTGGTCCACATCGAGGCCGTAGCCGTACACGAAGGCGTCCTCGATCTCGAAACCGACGTAGTCGAGCGGTACCTCCACCAGGCGGCGCGAGGGCTTCGACAGGAGCGTCGCCACCTTCACGGACAACGGGCCGCGGCCCCGCAGGTAGCTCAACAGGTACTGCATGGTGAGGCCCGTGTCGACGATGTCCTCGACGAGCAGGACGTCGCGGTTCTTGAGGCTCTGGTCGAGGTCCTTGACGAGCTTGACCTCGCCCGAGGACTCTGTGCGCGAGCCGTAGCTCGACACGGACAGGAAGTCCACCGTGAGGGGGAGGTCGATCGCCCGCACCAGGTCGGCCATGAAGATGAAGGCGCCGTTGAGGACGCAGACGAGGTGGAGGCTACGCCCCTGGTAGTCGTCGTGGATGCGCTGCCCGAGCTCACCGACGCGCTGGGTGATGCGCTCCTCGCCGATCTGTACGGTGCCGTCGCCGGCCTTGAAGATGGTGCGTTCGACCATGGGCGGATCCTCGGGTCAGGTGGGCGTCCCGCCGCGTTCGGGCGGCGCTGCGAGCACCGCTTCGGAGGGACCGTCGTCGGACGCGAGTATACCCGAGGGCGGGCGGGCGCCGACGCGAGCGGTTTCTCACTCGCGGCGCGCAGCACGCGCGCGCAGGCGGTCGAGCTCGTCGTCGCGAACCGGGCGGAAGGCGCCGGACGGGACCTCGCCGAGGCGCAGCGGCCCCAGCCGGACACGCACCAGGCGCGTCACGGTATGGCCCACCGCCGCGAGCATGCGGCGCACCTCGCGGTTGCGCCCCTCGGTCAGCACCACGCTGCAACCGCCCGGCGCGGCGCGCGCCTCCAGCGCGCGGGCGGGCCCGTCCTCGAGCTCGACGCCCCGTCGCAACCGCGCCAGGGCCGCTGCGGCCACCGTGCCCTCCGCACACCAGGCCCGGTACTCCTTGTCGATGCCGTAGCGGGGGTGGCTCGCGAGCAGCGTGAGCTCGCCGTCGGTGGTGAGCAGCAGCAGCCCCTCCGAATCGAGGTCGAGGCGCCCCACGGGGTGCAGGCCGGGCTCGTCGGGGACGAGGCCCATCACGGTAGGCCGGCCGCGCTCGTCCCTGGCGGTGCTCAGCACCCCGACCGGCTTGTTGAGGAGGTAGGTGGTGTGGCGGGTGCGCGGCTCGAGCGGACGCCCGTCCACGCTCACGCGGTCGCCGGGGAGCACGCGGTCGCCGAGGCGGGCCACGTTGCCGTTGACGAGCACCCGCCCGGCGCGGATCCATACCTCGGCGTGGCGCCGGCTCGCGACACCGGCCCGGGCCAGGACCTTCTGCAGGCGCTCCCCGTCCCGCGCGCCGCCCTCGGCATCCGAGCCCGCGGTCTTGCCGCCCGTCACAGGTCGAGGCTCCCCACCGCAACGCGCACGGCGTGTCCGCCGACCTCGACGGCCGGCTCCCCGCCCTCGAGCCGCACGCGCACGTGGAGCTCGCTCGCGCGCCCCATCTCGACCCCCTGGTGACTCACGAAGCCGGTGCCGCCACGGCTCGCATCGAGAAGGCCGGTCCACACGAGGTAGGCGCCCAGCGGGCCGTGCGCGGAGCCGGTGGCGGGATCCTCGCGCACGCCCAGCGCGGCTCCGAACATGCGGCAGCGCACGCGCGGCTCGCCCGCGCCGATCGCGAACGCGAGGAGGGCGCGGTGCTCGGCGGGCAACCACGCCGACAGCCGGGCGATGTCGAGGTCGACGCGGCCCAGCGCCTCCAGCGAGCGCAACGGAGCGAGCAGGAACGGCACGCCGGCGCTGGCGACCACCAGCGGCAGGTCGGCGGCCAGGTCGTCGACGCCGAGCCCCATCGCCTCGGCGACCTCCCGCCTGGCCGTGACCTCGGCGAGCCGGCGGGGCGCGCCCTGGTCCATCCACACCCTGCGCAGCTCCCCACCGGCACGCTCGAGCCGCAGAGGCATGGCCCCGGCCGCGAGCTCGAGGCAGCCCTCCTCGCCGGGCAGGCGCCCGCGTGCGGCCAGCGCGAACGCCGTGCCGATGGTGGGGTGCCCCGCCATCGGCAGCTCCCGGGTCGGCGTGAAGTAGCGCGCCCGCGCCACGCAGCGCTCGCTCGGCAGCAGGAAGGACGTTTCCGACAGGTTGAACTCACGGGCGACGGCCTGGAGCGAGGCGTCGTCGAGGCCACGGGCATCGGGCAGCAGCGCGAGCGGGTTGCCGCCGAGCGCCCGCTCGGTGAAGACGTCCCACACCTCATACTCGTAGCGCACGCGGCATTCTACGCCGCGGCCGGGCTTGGTTCCCGCGACCGACGCACGCGGTCCCCTCCCCGCCCTCCTCCGCCGCGCGGCACGCCGTACCCTGCCCGCCCTCCGCAGCGCGGCACGCCGTACCCTCCCCGCGCCCCGCCCGCTGCCGCGCGGTGGGCGGCCCCGCGTCGGCCGTCACCGCGAACGTCGCGCGGCGCGCGCGCGTGGTAGCGTCGGCGCCGTGATCTCCCCCATGCTGCACCGGTACTCCTCGCTCCTGACCGGCTACTGCACCTCGGTGGCGGAGGGCGAGCACGTCTACCTCGCCGTCGAGACCCCCGCGCTCGAGCTGGCGCGGGCGCTGGTGCAAGACGTCCTGCGCGCCGGCGCCCAGCCGCACCTGCGGCTGAGTTATCCGGAGATGACCGCCGACTGGGTGGAGCTGGCCTCCGACGGCCTGCTCGACGGGCCGGCGGATCGCGAGCTCGAGGAGATGCGCCGCATGGACGCGTACATCCGCGTCGGCGCACCGACCAACAGCCGCGGGATGCAGGAGGCGGACAAGGAGCGCGTCGCACGCTTGCTGCGCCGAAACCGGCCGGTGACGGAGCAGCGCACCAACCACACGCGCTGGGTGGGCACGCTCTTCCCCACCGCTTCGGGCGCGCAGGACGCGGGCATGAGCCTCGACGACTACGAGCGCTTCGTGTTCGACGCGATGTTCCTCAACGACGACGATCCGGTGGCGCGCTGGCGTGAGCTGGCCGTCTACCAGGCCCGCCTGATCGAGCGCCTCGCGCGCGCCGACGAGGTGCGCATCGAGGCGGACGGCACCGACCTGCGGCTGCGGGTCGGGGGCCGGACCTGGGTGAACTCCGATGGCAAGCGCAACATGCCCTCCGGCGAGGTGTTCACCGGCCCGCTGGAGGACAGCGCGGAGGGGACCATCGCCTTCGACGTGCCGTGCACGGTCAACGGGGCGCTCGTGGAGGGCGTGCGCCTCGGCTTCGAAGGCGGCCGCGTCGTGAGCGCGAGCGCCGAGCGCGGCGAGGACCTGCTGCGCGCACAGCTCGCGGCGGACGACGGGGCCCGCTACCTCGGAGAGCTCGGCATCGGCACCAACGAGCGCATCCGGCGGCCGACGCAGCAGACGCTGTTCGACGAGAAGATCGGCGGCACGGTGCACCTGGCGCTCGGGCGCAGCTACGTCCAGACCGGCGGGGTGAACGACAGCGCCATCCACTGGGACCTGGTGTGCGACCTGCGGCGCGGCGGGCGCCTGTCCCTCGACGGTGAGGTCGTGCAGCGCGACGGCCGCTTCCTGATCTGACGGGGCGGCCTTGACGGGACGGCCCTGACGGGGCGGCACTGACGGGGCGGCCCCCACGGGGCGGCCATTACGGTACGACCCTGATGGGACGACCCTGATGGGACGGCTGTGACGGAGCGGCCCTGACGGGGCGGCACTGACGGGGCGGCCTCACGGGGCGGTCCTCACGGGGCGGTCCTCACGGGGCGGCGCCATCCGGTTCGTGAACCGCCCACGGCGGAGCGTCAGCGCGCGGTCCAGCCGAGATCGATCGTCTGCGCGCTGCCCGTGATCCCCCAGGCGGCCTCGCTGGCGAGGAAGCCGACCAGCGCGGCGACGTCGGACGGCTCGAGCATGCGTTTCACCGCGACGTTCTCGAGGAACACCCGTTGCTCCACCTCGCTCGCGTCGATGCCGCGGGTGCGCGCCTGGTCGGCGATCTGCGCCTCCACCAGGGGGGTGCGCACGTACGCCGGGCACACCGTGTTGCAGGTGATGCCGTGCTCGCCGCCCTCGAGCGCCGTGACACGCATCAGGCCGAGCAGGCCGTGCTTGGCCGTCACGTACCCGACCTTGAACGGGCTGGCCGCGAGGCTGTGGGCGCTGCCCATGTGGATCACCCGGCCGTGTCCGCTGCGCTTGAGGTGCTGCCAGGCGTACCGCGTGAGCAGGAACGGGCCGGTGAGCATCAGCGCGAGCATCGTGTCCCAGGTCTCCTCCGGGAAGCTCTCGAGCGGGTCGATGTGTTGGAAGCCCGCGTTGCACACGAGGATGTCGAGCCCGCCGAGCTCGTGAACGGTGCGCTCGACGGCCGTGCGGCACCCCTCCCGGGTCGTCAGGTCGGCCTCCACGAACGTCGCGTCGACCTCCTCGGCCGCGCTCGGGCCGCGGTCCGCTGCCACGTCGGCGATGGCGACGGCGTGCCCGTGGCTCCGGAGGGTGCGCGCGCAGGCGAGACCGATGCCGCTCGCGCCGCCGGTGACGAGCGCGACGCGCGGGTTCTCAGCCGCGCCGTTCACCGTGCCCCCCGTTCACGCCGGGCGCACTCCGCCTCGCCCCTCTCGCCCGCGCCCCGTTCGACCACGCCCCAATCGAATACGCCCCCGTCGAACGTGCGCGTTTCACGCTGGCACGATTCAGGCTGGCCCACCTCGTCACAACTCGTTGCCGCTGGCTCGTTCATGCCGGCTCCTTCGGGGCGCATCCTACCGCGGGTGTCGGCGCCCTCGACCCCTTGAAGCCGCGGTCGCGTGTGGTAAGATTCGTTCTCGCTGGAGCTGCGCCCGGGCCGAAGTGGCGGAATCGGTAGACGCGCATGATTCAGGGTCATGTGGCCGCAAGGTCGTGGGGGTTCAAGTCCCCCCTTCGGCACCACGGTCAAAGCGCGCGGCACCGGCATACGGCGGGCGGCCCGAAGGACGGGCCGCCCGCCGCTTCGTGCGGATCGGTCCCGCTGGGCCGATCTTCGTGCCCCGATCGCGTGGCGCCGATCCCGGCCGCCCCAACCCGGCCGGCGCACACGGCGGCACGAATCCGGTGGGGCGTCCGCGCCAAACGCGGCGCGATCTACGCCCCCTCCAGCTCCCCCAGCGCACCGAGCTCGCGCAGGACCTCGGTGACCTCGCGCAGCAGCGCGAGCCGGTTGGTGCGCAACTCGGCCTCCTCGACCATCACCAGGACGTGATCGAGGAACGCGTCCAGCGGAGCCTTGAGCGCCAGGACCTGGGCCACCCCGTCGCCGAGGCGCTCGGGCACGTGCGCGGGCGCACGCCCCAGGTCCCACGGCTCGAGCGTCGTGCGCACCTCACCCAGCAACGCCTCCACGCCGCGCCGCGCCTGCGGCAGCGCCTCGAACAGGGGCGCCTCGTGCTCGTCGCGGAACAATCCCGGCTTCACCTGGCGCTTGCCGTCGGCCTCGCGCGCGAGGTTGGCGGCGCGCTTGTACAGCGCCATCAGCTCCGGGAACGCCGCCTCGGCCATGAGCGATCGCAGCAGGAAGGCGCGCCGCGACGCGTCGATCACGTTCCGACTGCCGCGCACCGCGGCGCGAACCACGGTGACGCCGAGTCCCTGTTCGGTGAGCAACGAGGCGACGCGGTCCCAGGCGAAGCGCTCGACCTCCGCCTCGTCCTCCGCATCGATCTCCAGGCCGCCGCGGCGGTGGACGGCCGCCGCCTCCAGCACCAACTCGGCCAGCGGCACGCGCCACCCCTTGGCGTTGAGCACGCGCACCAGCCCGAGCCCGTCGCGCCGGAGCGCGAAGGGGTCGGCCGAGCCCGACGGACGCTTGCCCAGCGCGAAGAACCCGACGAGCTTGTCGAGGCGATCGGCGATCGCCAGTACGGCGCCGCTCGTGGTCGCCGGCAGGCGATCGTCCGGCCCGCGCGGCAGCACACCCTCCTCGAGCGTGATCGCGACGGGCTCGGGCAACCCCTCGGCGCGCGCGTAGGCGCGCGCCATCACGCCCTCGAGCTCGGGCAGCTCGAAGACCATGTCCGTCGAGAGGTCGGCGCGGAAGATCGGAAGCGCCTGCTCCAGCGCCGCGCGCTCCTCCTTGCCGACCTGCAGCGCCTCGGCCAGCGCGCGGGCGAGCTCGCCGACGCGCGCCACGCGGTCGGCCATCGTGCCGAGGTCCTTCTGGAAGGCGATCCCCGACAGGCCCCAGGCGTGTTGCGAGAGGCTCTTGCGGCGGTCGGCGTCCCAGAAGAAGCGCGCGTCGTAGAGTCTGCCTTCCAGCACCCGCTCGTAGCCGGCGCGCACCAGACCGGCGTCCGTCGCGCGGTTGTTGGCGATCCCCACGAAGCTGTTGGCGAGGCGGCCGCCGGCCTCGCCGGACCGCGCGGGGTCCGGCAGGCTCGGGAAGAAGCTCTGGTGGTGGATCATGACGGTGCTCAGCACCTCGTCGGGCAACTCGAGGTACGACGCGTCGAACGACCCCAGGATCGCGAAGGGGTATTCGACCAGGTCGCTCACCTCGGCGCGCAGCCGCGCGTCGTCGAGCGGCACCAGGCCGGCGGCGCCCGCCGCGGCCTCGGCGGCGCGCCAGCTCGCCTCGGCGCGCTCGAGCGGGTCGGCCAGCACCCAGGCGGAGCGCAGGGCATCCACGTAGTCGCCGGGTCGCTCGATCTCCACCGGTCCCGGGGCCAGGAAGCGGTGGCCGTAGCTGGTGCGCGTGGCGACCAGCCCCACCGCCTCGACGCGGAGGGGGACCGTGTCGAGCAGGGCCACCAACCAGTGGACGGGGCGCACGAACGGCGTCTCGATGTCCGACCAGCGCATCTTGCGCGGCGCGGGCAGGTCGGCCACCAATCCGGCCAGCAGCGCCGGAAGCACGTCGGACGCAGCCTCGCCGCCCCGCGCGATGCGGGCGAAGAGGTAGCGCCCCTTGTCGGTATCGTGCACCTCGAGCGAATGCACGTCGACGCCCGCGCCCCGGGCGAAACCCTGGGCGGCGCGCGTCGGCGCGCCGTCAGGCCCGAGGCCGACGTCGGCGGACGGGCCTCGCCGCAGCTCCTCGCGCGCTTCGCTGCGCTCCGGCAGGCCGCGCGCCACGATGGCGAGTCGGCGCGGCGTGGCGTACGAACGGAGCTCGGCGGGCGCGAGGTGGGCGGCCTCGAGCCGTTCTCGCGCGAGCTGCTCGAGCCCGACGCGTCCGTCCTCGACGTACCAGCTCGGGAGCTCCTCGGTGCCGATCTCGAACAGCAGGTCGGGCACGCTAGGCCGCCCCCTCGGCGGCGAGCTCGCCGATCTGCGACAGGTAGGCACGCGCCGACGCCTCGCTGAGGCGCCGCACGCGTTGCACGTACGCCTGCCGCTCGGTCTGTGACAGCACCCCGCGCGCGTCCAGGAGATTGAACGCGTGCGACGCCTTCATCACGAACTCGTACCCCGGGTGCACCAGGCCGAGCTCGAGCTGGCGCTTGCCCTCCGCCTCGTAGCGGTCGAACAGCGAGCGCTGGAGCTCGGGGTCCGAGCTCTCGAAGTTGTAGCGGCAGTGCTGCAGCTCGAAATCGGCGCGCAGCTCGCGCATGCTCACGCCCGGGGCGTACTCCAGGTCGTAGGCGTGCTCCACCCCCTGCAGGTCCATCGCGATGCGCTCGAGCCCGTAGGTGAGCTCGACGGGCACGGGGCGGCAGTCGAAGCCGCCCACCTGCTGGAAGTACGTGAACTGGCTGATCTCCATCCCGTCCATCCACACCTGCCACCCCAGGCCCCAGGCGCCGAGGGTGGGGGATTCCCAGTTGTCCTCCACGAAGCGGATGTCATGCGCGTGCGGGTCGATGCCGAGGGCGTAGAGCGACGCGAGATAGTCGTCCTGCACGTCCAGCGGGGAGGGCTTGAGGAGCACCTGATACTGGAAGAAGTATTGGAACCGGTAGGGGTTGTCGCCGTATCGCCCGTCCGTGGGGCGGCGCGACGGGGCCACGCCCGCCACGCGCCACGGGGCGCGCCCGAGGGAACGCAGGAAGGTCGTCGGGTAGAACGTGCCTGCGCCGACCTCCGTGTCGTGGGGCACCGCGAGGACACAGCCGCGGTCCGCCCAGAACCGGTCGAGCGCGAGTATGATGTCTTGGAACAGCATCCGGGCTCCTAGCTTCGGGCTCCTGGTGTCCGGCTCACGACGCGGGGGCCCGCGTGTTCTGGCCATCGGGCGACGGACGTGCAGCGTGAAGGAACGCTGACGGAAGACGCCGGATAAACGTAACGAACGTCCTTTGTAGCCTCACGTCAGGCGGGTACTATACCATCATGATTCGGCGGCCAAAGGCGGAGGCCGAGCCGGTCCGCCGCCGCACGCGTCCCTACCTCTCCGGGAGGATGCCTTGAACCGGTACGACGACAGAGCGAGACTGGTGTTCCACTTCGCTCGCGAAGAGGGCTCCAAGCTCGGGCACGCGATGATCGGTCCCGAGCATCTGCTTCTGGGCCTGATGCGCGAGGGGGGGACCGCCAGCAAGGTGCTGGCCGAGTTCGGGGCGACGCTGGAGGGGTTCCGGCGCCAGGTCGAGGAGATGGTGGGCCGCGGCGACGGGCTGCCGCGCAACGAGACCGCCGCCATCACCCCGCGCGCCCGGCGCGTCATGGAGCTGGCCGGCTCGGAGGCGCGCAGCCTCGGGTCGAACGTGATCGCCACCGAGCACATCCTGCTCGGCATCATCCGCGAGGGCGACGGCGTCGCCTACCGCATCCTGCAGAACCTCACCCGCGACGTCGACACCGTGCGCTGGCGCATCCTGGCGGCCGCCGATCCCAAGAACCAGGTCGAGACCGTCAATACGCCGTTCCTCGACGAGTACGCCCGCGATCTCACGCGCGAGGCGCGCGAGGGCAAGCTCGACCCCGTCATCGGGCGCACCGAGGAGATCCGCCGCGTCATCCAGATCCTGTCGCGCCGCACGAAGAACAACCCGGTGCTCATCGGCGAGCCGGGGGTCGGCAAGACCGCCATCGTCGAGGGGCTCGCGCAGGCCATCGTCGAGGGGCGCGTGCCGCCCAACTTGTCCAACGTGCGCGTGCTGTCGATCGATCTGAGCAACATCGTCGCGGGCACGAAGTATCGCGGCGAGTTCGAGGAGCGCCTGCGCCAGGTGATCGAGGAGCTGCGCAACGCCAAGGTGGTGGCCTTCATCGACGAGCTGCACACGCTCGTCGGGGCGGGCGGCGCGGAGGGAACGCTGGACGCCGCCAACATCCTGAAGCCGCCGCTGTCCCGTGGCGAGGTGCAGGTCATCGGCGCCACGACGACGGGTGAGTACCACCGCTACATCGAGAAGGACGCGGCGTTGGAACGGCGCTTCCAGCCCGTCATCGTGCTCGAGCCTTCCCCCGAGGAGTCCCTCGAGATCCTCGCGGGGTTGCGCGAGAAGTACGAGGCCCACCACGGCGTGGTCATCCCGCACGAGATGCTCGAGCTGTCGGTGCGCTACGGCGAGCGCAGCCTGCCGGGTCGCAACTTCCCGGACAAGGCCATCGACCTCATCGACGAGGCGGCCGCGCGCACTCGCCTGAACAAGTCGCTCGGCTTCCCGGTCCTGGAGGAGGAGGACGGCACGCCCGTCGTCGGTCGCGACGACATCGAGGCGGTCGTCAACTCCTGGGGCGGCATCTACGTCGACGAGACCGACAACGAGAAGCTGGCCCACATCGAGGAGAACCTCAAGCGCAACGTGGTCGGTCAGAACAAGGCGATCCACGCCCTGGCGTCGGCGCTGCGGCGGGCGCGCGTCGGGTTGGGCGGCCGCACGAGGGTGGCGGCCTCGTTCCTCTTCGTGGGTCCCTCCGGGGTCGGCAAGACGTACCTGGCCAAGCAGCTCGCGCTCGAGCTGTTCGGCAGCGAGCGTTCGCTGGTGCGGCTCGACATGTCCGAGTTCCAGGAGGCGCACAGCATCTCGAAGCTCATCGGGGCGCCCCCGGGATACGTGGGGCACGAGCAGGGCGGCCGGCTCACCGAGTCGGTGCGGCGCCAGCCGTTCAGCGTCGTGCTCCTCGACGAGATCGAGAAGGCCCATCCGGACATCTACAACACCTTCCTGCAGGTGCTCGACGACGGCCGCCTCACCGACGGCCTGGGCCGGACCGTCGACTTCCGGCGCGTCATCCTCATCATGACCAGCAACACCGGCTTCAACCGCGGGCCGAACATCGGCTTCCAGGCCGCCGCCCAGCAGGACGCCGAGACGCCGCTCAAGGGGATCTTCAGCCCGGAGTTCCTCGACCGCTTAGACGAGGTCATCGTGTTCGACACCTTCGACCGCGAAGGGATCATGGTCATCACCAGCAACATGCTCGAGGACATCCGGCGGGAGCTCAACGGCCGCGACATCCAGGTGACCTTCAGCGCCGAGGTGGCGACCTTCCTGGTCGACAAGCTGCCGCGCGGCGAGAGCGCCCGCCCGCTGCGTGGCGTGATCCGCGAGTTCATCGAGGACCCGCTTTCGCTCGAGATCCTCGACCATGGCTCGGAGGAGCCCCTGCTGGTCACCGTCGAGGACGGCAGCGTCGTGTTCGCACGGCCCGTCCCGATGGTCTGACGCATCCCGTCACGGCGCGCGGCGCGATCCGGCACGACCGGTTCGCGCCGTCTTCGCGCTCGGTGGGTCGCTTCCCGCCGGCGCGTGCCCAGAAGGCCGCATTCCACGAGTGCGCCCCACGGTATCCTGATGGCCATGGCCCACCGCAGCGCTCGAGGCACGGTCTAGGCGTGCCCCGAGCCACCACCCGCTTCGTGTGCCGGGAGTGCGGCGCGCACAGCCCCGCCGCGCTCGGACGCTGCCCCCGCTGCGGCGGATGGGGCACGTTCGACGAGGAGGTCGTGGGCGGAGCCGCCCCGCCTCGCGCGGGCGGGCCGTCGCGGCCGAACCGGCGGCTCCAGACCGTCGCGCTCGACGACGTGCGCGACGCGGCGCTGGTGCGGGCGCCCTCCGGCATGGACGAGGTCGACCGCGTGCTCGGCGGCGGCTGGGTCGTCGGCTCCGCCCTCCTGCTGGCGGGCGAGCCCGGCATCGGCAAGTCCACGCTCCTGCTCCAGCTCGCCCATCACGCCGCCGACGCGCAGCGCAGCACGCTCTACGTCGCGGGGGAGGAGTCGTTGGCGCAGCTCCGCATGCGCGCCGAGCGGCTCGGCCTCGGCCGCGGCATGGCCCTCACCCGTGAGACCGACGCCCGCGTGCTGGCCGAGCACCTGCGCGCGGCGGCGCCGCAGCTCGTGATCGTCGACTCGATCCAGACCCTGCTCGCCGACGACGACGCCACCCCCGGCACCCTCACGCAGGTGCGCGACGCCACCGCCCTGCTGGTGCAGGCGGCGAAGGAGGGCGGCAGCACGCTCGTGCTCATCGGACACGTCACCAAGCAGGGCACCGTCGCCGGACCGAAGGTCATCGAGCACGTGGTCGATGCCACCTTCGCGCTCGAGTCCGCGGCCGGGCTGCGGGTGCTGCGCGCGATCAAGAACCGCTACGGGCCGGCCGGTGAGGTCGGCGTCTTCGAGATGACCGGGAGCGGCATGCGCGCCGTGCCCAACCCGTCGGAGGCCTTCCTTGCCGAGCGCCCGCACGGCGTGCCGGGCTCGGTGGTGATGGCGGCGCTCGAGGGGCAACGCCCGCTGCTCCTCGAGGTGCAGGCGCTCGCGTCGAAGTCCCCCTATCCGTCCCCGCGGCGGGTCGTGCAAGGGCTCGACGCGCGCCGCGTCGACGTGGTCCTGGCGGTGCTCGAGCGGCGGCTCGAGCTGCCGCTGGCGGGGCTCGACGTGTACGTCAACGTCGCGGGCGGCCTGCGCGTGACCGATCCCGGCGCCGACCTGGCGGTCGCCTTGGCCGTGGTGTCCGCCGTCACGAACAGGCCATTGCCGGAGCGCACCGCCGTCGTGGGCGAGGTCGGCCTCGCCGGCGAGGTTCGCAGCGTGCCGCAGCTCGCGCGCCGCCTCGAGGAGGCGCGCCGCGCCGACCACCCGACGCTCGTCGCGCCCCGCTCGCGCGAGGTCGCGGGTGGGGTGGCCGACCTGCGGCAGGCGATCGATCTCGTGTGGGGGTCGGGGGCATGAAGCAGCAGACGCCGCCGCGCGACACGGCCACCTTCCTCGCCCGCGCCGCGCTCAGCCTCCTCGGGGCGCTCGTCGGTTACGTCCTCGCGCTGCTCCTGCTCTCGCGCGGCCTGCTGACCGGACCGAACAACCTGTTGTACCTGACGGCGCTGGGCCTCCTGCTCGCCTACCTGCTGGGAGGATCGATCGCCACGCGCGTGGGCACGGCCTGGAACGACGCCGCGACCCGCCTCGCGTCCACGCCGCCGGAGGCGGTGCTGGCCGCCGGCACGGGCGCCACCGTCGCGCTCCTCATCACCGTGCTGCTGAACAACCTGCTGGCGGGCGTGCCCGGCTTCACCTGGTACTGGTCGCTCCTCATCGCGCTCGTGCTGGTGAGCGCCTCGTCGTCGTTCTTCGTGGTGAACCGCCACATGTTCGCGTTCCAGCGCGCGCGGGTCGTCCCGCCCGCCGATCGCCGCCAGCAACCGAGCCTCTTCAAGCTGGTCGACACCTCGGCCATCATCGACGGCCGCCTCGTCGAGATCGCCGAGGCGAACTTCATCCAGGGGGAGCTGCTCGTGCCGCACTTCGTGCTGGCCGAGCTGCAACGCATCGCCGACTCCGAGGATCCCCTGCGCCGTCAACGCGGGCGCCGGGGGCTCGAGGTGCTCGACAGGCTGGTGCAGCTCGGGACCGTCACCACGTCGGTGATCCACGACGATCCGGCCGACGCGGGCCCGGTCGACGACAAGCTGGTGCGGCTGTGCGCCCAGCGCGGCGCCGACCTCATCACCACGGACTACAACCTCAGCCGGGTGGCGGCGCTGCAGGGCGTCCGGGTTCTCAACGTGCACCAGCTCGCGAGCGCCGTGAAGGCCAGCTACCTGCCGGGCGAGACGCTCTCGCTCAACATCGTCAGGCCCGGGCGCGAGCAGGGGCAGGGGCTCGCCTACCTCGAGGACGGCACCATGGTCGTGGTCGAGGAGGCCGGCGAGCTGGTCGGGCGCACGATCGACGCCGTCGTCACGAGCAGCTTGCAGACGAACATGGGGCGCATGATCTTCGCGCGTCCCGACGGCGGCCGCGCCTGAGCGCAACGCGCCGCGCGCCGCCCAGTTGACACCCTCCGCGGGCCTGCGTATCCTCAAGTGCGCGTTTTCCCGGCGCCCACACGCACCCGCGCGTGGGCGGTTCCGACACGCACGTGGGGCCTTAGCTCAGCTGGGAGAGCATTCGCTTTGCAAGCGAGAGGTCGCCGGTTCGAATCCGGCAGGCTCCACCACCCGCCAGCCGGGCGCCCAAGGGCGTCCGGCTGACGACCGATGCCCCCCGTTCGCTGCTGGAGCGGGGCCGAGACGGGGCACGGCGGCCGACCGGGACAAATGTCCCGCCGCTTGCTGAGAAAACCGTGTGATAGATTGGTGGCGTTCATTTGCGGCCGTGAGTCGCACAAATGGCGTTCCCAACGGGCTGTCGGACCCGATTCGCAACTTGGAGGAGGTCGTTCTGAGCGAGTCAAGAAGGTGCCGTGCGTCCACGTGCGCCCACCGTCCACCCCCGCCCATGAGCCTTCGAGGTCTCGCTTTCGGAGATCGCCCCCCTGAG
The DNA here is from genome assembly GCA_963798895.1 of uncultured Trueperaceae bacterium. Lineage (GTDB taxonomy): Bacteria > Deinococcota > Deinococci > Deinococcales > Trueperaceae > CAWCUY01. The sequence continues at coordinate 63,837 of CAWCUY010000014.1, read as the reverse complement.
GTCGGCGACTGATGCCTCAGTATTTTCCCCCGAACGCAAATGCCTTCGCCAAGTTCGCCCTCTGGGGCGGGCTCGTCTTCGTCGTGCTGCTGGTCACGGCGCTGACGTTCTATGCCCGCACGAGCAATAATGCCGTGGGCGTTCCCGTCGCGCAGCCGGTGAATTTCCCACACAACCTTCACGTGACGCAGCTCGGTCTCGACTGCCGCTATTGCCACACCACGGTCGAGACGTCGAACACGGCCTCGATCCCCCCAACCGAGACGTGCATGACGTGTCACTCCCAGCTCCGCGTGAACACCCCGCAGCTGCAGGCGGTCTTCACCTCCTGGAACGACAAGACGCCGATCCAGTGGAACCGGGTCCATTCGGTGGCCGACTTCGTCTACTTCAACCACAGCGCGCACGTCAACAACGGCGTGGGGTGCAGCAGCTGCCACGGGCGCGTCGACGAGATGCAGGGGATGTGGAAGAACACGGCCATGACCATGGGCTGGTGCCTGGAATGCCATCGCGCCCCGGAGAAGTTCCTCCGCCCCAAGAGCGAGGTCTTCAACATGGCCTACCAGCAGCCCACGAACCAACTCCAGCTCGGGGAGGAATTGGTGAAGGCGTACCACATCGAATCCGACAAGCTCCCGAGGTGCTCGACGTGCCACCGATGAACGCAGGCAAGGTGTCGATCGCGGAGATCCGCGAGCGGCTGGCATCGAGCGAAGGCCCGGCCTACTGGCGAGGACTCGATGAGCTCGCCGAGACCGACGAGTTCCAGCAGTTCCTGCTCGCGGAGTTCCCGCGCCACGCGGCGCCGCTCGCCTCGGGCGTCGACCGCCGCGACTTCCTGAAGCTGCTGGGGGCCAGCATGGCGTTGGCCGGCCTGTCGGCCTGCGCGCGGCCGCCCCTCCCCGAGCAGAAGATCGTGCCGTACGTCCAGCAGCCGGAGCAGATCACGCCAGGCAGACCGCTGTACTTCGCGACGGCCGTCACCTACGGAGGGTACGCCGAGGGGGTCCTGGCCGAGAGCCATCAGGGACGCCCGACGAAGCTCGAGGGGAACCCGGATCACCCGGCGTCGCTCGGCACCACCACCGCCACGACCCAGGCCCGCGTTCTGGGGCTGTACGACCCCGACCGCTCGCAGGTCATCACGCAGCAGGGTCAGCCCAAGAGCTGGGCAGACGCCGCCCAGGCGCTGTCCGCGGCGCTCGCCGGCGCCGACGGCGGTAAGGGCGTAGCCGTGCTCACGGAGACCGTCACCTCGCCCACGCTCGCGCAGCAGATCCAGTCCCTGCTGGCGGCGAATCCGCAGGCGGCCTGGTACCAGTACGACCCGATGCACAACGACAACGCGCTCGCCGGCGCCCGGCTGGCGTTCGGGCAAGACGTCGCCCCCATCTACGACTTCAGCAAGGCCGACGTGGTGGTGTCGCTCGACGCCGACTTCCTTCAGACGGGGCCCGGGCGGCTCGCGTACGCCGCCGCGTTCTCCAAGCGGCGGCGCGTGCTCGAGGCCGCGGACGGCATGAACCGGCTGTACCAGTTCGAGACCACGCCCTCCCCCACGGGCTCGCTCGCCGACCACCGCGTTCCGCTCGCGCCGTCGCAGATCGCGGCGGTCGCCGCGGCGCTCGCCAACGGCGTCGGCGCCAAGGCGCCGCAACCGCAACTCCAGGGGCTCGCCGACGCGTTCTACGTCGGCGAGGTCGTGAAGGACCTGATGGCCCACCAGGGCTTCGAGCCTCGTCGTCGTCGGCGAGGCGCAGCCCCCGGCGGTGCATGCGCTCGCCCACGCGATGAACCAGGCGTTGGGCAACGTCGGCCAGACGCTGCGTTACGTGCAGGTGCCCGAGGCGCGGCCCGAGATCCACCGCGACTCGCTCGCGGCGCTCGTCGGCGCCATGCAGAAGGGCGACGTCCAGACCCTCGTCATCCTCGGCGGCAACCCCGCCTACACGGCCCCGGCCGACCTCGCGTTCGCGGACGCCCTCGGCAAGGTGCCCTTCAGCCTCCACCTCGGCCTGTACCTCGACGAGACCGCCGTGATGAGCACGTGGCACGTGCCGCAGGCCCACTTCCTGGAGACGTGGGGCGACGAGCGCGCCTTCGACGGCACCGCGACCATCACGCAGCCGCTCATCCTCCCCTTCTACGGCGGCAAGAGCCCGATCGAGGTGCTCGCCGCCGCGCAGGGGCAGGCGGACGCCAACGCCTACGACCTCGTGCGCGCGTACTGGAAGGCACAGGTCAGCGGCTCGTTCGACGACTTCTGGCGCGAGACCGTCTACCGCGGCGTCGTGGCGGGCACGCAGGCGGCCTCGGCCTCCCCCCAGCCCGGATCCTTCGACGTCACCCTGCCCGCCGCCGCCGATCTCGAGATCCACCTGATGCTGGACCCGTCGATCCACGACGGCCGCTTCGCCAACAACGGCTGGTTGCAGGAGCTGCCCAAGCCCTTCACCAACCTGAGCTGGGACAACGCGGCGCTCATGGCGCCGAGCACCGCGGAGGGGCTCGGCGTCACCACCAACGACGTCGTCACCCTGGAGGTCGGCGGCCGCAAGGTGCAGGCCCCCGTGTGGGTGCATCCCGGCCAGGCCGCGGGCGCGATCAGCCTCGCGCTGGGGTTCGGCCGCACCGCCACGGGGCACGTCGGCCGCGGGGTCGGCGTCGACGCCTACCCGCTGCGGACCACCGACGCGCCCTGGTTCGCGCCGGTCAAGGTGACCCGGGGCAACGAGACGTACAAGCTGGTGACCACGCAGGTGCACCACAGCCTCAACGGCACCGGTGAGCGCCGCAACATCATGCGCACCGGAACGATCGAGGAGTTCAGGGCGGAGCCCGAGGAGCCCTCGTTCGTGCACCTCGCCGAACAGGCCTCGGACCTCTACCCCGACTACGTCTACACCTCCTACAAGTGGGGCATGGTCGTCGACCAGAACGTCTGCCTGGGGTGCAACGCCTGCGTGGCGGCGTGCCAGGCGGAGAACAACATACCGATCGTCGGCAAGGCGCAGGTCGCCAAGGGGCGCGAGATGCACTGGATCCGCGTCGACAACTACTTCGTCGGGGATCTCGACGACCCGCAGTACTTCCACCAGCCGATGCCATGCCAGCAGTGCGAGAAGGCTCCCTGCGAGCCGGTTTGCCCGGTGGGCGCCACCGTCCACGACGCGGAGGGCCTGAACGTCATGGTCTACAACCGCTGCGTCGGCACCCGCTACTGCTCGAACAACTGCCCGTACAAGGTGCGGCGCTTCAACTTCCTGCAGTTCGCCGAGCTCGACACCACGGCCACAGAGCTGTCCCTGGCGAACAATCCCGACGTCACGGTGCGCAGCCGCGGGGTCATGGAGAAGTGCACCTACTGCCAGCAGCGCATCGCCGAGGCACGGATCGACGCGCTCAACGAGGACCGGACGATCCGCGACGGTGAGGTCGTGACGGCCTGCCAGGCCGCCTGCCCGACCAACGCCATCGTCTTCGGCGACCTCGCCATCCCCGAGAGCCGCGTGAACACGTTCAAGGCCTCCCCCCTGAACTACACCCTGCTCGAGGAACTGAACACCTTCCCGCGTACGAGCTACCTCGCGAAGCTCAAGAACCCGAACCCGGCGCTCGCCCTCTCCCACGGCGGGGCACAGGAAGGGGCCTGAGATGGCGGTGAGCACAGGAAAGCCCCGTCAGGTCGAGGAGACCCCGCGCGTCATCGGTCCCGGGTTCACCTACGGCACCATCGACGACGTCATCCACGCACCGGTCCTCGAACAGCCGCTGCGCACGCCCACCTGGTGGTGGATCGGGTTCGGCATCTCGCTCGCGTTCCTGGCGATGTACCTCGTGTCCATCGTCCACCTCGTCACCACGGGCATCGGCATCTTCGGCAACAACATCCCGGTCGCCTGGGGCATGCCGATCATCAACTTCGTGTGGTGGATCGGGATCGGCCACGCCGGCACCCTCATCTCCGCGGCGCTGCTGTTGTTCCGGCAGCCCTGGCGTACCACGATCAACCGCTTCGCCGAGGCCATGACGATCTTCGCCGTGGTGTGCGCCGGGCTCTACCCGATCCTCCACCTGGGGCGCCCGTGGGTGTTCTACTGGCTCCTCCCGTACCCGAACACGATGGGCCTGTTCCCGCAGTTCCGCAGCCCGCTCGACTGGGACCTGTTCGCGATCTCGACGTACGCCAGCGTCTCCGTGCTGTTCTGGTACATCGGCCTGATCCCGGACCTCGCGACCCTGCGCGACCTTGCGAAGAACAAGTTCCAGAAGCTGCTGTACGGCACCCTGTGCCTGGGCTGGAACGGCTCGGCACGCGCCTGGCAACGCTACCAGCGCGCGTACCTGCTCCTCGCGGCCCTGAGCTTCCCGCTCGTGCTCTCCGTGCACAGCACCATCGCCATGGACTTCGCCGTCGCACAGCTGCCGGGGTGGAACAACACCATCGCGCCGCCCTACTTCGTGGCCGGCGCGGTGTTCGCCGGCTTCGCCGTCGTGCTCATCCTGGCCATCCCGCTGCGCAAGGCGTTCGGCATGGAGAACCTCATCACCATGCGCCACCTCGACAACTCGGCCAAGCTCATGCTGGCCACGGGGCTCATCGTGGTCTACGGCTACGGGATCGAGGCGTTCAACGCCTGGTACTCCGGCAACGAGTTCGAGCGCTACATGATCTTCAACCGCATGTTCGGCCACCACTGGCCGTTCTTCTGGGCGCTCATCTTCTGCAACTTCGTCGCCATCCAGCCGTTGTGGTTCCGGCGCGTGCGCCGAAGTCCGCTGGCGCTGTTCCTCATCTCGCTGATCGTGTCCGTCGGGATGTGGCTCGAGCGCTTCGTGATCATCGTCGTCTCGCTCACGCAGGACTTCCTGCCCTCCTCATGGGCCGACTACATCTCGACGTTCTGGGACTGGTCGCTGTACCTGGGTAGCTTCGGTCTGTTCGCCACGCTGTTCTTCCTGTTCATCCGCGTCCTTCCTTCGGTGGCGGCCACCGAGGCCAAGGAGACCAAGCACCACGACGACCACCACGGCAGCGACGCGTTCGAGACGATCCGACAGGAGTACTACGACTTCACGCCGGAGGTGAAGGCATGAGCAGCGCGGCCTTCGGTAGCGAAGCCCACACGCGCACGGGCGCTCCGATGTTCGGCATCGCCGCCGAGTTCGAGGACGTCGACGAGATCCTGCACGCCGCGGAATCCGCGCGGGATGCGGGGTACCGGCACATGGACGCCTACACGCCCTTCCCCGTCGAGGGCCTGGACGATGCCCTCGGCTTCCGTCCCACGCGGCTCGGCTGGGTGGTCCTCGGCGGAGCCATCACGGGCGGCCTCGGCGGCTTCTTCATGCAGTGGTTCGCCAACGTCGTCTACTTCCCGCTGGTGATCGGCGGCAAACCCTTCAACAGCTGGCCCAACTGGATCGTCATCATGTACGAGTGCACCATCTTGTTCGGCGCCTTCACGGCGGGCATCGTGATGATCCTCCGAAACGGGTTGCCGCGGCCGTACCACTCGATCTTCAACACGCCCGGGTTCGAGGGCGCGTCGCGCGACAAGTTCTTCCTGTGCATCGAGGCGCGCGATCCGCGCTTCGATCCGGACGCCACGCGCGGCTTCCTCGAGAGCCTGGAGCCCACCCGGGTGTCGGAGGTGGAGCGTTGAGCGCGATCTCCCTTCCTCCCGTCCTGAGGCGCCCCGTCGCGCTCGCCGCGGTCGCTCTCCTCACGCTGCTGCTCGCCTCCTGCGGCCACAACATGTACGTCCAACCGAAGGCGAAGGCGTTCCAGTCGAGCCGCTTCTTCTCCGACGACTCCGCCATGCGCCCCTTGCCGGAGGGAACGGTCTCGCGGGAGCGCGGCGCCCTCGATCCGGCGTTCCTGACCGGGCAGGGTGGCAACGGCCTGCTGCAGGACAGCCCCGTGCCGGTCACGCTCGAGGTCCTGCAGCGCGGCCAGCAACGCTTCGACATCTACTGCTCCCCGTGCCACAACTACAACGGTAACGGGGAGGGCGAGATCGTGCAGCGCGGCTTCCCGCAGCCGCCCTCCTTCACGCGCACGCAACGGCTGCTCGATCAGCCCGTGGGGTACTTCTTCAACGTGATGACCAACGGCTTCGGACGCATGTACAGCTACGCCTCGCGCATCCCGCCGGAGGACCGCTGGGCGATCGCCGACTACGTCAAGGCGCTGCAGCTCAGCCAGAACGCCAGCGAGGACGATGTGCCCGCCGACGAGCTGAGCCGCCTCAAGGCCGCGAACGGGGGCAACCCGTGAGCGCTCCGGACAGCGGGCTCCGCGCGGGACCCCCCGACACCAGCCGCTTCCAGCTCGTCGCCCTCGTCGTGGGCGCCGTGTCGCTCGCCGCCGCCATCGTGCTCGGGTTCTTGGCGCCGCGCGGCTTCTTCGAGTCGTACCTCACCGCGTACCTCTTCTGGATCGGCCTCTCGCTGGGCTCGCTCGTGCTGTTGTTCGTCGAGCACCTGGCCGGCGGTTCGTGGGGCGCGGTCATCTCGCGGCCGCTCGAGGCCGGCATCGCCACGCTCCCGATGATGGCGCTGCTGTTCATCCCCGTGCTGTTCGGCATGCACTACGTCTATGCCTGGACCGACCCGGCGTACGTCGCCGAGCACCACTCCGTCGCCGTCAAGACGGGGTACCTGAACATCCCGTTCTTCGTGTTGCGCGCGGCCATCTACTTCCTCGTGTGGATCGTGGGTGCCATGCTCTACCGGCGCCTGTCCGCACGCCAGGATCGTGAGCGTGTCCGCAGCGGCGTCCTCGGCTTCCGCATGAAGAACATGGGCGGCGTGTGGATGGTCGCCTACATCCTGACGATGACGCTGGCCGGGATCGACTGGGCGATGTCGCTCACCCCTACCTGGTTCTCCGGGATCTACAGCGCCATCCTGATGGCCAGCCAGGCCATCACGGCCTGGGCGTTCGCGATCTTCACGGCCGTGTTCCTCGCGAGCCGGAACGAGGACTACGACCGGCTGCTCACACCCAAGCGCCTGCAAGACCTCGGCAACCTCTTGATGGCGACCACGATGTTCTGGGCGTACACGCACGTCTCCCAGCTCATCATCCAGTGGTCCAACAACGTCACGGACACCAACACGTGGTACGTGCTGCGCCTCGGGCCGCAATGGTTGGGGCTGAGCGCGTTCATGCTGTTCTTCGGATTCTTCGCGCCGTTCATGATCCTGTTCTCGCGCTGGGTCAAGCGCAAGCGACGGGCGCTGACGCTCGTCGCGGGTTGGGCGCTGCTCGTGCAGCTCATCAACGTCTACTGGTTCGTCGTGCCGACCTTCCACCGCGCCGGCGCGCAGGTCACGGTGGTCGACATCCTCCTCCTCATCGGTATGGGCGGCATCTGGCTGGCCGTCGCCGCGCGGGCCCTTTCGGGGCGTCAGGTCCTCCCCGTCAACGACCCGCGGCTCGTGAAGGTGATGGCGGAGCATCATGCCTGAGCCACATCGCAGCGAGCCCACGCGGCAGTACATGTTCAGCGAGCGTCAGGTGCGGGCGGCCTTCGTCCTCAGCGCGCTCGGCATGCTCGCGCTCCTGCTCCTGATCCTGCTCATCGCGACGTCCCGGCCCCAGGGGCGCCTCAAGCCCCTCGACCCAAGCCAGTTCCAGAACTCGCTGGCGAAGGCCACCGCCGACCTCAACGGATATGCGCTGCTGGGCGACGGCAGGGCGCGCATCGACATCGACCACGCCATGCAGATCGTGGCCGATCGCGGTGTGAGCGACCTGAAGCTCACCGTCGCTGGCGGGGCGCCGGCGGGCGGCGCGCAGGCCGGCGGGGGGCAGGCCGGTGGCGCGCGGGCCGGCGGCGCACAGGCGGGTGGCGCACAGGCGGGTGGCGCACAGGCGGGTGGCGCGCAGGCGGGTGGCGCGAACGCCACGCCGCCCGCCGTCGCCCAGGCCACGCCCAACGTGGACGGCTCGGCCGTCTACCAGAACTGCGCTGCGTGCCACCAGGCCAACGGGCAGGGCATACCCGGTGCGTTCCCGCCTCTGGCGGGGCACCTCCCCGCCGTCTTCGGTGCCGACCGCAACTTTCCTCCGAAGGTGGTGCTGTTCGGCATGACGGGCGCCGTCGACGTCGGCGGGCAGACCTACAACAGCGTGATGCCTCCCTGGAAGCAGCTCAGCGATGCGGAGATCGCCGCGGTGCTCAACCACGAGCTCACGTCGTGGGGAAACCAGGATCAACTCCCGAGCGACTTCCAACCGTATACGTCCGACGACATCGCCGCGGCGCGGAAGCTCGATCTCAGCTCCGACGACGTCTACCAGGCACGGCAGCAACTCAAGCTGCCCTGAGGGTGACGGTGTCGGCGTGGCCGCGGGCGGGCCGGGAGCCCGCCCGCGGCCACGCCGAGGAACGCCAGGTACAGTGACGCATGCCGCGACCGCGCGTGTACGTCACCCGCCGATTGCCCGAGGCCGGCCTCGCGCCGCTGGCGGGCGCCGACGTAGACCTCGAGGTGCGGCAGGCCGACGACCCGGCGCCACGGGAGACCCTCCTCGCGGGCGCCGCCGGCGCGGCAGCGCTCATCACCCTGTTGACCGACCGCGTGGACGAGGAGCTTCTCGAGGCAGCCGGAGCGGGCCTCCGGATCGTGGCGAACTACGCCGTCGGGTTCGACAACATCGACGTGGCGGCCTGCGCCCGGCGGGGCGTCGTGGTCACCACGACCCCGGACGTACTCACCGAAGCCACCGCCGACCATGCGTTCGCGCTCCTGCTCGCCGTCGCCCGGCGCCTGCGCGAGGGGCATGCGCTGGTGGCATCCGGTGCCTGGACCGGATGGCAACCCCTCCAGCTCCTCGGCGTCGACGTCGGCGGCGCCGCCCTCGGCATCGTCGGGATGGGACGGATCGGTCGGGCCGTCGCGCGCCGCGCACGCGGGTTCGGCATGCGGGTCGCGTACCACAACCGCAACCGGGACCCGCGCGCGGAGGAGGAGCTCGACGCGGTTCACCTCCCCCTGGACGAGCTGTTCGAACACAGCGACGCGATCTCGATCCACACGCCGCTGACCGCCGACACGCACCATCTCGTCGATGCGCCCCTGCTCGCGCGCCTGCCGCGACACGCGATCGTGGTGAACACGGCGCGCGGCCCGGTCGTCGACGAGGCCGCACTCGTCGAGGCACTCCGGGCGGGTCGCCTGTTCGGCGCCGGGCTGGACGTCTATGAGCACGAGCCGCGCCTCGCCGACGGGCTCGCGGCGCTTCCGAACGTGGTGCTCGCGCCGCACACGGGATCGGCCACCGAACGGTCACGCACGGCCATGGCGCGCCTCTGCGCGGAGGCCGTCGTCGACGTCCTCGCCGGGCGCCGACCGGCCCATCCGCTGGCTGCGCAGGAGCTCCCTCCGCCCCGAGCGTCGTGAGCCCGAAGGGCGCTGCTCCCGACACCTGAGCACCTTGCGTCCACGGTTGTGGATGCTACACTCGGCGCGAGCCGCAAGCCGCCCCCCGTACGTGCAGGGGGCATCGCTGCTCCGAGGTCAGCAGCATCGTCGTTCATCGCGGAGATCCGCTCGCCCGTTCCGTCGTCGGAGCGGCGCGCTCCGTGAGGCGTGAACGACACGGGGTACACGAAGAGGGCCACGCTTCATCGCCGCGACACCGTTCGGGTCCGGGGACACCCCCCGTCTGCCGATTGGAGCGAGCGTGCGTGATCTTTACTCCAACGTCTCGTCGGTTCTCAACCCGGCATCGCCCTTCGCGGGAGACATCGACTGGCTCTTCCGCCTGACCATCTGGATCTCCGGCGCCATCGTGCTTCTGGTGGCGGGCTTCGTGACGTTCAACATCGTGCGCTACCGCGATCGGGGGGACCGGGAGGGCGAACCGCCACAGATCCACGGCAACACGGCCGTCGAGCTGACGTGGACGATCGGGCCGTTCTTGCTGCTGGCCGTCATCTTCTGGCTGTCGATGGGCGTCATGGCCCGCATCTCCCCCGCGCCCGGCAAGGACGGTCCGGAGGTCGACATGACCGTCGTCGGCCACCAGTGGTGGTGGGAGGTGCGGTACGACGGCACCGACGCGGTGACGGCGAACGAGCTCCACATCCCCGTCGGCCGGCCCGTGCGTCTCCACCTCGAGTCGGCCGACGTGATCCACTCCTTCTGGGTGCCCCGCCTCGGGCCCAAGCAGGACCTGATCCCGGGACACCCGAACACGCTGGTCTTGCAGGCGAACGAACCGGGGACCTACCTCGGTACCTGCGCGGAGTACTGCGGCGACGAACACGCCTGGATGCGCATCCGCGTCGTGGCGAGCGACGAGGCCACCTTCCAGGCGTGGCTCGCGCACGAAGCGGAGCCGAAGCGCGAGCCGGCGACGGCACTCGCCAAGCGAGGTGAGACGCTCTTCCGGCAGAAGACGTGCGCCTCGTGCCATACGATCCGTGGCCTCCCGGAACGGCCACTCGAGAACGTCGGCCCGGACCTGACCCACGTGGCGGACCGAACGACGCTCGCCGCCGGCATCCTGCCGAACACGCCGGGCAACATGCTGCGGTGGTTGTTCGACGCGCAGACCGTGAAGCCCGGAACGTACATGCCGACGTACCGCCTCGGGCCGAACGAGCTCGCCGCCCTGGTCGCGTATCTCGACGGTACGCCGCCGCCGAGCGCCGAGGCGAACGGGCAGCCTCGGAGCGTGGACGGGGCGAAGATCTACCAGCAGTGCGCCGCCTGCCATCAGGCGGACGGCAAGGGGGTCGAGGGGAGCTTCCCGCCGCTCGCGGGCCACCTCCCGGCCCTCTACCGCGCCGCCCGGGACCTCCCTCCGAAGATCGTCCTGTTCGGCCTGCAGGGGGAGATCCACGTCGATGGCACGCGCTACAACGGGGCCATGCCAACGTGGGGAGCGTTGCTGAGCGACGCCGAGGTCGCCGCCGTGCTCAACCACGAGCTCACATCGTGGGGCAACCGCAAGGACCTTCCCGCGGACTTCGAACCGTACTCGCCGCAAGACATCGCCGCCGTGCGAACGCAGCAGCTCACACCCCATCAGGTGCTGGAGGCGCGGAATCAGGCAGGTTTGCAATGAGCGGACACCGCCCGCCACGCGCGAAGGAGACGCCGTGAGACAGGACAGCATCACCCCACATGTCGTTCCCTTCCCTCCGCTCACGCGTGGCTGGGGGTGGCTGGCGTGGCTCACGACGGTGGACCACAAGAAGATCGGCATCATGTACATCGTCGCGTCCACGTTCTTCTTCATCATCGGCGGGCTCGAGGCGCTGCTGATCCGTCTACAGCTCGCGGCGCCGAACGCGAAGGTCCTCACGCCGGGCGCGTACAACGCCATCTTCACGATGCACGGCACCACCATGATCTTCCTCGTGGTGATGCCCCTCCTCCTGGGCTTCTCGAACTACATCGTGCCCCTCATGATCGGCGCGAAGGACATGGCCTTCCCGAGGCTCAACGCCCTCGGCTTCTGGGTCTTCCTCTTCGGCGGCGCCCTCATCTACCTGGGGCTCGCGACCGGCAGCCTGGCGGACCAGGGATGGTTCAGCTACGCGCCTCTCAGCGAGTTCGCCTACTCGGACCGCCCGGGCGTGGACTACTGGATCATCGGCCTCATCGAGACCGGCATCGGCACGATATCCGTGGCGGTCAACCTGCTCGTCACCATCGTCCTGTACCGCGCCCCGGGCATGACCATCCGACGCCTCCCCCTGTTCATCTGGACCGTCGGCGTGACCAGCTTCATCATCCTCTACGCCCTCACGCCGCTCAACGCCGGCCTCATCATGCTGCTGTTCGATCGCATGCTGCGCGCCCATTTCTTCATGGCGAGCACGGTGAGCGCGGGCTCGGCCATCTTGTGGCAGCACGTGTTCTGGTGGTTCGGGCACCCGGAGGTGTACATCATGGTGCTGCCCGCGTTCGGCATGGTGTCCCAGGTGGTTCAGGTGTTCTCGCGCAAGCCCGTGTTCGGCTACTCCTTCGTGGTCGGCTCGACCGTCGCCATCGGCTTCTTGAGCTTCGCCGTCTACGCCCACCACATGTTCACCACCGGGCTCGGAGCCCCCTTCAACGCGGCCTTCAGCGCCGCGAGCATGCTGATCGCGATCCCTACCGGCGTCAAGATCTTCAACTGGACCGGCACCATGTTCCGCGGCCGCATTCGACTGGCCACACCGATGCTGTTCGTGATCGCGTTCATCATCCAGTTCGTGATCGGCGGCGTCACGGGCGTGATGTTCGCCGCCATACCGATCGACTGGCAGCTGACCGACAGCTACTTCGTCGTGGCCCACTTCCACTACGTGCTGTTCGGCGGGAGCATGTTCGCGGCGTTCGCCGGCGCCTACTACTGGTTCCCGAAGATGACCGGCCGCATGCTCTCCGAGGGGTTGGGAAAGCTGCACTTCGCCCTTATGGTGCTCGGCTTCAACATGACGTTCTTCGTGCAGCACATCCTGGGCGTGATCGGCATGCCGCGCCGCGTCTACACCTATCCCGACCTGCCGGGCTACGGAGCGCTCAACCTCGTGTCCACGATCGGGGCCTTCATCCTCGGGGGGAGCATGCTGATCTTCTTCTACAACGTCATCGTCAGCGCCAGGCGCGGCAAGATCGCGGGCGACAACCCCTGGGAGGCGTGGACGCTGGAGTGGGCGACCACCTCGCCTCCACCCGAGCACAACTTCGAGAAGCTGCCTCCCATCCGTAGTCGGCGCCCCCTGTGGGACCTCGTGAACCCCGATCTGGCCGACTTCAAGACGGGGGATCGCCTGTGACGCGCATGAACCGCCACCGCCTCGGCATGCTGCTGTTCATCACCTCGGAGTCGTTCTTCTTCATCACCCTGCTGTTCACGTACCTCTACCTGAGCAAGAGCTTCGGGGACTATCCCGAGAAGAGCCTCAAGGTGCTGCGAACGGCCGCGTTCAGCGTCGGCCTGTTCTCGAGCTCTCTCACGATGTGGCTCGCCGAGCGCGCTTTCCGGCGCGCGGCGCGCCTCAGCTTCCATCTCTGGATGCTGGCGACCATGGGGCTCGGCGTCGTGTTCCTATTCGGGGAGGGGTGGGAGTACCTCGGGCTCATCCGAGACGGCATCACCATCGACCTGAACACCTTCGGCTCGGCCTTCTTCACGGTCACGGGCTTCCATGCGCTGCACGTCATCACCGGCCTGATCCTGCTCGGCGTCTTCACCGCCCTCAGCCTGACGCGCAAGGTCAACGCCTCCAACGAGGTCGCTCTTACCTCGATCGGCTACTACTGGCACTTCGTCGACGCGGTGTGGGTGTTCGTGTTCAGCACCGCATACCTCCTCACCCGCGGGTGATGGGAATGGAGCGCATTCTCGCCGCGAACTGGACCCTGGACCCGTCGGTACTCGGCGGCTGCGCCGCCCTGCTCACCGCGCGCGTAGCATGGACCCGCGAGGAACGCTGGCGACGCCTGCCCGCCTTCGCCTTCGGCGTGGCGCTGCTCGCGCTGGCGCTGGAGTCCCCGCTGCACGCGATCGGTGAGCGCTACCTCTTCAGTGCCCACATGATCCAGCACCTCGTCCTCATCCTGGGCGTGCCACCGCTGCTGATCGCGGGCCTTCCGCCGCGCGCGACGCGCCGTCTGCTGCGCGCGCCGGCACTCCGGCGCCTGGAGCGTGCACTGGGACACCCCGGCATCGCCTTCGGGGCCGCGACCGTCGCGTTGTGGCTGTGGCACCTGCCCGCGCTCTACGACGCGGCCCTCGTACACCACGGCCTGCACGTGCTCGAGCACCTCATCTTCCTGGTGACCTGGACGATGTTCTGGTGGCCGCTCCTGGCGCCGCTCCCGTCGCGCCGCCTCGGCACGCCCGGCGCCACGGGTTACCTCGCCGGCGCCCTCGTCTCCGGCAGCATCCTCGGGATCATCCTCACGTTCGCCCCCGCGGGCACCTACCCCTTCTACGTCGCCCCGCCGGACCCCTTCGGCTACCTGGCGTTCTTCCGCAACGCGTGGGGTTTGAGCGCCGCGGTCGATCAGCAGGTGGGAGGCCTCATCATGTGGGTCCCCGGCGGGGTGGTCTACATCGGCGCGATCCTCGTGCTGTTCGGCCGCTGGATCGGCGCCGAGGAGCAAGCCGGCGAGCCGGCGCCGGCTCGCGGGGCGCCGCCGACGGGCACGTCCGGACGGGCGGCGGCGGACCCCGCCGGCGACGCCGTGCACACGCCAACGACCGTCAGGGAGGGCACGCTGTGAACGACGACGAACGCTTGGACTGGATCGAACCGCGCCCGCTGTTGGTGCCCAGGCCCACCGCCTGGCCGGTCGGACTGGCGCTGGGCATCACCGTGCTGTTCCTCGGCATCGTCACCATGTGGATCGTCGCCGTCTCGGGCGGCATCATGGTCGTCGTCGCTCTCGCCGGCTGGATCGGCGAGATGCTCCGGGAAGGAGGCGGCGATGCGTCGCAGTGATTGCGCCGGGTGCAGGGAGCGCGAGGCGCGGGGGCTCGGCCGCACGCCGACGTTCGGGGCTCGCCCCCTGCAAAGCCTGCGGGCCGCATGGGCGGAGGCCGGCGACATCGCGGCGGCCGAGAGTTCGGGGCCAAGGGCGTGGGCGGCCGCCGCGCCCCCCGCCCACGCCGCACCCACCGACCGGGGGTCCGGCAACGGCGGGCCCGGCAACGGGGGGTTCAGCAACGGTGGATCCGGAAACCGCGGGTCCGGCAACGGCGGGTCCGGCAACGGCGGGTCCGGCAACGGCGGGCCCGGCAACGGCGGATCGAACCACGGCGGGTCCGAGGGGGGATCGGGCGGCGCACCGGACGCCTCCGACCGGCGCACCTTCCTGCGCCGCCTGAGCATCTTCGCCGGCGCCTTGGCCGCGACGATCATCGCGATCCCGGCGGTCTGGTTCGTGGTGCAGCCGTTGGCTCGGCCGCGACAGGAGGCGTGGCGCGACGTCGGAGCGCTCGACGACTTCGCGGTGGGAAAGACGGTCGTGGTGCAGTACCAGGACCCGTCGCCGCTCAACTGGGCAGGCGTGACGGCAAAGACCGCGGCGTACGTCCGGCGGGAGCCGAACGACTGGAAGGCCTTCACGATCAACTGCTCCCACCTCGGATGCCCGGTGCGGTGGGAGGACGATGCCAAGCTGTTCATGTGCCCGTGCCACGGCGGCGTGTTCTTCGCCGACGGCGAGGTCGCCGCCGGACCGCCGGAGGCCCCGCTCGCTCGCTACCCGGTCCGCGTACAGAACGGCCGCGTCCTCATCCGGACGGCGTCCGTCCCGATCGCAGGGAAGCTCAAGCCGTGAGGGGGCGCGGATGTTCCTGATCCGGCCCCTGCAGCGCTGGATGAAGGGAGCGGCCGACTGGCTCGAGGAGCGCACCGGCGTGGGCGCCCTGATCATGCCCGCCATGCGCCACCTGGTGCCGAAGAACAGCTCCTGGTGGTACGTCTTCGGCAGCGCGACGCTGTTCGCGTTCCTGCTGCAGGTGGTCACCGGCGTCGCCCTCACCTTCGCCTACGTCCCCTCCTCGGGCCAGGCGTACGAGAGCCTGAAGTTCATCACCTACGACTCCTCCATCGGGCACATCCTGCGTGGGATCCACTACTACGGTGCCTCCGCGATGTTCCTGATGGTCGGCCTGCACATGATCCGGACGTTCCTGTTCGCGTCGTACAAGTACCCGCGCGAGGTCAGCTGGATGAGTGGCTCCGTGCTGCTCCTGGCGACCCTCGTCATGGGCTTCACGGGCCAGACGCTGCGCTGGGACCAGGACGCCATCTGGTCGGTCGTGGTAGGTGCCGAGCAGGCCGGGCGGGTGCCGTTCATCGGGCCCGCGCTGACGCGCTTCATGCTCGCGGGGGAAACGCTTGGGGGCGCGACGCTGTCGCGCTTCTTCGCCATGCACGTGTTCATCTTCCCGGCGGTGATCTTCGGCGTGCTGGGGCTCCACCTGTGGCTGGTGCTCCGCAACGGCATCTCCGAGCCGCCAGAACCCGACAAGCGGGTGGACCGCGCGACCTACAAGCAGGAGTACGAGGCCCTGCTGCAACGCAACGGCGTGCCGTTCTGGCCGGACGCGGCCTGGCGCGACGTCATCTTCAGCGTCGCGATGATCGTCGTGGTCGTCGTGTTGGCGGGACTGCACGGGCCGCGCGAGCTCGGTAAGCCGCCCGATCCCACGATCATCCAGGCCTCTCCGGTGCCCGACTGGTACCTGTTGTGGTACTTCGCGATCCTCGCCCTCATGCCGCACGGCACGGAGCCGTACCTGATGGTCGCGTTCCCGGTGCTGGCCATCCTGATCCTGTTCTTCCTGCCGATCTTCTCCCGCGGCGGCGAGCGCCACTGGAAGAGGCGGCCGTGGGCCGTCGTATCGGTGGCGCTCACCACGGTGTTCGTCGTGTCGTTCTGGGTCATGGCGTACCGAAAACCATGGGTGCCGGAGTTCGACGCGCCGCCCCTCCCGCCTGCCGTCGTGGGCGAGGTGAGCGGCGACGCAGCCATCGGCGCCCAGCTCTTCCACGACAAGATGTGCGAGAGCTGCCACAAGATCGGGGGTTACGGCGGGATCCGCGGCCCGGACCTGAGCTGGGTCGGGGAGCGCCTGGACGCGGGTCAGCTGCTGTGGCGCATCACGAACGGCGGCTACAACATGCCGGCGTACGGGAGCGACCTCTCCGGCGCCGAGCTCGACGAGCTCGTTGCGTTCCTGCGCACGCGCGTCCGACACCCCAAGCCGTAGGGCATCGTGCAACGCGCGCGAAGCGACCGGCGCGCGGAGCCGGCGGCGCGAGACGCGAGCGGCGCGCGAACTCAGGGGCGCGAGAAGCGAGTGGCGCGAGAAGCGAGTGGTGCACGAAACGTGTGGCGCAAGAAGCCAGCGGCGCGTGAATCGTGTGGCGCACGTAGCCAGCGGCGCACGAATCGAGTGGCGCCGGAATCGAGTCGCGCCGGAAGCCACAGGCGATGAGAAGCCTGCGGCACGCGCACGGGGACGGCCCGTAGCCTGCGGGCGAAACGGGCCGTCCTCGGCGGCAACGTCGGCGTAGGGGCCTCGGAGCTAGAGGTCGAGCTGCGCGAGGTGCGCGTTGTCCTCGATGAACTCGCGGCGCGGCGGGACCTCGGTGCCCATCAGCATCTCGAACGTATCGCTGGCCTCCAGCACGTCCTCGATCGAGACCTTCCGGAGCACGCGGGTCTCGGGGTTCATGGTCGTCTCCCAGAGCTGCTCGGGGTTCATCTCCCCCAGGCCCTTGAAACGCTGGATCTCGAGCTTCTTCTCCTTGTTCTCCCGCCCCATGCGCTGCAACGCACCGTCGTCGAAGAGGTAGTGCATCTCCTTGGCGCGACCGATGGTCACGCCGTACAACGGCGGCTGCGCGATGTAGAGGTAACCCGCGTCGATGAGCGGCCGCATGTAGCGGTAGAAGAAGGTCAGCAGCAGGGTACGGATATGGCTGCCGTCGACATCGGCGTCCGTCATGATGATGATCCGGTGGTAACGGACGTCCTCGATGTTGAAATGGGCGTCGTCGCCGGTCCCCTCGATGCCGGCGCCGATCGCCGCCACCATCGCGCGGATCTCGGTGTTCTTGAGGATCCTGCCGATGTTGGCCTTCTCGACGTTGAGGATCTTCCCTCGGAGCGGAAGGATGGCCTGGAACCTGCGCTCGCGCCCCTGCTTGGCGCTGCCACCGGCCGAATCGCCTTCGACGATGTAGATCTCGCTGTTCGACGGGTCCTGCGACTGGCAATCGGCGAGCTTCCCCGGCAGGTCGTCGTTCTCGAGGGGGTTGGCGCGCCGCACCAGATCGCGCGCCTTGCGCGCGGCTTCGCGAGCCCGCGCCGCGTTCGCGGCCTTCTCGATGATCGCCTTGCCGATGCGGGGGTTCTCCTCGAGGACCTCCGCGAACTTCTCGTACACCACGGATTGCACAGCCGTCTGCGCCTCGGGATTGAGGAGCTTGACCTTGGCCTGTGACTCGAACTGCGGATCGGGCAGCTTCACCGAGATGACGCAGCTGATCCCTTCCAGGAAATCGTCGCCGGTGGGCGCGGGATCCCCCTTCTTGAGCAGGTTCTTCGCCTTGGCGTAGTTGTTCAACACGCGCGTGTACGCGGTCTTGAAGCCCGTGAGGTGCGTACCGCCGTCGCGGTTGGTGATCATGTTGGCGTACGTGAGCACGTTCTGGCCGTAGGACGCCTGGTGGATGAGACCCACCTCGACCTCGATGTCGTGCCGCGTGCCCTCGTTCTCCACCGTGGCGGATCCGCTCACCAGGCAGGGGCGATCGTACAGGAGCTTGCCGTCCTTGGCGAGATAAGCCGCGAAGGCGCCGACCCCGCCGGACTCCCGGAACACCTCGTGCCGCTCCTCGCTCGTGCGGCGGTCTTCCAGCACGATCTTCACGCCTCCGGTGAGGAACGCGAGCTCGCGCAGGCGCCGCTTGATGCGCTGGTAGTCGAAGCCCGCGACGTCCTTGAAGATGGCGTGGTCGGGCCGGAAGGTGATCGTCGAGCCCGTCACGCCCTTCGGCGACGGTCCGATGACGTGCACCGGCTCCGCGACATCGCCGCGATCGAAGCGGACGCGGTGGCGGGTGCCGTCGACGTCGACCTCGGCGATGAGGAACGTCGACAGGGCATTCACCACCGAGCCGCCCACGCCGTGGAGGCCGCCCGACACCTTGTACGAGGCGTTGTCGAACTTGCCGCCGGCGTGCAGCTCGGTGAAGATGACCTCGATCGCCGGACGACCCTCTTTCCGCATGATGGCGACGGGGATGCCACGGCCGTTGTCACGCACCGTGGCGGACCCGTCGGCGTTGAGGGTCACATCGACGGTGGTGGCGTAACCCGCCAACGCCTCGTCGATGGCGTTGTCGATGATCTCGGTCAGGAGCTGGTGGTAACCGTCGATTCCGGTGCCGCCCTGGACGTACATGGCCGGACGCTTCCGGACCCCCTCCAGCCCCTTGAGGACCTTGATGCTCTCAGCCGTGTAGCTGTTCAAGAGATGCCTCCGTGTCCGTGGTCCGACGAGGCGGCGAAGATGCGATGGCGAAGGGAAAAAGCCGCGCACGCGGGACGACTTGAGTATACCCCGCGCACAGGCCCCGGGTCAAACGACTTTTGCCGTCAGGGACGCGGCTCGTGTGCATTCACGGCGGGCACGGACGCGTCAGTCGCGGACCTGTCCGTCGCCGTCCACCAGGTACTTGTACGTGACGATCTCACGCAACCCCATGGGCCCGCGAGCGTGGAGCTTCTGGGTGCTGATGCCGATCTCGGCGCCGAAGCCGAACGCGTTGCCGTCGGTGAAGCGGGTGGAGGCATTGACGTAGACCGCCGCCGCGTCGACCTCGTCGCGGAATCGCCGAGCGGCGGCCAGGTCACGCGTCACGATGGCTTCGCTGTGCTGCGTGCCGTAGCGCGCGATGTGCGCTAACGCGGCGTCGAGGTCGTCCACCACACGAACGGCGAGCTTCAGATCGAGGTACTCGGTGGACCAGTCCGCCTCGCCGGCCGCGCCCACATCCGGCGCCCAGCGGCGCGTCCGCTCGCATCCGACCAGCTCGACACCGTGGCCGGCGAGCTCGGCCACGGCCGCCGGCAGGAACGAAGGAGCGGCCTCGGCATGCACCAGCAGCGTCTCGGCAGCATTGCACACGCCCGGGCGCTGCACCTTCGCGTTGACGATGATGCGGCGGGCCATCGCCAGGTCGGCGGAGGCGTCGACGTAGACGTGGCAGTTGCCGACGCCCGTCTCGATGACCGGCACCGTTGCGGTGTCGACGACGTGCCGGATGAGTCCGGCGCCTCCGCGAGGAACCACCAGATCCACCCGCCCGCGCGCCCGCAAAAGCGCGGTGACGTGTTCGCGCCCGGGAGCGTCGACCAGCTGCACTGCGTCCGCGGGCAGACCGGCCCCGTGAAGCGCACGGCGCATCGACGCCACCAGCGCCCGGTTGCTCCGCAGCGCACTCGAGGAACCGCGGAGCACCGCCGCGCTCCCCGCCTTGAGCGCCAGGGTGGCCCCGTCGACCGTCACGTTCGGACGCGACTCGTAGATCATCCCGATGACCCCGAACGGCACGCTGACCTTCCGCACGCGCAAGCCGTTCGGGAGGCGCCAACCCTCCAGCGTGCGGCCGAGCGGGTCCGGCAGGGCGGCAACCTGGCGGATCGCGTCGGCCATCGAGACGATGCGCCGGGGGTCGAGGGCGAGGCGGTCGATGAGGGCCCGGGCGGTGCCGCGAGCTTGCTCCGCAGCCACGTCCTCCTCGTTCGCTCGGACGATGGCGCTGGTGTCACGTACGAGGCCGTCGGCGACGGCCGCCAACCCCGCCGCGCGATCCGATCGCGGCAGCGCACGGCTGGCGACGCGCGCCCGTTCGAGCACCGCGTCGAGCGAGAACGCGGCCGTGGTCGACGCGGATCCGTGCATACGCGAGTATAGCGTGGGGCCCGGCGCGGCCCGTCGCTACGCGGCGGAGACCGAGGTCGGCGCGTCGCGCCGCGGGCCCCCTACACTGGTGCTGCGAGGGAGATGGTCGAGCGTGAACGACCCCAACCACGGCTCACCCGACGGCGGGTTCACGGTGCCCGAACGGCTCGAGCGGACGTGCGCGGGGGTCGCGCAGCGGATGGCCTGGCTCGAGGGCCTGCCCGCCGCGGTCGAGGAGCTGCGCCGTCGCTGGGGGCTGGTGGTGGGCGCTCCCCTGGGCGGCGCCGAAGGGAGCTGCGCGTGGGTGGCGCCCGTGGAGCATCCGGCGGGCGAGGCCGTCCTGAAGCTCGGCATGCCGCACTTCGAGGCCGATCACGAGGCCGACGCGCTACGACTGTGGGAAGGTGACGGGGCCGTCAGGCTGCTCGCGTGCGACGACGAGCTCGGCGCGCTCCTGCTCGAGCGCTGCCGCCCGGGCACGCCCCTTCGCGAACTACCCGAGCCCGAGCAGGACGAGATCGTGGCGGGCCTGCTCCGGCGCCTGTGGCGACCGCCTCCGGCCTCGCACCGCTTCCGTCCGCTGGCCGACATGCTCGCGCGCTGGGGGGAACGCGCTCGCGAGCGCGCCGCGCCCCAGCCGGCGGCGGTTGCCGGTGCGGCCGCGTGCGCGCCCGCCTCCCGCCCCGCGAGCCCGGAGCACGCGCCGGATCCGGCCCTCGTCGAGGCCGGCGTCGACGTGCTCATGGAGCTCGCGGCGACCACCGCGGCTCCGGTCGTGCTCGCGACCGACCTGCACGCGGGCAACGTGCTCCGCGCCCGACGGGAGCCGTGGCTGGCGATCGATCCCAAACCGTTCATCGGCGATCGCGCCTACGACGCTACGCAGCACCTGCTCAACTGCGAGGCGCGGGTGCTGGCCGACCCGCGCGGGACCACGGCGCGCTTCGCGCATCTCCTCGAGCTCGAGCCCCAACGCGTCCGCCTGTGGCTCTTCGCCCGCGCCGCCGTGGGCGGGGCGGGGGTCGACCCCGCGAGGTCCGCCGCGCTCGCGCTCGCGCTCCGCCCCTGACGCCACGGTGCGCGCCGCTACACTGGCACCATGAGCGGACCGATCGACCCAACCTCGCAGGTACTCGCCATCGGCGGCGCGGCCGGGGCGCTCGGCCGGGCCGCTGCGGAGCGCTTCGCCGCGGAGGGCCGGAACCTCGCGCTCTTCGCGCGCGCGACCCACGAGCCGGGCCTGCGCGAGCGCTTCCCCTCGGCCCTCGTGGTCGGCGCCGACCTGGCCGAGCCCGAGCAGGCGGAGCGGGCCGTACGGGCCGCCGAGGAGCGCTTCGGCGGCATCGACGCGCTCCTCAACCTGACCGGCGCGTTCGCGCCCACGGGGGCGCTCGAGCTATCGGCTGCGGAGCTCGCCGCGCTGCTCACGGCGAACCTGTCGACCGCCGTGTTCACGACACGCGCCGCCCTTCCGCGCATGCTCGAACGCGGCAACGGGTTCGTGCTGGGCGTCGCCGCCGCGCAAGCGATCCGGGGCGGCCGCAGGGCGACCGCCTACGCCGCGGCCAAGGGCGCGGTGCTCGGCTACTTCCGCAGCCTGCGCAGCGACGTCGGCGGCCGCGGCATCGGGGTGAGCGTGCTGGTACCGATGGGTACCATCGACACCCCGCAGAACCGCTCGGCGATGCCCGACGTGGACCCGTCCGGCTGGCTGGACCTCGCCGAGGTGGTCGACGCCATCGCGTTCCTAGCGTCCCGCGGACCCCGCGGCCGGGTGCCCGAGCTGCGCGTGACGGTGGGCTGAGCCGCCGGCTCGGGCGGGACGGCGCACGCGAGGATCGCGACGTGGGGCAGCCCTCCTGCCCCACGTCACGCCAGCTCATCGCCGCCGTACGTCGGGCGCCCCGCCTTCATCGTCGCCCTCACCTCGAGCCCGTCCAGCGCTTCCTCGGGGTCGTGGGACAGGATCACCACGTCGCCGTCGAAGCCCGGCGCGAGGCGCCCCGAGCGGCCCTCGCGCCCGATGGCGAACGCCGCCCCGGCCGTGAACGCGCTCAGCGCCTGCCCGACCGATAGGCGTTGGCCCGGCGACAGCGAGGGCCCGCCCGGGGCGCGGCGACGGCACGCCGCGCGCAGGCCGGCGAGGACGTCCGGCTCGGCGACGGGCGTGTCGGACCCGAACGCCAGGGTGGCACCCCCCGCGAGCAGGTCGCGCATCGGGTAGGCGCGGCTCTCACGCTCGGGCAGAAGCTCGAGCACGCTGGGCGCGTCGATCGTGAGGTGAACTGGCTGCATGGAGGCGACGATCCCGAGGCGGCCGAAGCGCGGCACGTCGTCCGGATGGATGTGCTGGGCGTGCTCCACGCGCGGCCGCAGGGCGCGCGCGCGCAGCTCGGCGGTCGAGCGCTCCAGGGCGTCCAGCACGGCGCGGTTCGCCGCATCGCCGATGGCGTGCGTGACGGGCGTGAGACCGGCACGAAGCGCGAGCGGGTAGCGCTCGGCGAGGACCTCGGGACCGTCGACGCACACTCCCGTCCCGCCGCCGGGGTAGGGCTCGAGCATCCACGCGGTACGGCTGCCGAGCGCTCCGTCGGCGAAGAACTTCGCGCCTCCGACCTGGAAGTTCGGGCCCCCCTGCCCCGTGGCCAGGCCGAGGGCCATGGCGTGCTCGATGTCCTCCTGCGGAATGCACGCCCACACCCGCAAGGGGAAGGCGTCGTCCGACGCCGCGAGCGCCAGCTCGCGCCAGTAGTGCGCCGGCTCGTAGGCCATGTGGTGGACGGTGGTCACACCGCGCGCCGCGAGGTCCGCCCCGGCGCCGGCGAGGGCGCGCCGAAGCGCCGCCGGCCCGGGCGGCGGTACGCGCCCGCGCACCAGCTCCACCGCCCGCTCCAGCAGCAGACCCGTCGGTTCCCCGTCCGGCCCGCGGACCACGGTCCCGTGAGCCGGGTCGGGCGTCCGCCGATCGACGCCGGCGAGCGCCAGGGCCGCCCCGTTGACCCAGGCGCTGTGGTGGTCCTGACTGCGCAGCAGCACGGGGTGGTCGGGCGCGGCGGCGTCGAGCGCGGCGCGCTCTCGCGGTCCGAGGCTCGGCACGCCCCAGCGTTGCAGCGCGAAGCCGGAGCCCAGCAGCCACGAGCCCGGCTCGAGCGCCGCTCGCGCGGCCCGCACGAGCTCGACGGCGTCCATCACGCGCTCCGTGCGCGACACGTCGAGCTGATCGAGCTCGAGCCCGTGTTGCGTCAGGTGCACGTGGCTGTCGTGGAACCCCGGCAAGGCCACGCGCTCGCCGAGCTCGACCCGACGCGTGGCGCCATCGACGAGCAGCGCCACCTCGTCGCGGGAACCGGTGGCGAGCACCCGGCCGTCTCTCAGCGCCACGGCCTCCGCCCGCGGCGCCCGCGGGTCCATCGTGAGCACCGTTCCGAACAACACGAGGTCGGCGGGCCGCACCCTCAACGCCCCCGGAAGCGTGGCGGGCGCTTCTCACGGAACGCCCGGAGCCCCTCGCGCACATCCTCGCTGGCGGCGGCCTCGGCCTGCGCGGCCGCCTCGAGCTCGAGCTGCGTCGCGAGGTCGTTGTCGAGCGCGGCGCGCAGCTCGCGTTTGACCAGCCCGAAGCCCAGGGTCGGGCCCTCCGCGAGCCGGCCGACGTACGCCCACGCCTCCCGGCTGAACGTGTCCGCGTCGATTACCTGCTCCCCGAGACCGAGCGCCACGGCCTCCTCGGCACCCACGCGGCGCCCGCTGAAGGCGAGCTCGTGCGCCCGGCCGAGCCCCACGAGTCGTGGCAGGGTGTAGCTGCACGAGGCGTCGAGCGCCAGGCCCACGCCCGTGAAGCCGACGGCGAAGCTCGCGGCGCTCGACAGCAGACGCAGGTCGCACGCCAGCGCCAGGCTCATGCCCGCGCCCGCGGCGACCCCGTTGACGCCGGCCACCACCGGTTTGCGCAGCCCTGCGAGGGCCCGCACCACCGGATGGTAGAGCCGCTCGAGCAGATCGCCGATGCCGCCGTCGACGCTGGTGCGCGAGAGGTCCGCGCCCGCGCAGAAACCGCGCCCGGCGCCCGTGAGCAGCACGGCGCGCACGTCGGGCTCCGCCGCCGGGCCCGTGAGCGCCGCGGCGAGCGCCTCCAGCAGTTCGGGCGAGAGGGCATTGAGGACGTCGGGCCGCGCCAGCGTGATGCGCAGCGCCGCACCCTCGCGATCGAGTCGCAGGCTCTCCACGGGCATGCAGCCTCCTCCGTCACCTCCGCGGGCGGCGCGGGTGGGCGCGCCGGCGGCCGTCGGTGGGGTCGACGCGAGTGTACCCGGGCGGGGCGAGCCACCCTCAAGCGCGGGGGTCGACGGCGCTCCCCGCGCTCGCCAGGGCCACGAGCGCGGCGTAGTCGTCCGGGCACGCCGGATCGTCGAGCGCAGCCCGGTTTCGTCGCACCTCCCCGCAACGCCGGCAGCGGTGCACCACGACCCACCCCTTCTTGCCGCTGTGTTCGACGGCGACCGGCTCGAGCACCCCGCCGCAGTCGCTGGCGCGGTCGCCCGGGTTCACGTCGACGTGCAGCGAGTGCAGGCAGTGCGGGCAGTGGTTCCTGTAGCTGCCGTTCGCGAGCGCAGGTACCTCCGCTCCGCACACCGCGCACGTGAAGCCGAGGTTGGCGCCACGGCCGATGAATCGTCGCACACCCGAGTCTATCCGGCCGGTCGGGATCGCCGGCCGACGCGCGTGACGCCATCGACGCGCGCCCCAGGCGCCATGCGGGGGGTCGGCGCGGCCGCCGTCCCGTGACTCCGCGTCGCGGCCCAGGAGCACGCGGCATCGAAGGCGGCCCATCGCCCACGGCCCCAACCGGCCGCGCTCCCTACAATGGGTCAGCGCCGCCACCCGCGGCCCCCCGTATGGAGCTCCTCGCCGCCCACCACCTCACCCGCCTCGTCGCCGGTCGCCCCCTGTTCGCACCGCTGGACCTGCGCCTGGCCGACGGCCATCGCGTGGCGCTCGTAGGCCCGAACGGAACGGGCAAGTCCACGGCGCTGGCGCTGCTCGCGGGCGAGCAGCAACCGGACGACGGAGGCGTGGTCCGTGCGCCCGGCATTCGGGTCGGCTTCGTGCCGCAGGACGACCGCCGCCCTGCCGGCTCGGGAACCGTGTGGCAGGTGGCCGCCCGCGCGCTCGACACGGTCCGCGAGGCCGAGGCGCGGGTACGCCTCGAGGAGCGTCGCCTGAGCGCCGGGGCCGGCTCGTTCGAGGCGTACGAAGGCGCCGTGGCTCACTTCGAGCGCGCCGGCGGGTACGGCGCCGAGGCGCGCCTGCGCGCGGTGCTGGCCGCCGTGGGTCTCGGTCCCGCGCTGTGGGACCGCGAGGCCACGGAGCTGTCGGGCGGCGAGGCCCGCCGCCTGTCCCTGGCGGCCGCCCTGGGGGCGACGCCCGACGTGCTCCTCCTCGACGAGCCGACGAACCACCTCGATCTAGGCATGCGAACCTTCCTGCAAGAGCGCCTCGCCGGCTGGCGAGGCGCTCTGGTGGTGGTGTCGCACGATCGCGACCTGCTCGACGCCGTCGCGCGCTCGACGCTGTTCCTGGCTCAGGGGGCGTGGGAGCGGATCGAAGCGCCCTACGCGGTGGCGGCCGCGGAGCGGCTGCGCCGCCTGCGCGGCGCGCGGCGCCGCGAACGCGAGCGCGAGCGCGAGGCCGAGCGACTGCGGGCGATGGCCGACGAGCTGCGCGGCTTCGGCAGCCGCGGCGCGCAGCGACGGCGCAAGGGCGCGGAGCGCGCCCTCGCCCGGCTGGCGCGCGACCCCGCGGCGGAGGGCACGGCGCCGCTCGAGCTCCCGGCGTCCGCGCCGGTGGGCGGAACGCGGCGCGGCGCCGTCGTCGAGGCCCGTCATCTCGCGCGCAGCGGTGTCTTGCGGCTCGAGCGCGTCGCCCTCGAGGCCGGCGAGAAGGTCGCGCTCCTCGGCCCCAACGGCAGCGGGAAGAGCACCCTCCTCGCGCTCCTCGCCGGCGACCTGGCGTCCGACGACCCGCGGGCGGAGCTGCGCTTCGCGCCGCACCTGCGTCTGCTGCACCTGGACCAGGCCGGCCGCGGCCTGCGATCCGGCGTCCCGCTGCTCGAGCAGCTCGAGCGCGGGGTGCCCGCTCAGCGCGTGCGCGCGCTCCTGGCGAAGCTGGGGGTGGGGCCGGCGCGCTGGACGGCGGCGCCCGAGCGGCTCTCCGGCGGCGAGCGCGCCCGGGCGGGCCTCGCACGCGCGTTGGCGTGGGCGCCGGACGTACTGCTGCTCGACGAGCCCACCAACGATCTGGATCTCACCGCGGTCGAAGCGCTGCAGGAGGCGCTCGCCGCCTCGGCGGCCACGATCGTGGTCGCGACCCACGATCGTTGGCTCGCCCGCAGCTTCGCGGACCGCGTGTGGGGGCTGGCCGACGGCGCGCTGCGGACCTACGCCGACATCGACGCCTACCTCGCCGGGGACTCCGTGCACCGTGCCGATGATGCCGTGCTACGTGCCGCCGCACGCGCCGCCGGAGGCGGCGAGCCTCCCACGAAAGGCCGTGCACCCGCGCGCGAGGACGGCCCCGAGGGCGTCTCCGTGCCGGCCGCGCACCGACCCAAACACGCACGACCCGCACACGAACGACCCGCCCACGAACGACCCGCCCACGAACGAACGGCCGGCGAACCAGCCGCCCACGACCCGCGCACACACGGGCCGGACGCCCACGGGGCGCGCGTCGAAGCGCTCGAGGACGAGCGCACGGAGCTCCAGAGGCGCTCTCACGATCCGCTGGCCCTGAGCGAGCGCGAGCGCGAC
The DNA here is from genome assembly GCA_963798895.1 of uncultured Trueperaceae bacterium. Taxonomy (GTDB): domain Bacteria; phylum Deinococcota; class Deinococci; order Deinococcales; family Trueperaceae; genus CAWCUY01. The sequence continues at coordinate 36,582 of CAWCUY010000014.1, read as the reverse complement.
CGGATCCGGCGGCGCCTGGCGCAGCTCGACGACCTCCTCAGCGTGGCGTACGACGCCGCGCTGCCCCCGCCCGAGCCGCGGCACCGCCTGCGCGAGCGCGGCCTGGTGGTCACGGCCGAACGCGTCGCCGACGGGCTCCTGGTATTGGCGTGCGAGGAGGCGTCGACGGCGCGCGCCATGGCGGAGCTGCTGGACGCGGATCGGCGAGGGGCCGGGCCGGGCACGTCCGCGCCGCGGCCGGGAGCGGAACGCGATGCGGGCGCGGCCGGGGCCGGCACGGCACCCGCGTGGGCGCCCGGCGTGGCCGGCCGCGTGCGGGTCGAGGGCCTCGTGGCGCACGTGATCGTCGCGGAGACCGAGGGGGCGTGCCTGCTGCCGTACGCCCGCGCGGCCCTGGTCGACGCGGCGGCGCGTCACGCGTTCCGGCTCCTCCCCATCGACGCGTTGCAGCACTTCTCGCGCGAGGCGCTCCCGGGAACGCTGCTCGAGCCGGCCGGGGACGGTTGGTGGGCCTGGTCGCGCGCGGCCTTCGCGGCCTTCGAAGGCGTGCCGTACGACCGCGCCGCGCGCTCCGTTCGCGGCCGCCGGCGGCGTTCGCGACGGTGAGGGGCCGTGCTACGCTCCGGCAGGCACGCCCGAACGACCCGCACGCGACCGACGGGGCGCCGCGGTACCGCCGGCGCTGCCGACCGCCGCCGGCCCGAGCGCGATCGGCGGCCGGGCAGCGACGGAGCCGACCCGACGCCGATTCGCGCTCGCATCACGGGAGGTGACGAGGCCCGCATGACCGCCGTCGACGTCCGATCCGCCGTCCCGTCAGCGTCCGTCACCGCGTTCGAGGAGCCGCTCGCGGACGAGCCGGAGCGGGCCGCGACCGCGGCGCTCCCCGACGCCTGGGCACCCCCCGCGCATCCGGATCGCGCGACCCGGCGCGAGCGGGCCGTCCTCGGCGCGTCGAGGCGCAACCGGTCCGGTCGCCGGCCGTGACGCCCCGTCAGGCGCGCGCACTCCGCTGGTTGACCGGCCTGGTGCTGCTCGACCTGGCGGTGGCGCCGTGGCCAACGGCGCTGATCGAGCGGCTGTACGCGAGGGGACTCTACCCGCTGCTGTCGAGGGCCCTGGCGCCGCTCGTCGACGCGACCGGCGTCAGCCTCACGCTCAGCCTGTTGGCGGCCTGGGTGTTGGTCTCGCTCGGGACGCTGGCGAGCCGCCGTGTTCGCCGCCGCTTCGTGCCCAACGTACTCGCCGCGATGCTCGGCCTGGCCGTTTCGTTCCTGTGGATGTGGGGCCTGGCCTACCGCCGTGAGCCCCTGCAGGCCCTGCTCGGCCTGGGCGACGAGCCCATCACGAGCGCCCAGGCTGCGGCGGCCGTGGATGCCCTCCTGCCGGATCTCGCGAGCCCCCGTGCGGGCACCACCCGCGACCGGGTCGCGGCCGCCGGGCGCTGCGTAGAGAGCGAGGTCGCTCGCGTGTCGCATGCGTTCGTGCCGGTTCCGCGGCGGGTCCGCACGCTGCCCCCCGGGGCGCTGCTGGCGTTCGGATTCTCGGGCATCACCTCGCCCTGGTTGCACGAGCCGCACGTGGACGGGGGCCTGCCGCAGGTCGCCTTCGTGGCGACCGCCGCCCACGAGCTCGCGCACGCTGCGGGCTTCGCACGCGAGGCCGACACCGACGCGCTGGCGGTGCTGGCCGGCCTTAGCTGCGACGATCCCGGCGTACGCTACGCCCTCGCGCTTCACGCCGTCGAGCTGATCGCCGGGGCCGTGCCCGCCGATGCGCGCACGCCCCTGCTCGAGCGCCTCCCGGACGCCGCCCGCACCGACCTCGACGCGATCGCCGCCGCGGCCGCGCGATACCGCGTGGGTCCGCTCGCGGGCGGCGCGGCGCGCGTGTACGGCGGATACCTCAAGAGTCAGGGGGTGCAGGCGGGGATGGCCGACTACGACCGAGCTACCGCGCTCGTGATCCGGGCCCTGGCATCGCCAGCCGCCCCGTGACCGCGCCCGCCGGCAAGGCCGCCGTTCGACCTCCGCGGATCGTCAGTCGTCGCCGGCGATCGGCACCCGAGTCCGGCTCGGGACCGAGGTTGCGCTGGAGCAACGCCTGGGGGTCCGGATCGCGCCCCATGAAGGCCCGGAACAGCAGCTCGGGCTGCTCGCTGTCCCCGCGCTCGAGGATCGTCTCGGCGAACGCACGGCCGGTCTCGCGGTTGAAGATGCCTTCCCGCCGGAAGCGTGAAAACGCGTCGGCGTCGAGCACCTCGCTCCACTTGTAGCTGTAGTACCCGGCCGCGTACCCACCGGCGAAGATGTGGGAGAAGGCGGTCAGGAAGTTGTTGTGTGCGAACTCCGGCCGGAGGCCGAACGGCTCCATGACACGCTGGCCGAACGCCACGGGATCCTCGCCGCCGTCGGGGTCGAAGTCGATGTGCAGCGCGAGGTCGACCGTCCCGAAGCTGAGCTGGCGCATCTGGGCGCTTCCCTCGAGGAACGTGCGGCTGCGCCGGAGGCGCTCGAACAGGTCGTCCGGGATGGTCTCGTCCGTCTCCGCGTGGCGCGCGAACAGGTCGAGCCCCTCGCGCTCCCACACCCAGTTCTCCATGATCTGGGAGGGTAGCTCCACGAAATCCCACGCGACGCTCATGCTGCCGCGCGCGGGGATGTCCACGCGGCACATCAGGTGGTGCAGCAGGTGTCCGAACTCGTGGAACACCGTCGTGACCTCGTCGTGGGTGAGCTGGGGGGTTCGCCCCTCCTCCGGCGGGGTGAAGTTCGCGACGATGACGCCGACGTGTGGTTCGGGAGGCTCGCGGCCGGGCGCGCCGGTCACGAGGGGATTCATCCACGCGCCGCCGCGCTTGGCGGGCCGAGGGAACCAGTCGGCGTAGAACGACCCGAGGAATGCACCGTCGTCGGCGTACACATCGTAGGTCTCGACCTCCGGGTGCCACGTCGGCACCCCGTGCGTGCGCTCGACGCGCACTCCGAACAAGCGCCGCGCGACCTCGAACATGCCCGCCAGCACCGCGTCGAGCGAGAAGTAGGGGCGGAGCGCCTCCTCGTCGAACGCGAACGTGGCGCGCCGCAGGGACTCCGCCACGTACGCGAGGTCCCACGGTCGGATGTCGTCGAGCCCGAGGTCGCGGCGCGCATGGTCCGCCAGCGCCCGCGCGTCGGCATGGAAGTACGGCGCGCTGCGCTCGGCCAGAGTGCGCTCGAAATCCTGGGCGGCGGAGCCGGAACCGATCATGCGATCCTCGAGCTGGAGGTCCGCGAAGTCGCGGTAGCCCAGCACCCGCGCCAGCTCGCGTCGCTTCGCCAGGATGTCGCGCAGCACGCCACGGTTGTCGTGCTCACCGGCGGAGGCGCGGTTGACGTAGGCCTCGTAGAACTGACGGCGCCGCTGGCGTGACGCCGCGAACTTCATGAACGGCAGGTACGACGGCGCCTGCAGGGTGAAGCGGTACCCCCGGCGCCCGTGCGCCTCGGCGTCGGCATGCGCTCGGCGAATGCGCCGACGGGGGCAGCCCTGCCACCTCACGCTCGTCCTCGATCACCAGCTCGAAGGCGTTGGTCGCATCCAGCACGTTCTCGCTGAAGCGGGTGGAGAGCTGTGCGAGCTCCACCCGGAGCTGCCGCGCGCGCAGCCTCTCCCGTTCCGGCAGATCGGCGCCGGCACGACGGAACTCGCGTACGGTCTTCTCGAGGTGACGGCGCCGCACGCCGGCGAGGGCGGCCGCCTCGCCGCTGGCCTCGAACGCGCGCAACGCGCGCCACACCCCCTCGTGGGTCGCTAAGCGCGCGAGGAAGCCGCTGTACTCGGGCAGGACCTCGTTGAAGGCCGCCCGCAGCTCCGGGGTGCTCGCGACCTGCGTCAGGTGCCGAGCGATTCCGAAGGTGCGCGACACGCGCTCCAGCAGGTCGTCCAGCGCCAGGAGGGTGCCGTCGAAGGTGGGGTTCCCGACCGTGGACGCCACCACCCCGACCTCGCGCTCCGCGCGCGCGAGCGCCTCGCGTATCGCGGGCACCACGTCCGTGGCGCCGATCCGGTCGAACGGGATGTGAAGGGCCCGCGACGCCAGCGGTCGAGCACCGTCGGTCTGGTCGTTCGTCAGATCGGTCTCGGCGTGCATGCCGACCAGTCTACCGTCGGCGCGCCGCGCGCGGTGGTCCCGGGACTGCCCTCGCCACGCCCTGGCCCGCGCACCGCCCGGGTCACGCGAAGGCCGGCACGTACTCCGCGGGCACCGCCTGGCTGAACAGGAAGCCCTGCCCCTCGTCACACTGGAGCGTGCGCAGGACGGTGTTCTGCTCGCGCGTCTCGATCCCCTCGGCCGTCACGCGCAACTTCAGGCTCTTCCCGAGCGCGATGATCGCGCGGATCAGCTCGGTGTCGCCGTCCCTCTCGCGCCCACCGAGCTTCTCGACGAAGCTGCGGTCGATCTTCAGGCCGTCCAGCGGCAACGCCCGCAACTGCGTGAGCGACGAGTAGGCGACGCCGAAGTCGTCCAATGCCACGTGCACGCCCATGCCGCGGATCTCGCGCAGGCGCTGGGTGCTGGCATCCAGCGTGGCGGCGGCCGTGCGCTCGTTGATCTCGATCTCCAGCAGGCCCGGGTGCAGGTCGTACCGGCTGAGCGCCCGCTGCACGGAATCGGTGAACTCGTCGAGCTCCAGGGCCTGGGGGCTGACGTTGACTGCCACCCGCCTCGGCGTGCGCTGCTGTTGCCAGCGCTTCGCCTGACGGCAGGCACGTTCGAGCACCCATTCGAACAGCATGGATCCCAGCTGCGCCTCCTCGGCCAACGGGATGAACTCCGCCGGCTTGAGCAGGCCGCGCGTCGGGTGAACCCACCGCACCAACGCCTCCACGCTGCTGATGGCGCCGCTCTGGAGCTCCACGCGCGGCTGGTAGTGCAACACGAGCTGGTCTTCGACGATGGCATGCCGCAGCTCGCCCTCGAGCGCGGAGCGCTTACGCATCTCATCGTCGAAGGTGGCCTCGAAGAAGCGGAAGCCGCCCTTCTCGCGCTCCTTCGCGTGTTGCAGGGCATGCTGCGCGTGCTCGACGAGCTCGGTCGCGTTGCGTGCTCCCGTCGGGTAGAGCTCTACCCCGACGGAAGCGCTCAATCGCATGGTGGTGCCGCCGTCCTGGAACGGCTCGGACACCACGCCGAGGATCTTGTCGAGGACGGGCAGCGCGGCACGCGGCTGCGGCAGGTTGGCGATGAGGAGCGCGAAGCTGTCCCCACCCCAGCGCGCGAGCGTGTCGGTGCGTCGCAGCGCGCGCCTCAAACGAGTGGCGACCTCCTGGATCAGGCGGTCGCCGTGGCGATGGCTGAGGGTCTCGTTCACGAACCTGAAGTTGTCGAGATCGATGACCGCCAGGGCGAGTGCGGTCTTGCCTCGACGCGCCTGGAAGATCGCCTGTTGGATGCGGTCTTCCAGCAGGTGCCGGTTCGGGAGTCCCGTGAGCGCATCGAAGTGCGCCAGGTGCCACATGTCGGCACCCTGGCGGCGGGCCGCCGAGACGTCGCGGAGGATCCCGTACACGGCCGTCACGCCCGCCTCGCGCGAGTCCCAGCGCCGTGCGGCGAAATCCTCCACCCACACGACCCGGCCCCCCTTGGTCACGATGCGGTACTGGTCGCTGCGGCGCTCCTGGCGCCGCAAGCCGGTCATGCGCTCGCGGAGCAGACCGTGATCGTCGCCGTGGACCAGACGCTCCAGGCCAGCCTCGACCAGCTCGCGCGGATCGTAGCCTGTCACCGCGCGGCTGGCCTCGGAGACCCACACGAGCTCGGCCGCGTCGTCGACGCCGCGGCCGTCTCGCAGCAGCAGGGCGTAGGCGAAGAAGCCGCCGTCGCCCTCGAGGCTGTCGGCGAGCGCGTCCCCGACCTCCTGTGCGGCGCCGGCGTGCACCTGCTCGCTCACGTCTCGCTGCACGGTGAGGAGGTGGGTCACGCGCCCGCCCGCATCCTTGATGGGGTAGTGGCGCTGCTCGTTCCAGAACAGGCTGCCGTCCTGCCGGTAGTTGCGCAGCACGACGTTGGCCGGGACGCCGGAGCGCAGGGCGCCCCGCAACGCGTCGTTGCCCTCCTGCTCGGTGTCGTTGCGCTGCAGGAAGCCGAGGTTCCGGCCCATCGCGGCATCGGCGCCGAAGCCGGTCAGGCGTTCGAAGGCGGGGCTCACGTAGATGATCGGATGGCCGACCTGGCGCAGATCCGCCACGCTGTAGCTTTCTCCGTCGACGAGACGCCTGGTGGCAGCGATGACGGCCTGGGTATCGCTTCGGCCGGCGAGTGCCGCGTGCACCTTCTCGCCCGTGACGTCGTCTCCGTTGAGGTCGTGGATCATGACGTGGACGCGCCTCCCTAGCTCATCCTCGGCAATCGACGGAGTCCTGCACCCACGCGGATACCCGGCACGTACGGGGATCCGGGTGTCAGTCTCGAGAGCCGCAACGTATGAGGTCGGAATCCGGGGCGGACGGAGGCTCCCAACCTCCTTCCCGCCGACGCTCCAGCCTCCCATACTCTTCCGTACACGAGCGTACCATCTTCGCGGGCGGAATCCCGTGACAAATCTCCGTAGGGACGGCACTCAGGGGTCCCCGCCTACACGCGGATCGAGCCGCGCCGGCAACGCCGCGCGCGCGGAGGCTCAGCGGACGTGCACCCTGCCCAGGATGAGACTGGCCAGCTCTCGCGACACCGCCACGGGGGCACCCTCGACCTCGATCGTCAGGAGGTTCCCGAGCGGCTCCCTGCCGCGTACCGCGAGCTCGCTGCCGGGGCCCAACCCGACCTCCGTCACGTACGACAATACGGCGGGATCCTGCGACAACACGCGCGACACGGTGAAGCGCTTCCCGGCGGCGACGTCGACGAGGGCGGTGCTCGGCGTCCGCGGGAGCGAGCCGTCGCTTCGGGGGATGGGATCCCCGTGCGGGTCGTGCGTGGGCTGTCCCAGGTGATCGGCGAGGCGCTCCGTGAAGCGCTCCGACATGACGTGCTCCATCGCCTCGGCCTCGCGGTGGACCTCGTCCCAACGGAAGCCGAGCTCGCGTAGCAGGAAGGTCTCGAGCAGGCGGTGGCGACGCACCAGGCGCAACGCCTCGGCCCGCCCCGCGTCGGTGAGCTCGGCGCCGTAGTAGCGGCGGTAGCGGATGAGCCCGAGCCGCTTGAGCTTCCCGAACATGCCGGTCACCGACGGGGCCGTGACGCCGAGGGCGCGGGCGAGGTCGCCGGTGGCAGCCGGCCCGTCGCGCGCGAGCACCCAGATGGCCTTCAGGTAATCCCCGACCGAGGTCGACAGGTCGGTCCGCTTCCCCGCTTCGCTGGCCACGCCTAAGGTTACGTGCTGGCCCTGGGCCGGGCAAGGCGCCGCTCGGCCGTTGCCGCGCCACGCGGGTGCGCCTTCGGTGGGCGCCGCGCCGTCAAGGCACGGCGATGCGCGCGACCGTGAACGGAAGCTCCGGCGTTCCCCCGTTGCGCGTGTCGAACTGCGTGTTGACGACGAGCAGATGGCCATCGATCCACGAGGCGCTCGCGGGGAACGCGAGCGCGGGATCGGTGATGGTCTTGATCTTCTCGCCCTTCGTCGCGTTCTGCGACAGCGCGATCACGTCGATGCGCTCCGACGCGTTGCTCACGACGTAGACATGGTCCCCATGAAGCGCGAGGCCGTCGCCGCCGGGGAAGGTCTGGGCGATCATCTCCGCGCTGACGTCGATGCGCTCGACGGCGCCGTCGTGGACGCCGATGCGGAAGAGCTTGCCGGTGTTCGACTGCACCGTGATGAGGTACCGCCCGTCGGACGTGAGGTCGATGCCGTTGAGGTTGAAGCCGTCCTCGTACGACACGGGCGTGCCGTCGAAATCGACGAACGATTCGGCGGACGCCATGTCGGGACCGATGCGGAACAGCACCGGCCGATTCGAGTCGGTGACGTACGCGGTGCCGTCCTTCGCGACCACCACGTCGTTGAGGAAGGTGGCGTCCGCCGGAGGGGTGTCGACGGTCGCCAACAGGTCTCCGGTGGCGGTGTCGTACACCCGAATCTTGCCGCTACCTCCGCCCGCGACCCAGAGCCTGCCCTGGCCGTCGACGTCCATCCCGAGCGTGGTGAAGGACGCCGCGCCCGCAGGCACGAACACGCTCGTCTCGCCGCTGGCGATGTCGACACGGAAGATGGTGCCGTCGTTGGCGCTCCCGACGTAGAACACGCCGGCCGCCGCGTCCACGGCGATCCCCTCCGGGTAGACCGCGTCGCCCGGCAGCGGGTAGGTGTCCTGGGCGTCCTGGGCGTCCTGCGCGACGGCGACACCGAGCGCGAGGAACAGTGCCGCAGCGGCCAGCCCGGCCGCCAACGGGTGGGCGCGGTGGCGCCGGAGGCTCCGGCGCCTCTCGGTGCCCCGGATCGAGGCCGCCGAGGACCGGGTCGCCCGGCTGCTGGCTTCCCGGGGCGTGACCGGCGCGGTCCCGATGGTCGGCGTCATGGTGGCTCGCTCGATGGTGGCTTCCCTCCCGAGGGCGATCGGCCCCCACGGGGCCCGCGATCGCCACCCCGCCGCGGCGGGGCCGTTGCGGCACGGCACGTCGATGTCGAGGCCCTCACGCTAGCACGCCGCTCCGACGGGCGCATGTCGGATGCGGTCCAGATACCCCCCATAGGTATCCAGCTTGACAGCCGTCCCGCGCGGTCGGGTGCTAGCATTCGTCATAGACGGAGGGTTTTCCATGCCGAAGAAGCAATCGCACCACGACGTCGTCATCATCGGAGGCGGACCCGCCGGCCTGACGGCCGGGATCTACGCCGGCCGCGGACAGCTCGATACGGTCATCCTGGAGAAGGGCCTGCCGGGCGGGCAGATCGCCCAGACCGAAGAGGTCGAGAACTACGCCGGCTTCCCCGAGGCCGTGAGCGGCCCCGAGCTGTCGCAGCGCATGGTGCAGCAGGCCGAGAAGTTCGGGGCCAGGATCGTCATGGACGAGGTGACCCGTCTCGAGCGCGAACCCGGTGGGTTCGTGGTGCGCGGCTACGACGGCGACTTCCACGGTCGCGCGGTCATCATCGCGACCGGCGCGAACCCACGCCGGCTCGGCGTACCCGGCGAGGACGAGTTCTACGGCCGCGGCGTGAGCACCTGCGCGACCTGCGATGGCTTCTTCTACCGCGGCAAGCGCGTCGTGGTCGTCGGGGGCGGCGACGCCGCCATCGAGGAGGGGACCTTCCTCACGAAGTTCGCCGACGAGGTCGTCGTCATCCACCGGCGCGACGCGCTGCGGGCGCACCGCTCGGCCCAGGAGCGGGCGTTCGCGAACCCCAAGATGCGCTTCGTATGGAACAGGGTCGTCACCGAGGTGCTCGGTGCCGACGGCCAGGTCACCGGCGTGCGCACGCGCGACCTGACCGACGGCGCCGAGGCCGTGCAAGAGGCCGACGGCGTGTTCATCTACATCGGGCACGAACCCAACACGGCGTACCTGCAGGGCACCGTTCGGCTCAACGACCGCGGCTACGTCGAGGTGAGGAACGAGATCTACACCAGCGAGGAGGGGATCTTCGCCGCCGGGGACGTCGCCGACGAGGTGTACCGCCAGCTCGGCACGTCGGTCGGTGCGGGGACGAGGGCCGCCATGGCCGCCGAGCGCTGGCTCGCGGAACGGCCCGAGGCGCCGCGCCCGGAACGCGCGGCAGCGGAGGGCGACGGGGCGAAAGCCGGCCTGGCGTTCAACGTGCCGGTGTCGACGAAGGGCTGACGCGCGCGGCCGCGCGCACCGCCGGGTAACGCCCGCGGCTGCGCGCCCAGGGCCTCGCACGCGTGCCCAGGCTCCGGGGCCGGACGCGCGTGCCTGAGCGCCACCGTCGCGCCGCCGGCACCGGCGTCAGCGCGGCAGGAAGTCGTAGAACAGGAACGAACCGTCCTGGGCCGTCACCAGCAGGCTCCCATCGGTCCACAGCGGGGTGCCGACGCCGGCGCGCCACGATGCGCCGCCATCTTGTGTGAGCCGCACGAACGGCCCGTCGCCCTCCGCGGTCCAGCCGTCGCCCTGCAGAGGGCTCGCGTCCGGTGCGTCGAGGGTGAGCGGCACGCCCTCGGGCACGTCCGGCAGCTCACCGGGAGAGAGGCCGAGGTAGCGCACCGGCCCGTACGGCGTGACGCCCAGTTCCGGCATGCCCAACGCCAGGAAGGTGCTCGCCTCCGCATCCCCGGGGACCGCGCGCTCGAGCACGATCAACCGCGGCACCGCCTCCGGCGTCGGCCGGTACTCCGCCGCGCGAACGTCCGACAGCGGCAGGTCGAGGCCCTCCGCCACCAGCGACAGGATCGACGCCCGGTACGCGTCGCGCGTGGCCTGCGTGTCCGTCTCGAACGTGTCGGGCCAGAGCGACAGGTCCCGCACGCGCACGATGCTGCCGTCGTCCTGCGGTGCGGCCAGCCAGGCATCGAACTGCTCGACCGTGCCGCCCACCAGGGTGACGTAGCGCGCGGGCGCCAGCGGTGCGGCACCCTGCAACCGAACGCCCCAGCCGCCGGTCCACGGCACCAGCGTCACGTCGCGCGACTCGGGGTAGATGCGCGTGAGCACCCGCGGCGCCAGGGCCACGATCCCTGGCGGGATCGCCTCGGCCAGCGCCGGCACCGGGCGCCCGCCGGCGACGGGCGGCATCGCGTCGGCGAACACCAACGCCGCCTGCCGGTTGGCGAACGCTCCCACCCGGACGCGGTAGACGTCCCCCTGCGGCGTGGTCGAGCGCACCACGTAGGCGGGGAAGCCTTGCCCGTTCAGCTGAGCCTGGAGGTCGAGGGCCGACTGCTTGTCGGACAGCGCCACCACCTGAACGGTGTAGGAGATGCCCTGCGCCCATGCGCAGGTGGCGCAGACGGCCGCGAGCACGGCGGCCGCCAGCGCGGGTGCGGCACGGCGCAGGGCCGCTCGCACTAGAAGTCCTTTCGCTCGAAGAGGACGACGGAGACGGCGGCGAAAGCGGCGCAGTACAGCGCGATCAGCGCCACCACCCAGCCCATGTGTGCGACCGGGCTCACGTAGGCGTCGAGCTGCGTCGTGAGGAGGTAGGGCTCGAGCCCCGGGAAGACGACCAGCAGTTTCATGAAGATGAGCACCGACAGCGTCGCGAGCGCCCCGCCGGCGGCGTTCATGAACAGCACGGTGAACAGCACCGCGAGGAGACTGATCGGCACCAGGCTGTAGGCGGCGACGAGGTAGGCGCCGAACACCTCGCGCAGCGCCGCCAGCGGGTGCAGCATCCCCTGCCCGAGCAGGCCGGCCTCGCCGAGCCCGGTGCCGCCCACGAACGCGCCGAAGCCGTAGGGGCTGCCGGCCAACAGCGAAACCACGAAGAAGAACGCCAGCACCGCGAAGGGGTAGACGGACGCGACGAGGAGCTTGGCCAGCAGCCACTGCGAGCGCGAGACCGGCCTCAGCAGCACGGTCGGCAGGGTGCCGTGGCTGATCTCGAGGCCGAGCAGCTCGGCCGAGGTGATGGCGACGAGCAGCGGCAGGAGGAACTCCATGCTCGATAGCAGGCTCAAGGCGGGCACCTGGTACCCCGACACGAGGTAGAACCCGTAGACGTCGAAGATGCCCGGGGCGTACGCCCACAGGATCGGGAACACGATCAGCAGGATCACACTGAAACGCACGCTGGCGAGGCGCGTGAGCTTCGAGAACTCCATGGCGAGAAGGCTCCTCACGACGTCACCTCGCGCCCGCCGTGCCGCACGACGCCCGCCCCGGTGGTCGGACGTCTCCCCCGCTCGGCGCTCACGCGCTCGCCGTAGTAGGCGCGCAGGTCGAAGATGTCGCGGGTGAGCTCGAGCACGGCGATGCCGGCCTCCGCGAGCACGATGGTGACGCGCCCGAGCTCGTCGGGCTCGGTCGGGATGAACACCACCTCGGGCCCGCGCACGGCGGCATGACGGATCCAAGGCTCCGTGTCGAGCAACGCCTTCGCCCTGGGAGGGTCGGACACCCGGGCCCGGTAGCGCTCCCGGCGGTCGAGCAGGTTCACCTCGTCGATCAGCGCGCCCTCCTCCAGGATCGCGACGCGCGTGCAATACGCCGCCACCTCGTCGAGATGGTGCGTCGACAGGAGCACCGCCGTCCCGTGTTGCGCCGCTTCCTGCAGCACTGCGTGCACCAGGTGCAGGCTCAGCGGGTCCATGCCGCTCGCCGGCTCGTCGAGGATCAGCACGTCCGGGCTGGTCAGGAGCGCCGCGGCGACGCCGAGGCGCTGACGCATCCCGAGGCTGTAGACCCCTACCTTGCGATCGGACGCGTGCTCGAGCTCCATGAGCTCGAGCACCTCCTGGATGCGGCGCTCCTCGATGCCGCCGCTGAGGCGGCCGTGCAAGCGAAGGTTGGCCCTGCCGGTGAGGTACGGGTAGAACGCAGCGGGCGCCTCCACGACCGCACCGAGCCGCCGGCGCACCGCCGGCTCCTGATGCGGATCCTTCCCGAGCATGCGGACGCTCCCCGAGCTGGGGAACGCGAGGCCCGAAACGAGCCGGATGACGGTGGTCTTCCCCGCCCCGTTGGGACCGACGAGCGCGTACACCTCGCCAGGGTTGACCTCGAAGGTGAGGTCCCGGACGATGGGCCGCTTGCCGTAACGCTTGGTCAGATGGTCGGCTTCGATGGACGGGCTGGACATGGTGCTCCCGACGTGAGTCTACCCGCTGCGCCGGGCGCCGAGGATTACATTCTTCATGCACCCCGGCCCGCCGAGGCCGCGAGCGACGGCACGGGCGCTCAGGCCGCGGGCTCGGGACGATCGCCCGGCTCCCCCACGTCATCGCGGTACTGCTCGACGAGCAACACGTCGAGCACGTGCTCGATGGCCTTCTCCACGGCCCGATCGAAATCGCTCGCCTCGATGACGGGTACGGCCTCGCCGCGCGCCTGCTCCAGGATGAAGTCGTGCAGGATGCGGATCTCCTCGAAGTGCTCGAGGTACCCCTGGCCCAGGCGACGGTGGCCCGTCTGCCCCTCGCGGATCCCGAAGTACTTGCGGTGGTCCTGCTCGTCCTCCACCGACAGCACGACGCGGATGAGGGTGGCGTCGGCGTACTCGCGGCTGGGCGCGATGCCGGGCACGAGGTGGGCGCCCTCCATCACGATCGAGGTGGCCTCGGTGATGTTGCGATCGATGATGGCGCACACCGCGGGATCGAGCTGGTTGACCTGGGAGAGGAACCCGCGCAGGACGCGCTTGCGCTTGGGCCGGACGCTATCGCGCTCGCTCGGCAGCAGCTCCGCGCGCCAGGCGGAGTAGCTCGAGCTGTGCAGCACGGGACTGAGGTCCGGACCGATGAGGGAGCGCAGCGCCTGCCGCACGGAGTCCGTGGACACGATCCGCGGTATGCCCAGCCTGTAGCCAACCTCCGAGGTCACCGCCGACTTCCCCACCCCGGGCGCGCCGCCGATCAGCAGCACGATCGGCTTCTCGGGCCGCCGCACGCGCCGCATGAGCTGATAGCGGCGCGCGAACTCCTCTCCGGCCTCGTCGCGCAGCAGGCGTACCACGGCGCGCCGAACGTCCGAGCGCGGCACGGTGGCGAGCCCGCGGCGGTAGAGGGCCTCCTCGACGCGCTTCGCGAGGTTGTGGGACAACTCGGGGCCGAGCCCCACGGCCATCAGCGACTGTGCAAGGATGCCGCGCGAGTACGGGAGCTCGGCCCCGTCCTCCTCCGTCACCTTCAACTCCGTCGACTGACGCGTCAACGCCTCGTACTTGAGCCGCACGTCGCGCCCGTAGCGGGCCTCGAGCGCGAGCGCCACGCGATGCGCCAGCTCCGCCTCCGGCAACTCCTCGATCCCCTCGGCCCGCAGGCCCTGCTCGACGTGGATGGCCGCGGCGTGCGCCTCCTTGAAGCCGAGGCCGAGCTTCTCCAGCGACGCCATCAGCGTGCGGCGGGAGAAGGGCTCGTCGCTCGCGCCCTCGCGCTGCACGAGCAGGGGCACGAACGGGGGGGTCTGCTCACGCAGGCGCTGGGCGGCCGAGGGCGACACGCGCTCCTCGACCTCCTCCCCCAGCTCTCGCAGCAGCGTCGACAGCTCGACCCGGTTGCTCTCACCGGCGCGGAAGCGCCGCTCGGTCTCGCGCGCGATCCGGATGGCCTCGTCGGTCAGGACGCCCGCACCCTGCAGCGCCTCGACGATGTCCCCGACGGAGAAGGCGTAGGCGTCGTCGCCACGCACGACCCGAAGGTCACGCCGCTTCACCCGTCGCTCCCGGTCGCGCCCGGCGCGCCCCGATCGTCCGCAACGTCGAGGACGTCGAGCAGGTTCTTCACGACGTTGCCGGTGAAGCCCCAGATCGTCCGGCCACGCCAGGCGTAGCTGTAGATGCGGCGCGCCATCGCGCGCAACATCCGCTCCTCGCTCGTGGGCCGGATGCCGGCGAGCGCCGCGAGCGGCACGGTGAACGCCTCGGCCACCTCGTTCGGGTTGACGCGCAGCTCCTGGGGCCACGGCACCGTCGCGACGACCGGCGTGGCGACGTAGCCGGCCGGCGACGGGAGGTCGTCGAGCGGCCCGAGCACGGCGTCGCGGTCGAGTCTCAGACCGATCTCCTCGTGCGTCTCGCGCAGGGCGGCGCCGACCACGTCCTCCCCCTCCTCGAGGCGACCGCCGGGGAAGGCGATCTGGCCCGCGTGGTTGGCGAGGGCCGAAGAGCGCACCGTCAGCAGCAGCTGCCAGCCGTCGGGCGCGGCGAGCAGCGGCACCAGCACGGCCGCGCGCCGGAACCCCGGCAGCTCGAGCGGCACCGGCGCCGCCGCGCGTAGGCGGGCGCGCAGCGCCGCCACGTCGAGCGGCGCCCGGACGCTCACGGCTCCGCCTCGGCGTTCGCCGAGCGCCGAGCGCCGCGGGCACGAGCGGTCACGAACATGCGTTCAGGATAGCGTGGGGGAGGCGGACGGCGCGTGCGCGCCGCCGCGGCCGCGGCCCCGGCAGCGCGAGCGGGCGCGGAGGGGGCCTCACGCGCCGGGCGCGATGAACGCCCAATGACGCCCCGTTCGGCCCCCGTCGCGCCGATGACTGAAGAACGTCCCGGGCTCGCAGTGCGTGCAGCGACCCAACGCCCACACCTGATCCGGTGCGATGCCGGCGGTACCCAACGCGTGGACGTTGGCCGCCACCAGGTCCAGCCGGAAGCGCCGCACGCCGTCGACGCCCTCCCGCGGTTCGGGCCGCGCGACCCCGTCGGGGAAGCCGGCCGCGGCGAAGGCCTCGGCGACCTCGGGCCCCACCTGGTAGCACGTGCCGAGGATCCCCGGGCCGATCGCCACGCGCATGTCGCCGGGAGCGCTGCCGTAGCGCTCCGCCATCGTCTCCACGACGCGGGCCGCCAACCCCAGGCGGGTACCGCGCCAGCCGCAGTGGGCGGCGCCCACCGCGCCGGTCCTGAGGTCCTCGAACAACAGCGGCAGGCAGTCCGCCACGCTCACGGCCAGGACCACGGCAGGTCCGGCGGTCCCCGCGGTGGCCGCGTCCGCCTCCTCCTCGAACCATGAGGGGCGCCCCTCCAGCACGCGGTTGCCGTGGACCTGATCGAAGACGCACAGGCGTGAGGGGTCGACGCCGAGCTGCGCGAGCAGGATGTCACGGTTGCGCTCCACGGCGTCACGGTCGTCGCCGGAGCTGAGGCCCAGGTTGAGCGACGCGTAGGGGCCGCCGCTCACGCCGCCCGAGCGCGTGGTGAAGCCGTGGGTGGCCCGCAGGTTCGGTGCGCGCAACCAAGGAGCGTTGCCCGCCCGGGGCGTCGCGCTGGGAGGCGTGTCGGTCGGCGGCCTGGCCACGTCGCATGCTACCCGAGGACGCGGCCTACCGCGGCGCGAGCGGCTCAGTAGTTGCGCTGCGTGAGCCGCAGCTCGGTGGCGTCCAGCAACCACTCGCTCACGGCGTGTACCGCACCGCGAGCCGTCGGCGTGACGATGGGATCGCCGAAGGACTCCAGGCGCACGATCACCTCGTCGAGCGAGCGCTGGTGCACGAGGACCAGGAGCTGTTGCTTCAGGTCGGGCTCGTCGACGGTGGCGCGGACGAGCCAGCGGGAGGCGCCGGCGCCGTGGGCCGCGCCGAAGACGCCCGCGGCTTCGTGGAGGATCACGTGGCCGTCGCCGTAGGCGATGACGCGCTTGGAGAGCTCGGCGCCGTCCGGCAGCGTTCCCGCGAACAGGGCATGGGGCATGGTGGTGGGCCTCTCCAGCGGCGCATGGGGCTCGACCGGCGCGCCGCCGTACCGGAACGCGACGTAGTGCAGGGGCCTTCCCTGCGCCTTCCACTTCAGGGCGTACTTCGTCTCGAACACCGCCGCGGGCGGCTCGCGCTCCTCGGCCGTCATCAGGCCGGAACGCGCCGCCTCCTCCCGGGCGAAGGCGAGGTAGTCCGCGTGGTCGGTGGCGAGCCGGATCTCGCCCCCCACCCGCAGGCGGCTGGCGGCAAGCCGGAAGAACGACGCCTGCAGCAGCCGGTGGCGCGCGTGCCGCTCCTTCGGCCACGGATCGGGGAAGTTCACCACGATGTCGGCCAGCGAGGCCGGGGCGAAGAGGTGACGCAGCGCGAAGCGCGCGCCGAGCTTGACCAGGCGCACGTTGGTCGCGTCCTCGCGCCGGATCCTGCGCAGGGCGCGCACGAGGCTGCCGCTCGAGATCTCGAGGCCGACGAAGCGATCGTGCGGCCTGTGCGAGGCGCGCCGGGTGGTGAAGCGGCCGTCCCCGAAACCGATCTCCAGGTGAAGATCGCCCGCGGAGCCGAACACCTCGTCCCACGGCACGGGGAACGGCAGCGTGCGCCACGCGATGAGGCGGTCCGGAGTCGGCGTGGTCATGGCGGAGGGGCGCGTCAAGCTTCGCGCGGCGGAACCGGACGTACGAGGAGGGCCTCGTTGGCGGCCAGGTTGGCCCGGAACAGGCTATCGCGCGACAGCAGGATGTACGGGCCGGCACCCTCGCTGGCGTGGGCCGGGAACACCAGCACGCTGCCGTCGGATCGGCGGCAGGCGACGCGCGCCGCGGGTGCGCCCAGGGCGCGCTCCCAGGTGCCGAGGATGCCGGGGTCGAGACCGGCCGCACCGGCCGGCAGCGAGCCGTCGCTGAGCTTCGTGACCAGCCGGGCGGTGCGGGCGCGGCGGCTGCGCATCTTGAGCACGCCGAGGCGCACCATACGCTCGACCGCGACCAGGGTCTCGTCCGGATCGAGGCCGGCATCGAGCGCGATGCGCGTGACGTTGCGCTGGCCGTTGACGTGCGACAGGACGGTGCGCTCCAGCTCGTTGAGGCTGAGCGCGTCGGCGCGCTCCTGGCCGCCCGAGAGGGCGGGGACCGCGTCACGCGCCACGCTCGGAGCGCCGTCGCGACGCGCCTCGTCGATGCGCCGGATGGCCTCGAGCACCAGGTTCTCGGTGCCGCTCCGGATGCTGACTTCGGGCGCCGGAAGCCCGACGCGGAACTCGAAGCTGCCGCGCTCGTCGTTGAACAACGCGAACACCGCGTCCTGCCCCTTGAGGTCCCCGAACTCGGCGTGAACGACCTGCCCCTTGTCGAAGTACACGCGGGCGAGCCCGGCGGGATGGTCCACCCCGAGCCGCCCCGAGCGCTGCGAGGTCGACAGGAGCTGGAACAGGTCGACGAGCGAGAAGAGCCCAAGGGTGCCGGTCACGACCGCATTGTACCGCCAGCCGCGGAGCTCTCGGCAGGCCGGCGTGCGCCCGTGGAACCTCCCTCGTCGGCGCTCCCGGGCAGCGGCACCGACACCCCCAGGACCGCTTCCGCGGCGGGGTCCGGCGCCAGCGCGAGCATGCCTTCGCGACCGTCGATCCACGGGCCGCTCACGAGTGCGGCGTTGGCCACGATGCTCGAGCGGCCGCGCGGCCGGAATCCGAAGATCTCGCCGACCATCATCGGGTTCACGCCGTACCGCAGGCTCGCGCGCCCCTGGATGCCCGCCCGCAGGCCCCGCTCGAGCCATGCCTCGCCCTCCGTGAGGTGGGGCTCGCGCGGCCAGGCCCGCTCCCAGGGCGCGTCGTTGGCGCTGGGCTGCACGACGATCTCGGCGCCGTCCGCGTCGAGCGCCCGGAGCACCGCGTCGACCCAACCATCGAGGCACACCGCCACACCCAACCGGCCCACGGGCGTCGCGAACGCGCGCTGCTCCTCGACCCTGCCCCTCGAGAGCCCGGCGTGCGACTCCGCTCCCGGCGTGAGGAAGGCCTTGCGGCTGCGACCCAGCACGGTCCCACCGGGGCCGAAGACGTAGCTCACGTTGAACACCTTGCCGGCCGCGACGGCGGGACCCGAGGCATGCCGCGCGATCGGCGGAAGGAAGGCGCTGCCCGCCACCACGGTAGCGCCGGTGGCGCGCGCCACGGCGCTGAACGCCCCCACGTAGGCGCGGTAGGCGGGCAGCGCGCCGGCGAGGTGGAGCGCCGCCGGGCCGGCGACCCGGTGGCGCCACGCGGCGGCGAGGACGGCGCGCCACCTACGGCGCGCGAGGCGCGCGGCGGCGCGCGCGAGCGTGCGGCTTCCCGCCGCCCGCGGCGCGACGCCGACGGTCAGCAACAGCGGCATGCCGATGGCCTCCGGGTATGCCAGCAGCACCGGCTCGCCCGGCACCCGATCCGGCACGCTCTCGAGGGCCCGCCGCCCGAGCTCGCCCACCCACGAGGCGAAGCTCGCTTCGTCGACGTAGCGCTCCTCGTGCAGCGCCGCCTGCACGGCTACGAGGTGGGCGCGCATGCTTCCAGTGTAGCGGGGGGCCGCGCCGCAGCGCACCCGGGCCGGAGCTCCGGAGCGACCCATGAGCGAGATGAGAACGTGCGCCTGGGACGGCGCTTCCTGCGGCAATGCGGGGCGCTGACGGTATACTGCCCGGGTGCCCGGACGACTGGCGCGCTACCTCCTGCGGGAGACGCTTGGCCTCTACCTGCTGGGTGTAGCGGCATTCTGCCTGTTGCTCTCGATCGACTTCCTGAGCGTGCTCGCCCGCTTCCTCGTGCAGCAGAACGCCACGCTTCCGGACGTGGGTCGCCTGCTGCTGTACAAGCTGCCGTGGTTCTTCCACCTTAGCCTGCCCATCGCCGTGGTGTTCGCGGTGCTGCTCGCGACCGGCCGGCTCGCGAAGGACTCCGAGCTCAAGGCCGCCTACGCCCTCGGTGCCGCCCCGCGAGCGCTGCTGTTTCCGCTGGTCCTGCTCGGGGCAGCGGTGGGCGCGGTCACGTTCGTCAACAACGGTTACGTCGAGGCGCGGGCCGAGGCCGCCTATCAGCGCGCCATCGACAGCTTCGTGTACGTGCGGCCGCCGGCGCAGGTCCAGACCAACGCCTCCTTCCGACTGGAGGGGCACGGGGTGTACTTCGCCTCGCGCATCCGGAGCGACCCCGACGCGCTGGCGCGTGCCTCGCTGAGCGGGGTGCTGGTGCTCGGGAACGACGGCCGTGTCATCGTCGCCCCGACGGGCGTGTGGGACAGCGAGGCGCACACCTGGACGTTGACCGACGCGGAGGTGACCGCACCCGGCGCCGCGCCGCGCCAGGCGGGCGATCTCACCCTCCCCTTCGCCCTCGAGGCCACGCCGGACGAGACCCTCGCCCGGAGCGATACGCTGCCCCTCGACCAGCTGGTGGTGCAGATCCGCCGGCTCGCCAGGGCCGGCGGCGACGCCACCGCCCTCCGCTTCCAGCTCCACCGCCGCGTGGCGGACGCCTTCTCGGCCGTGGTGTTCGCCGCCATCGCCGCGGCGCTGGGCCTGCGCGTGCGCGGCCGCGGCGCAGGCTTCGCGTGGACCATCGTGTTGTTGGTGGCCTTCTGGGCGTTGTGGTTCTTCGCGGGCAACCTGTTCGAGGCCGGCGCGCTCGGTCCCGTCACCGCCGCGTGGCTGACGCCGGCCGTGGCGACGCTCGGAGCCTTGGTCCTGGCGGTGCGGAGCCTCGAAGCGTGAGCCGCTTCAGCCGCTACCTCTACCGCGAGATCGCGCCGCTCTACCTCGCCGGCCTGGCGGTGCTGCTGCTGCTCCTGCTCATGAGCTTCCTCCTCGGCGTGCTGGCAGACGTGCTGGCCCGCGGGGTCCCGCCCGCCCTGGTCGCCCGCTACCTGCTGTTCAAGTTGCCGGCCGCGGCGGGGCCCGGCATCCCCCTGGCACTGCTCTTCGCGGCGCTCCTGGGCTTGACCCGCCTCGCCCAGGACGGCGAGATCAAGGCCGCCCTGCTGCTGGGGGTGGGGCCGGAGCGCTTCCTGGTTCCCGTGCTCGGTCTCGGGCTGACGGTCAGCCTGCTGGCGTTCGCCAACGACGAGCTGGTCATACCGTGGAGCGAACAGCGCGCCCTGGACGTCCAGAAGGACATCCTGCTGCGCAGCCCGGAGACCGTGCTCAAGGAGGGCTCGTTCTTCACCGACGCCATGGGTCGCAGTCTCTACCTCGGCGGCGTCGCACCCGGCGGCGTGCTGCGCGACGTCACGGTGATCACCCCGGGCGGATCGCAGGGCCCCTCCGAGGTCATCCGTGCCGCGAGCGGGCGCCTGGACCAGGAGAAGGGCGTGTGGCACCTCAGCGGCCTGAGCTTCCTGGCGTTCCGCCGCAGCCACCTGACGCTCGACGTGACCTCGAAGAGCGGCACGCTGCCGGTACGCGGTCTGTCCGCGGGAGTGACCGGCACGGCCGATCTGGTGTACCTTCCGCTGAGCGAGCTGCTGCAGCGCTTGCGGAGCGATCCGGGCGAGCCCAAGCCCGCCGAGTGGACGGCGCTCTACCGCAAGCTCGCCGAGCCGCTCGCGGCCACCGCCTTCGCGCTCTTCGCGCTCGCGGTCAGCCTCTGGACGTTCCGTCGCGGCGTGCCGCTGGGGTTCGTGTCGGTCCTCTTCCTCACCTTCGTGTACTACGCCACCTGGAGCGTTTCGAAGTTGCTGGGCGCGCAGGGGACCATCCCCGCCGCGCTGGCCGGCCTCACGCCCGTCGCCCTCTACGCCGGGGCGGCGATCGTGCTGCTGGCCCTGTCGTGGAGGCGCTGAGTGCTGCGCGGCGCGCGGCCGCTGCTCGCGGCCCTCGCGATCCTGCTGGCGGCTCCGGTCGCGTGGGCGGTGAAGATCACCATCGATACCGGCGGCGACCCCGACAGCCGCCTGGAGATCCGCACCCTCACGCTGCCCGACGGCTCCGAGGTCCAGCTCTACGTGCTGGAGGGGAAGGGCGTCACCGTCACCATCGACACCGCCGTGCTGATCGCAGATCATGTCGAGTTCGACCTGACGAACCGGGTGGTGCGCGTCGTCGGCTACGGCAGGTACGACAACGGCGAGGAGACGGTGGCCGGCGACGACCTGCTGATCGACCTCGAGGCCGAGGCGTTCCAAGGGAACGACGTGCTCGTCACCACCTCCGCGCTCGACGTGCGAGGAGACAGCGCCAGTCGCGTGCCGGGCCAGATCGAGGTGCTGGCGGGCTCGTTCAGCCCGTGTAGCCGCTGCGACCAGGCGGTCGAGGACTACGGCTTCCGCGCCGGTCGGCTCGAGCTCTATCCGGGCGACCGCCTCGTGGCGTACGACGTCGCCGTGCTGCTGCGCGGCCGCGAGCTCTTCCGCCTCCCCCTCCTGGTGGTGCCGTTGGGCCCGCCGGACCGGCAGCCGCGCCTCAGCGTGCAGACCGGCACCGCCGCGGACCGCGCCGAGATCGACCTGAGCTGGCCGTACGTCGCGGGGCCCGACGCGTTCGGGAGCATGACCGTGCGCTACTACGCCGACGTCGCGCCCGGCACCGGCTCGTGGTTCGAGAACAACCTCCTGGGAGGCGGCGTGGTCACGAGCTACCTCGGGGGGCAGCTCGATCACCGGTTCTACACCGATCGGGGCAAGGGCACCTTCACGGTCGGCTACGTGCCGGGCTTCACCGAGGGCGGGGTGCACGGTAGACCCCAGACCACCGTGCGCTTCGACTACGCCACCGACGAGACGCTCGGACCACCGAGTCTGTCGCTGGACGTCACGCGCGACGATGCGCGCCGCGAGCGCCTGTGGGAATACACCCTGTCGACCTCCGACGTTCGCGACAACCTGCGCGGCACCTACACGAGCCAGGGCTTCGTGGATCTCGAGCCCGGCGACGACGTCGGCAGTCCCAGCTACGCCGGGCGCTCCACCCCGCTGTTCACCGTCAGCGAGCTCCGCCTGGAACCGGTCGATCTGAGCTCCTACCAGCTGGGGCCGTTCGCGCTGCAGCGCGCGCTGCTCGACCTCGGCGCGTTCCGCGACGACAGCAACCCGGCCAACCGCAGCGCCGCGGCGACCCCCACCTCCACGGCGGGTCGCGTGCTGGACGGGTACGACCTCGACCTCGCTCCGGTGACGCCGTGGGGCGGTCTGGTCGTGAGCGGGTCCACGTCCTTCACCGGCCGCTACTACGGCACGGGCGAGCGGCTGATCGACTGGAACTCGACGCTCACGGCCTCGCAGGGCCTCGCGGAGGCCGGATCGCTGTCGGTGACGTTCACGCGCAACACGAGCGAGGGCGAGACACCCTTCGTCTTCGACCAGATCCCCCTGCGCAGCCGAACCGACGTCACGGCCTCCCTGCTGCTCGACCCGCTCGCGTGGGCGCGCCTCGACGTCCGCGGAGGGTACGTCTTCGTCGACAACCGGAACCCCGACGCTCTGGGCGTCGAACCCCTCGACAGCACCCTCACCCTGTTCGGCGACACGCCGTGGATCGAGTTCCGGCTGCACAACGCGTACGACATCCAGGACGGGGATCCGGGCACGATCGACGCGCACCTCGGGTTGTCGAGCGCCGGTGACCTGAAGGCGCGCTTGCAGCTCGATCACGTCGAGGACCTCGCCGTGACCCCGGACCGCCTGACCGGCGAGCCGGCCGACGACAGCCACACCAGGCTGCAGGCGAGCCTGGGCGTGGAGGGCGCGATCGACCTCAGCGTGAGCGGCGGCTACCGCTACGATCCACCCACCCCCGACCCGGGCGACCCGCGTGCGTTCTGGGACCCGCTCGCCATCGACCTCACGCTCGGCACCTTGCAGCAGGACGACGCCACCCCGGGCCTGCGCCTGGGATACGAGAGGAACCTCAACGCCGGCACGCTGCAGTCGCTCTCCGTGCGCGCGACGACGCGCGCCGGGCCGCTCGAGCTGGAGGCCGCCGAGGAGCTATCGCTTCCCACCGGCAACGTGGGCAGCAGCACGCTGCGGGTCGCGTGGCCAGGGATCGTGGCCGCGGAGGCGAGCGGCCTGGCATGGATCCCGCCCGAGTGGCTCGGTGTCACGCCGGACCCCGCGGCCACCTGGCCGTTCAGCGTGGCGCTGCAAGACGCGCCGCTGCGGGGCGACCCCGTGTGGAAGGTGGCGTACTCGACGCTCTACGACCCGAGCCTGGGCGCGGCCGGAGGGTACAGGAACACCGGCGTCACGGCACGGGCGCTGCTGACGGACACGATCGTCGGTCCGGCCCGTTTCAGCGTCGACTTCTACGGCGACCTGCAACTCCACGACGACGCCCAGCCCGACGCCTACCTCCGCCGGGCCAACCTCGGCTTCGGCGTCGACCTCTTCGAGCGCGTCGGGCTTCAGGGCACGCTCGGCTACAGCGGCGTCTACAGCGCCGGGCTCGGGCGCGTCAGCAGCGGATTGCTGACCTTGCAGGACGTGGCGCTCATGGTCCGCCCGCTCGACGAGCTGTATGTTGGCGCCGTGTTCGACGACGTCTGGGACCTGACCGGACAGGGGACTGCGCATCCGGCCTTCAACCTGCAACCCACCTTCGTGGTGGCGTGGAACCGCTGCTGTTGGGCCCTCTACGGCTCCTGGAACAGCGCCACCGGAGCGATCAAGGTCGCGTTGACGACCCCGGGAACGCAGCAGGGGATCTCGCAGGTGTTCCAGAGCGCCCTCATGCTGCCGGAGCGCAAGCAGTGAGCTTCCCGCGGCGTCTGGGGCTCGTGCTCGGCGGCCTGCTCCTGCTCGCGTCGAGCGCCTGCACCGGCACCTCCGAGTCGACCTCGCCGTACCTCCTGGTCGTCGGCCTGGACGATCCGGCCGCCACCCCCGCCGGGCCCCAGGTGGCGCTGGTGGAGGACCTCTACTCCCCGATCGCGGCCGTCACCGACCGCTTCGACCTGCTCGCGAGCAGCCGACGCGCCCTGAGCTATCCGGCGGTCGCCGCGGACGTCACCCACCGTGCGGGCCGGCGCGACACGCTCGTGTTGCTCACGCGCGATCTCGGGGGCGGCGGGGCGCCGGCGTCCGAGCTGCGCTTCTTCGGTCTTGCCGGCATCGATCCTCTCGACCCGACCGCCTTCAGCGAGAGCCGGCCCGCCATCGCGCTCACGGGCGCCGGCGGCTCGCTCGAGGGGATCGCGGGGGTCGGCGGAAGCCCCTGCCCGGTAGGGGTACAGGTCTCGCGGGACGGCTCGCAGGTCGCCATCCTGGACGTCCGGGCGGCCTGCGGTGGCAGCATCGGCGAGCCGAGCTACCTGTACCTGCTCGACACGGACACCTCGGACGCGCGCCTCGTGAGCACCACGGGGCCCCTGCTGCCGACCGCGCCCTACCTGGACCAGGCCGACACCGAGGAGCACCTGTACTACCTCGCCGAGGGCGTCACGAACGCGCAGCTCTACCGCCTGACGCTGCCGGACGGCACGGGCGGTGCCTACCGGGGTCTCACCCTGCCGGGGCTGAGCCAGCTCGCCCTGAACGCCGCCGCCGGCTCGTTGATCGCCCTGCGGCCGTCGCAGGTCCAATCCCTCGACCCGGTGGCGGGCACGGGAGTCGCCACCGTCCCGACCGTGGGCAGCGCCTTCTCGCTCGCCGTCGACGCCACGGGCGCCACCGACCAGCTGGTCGTGCTGGGCGGTAGCCAGGTCGCGGTGCACGCCGATCCCAGCGACGCGCAACCCGAGAAGCTCGACATCACGGGCCGGGCGGCCGCCATCGACCCGATCAACCGCTTCGGTTACGTCGTGCGCGACGGCGTGATCACCGTCATCGACCTGCTGAGGACCGGCACGAGCGCCAACGACGGGCGCTACCGGGCCTTCCCCGTCGACGGCGTCGTCTTGCCGGAGGACGCCGACGGCGACCCGGTCGGCGTGCTCGAATGGTCGCGCGTGGCTGCCGCTCCCTGAGACGCGGGCCGCGCGCGACGGGCGCGGGATCGCGCGCACCGGGGGGGCGTGCCGGCGCCACGGGCAAGGCACGGGTTGCCGGTCCAGGCGAACGGTCGCCCGTGGGGACACGAGCGCGTCAGGCGGGTTGTTGCGCTCCGAGCTCGGCGATGCGGTCGCGGATGCGCGCCACCACGCCCGCTTCGAGCGCCGTCCTCGCCGTACGCAGGGCACTGGCCACGGCGCGCGCATCGGCGCTGCCGTGCCCGATGAAGGCGTAGCCGTCCACGCCGAGCAGGGGTTGGGCGCCGTAGCTCGCCGGGTCCAGCCGCGCCGCGATCGCCCGCAGCGCCGGGCGCACCAGCAGTCCCCCGATCCTCGACGCGAGGCTCGAGCCCAACGCGGTACGCACCCAACCGAACAGCTCGCGTGCCTCCCCCTCGGCGAGCTTCAGGATGACATTGCCGGTGAAACCGTCGGTGACCACCACGTCGGTGACGCCGCGGAACAAGTCGCGCCCCTCGACGTTGCCGTGGAACCGGATGCCGGGTGTCGCCCGGAGCAGCGCGTGCGCCTCCCGCACCAGCTCGTTGCCCTTCTCCGGTTCCTCACCGATCGACATCAGGCCGACGCTCGGATCCTCCCGCCCCCACACGAGGCGCACGAAGGCGGAGCCCATCACGGCGAACTGCTGCAGATGGCTGGCGCGACAGTCGGCGTTGGCGCCCGCGTCGATCAACGCCACGAAGCCCTTCTCGACCGGGATGTTGGCGAGGATGGCGGGTCGCTCGACCCCCGGTAACCGCCCCAGCGCGAACAGCGCCGCGGCCATCGTCGCCCCGCTGTGCCCCATGGAGACGCAGGCGGACGCCTCCCCCCGCTCGACCATCCGCATCGCGACCATCACGCTGGCGTCGCGCCGGCGCCGCACGTCGGTGGCGTGTTCGCTCATCGAGATCACGTCGGCCGCGTGGCGCACCGGCAGGCTCGCGCCGCGCGCCCCGAGCTCGGCGCCGAGGGCCGCCTCGTCGCCGACGAGGATCACGTCGATGCCCGCCGACGCAGCTTCCAGCGCCCCCTCGACGGCGGCCGCCGGCATGTGCTCGCCGCCGGCCGCGTCGAGCGCGATGGGTGTGGCGTGCGTCGTGACGGGCCTCGCCATGTCGCGCCAGTATAGCGCCGGGTCCGCGCTTCCCCGACCGCCCGCTAGACTACCTGGGTGGACGTCCGAACCTTCGAAGCTCCCGGCGGCGAACGACTCGACGTGGCCATCGCCATGGCGCTCGAGCTGTCGCGCACCTACGCCAAGGAGCTGGTGAGCGAGGGCTACGTGACGCTCGACGGGCGGCCCGTGGGCAAGGCCGCGCACAAGCTCAGCGGCAGCGAGATCGTGTCGGTGCTCATCCCGCCGCAACGGCCGATGCTGGTCGAGCCCGAGGACATCGCCCTCGACATCATCTACGAGGACGAGTCGTTGGCGGCGATCAACAAGCCGCCCAACCTGATCGCCCACCCTACGGCGACCATCCGCACGGGCACCGTCGTGAACGCCCTCCTGGGGCGCATGGAGCTGTCCAAGGAGAAGCTCTTCGACCCGCACGAAGAGGCCTACCGCCCGGGCATCGTCCACCGTCTCGACAAGGACACCTCCGGGGTGATGGTCGTCGCGAAGACCGACGCCGCCCACCGGCACCTCGCGACCTCCTTCAAGAAGCGCTTGACGGAGAAGGAGTACGTCGCCATCGGGGTCGGAGACCTGGACGAGGTCGTCCATCTCGACGCGCCGATCGGCCGCCATCCCGTGCAACGCCAGACGATGACGGTCGGCGGCGACGCACCCAAGGGCGCCAGCACCCATTTCCGGGTGCTGGCGCGGCTTCCGGGCTACGTCCTGGTCAAGGCGAAGCCCCACTCGGGCCGTACCCATCAGATCCGGGTGCACCTCGCGCACCTGGGCGTGCCGGTGCTGGGCGACGTCGTCTACGGCCGCGGATCGGAGGTCATCGAGCGGCAGGCGCTCCACGCCTACCGGCTCACCGTGCCGCATCCGCGCGACAACGAGGCCATCACGTTCATCGCCCAGGTACCGACCGACATGGTGAGCGCGTGGTTGCGCCTGGGCGGTTCCTGGCCGCCAGCCGACGATGAGGAGCTGTAGCCGTGCACCGGCCGCTCTGGCTCGTGGTGTACGGCGCCGCCCTGCTCGCGCTCGTGTTCTTCGTGCTGGCCGTAGCAGCCCTGCGCGGCCGCAGGCGCGTCGGCGGCATCGTCGACCTGGTCGCTGCGTTGCTCCTCCTCGCGGTGGCGGGCCTGTCGCTCGCCGTCGCCCTCGGTACCCACGGCTACCTCGCCCTCACGCGTGAGGTGACGGCCTGCACGATCGACGTCACCCCCCTCGGCCACCAGGCCTTCCGCGCCGACGTGACGCTCGCCGACGGCACTCGGCACGAGTACACCCTTCAGGGCGACGAGCTGTACGTCGACGCGCGCATCCTCAAGTGGCACCCGGCCGTCAACCTGCTGGGGCTGCACACGGGCTACCGGCTCGACCGCATCGCGGGGCGCTACGCCAGCATCGACGACGAACGCACCTCCACGCACACCGTGTACGCGTTGGCCGACGCCCCGAGCGTGGACCTGTTCGGCGCGGTGCGCCGCTACGGCTTCCTTCAACCGCTGGTCGACGCGCGCTATGGCAGCGGCACGTTCGTGCCCATCGAAGGCGGTGGCACCTTCGAGGTGCGGGTCTCGACCACCGGTCTGCTCGTGCGGCAGGCCGGCGGCCGCCCGGCCGAGGCGCCCTCCAGCCGGTAGACTGACGACACCGACGCTCCCGCGAGCCAGTCCTTCGGGCTACGAAAGGTCGGTGGCCGACGTGAACGAAGCTCTGCCGCGGTGGCGGCTCGACACCATCTATCCGGGTACCGACGCTCCGGCGTTCGGGCGCGATCGCGCTCGGCTGGCGGCGGCGTTGGGCGAGCTGGAGGCGTCCATGGACGCGGCGGGCGTCCGCGCCGGCGGCGCGGCCGGGAGCGCGCCCGATGTCGTCGGCAGCGTCCTCGACGAGGTCCTGAACAGGCTGGAGGATATCCTCCAGGTCTTCACGCGCCTGCGCGTCTACCTCTCCTCGATCGTGTCGGTGGACGCCTTCGACGACGCCGCGCAGGCGGGGCTGTCCGCCCTCGACCCGCACGCGGCCACCGTCGAGGTGCTCATCGGCCGAATGTCGGCCTACCTCGCGGGGGTCGACCTCGAGAGCGTCATGCGCGCGTCGCCCTCGCTCCGGGACTACGCGTACCTGCTCGGGCGTTCCCAGGAGGAGGCGCGTCACCTCATGGGCGAGGAGGCCGAGGCGCTGGCCGCGGCACTCGATGCCAGCGGCGGAACGGCCTGGGGCCGCCTGCACGGCGATCTCATCGGACGTTCCACCGTGTCGGCATCGTTGGGTGAGGATGCGGCGCCCGGCGAGTACGGTCTGGCCCAACTGCGCCTCGAGCAGGCCGACCCCCGCGAGGAGGTCCGCAGGGCCGCCTTCGACGCCGAGGTCGAGCTGCTGACCGACCACGCCACGCCGTTCGCGGCCGCCATGAACGGGATCAAGGGGCAGGTGCTCGAGCTGAGCCGCCGTCGCTCCTGGCCCACGCCGCTGGACGCTACGCTGTTCGACAACGCCATCGATCGCACCAGCCTCGACGCCATGCAGGAGGCGTGCCGCGCGCAGCTGCCGGTGTTCCGCCGCTACCTGAAGGCGAAGGCGCGCCACCTCGGCAAGAGCGCCCTGGCGTGGTACGACCTGTTCGCGCCGGTCGGGGACGCCCGGCAACCGACGTTCACGTGGGGCGAGGCGAAGGCTTTCGTCATCGACCACTTCGGCGGCTTCTCCGAACGCCTCGCGGCGTTCGCTTCGCGCGCCTTCGAGGAGGAGTGGATCGACGCGCCGGCGCGCAAGGGAAAGCGCAACGGCGCGTTCTGCACGCCGGTGTACGCGCTGCGGGAGTCGCGCGTCATGCTCAACTTCGGCGGCGGCCTCGACGACGTGTTCACGCTCGCCCACGAGCTCGGCCACGCCTACCACAACGACTGCATGTACCGCTTCGGTCGCGGTGTCCTGCGCTCGGCCACACCGATGACCCTGGCCGAGACCGCCAGCATCTTCTGTGAGACGCTGGTCCTCGGCGCTCTGCTGCGCGAGGCGTCCGCGGAGGACAGGCTCGCCATCCTGGAACAGGACCTGCGCTCCGCGACCCAGCTCGTGGTCGACATCCGCACGCGCTTCGAGTTCGAGAGCGCCGTGTTCGCGCGCCGTGCCGAGCGCTCCCTCGCTCCGGTGGAGCTCGACGAGATCATGGAGGGCGCGCAGCGTGACGCGTACGGCGACGGTCTGGCCGAGGACGGGTACCACCCGCGGATGTGGGCGCACAAGCCGCACTACTACTCGAGCGGCAGGAGCTTCTACAACTACCCCTACACCTTCGGCTACCTCTTCGGCCTGGGGCTGTACAACGTCTACCTCTCGGATCCCGACGCCTTCGTGCCTCGCTACGACGAGCTCCTCGCGAACACCGGCATGGCCGACGCGGCCGACCTGGCTGCGAGCGTCGGCATCGACATCCGCGACCCGGCCTTCTGGAGCGGCGGCCTTTCGGCCGCCGCCGCCCTCGTCAACGAGTACGAGTCCCTCTCGGAAAGGGTGAGCCCATGAACTACCGCGACCTCTTCGACCTCACCGGCAAGCGTGCCCTCGTCATCGGCGCGGGATCGGGGATCGGGCGTGCCGCCGCTGCCGGCCTCGCGGACTTCGGCGCGAGCGTCACCTGCGCCGACGTGCGCTTCGGCGCGGCCGAGTCCGCTGCGGCGGAGCTCGAGCAGCGCGGCGCGACGGGCTCGGCCTGCGTCGAGCTGGACATCACCGACGAGGCGCGCGTGGCCGAGGTGATCGGCTCCCTCGACGCCCTCGACGTGCTCGTGTGCACGCCCGCCGTGAACGTGCGCAAGCCCATGCTCCAGATCACCGCCGCGGAGTTCGACAAGGTGGTGGGCCTCAACCTCAAGGGGAGCTTCTTCGTGATGCGGGAGGCCGGCCGCCGCATGGCGGAGCAGGGGCGCGGAAGCCTGGTGTTCTTCTCCTCCATCCGGTCCCAGGTGGTGGAGCCCGGACAGGGCGTGTACGCCGCCACCAAGGCCGGCACGCTGCAGATGATCCGTGCGCTGGCCGCGGAGCTCGGGCCCCGCGGGGTGCGCGCCAACGCCATCGCGCCCGGCGTCGTGGAGACCCCCTTGACGGAGCAGATCAAGCAGCAACCCGAGTGGTACCGCGCGTACGCCGAGAAGAGCGCGCTCGCGCGCTGGGCCCAGCCCAGCGAGATGGTCGGGGCGGTGGTGTTCCTGGCGAGCGAGGCGGCGAGCTTCGTCACCGGGTCGCTGCTGCTGGTCGATGGCGGTTGGACCGCCGTCGATGGGCGCTTCACCCCGCCGCTGGCGCAACCGCTGTGACGGTGGCCGGCGCCCGCCGCCCCGCTCCCCGATGAGCGATCGCGGCGCAGGAGCGGGCGATCTCGCGTTGCGCGCCGCCGAGGCGGTGGACGCGCAGCGCGTCGCGGAGCTGGCGCAGGGCCTGGTGCGGACCCGCAGCGTCGTCGAGCCCGATCGCGGCACCGGCGAGAGCGCGGCGGCCGCGTACGTCGAGCGCGTCCTCAGGGAGTCCGGCCTCGCACCCGTGATCGAGGAGGTGGCGCCGGGGCGGCCCAACGTGATCTGCGACTGGGCGGGCGGGTCCTTCGATCCGGCACGCGACCGCACGTTGATGTTCGAGGGGCACACCGACGTCGTCACGGAGGGCGACGCCGGCGCGTGGCGGGTGCCGCCGTTCGAGGGGCGCATCGAGGGGGACGTCCTGCACGGGCGCGGGAGCGCCGACATGAAGGCCGGCGTGGCCGCGTCGATCGCTGCGCTCGAAGCGGTGCGGCGCGCGGCGCCGGAGCTGCCGGGACGCGTGCGCCTCGGGATCGTCGTGGACGAAGAGGGCATGATGCTGGGCATCAAGCACTTCGTCCGGCGCGGCTGGGCGGACGACGTCCACGGCGCGATCGTGTGCGAGCCCGAGGAGAACGAGATCTGCCTGTTCCAGAAGGGCGCGATGCGGATCCACGTGCGCGTGCGGGGCGTCATGAGCCATGGCGCCATGCCGTATGCGGGCGTCAATCCGATCCGGGGCCTGGCGGACCTGGTGGTGGGGCTGCGAGACCTCGAACGCTCGGAGCACGCGCGCCTCGGCGAGCACCGGTACCTCGGGCTCCCCTGGTTCACGCCCACGATCGTGTCGGCGCCCGCCCGCGGTGAGGCGCAGCTGAACGTCATGCCGGACGAGGCGTACATGGGGTTGGACGTGCGAACGGTGCCCGGCCAGGATCACGACGAGCTGATGGAGCGCATGAACCGGCTGGCGCGCGAGCTGGAGGCGTCCACGCCGAACCTGCGTTTCGAGCTCGAGCGCTTCGAATCGCGCCCGTGGACCGAGACCGACGAACGCGATCCCCTCGTCGAGGCGATCCGTTCGGTGTACGCCGCCGTACTCGGCTTCGAGCCGCGCTACGGCGGCGTCCCCGGGGCGACCGACGGCACCTTCCTGCGCGCGTGGAAGAACGTGCCGATCGTCACCATCGGGCCGGGAGACCGCACCATCCCGCACCAGGTCGACGAGTTCGTGCGGCTCTCCGACACCGTCGCTGCGGCGCGCCTTTACGCCGCCACGACGGTGCGGTACCTTGAGCGCTGAAGAACGCAATCGCGAGGTAGCTGGCTCGGCCCGCCGTCGGGCCGGGGCGGCCCTCGACCCTCTAGGAGGAGGATCATGAAGAAGCTCATGGTGCTCGTTTCGGCCGCACTGCTGGTGGCCGCAACCGCGCTCGCGCAGGACCCGCCCCCACAGGCGGGGGGCACTGTCACGGTCGCCATCACGGCCGACCCGCCGGGGTGGGACCCGACGGCGTCGACGTCGCAGGAGATCCCGCGGGTGGTGTACCACAACGTCTACGAGGGTCTGGTGCGCTTCGACCGCGACGGCAACATCGTCCCGGCCCTCGCCTCCTCGTGGGAGACGAGCGATGACGGCCTGACGATGACGTTCCACCTGCACACCGGCGTCACGTACCACGACGGCACCCCCTTCACGGCCGACGACGTCGTGAAGACGTTCGAGCGCGCCAAGGACAAGGACTCGGGGCACACCCACCCCGAGTACTACGCCGCGATCGACACCATCGAGGCGCCCTCCGCAGACACGGTCGTATTCCACCTCAACGCGCCGACGTCGAGCCTGTTGTTCAACCTTGCGCGGCCCGACTCGATCATCTACCCGCCGGCGAAGGCGGACACGCAACGCAGCGAGCCGATCGGCACGGGCCCGTTCAAGTTCGTCAGCTATACCGAGGGCAGTCAGGTGGTGCTCGAGCGCAACCCGGACTACTACCTCGACGGCGTGCCGTACCTCGACAAGGTGGTCTTCAAGATCATCGGCGACCCCAACACCCGCTTCGCCGCCTTGCAGGCCGGTGACATCGACCTCATCGGCGTGGCGTTGCAACCCGAGCAGTACCTTCAGCTCAAGGACGACCCGAACCTCAAGGGCACCGAGGGCACCGGCACGACGGAGATCACGCTCGCCCTGAACAACGCGCGCGAGCCGTTGAACGACAAGCGCGTGCGGCAGGCCATCACCATGGCCATCGACAAACAGGCACTGGTGAAGGGTGCGATGTTCGGACTGGGCACGGTCATCGGCACCCACATGACGCCGGCCGAGCCGTACTACATCGACCTGACCGGGACCTACCCGTACGACCCCGAGAAGGCGAAGGCGTTGCTGGCCGAGGCGGGCTATCCGAACGGGTTCACGATCAAGTTCGAGCTGCCCGAGCCCTACAACATCGAGCGGCGGACCGGTCAGGTCATCGCTCAGCAGCTCGAGCAGGTCGGCATCCATACCCAGCTGTCGGTGGTCGAGTGGGGCACGTGGATCCAGCGCATCTTCCTCGGCGGCGACTACGACATGACGATCATCGGTCACTCCGAGCCACGCGACATCAACGTCTACGGCAATCCCGACTACTACTTCCACTACGACAACCCGGTGGTCCGCAACCTCCTCGATCAGGCGGAGCGCGCGCAATCCCAGGACGTGCAGGTCGCCGACTATCAGCAGATCGCGAAGATCATCGCCGACGACGCGGTCAACGTCTGGGTCTTCAGCCCGCCCTATCTGGTGGCGGCACGGACCGACATCTACGGTTTCTGGACCAACCAACCCACGCCGGCGATCGACATGACCCGCGTGTACCGGGCCGAGTAGGCTCCCCGGGAGGCCGACGGCGGGCGGCGGTAGCGCCGCCCGCCGTCGCGCTCCACCATGCTCGGCTACACCCTGCGTCGCTTCTTCACCGCCGCGGTCAGCGTGGTGCTGGCCTCCATGCTCGTGTTCTCCGCTCTGCTCGCCGTGCCCGGGGACCCAGCCGAGATCATCCTGGGGTTGAACGCCAGCCCGCAGTCGCTCGCGGCGCTGCGGACCAAGTTGGGCCTGGACGAACCCGCTCCCAAGCGTTACGTGGCCTGGCTCGGTGGGGTGATCCGCGGCGACTTCGGCGAATCGATCAACTATCAGAAGCCGGTTGCGAAGCTCATCCGTGATCGACTGCGGGTGTCGGTGCCGCTGGCGCTCGGCGCCGCGCTCATCGCGTGTCTGTTCGCGCTTCCGCTCGGCGTGGCCGCGGCGTTGAAGCGCGGGACCGCCCTCGATCCGTTCTTGACGACGCTGTCGCAGGTGGGCGCCGCCATCCCGAGCTTCTGGCTCGGCCTGATGTTCATCCTGCTGTTCGCCGTTCGCCTCCATTGGCTCCCGGCCGGAGGGTACGTCGCCTGGAGCGAGGATCCGTGGGGAACCGTCCGAAGCCTCCTGTTGCCCGTCTTCGCGTTGGGCTTCGGCCAGGCCGCCGTCATGACACGGATGACGCGGGCGGCCATGCTCGAAACGCTCGACCAGGACTACGTCCGGACGGCGCGCGCGAAGGGCTTGGCTCCCCGCCGCGTGGTGCTCGTCCACGCCATGCGCAACGCGCTGGTGACGCTGGTGACCATCCTCGGCCTCAGCCTCACGAACGTGTTCATCGGCTCCATCATCATCGAACAGGTGTTCTCGCTCCCCGGCATGGGACGTCTCGCTCTCACCGCCATCGGCACCCGCGACTTCCCGCTGTTGCAGGGCGAGATCTTGGTGTACGCGTCCACCATCGTTGGTCTCAGCTTCCTGGTAGACGTCTCCTACGGGTTCCTCGACCCGCGCATCCGTTACGACTGATGCGCCACTCGGTCCGCCTCAACCTGTACCTGGGCACGTTCCTGATCGGTGTGATCGTGGCCGCGGCGCTCCTCAGCTTCGTGTGGCTCCCCTTCGACCCGAACGCGTTGGACTTCGCCGCACAACTCCAGGCGCCGACGAGCCACCATTGGCTTGGCACCGACGAGTTCGGCCGCGA
Organism: uncultured Trueperaceae bacterium; assembly: GCA_963798895.1. GTDB lineage: Bacteria > Deinococcota > Deinococci > Deinococcales > Trueperaceae > CAWCUY01. The sequence continues at coordinate 1,925 of CAWCUY010000014.1, read as the reverse complement.
TCTCTTCAGTCGCGTGCTGGTGGGGGCACGGGGGACGCTGTACGTCGGCTTCATCGCGGTGGGCCTCGCCCTCACGCTGGGCAGCCTGGCCGGCGCGGTGGCCGGCTACGTCGGCGGCGTCGCCGATGAGGTCGTGATGCGGCTCGTCGACGTGCTGTACGCCTTCCCCGCCATCCTCATGGCGCTCCTTCTGGCGGCCGTGTACGCGCCCGGAACGCTCACCGCCATGACCGCGATCGGGCTCGCTACGGTGCCGATCTTCGCCCGCATCACGCGCGCATCCGTTCTCACCCTGAAGGAGCGCGACTACGTGGAGGCGGGCCGGGCGCTCGGAGCGCACCACGCGCGGCTCCTCTCTCGCCACATCCTGCCGGGCGCGATGTCCCCCATCGTGGTGCAGGCAAGCCTCAGCCTCGCCGTTGCCGTACTCGCCGAGGCGGCGCTCAGCTTCCTGGGTCTCGGCACCCCGCCCGACGTCCCGTCATGGGGAAACATGTTGCGCGAGGCGCAGGGGTTCCTGGCCATGACCGTGTACCCCGCCCTCGTACCCGGGCTGGCGATCGTGTGGACGGTGCTCGGCTGGAGCCTTCTCGGCGATGGCCTGCGCGACCTGCTGGACCCCCGCATGCGGCGCTGATCCGGCGGCCGCGAGGTCGAGCGCCGGGCGCGCCGCCCCGAACCCCGGTACGCGGGGCCGATCCGCGCTCGGCCGGCACCCGCTGTCCCCCCTTCCCAACGGCGGGGCTGATCCGGCGGCGGCGAGGTCGAGCGCCAGGAGCACCGCGCCGAAACCCGGCACGCGGGGCCGATCCGCGTTCGGGCAGCACCCGCTGCTCCCTTCCCCATGCGCGCCGCGGACCGCCGCCGTCCCGGCGACCCAGACCACCTCGGTATCGGCGCACGCTCCACCGGCCCGAGCCGTGCCCGCGTCCACACGCCTCTTGAGGGCGCGCAGCCGCTTCCACCACGAGCGGGAGGCTGGCGTCGCGTGGCGCGCGGCTCCCGCGGGGCGACGCAACCGTGACGTAACCCACCTCTGGCCACCATAGGAATCCCAACCAAGCCAACCAGGCGATCGGCACGGACGGGACACACCCCATGGAGGAGAGGTGCACCATGTCGAGCAAGAAGATCGGCGTCAGGCTCAAGGTGGCCCACGAGAGCTTCAGCAACCTCGTGCAGGAGGTCCTCGTGCGCTCCGGCCTCGCGTCGCCCAACCCCGCTGGCGGCGGCGTGGCCGAGGTCATCCTGGACTACCCCCTGACGTGGGCCTTCGGACAGCTCGAGGTCTTGAACAGCGTCGAACGCGCCAGAACGCTCGTCGTCACGCAAAGCGGTCATCCTGCTTACCAGGACTGCCTCGCGAGCTACCACGTGAGCGGCGTGGTCGAGTCTACGGACGAGACGGCGCTGCTGAGCGGCATCTACGCTGCCGCGTCCTCCCAGAAGACCTACCATTGGAAGTCCGGCCTCACCTACATGGAACTGCGCGTCACGCGCCTCCTGCTCAAGGGGCGCGACACCCGCGCGACGGCCGAGGAACTGAACATCTCCTTCAAGACCGTCAACGCGCATGTCTCCAACATCCTGAACAAGCTCGGCTACTCGAACCGTGCGCAGTACGTCGCGGCATTGCTGAGCCACCACCGAGCCTAGACCCCCATTCCTCCGCATGGGCGCCACCCTCTCCCCTCGTCGGGTGGCGCCCCCTTTTGCTGCATCGACCGGAACTGACCTCCGCGCCCTGGTGGGGCCGGACACCATCGAACCAACCGCCAGCGGACCGACCGCCGTCGAACTGCCGGCCGCTAGATCACCCGCCGCCGAACCAACCGCCACTGAACCACCCCCCACCGGACCGACCGCGGTGGGACCGCCGGCCGCCGGACCGACGGCCGTGCAACCGTCCGTCGTGGAACTGCCCG
>CAWCUY010000013.1:0-14147 GCA_963798895.1 uncultured Trueperaceae bacterium | reverse complement strand
GCTTGGGCAACGCGCCGGTCGCGGGCGAAGGAACGTGTGGGTGCGAGGGCGCCGGCTGCCCCGAACGCCGGCCGGCGGGAAGGGAGGGGTTCGCGTGCCGCAGGATCTACCGGGCGGCCTCGAGCTGCTGCGCGTCGACAGCGCCGGGGCCTGGGAGGCGTGGCTCGAGCACCACGGGGACGGCTCGCAGGGCGTGTGGCTCGCCATCGCCAAGAAGGCCTCGCCCGTGCCCGGCCCCAGCTACGCCGAAGCCGTCGAGGTGGCGCTGTGTTTCGGCTGGATCGATAGTCAGAAGCGTGGCCTGGACGACAACGCGTTCCTGCAACGCTTCACGCCGCGACGGTCCCGCAGTCGTTGGTCGCGAGCGAACCGAGAGCAGGTCGATCGTCTCCTCGGGGCGGGCCGCATGCGCCCGGCAGGGCTCCGCGAAGTGGAGGCGGCACGAGCCGACGGCCGCTGGGACGCCGCCTACCCCTCCCAGGGACAGGCCGAGGTGCCGGCTGATCTCGCGGCCGTGCTCGAGGAGAACCCTAGGGCGAAGGCCTACTTCGACGCGCTCGACAGCCGCAACCGCTACGCGATCCTCTACCGGATCGACGCCGCCAGGCGCCCCGCCACCCGCGAGAGGCGCGTGCGGGAGTTCGTGGCGATGTTGGAACGCGGCGAGACCATCTATCCCCGCTGAGCCGCGTCTGTTGGCGGCGGCCAACGCCACGCGCCGGTCGCTGGCGTGCGGGCCCGACACGTTTCTCGGCGGGGCGCAACAGGCCGCGCGGAGGGCGCTGGACGCAGCGGGGCGGGCACGGCCCTTCGTGTACCTGGACGACGTCTACGTGCCGTGGTCGCGCGCGCTGACCTCGGTGGTCGCCGACGTGATCCGTACGGGGGTCGCCAGGGTCACGTACCGTCGCACGATGGCCTAGCGTCGAACGCGTCCGAGGGTTGGCGTGACCGGGCCGACCCTCGGCGGGATCTGGGCAACGCCGCAAGCACGGCGACGCAGGGACGGATGGCCGTGGGCGAGCGCGTCCCTTCGACCTACCATCACGGAGATGATGCATCGCCCGGTTCCGGGACGCCACCCGACGCCGCTGGCGGCGCCGCGCGGCGCGCGCCGGCGCGTCGTCGTCAACGCCATCCTCGCCGCGCTGGCGCTGGTCGCGGGCGCGTTGCCGCGGTCCTCCCTCGCCGCGGCCCCGCTAGCGCCCGACCGGGTCGACGCCTGGGTGAGAGGCGCGATGACCCACAGCGCCCTCCCCGGCGTGGCGATCGCGATCGTGCAGGACGGTGAGACCGTGCTGGTGCGCGGGTACGGCAGCGCGGCGCCCGGGCGACCCATGATGCCCGACACGCCCATGTTGCTTGGGTCGGTGTCGAAGTCCTTCACGGCGCTCGCGGTCATGCAACTCGTCGAGCGCGGCGCGCTCGAGCTCGACGCGCCCGTTACCCGATACCTGCCGTGGTTCCGCGTTTCCGAGGCCGGCGCGGCCGACCGCATCCTGGTGCGCCACCTGCTCGGCCACGCCTCGGGCCTCACCGACCTGACGTTCCAGGAGGCGTCGTACCTGCGCGACGACCAGGGCCTCGAGGCGCTCGGGCGTGCACTCGCTCACGCCCGTCCGAACGCCGAGCCCGGCACCCGTTTCCAGTACCTGAACGCGGGTTACGACCTGCTCGGCCTGCTCGTCGAGACGGTGTCGGGCGAGTCGTACCCCGCTTACCTGCGCCGGCACGTGTTCGCGCCGCTCGGCATGACGAACACCACCGCGGAGCCGGCGCGGGTCGGTGATCTCGCGCGAGGGCACGCGCTGGCATTCGGGCTCTCGTGGCCTGCGCATCAGTGGCTGCCGCGCTACGGCACGCCGTCGGGGTACGTGGTGTCCACCGCCGCCGACATGGCCCGTTACGCCCGGGCGATGCTGAGCGACGGCGTGCTCGACGGCGTTCGGGTGCTCGAGCCGGCCTCCGCGGCGCGGCTGCGGCGCGGCTCCGCCACCTTCCCCTTCTACGGCATGGGCTGGTTCCTGGCCTCCGACGCGTACGGGCGCCGCGTCTACCACGGCGGCGCCAACGAGACCTTCCACGCCGACGTCGTGCTCTACCCGGACCGGGGCGACGGCGTCGTGGTGCTGGTCAACCAGGACAACCTGATCTCGGCGTTCTCCGCGTACCCGCGGCTGCTCGATGGCGTCGTCGCACTCGCGCTGGGCGGGGTACCGCCGGCTCAAGACGGGACGGTGCGCCGCTACGGTCTCGCGGCGGTGGCACTGCTCGTCCTGGTCGTGGCGCTCGAAGGCTGGGCGGTGCTGCGCGCCGGGCGCTGGGCCCGCAGCGCGCGCTCCTGGAGGGTCTGGCGCCGGGTGGCCTCGCTGCTTGTCGGGCCGCTTCTCGCAGCCGTGGTCATCGCCGCGGTGGCGCTCGGGGTGCGGGCGTGGATGGGGCGCGGGTTCAGCCTGCGCGCGCTGGTGATGCTGCCGGACGTCGCGCTGCTCGCGTCCCTTTGGCTCCTCGGCGAGATCGCGGTCGCGCTCGCGCGGATCCTCGCGTTGCGGCGGTCTCGGGTTCGGGCACGGGTCCCCGTGGCCTCTCCGACGGCGGGCTGAGCGCGGGGCCGCCGTCAGGGCGTGCCGGTCACCACGGCGACCTCCCGCTCCCCCCGGCGCCCCAGGGCAAGACGCCGCCCTGCGGGCACCGCGGCGCGAGCGTCCAGCGTGAAGCCGAAGCCGTTCCAGCGCCACACGCTCAGCGAGGTGGCCGGGCCGTCGCGACCGGCGGCGTACGTGCCCTCGAGCAGCGCGAGCTCGCGGGCGCCGTCGCCGTCGACGTCCAGGATCAGGGCGTCGAGGCCGGGGCGCGGCAGGCCCGACGACACCCACACCTCGCGGTACCCCGCGGAAGCCTCGGCCATGAGGGCGACATGGGCGCTCGCGCCCCAGACGTCGTGCAGGTCGGTGATGGGGCTGGGCGCGGACGACCAACGCGCGGTCGGCAAGTCCTTCCAAGGCCGCCACAGGAGCACGAGGCACACCCCCTCCGCCTCGGTCCAGGGAAGGGCGCGTCGTACGTCCCAGTCTGCGGGGAGCGGCAGGCCGCGGCAGCGGGGATCGTCCGGCGGCGAGCCCGGAGGCGCCACCAGTGTCGCACCAACGTAGACGAGGTCGCCGTGCTCCAGCACGTACGCGGGATCGCCGGCAGCCGCGAGGCACGGGAGGAGAGCCGGCAGAAGCATCCGCAGGACAGTGCGGAGGAGCGTCGCGGCGGCCCTCACGGGGCTGTGAACAGCTCGGTCCAGCCGGCCATGGGCGGCGCGCCGCCGCTCTCCAGCGCAGCCTGCCAATCGTCGTCGGTGAGGCGCCGGTCGGGCGGCATCACGAACTCGTAGACGCTGAACACACCGCCCTTGGCGAGCTGGATGCCATCGCCGCGCACGAGCTCGTACCTGTCCTGCCCCGGTTCGGGGCCCGGCCCCACTCGCAACGTCACCGCGGGCACGGCCACGTAGATCTCGCTCACGCGTCCCGTGGCCTGGTGCAGCACGTCGCCGTAGGTGGACGTGGCCACGTCCGTCACGAGGGCGGATTGCTCGTCGCCGGCCAGCGTGCCGGGCGCCACGTCTGGATCTTCGGCGTTGTCGCTGCTCCTCAACGTCATGTCCTCCAACCATCCGCCGAAGTACAGGATGCGCGCGTAGTCGTCGGCGTCGAGAGTCGCCCCGGCGAGCTCGCGCTCCGCGGCCGATACGAGGAACGTCAGCATGCTCTCGAGGTCGGCGAGGTTGGCTGCGCTCAGATTCTCACAGGCGCCGGCACGCGCGCGGCACGCGGGCACCAGGCCGGCATCCTCGAGGCCGCCGCGCGTCATGCGGACGAGCGCGAGCATGCGCGCGAACGCCTCGGGATCGGGCTCCACGTAGCCACCCGGAAGGTCGAAGGGTCCGGCGCCACGCTCGGCCATCATCTGCTTGGCGTAGAGCACCGTGTCGTGCTTGAGCTCGGTCAGGCTGGCGAGCGCGGTTTGAAGGTCCTTGCGCTGCCACGCGTCGGTGCGCATGAACGAGGGGAACGCGGTGCCGTGCTCGCTCAGGAGCGCGCGCAGGGCGCGCAGCCATCCCCCGGCCAGCGACGCGGTCCAGGCCCGAAGGTCCAACGCCGCCAGCTCGGAGCGCGTGGCGCCGAGACGCTCGAGGTAGTGCGCGTAGCGCGTCTCTCCGGCGTCCACCAGCAGGGCGAGCGCCTCGGCGCTGCCCAATGCCGCGGGCACGTCGAGTGCGCGCGGCAGCGCCCGCGGCAGCGCCGGCGTCCCTACTCGGGGGTAGGTGAGCTGGCTCAGGATGTAGCCGTCGAGCGTGAAGCGCTGGCCCAGGAAGCGGAAGCCCTGCGTCGAGCGGGCCCGCTCCTCCGCGGCCGCCGCGGACGTTCCGGCCCCCACGACGAGCGCGTCGATGCGGGGGGGCGGCAGGGCCCGGACGGCCTCCTGCAAAGCCGCGACACGCTCGCCGTCGTAGAGCGACGCCCACCCGGTCGCGTCCGGGAAGATGGAATCGGCCAGCGCGGCGTACTCGCGGAGCCCGAGGTCGTCGGAGGTGCCCGCGAAGAACGACGTGACGTCGTAGAGCGATGCCCACGCCTGTTCGGCGGGAACGCCGTCCACCGGTGTCGTGCGCAGCAGATCCGTGAGGAGGAGCGCGGCGCGCGTTTCGAGCGCTGAGCACGATCTGAGCGTCACGCGGCCGTACCAGGTCATGGCGCGGAAGTAGCGCTCCAGCTCCGCCGAGGCGGTGTAATGCCCGCGCGGTCGGTACTGCGTGCAGTTCTCGCGGTACGGATCCGCGCAACCCGTGGACGAGGTCAACAGGGGCGACAGGGCCACCGCTTCGTGCGCGTCGATCAGGTCCAGCTCCGCCTCGACCACATTGCGCACCGCCTGCGGCGGCGCGGGAGCCGTCGATCCGAGCAGCGCGCGCGCCACACCGAGGTACGCCAGCGTCACGCCGGCGGCGTCCTCGAGCTCGGTGCCGCGCATCTGTGTCCACCTTCGTTCTGCCGCGACGGTCAACGCGTCCGTGAGGTGGGCGAGCCGCGGCGCCAGCTCGCGCCGCTCCAGCTCGCGCAGGATCTTGTCGAACACGAGGTGGTAGGCGTGCAGCACCGCGTCGGTGGTGATGAACATCGGTGCGTAGCCCAGGTAGGCGTCGCGCTCCTCGTCGTCCGGTACGGCGACCGGATAGCTGTTGCGTTCGTAGAGCTGGTAGAACTCCCCCCATGCGGCGGGCACCACGACGAAACCGTTGGCCTCGAGGAGGGTACGCTCGGGGTCACCCAGGTCGAACAGCGCGAGGTTCTCGACGGTGCCGAGATCGAGCGGCAGCACGTAGTCGTGGCCCCCGTAAGCCTGCGGGACGACAACGGGAACCGCCTCGTAGAAGCGTTCGAAGCCCTGAGCACCGGCAACTGCCGCCATCGCCACGAGCCCGGCGATCCATGCTCTCATGCGCCGCCTCCCGGGCCGCTCGGCGGCCCCGGCCGGGTCACGTCCGGCCCTCGGCACCCGGCATTCCACGCCTCCAGGGCGTGCGTTACCGGCGCGCCTCGTCGGCCCGCGTCATGGCGCGCCCCATAGGCCCGTCATGGACGCGCCTCTCGCTGCGGCCGGTACGACAGGTCCACGCCCCACTCGCGCAGGTCCCGGATGTCGCGCATGTCGTCGGCGAAAGCGGCCACTTCGAGGCAGTTGAGACTCACGTCCACGATGACGTCCGGTCCGACCCAGGCGCTCGTCACGATCGGTCCCAGATCCTCGATGTCGTTGTCCCGCACGTACACCTCCTTCAGGCCCGCCAATCCCGACAGCGGCGCGAGATCCGTGATGCGATTGCCCTCGGCGTCGAGGAAGCGCAGGTTGGTGAGGCCGGCGAGTGGCGTCAGATCGGTGACGTTCGTACCGACCATCCACAGGTCCTCGAGCCGCCTCAGCTCGGACAGCCAGTAGAGCTGCTCGTCACCGACGACGTTGAGACTGATCGACAGCTGCGTGAGGCGTTCCATGCCCGCCAGCGCCTCGAGATCGACGATCCGGTTGCCACGCAGGCGAAGTGCCTCGAGTCTGGCAAGGCCGGCAAGGGGCGTGAGGTCCGCACACAGGTTGTTGCTTAGGTCGAGCTCGTCGAGCGAGGTCAGGCCCGCGAGCGGCCCGAGGTCCCACACCCGATTGTGGTTCAGGTCGAGCACCTTGAGCTCGCGCAGGTCTTGCAGCGGCTCGACGTCGGTGACCCGGTTGCCCGCCAGGTAGAGCTGCTGGAGCCCGCCGACTTTGCGGAGGGGTTCGAGATCCGCCACCAGATCGTTCCGGAGCGTCAACAGGCGCAGCTGTCGGGCGTGCTGCAGCCCCGTCAACGAGACGATGCCACGATCGTCGGCCGACAGCTCGACCAGATCGGCGAGGTCCCCGCAGGTCACGTCCGTCTCCGGCATGCCGCGAGCGTCCAGCACTGCCGCCTTCAGGGCGGGGTCGGGAAGGTGGACGACCTGGCCCGGGCTCGCGCACACGGGCTCGAACGGCTCGGGCCCCCCTCCCCGCCGCTCGAGACGGTAGGCGCCGCCGCCGCTGGCGAGCACGAAGGCGCCGGCTTCCGGCCGAAGCGCGAACGCGAAGGCGTCTCCCGACCTCTCGAACGTGCCTTGCAGCTCGTGTTCGAAGACGTGCGCCTCCACGGCATACGCGATGCCCGCATGGTCCAGCCGGCCCTGGTAGGCGTCACCGAGGGGCCACAGGCGCAACTCGAGCTGAGCGCCCGCGTAGTCCCCCGTGAAGGGCTCGGCGGTTCCGTCGGCCAGGGCCCTGACGCCGCCGCACGCGATGCCGACGGCCAACGCGGCGCCGATCAACCTGCTGAGAGCCATCTGGGCGCGAGCCTCACTGGCCTAGCGGGTTCGCCGGCGCCGGCTCCCGCTGCAGCGCGTAGCTGGCGCCGCCCGTGTTCAGGGTCAGCGCGTCGCCGTCGAGGGTCGCGTCGAACGGGAACGCGTTGCCCCCGCTGTCGAAGGTGCCGCGCATGAGGGTGGCCTGCGCCGTGGCGCGCAACGGGTACTGCTGGCCACGGTACTCGAGCATCCCCGCATAGCCTTCCTGCGCGGGCTCGAGGGCCACGGCCACGCCCTCGCCCGAGAAGCGCCCCACGAAGGGGTCCGCGAGGGGGTTGGCGGTGGGCGGCGCGAGGGGGTTCACGGCGGGCGTAGCGAGCGGGTTCGTGCCCGACGGCGTGGCGGGGGCAGGCGCAGTCGCGGGTGTCGTCCCCCTGGTCCCGGCGTCCCCTTCGGTGCCGCCGTCCTTCGCGCCGTCCTCCTGCGGCACCTTGGGATCGGCCGCCGCGCCGGGGATCGGCATCGGCCGGCCGGTCACGTCGACGCGTACGGCCGCTACGTCGAACGAGAAGGGTCGATCGGCGAGCGTGACGTCGCCCTCGATGTGGAGTTGCGCGCGTGTCTCGTCGAGCGTCCCTTGAAGGATGCTTCCGCCTGCGATGGTGTCGTAGCTGACGCCGATCCCGAGCACGCCCCGGTCGCGCCGCGAATTGACGTAGTTGACCTCGTCCAGCACGAGGCCGATCTTGCCTTCCTCCGCGCCCGTCAGCTGGCCGTCGATCCGACCCCCGTCGATCTGCAGCGTCCAATGCCGGACCATGCCGGTCATCGTGCCGGCCGAGGCGGAGGACAGCCCGAGCTGCCCCTCGACCGTCTGCGCCTCCACGGAGCGCGCGCGGATCTCGAGGTGCACCGGATTGTCCTCGACCTCACGGCCGAGTCGCCGCGGGGGGCCCGCCAGGATGAGCACCTCGTAGGGGTACGTCCTGGTGTCGAGGTAGTTCCCCAGCTCATCGAGGAAGTTCACCGTGAGCGTCGCGTCACCGACGTAGCGGTACTCCGTACGCGGAGCGAAGTCCTGCGCGGCCGCCGGCCCGGCGAGCGTCACCGCCGCCACAAGGGCCGCCACCTGCCGGCTTCGGGCACCGAGCTTCATGGCCTTCCCCCTCACCGTAGCCTCCGAATGGAACCGTGACACCGGATGGTGCGTGTACCCGAAGCCTAGGATCTGCGGCGACGCGCGCAAGAGCCAAACGTCCTCCAGGTGGGGAGGGGAACGGCTCCTGCGCCTAGCGCCATCGTTCCCGAGGCCCAGCGACCAGCCGACCGGTGAGCTCGGTGCAGGTCGACGTCTTTCGTCGGAGCGAGCCGGACCCCCCTGTGGATCGGAGATGCGCCCACGAACCGGTCGATGCGCTCTCTGCTGACCTCCATCGGCGTGGCCCGACTCGCACCGGCTCGCGGCCTGTCGAGTGGACACCGCGTTGTTCCGGTTCGGCGCGGGTGCGTGGTCACGGTCGTGGTGGCCGCGCCGCAGCCCGTGGCCGCGCCAGTGGACGTGGCCGCGCTGCGGAGCACCGTACGCGCGCCTACGGTGCCGCCCGGCCCAGGTCGTACCATCGGGTCAGGGGAAGGGGACGTGGTGGTTGGCACTTCGTGGGATCGGGCCGGCCTCCACGCACGACACGTTCGCCCCGGCTGAAAACCCCATGACCCTCGCTCTCGCCGCCACCCTCGCGATCAAGGAGATCGTCCGCAACCTCGGACGCTTCGCGTCCATCGCGTCGGTGATCGCGCTCATCACGACCCTGATCCTCTTCCTCTCGGGGCTGGGGGAGGGGCTGGGGCAGGGCAACCGGCAGTTCGTGAGCAACCTCGACGCAGACCTGCTGGTGTACCAGCAGACGGCCGACCTGCAGTTCGCCGCCAGCCAGTTCGACCGCTCGGTGGTCGCCTCCGTGCGGCGCGTCGAGGGCGTGGCGGACGAGGGCGCCCTGGCCTTCGCCTCCACCGTCGTCGAGCCGCGCGCCGCGCGCGCGGTCGGCGCAGCCACTTCGGCGAGCGTCGCGCAGGCCTCCGACGCAACGGCCGGCCAGGACCCGGGGCTGCGCGTCTCCCTCATCGGCGTCGAGCCCGGCCGCCCCGGTGACCCCGGCGTGCTCCGGGGCCCCGGCTTCAGCTCGTCGCGCGGCAACGAGGTGGTGCTGGGCCGCCAGGCGGCACTGCGCACGGGTTACGAGGTCGGCGACATCCTCACGGTGCGCTCCACCCAGGGCGCGGTGGACGAGCGCTACGACCTGCGCGTGGTGGGCATCACCAGCGGGCAGCAGTACCAGATCGCCCCGACCCTCCTCGTGCCCCTCACCACCTTCGACCGCGTCAAGCCCAAGGGCAACCTGCGGGACGACGGTCGCACATTGGTATTCAACGTGGTGGCGGTGAAGGGCGCGCCCGGCGTGGCCACGGGCGCGCTGGCGCGGCGGATCGAGGGCGCCGTGCGGTCGGTGCGGGCCGTGGACCTCAAGACCGCCTATGAGAACATCCCCGGCTACACCGCCCAGCAGAGCACCCTCAACACCCAGAGCGGCTTCACGCTGGTCATAGGCATCCTGGTCGTCGGGGGCTTCTTTCAGATCCAGACGCTGCAGAAGCTGGGGCAGATCGGCATGCTCAAGGCCATCGGCGCCTCCAACGCACTGGTGGCCACGGCGGCGGTGCTTCAGATCGTCTTCACCAACCTGGTCGGCGTTGGGGTGGGCGGCCTGGGCACCCTGGCACTGGCTGCCACCTTCCCCGCCACCGTGCCCATCGTGTTCCAGGCGGGAAACGTCACCTCCGCGCTGGTGGGCCTGCTGGTCATCGGCCCGCTGGGCGGCCTGGTGGCCATCCGCGCGGCGCTGCGCGTCGAGCCGCTGCGGGCGCTGGGGTTGGGGAAGTGAGGGCCGCCAGGGGGCGCCCTGCGCCCGGCGGCGGCGACTTCCCGGTGGGAGGCGGGCCAGCCCTGTCGGCCAACGGGCTACGCAAGACCTATACCCTCGGGTCGCAGGTCATCACCGCCGTCGACGACGTCTCCCTCGAGGTTGCGCCCGGCCAGTTCGTGGCGCTGGTGGGCCCATCCGGTTCGGGCAAGACCACCATGCTGGCGATGCTGGCGGGCCTGCTGCGCCCCACCGAGGGCACCGTGCGCATCGCCGACGAGGACATCCACGAGCTCAGCGATCGGCAGCTCACGCGCTTCCGCCGCCGGAACATCGGCTTCACCTTCCAGGCCAACAACCTGGTGCCGTACCTCACCGCGTTGGAGAACGTCACGCTCATGCTGGCGCTCAACGGCCGCCAGGACGCCGCCGGCGTGCGCTGGGCTCGTGAGCTGCTGGACCAGCTCGGCCTGGGCGACCGCTTCGACAGCCTCCCCTCGCAGCTCTCGGGAGGGCAGCAGCAACGCGTGGCCATCGCGCGCTCCCTCATCCACCGGCCGGCCGTCGTGCTGGCCGACGAGCCCACCGCCAGCCTGGACACCGAGCGCGCGTACCAGGTGGTGGAGACCTTCGCCGCGCTGATCCACGACAACCAGCGCGCCGGCATCATGGTCACGCACGACCTGCGCATGTGCCGCTTCGTGGACCGCGTGGTGCAGATGCACGACGGCGCGGTGGAGCAGGTCATCGACGATCCCGAGGCCATCCGCGCCTTCGCGGCTGGGGCGGAGTGAGACCCGCTGGCGCGGGCCGCCCGTCCTGCCCGGCCCTCACGCCGCGGCCGCTGCGCGAAGCTTGCCCTGATCGGGCGCGCGGCCCGCAAGGCGCGTGCCGCCACGCTTCCCCCCACGCGTCGCGGCACGCGCCCCGCCGCACCCCGGAGGAACCATGCGAGTGATCCGCCCCATCCTGTGGCTCGTGCTCGGCGCCGCGCTCGGCGTCGCGGGCCTGCTGTTCGTGCGCGGTCGGGGCGCCGACGGTGCCCCGACCACCCAGGCCGTCGGCACCGCCGCCCCGGGGGCCGACCGCGCCGCCGCACCCGCGCGCGTGGTGCCCACGGTGGGCGGGGCGGCCGACGCTCCCGCCGGCGGCTCCGGGGACGGCGACGCCGGTGCGGCGGAAACCTCGGGCGCCGCCGGTCGCGCTTCGGCACCTGCCACCGGCTTCGGCGCGGGCACCTCCACCGGCGCGGTTTCCGCCGAGGGCGCCCCCGCCCTCCCTGTGGCCACCTCCGCCGAGGCCGAGGTCGCACCGCTGCGCACCGCCGAACTTGCCTTCCCGGTCTCGGGCATCGTGGCGGAGCGGCTGGTGGAGGTCGGCGACGACGTCCAGGCGGGCGACCCACTACTGCGACTCGACAGCGCCGACGCCCAGGCCCGGCTCGGCGAAGCCCAGGCGGCCGTGACGGCCGCGGACGCGCAGATCGCCGTGGCACAGGCCGCCCAGGCCGCCGCCGAGCGCCAGGTGGAGGTGGCCCAGGCAGCCGTCGCCCCGGCACGGGCGCAGCGCGACGCTGCCACCGCGGCGCTGCGCCTCACCACCGGGCAGCCGGACGCCGTCGTGGCGCAGGCGAAGGCCCAGCAGGCGCAGGCTGAGGCCGGCATCACGCAGGCGCAGGCCGGGGTGGAGCAGGCACGCGCTGCCGCGGCCCAGGCCGAGGCCCAGGTGACCCAGGTCCGCGCCCAACGCTCCCAGGCCGTGGCCGCGAGCGAAAGCGCCTCGCTGGCCGTCGAGCGTCTCACGCTGACGGCTCCGTTCGCCGGCCGCGTCATCGGCCTGGGAGCGGAGGTGGGGGAGGCCGTCGGTACCGGCGCGGCGGGCGCGACGGCGGCGGGGAGCGGGTCCGCCGGCGGCTCGCGGGCCGTGCTCACGCTCGCCGACCTGAGCGGCTGGCGGGTGACCACCACCAACCTCACCGAGCTCCAGGTGGTGGGCGTACGCGTGGGCAACCGCGTGCAGGTGGAAGTTGACGCCCTCCCCGGCCGGGTCTTTCCCGGCGAGGTGGAGCGTGTGGCGGATGCCTCGCAGGTCGTGCGTGGTGACGTCACGTACGTCGCCACGGTGCGCCTCCTGACCGAAGGCGTGGCCGCCGCCGACCTGGCGGGCTTGCGGCCCGGCATGACGGCGGTGGTGCGCGACCTGGTGCGGTGACCGCCGGAGCGCGCCGCGCACCACATCGGTCGGCGTGCCCCCTCGCGGCGCGGCTTGCCCGCATGGCACGGGTCGTCGGCGCGGCGCTCCGCCGACCCGCCCGGTTCACGGCGGGCCTCCGTCGATCCATGGCCCTTCCCACGGGCGCGTGTCCGCGTCATGCGGCGGCGACTCGGCGGGCCTCACGGCGTCGATGCCGTCGGCGCAGGCGCCGGTGAGGATGCCGATGAGAAGGCGCGCCCGCGGTGGCCGCGCCAGCACCTCCGGCAGGACGGTGCTGGTCGACGTCCCGCGTGCGCGTGCCTCGGACGCTGGGCCGCGCGCGGGACGGTGCCCTGCATGTGACCCGCCGCCCAGCCGGGCCACACCCGGGAACCATGGCCAGCACGGTGACCCCGGCGGTACGTGCAGGCTCCCCACCGTGGACGCGACCAGGAGGTCCACGACGCGGTCCTGCTCCACGATCCGGTGGTCGATCACGGCATGGGCGCAGGGCCGCAGGTGCGTGTCGAGCTTGGCGCACCCGATGGAGCCGGAGGGGGGTTCCGCCGCACCCGTCCAGTGCCCGCCAGGGGTGTGCTACCCCGTCATCGCCGACGTGCCCCCACGGTTGAAGCCCGCGAAGCACCGGTGCACGCGGACCGTCCCGCGCCCGAGCATGTGGGCCTTGGCGTGGAGCCGCTCCAGCACCGCCTCGCTCACCGCGCCGTAGACCTCGATGCCGTCCAGGTCGATGAGCTCAGCGAACTTGCGGAACTCCTCGGCGCCGGTGTCCATGTGGTGCTCCAGGGAGGCAGAGTCGGGGTGCACGGCCACCACCGTCATGCGCCGCCGCCCCTCGTCGAGGTAGAAGGCGTAGGACAGGAGCTGCGGCATGTTCGCCGCGACGAACTCCGCCAGGCGACCCATGGCAGCCTCGACCTGCGGGAGCTTGCCCTCCTTGATGGTGGAGGTGTCGACGTAGACGATCCTTGCCCCATGATCACCCGCTCCTTCCGGTAGGCGTCGTCGCCTCGACGCGACGGCGCATGTGCGTCGCCGCATGGGGCGGGACGCCGCGCGGGCAGCATAGCGAACCCGGTCGGGCGGGCGCCGGGGGATCAAGCGCCGCCGACCTCGACCCTGCACGGGCCCCCACCTTGACAGGCCGCCGTGGGTTGCCCATGCTAGGGCGTTCGCCAACCACGATCGGGCAACCGATACCGACGTCCGTCTGCCGAGGGGGCACGACGTGGCCGAGACCGCGCAGCTGAGGGTGGATCTCCTGGGGCGGTTCCGGCTGTCCGTAGACGGCTCGGGCGCCCGGGAGCGGGTGTCGGCCCGCGGCCGCGAGTTGCTCGCCCTCCTCGTCCTCGCCGGGGGCGAAGGGGTGGCGCGCGAACGGCTCGCCGCCACGCTGTGGCCGGAATCGCCGGACGGACAGGCGCGCACGAACCTCCGGCGCGAGCTCCACCACCTGCGCCGCGACCTCCCATGCGCCCACGACGCACTCGACGAGCGCGGTGCCTACGTGGCGTTGCGCCTGGGCTCGGCGGTGGCATCGGACGTGAGCGACCTTCGCGCCGCCCTCGCGAGCGTCGACGGCGGCGGCGGTCGCGGGGCCGGCGAGGGCGGCGCCCTCGCCGGCGGGGACACGAGCGGACTCGAAGCGGTGGCGCGGGCGTACGAGGGCGAGTTGCTGCCCGAGTGCTATGCCGACTGGATCGCGCCGGAGCGGGCGCGGCTGCAGCGGGACGTGGTGCGCGCCCTCCACCGCCTGTCCGCAGCGCTCGAAGCGCGCCACGAGACCCTGGAGGCGGCCCGCTGGTCGCGCAGGATCACCGAGATCGATCCGCTCGACGAAACCGCTTACGTGCACCAGATGCGCCAGCTCGCCGCGGCAGGCGACCGGGCCGGTGCCCTCCACACCTTCCACCGCTGCGCCAACATGCTCGCGTCGGAGCTCGGCGTCGAGCCGGGTGCCGAGGCCCGGGCCCTGTACGGGCGGCTGCTGGACGACGACGTGTCGCTCGGCGCCCCGTCGGCGGCCGACACGGCGACGGCCGCCGACGGGGCGTCCAGGCCGTCGGGGGTCCCTGCCCAGACCGCCACTCCGGCCGCGGCCCGCACCCCCGCCGACACCGCGGAAGCGGTCGCGGCCACGAGCGGCAGAGCCGGC
>CAWCUY010000012.1:1212500-1825000 GCA_963798895.1 uncultured Trueperaceae bacterium | reverse complement strand
GCGCGTCAAGCTGAAGCGAGTCGAAGAATGGAATGGCGCACGTCGCGCACTGGCTGCGCGTTACGGGGACTTGCTGGCCGGCACCCACGGTTTTCAGGTTCCGGAAGTCTCGCGTGGGCACGCATTCCACCAGTACACGGTGGGCCTGCCAGCGCTAAGGCGCGACGCCGTAGCACAGGGACTCGACCGCCGAGGAATTGGATGCGCCGTCTATTACCCCGTTCCTCAGGATCGCCTTCTCCCCATCGATCGACGAGGGCACGTGCGCCATAGTGATCGCGCCGCCCGCGAGGTGTTGAGCCTACCCATCCATCCTTACCTTTCCTTGACGGACCAGGAAATCGTCGTCCGCGTGCTTGAGGGTCTGATGCCGTGACCGAAGTGAGCGAATACCACCATCTAGACTTTCTAAGCCCCGTCCCGCGTATTCAGCGAGTTCGATTGCGGTGCCTGTTTGCTCCGTTCTTGGGAGCGGGTGACGCCGTGAGGAGCCTTTGATCTGACCCCGGGGAGTTGGTCCGGGTAGGGTGTGGGTGCGAAGGAGAGCGCATGAAGGGTTCGACCCACACGCCCGAGCAGATCGTCATGAAGTTGCGGGAGGCCGACAAGTTGTTGGCGTCCGGCAAGAGCGTCGCGGAGGTCGTGAAGCAGCTGGAGATCGCGGAGTGGACCTACTACCGCTGGCGCCGGAAGTACGCCGGCATGGATAAGGGCGACGGCAAACGGTTGAAGGAGTTGGAGAAGGAGAACGCTCGCCTCAAGCGCCTGCTGGCCGAGAAGGAGCTCGACAACAGCATCCTGAAGGAGGCGCTGGAGGGAAACTTCTTCCCTGAGAATGCCTCCTGACGTCAAGGGCTGGGGTGGATCGGCGTCCCATACTTCCCTGCGCACTCTCGCGCGTGCTGGTGGCGGGTGCAGGTGGGGGTGCGGTCGGGGGCGCTGCAATCTAACGGCCGACCTCGGCGGGTCGATAGTTTCCTCGCAGTCGCCCCCTGGGTGGCGCTCGATCCGGGGCGGTGGGGTCAGGCGGGGTTGGCGGCGGCGTGGCGCAGCGGTTCGTACACTTCGCCGGTGAGCCAGAGGTGGTGAAGCAGGCCGGCGAGTTTGCGGGCGATGGCGATCATGGCGCGTTTCTTGGCGGCCGCGCCGCCGCGTTCGGCGAGCTTCAGGCCGTGGCGGCGTAGGTCGCAGTCGGCGCCGAACGGGCCGAGGATGTGCTGCGCGCTTTGCACTAGGAGTTTGCGGACGAGCACGTCGCCTTGCTTGGTGATGCGGCGTTGCGGGTCGCTGCCGCCGGATTGGTCCTACAAGTGGACCCCGGATTCCGGACAGCCGGCTTAGGTGGGAAGCGGTAGGCTTCCGGGATGGGGAGCAACGTGAAGAAGCAGCGTCGGAATCACTCTCCGCAGTTCAAGGCCAAGGTGGCTCTGGAGGCGGCGAAGGAGGAGCGCACCGTCGCCGAGTTGAGCCGGCAGTACGGCGTGCACGTCAATCAGATCCGGGCGTGGAAGAAGCAGCTCTTGGAGGGCGCCATCGACGTGTTCGCCTCCGGGGTGGAGCGCCAGCGCGATCAGGAGGAGGTGATCCAGGAGCTTCACGCCAAGATCGGCGAGTTGACGATGGAGCGCGATTTTTTGTCCGGCAAGCTCAAGCGCTGACGGCGCCTGAGCGCAAGGCCATGCTTCGATCGTGACGCCCGGCTGCCGGTCACCCGGCAGTGCCAGCTCTTGAAGGTGACGCGCTCCACGGTGTACTACGAGCCCGCGCCGTTGCCGGCCGACACGCTGGACGATCATGCGCGCGCTGGACGAGATCCACCTGGAGCTGCCGTTCCTGGGGAGCCGCAAGCTGGTCATCGAGCTGGCGAAGCGCGGCCTGGTGGTGAACCGCAAGCGGGTGCAGCGCCTCATGGGGCTGATGGGCATCGAGGCGATCTACCCGAAGCCCAGAACCACGCGGCCGGGTTTCGGGGCGGGCCACAAGGTCTACCCCTACCTGTTGGGTGGGGTGGAGATCACCCGCCCGGACCAGGTGTGGGTGTCGGACGTGACGTACATCCCCATGCGCGCCGGGTTCGCGTACCTGGTGGCGATCATGGACGCGTACAGCCGCAGGATCCTGTCGTGGCGGCTTTCCAACACGGCGGACAGCCGCTTCTGCGTGGAGGCCCTCCACGAGGCGCTCGAGCTTCACGGTCGGCCGGAGATCTTCAACACCGACCAGGGCAGCACCTTCACCAGCCTGGCGTTCACCGGCGTGCTCGAGAGCCGCGGCGTCAGGATCAGCATGGACGGGAAGGGCCGCTGGATCGACAACGTGTTCATCGAGCGCTTCTGGAGAAGCCTGAAGTACGAGGAGGTGTACCTGCACGCTTACGAGGACCTACGCCAGGCCAGGAGCGGCATCGAGCGCTACCTGCGCTACTACAACCACGATCGGGCGCACCAGAGCCTCGAGAATCTGACGCCCGAGCAGGTGTACCATCACCCCACGGCCGACATGCTGGTGCCGGCCATCGTTCATCGCTCCGCGCCGCTCAGCGCACCGCTGAGCTCGTGAGCGCACTCAAGGAACCAAGCCGAACTGTCCGGCACATGGGGTCCACCTGTCCTGGCCGGGCGCCAGCCCCAGGTAGGTGCCGACCTGGCGGCTGTGCCGGAAGCGGTGCGGGTCGGCCAGGGTGAGCACGAAGGCGAGCGCGGTGAGCTCGCCCACGCCCCGCACTTGGGTGAGCAGCGCGGTCTCGGGGTAGCGCTCTCGCGCCAGGGTGTGGATGCGCGCGTTCAGCGCGCGGATCTGTTGGGTGGTGCTGGCGAGCGTCGCGAGCATGGGAAAGAGCGCGCTTTCCAGCGGCGGCGGCACGTGGCCGTAGGCGCGGCGGTGGAAAGCGGCGGCAGCTGGCGCTAGGCGCGCGCACGCCGACGGCCTTGAGCACACCGCGCACGTGGTTGATCAGCGCGGTGTTCGATGGGCGCGAGCAGGCTTACGTCGACGCGCGCCAGACGCGCCAGCCGCTCGGCGTCGAGGCGGTCGTTCTTGCGTCTGGAGCCGTGGATCAAGCCGAGCTGGCGGGCGTTGGCGACGATCACCTCGTGCCCCAGGGCCGCCAGCTGGCGGCTCACCTATGGCGATTGGCTGCCGGCTCCCAGCACCACCCGCGCGGCTGGCAGGCACTGAAACCAAGCCGTGACCTCGTGCGGGCTGGTGGACACCTCGTCGCGCAAGGTGCCTTTGCCGTCGCTGTCGAGGACACACAGGCTGCTGTTACGATCTCCGAGATCTAGGCCGATGGTGGGCCGACTCGTCGCCATGGCCGCTCCTTCCCGCTCCCCCGAGCCGCTTCAGGGGTAGAGCCGCAGGCCTTCTCATCCCATCTGACGGCCGTGCGGAAGCGTGCGGCCGTGAAGCACGTGGTGTCCACCTTGAACGTGAGCGAGCGCCGCGCCTGTAAGGCGCTGGCGGTGCCTAGGAGCACGCATCGCTTCGAGCCTCGGCGGGTCGATCGGGATCGGGCGTTGGTGAAGCGCCTGCAGGAACTGTCGGCGGGCAATCCGCGGTACGGCTACCGGCGGGTGACGGCCGAGTTGCGCAAGGAGGGCTGGCTGGTGAACCGTAAGCGGGTGCAGCGCCTGTGGCGTTTGCACGGCCTGCGCGTGCCGCCCAGGGCGCATCGTCGTACCCGTTTGGGTTCGGCGGAGCAGGGCGTGACGCGTCTGCGGCCCGAGCGGCCGCACGACGTGTGGGCGGTGGATTTCGTGATGGACACCACTGCCGATGGCGGCAGGCTGAAGCTCTTGACGGTGATCGACGAGGCGACCCGTTACGCGTTGGCTATCAAGGTCGGGCGGCGCATGACCGGCCGGGATGTGATGCTCGAGCTGGAGCGGCTGATGACGCTGCACGGCGCGCCGAAGCATGTTCGCAGCGATAACGGGGCGGAGTTCGTCGCTCGCGCCGTGCGCGCGTACCTCGCGCAGAACGACGTGAAGTCCTTGTTCATCGAGCCCGGCGCGCCGTGGCAGAACGGTTACGCCGAGAGCTTCCATGCCCGCCTGCGCGATGAGTGCCTCAACCTCGAGCTGTTCACCAGCACGCTGGAAGCCCGGGTCGTGATCGAGAAGTGGAGGAAGCACTACAACGACGAGCGTCCCCACGGAGCCCTCGACTACCGCACGCCCAGCCAAGCGCTGAGCCAACAACCCCAAGCCCTACAGGAGCAAATCCTCACACCCTGACCGGACCAAGATCCGGGGTCCTGTCACCTTGCGTTGCCTGGAGCTCGGTGTGCCCGCCCCGGCTTGCCTGTCTTGCGTTGTTCGCGGGTTGCGGGGTCGGTGGCAATGTCGAGTGCGAGGGCGAGGGGTCGCTGTTGGTTGATAGGGTGGCCGTGGAGGTCACGGGATGCGTAGGCGGGGCCCCAGCGGAGCACGGCCCAGATGCGGGCGGTAGGGCGCGCGCCGACTGCGTACACCGCATGGGTTAGGTGGTGGCCGCGCTCCAGCAGCGCGCCCGGGCCGCCTTCACGCACGGCGGTGCCGACCGACCCGCACCTGCACAAGGGGGTTGCAGATGCATCTCTACTGGTTGCGGGCCCGTGTCCGGCGACGCCGTTGCGTAGGTCTTGGGAAACACCCACTCGCCCGCACTGTGGTTGGTCGTGGCGGGTACTCTTTCCCGTACAGCGGAGGCGTGCATGGGGAAGCTGTCGGCGGGGGAGTTGGCATGCGCGTAAGCACTGGTGTGAAGGGGTAAGGGTGTCCGCAGCATCGCGCGCGGCCCGCACGTGGATGAGAGCCATGCACTATTGTTTTGCCAGGCACGCTGCCGGTGGGACCGCTGGCCGCTCCGAGCGTCCGGAGGCATGCGACGGGCTTGCGGCCGTGATCGACATGTTAATCGAGCGGCAACCGTGGAACGGCGACTCAGAGCGCCCGGAGAGCGTGAAGAGTCAGGGCGAGCTTCTTGTGGCGGAGCATGGGTACGGCCGTTCGTACTTGGCCGTGCCGCGGTGAAGGCGGCGTTCGCCCACAACCTCAATCGGGTCGGCAATCCGCCCGGAAAGTCTGAGCAATCGCAACCCCATGCCCTGTAGTCAGCCGTCGACTCGTCATTAAGCCGCAGATAGCCAGACCCACCGAGCTCAGCAAGACAACACCTCCACGGCTCCCGGGCGCCACCGGTGCAGAGCGGCGCGCGCTGCAATTGGCGCGAATCGTGGGTGCCTGCTACTGTCGCACTCCATTGGAATACGTCGCGACGTTCGTTGTGATGTCTACGAGGATCGTACCCGCCGTGTCGTCACCGTTCACCACGCATGCTGTAACCGCGGCGGGAGCCGGCCCCCATCCAAAGTTGAAGGCTGTTCCGCTTACGGTCACTGTCTCGGTCGCCGCCGCCCGCTGGCCGCAGTTGAAGGTTCCGGCTTCGACATCACTTGGTTGGAGCGTTTCGTCCGTCGCTAGAACCGCCGACAATGCGGTGGCCACGCTTGAGCTGTAGGCTTGCGCTGCTCCCTCCAAAGCAGCCTTTCTCGCTGCTAGGACTCGGGGAAGCAGGACTGTGGCTAGGATCCCGAGAATTGAGAGCACGATCAACAACTCGATTATTGTGAAGCCAAGCCTTCGCCTCATTACATCACCTCAATTCACCTGTTGGCCGGCTTGCATTCAGGAAGAAGCGGAGGGAATGGCAGGCGCCACTCCCTCCGCAATCAGAACTTGGAACTCGGGCCCGCCTACCAGGTAGTCTGGCCGTTCACAATGTCGCCTTGGGCAACTGTCACCGTCACCGTCACGTCACCGGTCGTGTCATCCCCGACAACCGTGCAGCCCGTAACGTTCGCCGGAGCCGCGTTCCAGCTGTAACTCCCGGCGCTGCCAGCACCCGTGCAGTCCGCGCTGTCGTAATCCGTTGGATTGGTAGTGACGTCCTCTGCGAGGGCCGCATTGACCGCAGTGAAGACATTCGCGCCGAACGCTTGAGCGGCGCGATCCTGGGCGGACTCGTGCATTCAGCAGGTTCGGGATGAGGACGGCGGCGAGGATGCCGATGATCGCGATCACGATCAGCAGCTCGATCAGGGTGAAGCCCTGAGCACGACGATTGCGCATGAGTGCGCTCCCTTCGATTGCGGGGACCGATGTCGGATGAATGAATGTCGGTCTCCGCGGGTAGTTCTGACGCGGGCTCCTCCCGCATCGAGACCAAGGGTAGCACCACGCTCTTACAAGACTCTTACAAAATTGCCACAATCGCGGGGTCGTGTTGGGCACGGGCCTACGGGGCTCTCCGTCGGCGCATGGATGCGCCCCTCATGAGCGGAGCCTGAGTGGCGTGACGCTGCGTGCGTCCCGGCTCCCGTGGTATCCTTCTCGGGCCCCGTCGGACCAGCGCGGTGGCGACCCCCGAACCAGGTCAGATCGGAAGAAGCAGCCTTAAGGGGTGATCGTCAGGTGCCGCTGGGAACCGGCGGGGCACTTTCGTGCCGTGGCTCCGAACCGGCCCCCGGGCACGGCCGCGCCGGTGCCGGCGGTCCGCCGCGCCCACCCGCCCCGCCGACCCGCCGCTCCTCACACGTCGAGGCGCGCCAGGCGCTCCCGCAGCGGCGCCAGGTAGGTCGCGCCGAACAGCGCGACGTGCACGAGCAACGGCACCACCTGGTACACGTCGCGCCTGTGCTCGCGGTACCCGGGCGCGAGCGGCCGGACGCGCTGGTAGGCGTCGAAGAAGGGCTGCCCGAAGGTATCGAATAGTTCGATGAACGCGAGCTCGGTCTCGGCGTCGGCGTAGTGGGTTGCCGGGTCGAGGAGGCCCGTGACGCGCTCCCCGTCCGAGAGAACGTTGCCGCTCCACACGTCGCCGTGCACCAGGGAGGGGCGCGGCGCATGGTCGAGGAGGGTGGGCGTGCGCTCCGCGAGGCGCCGGACGCGATCGGCCTCGCCCGGGGGTAGGCGGCCGGTTCCCTGCGCAACGGCGCACAGGTAACGCAAGCGGTGTTCGGCGAAGAACGCCGGCCAGTCGTCGCTCCACGGGTTCGGCAGGCGGAACGGGCCCATGAGCGTGTCGCGCTCGAACCCGAAGCGGTCGGCGTGGGTACCGTGGAGCCGCGCGAGGAGCCGGCCCGCGTGCGCCTGGGCCGCGCGCGAGATGCCGCCCGCCGATCCGGGCAGCCGCTCCAGCACGAGCAGGTCGGGCTCTGCGTGCAGCACCTCCGGTACCGGCAGGGCGCTGTGCTCGCGCAGGTACCGCAGCATGAACGCCTCGACATCGAGCGGCGTGCCGGGGCTGGTCTTCCCCACCACCCAGGTGCCGTCGTCGAGCTTCAGCGCGGTGGCGCTGCCGACCTGGCCTCCGCCGAGGGGGTGTTCGTCGACGACCGTCCGCCCGAGCGCCCGCCCTACGCGCTCGGCCAGGGGGAAGGCGGCGCTCACGCCCTGCGGACGTGCCGTCGGGGTGCCGGACCGTCGTACGGGTCGATCATGCGCCCTCGCCGAGGCGCGCCCGCACCTCCTCGAGCAGGCCCGCGGCGCCCGCCTCGATGAGGTCCATCACGTAGTCGAAGCCCTCCTCGCCACCGCCGTAGGGGTCCGGTACCTCCTGCTCGGCGCGGCCGCGAGCGAGCTCCATGAACAGGCGGACGTCCGCTCGGCTCCCCTCGCAGGTCGCGCGCACGCGGTTGTAGTTCCCGCGGTCCATCGCGAGGATGAGGTCGTATCGAAGGCAGTCGCCGGGCTGCAGGGCGCGTGCGCGCAGCTCGGAGAGGTCGTAGCCGCGACGCGAGGCGGCGCGCTGGGCGCGGGCGTCGGGCGCCTGGCCGGCGTGGTAGTCCAGCGTCCCGGCCGAGTCGATGATGACCCGGTCGGACAGGCCCGCCTCGTGCACGAGGGTCCAGAACACGCCGTGCGCCATCGGCGAGCGGCAGATGTTGCCCATGCACACGAAGAGCACGGCCACGGTCGCGGCAGGTGCCTCCTGCGGGTCGGTGTTTGCCGTTGGGATCGAGGGGTCCGCGTTCATCGCGGTCTACGGTAGCACCGTGCCCCCGGGATCCCGGTCGGCGGGGACGGCCGAACGCGGGCTGCGAGTCGGCGACGCGGCCGGTTGGCGAGGCGCTAGGTCGGGGAGGAGGCAGCTTGCCGAGGCACAAGGTCGGCGAGACCGCACGTCGGCGAGGCGGCAGGTTGCCGAGGCGCTAGGTCGGCGAGGCGGTACGCGCGGCGGGAAGGGAGGTGAAGGTCGCGGGAAGGCGTCGGCGAGCTCAGGCCTTGAGGCCGGGCTTGGAGCGATACACGCGGGTGACGTCGGCGATGCGGCGAACGTTGTCCTTGATGTACTCGATCTCGTCCTGGTCCTTCACGTCGACGCGGAAGTGGATGCGCGCGCGCGCGGCGCTCTGGACGTCGGCGGTCACGCGCGTGGCCGACTTGTTCATGCCGCCGATGACGTCGAGCACGTCCTTGAGCAAGCCGGGCCGGTCGACCGCGACGATCTCGAAGTCGACCGCGAACACCTCGCCGGACGGCACGTCCCAGGTGACGTTGACGAACCGGTCGCGCTCGGTCTGCATCAGGTGCTTGACGTTCGGGCAGTCCAGCCGGTGCACCGTGATCCCCCGGCCGCGCGTGATGTAGCCGATCACGTCGTCGCCGCGCACCGGCGAGCAGCACTGGGCGAGCTTCGCCGGGGCGTCCAGCCCGTCGACGAACACGCCCGACACCCCCTTGCGCTCCGCGCTCTGGGAGGGCCTGGACGGTTTGCGCTCCTGCGCGGACTCCGGCGCGAGCGTCTCCACCACCTGCTTGGCCGTGAGCCGGCGGCTCTCGATGGCGAGGTACAGGTCGTCCGCCGAGTCGCTGTGCAGCAGCCGGTTCGCGGCCTCCTCCATCTTGCTCTTGGTGGTGAGGCTCGCGATCGGGAGCTGGCGGCGCCGCAGGGCCCGATCGAGCGACTTGCGCCCGCTGTCGAGCTGCTGGGCCCGGTCCTGCTGCCGGAAGTAGTGGCGGATCTTCTGCTTCGCGCTGCGGGTGACGACCACGTTGAGCCAGTCGCTGGCGGGCCCGTAGCGGCTGCTGCGGTTCGTCAGGATCTCCACCCGGTCGCCGGTCTGCAGCTCGTACCCGAGCGGCACGATCTCGCCGTTGACGCGCGCGCCGATGCAGCGGTGGCCGACCTCGGTGTGCACCTGGTAGGCGAAGTCGATGGGCGTGCTGCCGCGCGGAAGGTTCTGCACGTCGCCGGCCGGGGTGAACACCAGCACGCGCTCGCTGAGGAAGTCGCTCTTCACCGCGTCGACGAACGCGCCGGCGCTCTCCGAGGTGGTGTCGACCTCGAGCAGCTGCTTCATCCACTCCAGGCGCTTCTGCACCTCCTCGGCGTCCTCGATCCCCTCCTTGTACGCCCAGTGCGCGGCGACGCCGAACTCCGCCACCTCGTGCATGCTCCGGGTGCGGATCTGCACCTCGATCGGTTGCCCGAGGAGGCCGATGACCGTGGTGTGCAGCGACTGATAGCCGTTGGGCTTGGGGACCGCGACGTAGTCCTTGAAGCGCCCCGGGATCGGCGTCCAGAGGCTGTGCACGATGCCCAGGGCGCGGTAGCACACGGCCTTCTCGGCGTCGTCGCGGGCCATCCCGTTGGCGCCGAGGTCGGGCGTGAGGATCGCGCGGATCGCCATGAGGTCGAAGATCTGATCGAGGTTCTTGTTGTCTCGCTGCATCTTGCGGTAGATGCTGTAGAGGTGCTTGCTGCGGCCCGAGAGCTCGAACGTCAGCTCCTCGGTGCGTAGCCTGCCCGCCAGGAGCTTGATGGACTCCTTGACGTAGGCCTCCCGCTCCGTGTGGCGCATGCGCACCTGGCGTTCGAGCTGGTGGTAGCGTTCCGGCTCGAGGTACGTGAAGCTGAGATCCTCGAGCTCGTTCTTGATGTGGTTGATGCCCAGCCTGTGGGCCAGCGGCGCGAAGATCTCGAGCGTCTCCTTGGAGATGCGCAGCTGCTTGTCGAACGGCATCGCCGCCAGCGTGCGCATGTTGTGTAGGCGGTCGGCGAGCTTCACCAGGATGATGCGCGCGTCGCTGACCATCGCCAGCAGCATCTGGCGGAGGTTCTCGGCCTGCTCGTCCTCGTAGACGCGCACGGCGAGCTTGCTGATCTTGGTCTCCCCCTCGACGATGCGCCGCACCGGTTCCCCGAAGCGGTGCTCGATCTCGTCGAGGGTGACGCCCGTGTCCTCCACCGTGTCGTGCAACAAGCCCGCCATGAGCGCGTTGGCGTCTAGGTGCATCTCGGCCAGCAGCTCGGTGACGGCGACGGGGTGGGTGATGTAGGGCTCGCCGGAACGGCGGCGGACGCCCTCGTGGGCACGCTCGGCGAAGCGGAAGGCCTCGTTGATACGCTCGCGGTCCGCGGGCGGCAGGTAGCCGGTGGCGGCGTCGAGGTTGGTGATGAGCGCCTCCATCTAGGCCCGTCAGTGTACCACCACGGCCGACGTTCTGAAGGGAGCGCCCGACAGGGACGGGCGTTCGCGCCGACAGCCGGCCTGGGACGCGGTCGCGACACTGCCCGCAGCGCGCCTACGTTGTGTTATGACGCCCGTTCGCGTGGTCCCTGGGCACACCTCGGCGGCGCTCCCCGGGCGGATGAGGCACGCCGTCGGGCGAGGCGAAGGATGCACCAGCGTTGCGGCGAGGGGCCCCGATCGGACGGCAACACGGCCCGGACGCGGCGCTACGGAATTTGAAAGAGCTAACGCCCCGCCCCACGGCACAGCGCGTACGCTTGTCGGGATGGGACGCAGAGCCGACATTGGCATGAGGCTCGAGCATGGGGTCGAGCATGGGGTCGAGGTGACGGTGGGCGAGCGGCTGGTGGGCGAGCGGTTGGTGGGCGAGCGGTTCGCGCGCGAGCGCGACCTCGACGCCGATCCGGCCGTCCTCGCCCCGGCGCCACGTCTGCCTGCCGGGACCACGGTGCTCCGACCGTCCCGCCACGCGTTCGCTCGGATCCGTGCCCTCGCGGCGCCGGCCGCGCTCGTGGCATCGGACGCGGCCCTCGCCGTGGCGCTCGGCTTGCTCGCCTTGTGGCTGCGCGACCGGGCCCTGCCGGGCCTGATGGGCCTGGAGCCGTTCCACGCGGCTCGCCCCTACGTCAACCTTCTCCCGACGGTGGCGCTGCTGCTCGCGGTCCGGTTCGCCTTCGGGCTGTATCCCGGCTACGGCCTGAACCCGACCGAGGAGTTGCGCCGCCAGACCACCGCGACCACCGTGTTCGGACTCTTCCTCGTCACCGGCGCCGCGTTCTTCCGTCTGAGCGCCGACTACTCACGCGTCGTCGGCCTGCTGGCGGTCGCGCTGTTCCTCCTGTGCCTCCCCGTCGCTCGCGCCGGGACGAAGGCGCTGCTGATCCGCGCCCAACTCTTCGGAACGGCGACGTGGGTGGTCGGACGCTCCGAGCGCGGGCGCCGGTGGGAGGCGGTCCTGCGCGCCGCGCCCTACCTCGGGCTGAACGTGATCGGGTCGAGCCCGTCGGAGCCGCCCCACGAGGTCGCGTGCCGCTACTGCGTGCTGATCCCGGACGAGATCGACGACGTCGGCACGGTGCTGGACAGCCTGAACGCACGCTTCCGCCGCGTCTGGCTCATGCCGAACCTTCTCGATGTCGCGAGCGTGTGGATCACGGCCCGTGACGTCGAGGGTCACCTCGCGCTCGAGCTGCGCAACCACCTGCTCGAGCCGGGGACCCGCCTGCTGAAGCGCTTCATCGACGGGTGCTTCGTGCTGTTGCTGTCCCCCGTGGTGGTGCCGCTGTCCTTGCTGCTGGCGCTCCTCATCACGCTCGACAGCCCGGGACCGGTGTTCTTCACGCACACGAGGATCGGCAGGAACGGGCGCCCGTTCTCCATAGTCAAGTTCCGCACGATGCGGCGAGACGCCGCCGAGCGCCTGCAGGCCGTCCTGTCGGCCGACGCGGCGGCGAACGACGAGTGGCTGCGAACCCGCAAGCTCCGCCGCGACCCTCGCGTGACGCGCGTCGGCCGGATCCTCCGCCGGTTCTCGCTCGACGAGCTCCCCCAGCTGTGGAACGTCGTCCGCGGGGAGATGAGCCTCGTCGGTCCGCGCGCGATCACGAGGTCGGAGCTCCCCATGTACGGGCGGCGCAAGGACCTCTACCTCACCGTGGTGCCCGGCATCACGGGCGTGTGGCAGACGTCCGGTCGCAGCCGCCTGAGCACGGACGAACGCGTGACCCTCGACGCCTACTACGTGCGCAACTGGTCGATCTGGCTCGACGTGGTGGTCATCGCGCGGACGGTCGGCGCGGTGTTGCGCGGCGACGGCGCCTACTGAGCCGCCCCAGAACCACAACTCTCTCCGAAGAGTCTATCGGGCTGCCCACGGTTCACGATTCGCGCCCCCCGGGGCGGCCGGTAAGGTGGTGAGGCCGGCGCGCACGTACCGCGCGCCGCCACCAGGAGGCCCCATGCAGCTCGAGCCCTTCCGGATCGAACAGTACTACGGCACCTACGAGTTCAGCGCGCGCTTCATGCTGTCGAGCTCCGACGCGCAGACCCGCTCGGTGGGCGAGCTCCTCGCCCTCGAGGACGGCGCCGCCGAGCGGCTCGCCGAGCTGCCGCTGAGCTACACGCAGTCCCCCGGCGCGCCGGAGCTGCGCGAGGCCGTTCGCGCGCTGTACGCGCGCCTCGAGCCCGACGACGTGCTGGTGGCGTCCAGCGCCGAGGAGGGGATCTTCCTGCTGTACCACGCCCTGCTCGGGCCCGGCGACCACGTCATCGTCGAGACCCCCTGCTACGAGTCCGCGCTGCAGCTCGCGCGCAGCACCGGCGCCGACGTGAGCGAATGGCGCCGCCGCCCCGAGGACGACTGGCGCCACGACGTGGCCGCCCTCGAGGCGCTCGTGCGCCCGAACACCCGGGTGCTGTACGTGAACACGCCCCACAACCCGACCGGCCTGCTCATGGCGCCCGAGGTGTACCGCGCGGTGCTCGAGCTCGCCCGCGGCGCGAACCTGGTGCTGTTCTGCGACGAGGTCTACCGCGAGCTCGAGCACGACCCCTCCGCCCGCCTGCCTGCCGCGTGCGACGAGCTCGCCACCGCCGTGTCGCTCGGCTCCGTGTCGAAGACCTACGGCCTGCCCGGCCTGCGCCTCGGATGGCTCGCGTCGCGCGACCGTGAGCTGCTGCGCCGCGTGCTCGAGCTGAAGTACTACACCACCATCTGCAGCCCGGCGCCGAGCGAGTTCCTGAGCGCGCTCGCGCTGCGCCACCGCGACACCCTGGCGGACCGCAACCGCGCCATCGTCCACCGCAACCTCCCGCAGCTCGAGGCGTTCCTGGGCCGCCACGCCGAGCGCTTCTCGTGGGTGCATCCGAACGCCAGCCCGATCGGCTTCGTCCGGCTGCGCGGGGTCGGCGGGGGAAGCGTGGGCGGGGGAAGCGTTGGCGGGGGAAGTCTCGACGTCGACGCCTTCTGCCGCGAGGTGGTCGAGGCCACCAGCGTGCTGCTGCTGCCGGGAAGCGTCTACGACGAGCCGGAGCACGTGCGCGTGGGGTACGGCCGGGCGAACATGCCCGAGGCGCTCGAGCGCCTCGAGACCTACCTCAACGCGCGCGCCTAACGGACCGTGGTCCGCCGCGCCAGCAGCGCGATCCCCAGCGCGCCCAGGCCGATGTTCCCGAGCCACGGGCCCAGCCACGTCGGCAGCGCCCCCGTCTGCGAGAAGAGCTGCCCGAACGTCAGCAGCAGGTACCACACCAGCGTCACGACCAGCGACAGGCCGAACGCGACGCTGCGGCTGCGCGCGTACATCAGGCTCAGCGGCAGCGCCACGAGCAGCAGCGTGAGGTTGGCGAACGGCTCGGCCAGCTTGCGCTGGAACAACACGGCGGCCTGCCGGCGGTCGCGGTAGCCCAGGGCCATGTCGTGCGCGTCGCGCCACGCCCGCGTGAGCGAGCGGGTGTCCTCGAAGCCGCCCTCGCTGAACCTGCTGATGAGGTCGTCCTCGGTCTGCGACATGGTGAGCGTCAGCGTGCTGTTGGGGTCGCTCGGCCGGTTGATCACGCGCACGAGGTCGTTGAGGGTGCGGGTCGGGTCGCCGGCGCCCTGGTCGAGCGCCGCGAAGTTGAGCACGGTGACGTCGTAACCCCGCAGCGTGAGGTCGCGCCCGGTGAAGTTTCCCCGCTCGGCCCGCACCAGCGTCAGCACGTCGCCGCTCCAGCGCTCGACGCGCACGTCGAGCATGGCGTCGCCGGCGCGCTCGGCGCGCCCGAAGCGGAGCAGGAAGTCGTCGACGGGGAGGCTGCGCCCCGCCAGGCGGAACAGGCCGGTGCCGCCGGACGTGAGGCGCCAGTACTCGCTCCCCACGCGCGCGTTGGTGACGGGCAGCACCCACTGGTTGAGGGCCAGCGCCGCGCCCGTGGCCAGCACGCCGAAGGCCACGAAGGTGATGGCCGAGCGGCGAAGGGGCACCGCGCCGGCCTGCATCGCCAGCAGCTCGTTGTCGGTGGCGAGCCGACCGAACGCCAGCAGCACGGCGAGCACCAGGGCGATCGGCAGGGTCTGGACCAGCGCGGTGGGGAGCTGCAACGCGAGCCACCCGGATAGCCGCAGGATCGGCGTGCCGACGATCCACTGCATGCGCGGCAGCGTGACGCTCACGACGGCCAGGCCGCTGTAGAGCAGCAGGCCGAACAGCAGGGGGGGCACGCTCTCGCGAAGGAGGTAGCGGTCGAGTCGTCTCACGGTGCCTGGGCCGGTGGTGCGTCGGCCGTGGACATGATACCCGCGGGGTCCCCGGCGCTGCCCCGGGTGCAGCGCGCGGGCGGCGCGCCCACCGCGGCGCCGCGGGCGCTCAGCTCGGCAGCGGGCGGCGCGCACGCCGCCTCCACGCTCTCCCCCGCCCCCGGCGGGCGCCGGTTGAGGTCGACGGACACGCGCGCGGTCCAGGTGGCGCCGTCGGCCCGGTAGCCGACGGTGAACGTGCCGCAGCAGGTCACGAAGGTGGCGTCCAGCCCGTGACCGCGGAGCGCGGGCGCCTCCCCGCGCAGCAGGGGCGCGAAGTCGAGCGCGAGGTAGGGCTTGAGCGTCACGTCGTCGACCTCGAACGGCGCCGCGGCGCTGAGCTCCAGCAGGTCGAAGCCGGTCGCGTCGGGTTGCCAGCGGTAGCGCACCTGCGTGCCGAGCTCGACGCTGCCGTCGGTCGCGGCCACGCCGCCGAGGAGCCAGCCGTCGCGGTCGGCGCCGGGATCCAGGATGCCGGCGAGCTCCGCGTCCACCGTGGCCTTCACGCGCCAGGCGCGGATCGGAACCGTCGCGCCCGTGTGGAGGCGCAGCCCGTTGAGGCCCGCCTTCGCGCTGCCGCTGTCGACCAGGTCGTAGGTGGCGCGCGCGCTCGCGTCGACCGCGGCGCCGCGCCAGGCGCCCTCGACCGTGTACGAGGCGCGCAGCCGCGAGCGCGGCTCGAGCCGGTCCAGCGCCGTGGTGAACGGCGAGCCGGCGTTGGTGAGCGTGACGTCGTAGGCGAGCGTCGCGGTGCCCGGGCCGACGGGCGCGTCCCAGCTCGGGCGCAGCCGGACCCCCCACTGCACGGCATCGAGGCCGGGGTAGTCGGTGACCTCCGCGCGCGCGATCAGCGCGCCGCTGCCGAGGGGCGTGGCCGGGGTGCGGGCGGTGGCGTCGACGCTCACGCCGAGCCTCGCGCCGACGGGGCCGTCGCCGCCCACCCCTTGCGCCGATCCGGCCGCGAAGGCCCGCACGCCGAGGTTGCCCCGCAGGGGCGCGAGCGGCGTTCGTGCCGCCAGGCTGAGGACGCCCTCGTTGAGGTAGTCGTGATCGGCATCCTCGATGCCGCGCACCAGGAAGCCGGCGTCGAGCCAGGGCGTGAGCGCGTGCGTGACGGACGCGCTGTAGCGCGGGCCCCCGGCGGTGGCGCCGAAGCTGGCGCGCTGCTCCCCGCCGGCGACGTCGACGTTCACCGCGGGCGCGAGCGGGTGCCCGGGGTCGAGCCCGGTGACGCCGAGGTCGGCGTTGACCCCCAGGCCGAGCGGCAGGTCCGTGAACGTCACACCGAGGCCCGTCCCCGTCGTTCCGCTCGCCGCGTCGTCCGCCACGTAGGCGATGCGGATCGGCACTTTCAGGTCGGCCAGCTTCGCCTCGTCGAGGTCGAGCGGGGTCCTGAGGGGGACCTCGAGGCCGCCGACCACCAAGGAGCCGTTGCGCAGCTCCACGCTCGAGTTCACCAGATCGACGTCCGCCTCGTCGCCGCGCACCACGTAGAAGGGCGTCCCGGCGCAGGTGCAGGTGGTGATGATCGCGCCCTGCACCTGGACGGAGTCCACCGTGAGCGTGGCGCTCGTACCGCGCACGACGAACGTCTCGCCGCCGACCGCGACGCCGCTCAGGTGCGCCTCGCCCTTCGTCAGGTCGAGCGTGAGCCGGTCGGCGGTCCCGCTGGCTCCGGGCCCGTCCAGGTGCACGGCGCTCAGCCGCAGCGATTCGGTGGTCGCCACCAGCGCCGCGGCTTGCAGGCGCCACCCCTCGTACAGCACGGTCGGCTCGGCGGCGCGCAGCTCGAGGGTGCTCGACAAGCCGGCGAGCACGACGCGGTCGGCCAGCAAGGTCCAGGGGATGCCCTGTCCCGCGACGCACACGCCCCCGAAGAACTCGATGCGGTCGTTCGCGCGGTCGGTGGTGAGGTCGTGGTAGTAGGCCGTCCCGAACCCCTCGACCGACAACGTCGACATGTCGGGCCCCGCGTTGCACTGTGCCGCGGCGAGGCCGGCGAGGCCGAAGCTGAGCGTGAGCAGCACGCAGGCGAGGAGGCGCATCCGTCTCCGATCGGTCAGTGCAGCCGGCCGGAGAAGCGCTCCAGCAGCTCCTGCGACACCTGGGTGGCGGCGTCGTACACGGCCTGCCCCTCGACGTCGTGGAACGTGAGCTGGAGGCGGCCGCCGGTCCGCGGCGAGGTGACCGCGATGGGCCCCTCGCGATAGGTGTACGGGCCTACCAACAGCACGTCGCCCGAGCGCGCGTCGAGCAGCAGGCGGCGGGCATGGAACGCGGGGCGGTCGGCGTCGACCGGACCGTTGAACTCGGCGATCTGGCGGTTGGCATCGTACTGCAACCCGCCGGCGGTGAGCGTGAGGCCGTTGCGCTCGAGCCGCAACGTGCCGTCGACCGACAGCACGCCCGAGGTGATGTCCACGTGGACGGCGGCGGCCTCGATGCGCCCGAAGGAGCCCTCCACGGTCGCCCCCTGCGCCTGGATGAAGTCGCCGGCCACGTAATCGATGGAGGTGGCATCGAGCCGGACACCGGTGTCCTGGTCGACCACCGTGCCGCCGTCGGGGAGGCGCGTGATGCCGGTGCTCAGGTCGTAGACCTGCCTTCCGGCGGGCGTGACGGTGAGGGCCGCGAACGGGGAGGCGTCCGCCGCATCGGGCGGCGCGCCCGCACACGCGGGCGCGCCGGCCATGCTCAGCGCAAGCATCAGGGCTACGAGCGGCTTCGGCGCCATGGCCCCAGTCTACGCACGGCTCCGATGAGCCCGGATGACACCCATCCTCAGGAAGGACCCAGCGAGAACACGTACAGGCGGTCGAAGGGGCGTTCATGAAGGAGCTCGAGGCCGGCCTCGAGCGGCGTCTCGAGGATGGTGCCCACGAGCTCCTGGACGCTCTGGTAGCGGCCGAGCACCTCGAAGGTCGAGCCCAGCGACACCAGGCGCCCGAGCGGCACCTCGGCGCGCAACGTCATGGACGTCGCCAGCTTGCGCTGCGCACGGTGCCACTCGTCGGCCGTGGGCGGCTCCTCGTGGGCGTTCTCGAGCACCTCCCGGTAGCGCCGCACGACGTCGTCGCCGCGCTCGGGCGCGGCGCTGAGGTAGCCGACGAAGGCGCCGGCGCCGTCGGAGGCCTCGTGCTGCAGCGAAGCGCTGTCCGCCAGCCCCTTGTCGACCAGCGACCAGAACAGCCGGCTGCCGCTGTCGTCGCCCACGACGCTGGCCAGCAGCGACGCGGCGAAACGGCGGTCGCTCTGCGCCGCCACGCCCGGCGCGTACGTCGCGACGTGCAGGCGCTGAAGGTTGTCGTCGCGCACCCCGTCCTCGCCGCTCGCCGGCTTCGCGACCGGGTGCGCGCGCTCGCCGCCTTGCGGGCTCCAGGCGGCCGTGGCGGCGGCCACCTGGGACGTCACCGCGTCCCAGTCGTAGGCTCCGCTCAGGACCAGGGTGATGTTGCCCGGCCCGTAGCGCCGCTCGAAGTACGCCAGCATCTGCTCGCGCGTGAGCGCCGCGATCGACGCGTGCCCTCCGAGCACGCTGTTGCCGAGCGGGTGTCCGCGCCAGTAGCGGCCGTTGGCGAGCTCGAAGACGCGGAAGTGCGGCCGGTCCTCGTACATCGCGATCTCCTCGAGGATCACGTTCTTCTCGATGTCGAAGTCGTCCTGCCGCAGCGCGGGCCGCATCATGTCGGTCAGCAGGTCGAGCAGGGCCGGCACGCGCGCCGGCAGCACCGCGCCGTAGTACACGGTGCGCTCCTCGCTGGTGAAGGCGTTGTTCTGCGCCCCGATCTCGTCGAACTCGCGGTTGATGTCGGCGGCGCTGCGGCGCTCGGTGCCCTTGAACATCATGTGCTCGAGGAAGTGCGACACGCCCGCGACGTCTTCGCTCTCGTCGCGCGCGCCGGTGTGCACGAAGTAGCCCGCTGCGACGCTCTGCGCGCCGGCGTTGTGCTCGCCGACGATGGTCAGGCCGTTGCCGAGGCGCACGTGGTCGAAGCGCAGGCCCGGCTCGGCGATGGCCGCCCCGGTGTGGGCCACGCCGCTCACGACGCGGCTCCGGCGGCGACCACCGGGCGCGGTCCGAGCGTCACGACCGTGGCATCCGGGTACGGGTTGTCGGCGAGGTGCGCGTTGAGGCCGCCTAAGGTGGCGCCGTCGATGGCGCGCCGCACCTCGTCGAGCGAGCGGGCGCGCCCGCGCACGAAGGCTTCGGCCGCGAGGCGCGCGGAGCGGGCCCCGCTCGACTCCCCCTGCATCACGACGGAGCTGAGCATGCCGGTCCGGGCACGCTGGAACTCGTCTTCGGAGACGCCGTCCGCCATGCGCCGGAGCTCGCCCTGGAGCACCTCGAGCGTCTCCTCGGCCCTCTCCGGCGTGGTGCCCGCGTAGCCCAGCGTGTACCCGAAGCCCCGCAGGCTGCGGTAGATGGCTGCCACGCTGTAGACCAGCCCGCGCTTCTCCCGCACCTCCGTGAACAGGCGCGCGCCCATGCCGCTGCTGAGCACGTGCAGGCCGACGTCGTAGAGCGCCTGCGCGTCGGTCCCCGGTGCGGGCGCCGGGAAGGCCAGCCCGATCTGGGTCTGGGCCGACTCCGCGACGACGTGCTGCCGGTGCGGTTCCCGCGCCACCGCGCGCGGCAACGGCGCGGTGGCGCCCCGCCAGCCCCCGAACGCCTTCGTGACGGCCTCGCGCAGCGCGTCCCACTCCACACCGCCGGCCACGGCGAGCAGCGCCCCCTCGGGACCGACGCGGCGGGCGACGTCGTCGCGTACGCCCTCGGGCTCGAGCGCCGCCAGCCCCTCCTCGCTGCCGTAGGGGCTGCGCGCCGGGCCGTCCTCGAGGAACGTCGCGTGAAGCGCCTCGAACAGTCGCTGGGTGGGTGCGTCGGCCAGCGACTGCAGCTCCTGCAGTACCAGCTCGCGAGCGGGCTCGAACTCGTGCTCTTCGAGCCGCGGCCGCACCACCATGTCGGCCAGCAGCGGCAGCACCTCGTCCGCGGCCTCCGCCAGGAACGACGCCGACAGGGTGCTGGCCTCGCGTCCGGCGCTTCCGCCGCGACGGACGCCCAGCCCCTCCAGCGCGTCGGAGTGCGCGCGCGAATCGAGGTCGCCGGCACCGCGCTGCAACCAGTCGTGCAGCACGCCGGCGCTCCCCTCCCTGCCCTCCGGATCCGTCGAGGCCCCGAACGGCAGCAGCAGGGTGGCGCTCAGGGTCGGGAGCCACGGCATGGGCTCGAACAGGAGCCGCAGGCCGTTGTCCAGCCGCAACTCGAGGACGTCGTCGTCGTTCGGTGGCATGGGGCCGAGTATAGCCCCGAGCGCCCGGCGTTCCCGTCACGCTCGGGACCGCGGGCCGGTTGGCGGGCCACGCGACCGCGGGGCGGCGAGCGGGCGCCGCGAACCCGGCCCCGTGAGCGGACCCCGTGACGTGTGCCCGGTGGGCACGCGCCGCGACCGCTGCCCGGTGAGACCCCCCGGCGACGCCAACGCACGCCGAGGACCCGCGACGACATCCCATTTCCGGACGTCGCGGCGGCAGCGGGCGGGTCAGGCCGGGCCGATGGACAGCTCGTTCACCACGCTCGGGGGGCGCACCGCGAGCAACGCGGCGATCTGGCCCGCCACGTCCTCGGCGCGGGCGAACGCGCCGGCATCGTACGCGTGCCCCTCCTGGCGGCGCACGTCGCGCTGCATGGGCGTCGCGGTGCGGCCCGGGTAGACCGTCGTGACGCGCACGCCGCTCGCCGCGACCTCGGCGCGCAAGCTGTCTGCGAGCGCGCGCAACGCGAACTTGCTGGCCGCGTAGGCGCCCCAGTTCGCGTGGGCTCGGCGGCCGGCGCCGGAGTTGACGAAGACCACGTGCCCGCGCGCCGCTTCCAGGCCCGGCAGCAACTCCCGTGTCAGGACGTACGGTGCGCGCACGTTGATCGCGTAGTGCAAGTCGA
Organism: uncultured Trueperaceae bacterium; assembly: GCA_963798895.1. Taxonomy (GTDB): domain Bacteria; phylum Deinococcota; class Deinococci; order Deinococcales; family Trueperaceae; genus CAWCUY01. The sequence continues at coordinate 1,804,267 of CAWCUY010000012.1, read as the reverse complement.
GCACCTCGACGGGGACGTCCCGCACGGCGCCGAGCTGCACCATCCCGGCGCAGTGAACGAGCGCGTCCACGGCGCGCTCCGTCAGGTCGCGGCCGAGCGACGCGACCGACGCGTCGTCGGTGAGGTCGAGAGCCCACGTCTGAACCGCGGCGGCCCCGTCCTCGCCCGCCGCGGCGGCCGCCTCGTCCAACCTGCCGGCGTCGCGGCCGACCAGCGCGAGCTCGTACCCCCGCTGCGCGAGCGCGACGGCCAGCGCGCGGCCGATGCCGCTGCTTGCGCCGGTGACCAGCGCGAACGGGGGCCGGGCGACGCTCACCGGGTCCCGCTCCCGCGGCGGGCGCAGGTGCGCGCGCGGAACGTCGGCCCGCGGAGGGCCGGAGCGCGGAGCGCCAGCGCCCGGCGCGTCATGCCGGAGCCGCGTCGTCGCCCAGTACGGCGAGCAGGCGGCGCAGCGCCGCCGTCAGGTCGGCGCTGCCCGCGAGGCTGGTACCGATCAGGACCGCGTCGGCCACGCCCTCGAGCGCGCGCAGCTGCTCGGGCTCCCGGTAGCCGGACTCTGCCACGGCGACGCCCTCGTACCCCAGCGCGCGGGCCCGGCTCAGCAGCCGCGGGGCCGTGGACAGGTCGACCTCGAGCGTCGTCAGGTCCCGGTTGTTCACGCCCAGCACCTCGCAGCCGGCGGCCAACGCGAGGCCCAGCTCGACCTCGTCGTGGACCTCCACGAGCGCATCGAGACCGAGCGCCCGGGAGTACGCCAGGTAGGCGGGCAGCGCGTCTCGCAGCACGGCCGCGATGAGCAGCACGGCCGACGCGCCCGCGGCGCGCGCCTCGAGGAGTTGCAGCGGGTGCACGGTGAAGTCCTTTCGCAGCAGGGGTAGCGGCACCGCCGCGGCGACGGCTCGCAGGTGCTCCAGCGCGCCGCCGAAGTGGCGCGGCTCGGTCAGGACGCTGAGCGCGGCCGCCCCGCCGCGTTGGTAGGCGCGCGCGGCCGCCGCCGGGTCCAACGCTGCGATGGCTCCCTGGGAGGGGCTCGAGCGCTTGATCTCGGCGATCACGCGCACGCCCGCGCCCCTCAGGGCGGCCGCGAAACCCGGCCGGCGGGCGCGCGTCCCCGTCGCGCCGGGCGGCGCCGCCTCGCGGTAATCCGCCGCGCGCTCGCGGCAGATGCGCCCCAGCACGCCGGGGACGCGCTCGAGCTCGTCGGGGCCGAGGGCCGGCGGGACGGCGCCCTCGGCCGGCCCCGCGGCGCGGGAGCGGTCAGTAGACGTGGAAGCCACGCAGCGACCCGCCGTCGGCCCATACCGCCTCGATGTCGTCGACCTCCGCGTGTGACGGACCGTTCCGCAGCTTCACCAGCAGGTGCTCGAGCTCGCTCTGCGGTCCCTCCGCCACGACCTCGACGCGTCCGTCCGCCAGGTTCTCGGCGTAGCCCCGCAGCCCGAGGTCGAGGGCCTGGCGCCGAACGAACGCGCGGAAGCCGACACCCTGCACCCGCCCCTTCACCAGGGCCGTCACGCGCTGTGTGCCGCCGGGGTTCATACGGCGGCCATGGTACCGCACGTTCTCATACCCCGGTGGTAGCATGCTCGTGCAGGGCGGCCTGATGGCGCCGGCATCCTGCGCCCGTCCAGCACGAGGCCGGGACGCCCGGCACCTGGAGCTTCCCGGAATGTCCGACTCGCCAGCCCACAACCCATGCGACGACGAACCCTCGTTCCCGTCCTCGTCCTGATCCTCGCCCTAGCCGCGCTCGTCGTCCTTCCGCGGACCGGGCTCGTGCGCGGCTGGGTGTTGACGCGCGTCCAGGGGGCCCTGGAGGGGGCGGGGATCGACCTCACCTGGCAGGACGCCGGCGGCGACCTGTGGCGCGGCGTGACGCTGCACGGTGCGGAGCTCGCCATGCAGGGCGCCGACGTGACCGTGCACGACCTGGGGGTGGAGTGGTTCCTGCCGTCGCTCATCACGGGGGAGCTGCCGCTGTCCGTCACGCTCGACGGGGTGCGCGGGAACGTCGACGTCAACGACCTCGGGCTCTCCGGCGGCGGAGCGGGCGGCGGCGGAGGCGGCCTGCCCATCCGCCCCAGACTCCGTAGCCTCACCCTCAACGACGCGCGCCTCGAGGTCCAGAACGTTCCCTACACCCTGCCGAGCGCCTCCCTGCACGACGTCACCATCGAGCCGAACGGGGACCAGCTCGATCTCGGCGCGACGCTCACGACGCCGGACGGGAGCGCCACGGTCGAGGGCACGCTCGACGTGCAGGCGGGCAGCTTCGACGGGACGGTCGTGCGCGCCGACGCGCGCCTCGCCCGCAACTGGTGGGAGGGCGCCGACGCCGGGGTGGTGAGCGGCGCGTTGCACGTGGGCAAGGGCGGGATCCGCGGCGACTTCGCGCTGCGCGGTGGCGCGCTGCACGCGCTCGACCTCCAACCGCACGACATCCACGGCAACGTCCGTCTTCGCTTCCCGCTGCTCACCGCCGACGTGCGCGGCACCGTCCTCGGCGGCGCGGTGCACGCCAGCGGCACCGTCAACGTCGCCGCGCGCCGCTGGGACGCGCAGGGTTCGGGTGGCGCGCAGCTGCTCGAGGCGGCCGACTGGCTGGCCCGCGGTCGCCTCGGGAGCGACTTCCCTCTTAGCGGCAGCGCGACCGTGACCCTCACCGCGCACGGCTGGTCGGACGTCCACGTGAGCGGGAGCGCCCACGGCGCGGGCACGCTGGCCGGGCTCCCGGTCGACGACCTGGCCGGCTCCTTCACGGTGGACAGCGGCAGCGGCGTCGCCGCGCGCGCCACCGCCGACGTCGCTGGGGGGCCGGTCATCGCGACGGTCGACACGACGCCCGCCGGCATCGGCGTGCACGTCGACGGGAGCGACCTCGCGCCGGTCGCGGGGGCCAGCGCGGACGCGCGGCTCGACCTGGTGATGGGCGCGCAGTCGAGCGGCACGATGCGCTTCGACGCCCGCGCGGCGTTCGCCGCCCGCACCGTCAGCGCCACGCTCGACGCCGGCCTGGATGCCGACGGCTGGCAGGGCTTCGTGAGCGCGAGCGACGAGCGCGGGGAGACGGCGCAGGGCGCGCTCGTCTTCGCCGGCGGCAGCCTCACAGGACAGCTCGCCGCCAAGGGCGTCACGCTGCCCGGGGTGCGCGGCGAGCACAGCATCGGCGTCCGGGTCGACGGGCCGCCGACGCGGCTGCCGTTCACGGTGCTGCTCGGCGAGCGCCCCGGCGCCGTGCACCCCGCGAGCGGTCCCGTCGGCGTCGACGCGGACCTCACCGGAAGTGTGTCCGGCGTGCTCGCCGGTACCCGCCTCGAGCGGCTCGACGGCGCCCTCGGACCGTTGCACCTCGGCGGCAGCGCCACGCTCGCGCCCGTCACCGCCGAGCTCGACCTGCGCCTCGATCGGGTCGCCCTCACGGGCCCCGTCTCCGCGAACCTGAGCGTGCCGAGCGCCCACCTGAGCGTCGCAGCGGGCGGGGTCAGCGCGACCGGCACCGTGGACCTCGGCACCGTGCGGGCCGGGCCCCTGGCCGCCGACCTGGGCAGGCTGCAAGCCCGGTTCGGGACCTCCGGCGGCCCGCGACTCCACGTCGAGGGCGCGCGGGGCGCGATGACGCTGGACCTCACTCGCGCCGAGGTCCAGGCCCACGTGAGCGACCTTCCGATCACCCTCGCCGGGGAGGGGGGCACGCTGGCGGGCACCCTCGTCGTGCCCACGGGCGCGCCCGACGCGATGCTGGCGGGGCTCGAGCCCGACCTCACCCTCACCGCCCCCAACGCCGAGCTGCGCGTCCGACGCGTCGGCGGGCGCATCGGAGCGGACGTCAGCGCGCAACCGGGCCTCGCCCTCGGTCCGCTCACCCTGGCCCAGCGCGCCACCCTCACCGCCACGCTGGACGCCGACTCGGGCGGCGCCGCCGTGGTCGGCCGCGTGGGCGAGGCGAACGTCCGGGGCGCGCTCGTGTGGGACGGCGGCACGCCGCGCGCCCGCGGCCAGGTCGGCACGGGTGACGGCACCCTCAGCGTCGTCGTCGGCGGCGCCGAGCGGTGGTCGATCGACGGCACCGCGGACATCGCCACCCTCGCGGCCATCGGCGGCTGGCCGGGGGCCGGCACCCTCCAGGCGGACCACCTCGCGGCCGGCCCCGACGGTTACGCGGGCAGCGCCACGCTCACGGCCCGGTCGCCCGTGAGCGGGAGCCTCGAGCTGCACGGCGAGGGTGCGCGCCTGACGGCGACGGCAACGGTCGGCCTCGGCCCGTTCGAGGGCACGGCGCGCGGCAGCCTGCTCCCCGCCCTCGACCTCGAGGCCGACGTGGGTCCGCTCGGCCCCGTCCGGGTCGACGCCACGGGTTCGCTCGCGGGGAGCGGCACGCTCGAGGCCCGCACGCTGGCGCCCGGGCTCGAGCTTCCCGCGCTCGACTGGCGCATCGGCGGCGGCCTGGCTCAGCGCGCGGTGACCCTCGAGCTCGGCGACGGGAGCGCGCGTCTCGACCTCGCCCAGGGCGCCCGCCTGGCGGCGAAGCTGAGCCTGCCGCTCGACTACGGTGGGACCCCGCTGCGCCTGGCGGCGGCCACGGTCGGCGCGGGCGCAGACGCGGCCGGCGTCGGGGCGCCGTACGAGTCCCTGTCCGCCGGCCCGGCGTCGCTGGCGCTGCGCGGCTCGCTGACCGGCGACGGCGTAGACCTCGCGTTCTCCGGCACGCCGCAAGACCTCACGCTCGACGGCAGCGCCGACGCGACCGCGGTGACGGCGCCGTGGCCGGCCCTGCCGGCCCCCGCGGGCACGCTCGCCCTGCGTGCCCACGCCGACCTGACGGGGGGACCGAGCTACGCGGCCCAGGCCACCTGGTCCGTGCCCGCCGGCGACGTCGAGCTGAGCGCCCACGGCACCGGGCGCGACCTCGAGGCCGCGCTCGACGGTCTCGGGCTGCACGCGCGGGTGGCGCAGGCGGGCATCACCCTCCGCGCGAAGCGCGCCACGCCCGCCGCGCTGCTGGCCGACCCCCCCGTACGGCCCGTGCTCGACGGCGAGCTCACCCACCAGGGCGGCGCCTGGCGCGGCACCATGACGGTCTCGACCGACGCGCCCGTCGACGCATCCGTCACCCTCCAGGGAGACGGCGGCGGTCTGTCGGCGCGCCTGCACGCGTCCGTCGCCGGCGTGACGGCGGATGGCGCGGGCGCCCTGCTGCCGGAGCCCGACCTCGGCGGTCGCCTGACCGGCGCCTCGGGTCTCGTGGGCGGCGACTGGTCCCTCTCGGGTGCCTGGAGCGCGCCCCTGGTGCAGGCCGCCGTTCACACCGCACGCTGGTCGCTGGGCCAGGCGGCCGCCGTGCCCGCCACGGACCTCCGGGCGCGCTGGCGCCCCGCGAGCGGCGAGCTGGAGGTGGAGGGCCCGCTCACCCTCAGCGGCACCGTGGCCGAGGTCCACGGGAGCCTCGACCTCCCGCTCGAGCTCCTCGGGGACGCCCACCGGCTCAGCGCCGAGGTGGACGGCCCCCTCACCGCGCCGACCGTGCAGGGTCGCCTGGCCGGGCCTCTCGCGCACGGAGCCGTCGCCCTCGCGCCCGGTGCCCAGGACGCCTCCGCCGCCGCCGGGCGCGACGGCGGAGCGCAGGGCGCGGACGTGGCGCTCGACCTCACGCTCGACCGTTCCGCCCTCGCCGCGGCGCCCGAGGCTGCCGCCGCCCGCGCCGCGGCCTTCCTCGGCGGCGACGTCACGGTGCGTGCCGGCGCGTCCTTCGCGGGGAGCTGGCACGCCGACCTCGCGACCGTCGGCGGCCTCGGCCCCGTGCGGGTCCCTCTGCGGGCGCGGCTCGACGGCGAAGGGGCGCAGTACCAGGGGCGGCTCGTCCTGGGCGGCGACCAACCGCTCCTCCCGCTCGAGCTGAGCGGTACGGGCTCCGACCTGCACGCGCGCGCCGACCTCGGCGCGCTCGACCTGCCGCGCCTCGGCGAGCTCCTGGGCGCCCAGCTGACGGGCACCGCCGGCGGCAGCCTCACGCTCGACAGCCGACCGTTCGAGGCGGCTCTCACGCTCGACGCCACCGGCGCCGCCGCCGGGACCCCCTTCGAGGTCGCAGCGAAGGCGGCACTCGACGGCGGCCGCCGGCTCACGCTCGATGCCAAGGCCGCCGGCATGGACGTTCACGCCGAGGGCGACCCGCTCGCCCGCCTGGACGTTTCGGTGCACGGTGGGGCGCCCGCATTCGAGCTGGCGGGCGCGCTCGCCGTCACGCCCTCCCCCACGGTCGATCTGAGCGGCACCGCCCTCGGGAAGCCCGCCTCGCTGCACGCCGGCTATGATCCCGCCACGCGCGAGGGCGCGGTGCGCGCCTCGCTCGGCGACGCGCGGTTGACCGCGGCTGCGACGCCGCGTGGCGACGCGCTCGCCGTTCATCTCGCCGCCGACGCGCCCGCCGGCGCCGTCGCGCCGGTGGGCGCCACGGTCGATGCCGCGGCGGTCTGGGGCTCGGGCTCGCTGACGCTCGAGCGGCTCGACGCGTCCCTCCACGGCGCCCCGACGCCGGTGCGGCTCGAGCTGGCCGGCGACGTGTGGCCGCGGACGGACGCCGCGGGCGCGCTGGAGCTGCCGAGCTGGGGACGGACGCTGGACCTGAGCATCCGCGGTCGCCCGGCGGCGGAGACCGTCGACGCAACCTTTGGCGGCCTGAGCCTGAGCGCCACGACCGACGGGGCGGCCCTGGCATCGGTCGGCCTCGACGGCGCCGCTGCCCTCGACGTCGCCGCCGGCGCGATCGACGTCCGCGCCGACGCGCTTCGCTGGACCGCCGGGCAGGGATTCTCGGGCGCGGCCCACGTGGACGCGCCCGCCGCGGCGACCGGCCTCCCGCTCGCGGCGCGCGCCGAGCTGAACGGCGCCGGAACGCTCGCGGTGCAGGCCGGGGTCGGGCCGGCCGCCGCACCGTGGGCGCGCCTGGCGGCGACCATCGCGGCCGACCCGCTGACCGACCGCGGCGTGAGCGGCAACGTCGCGCTGTCGGTGCCGCTCGCGGACCTCGCGTCGCTGCCGGCCGGAACCCGGTTGAGCCTGTCCGGCACCCCGCAGCTCGGCGGCACGTGGTCCGACCCCCGAATCGACGGGCCCGTCGCCGTGAACGGCGCCTTGGCCGCCGACGGGACCGTCCACCTCACGCGCGCGGGCGGCACGCTGGAGCTCGCCGGCGACACCGTGCACGCGAGCGCTCGCTTGGGCGGCGGCGCGTGGTCCGCGACGGTGGCGCTGACCCAGGCCGACATCGCGCCGCTCGTGCCGCGCATCGACAGCGCCCACGTCAGCCTGAAGGCGGAGGCGTCGGGCGGCGGAGGGCACGCGTTCGAGGCGAGCGTCGACGGGCTCGAGCTCACCGCTCCGGGCACCCGCGTGACGGGCTCGGGCACGCTCGGCGGCGGCGTCAGGATGGCCGTGAACGTGCAATCGGACCTCGCAGCGCTGAACCTCCCGGGCCCCGGCGTGCGGGGGCTCGTGCGCGGCCCCCTGGTGCTCACCGCCCCGTCGCTGGCGCGCATCGCCGAGGGCAACGTCACCGCCGTACTGGACGTCGCCCGCCTCGGCGCCGACGGGATCGACGGCAGCGTCACCGGCACGCTGCAGCTCGGCGGGAACCCCGCCGCGCCCCTCGTCTCGGCGGCGCTCCAGGGGGACGGCGGCGTGCACGGCAACCTGCGCCTCGACGCGGAGCCCGCGAAGCGCCGGGTGAGCCTTCGGAGCGACCTGTCCTACGGCCCCCTGCACACCGACCTGCGCTTGTCGTTCGCCGACGGTCGCGCCGAGGCCAACGGCAGCGCCCGCTACGGCGACGCGGCCGTCGTCCTCGCCGCAGGCACGCAGGGTGAGGTCACGATCGACGGCGCTGGACGGCTCGAAGGGTGGCGGGCGAGCGTGCAACCCGACCTCTCGCGCGCGCAGATCCACGGGCCCCTCGCGGCGGTTCCCGGCGTCGGCGGCACGCTCGACCTCGCCCTCGGCGGGGCGCCGTGGCTGCGCGGCACGGTGTCGTCGGCCGCCGTCGCCGGGCGGTCGGTCCCCGATCTCCACCTCACGAGCGCGAGCGCCGGGGCGCCGATCGAGGTGCGCGCAGACGGGCTGCAGGGGAGCGTCGATCCCGTGGCCCGCAGCTGGAGCGCCCGGCTCGACGCGTTCGGGCTCGCCGCGGGCGCCACGGCGAGCGGCACCGCCCACGGGACGCTGACCCGCGCGGAGGCCGAGCTGAATCTCGGCGGAAGCCTCCTCGGGGCACCGCTGGACGTCGCCGCGAGCGTCACCTTGGGCGGCGGCGCCAGGGTCGCGGCGAACGGCTCGGCGCTCGGCGGCAGCCTCGCACTCGACGCCGGCCGAACGCCGGCCGGCGCGTGGGATGGGCGTCTGGCGCTCGCCGGCGCCGCGGTCGGCGGCGAGAGCGTCGACCTGCGCGGCACCGTGCAGGGGAGCGGGTCCGTGCCGAACGTGGTGCTCGACGCCGGCCTGAAGGGCCCCGTGACCGCCGATGGGCGCGTCATCGCCGGGTCCGACGGGATCTCCGTCGACCTGAGCGCGAGCGTGGACGCGTTGCGCGAGGACCTCCACCTCGCCGGGCGCCTCCTCCCGTCGGCGGACGTAACGCTCGAGGCCACGGCGGCGGGGGCCGCGGCCGCGACGCGGGGCGCGACGCTCCACCTGTTCGAGGGCGGTGGCGGCCTGCGCGCGACCGGGGCCCTGCAGGCCCACGTCGGCCCGGCCACGCTCGCCGTCCAGGGGCGCGGAGCCCAGGCGCCTCCGACGCTCGCGCTCTCCGTCGCCCTGGCGCCCGGCCTGGCCTTCGCCGGCCCGCTGCCGGACGCGCCGCTCACCGGCCTGCCGGCCGCGCTGGCGGACGGGGGCCTGGTGTTGCGGGGCACAGGCGCGACGTCCGGAGCCGTGGTGCTGCGCAGTGGAGCGCCGCCCTCGCTCACGTTCCGGAACGTCGCCTACGCCGCCGGACGCGCCACCCTGCACCTTCAGGGTCCGCTGACGCTGGTCGGCGGAGCACCGCACGGCGACCTCGAGGGCTCGCTCGAGCTTCCGGGCGGCCTGCCGGTGGCCGGCGGCGGAGCCGGCACGCTGCCGTTCCAGCTCTCCCTCGCGCGCGGCGGCGTCGACCTGCGCTCGAGCGGCTCGTCCGGCGACCTCACGGCGCACCTCGATCTCGGCGCCGGCAGCGGCAGCGTGAAGGCGGACCTCACGCTGCCCGGCAAGGACGGCGGCCGCGTGTCCGCCGACCTCGCCTTCGATCCGGCGGCGGGCCCGAGCGGCACCGTGCGCATCGACGGCGTGCACATCGCGCGCGTAGGCCTCCCCGCCTTCACCCTCGGCGCCGACCTGCGTGCGGAGGGCGGCGAGCTCTCCGGCGAGGTCGATCTCGGGGGCACCGGCGGCGGCCTGCGGCTCACGGGCTCGTGGGGGCTCGCCGACCTGTTGCCGGCACGTTTCGCGCCGTCCGGGGCGACAGGGGGCAACCTCGAGGCGCGCATCAGCACGCTCGACGTGAGCACGCTGCCGACGATCGCCCGCCTGGCTCCGAAGCTCCACGGCGGCGTCAGCGGCGTGGTGCAACTCCAGGGCGACCGCGTGCTGGGCCAGCTCGTCGCCCCGGACCTGGCCGTGGCCGACACGGCGCTCCCGGCCGACCTGCAGCTCTCCGGCACGACGCGGCGCGTGAACGCGCGCCTCACGCTGGCCGGCAGCCTGGCGACGGCCGTGGTGACGCGCCAGGACGTGCAGGGCCTCATGCGCTTCGAGCAGTTCCCGGCCCAGGTGCTGGCGGAGGCGATCGCCGGCAGCACCGACGTGCGGGCCGATCTCACGGGCGTCCTGCGCTTCGACTTGCCGTTCGCTGCGCCGGCGAGCGGGTACCTGCGCCTCGCCACCGAGGCGGTGCGGCTGGAGAGCTCCGATGTGGTCACGACCGGCAACGCGGCGTTGGTGTACGACGATCACGCGTTCACCGTCGAAGATGCCGCGTTCGAGGGGCGCGGCAGCTGGCAGGCGAGCGGCACCGTCGATGCCGACACGCTGGACTTCCACCTATCCGCCGACCACGCCGACTTCGGGCCGCTGCTGAGCCTCGTTCCCACCCTCGCCCGCTTCGGCGTCGGCGCCGAGGGGAGCTTCGCGCTCGACGCCAGCGGGACGCTGCGCGACCCCCGCGTCACCCTCACCAGCGACGGTCTGGACGCGGCCTTCGCCGGCGTGCGCTACCGCGTGACCAACGCCGACGTCCGTCTCGACGGCAGCGATCTCAGCCTCGCCGCCCAGATCCAAGGCGTGTCGCCCGTCGGCGGCGCGCTCGACGTGAAGGGGAGCGCGACCGCCCGGCTCTCGCCCCCGGGGTTGAGCGACACGGACGTGACCTTCGGCGGCAGCCTCAACGTGCCGGTCGTGGGCGAGCTGACCGACGTCCGGGGATCGATCTCGCAGAAGCCGGGCGAGGGGCCCATGCTGGACGTGACGGCGAACCTGGGCAACCCCGTGCACGTGCAGGGGGCGCTCGCGCCGCTCGACCTCCGGCTGACGGGCGACAACCTCGACCTGCAGGCTCCGGCGCTGCTGATCGCCAGCAGCACGGCCGACCTCGACGTGCGGCTGCAAGGCTCGAAGCAGGGGGTGTTGCTCGGCGGTCAGGTGACGGCCCACGAGATCCAGATGGACCTCGGTGCCCGTGCCGCGGCGAAGGCCGCTGCCGGCGATGCCGGCACGGCCGGCGCCCGGGCCGCCACCGGAAGCGGCGCGGGTCCCGGCAGCGACGGCTCCGCCGGCGCGGCTCCGCCGGCCGCAGCAGGCGCCGGCGCGCCATCTGGGCAGGCCAACGCCGGCAGCGCGGGAGGTGCGGCCCCCGCTGGCGAGGCAACGGGCGGTGCGGCCACGGGAGGTGCGGCCACGGGGCGTGACGGCGGCGCCGCGGCCCTCGACGCCGGCGTCTCCCCGGGCGGCGCCGCGACGAACGGCTCGCCCGGCGCCGGCAGCAACGCCGCCGACGTCGCGCAGGCGGTCATCGCGGCACAGGACGCGGGCGGCCTGACGCCCGGCGAGATCGCGGCCGCCGGCGAGCCGGCGGCGGCACCGAACGCGAACGGCGCGGCCGCGGCCACACCCGCTCCCGGCACCAGGGCGGCGCTGGCGTCGCTGCACTTCGACGGTCTGCACCTCCTCGCGCCGCAGCGCGTGCTGTTCAGCGCGAGCTTCGGCTCGGCCGAGGCGGCGCTCGATCTCACCCTCACGGGGACCGCGGCCGATCCCGCGCTCGAGGGAACGGCGCGCGCACTGCGTGGCAGCCTTCGCTTCGCCGGGCGCGACTTCACGATCGACCGCGCCGTGGCGACCTTCGACCCGAACCGCGGCGTCTACCCCAGCCTGGACGTGGTCGCGCACACCACCTTCGACAAGGCGCGCGTGCTGGGCGGTAGCGCCAACGTGCGCTTCACGGCGCCCACCGACAGCTCACGCTTCCAGGTCACGCTCGCGTTCAGCGGCGAGGTGCAGCCGTCGAACGAGCCCGGCAAGCCCGTCTCCTTCGACATCCAGCCGACGCTGTCGAGCGACGCGCGCATCGAGACCGCCGGCGAGGGGCCGTTCACGGCCGGCTCGCGCGACCTCACGGATGCCGAGCTGCTGTCGCTCATCACGCTCGGGCGCATCGACGTGCAGGCGCAGATCACGGGCGAAGGCGGCTTCGGCACCGCCGTCGCCGGGAGCGCCATCGATACGGCCGTCGACCTGCTGGTCGTGTCGGAGCTCCAGAACGCGCTGAGCAAGGCGCTCGGGCTCGACGTCGTGGAGATCCGAACGACGTCGGTGTCGGGCCTGCTGGAGAACAACGGCCAGCCGTTCGGCGTCTCGGTTCGCTTGGGGGGGTACCTCACGCCGGAGCTCTTCGCCAGCTACCGCATCGGCACCTACGACGAGTCGGGGCTCACGGGCTTCAGCAACGAGGTCAACCTGCGCTACGCGCTCGGTCCCCTCGGGCTCGACCTGTCGGGCCGGCTCACGCTCCCCGACGCGGCGAGCGTCGCCGGCGTCACCGGTCCGATCCCGGAGCTCGGCGCCGGCGTGAGCTACGCCTTCACCCCGAACCTCGGGCTCGATACCGGCATCAGCCTGTCCAACGCGCGGCAGTCGCTGCACTTCGGGGTCACCCTGCGCTGGTAGCGCTGCGTGCCACGTTGTACCTCGCCGGCGACGGCCGCGACGGCCGCGCTCGCGGGCGGCTGCTATAAGTAGCCATCGGCGCGCGTCCATGCCCCATCCGCCAACGCCGCCCACGTCGAACAGGCAGCACGAACAGGAAACAGAGGTGCCATGGACGAGCCCATCTCCGGCCAGCAGGCGAGGCGTTCCTCCTCGCAGGAGGAGGGCGCCGCGGAAGGCGTGGTACGGGGAACGCCACTGCGGCTCGAGGGTGCGGCCTCGCTCTTGCTCGACGCGGTGCCCGCGGTGCTCTACGAACACGTGATCGCCCGGCGAGAGGGGCTGCTGGCCGAGAGCGGCGCCCTGGTCGTGGACACGGGGCACTTCACGGGACGCTCCCCGAGCGACAAGTTCATCGTGCGCAACAGGTCGACCAGGGACGAGGTCGATTGGGGCGAGGTCAACCAACCCATGGAGGAAGACGCCTTCGAGCGCCTGCTGCGCGACATGGAGGCGCACCTCGAGGGGATGCGGCTGTACGTGCAGGATCTCTACGCCGGCTCCGACCCCCGTTACCGCGTGCGCGTCAGGGTCGTCACCGAGTACGCCTGGCACAGCCTCTTCGCGCAGAACCTGTTCGTGCGCCCGCCCGCACCGTTCGACAGCTTTGACTGGATCGTGCTCGACCTGCCGAGCTTCGTCGCCGACCCGCAGCGCCACGGGAGCCGGACCGACACGGCCATCTGCCTCGACTTCGAGCGACGCACCGCGCTGATCGCCAACACCGAGTACGCCGGCGAGATCAAGAAGTCGATCTTCTCGGCCCTGAACCTCGACCTCCCCTCGCGCGGGGTGCTCCCCATGCACTGCTCGGCGAACATGGACGCCGACGGGAGTGTGGCGCTCTTCTTCGGGCTGTCCGGCACCGGCAAGACCACGCTGTCCGCCGACGGCGACCGCACCCTCATCGGCGACGACGAGCACGGCTGGTCCGATGCCGGCATCTACAACTTCGAGGGCGGCTGCTACGCCAAGGCCATCCGCCTCTCCGCCGAGGCCGAGCCCGAGATCTATCGCGCCAGCCAACGCTTCGGCACCGTGCTCGAGAACGTTCACCTGCTGTCGGACTCACGCACGCTCGACTTCGCGGACGACCGCCGCACGGAGAACACGCGCGCGGCCTACCCCCTGACCTTCATGGGCAACGCCGCCGAGGACGGGCGCGGCGGCCATCCCAAGGACGTCGTGCTGCTCACCGCCGATGCCTTCGGCGTGCTCCCCCCCATCGCGCGCCTGACGCCCGAGCAGGCGATGTACCACTTCCTCAGCGGCTACACGGCCAAGGTGGCCGGCACGGAACGGGGCGTCACCGAGCCCAAGGCCACGTTCAGCGCATGCTTCGGGGCGCCGTTCATGCCGTTGCCCGCGCCGCGTTACGCGGCGATGCTCGGGGAGCGCGTGCGCCGGCACGCCGTCCGGGTGTGGCTGGTGAACACCGGCTGGACGGGCGGCGCTTTCGGCGTCGGGCGGCGCATCCCGCTGGCGCAGACTCGCGCCGTGGTGCGCGCCGCGTTGGCAGGGAAGCTCGACGACGTCGCGCTCCGAGAGGATCCCGTCTTCGGCCTGCGGGTGCCCGTCGAGGTTCCGGGCGTGGATACCGGGCTCCTCGATCCGCGCGGCACGTGGGACGACCCCGCCGCCTTCGACGCGCAAGCGGCGGCGTTGGCGGGGATGTTCCGGGAGAACTTCGCGGCCCTGAGCGCGGCGGTGCCCCCCGAGGTGCGCGAGGCGGGTCCCCTGGCTCGGTGAGCGGCGTCACCCGCGCGTGGACTCGAAGCGACCCAGAGCGCGGGCGCCCAGCACCAGCGGCACGACGGTGGCGGCGGCCGTCGCCAGCAGCGCGATCGCGATCACCAGGGCTCCGCCGGCGGAGGTCCACACGAACCGCCCCGGGAAGCGCAGCGCGAGGTAGCTCGGATACGCGAAGACGACAGCCATGAGGGCCGCGTACCCCAGCGACAGCGCCATGTAGAGCAGGCCTCCGGTGGACAGGGGGATCTCGGCGGCGTTGGTGGCGTCGAAGCGCGGGAAGGCCGCGCCGAGGCCGACGCCGAGGCCGGTCGCCGCCAGCGCGGCGCACACCCCCACGATCGGGGTGGCGAACGCGAGGACCGGCGACACGTTCAGGCGACCCGCGACCGCGATGCCGAGCCCTCCCCCCAGCGCGAGCATGAGCGGCAGGGCCCCCCAGAACTTCGCCATCACGACGTGGCGCGCGCGCAGGGGGCCGGTGCGCAGGAGCCATACGCCCTCCCCCTCCAACGAGACGAGCGGGAAGGCTGTGCGGATGCCGACGCCGGCCAGCAGGAAGCCGAGGAAGACCACGTTGAGCGCGCCGACGACGTCGCGCAGGCCCGGCATCTCGCCGGTCATGGACACCGTGCTCACGAAGTACACCCCGCCGAGCGCCAGCAGCACCAGCACCTGCGCCCACTGCGACGGGTCGCGCGCCAGCAGGCGCAGGTCCTTCACCACCAGCGCCCCCTGCGGTCCGAGACGCGCCAGCGGGCGTTCCCACGCCGACGCCCCGAGCGCGCCGACGCGGGCACGCCGGCGGGCGCTGTCGAGGGAGCGGATCCAGCCGGCACGGTACGCCCAGGCGGCGAGGCGGGCCACCAGCGCGAGGAGCACGACCGATACCAGCGCGAGGACGAACGCGGCCGGGGCAAGGCGGCCGTCGAGCGCGTGCCAAACCGCCGAGGACGCCCACGACGGCGGCAGCCAGGCGATGTCGAGGGACGCGAAGCGCGCGAGCAGATGCTCGAACTGCGCGCTGTCGAGCGCGTTGAGCTGTTCGGGGCGAAGCGCGCGCAGACCGAACACGAGCAGGGCCGCGAGGGCGACGCTCACGGCCGTCGAGGCCTCCTTCGCGCGACCGGCAGGCGCCAGCCGCATGAGCAGCAGCGCCACCGTGGAGCCCAGCGCGACCGGCAGGCCGTAGAGCGCCAACACCGTCGCGACGCTCACCAGGTAGAACACGGGCGGCGCGTGCCGGACGAGACCGAGGCCCACCAGCACGGGCAGCGTGAACACCATCGGGAGGAACGCGGAGGTGACGTAGGTCTCCGCCACCTTCAGTCCGAACACGCGCGCGGGCGCGACGGGGAGGCTGAGCAGCAGCGGCAGGTCCGACGAGTCGTAGAGCGTGGTCACCGCGCTCGTGAGCACGCTGAACGCGACGCCCACCATCAGCACGGTGAACAGCGCCTCGAGGCTGCGCCGCTCGACGGCGTCCGCGATGGTGCCGATGTCCGGGAAGGTATCCAGGAAGCTCACGCCGCGGCGGGTCGCGGCCAGCATGCCGGCATAGACGCCCCCGAGAAGGAGCAGCCCCACGGCCGCGCGCAGCGGCGCGCGCCGAAGGGCGTTCGCGACGCCGCGAACACGCATCGCGACGAGCGTCGGTCCCGTCCAGCGTCGGGGCGGCGCGCTCACGCCGCCGCGGCCCCCCCGCCCGGCGGCGCCGCGGCGGACGCGCCCTCCTCCGTGAGCTGGAGGAAGATCGCCTCGAGCGAGGCGTCGGCGCTGCCGATGCTCCGCCTGAGCTCGGCCATGGTCCCCGCCGCGATGACCCTGCCGTTCGCGAGCACCAGGACGCGATGGGCCACCGCCTCGGCGACCTCCATCGAGTGCGTCGTGAGGAGCACGGCGGCGCCCTCCTCTGCGCGTCGCACGATCAGCTCCCGCACGTCGCGCGCGGCGCGCGGGTCGAGCCCCACCATCGGCTCGTCGATCACCAGGGCCGGCGGGTCGTGCAGCAACGCGGCGATGAAGGTGAGCTTCTGCCGCATGCCGTGCGAGTAGGTCTCGATGAGCTCGTTCGCCGCGCCGCTCAGCCCGAAGCGCTGCAACCACGCCTCGGCCCTGGCGTCGGCGTCGTCGAGCGATCGCAGGCGGCCGACGAAGCGCAGCAGCTCCCGGCCGGTGAGCTTCTGGTAGAGGTAGGGCCGGTCCGGCACGTAGCCGAGCAGGGCCTTCGCGGCGGTCGGCTCGCGCTCGAGGTCATGGCCTCCGACGCTGGTCGCTCCCGCCGTCGGGCGCAGCAGGCCCGTGATCGCCTTGATGGTGGTCGACTTGCCGGCCCCGTTGGGACCGAGGAGCGCGACCACCTCGCCGCGGCGAACGAGGAAGCTGACGGCGTCCACCGCGGCCCTGCCGCCGTAGCGTTTCGTCAGCTCGCGCACCTCGATCACGTTCGGCTCACGCCCGCCTCCGGCCCGATGTCGGTCAGTTGGCGCCAGCCTGCTGCTGCACCTCCTGCCGGACCGTATCGTAGGCGGTCTTCAGCGCGCTGTCCGTGGAGAGATCCACGATGGCCTCACCCTGCACGTCGCTCACGACCGGCCGCGGGCCCAGCGTCACGAAGCTGAAGGTGCCGTCCTCCTTGGCGGTGGTGCTCCCCACGTCCTTGCCGTCCACCACGACCTGGATCTTCTGCCCGGCGTCGGCGCCGCGCCCGTCGACCGAGATGGTGTTGGGGTAGCGCGTGTCCTTCGCCTTGATGTCCGGCGTCACGCCTTCCTTCTGGATGTTGTTGCGCTTCGGGGTGAGCCACTCGAAGGACACGTACCGGAGCTGACCGCCGTCGGACAACGAGATGACCGATTGCGCGACGCCCTTCCCGAAGGTGGTCTCCCCCACGACCTCGGCCCGGCCGTTGTCCTGGAGGGCCGCCGTGACGATCTCGGAGGCGGAGGCCGAGTTGTGGTTCACGAGCACCACCATCGGCCAGTCGTACGACTGCGGGTCGGCCGACGCGAGGCGCTGCGTGACGCCACGGGCGCGCTGGAACACGATGTCGCCCTTGCTCAGGAACTCGTCGCTCACCAAGATCGCCTGGGTCAGCAGGCCGCCGGGGTTGTCACGCAGGTCGAGGATCAGCGAGGTGATGCCGTCCTGCTTGAGCTTCTCGAGCTGCTGGTGGAGCTGGTCGTCGAGGTGCTGGTTGTTGAACGAGCTCAGGGCGACGTAGCCCACATCGTTCGGGAGCACGGTCGAGGAGACGTCCACGATCTCGATCGTGTCGCGCGTGATGTCGAACGAGACCCGTTGCTCCTGCCCCGGGCGGAGCATGGTGATGTTCACGTCCGTGCCCTTGGGCCCGCGGACGAGGTCGACGACATCGCTGGTCGTCTTGTCGGTCACGTCGACGCCGTCGACCGACTGGAACACGTCGCCGCGCTGGATGCCCGCCTTGTCGGCCGGGCCGCCCTTGTACACCGTGAGGATCTCCACGCCCTTGCCGGTCTGCCGGTTGTGCGCGGTGAGCACGGCGCCGATCCCCTCGAAGGAGCCCGACATGTCCTGCGTGTCGCGCGCGGCGAGCTTGGGTTCGATGTACGACGTGAACGGGTCATCGAGCGAGTCCATCATGCCGTTGATGGCTCCCCGGATGAGCGTGTCGTCGTTGACGTCCTTGAGGTATCCGGTCTTGAGTGCCCCGAAGGACTGGATGAACGCCCTCCCGGTGGGGTTGTTCAGGAACTCGCTCGCGAAGTCCCGAGAGAGTTGTGCGTTCACGACCGCCGTGGTCAGCGCCAGCGCCACGAGGCCGAGAATGAGCCATCTACGCTTCATGAATCCTCCATTTTCGTCGGCATGTCTCTGGAGTATATGCGTGGGGCCACGTGAGGACCGTTAGGGCACGGACAGCCCGCCGACGTGGGCTATCCTGGCGCGTATGCGGATCCTGTTCGCGACCGCCGAGGTGGTCCCCTACAGCAAATCGGGCGGGCTGGCCGACGTCGCCGGCGCCCTGCCGCGCGCCCTGGTGGCGCTCGGACACGAGGTCCTGGTGGTCTCGCCCTGGTACCGGACGCTCGCCGGCCCCGCCTCCCCCCTGTGGATCGGCGACGTGCAGGCGCCCTACGCCGGCGCGAGCGAGCCGGTCGGGGTCGGCACCCTCGAGCGCGACGGCGTGCGTTTCGTGTTCGTCGGTCACGAAGATTTCCGCCGCGAGCGTCTCTACGGGTACGAGGACGACGTGCGCAGGTTCTGCCGTTTCACGCGCGCCGTCGCGCCGGCGGCCGCGCGCGTGGGGTTCGTTCCCGACGTCGTGCACGCCAACGACTGGCACACCGGGTACCTGCCGTTGGTGCTCGAGCGGGGCTACCACCTTCCGACCGGCTTCCCGGGCAGGCCCAGCGTGTTCACGGTCCACAACGTGCAGTACCAGGGCACCTCGGGGCTCGACGAGACGGTGTGGTGGCTGCGGCTCCCGGGTGCCCTCACGCACGGCTTCATGCACCACTTCGGCGGCGCCAACGCCATGCAGGCCGCGCTCGGCTCGGCCGCCCGCGTCACCACCGTGAGCCCCACCTACGCGCTCGAGGTCCAGCGGCCGGAGTTCGGCTACGGGCTCGACGGCACGTTCCGGCACGTGCGGGAGAAGCTCGTCGGGATCCTCAACGGGATCGACCAGGACACCTGGGATCCGCGCCGCGACGCCCACCTTCCGCGCCCGTACGGGCCGGACGATCCCGCCGGCAAGCGCGAGGCGAAGCGCGCGCTGTGCGCCCGGTTCGGGCTCGATGCCGCCCGCCCCCTCATCGGCGTCGTGTCGCGCCTCGCCGACCAGAAGGGGATCGACCTGCTGCTCGCGGCGGGCGACCGCCTGGCGGCCCAGGGCTGGTCGCTCGCCGTGCTCGGTTCCGGCGACGACGCCTTGGAGGACGCCTTACGGTCGCTCGGCGCGCGTCACCCCGGCGTGGTGGGCAGCAGGATCGGGTTCGACGACGTCCTGGCGCACCTCATCTACGCGGGCTCGGACGCCCTCGCGGTGCCGAGCAGGTTCGAGCCGTGCGGTTTGAGTCAGATGATCGCGATGCGCTACGGCACGCTGCCGATCGCCCGGGACACGGGCGGCCTGCACGACACCATCGCGCACGGCGAGACGGGCTTCCTGTTCGAGCCCCCCAACGCCGAGGGGCTGGTATGGGCCGCGGGCCTCGCGCGCGAGGCGTACGACACCGACGGGTGGGCCCGCATGGTGCAGCGGGCGATGCGGCAGGACTTCGGCTGGGACCGGAGCGCACGGCGCTATGAGGAGCTGTACCGGGGCGTGGTAGCTTTGCCCCGATGACGGCTCAGGAACCCATCGACGGCGGCGGTCCCGCGTCGCCCGCCGACGGCGGCGCAGGGCACGCGCCGCCCGACTGGCGCGCATCGGTCGAGGTCGGACGCTTCGGGCTCGCGCGCCAGACGTACGGGCTCGCGGGAGGCGACGACCCGGCCGTGCGAACGGCCCTCGCCGGCCTCGCCGACGTCGAGGCGAACGTGCGGGACAAGGCCTGGCAGCGCGCGCTGAAGCGCCTTCGCGCCATCGAAGAGCGCCCCGAGGTGGTGCGCTGGGGCGCGCTCGAGCGCGACCTGGAGACGCTGGTGCGCTCGGGCGAGGCGCTCGACCGGCGACGCCCGGACGACGCGCAGGCCGAGCTGAGCGCCCTCTCGACGACCTACTTCGAGGCGGAGGCCTGGACGCAGCGCGGCACGGCCCTCATCTTCGACGACCGGCTGCCGGAGGCCGAAGCGGCCTTCGAGCGCGCGCTCGAGGTCGATCCCAACCACTACCGCGCGCTGACCAACCTGGGCAACGTGGCGTTGGAAGACGGGCGCGTGGACGACGCGATCGTGGCGTACGAGCGGGCGCTGAAGCTCAACGACGACTTCGCCAACGCCCACCACAACCTCGGGGTGGCGTACCGGCGCAAGGGGCAGGTCGGTCGCAGCGTGCGGGAGCTGCGCAAGGCGCAGCGGTCGCTTCAGCGGCGCGACGCGGTCGAGGCGCGCGAGAAGCTCGGGAGCGTCGCCGGGCGGCGGGGCGGTCAGCTGTTTCGGTGGCTGCTGTACGCCGCGGCGGCGGCGGTCCTGCTGTGGATCCTGCACGCCCGCGGCATGATCTAGCGGCGTCAGCCGGTGCGAAGGAGGTTGCGAAGGATCGCCTCGACCTCGGCGTCCTGCAGCGGAACGAGCTCCGCGCCGTGCTGATGCTCGTCCAGCACGCGCTCGATCGCCTCGAGCACGGCAGGATCGTGCACGCGGCTGATCCTCGCGATCAGCTCCATGTGGCGCTCGGCCAGGACCGTCCGCTGCATCCTCGCTCCTCTCGAGCACCATGATAGGGCGGCCACGACCCGCAGGGACGTACCGATGCACGTCCCGCCCCTCCCGGACGAGCCTCCCGGAGCCGAGCCCGGGCTTACCAGGCGTCGGGCCAGGTGAAGTACGACGCGAAGATGTAGTCGATCAGGGCGCGGCGGTCCGCCTCCGACAGCGACGTGTACCGCTTCCCCGCCACGCCTCCCATGGCGTTCCCGACGTCGGCCTGGGTGTGGTTCAGGACCCAGCGACCGTCGCGCAGATCCTGGATCTGCCGCCAGTGGAACAGCGCCGTGCCGAGCGCGTCGCGCTTCATCTGGTCCTCGGCCTCGAGCGCGAGCTTCTCCCCGCGGCGCACGTCTCGTCCCGTCATGGACCGCGTCCACAGGTAGGCGGTGGCGGCCCATGCCGCGCCCGCGTCGTCGACGGCGGCGACGTGATCGTCCAGGCCGGCCGCGGCCTGGCCGAGCGCCAGCCGGGTGACGTCCGCGGGCGCGAGGTCGCGGCGCCAGCCGGGCCCGTCGAGCGCCTCGTCGTCGCCGTGGCATGCCGCGCACGCTGCCGCGAAGACCTCGGCGCCCGCGGGGATGCTGGGCTTGCCGGGAACCGGCAGCGGGCCGTCGGCCGCGGCCGCCAGCGCGCCGACGGCCGCGAGCGCCGTGGCGAGGGCGACGCGGTGGGTGGCCCGCGCGAGGCGACCCGCGCGTGGGGCGGTCGATCGCGACATGCCGCCGAGTATAGGGGGGCGGCATGCGAACGGCCGTGCGCTCAGGGACGCGCCGTAGCGGCGCGGCGCGGCTCCGGCCGCGGGTGGGCCGGCCGGAGACGTCACTCCACCGTCACGCTCTTCGCGAGGTTGCGCGGCTGATCCACGTCGCGCCCGAGCAGGTGGGCGGTCTCGTAGGCGAGGAGCTGGAGCGGCACGACGTTGACGACCGGGGACAGGAGCTCGTGCACGCGCGGCACGAACAGCACCTCGTGGGCGTGATGGCCGACCTCTTCGTCGCCGTCGCTGGCGATCGCGATGACGATCCCGTCGCGGGCGCGCACCTCCTGGAGGTTCGACAGGGTCTTGGCGTACAGCGCCGAGGCCGTCGCGATCGCCACCACCGGCATGTCGGCATCGATCAGCGCGATGGGCCCGTGCTTCATCTCGCCCGTGGGGTACGCCTCGGCGTGGATGTAGCTGATCTCCTTGAGCTTCAGGGCCCCCTCGTACGCGGTCGGCACGTTCACGCCGCGCCCCAGGAAGAGGTAATCCCGGCGGTCCTTGAAGCGGGCGGCCACCTCCGCGACGCGCGGGCGTCGCTCGAGCGCCTGCTCGACCTGCTTGGGAAGGGCGCGCAGGCCGCGCACGATCTCGGCGGCGTCGGCGTCGGCGAGCGTGCCGCGGCCGCGGGCGAGGTACACCGCCAGCAACCCGAACGCGGCCAGCATGGCCGTGTAGGCCTTGGTGCTGGCCACGCCGATCTCGGGGCCGGCGTGGATGTACACCACGTCGTCGACCTCCCGGCTCATGCTCGAGCCCTTGGCGTTGAGGACGGCCAGCGTTCGCGCCCCCCGCCGGCGCGCCTCGCGCACCGCCTCGAGGGTGTCCAGCGTCTCGCCCGATTGCGACACCGCCACGCACAGCGTGCCCTCGTCGACCACGGGGTCGGCGTAGCGGAACTCGCTGGCCACCTCGACGGTGGCCGGGATCCGGGCGAGGCGCGTGAGCAGCGACGCGCCGACCATCCCCGCGTAGGCGGCCGTGCCCGCCGCGGTGATGATGACCCGGGTGATGCGCTCGGGGTCGAGATCGAGGTCGAGCTGCACGTCCATGCCGTTGCCGTCGAAGCGGCCCATGAGCGTGCTCTGCAGCACGGCGGGCTGCTCGTAGATCTCCTTGAGCATGAAGTGCTCGTATCCGCCCTTCTCGGCGGCCTCCGCGTCCCACTCGATGGTGGTGGGGGGGCGCACGAGCGCTTCGCCGCCGGCGCCCACGATCCGCACCGAATCGCGCGCGAGGACGGCCAGGTCGCCGTCCTCCAGGAAGATGACCTCCCGCGTGTAGGGGAGCAACGCGGGAACGTCGCTCGCGAGCAGGTTCTCGCCGTCGCCGAGGCCGATCACGAGCGGGCTGGTGGAGCGCGCCGCCAGGATGACCTCGTGGTCGGCGTGCGCCACCACCAGCGCGTAGGCCCCCTCGACCTCGTCGAGCGCGCGGCGCACGGCGGCCACCAGGTCGCCCTTCGCCGCGGCGTAATGCTCCTCGATGAGGTGGACGAACACCTCCGTGTCCGTCTCCGACACGAAGGAGTGCCCGGCCCGGGCGAGGCGTTGGCGCAGCGGCTGGAAGTTCTCGATGATGCCGTTGTGGATGACGGCCAGGCGGCCGTCCTCCGACAGGTGGGGGTGGGCGTTGACGTCGTTGGGTTTGCCGTGCGTCGCCCAGCGCGTGTGACCCATGCCGAGGTGCCCCGGGAGCTGCGTCCCCTCGAGGGCTCCGCGCAGGACGCTCAGCTTGCCCGCGCGCTTCACGGCGGCGAGCTGCCCACCGGCGCCGGCGCTCGAGGCGATGACGATGCCGGCCGAATCGTAGCCTCGGTACTCCAGCCTGGCAAGGCCGTCGAGGATCACTCCGGCGGCCTCGCGGCCGCCCACGTATCCGACGATCCCACACATGGTGCGTGGTCCTTTCACTCGAGGTCGGGGTAGCCCGCTCGCGCCCGCGCCGGCGCGCTGCGGCGCGGGCCGGGTCGACGATGCGCGGGTTGGGGTGGACAGGGCCGGGTGGAGGGCCCGACGCGCACACGGATGCGAAGCGCGCGTCGTGCGCGCGCACCAGCGTGCGTTTTCGACGATGGCCCGGACGTACTCGAGTGAGGGGCCGTGCAGCTCAGGAGGGGCCCGCAGACTTGTGCTCGCCGCTTCGGCGCCGGCGGGACCTCCCGACGGGACCACAGCACGCGCGAGCGTTCGCGCTTTCGGTCGAGGAGGCTCTCCTCCTCGCCTATCTCCCGGCGCGCCCAGCGCCCGGGAGCCCTCCGCCTCGTGACCCGGTGCGTGACCCGGTGGGGCCGGCGCAGCGGGGCTTGCGCTTCCTCGACGTCCCGTGTTGGTCTCCGCGCGCCACCTCTCCGAGCCGGGCGCCGAGGCGTGCCGGCCCTGCTACGACTCGTTCCAGGGCTCGCCCACCACGAACCAGCGGTGGAGCCCGCGAACGACCCGCCCCTCGGCGCCGGCTACATCGCCCTGACGCGCGAGCAACGGATAGAGGAGGATATCACGCCCCACCATCACCAGCCGTGACCGAAGAACCGCCTCCTGCAGGGGCGCCGGAAGGTTGCGCGGGGGGTAGAACAGCTCGTTCGGATTGGCCGGATTGCGCTGGATCGGGAAGGACACGACCAGCGCGACGACGATGGCCGAGCCGAGCACGAAGCCGCCCAGGCCGCCGAGGGCGCGCTTCCACACGTCGCCGCCGCGGTTCTGACGGAACAGCCGCCGGCCGACCAGGCTCAACACGAGGCCGGCGAGAAGCGCCAGGACGAGCGCGACGAGCGGGCTGGCATGACCCGCCACGATGAGGGGCCGCAGCAACAGCAGCCCGCCGAGCCCCACGAGCAGGCCCGCGAGGCGCCGTTGGGCGCCCAGCACCGTGACGGTGGCCACCACGATGACCAGGAGGAGGTCGACCCAGCTCATGTCCGGATATCATATCCGGCGTCACGGACGGCGCTCATGACATTCGCCATATACCCGTCGACCTCACCGTCGGTGAGGGCGCGCTCGGGATCCCGGAAGCGCAGCCGCAGCGCCAGCGAACGATGCCCCTCCGGCAGCTGCGCGCCCAGGTAGACGTCGAACGGCTCGAGCGACTCCAAGCGCTCGCCCGCGGCGCTCCGGACCACGGCCCGCACGCGCGCGTAGGCGGCCGTGAGGGGCGCGATGACCGCGAGGTCGCGCTCGGCGTACGGCTGCCTGGGCACCTCGCGGTAGCGCAGGCGCCCCTCGCCCAACGGCAGCCGCAGCTCCGAGAGGTACACCTCGCCGAGGTCGTAGCGCGCCGCCACCTCGGGGTGGAGGCGCCCCACCCACCCGACCTCCTCCCCCTGCCACACCACCCGCCCCGCGACCCCCGGGTGGAGGCACGGGTGCGAGCCGGGCTCGATCGCGAGCGTCGCGCCGAGGCCGCGGGCCAGCTGCTCGAGGGCGCCCTTGACCGCGAAGAAGTCGAGCTCCACGTCGGGGCGCCACACGCCGCGGCGCCAGGGCCCGCGCCACAGCATCGCTACCCGCTCCTCCTCGAGCCCCCCTTCCAGGAACACGTGGCCGACCTCGAACATGGCGAGCGAGGGCTCTGCCTCGTTGACGGCGGCGGCGGCGAGCAGGCCGGGATACATGGCGGTGCGCAGGACGCTGCGCTCGACGCCCTGGGGGTTCGCCAGGTGCACGGACGCCGGCGGAGCTGCCGCCCGCTGCAGCTCGGCCTCGCCGGTGAAGACGTAGTCCAGCGTCTCCTGGAGGCCCGCGTCCGCCAGGGTGCGGCGCAGCTCGCGGTGCGTGGGATCCGTCAACGGCGGCACGAAGTGCATCGCCGGCACGGTGTCGCCGATGTGCTCGTAACCGTGGAGCCGCGCGACCTCCTCCACCAGGTCCTCCTCGATGCTCAGGTCGAAGCGCCAGCTCGGCACGGCCACCACCCAGTCGTCGTCGGCGCGCGCGTCCACCGCGCAACCCAGCGCCTCGAGCGACGCCTCCTGCTCGGCGACGGGAACGTCCATGGCCATCAGGAAGCTCACCCGCGACGGGCGGTAGGCGACCGACGGGCGCTCGATGTCGGAGCCCAGCTCGCTGACGCCGGCGTGCGGGGTCCCGCCGGCGACCTCGGCCAGCAGAGCGGCGGCGCGCGCCGACGCGACGGGCGGGAGGTTGGGGTCGACGCCGCGCTCGAAGCGGTAGTGCGCGTCGGTCGAGAGCTTGTGACGCTTGGCCGCGGCGCGCACGGTGGCGGGGTCGAAGTGGGCGGCCTCGAGGGCCACCTGGGTGGTGTCGGCCACCACGCTGTCGTGCAGGCCCCCCATGACGCCGGCGAGGCCGACGGCGCGGCTGCCGCCGTGGCCGTCCGGCGTCGCGATGACGAGATCGGCGCCGTCGAGCTCGTGCTGGCGCTCGTCGAGCAGGGTCACCTGCTCGCCCGGCGCCGCCCTGCGCACCAGCAGGGTGCCGCCGTGCAGCACCCGCAGGTCGTAGGCGTGCGACGGCTGCCCGAGCTCGAACGTGACGTAGTTCGTGACGTCCACCACGTTGTTCCTCGGGCGCAGGCCGAGGGCGGCCAGGCGCCGCTGCAGCCACACCGGGCTCGGCCCGACGCGCACGCCGTCGATGCGCCGGAGGGTCAGGCGCGGACAGGCCGCCGCGTCGTCGACGACGACCTCCAGCCCGTCGTCCGCCGCCGGATCGCCGGCGTCCAGGCCGGCCGCCGGCTGCCGCAGCGGCACGCGCAGCTTCGCGGCCAGGTCGCGCGCGACACCCAGGACGCTGAACGCATCTGCGCGGTTGGGCGTGAGCTCGAGCTCCAGCACGTCGTCGGCGGCCCACAGCTCGGACAGCGCGGTCCCCGGCGCGGCGTCGCCGGCGAACGCGATGAGCCCGGCCGCCGCGTCGTACACCCCCAGCTCCCGCGCGCTGGCGAGCACGCCGCGGCTCGGCACCCCCGCCACCTCGCGCTCGGCCACGGTGAAGCCGGCGCCCGGCAGCCTCGCGCCCGGCAGCGCCAGCGCGGTGCGCAGCCCCACGCGCGCGTTGGGCGCGCCGCAGACCGCCTGGACGCGCCGCCCGCCGGCGTCCGCGACCGCGCGCACGAGGTGATCGGAGCCGGCGATCGGCTCGACCTCCACGAGGTCCGCCACCAGCACCCCGGCCGGGGCGCCGTCCGCGCGGTGCACGGTCTCGACCGCCAGCCCGAGGCCGTCGAGCAGCTCGGCGGTGCGGTCCAGGTCCGGCAGCGCGCCCCCCAGGAGCTCCTGCAGCCAGCCGTACGGCACCCTCACAGCGCGCCCCTGAACTGGCGCAGCACGCGAAGGTCGCTCTGATAGAACGCTCGGATGTCGGGGATACCGTAGGGGACGAGCGCCAGCCGCTCGATGCCGAACCCGAAGGCGAAGCCGGTGACGCCTTCGTACCCGACCGCAGCGAAGACGTTGGGGTGCACCATGCCGCAGCCTCCGAGCTCGAGCCACTCGAGCCGCCCGGAGCGGGGGTGCGTCCAGCGGATGGCGAACTCCGCGCCCGGCTCGACGAACGGGAAGAAGGCTGGTTGCAGCCGGGTCTGGGTGCCGGGTCCGAAGAGGGCGGCCGCCATCTCCGTGATCGCGCCCTTCAGATCCGCCATCGTCACGCGCTCGCCGACGACCAGCGCCTCGAGCTGGTGGAACTGCGCCTCGTGCGTCGCATCCACCGCCTCGTTGCGGAACACCCGGCCAGGCACGACCACCTTGAACGGCGGCTCGTGCGTCTCCATGTACCGGACCTGCATGGGGCTGGTGTGGGTCCGCAGCAGGCGACCGTCGGTGGTCCAGAAGGTGTCCTGCTCGTCGCGGGCGGGGTGCTCCGGCGGGAAGTTGAGGGCGGCGAAGTTGTAGTGGTCGGTCTCGAGCTCCGGTCCCGACGCCACCTCGTACCCCAGCGCGGTGAACACGTCGATGAGGCGGTTGGTCACGCGCGTCAGGAGGTGGAGCCCGCCGTCGTGCGGGCGCGTGCCGGGCAGCGTCACGTCGACGCGTTGTCCGGCGAGCTGGCGCTCGAGCTCCTCGCGCTCGAGGTCGCTTCGACGCTCCAGGATCGCGCTCTCCAGCGCCTCCTTGGCCTCGTTGATGCGTCGCCCCGCCTCGCGGCGCTCGTCGGCCGGCAGAGCGCCGAGCGCCTTGAGCTGGCGCGTCAGCTCGCCCTTCTTGCCGAGCCAGCGGACGCGCACGTCCTGCAGCTCGGCGGCGTCGGCCGCGTTCCTGATGGAGCTCAGAGCCTCGTCCACCATCGTCGTGTTCCCACCCTTCCCTGCCCGGCCGGTGTGCGCCCGACGTTCCCGTGGGCCGCCGCCTGGCGTCCCGCACGCGGCGCGTCGGGCGGAGCGCGTGCAAAACAAAGCCACCACCCGTCGGGGCAGTGGCCGGTTTGCGCGGAGCTTCGCGACTCCGCGCTAGCGGGTGAACACGGAAGCCGCCGCGCTTCTCATGCAGGGGAGTCTAGCCCCGCACGGCGGGTGTGTCAACGCGGGCCGCGCGCGGCGCCGGGCGTTGTACGCCGCCGGTACACAAACTCGTGCGCCCCTCATGTTGCGCCCCTACACTCGTGCCAGGCGGGGCGGCCGCGACCGCGTCGCGGCGTCCGCCGCCGACTCGCGGGGTAACCCGCTACGCCCGAGATCCTCCGTGGAAGGAGACTCCCATGGTGCGCTGGACCGTAATCCTCGACCGCGCGGCCCGTGGCCGCGTGAAACCCGACCATCTCGAGCTCGGATCCGTCGTTCACGACCCCACCCACGGGGACATGCTGACGTTCCGCGACCGCTTCGTGGCGATGAAGGTCGCCGCGCAGCTCGGGGTCCGTGCCGTCGAGCGTGACCTGGTCGACCCCGGTCACGCCGGCGCGGTGACCGTCGCGGCTCAGGGTTGACCGCCGCGGACGCGGCTCAGGGTCGACCGCCGCGGACGCGGCCCCGAGTTGACCGCCGCGGGCGCGGCCCCGAGTTGACCGCCGCGGGCGCGGCTCAGGACTGATCGCCGCGGAAGACGTCGCAGAACCACACCGATCCCGACCCGAAGACGTCGTGCACCCTCGGCGGCGTCACGCTGCGCGCGGCCCAGGCGTCGGCCGCGCCCTCCGCCCTGAACGGTCCGACCACGGCGTCGCCCCCTTCGTAGGCCTGCGGCGCGAGCGGCAGCGCCAGCTCGCGCCGCAGGCCGGAGCGGTCCTCGACGATGCGGTAGAACGCGTGGCGGGCGCGCCATTCGGGGCGCTCCAGGAGCGGTTCCAGGAGGGCGTCGAGGCGTGCGAGATCGGCGGCGTCGGGCGGCGGGAAGAGCGAGAAGCGCACCAGGGCTCCGGCCTGCGAGCGGAACGTCAGGCGGCGCGGGAAGGCGGTGAGCAACAGGGGGCCCGCGATCTCCGCCAGCTCGGCGGACGCGCGCACCGCCTCGCCGGCGTTCGCCATCATGTACGCGGTAGGGTCGTCGCGCCGCAGCGCCTCGAGGTCGATGCCCTCGCGTTCGGCGACGCGCCGCACGGCCTCGCTCGGTACGTGGTCGCTCAGGGGGTCGGGCATGCCTCGACGCTACCGTCTGCGGGGCGCGACCGGCGTGCGGGCCCCTACGCGCGCGGCGCGGTTCAGGCGATGGCAGGTTGGAGCGCCTCCTCGAAGGCCGAGCGCAGCCCGCTCGTCCCCAGCTCCCGGCCGAGCGCCTCGAAGAAGCGGGCGTAGTGATGGACGTGGGCGTTCTCCCCCATCAACCCGAGGCGCCAGATCCGCCCCGCGGTCGGCCCCAGGCCCCCGGCGACACTGATGCCGTGGCGCGCCCGCAGGACCGCGCGAAGCGCGCCCTCGTCGAGGTGTGCCGGCGGCACCACGGCCAGCACCGTGGGCAACCGCCACGCGGCCGGGACGTAGGGCTCGAAGCCGACGCCGCGAAGGGCCGCCAGGGCGGCGGAACCGATGGCGGCCGCGCGCGCCGCGCGCGCCTGCACCCCCTCCTCGAGGGTTGCCGCGAGCGCCTCCCCCAGGGCCCAGTGCAGGTTCACGGGCACGGTGTGGTGGTAGCTCCGGCCCTCCCCGTCGGCCCGCCAGTACCCCCGCATCCCGAGGGCGTCGGCATACCAGGTGCTCACCGGCACGCTGCGGGCCTCGACGCGCGCCACGGCCCGGGGTCCGAACGCCACGGGTGCCACGCCCGGGGGGGCCGAGAGGCACTTCTGTGAGCCCGTGTAGGCGTAGTCGATCCCCCAGCCGCGCATCGAGAACGGCACCATCCCGACGGTGGTGACGGCGTCGACGCTCACGAGCGCGCCGGCCTCGCGCGCCGACCGGGCGAGGTCCGTCACGGGGTTCAGCACCCCGGTGCTCGTCTCGCCGTGAACGAAGGCGACCAGCGCCGGCCGCAAGCGGGCGGCCGCGTCCGCCGCCACCTCGGGGTCGATCGGCCTGCCCGCGCCGAAGCGCGCGACGTGGACGTCGGCGCCCAGCCGCCCAGCCATCTCGGCCATGCGCTCGCCGAACGCGCCGTTGGCCAGGACGAGAACGCGCTCGCCGGGCTCGAGCAGGTTCGCGAGCCCCGCCTCCATGCCGAGCGAACCCGTGCCCGACAGCAGGCTTGCGAAAGCGTCGTCCTCGGCCTCGTAGAGCCGCTTCAGGCCCGCCACGATGGTGTCGTTGTAGGCGAAGACGTCGGGGTCCATGTGGCTTCGCATCGGCCAGCCCAGCGCCGCCTGCGCCCGGGGGTGGATGGGCGTGGGGCCCGGCGTCAGCAACAGGACGTCGTCGGTCGGTGTCATGGTGCGGCCTCCAAGGCGCTGCGCGCGCCGGCCCGCTCGCGGGCAACAAAAAAAGGACCACGCGGTGAAGCGGGTCCGGGGCGGTGCGACGGACGCGGCGGCCCGCGGGGGGCCGGCGTCGTCGCCGTCAACT
This sequence comes from uncultured Trueperaceae bacterium, assembly GCA_963798895.1. Classification (GTDB taxonomy): domain Bacteria; phylum Deinococcota; class Deinococci; order Deinococcales; family Trueperaceae; genus CAWCUY01. The sequence goes on along the minus strand of CAWCUY010000012.1, from coordinate 1,774,281 downwards.
AGCTCGCGCGCTCGCGATGCTCATCGCCGGGCAGTCTACCGGAGCACCGCGGGGCTGTAAAGGGGGTCCTCGACGCTGTCCGCGAGCGTGCGGGTGGGGGCGTGGGCTCCGCGCCCGCCGCGCGCGCATCGCCGCGCCTTGAAGCGGGGGGCCCCGGCGCGCTATACTCTCGCCCGGACGACGTCCCGACACAGCGCGCGGGTGGGTTCGCTAGGCCCACCCTGTTTTGTTGGGGCGGCGCGCAGGAGGTAGCATGGATCTGGCGCAAGCGGCCGCATCGGTCCTCGCGCCGCTCGGCTATGAGGTGTTGGAGGTCGATGTCAGCGGCTCCACCCGCCAGCGGCGCGTGCTGTTGCGCATCGACAGGCTCGACGAGCAGGTCGTCACCATCGACGACGTGGCACGGGCCTCGGAGGTGTTCGGGCTCGAGCTCGACCGCCTCGACCCTTTCGACGCCCCTTACCGCCTCGACGCGGAATCGCCCGGCGCGAAGCGGCCGCTGATCACGGCCCGCCACTTCCAGCGGTTCCACGATCTGCTCGCCAAGGTCCATCTCGCCGACGAGACCTTCACGGGGCGCATCCGCGAGGTCGTCGACGACAGCGTCGACTTCGAGGTACGTGGCGAGCGGCGCCGGGTCGCGCTGAGCGACATCGTCGACGCCCGCCTCGATGAATGGCCCGACACCCCGCGGTGACGCGGCGGGCGCACGCGACACGGGAGGACGCGGCACGGGCGCAGGGCCCGCGGGCCGCGACCCCCCGGCAACACGGTCTCGACCGCAACGGCGGCACGGGGCCCACAACTGAATAGGAGAAGGCATGAACAAGGAATTCGTCGACAGTCTCAACATGCTCGCCGCGGAGCGCAACCTGGACAAGGAGCAGCTCCTCGGCAGCCTAGAGGAAGCGCTCGAGCAGGCCTTCGAGCGCAACGTGATGCCGGGCAAGCAGATCGAGGTCGCGCTCGACCCGGAGTCGGGCGAGATGGAGGTCCTCATCATCCGCCGCGTGGTGGAGGAGGTGGAGGACGAGGACAAGGAGATCTCGCTCGGCGAGGCGTTGGACCTCGACGAGGGCGTCGAGGTCGGGATGGAGATGGAGTTCCCCATCGATCCCGAGCGCTTCACGCGCATCGCGGTGCAGACGACCAAGCAGGTGATCACCCAGAAGATCCGCGAGGCGGAGCGCGCCATCGTCTTCGAGGAGTACAAGGACCGGGCCGGCGACATCATCACCGGCGTCGTGTCGCGCACGGACAACAAGCGCAACGTGTTCGTCGATCTCGGACGCGGCGAGGCGATCATGCCGCCGCGCGAGCAGATCCACGGCGAGCGCTACATGGTCGGCATGCGCCTGAAGGTGTACGTCGAGAAGGTCGAGCTCTCCAGCCGCGGGCCGAGCATCCTGGTGTCGCGCGCCGCGCCTCAGCTGCTCGAATACCTCATGCGTCAGGAGATCCCCGAGGTCGCCGACGGCACCGTCGAGCTCAAGGCGATCGCCCGCGAGGCGGGGCAGCGCTCGAAGGTGGCGGTGACGAGCACCAACCCCAACGTCGATCCCATCGGGGCCTGCATCGGCCATCGCGGCAGCCGCATCCAGGCCGTGACGGGCGAGCTGCAGCGCGAGCGCGTCGACATCATCCAGTGGGACCCCAACCCGCGCGAGTTCATCCGCAACGCCCTCTCCCCCGCGAAGGTGGGGAACATCGAGCTCGATGTCGAGGCGAAGGAGACGCGGGTCACGGTGGCGAACGACCAGCTCTCGCTCGCCATCGGCAAGGGCGGCCAGAACGTGCGCCTGGCGGCGAAGCTCACCGGCTTCAAGATCGACCTGCTGCCGTCCGAGACCATCAGCGACCTCGACGCCGCCATGCAGGCGGCCGCGTCCAGGCTCGAAGACTCGACGACCGTCGAGCGCGGTCACACCGCGTTCGACGCCCTGTTCAGCGCCGCGCCCGAGACGCGCGAGCAGGCCGCCGGCGACGAAGGGGCGGAGTCCGGTGCCGACATCGAGGCCAGTCCCGAGGAGGAGACGAGCGAGACCGACCATCAGCCGCCCGAGGGAGAGTCCGAGGTCGAGGTCGTGACCCCGGTCGCCGAGGAGGAGCGGTCGTCCTGACATGGCTCGAGCCGGCAAACACGTCCCCCTCCGGCGCTGCGTCGTATGCCGCGAGGTGCACCCCAAGGCGGAGCTCCTTCGCCTGGTGCGCGACGCCGAAGGGGACCTCCGGCTCGACCTCGCCGGCAAGGCGGGGGGGCGCGGCCTGTGGATCTGCCGCGCATGCACGGCCCGTGAACGAGACAAACGCTTCCGGCACGCCTTCCGCGGCCAGTCCGAGCACGTCCGGGATCTCCTGGACGGCGCGCTCGGACATCTCGCCCTTGATGGCGCCGGCAGCGGGGCAAGCCACGCGCAGGACGGAGGGATGAATGAGCGATAAGGTTCGGATCTATCAGCTCGCCAAGGATCTAGGCATCGAGACGAAGGAGATGCTTGCCATCCTCGACGACATGGGGGTCGAGTACAAGTCGCATTCGAGCACGCTCGAACACGACGTCGCGGACGCGGTCCGCGAGCTCGTCGAGTCCGATCGGGGCGGCACGGCGGGGGGCGGCGAGAAGCCGGCCCCGGCGTCGGCCGCGGAGCCGGCCGGCGCCGCCGGCGAGCCCGGCGAGGCGGCGGCCGCCACGTCCCCGTCCGGCGGCGGCGCGGCCGTGGCCACGGCGCCGCAGCCCGCGACGCGCACGAAGAAGGCCGCGGCCCCCGAGGCGCCGCGGCGCGCCCCGGTCGTGACCGTCATGGGCCATGTCGACCACGGCAAGACGACCCTCCTCGACCACATCCGCAAGACCAAGGTGGCCGAGGGCGAGGCCGGCGGCATCACCCAGCACATCGGCGCCTACCAGGCCGAGACCAAGCAGGGGATCGTCACCTTCCTCGACACGCCGGGCCACGAGGCGTTCACCACCATCCGGCAGCGCGGCGCCAACGCCACCGACATCGCGGTGATCGTCGTGGCCGCCGACGACAGCATCATGCCGCAGACCCGTGAGGCGATCGCGCACGCCAAGGCGGCGGCGGTGCCCATCATCGTGGCGATCAACAAGGTCGACCTGGCGCAGGCCGATCCGGAGCGCGTCAAGCGCGACCTGATGCAGGTGGACCTCGTGCCCGAGGAGTACGGCGGCGACACCATCGCGGTGGAGATCAGCGCCAAGACCGGCAAGGGCGTCGACGACCTGCTCGAGATGATCTCGCTGGTCGCCGAGGTCGAGGACCTGCGGGCCAGGTCGGACGGTCCGGCCTCCGGGATCGTGATCGAGTCGGTGCTGGACAAGCGCGCCGGGGTGCTCGCCACCCTGCTGGTGCAGGAGGGCACGCTGCACGTCGCGGACTACGTGGTGTCCGGGGAGGCCTGGGCGAAGGTCCGGCGCCTGACCGACTACACCGGCCAGGTCATCGACGCCGCGGGCCCCTCCGTGCCGGTCCAGATCCTCGGCTTCTCCAACGCAGCCGCACGCCGGCGACGTGGTGGAGGCGGCTCCGGACGAGCAGACCGCCAAGACGCTGGCTGCAGGGCGCAAGAGCGCCCGCCAGGAGACCGAGCGGGAGTCGATCGGTCGCAAGGGCCTCACCCTTGCCGACCTCTTCGGCAAGCCGAAGACGAAGATCATCAACCTCATCCTCCGCGCCGACACGCAGGGCTCGCTCGAGGCGATCCGCGGCGTGCTCGCCAAGGAGGCCGAGACCACCGACGAGGTCGACCTCGACATCATGCTGGCCGAGGTGGGGGCGCCGACCGAATCCGACCTGCTGCTCGCCGGCACCGCCGACGCGACCGTCATCACCTTCGGCGTGAACCCGGCCGGCAGCGTCAAGAAGTCCGCCGAACGCTCGGGCATCCCGATCAAGAGCTACAAGATCATCTACGAGCTCATCGAGGACGTGCAGCGCATGATCCGCGGGCAGATCGAGCCCGAGTTCGAGGAACGGGTCATCGGGCACGCCGAGGTGCGCCAGATCATCCGCGTCCCGCGCAGCGGCAACATCGCCGGCTCGTACGTGACCGACGGCGTCATCCGCCGTGGCGCCAAGGCGCGCCTGAAGCGCGGCGCCAAGGAGGTCTACAAGGGCTCCATCGCGCAGCTCCGTCGCTTCAAGGACGACGTGCGCGAGGTCGCCAGCGGCTTCGAGTGCGGCGTCAACCTGCAGAACTACGACAACGCGCAGGAGGGCGACGTCATCGAGGTGTACGAGATGGTCGAGGTGCCCGTGACCTGAGCCGGTCGCCCGGACCGGGCGCCCGATCGCGACGCCCGAGCCGGGCGCTCCGGTCTTGTCGCGCTCGCAGGCCCCCCGGGTTCGCCCGGGGGGCCTGCGCCCTTCCGGCCACCCCCGGGCGACCGGCCGGCGGCGCGGTATCATGGCCGGCGTGCGAAACGCTCCGTCACGCGCCCTCCGCCGCTCGGACGCCCCCCGGCGCCCGCTGCGAGCCGTGAGCGCATGGGTGGGCGGCCTGCCGCGCGGGGCCGAGCGGCCCGCCGCGTGGCTGGCGGCCGCGTGGACCGTGGCCCTGGCCGCCGCGCTGGCGTGGGTGCCGCTCGGCCGTCCGGCGGGCGTTCCGGGCGCGGCCGGAGGCGAGCGCCCGGGGATGAGCACGCCCACCCCCGTGGCGATCGAGCCCGGGGCACGCATCGTGGTCTCGGCCGGCGGCACGTCGACCGGACGATCCGCGATGCTGGGGACCGGCCACCGGCCCCTTCCCCGCTCCGGGCGGGCGGGCCCGGCGCCCGCGCCCGCCTTCCCCGATGTTCGCGCCCTGCGCACGCGTCTCCAGGAGCTCGGCCGGCAGCAACTCGACGGCGGCTGAGCGGCCCTCGCCCGTGGCCCGCGATGGCGCGCCGCAACGCGGCGCGAACGCGTCGGCGCCGCGTGCGAACGAAGGACGCCGCGCCGCGGAGCCCGAGAGGTCCACGCAGCCTCCGCGGCGCCGCCAGATCCCCCTTCGCGTTCCCCCAGGAGCCCCCATGAACCGACGTACGTTCACCGGCGTCATCGTGCTCGTCGCGATCGTCGCCTCCATCCTGTACTTGTGGCAGCCGTGGAACAGCGGCCAGTCCGCCCTCAAGCTCGGCCTCGACCTACAGGGCGGCCTGCGGGTCGTCCTCCAGTCCGACCAGCCCAACCCGGCCGCCCAGGACCTCGACACGGCGCGCAACATCGTCGAGAACCGCGTCAACCAGTTCGGCGTCTCCGAGCCGCTGATCCAGACCTCCGGCAACGACCGGATCGTCGTCGAGCTCCCCGGCCTCACGGCGGCCGACCAGAAGCGCGCGCTCGATCTCATCGGGCAGCAGGCGAAGCTCGAGTTCCAGCTCGTCAAGACCTCGGTCCCGGCCAACACGCCCGCGAGCTCGATGACCCTCGACGACCTCGAGGCACCGGCGTTCACGGGCGAGATCATCAGCAACGCGCGCGCCGACTTCCAGCGCGTCGGCGGGTCCACCCTCGGCCCGGCCGTGTTCTTCGATATCCGGGCCAAGGACGCCGGCGCGTTCGGCGACTTCACGGGCGGAAACATCGGTCGCCGGATGGCCATCGTGCTCGACCAGAACATCATCACGGCCCCGACGCTGCAATCGCGCATCTCCGACTCCGGGCAGATCACGGGCATCAACTCGCTCGAGGAGGCCAGCAACATCGCGCTGGTGCTGCGTTCGGGCAGCCTGCCGATCAGCCTCCACGTCGAGGAGATCCGCGCGATCGGCCCGACCCTCGGTCAGGACGCCATCCACGCCGGCACGATCGCGGCCATCATCGGCGGCGCGGCGGTCGTGATCTCCGTGCTGGCCTTCTACGGCCTGATGTTCGGCGGCACCCTCACGTTCGGTCTCGGGCTCGCGATGCTGTTCATCTTCGGCGTGCTCGCCGGCCTGCACGCCGCCCTCACGTTGCCGGGCCTGGCCGGCCTGGTGCTGACGATCGGGGCCGCCGTCGACGGCAACGTGATCAGCTTCGAGCGCATCCGCGAGGAGTTGCGCGCCGGAAAGTCGTTGCGCCTGGCGATGAAGACCGGCTTCGGCAACTCGCTGTCGGCCATCATCGACGCCAACGTCACCACGCTGCTCGCGGCCGCCGCCCTGTACCAGTACACGAGCGGTCCCGTGCGCGGTTTCGCGATCACGCTGGCCATCGGCATCATCGCGTCGGTGTTCGTGAACGTGGTCGTCGTGCCGTTCCTCCTCGACCTGCTGACCCTCGGCCGCGGACGCTCGTTCCTGTGGAAGGGCTTCCACGTCGAAGGCGTGCGCTTCATCCGCATGGCTCCCGTGGTCATGACGATCTCCGGGCTCCTGGCCGTCGCGTCGATCGCGTTCGTGGCGGTCGAGGGGCTTCGGCTCTCGACGGACTTCACAGGCGGTACCAACGTCTTGCTCAGCGTTCCGCAGGACACCACCGTGGCGGACGTGCGCACGGCGGTCGGTGACCTCGCCTACCCCGGGATCAACGCCCAGAACGCGCGGATCGTCCGCGTGCAGGACGCCAGCGTCAAGGGCAACGAGATCTCGGTTCGCGTCGGCCTGAACGAATCGAACCAGGGGGGCGCCGATCAGTTCGCCAACGACCTGTCGGCCAAGGTGAACGGCTCGTTGCTGTCGGCCGACTACGTCGGTCCGGCGGTCGGCGCCGACCTCCGCCGGGGCGCGTTCATGGCCGTGCTCGTGGCGCTGGGCCTGATCCTGGTGTACGTGGCGTGGCGCTTCTGGCCCAACTGGATCGTCGCCGTCGCCGCCATCATCGCGACGGTGCACGACGCCGGCATCGTGCTCGGGGTGCTGTCGATCTCGGGCGTCGAGTTCAGCATCCCGGTGCTGGCGGCGATCCTGTTCGTGGTCGGGTACTCGCTCAACGACTCGATCATCATCGCCGACCGCATCCGTGAGAACCTCCGCAAGGTCCGCGACCGCAGCTACGCCGATGTCGTCGACCTGGCGGTGAACCAGACGCTGTCGCGCACGGTCGCCACGTCCGGGACCACGCTGCTGCCCGTGATCGCGCTGCTGATCTTCGGCGGCAGCGTGCTGCAGGGCTTCAGCCTCGCCCTGCTCATCGGCATCGGCTTCGGCACGTACTCGAGCATCTTCATCCTGGCGCCCATGGTGGTGTGGTTCAAGGGCCGCCAGCGGGGGCGCGTCCGGCGCGCGCGGCGGACGGCCTGAGCCGGAGGCGGGTCAGGGACCCGCGACGTCCAGTCGGAACTGACGCAACACCCGGCCGTCGAGGGAGGCCACCGCGCGCCACTCCCCGGCGGACACGCCGACGCCGAGCGGGAGCGTGAGCGTGCGCCCCGTTCCCGCATCACCGGGCGCCACCCAGACGCTGTCCGATGCCGCTTCCGTGCCATCGGGGGCGAACCACTGGACGGCGAGCCAACCGGCATCGACCACCCGCAGGAGCACCAAGTGGAGGGTGGGCCGCCCCCCGACGGATGTGAGCGAGCTGCCGTCGCCGAGGGCGGTGCTGCGCGGCACCTCCTGGCGCTCGGGCACCGGCGGAAGGTAGAGCGGCCGGCAGGCGGGCAGTGCGCCCATCGCGACGATGCTCAGGGCGGCGACCAGCACCCGGCCCGGGGCACGGCGCGCGTGTCGACCGCGCGCGCCGGTGCGCCGTGCGGCGGCCCTCACCGCGCCTCCGGCAGCAGCACGGCCGCGGCCAGGGCGATCGGCGCCGTCTCCGCCCGCAGGATCCGAGGTCCGAGCCGCACGAGGGCCGCGCCGCGCTCCTCGAGCGCGCCCGCCTCCTCGTCGCTCAACCCGCCCTCCGGCCCCGTGAGGAGCGTCAGCTCCCTCGGCGGCGCACCGCCCTCGCCCGCCACGGCGGCGAGCGCCGCGGCCAGCGTCGACGCGGCACCCGGTTGCGCCACGATGAGCGGGGCGCCCAGCTCGAGCCGGTCGAGGGGCACCGCGTCCACGATCTCGGGCACCAGGCTGCGGCCCGACTGCTTCGCGGCCTCCTCGGCCACGCGGCGCCAGCGGGCGAGCTTCGCGGGCGAGACCGCCGGCACCTCCCCGCGCCGGGCGACGAACGTCACGAAGCGCGCGACGCCGAGCTCCGTTCCGCGCCGGACGACCTCGCTCAGCTTGTCCCCCTTCAGCAGCGCGAGCGCCAGCGTGATGCGCACGTCTGGCTCGACGGCGGCGCGCCTCCGGCACGCCGAAGCGCACCACGACGGCGCTCTCGTCCAGCGTGACGACCGTGCCGGCGGCCTCGCGACCGGCGCCGTCGAAACCGCGCACCGGGCTGCCGGGGCGGGCCCGCAGGACGTCCCTGAGGTGGTGGGCCTCGGCGCCGTGAAGGGCGATCTCGCCGGCGCGGAGCGCGGGCACGAGCACCCGGTGCACCCTCACGGGGGCGGCTCCCCCGCCCTCGCCCGCAGGGCGACCAGGGCCCAGGGGCCATCGCGCCGTTCCACGACGGGCTCGAGCCGATCCGGCATGCTCCGTTGCAGCAGCCCGAGGCGGCGCACGAGGATGCCGGTGAGGAGGGCCCAGCCCCCATCGACCAGCCGCGACGCGTACGCGGGCAGCAGCTCGGCGTGGATCTCCGCGTAGAGGTTCGCCACGATCACGTCGAAGCGGCGCGGCAGGCCGGCCGCCCCCAGGCTGCCGAGGACGAACCGCGCGCGCGAACGGTTCAACGCCGCGTTGTGCCGCGCCACGGCCAAGGTCGCCACGTCGGTGTCCACGCCGATAGCGCTCGCCGCGCCGAGCCGGTCGGCCGCGATGGCCAGGATCCCCGATCCCGATCCGAGGTCCAGAACGTTGCGACCCACGAGGTCGAGGCCGTCGAGAGCCTCGAGGGCCATGCGGGTCGTCTCGTGGTGCCCGGTGCCGAACGCGGTGCCCGGGTCGAGCCACAGCACCTGCTCGCCGGCGTCGAGAGCGGGCCGCGTGTGGGTGGGCGCCACCACCAGGCGGCCGGCGCGGACCGGCGCCAGCCCCGCCAGGTAGGCGGCGACGTAGTCGACGTCGTCGACCTCCTCCCAACGCCCCTCGAGGGGGAGTTCGACGCGCCCCTCGAAGTACGCCAGGACGCTCGCTCCCGTGCCCCCCTCGCCGCCCGTCGGGGCCTCGGCCAGCCCCACGCAGCCGCGTTCCCACAGCGCCTCCCACTCCGGGCGCTCGTCTTCGATGGATCCCGCCAGCCGGAACGCCATCACGGCGCGGTCTCGAGCTCGGCGACGGACGCGTCGCGCGTGACGATCTCGAAGCCGAGGCGCTCGCCCTCGCGGAGGTAGAACTCGATGTCCGCCGTGCGCGTCCGGGGACCGAGGCTCCTGCGGTCGTACGCGCGCGTGGCCGTCATGATCATGGTCTCGGCCAGGCAGGCCGGCAGGAGGCCGTCGCCGAAGCGCATGTCGATCTTCGAGCGCATTGCGCCCGGCGGCCGCACCACGCCGCCGGGGACCACGTGCACGCCCGGAACGTCGCGGACGCCGGCGCCGACGTCGGCCGGGCGGCCGAGATCGAAGATCCACGCGCCGGGCTTGATGTGGTCCGGGAAGAGCACGGGCTCGGGGTCGGAGGTCGCGCTGAACACGAGATCGGCGGCCGCCACGGCCGACAGGTCGGTGGTGGCGTGTATGCGCGTCTCGGGGTGCTTGCGCCGGAGCGTCTCCGCGCTGCGGCGAACGCGCTCGGCGTCGCGGCCCACGAGGATGAGCTCGCCGACCTCGCCGGCGATCATGCGGGCGACGCCGAAGGCCACGACGCCGTTGGCGCCCACCACGGCGGCGGTCGCGCGCCGCAGGGAACCGCCCTCCGCGGCGAAGCGCGCCAGGAGCCCGGGGACGGCCGAGCGAACGGTGGCCGCCGTGTACGCGCCGCCGTTGGTGATTGCGATGTCGGGCACCGCGTCCTGAACGAGTCTGCCCTTGTCGCCCACCGTCGACCAGAAGGCGCCGAGGCCGACCGCCTCGGCACCGAGCTCGTGCGCCAGGCGCGCGCCCAGGATGGCCATGCGGGTCGCCGTCTCGGGCCGCTCGCGGATCTGACTCGGGAGCATGGGACCGGCGATGAGCAGCACGCGCAGCGAGCGGCCGTCGGGCAGGACGATCCCTTCGATGAGGCCCTGGCTCTGGGGTCGGAACAGCGGCAGCGCGCCCGTGACGAGGCGTTCGGGCAGCAGGCCGCGCCGCGCCAGGACGCCGAGCCAGCGCTGGCTCGGCGGCTGCCACAGGTCGTCGAGCGTCAAGGGGTGCACCAGGAAGGCGCACAGCACCGTGCCGGGGTCCATCCCGCGCACCGACGGCGGCTCGCCCAGTCGCGCCTCGGTGCCGTCGCGGACGCGCGCCAGGGCGGCCTTCTGGCGCCAGATGCCGACCGAGGCGAGGGCGGCGAGCGCCCACGCGAGACCGGCGGGCGCGGCATGGAGCGCGGAAGCGAGCGCCGCGCCGGCGGCCAGGCTCGCGAGCCCCGCCACCGTCGCCAGGACGACGTAGCCCGGCGCGGCGAGCAGCGCGGCGTACACGGCCACCGGGATCGCCAGGACCAGCCAGGACGTTCCGGCCACCGTAGACAGACCGGCCAGTATACCGAGGAGCACGCCGTTGCCCCGGCCGCGCGGGGCGGGCCGGCGCCCGAGCGGCACCGGGTAGAGGTGGCCGAGGTAGACCCCCAGGGCCGCCCATGGGTTGCCGCCGGCGAGCACGACCGCCGCCATCCCCTTGAGGGTGTCGAGCGCGAAGGACGCGACCGCCACCGGACCGCCTACCGTCCGGTAGAGGTTCTCGACGCCGATGAGGTGGGGGTTGACCTCGCGCGGGTCGACGCCGGCGGCGCGGCGCACGAGCCACGAACCGGCCGGTACCGAGCCCAGGGCCCAGCCGAGCGCGAGGGCGAGGAACGACGCTACGACAGCCGGCATGCGGACCTCATTCTAGGCCGTGCGCGGCCGGGCCGCGCGCCGAGCGCGGCGCAGCGCACCGTACAATGTCGGCTGTGGAGAGCCGCACACCGCCGCACAGCATCGAGGCCGAGCAGAGCGTGCTCGGCAGCATCCTGCTCGACAACGACGTGTACGCCTCGCTCGAGGGCGTGATCACCCCGGACCACTTCTACAAGGAAGCGCATCGCAAGATCTTCAGGGCCTTCGAGCGGCTCTTCCGGCGCGGCGATCCGATGGACCTCGTGACGCTCACCGAGGAGCTGCGCCAGGGCTCGGAGCTCGACAGCGTGGGCAGCGTGCCGTACCTCATCGGCCTCGCCGACAGCGTGCCGACGGCCGCCTACGCCGAGAGCTACGCGCGCATCGTGCAGGAGAAGGCCACGCTCCGCGAGCTCATCTCGGCGAGCGGGCGCATCATGCAGACGGCCTACGACCAGGCCGGACCCCTCGACGAGATCCTCGATCAGGCCGAGCACGGCATCTTCGAGCTCGCCACCCGGAAGCGCCGCAGCCACTTCGAGGGCATGACCAGCCTGGTCACCGACACCTTCGCGCACATCAACGAGCTGTTCGCCAACCCCGATCCGGTGTCGGGCCTGCGGATGGGCTTCAAGGAGCTCGACACGCTCACGGCGGGGCTGCAGCCTTCGAGCCTGAACGTGGTGGCCGCGCGCCCCAGCATGGGCAAGACCGCGTTCGCGCTCACCATCGCGCTCAACGCGGCCCTGCGCGAGGAGAAGACCGTCGGCGTCTTCTCCTTGGAGATGTCGGCCGTGCAGCTCGTCACGCGCATGCTGTGCTCCGAGGCGCGCGTCGACATGAGCCGCGTTCGCGGCGGCCAGCTCACCGACCGCGACTTCCAGCGCCTCGCCGACACCGCCGGGCGCATGTCCGAGGCGCGCATCTTCATCGACGACAACGCCGACATGACGGTCATGGAGCTGCGCTCCCGCGCGCGCCGCCTCATGGCCGAGCACGACCTCGGGCTCCTGGTGGTCGACTACCTCCAGCTCATGTCCGCCAGCACGCGCAGCAGCATGAGCGAGAACCGGCAGCAGGAGATCTCGGCCATCTCCCGCGGCCTGAAGGCCCTTGCGCGGGAGCTCGACGTGCCCGTGCTGGTGCTGTCGCAGCTGTCGCGCGCCGTCGAGGGGCGGCCCAACAAGCGCCCCATGCTGTCCGACCTGCGCGAGAGCGGCGCCATCGAGCAGGACGCCGACCTGGTGATGTTCATCTACCGCGACGAGTACTACGACCCGCAGTCCGAGAAGCACGGCATCGCCGAGATCATCATCGGCAAGCAGCGCAACGGCCCCACCGGCACGAGCGAGCTGCAGTTCCACAACGCCCACGTGCGCTTCAACGACCTCGCCCGCTCGACGCCCTAGAGGGTGAAGACGCGGCGCCCTCCACGCTACGCGCCTCTCATGCCGCGGTCGTACACTTGACGCATGCGCAGATTCCCCGTGCGGGGCTTCTTGGTCGCTGCCGCCATCATCGCGTTGATCGTCTTCATCGCGACGCAGTCGACGCACCGCAACCGCGGTGACGTCAAGAGCTTCACCACCTTCGAGCAGCAGCTCGAGAGCGGTGGCGTCGCGAAGATCCGCATACGCGACACCGAGTTCCTGGTCACGCCCACGACCGGCGACCCCTACACCACCTTCGTGCCCACGCCGCCGACCGATCTCACGCCCTTCACGCGCCGTGGCGTCGACGTCGAGGCGGCCCCGCCCAGCCAGGACTGGAGCAACATCGTCGTGTACGCGCTCCCGATCCTCCTCATGGTCGGGCTGCTGTTCTACCTCATGCGCGGCGCTCGCGGCGGAGGGGACGGCGCGGTGTCGTTCGGCAAGAGCCGCGCGCGGCTCGTCAGCGAGGAGAACACCAACGTGTTGTTCCGCGACGTGGCGGGCGTCGAGGAGGCGAAGGACGACCTCACCGAGGTGGTCGAGTTCCTGAAGAACCCGGCGAAGTTCCACGCGCTCGGCGCGCGCATCCCGCACGGCGTGCTGATGGTGGGGCCGCCCGGTTCCGGCAAGACGCACCTGGCGAAGGCGGTGGCCGGCGAGGCGAAGGTGCCGTTCTTCTCGATCAGCGGCTCGGACTTCGTGGAGATGTTCGTGGGCGTGGGCGCGGCCCGCGTCCGCGACCTGTTCGAGACGGCGAAGAAGAACACGCCGTGCATCGTGTTCATCGACGAGATCGACGCGGTGGGTAGACGGCGCGGTCTATCCATCAACGGCGGCAACGACGAGCGCGAGCAGACACTGAACGCGCTCCTGGTCGAGATGGACGGCTTCGAGACGCAGCACGACATCATCATCGTCGCGGCGACCAACCGCCCGGACGTGCTCGACCCGGCCCTGTTGCGGCCGGGGCGGTTCGACCGGCAGGTCGTCGTCGATGCGCCCGACGTTCGGGGCCGCGAGGCGATCCTGCGCATCCACGCCCGCGGCAAGCCGCTCTCGCGCGACGTCGAGCTGCGCCGCGTGGCGCAGCGCACGCCGGGCTTCGTCGGCGCCGACCTCGAGAACCTCCTCAACGAGGCCGCCCTGGTGGCGGCGCGCGCCGGCCGCCGCGAGATCGCGATGCCCGACATCGACGAGGCCGCCGACCGCGTGGTGATGGGGCCCGAGCGCCGCAGCCGCGTCATCAGCGAGCGCGAGAAGCGCGTCACCGCCTATCACGAGGCCGGGCACGCGCTCGCCGCGTACCTGCTGGAGTTCGCCGACCCTGTCCACAAGATCACCATCGTCCCCCGCGGGCGCGCCATGGGCTACGTGATGCAGTTCCCCGAGGAGGACCGCATGGCGGCGAGCCGCAACATGCTGCTCGACCGCATCGGGGTGGCGCTGGCCGGCCGCGCGACGGAGCAGATGGTCTTCGAGGACGTCACGACGGGCGCACAGAACGACTTCGAGCAGGCCACCGAGATCGCGCGCCGCATGGTGACGCGCTGGGGGATGAGCAGCGCGCTGGGCAACGTCGCCCTGACCGTGGCGTCCGAGTCGTACCTGGGAGAGGCCGATGGGCCGCGCAGCTACAGCGAGGACACCGCGAAGCTGGTGGACAGCGAGATCAAGGGGATCCTCGACGGCCAGTACCAGCGCATCGAGGCGCTGCTGCTCGAGCACCGGCCGGAGCTCGAGCGCATCGTGAACGTGCTCCTCGTGCGCGAGACCCTGCACGCCGACGAGTTCGGCCTGGTGTTGCGGGGCGAGGTCCTGCCGGACCCGATCGAGGTCGCCGACGTGCCGGGCCAGGATCGCGGACGGTCGTCGGCGGGACCGGTGGGTCGTGCCGACGAGGGGGGGCAGGAGCCCAGGCTGCCGCCCGGGATGATGCCCAGACCAGGCTGAGAGCGTCCCCATCGAGGGGGGATTTTAGCCGCCCAGGTTGCGAAAAATTCACGCGGTAGAGGGAAAGCGCCGTGATAGACTCCGCTTGTTTTTAGAGGAGGAGGCGTTATGCCCTCAATGCGCGAGCGTGTGTCGCGCTTGCTCTCTCCCAGGATCGAGGCGGTCGGCCTGGAGGTGGGCACCAGCGCAATCAAGGTGGTGGAGCTTCGGCCGGGAAGTCCTCCGAACCTCTCGGCCATGGCCATCCGACCCATGCCTCCTGGTCTGATCCAGGACGACCAGGTGGTCGATGCGCAGGGGCTGGCGGACGAGATCAAGGCTCTCCTGAACGAGGCAGGCATCCACAAGCGGTTCACCGTGACGGCCGTCAGCAACCGCCAGGCCATCACCCGCAACATCAACGTCCCGAAGATGACGATGCAGGAGCTCGACGAGGCGATCAAGTGGGAGGCGGAACGCTACATCCCCTTCCCGATCGACGAGGTCGTGCTCGACTACTTCGTCCTCGACAACCCCGAGGACGTCGAGGAGGGGGGCCAGCTCGAGGTCGTCATCGCGGCGGCCCGGCTCGACCAGGTCACGCAGCAGGTCGAGTACCTCAAGCACGCGGGGCTCGAGCCCCTCGTCATCGACGTCAAGCCGTTCACGCTGCTGCGCTCCCTGCGCGGATCGCTCCTCGGCGAGCACCTCACGAAGACCACCCTCTCGGGCACCACCTACACCGAGGCCAACGAGATCGGCGTCGTGCTGGAGATCGCCGCCTCCAACACGACGATCACGCTTGTGCGCGGCGAGCGGGTGCTGATGAACCGCAACATCGGCGTCAGCGGCGACGACTTCACCGCCGCCATCCAGCGCTCCTTCGGCCTCGATTTCGACAGCGCCGAGGACGTGAAGCTCGACTACGGCACGGCCACCATCCCGACCGAGGACGAGGAGGAGCTGCTCAACTTCGATGCGAAGCGCGAGCAGTTCAGCCCGAGCCGCGTGTACGAGTCGTTGCGCCCCGTGCTGGTGGATCTGACCACCGAGATCAGGCGCAGCCTGGAGTTCTTCCGGGTGCAGACCGGCGACGCCAACATCAGCCGCATGCTGGTGACGGGCGGCGGCGCCAAGCTGCGCGGGCTGCCGGAGGCCATCGGCGACGCCCTGGGGTTCAGGGTCGAGCTCGGTGACCCCTGGCTCACGGTCCACGTCGACGAGACGCGCTTCGACAGCCAGTACCTCCAGAAGGTCGCCCCCGAGTTCGCCGTTCCGCTGGGCCTGGCGCTGAGGGGGGTGGCCGGCGTTGATTAACATCAACCTCCTCCCGAAGAACCTGCGGCGCGTGCGCGAGCCCGGCTACTGGCGCGTGCTCGCCGTGCTCTTCCCCTTGCTGGTCCTGGGCGCGGCCGTCGTGTTCCAGGTGCTGGCCTACCAGACCGTCCAGAACCTCGAGCAGGACAAGCAGGCGCGCGAGGATCAGCTCGCGCTGCTGCAGCCGTACCTGCGCGAGCAACGCGATCTGCTCGCCCGCCAGACGCAGCTCAACCAGCTCATCTCCATCGCGCGCGCCGTGCGGGAGAACCAGATCACGTGGACCGGCGAGATCGCCGGGCTGCTCGAGACGCTTCCGGCGCGCGGGACCGGCGCGCAGCCCAACATCGACTTCAAGAGCCTCAACATGCAGGCCGTCGTGCCCGCCCGGGCCGATCCCAACAAGTACGAGGGGCAGCCGGTCGTGGCCGAGATGAACGTGAGCGGCGAGGTGGTCGACCCCGAGACGCTGGCGCAGTTCATCCGGGCGCTGGAGCAGAGCCGCAACTACGGGGTCGCCTTCCAGAGCGCGTCGCGCAGCGGCGACCAGGAGCTCTACGGCTACAACCTCACGGTCGGCGCGTTGGCGGAGGGGCAGCCATGAACCTGGGCAGCTTCAACCTGCGCAACCTGCGGCAGCGCGACATCGCCATCCTGTGCATCGTGCTCACCATCATCGCCGCGGTGGTCTGGTACTTCTACATGTACCAACCCACCCAGGACCAGATCCAGACGATCGAGACCGACATCGCGCAGCTCGACACCCAGATCCAGCGCGGAGAACAGGCGCGGGAGAACCTTCCGGCCCTCCGCCTCGCCGTGGCGCAGCTCGAGCAGGACCGCCGCGACTTCCTGGCGCAACTCCCCAAGGAGAGCGACATCGCCGGGCTCATCGACCAGCTCAAGGCGTCGGCGTCGGACAGCGACGTCGTGGTGAACAGCTTCGCGCAGGGCACCGCCAACGAGTCGGTCGACGGGGTGAGGCCCATCGGCTTCACGATGAGCACGCAGGGCACCTTCGCCAGGACCATGGGCTTCCTCTCGCACCTCGAGACGCTCCAACGCTTCGCCAAGATCCAGCAGGTGGGCCTGAACGTGCAGGGCAACGATTCCGACAACCCGGACCTCACCGCGAACTACGGCTTCACGGTCTACGTCTTCACAGGACAGGATCCGGGGGAGCAGTAAGTCATGACCCTCTCACGCACCGCTCGCATCCTCATCGCGCTGTTGCTGCTTTCCGCCGCCGCGTTCTTCTGGGTGAACTTCTTCCAGCGGGAACCGGGGCCGGTGCAGGCCGTCCCAGCGCCCGTGGCGCCCGTCGAGGCGGCGGCACAGGGAGCCCCCACCGTAGCGCCGGAGGGCGGCGACGCGGGACCCGCGTCCGCATCCCAGCCCGACGCCACCGGCGACGGGAGCCCGAGCGTCGTCGTCCCCTCGACGCCGGAGGTCGCGACCCGCGACCTGGTGGTCTCGGACCTTCCGTTCCTCGTGACGGAGCCGCCGGCGCAGACGAACGACGCGACGGGCGGGGCCGCGAATGCGAACGCCGCGTCGCGCCCTCAGAACGCCCAGCGCATGTCGGTCAACCCGTTCTCCCCCATCCTGGTGCAGGCTCCTCCCGCGGCGCCGCAGGCCAGCGCCCCGGCGCAGAGCGCACCTCCGCAGGTCGTCCAGGTCGAGACGCCGTCCCAACCGGCCGCCGTCTCGGGCACCGGAGCGCCGGCCGCCGCGCAGCAGTCCGTGCGCGCCCCGGCGCCGCGCCCGATCGCCCCGCCTTCCACCCAGACGGCCGCCCTGCCGCGCCAGCTCCCGAGCGGCACCCTGTCCTCGACGCCCGACATCCTCCGCACGGCCCGCACGCAACCGCGTGAGACGGCGCCGACCGGTCTCGGCCGGCTCGCCGCCGTGCGCGAGCCCGAGGCCGCCCCGCTCGACGGTGGACTCGCCGCCGCACAGGGTGTGACCGAGGGCGCGCCGTCGAGCGTTCCGGTCCCCATGGGTCCGGCTCAGACGGTGGTCGCCGAGGCCGGCACGCAGCCGGCGGGCGGCAGCGTGGCCGCACCCCTGCAGGCCGGCACCAGTCCCCTCAGCCGCTACCTCCGCGATCACAACGTGCGCTTCACGGGCACGGTCCTCGGCCCCGTCAGCGTGGGGGTCTTCCGCTCGGCGCTCTACACCACGCCGGTCGTGCTCTCGCTCGGCCAGAACCTTCCCGATACCCACATCGTTCTGACCGATCTTCGCGGGCATGAGGCCAGCTTCACCATGGACGACTCCACGCAGACCATCTCCTTGGATCTCAGGCGGTGACCATGAAACGTATCCTTGTCCTCCTCGCGCTCCTTCTCGTGCTCGGCGCGGCCGCCGCGCAGGCCCAGCTGGCTGCCCTGCCCGACGACGGCCGCTTCGACCAGAAGGTCGAGTTCACGACGGGCGCGAACGGTGAGTCGTTGCGCGCCATGGTCTCGGCGCTGGCCAAGGCGGTCGGCCTGACGGCCGTGGTCGACGACGTCCCCGACAAGACCATCGTGTACGACATCGGCGACCCCAAGCCGTTCCGGCAGGTGTGGAAGATCGTGCTCACCCTCAACGACCTCGACTACGCCCTGCTCGACAACGACGTGGTGGTCGTCGGCAGCTCGGCCTCGGTCGCGAGGCTGCGCACGCAGACGCCCGCGGAGGCCGCGACCCAGGCACCGACCCAAGACTCGGTCCAGCGCTTCTATCGGGTCAACAGCGACCCGTCCCAGGTCGTGCAGATCCTGCAGCGGGCGGTACCGGGGCTCGACGTCCAGGCTCTCCCGGGCGTCAACAGCGTCGTCGTGAACGCCCCCCAGGACCAACAGGACAAGGTGCGCTCCCTGCTCGACCAGTTCGACCAGCCGGAGCAGGCCGTGCCCCTCGAGCAGCGGACGTACTTCCTGTCCAACGCCAAGGCCGAGGACCTGGCCGGGGTGCTCCAGTCCACCGGCGTGGTGGCCGCCGTCGGCGACAACGGCACCGCCACCCAGCTCGACAACTTCACCGTCGTGCCCGAGCCGCGCACCAACAGCCTCATCGTGACCGGCACGGCCGCCGTCCAGGCCCGCCTGGCGGACATCATCCCGAAGCTCGACACCCCGCAGCAGCAGGTGAACATCCAGGTGCGCATCCAGGAGATCACGCGCTCCACCGGGTACGACTTCGGCCTCAACCTGACCAGCTTCACCTCCGGCAACTTCGCGGCGAAGATCCTCGACACGGGCCTGAACTTCGTGTTCGACATGGCCACCGTCTCGCCGCTCAACATCTCCGCGGCGCTCGACGCGCTCGAGACCCAGGGCCTCTCCCGCCGAGTCGATGACAGCAACGTCACCGTGCTCGACAACGAGACCGGCACGATCCAGTCGGGCGGCACGATCTTCATCAGCATCCCGGGTGCCAACCAGAACATCGAGCGCACCATCCCCTACGGCGTGCAGGTCGATGTGACGCCGCGCATCAGCAACGACGGCCGCGTGACGCTGGTGATCACGGCCAAGGTCGAGGACGTGCTGTCGGAGACCAACGATCCGAGCTTCCTGAACCTCTCCACCCGGGCCGTCACCTCCACCGTCACGCTCGCGCCCGGCCAGACGGCGCTGCTCGGCGGATTGCTCCAGAACTCGTTGATCGTGAACAAGAACAAGCTTCCGATCATCGGTGCCATCCCGATCCTGGGCGACCTGCTCGGCACCACCAGCACCACCGACAAGAGCGCCGACCTGCTGCTGGTGGTCAACGCGCAGGTCATCGAGTGAGTCCACGCCTCGCGCGTCCGTAACGTCAGCGAGCCCATACCCTCCCCGGCACCGCGCCGGGGAGGGCCTTTTTGCGCCTGCGGCGCGTGATAGTCTGGCCGAATGTTGAGATACCTCTCGGCCGGCGAGTCGCACGGCCCGGTGTTGAGCGTGCTGCTCGACGGCGTGCCGGCGGGCCTCCCGATCGACGCGGCGCAGCACATCGACCCGTGGTTGAGGCGGCGGCAGGGCGGCTACGGCCGCGGCCGGCGACAGCTCATCGAGAGCGACGCCGCGCGCGTGGTGGGCGGCGTGCGGGCGGGCCGCACCACCGGTGCGCCCGTCGCGATCCACATCGAGAACCGGGACTGGCGGAACTGGCGGGACGTCATGGACCCGGCCGCGGGGGGCGAGCCGCGCCGGCGCGCGGTGACCGAGCCCCGCCCGGGGCACGCCGACCTCGCGGGCGGCATCAAGTACGGGCACCACGACCTCCGCGACGTGCTCGAACGCGCGTCGGCGCGCGAGACCGCCAGCCGCGTCGCGGCCGGCGCGGTCGCATTGCGGCTGCTGGACGAAGCGGGGATCGACGCCTGCGCGCGGGTCGTGAGCCTCGGCGGCGAGGCGTGCGACGGCGGCATGGACTGGGACCGGCTCGACGCCCTCGACGCGAGCCCGCTGCGGACCTTCGCGACCGACGCCGAGGACGCGATCATGGCGCGGATCGACGCGGCCAAGGAGGCCGGCGACACCCTCGGAGGCGTGGTGGAGGCGCGCTTCCGCGGCGTGCCGGTCGGCCTCGGCAGCCACACCCAGTGGGATCGCAAGCTCGACGGGCGCTTCGCGCAGGCCGTCATGAGCGTGCCCGCGATCAAGGGTTGCGAGATCGGGGACGGGTGGCACAACGCGCTGGTGCCCGGCAGTCAGGTGCACGACCCCATCTACCGCGAGGAACCCGGCGGTTTCGAACGCCACTCGAACCGTTCCGGCGGCCTCGAGGGGGGGATCACCACCGGCGCGGAGGTGGTGGTGCGCGCTGCCATGAAGCCCATCGCGACGCTGATGCGCCCACTGCCGACGGTGGACGTGGTGTCCCACGAGGTGGCGGACGCCGCGCGCGAGCGCTCGGACACGACCGCCGTGCCCGCGGCGTCCGTGGTCGTGCTGGCCATGGCCGCGCTGGTGCTCGCCGACGCCCTGCTGGAGAAGTTCGGCTCCGACACCGTGCGCGAGCTGCTGGAGCGGCTGGAGGCGCACCGCTCGTACGCGGCGGCGTTCTAGGCCCCGTCATGGAGCGGCCGAGGCGCCACCTCCCCCCCGACCGGCCGGTGACCTGGGTCGCGATGGCGGGCTTCATGGGTACCGGCAAGAGCCGCATCGGGTGGGAGCTGTCGCGCCGGCTGAGCCTCACGTTCATCGACACCGACCGCGTGATCGAACGCGTGAGCTGCATGCGGGTCGCCGACATCTTCGAGATCTACGGCGAGCGCGTGTTCCGCGAGTACGAGACCGAGGTCGTGCGGCGTTGCGTGAGGCTCGACGAGGTCGTCATCTCCACGGGCGGCGGTACCGTCACCCGACCCGAGAATCGCGCGCTGCTGAGCGCGCGTGGGCCGGTGGTGGTGCTGGTGGCGAGCGCCGACACCATCTTCCGGCGCACCCGCCGCAACCGCCGTCCGATGCTGGAGCAGGGCGACCCGCAGGAGCGGATCGTCAAGTTGATGGAGATGCGCAGGGAGGCGTACGACGACGTGGCGACCTTCAAGGTGTCCACCGACGGCCGCAACTCACCCGACGTCGTGGACGAGATCGTGGAGAAGCTCAAGGCATGGAAGAGCAGCCGGCCCGGCACCTGATCCGCGTCGCCGTGGCGCCCCCGTACACGGTCACCGTGGGTGCGGGCGTCCTGCCGGCCGCCGCCGCGGCCGTCGCCGGGAGGCGCACGGCGGTGGTCACCGACGAGAACGTCGCGTCGCTGGCCGCCCCCGTGCTGGAGGCGGCCCTGGACGAGGCGGGGTGCGCGGCGCGCCGCTACGTGGTGCCGCCGGGCGAGGACAGCAAGTCGCCCGAGGTGTGGGCGTCGCTCCTGCGCGCGTTCGCGCGCGACGGCCTCGATCGCGACTGCGCCGTCGTCGCGCTTGGCGGCGGCGTCGTGGGCGACCTCGCCGGCTTCGTGGCCGCCACCTACCTCCGCGGCGTCGCCTTCGTGCAGGTGCCCACCAGCCTGCTCGCCATGGTCGACGCGAGCGTCGGGGGCAAGACGGCGCTCGATCTACCCGAGGGGAAGAACCTCGTGGGCGCCTTCTGGCAGCCGCGCGCCGTGGTATCCGACGTGCGCCTCCTGCGGACCCTGCCCGAGGCCGAGTTCCGTCAGGGGGCGGTGGAGCTGTTCAAGCACGGTCTCCTCGCCGATCCAGCCCTGCTCGACCGCGTCGGCGAGGGCTTCTCCTCCTCCATGCCCGAGGGGGACCTGAGCGAGGCGGTGGCGCGCTCGGTGGCGGTGAAGGCCGACGTGGTCGCGCGCGACGAGCGCGAGGGGGGCGCCAGGGCGCACCTGAACCTCGGCCACACGCTCGGTCACGCCCTCGAGGCCATCACGGACCACCGCCTCCCGCACGGCGAGGCCGTTGCCTACGGCCTGCTGTACGCGGCCCTGCTCGCGCGCGACCGCGGTTGGGCCGACGTGACGCCGCGCATCCTCCGGTTGCTGCGCTGGGTGGCGCCGGCGCCGCTGCCGGACGTTTCCTTCGACGATCTCGCGCCCTTCCTCGCCCGCGACAAGAAGGCTCGCCGGGGCGTGTTGCGCTTCGTCCTGCTCGAGGACGTGGCGCGGCCCCGCGTCGTGGCGGACGTGCGGGAGGACGCGTTGCGGCGCGCGTGGGCGGAGCTACGGGAGGTGCTGGATGATCCTGGTGCTTAACGGACCCAACCTCGACCTCCTCGGGCGGCGTGAGCCCGAGGTCTACGGCAGCGCGACGCTTGCCGACCTGGAGGCAGCCTGCGCGGCCGCGGCGGCGGCCTGCGGCACGGGCGTCGCCTGCCGCCAATCGAACCACGAGGGCGTGCTCATCGACTGGCTGCACGCCGCCCGGTCCGACGGGGCGGCGGGCGTGGTGCTGAACCCCGGCGGGCTGACCCACACCTCCGTCGCCTTGCGCGACGCGGTGGCCGGCATCGACGTGCCGGTTGTCGAGGTGCACCTGTCCAACGTGTACGCCAGGGAGCCCTTCCGCCACACCAGCCTGGTGGCCGGCGTGTGCGCGGGGACCGTCGCGGGGTTCGGTCTCGACGGCTACGCGCTGGCGATCCGCTTCCTCGCGGGCGCCGCCGGTGGCGTGCCCGGCGCGTAGGCCGGGGCCCGTCCGGCCTTCGGTCTTGCCCGCACCGGGTCTCGACGGGTCGCGAAGGGTCGCGAGTGGTCCCGCGGTACCGCGCCGGGTCGAGCCCGGTCGCGCCGGGTCGGCCCGCCGTCGCCGGCACACGGGCACGCGGATCGTCGGCCCGGCTTCCCCGGGAAGGTCCTGGAGTGCTGTCGGGCCTTCATCGCGTATTATCAAATGTATCGAATGGTCTACCCGTTGCCACTCCGCAGCCAACCCGCTACCGTTCTCCCGTCCCGATCACCCCAGACACGCAGTGCGTCCCCTGCCCTGCCCTACTCGGCCCGGCCCTCGCGTGGAGGGCTGCCGGGCCGCGGCGGGGTCGAGCGGCCCGACGCCGGGTCCGACCCGGGACGGAGGCACCCGAACGCCAGCGGCGCCGGAGCGCCCGGCGGTCCGGGCCGGCGTCAGCCGCGCAGGAACTCCGCGGGCTGTTCGCCGACGGCCGGGAGGTCGTCGAGCGACCGCAGGCCGAACTCGAGCAGGAACCGCACCGTCGTCGCGTAGAGCATCGGCTTCCCCACCACGTCCTTGCGGCCGACGACCTTGATCAGCTCCCGCTCCTGCAGCGTGTCGAGGGTCGACGAGCACGACGCCCCGCGCGCGGCCTCGAGCTCCCCGCGCGTGACGGGCTGGTGGTACGCCACGAGGGCGAGGGTCTCGAGGGCGGCATTCGAGAGGTTCGGCAAGGGGGCCGGCGACAACAGATCGGACAGGGCCGGGATGATGGCGGGATCGACGACGAGACGATAGCCGCCCGCGACCTCCTCGACCACCAGACCCAGGCCCGCCTCGCGCAGGGTCTCCTGGAGTTGAGCCACCTCGCGCACGACGGCGTCGTTGCTCACATCCAGGAGCTTCTCGAGGTCCTTGCTCGCGACGGGGCGCTCGGCGGCGAGGAGGGCGGCGCACACGAGCGCACGGGATCGCACGACGGTATGGTCGCAAGCCGCGGCGCAGCGTGTCAAGCGCCGAGGCGCGTCACGGTCGCTCGACGACGACGCCGTCGCGGCGCAGCGCCAGCATGCGGCCGGCGCTGGTGCTCCCGACGCTCGCCTGTGCTTCGATGCGCACGAGCTCGTCGCCGGCGAGCGTGATGGTGGCCCGCGCGTCGATGCCGACCGCCGGCCACGGACCGAGGGTCGCGGGTTCGACCGCCGCGCCCGCGGCGAGGGCGTCGAGCACGCCCCCGGCCGCGATCTCGAGCGCGGCCTCCGCCGCGGCGCTCGCGAGGACCGATCGCTGCGCTGCGCGCGCCGACGCGGCGTCCAGGGCGACGATGAATGCGCCCGAGAGCGCCACGCCGGCCAGGACGAGGGACACGAGCAGCACGACGACGAGGGCCGAGCCGCGGCGCGCGCCGCTCACGGCGCCACCAGCACGGTCTCGGGACGACTCGGAAGCTCCACGACCGTTCGTCGCAGGGTGCCTCCCACGGCGCGCACCTCGAGCTCGATCGCCCACGGGCGCGACGGCGCGGGCGCAGCCGGCGACGCCAGGTCGTGATACCCATCGGCATCGATCGCCCCCAGCACGCGCAGGCTCTCGACGCCCTCCACGACCGGCTGCCGCGACGCGCCGCCGGCCGCCTGGTACAGCTGCGACGCGCCTCGACCGTCGACGCCGACGTCGAAGCGGCGGTCGCGCGGTATCGGGGGCCCCGCGCCCCGGTCGTCGAGGTAGCGGACCTCGAGCGCGTCGCCTTGCGCGACGTCGGGTCGGAGCTCCACGACCAGCGCGGCGCCCGCCCACGGTGTCGTGGAGTCCGCGGCGGGACGGTACCCGGCGCGCCGGACCTCGGACGCCAGGATCTGGGCGGCGGCGTCGGCGGACAGGCGCCCGCCGCTCGTACGCTCGAGGCTCGCGCCGCCCAGCCGGGCGGCCACCACCACGTGCGACGCGGCGGCCAGCACGAGCGCCAGCAGCGCCAGCGCCACCAACACCTCCGGCAGCGTGAGCCCGCCCGCGGCCCGACCGCGGCGGCGCCTCACGGCACGCCACCCGCGGCCCCCGCCACCGGTGCTGCGTTCAACGCCGGCGCCACGGCACTGACCACGACCAGCGCCGCGCCGTCCGGCGCCGCCACCTCCACGACGACCGTCCGTACGGGGCAGGGCTCCACGCCCGCCAGGCAAGCGTGGCGGGTCGTGCACGTCCACCCCGGCCCCGACACCGGCTGCGCTGCGCACGCGGCCGACGGCCGCGACCTCTGGAAGCGGATCTCGGCGCCGGCCCGGGCGGCGAGCTCGCGCCGGATCGCCGCGGCGCGCTCGACGCGCAGGCAGGAGGCGAGCAGGACCGAGAGGCCGGCGAGGACCATGCCGAGGACCGCGAGGGCAACGAGCGTCTCCACGAGCGTGAGCCCACCGCGCGCCCCGCGCGCAGGCGTCACGGCAGCCTCTCCACGCGCACGCGCCCGAGGCTCGAGACCACGATCCGGTACCGGCGGCGTGCGTCGGCCAACACCACGCTCCCGCTGATCACGCCGCCGCCGGCGCAGCTCAGGGCGCCGCCGACGGCGCGCCATACGATGCCCGCTCGCAGCTCCACCTGCGGGCGGACGCCGGCGAACGTCGACCATGCGAGCGTGCGCAGCCGGCGCCCTCCGGCACAGGCGTCTCCCCCGTCGGCCGCACGCGCGACCATGCCGCCCGGCACGGGCACCACGGCGACGTCGACACCGCTCCAGAGGGCCTGCAGGTGGCCCCAGACCAACAGGCTGCGGACTGCCGATGCGGCCTGACGTCCCCCGGACGGCCTGCCGGCCCGAAGGCCGACCGCCCCGACGGCCGCCACCAGGGCCAGCACGATCAGGATCTCGAGCAGTGTCAGGCCGGCGGACGCACGCATGCAGGAGTGTAGGGCCGGCGGGCCCAGCGGTCCGCGCGCCCTCCACGCGTGCCGAGCCGATCTGGGCAGCAACCGCGAACGGCCGCGCGGCCCCCGGACCCCGCAGCGCGCGTCACAGCAGGCCGAGCTCGCCCGCGCGCCGCACGGCGTTGAGGCGGTCGCGCACGCCGAGCTTGCGGAACAGCTCCTTCATGTACTCCTTGACGGTCTCGGGGCTGATCTCGAGGCTTCGCGCGATGGCCTTGTTGGCCAGCCCGCGCGCCAGCAACCGCAGGACGTCCGCCTCCCGCGGCGTGAGCGACGGCAGCTCGACCGCGGGCATCCACGACGCGTCGGGCTGGGCGAGGATGCTGCGGAGCATCTGCGCCAGCTCGCGCGGCGCCGTGTCCTTCGACAGGTAGGCGCTGGCGCCCGCGTCGCGCGCGGCCTGGACGATGGCCGGCTCCTCGAACGTGCTGAGCATCACCACCAGCGGCGCCCGCTCCCGGGCGGCGATCACCCTACACGCCTCGATGCCGTCCAGCTCCGGCATCTTGACGTCGAGCACGACGACGTCGACGCCGTCGCTGCGTTCCACGGCCTCGCGCCCGTTCGACGCCTCCGCCACGACGTCGAACCCCTCGTCGGACAGCGCCATCGAGAGCCCCAGCCGGAACAGCGGGTGGTCGTCGGCGATGAGGATCTTCATCAGCCGCCCGTCCGCCCGAGGTACGCCAGCAGGACGGTTCCGCCGGGCCCGGTCGCCTCCGTCACGAGGCGCCCGCCGTGCGCCTCGAGCACGCGCCGGGCGATGAACAAGCCCAGGCCCCCGGTGCCCGCCGTGAAGCGCCGGCCGGCGATCTCGACCGGGCGCCCCGCAAACGGTTGCGCCAGCTGCTCGAGCGGCTCCGGTAGGCCCGGACCGTCGTCGCTCACGCGAACCATCCCGGTGAACACGCCGACGTCGATGCGCGTCCGGGCGTACCTCACCGCGTTGCTCAGCACGTTGTAGATGGCGCGCTCGAGCTCCTTGGCATCGGCCGAGACGTGCGCGTCGCCGCGGATCGCGACCTGCACGCCCCGCTCCAGCGCCAGCGGCTCGAGGCGCGACGCCACCTTCCGCACGAGCCGCCCGAGGTCCACGTCGTCGCGCACGAGCGGGAGTTCCTCGCGTTCCAGCCGGTGCGCGTCGACCATCTGCTGCACGAGGTCGATGAGCGCCTGGTTCTCGGTGGTCAACCGGCTCACGACGTCGATGCGCTGATCGCGCGTGAGGCGGTCGCTGTCGCGGACGACGGCCAGCAGGTGGTTGGCCGCCACCAACGGTGTCTTGAGGTCGTGCATGAGTGCCGCGATGAACGAGCTCCTGCGGGTCTGCTCGAGCTGGACCTGTGTCAACAGACCGTTGAAGGACGCCTTCAGGGCAGCCACCTCGGTGGGCTCCCGGCCGGTGACCGCGAGGCGGGCGGACGCGATGCGCGGCGCGCTCAGCGGGAGGGCCTCCACGTCCGTCGTGACCTGCGTCAGGGGCGCGAGCAGCTGCGCCGACGCGAGGTAGCCGACGGCCGCGGACAGCGTCACCACGCCGACGAGCCAGGCGAGGACGATCAGCCAGGTGCCGGGCGGCATGGCGCCGCTGCGCCGCACGGACGGAAGGAACATGGCGGCCACCAGCACCAGGTTGGGGATGGCCGACATCAGGCCGATCACCAGGGCCACCTGCGACCGCAACGTCGCCCGGCGACGGCGGCGGTCGCCCGATGCCACGCTACTCCTCGGCGCCGAGCACGGCCAGGAAGGCCTCCTGCGGCACCTCGACGGTCCCCAGCTGCTTCATCCGGGCCTTGCCCTTCTTCTGCTTCTCCAGCAGCTTCTTCTTGCGGGTGATGTCGCCACCGTAGCACTTGGCGGTGACGTCCTTGCGGAAGGCGCGGACGGTGGCGCGCGCCAGGATCTTGCCGCCGATCGCGGCCTGGATCGGGACGGCGAACATCTGCCGCGGGATGACCTCGGCCATGCGGTCGACGATCCTGCGCCCGATCTCGTAGGCCTTGTCGCGGTGCGCGATGATCGACAGGGCGTCGACGGGCTCCTCGTTGACGAGCACGTCGATCTTCACGAGGTCCCCCGCGCGGTAGCCGAGGAACTCGTAGTCCATGCTGGCGTACCCGCGCGTCATGCTCTTGAGCCGATCGTGGAAGTCGTAGAGGATCTCGCCGAAGGGGACCTCGTAGCGCAGCTCCACGCGGCGCCCGTGGTAGAGCATGTTCTTCATGTCGCCGCGCTTCTCCTGCAGCAACCCCATCGCGTTGCCGACGTACTCCTCGGGAAGGTACACGCTGAGGCGCACCCACGGCTCGCGCACGCCCTCGATGCTGTCGGGCGTCGGAAGGTCGGCCGGGTTCTGGATGAGCGCGGTGACGCCGGCGGTGGTGGTGACCTCGTACACCACGGCCGGCGCCGTCGCGATGAGCCCCAGATCGTACTCGCGCTCGAGGCGGGCCTGCACGATGTCGGCGTGCAGCAGGCCGAGGAAGCCGCAGCGGAAGCCGAAGCCGAGCGCCTCGCTCGTCTCGGGCTCGAACGTGAACGCGGCGTCGTTGAGGCTGAGCTTCTCGAGCGCCTCGCGCAAACGACCGTACTCGTCGGCATCGGTCGGGTAGAGGCCCGAGAACACCACCGGCTGGGCGGGCTTGAACCCCGGCTCCGGGTGATCGGTCGGGTCGGCGGCGCCCGTGATCGTGTCGCCGATCTGGGTGTCGGCGATGTCCTTGATGCTGGCGGTGAGCCACCCCACCTCGCCGGGACCGAGCCGCTCGCTCACGGCGAGCCCCGGCTCGAAGATGCCGACCTTGTCGACGTCGAACTCCTTGCCCGTGCTCACGATGCGGACGCGGTCGCCGGGCGCGATGGTGCCGTCGAACAGGCGCAGGAACGGGATGACGCCCTGATAGCTGTCGTACACGGCGTCGAAGATGAGCGCGCGCACCGGTGCGTCGGCCCGGCCCACGGGGCCCGGAAGGTGCGCCACGATCGCCTCCAGCACCTCCTCGACGTTCTCCCCCGTCTTCGCCGAGACCCGCACGGCATGCTCGGCCGGGATCCCCACGAGCTCCTCGAGATCGACGATGGCCGCGTCCGGATCGGCGTTGGGCAGGTCGATCTTGTTGATGACCGGCAGGACCTCGAGGCCGTTGTCGACCGCCAGGATCGCGTTCTGGATGGTCTGCGCCTCGACCCCCTGGCTGGCGTCGACCACCAGCACGACGCCCTCGCAGGCGCGCAGCGAGCGCGACACCTCGTAGCTGAAGTCGACGTGGCCGGGGGTATCGATGAGGTTGAACATGTAGGGCACGCCGTCGCGCGCCGTGTAGAACACGCGCACCGGGCTCGACTTGATGGTGATGCCGCGCTCGCGCTCGAGGTCCAGCGTGTCCAGCATCTGCTCGCGACGGTCGCGCTCCTGAACGCTCTGCGTCAGCTCCAGGATGCGGTCGGCGAGCGTCGATTTGCCGTGGTCGACGTGCGCGATGATCGAGAAGTTGCGGATCTCCACGAGGGCATCATACCGGACGCCCGCGGGCTAAAAAGCGCCGCCTGCAGCGTGCTTCGTGCGGCGCCGACCGCGGGGGGGCGGCCCGCCCGGGCGCTCAGGGGCGCGGCGAGCGGCGGACCTCGAAGAACGTCTCCAGCAGGCGCGCCGAGGTGCGCGCCAGCAGGCCGCCGCGCACCTCGGGCGCGCGCTTCCAGTCGCCGGCACGCAGGTCGACGACGCTCCCGAGGGCGCCCTCGCGGCGGTTGTCGGCCCCGTAGACCACGCGCGCGAGGTGTGTCTGCAGCACCGCGCCGTAGCACATCGGGCAGGGCTCGAGCGTCACGACCAGCGTGGCGCCGACGAGCCGGCGGTCCCCCGCGCGCGCGGCGGCCTCCCGCAGGGCGAGGATCTCGGCGTGCGCCGTGGGGTCGCGGTCGCCCCTGCCGCGGTTGGTGGCCTCGGCGAGCACCTCCCCGTCGCGCCACACCAGCGCCCCGACCGGGAGCTCGCCGCGCTCGCCGGCGGCGCGTGCCAGCTCGAGCGCCCGCAGCATCAGCGCCCGCTCGTGGTCCGGTTCCTCGACCGCGAGGTCCGCGGCCGCGACCGTGCCCTCCACCCACAGCACCTCGGAGCCGGCGGCCAGCACCCGCAGGGCGTCGCGCTCCTCGCGCGGCACCTTGCGGTCGATGAGCACGTCGGACAGCAGACGTCGGCCGCCGGCCAGGCGGATGCGGTCGCCGGGCAGACGGGCGCGCAGCTCGAGCCCTGGGAAGCGCTCGAGCACCGCGGGATCGACACCCTGCGGAAGGTCGCCGGGTCCGCTCACGGCGCGCGCCGGCGGGGGCGCCGGCGGAGGCCCGACAACCTCCACGCGGTCGTACGCCACGCGCAGCGTCGCGGCCCTGGAGAGCTGCGCGCGCCAGGGCCGCTCGTGCTCGAGTGCCTCCCGCGCGGCCTCGAGCACGGCGGCGCGCGGCTCCTCGCCCGCGCGCGCGAGGAGCGCGGCCAGGGCCGTGCGCTGGAGCACGGGCGCGGCTCGGCGCAGCGCGTCGCGGTGGAGCGGGCCGCGGCCGAAGCGTCGCGCGACCTCCGCCTCGACGAACGCGCGCAGCTCGCGCTGGCGCGCGGCCGTGGCCGCCAGCGCCGGCTCCGGCTCCGGGTAGCGTTCGCGCACGAGCGGCAGGAGCACGTGCCGGACCCACGCCCGGGCACGCTCGGTGTCGGCGTTGCTGGCGTCCTCGCGCCAGGTGTGACCGTGGTCGTCGAGCCACGAGCGCAGCCGGGCGCGCGCCACGTCGAGCAGCGGCCTCACGATCCGCCCGCGCCGCGGCGCGATCCCCAACGGCTGGGCCCGGCCGCGCAGCAGCTGCATGAGCACGGTCTCCGCCACGTCGTCGAGGGTGTGGGCGGTGACCACGGCGTCGCAGGCGCGTTCCCTGGCCACGCGCGTCAGGAGCGCGTAGCGCACGCGGCGGCCGGCGTCCTCGAGGTTCCAACCTCGCGCGCGCGCCACGCGCGCGACGTCGACCCTCTCGGCGACGAGCGGCACGGCGAGGTTCGCGCACAGCTCCGCCACGAAAGCCGCGTCCGCGGGAGCCTCCTCGCGCAGGCCGTGGTCGAGGTGGACGGCCACCAGCTCGATGCGGGCTCCGTGGAGGAGCCACAGCGCCGCAACGGAGTCCGCGCCGCCGGACACGCCGAGCGCGACGCGCCGCGCACCGGGTGCGAGGGCCGCGAGCCGCTGTGCGACGTGCTCGACGAGGTCCACGACCGCCATTATGCCCCCTGGGCGCGCGCCGGAACCGCGCCCGGCACGCGTATACTCGCGCTATGACCGTGACCCTCGTCGTGCTCGACTCCGTCGGCGTCGGCGCCTTGCCGGACGCGCGCGACTTCGGTGATGCCGGCGCGCACACCCTCGACCACACCCTTGGCACGACCGGCATCGCCGTGCCCAACCTCGCGCGCCTCGGGCTCGGCAACATCGCCGGCGTCAGGTCGATCGGGATGCAGAGCGACCCGCGAGGGAGCTACGGACGGATGGCCGAGCGGTCGCTCGGCAAGGACACGACCACCGGACACTGGGAGTTCATGGGCACGTTGCTGCCGCATCCGTTCAGGACCTTCCACCGCTTCCCACCGGAGGTGATGAGGGCGTTCGACGAGGTCACGGGCCGCGGCCACCTCGGCAACCGCCCGGCGTCGGGGACCACCGTGATCGAGGAGCTGGGCGCGGAGCACATGGCGAGCGGCAAGCCGATCGTCTACACGAGCGCCGACAGCGTCTTCCAGGTCGCCGCCCACGTCGACGTCGTGCCCCTCGAGACGCTCTACGGCTGGTGCGTCGCCGCCCGCGACATCCTCACCGGCGATCACGCGGTGGCGCGCGTCATCGCGCGGCCGTTCGAGGGCAAGCCGGGAGCGTTCCGGCGGCTCGGCGCGGCGCGCCACGACTACTCCCTCGACCCGCCCGGCGAGACGGTCCTCGACGCGCTCGTGGCCGCCGGCAAGAGCGTCACGGGCATCGGCAAGATCCCGGACATCTACGGTCACCGCGGCTTCACGCACGAGCTCGCCGCGGGCTCCAACCAGGAGGGGATCGACCGCACCCTCGCCGCCATGCGCCGGCGCCCGGAGGGCCTGGTCTTCGTCAACCTCGTCGAGTTCGACTCGCTCTACGGCCACCGGCGCGATCCCAAGGGGTACGCCAGGGCGCTGGCCGAAGCCGACGCGCGCCTGCCCGAGCTCGAAGCCGCCGTCGCGCCGGGGGACGTCCTCATGCTGGTCAGCGATCACGGGAACGACCCGACCTGGCACGGGACCGACCACACCCGCGAGTACGGGCTGCTGCTGGCCTACGCGCCGGGTCGCGAGGGGGTCAGCCTCGGAACGCGCACCACCTTCGCGGATGTGGGGGCCACGGTGGCGGACCTGCTGAGGGTGCCCTGGAACGGCGCCGGCGAGAGCTTCGCCGACGACCTGCGCTGAGCGGCGCGCCGCACGACGACGGCCGCCGGCCCGGCGGGGTCAGCGGCCGCGCCGCCGCCCCTCTCGGGGCCGGCGGCACACGTGTGGTGCCGAGGCTACTCGGTCACCAGCTCGATGTAGGCCTCCTGGGCGTTGTCGCCCCGGCGCGTGAGCAGCTTGTAGATGCGGGTGTACCCCCCGGCGCGATCCAGGTACTGCGGGGCGATCTCGTCCATCAGCTTGCGCTGGATGGCGCGGTCGTGGATCTCGCGCGAGATCAACCTGCGGGCGTGAAGGTCGCCGCCGCGAGCCGTCGTGATGAGCTTCTCCACGTACGGCTGCAGGCTCTTCGCCTTCGTGACGGTAGTCTTGATGCGGCCGTGCCTCAGCAGCGCCGTCGCCTGGCTCCGGGCCAGGGCGGTGCGGTGGCTGCTGGAGCGGTTGAGCTTGTAGCCGCGTTGTAGGTGACGCATGCCTCTACTCCTTGAGCTTGAGTCCGCGCGCCGCCAGGCGCTCCTTGATCTCCTCGAGCGACTTCTCGCCGACGCCGCCGACCTTCTTGAGGTCGCGTTCCGACAGCGCCAGCAAGGCGTTGACGGAATCGATCCCCTCCTCCTGGAGGGAGTGCAGCACGCGGCTGGAGAGGTCGAGACTCTCGAGGCTCATGACCACCTGCTCCGGCGCCATGTGGGGCTCCTCCGGGGCCTTGGTGGGGATCGTCATGACCGGGACCTTCTCCTCGCCGTTCTCCGAGCCCTCGCCGCTGAAGACGTTGAGCTGGTTGCGGAGGATCTCGACGGCCTGGTCGAGCGAGCTGCGGGGGTCGACGCTGCCGTCGGTCCACACGCGCAGCACGAGCCGGTCGAGGTCGGTCTTCTGGCCGACGCGGGTGTCCTCGACGCGGTACGCCACGCGGCGCACGGGCGTGAACACGGCATCGACGGGGATGGAGTTGATCCGGTCCTTGGTGCCGTGGATCTCGGCAGGGACGTAGCCCACGCCGCGTTCGACGCGCACCTCCATCACCAGCCGGCCCCCCTTGGTGAGGGTCGCGATGTGGAGCTCCGGATTGATGAGCTCGGCGTTGGCGGGAACGTCGAACTGCGCCCCGGTCACCTCGCCCGTGTCCTCGGCGCGCAGCGTCAGCGTCACCGGGTCCTCGTCGTGCAGCTTCACCACCAGATCCTTGAGGTTGAGGATGATCTGCATGACATCCTCCTTCACCCCGTCGATGGTGGAGAACTCGTGCAGCACGTCCTCGATGTACACGCTGGTGACCGCCGTGCCGGGGATCGACGACAGCAGGATGCGCCGTAGCGGATTGCCCAACGTGACGCCGTACCCTCGCGGCAAGGGCTCGACCACGAACTCGCCGTAACGATCCGTGACCTTCGCCTTGAATTCGGGAATGATCTGCACCTTACCCTCTCCTTATGGCCCTCAGCGCGAGTAGTACTCGATGACCTGGAGCTCGTTGACCGGCACCATGATGTCCTCGCGCGCCGGCACGTGGAGGAACCTGCCCTTGAGGTTCTCGGCGTCGAACTCCAGCCAGGGGCTCATCTTGCCGCGGCGACGTTCCTCGACGTTGCCCCGGATGTGCGGGTTCTTCTTGGCATTGGCCGCTACCTCGACGACGTCGCCGCCCTGCACCCGGTACGACGGCACATCGATTCGCTTGCCGTTGACCAGGATGTGCCCGTGCGCCACGAACTGGCGCGCCTGGCGCCGGGTCGCAGCGATGCCGAGCCGGTAGACCACGTTGTCGAGCCGCGACTCGAGGAGCTGCAGGAACACCTGGCCGGTCGCTCCCGTGCGCTTCGAAGCCTCCTCGAAGAGGTTCGCGAACTGCTTCTCGCTCAGGTTGTAGTAGAAGCGCAGCTTCTGCTTCTCGCGCAGGCGCACCCCGTAGTCGCTGATGCGCCGACGGCGGCGCTGGCCGTGCTGGCCCGGGGGGTAGGGGTGGCGCTCCATGTAGCGCTGCACCTTCGGTGACTCCACCAGGTTGACGCCCTCGCGCCGGCAGATCTTGACGATCGGTCCTCGATACCTGCCCATGCTGTCTCCTCAGTCCTCGCGTTCCGGGCTCACGCGCGACGCGTGCCGCGGCGAGCGGGCGGCCGGAGCTTCCGACCCGGTCACTGGCGCTTGCGCTTCCGCAGGCGGCACCCGTTGTGCGGCGTGGGGGTGTCGTCGATGATCGTGCGCACGTTCACGCCGGTGGCCTGGATGGAGCGGATCGCCTGCTCCCGCCCGGAACCCGTGCCGCGGATGACGATGTCGAGCTGCGACAGGCCCATGTTCTGGGCCTTGCGCGTCGCATCGGCGGCGGCGAGCTGGGCGGCGTAGGGCGTGCCCTTCTTCGAGCCCTTGTAGCCGATCGAGCCGCTGGACGACCACGTGACGGTGTTGCCGTCCATGTCCGTGATGGTCACGATGGTGTTGTTGTAGCTGGCGTGGATGAAGGCCTTGCCCTCCGCCAGGCTGCGGCGCACGCGCTTCTTCGCGCCCTTCGTACCCTTGGTCTGTTTGGCCACGCTCGTCCCCTTACTTCTTCGGCGCCCGCTTCTTGCCGGCGACCGTGCGACGCGGGCCCTTGCGGGTACGCGCGTTGGTCTTGGTGGATTGCCCGCGCACCGGCAGGCCGCGGCGGTGTCGCAAGCCGCGGTAGCAACCGATGTCCATCAGGCGCTTGATGTTGAGCTGCACCTCGCGGCGCAGGTCGCCCTCGACCTTGTACTCGCGGTCGACGATCTCGCGGAGCTTGCCGACCTCGGTCTCCGTCAGGTCCTTGACGCGGGTATCCGGGTCGACCCCGGCCCGGTCGAGGATCGTCACGGAGCGGCTGCGGCCGATGCCGTAGATGTACGGCAGAGCGGCCTCGACCCGCTTCTCACGGGGAAGGTCGATGCCAGCGATTCGTGCCATACGCTATCCCTGCCTCTGCTTGTGCTTGGGGTTCGAGGAGCAGATGACGTACACCTTGCCGCCCCGGCGGATGATCTTGCACTTGTCACACATGGGTTTGACGGATGCGCGGACTTTCATGCTCGACTCCTGTAGCGTCCCGGCTACTTCCGGTAGACGATGCGCCCCTTCTCGGGGTCGTAGGTGCTGATCTCGACCACAACGCGGTCCCCCGGTAGGATGCGGATGTAGTGGCGGCGCATCTTGCCCCCGACATGGGCAAGGATCTCGGGTCCGGCATCCAACTGGACCAGGAACGTCGTGTTCGGCCGAGCCTCCAGGACCACACCCTCTGTACGGATCGTGTCCTGGGTGGTCTCGTCCTCGCGCGATGAGCGTGGTCGCCGTGGCGGACCCGATCGTTTACGCGCCATGTACACCTCCTCCGGTGGTTGCCCCGCTCACGCGGGGTCGTTCGTGTTGCGTGAGCACCCGCGGTCCGTCTTCGGTGACGGCTACCGTGTGCTCGAAGTGCGCGGCGAGGCCGCCGTCCTCGGTGGACGCCGTCCAGCCGTCGTCCGCGACGACGACCCGCGTCCTCCGTTGCGTGACCATGGGCTCGATCGCCAGGACGAGACCCGGCCTGAGGATGGGCCCCGTACCGGCTCGCCCGTAGTTCGGCACGTCCGGGCCCTCGTGGAACTCACGACCGATGCCGTGTCCCACGAACTCCCGGACCACCCAGAAGCCGTCTGCCTCGACGACGCTCTGGATCGCCGCGGACACGTCGCCCAGGCGGTTGCCCGCCAGCGTCGCCTCGATGCCGGCGGCCAGCGACCGCTTCGTCACCTCGAGCAGGCGGCTGGCCTCGACGTCCACCGCACCGACCGCGTAGGTCTCGGCCATGTCGGCCGCGTACCCGCGATAGAAGGTCCCGATGTCGATCGAAACGACGTCACCCTCCGTCAGCCGCACGTCGCCCGGAATCCCATGAACGACGACATCGTTGACGGAGGTGCAGAGCGTCGCGGGAAAGCCTCGATACCCCTTGAAGGCAGGCCTCCCGCCACGCGAAACGATAGCATCCTCGGCCACGGCGTTCAACTCGGCCGTTGACACGCCCGGCCGCACGGCGGCCGCGACCGCCTCGAGGGCCTCACGGTTGATCACGGCGGCCTCCGCCATGATGTCGATCTCGGAGCTGCGCTTGAGGACCATCGTTAGCCGAGCACCCCCTCGATGCGCCGCGTGACCTCTTCGATGTCGCCCACGCCGTCGACGCGCTCGAGCTTGCCGCGAGCGTCGTAGTAGTCGATCAACGGGCGCGTCTGCCTGTCGTAGACCGCCATGCGGTTCCTGATGGTGCCCTCGTTGTCGTCGCTCCGCCCCTCGTCCCGGGCGCGGGCGGTGAGTCGCGCGACCAGCTCGTCGGCGTCCACCTCCAGCACGATCGCGGCGTCGAGGGACGCCGCGCGCTCCGCCAGCAGGTCGTCCAGCGCCTGCGCCTGGGCGGGCGTGCGCGGGAAGCCGTCGAGGAGCACCCGCACCGGCTCCATCTCCACCAGCTCGCTGCTGACCATCGACACGATGAGGTCGTCCGGCACGAGATCGCCGGCGTCCATGATGGCCTTCGCGCGGCGGCCGAGGTCCGTTCCCCGCTGGACGTGCGAGCGGAGCATGTCACCGGTCGACAGCTTGCGCACGGCGCGCGCCGCGGCCAGGCGGTCCGCCTGGGTGCCCTTGCCGGCGCCCGGAGGCCCCATCAACAGCAACACCTCGCTGCGGGTGCGCGCACGGTCGGACACCTAGAAGCGCCTCCCGCGACCGCGGATGCGGCCCTTGCTCACGAAGCCCTCGTAGTGCCGCATCATGAGCTGCGATTCGAGCTGCCGCAGGGTGTCGAGCGCGACGCCGACCATGATGAGCAGGCCCGTGCCGGAGAACACGAACGACAGCTGACCGGTGCCCGTGAGCCAGGCGAAGGTCTGCGGCAGGGCGTTGACGGCGCCGAGGAAGAGCGCGCCCCACAAGGTGATGCGGTTGGTGATGCGCGTCAGGTGCTCGGTGGTGGGCTGGCCCGGGCGCACGCCGGGAACGAAGCCGCCGTACTCGCGGAGGTTGTCGCTGATGCGCCGCGGGTCGAAGGAGATCTGGGTGTAGAAGTACGTGAACGCCATGATCAGCGCGGTGCTGACGATGAGCCCCTGCCAGCGCGACGGGTTGAACCACGATCCGATCGGCTGGAGCCAGGCGATGTTGGGGAACGCGCCGATGAGCGTCTGCGGGAGGATCAGGATGGCGACGGCGAAGATGATCGGGATGACGCCCGCCGCGTTGAGCCGCAGCGGGATGTACGTGGTCTGCCCGCCCATGACCTTGCGTCCCACGACCTTGCGCGCGTACTGCACGGGAATGCGACGCTCCGCCTGCTGCACGAGCACCATCCCCGCGATGGCGATCACGAGCAGCACCATGTAGAACAGCAGGCCGAAGACGTTCGCCTCGCCGCGCCCGATCAGCGCGAACTGCTGCGCCAGGGCGTTCGGGAAGGCGGCCACGATGCCGGCGTAGATGATGAGTGAGATCCCGTTCCCCACACCGAACTCGGTGATCTTCTCGCCCAGCCACATGACCACCGAGATGCCTGCCACCTGCGTCACCAGCACGACGAACCAGAAGAACGGACCGTTGGACCAGCCCACCAGCAGCGCGCCGCTCGGCCCGAGCAGTGCGACCGCCAGGAACAGGGCCTGGACCGCACCGAGGGCCGTGGCGCCGTAGCGGGTGTACTGGGTGATCTTGCGGCGCCCCTCTTCCCCCTCCTTGCTGAGCTTCTCGAGGGGTGGGTAGGTGGACTGCAGCAGCTGCACGATGATGCTGGCCGTGATGTAGGGGATCACGCCGAGCGCGGCGATGGAGAACACCTTGAAGTTGCCGCCCGAGATGAAGTTGAGCAGCGAGAAGATGTCGCCCTGGCCGAAGCTGCCCGCCTTGAGGCGGACGATGTCGATCCCCGGCGTGGGGATGAACACCATCAGGCGGAAGACCGCCAGCAGCCCGATGGTGACGAGCAGCTTCGCCCGGAGGTCCGCAATGACCAAGGCATTGCGAAAGGCCTGCAGCATGCCTAGTTCTCCTCGACGGTGTCGTCCGTCGTGTCCGCCGCGGCGTCGCGTCCCGCCACGCGCGCGGCCACGCTGCCGCCGCCCGCCTCGATGGCGTGCGCGGCGGAGGCCGACACGGCATCGAGCTCGACGCGGAGGTTCCGGACCTCCAGCTCGCCGTTCCCGAGGAGCTTCACGGGACGGTCGGCCTTGCGGATGAGGCCGCGCGCCTTGAGCGCGTCGGCGTTCACCGTGTCTCCCTCACCGAAGCCGGCGAGGTCGCCGAGGTTGACGATCTGGAACGGATCGAGCTTCTGGTGGTTGAAGCCGCGCTTGGGCAACCGCATGACCAGGCGGGAGTGCCCGCCCTCCCAGCCGGCACCCTGACTGAAGCCACTGCGGCTCTTCTGCCCCTTCTGGCCGCGGCCCGCTGTCTTCCCGCGACCGCTTCCGAGGCCGCGGCCCACGCGCCGCCGCGTCTTCTTCGAGCCCGCCGCGGGTTTGAGTTCGTTGAGCTTCACGTGTCTTCCCGCCCTTCGATCTCGAGCAGGTACGCCACACGGTCCACCATGCCGCGCACGCTGTCGTTGTCGGCCACCTCGCGCGCGTCCCCCGTCTTCCTGAGCCCGAGAGCGTGCACGGTGGCGCGCTGGGTCTTGGGAACGCCGATGAGGCTTCGCACGAGCCGGAGGATCATTCCGCGATCTCCCGCTCGCGCTTCGAGTCCTCGTACGTCTTGAGCTGCTTCAGCCCCTCGACCACCGCGTACGCCACGTTGGTCTGGTTGCGGGAGCCGAGCTCCTTGGTGAGCAGGTTGCTGTAGCCCGCGAGCTCCACGATGGCGCGCGGCACGCTGCCGGCGATGACGCCGGTGCCCGCGCCCGCGGGCTTCAGCATCACGCGGCTGGTGCCGTGCTGACCGAGCACCTCGTGCGGGATCGTCCCGGGTTCCTCGATGGGCACCTCGATGACGTTGCGCCTCGCGACGTACTGCCCCTTCTGGACGGCGAGCGGGACCTCCTTGGCCTTGCCGAGGCCAACGCCCACGCGCCCGTTGCGATCGCCCACCACGACCATGGCGCCGAAGCGGAAGCGTCGGCCCCCCTTGTACGTCTTCGCGGTGCGGCGGATGAAGATCACCTTGTCTTCGAAATCGGCATCAGCCATGCATCAACCCCGGCCTTTCAGCGCGAGCGGAATCGAGAGCGTCATCAGAACTCCAGCCCCGCCTCGCGGGCGCCGTCGGCGAGTGCCTTGACGCGCCCGTGGTAGCGGTACGGCCCGCGGTCGAAGACCACGCGCTTGGCGCCGGCCTCGAGCGCCCGTTGGGCGACGACCTTGCCGACCTCGGTGGCCTGCGCGGTCTTGTCGCCGGCGGTGCCAAGGCTCTTGCTGTTCGCCTCGGCCACCGTCACGCCGCGCTCGTCGTCCACCACCTGGGCGTAGATGTGGCGGGCGCTGCGGAACACGGTCAGGCGCAGGCGGCCGTTGTCGACCGGCCGGCGGATGTTGCGCCGGGTGCGGAAGGTGCGTCGTTCTCTTCTGGTCAGTGCGTTCACGTCTGGTTACCCCGTGTCCTTAGCGGGCCGCGGCCTTGCCGGCCTTGAGGCGAACCTGCTCGCCCTGGTAGCGCACGCCCTTGCCGTGGTACGAATCCGGCGGCCGTACCGCCCGGATGTTGGCGGCGACCTGGCCCACGAGCTGCTTGTCGATGCCGCTCACCCGTATGCGCGTCGGCTCGAGCGCCTCGATCGTGATCCCCTCGGGCGGCGTGACGACGACCGGGTGGGAGAAGCCGAGCGCGAGCTCGAGAGTGGATCCCTTCATCTGGCAGCGGTAACCCACGCCCTGGATCTCGAGGTTCTTGCTGTAGCCCTCGCTCACACCCTGCACCGCGTTGGCGATGAGGCTGCGGGTGAGTCCGTGCTGAGCGCGGTCGGTGCGGTGGTCGCTGGGCCGTTCGACGGTGACGGTGGAGCCGTCCCGGCTCACCGTCAAGCGGGGGTTGAGCGGCACGCTGAGCGAGCCCTTGGGGCCCTCGACCCGTACCTCCGCCTCGTCGACGGTGAGCTCGACACCCTTGGGCAGGACGACCGGAGCGCGTCCGATGCGGGACATCTCACCACACCTCGCAGATGATCTCCCCGCCGACGTTCTTCCGGCGGGCGTCGCGGTCGACCATGAGGCCTTGCGACGTGGTGAGGACGGCGACGCCGAGCCCGCCCCGGACCACCGGAACGTGCTTGGCCTTGGCGTAGGCGCGCCGGCCGGGTGACGAGATGCGCGTGAGGGCGTGGATCACCGGCGCCCGCCGCGGGCCGTACTTCAGGCCGATGCGGAGCACCGCGCGGCCGTCGGCCTCCGCGTCCTCGACGGACTTGAGGTAGCCCTCTCGAACGAGCAGCTGAGCCAGGTCTCTCTTGAAGGTGCTCGCCGGCACGTCGACGCTGGCCATGCGAACGGCCTGGGCGTTGCGGATGCGGGTGAGCATGTCAGCGATGGGATCGGTGTTCATCTGTTGGTGTCCTCCGTGAGGCCGGTTTCAGCGCAATGCGCGCTGACCTTCGCCTCGCACGTTTCGCTTCTCGCTTGGACGGTACCCACTCACCAGCTGGCCTTGACCACACCCGGCAGGTAGCCGCGGTGGGCCATCTCGCGCATGCAGATGCGGCACAGCCCGAAGTCCCGCAGGTACCCCCGGGCCCGCCCGCAACGGCTGCAGCGGTTCACATGGCGCTGGGCGAACTTGGGCGTGCCCTTGGACCGGGCGATCTGAGCCTTGGTTGCCACGCTTCCTCCTACTTCCTGAACGGCATGCCGAGCATCTCGAGCAGGCTCATGGCCTCTTCGTCGCTCTGCGCCGTCGTCACGATGGTGATGTCCATGCCGCGGGTGGCCTCGACCTGGTCGTAGTTGATCTCCGGGAACACCAGCTGTTCGCGCACACCCAGGCTGTAGTTCCCTCGTCCGTCGAAGGAGCTGCTGCTTACGCCGCGGAAGTCGCGGACGCGCGGCAGCGCCACGTTGATGAGCTTGTCCAGGAACGCCCACATCTTCACGCCGCGGAGCGTCACCTTCAGCCCGATCGCCATCCCGCTGCGGATCTTGAAGTTGGACACCGACTTCTTCGCGCGGGTCACGACGGGGCGCTGCAGCGCGATCTGCGCGAGCTCGCGCGAGGCGCGCTCGAGCACCTTGCTGTCCTCGCGAGCCTCGCCGACGCCCATGTTGATGACGATCTTCTCGACGCGGGGCACGGCCATCGGGTTGTCGTAGCCGTGGCGCTCGCGCAGCTGCGGCACGACCTGCTGGTAGCGTTCCTTGATCGGCAGGGTTACCTTCTCCATGGCCTACCTACTCGTCCAGGCGCGCGCCGGACTTGCGGCTCACGCGGTACTTGTGCCCGCCCTCGTCCCGCTCGAAGCCGACGCGCGTGAGCTCGCCGCTCTGGGGATCGATGACCTGCACGTTGCTGACGTGGATGGGCGCCTCCTGCTCCAGGAAGCCGCCGCGCGGGTTCTCCTGCGTGGGGCGCTGGGCCTTGCGGATGACGTTGACGTTCTTCACGAGCACGCGGTTCACCTCGCGCAGCACGGTCAGGACCTCGCCCTCGGCGCCCTTGTGCTTGCCGGCGATGACGCGGACCTTGTCCCCCCTGCGGATGCGGATCTTGGGCTTGGACATCAGAGGACCTCCGGAGCCAGCGACACGATGCGCATGAAGCGCTTCTCGCGCAACTCGCGTGCCACGGGGCCGAACACGCGCGTGCCGCGGGGCTCGTTCTGGTTGTTGATGATGACCGCGGCGTTGCTGTCGAAGCGGATCGAGGAGCCGTCCTTGCGGTTGATCTCCTTCTTGGTCCGCACGATGACCGCCTTCACCACGTCGCCCTTCTTGATCTGGGCGTGCGGGATGGCGTCCTTCACGGCCGCGACGATGATGTCACCCACGGACCCGACGAACTGCTGGCCGGTGCCCAGCACACGGATGCACTGGATGCGGCGCGCGCCGGAGTTGTCGGCGACATCGAGAAACGTCTCCTGCTGGATCATGGACGGTGCCTCTCCCTAGCCGCGGGCCTTCTCCAGCAGGCGCGTCACGCGGAAGCGCTTGCGCCGGCTGATCGGGCGGCTGGAGGTGATCTCCACCAGGTCACCCACGTGGAACTCGTTGTTCTCGTCGTGGGCGAGGTACTTCTTCGACATCGTCACGACCTTGCCGTACAGCGGATGCTTCAGTCGACGCTCCACGTCCACCGTCACCGTCTTGTCGGCCCCGTCGCTGACGACGCGCCCGTGCATGGCCTTCTTCATCGCGCCTCCTGGGACTTCTCGTGGACGATCGTCAACAGCTGCGCGATCTCGCGCTTCGCCGTGCGGATCCTGCGCGGGTTCGAGGCGTGTCCCACCGCCCCCTGGATGCGCAGGTCGAGGAGCTCCCGGCGGCGCTTGTCGACCTCCAGGTGCAGCTCGTCGACGGTCATGTGCCGGAGCTCACTGGGCTTCATCGTAGATCTCCCGCTGGACCATCCTGACCTTGATGGGGAGCTTGTGGCTGGCGAGGCGGAAGGCCTCCTTCGCCTGCTCCTCCGTGACGTTGGCGACCTCGAACAAGATGCGGCCGGGCTTGACCACCGAGACCCAGTACTCGACGGCGCCCTTGCCCTTCCCCATGCGTACTTCCTGCGGCTTCTTGGTGACGGGCTTGTCGGGGAAGATGCGGATGTAGATCTTGCCGCCGCGCTTGAAGTAGCGACTCATGGTGACGCGGCAGGCCTCGATCTGGTTGGACTTGATCCAGGCCGGCTCGAGCGCCACCAGACCGAAGTCGCCGAAGGCGACGTAGTCGCCGCCCTTGGTGTCGCCGGTCATGCGGCCGCGCATCTGCTTGCGGTACTTGACGCGCTTGGGTAACAGCATGGCTCAGGACCGGTCCTTCCGCACGCGGGCGCGCCCCTCGCGCTTGGCGGTCGGCCCGTCGCGACGGCGGGCCTGCGGGCGGCGGCGGCGGCGCTTGTCCTCGTCCTGACGCGGGCGCGGCAGCACCGCGGCGCGGCGCGTGCGGTCGCCCACGATCTCGCCGTGGAACACCCACGCCTTCACCCCGATGATGCCGTAGGTGGTGGCGGCCTCGGCGGTGCCGTAGTCGATGTCGGCGCGCAGCGTCTGCAGCGGCACGCGACCGTCGGAGTACCACTCGGGACGGGCCTGTTCGGAACCGCCCAGGCGCCCGGAGCAGCGGATCTTGACGCCCTTGGCACCGGACTCCATGGTGCGTTGCACGGCCTGCTTCATCGCGCGCCGGAAGGCGAAACGGCGCACCAGCTGCTCGGAGATGCGCTGCGCCACCAGGGCGGCGTTGATGTTCGGGTTCGGCACTTCCTGAACGTTGACGGCGATGGTGCCATCGATGGCCTTGTCCAGCCTCGCCCGCAGTGCCTTGATCGACTCCCCGCCGCGGCCGATCACCACGCCCGGCTTGGCCGTGAGGATGGTGATGTTGATGTTGTGCGCCGCGCGCTCGATGTCGATGCGGGCGATGCCGGCGTGACCGACGTCCTGCCGGATCGCCTTGCGGATCAGCTCGTCTTCCACCAACAGGCGCGGGTAGCTCTTCGCGTCGGCGTACCAGCGCGCGGAAGGCTCCTTGTTCACGCCCAGGCGGAATCCGAGCGGATTGATCTTGTTACCCACTGCGTTCCTCCAGGGTGATGACGATGTTGCACGTGCGCTTGCGGAGCAGGTCGGCCCGCCCGCGAGCGCGCGGCATGTAGCGCTTGAGAGTCGGCCCGTCGCCCACCTGGATCTCCTTGACGTACAGGCTGTCCTCGAACATGTCGTGGTTGTTCACGGCGTTGGAGCGCGCGCTCTCGAGCAACTTGAGGATCGGCTTCGCGGAGCGCTTGTTGGTGTAGCGCAGGATGTCGCTCGCGTCGCCGACGTTCTTGCCGCGTATGAGGTCGGCCACCAGCCGCGTCTTGCGCGGAGTGACGCGGAGCATGCGCAACGAGGCCTTGGCCTGCATGCTCAGTCCCTCCGGTTCCCGGCGTGGCCTCGGAACGTGCGGGTGGGCGAGAACTCGCCGAGCTTGTGCCCGACCATGTTCTCCTGCACGAACACGGGCACGTGCTGCCGGCCGTTGTACACGCCGATGGTGTGACCCACCATCTCCGGCACGATGGTGCTGCGCCGGCTCCAGGTACGGATCACGCGTCGTTCGTTCGAAGCGTTGGCCGAATCGACCTTCTTGAGCAGGTGCGTGTCGACGAACGGTCCCTTCTTCAGGCTCCTTGCCACGTTACTTCCCCTTCCGTCGGCGCACGATGAAGCGGCTCGAGCCCTTGCGCTTGCTGCGCGTCTTGAGACCCTTCGCCTGCTGCCCCCAGGGGCTCACGGGCGGGCGCCCGCTCGTCGAGCGGCCCTCCCCACCCCCATGCGGGTGATCGACCGGGTTCATGGAGCGGCCGCGTTGGTGCGGCTTGCGGCCCATCCAGCGCTGGCGCCCCGCCTTCCCGATCACGATGTTCTTGTGTTCGCTGTTGCCGACCACGCCCATCGTGGCGTAGCACTCGCCGTGGATGCGGCGCAGCTCGCCGGAGGGCATGCGCACGGTGACGTAGTTGCCGTCGCGACCCTGGATCTGGATGCTGGTCCCGGCGGCGCGCGCCAGCTGAGCGCCCTTGCCCGGGATCATCTCGACGGCGTGCACCACCGCACCGACCGGGATGAAGCGCAGCGGGAGGGCGTTGCCGACCACCGGCTCGGCGTCGGGTCCGCACACGATGCGGGTGCCGACCGTCAGCTTCTCCGGCGCCAGGATGTAGCGCTTCTCGCCGTCGACGTA
The DNA here is from genome assembly GCA_963798895.1 of uncultured Trueperaceae bacterium. GTDB lineage: Bacteria > Deinococcota > Deinococci > Deinococcales > Trueperaceae > CAWCUY01. The sequence goes on along the minus strand of CAWCUY010000012.1, from coordinate 1,729,348 downwards.
ATGCAACAGCGCGATGTTGGCGCTGCGGTTGGGGTCGTACTCCACCGACGCCACCTTCGCGACGATCCCCTCCTTGTCGCGGCGCCGGAAGTCGACCACGCGGTAACGGCGCTTGTGGCCGCCGCCGCGGAAACGCGAGGTGATGCGTCCCTTGTTGTTGCGTCCGCCGCGCTTGCGCATGGGCGCCAGCAGCGACTTCTCCGGCTCGCTCCGGGTGACCTCCGCGAAGTCGGAGGTCGTCATCGTGCGGCGGGAGGGCGTGTACGGGCGGTATCTCTTGGTAGGCATGGTGCTCCCTCCCTCCTTAGGTGAGGCCCTCGAGCTGCTGGATGCGCTGCCCGGCCTGGAGCGTGACGATGGCCTTCTTGCGGCCGCGGCTGAAGCCGGCCGTGCGGCCCATGCGCTTGAGCTTGCCGCGCACCTTGACCACGTTGACCTTGACGACCTCGACGTTGAACACCGTCTCGATCGCGTCCTTGATCTGGGTCCGGTTGGCCGACGGGTGGACGAAGAAGGCGTACTTGCCCGTCTCGATCCCCACGACCGCCTTCTCGCTCAGCACCGGCGCAAGGATGACGTCGTGAACGGTCATCGCGCCGCCTCCCCGTTGCCGTCCGCCGTGCCCGGCCGTTCGTCGAAGAGGCCCGCGTCGGCGATCACGTGATCGCTGCGGAGGATGTCGTACACGTTCAGGCCCCGCACCGGGAGGACGTCGACCCAGGGCAGGTTCCTTGCCGCCCGCCGGGCCATGTCGTCGTCGGTGACCAGCAGCACGCGTTCGCTGCCGGTGAACCCGTGATCCTTGGCCCAGGCGACGAACTCCCTGGTCTTGCCGCCGACGCCGAACGATTCGACCAGCGTGAGCTTGCCGCTGTTGGCGCGCGCCGCAAGCGCCATGCCGAGCCCGAGGCGCCTCACGCGCTTGGGCAGGCTGTAGGCGTACGAGCGCGGCAGCGGTCCGAAGGCCGTACCGCCGCCGACGAAGATGGGTGCCTTGCGGTCGCCGTGGCGCGCGCGGCCGGTGCCCTTCTGCGGGTAGATCTTGGCGGTCGAGCCCGTCATCATGCCGCGCGTCTTGGTGGACGCGGTGCCGCGGCGGCGCTTCGACAGCTGCCACGCGACGACCTCGTGCAGGACCGATTCCTTGGGCTCGGGGAGCTCCACGGTCAGCTTGCGGCCGCTGCCGACGACCTCGAGGGTGACGGGGTGCGTGCCCTGGAGGGTGACCGGCATCAGCTCACCTTCCTCTGCGACTGCCTGACCTCGACCAACGAGCCGTTGGGACCGGGCAGGGCGCCCTTGATCAGCAGGAGGTTGTCGTCGGCGCGGACCTCGACGAGATGAAGGCCGACCGTCGTCACCGCGGCCGAACCGTAGTGACCGGCCATGCGCTTGCCCTTGTAGACGCGGCCGGGCGACTTGCGCTGCCCGATGGACCCGGGGTGGCGGTGCTTCTTCTTGGTGCCGTGGGTCGCCGGCATGCCGGCGAAGCCCCAGCGCTTGACGACGCCCGCCGTCCCGCGACCCTTGCTGGTGCCGGTCACGTCGACCGTCTCCCCAGCCTCGAAGATGTCGACGGTGACAGAATCGGCGTCCGGTGCATAGTCGCGGAACTCCACGAGGTGCCGCTGCGGCGCCACCCCGGCCACCTTGAAGTGGCCGCGGCGCGGCTTGTTCGCGAGCTTCTCGCGGATCGCCTCCCAGCCGAGCTGAACGGCGCTGTAGCCGTCGCGCTCGGGGGTCTTTCGCTGCACCACGGGGCACGGTCCGGCCAGGACGACCGTGACCGGCACGAGCCGGTCGCCGTCCCACACCTGGGTCATGCCCACTTTGGTGCCGAGGATGCCTTTCACGGTCATCGTCCTCCGACGGTCTTGATCTCGATGTCGACCCCGGTCGGGAGGTCGAGGTGCATCAGGGAATCGATGGTGCTCTTCGTCGGCGACTTGATGTCGATCAACCGGTTGTGCGTGCGGATCTCGAAGTGCTCGCGGCTGTCCTTGTCCACGAACGGGGAGCGGAGCACGCAGAATCGCCGAATGCGGGTAGGGAGCGGAACGGGGCCGGCCACCTTGGCGCCCGTGCGCCGAACGGTCTCCACGATCTTCGTCGCGGAGCTGTCGAGGCTGCGGTGGTCGAACGCTTTGAGCTTGATACGAATGCGTGGGGTCGCCATGGCGCTTACTTGGTCACCGACGTCACGACGCCCGCGCCGACCGTGCGGCCACCCTCACGAATCGCGAACCGCAACCCCTCCTCCATCGCAATCGGCTTGATCAACTCCACCACAAACTCCACATGATCCCCCGGCATCACCATCTCCACACCCTCCGGCAACGTCACCACACCCGTCACATCCGTCGTCCGGAAATAAAACTGCGGCCGATACCCCGAAAAAAACGCCGAATGCCGCCCCCCCTCCTCCTTCTTCAACACATACACCGACCCACGAAACACCGTATGCGGCGTAATCGACCCAGGCTTCGCCAACACCTGACCCCGCTCCACCTCATCCCGACCAATCCCCCGCAACAACACCCCCACGTTATCCCCAGCAATCCCCGAATCCAACGTCTTCCTATGCATCTCCACACCCGTCACCACCGACTTACGCGTATCCCCCAACCCCACAATCTCAACCTCATCCCCCGTCCGCACCTGCCCACGATCAATCCGACCCGTCGCCACCGTCCCACGACCCGTAATCGTAAACACATCCTCCACCGGCATCAAAAACGGCTTATCCATATCCCGCACCGGCGTCGGAATATACGAATCAATCGCATCCAACAACCGCCAAACCCCATCCACCCACACATCCTCACCCCGCTGAATACTCGGATTCGCATGCAACGCCTCCAACGCCTTCAACGCCGAACCCGACACCACCGGAATCTCATCCCCCGGAAACTCATAACTCGACAACAACTCCCTCACCTCCATCTCCACCAACTCCAACAACTCCTCATCATCCACCATATCCACCTTGTTCAAAAACACCACAATCGACGGCACCCCCACCTGACGCGCCAACACAATATGCTCACGCGTCTGCGGCATCGGCCCATCCGCAGCCGACACCACCAACACCGCCCCATCCATCTGCGCCGCACCCGTAATCATATTCTTCACATAATCCGCATGCCCCGGACAATCCACATGCGAATAATGCCGCGCAGCCGTCTGATACTCCACATGCGCAGAATTAATCGTAATCCCACGCGCCTTCTCCTCAGGCGCCTTATCAATCTGATCGTAATCCAAAATCTCCACCGACGGATCCGCCGCCGCCGCCGCAAACGTAATCGCCGCCGTCAACGTCGTCTTCCCATGATCCACATGCCCAACCGTCCCCACATTCACATGCGGCTTCGTACGCTCAAACACACCCTTGGCCATGATTCTCCTTCAGCTCCGTGACTTCGCGAGCGCCCGTGAAGGGTCAGCTCTTGACGAGATCTTCCTGGATGTTGCGCGGCACCTGATCGTAGTGATCCAGCATCATGGTGAACACGGCGCGCCCCTGCGACAGGCTGCGCAGATCCGTGGCGTAACCGAACATCTCGGCGAGCGGGACGTGGGCCGTCACCACCTGGGCGTTGCCGCGCGGCTCCATGCCCTGGATCTGTCCGCGACGGGAATTGAGGTTGCCGATGACGTCGCCCATGTACTGCTCGGGGGTGACGACCTCGACGCGCATGATGGGCTCGAGCACGGCGGCGCCGCCCTGCCGCATGACCTCGCGCACACCCATGGAGGCGGCGATCTTGAAGGCCATCTCGGAGGAGTCGACCTCGTGGTACGAACCGTCGTAGAGCGACACCTTCATGTCGACGATGGGGAACCCGAGGAGCGGTCCGTTCTGCATCGCTTCCTCGACGCCCTTCTGGACGGCCCCGATGTACTCGCGCGGCACGCTGCCGCCGACGATGGCGTTCTCGAACTCGAAGCCGGCACCGCGCGCGAGGGGACCGGCCTTGAGCCTGACGTGGCCGTACTGGCCCCGGCCGCCGGTCTGACGCACGAACTTGCCCTCGACGTCCACCGACCGGGTGATCGTCTCGCGGTAGGCGACCTGCGGCGCGCCCACGTGGGCGTTCACGCCGAACTCGCGCTTGAGGCGATCGACGATGATCTCGAGGTGAAGCTCTCCCATGCCGGAGATCTTCGTCTGCCCCGTCTCGGCGTCGGTCTCGACGCGGAAGGTGGGATCTTCCTCGGCTAGCTTCACGAGGCCGTTCGAGAGCTTGTCCTGGTCGGCCTTCGAGGCGGGCTCGATGGCGACCGTGATGACGGGCTCCGGGATCTCGATGGATTCGAGCTCGATGGGGTGGTCGGGATCGGCCAGCGTGTCGCCGGTGCTGGTGTCCTTCAGCCCGATGACGGCGCCCACGTCGCCGGCCGCGATGCGGTCCACCTCCTCGCGGGAGTTGGCGTGCATCTTCAGCAGGCGCCCGATGCGCTCGCGTTTCCCCTTCGACACGTTGTAGACGTACGACCCGGCGACGAACGCACCCGAGTACACGCGCACGAACACCAGCCGGCCGACGTACGGATCGGTCATCACCTTGTAGGCCAGGGCCGCGGTCGGCGCGTCCTCGTCGGCGGGCCGGCTGTCCTCCTCGCCCGTGTCCGGCACGATGCCGCGCACCGGCGGCACGTCCAGCGGGCTCGGGAGGTACCAGGCAACCGCGTCGAGCACCCGTTGCACGCCCTTGTTCTTGAGCGCGGAGCCGCACAGCACGGGGTAGATCTCCATCGAGATGGTGGCCTTGCGGATGGCGGCCTTGAGGACATCGTTGTCGATGGCCTCGCCCTCCAGGAAGCGCATGGCGATGCCGTCGTCGACATCGGCCAGCTTCTCCACCATGAGCGCGCGCTTCTCGCGGGCGACCTCCCGCCACGCCTCCGGGATGTCGACGAACTGGATGTCCTTGCCCAGGTCGTCGCCGTAGGTGACCGCCTTCATCTCGACCAGGTCGAGGATCCCGGCGAACTGGTCCTCCGCGCCCATGGGCCATTGGATCGCCACCGCGTTGGCGGCCAGCCGTTCCTCCATGGAGTCGAGCACGAGCTGGAAGTCGGCACCGGTCTTGTCCATCTTGTTGGCGAAGGCGAGCCGCGGAACCTGGTACTTGTCGGCCTGGCGCCACACCGTTTCGCTCTGGGGCTCCACGCCCTGGCTGGCGTCGAACACGGCGACGGCACCGTCGAGCACCCGCATGCTGCGCTCGACCTCCATCGTGAAGTCGACGTGGCCGGGGGTGTCGATGATGTTGATGCGGGTGTCGAGCCAGAAGCACTGCGTCACGGCCGACGTGATCGTGATGCCGCGCTCGCGCTCCTGCTCCATCCAGTCCATCTGGGAGGCGCCCTCGTGGGTCTCCCCCATCTTGTGGATGCGGCCGGCATAGAACAAGATCCGTTCCGTCAGCGTCGTCTTGCCCGCGTCGATGTGGGCCGCGATGCCGATGTTGCGGGTCCTGTGGAGGTCAACCTTCGTCTGCGTAGCCATCTCTCACCTAGCCGCCCCTACCAGCGGTAATGGGCGTAGGCGCGGTTCGCCTCCGCCATGCGCTCGACGTCGTCCTTCTTCTTGACGGCGCCGCCGCGACCGCCCGAGGCGTCCAGGAGCTCACCGGCGACGCGCTCGACGGCCGTGCGTTCGGGCCGCGCGTCCGACGCGGCCACCAGCCAACGAAGGCTGAGCGACATGGCGCGGCGCGGGTTCACCTCGACGGGCACCTGGTAAGTGGCGCCGCCCACGCGGCGGCTCTTCACCTCGATGCGCGGCTTGACGTTGTCCAGCGCCTGGCGGAACACCTTCAGGGGCTCCTGGCCGCTGCGCTCCTGGATCAACCGGCACGCGCCGTAGAAGATGCGGCTGGCGAGGTTCTTCTTGCCGTCGCGCATCAGCTTGTTGACGAACGCCGTCACGGTCGTGTCGCTGTAGACCAGGTCGGGCTCGAGCCTGCGTACTTCCGCTCGTCTTCTGCGTCCCATCTGCTACCTCATCAGCCCTTCGGCTTCTTGGTGCCGTACTTGCTGCGACCCTGGTTGCGCTGCACGTAGCGCCCGACGCCGACGCCCTGGGCGTCGAGCGCGCCGCGCACGATGTGGTAGCGCACCCCCGGAAGATCCTTCACGCGGCCCCCGCGGATGAGCACGACGGAGTGCTCCTGCAGGTTGTGCTTCTCGCCCGGGATGTAGGCGGTGACCTCGTACCCGCTCGAGAGCCGCACGCGCGCGATCTTGCGCAGCGCCGAGTTCGGCTTCTTCGGGGTCTGCGTCTTCACTGCCGTGCACACGCCGCGACGCTGGGGCGACCCCTTGAGGGCCGGGGTCTTGTTCTTCTTGACGATCTTTTTGCGCCCCTTGCGGAGCAGCTGATTGACGGTAGGCAGAATCCTCACTCCCTCGTCTGAGTCGCTCGCAGGCGAGCGCCGATGCTTCCTCGGAACCTGGACGTCCGGTGGGAACCGTCGTGCGAGCGGGAAGGCAGCACACGACAAACCAACCCCCGGACCCATCGCTGCGAGCCAGGGGGAACCAAACCTCGACACTATACGCCGGACGCATGCGCCACTGCAAGTTGCGAGTATGCGCGGTGCGCGCAAGGCGTACTGCGGCGCGCGCGCATGGTGTACTGCGAGGGTCCGTCCTCGAAACGCGTCTCGCCGTTGCGGCGTCGACGCCCCGCATCCGCGTCGGGCCGGGTCGCGCGCCCGGCTCCCGAGGAAAGGTGGACCCCCCATGCGTCACCGCTCCTGGCGAACCCTTCGCTGGCTCGTCGCCCTCGCGCTCGTGGCGGGCGCGCTCGCCCACGCCCAGCGCATCGGGCTCATCACGTTCAACGACGTCTACGAGCTGCAACCGGTCGACGGCGGCAGCCGCGGCGGCGCCGCGCGCGTGGCGACCGTCGTGCACCGCGCCAAGGCGGTGCGGCCCGCGACGCTGGTGCTGTTCGCGGGCGACCTGCTCTCCCCCTCGGTGATGTCCACGGCGTTCCAGGGGCGTCAGATGGTCGAGGCGCTGAACCGCCTGGGCGTCGACTACGCCACCTTCGGCAACCACGAGTTCGACTTCGGCCTCGACACGTTGAAGCAACGCATCCGGGAATCGCAGTTCGTGTGGCTCAGCGCCAACATCGTCGAGAGCGCCTCCGGCGAGCCGATCGAGGGCTCGAGGCCCGACGCGCTGGTCGACGTGGGAGGCGCGAAGGTGGGCATCTTCGGCCTCGCCTACGACTTCTCGTCGATCCTGGCCGACGCCTCGAGCGTGAGCTTCGCGGACCCCATCGCCACCGCGCGCAACGAGGTCGCGAAGCTGCGCGACGCCGGCGCCGACATCGTCGTGGCCCTCACGCACGAGGCGCACGCGCAGGACTGCCAGCTCTCGGCGGAGGTGCCGGGCATCGACCTGATCGTCGGCGGACACGACCACGCAGCCATGATGAACACGCAGTGCGGCGGCGCGCCGCTCGTGAAGGCGACGAGCGACTGGCGAGACGTGTGGAGCGTTCACGTCGACCTGGGTGGCGCCTCGCCGGACATGACCTTCGAGGACCTCCCCGTCACCGCGGCCGTGCCGCCCGACCCCGGCATGGCGGCGCTCGTGCAGCGCTTCGCGGACCAGCTCGATCGCACCTTCGCCACGGTGCTCGGCGCCTCGAGCGTGGACCTGAACGCTGTCGAGGCCGATGTCCGCGCCACCGAGACCAACCTCGGGGACTTCATCGCCGACGCCGTGCGCGAGGCAACCGGCGCGGACGTCGCGCTGATGAACGGCGGCGGGATCCGCACGGACCGCGTCTACCCCGCGGGCGACATCACGAAGAAGGACGTCTTCGGCATCCTGCCGTTCGGCAACAAGGTGGTCGTCGTGAAGGCCACGGGGAGCGTGCTGGCCGCCGCGCTCGAGAACGGGGTCTCGCAGCGCGAGGACCTCGCGGGCCGCTTCCCGCAGGTCTCCGGCGTCACGTTCACGGTGAGCCCGGGTGCGGCTCCCGGCGAACGCGTCGGCGACGTGAAGGTCCACGGGGAGCCCCTCGCTCCCGACGCCACCTACGAGATCGCCATCAACGACTACATGTACGGGGGAGGCGACGGCTACACGATGTTCCAGGGCCTGCCCACGACGCTCTCCCCTTCGGAGGGGCCCCTCCTCGCCGAGGTGGTGGCGGCCGCGGTCCAGAGCGCCGGCACCATCGCGCCACGAACCGACGGGCGTATCGTCGTCCGCTGACCCTTCACGCCGCCCGCGCGCGTCGCGCCACGCCGTCGCGCGTGGGCGGCCGCCCCGTGGTGGTGGGCCTCAGATGAGCCAGTGGCGGCCGTACGGGAGCACGTGCAGGCTCCCGCGCGAGACGTCGACGAAGGTCTGCGCGAGCTGGTCGAACGGCTGGTTCAGTCCCCGGCCGGCCAGCACCGAGGCGTCGAGATCCTGCCCCTGCTCGCTGAAGTTGTAGACGCCGACGAGATCTCCCAGCGGGTGCGGACGGACGAGAACGAGAAGGTGTGGGTGACCGGTGTCGAGCACCTCGGTGGCGTAGGCGGAGTGGAGCTGCGGCGTGTGCTTGCGCGCGCGCACGATGCGGCGGATGCCGTCGAAGAGGCGCCCCTCGACGCACGTCGGATCATCGCGCCGGGCCGCCTTCTCCCAGTCCATGTAGGGGCGGTGCATCCACCGGTTGTCGCCCGCATGGTCGGCGTTCGCCGTGTAGGCATAGTCGTTGGTGACCCCGAGCTCGTCGCCCATGTAGATCAGCGGGATGCCGCCGTAGCCGCAGATCAACGCATGGCCGAGCAGCACCCGCTCGACGCTGAGCGCCACGAGGCGGTCGTCGCCCGCCTCCTGCGCGACCTCGAGCCCGGCGAGGCTGGCGAAGGTGCCGGAGATGCGCCGGTCGCCGGTCGCCGGATTCGCCTGGAACACCGCGCCGCGCGCGTGCGAGCCGAAGAAGCGCCCCGAGTAGTAGTCCGACAGGAACGAGCGATGGGCGTAGCCCGAGAGCCCGACGGCAGCGGCGTCCTCCTCGGTCACCGCCCAGCCGATGTCGTCGTGGCAGCGCACGTACGTGCCCCACGCGATCGATGCGGGCGTTCGCGGGAACTCCCGCAGGGTGTGCACCATCAGGCGGGTGTCGCGGCTCGCCAGCGCCCCCCAGAACTGCACCATCAGGGTGTTGTGGTACGCGATGTTGCTGACCTTCCCGTAGTGGCGGCCGGTGCCGAAGTAGTGCACCAGGTCGTCCGGCGAGACGATCGCCTCGGCCTTGTGGGCCACGGCGGGGGTGGCGATGCGCGAGCATGCGCGCAGCGCCTGGAGGATGTCGTGGACCTCCGGCTGGTTCTGGCTGTCGGTGCCGAGGCGCTTCCACAGGAAGGCCACGGCGTCGAGCCGGAACACCTCGACGCCCTTGTTCGCGAGGAAGAAGAGGATGTCGAGGATCTCGAGGAACACCTCGGGGTTGGTCCAGTTCAGGTCCCACTGGTACTCGTTGAAGGTGGTCCACACCCACTTGCCGAGATCCGGATAGAAGCTGAAGTTGCCGGGAGCGAAGTCCGGGAACACCTCGGGTAGCGTCTTCTCGTACTCGTCGGGCATGGTGCGGTCGTCGAACATGTAGAAGTAGTCCTGGTAGCGCTCCTCCCCCGCGGCCGCGCGCTTGCCCCATTCGTGGTCCCTGGCGCAGTGGTTGAGGACGAGGTCGACGCAGGCGCTGATGCCGCGCTCGCGCAGGGCGGCGCAGAGGTACTCCAGGTCGTCGATGGTGCCGATGCGGGGGTCGACGTCACGGTAGTCCGCGATGGCGTATCCGCCGTCGTTCTCGCCGTCTCGCGGGCGCAGCGTGTACATCAGGTGCACGTAGTTGACGCCCAGGTCCTCGAGGTAGTCGAGGTGCTCGAGCACTCCGCGCAGCTGGCCGGCGAAGCGCTCGACATAGAAGACGTAGCCGAGCATCGTCTCGCGTTGGAACCAGTCGCTGGTCAGGTCGCGCTCCAGATCGAGGACCTTGAGCTCCTCGGGACGCTCGCGGTAGTGGCGCGCCATGAGCGCCGTGAGGCGCTCGAGGAAGGGCTCGAACTCGCGGTGGCGGCCGTAGATGGGCCCGAGACCGTCGTGGAGGTTCTGGAAGTAGCGCTCGAGCCGCAGCTCGAAGAGCTGCCGATCGCGCAGCGGCAGCGGCTCGAGCTCCTTGCGTGCCGCCCGCAGGCACGAGGCCAGCCGTCGGCGCAGGTCCGGTGCGAGGAGAGACGCGTTCTGCACGCCGTCCTTTATACCAGCGCGGGCGCGCGAAGCCCGTGGCCGGCCGCGGCCGCCTCAGCCCCGCCCGCGCACCGCGCGGCGCGCGGCCAGCACCCGCTCCTCTGCCTCGGCGACGCTCGGGGCGGTGGCCGTCAGGTGCCCCATCTTGCGGCCCGCCCGGGCGTGGTCCTTGCCGTAGAGGTGCAGCGCCACGCCGTCGACCCGGAGCGCCTCGAGCCACGCCGGTTCGGCGGGCTGCCACAGGTCTCCCAGCAGGTTCGCCATGGCCGCGGGCGCCCGCACCGCGGTGGAGCCGAGCGGCAGGCCCGTGACGGCGCGCAGCTGCTGCTCGAACTGGCTCGTCTCGGCGCCCTCGATCGTGAGGTGCCCCGAGTTGTGCGGCCGCGGCGCGATCTCGTTGACCAGCAGGCGACCGTCCATGTCGATGAAGAACTCGACGCAGGCCACGCCGACGAGCTCGAGCTCCTCGAGCACCGCCCTGGCGATCTCGTCGGCCTCCCGCCGCAAGGGGGGCGCCAGCTCCGCGGGAGCGCTCGACAGATCGAGGATGTGGCGCTCGTGGCGGTTGTGCGCCGCCTCGAAGGAGCGCACCTCGCCGGTGGCGGCGCGCGCCGCCACCACCGACACCTCCATCGCCAGCTCGACGAAGCGCTCGACCACCACCGCCCCTCGGCGAACGAGCGCCTCGGCGGCGGCCATCGAGTCCGCCCCGTCGACCCGCACCTGCCCCTTGCCGTCGTACCCGAAGCCTGCGGTCTTGACGACGCACGGCGCCCCCACGCGGGCCACCGCGGCCGCGACGTCGCCGCCGACCGGAACCTCCTCGTACGGCACGCGCGGGAATCCGGCGGCGGCGAGGAACCCCTTCTCGCGCGCACGGTCCTGGGTGATGTGCAACGCGCGCACGCCGGGGCGCACCGGAGCGTTGCGCTCGGCGGCCTCCAGCGCGGCCGTGGCGATGTTCTCGAACTCCAGCGTCACGACGTCGACGCCGGCGGCGAAGGCGCCCACAGCGTCGGCGTCGTCGTACGCCGCCACCACCTCGCGCTCGGCGAGCTGGCCGGTCGGGGATCCGGGCTCGGGGCTCAGCACGTGAACGCGGTACCCCATCCGGCGTGCGGCGAGGGCGAACATGCGCCCGAGCTGGCCGCTGCCGAGCATGCCCACCGTCGCGCCCGGCGGGTACGTGCGTTCCCGCGTGCCGGCCCGCGTCACAGCGGGTCGAAGCTGGGGGTGGGAAGGGTACCCGCCTCCGCGGCCTCCGTCCGGGCCGCGCGGTAGCTCCGCAGACGAGCGCCGATCTCCGGCCGCTGCAGGGCCACGATCGCGGCGGCCAGCAGGGCGGCGTTCGCGGCCCCCGAAGCGCCGATCGCGAGGGTACCGACCGGCACGCCGCGCGGCATCTGGACGATGGAGAGCAGCGAGTCCAGGCCGTGGAGCGCGCGGCTCTCGACCGGCACCCCGAGGACGGGGAGGGGCGTCTGAGCGGCGATCATGCCGGGCAGATGGGCCGCGCCGCCGGCACCGGCGATGATGACCTGCACGCCTCGCTCCGCGGCGCCGCGGGCGAAGCTCCGCATCCGGTCCGGCGTGCGGTGGGCCGACACGACCGAGCACGTGTGGGCGACGGCGAGCTCGTCGAGCACGGCGTCCGCATGGCGGAGCGTGTCCCAATCGCTGGTGCTGCCCATGACGACGGCGACGAGGGGGGGTCCTGCTGGGTTCGACATGCCGACCTCCGTGGTCATGGCGTCGTGCCGTCGCGCCGCGCGACGGCACCCGCTCCGTTGCAGGCGCGCTCCAGGCGGTCGCGCACGGCGAGCCAGGCGGGGGCGCCCGGCACCTCCTCGATCAGGATGAGGGGCGCGCGGGACGCGTCCAGCTCGCGCAGGGCGGCGTAGAGCCCGCGGGCGTAGCCGTCGGGTCGGGCCGGAAGGCTGAGCCAGCGCCCGTGCGGCGTCGCGGGCGCGTCGCGCCACGCCAACACCGCGGCGTCCGCGCGCTCCGCCGCGCGCGCGAGCAGCGCGGCGCCGGGCACCAGCTCCGCCGGCGTGATCGGTGCGTAGTGGGCGTCGAGCGTGCCCGGCGCACGCGGAACCCCGTCGGTCCCGCTGCCGCTCAAACCGCCCCCGGCCCGCGGCCGCTCCAGGTGCGTCCCCATCACACGCTCGAGGGCCGCGACGTCCGCCCCTCCGGGCCGCAGCAGCCGGGGACGCCGGCCGCTCAGGTCCACGATGCTCGACTCGACCCCGACGGTGCAGGGGCCGCCGTCGAGCACCAGCAGCGCGTCGCCCGGCAGGGCGTCCTCGAGATCGTCGGCCACGTGGGACGCCCGCGTCGGGCTGATGCGACCGAAGCGGTTCGCCGACGGCGCGGCGACGCCGCCGCCGAAGGTGCGCAGCAGGCGGAGCGCCAGCGGGTGCGCCGGCACCCTGAGTCCGACCGTGTCCTGGCCGCCCGTGACGGCGTCGGGCACCCCGCGCGCGCGCCGGAGCACGAGCGTGAGGGGGCCCGGCCAGAAGGCGCGCGCGAGATCGCGTGCCACGGGGGGCACGTCCGCCGCCCAGTCGTCGAGCCACGACGCGTCGGATAAGTGCACGATGACGGGGTGGTCGGCGGGCCTCCCCTTGACGCTGAAGATGCGCCCGACCGCCTCGACGTCGCGGGCGTCCGCCCCGAGGCCGTACACCGTCTCCGTCGGGAACGCCACCAGCGCGCCCGCGCGCAGGGCGGCGGCCGCGGCGCGCACCGCGGCGTCCGTTGGTGGCAGGACGCGGCTCATCGGCACGAAGCATACCCGAGCGCCCCGCGCCGGCGCGGCCGCCCGAGGAACGTGGCTCAACCGAGCAGGACGATGCGGAGGTCGTTGACGTTGGTCCGCGTGGGACCGGTGTGGAACAGGGCGCCGGCTTCCCGCCACACGGCGTAGCTGTCGTTGCGGGCCAGCGCGGCGCGCCCCACGAGGCGGTCGATCGCATGCAGCTGTCCCGGTGCGGCCAGCACGCCGGCGTTGTCCTCGGAGCCATCGATACCGTCGGTGTCGGCCGCGAGCAGCCAGGCGTCGGCATCGGCCGGCAGCGCGAGCGCGAAGCCGAGCGCGAACTCGCCGTTGCGTCCGCCGCGCCCGTCGCCGCGCACGCTGACGGTCGTCTCCCCGCCGGACAGCAGGGCGCACGGCCGCACGAAGGGTTGGCCCCGGCGGGCGACCTGCAGCGCGAGGGCCGCGTGCCACGCGCCCACCTCCCGCGCCTCGCCGGTGACCGCGTCGCTGAGGATGTGCGCGGCGAACCCGGCCGTCCGCAGCGTGGCGGCCGCCGCCTCGAGGCTTCGTTGCGCGGACGCGACGACCTCGGTGACGGCGTGGGCGAGTGCCGGATCGCCCGGCTTTGGCGTCTCCGGGCGCCCGCCCCGGGCGCCGGCCTCCAGCGCCGCGCGCGCTGCGCCGGCGCCTACGCCGTAGCGGTCCAGCACCGCCAGGGCATCGGAGAAGGTCGTGGGGTCGGCTACGCTGACGCCGCTCGCGATCGTGCTCGGGTCGTCGCCTGCGACGTCCGACACGAGCAAGGCGACCAGGCGCGCCGGCGCGGCGGCCACCGCCAGGCGACCGCCCTTGACGCGCGAGAGGTGCTTGCGCACCGCGTTGATCTCGTAGATGTCGGCGCCGCAGCGCAACAGCTCGCGGTTGAGGTCCACGAGCTGTTCGAGGGTGACCCCGTCCGGCGCGCTCATGAGGGCGGAGCCGCCACCGGACATGAGACAGACGACGAGGTCATCGGCCCCGAGCCCCCCCAGGAGGGCGAGGATCCTCTCGGTCGCGCGCAGGCCGCGCGCGTCGGGAAGCGGGTGGCGCGCCTCGACGACCTCGATCGCCTGCAACGGCAGCGAGTGCGCGTCGCGCGTGATGACGAGCCCCTCGACCCGGTCGGCGCCGTAGTGGCGCTCCACGCTGCGGGCCATGGCGGCGGCCGCCTTGCCCGCGCCGACGACGACCAGTCGGCCGGGCGGAGGCGCCGGTAGGTGGGGCGGCACGACGAGGTCGCTTCGTGCCGCGGCGACCGCCTCGTCGAAGGCTCGCCGCAGGACGGCCGCGGGGTTGGCGTGCTCGGGTCGGGTCATGCGCGCTTGGCGGCGACGTGAGGGACCGTCCTCGCTGGCGGCGTCCGCACGTCCCGTGGCGCTACAATACCCTCATGTTCGGATTGTTTCGGCGACAGGACCCGCGCTTCCGGGACGACGGCAACTTCCTCCTGGCCCAGGTCCGGACGTCGCACCACGGCGAGGTCGTGCACGTGCGCCTGTCCAAGACGAGCGAGATGAGCGCCGTCGGTGCGGGCTACTTCGTGCGCAAGCAGCTCATCGCCCCCGACTCGCTCGACCAGGCGACCTTGGAAGTGACCACCAACCGCGCCCACAAGGTGACCAACGCGGTGGTTGAGGGCGGCGATCTGGTGCCCGTGCGCCAGTGGCAGCACTGAGGCGTCCTCGCCGCACCTGACGCGCGCGCGCCGGTCGGCCCGCGCACGTGCGCTCCGGTCGTCTGCTACGATAGGCGATGACCGATGGACACCGACGCCATCCTCTCCTTCTCGGCTCCGCTGCAGCAGCGACCGCACGTCGACGTGCAGGCGGCGCCGGTGCTGGAGCTCACGTACGCCTACTACTACCTGCTGAAGCGGATCGAGGACGGGCGCGACAACAACCTCGCCTGGGTGCGGCAACTTAGGAGCGACCCGCCGCCGTGGCTCGTCGGGCTTCGCGACGTGTGGCGCAGCCGCGGCGTGGAGTGCCTGGGCTTCGAGTTGTTCGTCCTGGCGGGTGGCCTCGGCTACGCCGTGGAGTCCTCGCCCGAGCGCTTCCTGCGCGACCTGCCGCAGCTCCCCGCCAGGCTGCTGCCGCGGCTCCCGAGCATCGCTCCCGACGAGGACGACACCGAGGACGGTCGCAGACGCTCCTCGGAGCTGCGCGCGCGGCTCGAGCTCCTGGCGGACGAGGAGGCGGGGTACGAGCTGCAGGATCGGCTGGCGTCCCTGTGGGGGTACCTCGAGCCGGCCTGGGAGCGCGAGGGGCGGGCGGCCGCCGAGGGGGCCGCGGCGGCGCTGAGCGCGGAGCTCGCGGGCAACGGCGGCGACCTGCTCGCCGCTCTGCCGCGCCACCACTTCTCGCAGTTCGAGGCCGCGGCGAGCGACCTGCGCGAGCGCCAGCACGAGGGGCCGGTGCTGGTCACCCCGTTGTTCTTCGCGTCGGTCGGTGGGTTCAACCTCCACCTCGGGGGCACCGTCTACCTCGGTTACGGCGTCCATAGCGAGAGCCTGTTCCATGAGCAGGCCCAGGAGCTCGGGCGGCTCTCCGCCCGCGTGAAGGCGTTCGCCGACCCCACGCGCCTGCAGCTCTTCACCCTCCTCGCGCGCTTCTCCGATTTCACGCTCACCGTCGGCGATCTGGCGCGTCAGCTCGGGGTCAGCCAGCCGACCGTGAGCGGTCACCTCAAGATCCTTCGCGAAGCCGGGGTTCTGACGCTGGAGCGGCGCGGGAACCGCTCCTACTACCACGCCGATCCGGCGGCCGTTCGCGAGCTCCTCCGGTCGCTGGAAGCCGCCGTGTTGGACTGAGCGCGAGCGACCCCGGCGTGCGCCAGGCATATCGGCAGCCGCCTATTGACACCATCGGAACCTTCCGATACACTCGACTATAGGAGGTTGGCGATGGTCCTTCACCCGAACCAGCTCGAACTGCTCAACCGCGCGCGTTACGAGGCCGTCCGTCGTGCGGCCCAGGCTGCCCGGCGCCGGCGCGTCCGCACCCCGTCCCGCTAGGCCGCAGCCGGCCGCCGCGATGAACGGGCGCCCGTAGCCGCGACGGAGCCCCTGCCGGGGCAAGCGTGCATCGCTACCGGCCTATGTTCCGGGGAACCGTCTCCCGAGCCGGTCCGGGCGTCGGCCCGGCTCCCGAGGTTCATCGAGCCCCGAGTCATCCGGCCCCGAATCCTCGGGCACGGACTCATCGAGCCCCGAGTCAACCGAGCGCCGAGTCCCCGAGTGCCCGGTCATTGAGCGCTGAGCAGGTCGGGCCGCAGCTTCCGCGCGTCGCGCAGGTAGATGTGGCGCATCTCCTCCTGCAGCTTCAGGGTGTTGACCTGCATCATGACCCGGACGCACCGCGGGAGCCTCCCGGGCACCGGGATCTCCTGGTTGCAGAGCAGCGGCACCATCGACATCCCGAGCTCGCGGGCAGCTTCGGCCGGGAAGGTCGACCGCAGATCCTGGGTGGTCGTGAAGAAGATCGCGGCGATCGGTTCGAAGTCGTCGATGCCGTTGGCATCGAGCATCTCGCGCAGCAGCTCGCGCGTCGCCTCGAGGATGTGTTCCGGCTCGTCCGCCTCGACCGTCGTCGCTCCGCGGATGCCCCTCACCCAGTACGCCCGCTCCATGGCGCGAAGTGTACCAGACGCCCCCGCGCGCGCCCTGCCGGGCCGGCGGCGGGGGTGCCGTACAACGCGGCGGCCCGCGGGCGCCGCTGCTACCGTACGACCATGACCGTCCCCCCTGCCGATCCGCTGTGGGTCGACCTATCGGCCGATCAGCGCGCGGTCCTCGGACCCCTGCGCGAGTTCCTCCGCAACGAGGTCGCTCCGGGCGCCGTGGAGCGCGACCGGAGCGGAGCGTTCCCGCACGAGATCGTCGCCCGCCTCGCGGGCATGGGGGTGTTCGGCCTGCAGGTGCCCGAGCGCTACGGCGGCGCCGCTCTCGACAGCGAGACGGCCGCGCTGATCGTCGAGGAGATCGCGGCCGTCGACGGTTCGCTGTGCCTCACGGTGGCGTCCCACAACTCGCTGTGCACCGGCCACCTGCTCACCGCCGCGAGCGACGCGCAGAAGGAGCGGTGGCTGCCGCCCCTCGCCGCGGGCGCGAAGCTGGGCGCGTGGTGTCTGACGGAGCCGGCCTCCGGCTCCGACGCCGCGGCGCTTCTCACGCGCGCGGTGGAGGACGGCGAGGGCTTCGTCATCGAAGGATCGAAGTCGTTCATCACCCAGGGAACCGTCGCCGGCACGTACGTCGTCATCGCGCGCACGGATCCGGCGGCCGAGGGCGGGCCGAAGGCCGCCGGCATCAGCGCCTTCGTCCTCGACGGCGACAGTGCGGGTCTCGAGCGCGGTAGGCCCGAGGAGAAGCTCGGGCTCCACAGCTCGGACACGACGCCGCTGACGTTCGCCGGCGTGCGCGTCGGGGCCGACGCGCTCCTCGGCGAGCGCGGCGCCGCGTTCGCCGACGTGAAGACGGTGCTCGACGGCGGTCGCATCGGCATCGGGGCGATGGGGATCGGCCTCGGGCGGGCCGCGCTCGAGACCGCCGCGCGTTACGCGCTCGAGCGGCGTCAGTTCGGCAGACCGATCGCGCGGCACCAGGCCATCTCGTTCAAGATCGCGGAGATGGCCACGGAGCTCGAGGCGGCGCGCCTGCTCGTGCGCAAGGCGGCCGCGCTGCGCGATGCGGGGCGCGACGCGACCATGGCGTGCGCCATGGCCAAGCTCAAGGGGAGCACGGCCGGCGTGGCCGCCTGCGACGCCGCCATCCAGATCCTCGGCGGCTACGGCTACATCCGTGACTACGAGGTCGAGCGGATGTGGCGTGACGCGCGCCTCACACGCATCGGCGAAGGCACCGACGAGGTCCAGCACCTCGTCATCGCCCGCGAGTACCTCGCGCGGCTCGCTCCCTGATCGCGGGCCCGGCAGCGCGCGTGGTAGCCCTGGTGCATGGGCTGCCTTGCGTTCATGACGGATTTCGGTTTGCGCGACGGCTACGTCGGCCAGATGCACTGCGTGGCGGCCGGCATCGCACCCCAGGTCCCCCGCATCGACCTCAGCCATGGCGTCGCCCCGCAGGACGTCGCGGCCGGCGCCTTCACCCTCGCGGCCGCCGTCCCGTACCTGCCGGACGGCTGCGTGGCGTGTTGCGTGGTCGACCCGGGCGTCGGCACGCCCCGCCGGGCGGTGGCGCTCCGGGGCCGCGCCGGCCATCGCGCCCTGGGCTTCGTGGGGCCCGACAACGGCCTGCTGCCGCCCGCCCTGGATCTCCTCGACGAGCTGATCGGGGCGGTCGAGATCGCCGATCGCTCCCTCCTCCTGCCGCAGCGCGGCACGACCTTCGACGGACGCGACGTGTTCGCGCCGGCGGCGGCGCATCTCGCGGCCGGCGGGGAGCTCGGGCGCCTCGGACCCGCCATCGACGGCGCATCGCTCGTGCGCCTCCCCGCGCGCCCTCCGCGCCGCGACCGCTCCGGCTGGACCGGACGCGTCGTCCTGGTCGACGGCTTCGGAACGCTCGTGAGCGACCTGCCCGCCGCCCTCCTCTCCGAGGATGGCCCCTGGACGGTGGTCGTGGCAGCCCATGAGATCGGCCCGGTGCGCGCGGCCTTCGGCGAGGTGGGCGTCGGAGAGCTGGTGGCGATCGTGGGGTCGAGCGGCACGATCGAGGTGGCGGTTCGCGACGGCAGCGCCGCGACGCGCCTGGGCGCCCGCGCGGGCGCGGAGGTGCGGCTCAGGGCGCGCGGGGACGCTCAGGCCGCGGGCGCGTAGCCGACACGGGAATGGCGGACGTCGGCGCCTTCGGCGATCAGCCGCAGCGCGCCCTCGACCACCTCCGGGCCGGCACCAGGGTCGTGAGCGCGCTCGCTCACGTACCGGCGGTAGGCGCGTGCCCCCGGCACCCCGCGGAACAGGCCGAGCATGTGGCGGGTGATGGCATGCAGCGGCACGCCCTCGGCGCGGCGCAGCTCGATGTACGGCAGCATCGCGCGCGCCACCTCGTGGGTCGAACGCGCGCGCGCGGGCTCGCCCCACAGCAGCGCGTCGGCGTCCGCCAGGATCATCGGGGCTTCGTAGGCGGCCCGGCCGATCATCACGCCGTCGACGAGCTCGAGCTGGCGGCGCGCGGCACCGAGGTCGCGCACGCCGCCGTTGATCTCGACGGTAAGCTCCGGCCGCTCGCGCTTCAGGCGGTGGACGTCGCCGTAGCGCAGCGGCGGGATCGTGCGGTTCTCCTTCGGACTGAGCCCGCTCAGCCACGCCTTGCGGGCGTGGACGGCGAAGGCGTCGGCGCCCGCCGCCGCCACCGTGTCCACGAAGGCCAGCAGGTCCTCGAACGCGTCCGCGTCGTCGATCCCGATGCGGTGCTTCACCGTGACGGGGAGCGGCGTCGCGGCGCGCATGGCCTCGACGGCCCGCGCGACCGTGGTCGGGGTCGCCATTAGGCACGCGCCGAAGTTGCCCGACGCCACCCGCTGCGACGGGCACCCCACGTTCAGGTCGATCTCGTCGTACCCGAAGGCCGTCCCGATACGGGCGGCCTCGGCGAGCTCGGTGGGGTCGTCGCCGCCGAGCTGCAGGGCGATCGGGTGCTCGTCGGGGTGGAACGCCAACAGGCGCGACCTGTCGCCGTGGAGGACGGCCCGCGCGGCGACCATCTCGGTGTACAGCAGCGTGCGCCGCGACACGCACCGCAGCAGGTAGCGGAAGTGGCGGTCGGTGAGGTCCATCATGGGAGCAACCGAGAGCGGCACCCGCCGGCCCCGGCGGCCCTTCGCGAGCGAACCGGCGGGGACCGTCATGGTGACGCGCCCTCCGGGGGCGGAACCCGCCTCGGAGCCCGGAAGGCGATGTCCTCCCACTCCCCCTCCTCGACCACCTCCAGCCCGGGATTGAGCGCGCGGAAGTGCTCGACCACGGCCTGCACGAGGTCGTCGGGGGTGGACGCGGCCGAGGTGAGGCCGACCGTGGCCGCTCCGCGCAGCCAGGCGTCGTCGACGTCGGCCACGCTCGCGATGCGGTGTGCGGCGGGCGCGAGCGCGCGGGCGAGCTCCAGCAGGCGCATCCCGTTCGAGCTGGCGACGCTGGTGACGACGAGGAACACGTCGACCTGCGGCGCGATGCGACGGACCGCGTCCTGGCGGTTCTTCGTGGCGTAGCACAGGTCGTCGCTCGGGGGCACCAGCAGCCGCGGGAATCGCTCGCGCAGGAGCTCGACGGTGCGTTGGGTGTCGTCGACCGACAGCGTCGTCTGCGTCAACACGACCACGCGCTCGGGGTCGGGCACCTCCACCGTCGCCGGATCGGCCAGCGACGGGTCGTGCTCCCGGTTGCCCACGACGCTCACCACGGTCGTGCTGTCCGGCGCCTCCCCGTACGTGCCGATGACCTCCTGGTGCCGGCTCGAGTCCCCCACGAGCAGGATGTGGTATCCGAGGGCGGCGTACTTCTTGGCCTCGGTATGGACCTTCGTCACGAGCGGGCAGGTGGCGTCCAGGGTGCTCAGCCCGAGCTCGGCCGCCCGCCGACGCACGGCCGGGCTGACGCCGTGGGCGCTGAACACGACGGTGTCGTCGGTGCCGCGCGGGGCCCGACCCAGGTCGTTCAGATCCTCCACGAAGCGCACGCCGCGCTCGCGCTCGAGCCGCCCCACCACCGTCTCGTTGTGGACGATCGCGTGGTACACGGCGAGATCGCCTCGCCCTTCGACGGCGTTCTCCTCGGCCGCCCGCTCCACGGCCTCGATGGCCATGACGACGCCGGCGCAGAAGCCGCGCGGGCGGGCGAGGTGCAAGGTGGTGATCATCGAATCACTCCGGCCGCATTCTACCGGCACCATCGGCACGGCCCAGTAGGCCGTCGCCCGGTTCGTCGAGGCGTTGCGCCCTGCCGGCGGTACGGGCCGGAAGTCGCTCCTGTGGGGCACAAACGCGCTCCAGGCCCGCCTTGACCCCCCTTCTCGCCGCGTGATACACTCCCCTTCGCTCGGCGGCAGGCACGCGCCGACGAGGGCGATTAGCTCAGCCGGTTAGAGCGCGTCGCTGATAACGACGAGGTCGGTGGTTCGAGTCCACCATCGCCCACCAACGACCGGCGCACCGACGGGTGCGCCGGTTCGTTCGTTCGGCGGCGGCCCCGGCCGGGGGAGGCGCCGCTCAGGGCTGGTCGAACACGCTGCGCTTGGCGGCGAGCGTGAGGGGCAACCGGTACGTGGCCGAGCCGCGCTGCAC
Organism: uncultured Trueperaceae bacterium; assembly: GCA_963798895.1. Lineage (GTDB taxonomy): Bacteria > Deinococcota > Deinococci > Deinococcales > Trueperaceae > CAWCUY01. Next base: position 1,708,045 of record CAWCUY010000012.1, on the reverse strand, counting down.
CGTGAGCGTCACCGTGTCGCCGATGGCGTGGTGCCGCACCACGGCGAGCAGGTCGTAGAACGACGGCGTGGCCGACCCGTCGACGGCGACGATCACGTCCGCCACCGGGACCTGCTTCACGGTCCCGTCGCCCTGGGGCACGGGGCGCTCGTCGAGGTCGCGCAGGCCCGCCGAGTCCGCCGGTCCCCCGCGCTCCACCTGCCAGACGATCGGTCCGGGCCGCGGGCCGAGGTACACGTCGCTGCTGGTCGGGTCGTAGTCCAGCCCCCGGCGCCAGGTGAACCCGATGACCGGGACGTCACGCCGCTCCCCCGCCACGATCCTGCGCAACAGGTCACTCGTGTCCGTCACCGGCACCGCGTACGACGCGAAGTCCTGGGGTAGCTGCACGCCGCGCAGGAAGGGCGGTACGTAGCTGTCCGTGGTCATGGCGCCCGGGTTGTAGCTGATGTAGCTCACGACGCCGACGGCCTCACCGCGGTCGTTGATGACGGGCCCGCCCGAGTCGCCGGGCGCCAGCGCGTTGGTCATCTCGATGGTGTTGTCTGCGAAGTCCGCCCTGCCCGCATGCACTCCGAGCCGGGTGATGTTGCCGGCCCGCGCCTGCAGGAACTGGTTGCGGCTGTTGCCGATCGCCACGACCTTGGTGCCGGGAGCGGGAGCGCGCGCCGCGAGCGGCACCACCGGCACGCTCGTGTGCACGTCGGCCTTGAGCACCGCGAGGTCCATGTAGGCATCGAAGCCGACGAGCGACAACGGGTACTCCTGCTCCTCGGGCGTGACCGCGACGAAGGAGACCGGGCACGAGGCGTCGGCCGCGGGCTCGTCGACAACGTGGTAGGCGGTCAGCAACAGGCCGTCGTCGCGTATGAAGAAACCCGTGCCCAGGCCGATCGTCTCCCCGCGGTACGCACCCCCGCAGCGGGCCTCGACCCGCGCGGTCGCCTCGCGGGCCAGATCGAAGGCCCCCGCCAGCGCGCCGGTCGGCTGCTCGACGGCGGGCGGCCCGTCCGCCACGTGCCGCACCTGGGCCGGCGTCCGTGACTGACCGGCGAACACGGCGGCCACCACGATGGCCGCCGCCATGAGCAACGACAGCACGCGCGCTCCCGGGCGCCGGCGCGGCGCCTCCTCGGGCACGGCGGCCGCAACCGCCCAGGGATCGGCGGAACCGGCGCCCGCGGCGGGGGCGTTCGGCCTGCCGACGACCTCCGCCGGAACGCTATCGTCCGCCGCGGCGTCCTCGGCGCGTCCGGAACCTCCCTCCGCGGCAGGGCCGTTCCCGTCGGGCCCCGAGGGGCGCTCGTCGTCGTTCTGCATGGCGCCATTATGACCGCAGGGGCCGACACGCGCTGCCGAGTGCACGACACGTGGCTGGCGGCGCCCTCGCGGGTATCATGGCGGCCATGACCCGACCTGTGGACAACCGCGGCGAGAGCGACTACCACGGCAAGATCGCGGAGATCGCGAGCGTCCTGCGGGCGTGGGAGGGGCCGATCGTCGCCATCGCGCATGTCGATCCCGACGGAGACGCGCTGGGCAGCACCCTCGCGCTTAAGCGCGCCCTCGTCGCGCTGGGCAAGGACGTCACCCTCCCGCTCGAGCCGCCCCCCTACCTCGACTTCCTCGTGCGACCCGGCGAGCTGTCCGCGCCGCTCGAGCACCTACCCGAGGCGTGCCTGCTGGCCGTGCTCGACGTGTCCGATGCCGGCCGCGCGGCGGGCGCGCCGCTGACGGGGGCGCAGTACACCGTGAACATCGACCATCACGGCACCAACACGCGCTTCGGCGACCTGGCCCTGGTCCACCCCCAGAGCGCGGCCACGGCCGTGATCGTGAAGGACCTCATCGAGGCGCTCGTGGTTCCGTGGAGCGTCGACATCGCTACGCCCTGCCTGACGGGGATCTTGACCGACACCGGCAACTTCCGCTTCGAGAACACCGATCGCGAGGCCCTGCACGCGGCCGCGGATCTCATCGAGGTGGGCGTGCCCTACGCCGACCTCACCGACCGCCTGCAGTGGCGTCCCGCCAGCTACTTCCGCATGCTCGGCCAGGTGATGACGACGGTCGACTTCGACCTCGGCGGCCGCCTCGTGACGGCGCAGGTGAGCGAGGCGATGCGCGACCGGGTCGGCGGGACCGACGCGGACTCCGAGGACTTCGTGGGCGTCATCCGCTATGCCGAGGGCTCCTGGGTGGCCGCGCTGCTCAAGGAGCGCCCGGACGGGATCAAGCTCAGCGTGCGCGCGCGAACCGGCGTCTCGGCACAGAACATCTGCGTCGAGCTCGGCGGCGGAGGGCACGTGGCCGCCGCCGGCGCGACGGTGCCGGGCCCGCTGGACGCCGCCCGGAAACGCCTGAGGGACGCGACCGCAAAGGAGCTCGTGCGCGCCGGCGTCATGGCCACCGGGAGCGCCGCCACGGACTGAGCGCAGGCAGCGGGTCACGCACCGCCGTAGGCGTGCGCCAGCTCCAGGGCGCCCGTCGTCAGGTCGTCGAGAGCACCGTCGCGCACGCCCGTCCTGAACCCCCGGGCCCCGAGCCACGACAGCACCTCTCCCGACGGAAGGTTGCCGACGAGCTCGTCCCCGGCGAAGGGGCACCCGCCGACGCCGCCGAAGGACCCCTCGAACCAACGCACGCCGCGCCGCAACGCGGCGCCCAGCAGCGGCCGCCACGCTGCCGGCCGCGCGTGCAGGTGGACGCCCACGTCCGCGGCGGCCGGGAGCGCGTCGAGCACCCGCCCGAGCAGCTCCGGGCTGGCGTTGCCGACCGTATCGGCGAGCGCGATGCGGCGCACCCCCAGCGCGTGCAGGCGCGTGACGGCCGCGGCCGTGTCCGCCGGCGACCACGGGTCGCCGTACGGGTTTCCGAACCCCATCGAGACGTACGCCACGAGCTGCAGCCCTCCGGCGCGCGCGCCCGCGACGAGCGCGGCGACGACGGGCCACGACGCCTCCACCGTGCGGCCGAGGTTGCGCTGCTGGAAGGTGTCGCTCACGGACAGCGGATAGCCGATGCTGGTGACGCCGCGCGCGGCGAGCGCGCGCTCGAGGCCGCGCTCGTTGCCGACGATGCACAGGAAGTCGGCGTCCGCGGGGCGATCGAGTTCCGCGAGGACGGCCTCGGTGTCGGCCATCTGCGGCACCGCCCGCGCCGAGACCAGCGATCCGAGGTCGAGGTGGCGCACGCCGGCGCCCAGCAGCTGGCGCAGGTGAGCCACCTTGCGCGGCGTCGGGATGGTCCGCGCCAGCGACTGCCAGGCGTCGCGCGGGCACTCGACCCACAGGACCTCGCCCCCCTCGCCCTCCGGCGGATCCGTCTCGCGCGCTGCACGGTGCGCCTCGGCACGCATGGCAGGAGTGTAGCAGCCGCCGGCGGCGTTCCCGCGCCGCCCTCGGCCGGTGCCGCCCGGCTTCCGCCGCGCGCGCCGGGCGGTCCTATACTGTGCCCGTGCTGCACACGTTGGAGCTTCGCGACTTCGCGATCGTCGACGAGCTCGTGCTCGAGCTCTCGCCCGGCCTCAACGTGCTCACGGGCGAGACGGGTGCGGGCAAGTCGATCGTCGTCGACGCGCTGTCGCTCCTCGCGGGGGGCCGCGCCGAGGCGGGGATGATCCGGGCGGAAGCCGACAGCGCGCTCGTGCAAGGGCTGTTCCACGACGCCGGCTTCGAGGTCGCCGCGCGCAGGTTGCACGCGGGCGGGCGGCACGTGGCGCGCATCGACGGCGAGGTGGTCACGGTCGCCGAGCTGGCCGAGCGCGCCGGCGCGTGCGTGGCCGTGTTCGGCCAACACGCTGCCGCCGAGATGCTGGCGCCGCCCCTCCAGCGGCGCCAACTCGACCGCTTGCTGCCGCCCGACGCCCCCCTCGGCACGTACCGGGAACGCTTCGCGCGCTACCAGCAGGTGGGCGAGCGAGCAAGCGCGTTGGTGCTCGAGGCGCGCGAGCGCGAGCGGCGCCTCGACATGTTGCGCTTCCAGCTCCAGGAGATCGACGCCCTCCACCTGCGCCCGGGCGAGGACGACGCCTTGCGGCGCGAGGCCGAGACCCTCGGGCACGCCGAGCGCATCGTCCAGGGGGCCGGCCACGCCTTCGCCGCCCTCTCCGACGACGACGGCGGCGCGCTGGAGCGCGCTTCCGGTGCCCTGCGCGAGCTCCGCGCCGCCGGCCGGTTCGAGTCGTCCCTGGCGGCGCTGGCGTCCGATCTCGAGGCCGCCGTGGCGGGCATGCAAGCCGTCGCGTCCGAGCTGGAGGCTTTCCTGGCGGGGTTCGAGGCCGATCCCGGCCGGCTTGATGCCGTGCACGCCAGGTTGGCGAAGCTCGAGGCGGTCGAACGTAAGTACGGCGAGAGCGTGGATGCGGTGCTGGCCTTCCGCGAGGAGGCGGCCGTCGAGCTGGCCCGTCTGGAGCACGCCGAGAACGACCTGGACGAACTCCAGCGCGAACGTGCCCGGCTCGACGCGGAGCTGCGCGCGCTCGCCGCCGATCTCGGGGCGGCGCGCCGCTCGGCCGCGGCGGAGCTCGAGCGCCGCGTCCTCCCGTCGTTGGCCGACCTCGGGATGGCGAAGGCCCGCTTCTCGGTCGAGATCGAGGACGCCGGCGCCTTCGGTGCCTGGGGCGCCGACAGGGTGCGTTTCGTGCTGGGCGCGAACCCGGGTGAACCGCTGGCCCCCCTGGCCGACGTCGCGTCGGGCGGCGAGCTGTCGCGCATCATGCTGGCGTTGCACGTCGTGACCGGCTCGGACGTCCCCGTGCTGGCCTTCGACGAGGTCGACGTCGGCATCGGCGGCCGCACCGCCCGCTCGGTCGGCGCCCTGCTCCAACGGCTTTCGCGCGGCCATCAGGTGCTGGTCGTGACCCACCTGCCCCAGGTCGCCGCCTACGCCGACGCGCACTTCGCGGTCGTCAAGGAGGAGCGCGGCGGCCGGACCGTGGCGGACGTGCGCCGGCTGACCGGCGACGAGCGTGTGGGCGAGCTCGCCCGCATGCTGTCGGGCAGCGCGACCGAAACGTCGTTGCGCCACGCCCGCGAGCTGCTCCAGGAGGCGGCCCCGGAGAACCCCGCATGAGGCGCGCGCACGCGCCCCGCTCCCGGGTGTCGCGCTGCCGGCCGAGGACGCACACCCCCCGCCGGCGTGCGCTAGACTGACCGCGAGGAGATGCATGATCGACGCTGAAGGCCAGCGAGAAGACGCACCCTGCCCCGCCTGTGGGAGCAGGGACACGATCACGTATCACTACGTCGAGGGGTTCACCGAGCTCGAGTGCGCGGGCTGCGGGTACCGCTCGGACGCCGAGGAGCTCGAAGCGTTGCAGCGCTTCACCGGCGACCTGCTGGAGTCGGAGCAGGGCGATGACGCACCTCCCATCCCGATGCGAAGCCTGAAGGCCTGAACGTCATGCGACGCCGCGCCGCCGCCCCCGCCCCAGGGCCGGAAGCGGTCGTGCGCCCGATCCCCACACAACCCCGACACGGAATCCCGCTCGGCCCGGAGGCCGTGCACCCCGATGCCGCAGCGGCGGACGGGCACGGCGCGAAAGGAGTGGATATGGACGTCAAGGTGGTTCTCAGCTCGGAGGACATCATCCGCGGCCTCAAGCACTACCGCAGGATCGCCAAGCAGGATCTCCTCCGGAGCCCGGAAACCGAGAACCCCGACGCCTTCCGCAAGCACGCCGAGGCTCGCCGGACCGTGTATGCGCGCCTGGCGGAGTTGGCGGAATCGGAGAGCCCGTCCGCGGTCGTCCGCGAAGCCCTGCGCCGCTACCAGGAGCTGCCCTTCGTCACCGGCACCGACGACCAGTCCTACACCGAGATCAAGGGCGAGGAGAACGCCCTCGAGAACTTCTTCCTGATGATCGGCCTCGAGCCCAAGGTGCGCCGCGAGGTGCGCTCCCAGCGCCCTGCCTTGCAGGCCAACGAGGGCTGAAGCCGCGAGCGCAGGCCGCCTTCGCCGGTGCCGGAATTCGGGGCCGGAGCGTGCGACGCGCGTGGTATGACGTTGTGCGTGACGCTCGAGGAGCTCGAACGCATCGCCGCGGACAAGCCCGAGGCGCTCGCAGACCTCTCCGATAACCTCGTCTTCGGCGAGGGCCACGAGAACGCCAAGTTGATGCTCGTCGGGGAGGCCCCGGGCGAGGAAGAGGACCTCTCCGGACGCCCGTTCGTGGGGCGCGCCGGGCAGCTGCTCGACAGGATCCTGGCATCGGTCGAGATCGAGCGTGCCGACGTCTACATCACCAACATGCTCAAGTTCCGACCGCCCGGGAACCGCAATCCCCGGCCCGAAGAGGTCGCTGCCAGCGAGCCCGTGTTGCTCGAGCAGATCCGGCTCGTGCAACCGCAGGTCCTCGGCACGCTGGGGAACGTACCGACGCAGTACTTCCTGCAGGTGAAGGACGGGATCACCCGCCTGCACGGTAGCTGGCACGCGTGGCACGGCATCCCGGTCTTCCCGCTGTACCACCCGGCCTACCTGCTGCGGAACCCGAGCCGCGAGCGCGGCACGCCGAAGTGGCAGATGTGGCAGGACATGAAGGCGCTCAAGGCCTACCTGGCGGGACTGCCCGACAAGGGCCCTCCCCTGCTCATCGATACGGCCTCCCAGGAGGGCCTGTTCTGACGTGCCCGACACCCGCTTCATCGGACTCGTGCACGCGCTGCGGGCGTCGGCCGAGGCCGCCCTCGGTGACGACGACGGCCCGTTGCGCCTGCAGGCGCGAAGCGGCGTGCGCGGCCCGAGCGCGGCTGAGCGCAGCCTGGGCCTGCTCGAGATGCTGCACGCCAAGACGCGCGGGAACCTCGACGCGACCGAGCGCGACACCCTGTGGAGCGCGCTGCGCGCCGTGCGCGAGCGCGTCGCGCGCGGGCCGGCCGCGTCCGGGGCGGACGCGCGCGTGACGCTTCCGACGGCGAACGACGACGAGCCGTGAGCGCGGCCCCGGCGCCGTGAGGGCGCTCGTCCAGCGCGTGAGCTCCGCGGCGGTGACGGTGGCCGGCGAGGCGCTGGGGGCGATCGACAACGGCTTGCTGGTGCTGCTGGGCGTCGGGCCCGAGGACGACGAGCGCGTCGCGCGCCGCCTCGCCGAGAAGGTGCGCAAGCTGCGCGTGTTCGAAGACGAGCGCGGCCGCATGAACCGCGACCTGCAGCAGGTCGGCGGCGGCGTGCTGGTGGTCAGCCAGTTCACGCTCTACGCCGATGTTCGCAGCGGGAACCGGCCCGGCTTCAGCGGTGCCGCGCCGCCGGAGCGGGCCGACGCGCTCTACGGCGAGTTCGTCGCCGCGCTCGAGGGGGCGGGCGTCCCGGTCGCCACGGGCCGCTTCGGGGCGGCGATGGAGGTAGCGTCGGTGAACCGTGGTCCCGTCACGTTGTGGCTCGACAGCGCGGACCTGGGCTGACGCCCGCACGTCGGCGCCGCGGCGACGGCCCGCCGTCCCGGCGGTCGGAACGAGAGGAGCGGCGGCGGGCACGTGCCCGCCGCCGCTCCGTCTGCTCCCGGCGCGCCGCGAACGCGCCCGCCGGGGCCACGCCGCTCAGGGCAGGTCGACGCTGACGGTAGCCACCGGATCGTGCCAGCCGTAGTGCATCGGGTCGAGGTCGCCGCCACCCTGAAGGCCCTGGTGGAGCCCGACCACGCCCTCCGCCATGTCGGTGTGCCGCGCGTGCACGCTGCCGCACGGGGGCCCCGGAACGTCGCTGCAGGCCTCGGTATTGGCCTCGCTGCCCGCGTCCAGCACCCGCACGGTGCCGTCGTAGAGGTCGACGTGGCCCGCGCCCATCGCGTCGCCGGCCATGTCCTCACCCGCCATCGCATCACCGGCCATGTCCTCACCGGCCATGTCCTCACCGGCCATGTCCTCACCGGCCGTGCCATCGGCGGCCATCGCATCACCGGCCATGTCCTCACCGGCCGTGCCATCGGCGGCCATCGCGTCGCCGGCCATGCTGTCCCCCGTCGTGTCGTCCCCGGCCATGCTCTCACCGGCCATGGCATCACCGGCCATCGAATCACCGGCCATCGAATCACCGGCCATCGCTTCGCCGGCCATCGCGTCGCCGGCCATGTCCTCGCCCGCCATCGCGCCGGACGCCCCCACCGCGGCGCTCAGATCGGCCCCGAAGGTGAAGACCGCGTCGTTGCTGCTGACCAGCATCGCGAGGGCGGAGACGAGCGGGTGTTCGGCGTCGACGTGGACGCTGAGCGTCACGCTCTCGCCGGGCGCCAGGGCAGCCGGCGCGACCGTGACGTCGTAGATCGACGGCAACACGCTCGCGACGGTGAGGAGCTCGGACGGATCGCCGTCTTCGGCCAGAGGCACCAGCTCCGGCAGGGCCTCCCGACCCACGTCGTAGGGCAGGTACGCTCCGCTGTGCGCCAGCAGCACGGGGGCGGAGAACGTCTGCCCCTCCGTCGTGTTGGTGATGGTGACGCTGACCTGCTGCCCCATCGCCATGGCATCCGAGCCCATGGCGTGCTGCCCCTCCTGGCCCATCGTGTCCTGGGCCGCGGCGCAGGACAACCCCACCGCCAAGACCATCGCGAGAACCATCGTTCGCATGCCTTCACCCCTTTCGGAGCCAGGCTAGGGGCGACATCGAACGCGGAGATCACGATCGTTCACCGAACCGTCACGGGCGGGTCTGGCCCGGCGCCGCGGCCGGAGGCAGGTCGAACCAGAAGCGGCTCCCTCGCCCGGGTTCGCTGCGCACGCGCAGCGTCCCGCCATGGAGCTCCACGATGCGGCGCGTGATCGCAAGGCCGAGGCCCGCTCCGCCATGGCCCGGGGTGAGCCGCGGGACCTGGTAGAAGCGCTCGAAGATCCGCTGCAGATGCTCCGGCGCGATCCCCTCGCCCGTGTCGCACACGCACAACCGCACGGCGCCGTCGGCGCGTTGCGCCAGCTCCACGCGCACCGTCCCGCCCGGGGGCGTGTGGCGCAACGCGTTGTCGAGCAGGTTGGACAGCGCCCGCTCGAGCAGTCCCAGGCTGCCGCGCACGAACGGGAGGGCGTCGTCGACCTCCAGCTCGAGCCGCAGGCCCGCCGCCTCGGCCCGCGGGCGCTCCTTCTGCAGGGCGTCGTGCACCAGCTCCTGGAGCGGGAAGTCCTCGGCCTCTGCGGGCACCGCCTCGCCGTCGAGGAGCGAGAGCTCGAAGAGCTGGTCGATCAGCCTGCCGAGGCGCTCGCTCTGGGCCTGCGCCGTCGCCAGGAAGGCGTCGCGCTCCTCCGGCGCCAGCGCGTCGGCCTTCAGCGACAGCGTCTCGAGCGATCCCCGCAGGGCGGCGAGCGGCGTGCGCAGGTCGTGCGAAACGTTGGTCACGAGCTCGCGCCGCGTCTCGTCGGCCCGCCGCAGGGCGTCGACCTGCTCGCCGATCCGTTGCGCCAGCAGCGCGAAGCCGTTGCGTAGCTCATCGATCTCGTCGCGCGGCTTGTCGACCGCGACCAGGGCCACCGATCCGAGGCCGAGGCCGCTGCGACGGAAGTCCGCGACGGCGTCCGACAGCCGCCGCAGCCGTCGCGTGAGCATCGCGAACGCCAGCGCGCCCGCCAGCAGCACCACCGCCAGGATCGTCATGCTGCCGTAGATCGCGGCCCGCAGCGCGGTGCTCCCCTGCACCCCGCGCACGATGCTCGCCTGCATCTCGTCGGTGAGGACCGCGTAGAGGTAGCCGCCGCCGCCGGCCAGCGGCGCGGCCGAGAACACCGTGCGCTCGCGACGCCTCGGATCGGTCCCGAGCAGCGGGAAGGAGGGCACCGACGACGTGAACGCGCGCACCGGCCGCACGTCGACCGAGCTCACCTGCCAGTCGGCACGCGGCACGCTCCCGGCCAGGAGCCGGCCCTCGGGATCCAACACGTAGATCTCGAGCCCGGGGTTCGTCATCGCGAGGTTCTTCGCCAGCGCCGCGAGCTTCGCCAGGTCCACGTCGTGGCCGATCATCAGGTCGTGCTCCGAGACGAGATTCGCGGCCACATCGGCGTTCTGCCTCTGGGTGACCTCCTGGTAGTAGGCGCGCGCGCTGCGCACCGTGAGCGTGAGGTTCAGGGCGGCGGCGGGTACGAGCAACACCGCCAGCGCCAGCATGAGGCGAGCCGGAAGCGAACGGACCCCCACCTCAGTCGCCGGGGACGGTGAACTTGTAGCCCACGCCCCACACCGTCTGGATGAGCCGGGGCCGCGCGGGATCGGCCTCGATCTTGCCGCGCAGCCGGTTGATGTGGGAGTTCACCGTGTGCTCGAAGCCCTCGAAGCCGTGGCCCCACACGAGGTCCAGCAGCTGACCGCGGGTGTAGACGCGGCCGGGATGACGAGCGAACTGGAGGAGCAGGTCGAACTCGCGGGCGGTGAGGTGGACCTCCTCGCCGCCGAGTGCGACGACCCGGGCGCGCACGTCGATGGAGAGGTCGCCGAACGCCAGGCTGTCGGGTGTGGTCTCCGCCTCGGCCAGTGCGCGCTTGCGGCGCAGCAGCGCCTTGACCCGCGCCTGCAGCTCGCGCACGCCGAACGGCTTGACCAGGTAGTCGTCCGCCCCGAGCTCGAGCCCCACCACGCGATCGAGCTCCGACGAGCGCGCGGTCAGCATGAGGATGAGAAGCGACGGCAGCTTCGCGCGCACCGCTCGGCACAGCTCGAGCCCGTCGAGGTCGGGCAGCATGATGTCCAGCACGACGAGCTCGAAGGCGCCGGAGAGGGCGAGCTCGAGCCCCTCCTCGCCGGACGGTGTGGACTCGACCTCGTAGCCCAGGTCGGACAGGTGGAGCTGGAGGACGCGCGCGATGTCGCGATCGTCCTCGACGACGAGGAGACGGGCGCCGGCCATGGTTGCGTCAGTGTCGCATGGGGCCATCACGATTGCATCACACGCGGCGGAGCGTTTCCCGTGGCGGAGCGTTTCCCGTGGCGGCGCGGCGCGGGGCGTCCGGTACACTCGCGCCATGAACGGCCTCTTCGACCTCGTGATCCTCGCCCCGCTGGTCCTGTGGGCCAGCATGCTGCTGTTCCCGAAGCGCCGCTTCACCCTGACCCTGGTCATGAGCCCATGGCCGTTCGTCGTTCTCGCGGCCGTGGCCGTGATCGCGCTCGCCGGCCAGCTCGCCACCGCCGGCCTCCCGACGCTCGACCTCGGCGCGGTGGCGACGGTGCTCGGAAGCGGTTGGGGCGCGCTCTACGCGGTGAGCCAGATCGTCACGCTCGGACTGTTCGCGGGCGTCTGGGTGTTCCGCGACGCGCGCTACTACGGCGTGCGGCCCGCTCCCTACCTGCTGGGCACGCTGCTGCTCGGCCCCATCGGTGTGGCCGCCTACCTCCTGCTCCGGCGCAACCGCGACCGCAGCGATCCGGTCAGGATCGTCAACTGACACACGCACCAGACGCGCGCAGCCGCCCGACCCGACGCGCGCGCCCGCGCGACCCGACGCGCGCAGCCGCGCGACCTAACGCGCGCGCCCGCGCGACCTAACGCGCGCGCCCGCGCGGCGCGGGCGCGCTACCTCGACGCCGGCCGCGCGATCGCCCGCTCCAGGCGCGCCCGCACCCTCCGGTCCGCGTTCCCGCGAGCGCCCCTACAGGCCCTTTGCCGCCGGTAGCGCGGTGGCGCCCTCGAAGGCGTTGACCTCCTCGATGAAGCGCCGGAAGAGGTAGTTCGCGTCGTGAGGGCCGGGGCTCGCCTCGGGGTGGTACTGCACGCTGAACACGGGGTAGCGCTGGTGGGCCATCCCCTCGAGCGTGCCGTCGTTGAGGTTGATGTGCGTCGCCACGAACTGCCGCCCGGGGATGGAGTCGATGTCGACCGCGTAGTTGTGGTTCTGGCTGGTGATCTCCACCTCGCCGGTGACGACGTTCTTCACCGGCGTGTTGGCCCCGTGGTGCCCGTAGCGCAGCTTGTACGTGCGCCCGCCCACGGCCAGCCCCAGGAGCTGATGACCGAGGCAGATGCCGTAGGTGGGGAGCAGCCCGAGGAGCTGCCACACGGTGTCGTGGGCGTACTTCGGACCGTCGGGGTCCCCCGGTCCGTTGGACAGCACCAGGCCGTAGGGATCGAGCGCCATGATCTGGGCGGGCGTGGTCTGGGCCGGCACCACGATCACCTCGGCTCCGGCCTGCTCGAGCTTGTACAGGATGGAGTGCTTGATGCCGAAGTCCATCACCACCACCCGCGGGTTCTCGCGGAAGGTGGGCCGGGCGTACGGCAGCGGCGTCGTGACCTCGGGCGTCATGTCGCGCCCGTCGATATCGGCGTGCGCGCGCGCCTGCGCCACCAGCTCCGCCTCCAGCAGCTCGTCGGCGGCGCCGTGGTGGATGACGCCCTTCACGACACCGCCCGTGCGCAGCCGCCGCGTGAGGGCGCGGGTGTCGATCCCCTCGATGCCGACGATGCGGTGTTGCTCCATGAAGCTCTGTACGTCCTGGTTGGCGCGGTGACTCGACGCCACCCGGCTGAACTCGCGCACGATGAAGCCCTGCGCGTACGGGCGGTTCGATTCCATGTCGTAGACGCTCACGCCGTAGTTCCCGATGTGGGGGTAGGTCATGGTGACGATCTGCCCCTTGTAGCTCGGGTCCGTGAGGATCTCCTGGTAGCCGGTCATGGAGGTGTTGAACACCACCTCGCCGACCGTGCGCCCCGGGTAGCCGAAGGCGTAGCCGTAGTACACGGTGCCGTCCTCGAGCGCGAGCACTGCGGGGGGTTTGTTGAACAGCGACATCTCTCCTCCGCGCGCAGGATAGCACCCGCTCCCGGCCCGCTCGCCGGCGCGGGTGACGACGGCGCGCCCCCCGCCCGGCGCAGCACCGCGTCCCGCATACGCCCTTCCTCACGCAGGTCTGCTAAGGTCCGGGCAGGGAGGGACCCCCACCATGAGCGAAGCATCACCCCAGGCGGCGGGCTCACCCCCGGAGGCCGACGGCCTCGTCATCCAGATGTTCAGCGTCCACGGCCTGATCCGGGGCCACGACCTGGAGTTGGGCCGCGACGCGGACACCGGGGGGCAGACGAAGTACGTGATCGAACTCGCGCGGGCGCTCGCGAAGCTGCCCGAGGTGCGCCGGGTGGACCTGTTCACCCGCCTCGTGGCCGACCCGCGCGTATCCGACGACTATTCCGTGCCCGAGGAGGATCTCGGGGGCGGCGCGCATCTGGTTCGGATCAAGGCCGGTGGCACGCGCTACCGCCGCAAGGAGCTGTTGTGGCCGCTGCTCGACGAGTTCATCGAGGGCGTCCTGCGCTACAACCGAGACCACGACCTGCTGCCGCACGTGGTGCACGGCCACTACGCCGATGGCGGCTACGTCGCGACGAAGCTCGCGAGCGTGCTCGGCGTGCCGCTCGTGTTCACCGGCCACTCGCTGGGGCGCAACAAGCTGCGGGTGCTCGAGGGCGCCGGCATGAGCGAGGAGGAGATCGACAGGCAGTACCACATCCACCGCCGCATCGAGGTGGAGGAGGAGGTCGTCGCGAAGGCCGACATGGTCATCGCCAGCACGCGTCACGAGGTCGAACGGGGCTATGAGCTCTACGAGGCCTCGAAGCGGGCGAAGTACGAGGTCATCCCGCCCGGCGTCGACGTCGAGCGCTTCTACCCCTTCTACTACGACCTCGACGAGGGCTTCGACCCGGGCGAGGAGGTGGTGCGCGCCCGGGTGCGCATGCGGCAGGAGATCGGCCGCTTCCTGACGCAGCAGGACCGGCCGTTGATCCTCGCCATCAGCAGGCCGGACCGGCGAAAGAACATCGACGGGCTCGTCACCGCCTACGGCGAGGACAAGGAGCTCCAGCAGATCGCCAACCTGGCGGTCTTCGCGGGCGTGCGCAAGGACATCCGCGACATGGACGACAACGAGCGGGAGGTGCTCACGCGCCTGCTGCTGCTGATGGACCGGTACGACCTCTACGGCCGCTTCGCGCTGCCGAAGAAGCACGACCCGGACACGGACATCCCGGTGCTCTACCGCATCGCGGCCGCCAGCCGCGGGGTGTTCATCAACCCGGCGTTGGTCGAGAACTTCGGCATCACCCTGCTGGAGGCCGGCGCGTCGGGCCTGCCGGCGGTGTCCACCGACCACGGCGGTCCGCAGGACATCATCGGCGTCTGCGACAGCGGCGTGCTCATCGACGCGCGCGATACCGGCGCCATCCAGTCCGCGCTCAAGCGCGTCCTCGTCGACCGGGAGGAGTGGGACCGCTTCTCCGAGAACGGCATCGCCGGCGTGCAGCGGCACTTCTCGTGGCACGCGCACGCGCAACGCTACTTCGAGCGCGTCCAGGAGTTGCGGGGGCGGCTCGACGAGCTGCTCTCCGCCGACTGGCGCACCGCGTCGGGCCGCAAGCTCACGAGCGGGCGCCGACTGCTGGTGAGCGACATCGACCACACGCTGATCGACGAGGAGGGCGGCACCGACGTCGAGGCTTTGCACGAGCTCGCCGACCGGCTGCGGCGTGGCGACATCGCGTTCGCGCTCGCCTCGGGCCGCAACCTGCGGCAGGTGCGCGACGCCCTCGCGCACAACGATCTGCCCCATCCCGACGTCCTGATCACGTCCGTGGGCACCGAGATCTACTACGGGCGCGACGCCGTGCCCGACTTCGGCTACTCCCACTACCTCGCCCACGGTTGGAAGGCGGAGAGCGTGCACAATGCCCTCGACGACCTCGACGGCCTGACACTGCAGGAACCGGAGGCGCAGCGCGATTTCAAGATCAGCTACTACGTATCCGAGCACGATCCCGGCGCCGTCGTCGAGCGCGCGCGCGAGGCGCTCCGGTCGGCGGGCGTCCATGCCAGCGTCGTGCACTCCCGCGACGTGTACCTCGACATCCTCGCGCCACGGGCCTCGAAGGGGAAGGCCATCCGCTACCTCTGCCGCAAGTGGGGCGTGCGGGCCGGCGACGTCGCCGTGGCCGGCGACTCGGGCAACGACGAGGAGATGCTGACGGCGCGGTTCCACGGCATCGTCGTCGGCAACCACGCCGAGGAGCTGAAGCATCTGCGCGGCCGCAAGGACATCTACTTCGCCGAGGGGCATCTGGCCCGCGGGGTGCTGCAAGGGCTGAGGCACCTGAGCTTCGACGCCGGGGGTGGCGACTCCAACGGCGACGCGGACGGCGCCTGAGGCCGGGCGGGGATGTACGCAGGCTTCGGCTTCCGCAGCAGCGAGATCGGCGACGTGGAGGTCGTCCACTCCGGCGGCCTCTTCCACCTGTTCCACCTGGTCCTCCCCAACCACGACTTCGTCGCGCACGCCGTGTCGCGCGATGGCCTGTCGTGGGAGCGCGTGGACAACGCCATCTTCATCAGCAACCCCGGCGCCTGGGACGACGACATGCTGTGGACCATGAGCGTCTCGCCCGACCCCGAGCGTGAGGGCGCGTGGCGGATGTTCTACACCGGCCTCAGCATCGGGGATCGCGGGCGCATCCAGCGCATCGGCCTGGCGCGCTCCGACGACCTCTACCGCTGGACCAAGGAGGGCGCCGCGGGCTATCCGCTGCAGCTCGAGCATGCGCCGTACGAGTACCGCCTCGACCAGGGGCGCCACTGGGTGAGCTTCCGAGACCCCTACCACGTGCGGGACGGCGGGACCTCGTACCTGGTCGCGTGCGCCCGCGTCGACCGGGGCCCCGTCATCCGGCGCGGTTGCGTCGCCCTCATGGAGGAGGTCGCCCCCGACGTCTTCGAGCCGCGCGAGCCGCTGTTCCACCCGAGCCGCTACGACGACATCGAGGTGCCGGTGCCGCTCGAGCTGGACGGGCGCTGGTACCTCCTCGGCTCCATCCGCGAGGACGTCAAGGTTCACTACTGGTTCGCGGAGGACTTCCGAGGACCCTACGTCAACTTCGCGGACAACGTGCTCCTGCCGCAGGGCAACTACGCGGCGCGCGTGTGCTGGGACGGCGAGCGCTGGCTGGTGTGGAACTTCTTCTTCAAGGGCCGGGTGGTGGACGGCGAGCACCTCCTGCCGCCGCCCAAGGAGCTGCGCACCGACCCGAACGGCGAGCTGTGCCTGGTGAGCTTCCACGGCTTCGACGAGCGGGTGACCGAAACGCTCGGTGCCGGCGAGCTGCTGCCGACGGAGCCGTTGTTCGGGCTCGAGCTCGCCGAGAACGAGGTCGACGGGGAGCACGGTGTGTTCGGCTGTGACAGCGGTTTCGAGGTGTTCCTCCTGCGGGGCGAGTACGACGACGTGCGCTTCGTCGGCACGCTCCGCCTCGAGGGCGCCGGCAAGGCGGGGCTGGTGTTGCGCCTATCGGACGAGGGCGACGGCTACTACCTCAGCCTCGAGCTGACCAAGGGGGTGGCGCAGCTGCGCGCCTGGGGCAAACGCCCCGGCGGCGACATGCGCAACGCCTTCATCTACACCCCGTTGCAATCGAACTTCTACGTGCCGCACGGCGACGCGCACCCCTTCATCCTGCTCGCCTACGGCTCCTACCTCGAGTTCTCCCTCGACGGGCGCGTGCTCCTGACGCTGTCGGACGAGAGCTACACCGACGGGCGCCTGGGCTTCTACGCCGAGAGCGCCCGCCTGCGCGTCGAGGACCTCCGCGTCGAGCGGCTCCACCGGCCGTCGACCGAGCCCTACACCTCGCATCCCGAGGAGGGCAAGAGCACGCCGGGCGGGCCGTCGGCCGCATCCGAGGGGGAGGCCGAGAGCACGGATACCGGCGGGAAGACGCCGGGCGGCGGTTAGGCGGCTTCGAAGCTGCGGCCGCGCGCCACGCTGTGCGGCGGCACGAGCGCGCCCTTCCCCACCCGGCACGCCTCCAGCACGCTGTACGCACCGATCCGCGCGCCGGCGCCGACGCGGCAGGCGCCGCGCAGCACCACACCGGGCTCGAGCACCACGTCGCGCGCCAGCTCCACCTCGTCGTCGAGGAACGTCATCTCCGGCGCCTGCAGGGTCACGCCGGCCTCGAGCCAGCGACGGCGGACGCGCTCACGCAGCAGCCTGTCGGCGGCCGCGAGCTGCGCCCGGGTGTTCACCCCGATCACGCTCGCCATCTCGTCGTCGCCTCGCAGCGCGCGCACGCGGCGGCCCGCCGCACGGTACAGGGCCACCACGTCGGTGAGGTAGTACTCCCCGGAGCGGTTGCGGTTGTCGAGCCTCCGCACGAGGTCGAACACGCCCTCGTCGAACGCGAACAACCCCGGCGACACCTCACGCAGGGCACGCTGCGCGTCGCTGGCGTCCTTCTCCTCCACGATGCGGTCGACCGAACCGTCGGCGCCACGCACGATGCGACCCAGACCGCTCGGGTCGGCGACCTCGTAGGTGAGGAGCGTCGGGTCGCCGTGCCGGCGGTGCTCGTCGACCAGGCGCTGCAGGGTGCCGCCCGCCGTGAGCGGCGCGTCGCCGGTGAGCACGAGCAGGGTGCCGTGGAAGCCGGCGAGTGCCGGCTCGGCCACCGCCAGAGCGTCGCCGGTGCCGCGCTGTTGCGGTTGCTCCACGAACTCGACGTCGGGCGCGGCGAGGCGCTCGCGCACGCGCTCGGAACCGTGCCCGACCACCACCACGATGCGGTCGGGCTCCACGCTGCGCGCCGCGCGCAACACGTGCTCCGCGATGGGCCGGCCGGCGGCCTCGTGCAGCACCTTGGGCAGGCTCGAGCGCATGCGCTTGCCGTGCCCGGCGGCCAGCACGACGGCGGCCACGGCCGTCGCACGCGGCGTCTCGGCCCCCGCGCTCACCCCTCCCCCGCCCTGTCGCCCCGCGCCACCGGTGCCCGGCGATCGTTGAGCGTGAGCAGGACGTAGATCGCCACGAGCACGATGGGGATGCTGGCGAGCTGCGTGAGGGTGAAGAAGCCGACGCCGGCCGCGGGATCGTCGTACACCCGCCAGAACAGGGGGTTGTCGCGGAAGGGCTCCTCCACCAGGCTGCGCAGCACCGAGTACCACAGCACGAAGTGCCAGAACACGAAGCCCGACGGGCGCTGCCGGCGGAGCGCCCAGGCGACGATGAGCACCAGCACGACGCCGATGACCACGCCGTACATCTGGGTGAAGTGAACGTGGCACGGCTGGCCCGCAGGTACCGTGCTGCACGCCGGCGGCGCGTACTGCCACAGGTCGCGCCCGAAGAGCACGCGTCCGACGCCGTCGAGGAAGGGCGTGCCGGGTTTCGGCCAATCGAAGCCGATGGCCCAGTTCGTGAGGCGCCCGCCCGTGTCGGTGCCGTTCATGATGTTGCCGAGCCGGCCGCCGATGATCCCGAGCGCCCCGACCGGCGCCAGCACGTCCATGTACGCCCACAGGTCGAGATGGTGCACGCGGCTGAAGATCCACATCGCCAGGACCACGCCCAGGATGCCGCCGTGGATGCTGATGCCGCCCTGCCACACCTTGAGCGCGTCGAGCGGATGCCCCCCCGGCCCGAAGAAGGCCGAGGGGCTGGTCACCACGTACACCAGCCGTGCACCGACGATGCCGGCGAGCACCAGCCAGACGGCGGCGTCCAGCAGCTTCTCCGGGTCCAGGCCGCGCCGCTCGGCCGCCCGCAGGCCCCACAGCGTGCCGACGAGCACGCACAGCGCGATCAGGAAGCCGTACCAGCGGATGGCCAGGGGGCCGAGCTGAACCATGATGGGATCCATGCCTGTGTCCTCTCCACGGCGGCGCGGCCGGACGCGCGCTCGCCCGCGTCGTCGCCGACGACCGAGCTTACCAGGCGCCCCGCGGGCCGCGCCGGTGCCGCTGCGTCACGTGAGGCGCGGGAACACGACCACCCCGATCGCCACCACGATCAGGAGCTTGGCGACGGTGCCGCCGAGGGTTCCCACGAACGCGCCGATGCCGGCCCGCACGGCCTCCTGCAGGTCTCGCCCGGCGATCAGCTCGAACACCACGGCGCCCGCGAGAGCGCCGAGCAGGAAACCGAAGGGCGGGAAGAAGAACAGGCCGACGAACGAACCCACGATCCCGCCCCACAGCCCCGCGCGCCGCGCGCCGTAGACGCGGGCGCCGAGCCAGCCTCCGGCGAGGTCCACCACCTGCGCGAGCGCGGTGAGGAGCGCGACGTACACGAGCCCGGGAACGCCGAAGCGCTCGAAGCCGAGGATCCACGCGGCGAGCAGCGTGCCGACGGCCGCCACGGGCACGCCCGGGAGCAGCGGCACGACCACGCCCACGAGCGCGACGACGAAACCCAGCGTGAAGACGACGAACGCGAGGACGCTCACGCCGACATGCTACGCCGCCCGCCCCTCAGCTGTGCCAGTCCTCCGGGGCGCTGCGGCGCTCCCCCACGATGATGTCCACCGCGTGCGCCAGTACGGGCAGGATGGCCTCGAGCGACTCGCCGGCGCCCTTCGGGCTGCCGGGCAGGTTGACGATGATCGTCCGCCGTCGCACCCCCACCACGCCGCGCGACAACGACGCGAGCAGGTTGTGCTGGGCGCCGCGAGCGCGCATCAACTCGCTCAGGCCGGGGACCTCCCGCTCGATCACCTCGCGCGTCGCCTCGGGCGTGCGGTCGCGCAACGCCAGGCCGGTCCCTCCGGTGGTGAGCACCAGGTCGACCTCGTCCTGCTCGCTCCACAGCCGGAGCTTCGCGCGGATCATGGCCTGCTCGTCGGGGACCACCTGGTAGTCGACCTCGACGAAGGGTCCGTTCTGCAGCTGGCGGCGGATCTCCTGGACCGAAAGGTCCTCGCGCTGGCCGGCCGCGCTGCGGTCGCTGACGGTGAGGATCGCGGTGCGCACCATGGCGCCAGGATACGCGCACGCGCGGGAGGCGGGGCGGAACGTCGCCACACCGCCGCGCGGCGCGGACGTTCGAGCGGCGCACGCCGCGCCGCGCCGCCACCGGAGGGCGGCGGCAGCCGGGGCCGCCCGGGCGACGCGTGTACGCCCTGTGCCCCCTCGGTTGGCGCGCCGCGGGCGCGGGCGTTACCCTTGAGCGGTTCTACGCCGGCCGGCCGGCCGCCGCGCACCGCGGCACGGGCCGGGCAGGCAGTTGGAGGTCTCCCTTGAAGATCCACGAGTACCAGGCGAAGCAGCTGATGCACGCACGCGGGATCGCCGTGCCCATCGGCCGTGTCGCCACCACCGTCGACGAGGCCGTGGCCGCCGTGCGTGAGGTCGTCGACGCGAGCGGCAACGCGGTCGTCGTGCTCAAAGCGCAGATCCACGCGGGCGGCCGCGGCAAGGGGCGCTTCCTCGAGCACCCCGACGTCGCCGGCGTCAACGTCATCACCGCGGGCCTGCAGGGCGGCGTCGACGCGGCCGAGGCGCGCGTGCGCGAGCTGGCCGCGAAGATGCTCGGCTCCACGCTCGTGACGGTTCAGACGGGACCCGAGGGCAAGGAGGTCCGCCGGCTGTACCTGGAGCAGGGGATCGACATCGCGCGCGAGCTCTACGTGTCGGTGGTGCTGGACCGGGCCTCCGGACGCAACGTCGTGATGGCGTCGACCGAGGGCGGCATGGAGATCGAGGAGGTGGCCGCGCGTACGCCGGAGCGCATCTTGCGCGAGACGGTCGACCCTGCGCTCGGGCTGGCGGACTTCCAGGCCCGCCGGCTGGCGTTCGCGCTCGAGCTCGAGGGTCAGGCGTTCAAGAACGGCGTGCGCTTCATCCGGGCCCTCGCATCGGCAGCGGCAGGACTCGACACGGACCTCCTCGAGATCAACCCGCTGGTGGTCACCGCCGGCGGCGAGGTGATGGCGCTCGACGGCAAGATGAGCTTCGACAACAACGCGCTGTTCCGCCACGGCGACGTCGTCGACATGCGCGACCTCAGCGAGGAGAACGCCGCGGAGGTCGAGGCGAGCACCTACGGGCTGTCGTTCATCAAGCTCGACGGCTCGATCGGCTGCCTCGTCAACGGCGCGGGCCTGGCGATGGCCACGATGGACACCATCAAGCAGGTCGGCGGTGAGCCCGCCAACTTCCTGGACGTCGGCGGCGGCGCCACCACCGAGAACGTGACCGCCGCGTTCACGATCATCACGCGCGACCCGAACGTACGGGGGATCTTCATCAACATCTTCGGCGGCATCATGAAGTGCGACACCATCGCCAACGGCGTGGTCGAGGCCGTGAAGCAGGTCGGCCTCGAGGTGCCGCTCGTCGTGCGTCTCGAGGGCACCAACGTGGATCTCGGCAAGGAGATCATCGACGCGTCCGGGCTCGGCGTCATCAGCGCCTCGGACATGAAGGACGGCGCCCGCAAGATCGTCGAGCTCGCGGCGTCGGGCGGCAGCGCCCGCGGGGAGGGCGCGCGATGAGCATCCTCGTCGACCGCGACACGCGCGTGCTGGTCCAGGGGCTCGGCGAGGCCGGCACGTTCCACACCGACAAGGCGATCGCGTACGGTACCCAGGTGGTCGCGGCCGTGCGCCCCGGCAAGGGCGGCCAGACCGTCACGTTCGAGGGGGAGACCGACGGCAGCGGCGTGCCGGGCCGGCCGGCCAGCTACCGCGTCGCGGTGCCGTCGTTCGATACCGTGCGCGACGCGGTGAGCGCCACCGGTGCCAACGCCAGCGTCGTGTTCGTTCCTCCCCCGTTCGCGGCGGACGCCATCCTGGAGGCCGCCGAGGCCGGGCTCCCGCTCGTCGTCGCGATCACGGAGGGGATCCCGATCCTCGACATGGTCCGGGTGAAGCGCGTGCTGCAGGGCACCTCCACGCGGCTGATCGGGCCGAACTGTCCCGGCGTCATCACGCCGCACGCGTGCAAGATCGGCATCATGCCGGGGTACATCCACGAGGGCGGGCGCATCGGCGTCGTGAGCCGGAGCGGAACCCTCACCTACGAGGCGGTCAAGCAGCTCACCGACGCCGGCCTCGGGCAGACCACGGCCGTGGGCATCGGGGGCGACCCCGTCAACGGCACCAACTTCGTCGACGTGTTGGAGCTGTTCGAGGCCGACGGAGCCACCGAGGGCGTGATCATGATCGGCGAGATCGGCGGCGCCGCCGAGGAGGACGCCGCGGCCTGGATCCGCGACAACATGAGCAAGCCGGTGGCCTCGTTCATCGCCGGCACGACCGCCCCGCCCGGGAAGCGCATGGGCCACGCCGGCGCCATCATCTCCGGCGGGAAGGGGACCGCGAAGGACAAGATCGCTGCGCTCGAGGCCGCTGGCGTGGTCGTCGCCGCGACCCCCAGCGACATGGGCAGCGCCATGCTCGAGGCGATGCGCCGGGGCGGCAAGGCCTGAGACCACCCTCCCCCGAGGCCGGTTACCGCGGGCGCTACGCCCCGTCGCCGAGCGGCTGGCTGCACCTCGGCAACGCCCGGACCGCCCTCGTCGCGTGGCTGCGCGCCCGCAGCGAGGGCGGCGCGTTCGTGCTCCGCGTCGAGGACCTCGACGGTCCCAGGACGCGGCCCGAGGCCGTCGCCGGCAACCTCGAGGAGCTGCGCTGGCTCGGGCTCGACTGGGACGAGGGCCCCGACGTCGGCGGCCCGCACGGTCCCTACCTCCAGAGCCAGCGCACGGAGCGTTACGAGGCCGCGCTCGAGCGCCTGCCCGGCGTGTTCGAGTGCTACCTCTCACGCCGGGACCTCACCGAGCTCGCCAGCGCCCCGCACGGCCGGGCGCCCGTCTACGGCGCTCGCCAGCGGCGTGCCAACCTGCGCGTGGCCGAGGACCGGAGTGCTCGGGGCAAGCGCCCCAGCCTGCGCTTCCGCGCGCCGCCGGGCGAACTGGAGTTCGACGACGTCCTGGCCGGCCCGCAACGCTTCGACGCCGAGCGCGACGCGGGCGACATCGTGGTGCGGCGCGCGGACGGCGTGTGGGCCTACCACCTGGCCGTGGTGGTGGACGACGCCGCCATGGGCGTGAGCGAGGTGGTGCGCGGCGACGACCTGCTGCCCGCCACGGCGGCGCAGCTCCTGCTCTACCGCGCCCTGGGCGAGACGCCCCCGGCCTACCTGCACGTGCCGCTCCTGCTCGACGCCGACGGGGAGCGCATGGCCAAGCGCCGCGGCTCGCTGACCCTGCGCGCGCTGCGCGAGGCGGGTGTGGCGGCCGAGCGCGTGGTCGGTGCGCTGGCGGCCGGTCTCGGGCTGATCGAGCCGCGCACGGTCGTCCGGCCGGCGGACCTGCTACCTGCCTTCACCCCCGCTCGGGTCACGCGAACGGCCACGCGCTTCACGGGCGACGACCTCGCCTGGCTGCGAGGCTGACCCTGCCGGGCGGGGCGGGCTACACTGGCGCCATGCGGCACGAGAGGACGGCGCGAGGTCTTGCGGAGCGGCCGTGGCCCGCGGTGCGGGCTCGCGAGGCTGCGGCCGCCGGGCGCCACGCGCGCGCGTGTCCTGCGCCACGTGTGGCACGCTCGCGTCCTTCGCCGCGCGCGGAGCGCACGTTCCCTGCGCCGCTTCCGGCGTGCGCGTGTCCTGCGCCGCGGGCGGCGCGCGCCGGCGCGGTCGCCCCCGCGACGCGCGGCGCTCCGAGGCCGAGGGTGCGCACGCCCCGCAGCTTCAAGTGGCACCATCAGCGCTGGTGGTGCGGGCCGGGTCGAGCGAGCAGACACTAGAGAGCAGGAGCTCGCGAGCAGCACCGGGCGAGTAGCACCGGGCGCGCACTACCGGGCGAGCAGCACCGGGCGAGCACCACCCCCGGCACCCCGCGCCGTCCCGACGGCGCCCGACCCCCAGGAGGATCCCATGTACCCGCTTCCCGACGCGCGCGGGCGCTTCGGCGCCTACGGCGGACGCTACGTCCCCGAGACGCTGGTGCCCGCGCTGGACGAGCTGCTGCAGGCCTACCAGCACGCCCGCAACGACGACGGCTTCCAGGACGAGCTCGGCTACTTCCTCCGCGAGTACGTCGGCCGGCCGAGCCGCCTGTACCGGGCGGACGGCCTGAGCCGCGAGCTCGGCGGTCCGCGCATCTACCTCAAGCGCGAGGACCTCAACCACACCGGCGCGCACAAGATCAACAACACCCTCGGGCAGGCGCTGCTCGCCCGCAGCATGGGCAAGCGGCGCATCATCGCCGAGACCGGCGCGGGGCAGCACGGTGTCGCCACGGCCACCGCCGCCGCCCTCTTCGGCATGGAGTGCTGCGTCTACATGGGCGAGGAGGACGTCCGGCGCCAGGAGCTCAACGTGTTCCGCATGAAGCTCCTGGGCGCCGAGGTGCGGAGTGTGGCGAGCGGCAGCCGAACCCTCAAGGACGCCACCAACGAGGCGATCCGCGACTGGGTGACGCACGTGCGCGACACCTTCTACGTGCTGGGGTCGGTGGTCGGCCCGCACCCGTACCCGATGATGGTCCGCGATTTCCAGAGCGTCATCGGGCGCGAGACCATGGCGCAGCTCGAGGCCGCGGAGGGGCGCGCCGCCCCCGATGCGATCGTCGCCTGCGTCGGAGGGGGCAGCAACGCGATAGGCATCTTCGCGCCCTACGCCTACCTTCCCGCCGACCGGCGCCCCCGCCTCATCGGCGTGGAGGCCGCCGGGCAGGGGCTCGCCAGCGGCCACCACGCCGCCAGCATCGCCGGGGGCAAACGCGGCGTGCTCCACGGCTCCCTGATGTACCTGCTGTCCGACGACGACGGCCAGATCACGCCGGCGCACTCGGTCTCGGCCGGCCTCGACTACCCCGGGGTGGGGCCCGAGCACAGCTACTTCGCCGATCAGGGGATCGCGGAGTACGTGTCGGTCGACGACACGGCGGCGCTCGACGCGTTCGTGACCCTCTCCCGCCTCGAGGGGATCACGCCGGCGCTGGAGAGCGCGCACGCGCTGGCGCACGTTGCGCGGCTCGCCCCCACCATGGGGCGCGACGAGGTGCTGGTCGTGAACCTGTCGGGGCGCGGCGACAAGGACGTGACCGAGGTGCGCCGGCTGCTCGACGCGCGCGCGCAGGCGGGGGCCTGAGGTGGGGCGCATCGGCGCAGCCTTCGCCACCGCCGCGGCCGACGGGCGCGCGGCCTTCGTGCCGTTCCTCACCGCCGGCTTCCCGTCCCCCGGCCGTTTCGCGGCGTTCGCCGAGGCGCTCTTGCGGCAGGGGGACGTGCTCGAGGTGGGGCTCCCCTACTCCGACCCCCTGGGCGACGGTCCGACGATCCAGCGCGCCAGCGAGCGCGCTCTGGCCGCCGGCGTCACCACCGCCGGCGCGCTTCGCGCGATCGAGGGGCTCCGCCGCGGCAGCACCAAGCCGATCGTGATGATGACGTACTACAACCCGATCTACTGCTATGGGGGCGGCGAGGCGGCGTTCGTGCGCGATCTGAAGGGCGCGGGCGCCGACGGCGTGATCCTCCCCGACCTCCCGCCCGACGAGGGCGACGAGCTCATCGCGGCGGCGCGCGCGGCCGACCTCGACACCGTGTTCCTGGTCGCTCCCACCTCCACGGATGCGCGCCTGCGCACCGTCGGGGAGGCCTGCCGCGGCTTCGTGTACGCCGTCTCCGTGACGGGGGTCACGGGTGAGCGCGACGCGCTCGGGGACGACGTCGCGGGCCTCGTGGACCGTGCCCGGCGGGCCTCGGGCCTGCCCGTGGCGGTCGGCTTCGGGGTGGCCTCGCGCGCCAGCGCGGCGCGCGTTGCCGGCGTCGCCGACGGCGTGGTGGTCGGTTCGGCGTTGGTGCGCGCGGTGGACGAGCAGGAGCGTTCCGTCGGCGGCGCGGCGGCCGTGGGCGCGGTGGAGCGGACGGCGGCCGAGCTGGCCGAAGGGTGCCGCCGCTGACGCGGAGGGTTACTCCGTGCGCACCTGCGCAACGTCTCCCAGTCTGGCGAAGAGCGCGTCGGCGACCAGTACGTCGGCGCCGCTCTCGCTGGGCACGCTCTGCCCCACGACCCGCACCACCACCGGATCGGCACCGCCCGCCGAGAGCACCAGGAGCTGCCCGACGGCGTGGAAGCGCGACACGACCTCGTAGCCGTGGAGCCGGTCGCTGCCGGCCAACCGCAGGGTGCCGCTGGGCAGCGACAGGGGCTCGAGCCGCACGTTGCCGACGCCCGTGCGTGTCAGTCCGATGGCGTCGGCGGCGGCGCGCGAGAGATCGATGATGCGCCCGGCCTTGAACGGTCCGCGGTCGTTGATGCGCACGACCACGCTCTTGCCGGTCGCCAGGTTGGTCACGCGCACCATCGTGCCGAACGGCAGCGTGCGGTGCGCGGCGGTCAACTGTGAGGGATCGAACACCTCGCCGTTGGACGTGAGTCGACCGGCGAACTTCGGTCCGTACCACGACGCCATCCCCGTCTGGCTCGGGGCCGCGCTCGCCGCGGGGACCGCGTCGGCGGTGCCGGCGGCCGCCACGTCGGCCCCGCCCAGCACCGGCGCGCACGCCCCGAGCAGCGCCACCACCGCGAACGGCACGATGCTCACGCCGCGCGCGCGGTGGCGCGCCCCGCGCGGGAGCAAGCGGGAAGCACGAAGAACGGCCGCACGGAGGGCGGCCGACCACGATGACGCGCGCGTAGGCATGATGTGCATGCTACGCGCGCGTCAGATGACGTGGATGTGAAGGACCCGGCGGCGGCGCGGAGCCGCTCGCCTCATGCCCAGGTCCGGCGGGCGAGCTCCTTCTGGCACAGCACGAACGCCTCGTAGTCCTCGATCTCGGCGCTGCCGTCCGAGATGGCGCTCTCGCACCTGGCGATGATATCGCTGAGCTCCTCGTTGCTGAGCGTGCGGATGCTTTCCGTGGCGCTGACTGGCTGTACCACCTTGCTCCTCGCTTTCCTGGTGCCCATGTGTCTCCCCGTTGATGGGAACTGTAGCAGCGAGGTTCTTACAAATTTCTCACAGGCCGCTCAGGCGCCGGTGGCCCCGCGGGGACGGCGCGCTCGTTGCTCCGCCCGAGCGTGCGGGCGCCGTGGCGGCCCTCGGATGAGAGGCCGCCGTCGCGCCCGCGGCGGCGCGTCTGGGTAAGGTGACGCATGTCCACGTCCGTCACGCTCCCACCGACACGCTCGAGCCGCCGGCGATGACCGACAGCCACTGTCATCTCGACGCCTGCGCCGACGCGGCGGCAGCCGTCGACCCGACGCTGCGTGCCATCGTCACCATCGGGACCGACGCCGCCAGCGTCGAACGCGCCGTGGCCCTGGCCTCCGCCCACCCCAACGTGTGGGCGGGGGTCGGCATCCACCCGAACAACGCGTCGGACGCCGACGATGCCGAGGTGCGCCGGGCGGTGGAGGCCGCGGCCTCGGCACCTCGCGTCGTGGCCGTGGGCGAGACAGGTTTCGATAGTCATTGGCAGGACGAGACGCTGGACACCCAGCGGCGCGCGTTCGACTGGCAGGCCGGGCTCGCCGCCGCGCTCGGCAAGCCGCTGGTGCTCCACGTACGCGACGCGCAAGGGCGCGACGACGCGTCGCGAGCGGCGGCCCGCGCGCTGAGCGAGACCGGCTATCGGCGCGGCATCCTCCACTGCTGCAACGGGCACCGGGAACTGCTGGAGGTGGGGCTCGAGCTCGGCTGGATGGTGTCGTTCGCCGGCAACCTCACCTACAAGAGCGCGGCGAACCTGCGCGAGGCCGCCGCGCGGGTCCCCCTCGAGCGGCTGCTGGTCGAGACGGACAGCCCCTACCTCGCGCCGGTGCCCATGCGCGGGCGCCGCAACACCCCGGCATACGTGAGGCACACCGCGGCCGCCCTGGCGGAGGTGCGCGAGATGGCGCTCGAGGAGCTCGAGGCGGTGCTCGACGCCAACGCCGCGCGCGTGTACGACCTTCCAGGGCGGGCCGCGTGAGCGCGCGCCACGGGCACAGGATGGGCGTGCGGCGCGCCCATGGCGTGGACGCGCGCCTCGCGCACCACCGGCGTCCGGTCCTTCAGCGCTTCACGCCGTCGGGCCCGACCACCCGCACCTGGGTCTCGTTGCGGTCGTAGCGCAGCGCCTCGGCGAGCCGGGCACGGGACGGCACACGATGCGGATCGTGGGGGATGAAGGCCGTGACCACGTCGACCCAGCGGTGCTCGCGGTACTCGACGACCACGTGCAGCGGGATACGGACGCTGGCGCTCACCGGCACGTACCCGAGGACCAGCAGGCGCGCGTCCTCGTAGTAGCGCATGAGCTCGCGCCCGTACATGACGGTCGCCACGATGTCCTTCTCGGTGAAGCCCTCGCAGGCGGCGTGTTGCGCCGCGTGGTTGCCGATGCGGTAGCGCCCCTGTCTGACGAGCGGCCTCAGCTCGGTCAAGGTGCGGCGCTTGGGTGCCGCCGGTCGGCGCAGGTGCGGACGCGCTGGCATCCGGCTACCGTTCGCATGCTCGTCCATGTCGCCACCTCCGGGGGTTCTGGCGGTACCAGACGGGCGGAAACACGAAGCGGCGCGAACGGATCTTCCCGTTCGCGCCGCTCACTCGCGTTCCATGCGGCATGCTAGCACGGCGCCCGGCCGCGGCCATGGGAGCCCGCACGACGATCCCGCGGCGTCCGGCGCCTGCCGGATCGCGCGGGCGTGCGACCGTATGCTGGGGCATGCCCACGCACTTCTACGAGCTCGCCGGCGACCACGCGGCCGAGCGGCTGCGGGCGCACGGCGCCCTCCTCACCGCGGCCGGCCTGCGCGTGCGCCTGTTGCACAGCCGCGACCGCGCCGACCTCTACCTGTTGGTGGCGGAGGGCGAGCCGCCCCCGGGCACCGCAGCGGCGCCGGAGGGTGCGCGGGTGTGGCGCTTCGAGCCGGCCGATGCCGGACCCGCCGGAACCGCGCGATGAGCGGCGCCCCGCGCGAGGAGGGCGATCCGGGCGTGCCGGACGCCCGCCTCGACCGTCCGCTCAACATCGAGCGCACCGACGCCGACCTCTACGTCGAACAGGTCGGAGCCGTCGGGGCGCCGGTCGTGGTCTACCTCCACGGCGGGCCGGGCTACAACAGCTTCTCGTTCCGTGACCTCATGGGCGACGACCTCGAGGACTTCCACCTGCTGTACGCCGACCAGCGCGGCGCGGGGCGCAGCTACAATGCGACGCCGTACGGCCTCGACCGCCTCGCGGACGACGTGCGCGCGATTCTATCGGCGCTCGAGCTGCCGCACGCGACGCTCCTCGCCCACGGCTGGGGCGCCCTCATCGCGGTCCGCACGGCCTTGCTGCACCCGGAGCTGGTCGAGAGGTT
Source organism: uncultured Trueperaceae bacterium (assembly GCA_963798895.1). GTDB lineage: Bacteria > Deinococcota > Deinococci > Deinococcales > Trueperaceae > CAWCUY01. The sequence continues at coordinate 1,679,012 of CAWCUY010000012.1, read as the reverse complement.
GGTGCTCGTCAACCCGTGGTTCTCGATGCCGCTGCTGGCGCGCGACCTCCAGCGGCAGGCGGCGCAGATCGCGGGGCGCCCCGACGAGGGGTTGCCGCCCGAGGGCGCGCTGGCCGACCCGGAAGTGCTCGAGCCCGGCGCGCTCGTCGACCAGGCCTTCGGCTGGGTCAGCGCCAAGGCGCTGTTCGACCACATGCAGTTCCCGGACCCGTCGAGCCGGTTGCGGCTCGAGCACAGCGACGCGTCCGCCCTCTTCGGCCCGCAGGAGGCCGGCGACCCGGAGGACGTGTGGCAGCTCGACGTGCTGGGCGAGCTCCCCTCTCTGGCCCGCCCCGCGATCCTGGTGGTCGGCACGCGCGACGCGACGGCGTACCCATCGCAGGCCGAGGCCGCCCTCGCGCGTCTCCCCGGCGCGCTCGTCAGCCTGCTCGAGACCGGCCACTACCCCTGGATCGACGACGCCGAGGCCTTCGTACCGCTGCTGCGCGAGGCGTTGCGGGCGAGCCCCGGTCCGGCCGGCGCGAACGCGGGCGGCGCCGCCCCCTCCTGAGGCGCGCACGGCGGACGCGGCACAGGACCCGGCCGCCGCCGGGCGGCCACGGCGGCGCCCCCGCCGGGAACGCGCCGCGCCGCGAGAGAGGGGCCCCGCGGGGGTCAGAAATTCGTAAGACCGGGCCGCGTAGACTCCGCGGTGATGCGGTCGAGCTCAAGCTCCCACGACCGCCTCTCCCTCCGCCCTGCGGCCGTGGGCATTCTGCCCAGATATCCCGGCCCCAACGTGAATTTCCATGCTCCGGGGGTGAGTCGGTCATGCTACACTCGCCGGATGTTCAGGCCCGACGTGATGGTGGACTCCGTGTGCCAGGTCACGCCGGACCTGCTCCGATCCAGGGGCGTGAAGGGGGTGCTCGTCGACGTGGACGACACGCTCCTGGCGGCTTCGGCGGACGTCCTCACGGGCGAGGTCGAGGTGTGGCTTCGGGGGCTTGCGGCGCACGGCTTCCCGGTGGTGCTGCTCTCCAACGGCGAGCGTGGCCGGGTTCGGGCGTTGGCCGACCGGCTCGGCGTGGCGGGCCTTCCGATGTCCGGCAAGCCGCTTCGCGCGGCCTTCCGGCGGGCGCTGGCGCTCACCGGCACGGCCGCCACGGAATCGGCGATGGTCGGCGACCAGCTGTTCACGGACGTGGTAGGCGCCAACCTCGCCGGGCTCACCTCGATCCTGGTACGGCCGTTGAGCCCGGGTAAGTTACCTCATACGCGTTTCGCACGCGTTCTTGAGAGAATGATCCTGAAGGGAGGTGCACGTGGCCGTCCTATCGATAGGTGACAAGCGACTCGGAGCGGTGTTGTTGGAACGCGGCTACGTCACCGACGAGTCCCTGCAACAGGCCATCGGACGCCACGCCGAGGTCGGCGGGCGCCTTGCGGACATCCTCGTCACCATCGGCGTCATCAGCGAGCAGCGCATCGCCCGGGCCATCGAGGAGTCGATCGGCATCCCGCTGGTGGTGCTGCCGCGCGTCGACGTCATGCCCGACGCGCTCGCGAAGGTGAAGGCCGACCTCGCCTTCGAGGTCGGCGCCATGCCCTTCGCGATCGACGGGAACCGCCTGAGGGTCGCCTTCTCCGACCCGCTCGATGCGCTCGCCATCGAGGAGGTCGAGGACGCCTCGGACTGCCTGGTGGAGCCCTACCAGGCGCTCCAGAAGGAGCTTCAGTGGGCGCTGGCGACGTACTACCCGGAGCTCGGTCTGGAGCCGCCGCCCGACTTCGAGGTCGACATCAGCCAGCGACTCGGCACCATGGCGGTGGAGACGGGCTTCATCGGTGAGGAAGACCTGCAGCAGGCGGTGGAGGAGCAGCACCGCACCGGCGGCCTCCTCGGCCGCATCCTGATCAAGCAGGGCGCGCTCTCCGAGGACCAGCTCGCCCAGCTCCTCGCCGAGCAGATGGGCATCCCCTACGAGTCCACGCTGTCCGGCACGTCGTTCGACGAGCGGCTGGCCTCGAACCTGTTGCGCCTCGACGCCGTGCAGTTCAACGCGGTGCCGTACAAGGTGGAGGACGACCGGCTGGTCATCGCCATCGCCGACCCCCGCCGCATGCCCGACGTCGAAGCCATCGTGCAGCGCCCGGTGGCCTTCGTCGCGAGCCCGGAGCGCGAGGTCATGAAGCGCATCGAGCTCATGTATGCCGACAACAAGGGGCGCCTCGGCGAGACGCTGCTCATGAACAAGAAGCTCAAGCGCGAGCAGCTGCGCAAGGCGCTGGAGGAGCAGTCGAAGCTCGGCCGCGTCAAGCCGCTCGGCGAGATCCTCGTCGACCTCGGCTACGTCACCCAGACCGACGTCGACGAGGCGCTCAACAAGCAGCGCGCGGGCGGCGGGCGCCTCGAGGACACCCTCGTGCAATCCGGCAAGATCAGCCCGGAGATGCTTGCGCGCAGCCTCGCGATGCAGCTCGGTTACGAGTTCATCGACGACAACGTGAAGATCGACCCGTACGCGGTCAGCCTGGTGCCCGAGGCGACCGCGCGGCGCTACCAGGCGATGCCCATCCGCCTCGAGGGCAACATCCTCGTGGTGGCCATGAAGGACCCGCGGCACGTCTTCGCGCTCGACGACGTTCGGCTGATCACCGGCAAGGAGATCCAGCCGGCCGTCGCGACCGAAGACACCCTCACGCGCACCCTCAACCGCTTCTACCGCGACGGCGCCGACATGGACGAGCTCGCCAAGGCGCTCGTCGAGGAGGTCGGGCAGGCCGGCAAGGCCGAGGAGGAAGACACCAGCGCCATCGACGACAACGCGCTGGTGAAGGTCGTCAACAACATCATCCGCGAGTCGATCCTCAACGACATCTCCGACATCCACATCGAGCCGCGCCCCGACAAGGTCGTGGTGCGCGTCCGCAAGGACGGCTCGCTGCGCGAGTACATGACCATGCCGAAGTCCACGGCCAGCGCCATGTCCGCGCGCATCAAGATCATGGGCGGGCTCAACATCGCCGAGCGCCGGGTGCCGCAAGACGGCCGCGTGCGCTTCCGCGACCGCACCGCCGAGGTGGACCTCCGCCTCTCGACGCTGCCGACCGTGTACGGCGAGAAGGCCGTCATGCGCCTCCTGAAGCGCGCCACGGACATCCCGGAGATCGAGGAGCTCGGCTTCGCCGACTACAACTTCCAACGCTTCCAGGACGTGATCCAGAAGCCCTACGGCATGTTCCTCATCACGGGCCCGACCGGCTCGGGCAAGTCGTTCACGACCTTCAGCATCCTCAAGCGCATCGCGGTACCCGAGGCGAACGTCACGACCATCGAGGATCCGGTCGAGTACGAGATCCCCGGCATCAACCAGACGCAGGTGAACATGAAGGCGGGGCTCGACTTCGCGCGCGCCCTGCGGTCGTTCCTGCGGCAGGACCCCGACATCATCATGGTCGGTGAGATCCGTGACCACGAGACCGCCAAGATCTCCATGGAGGCCGCCCTCACCGGCCACCTGCTCATCGCGACGCTTCACACGAACGACGCAGCCGGCGCCATCACCCGCCTCCAGGAGATGGGCATCGAGCCCTTCAACGTGTCGGCGTCGCTCATCGGAGTGCTCGCTCAGCGGCTGGTGAGACGCGTGTGCAAGGAATGCAAGGTGGAGTACACCCCCGACACGGACGTGCTGCGACGGCTCGGCATGGACGCGAGCGAGGTGCGCGGGCAATCGCTGTACCGCGGCGTCGGCTGCGAGAAGTGCGGCGGCAGCGGTTACAACGGCCGCTACGCCATCCACGAGCTGCTCACCGTCGACGACACCATCGAGGCCGCCATCGTGAAGGAGGCGTCCTCCTTCGAGCTGCGCGACCTGGCGATCAAGAACGGCATGAAGACGCTCCGTGAGGACGGCGTCCACAAGGCCTTCCAGGGCATCACCACACTCGAGGAAGTACTCGCCCGCACGGCAGAGTAGCTCCGGCTCCCGGCGACCGGATGCGAGAGGACCCCGAACATGTCTGACCAGATCCGCTCCACTCAGGTCCAAGCCGACATCGTCGACCTGCTCAAGCTCGCGATCGAGCGAGGCGCGTCGGACCTCCTGCTGACGGTGGGTCTGGCTCCGATGATCCGCATCGACGGCGAGTGGCGACCGACGGAGTACGACGTCCTCACCCCCAACCTCACGCGACGCCTGATGTACGCGCTGATGGACGAGAAGAAGCAACGAAACTTCGAGGAGCGCAAGGACCTCGATTTCTCCTTCAGCCTGTCGGGCCACGGGCGCTTCCGCGTCAACTGCTTCCAGCAGCGCGGCTCGGTCGGCGGCGTGATGCGCACCATCGCCGAGGAGGTTCTCAGCTTCTCGGAGCTCGGTCTCCCGCAGGAGGTCGCCGACACGGCACGTCTCCCCCGCGGCCTCGTGCTCGTCACGGGCCCGACCGGCTCGGGCAAGTCCACCACGCTGTCGACCATGATCGACCTGATCAACGAGGAGTATCCCAAGCACATCGTCACGATCGAGGATCCCATCGAGTTCTTCCACCACCACAAGACCTCGATCGTGAACCAGCGCGAGGTGGGCGAGGACACGCAGAACTTCCACGCCGCGCTGCGCAGCGTCCTGCGGCAGGCGCCCGACGTCATCCTGGTCGGCGAGATGCGCGATTTCGAGACCATCGGCGCCGCCGTGACCGCCGCCGAGACCGGCCACCTGGTCATGGGAACGCTGCACACCAACACCGCGGCCGAGGCCATCGACCGCATCATCGACGTGTTCCCCGACGCCCAGCAGTCGCAGGTCCGGGTGCAGCTCGCCAACAACCTGCAGGCCATCCTGACGCAGCAGCTCATCCCCAAGGGGTCCGGCGACGGGCGCGCGATGGCGTACGAGTTCCTCATCGCCACCCCCGCGATCCGCAACCTCATCCGTGAGGGGAAGACGCACCAGATCCCCGCGCAGATCCAGATGGGCGGCGGCCTCGGCATGATCACGATGGACGCGTGCCTCGCGGAGCTGCACCTCAAGCACATCATCAGCTTCGACATGGGGCTCGCGCGCGCGGTCGACGGCAAGGAGTTCGAACGCCTGGTGACCACCGGCGGCCTCGCCGCGAACGAGCAGGCGGGCGGCGCGCCGCGCCCACCCGCGCCGGTGAACCGCCCGACGGGCGGGTCCGGCGGCCGCGGCTCGCCGGCGGTCGGCCGCTCCGGCCGCAGCGGGCGCTGAGCGCAAGAGGTCTTACGGCCGTCGAGGAGTCGCCGGTCCGGCGCAGCGCGGACCGGCGCTCTCGTGCGCCGGGCCGCCGGTCCGGCGCCCGGCGAAACGCGTCGGAACCACGCGCGGTGGAGGCGGGTGCGGCGAGAACGGGCGCGGCGAGACGGGCGCGGCGCACCCGAGACTCCACCGCGCGCTGCGGTCATGACGTGACCGAGGGAGATCGTGCGTCGTTGATCGAAGCGTCGGTGCCGGCGCGGGCCGGCACCTGGCTCGAGCTCGGTTCCGGCGCCGGCGCCTTCACCCTTGCGTTGGCCCGCCGGCTCGGCGCCGGCGCCGAGCTCCGCTCCGTCGACCGTGACGCCGACAGCCTGGTGCGGCAGCGGCGCGCGCTCCACGACGCCGGCGTGACCGGCGCGGTGCACCTCGAGCGCGCCGACATCAGAGGCCCTTGGCGGTGGGGCGCGGTCGACGGCGTCCTCGCAGCGAACGTCCTCCACTTCATCACTCGAACGGCCCGGCGCGCGCTGCTCCGCGACGTCCTGGAGAACCTTTCGCCCGGGGGACGTCTCGTCGTCGTCGAGTACGACACGACCCGCGCCAGCCCGTGGGTGCCGCATCCGCTGCCGCCGAGGCGGCTGGAGGAGGAGTGCCTCGCCGCGGGCTTCGCCGCATGCGGCGAGACGACGAGGGTGACGGGCTCCTACGGGCGCCCCGTGTACGCCGCGGTGGCGACCGGGGCGCGATCGGCGTGACGGGGCCCGGTCGATGAGGAGCGTCCTCTGGGCCTTGCGTGGCGGGGTGGAGCGCGCCAGCCGTGGGCGGGGTGGGGCGGGTGAGCGTCAGGCGGGGCCCGCACGCCTGCCCGCCGACCTGGCGCGGGGCGACGGTCCCGTCGACTCTCGAACGACGAGCGTCGGCGGGAACAGGTGTTGCCGGGTCGCGCCCTGCTTGCCGAGCAGCACGTCGATCAGCATCTCCGCGGCCATCCGCCCCGCCTCGAACGCCGGCCACTCGACCCCGGTCAGCGCCGGCGTCAGCATCTCGGCGAACTGCGAGCCGATCACCGACACCACCGAGAAGTCCTCGGGCACGTGAAGCCCGGCCGCCCTCGCGGCGCTGAGCAGGCCCGTGAACTGCCACCCGGTGGTGATGGCCGCGGTGCAGGCGGGCTCGGTCCGCAGCACCCGCGCCGCGACCGCGAAGGCGCCTTGCGGCGTGTGCGGGCATGGAACGTGGATCCCGCGGATGCCGAGCTCGGGCGCGCGGCGCTCCAGGGCGTCGCGGGCGACGATCGCGGACGTGTAGCCCGCTTCGAGGAGCTCCGCCGGGAAGTTGAACAGCGCCACGCACCGGTGCCCCAAGCGCGCCAGGTGCGCCAGGCTCGTCTCGACGGCGCCTCCGAAGTCCATGTCCACGTAGCTGATGCCGGCCAGGTCCCTGGTCCGGCCGATCAACGTGAACGGGTGGCCCGCGGAGCGGAGGCATTCGATCCGCGCGTCGTCGAAGAGCGTCTCCATCAGGATGACGCCGTCCGCCCGGCCCCGGGCGACGACCTGGGCGATGGCGTCCGGATCCGTGGGCTCCGTCGAGAGGAGCAACGCGTAATCGCTGGCGCTGGTGGCCTCCGTCACCCCGGCGACGAACGTTTGCTGCACCGGCAACAGCTGCCACTGCGGCGACGGGAGGAAGAGGGCGATGGTGTGGGACGTTCCGCGAGCGAGCGCGCGTGCGAGCCTGTGCGGACGGTAGTCGAGCTCCTCCATGGCAGCGAGCACCCGGTCGCGCACGTTCTTGGACACGCGCCGGTTCCCGCTCAGCACGTACGAGACCGTGCTCAGCGCGACGCCGGCGCGCTCCGCGATCTGGGCCATCGTCGCGGGTCTTGCCTGCTTCCGTTGCTTCGGACGCTTCTCGGATTCCTCGGCCACGACCTTGACTCTCGCATGCCCCCGTGCTAGATTTCGAACAGAAAGCGAAGCGCTTCGACAGCGTAGTCTACCAGCTGTCGGCCACGAGGGCAAGACTGCGGCGGACGGGGCGGGTTCGAAGGCGGCTCGCCGACGTGCCTTCCTTGAACAGGCCGGGCTCCGGTGGCGGCGCCGCCGCTTGGCCAACCGCTCCGAGGTAGCCGACAAGTCGGCGCGCTGTCGAAGCGCTTCGAAAGCGTCGTTATAGCCCCCGCGGCGAGGCTCCGGCGCCCGCCAGAGCCCGCCGCGAGTGCTCGATCGGTACGGTGCCGCCGCGGCATCGGCCGAGCGTTCGAAGGCAAGGGATGCGAGATGACAAGCTTCCTGGCCCACAAGACCGGCTTCATCGCGCGCGATAGCGGGGAGACGCTCCAGATCGACGCCTGGGGCGAGAGCGGGGCGCGCGTCCGGGCGACGCTCGGGCCGGAGGTGATCGAGACGCCGGGCAGCGCCCTGCGAGAGGCTGGCGCGGCCGGAGCTCAGGTCGAGATCGTCGGCGACCGCGCCCGTCTCCGCAACGGCGACTTGATCGTCGAGGCCTACGAGAACGACGAGGACCGATTCGTCCGGTTCCCGCCCCTGGTGCGGTTCCTTCGCGCGGACGGCGCGGAGCTCCTCGCCGAGAGCGTCCCGCACTTCACGTCGCCGCCCCAGCGGCGGTTCCGCGGAAGCGCCGGCGACCTGGCCGGCTGCGAGGTCACCTTCGACGCGTACCCGGGCGAACGGTTCTTCGGGCTCGGCCAGCACCAGCACGGCCTGTTCGATCAGAAGGGGGCCGTCATCGACCTGGTCCAGCGCAACACCGAGGTGTCGGTGCCGTTCACGCTCTCCAGCCGAGGCTATGGCTTCCTGTGGAACATGCCCGGGGTCGGCCGCGTCGAGCTGGGGTCGAACCGCACGCGCTGGGTCGCGGACGCCGCGACGCAGGTGGACTACTGGGTGACGACGGCACAGACGCCGTCCGAGATCGTCGGCCACTACGCCAGGGCGACGGGCCTCCCCCCGATGTTGCCCGCATGGGCCTCCGGCTTCTGGCAGTCGAAGCTGCGCTACCGCACGCAGGAAGAGCTGCTCGACGTGGCGCGCGAGTACCGGCGCCGTGGACTCCCCCTCTCCGTCATCGTGTGCGACTACTTCCACTGGACGCGTCAGGGCGAGTGGAGGTTCGACCCCGAGGAGTGGCCGGATCCGCAGGCGATGGTCGACGAGTTGCGCGAGCTCGGAGTCGAGTTGATGGTGTCGGTGTGGCCGACGGTGAACCCGAACGGGAACAACTACGCGGAGATGGACGAACGCGGGCTCCTGGTGCGTAACGTCGCCGGGTTGCCGCTCCACATCGCCTTCTGGGACAGGGGCACCGACGGCCAGGCGTTCATGCGCTTCTACGACTCGACCAACCCGGAGGCGCGCCGCTACCTGTGGGAGAAGGTGACGGCCGGGTACGGGCGTTACGGCATCCGCGCGTTCTGGCTCGACGCGTGCGAGCCCGAGATCCTGGCCGACAACGCCGCAGGCGCCCGGTACTTCCTGGGCCCGGGATCGGAGGTTCAGGGCGTGTACCCCCGTGAGCACGCCCGCGGCTTCCACGACGGCCTGCGCGAGAGCGGCGAACACGACGGGATGCTCCTGTGCCGGTCTGCGTGGGCGGGCAGCCAGCACTACGGTGCGGCCGTGTGGTCGGGTGACATCGAGTCCACGTTCGAGGCCCTCGCCGCCCAGATCCCTGCCGGGCTCAACATGGGGATTGCCGGGATCCCTTGGTGGACGACCGATATCGGCGGATTCAGGAACGGGGACCCGGCCTCCGCCTACTTCCGGGAGCTCATCGTCCGGTGGTTCCAGTTCGGTGCGTTCTGCCCGCTGTTCAGACTCCACGGGGTGCGCGAGCCGGGACCGCTCGTCGGCTCGGACCAGACGGGCGCGCCCAACGAAGTGTGGTCGTTCGGCGACGAGGCGTACGGAGCGATCTGCGAGCAGCTCGCGCTGCGCGAGAGGCTGCGCCCCTACGTCATGCAGCAGATGGCCACCGCCAGCGCGAGCGGCGTCCCGCCCATGCGCGCGCTGTTCCTGGAGTTCCCGAACGAGACCGAGGCGTGGGAGATCGGCGACCAGTTCATGCTCGGACCGGACGTGCTGGTGGCTCCGGTGACGGCGCACGGTATTCGGGAGCGCCACGTGTATCTTCCCGTCGGCGCGTCGTGGCTGAACGCCTGGACCGGCGAGCCGGTCGAAGCGAACGGCTGGGTGACGGCAGACGCGCCGTTGGCGCGCATCCCCGTCTTCCTTCGGGCTGGGGGCTCGCTGACGAACCTGTCCCCTGCCGGCGCGTAGGGGCAGGGCGCGGCGCGGCCGCGGGGTTCAGGGAGCGAGGGTTCACGTGGCTCGGAAGGACCGGAAGACCCGGACCGGCTCGGTCGGCCAAATGCGGCCCGCGCGGGCCGAGGCCCCGCCGCCCGGCACCGCGGGCGTCGGGCCGCCCCGAGGGTCCGCGCGACGGAGGCAGCGGCTGGCGGGGTGGCTGTTCCTGACGCCGGCGATCGCGTACCTGCTCTTCGCGTTCTTCCTGCCCATCGTGTACAACGTGATGCTGAGCTTCGAGCGCACCTCGCCCGCCACGATCGCCAGCTTGACCGCGCCCTTCGCGGGACTCGCCAACTACCGCTACATCTTCCACGACCCCACCACCCTGGCGGCGATCCGGCACACCTTCGTGTTCACGGCGGGCTCGCTGTTCTTCCAGTTCATCATCGGCTTCTCCCTCGCCCTGCTGTTCAGCGCCGAGTTCCCGGGGAACAAGCTGGGGCGCTCGCTGGTCATCGTGCCGTGGCTGCTGCCGCTCTTCGTGACCGGCGTCATGTTCAAGTTCCTGTTCCAGTACGAGGGCGGCGCGGTCAATCAGGTCCTCGTGGCCCTCGGGCTGGCCCATCGATCCATCGACTGGCTCAACAGCCCGGACATGGCGCTGTGGACCGTGCTCGTCGCCAACGTCTGGCTCGGCGTCCCGTTCTTCACGGTGCTGCTCTACAGCGCCCTGCAGGACGTACCGGTCGACGTCAAGGAGGCCGCGGTCATCGACGGCGCGGGCGCGTGGCAACGCCTGGTCCTCGTGATCGTACCGATCATCCTGCCGGTCATCGAGATCACCCTGCTCCTGGGTTTCGTGTTCACCGTCAAGGTGTTCGACCTCGTCATCGGCCTCACCGGCGGCGGGCCCGCCAACGCCACCCAGCTGATGACGACCTGGTCGTACAACCTCTCGTTCCAGCAGTTCAACTTCGGCCAGGGCGCGGCCCTCAACAACGTCCTGCTGTTGCTGGCCCTCGTCTGCTCGCCGCTGTACCTGTGGCTCAGCAGGGACTCGTTGCGCGGCAGCGCGGGAGCCGAGCGATGACGCGCCGACAGAGGACGCGGTACGTGCGATGGCTCCGTGCGCTTGCCGCCGCCGTGGCGCTCGTGTTCGTCATGTTCCCCGTCTATGCGATCCTCGTCGGTTCCTTCGAGTCGACCGAAACGCTGTTCAGCGGCACCTTCTACTGGCTGCCGCACGCGGCGACCCTGGAGAACTACGCGACGGTGCTCCGGGCGCAAGCAGGGAACGTGCTCACGAGCCTCCTCGTGGCCCTGGGCACCGCGGCCTTCGCGCTGATCGTGGCCGTTCCGGCCGCGTACGCCCTCTCGAAGTACCACCTGCGCGTGACGATCGTGATCGTCAGCTCCCTGCTGATGGCGCAGATCGTCCCCTCGATCGTCCTGGCGACGTCGCTCTTCATCATCTTCCACTGGCTCCACCTGGTGAACACGTACCTCGGGCTCATCCTCGCCGACGGCACGTACGCCATCCCCTTCGCCATCCTCGTGTTGCGGGCGTTCTTCTTCAGCCTGCCCAACGAGCTCATGGATGCGGCCCGGGTCGACGGGGCGTCCGAATGGACGACGTTCCGCCGGATCGTCATCCCGCTCGCGCGCTCGGCCATCATCACCGTCGCGGTGTTCGCATTCCTCAACGGCTGGGGCGACTTCATCTTCGCGTTGACCATCCTCAACGGCACCGGCCTCTCGCCCATCACGCTGGGGATCTACACCTACCTCGGCAACTACTCGACCGATTGGGGTGCGGTGATGGCGGCTTCGGCGTTCGCGCTGGTGCCGGCGGGCGTGATGCTCGTGGTGGCCCAGCGCTACATCGCAAGTGGACTCACGGCCGGTTCGGTCAAGGGGTAGGACCGGGCCGCTGCCCGACCGCCGAGGCACGAAGGGAGTGGTCGATGACATGACATGGACGCGCTGACCATGGGGTCGCGCGCCCTTCGGCGCGGTTCGTTCGCCGTCCTGCATCACGAAAGGAGACCGTCATGAACCTGTTCCCGCGGATCCGCTTCTGGGGCCTCGTCGCCATCGCGGCCGGGACGTTCGCCGTGTTCGGTGCGTCCCAGGCCCAGACGTGCACGGGCACGAAGATCACGCTCACCGAGGAGGACTACTTCAACACCCCCGGCCAGATCCAGGCCCTGGCCGACTACAGCAAGCAGTTCGAGGCCGATCACCCATGCGTGACCGTCAAGCGGCAGTACGTACCGTTCGCGAACCTGGACACGAAGCTCCTGACCCAGGCCGCCGGACATGCCCTGCCCAACCTGCTCGCCGTCGACAACCCGTTCGTATCCACCATGATCTCGACCGGCCAGGTGGTGGCCCTCAGCGACCTGGAGGGCTTCAGCACCAAGGGGTACTACGAGGCCGTGATCAACGAGGGCCTGTCCGACGGCAAGTACTACGCGTTGCCGGTGGCAGGGGCCAACTCCATCGCGTTGATCTACAACATCGCCATGCTCGACGAGGCGAACGTCCAGCCGCCCAAGACGTGGGACGAGCTGCTGAGCGCCGCCAAGGCGCTGACGACCTCCGATCACTACGGGATCGCGCTCACGTGCGAGGCGGCCGAGGACACCACCTGGCAGTGGGAGCCGTTCTTCTGGAGCAACGGCGGCGACTTCACCTTCGAGAACATCGCCGATGCGCCGGGCGCGCAGGCCCTGAACCTGTGGAAGCAGCTCATCGACGACGGCTCGGCGTCCAAGGACTGCCTCAACTGGAGCCAGACCCCCGCCGCGTCCAGTCAGTTCATCGCCGGCAAGGCCGCGATGATGGTGAACGGACCCTGGAACTTCCCGACGCTCAACCAGAACGGCATGGAGTACGGCAAGCAGTTCGGTATCGTTCCCGTTCCGGTTCGCGATCCCAGCCAGAAGGTGATCGTGCCCCTGGGCGGCGAGGACTGGATGATCAGCAACAGTGGCGACAGCGAGACGCAGCAGATGGCCTTCGAGTACATCCAGGGGATGCAGACCCCGGAGATGGAGCTCGAGCTCGCCAAGCTGTTCGGCTACCTGCCCGGCAAGGTGGACGTCGCGCAGACCTACCTCGACCAGGCCGGCCCCGAGTGGAAGGTCTACGTCAACCAGACGTTGGACGCGCATCCCCGCACGCTCGGCCTGGGCGTGAAGTACCCCAAGGTCTCGCAGGCCGTGTGGACCGCCATCCAGGCCGGCCTCTCCGGCGCCGCCTCCGTGCAGGACGCCCTGAACACCGCCCAGGGTCAGATCTCGACGATCCTGAGCCAGTAGGCCGCAGGGCCGCACCGCGGGCGCGCGCTCGCGTCACTGTGTAGCCAGCCGCGGCCCGGCACCGCTCCCTGGAGACAGGGTCGCGGTGCCGGGCCGCGTCTCGGTTCGAGCGCGACTGGGAGGGTGGCGGTGCCGGGCCGCGTTACGGCTCGAGCACGACCGACTGCGTGCCGGTGGGGTCCAGCGTGGACCAGATCGCGGTCGGCGGGCACTATTTCCGGGGGGCGGACATGGTGGACGCCTGGTTCGCGGCCGACGCCATCGGGGACGTGCTGCGTGGCGGCGACGAGACCGCGGCGTGGTCGCGCTTCCACGAGAGGCGGGACGAGCACGCGATCGAGGACTACCAGAGCACGACCGATCTTGCCCGCGACTTGAGTCGACTCCTCGCGTGAAACTCGAGCGGCGCGGTTACCGAACGCGTTGACGGGCCAATAGCTCGGGGCCGAGTTCTGAGGTCGCAGATCGAGCCACTCAGTGCCGAGGTTTCGGTTGTTGCGGAGTTCGACCCCAGAGAGCTTCACTGTCGTTCAAGGTAACAGCCTCCAGCACCATGGCGATCTCGCCGCTCGGCATGCCGCCTCGGGGGACGGGCACAGAGAACGCGGACCAGGGTGAACTCAAGCTCGTGTTTGGCAAATCGTTGACTCCCGAACGCGTTGACACCCCCCGAACGCCTGCGTATACTCGCCGGAATGCCGCTGCACGCAACCTCGCTGCAACGCGTCCGCCGACGCCTCCGGGTGATCGAGCTGTGGCAGTCCGTGTTGCTACGCGGCCGAGGGGCCGCGCGCAGCTAGATCGTCCTCGGCAATCCCGAGCCTTCACCACGAGGAAGATCGCGGCCCCCGGTGCATCCGCCCGGGGGCTTCGTCGTTGCGCGACGCCGCCGCCGCACCCGCGCTGCGCCCGCGTCGTCGAACGAGCGCGAACGGCGCGGCCCTGGGACGACACGACGCAACCCGCCCGATACGCGCACGACCAGGAGAGGAACCATGACCCGAGCCCCCGAATCCGGCACGTCCACGGCGCCGCGCAGCCTGTACCAGAAGGTGTGGGACGCGCACGCGGTCCGTACCCTTCGCAACGGGCAGACGCAGCTGTTCATCGACACGCACCTCATCCACGAGGTGACCAGCCCGCAGGCGTTCGGCATGCTGCGCGACCGCGGCCTCGCGGTGGCCATGCCGCAGCGCACCTTCGCCACGGTCGACCACATCGTCCCCACGCACACGCGCGTCGAGCCGTTCGAGGACGCGCTCGCCGACGAGATGATCCGCGAGCTTCGCAGCAACTGCAAGGACAGCGGGATCACCTTCTTCGACCTCCACACGGGCCGGCAGGGCATCGTCCACATGGTGGGCCCCGAGCAGGGCATCACCCAGCCCGGCACCACCATCGCGTGCGGCGACAGCCACACCAGCACCCACGGCGCCTTCGGAGCCATCGCCTTCGGCATCGGCACCAGCCAGGTGCGCGACGTGCTCGCCACCCAGACGCTCGCCATGAGCGAGCTGAAGGTGCGCCGCATCGAGGTGAACGGCCGCCTCGGACCCGGCGTGTACGCCAAGGACGTCATCCTGCACATCATCCGCACGCTGGGCGTGAAGGGCGGCCTCGGATACGCCTACGAGTACGCCGGCGAGGTGTTCGACCGCATGAGCATGGAGGAGCGCATGACGGTGTGCAACATGACGATCGAGGGCGGCGCGCGTTGCGGCTACGTCAACCCGGACGCGACCACCTTCGCCTACCTGGAGGGCCGGCCCTACGCGCCGACGGGGGCCGCCTGGGACGAGGCCGTCCAACGCTGGTCGGCGCTCGCGTCGGACCCGGGATGCGACTACGACGACGTGGTCGAGATCCGCGCCGAGGACATCCCGCCCACCGTCACCTGGGGGATCAACCCGGGCCAGGCGATCAGCATCGAGGAGAACGTGCCCACCGTGGAGGGCGCGCCCGAGGCCGAGCGCGCGTCGATCCAGGAGGCGCTCGAGCACATGAAGCTCCCGCCCGGCGCGCCCATCGCCGGGACGCCGGTCGACGTGGCCTTCTTCGGGTCGTGCACCAACGGCCGGGTGTCGGACTTCATCGAGGCCGCGCGCTACCTCGAGGGGCGGCGCGTGAAGGCGGGCGTGAAGGCGATCGCCGTGCCGGGCTCGCAGCTCGTGAAGGCGGAGTGCGAGCGGCGCGGCATCGACCGGATCTTCAAGGCGGCGGGCTTCGAATGGCGCGAGGCCGGTTGCTCGATGTGCCTTGCGATGAACCCCGACAAGCTGGTGGGCGATCAGCTGTGCGCCAGCTCGTCGAACCGCAACTTCAAGGGCCGGCAGGGCTCCCCCACCGGCCGCACCATCCTGATGAGCCCGGTCATGGTGGCCGCTGCGGCCGTCACCGGCGTGGTCAGCGACGCGCGCGAGACCTTCGGCGTGACGCGAGAGGCGGTGGCGTGAGCATGGCGCTCAAGGAGATCCGCACGATCGAGGGGCGCGCGGTGGTCGTTCCCGGCGACGACATCGACACCGACCGCATCATCCCCGCGCGCTACCTCAAGTGCGTCACCTTCGACGGCCTGGGCGAGACGCTGTTCTTCGACGAACGCTTCCGCGAGGACGGCAGCGAGAAGCCGCACCCGCTCAACGACGACGCCTACGCGGGCGCGAGCGTGCTGGTGTCGGGCAGCAACTTCGGCTGCGGCTCGAGCCGCGAGCACGCGCCGCAGGCCATCGCCCGCGCGGGCTTCGAGGCCGTGATCGCGGGCTCGTTCGCCGAGATCTTCTTCGGCAACGCCACCACCCTCGGGCTCGTGTGCGTTGCCGCCGACGACGACGCGCTGCGCCGCATCGCGCGGATCGTGCGCGAGGACCCGTCGCAGGAGCTGGTCGTCGACGTGGAGGCGCGCGCGGTGCGGCTGGCCGGCGAGACCTTTGCCGTCAGGCTGCCGGACACCGCCCGCGAGGCCCTGCTCGCCGGGTACTGGGACCCGCTCGGCGAGCTGCTCGAGGGCTCCGACGAGGTGCGGCGCACCGCGAAGCGCCTGGGCCACGAACCGGCCGGCGCGGCGGCGCCCTCGGCGACGGCCTGAGCGCCGCGGCATGAGGCGACCCCTCGACGCCGCGAGCCAGGCGTGGTCCACGCGCGGCGCCGCGTACGCCGTGAGCGCGCCCCACGTGCAGGGGCCGTCGTTGAGCAGGCTCCTGGCGCTGGCGCGGCCGATCGCCGGTGACCTGTGCCTCGACCTGGGCACCGGCGCCGGGCACACGGCCGCGACGCTCGCCCGCGCGGGCGCCGAGGTGGTGGGCGTGGACCCGTCCGCGGGCATGCTGGCGGCCGCACGGCAACGCTACGGCGACGTGCCGGGCCTGCGCTTCGTCGAGGCGCCCGGTCACGCCACCGGGGTGCCGGGCGGCAGCGTCGACCTGGTCACCGCGCGCCACACGCTTCACCACCACAGCGACCTGCCGGCGACCCTGCGCGAGGTGGCCAGGGTGCTGAAGCCCGGCGGCCGCTTCGTAATGGTGGACGAGATCACCCCCGATCCTTCGGTCGACGCCTGGCTCGACGGGGTGCAACGCGAGCGCGACGCGACCCACGTCCGCGCCTACCGCATGGACGAGTGGCGCGCGATGCTCGCCGCCGCCGGGCTCGCCTGGGTGGTCGGCGACGCCGACACCGTCTACCGGCTCGAGGTGGACGCGTGGATCGCGCGCATGGAGCTGCCCCGGGAGCGCGCCGCGGCGGTCCGGCGTCGCTTCCGCGAGGCGGGAGCGCGCGAGCGCGCCGCCTTCTCGATCCGTTACGACGACGAGGGCGAGGCCGTGACGTTCGGCCTGCCGATGGCCCTGATCCTCGCGCAGCGGGCGCCGACCCCGGCGCGCCCCGCGGAAGGAGACCCCGTATGAGCTACCGCATCGCCGTCCTGCCCGGCGACTTCATCGGACCCGAGGTGATCGACGCCACCCTCGAGGTCTTGGGCGCCCTGGGGGACACCCACGGGATACGCTTCGCGTTCGAACGCCTGCCGTTCGGCGGCGGCGCGATCGACAGCCACGGCGAACCGTTGCCGCAGGAGACGCGCACCGCATGCTCGGCCTCCGACGCGGTGCTGATGGGATCGGCCGGCGGCCCCGTGGGGGATCATCCGTGGAACCGGCTACCGCGCGAGAAGCGCGTCGAGTCCGGCATCCTCGGCCTGCGGCGCCACCTCGGCGTGTTCGCGAACCTGCGCCCCGTGAAGGTGTTCCCCGGCCTCGAGCGGCTCTCGCCCCTCAAGGAGAGCGTCGCGCGCGGCACCGACCTGCTCATCTTGCGCGAGCTCACCGGAGGCATCTACTTCGGCAGGCCATCGTCGGCGGACGCCGACCGCGGGGTCTCCACCATGGCCTACGAGCGGCACGAGGTGGAGCGCATCGCCCGCGTCGGCTTCGAGGCCGCCCGCAAGCGCCGCAACAAGGTCACCAACGTCGACAAGGCGAACGTGCTCGACGTCAGCCAGTTCTGGCGCGACGTCGTCGTCGGCGTGCACCGGGCCGAGTTCCCGGACGTGGAGCTCGACCACCTCTACGTCGACAACGCCGCCATGCAGATCGTGCGCGCCCCCACCGCCTTCGACGTGGTCGTGACCGGCAACCTCTTCGGCGACATCCTCTCGGACCTCGCCGCCGTGATCCCCGGGTCGCTGGGCGTCCTGCCGTCCGCCAGCCTGGGCGGCGCGGTCGGGTTGTTCGAGCCGGTGCACGGCAGCGCACCGGACATCGCCGGCAAGGGGATCGCCAACCCGGTCGGCACCATGCTGTCGGCCGCCATGATGCTGCGCCACGGCCTGGACGAGGTGGCGGCCGCCGAGGCCGTGGAGGACGCCGTTCAGGCCGCCCTCAGCGAGGACGCGACGGTCGATCTGGGTGGCACGCGCGGCACCGAGGCGTTCACCGCAGCGGTGATCGCCTCGCTCCGCGCGGCCGCGCCCGCCACGGCGGGCTCCTGAGCAGCGGCGCGGGTCGGACAGGGTCCGCTCGGCTCCCTCGGCCGGGCGCCGCGCGGCCTGCGCCGGCGCCCGGAGCGGCCGTGCGAGCGCGCCGCGTAGGTGCTCCGGCCGAGCGCTCGACCCGCTGCCACCGCCGGGTCGCGCGGTAGCATGGGCCGCATGAACGAACCCATCGCGCGGGCCCGCGGCGCGAACCGCCTCGCGGGCTTCGGGGAGACGGTGTTCGCGACCTACACGCGGCTGGCCTCGGAGACCGGCGCCGTCGATCTGGGCCAGGGCTACCCCGACTTCGAGCCTCCGGCGTTCGTGCTCGAGGCCCTGAGCGCCGCGGCCACGGGGTACCAGCAGTACGCGCCCCTGCCCGGGACCGCCGAGTTCCTGGCGGAGCTCGCCCGCGATGTGGGTTCCACCCTCGGCCGTGAGCTCGACCCGACGGCCGAGCTGCAGGTGACGGTGGGCGCGACCGAGGGGCTGTTCGCCGCCATGCAGGCGCTGGTGGACCCCGGGGACGAGGTCCTCCTGCTCGAGCCGTTCTACGACGCCTATCCCGCCGACGTGATCATGGCCGGCGGCATCCCCCGCTTCCTGCCGCTCGACCCGCTGCCGGACGGCCGCTGGGGGCTCGACCCGGACGCCCTGCGCCGCGCGGTCACCGACCGCACGCGGGTGATCGTCGTGAACACGCCGCACAACCCGACGGGCAAGGTCTTCACCGCCGCCGAGCTCGACGCCCTCGTGGCCGCTGCCGCGGCCGTGGACGCCGTGCTCGTGAGCGACGAGGTCTACGAGCACATCGCGTTCACGCAGCACGTGCCCCTCGCGAGCCGGCCGGGCGCCTACGAGCGCACCCTGAGCATCTCCAGCCTCGGCAAGACCTTCTCGGTCACCGGTTGGAAGATCGGCTGGGTCGCGGGACCGCCCCCGCTCGTGCGGGCGCTGCGCACCGCGCACCAGTGGATCCCCTTCGCGGTGGCGACGCCGCTGCAACGCGCGGCGGCGAGCATCCTCCGCGCGGCACGAGAGGGAAGCTACTACGAGGGGCTGCGGGCCGATTACCGCGCGCGGCGCGACCTGCTGCTCGAGGCGCTCGAGCCCACCCCCTTCCGCGCGCTCGTGCCCGAGGGTGGGTACTTCGTGATGGCCGACAGCTCCGCCCTCGGCTACCCCGACGACGTCGCCCTGTGCCTCGACCTGCCGCGCCGCGCGGGCGTCGCCGCGATCCCGCCGAGCGCGTTCTTCTCCGCGCCCCACCGCCACCTGGCGCGCCACCTGGTGCGCTTCGCGTACTGCAAGGGCGACGCCGCGCTGCGCGAGGCGGGCCGCCGCCTCGCCGCGTTGGCGTGAGCGTCGCGCGGTGAGCGCCGGCGGTGCGGCGGCGTTGGTCGTCCTCGTCGGCCTCACCGGGGCGGGAAAGAGCACGGCGGTGGCGGCCCTGCGGCGCGCCCGGCCGGACCTGACGCTCCTGCCCAACCGGCGCGAGCTCGCCGACCGGATCGTGCTGCCCGAGGCGCAACGCTTGCAGGGGCGCGAACCCGAAGCCGTCACCGACAGGCTCGAGCGCTTCGCCCTCAGCGCGCGCTACCGCGCGGAGCACCGCGGCGGGCTGGCGCACGCGCTCGCCCGGCACCTCGCGCAGGACGCCGAGGCGCACCCTTCGACCCTTCTGTTCGACAACCTTCGCGGGGCCGACGAGGTCGGCTTCGCCGTGGACGCCTTCCCCGGCGCCCGCTTCGTCGCGATCGAGGCCGACGCCGCCACGCGCGTGCTGCGCGTGGCGGGCCGCCACGACGCGTTCGACGTCGCGGGGCCGGAGGCGGCAGCGGGACCGACGTCGACGGGACCCGTCGCGACCGATCCCGACGCGGGCGGCCCCTGCGCCACGAGCGGCGCCCCCGCGCGCGCGGCGGCGGCCGGCGAGCTCGCGCTCCGCCTCGCGCACGTGCCCGGACTCCCGGGCCTCGTCGACCCCGCCGCGCTCGCCTCCGCGGCGGCGGGGCTCCCGCCGGACGCCGTCGTGACGGCCGCGCGCGTGGTGGCCGAGGAGAGCACGCACTACGATCCCGACGCGGCCTGGGCGGTGCTCGAGCCGCTGCCGGGCCGACGGCGCCTGCGCCTCGACACCTCGCGCATGTCGAAGGAGCGCGTGGTGGAGGCGCTGCTCGCATGGTGGTGAGGAGCGCGTGAGCCGCGTCGAGGCGGTCGGCGCGGCCGGGCTGAGCCTTCCCCTTCGCGGTTCGTTGCGCTGGGGCGAACGCAGCGAGCTCGGTGCGCTCGAGCACCTGCTCGTCGGCGTGCGCCTCGCGACGGGCGCGGTCGGGGTGGCCGAGGCGCCGGTGCGGCCCACGATCTACGGCGAGACACGGCGAGGCATGATCGCCGCGCTGGAGGAGCACCTCGGTCCGGCGCTGGTCGGGCGCGAGGCGGAGGACGACGCGGCCACGGCGCGGGCTCTCGACGCGCTGCCGTACAACCACGCCGTGCGCGGCGCGCTCGACCTCGCGCTGGAAGAGGCCCGCGCGGCGGAGCTCGGGAGCACGCTGGCGGCGCTCCGCGCGGGCCCGACCCTGCGGCCCAGGGTGAGCTTCATCCTCGGCATCGCCGAACCGCACGAGATGCTCGCGGAGGCGCGACGGGTGGTCGCCGCCGGCGTGCGCGTCCTCAAGGTCAAGGTGGGCCGCAACGCACGGGACGACGAGCGCGTGTTCGGGTCCTTGCGCGCCGAGCTCGGCGACGACGTGCAGCTCTACGCCGACGCCAACGAGACGTTCGATCCTGCCGGCGCGGCCGCGCGGCTCGAGCGGTTGGCCGCCCTCGGCGCGCGCTACGTCGAGGAGCCCCTGCCCGTTCACCTGCTGCGGGCCCGCCGCGAGCTGCGGCGCGCGCACATCCTCCCGCTCATCGCCGACGACAGCGCGTTCACGCCCGACGAGCTGGAGCGCGAGCTGGAAGCCGACACCTTCGACATCCTCAACATCAAGCCGGCGCGCAGCGGCTGGCGCGCGAGCCTCGCCCTCCTGCGCCGGGCGCGCGAGGCGGGAAAGGGCGTCATGATCGGCTCGCAGGCGTCGAGCGGTCTCGGCACGCTGCACGCCGCGGTGGTGGCGAGCCAGGAGGGCGTCGACCACCCCAGCGAGCTGAGCTTCCCCCTGAAGCTGGAGCGCGACGCCATCGACCGCCGCCTGCCGCTCCACGACGGCGTGCTCGACCTCGGGGCCCTGCGCGGCGCGCGCCTGCGCCCCGAGCTGTGGCGGCCGCGCTGGTTCTGACCTGCGCCCCGAGCTGTGGTACGTGCGCGGATTCCGACCTCCGCCCCGCGCCGAGGCGCCCGCGCGGATGCCGACCTCCGCCCCGCGCCGAGGCGCCCGCGCGGATTCTGACCTTCCCCCGATCCGAGGCGCCCGCGCTGGTCTTGACCTGGCCCGCGCCGAGGCGCCCGCGCCGGCTACCGGGGTGGCTCGTCGACGAGGGCGGGATGTACAGCCGGGTCCACGACCTATATACTTTCAGCTACGCGCCCGTACCTATCTACAAGTAGCTAGGACCGCGCGATCGACGCGGGCCCGGAGGGCCCCACCACGGAGGGATCATGCTCAAGCGCATCGCAGCCGTGCTGCTTGTCGCCGGGCTCGCCGCCGCCGGCGCGCAGGCGTTCACGTGGCCGGAGAACTACCACCCGACCGCGGGCAGTGGGGGCACCATCCACGAGCTCAGCTTCGGCGACATCACGACCCTCAACCCGTACCTCACGAGCTCGGGCACCGAAACGTCGATCCTCGGCATGTACGCCGGGCCGCCCATCGTCAACCGCGACTGGCTCGGCACGCGCGCCTTCAAGACCGCCGACGGCAGCTACTTCGGGTATTGGGCGAAGGACGTCCAGGAGGTCCGGAAGGAACAGGAGTTCGTCGTCACCCTGCGCCAGGGTTGGACGTGGTCCGACGGCGTCGAGATGACCGCCGACGACGTCGTCGCCAGCTACACGATCCTGGGCGACCCGGACGTGGGCGCCAACGACTACGTCAAGACCGTCGTCGACGACGTGCCCGTCGAGGTCGAGAAGCTGGGCACGTACCAGTTCCGCCTGACGCTGCCCACGCCGCAGGTCAACGCCCTCGCGAACTACACGCCAACCTACGTCCTGCCCGCCCACGTGTTCATGCCGGTGTACGAGAAGAGCGGCGCCGACGGGGTCAAGGCCATGTGGGGCGTCGACACGCCCGTCGACCAGATCGTCTCGGGCGGTCCCTACCAGCTCACGCAGTTCCGCCCAGGCGAGCGCCTGGTGATGAAGAAGAACCCCACCTTCGGCGACTTCGTGAAGGCCGCCGACGGTAGCCCGATGCCCGGCCCGGACGGCTGGGACGTCACCATCACCGCCGACCAGAACGCCGAGCTCAGCCTCGTGGTGACCGGCCAGGCCAGCTTCTACTGGCCCAAGAACCTCGACCAGGTGCGGGCGGTGCAGCAAGCCGTGCAGGGCGGCAAGATCCCCGGCACGTTCTACCCCAACCTCAGCCCCAGCACGTCGGTCGACTTCATCACCTACAACTTCAACAACACCGACTCCTGCAAGCAGGGCCTGTTCCGCGCGACCGAGTTCCGCCAGGCGATGAGCCTCATGATCGATCGCGAGGCGCTGGTGGAGGCCGCGCTCGGCGGCCTGGGGTTCCCCGCCGAGGCGATGAACACCGACGCCGCCGCGCCCTTCGTGCCCGACGTTCCCGACTTCGAGTTCGCGCCCGAACGCGGCGTCGACCTGCTGTCTTCCATCGGCTTCACGTCGAAGGACGCCGACGGCGTGCTGATGAACCCCGACACCGGGTGCCGCGTCGAGTTCGACCTGCAGTTCAACAGCGGCAACAACCGCCGCGCCCAGCAGGCCCTCGTGATCTCGCAGACGGCCGCCGAGTACGGCGTGAAGATCAACCCGCGCGAGGTGTCGACCGACATCTGGCAGAACTCGATCCTCGGCGACTCCCTGCCGCGCAAGGTCGACTACGACGCGCAGATCTGGGGGCTCTCCGGCGGCGACGTCGACAACCCGTCGTCGGACAACGTCCTCCCGGTAGCCACGAACCTCAACGCCTGGAACAAGGACGCGTCCTCGGCGCAGCCCTGGGAGGTCGAGATCGGCGACCTGACAACCCGGATGAACGGCGCGCTCGACCTCGACCAGCGCCTCGCGCTGTTCCAGCAGCGGGCGAAGCTCATGCGCCAGTACCTGCCGCTCACCCCCACCATCGCGCAGGCGTTCCACTACTACTTCGGCACCGGCAACGTGTGGCCCAAGGACAAGCTCGACGCCGTCAGCATCCAGGAGCCGTACAACCCCGGCAACTACCGGGAGAACGTGGTCGAGACGAACTGAGGCCAGGCAGCACCGCGTCGTGGCGCCGCGCAGCACGCGGCGCTACGACGCCGCCCGGACGCCCCACGACCGTCGTGCGGGACCGCGCAACCGCCGGCCCACCACGATCGCCGGCGCACCGCAACCGCCGGCTCCCACAACCGCCGCCCGGACGCCCCCGCCGGAGCCCTGAGGACCCACCACCCCGATGATCCCCTACGTGATCCGCCGGATCGGCAATCTGATCCCGACCTTCCTGCTCGCCACCTTCCTCGCGTGGATCGTGATCGAGATCGCGCCCGGCGACTTCGCGTCGCAGTTCGCCTTCGACCAGGTCGACGTGCACAAGGCCGAGCGCATCCGCCAGGCGCTCGGACTGGACCAGGCCTGGTATCTGCGCTACGTCTACTGGATCAGGAACCTGATCCAGCACGGCGACCTCGGCACCAGCCTCACGAGCCGGGGGCCGGTGCTCGCCCTCATCGCACCGCGGCTGCTCAACAGTCTCACCCTGCTGCTGCCCGCGACGCTCCTCACCTTCGCCATCGCCATCCCGATCGGCGTGTACTCCGCGCTGCACAAGTACTCGTGGGGAGACCGCGCCCTGACCGTCTTCAGCCTCATCGGCCTGGCGGTGCCGAACTTCTTCCTGGCCCTCCTCCTGCTCGCCGGCGCGGTGCAGTTCTTCCACAGCACCGGTTGGTTCCTCCTTCCCGTCGGAGGGATGACCAGCACGGGGTTCAGCGGCTTCGGGCCATGGCACCGGTTGGTCGATGTGCTCTGGCACCTGGTCCTGCCGCTCGGCGTCGTCACCCTTTCGAGTCTCACCTTCACCACCCGCGTCATGCGCGGGGAGATGCTGGAAGTGCTGGGGCAGGACTACATCCGCACGGCGCGCGCCAAGGGCTTGCCCGAACGGCGCGTCACCTTTGAACACGCGCTGCGAAACGCCATCCTCGTCATCGTGGCCACGATCGGCAGCGTCCTCCCCGCCCTCGTCGGCGGCGCCGGCACCGTCGAGTTCGTCTTGCGCTGGCCCGGGATCACGCCCCTGTTCATCAGCAGCATCTTCGCCCAGGACATGTACGTGCTCATGGCGCTCCTGACCATCCTGGTGCTGCTGCTGATGGTGGGCAACCTCCTCTCCGACCTGGCGCTGGCGTTCCTCGACCCCCGCATCCGGTACGGATGAGCCGCGCCGTGAGGGTCCTGTCGTGACCCGTGCAGCTCAGCGCGCGCGCGGCCAACGCGTCGATCCTGCGACCGGCGCGAGCCTCAGCGCCATCGCGTGGCAACAGTTCAGAAAGCACCCGCTGGCCCGGATCGCGCTGTGGGTCCTCGGCGCGCTGTACGTCGCCGCCGCCCTGGCCGACTTCCTCGCGCCGTACCCGGAGCGTTTCCTCGACGCCCGCGCCGCCTTCCAGCCCCCGAACCAGGTGCACTGGACCCTTGGCGGGCACCTCACCCGCCCGTACGTCTACGCGTTGAGCAAGCAGATCGATCCGAGCACCTTCGAGACCGTGTGGCGGCCCGACACCGATCGGCGCTACGAGCTCTCGCTGTTCGTTCACCGCGCCGCGCCGCGCGACCGCTACGTGCCGTTCCCCGTGAGCCTCGTCCCCCAGCCGTTGCGTCAACGCCTCGGCATCCGCCCGTGGGCCACCCTGCACCTCTTCGGCGTCGACGACCCGGCCGACAAGGTGCACCTCTACCTGTGGGGCTCCGACGACGTCGGCGGGGACGTCTTCGGGAAGATCCTGTTCGGCGCGCGCATCAGCCTCACCGTCGGCATCCTGGCGAGCCTGGTATCCGTGTTCCTGGGGATGACCATGGGCGGCGTGGCGGGCTTCTTCGGCGGCTGGGTCGACGAGGTCGTCATGCGCCTGGTCGAGGCGCTCTCGGCCATCCCCGACCTGTTCTTGCTGCTGACCCTGTCGGCGGTGTTCTACCCGCTCAACCTGCCCTCCTCGGTGGTGTTCCCGCTCATCGTCGTCGTTCTGGCCGTGATCGGCTGGGGATCGATCGCGCGCACCGTGCGCGCTCAGGTGTTGAGCCTACGCGAGCGCGAGTTCACGCAGGCGGCGCGGGCGCTGGGTGCAGGCTCGAGCCGCATCATCTTCCGTCACCTGCTGCCGCAGACCGCGAGCTTCGTGATCGTGACCCTCAGCCTGGCGATCCCCGGATTCATCGTCACGGAGGCGGTGCTGTCGTTCTTCGGCCTCGGGATCCAGCCACCGGCCACGAGCTGGGGGCTGATGCTCAACACCGCGCAGAGCTTCACCGGGGTCGCCGGCCTCGGCGAGCGCTGGTGGATCTTCCTGCCCGGCGCGTTCATCTTCGTCTCCGTCCTGGCGTGGAACCTTCTCGGCGATGGCCTGCGGGACGCCTTCGACCCGCGCTCGCGGCGCTGACGGCGCCGGCGGGCGGTATCCTGGTCCGGCCCCGGACGGAGGGCGCCGCGTCGCGTCGCGACTCCGTCACCGGAACTCTCCGCTCAGCGTGGCGGTGCCGTGGCGGCTCGCGGGGGCCGGAGGCGAACATGGACAAGGGCATCGTGGCAGCTCTCGCGGCGGCCGTCCTCACCGGCGTCGCGATCGGCGTGCAGGGCATGCTCGTGCGTGAGGCCGAGCGTGGGCTCGGCGCGATCCGCACCGGGCTGCTGGTCAACGTCGCGGGCGGCACGCTGTCGCTCGGGCTGCTGGCGCTGCTGTCGCTGGCCGGCGGGACGTGGCTGCTGCGCTCGGCGGGGGCGTCGGCACCCGCGTGGATCGCGGCCGGCGTGTTGGGCACCGCCATCCTCACGGGCATGGCGTTCACCCTGCCGCGCGCCGGCATCGCCGCCGGGCTCGCGGGGGTGATCGTCGGGCAGCTCGTGGCCGCGGTGGCGATCGACACCGCCGGCATCGGTGCGAGTCGCATCCCGCTCACGTCCGCGCGCCTGCTCGGCCTGGCCCTGCTCGTCGCCGGCGTCGTTCTGCTGCTCCCCCGAAGGTGAGCGTGCCGACCGCGGACCCTGGGCTCCGACGCCGGGCGACCGGAGCCGCACCGCGCTACCACCCACCCCGCTCCCGGGCCGCTCCCGGAGGGGCTCACTCCGGGCGCAAACTCTCGCCGGCGCGCCCGCGCCCGACCGCCCTTGCGGCGGCGGCGCCGGCGGCCACCGAGGCACAGCCGAGCAGCAACGCCACCGCCACGTACGACGGCACGGGCCAGCGCCACGCCAGCACCGGCGCGCCCGAAGCCTGCAGGCCACGCAGCAACGCCACGCTGAGCAGCGTGCCGAGCACGAGGCCCGTCGCGCCGCCCGCCGCTCCGGTCAGCCACGCCTCGGCGATGAGCGTGCGCGCCAGCAGCGCGCTCGGGGCCCCGAGCGCCCGCAGGACGGCGAGCTGATGGCGTAGCTGCCACGCTCCGATGAGCGCGGCGTTCAGCAGGCCGAAGATCGCCACCAACACGGCGACGACGATGAGCCCCTGGCTCAGGGCGAACGTGGCGCCCACCGTGCCGAGGATCTGCTCGCGGAACATCGCGGCGCTCACGACATCGAACACGAAGCGACCGCGGAACCGGTCCTGCACCCGCCGCGCGACCGCGGAGGCGTCGGCTCCGGGCGCGAGCAGCAGCGCGAAGTCGTCGACGGCACGGTCGTCCCAATCGCGGACGTACACGTCGCGGTCCATGTAGACGGCGCCGGACGCGGCGCCCGGATCCTGCACCACGGCGGCCACGCGGTAGCGGATCTCGCCGTCGGCGCCGCGCAATGCCAGGTCGTCGCCCACCGAGAGACCGAGCTGTGGAGCCAGGGACGCCGACACCGCCACGGCGCGTCCACCGGCGAGCTCGCTGGCGAGCGCGTCGCCCGAGGCGCCGTCGACGGTCGTGAAGCGACGGATGCGCGGCCGCTCCCGGAAGCGGTAGGCGTACAGCGGCAGCGCGCGGTTGCCGTAGCGCACGTTCGCGAAGCGCTCCGGCGACGCGAGCGCGACGCCCGGGATGGTCTCGAGCTCGTAGCGAAGGGCCGGCGACAGCGGCGGCGAGGGCGCCCCGCCGTGCGAGCCGGCGCTCACCATCAGGTCCCAGCCGACCATGGAGTCGACCCACGCGCCGACCGAGGTCCGGTAGCTGCGAGCCATCCCGAACACGCCCACCAGGATCGTAAGGGTGATCATCAAGGAGGCCGCCACGCTGCTGGTGCGGCGACGGTTGCGCCGAACGCTGTCGGCCGCCAGCCGCAGCCACAACGGGGTGGCGCCCACCCGGCGGATGGACGCGCTCACGCCCCACATGAGCATGGGCAGGCCGCTCGCCGCCATCACCAACAGGGTGAGCACCAGCGCCACGCTCAACAGCGACCACGCGTGCGCTGGGGCGAAGGCCGGCTTGACCCAGGCCGCGGCCACGGCCGCCGCGGCGAGGCCCAGCGGGAGGAGCCAGCGCTGCAGGCCGCCGTCGTGCGCTTCGCCGCCTCGCGCGCCGGACCCCGCCGTCGCGAGCGCCACCGACACGGTGTCGCGAGAGGAGGACCGCACCGACGGATACGCCGCCACCAGGGCGATGAGGAGGCCCGCGCCGAGACCCGCGAGGAGCACCACCGGGTCGGCACCCGGCCGCGGCAGGGGCACGCCGTAGGGCGTGACGAGCTGCCCCGGCAGGGTCCTCGCCAGGATCCACGCCGCGACCACGCCCGCACCGGCGCCCAGCAGGCTGCCCCCGGTCGCCAGGACCAACGTCTCGCCCATGAGCCACGCCCGCACCTGCGCGCGCCCCATCCCCAACGCGCGCACCACCGCGAGATCCCGCCGTCGATCGTCGACCGCGGCGGCGACGTTGTTCGCGATCAGGTAGGCCGCCGCCACCAGCGCCATCAGGCCGGCCAGCAACAGCATGAAGCGCAGGCCGTCCGTCACCGCGGCCAGGTCGCGCGCCTCCTCGCGCGGACGGGCCACGAAGGCAACGCCGCCGAGCAGGCTCTCGAGCTCCCTCTCGAGGCCGGCCACGGAGGCGGCATCCTGAGCCACCACGTCGATCTCGGACACGCGCGCCTGCCCCTCGAGGTAGGCGCCCTGCAGCGCCCCGAGGCCGACCAGCGCAACCCGGCTCTGCGGCGAGCTCAGCGGGTCGAGCCCGGTGGAGACGCCGACGACGTGGAAGCTGGCGAGCCCCGCGGGCGTCAGCAGGTCGACCGTCGCGCCGACCCGCACGTCGAGCGCCAGCGCGAGCGATTGCGCGACGACCATCGCCGTCATGTCGCCCGTGCGCAGACCCCGTCCCTCGACGATCTGCTGCGGCCGCACCGCGTCGTCGGCGGCGGGATCGATGCCGCGCAGGCGCACCGGGACCTGGCGCGTGCCCGCGAGCAGGAAGCTTCGCTGCTCCAGCACGGGGGCCACCGCGGCGACGCCCTTCTGGCTACGGACGACGTCGAGCCAGCGCTCGTCGATGCCGGCGGGCAGCAACGCGCGCAGCTCGAGGTGGGCGCGGCCCGCCAGCGTCCGCGACAGGCCCTCGTAGGTGCGCAGGATGCTGTCGTTGATGAGTCCCACCGAGACCATCAGCGCGACGCCGAGCGCGACGCCGATCAGGGTCGCGCCGGCGCGCAGGCGCCGGCGACGCCAGTAACGCAGGCTAAGGAACGCCGCGATGCCCACGGGTGCCCTCCAGGATGCGCCCCGACTCGAGGCTCACGATGCGATCGGCGTACGCGGCCGCGCGCGCGTCGTGCGTCACCATCAGCACCGTCTGCCCGCGCGTGCGCGGCACGCGCCGCAGCAGCGCCATCACCTCGTCGCCCGCATGGCTGTCGAGACTGCCCGTGGGCTCGTCTGCGAGCAGCAGCGGCGGGCGGGCGATCATCGCGCGCGCCATGCACACGCGCTGCATCTCGCCCCCCGAGAGCTCCTCGGGGAGGTGCTCGAGCCGCGCGGTGAGGCCGAGCTGCCGCAACAGCTCCCTTGCCTCGGCGAGCGCGTCGCGCCTCCCGCCTCCCGCCAGCAGCAGAGGCAGCGCCGCGTTCTCGAGCGCCGAGAGCGTGGCGATGAGGTTGAACGCCTGGAACACGAAGCCGACCGTGGACAGACGGAAGCGCGCCAGGTCGGCCTCCGCGAGCGACGACACGCGAACGCCCCCGACGTCGATGCAGCCGGACGTGGGCGCGTCGAGCCCCGCGACGAGCTGCAGCAACGTCGACTTGCCGGACCCGCTGCGACCCACCACGGCCACGAACTCGCCCGCCCCGACCTGGAGGTCGACGCCCAGGAGGACCGTCACGGTGTCGCCGGCGCGCGAGAACGCCTTGGTGACCCCGCTCAGCTCTAGGTAAGGCCCCGACACGCCCCCATTGTCGCGCACCCGCATCGCGCCGCGCGTCGGGAATCCGACCGCGTCAGTTCGAGCGCTGGCGCTGCAGCGCGCGCAGTCGCGTCTCGCAGTGCTCGATCCAGCGCAGGTCGGCCTCGGCGTGGAACAGGGCGGCGTCGATCAGGACCGACTCGATGAGGACGTCCGCCGGCGAGGCGGCCGAGCGGTTGGCGCCTTCGTCGGCGAGCTCCTCGGCGCGCGTCTTCGCGCCGGTCAACTCCGACATCTTCTGCAGGTAGATCCCACGGTGCGAGCGAAGCAGGTCGAAGAGCGGCTCGAGGTCGCCGTCCGCCATGACGGCCAGTCGGATGAAGAGCTCGTCGCGCAGCGGCCGCGGGCGCGGATCCGGATGCGCGAGCCACTGCTCCAGCGCCTCGCGGCCCGGAGGCGTGATCTCGTACACCTTGCGGTCGGGAACGCTGTCGTCGTGCTCGACGGTGAAGCTCACCAGCCCGTCGGCCTCGAGGCGGTCGAGGGTCTGGTAGATCTGCCCGTAGTTGAGCTGCCAGAAGCCGCCGGTGATCTGCTCGAAGCTGCGCTTCAGCTCGTAGCCGTGCTGCGCCCGCTTCGCCAGGATCCCGAGGAGACCGTACTTCACCGACACGCCGCCAGCTCCCTTTCTCGATGTGGCCGCAGTCTACCACCCGCGATGGTGAGGCTCGCGGGAGCTACGCGCGCGGTAGAGCCGTCGCGGCGTCGCGCGGGGATCACGGGAGGATCAGCAGCATCCCGCCGGCGATGGCCATGGCCCACACGCCGGTCGCGGCGGGCTCCGTGAAGCCGCTCAGGATCCACAGGATGGTGCCGCTCAGCAAGCCAGCGAGCGCCCAGGTGCCCCACTCGGTGGCGCCGAGGTGGAGCCAGCTGGACACCTTCTCGAGGGCCACGGTCGTGAGCGCCACGAGGCCGAAGGCGAGCACGGACGCCACCCCGACGCCGCTCGCGTCTCCCTGCAGGGCGGCGCGCACGACGGCGAAGATGGCGAAGGCGGCCGCCGCGACGCCGAGGCCCGGCAGGGTCCGGCCGACGCCGCGGGCGAGGGGGTCGACCGGTGTCGGCATGCTCTGCAGGTCCGGGCCCACCAGCCAGGACGCGAGGAAACCCGCCGCCAGGCCCAGCAGCGCCAGCGGGAGGCCGGCGTGCACGCCCGCGGCCAGCGTCGCGTAGACGTACGCGAGGGCCGCGAGCAGGGCCGCCTTGGCCAGCAGCGAAGAGCGCAGCAGGCGCAGGCTCGAGCGCCACGCCACCGCGCCCAGGGCGCCCCAGGCCGCGGGCGGCGGCGCCAGGCGAACGCGTGCGCGGCCGCTGCGACGCCCCCGGCGCCCCTTGGAGCGCGCCAGCGGGCCGCGGCCCCGCCGCAGCGCCGCGGGGCTCTGCGTCATGGCGGCGAACAGCAGCGCCGACCTGAACTCCGAGACGACCGCGCAGTCGTGCAGGTAGCCCGCCAGATAGTCGGGTCCGAGGCGAACCCACGCGAAGGCTGCCGCGAGCAACGCGAGCGCCGGGGCGACGAGCGGCGGGACGCCGGTGCCCAGCGCGCCCTGGGCGATGCCGTACCCCTGCCACGAGCCCCCGCCGACGCCGGCCGCGAGACCGACCGCCGCCAGCAGCAGGGCGGCGAGCAGCAGGGGCGTGCGCGCGGGCGCGCGGACGTAGTGCATCCAGGCGAGACTGGCACGAAGCACCCACAGCGCCGCACCGAGGAGCACGAGCCACGGCGTGGACACGTCGAACAAGATCGCGACGAGCAGCCAGGCCATCGTGCCGACGACGCCGCCCACGAGGGCGCGGCTGGCCAGGAACGCCGCCATGCGGGGACGCAGCGCGGCCCGCGCCGGCTGCGGGGCCAGTCCGAGCTGGAGGGCGAGGGGGCGCCCCATCACGACCGGCGGGGAGCGCTGCAGCAGCACGCTCGCGAGCGCCAGCAGCGCGAGCGCGTCGAGCGCCGGCTGCAGCGCGGAGCGCGGCAGCGGGTGCGCGAGCGGCGCGGCCGACTGCACCCCACCGACCACGAACAGCGCCAGCCAGAACACGAGGTAGATGAGCGTCGAGTACCCGAACGTCCTGCGGATCCACGCCATGCCCCGACCGAAGCGGCGCCGATCCATCGTGCGCTGCAGCGAGGCGAGCGAGCTAGCCACGCCCGCCGCCCCGCGCCGCCTTGGGCGCCGGCGCCGGGAGCGCCTTCACCTGGCCGCCACGGACCTCGACCACGTACGCCTGCAGGCCCTCCTCGAGCGCGCGGTCGTGGGCGCTGATGATGTTGATGTGGCCGGCGGCGGCGCGGTCGCGAAGGGCGCCTTGCAGCACGTCGCGCGCGTCGGCGTCGAGGGTGTTGAACGGCTCGTCCAGCACCAGGAGGCGCGGCTCGAGCCCGAGCGCGAGACACAGCGCCAGCTTGTGACGCATGCCGCGGGAGTGCGTCCCGGGATACTCGTCGTCGCGGCCGCTCAGCTCGAAGCGCTCGAGCCACGCCAACACGCGCTCCTCCGCCTCGGGGCGGTCGTAGGCGCGGCTCACGAAGGCGGCGTGCTCCCCGACCGTCAGGTCCTCGAGCAGGGCCGGCACGTCCGCCACGAAGGCGAAGGTCGCCCGCGCCTCGAGCGTCTTGGGCCGGAAGCCGAACAGCTTGATCTCGCCGTCGAACGGCAGCAGGCCCACCACGGCCCGCAACAGGGTGCTCTTGCCGGCGCCGTTGGGGCCGCGCAGCAGCACGGTGCGCCCGGTCGGAAGGCGGAGGTCGACGTCGGCCAGCACCGCCTCGCCGCCGAAGCGCACGCCCAGCTCCTCCAGCTCGACTCCCTCGAAGGCGCCATCCTTCGCGGCGGCGCCCTTCGCCTCGCGCGGTTTCTCTGCTTTCGGTTGCGATGCCATCGCGCTCTACCTTACGCCCTGGCGCCACAACTGGTTCCGGCGACCGGGCCGGGCCGGGGCCGGCGGGCCGGCGCGGGACACCGACACCATGGGTGCGCACGTACAATCTCATCATGAGAACGCATACCGTGCGCGTCGCGACCTCCAGCGCGCGCCTTCCGAAGCAGCGTCAGCTCGCCCATCAGCTCGCGACGGTCGCGGCCGACCCCGTGGAGGTCGACGACGACGTAGCGGCCATGGTCGTCAACCGCATCATCGACAACGCGGCCGTGGCGGTGGCCGCGGTGCGGCGCCGCCCGCCGAGCACCGCGCGCGCGCAGGCCCTGGCGCACCCGAGGTCGGGCGGCGCGACCGTGTTCGGCGTCCCCAACGGCACGACGGTCGCGGCAGAGTGGGCGGCGTGGGCCAACGCCACCGCCGTGCGCGAGCTCGACTTCCACGACACCTTCCTCGCCGCCGACTACGCCCACCCCGGCGACAACATCCAGCCGCTGGTGGCCGTCGCGCAACAGACGGGGCGCACGGGAGGGGACCTCCTTCGCGGGATCGTCACC
Source organism: uncultured Trueperaceae bacterium (assembly GCA_963798895.1). GTDB lineage: Bacteria > Deinococcota > Deinococci > Deinococcales > Trueperaceae > CAWCUY01. The sequence goes on along the minus strand of CAWCUY010000012.1, from coordinate 1,646,098 downwards.
GCCTACGAGGTCCAGATCGAGCTGGTGCGCGCCATAAGCCTGCACCAGCACAAGATCGACCACATGGCGCACCTGTGCCCGGCGACCACCGCCGGCCTCGGCACCCTGCTGGCGCTCGACGTCGACACGCTCACGCAGGCCCTGAACCAGGCGGTCCACACGGCCTTCACCACGCGCCAGTCGCGCAAGGGCGAGATCTCGAGCTGGAAGGCCTTCGTGCCCGCCTACTCCGGCATGCTGGCGATCCTGGCGGCGGACCGGGCCATGCGCGGCGAGGGTGCGCCCTCCCCGATCTACGAGGGCGAGGACAGCGTCATCGCGTGGATGCTGGACGGCAAGGACGCGGCCTACCAGGTGCGCCTGCCCGAACCCGGGGAGCCCAAGCGCGCCATCCTCGAGTCGTACACCAAGGAGCACTCCGCGGAGTACCAGGCCCAGGCCATCATCGACCTCGCCCAGCACCTCCGCCCGAGGATCGCAGAGCCCGAACGGATCGCCGAGGTCGTCATACGGACGAGTCGGCACACCCACGAGGTCATCGGAAGCGGCGCGAACGACCCGCAGAAGTACGATCCCGACGCCAGCCGCGAGACGCTCGACCACAGCGTCATGTACATCTTCGCCGTCGCGCTGCAGGACGGCGCCTGGCATCACGCCGACAGCTACACGCCGGCGCGCAGCCACCGCCCCGACACCGTCCGGTTGTGGCGCAAGGTGCGCACGGTCGAAGATCCGCGCTGGACGGAGCGCTACCACGACCCGGAGCCCACCCGCCGCGCCTTCGGCGCGAGCGTGCGGGTGCTCATGGACGACGGCACCACCATCGAGGACGAGCTGGCGGTCGCCGACGCGCACCCGAACGGAGCACGGCCGTTCGGTCGCGAGCAGTACCTCGGGAAGTTCCGGGCGCTCGCCGCGGGCGTGGTGGACGACGCGGAGCAGGAGCGCTTCCTCGGTCTCGTGCAGCGCCTCGGCGAGCTGAGCCCCGAGGACCTCGGCGGCCTCACGGTCGCCCTTCGGGCCGGTACCCTGCCCCGGGGCGAGCGCGCGGGGATCTTCTGATGCTCTACGCCCGGCTCAGCCCCGAGCAGAAGCGCCGGAACCTGCGCGAGCGGATCGCGGGCGGACGTCTGCTCCGGTTCCCCGGCGCGTTCTCGCCGCTGGTCGCTCGGCTGTTGGAGGATCAGGGGTGGGACGGCGTGTACGTCTCCGGCGCGGTCGTGGCCGCCGACCTGGGACTCCCGGACATCGGCCTCACCACGCTGTCGGAGGTGGCGGCGCGGGGCCAGCAGATCGCGCGCGTGACCGACCTGCCCGCGCTCGTCGACGCGGACACCGGCTTCGGCGAGCCCATGAACGTCGCACGGACGGTGCAGGAGCTGGAGGACCGCGGCCTCGCGGGTTGTCACCTCGAGGACCAGGAGAACCCCAAGCGCTGCGGGCATCTGGAGCACAAGACGGTCGTGCCGACGCAGGTCATGACCCGCCGCATCCAGGCCGCCGCCGGCGCGCGGCGCGACGAGAACTTCCTCCTCGTCGCCCGCACCGACGCGCGTGCGGTGGAGGGTCTGGGCGCCGCCGTGCGCCGCGCCGCCGCCTACCTCGACGCGGGCGCCGACGCCATCTTCCCCGAGGCGCTCGAGACCGCCGACGAGTTCGCCGCGTTCCGCGACGCCGTCGACGCGCCCCTCCTCGCCAACATGACGGAGTTCGGCCGCTCCCCCCTGCTGGACGCCGCCCACCTCCAGAGGCTCGGCTACCAGATGGTCATCTACCCGGTCACGACGCTGCGCCTGGCGATGGGCGCCGTCGAGGCGGGGCTCGAGCGGCTCCGCGACGAGGGCACCCAGGCATCGCTCGTGGCCGGCATGCAGACGCGCGCCCGTCTCTACGAGGTGCTCGACTACGCGAGCTACAACGCGTACGATCGAGACATCTACAACTTCTCGCTCGAGGACGGGAACCGGGGGGACCCGCAGGAAGGGAGCTGAGCTAGGTGGTCGGCGACGGGCCGGACGGACGCGTCATCGTGGCCTGCGACTTCACCGTCACGGCCGAGTCCGCCGTGGACGTCGCGGAGGTCGTTGCGCATCGCCTCGGCCTGCCCCTGGTCGTCCTCCACGTGCTCGAGCCGGACCCGTCGAGCCCTGTCGTGCAGCTTCGAAGCGCCTACAGCCCCGAGCTCGCCTCGGCGCCCGACCCCGCCTTCGACCGCCAGCTGCGCGCCAGCGATCAGGAGCTCGCGCGCGCGCGCCGCGCCGACGCGGAGCGCCGCCTGCTCGCGCTCACGCCCGAGGGAGCGCAGCCGCTGCTCGGGGAGGGCGAGGCGCTCGCCAGGATCCTCGAGGAACCCCGACCCGGCGACGTCCTGGTGGTCGGCATGGGCCGCCTGGCCCTGCGCCTGGCGCGCACCGCGCGCGTAGCCGGTGCTGGTGGTCCCGCAGGGCAGCCGCCTGCAGCACGGCAGCGTGCTGGTGGGAACCGACTTCGGGGCTGCCTCGGAGGCGGCGTTGCGGTGGAGCGAGCGCCTCGAGCGCGGCAACATCGCGCGCTCCATCGGGCATGTCGCGCATCGCCGCGAGATGGAGGAGGCGCGCGCCCGGCTCGAGGCCCGCGCCGCGAGCGCCTTCCTCGATTTCCACCTCGCGGTCGGCACGCCGGTCGAGGGGCTCCTCGAGCTGGCGCATCGCGCCGGCGCAGACGCCCTGGTGCTCGGGGTGCGCCGCCGACGCGCGGTGCTCGAGGCGTTCGCCGGAAGCACGGCCCGGGGACTGCTGCGTCGGGCGCGCATGCCGGTCTGGCTCGTGCCGATCCCCGGTTCCTGAGCACCGTGCCGCCGCATACGCACGCTCCGGGGGCAGGCGCGCGCGCGGCGCCCCACGTTAGAATGCCGGCATCCTCACGCCAGCGCGCAGCCTGGAGGGCGACCATGGCCGATACCCAGACCCGGAGCAAGCTGAACCGTCGCAGCCGCACGGTCACGGAAGGCGACCAGCGCGCGCCCAATCGCGCCATGCTGCGCGCCGTCGGATTCGGCGACGACGACTTCGACAAGCCGATCGTCGCTCTCGCCAACGGCCATAGCACCATCACGCCCTGCAACGCCGGGCTCGGCGACCTCAGCGCCGCGGCCGCGAGCGCCCTGCGCGCCGGCGGCGGCATGCCCCAGGAGTTCGGGACCATCACCGTCTCCGACGGCATCTCGATGGGCACGGAGGGGATGAAGTGCTCGCTGGTGTCGCGCGAGGTCATCGCCGACAGCATCGAGACCGTATGCCGGGCCCAGAGCATGGACGGGCTGCTGGCCGTGGGGGGCTGCGACAAGAACATGCCGGGCGCGATGATCGCCATCGCCCGCCTGAACATCCCCAGCGTGTTCGTCTACGGCGGCACCATCAAGCCCGGCCACTACGAGGGTGTCGACCTCACGGTGGTGAGCGTCTTCGAGGCCGTGGGGCAGTACTCCGCCGGGCGAATCCCGCTGTCGACCTTCGAGGGGATCGAGAAGAACGCCTGCCCGGGGAACGGCTCGTGCGGCGGGATGTTCACCGCCAACACGATGTCCTCGGCCATCGAGGCCATGGGGATGGCCCTACCGTACTCGAGCACGATGGCGGCCGAGGACGAGGAGAAGCGCCTCAACGCCGCGGAGAGCGCGCGCGCGCTCCTGCGGTGCATCGAGGCCGAGCTGTTGCCGCGCGACATCATGACGCGAGAGGCCTTCGAGAACGCGATCCGCGTGGTGTTCGCCGTGGGCGGGAGCACCAACGCCGTGCTCCACCTCCTGGCCATCGCGCACGCCGCCGAGGTCGACCTCGACATCGACGACTTCGAGCGGCTGCGCCACACCACTCCGGTGTTCTGCGACCTCAAGCCCTCGGGCCACTACGTGGCCACCGACCTGCACCGCGTGGGAGGGATCCCTCTCGTGATGCGGATGCTCCTCGACGCGGGGCTGCTGCACGGCGAGTGCCGGACGGTCACCGGCAAGACCGTGGCGCAGAACCTCGAGCACGTGCCCGGCACACCGCCCGCGGGGCAGGACGTCGTCCACCCCTTCGCCCGGCCGCTCTACCCGCACGGACACCTCAACATCCTGCGCGGCAACCTGGCGCCGGACGGCGCGGTCGCGAAGACCACCGGCCTGAAGTCGACCCGCATCCAGGGACCCGCGCGCGTCTTCGAGAGCGAGGAGGCGTGCCTGGCGGCGGTCCTCGGCGACGCCATCCGCCCGGGCGACGTGATCGTCATCCGCGGCGAGGGGCCCGTCGGCGGTCCCGGCATGCGGGAGATGCTCTCCCCCACCAGCGCCATCATCGGCAAGGGGCTGGGCGACAGCGTCGGCCTCATCACGGACGGGCGCTTCTCGGGCGGAACCTACGGACTGGTCGTGGGCCACGTCTCTCCCGAGGCCGCTGTCGGCGGGCCTATCGGCCTGCTGCGCGAGGGCGACACCGTGACCATCGACGCGGAACACAACCTGCTCCAGGTCGAGCTGAGCGACGAGGAGCTGCAGGCGCGCCGGCGCGCCTGGACCACGCCCGCCCCGCACTACACCAACGGCGTGCTGGCGAAGTACGCGCGCCTGGTCTCGAGCGCCTCGCGCGGCGCCGTCACCGACTGACGACCCGACGCCGCCCGTGTCGGCGCCGTCCTCCCGTCACTCGGTCATCGATTCGGGCGGCTCCTCCGAGTCGGAGGCCTTCGCGGGCCGCCGCAGGAAGATCAGCGGCAGCACCAGACCGGCGATGGCCACCGCCCACAGCACGATCGACAGCGTGCTGTGCCACAGCGTGAGCCAGTTGCCGTTGCCTAGGTTGAGCGCACGCCGCAGGTTGACCTCCATGTCGTCGCCGAGCAACAACCCGAGGATGACCGGCACCAGCGGGATGTCGAGCTTCCGCAGCAGGTAGCCTCCCACCCCGAAGGCGATCATGATGAAGATGTCGAACACGCTATGGCTGATGGCGTACACGCCGAGGAAGCCGACCATCGCCACGACCGGCATCAGGATCCAGCCCGGCACGCTGAGCAACCGCACGAAGATGCCGACCAGCGGCAGGTTGAGCACCAGCAGGACGACGTTGCCAATGTAGAGCGAGGCGATGAGGCCCCACACCACCTCGGGATGCTGCGTGAAGAGCAGGGGCCCGGGCGTGATGTTCAGCGTCATGAGCATCGCCAGCAACACGGCGGTCGTGCCGCTCCCCGGGACCCCCAACGTCAACATCGGCACCAGGGCGCCGCCGGCGGCCGCGTTGTTGCCGGCCTCGGGCGCCGCCACCCCGCGCGGGTCGCCGGTGCCGAAGGTCCCATCGCGGTCCACGAGGCGCTTCTCGAACGTGTACGCCATGAAGCTGCCGAGCGAGGCGCCGGCGCCGGGCAACACCCCGGCCACGAAGCCGATGACGCTGCCGCGCACCATCGTCATGAACGTTCGCGTCAGGTCGCGGATGCGGGCGGACACCTTCCCCACCGCGTAGCGGATCGCCTGGCCCGCGTGGCGGGTCTCGACGTACACCAGCAGCTCGCTGATCGCGAAGAGGCCGACGATGGCGACGATGAAGTCGATCCCCTCGAAGAACTTCATCTGACCGAAGGTGAAGCGCGGGATGGAGCTCCCGGGATCCAACCCGACCGTGGCGAGCATCAGGCCGAGCGATGCGCCGATCATCGTCTTCACCGGGTTCTTGCCGGTGAGACTGGAGAGCGTGGAGAAGGCCATGACGTACAGGGCGAAGTACTCCGCCGGGCCGAAGCGTATCGCGAGCTTGGCGAGTAAAGGAGCGAACAGCATGAGCCCGACGGTGGCGAGGGTGCTGCCGACGAAGGAGGCGACGGCCGAGATGGCCAACGCCGAGCCGCCCTTCCCCTGCCGCGCCATCGGGTAGCCGTCCAGGGTCGTCATGACCGCGGGCTCGTCACCCGGGATGTTGAGCAGGATGCTGGAGATGCGGCCACCGTACATGGCGCCGTAGTACACGCTGGCCAGGAGGATGAGCGCGGATTCGGGCCGCAGCCCGAGGGTGAAGCTCACCGGGATGAGGATGGCGACGCCGTTCGCCGGGCCGAGCCCGGGCAGCGCGCCGACCACCGTGCCGGCGAAGGCGCCGAGCAGGGCGAGGAGCAGGTTGAGGGGCACGAGCGCGACGGCGAAGCCGTCGCCGAGCAGGCGGAGGGTCTCCACCTCAGCCGCCGAAGATCGCGCCGACCGGCAGGGGCAGGCCGAGCGCGCTGTTGAACAAGAGGTAGAGGACCACGCTGGAAGCCATCCCGGTGAGTGCGCCCTTCCACCAGCCCGAGCCGAGCAGGAGGGCGAGGACCCACACCACGAGCACCGTCGCGAGCAGGAAGCCGAGGACCTCGAGCACGACCGCGTACCCGACCAGGGTCGCGACCATCAGGACCTGTCGACCCAGCACGACCCGAGGAGGCCAGTCCGGTTTGGGGTCGGGTCGCGCGATCAGGTAGAGGCTCAACAGGCCGAGCAGCACCGCGAGCATGACGGGCCACGATTGCGGCCCCAACGGGTCCGTGATGAAGGTCGTCTTGAAGGTGCGCGCGTGCAGGCCGAATGCCAGCGCCAACACGAGCAGGAAGCCCCCGGTGATTCGGTCGGTCATGTTCCGCGCCCTCGCCGTTCCGCGGCCGACGCCGCCCCACGGTCCAGCCGTGGGAGGGCGGGCACGCTGCACGCGTGCCCGCCCTCCTTCGGTTACTGGATCAGGCCGATCTCCTTGGAGAGGTCGCGAAGGTCCGAGATCTGCTGCGTGACGAAGTCGTTGAACTCCTGCCCGCCGCGCCAGAAGGGAGCCACGCCGTTGGCCTCCATGGCGGCCTTCCACTCATCGGAGGCGTAGAGCTGCTTCATCGCGTCCTGCCAGTACCCGTAGGCCTCGTCGCTGATGTTCCCGGGGACGTAGAAGCCGCGCCAGTTGGCGCCGACGACGTCGTACCCCTGTTCCTTGGCCGTCGGGATGGAGCTGAGGTCTCCGGGCAAGCGGTCGTCGGAGAGGACCGCGAGCGCCCGCACGTTGCCGGCGTCGAGCTGCCCCTTGAGCTCGGAGATGTCGCCCGTGACGGCCTGCACGTGGTTGCCGAGGAGCTGCGTGAGGGCGTTCCCGCCGCTGTTGAAGGAGACGTACTTGACGTTCTTCACGGCGTCCATGCCGGCCGCCTTCATCAGCAGGAGCACCTTGAGGTGATCCCACCCGCCGACCGCGCTGCCGCCACCGAAGGCCACCTTGGTGGGGTCGTTCTTCACCGCCTGGATGAGATCGTCCAGCGTCTGGTAGGGCGAGTCGTTGGAGACCGCGATGATCCCGAAGTCGGCACCGATGGCGGCGACCCAGCGCACCTGGTCCTCGCTCATGCCGGCGAACTGATTCTGGGCCAGGCGAGTCGTCGTCGCGGTGCTGGCGGCCACCAACAGGTTGGGGTCGTCGTCGCGCTTGCTGACGACATAGCCGTAGGCGACGCCGCCCCCGCCGCCGGCCATGTTGGTCACCTTGACCGGTTGCGGCACGAGCTTCAGGTCGTACAGGATCTTGCCGACCGAGCGGCAGGTGAAGTCCCATCCGCCGCCTGGATCGGCCGGAGCGATGCACTCCACGTTGCTGGGCGAGAACGCGAAGGCGCTCCCGAGCACCGCCAGGAACGCGGTGACGAGCAGTGTCGCGATCGTGGGCCGATGGTTTCGCGTTGTCATGTTTCCCTCCTCCTGGGCACCCGTTGCACGGCGCCCGTGGCCTGCCGGGCTCGGCCTCCGAGTGGAGGACGAGCGTGAGGACTGCGCCTTCGAGGGCCGCCGCGGGCGGGCGGATCGACCGGATGGCGACGCGCGGGGGCGCTCGCCGCGCCGACGCGCGCCGGAGGTCGAACCGGCGCCCGAACGCCCACGCCCGTGGGGCGTTCGTTCGAAGTCCCTACGCTCGCCAGTGTAGGACCGGGGCAGGGGGGCACGGCTCGCCCGCGCCGGTGTACCGACACCGACGCGGACGGGGTGCGCGACGCGCGCGAGCGTGCTTGTGACGCCTCAGGTGATGGGCAGCGGCGGCGGCGGGTCGGCCATGTCGGTCAACACCGCATCGAACGCGCGCGGGTACGCCACCGTGCCGTGGTACGCAGCGTCGAAGGCGCCCAGCCGGCGAACCATGAACACCTCGTCGGGCAGCGGCCCCGGCGGGCGGATGCCGATGCGCGAGGCGGGCTCGAAGCCGAAGCGCGGATAGTAGCCGGGATGGCCGGTGAGCAACACGAGCGGCTCCCCGGCATGCTCGGCGCGGCCAAGGCACTCGTGCACGAGGGCCGTGCCCACACCCGCGCGTTGCGCGTCTGGGTGTACGGCGAGCGGGGCGAGGACCAGCACGGGGCGCTCCCAACCGGCGCGATGCAGTCTGGCATAGCTCATCAGGGCGTGTCCGATCACCCGTCGTGAGACCTCGGCCAGGATGGAGAACTCTGGGCGGTAGCCGGCGGTGGCGCGCACGCGCTCCACCAGCTCCGCCTCCGCGGCGGTGGTGAAAGCCGCGAGATGGACGGCGCGCACGCCACGGCCGTCCTCTGCGGACTCGGAGCGAATCTTGAGCACGACGAGACGTTACCCCGGCCGGCCATGAGCAGGGTGGGGAGCGCGGCACCGGCCGGGAAGAGCGCGGCACCGGCCGGGAAGAGCGCGGCACCGGCCGGTAGGGCGCCGGCCCACTACAATCGATGGCATGTCGCTGTTCGCCTCCATCGCGCTGGTGCTCACGCTCACCGCGCTGTTCGGCTTCGTCAACGAGCGCTGGTTGCGGCTCCCCACGCCGATCGGTCTCACGCTCGTGGCGCTGCTGGTGTCGCTCGGGCTGCTCGTGCTCGGCAACCAGGAACTGGTGGACTGGGCCACGAGCTTCCTCGGATCGCTCGACTTCCACGCGCTGCTGCTCCAGGGCCTGCTGAGCTTCATCCTCTTCGCGGGCTCGCTGCACGTGAACCTCGAGGACCTGAGCGGCCAGGGGTGGGCGGTGGTGGCCATGGCCACGCTCGGCGTCCTGCTGTCCACCGCGGTCGTGGGGCTGCTGAGCTACGCGGCGCTGGGGCTGCTCGGCATCCCGCTCCCGCTTCCCTGGGCCCTGGTGTTCGGGGCCATCGTGTCGCCCACCGATCCGATCGCGGTGCTCGGCCTGCTGCGGAAGCTCGGGGTGCGACGCGACGTCGAGACGCTCATCGTCGGGGAGAGCCTGTTCAACGATGGCGTCGGAGTGGTCGTCTTCCTGGCGCTGGTAGGGCTAGCGGCCGGCGGCGGGCACGTCGGGGACCAGGCCGCGGGCGCCGCGGGGCTCCTGTTCGTGAAGGAGGCGCTGGGAGGGGTGGTGCTCGGCCTGGGCCTAGGCATCGCAGCGTTCCTGCTGCTGCGGGAGATCGACAACTACACGGTGGAGGTCCTCATCACCCTCTCGCTCGTCACCGGTGGGTACGCTCTCGCGGAGCAGATCGGCACCTCGGGGCCGCTCGCCATGGTGGTGGCCGGCCTGTTCATCGGCAACCGCGGGCGCCTGCTCGCGATGAGCGACGACGTGCGCGAGCACCTCGACACGTTCTGGGAGCTGGTGGACGAGATCCTCAACTCCGTGTTGTTCCTCCTCATAGGTCTCGAGGTGCTGGTCCTGGCGAACGGCTTCCCCTTCGCCGCCGGGGCGATCGCCGTCCCCTTGGTCCTCCTCGCGCGGGCCGTGAGCGTGGGCTTCACCATCAACGTGTTGCGGCTGCGGCGCGAGTTCCCGGCGTGGACGGTGCGGACGATGATATGGGGCGGACTGCGGGGCGGCATCTCCATCGCCCTCGCCCTGTCGCTCCCGTCCAGCCCCGAGCGCGACCTCCTCGTCTCCATGACCTACGCCGTGGTGGTGTTCTCGATCCTCGTGCAGGGCCTCACCGTGAACCGGGTCGCGGGGCGCATCCCGCCTTTCGATCGCGACCCCGAGGCCGACACCGCGTGAGGAGCGCTTGACGCTCCGGCGCGCGCGCGACGTATCCTTGGGGGGTTGGTCCGGCGCGGCCGGGGAGGTTCCCATGAGCAGAATCCGCATCACCGTATGGAACGAGTTCCTGCACGAGCACGAGAGCGACGTCGTGCGCGGGTTGTACCCCGACGGCATCCACGCGACGATCGGGCGCGCGCTGGAGGGGCAGCTCGATGCCGAGGTGCGGACCGCCACCTTGCGCGAGCCCGGGCACGGCCTCGGCGGCGACGTGCTGGACACGACCGACGTGCTGTTCTGGTGGGGCCACCAGGCGCACGACCAGGTGGCGGACGAGGTGGTGGACCGCGTCCACCGCGCCGTGCTCGGCGGCATGGGCCTCGTCGTCCTGCACTCGGCCCACGTGTCGAAGATCTTCAAGCGACTGATGGGCACGCACGCCTCGCTGAAGTGGCGCGAGGCCGACGAGAAGGAGCGCCTGTGGGCCGTCGAGCCTGCCCACCCGCTGCTGGAGGGTGTGCCCCCCATGTTCGAGCTCGAGCGCGAGGAGATGTACGGCGAGCGCTTCGACGTGCCGGCACCCGACGAGCTCGTGATGCTGTCGTGGTTCCAGGGCGGCGAGGTGTTCCGCAGCCTGTGCGCCTGGCGCCGCGGCGCGGGCACGGTCGTGTACTTCCGCCCCGGCCACGAGACCTACCCCACGTACCACGACGTCCACGTCCAGCGCATCCTGGCCAACGCCGCCAACTACGCCCGCAAACGGATCGCCGTGGACGCCGCTCGCTCCCCCCGAACCGCGGCGCTCGAGCCCGTCCCCAACCCGACGAAGGACCACGTCTGAGCGCAGCTCGGCGAGAGAGGGTAGCCCCATGCACCATCCCGTGCGCGTCGCCGTGATCGGTACCGGCGGCATCTCCCACCTCCATGTCGAGGGCTTCCGGAAGGCAGGCGCCGAGGTCGTGGCCCTGTGTGACGTCGACGAGCACGCGCTGGCCCGCCGCAAGCGCGAGTGGGGCGTGGACCGTTGCTACCAGGACTTCCGCCGCCTCTTCGCGGACGGCGGCTTCGACGCCGTGACCATCGCCGCGCCGACCGTCGTTCATCACCCCGCGACGCTTGCCGCCGCGGCGGCCGGGGTGCACGTGCTCGTGGAGAAGCCCATGGCTCTCTCGCTGGAGCTGGCCGACGAGATGATCCAGGCCTGCCGCAGGGCCGGCGTGCTCCTGCAGGTCAACCACCAGCTGCGCTCGAGCGGGCCGGCTCACAAGGCCAAGGAGCTGCTCGCGTCGGGCGCGCTGGGCCGCGTCACCTACGTGCGCCTTCGCCAGGCGCACGACTGGGCCGGGCTCGGCGTACGCAACTCGTTCTCCACCCGCGGCTCGTCGGGCGGCGGCACGCTGCTCGACAACGGCTGCCACCTGATGGACCTCGCCCGTTTCCTCGGCGGCCGCGTGGACACGGTGTTCGCGCAGATGGCGACCCTCCAGTACGAGGTGGAGCTCGAGGACACCGCTCAGGTGTCGCTCCGCTTCGAAGACGGGGCGTTGGGCTCGGTCGAGACCGCGTGGACGGCCACGGGTTGGGAGGAGGCGTTCTCGGTGTACGGCACCCGCGGCGCGCTCGAGTGCACCAACCGCTTCGGGCCGCCCGTGCTGCGCCACAGCTACCGGGCCTCGCCCGGCACCACCTGGGGCGATACCGACGTCACGACCTACGCCTTCACTGGCGACGGGCCGCACGCGCGCCACATCGGCGCCTTCGTGGCGGCGATAGGCGGCGAGGGCGCGGTGCCGTGCACCGGTGAGGACGGCCGCGAAGCCGTACGCCTCATCCTCGCCGCCTACAGCAGCGCCGAGGCGGGCCGGCCGCTGCAGGTCGATGCGGCGCCGGCCACGCTGGCGTGAGGGGGCCAGCATGGGCAGGCGCATGACACTGGCTGCCTTCGAGCGCATGGTCGCCGCGATGGTCGACGACATCCCGCAGGAGTTCCTGCGCGGCCTCCAGGGCGTTCACGTGCTTGAGGAAGCGCGCCCCGAGGAGGAGTACGAGGACGTGTTCCGCCTCGGGGAGTACCTCGACCCGGGACCCGGTGACTTCCTGGGAGCGGGCGAGGGGCTCGGGCGCCACGTGGCGCTCTACTACGGCTCCTTCGTGGCGCTCTCGGACGGCGATCCCACCTTCGATTGGGAGGACGAGGCCTGGGAGACCCTCACGCACGAGCTCCGGCACCACGTCGAGTCGCTCGCCGGCGAGGACTTCCTGATCCAGGACGACGAGGAACGGCGCGAGGGCTTCTCGCGGCGTGACCCGCCGGAGTCCGATCGGCGCCGCGACCGGCGCGGCGGACACTGAAGACGCCGCGTCACACGCTTCGGACGGCCTCCGCGCGCCAGCCCGGGCGGCGGAGCCGCAGCTCGGAGGCGGCGGTCCGCGCCGCCTCGGCGCTGTCGGCCAGACCGAAGCAGGTCGATCCGCTGCCCGACATGAGCACGTTGCGCAGGCCCTGGCCGCGCAGCTCCATGAGGGCCTCGCGGACCTCGGGGTGAACCGCGACGACGCCCGCCTGCAGACCGTTCACGAGGGCGCCGTCGCCTCCCGTCGCGAGGGCGCTCAGCGCCTCGTCGGCGTGCAGGCGCCGGGTGAACGATTGCAGCCGCGCGTAGGCTTCGGCCGCCGAGATCGGCACGCCGGGGTCGAGAAGGACCATGTGGAGCTGCGGGAGCCGGCGCGGCGGCGCCTGCAGCCGCTCGCCGCGCCCGCGCGCGAGCGCGCAGGTGACGTCCTCCACGAAGAAGGGCACGTCCGAGCCGAGCGTGGCGCCCAACGCCCGTAGGTCTACCGCGCCCGGCGCCAGGCGTGCCAGCGCGCGCAGGACGGCCGCTGCGTCGGACGACCCTCCGCCGAGACCGGCCGCTACCGGGATGCGCTTCGTCAGCCGCAGCGACACCCCGCCGCGCAACCCTGCGGCGTTCGCATAGGCGGCCGCGGCGCGGACCGCGAGGTTCGTCTCCCCCGTGGGCACGGGAAGGCCCGTTGCCTCCAGGCGCACGCCGGCGGCGGCCGTGCGCCCTACCTCGAGGTCGTCGTGCAGCGAGACGCGCACGAGCAGGGTCTCCACCTCGTGGTACGCGTCCCCCCGGCGCGCCAGGACGGCCAGGCCGAGGTTGACCTTGGCGTGCGCCCGCAGCGTCAGCCGATCCTCGGCGCCGTCGCCGCTCACCCGTCTCCACGGCGCTGGCGGCCCCACAGCTCGCCCAGGCCAGGTGCCAGCGCCAGGTCGTCCGGCGTGGTGATCTTGTGCAGCATGGGGCTGCCGTCGACCAGTGCGACGTTGTGCCCCAGGGCCCGCACCAGCGCGGCATCGTCGGTGGCCTGGAGCCCCTGGGAGAGCGCGCGCCGGTGCGCCTCCTCGAGCACGCTCCGCAGGAAGCCCTGGGGCGTCTGCACGGCCCGCAACCGGTCGCGCTCCAACGTCTCGCCGGTGATCGCGTCCACGATGGTGTCGACGACCCCCAGCGCGGCGCTCGCCGCGCCGACGCGGGCCACGGCGTCGAGCACCCTCCGAACGACGGCCGCCGGAAGGAACGGGCGGGCCACGTCGTGGACCAGCACCACGTCGGCGGCCGTCGCCGCCACCAGACGCGCCACGGTCCGTTGCCGCGTCGGACCTCCCACCACCACGTGCGCGGACGGAACGAGGGCGAGCGCGCGCTCCACGTCGTCGTCGCCGACGGCTACGAGGGTCTCGTCGACGAGACCCTCGAAGGCATCGACCACCCACTCGAGCAGGGAACGACCCGCCACCGGCAGGAAAGCCTTGGGGCCGAGCCCGAGACGCTCGCCCGTGCCGGCGGCGGCGACCAGCGCCGCCACCACGGGGTCAGCCATCGTCGCGCCACCGGGGCGAGCGGTCGTTGGGGATGCCGAGGTGGTCCAGCACGCGGGCGGTGATGCCGCCGACCAGGTCCTCGACGGTCCGCGGGCGCTGGTAGAAGCCTGGCGACGCAGGCATGATCACGGCTCCCGCGTCGTACGCAGCCAGCATGTTCTGCAGCATGGGACGCGAGTACGGCGCCTCCCTTACCACCAGCACCAGGGGGCGCCGCTCCTTCAGGGTGACGTGCGCGGCGCGCGCGACCAGGCTGTCCCCGAAGCCGCCTGCGACCTTGGCGAGGGTGCCCGCGCTGCACGGTACGACCACCATGCCGTCCGCCAGGAAGCTGCCCGACGCGATGGGCGCCCCGAGGTCCGTGTCGCGGTGCACGACGTCCGCCAGGGCCTCGAAGACGCTCGCGTCGCCGTCGAGCTCCGAGGGGACGACGAGCTTGGCGCCGGCGGTCACGATCAGGTGCGTCTGCACGGGTACGCCGCGAAGGAAGCGCAGCAGGTCGAGAGCGTAGACGAGGCCGCTGCCGCCGGTGACCGCCACCACGAGTCGTCGCGGAGGCGAGGCTTCCGGTCGCGTGGGATGCGCGTCAGACACCCCACCAGGGTACCCTACGCCCGCACCGGCGGCGGGCCGCGCCCCTATACTCGGGAACGTGGACGTCGACCGTGAAGCCCTGCAGCGTGGCATCGCACTGTTCGAGGCCGGCGAGTACTGGCATGCGCACGAGGCGCTGGAGGGCGCGTGGCGCGAGAGCCATGGCGTCGCCAAGCATTTCCTCGGCGGGCTCATCCTGCTTGCCGCCGCGCTCCACAAGGCGCGCGCGTTGGGGAGCGCCCGCGGCGGGCGGCGCAACTACGCCAAGGCGCTGCGGCACCTGGCGCTCGTCCCCGACCGCTTCGCCGACATCGACGTACGCGAGCTCGAAGCGCGGGTGCACGCTGCGCTCCGCGATCGCGCGACCCGCCCCGCCGTCCCGCGGGCCGAGGTCGCCGCGCCATGAGCCGGTCGCCCCGCTCGCCGGCGCCCCTCCCCCCGACCACCGGGCCCCGGCCGGCAACCGATCCCCTGCTGCACGACCAGCGCCGGGCGCGGCGCCCCGAGGCGTCACTACCGCTGCGACGCTCCGGTAAGCGGCGGATGCTCGGCGGGGTGTGCGGCGGCATCGCGGAGTTCACGGGCGCTCCGGCGGCGGCGGTCCGCGCGGTGGCCGCCCTCTCCCTGATCCCCTCGATCGGCGTGAGCGCACTCGTCTACCTGCTCCTGTGGTGGATGCTGCCTCGCGCGTGACGACCGCGGGGTGCGGGTCTCCGCAACCACGCGCCTCGTTCGGGCCATGCGTCCGCCAGATCACCCGCCCGCGGCGGCCGCCACCACGGGCACCCTAGGGCCGCCACCACGGGGCCGAAACGACAGGGCCGCTACCACGGGGCCGAAACGACAGTGCCGCCGCCACCGGGCCGAAACGACAGTGCCGAAACGACAGGGCCGCCGCCACCGGGCCGAAACGTCAGGGCCGCCACGACAGGGCCGCCGCCACCGGGCCGCCACGTCAGGGGCGCCACGACAGGGCCGCAACGACGACAGGGGCCGGGCGTTCGCGCCCGGCCCCTGTCTCGAGGGTGAAGTGTCGGGTCCGTCGTCAGAGGACCAGCCGTACCGGGGCGTCGAGCAACTCCGCCACGCGCGTGAGGAGCGCTGCGCCGCGTTCCGGCGCCACGTCTCCGGATAGGGCCAGCGTGCTGCGGTAGCTGCCGCGTTGGTTGTCGTACAAGATGCGACCCAACGTCAGCACCGGCGGGCCGATGTGGAGCACGGCCTCGTCGATTCCCAGCTCCGACATGTCCGCGACGACCAGCGCGACGCCGGCCTCGAGCGCTCGCGGCTCCGAGCCGCGGATGGCCGTGAGGAGGTCCCGGAACGGTCGCTCGGCGGCGTCGCTCACGCGGTGCGCCCGAGCGCCGTCGCCGTGCAGGTCCGCGAGAGCGACGTCGCCGTCCCAATCGGCATCCGATGCGGCCTTGGCGGCGGCCCGGAGCAGGAACACCGTGGGGCTGAGGGGCTCCTCGTGCCCCAGCTCCTGGCTCACGACGAGTTGCGCGCCCGCCAGGGCGGTCAGGTCGACGTGACGCCGCAGCAACGTGCCGTGCGTCACGAGCGGAAGCGACCCCTCTCGCGGCTCCGGAGGCAGGGCGTCGTCGGCGTCGTCCGGCGCGATCCCGCCACCGGCCGAACCGGTGGCCTCCTCGCGCCAGTCGGCCTCCGCCGGCTCGAGCGCCGCACCTTCCTCGGCCTCCAACCTCAGGCTCGCGTCGCGGATCGCCTCGTCCCACTCGCGCTCGCTGTGACCGAGCTCGGCCGCGGTCGCCTCGTCTGCCGCGGACGGGTCCTCCTGCGCTGCCGTGGGGAGGGCTTCCACGTCGAACGTCTCGGGCTCTTCGCCCTCCCGGTCGCCGCCTCCCCTCGCCGTCCAGGAACCCTCGTCCGGTTCGCGCTTGCCGCTCCCGAGCGGCGCTTCGAAGGCCTCTTCGCTTCGCGCGTCGTCCTCCAGACCCAGATCGCCCAGGTCGTCGAGGTCCGGCACGTCCAGATCGGGAAGCTCTCGATCGGCGGCCTCCAGGTCGGAGCCCTCGAGCTCCGCCGGCGCGCCGAAACGCCCCGACGCGACGCGTTCCTCTCGAGCCGGCTCCGCGAGCCGTCCGTCGTCCAGACCCCCGTCGCCCGGACCGGCCCCGTCCAGAACCCCGTCGTCCAGACCGCCCTCGTCCATGCCCGCCTCGTCCGGACCGGCCTCGTCCAGGCCCGCCTCGTCGAGATCCGACGGGTTACGTCCCGCAAGGTCGAGCCCCTCGTCCGACGACTCCGCGTGGGCAGGCCCCTCGTACGCTGGCTCCTCGTACGTCGGCTCCCCGCCCATCGGCTCCCCGTACGCGGGCTCCCGGTACGCGGGCTCCCGGTACGCGGGCTCCCGGTAGGCAGGCTCCCGGTAGGCAGGCTCGAGGTCGGCTTGCTCTTCGCGCTCGGGCTCGAGGTGCGGCGCGGCGCGGGAGGCCTCCTCCCCGGCCGTCGACCCGAAGATGTCGTCCCGTTCGCCGTAGCCGTACGCCGGGGCCGGCGGTTGCGCCTCCCCGAACACGTCGGGCAAGCCCTCGGCCCGCAGCGGGACCGCGCGCTCCGGAACGCTCCGCGCTGCGAACGCCGCGCCGCCCGCGTCGTCGCCGGCATCGGTACCCGACCGCGCATACGCCACGTCGGTCGAGGCACCGTCGTCGCCGGCGATCAGCAGATCCTCGTCGAGATCGTCCGGCTCGTCGCCCGGCGTTGCCGGGGCCGGCACCTCCGACGCCGACGCGCGGCCCGCCACGAGGTCGTTCTCATCCTCGTCGTCGAACAGGAAGATGTCCTCGCTGATGGCACCGCGGAAGGCGTCGTCGTCCGCGGCCGCGGGCTGCGCCACGTCCGGTGCGCCTGCCGCGTCCCGCCCGTCGGGCACGGCGGCACCGTCGAGGTCGGCCCCGCCGAAACGATCGGCGGCCGACAGCTCCTTCTGGATGTCCTCGAGCCCGACGCTCTTGCGTGACGCGCGAAGCTCTTGCTGGAAGCTGCGGATGTCGTCCTCGGGCCAGGCGTCCATGCCGTCCGGAACGGGTTCCGGGGTGGGGTCGAGCTCCTCTTCCCCGGCCATCACGCGCGCCAGGAACTCGAGCACGTCCCGCTCCACGACCTTGCCGCCGGCACCACTTCCCTGCAGCACCCGCCAATCGACGTTGTTCTCCTCCGCAAGCCTGCGGGCCAACGGCGAGATGTCGGCTTCGCTCACGCCTTACCTCCTGCGCCCGTACCGCCCACGGAGGGGCCGGTGCGGCTCGACTCGTTCATCCCCCATCGCCGGGCCCACGCACCGGTCGGTTCGCGGCGGCCGGTGCACGCACCTGAGCGCGGCGTCTTCACGCGTTGTTCCACGCCCGACCTCCCCGGCTCATGCGGATGCATGAAGCACTATACAGCGTTCAGTGTCCCCACCGAAACGCCGCCGTGCAGCGACAATTCGTACTCCCTCGGCCGGCGTGGCCGCAGTGGACGCGACACGCGCGCCGGCGTCGGGCCGCAGTAGACTCGGCCATGCGCTCGGTCCCGCCCAGCGAGGCTCTCGGGCTGCTCCAAGGGGGCGCGCTCGTGGTCGATCTGCGGGCGCCCGCGCAGTTCGGGCGCGACGCGCTGCCCGGGAGCGAGAACCTTCCGCTCGACGCACTCGAGAAGGGTGTGGTGCCGGCGGAGTGGTCGCGTGAGAGAACCATCCTGGTCGTGTGCGAGCGAGGTGCCGTGAGTGAGCTCGGCGCCCTCCTGCTCGAGACGGAGGGGTTCTCGGACGTGGCGCACGCGCGGGGTGGCCTCGCCGCCCTGAGGCCGCTCCTCCGCGGCGACTGATCCGCCTATGGACGCCAGGCCTGGAAGAACACCCCGTCGATGAAGGTCTGCAGCAACGGGCTGTCGCCGCGGATGACCACGGAGGTGGAGACGGGCTCCCCGGCGGCCAGCTTGCGGTCGAGCACGGTCCGCTCCCCCTGCTCGTCCGTGACGACGAGCTTGAGCTCGTAGGGTCGTTCCATGAGGCGTTTCACTCCCATGTTCGCCGGATTGAACACGAAGGGCACCGTGCGGCTGCCGGCCGCCGAACCGCCGGCCTGCTGGCCCGTGGAGCGGCCCGCCTGCCCCGCGGCGGAGCCGCCGGCGCGTCCCGCCGCCCCGCCCGACGACGTGCCGGCAGTGCCTCCGCTTCCCGGGAATCCGAGGTTGCCCGCGCCACGGTCCGGGAACGTCGGGAGCGGCGAGTCGCTGGGTGTTCCGTTGACGGTCACCTGCAACGCGGCGCCCGGGATGGTGTACCCGCTGGGCTCGACCTTCACCACGCCGCCCGGCTTGCTCGCGTCCTGCACGTAGGCGACGTGCCCGATCCTGAGCTGGGATGCCTGCAGGGCCAACTGCGCCCGCCACAACGGCATCCCCGCAACCTCCGGGACCTTCACGACGTTGCGGCCGGACACGGCGTAGAACAGCGAAACCGGCGTACTCAGCGCGACCTTCCCCCCGGCGGCGGGGCGCATTCCCGTCACGGACCCCGGCCGGTCGAAGCTCACGGTCGCCGGCACGCTCTCGACCTCGCGGAACCCGAGCTCGTGCAGGCGCGAGACGGCGGCGTCGACGTCCATACCCGCGAGATCCGGGAGCTCGGCGCTGGCGCGCTGGGGTCCGCTGCTCACCACGAGCTGAAGCTCCGCGCCGTCCCCGAGTGCGGTGCCCGCCTTCGGGGTCTGCTCCAGGACGGTGCCCGCCGGCGATGCGTCCGGCCGGTAGTCCACCCGCTCCACGCCAAGATTCAGCTGAACGGCGCGCGCGAGCGCATCCGCGCGGCTCGACCCGACGAGGTCCGGCGCCCGCGCCGCGGCCGAAGGGCTGTTCACGCCGAGGCTCACGCTGCGCCCGCGTTTGACCGTCGCGCCGGCCACCGGCGCCTGCGAGGTCACGGTGTCGGCGGGCGTCCCCGGCACGTTCTCCACGAACGCCACCGGGTCCAAACGTGCCTGCCGCAGCACCCGCGCGGCCTCCTCGAACGAGAGGCCCACCACGCTCGGCAGGCGCACCTCGCTGACGGTGAAGTACTGACGCACGGAGACGAAGGTGAAGACGGCCACGGTCACCAACAAGATGCCCACGGCGGCGAGCCGCAGGACGTTGCGCCGCAGGGCGTGACGCCGGATCTCGGCCGGGGTGAAGGCGTCTGTCACGCGACGAGTCTACCACGCCCCGTGAAACCGGCGTGAGCCGGGGACGCCCACCCCGACGCCCTTTCCTGGTCGTCCGAGCCGGAACGCTGGGGGCGCCCGCGAGCGTCGCTCCGCCTCCCGGCACGCCGCCGAGCCGCTGCTAGCATGGTCGCATGCGTGCGGCCCCCGATCGTTCCCGACCGCGCCCGCTGGCGTCGCTGGATCCGGCGGAGCTCGACGCGGACCCGGAGCTGCACGACCTGGCCGCGCTCGCGGCGGCCTCTGTCCCGGTGGCAACCGTGGTGATCGTGCCCTCCGCCGCAGAGGAGCGGTTCTACCGCCTCAACAACCTCCCCCAGCAGCTGCTGCGGGCCTTCGCCGCCGTCGACCCGAGCGATCCCGACGAGGACGACGTCGAGGAGGCCGCGCCGGCGGCCCGTCGGCTTATCCGGGAGCACTTCCTGTTGGACGAGTTCGTCGACGCGTTCTATGAGGAGCTCTCCCAGCTTCCGCCCGACCTGCGGGTGCGGCGGGGCGGCGAGGACGGTGAGGCCGCCGCCCGCGGCAGGCCCGCCCTCCTGGCGCTCAAGCACGTCTACGAACGCGACTGGACGGCGGAGGCCGTGCTGGGCCGGCTCGCAGCCGGCCACGGTATCGCGCTGGAGGCGCGCCCGGTCCTGCTCCATGCGGCCGACGACGGCCATCCGGCAGGCGAGCTGAGCCGCCGCGCCTCCGCAGCGCTCGGCAGCCCGGTGGTGGTGAGCGCGGCCCAGGGGCGGGTGACGCGGGTGCGGCCTGCCTGACGGCGCCGCGATCGTGCGCAGCCCGCGGGCCGCTCCGTCGGCCGACGTCGAGGCGTGGTAGCCAATCCGACACGGAGCCGAGGTCCGCGAACCGTAACGTAGGCCGTATGCCGTGGCTCCTGGACCGGCCCTTGCCCGCGGACGCCGAAGGCCGCCTCACGCGCTTCGTGGGGGAGCTCGGCGAACGCCTCGACGACCCCGCGCTCGACCGCAACGACGTCGTGCGCGACGTCCTCGCGCGCGCGACGTTGGGACGCGACTACGAGGCGCTCGCCGCCGACGCGCCCATGGCCGCCTTCGCCCTCGATCCGCGCAACGTGACGTTCGAGGCCGAGTACTACCGCGCGACCGATCCCCAGCGCTTCGGGCCCGTCAAGCCGCTGCTGTGGCTCTGGAAGTGCATCGACGCGAGCCCGCTGGGGCAGTCGGTGGCGAGCGGCGTGGCGCTGCGGCGCATGCTCGCCGAGCGCATCTTCGCCCACGCCGGGCGCAACCTGAAGATCTTCCAGAACGTCGAGGTCTCCGTCGGCTACAACATCGACGCGGGCAACGACGTCGTGATCCACCGGAACGTGTTCCTCGACGATATCGGCGGCATCGAGCTGCACGACGGGGTGAGCATCAGCGACTACGCCAACGTCTACAGCCACACGCACGACCTCCTCGAGGCCGCGGACGTGACGCTCAAGCGCACCGTCGTGGGGCGCGGCGTGAGGGTGGCGTACCACGCCACCGTCCTCGCCGGCACGGTGCTCTCCGACGACAGCATGCTGGGCGCCATGGCGCTCGCCACGCGGGACCTCGAGCCGCACGTCGTCGGCCTGGGGATCCCGGCCAAGCCGCGCGTGTGGAAGGAGCGTGCGGGGGACGCTCGCTTCGACACGCTGCAGGTCGATGCGGCCCGCCATCCGCGCGCAGCCGGCGTTCGGGCCAATCCCGACGCCGGACGCGAAGCGAACGCAGAGGAGGCGGCGGCTCGCCGGAGGGGGTCCGAGACCGAGCGGGACAGCACCGCGGGGCGCGAGACGGAGGAAGGGGCGGGCCGACGCCCGCACGAGGTGACACCGTAGTGCGCACGGCGCCGGCGGGCGCGGGTCGCGCACGCGCCGCCGCCCTCGCCCTGACCGCCTGCCTTGGCATGCTGGTGGGTGCCGCCTGCTGCCCCGTCGCCGCACAACGACCTGCGGCGCGCGCCGCGTTGCGCGCGCGCCTCCTCGCAGCGCCGGGCGGCGGCGTGATGGCCGTCGCGGCCGACGGGCGCCGGGTGCTCCTGGACCTCACGGCGGTCGGCCCGGTGGCCGCAACGGGACGGACCTTCTACCTCGGCGGCACCTGGCTGCAGGACGGTCGCCTCGCCGTCACCACCCTGCGCGCGCTCGACGTGGCGGCGTCGTCGGCTCCGTGAGGCCTCGCCCGCGCCGGTAGGGCATGCCCTCGCGGGCGGATGCACAGGCACGCGGGCGTTCCTCCGACCCGCCGCCACACCCTTGCCTTCCGCCACCTGGCGACGCGCGAACTGTCCGCGCCCGCCCCGCACGGCCGCTGCGCCCGACGGGCGAGCGCCGCGCGAAGGTTGCCGCGCCACGCGCGCGGCCGGGCCAGGAGCGGTCATCTCCTGACGGCCGTGACCTCGGCTACTTCCGCGCCCGCGCGGCCGAGCCTCCGGGACGCGTCGGGGTCGTGGTCTCGAAGGTGACGAAGGCGCGCGGGTTGACCTGCTCGACGATGCGCATCGCGCTCGCCATCTTGCGCCGCGGCAACACCGTGAACGAGACCCGTACGTCGCCGTCTCGCCCCTTGGCGTTCACGACCGTAACGAAGTACCCGTTCTCACGGAGCGCCTCGTCGGTGGCCGGGGAATCCACGGGGGCGACGATGCGCATGAGGGTGTTGCCGACCGCCAGCCAGCGCTCGACGCTCACGCCCACCATGGTGCCCGTGGCGTACCCGGCCGCGTAGGCGACGAACTTCACCGGGGCATCGAGGTGCGACAGGACCTGCGCCGCCGCCGCCAGCCACACGAGCGATTCGAAGAAGCTGAACAGGCCGGCGAGGCCACGCTGCCCCCGCACCAGGAAGCCGATCCGCAGGGTGCCCAGGGAGACGTCCCCGATGCGCAGGAAGAAGATGAACGCGGCGCTGCCGAGCAGCGAGAGTGCGGCGCTCATCGAACCTCCTTGGCCGCGACGGCCGCCGCCCCGATCACCCCCGCGTCCGTGCCGAGCTCCGCCTCTCGGATGAGGGCCTCGGGGTAACCCACCAGGAACTCCGCCGCCGCCGCCCGGATGCGCCGGAGGTAGAACGCCCCGACCTGGCTCATCCCACCGCCAACGACGAATCCCTCGGGATCGAAGATCTTCTGCAGGTTGGCGATGCCGATGCCGGTGAAGCGGGCCGCGTTGTCTACGATCGTGAGGGCCTTGCGCTCGCCCTGCTGCGCCCGCTCGAACACCTCGCGCGTGTCCATCTCGTGGCCGTAGGCGTAGCTGGCGTCGCGCGCGATCGAACGCCCCGCGGCGATCGCCTCGAGGCTGCCGAGGTGGCCGTCGCCGCCGATGGGGCCGCCCGGCAACACCGTGACGTGACCGATCTCCCCCGCTAGGCCGTGGGCGCCGCGGATCACGCGATCGCCGATGAAGAGGCCCCCACCGATGCCGGTGGAGATGGTGATGTAGAGGCTGGACTCGAGGTCCCGCGCCGCGCCGTAGAGGTGCTCGGCGTATCCCGCGGCGTTGGCGTCGTTCTCCAGCACGACCGGCACGTTCAGGCGTTCGCGCAGGGCGGCCACCAGAGGGGCGTTCTCCATGCCCGCGATGTTGGGCGCGAAGAGCACCTTCCCCGCGGCGTAGTCGAGCGGCCCCGGAGACCCGATCCCGACCGAGGCGATCTCGCCGTCGGCGGCCCTCAGCAGGGGGAGCGCCGCGGCGGCGAGCGCTCCGATGACGTCGTCGAACCCCGTCTGCGGCGTCGCGACGCGCGCCGTCTGGAGCACGCGTCCGTCCTCGACGATGGCGGCGGCGATCTTCGTGCCGCCCAGGTCCAGCCCCAGGGTCTTCATGCTGTCGCTCCCTCGTTCGCGTCCGGCTCGCCGCCGCCGAGCCCCGCGGCGTCGACGGTGGCGTCGGCGATCATCCTCTCCTCGTCCGTGGGCACGACCAGCACCACGACGGCGCCGCCGTCCGGGCTGATCACGCCGGAGCCGCGCCGATTGCGCTCGGGATCGACGGACACGCCGAGGAAGCCCAGGCCGGCCAGCGACTCGGCCCGCGCGACGGCGTCGTTCTCACCGATGCCGCCGGTGAACACGACGGCGTCGAGGCCGCCCATGGCGGCCGCGTAGGCCCCCACCACCTTGCGCACGCGGTACGCGAACACCTCGAGCGCGGCGCGCGCATCGCCGTTGCCGTCCTCGGCCGCCCGTCGCACGTCGCGCATGTCGTTCGACACGCCGGACATGCCGGCCAGGCCGGAGCGGCGGTTGAGAAGGTCGTCGAGCTCCCCGACGCTCATCTCCTGCCGCAGCAGCTGGAGCAGCACGCCGGGGTCGACGTCGCCCGCGCGCGTCCCCATGAGCAGCCCCTCGAGCGGGGTGAGGCCCATGCTGGTGTCGACGCTCACGCCGCGGTCCACCGCCGCGGCGCTGGCGCCGTTGCCCAGGTGCAGCGAGACGATCTTCAGGTCGGTGCGCGCCCGCCCGAGGAGCCGCGCCGCGCGCTGCGTGACGTAGTCGTGGCTCGGCCCGTGGAAGCCGTAGCGCCGGATGCGGCGCTCGCGGTAGAAGCTCATCGGCAGCCCGTAGAGGTAGGCGCGGCGCGGCAAGGTGGCGTGGAAGGCGGTGTCGAACACGGCCACGTGGCGGGCGCCCGGCAGGGCGCGGCGCGCGGCGCGGATCCCCTCGAGGTTCGCCGGGTTGTGAAGCGGGGCCAGCTCGGCGAGTTCAAGGATGGCCGCCTCCACGCCGTCGTCGATGAGCACCGGGCGCGAGTAGCGCATGCCTCCGTGGACCACGCGGTGGCCCACCCCCTCGATCGACGCGCGCGCCACCAGGGGATCGAGCGCCGCGAGCACCGCCTCCAGAGCCTCGTCGTGGCGGGCCAGCGGGCCGGGCTCGAGCGTCCCGAAGCTCGCGCGCGCCCGGCTGTCGCCGCCGATGCGCTCCACCACCACGGAGAGCTCCTGCGGGAACACCTTGACCTTGAGGCTCGAGCTGCCGGCGTTGACCACCAGCACGGTGCTGTCTTGCATTCATCCTCCGCAACCGCGGCACCCCGCCTTGGCGGTGCGCGTGCGCCCGTCGGCCGCCATGCAGGGCGCGGCCGCACCGAGCGTCGTGCCGCGCGCACGCGCCACGCGGGCGGCGGCACCCGACGGAGTCTACCAGAGCGGCCCCGTGCCTCCGGACCGACCGCCGCCGCTTCCAGAATGAACCCCGCCTTCACGCTCGACTTAAGCGCAGTACGCTCAGGTTTTGTATAAATGGTGACAGAGCGGTGCCTCGTCAGCGTCGTATCCTACAGACCGGAGAGGGTGGAAACCGTGTATCGCTTGTTCTCCATCGACGAAGCAACCAGTCTCCTGCCCGTCGTCGCCGGGCATCTCGAGGCCATCCAGGCCGCCGTGACCGACGTCACGAGGCTGCGCGGCGAGCTCGAGGCCGGCAGCGTGACCGGTGTGGGCTCGTTCAACGTCGGCCAGGAGATCGGCTTCCTGCTGGGCGTCGTCCACGGCAGCAAGGCCGAGCTCGACCGGCTCGGAGTGCACCTCAAGGACGTCGAATCGGGCCTGGTCGACTTCCCGAGCAAGCTCGGCGCCGAGGTCGTGTGCCTTACGTGGGAGAAGGGGCAGGACGCCATCACCCACTACCACCGGCTCAGCGGCGACACCTCGGTGCGACCGCTGCCCGACCCTCCGAGCGCGACGCTCACCCCGCGCGCCTGAAGCGCGCAAACCTGCACCCCGTGCGCCTCAAGGGCGCACACCCGCACCCCGTGCGCCTCAAGGGCGCACACGCGCACCCCGCGCGCCTGAAGCGCGCACACCCCTACCCCGCGCGCCAGAACCGCGCGCACGCAGCCCGAGCCGTTCGAATCCGCAGCGCCGCCGCTCCCGCGGCGGCGCGTTCTCGTGGCCCGCGGGAGGCGGCGGCGCGTGCTCGCGACGCGCGCGAGGCGGAGGCGCGTTCACGTGAGGCGCGGGAGGAGGAGGCGCGGTACGCCGCTAGCCCGCGCGGAACGGCGCGAGCTGGCCGGCTCCCGGAGAGGCCGTGCCGAGCTCCGCCACCAGCCGCGGAACGAACCCCAGCGCGTCCGCCGCCACGAAGTGCACGTCGATCCCGTTCAGTTCGCGCAGCACCGCCTCCTGGTCGCCGTGCACGTGCCCGAACACGAGGGCGTCGGGGGCGGCGCCCTCGATGAGGCGCGTGAACTCGGAGCGCTCGAGCCGCGAGTTGGTCGGCGGGTAGTGCAGCATCACGACCCGGTAGCGCCCGTCGAGTCGCCGCGCGGCATCCAGCGACAGGGTGAGGCGCTCCACCTCGCGTCGGAAGATCTTCTCGTCCTGCTCGTCGAAGCCGTGGCTGCCGGGACACACCCAGCCGCGCGTACCGGCCACCACCACGCCATCCACCTCGATCGCGTCGTTCTGCACGGCCCACATCCCCGGGGGGAGGGCGCGCCGGAGCTTGGAGATCGACGGCCACCAGTAGTCGTGGTTGCCCCGCAGGATGATCTTCCGCCCCGGCAACGCGGCGATGTCACGAAGATCGTTCAGCGCGTCATCGAGCCGCATGGCCCACGACAGGTCGCCCGGGATCAGCACCAGGTCGTCGTCGCCCACCACGCTGCGCCAGCCTCGGAAGAAGGCATCCGGATGCCCCTCCCATCCCGGCCCGAAGATCGTCATGGGTTTCGGATCGGCGCGCGAGAGGTGTGGGTCGGCGATCGCGAACAGGCGCATGAGGCGCCAGTCTACCCCGTCTCCCACGCGAGGCCGGTGCGCTCGACGCCGCCCGTGCCGAGCGCCGCGAGCGCCTCGCACGCCGATACGCCGGACACCGGATGGCGCCACGCCGGGGCCGCCTCGCACAGCGGCGCGAGCACGAAGGCGCGTTCCATCATGCGCGGGTGCGGCAGCTGGAGACCCCTCTCCCCCACGCGCGCGTCGCCGAAGGCCAGCAGGTCCAGATCGAGCGTGCGCGGCCCCCAGCGCTCCGCTCGCACACGGCCCGCGTCGCGCTCGAGCTCCAGCAGGGCGGCGAGCAGCAGCCGCGGCCCGCGCCATGGAGCGCGCGGGCGCAGGCCGACCACGGCGTTGAGGTAGGGAGCCTGCCCCGGCGGCCCCCCGACGGGCGCGGTCCGGTACATCGACGAGCGCGCCGCGCGCGCCCCCAGCTCGTTCAGGGAGCGGGCGGCGGCGCGCAGCCGCGCGGGCGGATCGTCGAGGTTGCTGCCGAGGGCGATCCAGGCCACGTCGCCGACGGGCGGCTCAGCCACGGGAGCGCCGCACCTCGACGAAGACGTCGCGCACCACGCCAGGCAGCGGCGCGTGGGGCTTGTGCACGCGCACCAGCACCGTCCGCACCCGCTCCTCGGCCTCGAGCACGGCCGCCGCGATGCGCGACGCGAGCGCCTCGATGAGCTGGTAGCGCTTCTCGGTCACCTCGCGGCGCACCAGCGCGTACATCTGGCTGTAGTCCACGGTCTGGCGCAGGCTGTCGCTCTCGGGCAGCGTGAGGCCGAGCTCGACGTCGACCACGAACCGCGCGCCCATCTTCGCTTCTTCCTCGAAGACCCCGTGGTAGCCGTGGAACTCGAGCCCCTCCAGGACGATCCGGTCCATGCTCACGCCTCCAGCGCCGCCCACACCGCCAACGCCTGGCGGTGTTCCGCGACGTCATGTACCCGCAGCAGCGCGGTCCCGCCGGCGACCGCGCGCAGGTGCAGCGCGAGCGTGCCGGGCAGCCTCGCGCGCGCGTCGTCGATCCCCGCGAGCACGCCGATGGTGCCCTTGCGCGAGGCGCCCAGCAGGAGCGGCGGCCCGTGCGATGCCAGGCGCGGGCTCGCCCGGACGAGGGCGAGGTTGTGCTCGACCGTCTTGCCGAAGCCGAAGCCCGGATCGATGACGATCCCGGGAACCCCGGCGGCGCGGGCCGCCGCCGCGCGCTCGAGCAGGAACGTCTCGACCTCGCCCACCACGTCGACGTAGCGGGGCCGCGCCTGCATCGTGCTCGGCCGCCCCTGCATGTGCACCACGACGGCCGCCGCTCCGGCGGCGGCGCAGGCGGCGACCATGGCGGGATCGCGCAGGCCGCCGACGTCGTTCACGAGGCACGCACCGAGCGCCAGCGCCCGCTGGGCGACGGCGGCGGAGCGCGTGTCGACGCTCACGCGCACGCCGCGGCCGGCGAGAGCCGCCACCACGGGCGCGATGCGCGCCATTTCGACGTCCACCGCGAGCGGCTCGGCGCCGGGGCGGGTGCTCTCGCCGCCGACGTCGACGAAGAGCGCGCCCTGCTCGGCCAGCTCGAGTCCGCGCTCGACGGCGGCGTCGACGCTCGTCAGGGCGCCGCCGTCCGAGAAGCTGTCGGGGGTGACGTTGAGGACGCCCATCAGGGCCGGGCCGCGCCACACGAGCTCGACGGTCCCCGCGTCGGCGGGCTCGAGCCGCGCGGCGTGCGCGCCGCTGCCGGCGGCCACCTCGCGCCGGAACGCGAGGCGGTGCTCGCGCCGCGCAGGGGTCGCCGGAGCGTCCGTCACGCCCGGCATGCTATCACCGGCGCCGGCGCCCCTCGCGCGCCGCGCCGCATGCCTCAGCTCGGGCGCGCCGGCGCGCCGGACGCGGCGGCCGGTTCCCAGTCCGCCGGCCGCTCGCCGAGGCCGAGCCGCCAGGCGACGGCGCGGGCGACGCGCTCGCCGGCGTGCCCGTCGCCGTAGGGGTTGGGGGCGGCGCGCATGGCGCGCAGCTGCTCGGGCTCGCCCAGCAGCTCGCGCAGGCCGGCCTCCACCCGCTCCGGGTCGTTGCCGAGCAGCCGCAAGACGCCCGCATCGACCCCCTCGGGACGCTCGGTGACGTTCCTCAGCACCGCCACGGGCACGCCGAGCGCCGCGCCCTCCTCCTGGATGCCCCCGGAGTCGGTCACGATCAGCTCCGCGCGGTCGAGCAGCGCCAGCATCCCCAGGTAGTCCCACGGTTCCTGCAGGCGCACGTTGGGGAGCTCGCCGAGCGCGGGCATCACCGCCTCGCGCACCGCGGGGTTGAGGTGCATCGGATAGACGAACGTGCGCTCGGGGTGGTCTCGCGCCACGCGCGCCAGGGCCTCGGCCAGAGCACGCATCACGGGCAGGTTCTCCCGGCGGTGCAGGGTGAGCGCGATCAACCCCCGCGCGGGCAACGCGATGGGCGCGCGCGCCCGGGCGCGCGCCTCGAGGGCGGCGTCGACGGCGGTGTTGCCGGTCACCACCAGGCTCAGCCCGTCCTTGCCCTCGGCCAGCAGGTTCCGCCGCGCGAGCGGGGTCGGCGGCAGGTCGAGGTCGGTGAGGACGTCGGTGAGCCGGCGGTTGGCCTCCTCGGGGAACGGTTGCGCGAGGTCGTGGGAGCGCAGGCCCGCCTCGACGTGGGCCACGGGCAGACCCTCGTAGAAGGCGGCCAGGGCGACCGCGAAGGTGGTCAGGGTATCGCCGTGCACCAACACGTAATCGAGGTGCAGGCGCCTCAGGGCCGCGGCCGCGGCCGGGACGATGCGGGCCACCAGGTCCGGCAGCGACTGGCGGGCCGTCATGACGCCCAGGTCTGCGTCGGGCACGATCCCGAAGGTGCGCAGCGAGGCGTCGAGCTGCTCCCGGTGTTGCCCGGTCACGAGCGTCACCGCCGCGAGGTCCGCGCGCCGCGCCAGCGCCGCCACCACCGGCGCCATCTTGTTGGCCTCGGGACGCGTGCCGAAGGCCACGCACACGCGCGGGGCGGGCCCGCGCGGGCTCACGGAAGCAAGCCCTGCCGCTCGCGCCGGACCTCGGCGAGGCGCAGCAGCGACACGCCGGCGATGAGCGCGACCGTCAGGACCAGGGTGATGAACGTGAGCACCGCCGGGGTGTGCGACAGCAACATCCCCACCACGCCGAGCACCAGCGTCGCGACCCACAGGAGGATGACCGTGAGCCGCTTGGAGCCCGAGCGCACGCGGAGCATGTCGTGGATGTGGTCGTTCGACGCCTCGGCCGGGTTGGTGCCGCGGCGGAGGCGCCGCACGGTCACCTGCGTGATGTTCACCACGGGCAGGGCGAGCACCAGGATGGGGGCCACCACGGTCACCGCGGCGGTCACCTTCAGCGCCCCGAGCACGCTGACGGCCGCGAGGACGTACCCCAGCAGGTAGGCGCCCGAGTCGCCCATGATGATCTTCGCCGGCGAGAAGTTGTGGCGCAGGAACCCCAGCGCCGCGCCCGCCAGCGCGGCCAGCAGCAGGACGGCCGCGCCACGGTCCGCGAACTGCATCGCCACCGCCAGCAGGCTCATGCTCGAGATCGCCGCGATGCCCGAGGACAGCCCGTCGAGGCCGTCGATGAAGTTGAAGGCGTTGGTGAAGCCGACGATCCACAGGAGCGTGACGACGACGCTGACGGTCTCCGGGATGAAGACGTAGCTGGCGCTCCCGAAGTAGTCCGTCACGAAGCCGATGGTGACGCCGTTGACGACGAGGATTCCTGCCGCCACGAACTGGGATGCCAGGCGCATGGCGGCCGGCACCTCCCACATGTCGTCGATGAAGCCGACCAGCGTCATGAGGGCGCCCCCGAGCGCGATCGCGAGGACCGGGACGCGATCGGCCTCGAGCAGCGACGACCCGGTCAGGCTGCCCACGAGCAGCGCGAGGAGGAAGCCGAACAAGATGGCGATGCCCCCGATGTTCGGCAGCGTCCCCTCGTGCACGCGAACGCCGGCCCCGTGCCGCCCTCCGCCGTCCTGGACGGCGCCGATGCGAAGTGCGAAGCGGCGGACGCGGGGCACGAACACGCCCACGGCCAACAATGCCGTGACGAAGGCGACCGACGCGATGGGGAGGAAGCCGATCTCCGGGACGTGCACGACATCATCCTAGCCCCAGCGGCGGCGCGGGCTAGCGTCCTGTGGTGCCGTTCACGCGCCCGCCCGCGGCTCGGGTCTCAGCGGGTGCCGTAGATGCGATCGCCGGCGTCACCCAGGCCCGGCACGATGTAGCCGTGCTCGTTGAGGTGGCTGTCGCGGGCGGCCAGGATGATGTGCACGTCTGGGTGCGCCCCCTCGACGGCGGCGATCCCCTCCGGCGCGCCGAGGATGCACAACAGCTTGATGTTGCGCGCGCCGTGCTCCTTGAGGACCTCGATCGCGGCCGCGGCGCTGCCTCCCGTGGCCAGCATCGGATCGAGCAGGAAGGCGTCGCGCTCGTCGATGTCGCCCGGCAGCTTGGTGTAGTACTGGACCGGCCGCAGCGTGTCGGGATCGCGGTAGAGCCCGATGTGGCCGACGCGGGCGTTGGGTACCAACCCGAGGATGCCGTCGACCATGATCAAGCCGGCGCGCAAGATGCCCACGAGCGCGAGCTTCTTTCCGGCCAGGCGGCGAACGGTGGCGGTGGCCACCGGCGTCTCCACCGTGTCCTCCTCCAGCGGCAGGTCACGCATCGCATCGAAGGCCATCAGCATGGTGATCTCCGTGCACAGCGCCCTGAAGTCGCGCACCGTGGTGTCGCGATCGCGCAGGATCGACAGCTTGTGCTGGATCAGCGGGTGTTCGACGATCGTGATCGGCATGCTCGGCTCCTCGTCCGTCGGCCTCGGTGGGTTCGGTCCGCCCTGCCTAGACGCGCGCCCCCGCCCTACGACCCGCGCGGCGGGCGCGCGCCGGCGCCGGGAACGGGCACGAAAAAGGCCGCCCGAGCGGGCGGCCCTTCCTGGCGGAGAGGGTGGGATTCGAACCCACGGTGCAGCATGGCCGCACAACGGTTTTCGAGACCGTCCCGTTCAACCACTCCGGCACCTCTCCCCGTGCGCCGCGCCCCCGGCCGCTCGAAGCTGACCGGACCTCGAGACCGGCGGCCCTCGAACCTCACCGGCCCTCGAACCTCACCGGCCCTCGAAGCCGACGGGCCCCCGAGGCTTCCCGCCCTCGGGCGTCGGCGGCGGCGCGCCCGACGCGGAGCGATCCGGGCCGGGCGTGCGAAGTATACCCCACGCTGCCGCCCGGGCGCCACGCGTCCCCCGCGTAGGACCGGAGGCGCCCCAGTGGTGCCCGAGTGGTACGCGTGGTATCCTTGCCGCGAAGCCCCATGGCACGCGCACGGCGGGCCGCCTCCGGCGGCGGCGCGCCCGGCTGGCGCAACGGCCGGGGCAACAGGAGCCGTGCCATGGAGTTCCGACCCGACATCCACTCCCACACGCCGCTCTACCTGCAGCTGGAGAAGGCGCTGCGCGACGTGCTGGCGCGCGGCGAATGGCGCGCCAGCCAGGCCTTGCCCCCCGAGCGCGAGCTGGCCGAGACCCTCGGCGTGTCGCGCATCACCGTGCGCAAGGCGCTCGAAAGGCTCGAGGTCGACGGGTTGCTCATCCGGCGGCAGGGCTCCGGCACCTTCGTGGCGCCCACCGTGGAGCAGCCGCTTTCGCTGCTGAGCGGCTTCAGCCGGGACATGGAGGCGCGCGGCCTGATCCCCTCCTCGCGCTGGGTGCAACAGAACCTGTCGATGCCGACCCCCACCGAGGCCCTCACGCTGGGCGTCTCCCCCAACGGGCGCGTGGCACGCTTGGAGCGCGTTCGCCTCGCCTCGGGCGAGCCCATGGCGCTCGAGCTCGCCACCCTGCCGGCCTCCATCGTGCCGGAGCCGACGGAGGTCGGCGACTCGCTCTACGGCTTCCTCGAGGCCGCGGGCCGGATGCCGGTGCGCGCGCTGCAGCGCATGCGGGCCCTGCCGGCCGCCCAGCGCGAGGCGGAGCTCCTCGGGATCGCCCCGGGCGCGCCGGTGCTCTTCATCCAGCGCGTGGCGTACCTGGAGGACGGCGTGGTGGTCGAGTTCACGCGCTCGCACTACCGCGGGGACCGCTACGACTTCATCACGGAGCTGCGGGGCGGTTGACCGCCGTCCGGCGAGCGCACGAAGGACCACCCGCGACAGATTGGCTTGCGCGCCGCCCCAATTGGATATAGAGTGGTATCACATCGACATCACGGAGAGGGGGTGCAGCTACAACCTCCACACCGGGAGGGTCGGGCTTCGGATCGCGCCGCAGGCATCGACCGAGAACCACCGCTTCCGCAGACACAGGGGTAGGGGCGCCGTAGCGCCGGACCGTCTCGCCACGGGCGAGCGCCGCGCGGACTCGGGCCCGACGATGGGAGATCCGCTCGATGACCATGAAACGAATCCTCGCAGCCGCAGCGCTGATGCTGGGCATGAGCGCGTTCGCGCAGTCCAAGACGCAGGTCGAGTTCTGGACCTGGTACCTCAGCCCCAAGTTCGACAGCTACATCCAGGGCGTCATCGCCGACTTCGAGGCGCAGAACCCCGACATCTCGGTGAAGTGGCTGGACAAGCAGGACAGCATGGTGCAGGACTTCATCACGGCGATGAACCTGCAGATGCCCCCGGACGTCGTCAACCTCAACATCGACGAGACCGCCGCCGCGGCCCAGAACGGCTTCCTCACGCCGCTCACCGACCTCACCACGCAAGATGCCCTGGCGCAGCAGTTCTGGCCGAACCCCCTCGCGAACTTCACGGTCGACGGCACCCCGTACGGCTACCCGTGGTACGGCTGGCTCAACCAGGGCGTGATGATGTACAACGCCGACCTGTTCGCCAAGGCGGGCATCGACACGCTGCCGACCACCACCGACGAGATGATCGCCGCCTCGAAGACCATCAAGGACGCGACGGGCGCCTACGGCTGGGTCCCGCGGGTATACGACATCACCGCGCCGAACGAGGGGCAGATCCTCGGCACCTTCTACGAGGCGGGGCTCCCGGTCGTCGACGCCAGCGGCCAGGCCATCTTCGACTCCCCCGATCACGTCGCCGTGCTACAGCGCTACGTCGACCTGTTCACCGGCGGCTACGTGCCGGAGGACGCCCTGCGCAAGGACCCGTTCCAGCTCCAGATCCAGCTCTACAGCCAGGGGCAGCTCGGAGCCATCATCGGCGGCCCGCAGGCGCTCACGCGCATCAAGGACGCCAACGCCAGCATCTACGACGCCACCGCGATCGCCCCGGCTCCCCTGGGGGCGGCGGGCGTCGAGACCGGGGGCGGCATGGACCTGGTCATCCCCGACAGCTCGCGCAACAAGGAAGCGGCTGCGAAGTTCGCGGCCTTCATGACGAACAACGACAACCAGGTGAAGTTCGCCTCGGTCGTGGCGATCGTGCCGACGACCAAGGGCGCGGAAAGTGCCGACGTCTTCACCACCGACAGCAAGGACCCGCAGGCGGTGGCCACGGCCATGGTGGGCACCAAGGGCCGCCTCATCAGCCCCGGCTACACCCCGCCGGCGAACTCGTCGGACATCATCAAGCACCTCAACGACGACGTCGCCGCCGCGCTGCTCGGCAAGATGAGCGCACAACAGGCGCTGCAGGACGCGGTGAAGTTCTGGAACGCCAACCTGGGGATGTGAGCGGGGCCTGACCCCGTGTCCGTCGGGGCGCGCCGTGTCGGCGCGCCCCGCCCCCACCCCCGGTCCGCGGCCGCCGCCGTCCGGCGCCGCCCCGAGCGTGCCCCGTGAGGTCCGCATGCGACGAGAACGCCGCCGCTCGTACCTGATCGCCTACCTGCTGCTGCTGCCGGCGGTGGCGCTCCTCGCCTTGTTCACCTTCTACCCGGTGGCCTACAGCGCCTACCTGGGTTTCTCGGAGTACACCTCGGCCACGTTCGCGAAGGGGCTGCCCCCGCGCTTCGTCGGCCTGGCCAACTTCGCCAAGGTGTTCGGCGATCCGGTGTTCCGCACCGGCCTCGCGAACAGCGTGCGCTACCTGCTCGTGGTACCGGCCCTGCAGCTCGCGTCGCTGTCCATCGCCGTGGTGGTCAACCGCAAGATCCCCGGCATCGCGCTGTTCCGCGCCGCCTACTACATCCCCGTCATCACCTCGGTGTCGCTCGCGGGCGTCATGTGGGACTGGGTGTACCAGAAGGACGGGATCCTCAACTGGGTGCTGGAGGCGCTCCACGTCGTCGGGCGGCAGCAGGCGTTCGGCTGGCTCAACAACACCGACACCGCCCTGTGGGCGGTCATGTTCGTCACGTTCTGGCGCGGCTTCGGCTACTACATGGTGCTCTACCTCGCCGGGCTGCAGTCGATCCCGACCGAGCTCGAGGAGGCGGCCACGCTCGACGGGGCCAACCGCTGGAACACGTTCTGGCGCGTGATCGTCCCGCTCATGCGGCCCACCATCTTGTTGTGCAGCCTGCTCTCGACCCTGGCGGCCATCCGCGCGCTCGAGGAGATCCTCGTGCTCACCGGCGGCGGCCCGCTCAACAGCACCTATACCGCCCTGATGTACGTCTACAACAAGGCGTTCCAGGGGTTCCGCTTCGACTACGGGGTGGCCTCGGCGGCCGGCCTCGTCATCGCGTTGGTGGGTTTCGTGCTGTCGTACCTCAACTTCCGCTTCATCCGCGAGGACGCCGGGGTGCAGGCGTGAGACGGACGCGGACCGCGTGTCCGGGGCGAGCGTGATCGGGCGGGTGCGGAGCGTTGGGCGCCCGGCGGCCGCGCGCCGGCGCGCGCGCGTCTCGCCGCGCCGGCTGGCGGGGCGCGTCGGAACGTACCTCTTCCTGGCGGCCGTGCTCGTGTTCGCCGTCTTCCCCTTCCTGTGGACCCTGGCGATCTCGATCACCAACAAGGGCGCGGCGGGCGGGGTGAGCATCTACGACTTCCCGTCCAGCCTGCTCCCTCGGTCGGTCACCCTCCGCAACTTCGTGGAGGTCTTCCGCACCTTCGACCTGGCGCGCTACCTCGTCAACTCGATCGTGATCTCCGGCCTGACGGTGGTCGGCACCCTGCTGGTGTCGGCGCTCGCCGCCTACCCGCTGGCGAAGATGCGATTCCCGCTGCGCAACGTGCTCTTCGGCCTGATCGTCGCGACCCTCGTCCTGCCCAGCGAGATCAACTTCGTGGTGAACACCCTCACGCTCAAGCACCTGCACCTCTTCGGCAGCTACCTCGGCGTCGTGCTCCCCACGATCTCGACCGCCTTCGGCATCTTCCTCATGCGGCAGGCCTTCCTGACGGTTCCCGACGCACTGCTCGAGGCCGCCCGCATCGACGGGGCCAGCGACTGGCAGGTGCTGTGGCGGATCATGATCCCCGTCGCGACGCCTTCGTTGACGGCGCTCGGCATCTTCACGCTGGTCAACAGCTGGAACAGCTACTTCTGGCCCATGGTGGCGTTGCTGTCGGCCCCCGAGAAGGCGCCGCTGTCCGTGGCGGTGTTGCGTTTGCGGGGGCAGTTCGTGTTCGATCCGTTCAACATCGCCGCAGGAGCCATGGTCATGATGGTCCCCGTCCTGCTGATCTTCCTGTTCGCTCAACGCCTCTTCATGCGGGGCCTCGAGGGCGCCGTCAAGTAGCGCTTGACGGCGCAGCGACGTCCCGCATACACTCGTGTTCGTCCTCGCTGGCCCATCGTCTAATGGCAGGACATCCGGTTCTGGTCCGGACGGTCGGGGTTCGAATCCCTGTGGGCCAGCCACTTCCTTCCCCCTCCAGCGAACCCCACCTCCCCGCGGAAACGCGTCGGTGACGCGTTGCGTGGCCAGCCGCGGCTTGACACCCCCGAACGGGCGCGGATAGACTCCAAGGCGGCCGTTGGCCCATCGTCTAATGGCAGGACATCCGGTTTTGGTCCGGACGGTCGGGGTTCGAATCCCTGTGGGCCAGCCACATCGTCCGTCGCCTCCCCCCGTGGGGGGCGACGTTCGCTTGGGAGGGCGACGTTCGCACGGGGGGCGATGTTCGCGTGGGGGCGCCGCGCGCGTTCACCTCCGCCGCGACAGCCGCGGCCCGGCTACCGCTCCTCGTCGTAGCGGTAGAAGCCGCGCCCGCTCTTGCGCCCGAGACGCCCGGCCTCGACCAGCTTCCGCAGCGTCTGCGGCGCGCGGAAGCGCTCGCCCAGCGCCTCCGTCATGGCCTCCGAGATGAGGAGCAGCGTGTCGAGGCCGATGTAGTCGGCGAGCTCCAAGGGTCCCATCGGGTGGTTGAGTCCCAGGCGCACGGCCGCGTCGACATCCTCGGCCGGCGCGACACCCTCCTCCAGCATGCGGATCCCCTCCAGCAGGAGGGCGGCGACCGCGCGCGTGCTCACGAACCCCTGCCGGTCGGCGACCGTGACCGTCGTCTTGCCGCATCGCTCCGCCAGGGCGCGCACGGTGTCCAGCGTCGCCTCCGACGTCTGGAGCGCGCGCACCACCTCGACGAGCTTCATCCGCTCGGGCGGGTTGAACCAGTGCATCCCGACCACCCGGTCCGGCCGTGAGGTGGCCGCGGCCAGCGCCGTGAGGGAGAGCTCGCTGGTGTTGCTCGCCACGATCGCCGCTGCCGGCGCCGCGTCATCGACCTGCGAGAACACGCCGAGCTTGAGCTCGAGGCGCTCCGGGACGGCCTCGATGACGACGTCGGCGTGCGCCACGGCGTCCCTGAGGTCGTTCGTGAGCCGCAGGCGGGCCTCGATCGCGTCGGCGGGGACGCGCTTCGCGGCCCGGACCCGCGCACGCTCGAGCGCCTCGGGTAGCGGGTCGTAGAGCGTCACGTGCAGGCCGCTCTCCAGCACCAGGGCGGCGATGCCGCCCCCCATCGTCCCGGCACCCAGCACGGTGACGCGTTCGGTTGCGCTCATCGACACCTCGCTCCCCGCGCCCCACGAACGGGCGCGAACCTGCCTCCGGCAGCCAGTCTAGGGCACGCCGCCGCGGCCGGCACCTGCGGGCTGCGCCGGGGCGTAGAGGTCGTACCGCGTCGTCCGCCCCGTCAGGCTGCCGCTCGGGCGCTCGCCCCCGAGCGCCGGCGCCCGCGCGGGGCGCTTCACCACCACCCGCCTGCGCGCCGCGCCGCGGGCGGCCTCGAGCAGGGCCGGGGCATCGTCGTCGCTGCCCACCAGCTCCCGGAACAGGCGCATTCCCTTGTTGGGAAGCGCGTTGCCGCGGCGGTGGGGGTACATGGGGTCGAGGACCACCACGGCGGGCGGCGGCGCGAGGGCCGCCAGCACCGCCGTCGCGTCGCCGGCGAACAGCCGGACGCGGCCGGCGGCCTCGGCGGCCTCCTCGCCGGCGAGGCCGCGAACGGCGCGGTCGAGGGCGTCCTCCAGCAACGCCGCGATCAGCGCGACGCGCTCGACCATGATCACCCGGTAGCCCAGCGCGGCGAGCTGGAAGGCGTCCCGGCCCAGCCCCGCTGTGGCGTCGAGCACCTCCTCGCCCGGCTCGAGCCGGCCCACGGCGCGCGCCAGCAGGTCGCGCCCGCCCGGCCGCGGACGCGCCAGGGCCGCCACGTCCACCCGCACGGCCGGCCCGTCGCCGCGCAGCGCGAGGCCGCCGGGGCCGACCTCCAGCCGCACCGCGGCGGGCGGACCGCCAGCCTCTGCCAGGGGCAGGCCGAGGCGTCGCGCCCAGGCTTCGGCGCTCGGACCGGCGCCGCTCTCGAGCGCCACCACGCAGGCGTCGGCGTCACGCTTCACGCACCATGCTACGCGAGGGGCGGCGGCGCGTGGTGGGCGGCCGGACGGGGGTTCACGCCCCTCGCCGCGGGTGCTACGATAGACGGGAGAAATTGGCCGTTTGCCTAGGTATCGAAGGCGGGTCGCCGGAACTCGTTCGCATTCGAAGGCCATCCGAGCCATCCACATTCGAATCGGGCACCCGCCGAGCGAAGGAGGAACCCCCATGAGCAACGCCAGCCTCGCCGAGCGCCGCAAGGCCGCCGTGGCGCCCGCCGCCTACAGCAACCACCCGTTCTACCCGGTTCGCGCCGAGGGCGCGTACGTGTGGGATGCCGACGGTAGGAAGTACCTGGACTTCTCCGTGGGTATCGCGGTGATGAACGTGGGCCACTCCCACCCGAAGGTGCTGGCGGCGGTCAAGGCGCAGGCCGACGCCTTCCAGCACCTGTGCTTCGCCGTCGCCATGCACGAGAGCTACATCGCGCTGGCCGAGCGGCTCAACGCGCTGGCGCCCGGGCCGTCGCCGAAGAAGACGTTCCTGGTCAACTCCGGCGCCGAGGCGGTGGAGAACGCCGTCAAGATCGCGCGCGCCTACACCGGGCGGGCGGGCATCGTGGCGTTCACGCACGCGTTCCACGGCCGCACCCACATGGCGATGTCGCTCACCGCCAAGGCGAAGCCGTACAAGGCGCACTTCGCGCCCCGCGCGAGCGAGATCTACCGCGCGCACTACCCCTACGCCTTCCGCAACCCGTGGGGCGCACGAGACCAGGAGGAGGTCGGCGAGCGCGCGCTCGAGGCCCTGCGCGAGCAGGTCGCGACCACCATCGGCGAGGGGGAGGTCGCGGCGTTCATCGTGGAGCCGGTCGCGGGCGAGGGCGGCTTCATCCCGGCGCCCCGCAACTTCCTCGAAGGGCTGAGGCGGTACGCCGACGACATCGGCGCGCTGTGGATCGACGACGAGGTGCAGGCAGGCATCGGCCGCACCGGACGGATGTGGGCGGTCGACCACTACGGGCTCGAGCCCGACCTCGTGACGACGGCGAAGGCGCTCTCCTCGGGCTTCCCGCTCTCCGCGGTGATCGGCAAGGCGTCGATCATGGACGCCATCGCGCCCGGGATGCTCGGCTCCACCTTCGGCGGCAACCCCGTGAGCTGCGCCGCGGCGCTGGCCACGCTCGACGTGCTGGAGGAGGAGGGGCTCATCGAGCGGGCCGCGGTCATCGGCGAGCGGGCCACCGCGCGTCTGGGCGCACTGAAGCGCGAGTTCCCGCAGATCGGCGAGGTTCGCGGGCTCGGTGCGATGATCGGCGTCGAGTTCGTCGAGGCGGGCGGCCGCAAGCCGAACTCGGCCGCGGTGGAGGGGATCGTCGCACACGCGCGCGATCACGGCCTGGTGCTGTTGCCGACCGGCACGTTCGGGAACGTCATCCGCCTGCTGCCGCCGCTGCGGCTCAGCGACGCCGAGCTCGACGAGGGGCTCGGCGCGCTCGAGGCCGCGGTGCGGGCGGTCCTCGATCCGGTCACCGCCGTCGCCTGAGCGCGTCGACGGAACCCGAACGACGAGCGGGCGGCCGGTGGCCGCCCGCTCGTCCCTTCACCTGGGCCCGGACCGGTCGTCAGGGACGATCGCCCTGATGGATGGGGGCGCCCACGAGGTTGCCCCACTCGGTCCACGACCCGTCGTAGTTGCGCACCCGCGGGAAGCCCAGCAGGTACTTCAGCACGAACCACGTGTGGCTGCTCCGCTCCGCGATGCGACAGTAGGCCACCACGTCCTTGTCCTGCGTGACGCCCTTCGACCCGTAGAGCTCGACCAGCTCGTCGGCACTCCGGAAGGTGCCGTCGTCGCCTACCGCCTTCGCCCACGGGATGTTCGCCGCACCGGGGATGTGGCCGCCCCGGAGAGCGCCCTCCTGCGGGTACTCGGGCATGTGCAGCTTCTCGCCCGTGTACTCCTGGGGGCTGCGGACGTCGACCAGCGCGCCGCGCCCCTCCTGCACGGTGAGGACGTGGTGGAGCACGTCGGTCGCGAAGGCGCGGATGCTGGCGTCGCGGTACGGCACCCGGTAACTTCCCGGGACGATGTCGGGCCGCCCCTGCTCCAGCGCGCGCCCCTCGGCCGTCCACTTCTGGCGGCCGCCGTTCATCAGCCGCACGTCCGCATGGCCGTTGTACTTCAGGAACCAGAAGGCGTACGCGGCCCACCAGTTCGACTTGTCGCCGTAGAGCACCACGGTGGTGTCGTTGGAGACGCCCTTCTTCTCCATCAGAGCCCTGAAGCCCGCCTCGTCGACGAAGTCGCGGATATCGGGCCGCTGGAGCTCCGTGTGCCAGTCCAGCTTGACCGCGCCCGGGACGTGCCCCTGCTCGTAGAGCAGAACGTCTTCATCCACTTCGAACACGCGCAGGCCGTCGTCGCCGGCGTGTTCCTCGACCCATGCGGTATCGACCAGGACCTCGGGGTGTGCGTATTCGCTCATGCCATCCTCCTGACGGTGGGGCGCGGCGACGCGGATCCTGCGAACGTCGCGACGTTGCTACCTTACCTAACCTGTCAACTACCGCGCCGGTGTCGCACGGCCGACGGGCGTCGGCGCCGGCCGGACCGGCCGAGGCGCCG
The DNA here is from genome assembly GCA_963798895.1 of uncultured Trueperaceae bacterium. Lineage (GTDB taxonomy): Bacteria > Deinococcota > Deinococci > Deinococcales > Trueperaceae > CAWCUY01. The sequence continues at coordinate 1,605,388 of CAWCUY010000012.1, read as the reverse complement.
AGGCCCCCTGGTATACTCCGCGGCGTGAGCGACACGCCGCGCCTCGCGCCCTCCATCCTGGCCGCGGACTTCACGCGCCTGGGCGCGCAGATCGCCGAGGCCGACGAGGCGGGCGCCGACATGATCCACGTCGACGTGATGGACGGGCGCTTCGTTCCGAACATCACGATGGGCCCGCTGGTGGTGTCGGCCGTCCGCCGCGTCACCTCGCTGCCGATCGACGTACACCTCATGATCGTCGAGCCGGAGCGCATGCTCGAATCCTTCGCGCAGGCGGGGGCCGCCACGCTGACGGTCCACGCCGAGGTGACGCCGCACCTCCACCGCGTCTTGCAGGTCATCCGCGAGAGCGGCGCTCGGGCCGGGCTGGCCGTCAACCCGCTGACGCCGCTGGACGTCTTCGAAGGCGCTTTGCCGTACCTCGACCAGGCGCTGGTGATGAGCGTGAACCCCGGGTTCGGCGGCCAGGACTTCATCCCGGCGACGCTCCAGCGCCTCGCCGCCCTCGCACGGCTGCGCGACCGCCGCAACCCCAACTGCGCCATCGAGGTCGACGGCGGGATCGCGCCGGCCACGGCGCGCAGGGTTGTCAAGGCGGGAGCCGACATCCTGGTCGCGGGCAGCGCCGTCTTCGGCGGGCACGGCACGGTGCGCGACAACCTCGAGGAGCTGCGGCAGGCCGCGCGCGGCTGACGGGCGGCGAGCCGCTCAGGACGCACGGGCGGCGAGCGGCCCAGGCGGTACACGGCCGATCGGGGGGGGCGGCTCAGGCGGTACAGGGCCGATCGCGGGGCGCGGCTCAGGCCGCGCGCGGCCGAGGGGCGGGGAGCGGCGCGGGCGGCGCAGGGCCGAAGGGCGGCGGGCGGCTCAGGCCGCGTCCCGGAAGCGGCCCAACGCCCGGAAGCGGGCGTGGCGATTCTCCACGAGCTGCTCCGGCCCGAGCTTCGCGAGCTCGTCGAGCTCGTCGACGAGGGCCTGCTGCACGGCCGCGATGGTCCGCTCACGGTCCTTGTGGGCCCCCCCGACCGGTTCCTCCACCACGCGATCGACCACGTCGAGCTCCACCAGGTCGTAGGCGGTGAGCTTCAGCGCCTCGGCCGCCTTCTCGGCCTCCGCGGCGTCGCGCCACAAGATGGCCGCGCACGACTCGGGGCTGATGACCGAGTAGATGGCGTTCTCGAGGATCAGCACGCGGTTGGCGACGCCGATGGCGAGCGCGCCGCCGGAGCCCCCCTCGCCGATGACGACGCTCACGACGGGCACCCGCAGCCGTGTCATGCGGCGGATGCTCTCGGCGATGACCCAGGCCTGCCCCTGTTCCTCGGCGGAGATCCCCGGGTACGCCCCCGGCGTGTCGATGAGCGTCACCACCGGCAACCGGAACTTGTCGGCCAGATCGAACATGCGCATCGCCTTGCGGTACCCGCTCGGATGCGGCATGCCGAAGTTCCGGTGGATGTTCTCCTTCGTGTCCCGCCCCTTCTGCTGCGCCACCACGACGAGCGCCCGCCCGCGCAGCCGCGCCAGCCCGGCCACGATCGCGGGGTCGTCGCCCAGCGCCCGGTCGCCGTGCAGCTCCTGGAACCCTTCGAAGGCGTGCTGCAGGTAATCGAGCCCGGTCGGGCGGCCCGACGCGCGGGCGACCTGGACGCGCTGCCAGCGCGTCAGGTTGTCGAAGGTCTCGCGCTTGAGCCGTTCGAGGCGCTGCTGGAGGAGGGTGATCTCCTCGGTCAGGTCGATCTGCTGGTCCGCGGAGTAGGCCTGCATGTCGCGGATCTTCGCCTCGAGATCCTCGATCGGTTTCTCAAAGGGCAGCGGCACGGTGCTCCTCGGCGGCCCGCTCGGGCAGGGCGCTGCACAGGGCCCGCAACGTGACCGCCAGCCGTTCCTTGAGCTCCTTGCGGTTCACGACGTCGTCGAGCATCCCCTTCTTCAGCAGGAACTCGGAGCGCTGGAACCCCTCGGGCAGGTCCTGCTTGATGGTCTGCTGGATGACGCGCGGTCCCGCGAACGACACGAGGGCGCCGGGCTCGGCGAAGATCACGTCGCCGAGGGTCGCGAAGCTGGCGGTGACGCCGCCCGTGGTGGGATCGGTCAGGACGCACAGGTAGGGCAGCGAACGGCGCGCGAGCTGCTCGAGCGCCACGGTCGTCTTCGCCATCTGCATCAACGACAGCGCCCCTTCTTGCATCCGCGCGCCCCCCGAGGCCGTGCAGGCGACCAGCGCCCGCCCCTCGAGCGCGGCCCGCTCGGCGGCGCGTGCGATCTCCTCCCCCACCACCGAGCCCATGGAGCCGCCGAGGAAGAAGAAGTCCATCACGATCAGCGCGATGCGCTGCCCGTCGAGCTCGGCACCGCCCGTGACGATGGCGTCCGGGCGGCCGTGCTTCTGCTGGTTCTTGGCCATGCGCTCGATGTACGGCTGGGTGTCGACGAACTCGAGAGGGTCCTCGGCCTGGATCGAGCCGGACCACTGCTCGAAGCTGCCCTCGTCCGCCAGCAGCTCGATGCGGGCGTCGACCGGCATGCGGTAGTGGTGCCCGCACTCCGGGCACAGGTACGCGTTCGCGACGAGGTCCTTGCGGTAGATCTGGGCACTGCAGGCCTCGCACTTCATCCACAGGCCGGCAGGGGTGTTGTCGTCCTCCTTGCGCGTAGGGCGGTTCCGCCGGAACCAACGCTCAAGCGCCATGGCGCCTCCTGGTGTCCGCGGCGGGTCCGCGTCGCTTGGTGGCCTCTACGTGCACGACCCATTCTAGCAGCACCCGACGGGGTCCCCACAAACGGCGCCCGTCGTGAGGGGGAACCGGGGCGGTCCGGCGCTCGGCAGGATCGGGCCGACCGGCGGCCGACCAGCTCAGATCTCCGGTTCAGGGATGGCGCCCGCCGCGCCGGGAAGGTCCACCAGGCCGGCGGGCTCCTCGCGCGGCCGTACCTGCGCCGCCGCGGGCATGCCGGCGCGCTCGGGCAGTCGGGCCGCCACCTGCCCCTGCGCGGCCATCTCGCTGCGCCCGGTGAACGCCGCGCCCTCCTCGATGTCCAGCGCCGAGGCGCGCACGTCGCCGACGAGCTCGCCGTCCTTCCAGATCTCGATCTTGCCGCGGGCGGCGACGCTGGCATGCACGCGCCCGAGGATCTTCACGTCGTCGGCCTCGACGAGGTCGCCCTCGATGACGCCCGCCTCGGCCACCTCCAGCACGCCGTTCACCTTCACGTTGCCGTGGATCTCCCCGTGAACGCGCACGCGCCCCTCGGCCACGAGGTTGCCCTCGAGCGTGGTGCCGCGGTGGATGTAGGTGAAGGGCTCGCTCTTCGCGCCCTCCTGCTTGTCCTTCGGTTTGCGTCCCAGCATGCTCAGCGCTCCTCCGGCGGGCGGGTCCCCGCTCCGGCCGCCCGGATCCTCCCCCGGGCGACACCCGTACGGGCGGGCCGGACGCGGCACGTGCCCCGCGGGGCGCGAGGCCCCCAGGGAGCGGACCGCGCCCCGAAAGCCGGCCGCGCGCCCGGATGCGGGCGGGTGCGCGCGCGACCGTGGGTGGCTCCGTTCTACCGCGGGCGCGGGCCGGAGCGGGATGAACCACCTCACAGGTCGCGCCGACCGCGCGCCGGCGCGCGGTCGCCCACGTCCGAGGCGGCCCGAAGCGCCCGTCGCGGCGTCGTGCCGGTTGTTGAGAGGGGGGCGGCACCGTCGTATCCTTGTCCTCATGGAACCAGCCCGGGTCGTCCTGGTCACGAACGTGGGCCAGGGCTTCGGTCGCGCCGTCGCACTGGCCTACGGGCAGTCCGATTACGATGTCGTGTGCGCCGACCGTGATGTCGATCTGGCCTCCAAGACGGCCGCGGAGATCGAGGAGCTCGGCGGCCAGGCCATCCCGATCCAGGCGGACATGACGACCCACATGGACGTCCTCGGCGCGTTCCACAAGGTGTTCGAGATCTTCGGCGCGCTCGGCGGCGTCGTGCACGTGTCGGGCCAGGAGAGTCACACGCCCTTCGAGAACCTCGGCGAGGGCGAGTTCGCCGAGCTGCTGGCCGAGAACCTGCGCAGCGCCTACCTCACCCTGAAGACGGCCGCCCGCCTGCTGGACGGGGGTTGGGTCGTCCTGATCGCGCCCCCGCGCGGCCGCCAGCCGCAGATGGCGACCGTTCACGGCGCCCTGGCGTCGTTGGTCCGCAGCTTCCGCGACCGCTACGAGGCCCCCCGCGTGAACCTCGTCGTGCCGTCGCGCACGCCGGCCGATCCGCGTCATGACGCTGCGCTCGTTCGGAGCGTGCGCTTCCTCGGCTCCGGCTCCGCGGCCGGCGTGAGCGGCCAGGACGTGTTCGTCGACCTCCCGCCGCCGCCGAGGGTGGCCGAGACGCTCCTGCCGGAGGTGCGCGCTGCGCTCGACGTGAACGTCCGCCAGGACGATCTCGAGGCCACCTTGTACGCCGACGAGGAGGCCGACGAGGTCCGCGACGAGGAGGACCGGGCCGTCCTCGACGATCTCGACGCGTTCGACGACGGCGAGCCGTTCGGCCGCCCGCACGGGGCTCCCGCCCTGCGCCGCCACCTCGTCGACGAGGAGGAGCCGGAGGCCGACCTGGCGGATTCGCCGCGCCAACGGCTCCCGTGAGGCGCGTCGCCGCGCGGTCGGGGGCACCGCGATGAGGTGCCCGTTCTGCTCGTCGGAGGACACCCGCGTGATCAACTCGCGCCCCTCGGACGAGGGCGCCGCGATCCGCCGCCGCCGCGAATGCGCCGTGTGCCACCGGCGATTCACGACCTACGAGCGAGCGCAGTTCGAGGCGCTCATGGTGCGCAAGCGATCGGGGCGCCACGAGGCGTTCAATCCCGACAAGCTGCTCGACAAGCTCAGGATCGCCTGCAACAAGCGTCCGGTCACCGAGAAACAGCTGCGGGAGTTCGCCTACAGCTTCGAAGACGAGGTCCAGGCGCCGGAGATCGCCTCGGAGGAGATCGGGCGCCGCACGCTGCAGTTCCTGCGCAACCTCGACGACGTGGCGTACATCCGCTTCCTCAGCGTCTACCGCGACTTCGACTCCGTGGACCGGTTCATCGAGGAGATCCAGCACCTCGGCTCCGATCCCGCCGGCGAGACCGACGCGTGACGCTGGGGGGCGAGCTGCCCGCGCTGCCCCTCGCGTTCGTGCGCGCCATGCGCTCGCTGGGCTCCGTGGACGCCGATGCGCTGCTCGCCGCGCTCGAGCTCCCCCCGCGGCCGGACTGCGCGTGAACACCCTCAAGACCTCGGCGCAGTGGCTTCGCGAGCGCCTCCCGTGGGCGCTGGACCCCGTCCCCTGGTGTCGCCAGGGCTTCGTCCTCGACGCCGCCGACGCGCGACCCGGCTTGCACCCCCTGCACGACGCGGGCCTGTACTACCTGCAGGACCCGAGCGCGATGGCGCCGGCCGAGGCGCTCGGCGTGCGGCCAGGCGAGTGCGTGCTGGACCTGGCCGCTGCGCCGGGCGGCAAGGCCACCCAGCTCGCCGCGGCGCTGGCGGGCGATGGCCTGCTGGTCGCCAACGAGGTCGACGAGGTACGCGCCCGCAGCCTCATCGGCAATCTCGAGCGGGCGGGCGTGCGCAACGCCATCGTCACCTCGAGCGCCCCCTTGCGCCTCGCGCGCCTCTGGGCGGGTCGCTTCGATCGCGTGCTGCTCGATGCGCCGTGCTCCGGCGAAGGGATGTTCCGGAAGAGCGCCGCGGCCCGCGCACAGTGGAGCGAGGGGCTGGTGCGGTCGTGCAGCGGCGTACAGCTCGAGCTGCTTCGAGCCGCCGTCGAGCTGGTGCGGCCCGGCGGGGTGGTGGCCTACAGCACCTGCACGTTCGAGCCCGCCGAGAACGAGGAGGTCGTGGGCAGGCTGCTCGACGAGCGCGTCGACATCGAGGTGGTGCCCGCACCGGTGCCGGGAGCCGCGAGCGGGCTCGCTCCGGTTCCCGGCGCCGCTCGCCTCTGGCCGCACCTCGTGCACGGCGACGGTCACACGGTGGTGCGCCTGCAGCGGCTCCCGGGCGCGGCGCCGGCCGCAACGCCAGGGGCGCGCCGCCTGCCCGGCAGGGCGCGGGAGGGGCGTGTGTCCGCCTCCGAGCCCGGCGCCGCAACGCGCGCGGCGTGGCGGGCGTTCGCCGCGGCCGCCCTGCCGCAGGAGCCGGCGGCGCGCGCGGCGATGCTGGAGCACCGCGGTCGCCTGTTCGCCCCGCCGCCGGCGCTCGCGAAGCGGCTCGACCTGGCGGGCGCCTTCGTCCTGCGCGCCGGCCTGTACCTGGGCGACGCGCGCGGGGCGCGCTTCGTGCCGGCGCACGCGTTGGCGCTGGCAGCGCCGGAGGGCGGCGCGTCGGCGGCGGCGGACGGGCGGAGCGCGGCGGGCGAGATGCTCGACCTGGATCCCGACGACCCGCGCCTCGCGCGCTTCCGGGCGGGCGAGCCGGTGGCGGCGAGCGGCCCCGACGGATGGCTGCGCGTCGCGGTGCTGGGGCACCCCCTCGGATGGGGACGGCGCAGCGGCGGGAGCGTGCGCAGCCTGCTCCCGAGCGGCCTGCGGCGCCCAGCTGCCTGAGGGCCGCCGCGCGGCACGGGTCAACGCGCACGCCGCGGCGCGTGGGAGGCGGCTATGCTGCCGTCGCAGGAGGTCGTCTTGAACGCCGTCGTCACCACCTCCGCGGTCCCGCGCCGGGCCGCCCTCGCGTTGGCCCTGCAACGCGCCCAGGAACGCCTCGTGGCGCGCCCCGCGCTGGACGCGCTCGGCGTCGCCCACGCCGCCGTCGTGCCGATCCTGGCGGCCGCCGGGACCGACCCCTTCGACCCGTTGCGCGTACGCCCCGAGGCGGTCGGCCGCCACCTCGCGTACCACCTCCTCGAGCACACCACGGGCCCCGGAGGCGGGGCGCCGGTGGTCAACGTGTACGGGGTGGGCGACACGCTTGCCGGCGGCCCGAGCACCGCCCTCTCGCCGTGGGCGCTGCGCACCAACGGCGGCCTGTGGCAGCTCGCGTTGCCTCGCGAGGCACCCCTCCCCTTCGGTCTCTTCGACAGCGTGACGCCGGCCGTCCTGATGGTGCTCTTCGGCGCGGCTTCCGACCGGGTTGCGCGCGCCCCGCACGCGCGCGCCGTGCTGCACGAGGCGCACCTCAGCGCGGCACTGGCGCGTCTCGTCGAGTCTCTCGGCGTCGACGGCGTGCGCCAGGCGCTGCGCGAGACCGGCGAGCCCGAGCCCGTGGCTGCGATGCGCCTGTTGCGGGAACGCGAGCTGCTCGAGCGCGACCTGGCCGTCGATCCCGGTGCCCTGGCGGCCGCCCTCGACAGCACCCTGCGCTGGAGCGAGGTCGCGCGCCGTCGCGGCACCGAGGCGTTCGCCTCCATCACCGCCGCGGACGCCGTGCGCCACGCGGGAACGGTGCGCGCGATGCGGGGCAGGCTGGAGGCGTCGCTCGACGGGATCGCGCTGCCGGTCACGTCACGGACCGGATTGTACGTGGTGCTCGCGGCGCTCGCGCTTCAGGTCGGCCGGGCCGACGCGGTGCCGGCGGGCGATCTGGTCGCCCCGCCGGAGGCGCCCGAGGACGGCGCGACGGTCCTCCCCCTCCCGCAGCGCGGCCACTACCTGCGCGTGGACGGCGGTACCGAGCACGTCGCAGGAGCGACGGCGGCGCTCATCGACCGGTTGGGGCTGCGCCGCCGCCTGGCCTGCAGCCAGCGCGGGCGCCCCTACCCGGACTGATCCCGCACGCCGCCGAACGCCCGCGCCGAGCGCGACCGCGGCCGGCCGTGCCCGCCTCACGGGCCGGGGCGCAACGTCAGCGTGCCGATCGCGCCGTGCTCGGCCGCGGCGCGATCCACGCTCATCGGCACGTACCCGACATCGCGCCAACGCCGCACGAAGTCGCGGTAGTGACGCGAGAGGACGTTGCCGGACTGCCCCGTCGATTGGATGAAGCGCGAGGCATCGAGGTTCGAGAGGTCGTAGAGCGCGCGGTAGCCGGGACCGGCGGTCTGCCGGTAGGGCGCCGTCGTCGAGGCCGGATCGGAGCGGGCGGCGTCCACGGTGAAGGCGCCGCCGCCGTTCGCGATGCTCAGGTCGAACAGCGGCGCGAGCGCCGTGGACCCGAAGACGGCGTGGTCGCTCACGGCGCGGTGCGCGCGGCCCCAGGTCCAGCGCGCGGGATCGGGACCGTAGCGCCGAGCCAGCTCGTCCACCGCGTCCCCGAGGGCGGCGCGCGCCTCCAACGCGCAGCTCTCCACCCCGGGCGTGCGCACGTCGTCGCACCAAGGGAGATCGCCGTCGAGCACGCCCTGCAGGAACAACGGCCTGAAGCCCTGGAAGTCCGGGAACAGGTCGCCCAGCTCGTCGGCCGCCACGCGCCGGAACAGCGCGCGGTACCACGCCTCGAACACCAGCGGCGCGGCCTCGTCCCGCTCCATCGCGCCCTCCCAGCCCGCGATCGTCGCGAGGGCGCGACGCTCCTCGTCGGTGGCGGGTTGAACGGCGCGCAGCGTGGGCAAGAACGCCCGCGCGAACAGCGAGACCTGATCGCCCTGGATGGCGGCCATCCCGTCGAGCGTGGCTCCCGGTGCCTGATCGAGCAGGCGGGTGATGCGCTCCACCCTGTACGGCTCGCCCCAATCGCGTGTGAGGTAGTACGGGTAGTCGTCCGGCACCACCTGGTTGTTGGCCGTCACGATGCGCCCCGACGGCGGGTCGAAGGCGTGCGGGAGGCGATCGAACGGCACGAAGCCGGTCCAGTCGTACGCGCCCGTCCAGCCGGGCGCGGGCACGCTGCCGTCGCCCGCGCCCCGGATGGGGATGCGCCCCGGCGCGTAGTAGCCGATGTGACCGTCGACGTCGGCGTAGACGATGTTCTGCTGCGGCGTGGCGAAGGCCTCGAGGGCGCGGACGAAGCCGTCCCAGGTGCGCGCCACGTTCATCTCGAGGATCGCCTGCAGCGTGAGGTCGTCGTCGTCCAGCGCCGTCCACCGCAACGCCAGGACGACGTCGCCGGCGGTGGCCGTCGCGCCGCCCGCCGCGGCGGCGCGTGCGGCGTTCGACGCCCCGGCGGACACGTCGGACACGACCGGCCCGTGCCGGGTGGCCCGCGCGGTGAATACGACGTCGTCCGCTCCCTTCACGTGGATGACCTCGCGCCGCGTCGAGAACGGCGCGCTCCCCTCGGGCGTCAGGTAACGAGACGGATCCCGGGGATCGACGCGTTCGACGAAGGTGTCCTGCGTGTCGGGCCCCGTGTTGGTGAAACCCCACGCGATGCGGTCGTTGCGGCCGAGGAGCACGGCGGGCGTGCCCGGCAACGTGCCGCCGATGACGTCGAGGCCCGGCGCGGAGAGGTGAGCGAGGTACCACAGCGACGGCGCGCCCAGGTCCAGGTGCGGATCGTTGGCGAGGATCGGCTGGCCGGACGCGGTCCGCGACCCCGCCAGCACCCAGTCGTTCGAGCCGCTCCCCTCCGGCGCCGGTGGCACGCTCGCGGATGCCAGCGCGGCGAGGTCGAGGTCGGCCGCGCCCACCTCGAAGCTCGGAAGGACGATCGGCGCGCCCTGCGGATAGCCGGGCCACAGCGCACGAAGCAGGGCCGCAGGATCGTCCGGCTTCAAGGCCCCGACGATGCGGGCGCGCAGCAGCTCCGTGTCGTAGTTCCCCGAGAGGTCCCAGCTCATCATCTTCCCCCACACCACGACGTCCGCGGCCGTGAAGGGCTCGGGCTCGACGCCGAGCACGACGTACTCGGGCGGCCACGGTCCCCGGTGGGCGACGAGGTAGGCGTTGACTCCCGCCACGTAGGCGTCGATCAGGGCGCGCGAGCGCGCGCTCATGCGCGTCAGGCTCGCCTGGGCGGCGCGGTAGACCCCGAGGGTCCGCAGGAATCGGTCCGTGCCGACGGTCGCCGAGCCAAGGAGCTCGGACAGGCGACCCGCCCCCACCCGGCGCTGGAAGTCCATCTGCCACAGCCGGTCCTGCGCGTGGACGTAGCCGAGCGCGAAGATCGCGTCCTCCTGGTTGTGAGCGAAGATGTGGGGCACGTCGTAGTGGTCGCGGACCACGTCGACGGTGTCGTGCAGGCCGGGGAGCTCGACGGTTCCGTTCACGCGCGGCAGCGAGGTACGAAGGTAGAGCAGGGCGGCGACCAGCACGACGACGACGGCGAGCGACACTACACCGACCACGCGGGCGACGCGGAGCATGGTGCCCCCTTCCAACGGCGACCGAGGCATTCTATCGTGAGCGATGGGGCGCACGCGGCCCGGCTGCGCCGCGCTTTACTGCCCGGACGCGGCTGTGCTAAGCTCGCGTTTGGCTTCGTGATTTGTCGGCCCCGATCACTCCGGCAAGCCCAGGTTAAGGACGTGAGGAATCGTGAAAACGTTGTTCCCGAAGGAGACGCGCAACGACTGGGTGGTCGTCGACGCCGCCGGGCAGACCGTCGGACGTCTGGCGACCCGCATCGCGACGCTCCTGCGAGGCAAGCACAAGGCGGACTTCACCCCCAACACGGCTTGCGGCGACTTCGTGATCGTGGTCAATGCCGAGAAGGTGGTGTTCACGGGTCGCAAGCTCGACCAGAAGGTCTACACCCGCTACAGCGGTTACCAGGGCGGCTTGAAGTCGACCACGGCCCGCGTGATGCTCGACAAGCATCCCGAGCGCGTGCTGGAGCACGCGGTGTGGGGGATGCTGCCGAAGAACCGGTTGGGTCGCAGGCTCATCCGCCGCCTCAAGGTCTATGCCGGCGACGCGCACCCGCATCAGGCGCAGCAGCCGCGCGAGATGGAGCTGGCTTGATGGATCAGTACTACGGCACGGGACGCCGCAAGGCGGCGGTCGCGCGCGTCTTCCTGCGGCCCGGGAGCGGCCGCATCTCGGTCAACGGCCGCGACTTCCAGGAGTACTTCCGGGGCATCCTGGTGGGCGTTCAGGCGCTCGAGCCCCTCAAGGCGACGAACACGGCGGGTCGCTACGACGCCCTCATCACGGTCGAGGGGGGCGGTCCGAGCGGCCAGGCCGACGCCATCAAGCTGGGCGTCGCGCGCGCGCTCCTGAAGGTAGATCCCAACTTCCGCGCCACCCTCAAGCAGGGAGGGTATCTGACGCGCGACGCTCGCATCGTCGAGCGCAAGAAGTACGGCCTCAAGAAGGCACGCCGCGCGCCGCAGTTCAGCAAGCGTTGACGTAGGTGGGGGCCGTCGGCGGTTCCGACCCGGCGGCACCCCCATGCAGCTAGCATCGGTCGCGGCGATCGCCGGGACATCTCGCGAGGCTCTCCCCCACCCGGGTGCGGCCTCGCGTTGCGTTGGGGCGCGGCGAGCCGCGCGCCGGAAGGCTGAGGGGGAGCGAACATGACGCTCGTGCAGGCCATCGTCCTTGGCGTGGTGCAGGGCCTCACCGAGTTCCTACCGGTGTCGAGCTCGGGGCACCTGGTGCTCGTGAACTACTACCTCGGCTGGGGCGACTCGCTCAAGCTGTGGGTCGACATCGCCACCAACACCGGCACGCTGCTCGCGGTGCTCGTCTACCTGCGGCGCGACGTCGCGCGGGCCGTGGGGGGGTTCGTGTCCGGGCTGGTGTCGGCCGACGCGAGGCGCGGGGCGGACTGGCGCCTCGCGCTCCTCGTGATCGTCGGGTCCATCCCCACCGCCATCATCGGGCTCGGCCTGAAGTCGGTCTTCGAACGCCTGAACGCACCCTTCCCCGTATCGATCGCGCTCATCGTCACGGGCTTCATCCTGTGGTTCGCGCCGCGTTCGGGCCCGAAGGACGACGCCACCAAGGTCAGCTTCCTCGATGCGCTGCTCGCGGGCGTGGCTCAGGGCCTCGCGGTCGTGCCGGGGATCTCGCGCTCCGGCATCACCATCGCGACGCTGCTCGGCCGCGGCGCCGACCGCGAGTTGGCTCCGCGGCTGTCGTTCCTGATGTACCTGGTGGTGTCGCTGGGCGTCACCGCTCTCGGCGTCGGCGACCTGCGCGCCTCCGCCGTCGGCTGGGGTCCCCTGTTGCTGACGATGCTGGTGTCGTTCGCCACGGGTTATCTCGCGCTCATGGCCCTGTTCGCGGTGTTGCGCCGGGGCGCGTTCCGCGCCTTCGCGCCGTACCTGTGGGCCGTTGCGGGCGTCACGCTCGTCACGCTCCTGGTCCGCTGAGCAGGGCGTCGCGCGCCCCGTCCGCGCGCTCCCACGGGACCCGCGTCGATCGCTGGAAATACGCCAGGGACGGGCCTGGCGGCAACACCGGGGCCCGGCCCGGTGGGCTATGATGCCCCGAAGAGGAGGCGCCTCCATGACTGTCGTCACGCGGATTGCACCGTCACCGACCGGAGACCCGCACGTCGGTACGGCGTACATCGGCTTGTTCAACTACGTACTGGCCAAGAAGCACGGCGGGCGCTTCATCTTCCGGCTCGAGGACACCGATCGCCAACGCTACCGGGCCGACGCCGAGGCGCGCGTCCTGGAGATGTTCCGATGGTTGAGGATCACGCCGGACGAGGGGCCGGAGCTCGGCGGCGAGCACGGGCCGTATCGCCAGAGCGAGCGCCTGGAGAGCTACCGCGACCACGCCCGCCGTCTCGTCGATGAGGGGCGCGCCTACCGGGCGTTCGAGACGAACGAGGAGCTCGACGCCATGCGTACCGAGCAGAAGCGGCTCGGGCGGCGCCTCGGGTACGACGGTCGCGGCCGTGAGGTGGCCCCCGAGGAGCAGACGCGGCGTGCGGCCGCCGGCGAGCCCCACGTCGTGCGGCTCATCACCCCGGACGACGGCGCGACGGCGTTCACCGACGAGCTCCGCGGCGAGATCAGCATCGACAACGTGGAGATCCGCGACCCGGTCTTGTTGAAGAGCGACGGCTACCCGACGTACCACCTCGCCAACGTGGTCGACGACCACGCGATGGGCGTGACCCACGTGCTGCGCGCCGAAGAGTGGATCACCAGCACCCCCATCCACGTGCTGCTCTACCGCGCGTTCGGTTGGGAGCTGCCGACCTTCATCCACATGCCGCTGTTGCGCAACCCCGACAAGAGCAAGGTGAGCAAGCGAAAGCTCGATACCTCGGTGGACTCGTACAGGGCGCAGGGCATCCTGCACGAGGCGCTCCTCAACTTCCTGGCCACCATGGGCTGGAGCATGCCCGATGGCCGCGAGTTCTTCGACGTCGATGAGATGATCGCGCACTTCGACATCCGCCGCGTATCGTTGGGCGGACCGGTCTTCGACCTGAAGAAGCTTCGGTACTTCAACGCCAAGTACCTGCGCGAGGTGCTCCCGCTCGAGGAGATCGGGCGGCGCGTGGCGCCGCTGTTGCGGCAGGAGGGCTACGACTGGGACGACGAGGACTACCTGCTCGACGTCGTCGACGTCCTGCGCCCGCGCGCCGAGACGCTCGCCGAGATCGTGGCGCAGTGCGGCTACTTCTTCACGCAGGACGTGCGATACGACGCCGACGCGCGCAAGCAGCTGGCGGCCGGGCAGAAGTACCTCGAGGACCTCGAGCGCGAGCTGTCCATGCTCGAGTTCTTCGACTTCGACGGCGTCGACGACCTGCTCCACGAGTACGTCCAGTCGCAGAGCGTGGCGATGGGCAAGGTGCTGCAGCCCTTGCGCGCCGCGCTCACCGGCACCACCAGCGCCCCGGGCGTCACGGACCTCGTCGTCATCCTCGGCAAGCGCCGCGTGCTGCACCGCATCGGGATGGCCCTGATCGCCATCAACCAGGGGCTGCCCGACGACAACCCACAGAAGCCGCAGGACGAGGCCAAGCACGCGACCTCGAAGGGAGCTCCCTCCAAACGGGGATCCTCGAAGAGCGGCTCGCCCAAGGTCGGGCCGTCCGGGAGCGGCCCCGCCCGAGGAGACTCGTCCGCCGGCGGCAACGCGCACGGCGGGCCACCCGAGAGTGCCGCCGGCGAGGGTGACGGCCTCCGCGGCGGGGACAAGGCCGGCACCGCCGGCGGCGAGCGAGGTCGCGACGGATGAGTTGGTTCGATCGCCTGCGGCAGGGCCTCAGCAAGACGCGCACGGCGCTGGGCCAGGACGCGGGTCCGGATTGGGAGATGGACTGGGACGACCTGGAGTTCGCGCTCATCGGCGCCGACGTCGGAGCGCGCCTGTCGGCCCTGGTCGTGGCGGACGCCAAGAAGGAGCGGGAGCGGGGCACGCCCTTCCGCGCGTCGCTCGAGAAGGCGCTGATGGATCAGCTCGAGCCGGACCGCCTGCGCCAGAAGCTCCGGCGCGTCGGCTTCCAGCTCGACGTCACCCGCAACATGGTGGACACGCGCGGCCACGTCGTCATGGTCGTCGGCGTCAACGGCGTGGGCAAGACCACCACCATCGCGAAGCTGGGGCAGTACTACCGGGGGTTCGACAAGCGCGTGATGTTCGCCGCGGGCGACACCTTCCGGGCGGCCGGCAGCGCCCAGCTCGCCGTCTGGGGGCAGCGCCTGGACATCCCGACGGTGACGGGGCCCGACGGCAGCGACCCCGGCGCGGTGGCCTTCGACGCCGCCCAGGCCCGCGCGGCGCGCGGCATCGACCTGCTGTTCGTCGACACGGCCGGACGCCTCCACACGAAGCACAACCTCATGGAGGAGCTGAAGAAGGTGCAACGCGTCATCGCGAAGGCCGATCCGGCCGAGCCGAAGGACGTCTGGCTCGTCCTCGACGCCGTCACCGGTCAGAACGGCCTCGAGCAGGCGCGCCGCTTCCACGACGCCGTGGGCGTCACCGGCGTCGTGGTGACGAAGCTCGACGGCACCGGCAAGGGCGGCATCCTCCTGCCCATCGCACGCGACCTGGGTCTGCCGATCAAGTTCATCGGCGTCGGCGAGAAGGCCGAGGATCTGCAACCCTACGACGCCGCGGCGTACGTGCAGGCCCTGCTCGACATCCCCGCCAAGGCCGCCTGAGCGGCGACGCGACCGGCCGCGCGCTCGCGGCCCACCCCCGGACGCGAGAGCCTCCGCGGCGCGGTGACGATACACTCGAGCATGCCGCCGACGCCCCCTGCGCCCTCGAGCGGGCACACCGCCGCCCGCGACCCCCACGGCCCCGTGCTGCTCGTGAGCGCCACGCCGAGCGAGGCTCGCGGCGTACGGGTGTTGCTGCAGCGGACCCTCCCCGCCCGGCTGGCGTGGGGAGAGGGCGTGATGGGCCGTCTGGGCGCCGTGAGCGTGTGCCTCGCGCACCTCGGCATCGGCAAGGCCAACACCGCCGCGGGCGTCGCGCTGGCCATCGAGCGCCTCGCGCCGAGGTGCGTCGTGCAGTTCGGCGTGGGCGGGACCTTCGCCGGCGCCTTCCTGCCGGTGGGTGCCGCCGCCGCCGCGAGCTGCGAGGTCAACACCGACACCGGTGCGGGCGAGGGCGCCGCCTGGGAGGATCTCGAGGCGTTGGGTTTCCCGCTGCTGCCGGGGCCGCCCGCGCGCTACAACGAGCTCCCCACCGATCCCGAGCTGACGGCCGCCCTCGCGTCTTCCGGCGGCCTGCCCACGGTCCGCTTCGCGACCTCCGAACGCGTGACGGGGACGTTGGACGAGGCCGAACGAATCCGGCGGCGGCACGACGTGAGCGTCGAGTCGATGGAGGGCGCGGCCGCGGCGCAGGTGTGCCTCGCGCTCGACGTGCCCTTCGCGGAGATCCGCGGTGTCAGCAACGTGGTGGGCGAACGCGACAGGCACGCCTGGAACCTGCCGGGCGCCGTGCGCGCCGCGTGCGACGCGGTGGTACGCGGCGTCCTCGCGCTGGAGCCGGTGGCGTGAGCCTGCTGCACGCGATCCCGGTGTGGGGCTACTTCATCGTCCTCGGCGCGGGCTTCCTCACGGGCCACGTGCTGGCGTTCCGCCCCGATCCCGACCTGCGCCCCGGACGGCGGGTCGCCGGCCGCTGGATCTCGTCGTTGCTGCTGCTCGGCGGCCTGTTGATCGTCTCCAACACACGCATCGCGACGATCCTGCCGGCCCTCGCGCTGGCCGTGCTGGGAGGCGTCGTGAGCGGCCGCTCGGCGCCTCCGCCGCCCGGGCGCACCTCCGAGCCGGGCGACCCCGACGCCTGAGCGCGCCTTCGTGCCCGTCGGGGACGGGGTTCGATGGTCGAGTGGCGCCAGCGACGCTGGTATACTCGCGCCATGGCACTCGTTCCCGGACTCGATATCCTCGACGCCGCCCGCAAGGGCGGGTACGGCGTCGGGGCCTTCAACACCAACGACATGGAGATCACGCAGGCCATCCTCGAGGCCGCCGAGGAGACCCGGAGCCCGGTGCTTCTCGCGCTGTCGGAGGGCGCGCTGAGCTACGGCGGGGACATCCTCGTCGACATCTGCAAGGTGATGGGCGAGCACGCGAGCGTGCCGGTGGCCATCCACCTCGATCACGGCTCCTCCTTCGCGTCGTGCATGCGGGCCATCCGGTACGGCTTCACCTCCGTGATGATCGACAAGTCCCACGAGGACGAGGCGGCGAACATCGCCGAGACGCGCAGGGTGGTGGAGGCGGCGCACGCCGTCGGCGTCACGGTCGAGGCCGAGATCGGCCGTCTGGGCGGCGTGGAGGAGCACGTCGTCGTGAGCGAGGAGGACGTCATCCTCACCAAACCCGACGAGGCGGAGCGCTTCGTCGAGGCGTCGGGCGCGGACTACCTCGCCATCGCGATCGGTACCTCGCACGGCGCGAACAAGGGCACCGGACGGCCCTTCATCGACCACCAGCGCATCCGCGACATCGCTGCGCGCATCCCGCACCCGCTGGTGATGCACGGCGCCAGCGGCGTGCCGACGCCGCTCGTCGAGCGCCTCAACGCGGCCGGCGGGCGGCTGGCCGACGCCAGCGGCATCCACAACGACGACGTGAGCCAGGCCGTCACCGAGGGCATCGCGAAGATCAACACCGATACCGACCTGCGCCTCGCGTTCACCACGCGCGTGAGGGAGGTGCTGGCAGCGAAGCCCGGGGAGTTCGATCCTCGGAAGATCCTCGGCCCGGCGCGCGAGGAGATGAAGGCGTTGGTCCGGGCGCGCATGGACCTGTTCCAGTCGAGCGGCAAGGCCTGAGGGGAGCGCCCGGTCACGAGGAACGGGGGCGCGCCGGTCGCGGCGCGCCCCTCGCTCATGCGGTGCGCGCCGTGCTCACGCGACCACGACCGCCCGTTGGCGCGACAGCACCACCAGCGCGATCACGGCCGCCGGGACGAGCCCCAGGAAGCTGACCACCATGGCCGCCGTCAGGCCGATGGCCTCCTGCAGGAAGCCGATGCCCAGGTAGAGCACCCCGGCGGTGCCCCACGTGAAGCCCATCAACATGCCGGTCGCCGCCCCCATCGAACCGGGCGCCAGGTCCTGCGCGCTCACGATGAGCAGCGGCACGGAGGCGTTGGCGAGCGCGCCCGCACCGGCGACCGCGGCGTAGAAGGCGAAGCTGCCGGGCGCGAGGGCGAGGGAGGCGAGCATCACCGGGAGGGCCAGCAGCATGGTCCCGACGATGAGATGCCGGCGGGCCACCCGCTGGCTGATGGCGCCCGCCGCGATCCCGCCGAGGCCGCCGGCCAGGGCGAAGCACGCGAGCGTCGTCGCGATCACCGGCGAGTCGGGTGCGAACCCCTTGAGGTGCGTGAGCCACAGCGGCATCGCGTTGATGAAGCTCACGAACGCAAGGCTGCGCAGGATCCCGGCGAGGCTGAGCACGCCCACCGGGCTCATCACCAGCTTCGGGTCGAGGAACGAGATCTTCCGCGCCTGCGCCGTCCCCGGGACGCGTGGCAGGACGAGGAGCAACAGCGCTCCCAGCACCACGCCCGGGATCATCAGCACGGGCGAGGCACGCAGACCGTAGGTGCGCGCGACGAACAGGATGACGACGGGCCCGAGCGCCATCCCGATGGTGCCGCCGCTGCTGAACACCGCCACGGCCAGCTCCTTGACGCGCTCGCCGAGGATCCGCATCAGGCTCGTCCCCGCAGGGTGGAATGCGGCGGAGCCGAGCCCTCCCAACAACACCACCAGGAACAGCAGCAACGGCGTCGGCGCGATGCCCATAAGGCTGAGCAGCACGCTGCTGGTGAGGATGCCCACCGCGGCCATGGTGCGGCGGCCGACGCGGTCGGCCACCGCCCCGAACAGGGGCTGCGTGACCGCCGAGCTCAACGACAGCGTCGCGACGAACACGGCCAGCGTCGCCTCCGACAGGCCGAAGCGCAGCTGGAGGCTGGGCAGGAGAGCCGCCAGCATGCTGGTGAAGGCGTCGTTGGTGGCGTGGACGGCGATCAGCAGGATCGGGATGCCGGTCGTCGCCAGCACGGTGTTGCGGGCGCGCGATGCCATGAGCGTCAGTCTACCTAGAGCGGGCTACCGGGCGCGCGTCGCGGGCGGGCGCGGCCCGCGGGCGGGCGCGCGTCGCGGGCCGACGCGGCGGCGTGCATACGCGGGCGGCGTGCATACGACGGGCGGCGGGCGTGCGGACCGGGCGTGGGCGTCGCGGGGGTGGCCGGGCCGGTTGCGGCGCGACGCGGCGCCTCAGGGTCGGTGCGCCGTCACCGCATCGTCGCCCGAGCCGGCGGCCTCGGCATCGCGCCGGGCGGGCGTCACGTAGAGGGTCTTCTGCTGCGTGTAGTTCACCGCACCCGCACCCTGCCCCTTGACCTTCCAGACGTGCTTGCGTTGGGTCACGTCGACCGGCACGTTGTCCGACTGGCGCGCGGCTGAGAAACCCGCCGCGAGACGAGCCGCGAACAGCACGGTATCGAACGGCACCTCGCGGTTCTCGGCCCGCACGATCACGTGCGATCCCGTGTACCCCTGGACGTGGAGCCACAGGTCACGGCTGCGCGCGAGGCGGAAGGTGACCACGTCGTTCTCGCGCGCGTTGCGGCCCACCACCACCTCGAACCCGCGCGGATCGCGGAAGCGCACGCCGGGAACCCGGGGCGCCCCTCGCCGCGCGCGCGCGCGCCGCAGCCCCTCGGCAGCGCGCACCAGCTCGGGCTCGGACAGGCGCTCGACGGCCTCGAGAGCCGCCGCCGCCTCGTCGCGCGCGCGTTCGAGCTCCGGGCGCTGGCCCGCGGCCCGCTGGGCCCGCGCCTCGCGCTTGCGCGCGCGCTCGTAACGCTTGCGCGCGTTGGCGCGCGCGTCCTGAACCGGATCCAGCTCGAGCACCGTCTCCGCACCGTCGAACCCGGTCAGGCGGACCTCCTCGGCGCCGTCCGGGACGCTCGCTGCGTACGCCATGAGCAGGTCCGCCTCGCCCCGCAACCGCTCCGCGTCCGCGCCCGCCTCGGTCGCGAGCTCAGCGTCCCGAACGCGCTTCTCGGCCAGCTCGAGATCGGCGCGCCGACCCGCGCGGACCTCCGCCAACGCGGCACCGACGCGCTCGGCGCGCCGAACGTCGGCCACGCTGCGCCCCCCGCCCGTCTCGGCCAGGACCCGGCTCGGCGCGCGCGCGAGTCGGCCGAGCGCGGCAACGACCGCGCGCAGCGCGTCGCCCTCGAGGCGGTCCCCGGGCGCGACCCCCGCCGCCACCGCCAGCGCCGCCGTCAGCTCCGGCCCGACGCCGTCGACGACGCGCTTGACCTGGGCCAGGGTGTGGCCGGCGAGGGCGGCCGCGAGCGCCTCCGCGTCGAGGGAGCGCGGGTCCAGCTTGTCGTACGGCGGTGGCGGCACGTAGGCCACGCCGGGCTTGAGCTCGCGGAAGCGGTTGCGTTCGTGCAGGATCACGCGCTCGACGCCGAGGATACGGCGCTCTTCGTCGAGCAGGACGAGGTTCGCGTTTCGCCCGGTGAGCTCGGCCACGAGCGTGACCGGGGCCGCGGGAACGAAGCCCTGGGTGGCGCCGAAACCGAGCTCGGCTACCCTGTCCAGGCTGTGCTGCGCCAGGCGGACGAGGGGTCCCTCGGCGCGAGCCGCCAGCAGCTCCTGGAAGGTGGTCCGCGCGCGTGCGGGTTCCGGCACCCCGGCGCGCACCTCGAGCCTGGGGTGGGGCGGACGGCTCGAGATCCATAGCGACGAGCCGTCGTCCAGCGGCAGCACGGCGGTGCGGGCGTCCGGGAAGCGCCACTGCGTGTGCGCCAGCGGCAGGAGCGCGGACAGCGGCTCCAGCGCCTCGGCCAGCAGCAGGCCCTCCACGTCAGTCGCTCCGTTCCCCACGCGCGTCGTACGGATCGTCGCCCGCCGCGCGCCGGCGCCGGTAGTGGAAGTCGCACACCGGAGCTCCCTGCAAGATCGTGCCGCCCCGCTCGAGCACGATGCCGCCGTCGTAACCTTCGATCAGTGCGGCGTCCCTGTTGCACGACAAGGTGGCGCCGAGGTCCGCCATGCCGAGCTCCCGGTAGAGCTCGGCGTAGCGGCAGCGCACCACGTCGAAGCGCCAGCTGTCGGCGGTGCGCTCGTGCTCGCGGATCTCGAGCGCTCCACCGCGGAACCACGGCTCCCAACCCTCGGCGAACGCTTCCAGGCCGGGACCCGCGCGTTCCTCCTCGGAGCCGCCGGCCAGGGCGCGCTCGCGCATCGCTCGGCCTCCGGCCCGTGCCTGTTCGCGCACCACGCGCGCCAGCATCTCGCGCGTGCGCTCGTCACCGAGCTCCGCCGCGACGGCGCGGGTGAAGGGCTCGAGAACGCGCGCCTCGATCTCGCGCCGGGCCAACACGCCCACCCGCTCGTTGAGGTCATCGCTCACCGGACCAGCGTAGCTCACGCGGCGGCCGCGGCGTGCTCCGGGCCCACGTACGGCGTGGCGCCCCAGCAGGGCGCGCCCGCCGTGCCCTCAGTTCAGGAGCCGGTCGTGGCCGCCGAGGACGCCGCGCGCCTGCTCGAGGTAGCGCGAGAGCGGCAGG
This sequence comes from uncultured Trueperaceae bacterium, assembly GCA_963798895.1. Classification (GTDB taxonomy): domain Bacteria; phylum Deinococcota; class Deinococci; order Deinococcales; family Trueperaceae; genus CAWCUY01. Next base: position 1,584,573 of record CAWCUY010000012.1, on the reverse strand, counting down.
AACCACTCGCTGGCGGGGTCGGTGTGCTCGAGCGCCAGGCGCGCGTACATGAACACGCGATCGGCCTTGGCGTCGCCGGACTGCGCGTAGACGTCGGCCAGCATCTGGTGCGCGCTCACCCAGATCGCGTCGCCCGGCTGACTCGCGCTGATCGCCTGCTCGAAGTAGGTGACGGCCTCGTCGAGCCGGAAGTACTCGTACGCGATGTTCCCGAGGCACAGGCAGGCCGCCGCCGTGGCGCCCATCTCGAGCGCCTGATGCGCGAGCTCGCCCGCGGCGTCGAACTCCCCCATCTTGAAGCGGACGTCGGCCAGGTCGGCGAGGGCCTCGGCCCGGTGCGGGTAGCTGGGATCGCCCACCACCTCGCCCAGGAGCTCCTCCGCCCCGGCGAGGTCCTCGCTCTCGATGAGCGCGTAGGCGGCCTCGTGCTGTGTGTACGGGCGGTGCTCGGCCGGCGCGACCGCGAGCGCCTCGCGGAAGGCGCCGCCGGCCTCCGGGAAACGTCCGAGCGCCGCCAGCGCCTGGGCGGTCGCGAACGCCACGCTGAACGATTGCTCCGGCGCCTCGGCGTCGAGTGCGTGCGCCTGGCGCAGGAGGTCCAGGGCCAGGTTCGGGTTGCCGCGTTCGAGGTGCGCGCGCCCGAGGAGGTAGCGCTGCACGGCCCGCTCGTCTTGCTGCAAGTGCGCCTCGTCCACCTTCTCCAGGACCGCCAGCACATCCTCGATGCGGCCGAGCTCGAGCAGGGCTCCCGCCAGGCTCAAGCGCTCGGGGGCCACCTCCGGCGGCGGACACAGCTCGACGGCGCGACCGAAGGCCGCGGCCGCCTCGTCCCAGTCGCCGAGCGCCTCGCACGCCTGGCCCAGCATCGACCAACGCCGCCACACCAGGTGCGCGGGCAGCGTGTCGGGATCGAGGTCGGTCAACCGCTTCGCGGCGCTCTTCGGGGCACCCACCGCGAGCAGCGCGCACGACGCGTGGTACGCGGCAACCGGATCGCCCTCGGCCGTGACGGCCACCAGCCCCCGCTTGATGTCCCCGACGGACCCTCCGCGATACGCCGCGAACTCCCAGAAGAGGGCCTTGTACAGCGGGCTGTCGGCGAGGTTGGCGTCCGCGGCCACCGCCCTGCGCAGGGCGGGCGCGCCGTTCTCGACGCCGTCCTCGGCATAGAGCGCGTAGACCGCCGCGAGATGGAGCCAGTACTGACCCTGCGCCGGGCGGCCGAACGGGCGGCGTGCGGCGTTCTCGAGGACCGTGAACGCCACCTCGTACTGCCCTTTCGCCAGGGCCCGGTAGGCGGGCTCCAACTCGGCCAGCCGCGGCCTGCGGAACATCATGCCTTAAGGCTACCACGGGGTTTCGGGGGCGCCGCTGTAAAAGTGCCGACACCCCCACACCCCCGACCGGCGGCGCACCTCGCGCGCCTCACAACCAGGGAACCGTGTGCGCGCCGCTGCCGAACGGGTGCGCAGGAACCGCCTGATGGAAGGTCTCGACCAGCAGCCTGCGCGCGAAGGAGCGCATGAACCGTACGACCGACAGCGCCTGCGTCTCGTGCTGGGCCATCGCCCGGAGCTTGGCCTCGATGAAGGGTCCGACCTCCACGACGTGCGTCGGCGCCAGGTGCGCCAGGCGCAACGCCTCGGGCGCCAGGAAGCCGGGCCGCTCCGCGCCCTCGTAGGCGGCGTCGGAGGCGAAGTAGGCGACGCGTTCCGGGCGGTGACCGCTCGCCTCCAGGGCGGCGAGCGTCAGGCGGTGGGTGGTGACGTGATCCGGATGGCCGTTCGAGCCGTTCGGCGGGAAGGTCAACACGGTGCGCGGGCGACGATCGGCGATGACCTGAGCGATGCGCCCGGTCAGCTCGACGGGATCGACCTGTTCGAGGCCCGGGTGGGGCTCGAGCCCGCGGCTCGCGTCCGGCACGTAGTCCGGGTAGTCGAAGATGGTCGCGTCCTCCACGCCGAGCGCCTGCAACGACGCGCGGAGCTCGTCTTCGCGGACGGCGGGGAGATCGTCGCGCGAGCACAGGTCCAGCGAGCGGCCGGCCCTGCCCCGCGTGAGCGTGAGCGTGGCGACGCTGCGGCCGTGCGCGCTCATGCGTGCGAACATGCCGCCGCATCCGAAGACCTCGTCGTCGGGATGGGGAACGACCAGCAGGAGATCGGTCATGCGCCCGATGATACCGGCCGCGGCCCCGGCCGGCGGGCACGACCCGGCGGGCACGAACCGGTCGGCACGCCCCGGGCGGCGCGGGGGCGCCTGCCCGCGCGCCCGCTCAGGACTGCGGCGCGACCCACCGCCCGAGGTTGCCCACCATCGCCTCGCCGCGCGGGAACAGTGACGCGAAGATGTCGAGGTAGCGCGCCTCCTCGTCGGAACGCGCTTCCACCCCGAGGCGCGCCCGGGGCACGGCAGGACCGGCCGCGAGCCCCGCCAGCACGTCCGCGGTACCGGACCCCTCGTCGAACTGGGCCTTGTCGCGCCACACCACCTCGCGGGGAAGCAGGTCCTCGACGGCGCGCCGCAACACCCACTTCTCGATCGTGCGCCCGCCTCCGCGGCGGAGCTTCAGGGCGGGATCGACGCGCTGCGCCAGGTCGATCATGGCGGTGTCGAGGAAGGGCACGCGCGCCTCCACGCTGTGCGCCATCGTCATGCGATCGACCCGCTGAAGGTTGACGTTGTGCATCGCCGCGAGGCTGCGGCCGAGCTCGCGGGCCAGGCGCGCCCCTCGCAGCGAGCGCACGTACGCGTAGCCGGCGAAGAGCTCATCGGCGCCCTCGCCGGTCAGCACCACCTTCACGTGGCGTGCGGCGAGCTCGGCGGTGAGGAAGGTGGGTATGGCGCTTCGGACGAGATCGCGATCGAAGGACTCGAGGGCGTGGACGATCGCGTCTAGCCGCCGCTCGACCTCGTCCGGCGCGAAGACCAGCTCGTGGTGGTCGGTCCCGAGGTGGCGCGCCACGGCGCGCGCGGCCTCCAGGTCCTCGGCGCCCTCCACCCCGACCGAGAAGGTGTGCAGCCTCCCCCGGGCGCGGACCGCCAGCGCCGCGATGGCGCTGGAGTCCAGCCCCCCCGACAGGAACGCCCCGAGCGGAACGTCGCTCATCAGCCGCTTCTCGACGGCCGCCTGCAGGACGCGCCGGACCTCCCTGGCAGCCTCGTCGGGGTCCGTCAGCTCGGGTCGCGCCTCGGGCACGCGGTAGTAGCGCGCGCTCCCCGTCCGGCTGCTCCAGACGCTTCCCGGCGCGAGCTCCTCGATGGCTCCGGGCACGTCCTGCAGAGCCTTCATCTCGGAAGCGAAGCGCAGCCCGCCGCCCGCCGCGTGCCCCAGGTACAGCGGTTTGATCCCCAGCGGGTCGCGCGCCAGTACCAGCTCGTCGGGCCGCTGCAGGGCCAGGGCGAACATGCCGTCGAGGCGCGCCACCTGCGACGTCTCGCCCTCCTCGAGCAAGTGCAGCGCCACCTCCGTGTCGGCGCCGCCGACGAAGTCGTGGGTGGGCGCGAGCTCGGAGCGCAGGGCGAGGTGGTTGTAGATCTCGCCGTTGGCGACGAGGGCCGTGCGCCGGTCCTCCGCCACGTGCGGTTGCTCGCCGTGGCGCGGGTCGATGATGGCCAGCCGCGCGTGACCGAGCGTGCCGCGTCCGGCGAGCCGGACGCGCCGGTCGTCGGGTCCGCGGTGCCGCAGCCGGGCGGTGCGTCGGCGCGTCTCGTCGCGCGCCCGGGCTCCCTCGTCGTCGCTCCAGCTGCCTGCGATCCCGCACATGTCGGCCTCCGTTCCTGTCGCGGCCAACGCTACCGCACCGCGCGGCGCCCCGCCGGTCTCGCGGCGCCGCGGCGTGCGGCGCCGGTCCGCCTCAGTTCGCGGCGACGCGCTCGCGGGTCGTGAACGTGAAGCCGGCCGCTCCCGGTTCGATGTCGACGAGATCGCCGTCGGTGACGTCGCCGGCGATGATGAGGCGCGACAAGGGGGTCTCGATGTGCGTGCGGATGGCGCGCTTCAGCGGGCGGGCCCCGAAGACGGGATCGAACCCGATGCGCGCGAGGTGGTCGAGGGCGGCGTCGCCGACCTCGAGCCCGATGCGCCGCTCCGCGAGGCGGGCGCGGAGCTGGTCGAGTTGGACGGCCGCGATCTCGCGCACCTGCGCCTGGTCCAGGGCGTGGAACACGATGACGTCGTCGATGCGGTTGAGGAACTCCGGCCGGAACTGCTGCTGCAGCTGGGCGAACACGGTGGCCTTGATGCTGTCGTAGTCCGCGCCCGAGCGGCTCGCCTCCAGGATCTGGGGGCTGCCGATGTTGCTGGTGAGGACGACGACGGTGTTGCGGAAATCGACGGTGCGCCCGTGGCTGTCGGTCAAACGGCCGTCGTCGAGCACCTGAAGCAGGGCGTTGAAGACGTCGGGGTGGGCCTTCTCGATCTCGTCGAAGAGGAGCACGCTGTAGGGGTGCCGGCGGACCGCCTCGGTGAGCTGACCGCCCTCGTCGTAGCCGACGTAGCCGGGAGGCGCCCCGATGAGCTTGGCCACCGTGTGCTTCTCCATGAACTCCGACATGTCGAGCCGGATCATGTTGTCCTCTGTGTCGAACAGCTGCTGCGCGAGGGCCTTCGCCGTCTCGGTCTTGCCGACGCCCGTCGGCCCGAGGAAGATGAACGAGCCGATCGGACGGTTCGGGTCCGCCAGGCCGGCGCGCGAGCGCCGGATGGCGTCCGCCACCGCCGTGATGGCCTCGTCCTGGCCGATCACGCGCTTGTGCAGCTCGTCTTCGAGGTGGAGCAGCTTCTCGCGCTCGCTCTCGACGAGGCGCGACAGCGGGATGCCGGTCGAGCGGCTGACGACCTCCGCCACCTCCTCCTCGCCGACCTCGAGCCGGACGTAGCGCGTCTCATCCAACCTGGCCGTGAGCTCGCGCACCTCACGCTCGAGCTTCGGCAGCTCCCCGTAGCGAAGCTGCGCGGCCTTCTCGAGGTCGTAGTCGCGCTCGGCCGCCTCGATCTGCGTGCGCACGCGGTCCAGGTCTCCCTGGTCGGCGCGGAGCTGCTCGAGCACACGGCGCTCCGCCTCCCACTCCGACTGCGCGCCCTGGATCTGGTCCTGCAGGACGCGGAGCTCCTCCTCGATGCGCAGCAGGCGCGCGGCGGACTCCGGATCGTCCTCCCTCTTCAGGGCCTCCTGCTCGATCTCGAGCTGGAGCTGCCGGCGCCGGAGGGTGTCGATCTCCTCGGGCAGGCTGTCGAGCTGGACACGGATGCGGCTGGCCGCCTCGTCGACCAGGTCGATGGCCGAGTCGGGCAGGCGCCGGTCGGAGACGTAGCGGTGCGCCATGGTGGCGGCGGCGATGATGGCCGGGTCGCTGATGCGAACGCCGTGATGGACCTCGTACTTCTCCTTCAGGCCACGGAGGATCGACACCGTCTCCTCCACCGACGGCTCGTCGACGAGGATGGGCTGGAAGCGGCGCTCGAGGGCCGCGTCCTTCTCGATGTGGCGGTACTCGTTGAGGGTGGTCGCGCCGATCATGCGCAGCTCCCCTCGCGCCAGCGGGGGCTTGAGCATGTTGCCCGCATCGACCGCGCCCTCGGCCTTGCCGGCGCCGACGATGGTGTGCAACTCGTCGATGAACAGCAGCACCTCGCCGCCGGACTGCGTGGTCTCCTGGATGACGCCCTTCAGGCGCTCCTCGAACTCCCCCCGGTACTTCGCTCCCGCGAGGAGGCTGCCCATGTCGAGCTGGATGATGCGCTTCCCCTGCAGGCCCTCGGGAACGTCCTTGTTGACGATGCGCTGGGCGAGCCCCTCGGCGATGGCGGTCTTGCCGACGCCGGGCTCCCCGATCAGCACCGGGTTGTTCTTCGTCCGGCGGAGCAGGACCTGGATGGCGCGGCGGATCTCCTCGTCGCGGCCGATCACGGGATCGAGCTTGCCCGATCTCGCCCGCTCGGTGAGGTCGATGCCGTAGCGATCCAGCGCCTCGAAGGTGCTCTCGGCGGTCTTGCTCTCCACCGTGCGCCCGCCTCGCACCTCCTGTGCGGCGCCGGCGAGCGCGTCGGCGGCCGGCAGCGAGCCGAGGTCGCGGCCGCCCTTCTCGCGCAGGGCGACGAGCACCGCGTCGGCCGCCACGAACTGGTCGCCCCACTCGCGGGCCAGGGCCTCCGCGCGATCCATGACCGCGCCGAGCTCCCCGCTCATGTACTGACCGGTCTGGCCGGCCTCGCCGGAGACCTTGGGAAGCCTGTCGAGGACGGCGTCGAGGGCGGCGCGGGCCTGCGCCACGTTGCCGCCCGCGCGCTCGACGACGCGCGCTGGGGGGCCCTGGGGGTCGGCAAGCAGCGCGGCACCGAGGTGGGCGGGACCCACCTGCTGATGGTGCCGCGTGCGGGCGATCTGCTGCGCGCTCGCGACGAGCTGCAGCGCCGCTTCGGTGAAACGCTCGGGATCCATGATCCCGATCCTAAAACCTGAGTGCTCCTATGTCAAGTTTCTTGCGCCGACCTCCGTCGTACCGCGGCGGACGTGGTCCGGCTCACGCGTTCTGGCGCTCGCTCCAGGCCTTCCGCCCCGCCTCGTCGAGCGCGCCGACATCGTCGTCGGAGAGCTCCAGGGTCGCGGCCCGCACGTTCTGCTCCAGGTGCGCGACCTTGGACGTGCCGGGGATCGGGAGGACGACCGGGCTCCTGCGCAGCAGCCAGGCGAGCGCCACCTGCCCGGGCGACGCATCGAGGCGGCGCGACACCTCGTCGACGACCCCGCCGGGGCGGGCGAGCTTGCCCGCGTCGAGGGGGAACCACGGGATGAAGCCGATGCCGTTCTCCTCGCAGTGCTCGAGCACGTCCTCGCTCTTGCGGTGGGCCAGGTTGTAGAGGTTCTGGACCGTCGCGACCCGGAAGTGCCGGCCGGCCGCTTCGATCTCCTCGACGTTCACCTCGCTCAGACCCAGGTGCCGCACGAGCCCCTCGTCCTGCATCTGCTTCATGGCGTCGAACTGCTCGTCGCGCGGCACCCCGGGATCGATGCGGTGCAGCTGCCACAGGTCGATGCGGTCCACGGCGAGCCGCCGGAGGCTCATCAGCACGCACTGTCGCAGGTACTCCGGGCGACCGACGGTGTGCCATTGGTTGGGTCCGGTGCGCGTGTGCGCGCCCTTCGTCGCGATCACGAGGCGGCCCGGATAGGGGTGGAGGGCCTCCCGGATCAGGTCCTCGCTCACGAACGGGCCGTAGGCGTCGGCGGTGTCGATCAGGTCGACGCCGAGCTCGGGCACCCGCCGGAGCACGCGCAGGGCCTCCTCACGGTCGTCCGGCTCCCCCCAGATCCCCTCGCCGGTGATGCGCATGGCCCCGAAGCCCAGACGGTGGACCTCGAGGTCGCCGCCGATCCTGAAGGTGCCGGAGGCGGCGGCGGGCGTTGCGGTGGTCGACGGTTCGGGCATGACGTCCCCTTCCTGCGAGCGTCGTCTTCCTGCGAGCGTCGTCGGGCTCGGCGCTACCGCCTCGAGACGGTACCGCGGCCCGTGCGCAGTATCGAACGTCCACGCACGTCGCGATGTCGGGCGCGCTCCGCGGGCGCAACGCGACGCGCCGCCCCCACGCCTAGCGGCGCGGGGGCGGCGCGAGCGGCGGCGGCCGGCTACGCCGCGAGCGCCTCCTTGAACTCCCCGATGAGCGTGCTGATGCTGGACTTGGCGTCGCCGAACAACATGCGCGTGTTCGGCTTGTAGAACAGCGGGTTCTCCACCCCCGAGAAGCCGGGGTTCATCGAGCGCTTCAGCACGAACGTCGTGCGCGCCTGGTCGACGTTGATGATGGGCATGCCATACAGCGGGCTGCCCGGGTCCTCGCGGGCCGCCGGATTGACGACGTCGTTCGCGCCGATGACCACGGCAACGTCCACCGTCTCCATGGTCGGGTTGACGTCGTCGGGCTCCACCAGCTGCTCGTACGGCACGTTCGCCTCGGCCAGCAGCACGTTCATGTGCCCCGGCATGCGGCCCGCCACCGGGTGGATGGCGTAGCGCACCTCGGCACCGTTGTTCACGAGCAGGTCGGCGAGCTCCTTCACGACGTGCTGCGCCTGCGCCACGGCCATGCCGTAGCCCGGCACGAAGATCACGGAGCTGGCCGCCTCCAGGATGAAGTAGGCGTCCTCGGCCGTGATCGGCTTCACTTCGCCCTCGACGGCCATGCTGCTCGTGGTGGTGGCCGCGCCGAAGCCGCTGAACAGGACGTTGGCGAGCGAGCGGTTCATCGCCTTGCACATGATCTGGGTGAGGATCAGGCCGGAGGCGCCGACGAGGGCGCCCGCGACGATGAGCACGTTGTTGCCGATGACGAAGCCCGCGGCGCAGGCGGCGATGCCCGAGTAGGAGTTCATCAGCGAGATGACGATCGGCATGTCCGCGCCGCCGATCGGGATGACCGCGAGCACGCCCAGGACGAGCGCCAGCACGATGACCGCCAGGAGCAGCGGGTAGCTCGCGGCAGGGTTGATGACGAACAGCACGCCGAGGAGCAACGAGCCCCCGACGATGAGCGCGTTCACCAGCTGCTGGCCGCCGAACTGGATGGGCTTGCCCGTCATGCGCTCGGCCAGCTTGGCCCACGCGATGACGCTGCCGGTGAAGGCGACGGCGCCGACGAGGATGGCGAAGAAGATGGCGATGGACGTGACGAGGCCCGCGTTCGGCTCCCGGATGTACTCCGCCCAACCGACGAGCATCGAGGCGAGGCCGCCCGATCCGTTGAAGAGCGCGACCATCTCCGGCATCTGCGTCATCTTGACCTTGGCGGCGGCCCACCAACCGATGGCCGTCCCGACGACCAGGCCTACGATGACCCAGGTGTAGTCGAGCCCACCCAGGAGGAGGGTAGCGACGATCGCGACCAGCATGCCGACGGCGGAGACCATGTTGCCGCGGCGCGCGGTGTGGGCGCGGCCGAGCATCTTGAGACCGTAGATGAACAGGATGGACGCCGCGATGTAGGCGAGGAAGATGACCGTGGTCATGGCGCGCCCTGACCCTTCTTGCCGGTCTTGAACATGGCCAGCATGCGGTCGGTCACGAGGTAGCCCCCTACGACGTTGATCGTCGCGAAGATGACCGCGAGCGTCGCGAGGATCGTGCCCAGGGCGCCGTGGATGGCCGTGGCCGCCAACGCACCGACGATGCTGATGCCGGAGATCGCGTTGGACCCGGACATGAGCGGCGTGTGCAGCTGGCTGGGCACCTTGGTGATGAGCTCGAGCCCGAGGAACACCGCGAGCACGAAGATGAACAACAGCAGAAGCATGGTCACTTCGACCCCTCCAACACCCCGCGGACGCGCTCGTCGCGGATCTCCCCCTGATGCGTCAGGAGGGCCGCGCCGATCACGTCGTCCCCGGTGTCGAGCTTCATGGCGCCGGCTTCCTTGTCGAAAGCGTGCTCGATCAGGAAGTAGACGTTGTTGGCGTACATCTGGCTCGCGTCGCGCGCGACCTCGGCCGGGAAGTTCCCCAACCCCACGATGCGCACGCCGTTGTCGGTGAGCACCTCGGAATCGGCCACGGTGCCCTCGACGTTGCCGCCCGTGGAGGCGGCCAGGTCGACGATCACGGCGCCCGGACGCATGCCCGCCACCATCTCGGCGGTGATGATCTTCGGCGCCGCTCGGCCGAACACCTGCGCGGTGGTGACGATGACGTCGGAGCCCGCGCACACCTTCGCCATCTGACGGCGCTGCATCTCCAGTTGCTCGTCGGTCAGCGCCTTGGCGTAGCCCTGCTCGGTCTGCCCGGTCTCGCCCACGTCGATCTCGAGGAAGCGGGCGCCGAGCGACTGCACCTGCTCCTTGACCACGGGGCGGGTGTCGTACGCCTCGACGCGCGCGCCCAGGCGCTTGGCCGTGGCGATGGCCTGGAGGCCGGCCACGCCGGCCCCCACCACGAACACGCGCGCGGGCGCGATGGTGCCGGCCGGCGTGCTCATCATGGGCAGCGACTTGTCGATGCGCTCCGCGGCGATCACGACCGCGGCGTACCCCGCGAGGCTCGCCTGGCTCGACAACGCGTCCATCTTCTGGGCGTAGGTGGAGCGCGGGATGAGCTCCATGCAGAAGGCGCTCGCCCCAGCCGCGGCCAGCGCCCGGACCGTGGCCGTTTCGCGGAACGGGTCGAGGAAGCTGATGGTGATCGCTCCCCGTTGAGGTTCGCCAGGATCTCGGAGGTCGGACCGCGCAGCGCCACGAGCGCGTCGGCGGACCTCAGCAGGGCGGCGCGGTCCTGCACGACGGCGGCGCCCGCCTTGGCGTAGACCGCGTCGGCCAGCCACAGACTGGCGCCGATCCCCGCCTCGACGGTCACCGCGGCGCCGAGCCGCACGAGCTTCTCGACGGCTTGCGGCGTGAGCGCCACCCGCCGTTCTCCTGGGGCCGATTCCTTGAGCGCGACGATGTTCATGTGGTTTCGATGATGACACACCTGCGAAACCTCGGACCAACGGACATTCGTCCCCCGCGGGGTCGTTTGTCACCTTCCGGCGTGGGTCGCGCGCGGCACGGGCTCGGTCCGCGGCGGCTGCGCGCGTACCCGCCAGCTATACTGGTCCGCTGATGAACCACGTGGCCATCCTCACCAGCGGCGGGGACGCTCCCGGCATGAACGCGGCCATTCGCGCCGTCGTCCGCACCGCGGTGTACGAGAACATCCGCATCTCCGCGATCTACCGGGGCTACCAGGGCCTCATCGAGAACGACATCGTCGAGATGGGCGCGCGCAGCGTCGCGAACATCATCCAGCGCGGTGGAACGATCCTCCGGACCGCGCGCTCGCTGGCCTTCACGGAGCCCGAGGGGCGCGCGATCGCGGCGCGGAACCTCGAGGCGCGCGAGATCGACGGGCTCGTCGTCGTCGGGGGCGACGGCTCGTTCCGTGGCGCCCACCTCCTGCACGACGAGCACGGGGTCAGCGTGATCGGCATCCCCGGAACGATCGACAACGACATCTACGGCACGGACGTCTCCATCGGTTTCAACACGGCCATCAACATCGCGCTGGAGGCCGTCGACCGTCTGCGCGACACGGCTGCGAGCCACGACCGCCTGTTCCTCGTCGAGGTCATGGGGCGCGACAGCGGGCACATCGCGCTTCACGTCGGGGTCGCCGGCGGGGCCGAGGCCATCCTCATCCCCGAGATCCGGATGGCCGCCGACAGCGTGGCCGACATGATCATCCGGGCACAGGAGCGCGGCAAGAACTCGAGCATCGTGGTGGTGGCCGAAGGCGCCTACCCCGGCGGGGCCATGGCCCTGCAGGCCCGCATCCTCGAGCGGTGCGGCTACGAGGTGCGCACGGTCATCCTGGGGCACACGCAACGGGGCGGCAGCCCGAGCACCCGCGACCGCGTGCTCGCCTCCCGGCTCGGCTTCTACGCGGTCAAGGCGTTGCTCGACGGCCGCACCGGCGTGATGGTGGGGGTGGACAAGCGCGGCACCGTGTACGTGCCGCTCAAGGACGTCTGGGAGAACAAGAAGGACATCGACTGGGAGCTCGTCGAGCTCGCCGGCGTGCTGGCCATCTGACGCGTGGCGGCGATTCGACGCGGGCCGCGTGACCGGGCGGCGCACCCGCACCTCGTCGGGCCGCGCACCCGCATCTCAGCCCGCGCGCGCGCCTCAGCCCGCGCGGCGCACCCGCACCTCAGCCCGCGCGGCGCACCCGTACCTCGTCGGGCGGCGCACCCGCGCCTCAGCCCGCGCGGCGCACCCGCACGAAGGTGTCCTTCCCTTTCTGGAGCACCACCGGCTTGTCGAGCTCGAGCCACAACGCGGGATCGTCCACCACGTCGCCGTCGAGCCGCAGTCCCCGGTTCTGGATGAGCCGGCGGGCTTCGCCGTTCGAGGCGGTGAGCCCCGCGAGGGTGGCGAGCCGCAGCACGCCGACGCGGCCGCCCTCGAGCTCGAGCTCCGGCACCACGGCCTCGGGCAGGTCGTCCGGGATGCCGCCGCGCGCCACGTCGTCGTAGCGCGCCTCCGCCGCTCCGATCGGCCCGCCGCCATGGTAGGCACGCACGAGTTCGCGCGCGAACGAGCGGTGGGCAGCGACCGGGTTGCGCTCGGCCTCGGCGGCGAGGGCCGGCAGATCGAGCAGGGTGCAGAGCTCCGCGTAGCGCAGCAGCAGGGAGTCGGGCACCTGCATCGCCTTCTTGAACATGACCTCGGGCGGCTCGGCGATCCCGATGTAGTTGCCGAGCGACTTCGACATCTTCTCGACACCGTCGAGACCCTCCAGCAAGGGTGTCGTCAGCGCAACCTGAGGCTCCTGGTCGTACGCGCGCTGGACGTCGCGCCCGACGAGGAGGTTGAAGAGCTGGTCGGTGCCGCCGAGCTCCACGTCGGCGCGGACCGCGACGGAGTCGTAGGCCTGCGCCAGCGGATAGAGCAGCTCGTGCACCCCGATGGGCGTGCCGCCCCGGAAGCGCTGGGTGAAGTCGTCGCGCTCGAGCATGCGGGCCACGGTGTAGCTCGAGGCGAGGCGAACGACCTCCCCGAAACCGAGCGGCGCGAGCCACTCGGAGTTGTGCCGGATCTCGAGGCGCTGCGGATCGTCGTCCAGGATGCGGGTGGCCTGCGCCACGTAGGTCTCGCCGTTCACGCGCGTCTGCTCCAGCGACAGGACCGGCCTCGTCTTGCTGCGGCCCGAGGGGTCGCCGATGGTGGCCGTGAAGTCGCCGACGATCAGCACCACCCGGTGCCCGAGGTCCTGGAACTGGCGCATCTTGCGCAGCACCACCGCGTGACCTATGTGCAGGTCCGCGCTCGACGGGTCGACCCCGAGCTTGACGCGCAGCTGGCGGCCGTCCGATTCGGCCTGCCGCAGCTTCTGCTCCAGGCCGCCCTCGGGGACGATCGTCTCCGCCCCGCGTTGCAGCAGCGCCATGGCGCCGGCGATGTCCACGCGCACCTCCCGTCGACGCGCCCGCCGGCCGGGACGCGCTTTCCGGCGGCGGGCGACGTGCGAGGGGCAGTCTAGCACCCACCGGGCGGCCAGCAGCCACCCGACAGGGGGCCCTGGCGGGTACTGATAGCATCGTGGCGTTGTCGGCGGGGAGCCGAGCTGGGATCGGAGGCCAGGCATGGACGTGGGAATCGTCGGACTCGGACGCATGGGCGCGAACATGACGCGTCGGTTGCGTCGGCGGGGTCACGACGTGGTCGTGACCGACCTGCAGAAGGACGCCGTCGAGCGGCTGGCGCAGGAGGGGGCACGGCCGGCGGCCTCGGTGCGCGAGATGGCCGCGACGCTGCCGGCACCGCGCGTCGTGTGGCTCATGGTTCCCGCGGGCGGGGCCACCCAGAGCGTCTTCGACCAGGCGCTCGAGGCGCTCGAGAAGGACGATGTCATCATCGACGGCGCCAACTCCAACTGGCAGGACAGCCGCCGCCGCGGCGAGGAGGCGCTCGAACACGGCATCTGGTTCGTCGACGCCGGCGTGTCGGGTGGCGTGTGGGGGCTCGAGGAGGGGTACAACCTGATGGTGGGCGGCGAGGTGAAGGCGATCGACGCGGCGCGCCCGATCTTCGAGGCGCTCGCCCCGGACGACGGCTTCGCGCACGTCGGCCCGGTGGGGGCGGGGCACTTCGTGAAGATGGTGCACAACGGCATCGAGTACGGCATGCTGCAGGCCTACGGCGAGGGCTTCGCCGCGTTGCAGGGCTACCCTCACGCCGACCTGGACCTCGAGCAGATCGCGCATCTGTGGACGCACGGCGCCGTCGTGCGCTCGTGGGTGCTCGAGCTGCTCGCGTCCTCGCTCGCCGCCGACCCCGATCTCGAGGACATCGAGGGGTACATCGACGACAGCGGCATGGGCCGCTGGACGGTGGACTTCGGCGTCGACCAGGCGATCGCGTTGCCGGTGATCACGGCCGCCCTCTACGCGCGCTTCGTGAGCCGCCGCCCCGACGCCTTCAGCGCGAAGGTCGTCGCCGCACTTCGCAATGCCTTCGGCGGCCACGCGGTCAAGGAGGCTTGATGCACGACCCCGAGCCCTGCGCGTTCGTCATCTTCGGCGTGTCCGGCGATCTCGCCAGCGCCAAGCTGATGCCGGCGCTGTACCAGCTCCACCTCCAGGGCGCCCTCCACGAGCGCAGCGCCATCGTCGGCTACGGGCGCAGCGACCTCGGCGACGAAGCGCTGCGGTCGCACTTCGCGGACGCCGTGGCCGACAGCGGCGTCGATGTCGACGCGGCGCCGTGGCGCTCGCTGGCCGAACGCATCCTCTACGTTCGGGGAGGCTACGGCGACGACGACGGGTTCGAGCGCTTGCGCGGGCGTCTCGACGACCTCGACCTCGGCAACCGCGTGTTCTACACCGCAACGCCGCCGGCGACCTACACCGACATCGTGCATGCGCTCGCCCGCAGCGGACTGAATGCCGAGGAGCGGGGATGGGCCCGGCTCGTGATCGAGAAGCCCTTCGGGCGCGATCTCGAGAGCGCGCGCGAGCTCAACCGCGAGGTGCTGCAGCACTTCCGCGAGGAGCAGGTCTACCGCATCGACCACTACCTGGCGAAGGAGACCGCGCAGAACCTCGCGGTGCTGCGCTTCGCGAACACGCTGTTCGAGCCGGTGTGGAGCAACCGCTACGTCGACCACGTGCAGATCACCATGGTCGAGCCGATGGGCGTGGAGGGCCGCGGCGGCTTCTACGAGTCTGCCGGCGTGCTGCGCGACGTGTTCCAGAACCACCTGTTGCAGCTCCTCGCGCTCGTCGCCATGGAGCCGCCGGCGCGCTACGACGCGGACAGCGTGCGGGGAGAGAAGGTCAAGGTGTTCCACGCCATGGCCTGCCCGCGCCCCTCGCGCGCCGTCCTCGGCCAGTACGTGTCGGGCAACGGCATGAAGGGATATCGCGAGGAGGACGGGGTGGATCCGCGGTCGAAGCAGGCGACCTACGCCGCGGCGGAGTTCGAGGTGCGCAACTGGCGCTGGTCGGGCGTGCCGTTCTACGTGCGCTCGGGCAAGCGCCTCGAGATGAAGGCGACCGAGATCGTCCTGCAGTTCAAGACCCCGCCCCACATCCCGTTCGACCTCGAGGAGAGCCTGCGAGCCGACCGCTTGGTCCTCCGGATCGTGCCGGACGAGGGGATCGTGCTGCGTTTCAACGGCAAGCACCCGGGACAGGGGATCGATCTCGACCGCATCAGTCTCGACTTCCGCTACGGACGCGCCTTCGACCGGCCCAACCCCGACGCCTACGAGACGCTGCTGCTCGACGTGATGCTCGGCGACGCGACGCTGTTCATGCGGGCCGACGAGGTCGAGGCGCAGTGGTGCGTCGTCGCGCCGCTGCTCGAGGTGGTCGACGAGAAGCGACCGACGCCCGTCTTCTACGAGGCGGGCAGCATGGGCCCGGACGCCGCCTACACGCTGCTCGAGAGCGACGGCGGCCGCTACTGGCACCGGCCCGCCGCAGACTGAGGCCCGGCGCAGCGCGTCGCGCGGCGCGCCGGCCTCGGGCGCCGCGCCGCGCGCCCCGGCCCCGCCCCGGCCCCGCGAGAAGGCTGCGGCACGGCCGGGCGACCGCGCGTCGCGGCGTCGCGAGGGGGCGCCGCAACGGGCTGCATAGAATTGCGTTTCTCGCGTTCCTGACGGGCTCAGTGCTAGACTTGGGTGTGGCCGACATCCGCATCCTGGGGATTCCGATGGACCTCGGCGCGGGGCGACGCGGCGTGGACATGGGGCCGAGCGCGCTGCGGTTGGCGCGCCTCTCCCCCGTGCTTGCCGAGCTCGGGCACCGCATCGACGATCTGGGTAACGTCGAGGTCCCCGTTCCCGAGGCGACGGCCAACCCCAACCGACTGCACTACGTCGACGCGATCGCCGCCACCTGCCGGGACGCGTTCGAGCAGCTGAGGGGCGTACCGAGCTCCGCCTTCGCGATCGGCCTGGGCGGGGATCACTCGATCAGCATGGGCACGGTCGCCGCGGCCGCGCGCGCGCCGCTCGACGGCACATCGTCCGCCGTGCGCACGGGCGTCCTGTGGATCGACGCGCACGCCGACCTCAACACCCCCGAGACCAGCCCGAGCGGCAACATCCACGGCATGCCGATGGCGCACCTGCTGGGGTTCGGTGACGAGCGCCTCACGGGGATCTGGGGCGGCGGCGCCCTGCTCGAGCCCCAGGACGTGGTCTTCCTCGGCCTGCGGAGCCTCGATCCCGCCGAGCGCGAGCTCATCGGCGCGCGCGGCATCGCGGCGTTCACGATGAAGGAGATCGATCAGCGAGGCATGGCGGCCGTGGCGCAGGAGGCGATCCAGCGTCTCGCGGCCGCCCCACGCATCCACGTGTCGTTCGATGCCGATGCGCTCGATCCGAACCTCGCGCCCGGCGTCGGCACGCCTGTGCCGGGCGGCCTCAGCTACCGTGAGGCGCACCTCCTGATGGAGCTGCTGGCCGACAGCGGCCGGGTCACCAGCCTCGATCTCGTCGAGGTGAACCCCATCCTCGACGTGCAGAACCGGACCGCGACGATCATGGTGGAGATGGCCGCCAGCTTGCTCGGCCGCCGGATCCTCTAGGCCCGCCGCGCGGTGGACGCAGGTCCCGCGGCTGCGGCGATCACGGCCGGCGGGTACCCGACGCTCGGCACGGGGCCTCAGGCTGCGGCGGCCGGGGCCGCGGCGACCGCTTGCGCGAGCTGCAACGCCTGCCGGATCTTCGGGATGTAGCGGTTGAGCGCCTCGTCGCCGGCCCGGATGGCGATCTCGGCTCGATGGAAGTTGAGCCAGTGGATCGGGGGCCGGGTGTGGACCTGGAGCGCGTCGTCGTCCGGCGCTTCCTGGAGCCAGCCGTCCGCGGCGTACGAGAGCGCGCGCCCGAGCCGGGCCGCCACGTTGCGGGCACGGCGGGCGCCGAGCGAGTGGTGCAGCCGCCGGCCGACGTCGGTGCTCAAGAGGCGACGGGCCACGCGGATCGTCCGGGAATCCTCCGCCTCCATGCCCGCGCCGATGCCGATCGCCACATCCACCCGCATCTCGGCGAGGGTGTCGAGCGGTACGGGGGAACCGATGCCACCGTCGATCAACCTGCGGCCGCCGATGACGGCGGGGGCGAAGACGCCGGGGATCGCCGCGCTCGCACGCAGCGCCGACGCGAGCGGACCCTGGCGGAGCAACACGCGCTCGCCCGTGTCGATGTCGGTGGCCACGACCACGAGCTCGCGCTCGAGGTCCGCGAACGAGCGCCCGCCGAGCATCGCATCGAAGTACGCCTCGAGCCTCCGCCCATCGAACAACGCGCCCTTGTGCAAACCGAAATCGGCGATGTGCGGGAACACGTCGCGTCGCCGCATGGCGCTCGCCTCGGTCCGCAAGGCGTCGATGGAGCGGCCGGTGGCGTAGAGGGCGCCGACCACCGCCCCGAAGCTGGTGCCGACGAGCACGTCGGGGGCCAGGCCGTGCCGTTCCAGGCTGGCGAGGGCGCCGATGTGCGCGTAGCCCCGCGCGCTGCCGCCGCCGAGGGCCACGCCGATCCGTGGTCGCTCGGGGTCGGGGACCTCGGGGTGTAGAGGGGGTGTCATCGCCCCCATGCTACAGGCGCGGACATGACAAGAGGGTAAGCGCGGGTGAGAAGCGCGCCGGTGTGATGAACATCGCTCGGAGGGAACCGGGGCCGGCGCCCGCCCCTCGCGGCGCCGGCAGCCCAGAAGACGAGAACGTGCCATCCTGGAGAGGTGGTCGAGGATCTCGGGATCGTCGTCGTGCATCACCGGGTGCCGACCGTGCTCGGCACCTGCCTCGACCGGTTGCGCACCTTCGCCGATGGCGCCCGCGTCGTCGTCGTCGATACCGCCCCGGACGAGACGAGCCTGCGCGAGCTGCGATCGCGCAACCCGCGCGCCCTCTTCGTGGCCGCCCCGAACCACTCCCTGGCTCACGCCGTGAACCTCGGCCTGCGGCACACCCGCACGCCCTTCGTCGTCCACATGAACGCCGACGTCTTCATCGAGCACGACACCTTCCCCAGGCTGTTCGACGCCCTGCGGCGCCACCCGCGCGCCGGGATCGTCGGGCCGCTGTGCCTCACGCGGGCCGGGCGGCCCCAGAGCCTCGGCCCGTTGTACCGTCCGCACTACCTCAGGCTCGGCCTGCGACCCGCCGGCAGCGTGGCCGTGCCGTGGTTGTCCGGGTGCATGCAGCTCGTGCGGCGGGAGGTGCTCGAGCGCTGCGGCGGCCTCGACCCGAGCCTGCGGTTCTACAACGAGGACATCGACTTCTGCGTGCGTGCGCGCCGTGCGGGTTTCGGCCTGCGCCTGGTGGACGCGCCCGTCGTGCACCTGGGGGGCAGCTCGACGCCGCCCGGTGGCGTGTACGAGCTGGAGGGCCGCCGCGGCGCGGTGCAGCTGTCCCGCCGCTACCTGCCCCCCTGGGCGCGCCGCCTGCACCTCTTGGCGCTCGGCGCCGAGAGCCGGCTCGGCCACGCGCTGGTGCGCGATCCCGCGAGGCTCGCGACGTACGACGGCGTGGCCCGCATGCTGCGCGAACGAAGCTACGACCTCTCCCCCTTCGGCGCCACCCTCGACGACCTGCCCGCTCCGGCTACGGAGCGTGCCTGACAGCGTTCCGACCGCCCCCTCGGTCGTGCTACATTGAAGCCCCGATGAACACCTCCGAGCGCTTGCTCGCCACGGTGTCCGCCGACCCGTTGCTGGCCTACTCCCTCCTCGCCGCGGCCCTGCTGGCGGTCGTGTCGGTGGGGACGGGCCTGGCGCGGCTCGACCTGGTCGCCCTGTTCCGGCCCCGCATGCTCCTCCGGATCGTCGGCGCCGTGGCCGCGGCGTTCCTCCTGACCGTCCTCGCCACCGTCGTGGTGCCCGAGGGCGCCGCGCCCCCGAGCGCTGTCGCCGGTACCCCCGCTCCCGGGGGGTTGGACCAGGGCACGAGCTCACGAGCGGCGGCCGTGCCGCAGGGTACGGCCGCCGCGGCCGATCTCGGCACCGCCGATAGCAGCACGGCCGACGCCGTCGCCGCGGGCGAGGCCGCCGGCGCAGCCGACGCCGGCGCCGCGCCCGACGCCGGCCAGGCGAACGGCGGCGCGACCGAGGCGAGCGGGACGGCCGACGCCGGCCAGGCGAACGGCGGCGCGACCGAGGCGAGCGGGGCGGCCGACGCCGGCCAGGCGAACGGCGGCGCGACCGAGGCGAGCGGCGCGGCCGACGCCGGCCAGGCGAACGGCGGCGCGACCGAGGCGGCGGCCGTCGGCACGTCCGCGGGTGCGGCCACGGGCACAGCGGCGAGCACGACGCCGGGTGCACCGCCGGGCGGCGCCGCCGAACCCGAGGCGGCGGGGCCGGCGCCCGTTCTCGCGACCTCCCGCTCGTGGTGGTCTCGCGTGCTGCCGGGGCTCGCCCGCTTCCCGCTGTACCTCGTGACCCTCGCCTACGGCCCGTCGATCGGCGTCGTCACCGCCGCCCTGTTCGCCGGCTTCGAGGCGAGCTCGCTGCTGCCGGGGTGGCCCGAGGCGATCCTGGCGCTCGAGCTGGCCGTGCTGGGATGGCTCGCGATCTACCCCTCCCCGCGTCAACACCGCCTCGCCGGACCCTTCAACGCGTTGCTCGCCTTCGCCCTCGCCTGGGGAACCGGCGGGCTCGCCCTGCTCGAGGCGCGCGCCGGGGACGTGACCGCGGCTGGCCTGTGGCAGTTGGTCCGGAACGACGTGCCGGGCGTCGTGGCGAGCGCGGTCCTGCTCGCCCTGATACCGCCCTCGGCCTACCGGACCCTGTTCCCCGCAAGCCGGATCGCTCCACGAGTGGAGCGCGCGGTGGCTGCGCGCAGCTTGGTGCTGACCGTGGTCGAGGAGCGGCCGGCGCGCGAGGACGTGTCCCTGACGCGGCCGGAGATGCCCCGCGCGCTGCCTCGGCGCCCGCGCCAGCGCACACTCGACCCGCTCCCGCCGCTCCCCGACGAGGACGACTAGCCCCGGGGCCGAGGCGTCGGGTCGTCGCCCTCGGCCCCCCCGCGACCTCGATCGCCGTCCGCCTCCCACCCGTCCGCCTCGCCCGGTCCGGCCCCCGACGGGGACGGCCCGCAGCGTTCGCTCGTTCTCGCCGACGCAGCCGCGGGCGGCAGGGGCACCGTGACGCCGAAGACGTTGCCGCGGCCGCCGCGAGCCGGTCCACCCCACGCACGACCCCCCCAACGCTGCGCGATCGACCGCACGATGAACAGGCCCAGCCCCGTCCCCTTCACCTTCACGCCGTGACCGCGCGAGTGGGGCGCGAAGAGGGGCTCGATCCGGGAGGGCTCGAGCGCGGCCCCCTCGTCGTGCACTTCGAGCACCACGACGTCGCGCTCCCGTCGCCCGACCACCCGGATCCGCCCGCCGTCGGGACCGTGGACGGCGGCGTTCTCGATGAGGTTCACCAGCACCTGGAGCAGCTTGTCCTCGTCGGCCCAGACGTCGATCGTGGGCAGCTCGAGCTCCACGACCACGCGATGCCGGGTGAGCGTCGGCTGCAGCACGCTCGCCGCGCGCTGCCCCACCTCACGCAGCGGCAGCCGCCGTTCGCGCGGCGCTCGAACGTCGACGGTGAGGTCGTCCAGCAAGCGCACCAGGCGCTCGACCTCGTCGCGCGCGCGGCCCAGGAACCGTTCCCGCAGCGTTTCGGGTGGGCCGTCCACCAGCGCGTCGAGCGCCGCTCGGATGGCGGTGACGGGCGTCCGCAGCTCGTGCGACAAGACCGCCAGCAGCTCGCGAGCATCGTCCTGGGCGCGCCGCAGGTCGCTCACGTCGAGAAGCACCAGGCCCCCGGGCACCGCCCGCGCCACCAGCCGGCGCCCCCTCGTCTCCACCTCCACCTCGCCACCGCTCGCGAGCACGGCCTCCAAACGGTGATCGCGCAACACGGCGATGGCGGGGGCCCCGAGCGCACGGGCGCGCTCGACCTCGAGCAGGGTTGCGGCCGCGGCGTTGAGGCGCACGACGCGTCCGTTCTCGACCAGCACCACGCCCTCCGCGAGGTCGTCGAGCCACGCGTCGACGGCGGGCCCGGCGTCGAGCCCGCCCCGGAGCGCGCTCACGCCGCCGGCGACGCGTCGGCGATGCGGTATCCGCGCCCCCGCACGGTGTCGATCCAGCCGTGACCGATGCGCGCGCGCAGCTGCGCGACGTGTTGATCGACGGTGCGCTCCGTGCCCAGAAAATCCTCGCCCCACACGCGATCGAGCAGCTCGGCACGGGTGAAGACCCGCCCGGGGTTGCCGGCCAGGAAGGCGAGCAACTCGAACTCGCGCCGCGTCAACGCCAGGCTCTCCCCTGCGAGGGTGGCGCGCGCGCCGTCGAGGTCGATCACCAAGGGACCCACCTCGACGCGCCGCGTCGGCGCGGCGCGGCGGAGCAGGGCGCGCACGCGCGCCACCAACTCGGCGGCGCTGAAGGGCTTCACGAGGTAATCGTCCGCGCCGCCCTCGAGCCCCCGGACGCGGTCGACCTCACGCGCCCGGGCGGTGAGCATGAGGACCGGAAGCGCCGCGCGCGAACCCCCGCGCACCCGGCGGAGCCACTCGAGACCCGACTCGTCCGGCAGCATCCAATCGAGCACCACCGCGTTCACGCCCTCCAGCGCGGCCCAGGCGGCGCCCGCGGTGGCGGCCTCGAGCACGCGGAACCCGGCCCGCGACAGGTGGTAGGCGATCAGCTCCCGCACACCCTCGTCGTCCTCGACCACGAGCACGGTGCTCGAGCTCACCGCGCGCCCCTCGAGCGGCGGAAGGCGACCGTCATCATGGCGTCATTGTACGGAGCCCGGGTCATGCGGCCGTCACGTGCCTGCGGGTCGCCCGAAGGGACGCTCCCCTCGCGCGCCTGACGCGATTCTGACAGCGTCGTGCGAGCCTGTGGGCTATGATGCGGCCACACGCCATGACCCTGCTCGATGCGGCTCTCCAGGACGTCAGCGCCTCGCTGGTACGCATGCTCAGCCAGGTGCGAGAGGGCTGCGAGCTGGCCCGCAGCGCACTGGTGGACGGCGACTTGGGCGCGGCGCAGCGCTGCATCGACAACGACCGCGGGATCGACGCGGCGCAGGCGGAGCTCGAGCTGCGCATCCTCACGGTCATCGCACGCCGCCAACCCGCGGCCCGGGACCTCCGCTTCCTCGGGGCCTCGTACCAGTCGCTCGCGGACATCGAGCGGGCCGGGGATTACGCCGAACACGTCGCCCGAGCTGCCGTTCGTCTCGCCGAACGTCCGCCGCTCAAGAAGTACCTCGACATGGCACGCATCCTCGACGTGCTGGGCGGCATGATCGACACCACCATGAAGGCCGTCGCCGAAGCGGACGTGGACGCCGCCCGCCGCGCCCACGCCATGGACCGCGAGATCGACGAGCTCTACGAGCAGATCCAGCGCGAGCTGCTCACCTACATGATCGAGGATCCCGAGACCATCGGGCGCGCCACCCAGCTCCTGGCCGTCGCTCGCTACCTCGAGCGGCTCGGGGATCACATCGAGAACGTCGACGAGCACATCATGTTCTGGCTCACGGGGGAGCGCCCCTGAGGGCGCAGGGGCGCGTTCGCGAGGGGGCAGGTGGCGCGCGTTCCGAGGTGCGTTCGCGCGCGCCCGAGAGCGCTGGCGCGCGTTCCCGACTGCGCGGGAGAGCGGCGCCGGCGCCAGCGCGTTCCACGCACCGCCGGCCCCGCCGTCGTGTACCGTGATGGGGTGCAGGACGGCGATCTACCCTTCGAGCTGCCCCCCTTCGCGGAGCAGCCGGCGACGCCGCGCCGCGGTCGCCGCCGCTTGCTCGCCGTGGGCTTCCTGCTCGCGCTGGCCGCCCTCGTCGCGGTCAACTGGTCCATGGCGGTCACCGGCTCGCCCACCCCGCCCTTCGGGGTGCGAAGCGGCCTCCAGGGCGCCCTGAACAGGCTCCGCGGGCCCGTGCACGTGGGCCTCCAGGTAGGCCACCTCGATGCGGGCGCCCAACCCGACGAGCTCGCCAACCTGCGCGCCAGCACCGGCGCGCATGCCGGCGGCGTCGACGAGGTCGACATCAACCACGCGATCGTCCGCGCCCTCGCCGATCGTCTCGAGGAGCTCGGCATCGACGTCGATATCCTGCCGGCGACCATCCCCGCGCACTACCGTGCGGATCTCGTGCTCGCCATCCACGCCGACGCCAGCGCAGACCCGTCGCGCAACGGCTACAAGAGCGCCCACTACACCCCGGAGCGCAACGGCCGGGAAGCGCTCCTGAAGCTCGACGTCGACCGCGCGGTCCTGCTGCGCAGCGGCCTCGCGGACGACGATCGCAACGTCTCCGGCAACATGCTCCAGTACTACGCCTTCAACGCCCGGGCCTTCCGGCACAGCGTGGCGCGTGGCACGCCGGCCCTGCTGGTCGAGATGGGGTACCTCAGCAACCCGCGCGACCGTCGCCTGCTCGAGCAACCCGACCGCGTCGCGCGCTTCCTCGAGGACGGGATCGTGGACTACCTTCGCACCATCGGGCGCCTGCCTCGGCGCGGCGGCGCGTGAGCCGCGACGCGAGGCTCGCGGCGCGGGCGGCCCCGCGGGCGCGCATGGCGTGAGCGTGAGGCTGTTCGTCGCCTTGGAGCCCCCCTCCGAGGTCGTGCGCGAGGCGGAGCGCGCATCGCGGCACCTGCGCGACGCGCTACCTCAGATGGATGCTCGGTTCCCGCCGCTCGACCAGGCCCACCTCACCGTGGCGTTCCTGGGCGCGGTCGACGAGGCGGCCGAGGCCGGAGTGGCGGGGGCCATCGCTCGGACAGCGCGCCTGAGCCGTCCGTTCGACCTGCTCACGGCGGGCCTGGGCGCCTTCCCGAGCCCCGCGCGCGCCACCGTCTTGTGGCTGGGATTCGGCGGCGGGGACGGCGCCGCGGCGCGCCTCGCAAGCGACCTCGCGGAGTCCCTGCGGTCCGTGGGCCACGCCCCGGACGATCACCGCTTCGTTCCTCACCTCACGCTCGCGCGCATCCGTCGGTTGCGGCGCGATGAACGGCCCACGTTGTCGCGGGCGCTCAGCTCGTTCGAGCCCGGCCGGGTTGCGTGGCGTGTCGACGCCGCCGTCCTGCTGGCGAGCCACCTCGGGCGCGACGGTGCACGCTACGAGCCGCGGGCGAGATTCGCACTCGAGGCTCCGCCCCGCCCGGGCTGAGGCCGCGGCGCCCTCCCGCGAGCCGCGTTCAGTGCGGCAGCAACGGCCGCTCGAAGGTATCGTTGATCACGTGCGTGGCGGCCGTGTAGAAGGCGAGCGCGGACGTCGCGAGACCGGCGTAGCCGCCGACGGTCCGCCAGAACGAGCCCGCGCCCCAGCCGCTCAGGGCCAGCGCCGCGAAGGTGATCCCCAGCGTGAGCAACACCAGGTTGAGCGCCCAGCCCTCCTTGAAGCTGGCGATCCACAGGTAGAACGTGATGACGGCGAACATCGCCAGGTACCAACCCACGAAGACGTCGCCCACACCCGCTTTGAAGAAGATCTGGAACAACGCCCACGACCACCAGAACGCGCCGTAGGTGAAGAAGCCCACCGTGCCCAGGGTGTTGCCCCGCCGGTGCTCGAGGTAGCTCGCCACCAGCTGGCCGGTGCCGCCGAAGGCGAAGGCCAGCGCGAACACGAGCGGCGCGTCCTTCATGTCGTACCAGCCGGCATTCACCATGCTGAGCATCCAGGTGGTGGCGGCGAACGCCGTGAGCCCGAGGGGGATCCCGTTGCCGAGAGGTCGTGCGTCCATGTTGGCTCCTTCCCCATGCTCCGTACGCGTGACGTGGCCTGAGACACGTCGACCCCGCGTCACCATAGGCACGCGCGCCGGAACCGTCAACGACGCTTGGCCCGGTTGCCCGGGGCAAGTGTCCCCCCTCGACGGGCGCGTGGGCGCAGCTCGCGCGGGCGGATCGTCGCCACGCTCACGGGGCAACCTTCGAGGCAGACGGCGTCTCGCCCCCCACCGGCGCCGGCAGCGCGCTCGAGGCACGTCCTGCCGGCCACGCCGACCGTGCCTGCGGCGCCGCTCCCCCGTGGGGGCCGCACGCCGCCGCTGTCCGCGAGACGGCGGCCGGGGAGGTGCGTGGTAGCATCCAGCCGTGTTCCCGCGACCCTCGCCTGCTCCACAGAACCCGTCCCTCACGAGCGTGCCGCGACCGTTCGGCAGCCGCCGAGGTGCCCGGATCGTGCGCTTCGCCGTTGCCGCGCTGCTCGTGTTCGCCGTCGCGGGCTGCCGCCGGACCCCGGTCGCACCCGACCGCGCCGAGCCGACCGCGACGGGAGGCTCGCTCGAGACCGCACACGGCGACGGGCTGCGCGCGCGCGTCGAGCTCGCCGCGGATCCCGCGGTGGCGACCGTTCCCGTCGTGGTGTACGTGCTGGACGGCGCCAACGGCGTAACGGGGGCCACGGTGCGCGTCACGGGCGACAGGACGCAGGGCGGCACGGCCCCCGTCGTGCGCAACGCCGCGCAGGTCAGCGAGGGGCTCTACCGCGCCGACGACTTCGCGTTCTCCGCGGCCGGCGACTGGATGCTCACCGCCGACGTGACGCTACCCGACGACCGCGCCGTCCAGGCCGAGACGCGCGTGTCGGTCCCCGCCCCGTGACCCGTCTCCGGGACGCCGCCGCCCCGGCGCCACAGCGGCCAAGGGGTCCACGCCCGGCCGCCCGGCCGTGTGGCGGGTGGCCGGGTGGGGGCCGCACCCTCGTGCTCACGCTCGCGCTCCTGAACGTCGCGATGCCGACCTCAGCGGTCCTCGCCCAGGACGTCGAGCCTGCGTTGCCCGGCTGCGCGGTAGCGGACGTGCCCGCGCCGGCGTCGAGCTACGACGCGTGGGCCTCCACCGTGCTCGACACCCACTTCCGCCTCCCCGAAGGCTACGTTCCGCCCGACCTGGTCTCGACCGCTCGCGCGGGCTTGAGCGGCGAGCACCAGCTCCGTGAGCTCGTCATGCCGGACCTGAGCGCCCTGGTCGGCGCGGCGGCGGAGGCGGGCCACCCCCTCGCGCTCCAATCGGCCTACCGCAGCTACGCCTACCAGCAGCGGACGTTCCAGTACTGGGTGGCCCACGACGGCTACGACTACGCCCTGAGGTCGAGCGCGCGTCCCGGCCATTCCGAACACCAGCTCGGCACGGCGATGGACCTGCGGGCCAGGGGCGGGCCCGCGCCGTGGGATGTCGAGGACTGGGCGTCCACGCCGACCGGCGCGTGGGTCGCCGACAACGCGTGGCGCTACGGCTTCGTGATGAGCTACCCGAAGGGCTACAGCTCCCAGACGTGCTACGTCTACGAGCCCTGGCACTACCGCTACGTGGGCAGGGAGCTGGCCCGGGCGATCCACGCGAGCGGCCTCCCGCCTCGCGCCTACCTCTGGCGTCACCTGCCCGCGGTGCAGCGTGCCGGCCTCTGACAGGGCGCGGCGGCGCCCGGCGCCGCGGCGCGCGCTGGCGCTCGCCGCCGCCCTTACCCTCGCACCGGCCGCCTTGGGCCACGGCTTCCTCGTGCTGGGGACGCTGACGCTGCAGCCCGACCCACCGGCGGCCAACTCGCCCGTCACCATCACGCTCCACATGCAGGACACCAGCGGAACGCCCGTGCAGGACGCGACCGTCCTGGCCGACATCGGGCCGGCCGGCAGCGACGACGCTCCCACGACCATCCACTTCAGCGAGCTGAAGGGCGACGCCGGCAGCTATCGCGGCAGCTTCACCGCGCCGACGGCGGACGCGTACACGCTGACGGTACGCGACCAGACCTACCGCCGCGAAGAGGCGCGGGCGAACCTCACCTTCCAGGTCGGCTCGGGGGCCAACGGCGAGATCCCGTTCGTGCTGCCACCCACGGCGACGGGGCCTCGTTCGCTCGGAACGTGGTTGCTGTGGCTCGTGGGCGTCCCGCTGGCGGCGGGTGTCCTGGTGACCGTCCTGGTGATGCGGGGAGGGGCGTCGCGTCCCGCGCCCGCCGGGCGCGCCGACGCCAGGCCGCGCGACCGCTCCGCTCCCGCAGCGACGCCCAAGAGCACGACCCCCAAGGGCACGACCACTGAAGGCACGACCACCGAAGGCACGACCACCCAGAGCCCGACCGCCAAAGGCACGACCACCCACAGCTCGACCGCCAAGGGCACGACCACCCAGAGCCCGACCCCCGAAGACCCGACCCCCGCGAACGAGACCGCGAAGCGGGAAGCCGAGGGCGACGGGCCCGACTGAGGACGGCCGAGCGGGCGGTGCCGCACGCGCATCGGCTGCGCGCGGGCGCGGCCGCGTCGCGGACCCGTCGCGCATCTGCCGAGCACCTGGCGCGGACGCGGCGCGGACCTGGCGCGCACCTGTCAAGCGCCTGGCGCGGGCGCGGCGCGGACCTGCCGCGGACACGGCCGGAGCGCGCGCGCCGAGGCTCCGAGGGGGCGTGGTAGCATGCTCCACCGTGACGCACAGGATCGCCGTACGGGGGACGGGCGCGGGGGCGTGCACGACCGCCCGCGTCGCCGCCACGGCTCTAGGACCCGGACCGACGGGCGACGGGGCGGCGCGACGCGCTCGACGTGCCGCCGCCCTCGCTGCCACCGTCGCGGCCGGCTCGATGGGCGTAGCGCTCGCGGCGTCCGCGCCCGGCACCGACGCGGTGCCGCTCCTGCACCAGGTCTCGGGCACCGTCGTGAACATCGCGACCGTCCTGCTCGGCTCCGCGCTCGGGCTCGTGCTGCGGGGGCGCCTTCCGGCGCGCATCACGACGGTCGTGATGCAGGCCATCGGGCTGATCACCCTGTTCATCGGGATCGTGAACGCCTGGGATCTCACGCGCGTCGCCCGACCGCCGGGGATCCTCATCGGACTGCTCGCGCTCGCGCTCGGCGGGGCGCTCGGCGAGTGGTGGCACGTCGAGGAGGGCCTGGAGGCCACCGGCCGGTGGCTCAAGCGCCGCTTCCGCGGCCAGGGGCGGTTCACGGAAGGCTTCATCGCCGCCACGCTGCTGTTCTGCGTCGGGCCCCTGACGCTCATCGGGAGCATCCAGAACGGTCTCATGGGCGACGCCAGCTTCCTGCTCCTGAAGTCCGCCCTCGACGGCTTCTCGTCGCTCGCGCTGGCGACGACCTTCGGTTTCGGCGTGGTGGCCTCCGTCCTCGTCATCGCGGTCTACCAGGGGGGGCTGTCGCTGCTCGCGGGCGTGTTCGCCGGCCTCGTGCCCGACCCGGCCGGCGACCCCCGCGTCCTGCTCGTGAACGGGGTCGGCGGCCTGCTGATCGTCGCGCTGGGGTTGGGCCTGCTCGACATCAAGCGCCTGCGGGTCGCCGCCCTGTTGCCTTCCCTGGCGCTGGCCGTCTTGCTGTACTACCTCGGCCTATGGTTCGTGTGACGTGCCCCCGGCCTCGTGCCGCATCGTGCTCCGGCTCGCGAAAGGCCCGTGGTACCATCCCCTCATGGCCGTCACCGACGCGGAACTCGACCACCTCGCGCGCCTCGCGCGTCTCGAGCTCGAGGCGGGCGAGCGTGCCGCGCTGAGAGACGACCTGGGGAAGATCCTCGCGTACTTCGAGCTGCTGGCGGAGGTCGACACGGACGGCGTCGAGGAGCTGGTCCGGCCGGTCGTGCCCGAGGTCGTCTCGCGCCCCGACCAGGTCGCGCCGTCGCTACCACGCGAGCGCGTGAGCGCCCTCGCCAACGCCGAGCAGGACGGCTTCCTGCGGGTCCCGCGCACCGTCGACGAGACCTGAGCCCGGCTCACGCCAGCGCGTCGGCGCCCAGGTAGGGGGCGAGCGCGTCGGGCACGCGCACGGAGCCGTCATCGCGTTGATAGGTCTCCAGCAGCGCCGCGATCGTCCGCGGGAAGGCCAACGCGCTGCCGTTGAGGGTGTGCACGAGCTCCGGACGCCCCTTCCCCGCCTGCCCGCCGGGACGGTAACGGGTCTTCAGCCGCTGGGCCTGGAACGCCTCGAGGTTGCTCACGCTGGAGACCTCCAGCCAGCGCTCCTGGCCGGGACTCCACACCTCCAGGTCGTATTTCTTCGCCTGCGTGAAGCCCATGTCGCCGGTACACATGAGCAACCGCCGGTACGGCAGCTCCAGCGCCTCGAGCATCCCTTCGCTCACGCGGGTCATCGCCTCGAGCGCGTCGTAGCTCGCTTCCGGTCGCGTGAACTCGACCATCTCGACCTTGTCGAACTGGTGGACCCGGTTCAGCCCGCGCACGTCCTTGCCGTGGCTGCCGGCCTCACGCCGGAAGCAGGCGCTGAAGGCGGCGTAGCGGATGGGCAGGTCCGCCTCGTCGAGGATCGCGTCCCGGTGCAGGTTGGTGACCGCCACCTCCGAGGTCGGGATGAGGTAGAAGCCGTCGGTGACTTCGTACATCTGCCCTTCCTTGTCCGGGAGCTGGCCCGTGGCGGTGGCGGAGACCGCGTTGACCATCAGGGGCACGAGCACCTCCTCGTACCCCGCGGCCTCCAACCTGTCGAGGAAGAAGCGCTCGAGCGCCC
Organism: uncultured Trueperaceae bacterium; assembly: GCA_963798895.1. Classification (GTDB taxonomy): domain Bacteria; phylum Deinococcota; class Deinococci; order Deinococcales; family Trueperaceae; genus CAWCUY01. Next base: position 1,555,106 of record CAWCUY010000012.1, on the reverse strand, counting down.
GAACGAGCTTCGTGCCCCCGCGACGGAACACGGGGAAGCCCGCACCGGTGAGCTGCACGCCGGCCTCGAGGTCGAACCAGCCGCGGGCCGCCGCCAGCTCCCAGTGCGGCCGGGGCTCGAAACCGAACGCGCGACGCTCGCCCCACTCCTTGACCACGACGTTGTCGTGCTCGCTGGCTCCGTACGGCACGCTCTCGTGCGGCACGTTCGGGATCTCCAGCTGGAGTTGGGCGAGGCGCTGCTCGAGCGACCGCCCGCGCTCCTCGAGGCGCTTCACCTCGGCGGACACGGCCGCCATCTCCTGCATCAGCTCGTCGGCGTCCTCGCCCCGGCGCTTGAGCTCCCCGATGCGCTTGCTGTTGGCGTTGCGCAGTGCCTGACGCTCCTCGAGATCGCGCCGCAGGAGGCGGTGCTCCTCGTCGGCGAGCAACAGCTGCTCGAGGGACTCGCCGGCCTCGGGCAGCTGCTTGTCGCGGATCGCCCGGCGTACGACGTCTGGGTGGTCGCGGATGAAGCGCAGGTCGAGCATGCCGTCCAGTGTACGAGACCCGGCGGCCGCCACGCCGGCGATGCCCTCGCGGGCGACCGGCGCCCGGCGCGCTCAGGACGCTTCGAACACCCCGGTCGAGCGCGTCACCCGGAAGGCGCCGAGCGTGTCGACGGCGCGCGCGGCGCGCACGCGAACCCGCTCGAGCGCCGCGGCCGTACCGGGCTCGAGCGAACCAGTGTCGCGCCCGGCCACCCCGACGATGGAGGCGGCGTAGGCCACGATCGCGGCGGGATCGTCGACCTCGAGGGTGTCGTCGCGACGATGGAGCAGCACGCGCCCGAAGTGGCGTCGCAGCTGCGCCTCGCCGTTGTCGAGGTCGAACGAGAGCGCCGGGCGCGCCAGAGGCGTCGCCGGGCGGAGCTCTCCGTAGGCGAGGTCCGCCACCTCGCGCATGTGCCCCGGACCGTTGGTCGCCGCGAAGAGCCGGCCCCCCGGCCGTAGCACCCGTCGCACGCCGACCAGCACGGCGTCGATGTCGGGCACGTGGTACAGCATGTGGTTCGCCACCACCACGTCGAAGGCGGCGTCGGCGAAGCGTGGGTCGGTGCGCAGCTCCGTCGCCTCGAGTCGCTCGAAGCGGATCGCCGGGTTCCGCCCCTTCAGGACGCGCCGCGCCGCGTCCAGCATGCCCGGCGAGAGGTCGGTGAGGGTCAGCCGCCAGTCCGGCGGCAGGGTGTCGGCGCCCTCGGCCCACAGCCGGCCGGGGCCGCAGCCGAGCTCGAGCACGGCGAGCCCCGCGTCGTCCGGAAGCAAGGACAGCACCCAGGGGTGCCACGGCGGCCCCTTGCCGAAGCGCTCGTGCAGCGCGGCGCGTGCGCGCAGGTTCGCATCGTTGCGGTACTGCCCCGCCGCCAGCAGGGCGGGATCGCGGGATGGGTCCGCGCGGCTCATGGCGCTCCGCCCCCCCTCTCGCCCGTGGCCGCGGCCCCGTCGCGCCTCATCGCTCGAGCGCCGCCCGCCAACGATCGAACAGGGTCGCGACGGGGGCGGTGCGGGCGGTGATCAGGTCGATGTGCGTCAGGCCCGGCACGATATAGGCGGAGAAGGCCGAACCGAGGCGCGCGTTGGCGTACGTGGCGAAGCCACCGAGGTCGCGCACCAGTCCGCGGCCCGCCCCGACGGCCAGCGTCGGGACCCGTACCTCCTCGTTGGGCACGAAACCCGGAGCGCCGCTCAAGCCGACCGGAAGGCGCGCGAGGTCGATCAGCAGGCGCGTGGGGAAGTACCACTCGGCGCGATCGGTGTGCGGGTCCACCCAGGTGCCGACGAAGTCGCTGAGGGCCGTCGGCGCCGGCGGATCACCCGGACCCCACGACACCCGTTCGGCGCCCACGGCGACGCCCACCACCGTGCGGCTCGCGAGAGCGTCGGTGCCATCGATCAGGAAGGCCGGCAGGTTGCCGGCGAAGCGCGCGTCGCGCGCTTCGCCCAGCGACGGCGCGAAGAGGGGCGCCAGGGCGTAGGTGGCGTCGAAGCTCACCCCCGCCAGCGCGAAGTTGGTGATGTGGTAGTCCGACAGGCGCCCGGGGGCGAGCTCCAAGGGTTGCAGGTCCGCGGCGTAGGCGATCGTCTCCTGCCGGATCATGTACCAGGGCGCGATGTTGTAGCTGAGGTACGCGCGCGCGCGGCCCGCCTCGAGGTCCTCGATGCTGGGGAGCACCTGAACGCCGAGGATGCGGCGGCCCGACGCGAGGTCGCGCTCGTCGAAGGCGCCGGTACGGCCCGGTACACCGTCGAGGAGCATGAGCCCGTCGATGGTGTCGGCGCCGGTGGTCCCGTCCGGGAGGAGGAAGGCGGCGTAGAGGGCGACGATGCTCGCGCCCAGGGAGTGACCGCCGAGGTAGACGGTAGGAGCCACCGCGTGCGCGGCCTCGACGATCTTCTCGAGATCGCCGAGGTGCACGCTTAGCCCCCACCACGCCATGTACGCGATGTCCGCGTCCGCAGGCGGCTGGAACGTAGCGGGGACGCCGTCGCGGCCGAAGTAGTAGTCGAGCGCAGGTCCGACGTCGCGCGCTCGTCGCGCGATGTCGAACCCCCGGTGGTCCTCCAGGGCGTTGGAGCGCCGGTCCACGCACCACACCTGCAGACCCGGCGTGCTGGCCACCAGCTGGCGCGCCAGCACCTCGAGGCTCGACGCCCCACCGAAGATGCCCGGAACCAGGACCAGGACGGCCGTGGTGGGCTCGTGTGCACGGAAGCGCAGGAGGTAGGACCGGTCCAGCGCGTCGGGCGTGTGCGGCTCGTCCACGCCCGGCACCGACACGTAGTCGCTGCTGACCGTCGCCGGCCGCATGCGCAGCGGCGGCGGGCGCAGCTCCAACGGTCGCCGGACGTCGGGGATCGGCAGGCAACCGGCGGTCACGACCGCGAGCGCCACCGCGGCCACGACCGCCGCGATCCGGCGGGCACGGGCCGCCGTGGGGCGGGCACCCACCGCGGCGTGGCGGGCACCGGCCGCAATGTGGCGGGCACCGGTGGAACGCCGGGTCGGCTCGCGCACGGACCGAACCTACCGCTCCCGATCGATCGCGACCGTGACGCTGTGGGCGCGGCCATCGTCCGGCCACCCGAGCTGCAGCGTACGGCGACCCGCCTCCCAGGTCGCTGCGACCGGCGCGCCGTCGATACGGGCGGCCGCGCCGGGCGCCGCACCGAGGATCTCCAGCAGGAGCCTGCGAGGAGGCGGATCGTAGGAGCCGGAACGGGCGCCGACCTCCACGTCGAGAAGCCCGCCTCGAAGCGCCAACGTGACCGGCGTGCGGGCCACGGCGCCCCCCTCCCAGGCGTTCGTGACCCCGTCGTCCTCGTACACGACGAAGCTGCCGTTCCCGGGGGCCAGCAGCACGTGCAGGGCGTCCTCGTCCGTGCTCCCCGGCGGCCGTTCGTGCGGCCGGCGCTCCGGCGCCAACGGCACGATCGCGCCGGAGCGCACCAGGGCCGGGGCGCCCCCCAAAGGCGTGGGCACGACCGCCGGCCGCGCCGCCTCGCTCGGGGCGGGGGATCCGGCAGCGGCCGCGCTCCGCACCTCCTCCCCGCTCCAGAAGCTCCACCAGCGGCCTGGGGGGAGCAGGACCATGCGCCACCGTTGCCCGGGCCGGAGGGCCGGAGCGACCAGGAGCGACGGTCCGAGCATGAAGGCGTCGTCGACGGCGAGCAGCGCCGCGTCGTCGGGGAACTCGTACCCCACCGGGCGGATCAGGGGCGCGCCGCAGGCGGAGGCCACGTGTGCCAGGCTGACGAGGTAGGGGATGAGCCGCCGGCGCGCGCGCAGCGCGGTGCGCGCGACCGCTTCGACATCGGGACCGAACGCCCACGGCTCCTGCGGCGCGGTGCCGCTGGCGGTGTGGTTGCGCAGGAACGGGTAGAAGGTGCCGAGCTCCATCCAGCGCGCGAACAACTCGCCGCGCGGATTGCCCCAGAACCCGCCCACGTCGGCGCCCGCGTGCACCTGTCCAGACAGCCCCATCCCGAGCAGCTCCGGGATGCTCAGCGCCAGATGCTCCCAGTACGCACTGTTGTCGCCCGTCCAGCTCGCACTGTAACGCTGCAGGCCGGGTCCGCCGGAGCGGCTGAGGAGCCACGGCCGGACGTCGGGGCGGAGCGCCCGCCACCCCTCGTACGCGGCCCGAGCCTCCAGCGTGGCGTAGACGTTGCGGACCTCGACATGCGGCGCGCGTTCGTCGTCGCTCCCGTGGAGCAACCCGAGCGGGAAGGGTCGCTCGCGCGGGTCGCCGTCCGAGAAGGGGCGGTCGAAGCGAGTCGGCTCGTTCATGTCGTTCCAGACGCCGTCGATGCCCACGTCGACGAGCGCGTCGCGGTGGAGCCCGCCCCACCACGCCCGAACGTCGGCACGCGCGAAGTCCGGGAAGAGTGCGGTGTCGGGCCACACGAAGCCGCGAAACCCCGAACCGTCGGCGTTGCGCAGGACGTAGCCGTGCTTCAGGGCCTCGTCGACCGGCCCGTAGCCGGACCCGGGGTCGTCCTTGATGCCCACGTCGACGATCGTGACCAGGTGGACGCCGACGTCTTCGAGGTCGCGCGCGAGCCGCGCCGGATCGGGGAAGCGCTCGGGGTCGAAGGTGAACGTGCGGTAGCCCCGCATGTGGTCGATGTCGAGGTGAACGGCGTCGAGCGGGAGGTCGCGGCGCCGGAACTCGGACACGAGCTCCCGGATGTCGGTCTCGCTGCGGTAGCCCCAGCGCGACTGGTGGTAGCCGAGGGCCCACCGCGGGGGCAGCGCCGGACGTCCCGTCAGGCGCGTGAGGCGCTCCAGCACGTCTGCCGGGTGGGGGCCGGCCATGACGAACAGGTCGATCTCGCCGCCGAGCGCGTCGACGCGCAGCTCGTCCTCGGCGGTCTCGCCGACGTCGAAGCGGGAGAAGTGCGTGACGTGCAGGTAGGCCCCCCAGGCCAGCCCCGGCCGGACCACCATGAAGACGGGATGCGCCTGGTACAGCGCGTCGCTGCCGCGGTGACGTGGGCCGGGCACGTCCGACGCCCACGTGCTCAGGGTGCGGCCGCGGCGATCGAGCCCGCCGGTGCGCTCGCCGAACCCCCACAGCCGGTCCTGCGCCCCGAGCCCCACGGCCAGGCTGGCCAGCACCCGGTGCGCTCCCCCGGGCAGGCGATCGCCCGGAAGCGTCGCGATGCCGAGCTCGGCGATGGATGGGATCCTCCACGATGCGTTCGCGCGCTGCTCCAGGAGCACCTGCCCTTCGCGCGACGAGACGCTCAGCCTGCCGCTCGCGGCGTCGATCCGCGCCACGCACGCCCCGGCATCGAGACTGCCGCCGCGCGCGTCCGCCTCCGCGGACCCGGGGGGGGTGGCGGGCACGGCGGCCGGCAGAACGTCCCACGAGCGGCGGGGCGCGGGCGCGCCCAGGAACCACCGTGCACGCACGATCCCGTCCCCGTACCGCTCGAGACGCAGGCGCGGCCCCCCCCACCGCTCGTCCGACGCACGGAAACGCGCCTCCACGACGGCGCCGTCGACGGCCAGATCGACCGCCTCGCCGGCGCGAACGTCGAGGTCGTCGGGAGGGATTCGGTCGGCGGGATCCATGGGGCCTCCTCGCTCCGAGCTTACCCCCGGTCCCGGGTCGGGGCGCAGCCGAGGGTGCGGTGTAACCATTTCCTTAGCGTCCCGCAGTGCCCCGGCCGTACACTCGTACTGCGCTACGGTGCGCGGGGGCCCGCGCCGTGCCGAAGGGACGCCGTGTTCAGACGCCTGTTCTCGAGTGCCGAGAGCGTTGCGGGGCCAGACACGCTTGGCGCCGTCGAGCGCCTACTGCGCCTCCAGCGCGCCTCCGAGCGCAGCGGCGAGGTGCTGCGGGTGCTGACGGAGACGCTCCCGGGCGACGTCCGGGGGTACGTCGTCAGCGGTGTGGAGCCCGGCCAGTTCTCGTTCGAGGCGACCCACGGCTACAGCCCCAGCCTGCTCGGCCTCACGCCCGTGAACGGCCCGTGGCGCGAGCCGGGCCCGCGCCTCGTGGGAAACCTCGTGGCGGAGCTGTTCACGCCCAACGACGCCGCCGCCCGCACCGCGTACGGCGAGCTGGGGCTGCGCGCTGCGACCTCGACGCTGGTGGTGCCGTGCGTGGGTCGCTTCCGCCGCCACGGTGCGCTCGTGCTGCACCGTCACGAGGGCGCGGCGTTCTCCGACGAGGAGCTGCGCGTCGCGCTCCGCTGGGCGAGCGTGCTGGGCGAGGCGCAGGGGCAGGCGTACGAGCTCCGGCGCGCGAAAATCAGCCTGGTGGAGTTCACGAAGGCGTTCGTGCAGGCGATGGAGGCGCAGGATTTCGCTCAGCTCGGGCACGCGGAGCGCGTCACGGCGTACGCGCTCGCCCTCGGGCGGGTGCTCGAGCTCACCAACCAGGAGCAGGCGGACCTCTACTTCGCCGCCGTGCTGCACGACATCGGCAAGCTGGGCGCCGGCCTCGACCTGTCCATCGAGGACATCGAGCACCCGCAGCGCGGCGCGAACATGGTCGCATCGGCCGGCGTGCTCCGCAACGCGGCGGAGGGGATCCGCGCCCACCACGAGAACTGGGACGGGAGCGGCTTCCCCAGCGCCTTGCGCAAGGAGGCGATCCCGCTGCTCGGCCGCATCGTGGCCGTGGCCGACACCTTCGACGTGCTGTCGAGCGAGCGTGGCCAGGCCATGCCCCTGCGCGAGGTGGAGAAGGCGCTCGAGGCCCGCAGCGGCCGCGAGCTCGACCCGTCCCTCGTTCACCTGTTCATCAACATCCTGCGGCAGGGCAAGTCGACCTCCGACCTCGCGCGGCTCGAGGAGAGCGACCTGCCGTTCTGACGCCGGCGCGCGCACCCTGCTCACCCGAACCGGTACTCGATGAGCTGCCGGTAGACCTGCCCGGGGCGAAGCACGGCGGACGGGAAGTGCGGCGTGTTGACGGCGTTCGGATAGGCCTGGGGCTCGAGCGCCATCCCCGCGTGCTTGTCGTACACCGCGCCCCCCTTGCCCACGTGGCTCCCGTCGAGGAAGTTGCCGCTGTAGACCTGCAGCCCCGGCTGCGTCGTCCATACCTCGAGCAGGCGGCCGGACGCGGGATCCCGCAGCCGCGCGGCGGGGCGCAAGGTGCCGGGACGCCCCCGGACCACCACGTTGGTGTCGTACCCTCCGCCGCGGATCGCCGTCACGGCCGGGTCGCCGAGGTCGCGGCCGACCCGCTTCGCCTCGCGGAAGTCGAACGGCGTGCCGTCGACGCCCAGGACGGTCCCTACGGGCACGCTGTCGGGCCCCGCGGGCGTGTACACGTCGGCGAACAGCGTGAGCTCGTGGTCGAGGACGTCGCCGGCGCCGTGCCCGGCGAGGTTCCAGTAGCTGTGGTTGGTCAGGCTCACGGGGGTGGGGCGGTCGGTGGTGGCGCGCAGCTCGAGCCTCAACGTGCCCGCGTGCGTGAGCTGGTACAGGGCGAGCACGTGCACCGTCCCCGGGTAGCCCTCCTCGAGGTCGGGAGAGACGTACGACAGGGCGAGCGCGGGGCCGTCCGGGAGTGCCAGGGACTGGGCCCGCCAGCGGCGCCGGTCGAACCCGATCGAGCCGCCGTGGAGGCTGTTGCGGCCGTCGTTGGCGGCCACCTCGACGTGCTCGCCGTCCAGCTCGAAGGCGGCGCCCGCGATACGGTTCGCGACGCGGCCCACGAGCGCCCCGAAGTACCCCCCGCTCGAGAGGTAGGCGTGCCCCCGCTCCCCGTCCACCGCGTCGTAGCCCAGGACGACGTCGACGGTGCCCGCGTCGTCGGTGGGGAGCTCGAGCCCCACCAGCGTGCCACCGAGATCCAGGATGCGCGCGCGCATCCCGAGGTCGTTCGTCAGGTCGAACAGGGTGACGCGCTCGCCGCCGACCTCCCCCCAGGGCACCTCGGTGGGCGCCGCGGGGGCGTTGTCGGGCACCGAGGACGCACGGCCTCCGGTGGCATCGGGTCGTCTGGACACAGTGCCTCCCCGCGCGGGCGTGCAGCGCCCGCCGGGGCGCGGCGGAAGCGCTCGCGTCGCCTCATGCTACAGCGCAGCCCGGCGCGCAGCGCGCGTGGGGCGCCAAGGGAGGCGTCGTGCACGCGCGCGACGCCCGCCGCCGCGGTGCCCGCCGAGGCGCCGCGTGGTAGCCTGCGGGCATGTCCGTCGAGGTGTGCAGCTACCGGCTCACGCTCAAGGGGAAGCCGGCAGGCTCGCACGTGCTGAAGACGCAGAGCCTCGGGCGTGTGATGCAACTCGAGGGGCGAGCCCAGTACCAGGGCGCGCTGGGCTCGACCACCATCGTCCAGCGCAGCCGCTGTCACGCGACGCGCCACTTCAGCCTGCGCTTCCGCGAGGAGACGACCGACCGGGGCGGCCAGCACGCCTTCGACATGACCTTCGACGCGCAGGAGGGGGTGGTGGTCGCCGGGCGCGGCCCGCGCGATCAGGCCACCATCCCGTACATCCGCCCCTACCGCGACCCCCTCTCGATGCTGCTCGACCTGCGAAGCGCCGATGGCGACGCGCCCCTGCGCCTGCCGATGATCGGCAAGGACGTGATCGCGCAACGCGCCTCCGAGGTCGAGCTCGACACCGCCCTCGGCCGGAGGCGGGCCGCCGCGTACCTGCTGCACCCGGGCGGGAGCGCCGTGTACGTGGATCTCGAACCGCCGCACCTCGTGCTCAAGATGACCCAGCGGCTGACCGACGGCTACGTCGAGGCGCTGTTGGTGCGCGTCGCGCAGGAAGCGGAGATGGACGCCTGGGGGGGACCCGCGAGCGAGGCGCCCGGAGGCGAAGCCGGCGACGGGGGCACGCGCCGCAAGCGCTCCCGCAGGCGGCGTTCCCGGCGCGGCAAGCGCCGCTCCTGAGCCCGGCCGCGGGTCGCGACGCGGCCCTGCCCGACTACGACGAGGCTCTCGCCTGGTTGTTCGCGCGCACCCGCGGCGGCGCGCCCCGCGATCCCGCACGCATGCGCAGGTTGCTCGACGCGTTGGCGCTGACCTCACCCGAAACGGTCGTCCACATCGTCGGAACCAACGGCAAGGGCACCGTCACGGCGATGGTCGCGGCGGGGCTCCAGGCGACGGGCCTGCGAACCGGCCGCTTCCTCTCGCCCCACGTCGAGGAGTTCCGGGAGCGCGTGGCGGTCGACGGGGCGGCCGTGACGCGCGACAGCGTACGGCGCTTCGTGCGCCGCGCCAGGCGCGCGCAGGTCGAGGAGCCTCCGGCGTTCTTCGAGTGGACGCTCGCCTTCGCGCTCGACGCCTGGCGCCGCCGCGGCGTCGCGGCGGCCGCGGTCGAGGCCGGCGTGGGCGGCGCGAGCGACGCCACCCGCGCGCTCGACAACGTGCGCGTGGTGGTGCTCACCAACGTCACCCTCGAGCACCAGGCGGTGCTCGGACCGGAGCTGGCCGACATCGCCCGCGACAAGGCGGGCGCCGCGCGGCCCGGCGTGCCGCTGGTCACCGGCGCCGTCGGGGAGGCGCTGGCGGTGGTGCTCGAGGTCGCCCGTACGGTCGGCGCGCCGGTCTACGTCGATCGGGACGGCTCGCCCCTGTTCGAGCCCGCGACGGCGCTCCCGCCCGGGGTTCCGCCCACCAGGGAGCGCAACGCGCGCCTCGCCACGGCCGCGCTCCGCCTCCTCGGCGCGCCGCCGGCGGCCCTCGCGCTCGCGCCCCTCGCCCCCGCCCTCCCGGCACGCGGCGAGGCGTTCATGCTGCGCGGCCGCACGGTCGTGCTCGACGGAGCCCACGACCCCGCCGCCGCGGCGCTCCTGGCGGGCAGCATGACGCCGGGCTACGTGCTGCTGTTCGGCGCCCTCGCCCGCAAGCAGGGGGCCGCCACGCTCGCCGCGTTGAGCGCTCGGGCCGCCGCCGTGGTGCTGACCGAGGCCGTGCCCGGCGACGGCGTACCGGAACCCGGCCCGGCGACCCCCACGACGGCGGTCGAGCGGGATCCTGCCGCCGCGCTCGCGCGTGCGCTCTCCCTCGCCCCCGACGATGGCGTGGTGCTGGCCGCCGGGTCGCTGTACCTGGCGGGCCGGCTTCGGCCACTCCTGCGGGCGCGCGGCATCCCCTGCCCGTTCCCGTCGGCGCCGCCGGGAGCGGACGGAGGGCGTCCGGGCTGAGCCGCACGGAGCCGGCCCACGGGCGAACGCGGGGCCGGCGGGTATACTCGCGAGCGGTATGAGCGGACGCATCGGATTCGTCAGCCTCGGCTGCCCCAAAGCGCTCGTGGACAGCGAGCGCATCCTCACCCAGCTACGCGCCGAGGGCTACGAGCTCGTGCAGCGCTACGACGACGCGGAGCTGGTGGTGGTGAACACCTGCGGCTTCATCACGCCGGCCGTCGAGGAGTCCTTGGACGCCATCGGGGAGGCGCTCGAGCGCAACGGCAAGGTCGTCGTGACGGGGTGCCTCGGCGAACGTCCCGACGAGATCCTGGCGCGGCACCCGAACGTCCTGGCGATCACCGGTCAGGCGGACGTCGACGGCGTACTGAGCGCCGTGCGGGGAGCGCTACCACCCGACGCGGACCCCTTCACGCGGCTCCTGCCTGGGACCGGGACCCCGCGCTCGGGCGCCGGCGTGAAGCTGACGCCGCGCCACTACAGCTACCTGAAGATCGCCGAGGGGTGCGATCATCGCTGCAGCTTCTGCATCATCCCGAGCATGCGGGGGCTGCAGGCGTCGCGCGATGCCGCCGACGTGCTGTACGAGGCGACGCGCCTGGTCGCCACGGGCACGAAGGAGCTGCTCGTGATCGCGCAGGACACCAGCGCCTACGGTACCGACCTGCGCCACCGCACCAGCGACTTCCAGGGCCGCGACGTCGCCGCGCACCTCGTGCCGCTCGTCACCGAGCTGGCCGGTCTGGGTGCGTGGGTGCGCCTCCACTACGTCTACCCGTACCCGCACGTACGCGATCTCGTGCCGCTCATGGCCGAAGGGCGCCTCCTCCCCTACCTCGACGTGCCGTTGCAGCATGCGAGCCCGCGGGTGCTGCGCGCCATGCGTCGCCCCGGCGGAGCCGACAGCCACCTCGCCACGTTGGCGGCGTGGCGCGCGATCTGTCCGGATCTGACGCTGCGTTCGACCTTCATCGTCGGCTTCCCCGGCGAGACGGAGGAGGACTTCTCGCTCCTGCTCGACTTCCTGCGCGCCGCGAGGCTCGACCGGGTAGGCGCGTTCCGCTACAGCGAGGTGACGGGCGCCGCGGCCAACGATCTTCCGGGGCGCGTGCCCGCAGAGGTCAAGGAGGAGCGCTACGGTCGCCTGATGGAGCTCCAGCGCACGATCAGCAGCGAGAAGCTCGCCGCCCGGGTGGGCAGCGTCCTCGAGGTGATCGTGGACGCCTACGGCGACGAGCCCGGCAGCGTGGTGGGGCGCAGCAAGGGGGACGCGCCCGAGGTCGACGGCTCCGTTTCCGTCGAGACCGACGGAACGGTGCGGATCGGCGACATCGTGCGGGTGCGCGTGACGGGCGCCGGGCCCTACGACCTGCGGGGGGTCGCCGTCGGGCGCGTCGATTTCCGGCCGAACGTCCCCGCCTGGGCCTGAGGCTCGCGCCGGCGCGACACGAGCCGCCGCCGCTTCGCCGGACGACACGTGGAACGCGGCCCCGGAGCTCCGGGGCCGCGCCGTGTGCGGAGCATCGGGGCCGGGCGCGTCACCCCAGCGGACCGCGCCGGTTCTCGAGGAGGGAATCGAACTCCTCGTCGTGGCGACGCCCCGAGCCGCCTTGCCGCTGCGTGATCATGAGCCGCAGCTCGTGCGGGCTGGTCGCCATGAAGGTCGCGTCCTCGATGGTGACGCGCCCCTCGAGATACAGCTCGACGAGGTGCTGGTCGAAGGTCTGCATCCCGCGCAGGTTGTCCTCCATCAACGCTTCCTTGATGAGCGGCGTCTTCTCCTCGTCCTTGATGTAGTCGCGGATGAGCGGGGTGTTCACCAGGACCTCGACGGCGAGCGCGCGCCCCGCGCCGTCGGCGCGCGGCAGCAGCCGCTGGCTGAGGATGCCCAGGAGCGACTCCGCGAGCAGGATGCGGATCTGCAGGCGCTCGTGCGGAGGGAAGAAGTCGATGATGCGGTTCACGGTGCGGATCGCGTCGAGCGTGTGGAGCGTGCTGAGCACCAGGTGCCCGGTCTGCGCGGCGGTGATGGCGGCCTCCACCGTCTCCCGGTCGCGCATCTCGCCGACCATGATGACGTCGGGGTCCTGCCGCATCGCGTACTTCAGGGCGCTCACGAAGTCGGACGTGTCCAGGCCGATCTCGCGCTGTATCACCAGGCTCTTGTGGTTCTTGTGGAGGATCTCGATCGGATCCTCGATGGTGATGATGTTGCGCGCGAAGCGGCGGTTGACGTAGTCGGTCATCGCAGCCAGCGTCGTCGTCTTGCCGGAGCCGGTCGGGCCCGTCACGAGGACGAGGCCGCGCGGCTGGGCCGCGAGCTCCGTCACGACGCTGGTCGGCAGCCCGAGGGTCTCGAAGCTCGGGATGGCGTCACCGATGACGCGCATCACGACCCCGACGGAGCCGCGCTGGTGCAACACGTTGCAGCGGAAGCGCGCGACGTTCGGGATGGTGAACGCGAAGTCGACCTCGTGGCGATGCCGGAACATGTCGCGCTGGCTCTCGCTCATCATCGCGAGCGCGATCTGCTCCGTCTGCTCGGGGCTGAGGACGGGCACGCCCTCGTAGGGCATCAGCTCGCCGTCGATGCGCATGTGCGGGGGCGCCCCCGCCTGGAGGTGGATGTCGGACGCACCCTTCGCCACCATGGCGCGAAGGAGGTCGGCGATGCGCATGCCACGGCTCGCGCTGCTCGCTGCGGCGTCGCTCACGTGGACACCGCGTGGGAGAAGGGTCGGCTCATGGCGTCAGGATAGGGCCGGTGGCACGCGCGCGGCTGTGACATTTCGCCCCTAGAGGATCTTCGAGAGGAAGGCTCGGGTGCGTTCCTCACGCGGATTCTGGAAGAAATGCTCAGGCGTGCCCACCTCCACGATCTGCCCCGCGTCCATGAACACGACGCGGTCGCCGACCTCGCGGGCGAAGCCCATCTCGTGCGTCACGACCGCCATCGTCATGCCCTCCTTGGCGAGCGTGACCATCACCTCGAGCACCTCGCCGATGACCTCGGGATCGAGCGCGCTGGTCGGCTCGTCGAACAGCATCACCTTTGGCTCCATGGTGAGCGCGCGCGCGATGGCGACGCGCTGCTGCTGGCCGCCGGAGAGCTGGCCGGGGAATTTGTGGGCCTGCTCGGGGATGCCGACCTTGTCCAGGAAGACCATGGCGCGCTCCTCGGCCTTGCTCTTGCGCCACTTGCGCACGCGCACCGGCGCGAGGGTCACGTTCTCGAGCACCGTGAGGTGCGGGAACAGGTTGAACTGCTGGAACACCATGCCCGTCTCGCGCCGGACCTGGTCGATGTTGCGCACGTCGTCGGTGAGCTCGATGCCGTCGACCTCGATGCGCCCCTCCTGGTGCTCCTCCAATCGGTTGATGCAGCGGATCAGGGTCGACTTGCCGGAGCCCGAGGGTCCGATGACGACCACGACCTCGCCCTTGTTGACGGAGAGGTTGATGTCCTTGAGGACGTGGAAGTCGCCGTACCACTTGTTGAGGCCCTCGATCTCGATGATGCGGTCCCCGCCCTCGGGGGCGTCGGCCCGCACGATGTCCTTCCGGACTTCGACGTCGGTCATGCTCCTCCTCGGTGCGCCGCGCGTGGCCGCGTCCACGGCCGCTCAGCGCGTCCCGACGCCCAGCTGACGCTCCAGCTGGCGCGACGCGATGCTCATACGATAGGCGAAATACCAGTACATCGCGGCCAGGAACAACGACAGCTCCAATCGCACGCCACCCGGCACGAGCAGCGACGCCGGCTGCGCCGCCACCACGTTGGAGACGTTGAAGAAGTCGTGCAGGCCCACGATGAACACCAGCGACGTGTCCTTGAACAGCCCGATGGCCTGGCCCACGATGGCGGGGATGACGGCGCGCAGGGCCTGGGGCAGCACGATCATGCGGGTGTTCTGCCACGCGCTGAGCCCGAGCGCGCGCGCGGCCTCGCTCTGGCCCTTGGGAACGGCCTGCAGACCGCCGCGAACGTTCTCGGCCATGTAGGCCGAGCTGAAGAGCGTGATCGCCACCAGGGCGCGGAACAGCGCCGGGATGGTGTCCGGGCTGACGGCGAACAGCAGCGGCACCATGAGCGACGCGATGAACAGCCAGGTGATGAGCGGCGCGCCGCGGATGATCTCGATGAAGCCGACGCACACGTACTTGATCGCGGGGAGCCGAGACCGGCGGCCGAGCGCCAGGGCGACACCGAGCGGGAAGCTCACCGCGATCCCGACGCTCGCCAGGATGAGGCTCAGCATGAAGCCACCCCACGCCTTGGTGCTCACCGGTCGCAGGGCGCCGTGACCCCACGCGCCCGCCAGCAGCAACCAGGCGAGGACGACCGAGGCGCCCCACATCCACGGCAGGGCGCGCGAGACGCGCGGGACGGCGCGCCCGATCCCGTTGCCCGCCAGCCCCGCGACCGCCACCATGGGCCACAGGTAGCGGACGGAGGGCCAGAACAGCAGCGCGACCAGCGAGAACGCCGCCACCAGGTAGAAGAACCACCAGAACACGCCCCGCACGATCTCGCCGTTTGCGCGCGCCGACGCGCCCGCGGTGAGACCGAGCAACAGCATGACGAGCGCCGCGACCGACAGCGGGCGCCACAGGAGATCGGCCGGGTAGCGGTACACGGCGAAAAGCCGCATGTTGCGCCACAGCTGCGCCCAGTGCGCGCTCGTGACCATCCAGCCTACCAACCCCACCAGCGCCCACACGATGGCGCCGACCGTGACGACCGAGATGACGGCGTTCAACGGCGTGGCGAACAGGTTGTGGTGCAGCCAGGCGCGCGCTCCGCTGGCACCGGGCGGCGGGCGGCGGGACGGGATCATCTCCACGGGGTCGTCTCCCCTTCGTCGTTGGCTCGGCGAGCCGCTCGGCCCGGGCCGCCGGCTGCGCGCGCCCACCCGACCGGGCGCCTCACCGCTCCACCAGCGCGAGCCGCGCGTTCACGATGTTGAGGACGAACGCGAACACCAGGCTGATCGTCACGTAGGCCGCGATCAGCATGAGGGTGACCGGCACGCTGGCGCCGGTCTGGTTGGCGATGATGACGCTGATCGCGAACAGCTCCGCGTAGGCCGCGAGCGGCGCCAGCGAGGAGTTCTTGGTCAGGTTCAGGTACTGGCTGATCATGGGCGGCAGGATGATGCGCAGCGCCTGCGGGAACACGATCAGGCGGAAGGTCTGATCGTCGGACAACCCGAGCGCCTTGGCCGCCTCGGTCTGACCCCTGGGTACGGCCTGAAGGCCGCCGCGCACGATCTCGGCGATGAAGCTCGCCGTGTACACGATGAGGGCCACGAGCAGCGCCAGGTAGTTGGTCGTGAGGGCGATGCCGCCCACGTAGGTGCTGATCGGGATGCTCGGCTCGGACCACACCAGCGGGCGCTCCGGCCTCACCTCGAAGCTCGCCTCGAGCTCGCTCGCGCTGCTCTTCTTGGGCGCTCCGAAGAGCTGTGCCGGGCTCAGGTTGCCGCCCCCGGACGACGCGCCACCGCCGCCTCCCGCCTCGGGTCGGAAGCGCGGGAGACGCGCCTCGCCGTAGCGATCCGCCACCAGCACGCGGTGGAAGTCCTTGACCGTCAGGACCAGGGTGGCGGCGTAGCCGGCCTTGCCGTCCCCGACCGTGCGCACCTGCTCGCCGCGGTCGAACGCCCCGTTGCCGTTCGTGTCGTGGTACACGACGCCACGGCTGGGGTAGCGGGTGAACGCGATGGACAGTCCGTCCTGCTGGGCCTTCTCGGGATCGGCGAAGGCCACGTCGTAGGACGCCGCCTCGTTCTCGTCCAGCGGCGGGAAGCGGAAGGTGCTGTACACCAGGTGGCGGGACTCCACCAGGTCCTGCGTCTGCACCTGCAGCACAGCGTCGGGCACGCGGGCGTCGACCTTGGCGAAGGGAATGACCGGCTCCCCCGTCTGGTGCGTGCCGTCGCCGTTGCGGTCGCGGAAGACGGTGATGACGCCGCTGGCCGCGCGGAAGCTGCTGGTCGCCCCCTCGGGGAGCGGTCCGCGCCCGACGAGCAGGTACCCGCCGACGAGCACCACGAGCGCGACGAGCCAGGCAGGTCCCGCAGCGTTACCGGGGCGGTCGGCCAAGCGCAGCTGCCGCCTCCGAAGGGCCCACGACCCGAGGCCGCCGACGGCCGCGGCGGCCAGAACGGGCCACAAGGCCGGGAAGTGGTAGGTGGCATAGGGCCACGGCAGGGCGATGCCCTGGTTGCTCAGGAAGATTCCGCCGCGCAGGATGGTGGCGTTCATGATCCGCGGGGGCAACGGCGTGAGGATCGCCGTGTACCAGAAGACGATCTGAACCGCCAGCGGCGTGTTGCGCAGGACCTCGACGTAGAGCATGGCGATCTGGCGCAGCACGAAGTTGCGCGACAGCCGCATGACGCCGATGCCGACGCCCAGGAAGGAGGCCACCGCCACGCCCACGAGCGCGACCTTGAGGGTGTTGAGGATACCGATGAAGAACGCGCGGAGATAGGTACTGTCGGGAGCGTAACGGATCGGCGACTCGGCGATCGGGATGCCCGCGCGGTTGTCCAGGAAGCTGAAGTCGATCGGGATGCCCGACGCCCGCTGCGCCGTGATGACGTTCCGGACCATGACGAAGCCGGCGCCCACGACGACGACGGCGAAGACGATCTGCGCCAGGACGCCGATCGTCTTGACGTTGCGGTAGAAGGGGATGCGCCGAGCCTGGCTCAGCGTGGCGCCGCGACCGGCCATGATGTCACGCGGTCCGCGCGCGAGGGCGCCGCCGGGCCCCCGCGCGGGCCCGGGAGGATCGGTCGTGGGGGGTGGCGACGCGGCGCCGCCACCCCCCGGATCGTGCGTTGCTCAACCGAGGCTCACTCCGGGACTCAACGGAAGGGCATGCCGTACAGCAGGCCGCCGTCGGTGTACTCCTTGTTGAGGCCGCGCGGCAGGTCGAACTGCGTGTCGGGGCCGAGGTTGCGGTTGTAGATCTCGGCGTAGTTGCCGACCTGCTTGATCGCCTGCAGGATGCCGTCGTTCTGGAGGCCGATCTTCGAGACGTTGTCGGAGTCGACGCCGAGCATGATCTTGACGTTGGGGTCCTGCGTGGACTGGGCGATCTCCTCGACGTTGTCGGACGTGATGCCGTACTCCTCGGCGTCGAACAGGCCGTATACGACCCACTTCACGGCGTCGAACAGCTCGCTCTCCCCGTCGAGCACCGACGGGCCGAGCGGCTCCTTGGAGATGGTGGCGTCGAGGATCTTGTGGGCGTTGGGATCCTGGAGCGACTGCAGCAGGCTCACCAGGCCCGACTTGTCGGTCGTCCAGGCATCGCACGCGCCCTGGTCGTAGGCCGCGATGAGCTGGTCCGAGTTCTCGAAGATGACCGGCGTGAAGCTGACGTTGAGGGCGCCGAGGACGGCGTTGAGGTTCAACTCGGTGGTGGTGCCCGACTGCACGCAGATCTTGCGGCCCTCGAGGTCCTGCAGCGAGTTGATGCCGGAATCCTTGCGGGTCATGAAGCCCTGACCGTCGTAGAAGGTGGTCGGCGCGAACTCGAGGCCCACCGAGGTGTCACGGCTGCTGGTCCAGGTGGTGTTGCGGATGAGCACGTCCACCTCGCCCGACTGCACGGCGGTGAAGCGCTCCTGCGCGGAGAGCGGGCGGTACTCCACCTTGCTCGCGTCGCCGAGGATCGCCGCCGCGATGGCCTTGCAGAAGTCGACGTCGAAGCCCTCGTACTGGCCGCTGGCGCTCACGCTGCCGAACCCGGGCAGCTTGTCGTTCACGCCGCACACGAGCTTGTCGCGGCTCTTGATGTCGTCGAGGCGGCTGGCGAAGGCCATGCCGCTGGCGACCACGGCGATGGAAAGTACGACGTAGAGGAATCTGCGCATGTGGTGCCTCCTGCCCTTCGAGAAGAGGAGTGCGTCGGGTTGTGAATGCCAGGAGGCACTATACCAAGGTTCGGCCGCATGTAAAGGGCGTGTAGTGTAGCGGGTTTCTGGGCTTACGGCGCGCGCCCGGAGCGAACCGCCCGGGCGACCGCCGGGCAATCCGACACCACCACCGACCTCACGGGCCCCGCTTCGCACCGATCGACCGGGCGACCGCCGGGCAATCCGACACCGCCTCCAACCTCACGGGCCGCGCTTCGCACCGATCGACCGGGCGACCGCCGGGCACTCCGACGCCACCACCGACCTCACGGGCCGCGCTTCGCACCGATCGACCGGGCGGCCTCGTCGATCGCCCCCCGGATCGCGTTGCGCACCGCGATGTCGATGATGGTCGTCCCGCTGCGTCCGGCCTGGAGGGCCTTCACGATGTTGAGGACGTCGACGCGTACGTTGCTCTGCGAGACCTCGCTGGTGGCGACGCCGATGGCCTTCACTTCGGCCGTCACCGCGTCGACCAGCCGGATGTCGACGGTCACCCTGGCCGTCACGGTCTCGGCGCTCCCGCCGATGACGCCGAGCACCTTGCCACCGCCCCCCGTGGTGCTGACGCTGAACTCGGTCAGGCTGCCCAGCGCGATCAGCTCCGCGCCCGTGATCCGTCCCAGCTCCGCCGCGCTGGTGGGATCGACGCGGCCGCTGGCGGCGAGGTTCTGCTCGCGCAGGACCTGGTCGAGCTGGGCCCGTTCGGTGATCCGGAAGCGGCCGGAGCGGAACGCCTCGGTCACGAAGATGTCGGCCACGCCGGAACCGAGCTCCTTGTAGAACCCCTCCCCTTCGCCGCTCAGGTCCACCTTGTCGACGTGGACGCTCCCCGACCGGACCTGGAAGTCGGGCACGGCGACCACGTAGCGGCGGTCGACCGGCAGCGGCGGGACCTTGAACGGCTGCAGCTCGTCGCCCCCGGCGCTGGTCGGGGCGGCGCTGGGAGCGCAGCCGGAGAGCAGGGCGGCCAGCAGGGCGAGCAGCGCGAGGGGCGCGGCGACGACCGCGGAACGGCGGCGGCGTCGTTCGCCCGCCGCGCAGGAGCGTGGGGAACGCGAACGCATGCGCAGACGATACCAGGAGGCCGGCGGACCCCGCGGTCGCGGGGCGTCGGCGCCGTGCCGCCATGGCGAAGCGGGGCGAGTCCGTGGACCCGCCCCGCTTCGGGGGGTGAGGCTACCGCTCAGCCGCCCGCGTCGGCCTGGTCCCGCTGCTCGAGCTTGGCCTTGATGCGCTTGAGCACCGTGACCTCCTCGAGCGCCCGCTGGTCGAGCACGGAGCGGATCTGACGGATCTCGTAGCTGATGTTGGGGATGACGAGCTGCTCCAGGGCGTTCACACGGCGGTTGGTCTTCTTGATCTCCTCGCCGATGCGACGCAGACGCGTCTCCGTCGCTGCCACCTGGATGAGCGCCTCGGTCAGCTTGCGGAACTCGCGCGCCGCTGCGAGCGTCTGGGCGCCCGCCCCGACGGGCGAGAACGGCAGGTGCTCATCGAACGTGGGCGGCTGAACCTGCGGCACCTTGACTCCGAAGAGGTTCTCCATGGTGAGCTCGACCTCGACGTGCCGGCCCTGGGCGAGCGCCAGGCTGCCGACGGACTCCGGGCCGTCCCACGCATTGGCCAGGAACAGCGAGAAGTACGCCTCGCGGCTGGCCTCGGTGAGCGCTCTGCGCGCCTCCAGCGAGTCCTTCACCAGGTCGAAGAACTCCGCCACGAGCGCGTCGCGCTTGCGCTTCAGGAGGTCGGCCCCGCGCACGGCGAGCTTGCGTTGATCGCGCCGTTGCAGCAGGTTCGACCGCGTAGGTGCGACGTTCTCAGCCACGGTCGACGCCCCGTGCCCTCACGGCCGGTCCTGACTCGCCGCTCCCCAAAGCTGCTCCATCTTGGCCCCGTAGTACTTGTCGATCTGGTCGGTGGCCAGGCGCGTGAGCTCGCTCTTGGGCAGTCTCGACAGCGTCGCCCAGGCGATGCCGAGCGATTCCTCGATGCCGCGGTTCTCGCTCCCCTGGTTGATGAAGTGCTTCTCGAACTCGTCGGCGAAGCCGAGGTAGAGCTTGTCGTTCTCGGACAGGGCGTCCTCGCCGGTGATGGCCACCAGCCGTCGCAGGTCCAGCCCGTTGGCGTAGGCCGCCTGCAGCTGGTCCGAGACGTTCTTGTGGTCCTTGCGCGTCTTCCCCTCGCCGATGCCGTTGTTCATGAGGCGGCTGAGGCTCGGCCCCGGGTTGATGGGGGGGTAGATCCCCTTGTTGTGCAGGTCGCGCGCGAGGTAGATCTGCCCCTCGGTGATGTAGCCCGTGAGGTCGGGGATGGGATGCGTTACGTCGTCGTCCGGCATCGTCAGGATCGGCAGCTGCGTCACCGAGCCCGCCCGACCCTCCACGACCCCGGCGCGCTCGTAGATCGACGCCAGGTCCGTGTACATGTACCCGGGATACCCGCGGCGCCCGGGGATCTCCTCGCGCGCGCCACCGATCTCCCGCAGCGCCTCGGCGTAGTTGGTCATGTCCGTGAGGATGACCAGCACGTGGTAGTCGTGCTCGAACGCCAGGAACTCGGCGGCGGTGAGGGCCATCTTCGGGGTGAGCAGTCGCTCGACCGCGGGGTCGTCGGCCTTGTTGAGGAACAGCACGCTGCGGGCGAGGGCGCCCGTGCGCTCGAACTCCTGCGTGAAGAAGGTCAGCTCGCGCTGCGTGACGCCCATGGCGGCGAACACCACCGCGAACTCGGTCTGCTCCCCGACTACCGTCGCCTGTCGGGCGATCTGGGCCGCGAGAGCGTTGGCGGGAAGGCCGGATCCGGAGAAGATCGGCAGCTTCTGCCCGCGCACGAGGCTGATGAGCGTGTCGATGGTCGAGATGCCGGTCTGGATGAACTCCTCGGGCTTGCGGCGCGCCACCGGGTTGATCGGCGCGCCCCCGATCGGCAGGCGCTTGTCGGCGACCACCGCGGGGAGCCCGTCGATGGGCTCGCCCGCGCCGTTGAAGCGGCGCCCGATCATGTCCCGCGACACGCCCAGGCGCGCCACGTTCTCGACGAGGCTCACGGTGGTGCTCGACAGGTCGATGCCGGAGGTCTCCTCGAAGACCTGCAGCACCGTGTACTCCTTCGACACCTCGATGACCTGGCCGCCACGCACGCGGCCGCTGCCATCCTTGATCCGGACGATGGCGTTGTAGGAGAGGTCCGGGGCGTTCTGCAGGAACAGCAGGGGGCCCGAGATGTAGCTGACCTCGGTGTACTCCTTCTTGAGTAGCTTGTTGCTCATGTTCCCTCCCGGGGACTCAGGCCGCCACGCCGAAGCCTTCGGCGAGTTCGGTCATCACGGTGTCCTTGTAGGCGTCGAAGTCGTCCTCGGGGACGTAACGGGAGCGAACGATCTTCTCGATCACCGGACTCTGCAGCACGTCGTCGACGGTGACGCCGCTCTGCACGGCGGACCTGGCGTCCTCGTAGAGGCGCAGCATCATCTGCAGCATGCCGTACGCCTTGTGCAGGCTGCACGAGGCGTCGACCGGATCGAACCCGTTCTGCTGCAGGAAGTTCTGTCGCAGGATGCGGCCCGCCTCGATGACCAGGCGTTCCTGGTCCTGCAGGGCGTCCGGTCCGACGAGCTGGACCACCTCCTGCAGGTCGCTCTCGCGCTGCAGCAGGTCGACGGCGCGGTCGCGCAGCGCCGTGAAGTCGGGGGCCACGTTCTCGCCGTACCAGTCGTCGAGGATATCCGTGAACAGCGAGTAGGACCGGTTCCAGTTGATGGCGGGGAAGTGCCGGCGCCGCGCGAGCGCGGCGTCGAGGGCCCAGAAGCAGCCCGTGATCCGCAGCGTCGCCTGCGTGACGGGCTCGGAGAAGTCTCCGCCCGCCGGGCTCACCGCGCCGATGATCGATACGGCCCCCTGGTCGCCGGCGAGCGTGGTCACACGCCCTCCGCGCTCGTAGAAGGCCGCCAGGCGCGAGGCCAGGTACGGCGGATAGCCCTCCTCGGCGGGCATCTCCTCCAGGCGCGACGAGATCTCCCGCAGGGCCTCGGCCCAGCGACTGGTCGAGTCCGCCATGATCGACACGCGGTAGCCCATGTCCCGGAAGTACTCGGCGAGGGTGATGCCCGTGTAGATGCTCGCCTCGCGGGCCGCGACCGGCATGTTCGAGGTGTTCGCGATGAGCACCGTGCGGTGCATGAGCGGGTTGCCCGTCTGCGGGTCCTCGAGCTCGGGGAACTCCACGAGCACGTCGGTCATCTCGTTGCCGCGCTCGCCGCACCCGACGTAGACCACGATGTCTGCGTTGCCGTACTTCGCGACCGACTGCTGCGTGACGGTCTTGCCCGATCCGAAGGGACCCGGGATGGCGGCGGTGCCGCCCATGGTGAGCGGGAAGAGCACGTCCAGGATGCGCATGCCGGTGAGGAACGGCGTGATGGGATCGAGCTTGCGCTCGACCGGACGCGCCTGGCGCACCGGCCAGAAGTGCGCGAGCCGCAGCTCGGTACCGTCGTCGAGCTTGGCGATGACGTCGTCGACCGTGTACTCGCCGGCGGCCGCGATCTCGGTGATGGTCCCGCCCTGGCGCGGCGGCACGAGGATCTTGTGGGTGAAGGCGAACTCGGGCACGGTGCCCAGCACCTGGCCCTGCGTCACCTCGTCCCCCTTCTTCGCCGTGGGCGTGAAGGCCCACTTGGTCTCGCGCGACAGCGCGTCCACCACGATGCCGCGATCGATGTAGGTGCCCGAGGACTCGCGCAGCTTGTCGAGCGGCCGCTGGATCCCGTCGAAGATGCCGTTGAGCATCCCGGGCCCGAGCTCCACGGCGAGGGGGCGGCCGGTCGATACCACCGGCTCCCCTACCGTGAGGCCGCCCGTGTCCTCGTAGACCTGCACGAACGCGGTGTCGCCGTCGAGGCGGATGATCTCGCCCACGAGCTTCTCGCCGCCTACGCGCACGATGTCGTACATGCGGGCGCCCATCATGCTCTCGGCGATCACCGCGGGGCCCGAGATGCGCCGTACCTTTCCTTCAATGGCCATGGATCTCCTCAGCTTTCACGCTTCGTAGCTCCTCCGGGGCGCGCCGCATGCGGGCGCTCACTCGAGCTTGATGTCGAAGCCGATGGCGCTCCGCACGAGGTCCTTCATGTAGGCCACGGCGTCGTCGCGCTCGTCGAAGGCGGCGCCCAGGCTGGGCATGGGCAGCAGCACCGGAAGGTCGCGCCCGCGCATGCTGCGTTCGCTCGCGCGCACCGGATCCGGGATGAGACCCTCGTCGACCACCACCAGACCGAAGTCCTCCGACGCGATCAGCTCGTCGAGCACGCCGAGCGCATGATCGTCGTCGGTCTCGCGCACCTCCACGCCCGCGAGGCGGAAGCCCACCGCGGTCTCGGCGTCGGTCAGCACGACCATTCTAGGCATGGCCGAGCTCCCTTTCCAGGGCGTCCCGGGGGACGCCGTAGTACTTTCCGCGGGCCAGCAGGCGCAACCTGGCGGTCTCGGCCTCCTTCAGTCGGAGGTAGTTGACGACCACGCCCGGGCCGAGCGGATCGGCCGCCAGGCGGCGTGCGCTCCGGTCCATGATCGCCCGGATGCGCTGCTCGCGGGCCGCGGGGTCCTCGGCCTCCGCCACCGCCGCGAAGCCCGTGCCGGCGAGCACCTGAAGGGCGCCCTGCCCCTCGTCGGAGCGCAGCGACTCGAACATCGCGGGCGTGATCTCACGGCCGCCCGGAACGAACAGCTCCCCGGGCGTCGCGGCGATACCTCGCAGCTTCAGGGCGGTTCGGAGGTTGGTGGCGTCGATCTCGCGCTGCACGTGGCGCACGTACGCCGCGGGTGCCCCGGCCGCCTTCACGCCGGCGAGGAACACCTTGTAGTAGGCGCGATCGATGGCGAGCTCGAGCTGGTAGAGGTCGCCGTCTTGCTGGTAGCGGGCGACGGCGCGCACGAACGCGCCGCGCAGCGGGGTGGAGGTGAAGGCGATGACCTGCGCGGCCGCCGCCATGTCGGGCGCCGCGGCGGCCTCCTCGAGAACGACCGGGCGCAACGCGCCGGCCGGGAAGAGCGAGCCCTGGATCTCGGCCAGCTCCTTGCCGGCGTGCTTGCCGCGGGCGATCGCCTTGAGGTTCTCGCGGTCGAAGCGCAGCAGCAGGAGTCGGATGAGCTCCTCCGGCTGGCCGTCGGCGGCGCTGAGGAGGCTATGGGTGGTGCGGAAGAAGTTGCGCGCCAGGGCGTCGTCGACGGCGCGCAGCCCCTGGTAGCGCGACTGTGCCTCCTCAAGGTCGCGCATGTAGCGCGACTGGCCCAGGGACGAGACGTACGCGCGGAAGTCGCTCGCCTCGAGCGCCTCGGCGTAGAACTCCGGCCCCAGCAGCTTCGCCTTCATGCCTCGCACGCGGGCGTTGACGTAGCCGTAGTCGCTCGACATGCCTACGCCCGCGCCGAGCCGTCGAAGAGGGCCGTCGACACGTCCGACGCGAGCTCGGCGCGCAGGACCTCGAGGCGTCCCAGCAGGGAGTTCTCGATGTAGTTGTTGGTCCCGATACGCAGACGCACGCCCGTGCGGATGTCGTCGCTGGTCTGGACGGGCGCCCGCAACCCGACGCTCTTCACGGCGGCCTCGGCGACCGTCTTCTCGCCGGGGTGCACCACGACGGCACTGACGTCGTCTGCTTCCAGGCCCTCGGCCGCTTCGCGCAGCAGCGCCTCGAACACGGGCGCGTAGCGCTTGGCGTCCTTCACGACGCCGTCGATCTCCTCGCGCGCGGCGGCGAAGACACCCTCGACGCCACGGTGCTGCGCGCGGAGCTTGACCGACGAGGCCTCGAGCTGCGCGCTGGAGCGGGCGCGGACGATGGCGGCGGAGCGCTGCGTCTCGGCCAGCCGGCGGCGCTGCGCGATGGTGGTCTCGGCCTCCTGCCTGGCCTTCGTGACGATCTCCGAGGCGCGCTGCCGCGCCTCGGACAGAAGGGCTTCGACCTCCGCGCTCGCTTCCTTGTCAAGCAGAGCAGCCAGATCGGGCACGCGCGCTCAGCCGATCTTGCCGTACAAGAAGAACGCGATCACGAAGCCGAAGATGATGATGGTTTCCGGGATGACCAGGTAGATGAGGATCTGGCCGAAGGCCTCCGGGCGCTCGGCGAGCGTGCCGGCGCCCGCGCTGCCGATCGAGGCCTGCGCGATCCCGACGCCGATGGCTGCGAGGCCGATCGCGAGGCCCGCGCCGATCCCCAGCAAGCCGATGCCCAGACCGCTCGACGCGCCGGCCGCGTCCGCGCCCTGAGCGAAGGCGAGGCTGGCGACGACGGCGAAGAGCGCGATGAACCCGAGGACGCTGGCGAACTTCTTCATGACTTTCCTCCTAGGAGACGGAAGGGCTGGTAGGGGCGACCGTTCTCGTCGTAGAACCCGAACTTCGTGAAGAACTCGACGTACTGGAGACGCAAGGGCTGCAGGGTGTGCCCGATGATCGTCAGCGAGATGGCGATGAGGTGGACCGCGAAGCCGAGCACGATGCCCAGGATCGGTCCCAGGATGGGGAGCGTGCCGCCGATGGCGTAGCCGAGGTCGGTCGAGAGGTTGGCGATGAGGGCCGCCGAGAGGCCGACCGCGAAGAGTCGCAGGTAGCTGAGGATGTGCCCGGAGTTGGACACGACCTCCACCAACATGAGCGGCATGCGCGCCAGGAAGGCGCACACCAGGAACACTGCGAACCCGGCCACCACCACCACGGTGACGACGGGGCTGGAGACGCCCGACAGGTAGGCGCTGGCGAAGACCACCAGCGCGAGCAGGCCACTGAGCATGCCGACACCCTCGTAGACATGGGCCCTGTCGTGGTGCCGGAGCCCGAAGACGATGCGTATGAACCACCCGCCGAGCACCTGGAGCACGCCGAACCCGAGCGCGAGCAGCAGCAACGGCGCGAACACCTCGACGCGCAGCAACAGGATCGGGATGACGCCGGTGACGTGTTCGGCCGCGTTCTCCCCGACGCTCGCCGCCGAGAAGAAGACCGGGGATCCCCCGGGGAAGCGCTCGAGCAGGTTGCCGAAGAACTCGCCGTACACGAACCCGAAGACCATCGTCCAGGCGGAACACCAGAAGATCACCGTGCTGAGCGGGCCCAGCGCACGGGGAGGGATGACGATCGACAGCGGGCCGAGGTCGAGGTCCTTGCCGGCAGCCCCGCGGGCGCGCAACCACCACGCCAGCAGCGCGAACATGATGCCGAAGCCGATGTCCCCCACCACGATGCCGAAGAACAGCGGGAAGAAGACCGCGAGCGTCCAGCTCGGGTCGAAGCTGCCGTACTTCGGCGGCGCGAACAGCGCGAGCAGGCCCTGGAACGGACGCACCCAGCCGGCATTCTCCAGCTTCACCGGCACGCCGCTGTCGTGGTGCTCGTCTGCCTCGCGCGCGTCGACGACCACGGCCTCGCCGAACTGCTTGCGCAGCGCGTCGACCACGCGACCGCGCTCCGAGCGCGGCACCCAGCCCCTGAGCGCGAAGCCGTAGCGGCCCTCCAAGAGGTCCTCCATGCGCTCGAATCGCGACTGGTTGTTGCGCGCGACCTGTTGCAGGGCCCGCAGCCGCGGCCCGTGCTGAGCGGCGAGCTTGCGGAGCTCCTCGTGGATCGCGGATATCCGCTTCGGCAGCGTCTGCGAGCGTTCCTCCATGACGTGCGCGGCCTTGGCCACGCCGAGGTCGGCGTAACGCTCGGGGAGCGTGAGCTCCGCGTGGCCGAGGCGCGAGATCGCGCTGCGCACGCGCGCCACGTCCTTGCGGAGCACGGCCACCACCACCATGCGTTCGTGACCGTAGCGCTGCCATGCGAGGATCACACCGCCCTGCAGCTCCTCCTCGAGGCCGGCGCGGACCGCCTCGTAGTCCTCGTCGGCGACCATCAGGGCGGTGCCGGCCAGATAGGTGGCACCCTCGAGCTGCGCCATGCTCGGTGCCAGTTGACGGAAGATCGTCAGGTACGTACGGCTGATCTCCAGCTCGTCGCGGATGTCCGCTCGCTCGCCGACCAGGTGGTCGACCTGCTCGCCGACCTGCCGGAACGCCGAGCGCAACTCCTCGGGATCCTGGCTCAGGTCGCTGCGGGGGGTCGCCTTGACGTCCCCGACCTCGAGGGCATCCAGCAGGGCCTCGGAGCGTGCCACGAGATAGTCCCAGGCGTCCTTGTGGCGGCGATCGACGCCCTCGAGGCGCAGGCGGCGAAGTACGGCCGTCTCGGCCTCCTCGCCCGCGGGATCGAGGGGTTCGACCTGCACGACACCCAGGCTCTGCAGACCGACCAGCACGTCCTTGACCGCCGTGCGGCGGCCTACGACGAGGAGCTGGTCCATGGGAGCGATCACGGCAAGACCCGCTCCATCACGAGACGGACGGCGTCGGCGCGGCGCGCCTCGGCGTGCTGCTCGAGCGAGGTCGCCGCCTCCGTGGCACGCCCCAGGATCTGATCGCGCTCCGACTCGGCCTCGGCGGCGGCCTCGCGCGCCGTCGCTTCCGCGTCGCGCTCGGCGCGCGTACGCGCCTCGTCGACGATCCGCTCGGCCTCGCCCTCGGCCTCCGCGACGATCTCGCGGGCGCGCCCGCGCGCTTCCTCGACCTTCGCGACCAGGGCCTTCTCCTGGTTCACCAGATCCTGCAAGAGTCGTTCACCCTGAGCTTCCAAGCAGCCCTCCTTCCATCCCCGGGGACGCGCGCGTGCAGCGCGCGGTGGGGCGTGACCCCGACGGCCTGTACCCTTGGTGACCTGCGATCAGGCACAAAAAAACGCGAATCTCGCGGCACACTTCGCCCTCGACGCGTTACGAGGCAACCATAACAACTGCCGAGAAAAGGTGTCAATCGGGACAAATGTCCCCTTCCCCGCCAGCGAAGCCCGCCCACGACGGGCTTCCTCGGGTAGACTCCGGTGTGAGTCACGACCCCTCCCAGGGCGGTCCCAAACAGGTTGGCGCCTACTATACCCCGCTGCCCGTGGCGCGGGCCCTGGCCGCGTGGGCGCTGCGCCACGCCCAGGAGACGGTGCTCGACCCGGCGGCGGGCGACGGCGTGTTCCTCGCCGCCGCTGCCGACCGGCTCGACGCCCTGGGAGGCAGCGACTGTTCCGTTGTGGGCGTCGAACTCCGCGACGACGCCGCCGCGGCGGCCCGCGCACGCCTGACGGCGTCGAACCGCCCGTGCGTGCGGCTTCGGGTGGCCGACTTCCTCGCCCTGCACCCCGCCGACCTGGGGCGGTTCGACGCGGTGCTGGGCAACCCGCCGTTCGTCCGTTACCAACGCCTCAGCGCAACGCGCAGGCGCCTCGGCGCGGCGCGCGCGGCCGAGGCCGGCGTCGAGCTCGGCGCGTTGGCGTCGAGCTGGGCGGCGTTCGCGATCCACGCCGTGGCCTTCCTGAAGCCTGGCGGCCGCCTCGCGATGGTGCTCCCGCTGGAGCTCGGACACGCCGCGTACGCGCGGCCGGTGATCGCGCTGCTGCGCCGGCGCTTCGCCAGCGTCGCGTTCGTGCTGCCGCAGCGCGCCCTGTTCCCGAGGCTGGATCAGGGCGCGCTGCTGCTGCTCGCCGACGGACTCGACGAGCCGTTCAGGGCCTTCGGCGTCGCCGGCTGGGCGCCGCCCGCCGACGGCGAAGCGCACGACCCGCGATCGCCCGGCGAGCTGGCGCGGCTGCGCGTCACGCCGCTCGACGCCGCGGCGCTTGCCGCCGGGAGGGCGAAGCTCCATCATGGCGCGCTGCCGCCCGACGCCGCCGCACTGCTCGCGGAGCTGGCGCGCCGGGCCGACGTGGCGCGCCTCGACGCGCTCGCGTCCGTCAGCATCGGCTACGTGACGGGTGCGAACGGCTTCTTCCACCTGTCGCCGAACCGCGCGGCGGAGCTCGAGCTCGAGGCGCGCCACCTGCGCCCGGCCCTCTTCCGCAGCCGCGCCCTGCGCGGGCTCGCCTTCACCCACTGCGACTGGTCGGACGGCTGCGCCGACGGGTCCGCCGGATACCTCTTCCTGCCGGGGTCGAGCGAGGAACCGGCGGTGCGCGCCTATCTGGCGCACGGCGACGCGCTGGGCGTGCCGCAGGGCACCAAGGCGCGCCAACGGAGCCCGTGGTTCCGCGTGACCCGCGCCGCGCCTCCCGACATGGCGCTCACCCCGATGGCGAACCGCAGCCTGCGCCTCGCGCTCAACGAGGCCGGCGCCGTGGTGTCGAACACGCTGTACGCGGTGGGCCTTCGGCGCGGCGCCCTGGCGCTGGACGGGCGCGTCATGGCGCTGGCCATGCTCACCTCACTCGGGCGCGCCAGCGCGGAGGTCGAGGGGCACGCGCTCGGCGGGGGACTGCTGAAGCTGGAGCCGGCCGAGGCGCGCGCCGTGCTGCTGCCCCTGCCGGCGGCGGGGGGGCGCGACGGCGCGCAGGCGGCGACGGCGGTGGCGAAGGCCGACGCCGCCCTTCGCGCCGGCGACTCCGACGAGGCGACGCGCCTGGCCGACGAGGCGCTTCTCGAGCCGCTGGTAGGACGCGAGGGCGTGGAGGTGCTCGCCGGTGCCGCGCGCGTCCTGGGCGCCTTGCGCCGGGGAGGCTGAGGCGCCGGGATCTGCGGGCGCGTCGGGGCGCGCGTGGGGGCGCGGGCCGGGCGGGGGGCGAGGGCGGACGGTGCGCGGCACGACGGTGGCGGCGCCTCCCCCCTTCGGCCGCCGCCCGGCGCACCCGCGAGCCGGCGCGCGACGCGCCGCTCAGTGGATGCCGCGCCGCTTGCCCCTCGGGCCTCGCGGGGTGACCCGCGAGCGGCGCTCGGCCTCCCGCGCCGACAGCATCGCCTGGATCTCCTGCAGCTCGTCGTACAGCTCCGAGCGTTGCGCCTCGTCCACCGCGCCGCGACCCAGCAGGCCGGCGAGCTCGTCGCGTCGCGCCAGGAGGCGCGAGCGCGAGGTCTCCTTGAGGCCGTCGAGATGCAGCTCGCGCAGGCGCGACAGCGCGCTGCGCAGCGCTGCCTCGACGTCGACGCGGCCGTTCTCGTCGTCGGCGCGCGCCAGGAGGCGCTCGAACACGACCTCGCCCTCCTCGCGCTCGCGGAACGCCAGGAGGACCGCGTGATCGTCGTACGCGTGCGTCTCGCAGATGTCACGGAAGTCGTGCAGCAGCGAGTCCGGTGCGTCGCCAGGGAGGGCGGACAGCACCGTCTGCAGGCGTGGCCGCAGGCGCGCCGGCTCGAGCAGCAACAGCGCGACCACCTCGAGCTCGATGGCGCGCACCTGCCCCACCGCGTCCCGCCTCCGCCGCAGCCCGCGCACCTGCGTGTCCGACAGCGGGCGAGCCCGCTTGCCGTTGGCCTGGACCCACGCATCGAGGCGCGCCGCGTCCATCCCGAGGTGGTCGATCACCAGCCGCCTCATCTCGCTCGCGACGGGGTCGAACACGTCGCGCGGCGTCAACACCGGCTGCAGCTCCTCGAGGATGGCCTTCTGCCCCTCGACGGTGGTGCGGTCGAAGCGCTCCGCCACGCGCTGGAAGCGGAACGCCACCTCCGACACGCCGTGCGCGAGCGCGTCGCGGAACGCCTCGGCGTGACCGCTGAGCACGGCGTCGGCCGGATCCTTGCCGTACGGAACGCGAACCGCACGAACGAGGAAGCGCCGCCCGACAGCCTGATCCAGCCCCGAGAGGACGGCCTTCTGCCCCGCCTCGTCGGCATCGAACGCCAACAGCACGGTGCGGGCGTCGAGGCGGGCGAGCTGCTCGGCCTGCTCGGCGGTCAAGGTAGCGCCGAGCGCGGCCACAGCCGTCCGGAAGCCGGTCTGGTGCAGGGCGATCACGTCCATGTACCCCTCCACCACGAGCACCTCGCCGGCGCTGCGGATGGCGGCGCGCGCGCGATCGAGGCCGTAGAGCAGCTCGGCCTTGCGGAACAGGTCGGTCTCGGGGCTGTTCAGGTACTTCGGCAAGCTGTCGTCGAGCACGCGCCCGGCGAACCCCACCACGCGGCCCAGGGGGTCGTGGATGGGGAACATGACGCGGTTGCGGAAGCGATCGTAGCGCCGGCCGCGCTCGTTCTCGGCGATGAGCCCGGCGGCGACCAGGTCGGCGTCCGGCACGCCCTTGGTGAGCGCATGCTTGAGCAGACCGTCCCACCCCTCGGGCGCGTACCCGAGCTGGAAGTCGTCGATCGTCTGGCGCGTGAGGCCGCGCTGCTCGAGGTACGCCAGGGCGTCCCCCTGGAGGTGCTGCCGGAAGTACGCCACCGCGAGGTCGTTGACGCCGAACAGGTCGCGCCGGCGACTGTCGCGCGGCGCCTGCCTCTCCACCTCGACGCCCGCGCGCTCCCCGAGCAGTCGCAGCGCGTCGACGAAGTCGAGCGCCTGCGTCCTCATGACGAAATCGAAGATGTCCCCCTTGGCGTGGCAGCCGAAGCAGTAGAAGAATCCGCGGTCGACGTGCACGTGGAACGACGGGGTCTTCTCGCTGTGGAACGGGCACAGCCCCTTGAGCTGATCGCGGCCCGCGGGCTTGAGGGCGACCATCTCGCCGATGACGTCGGCGATGTTCAGCCGCTCGCGGATCAGGTCCTTGGCGTCACGCGGCATGCCTTGCCTTCCGGGCGGGCCTGCCGCCCGCCTGCTCGGTCCACGATAGCACGGTCGTGCTCCCGCCCCGACCGTGGCGGGGTACGAAGAATCGCGTGCCAGACGTAGTTCGTTCGCACGTGCCTGCGCCCCGTGCGGCGCGCGGCAAGGGACCGCCACCCGACGGCGGGGGGCCTCAGGAGGCGCCGGCGCGGGCCGGGTAGAGGGGCAGATGCCCGAGGCAGATGACGTCGTCGCGCTCGTCGCCCTCCGTGAACACCGCGAGCGTGGCCACCACCTCGGCGCCGACCTCGACGAGCAGCTCGCGCAGGCCCCGGAGCGTGCCGCCCGTGCTGACCACGTCGTCCACCACCGCCACGCGACGGCCGCGCAGGCGCTCGATGTCCGCGCCGTCGATGACGAGCTCCTGCGGCCTGCCGGTGGTGATGCTCCGCACCGTCTTCTTGACGGCCCCCACCATGTACGGCTTCTCCGTCTTGCGCGCCACGACGTACGGCAAGCCCGTGCGCGCGCTGATCGCGTGCGCCAACGGCACGGCCTTGACCTCCGGCGTCACCAGGGTCTGCACGCCCGCCGGGATGCGCGCGGCCAGCTCGACCGCCGCGGCCTCCGTCAGCGCCGTGTCGCCGAGCAGGTTGAGCAGGGCGACGGAGACGTCGCCGACGTTGACCACCTGGAGCTCGCGCTCCTGATCTGCGATGCGGATGCGATGGGTGAGCATGTGCGACCTCCCGCGCCCGGCGAGCGGCGACCCGCGAACGCGCACCCCCAAGCCTACCGCGCGGGAGCGCGGCGGGTTCCGCCGCCGACGCCACCACGCCCTCGCCGCGGCTGAGCGCGCCCGCGGGCGCGCTCAGCCGAAGACCACCGTCTTGTTGTCGAACACCAGGATCCGATCCTCGAGGTGCGCGCGCACGGCCCGGGCGAGCACGCGGCGCTCGATCTCCCGGCCGAGACGCACGAGCTCGGCGCGGCTCTCCCGGTGGCTGACCCGCACCACGTCCTGCTCGATGATCGGACCCTCGTCGAGGTCGTCGGTGACATAGTGCGCGGTGGCGCCGATGAGCTTCACCCCGCGTCGGTGGGCGCGCCCGTAGGGGTCGGCGCCGACGAAGGCGGGCAGGAAGGAGTGGTGGATGTTCAGGATCCTCGCGGGGTAGCGGGCGACGAACGAGGGCGACAGGATCTGCATGTAGCGCGCCAGCACGATGACGTCCACCTGCCCCTCGAGCAGGGCGAGCACGTCCGCCTCGTGCTCCTCGCGCCCGCGGCCCCCCTTCGGAACGTGGTGGAAGGGAACGCCGAAGGGTTCGACCACGGCGCCGAGCGTGTCGTGATTGGAGACGACGAGGGCGATGTCGGCCTCGAACTCGCCGGCCCGGTGGCGCCAGAGCAGCTCGAGCAGGCAGTGCTCGACGCGCGAGGCGAGGATCGCCATGCGCTTCGGCCGGTCGGCGTACGACACCCGCCAGCGCATCTCGAAGCGCTCGGCAACGGCCCGCTCGAACGCACGCTCGAGCTGCTCGCGGCCCAGGTCGAGCCCGTCGAGCTGGAACACCATCCGCATGAAGAAGGTGCCGCCGAACGGGTCGGTCGTGTGCTGGTCGGCATCGAGGATGTTCGCGCCGTGATCGAAGAGGAACTGCGCGACCGCGGCGACCACGCCCGGGCGGTCGGGGCACGACACGAGCAGCGTTGCGTTGCTCGCGCGGGCCCGGTTCGAGCGGTCCGCCGCGGCGTGCGGGCACATGAGGCCCAACTGTAGCAGGCCGCCCGGAGCGTCGCGGTCTGGGCCGCCGCCGTCGACACGCCCGCTGCGCGCGCGTATCCTGTCGGTCGTGCCGCGACTCCCGTCGGTCGCGCCGCGACGCGCCCGCGCCCCGCTGCTGCGCCAGGTGACGCGCCTGGCGGCGCCCGTCATCCTCTCCAACCTGCTCCAGACGATGGTCAACGTCGTCGACGTGTTCCTCGCCGGCCGGCTGGGGGCCGTGCCGGTGGCGGCCGTCGGGCTCGCGAGCAGCGTGACGCTGCTGGCCATCCTCGCGCTGCAGATGGTGACGGCCGGGGCCATGGCGCTCGCCGCGCAGGCGCGCGGCGCGGGGGACGGTCGCGAGCTGTCGGAGGTGGCGCGTCAATCGATCGCACTGGCGATCCTGGCGGCCATCGTCCTGAGCGCCGCCGGCTGGCTGGGGGCGCGACCCCTTCTGGCCTTCATGAACTCGGGCGGCGACGCCACGGCGGTGGCCCTGGGCACCGGCTACCTCCACATCCTGTTCGCCGGCACGCTGTTCCTCGCCCTCAATCTGGTCGTCGCGAGCCTCCTCCAAGGTGCGGGGGACACCCTCACGCCGCTGCTGGTCGGTGGTGCCGTCAACATCCTCAACGCCTTCTTCGACTACCTCCTGATGTTCGGCCCCGGTCCGCTGCCCGCCCTGGGCGTACCGGGGGCGGCGATCGGCACGGTCGCGGCCTGGGCGCTCGGCGCCGCCATCGGCGTCGCGCTGGTCCTGCGTGGACGCCTGGTGGTGCGCCTGGCGCCCGGCACGCTCCGCCCCGACCTCGCGCGCTTCCGCGACATCCTGCGCATCGGCGTACCGTCCGGGCTGCAGGGCACGGTGTACACGGTGTCGCGTGTGGTCCTGCTACGCATCGTGACGTCCACCCCCGCCGGCACCTTCGGCGCCGCGGCGCTGGCGATCGGCATCCAGATCGAGTCGCTGGCCTACATGCCTGGGGTGGCGGTGAGCGTCGCGGCGACGAGCCTGGTGGGCCGCGCCCTGGGCGCCTGGCAGGTGGACGAGGCGTGGCGCAGGACGCGCGCCGCGCTCACCCTCGCCCTCGCGGTGATGACGTCGGTGGCCGTCGTGCTCTTCGTGGGCGCCCCGTGGTGGCTGCGCCTGTTCGACCCGAGCTCGCAGGCCACGGTGATCCGTGCCGGCGTCGCGTACCTGCGGATCAACGCGTTGGGCCAGCCGGCGCTGGCGTACTTCATGGTGATGTCGGGCGCGCTGCGGGGCGCGGGCGACACGCGGCCGGCCCTCGCCGCCACGCTCGCCGCACGCTGGGGCGTGACCCTTCCCCTCGCCGCCTTCCTCGCGCTCGCCTCCCCGCTCGGCGTGACGGGAGCCTGGTGGGCCATGACCGCCGGGGTCGTGGTGCAGGCTGCCTGGGTCACGATCCGGTGGCGCTCCGGAGCGTGGATCGCGGTGGCGCTGGCGTCGCAACGCCTCTACCGGCTGCACCTCGCGCGCTTGCCCGAGGCCGAGCGCGCTCGCTTCCTGGCGCACGTGCGCGCGCCGTTGCTTGCCCGACCCGGCTCGCGCGAGGAGGTCGATGCGCGCGGGGTGCGCTACCGCCTGGCGGAGGGCGAGGAGGTCGCCGTCGTCTTCGCCCTCGGGGCCGCCGCCGGCGGCATCGGCATCGTGGACCGCCACGGCCACCTCGGGCCCGAGGCGTGGGCGGGGCCGGGCGGCCCGTGGGCGGCGGCGGAGCGGCACGGCGAGCAGCGCGCATGAGGGCGCCACGGGGACGTGACGGGGCCGCAGGCAGGGCCCCGTTCGCCCGCGCTCGACGCGTTAGGTTCATTATTCGTGCCGTCACGAAAGGGTGATACTGTGACCGCGTGGAGGACGCCCGCCTGCGGCCGACGTCGCTGACCGAGTACGTCGGGCAGCGTCGGCTGAAGCAGAAGCTGGAGGTCTACCTGGAGGCCGCCCGGAGTCGCGGGGAGCCTCTCGATCACGTGCTGCTCTACGGCCCACCGGGCCTCGGCAAGACCACGCTCGCGCACATCATCGCCTTCGAGCTCGGGGTCGGCATCCGCGTCACCAGCGGGCCCGCCATCGAGAAGCCGGGCGACCTCGCCGCCATCCTCACCAACGCCCTGGAGGACGGCGACGTGCTCTTCATCGACGAGATCCACCGGCTCGGACGCGTGGCCGAGGAGCACCTGTACCCGGCCATGGAGGAGTTCAAGATCGACATCGTCCTCGGCCAGGGGCCCGCGGCGCGATCGATCCGACTCGAGCTGCCGCGCTTCACGCTCATCGGCGCCACCACCCGGCCCGGCCTCATCACCGGCCCGCTCCGCAGCCGCTTCGGCATCCTGGAACACCTCGACTACTACGCCGACGAGGAGCTCGCGGAGGGTGTGCGCCGCGACGCCGCCACGGTCGGGTTCGACCTGCAGCCGGAGGCGGCGCTGGAGATCGGGCGCCGGGCGCGCGGCACCATGCGCATCGCCAAGCGGCTGCTGCGGCGCGTGCGCGACTACGCCGACGTCGCCGGCGAGGGGGGCGTCAGCTTCGAGCGCGCGCGCCAGGCGCTCGATGCGTTGGGCATCGACGCGGCCGGCCTCGACCGCCGCGACCGCGCCATCTTGAGCTGCGTCATCGACAAGTTCGCGGGGGGTCCCGTCGGCCTGGACACGCTCTCGACGGCCGTCGGGGAGGACCCTGCCACGCTGGAGGAGGTGTACGAGCCGTTCCTCATCCAGCGGGGCATGCTGCAGCGAACCCAGCGCGGCCGCACCGTCACCCGCGCGGCCTACGCGCACCTCGGACGCCCCCTGCCCGCGTCCGCCGCGGGGCTCTTCGGGGAGGGAGGGTGACGCCCGCATGATCGAGGGGAGCCTGCGCAGCCTGCCGCTCTCCGACGTGTTCCAGATCGTCGCGACCGGGCAGAAGTCGGGGATCCTGACGGTGCTGCGCGGCAAGGCGCGCGCGCGCATCTACTTCGACCAGGGGCACATCCAGTACGCCCACATCTCGCCGGGCGTGCATCTGGGCGAGATCCTCGTGCGCATGGACCTGCTCACGACCCACGAGGTGCAGGAGATCCTCCGCCGCCAGCACGTGGAGAACGCCGGCACGCCGCTGGGCCTGATGGCGGTGGAGATGGGGTTGATCGACGAGGGCGACCTGCAACGGGCGCTCGAGCGCCAGGTGCTGGAGGTCGTCACGGAGCTCATGAGCTGGTCCGACGGCCAGTTCAACTTCGCGGAGCGCTCGGGCTGGGCGTCGCAGGCGCCGACGGCCCACACGGTCGACGCCATGACCCTGATGATGACGGTGGCGCAACGCCTGCACGAGTTCGAGAGCGGCGAGGTGGAGCCCGACGCGCTCCTCGCCCGCAGCGGCGACCCCACCCAGGTCGCGATGCCCGCCGGCGCGTGGGAGGTGCTGGGGTACGTCGACGGCAAGCGCACCGCGCGCAGCATCGCGGCGGAGCTCGACCTGACGGAGCGTCACGTCTTCCACCTCCTGCACGAGCTCGTCCGGCTCGGGGTGGTGGAGCGCCAACCGTTCAGCGTCGAGGATCCGCTGGTGTTGGTCGTCTCGCCGTCGAGCGCGCTGCAGCGCCTCCTGCGGCTCGCCGTCCAGCGCGCGCGGCTGCGCGCCGAGGTTGCGGTGGACTACGACGAGGCGCTGGCCGGCCTGCCCGACCTGCATCCGAGCGCGGTGGTGGTCGACGACGCGGACGGCGCGGGGTGGGAGTTCGTGAGGGACCTGCGGCGACATGCCGGCCAGGGCCACCTGCCGGTCCTGGTGCTGGTCGACGAGGAGCCGCGCAGCGGCCTGTTCGGGCGCGCCCGCCACCCCCGCGCCGAGACCCTCGTCAAGCCGTTCCACGAGATCGATTTCCAACAGCTGCTCACGCGGATGGTCGGGCGTTCGCTGGCGTGAGGCGCGGCCGCCGCCGACCGGGGGCCGCGCCGGCGACGACGTGCGCCACGCGGAATCCGGCTGCGCGCGGAGCCCGCGCCGGGCGGCCGCCCTCGACGACGCGATCGCGGCGCCGGGCCTCCGCGCGAAACGCCGCCCTGGCCGCACTTCCCATTGCCAGCGGGGCGCCTCCCTGGTATAGTCGGGCCACGCAAAACGATCGCGCGATGGGGTCCTGACTCGCCCAGGGTCGCATCCGGTGGGGTGACCCAACAATGGGAGACGCGTGCGCGCGGGGAGCGCGGTCGGCGTGAAGGCGCCCGGAGACCTACCTCGGGCGTCTCGGAAGAGAGGTGTTACGCATGAAACGATGGTTCGTTCTCGTGCTGGCGGCCCTAACCGTCAGCGGTTTCGCATTCGCCCAGAAGACCACCGTGACGGTGGCGGCAGGGGCGGTCGGCCAGGAGCTCGAGCTCACCAAGGCCGCCGCGCAGCGCTACATGGACGCGCACCCGGACGTCCAGGTCAACGTGCTCGAGACGCCGGACTTCGTCCAGGATCGCCTCGGCACCTACCTGCAGCTGTTCGAGGCCAAGTCCAGCGACGTCGACGTGTTCCAGATCGACGTCATCTGGCCCGGCGACCTCGCCGAGCACTTCGTGGACCTCAACCAGTACGGCGCGAAGGACGTGACCGATCAGCACTTCGCCGCCATCGTCCAGAACAACACGGTCGACGGCAAGCTCGTCGCCATCCCGTGGTTCACGGACGCCGGCCTGCTGTACTACCGCACCGATCTGCTGCAGAAGTACGGCTTCGACGGCCCGCCCACCACCTGGGACGAGCTGACGAGCATGGCCCAGACCATCCAGGACGGCGAGCGCTCGGCCGGCAACCAGGACTTCTGGGGCTACGTATGGCAGGGCAACGCCTACGAGGGCCTCACCTGCGACGCGCTGGAGTGGGTCAAGTCGTTCGGCGGCGGGACCATCGTCAGCCCCGACAAGACCATCACGATCAACAACCAGAACGCGATCGACGCCATCGACATGGCCGCAGGTTGGGTCGGCACCATCTCGCCGTCGGGCGTGACCAGCTTCGGTGAGGAAGATGCCCGCAATATGTGGCAGGCGGGCAACGCGGCCTTCATGCGCAACTGGCCGTACGCCTACAGCCTCGGCAACGCCGACGACAGCGCCGTCAAGGGCAAGTTCGACGTGTCGCCGCTGCCGGCCGGCCCCAACGGCCAGCCCGCGGCCACGCTGGGCGGCTGGCAGCTCGCGGTGTCGAAGTACAGCAAGAACCCGCAAGCCGCCGCGGACGTCGCGCTGTTCCTGGCCTCCCCCGCCGAGCAGAAGATCCGCGCGGTCAAGGGCAGCCTGAACCCGACCATCAAGTCGCTGTATCAGGATCCCGACGTCCTCGAGGCCGCGCCATTCTTCGGCAGCCTCTACGACGTGTTCACCAACGCGGTCGCGCGCCCGTCGACGGCGACGGCGCCGAACTACAACGACGTCTCGACCGCTTTCTTCAACGCGGTCCACGACGTCCTGACCGGCAAGGAGAACGCCACGGACGCGATGGCGCTGCTCGAGCTGGATCTGGAGGACATCACCGGATTCCCGGCCGGGCAACCCTGAGCTGGACCCGTCGTGACCACGACCGCACGGTCGTGAGACGGTCGCGTCGTCCGTAGACGATCCGCGGGGCCGGGCCGAGCTGGCCCGGCCCCGCGCCGTTCAGGAGCGCGCCACCCCGGAGGAGGTTGGCATGGTCGACTCCCAACGCGTCGGGAGCCCCGCGAAGCGCGCGGGCCCGTCGCGCCTGGCGAGGATGGAGGAGCGCACGGCGCTCTTCCTGTTGATCCCGTCGTTCGTGATCCTCATCCTCATCGCCTTCTACCCGTTCGGGCAGGTCATCTATTCGAGCCTCACGAGCGCCAAGTTCGCCAGCTCCGAACCGACGCAATTCGTCGGCCTGGACAACTACCGCAACCTGCTGTCGGTCACGATCCGGCGCCTGCCGGCGCAGCGCGACGACAGCGGCAACGTGGTTATGAAGGACGGCGTGAAGCAGTACGAGAGCTGGGTGCGGGTGCTTCCCCGCTCGCCGCGCCGCTACAGGTCGGTGTTCGAGTTCGGCCTCTTCGGGAGCCGCTTCGTGGTCGGCGCGATCTCGGCTCAGTTCATCCGTGCGATCTGGGACACGCTGGTGTTCAGCGTCATCGCGGTGTTCTTCGAGACGGTGCTGGGCATGGTGATCGCGCTCACGCTGTCGTCGAAGTTCCCCGGCCGAGGCGGCATGCGCGCGGCGATGCTGGTGCCGTGGGCGGTGATCACCGCCGTGTCGGCCCGCATCTGGCAGTGGATGCTCCAGCCGACCCGCGCGGGCCTGTTCAACACCGTGTTCTCGTACCTCGGCATCAACGACGGCTCCACCAACTTCTTCGGCGACGCCAAGCTGCAACTGCCGAGCATGATCGTGATGGACGTGTGGAAGACCGCGCCGTTCATGGCGCTGTTGCTGCTGGCGGGCCTCGCGACCATCCCGTCGGAGCTGTACGAGGCGGCCGAGGTCGACGGGGCGAGCAAGATGCGACAGTTCTGGCAGATCACGCTGCCGCTCGTCTCCCCGACGCTGGCGGTGGCCCTGATCTTCCGCACGCTCGACTCGCTGCGGGTGTTCGACATCTTCCAGATCGTGCTCGCCAACCAGCGGTTCTCGATGGCGAGCTACGCGCAGTACCTGCTCATCGGCAACCGTGAGCTCGGCATGTCGTCGGCCGCTTCGGTCGTGATCTTCGTGCTGATCTTCGTGTTCGCCATCCTCTACATCCGGACGCTGGGGGTGGACAGCGAATGAACAAGTCCCAGCGTCAGATCGTGGGCCGCGTCTTCTTCTGGATCCTCGTCGCGGTCATCTTCGTCTACCTCATGTTCCCCTTCTACTGGGCGCTCGTCTCCGCGCTCAAGACGCAGTCCGAGCTCATCGCGACGCCCGCGACGCTGTGGCCGCGAGACCTCACCTTCGTCAACTTCCGCAGCGTGCTGAGCAACAACCGCTTCCTCCGCGCCCTGCTCAACTCGACCATCGTGGCGACCGCCGTCACGGCGCTCAGCCTGGCCGTCGGGTCGTTCGCCGGCTACGCGCTCGGCAAGATGCGCTTCCGCGGCAAGAGCCCGTCGCTGTACGTCATCCTCGCCATGACGATGTTCCCTCAGATCGCCGTGCTGGCGGGGTTGTACGCGGTCATCCGCGTCCTGCACATGCCGGCCATCCCGTCGATGATCCTGTCGTACATGATCTTCACGCTGCCGTTCACGGTGTGGGTGCTCACGTCTTTCTTCCGCGGTCTCCCCGTGTCGCTGCTGCAGGCGGCACAGGTGGACGGCGCCACCATGATGCAGTCGTTCACGCACGTGCTGCTGCCGCTGACGGCGCCGGCCCTGGTGACCACGGGGCTGCTCGCGTTCATCCAGGCGTGGAACGAGTATCTCTTCGCGCTCACCTTCACCGTGGTCGACCCTTCCTCCCGCACGGTCCCGGTCGCGATCGCCCTGTTCACCGGGCAGGTCGCGCGCCAGGAGCCGTTCGGCGAGATCATGGCCGGCGCCGTGGTCGTCACGGTGCCGCTCGTGATCCTCGTGCTCATCTTCCAGCAACGCATCGTCGCCGGGCTGACGGCCGGAG
This sequence comes from uncultured Trueperaceae bacterium, assembly GCA_963798895.1. Classification (GTDB taxonomy): domain Bacteria; phylum Deinococcota; class Deinococci; order Deinococcales; family Trueperaceae; genus CAWCUY01. Next base: position 1,514,082 of record CAWCUY010000012.1, on the reverse strand, counting down.
CGGTGAAGGGGTGAGCGCCGCCGCCTGAACCCGCGCCACGATCCCGCCGAGCGGGGCCCGGCACCGCGCGTTCGGTGCCTGGCCCCTTCTCGTGGGGCCCCGCATCGCGCGCCACACACGCGACCGCCGTCGAGCTCCGCTCATGGACGCTCATGATCCTGCTCAACGTCGCCTTCACGATCCTGGTCGTGATCGTCTTCGTCTATCTGGTGTTCCCGTTCTTCTGGGCCATCTCGAGCTCGCTGAAGACCCAGAACGAGCTCTTCGCCACGCCCCTGGTGGTCTGGCCGCCCCACCCGAAGTGGCACACCTACGTCGAGATCTTCATGAACCAACCGTTCGCCCGCAACCTGCTGAACTCCGCCATCGTGGCGGGCGTCACGACGCTGCTCTCGCTCGTCATCGGCGGTCCGGCGGCCTACTGTTCGCCCTCACCTTCACCGTCGACAACCGGGCGCGTACGGTACCCGTCGCCATCGCGCTGTTCAGCGGCGCGAGTCAGTACGAGCTGCCCTGGGCGCAGATCATGGCGGCGTCGGTGGTGGTGACCGTACCGCTGATCGTCCTCGTCCTCGTCTTCCAGCAGCGCATCGTGGCGGGCCTCACGGCCGGGGCCGTCAAGGGGGAGGCGGGTGCGCGGCCCGGCTCAGAAGCTCTCCCCCTGCTCGAGCGCGGCCCGGATCCCGTCGAGCGCCTCGGGGTCGGCCATCACCGAGGCGTTGCGCACCTCCTCGCCGTTCACCAGGCGCGCGACGGCGATCTCCACCAGCTTCCCGCTGCGGGTATGCGGAAGGTGCGGCACCTGGACGATCCGCCGCGGGACGTGGCGCGGCGAGGCGTGCCGCCGAAGCGTGTCGCGCACCCGCCGGGCGAGCGCTTCGTCGAGCACGACGCCTGGCCGCAGCACGAGCAGCAGCCAGATCTCCTCGTCGCCGTGGCCGCGGTACCCGACGGCTGCCGCCTCGAGCACCTCCGGCAGCGCCTCCAGCGGGCGGTACACCTCGGCCGTGCCGATGCGCACCCCGCCCGGGTTCAGGGTCGCGTCGCTGCGCCCGTAGACCACGATCCCGCCCGCGGGCGTGCGCTCTATCAGGTCGCCGTGGCGCCACAGCCCCGGGTACGTCGAGAAGTAGGCATCGTGGTAGCGCTCGCCCGAGGGATCGCCGAGGAACCGGAGCGGCATCGAAGGCAGCGGACGGCGGCACACCAGCTCGCCCGCCACCCCGCGCACGTCGTTGCCGCGCTCGTCGAAGACCGCCAGATCGACGCCGAGGCCGGGCCGCTGGATCTCGCCGGCGATCACCGGCAACGTCGGCACGCCCAGCATGAAACAGCTCACGATGTCCGTGCCGCCCGAGATGCTGGCGAGGTGGACGTCGGCGGAGATCTCCCGGTACACGTAGCGGAACCCGCCCGGCGAGAGCGGCGAGCCGGTGGACGCCACGGTGCGCAACGCGTGCAGGTCGGCCTCGGCACCGGGCCGTGCGGCGTGGGCCTGCAGGCTGTGCAGGAAGCGGGCGCTCGTGCCGAAGAAGGTGACGCGTTCACGCTCCGCCATGCGCCACAGCGCCAACGGGTCGGGCTCCGCCGGCGAACCGTCGTACAGCACCACCGTCGCCGCCTGCGCCAACGCGGACACGAGCCAGTTCCACATCATCCAGCCACAGGTGGTGAAGTAGAAGACCACGTCGCCCGGCCGGATGTCGCTGTGCAGGCGGTGCTCCTTGTGATGGCTCAGCAGCGCCCCGCCGGCACGGTGGACCATGGCCTTCGGCAATCCGGTGGTGCCCGACGAGAACAGCACGTACAGGGGATGGTCGAAGGGGAGCGGCCGCAGCTCGGGTTCCGGGGCGGCGGCCGCGGCGGGCAGCCAGCCTTCCCACGTCGCTCCGACGCCCGCCTCGGGCGCCTCCTCCCCCGGGTAGGGCAGCAGGACGGTGGCGACGTCGCCGGGCAGGCGGCGTGCGAGGTCGCGCACCGTTGCGGTGGTGTCGAAGCGGCGCCCGCCGTAGCGGTACACCGGCGACGCGAACACCACCTTCGGGCGCAGCTGCGCGAAGCGCGCCGCCGCCGCCTCGCCGCCGAAGTCGGGCGAGCACGACGCGAACAGCGCGCCCAGCCCGGCGCACGCGAGCAGCACCGCGACCGTCTCGGGCACGTTCGCGGCGAAGGCGACGACGGCGTCGTTCGGGCCCACGCCCTCGCGCCGCAGCCCCTCCTGCACGCGGGCGACCAGCTCGCGCAGCTGCGCGTAGCTCAGGCGCCGCTCGGCACCGGCCTCCGTCAGCCCGACCAGGGCGTCCGCGTCGTCGGACCGCAGGCCCGCCGGGTAGAGCAGGGCGCGCGCGTACGACAGCGTGCCGCCCTCGAACCAGCGCGTGTCGGGCATGGGGTCGGCGCTCATCGCGCGCCCCGGCGGCGCGGCCCACGGTAGCCCGGCGTCGGTAGCGTAGAAGCGCCAGAAGGACTCGGCCTCGCGCACGCTCCACGCGTGCAGCGCGTCGTAGTCCGGGAGCGCGCGGCCCGCGTGGCGCTGCGCGCGGAGGCGGAACGCACTCAGGGCAGCGCCCGCGACCCGCTCGGGGGTGGGCGTCCACAGCAGGTCACGGGCGTCGGGTGACGAACGGTCGGGCCACGATGCGTCGGGCGGGCGTCGGTCGGGCATCCTGGGGCTCCTCGTGTGGCGGACGTGCGGTGGGGTGGCCGCGCCCGTCGCTCGAGCGGCCACCGGCCGAGCGACCGACCCCCCGGTCCGTCGCGCCGGTCGTTCGCGCGTCCGTCGCGCGTCGGGCCGCTCCCGGGGTCGGGCCGGTCCCGCGTTCGTGCTCGCCTGCCACTGTACCGCGGGCGCGCGCCACGCCCGGCGACCGCCGGCGCGCGGGGCGCACGCACCGCGGGTAGCCGACGCCGGCTCCCGCACCGGACCCATACCTTAAACTATTAGGGTATGCCGCTCGACGTCCACTCCCCCTTCGAGCCGCGGGGCGATCAGCCCACGGCCATCCGCGGCATCGTCGAGGGCCTCGGCGACGGCCTGCGCTTCCAGACCCTGCTCGGCGCCACGGGCACCGGCAAGACCTTCTCGATGGCGAAGGTCATCGAGGAGGTGCAGCGGCCGGCGCTCATCCTCGCTCCCAACAAGATCCTCACGGCGCAGCTCGCGTCGGAGTTCCGCGACTTCTTCCCGACGGCGGCCGTCGAGTTCTTCATCAGCTACTACGACTACTATCAGCCGGAGGCGTACGTCCCGGCGCGCGACCTGTTCATCGAGAAGGACGCCAACATCAACATGGAGCTCGAGCGGCTGCGGCACTCCACCACCCGCAGCCTGCTGACGCGCAAGGACGTCGTGGTGGTGGCGTCGGTGTCGGCCATCTACGGCCTCGGCTCGCCCGACGAGTACCAGAAGCTCCACCTGTTGCTGAGCGTGGGGCGCCAGATCCCGCGCGAGGCCATCCTGGAGACGTTGGTCACGCAGCAGTACGAGCGGAACGACATCGAGCTCGCGCCCGGACGGTTCCGCGCGCGCGGCGACGTGATCGAGGTGTGGGCCGCCTACGAGGAGCAACCGCTGCGCGTCGAGCTGTGGGGCGACGAGATCGACCGGCTCGTCATGGTCGACCCGGTGACGGGCGACGAGACGGCCGAGGTCGACAGCACCACCGTGTTCCCGGCCAAGCACTACGTCACGCCGTTCGACAAGCTCGAGCCCGCGATCGCGCAGATCGAGCAGGACCTGCAGGAGCGCCTGGCGCTGTTCGAGAAGGCGGGCAAGCTCATCGAGATGCAACGCCTCAGGGAGCGCACCATGTACGACCTCGAGATGCTCCGCACCCTCGGGTACTGCAGCGGCATCGAGAACTACTCCCGCTACCTCGAGGACCGGGCGGCGGGCACGCCGCCGAACACCCTCCTCGACTACTTCCCCGACGACTTCGTGTGCTTCCTGGACGAGTCGCACGTGATGCTGCCCCAGGTGCGCGGCATGTTCAACGGGGACCGGGCCCGCAAGCAGACGCTCGTCGACTACGGCTTCAGGCTCCCCGCCGCGCTGGACAACAGGCCCCTGCGCGAGGAGGAGTTCTTCGGGAAGGTCGGCCAGGTGGTGTTCGTTTCCGCCACGCCCGCCGATCAGGAGGTGCGCCTGTCCGATCAGGTCGTCGAGCAGGTCATCCGCCCGACCGGCCTCGTCGATCCGCGCGTCACCGTCAAGCCCAGCCGCGGCCAGATCGACGACCTCCTGGCGGCCGTGCGGGAGCGCGCCGGACGCAACGAGCGCGTGCTCGTCACCACGCTCACGAAGAAGATGTCGGAGGACCTCACGGAGTACCTCGCCGAACGCGGCGTGCGGGTGCGCTACATGCACTCCGACATCGACGCCGTCGAGCGGCAGGTCATCATCCGCGATCTTCGCCTCGGCCACTTCGACGTCCTCATCGGCATCAACCTGCTGCGCGAGGGGCTCGACCTGCCGGAGGTGAGCCTGGTGACGATCCTCGACGCCGACAAGGCGGGTTTCCTGCGCAGCGAGCGATCCCTCATCCAGACCATCGGGCGCGCCGCCCGCAACGTGGGCGGGGAGGTGTACCTCTACGCCGACGAGGTGAGCGAGGCCATGCGCGGCGCGATCGACGAGACGAACCGCCGCCGCGAGAAGCAACTCGCGTTCAACGAGGAGCACCACATCACGCCCGAGACCATCCGCAAGCGCATCCACGACGTGATCCGCGGCGAGGAAGAGGAAGCCGAGGGCACGGCGCCGAAGCTCGATCCCTGGGAGCGGGAGTTGATGTTCGACGACCTCAAGCAGGAGCTCGCGCAGCTCGAGACGGCGATGTGGGCCTCGTCCGAGGAGCTCGACTTCGAACGGGCGGCCCAGATCCGCGACCGCATCCACGAGATCGAGGCCAAGCTCCAGGGCAAGGACGTCTCGCTTCCGACCATCCCGGGCAAGGCACGGCGCGCGCGCGCCTGACGACGCACGTGAGGCTCCGAGGAGGCACGTGCGCCGGCGGGGCCCGCCGCGCGCCGCGCGTCGCCGCGGCCATCGCCCTGTGCTTCGCGTGCGCCGCGCACGCCCAGGGGTACGTGGCGGGTGGCGACTTCGGCCGACCGTTCGAGGTCGGCGCCACCGTCGGGCGCACCGACGTGGGCGCGGCGCTGCTGCCGGGTGGCCCCGTGGCGGTGTGGATCGACGCCGACGGGATCGTGTGGGCGCCGCTGGCCGGCACGGGCGCGCCGCAACGCGTCGTGCGGGCCCCGAACGCGCGCGCGATCAGCGCCGCGGCCGCGGGAGGCTCGCTCGCCGTGGCGTGGAGCGAGCGCGATCGTGCGACCGGTCACACCCTCCACCAGCTCGCCTGGAACGGCGAGCGGGCGCTGCTGCTCGACGCCACGCGTGCCTACCCGATGGTGGTGGTGCGCGGCTCGGCGTCCCCGCTCGTCGCCTTCGCGCCGCGTGCGGGCGGCCGGGCACGGCTCCAGCTGGTCGGACTCGAGGGGCGCGCCACCGTGGTGCGCGAGAGCGAGCTCGCCATCGAGGGCGTGGACGCGGTGCGTGACGCGGACGGCAACGTCTACCTGAGCTGGCTCGAGGGGATCCGCGAGTCCACCCCGTTGGGCGAGCGCTCCGACTGGACCGCCTACGCGCTCGTCCGGCCGCCGGGCGGGGCGCCCGCGCTGCCGATCGCCCTCGGCACGGCCGCCCCGAGCGATGCCGCGGACGGCACAAGGGTCGGGCTCGACGACAACCCCGGCACGTCCCGGGAGGCGAGCGTCGTGTTCCCCGGCGCCGACGGCACCCTGCGGGTGGTGGACCTGGTCGTCCGGGGAGGCGCGTTGCGGGTGCGCGGCGCCGGCCCGCGCCTCGGGACCGGCCGCGCCCTCGCCGTCGAAGGCGGGGCCGTGCTGTGGACGAGCGGCGCCTCGGTGCGGCGTCGATCGCTCGCCGGTGGCCCGGAGCAGGGCGTGGCGCTCTCGCCCGTCACCATCGAGCACGCGGCCGCCGTCGGCGGCGGAGCGGGCCGCGGCGCGCACGAGGCCCTGGTGTGGGAGGGGGTGCGAGCCGGCGGCGGGTCCGCGGTGTGGGCTTCGCTCGGAGGGACAGCGTTCCGGCCCGGCCTGCGCGACCGCGTCGCCGCCGCCATGGGGTGGAATCCGTACTTCGCGTGGGCCGAGGCCGCCGGTCAACTCCTGACCAGCCTGCTCATCGGGGTGCTCGGGACGGTGGCCCTCTCGCCGCTGCTGTGGCTGGCGTCGCTCGTGGGCGCCGGACCGCTGCGCGGCCTCGAACCGCGCTCGCTGGGAGCGGGGGCTGCCGCCCTCCTGCTCCTCGCGATCGCGGCCGTCGTGGCCGCGCGAAACGTGTTCCCGCCGGGCACCTTCACGGGCGCCGTCGGAGGCTTCTGGGCCGTGCCCGCCGCCCTCGCGCTGGCGGCCGCGAGCGGCATCGCCGCGCTCCGGCGGGGCGACCGCGAGCCTGCCGCCACGGTGCTCCTCGCCGGCCTCCTGACCTCCTTCCTGGCCCTCGCGCTGCTGTCGTTCGCGACCTTCCGCAGCTGGGCTCCGTTGGTCGGGCTCGCGTCGTGAACGGGCGGCGCCCGCCCCGCTCGCGCCGCCGGCCGCCGGACCCCTGTGGTACGCTGGGAACACTGTGACATTCGACGTCGGAGACCACGTGGTTTACCCCTCGCAGGGAGCGGGCGTGGTCCAGGAGCGGACCACCCGCGCCGTTCTGGGAGAGACGCAGGAGTACCTCAAGATCGTGTTCGTGCGGGGGGAAATGGAGGTCCTCGTGCCGCTCCGCAAGGGGCAGGAGGTGGGCCTGCGGCACACGGTCGGGCCCGACGAGGTTCAGCAGCTCCTCGATGCCCTGGGGAAGGCCGATCTCTCGCTCCCGACGCAGTGGCCGCCGCGCTACCGCGCCGAACAGGACATCCTGGCGGGAGGCAGCGCCTACGACCTGGCGCGCCTCATCGGCGTGCTCGCACGGCGCGACGTGGAGAAGGGGCTCGCGGCGACCGAGCGCGAGGTGCTCGAGAACGCCAAGAGCATGCTGGCCAGCGAGCTGGCCGTGGTGCAGGACCTGTCCCTGGCCGACGCCACGCAGCAGCTCGAGGACTTCATCTCAGAGAACGTGTCGTGACCGACGGCGGCCACCCGGCCGCCGAGCCCGCCATCGGCCCGCTGACGGCTCCCTCGCGGGTAGCCGCCCTGCTGGAACGCCACGCCCTCACCCCCGACAAGGGGTACGGCCAGAACTTCCTCGTCGACCGCGCGGCGTTGCGCGCGATCCTTGCGGCCGCCGGGCCGCTCGCCGGCGCGACGGTGCTCGAGGTCGGGCCCGGGCTCGGCGTGTTGACGCGGGAGCTGGCCGCGGCGTCCGCCCGGGTGGTGGCCGTCGAGCTCGACGCGCGCCTGCTCCCCGTTCTACGGGAGACCCTCGCCGGCCTCACCAACGTCGAGCTCGTGCAGGGCGACGCCCTCGAGGTCGACCTCGCCGGCCTGCCCGCCGGCAGCCTGCTGGTCGCGAACCTCCCCTACAACGTGGCCACCCCCTTGCTGTTGCGCGCCCTCGCCTCGGGGCGCTTCGAGCGGCTGGTGGTGCTGGTCCAGCGCGAGGTAGCCGACCGCCTCGGCGCGGCGCCCGCCACGCCCGCATACGGCGCGCTGTCCCTGGTGGTGCGCCACTACGGCGTGGCGCGTAGCGTGCGCCGCGTGCCGCCCGGCGCCTTCTTCCCGCCTCCGAAGGTCACCTCGAGCATCGTGCGCATCGACGTCGAGCAGCGCGACCCGCCGCCGGCGGGGCTGTTCGAGCTGGTGCACGCGGGGTTCGCCCACCGCCGCAAGACCCTTCTGAAGAACCTCACCCTGGCGGGCTACGATCGCAGCGAGGCGGCGGCCGCGATCGCCTCTGTCGAGCTCGATCCGCGCGTTCGCGCCGAGGCCCTCGACCTCGACACCTTCGCCCGCCTGCTCGGCGTTGCCGGCCCTCCCCCACCGCGCCGCTGAGGCGATCTTGGGTATACTGCGCCGAGCGACAATCCACCTCCTGTCAGCCTGGGCTAGGAGCAGAACGAGATGTGCGATTTCCTGGTGGTCGGCGACGCGACCGTCGACCAAATGTACTTTGTGAAGGAATTCCCGGAACCGGGGGGCGAGGTCAACGCCCTGCGCGCGGTGATGGAGCCCGGCGGAGCCGGCGGGACCCTCGCGACCGCCCTTGCGCGCCTCGGGAACCGCGTCAAGATCGCCACCCGCGTCGGCACCGGTCCGTTCTCGGATCTTGCGCTCAAGCACGTGCGCGAGGCCGGGGTGGACCCGTCGCTAATCCAGGTCGACGAGCATTTGCAAACCAGCAGCGTCACCCTCATCATCACGCCGGATGCCCAGCGCACGATGATCAGCGCCGCCGGTGCGAGTCGACACCTGGACTCGGCCGAGCTCGACCGCAAGGACGTCGCCGGCTGCGACGCGCTCGTGATGAGCGCCTACAGCCTCGTGGGCGGACGCCAGCGCGAGTACGCCGTGCAGGCGCTCGAGTACGCACGCGACGCACGCCTCACGACCTTCGTGGATCTCGGCAGTGGCGCGGTCAACGCACTCCAGGGCCGCCTCATCGGCCTCGTGCGCGACGTCGACTACCTGCTGATGAACGAGAAGGAGCTCTACACCCTGACGGGAGAGAGCTCCATCTCCGACGCCGTGTCGGGCCTCACCAGCCACGGCCTCGAGCGCCTGGTGGTGAAGGTCGGCGAGATGGGCTCGATCGTGATCACGCCCGAGCTGACCGAGCTGGTCGAGGCGTACGACATCGACGGCGTCATCGACTCGACGGGCGCTGGCGACGTCTACACGGCGGCCTTCGCGCACGCCATCATGAAGGGCAACGACCTGCTGGAGGCGGCGCGCCTCGGCAACGTGGCCGGCGCCCTCAACACCACCGCGGTGGGGGCGCAGAGCGTCGTGATCGACGCCGAAACGCTCGAGCGCCACGCCGCGACCGCCTTCGCCGGTGCCGGCTCCTAGCACTCCGGCCATGGGGGCGAGGCTGCTGCGTTGGGTGGCGGTGGCCGTGCTCGTCATGGCGCCGACCCTCCTCACCGCGAGCTTCGCCGCCGCGCGCGAGAGCTACGCGGTCCGCTTCGACCGCGCCTGGTCGCTGGTGGACGAGCGCTACTGGGACGTGGGCGGGACTGCCGGTCGACTGGAACGCCATGCGCGCCCTCTACCGGCCAAGGGCCTTGGCGGCGCCCGACGACGACGCCTTCTACGCTGTCCTGGAGGCGATGTACGAGCGCATCGGCGACGGCCACTCCGTGTTCGTACCGCCCCGGAAGGTCGAAGAGATCCATCGCCGCTACGGGGACCTGCCGTGCCTGGGCCTGTTCGGCATGGCCCAGGTGTCCGGCCGCATCGGGCACGTGGCGTACCGCATGCTGGACGCCGACGTGGGCTACATCGAGCTCCCCGACCTCGCGTCGGACGGCGTGACGAACGCCGTTCGCGCCGCCGTGGACGCCCTCCAGGGCGGCGGCGCGCGGGCGCTGATCCTCGACCTGCGCGGCAACCCCGGCGGCCGGCTGGTGTCCATGATGCGGGTGGCCGGGATCTTCACCAGCGGCTTCCTGTGGCGCACCGTCACGCGCTGGACGTTCCCGCTCCCCTACCCGGCCATCGGCCCGATCGCGACGCAGCTGCCGCTCGCGGTGCTCATCGACGGCGACGTCAACAGCGCCGCCGAGGGCCTGGCGGGCGCGCTGCAGGCCCGCGGGCGCGCGCGCGTCTTCGGGGAGCGCAGCGCCGGCAACGTCGAGGCGGTGCTGCCGTTCTGCCTTCGCGACGGCTCCCAGGCGTGGATCTCGACCGGCGTGCTGGCCCCCATCGGTGGCCCGACGTGGGAGGGGCGCGGCGTGGTGCCCGACGTCGAGGTTCCTCCGGCGCAGGCGCTGGAAGCGGCCCTGGAGGCGCTCCGCTGACGGGCCGAGGCGCGTTCGTCCGTCTCACGCAGCACCTCTGGCTGGTGCGCGAGCCCTGCGAGACGCTCCCGCCCTACGACCACGTCAACGCCTACGTGGTGGCCTCCAACGGCGTCGCGATGGTGGTGGACCCCGGATCCGGCGCGCCCGAGGCGGTTCGGGCGCTCGATGCGGCCCTGGTCGACGCCGGCACGCGCCTCGTGAAGGGCGTGCTGCTCACCCACACCCATCCCGATCACACGGGCGGCCTGGCCGCGCTGCCGGAGCTGGCGCGAGACGCCGCGCTGTTCGTGCACGCGGCCGAGGCCCGGCGCCTGGGTGCCGCCGCGAGGCCCACCCTCCTCGCCGACGGCAGGCGCCTGGTGGTGGGCGACGTCGTGCTGCGGACGTTGCATACGCCCGGCCACAGCCCGGGCCACCTCGCCTTCGCGCTCGAGCCGGACCGTGCGGTCCTGGTGGGGGACCTGCTCGCCGGCGCCGGCTCGACCTGGGTGGGCGCACCCGAGGGGGACGTGGCGGCCTACCTCGCGAGCCTGGCGCGGGTGTCGGAGCTCGACGCCCGCGTGCTCGGACCCGGCCACGGGCCCGCCATCCACGATCCGGCGGACCGGTTGGCGTGGGCGCGCGACCACCGGCTCGAGCGCGAGCGCCAGGTGGTGGAGGCGCTCGCCGGCGAGCCGCGCACCCTCGACCAGCTCGGGCGGGCGGTGTACCCGGGGCTCGAGCCCGAGGCCCGCCCGTATGCGGAGGCGAGCCTGCTGGCGCACCTGCGCAAGCTCATGGCGGAGATGCGGGTGGTGCACCTGGGCGACGACGAGTCCGGGCCGTTCGCGCTGCGGCGCTGAGCGCGCCGCGACTCACGACGCGAGCGCGAGGAGCGCGGCGGCCAGCGCGTCGGAGTCCGCCTCCAGCGGCTCGACGCGGGTGGGGCCGCCGACGAGGTCGTCCAGCGCGGCGGCGCGCGGCGGCGGCGCGCCGGTCGCCCGCGCCACCGCGCCCGGGAACTTCGCGGGATGCGCCGTGGCCAGCACCAGGGCCGGGGACCGCTCATGCGTTGCCGCGCGGAAACGCTCGAGCCCCTCGAGCGCCACCGCCGTGTGCGGGCACGCCAGGTAGCCGTCGCGCGCCAGCGTTGCGCCCATGCGCGCCAGGGTGGCCGCGTCGTCGACGCTGACGCCCCACACCCAGCGCGGCAGATCGTCGTTCAGGAGGGTCACGAGCCGCTCGAAGTTCGAGGGGGCGCCGACGTCCATCGCATTGGACAACGTGGCGATCGTCGGGCGGAAGGCGTAGCGCTCGGCATCGCCCCGCAGGTAGTCCGGGAAGAAGTCGTTGGCGTTGTGAGCCGCGACGAAGCGCCGGAGCGGCAGCCCCATCAGCGCGGCGAGGACCCCGCCGGTCAGGTTGCCGAGGTTCCCGCTGGGAACCGCCGCGACGCACGCGGGCCCGGGGGCGGACCCCAGGTCCCAGCCGAGGGTGCGAGCGACCTGCAGGTAACCCCACACGTAGTAGAGAGCCTGCGGCAGGAGGCGCCCGATGTTGATCGAGTTGGCGCTGGTGAGCCCCAGATGCGACAGCCTGGCGTCGGCGAAGGCTCCCTTCACGAGCCGCTGGCAGGCGTCGAAGTCGCCCCGCACCGCGAAGGCCTGCACACCCGGTCTCGCCGCGACGAGCTGCCGCTCCTGCACGTCGCTCACCAGCCCGTCGGGGTACAGCAACGCTACGCGTATCGCGTCGAGGCCCGAGAATGCGTCCGCGACGGCGCTCCCCGTGTCACCCGAGGTGGCCACCAGAACGGTCAGCCGGCCGCCGCGACGCTGCACGGCGCGTTCCATGAGGCGCGCCATGGTGCGGGCGCCGACGTCCTTGAACGCGAGCGTGGGCCCGTGGAACAGCTCGAGCACGAATGTGCCCTCCGCCACCTCCACGACCGGCACGCGCAGATCGAGCGCGTCCTCCAGCGGCCCCTCGAGGGCGGACGCGCTCTCCCCCAGGAACGGCGGGAGCAACCGCAGCGCGAGGTCCGCCAGGGAGGTCGCCTCGGCCCACCGGGCCGGCAGCGCGGGGACGGTCGAGGGCAGGTACAGCCCGCCGTCGGGCGCCAGTCCCTGGAGCAACGCCGTCTCGAACGTCACGCACGCGTCGTCTCGGGCGGCCCGCGTGCTGCGGTAGCTCACGGGGCCGGACGGCTCGGCGCGGACGTCTCGCTCCATGCGCGCGATGCTACCATCCGGTCCCGCACGCCGCGGAGGCGCGGTTCCGACCGGCCGCGCCCGCGCCGCCGAGCGCCGCCAGCGCGCGCCGCGAGGCGCGCTCCGACCGGCCGCGCCCTCTCTGGCGAGCGCCGCCAGCGCGCGCCGCAGCGCGCCGCACCCGTCCCGCCGGCGCCGCGCCCGCGGCCCGAGCGCCCCCGCGCGCGCCACCGCCGCGTTCCGCGCTATACTGCCGCCTTGGCGCGGCGGCGAAGGCCGCGCGGCTTGGAGACGCATGCTGGGCATCGGGATCGTGGGGCTGCCGAACGTCGGCAAGAGCACCCTGTTCAACGCCATCACGCGCGCAGGGGTCGAGGCCGCCAACTACCCCTTCGCGACCATCGACAAGAACGTCGGCGTCGTGGCGGTGCCCGACGAGCGGTTGACCGCACTGCGTCCCCTGTACGCGAAGGGCGATCGACTGCCGCCCCTGGTGCCCACCCACGTCGAGTTCGTGGACATCGCGGGGCTGGTGAAGGGCGCCAGCCGTGGCGAGGGGTTGGGCAACCAGTTCCTCGCGAACATCCGCGAGGTCGCGGCCATCGCGCACGTCGTTCGCTGTTTCGACGACCCGAACGTACTTCACGTCGCGGGGGCGGTCGATCCCGCCAGCGACATCGAGACGATCGACACCGAGCTGGCGCTCGCGGACATCGCGACGCTGGAGAAGCGCCTAGACAAGCTCCGTCGCAGCGCCAAGGGCGACGCCGAGGACGCGGCGCTGCTGCCGACCGTCGAGACCGTGCTGGCACGCCTCGAGGAGGGGGTCCCCGCGCGCGCGAGCGGCGTGGAGGTTCCGCCCGGACTCGGCCTGCTCACGGCCAAACCGGTGATCTACGTCTGCAACGTCGGCGAGGACGACGTCGCCGGCGGCAACGCGCACGTCGACGCGGTCCGCGCGGTGGCGGCGCGGGACGGCTCTGACGTCGTGGTGATCTCGGCACGCATCGAGGAGGAGCTCACCGACCTCGGCGAGGAGGAGGCGCGGGCGTTCCTGGCCGACATGGGGCTGGAGCAACCCGGGCTCGAGCGCCTCATCGCGGTGGGCTACCACACGCTCGGGCTCATCACCTTCCTCACCGCCGGCGAGAAGGAGGTGCGTGCCTGGACGGTGCGCCGCGGCGCCCGCGCGCCGGAGGCGGCGGGTGTGATCCACTCCGACTTCGAGCGCGGCTTCATCCGTGCGGAGGTCGTCGCCTGGGACGTGCTGGTGGAGGCGGGGTCGATCCCCGCCGCGCGGAGCCGCGGTCAGCTCCGCACCGAGGGCAAGGACTACGTGGTTCGGGACGGGGACGTGGTTCACTTCCTGTTCAACGTGTAGGCTCCCGCGCGGCGCCGCGGCCTTACGGCGGTGTGGGACGCCGCCGGGCGCGGCCCGCGTGGGCCGCGATACGTAAGCTGCGTTTTTTGGGGCGCGTGGGAACGGGAGTATGCTCGTCTCGTGCGTGGTTTTCACATGAAACGAACGTTCTTGGCGGCGGCACCGCAGGAAGCGAGGCCCGTCCCATGAGCCCACGCCTGAGCGAGTCCGAGATGCTCGACCTGCTGACCTTCGACGCCGGCGAGGTGATCCTCTTCCCCGGCGCTCCCGGCAACCTCTACCGCGTGCGCTCGGGCCTCGTGCGCGTGCACACGATGGACGACGAGGGCACCGGCCTCACGTTGCGTTACGTCAAGCCCGGCGGGTACTTCGGCGAGGAGGCGGTGACGGGAGAGCCGCGCCGCTACTTCGCGGAGGCCGTGACGCCGACCGAGGTCGACGTCCTCGACACACGGTCCCTCACGCCCGACGAGCAGCACGAGCTGCTCGAGCACCTCGTGCACGCCGTCGAGGGCCTCTACCGCGGGCTCTACCGGCTGGCCGGCAAGCGGTTGCGCTCGCGCATCGCGGCCGAGCTCCTCGAGCTCGGCGACAGCGACCTGGCGAGCGTCGGCGAGGGCGGCGTGCACATCGTGCACATCACCCACGACGACCTCGCTGCCGCCGTCGGTTCGGTGCGCGAGACGGTGACGAAGATGGTGGGCGAGCTCTCGCGCCTGGGCGCGATCGACGCCGGCTACGGCAAGATCGCGCTGACCGACCCCGATCGGCTGCGCGAGGTGGCCGGCGAGTAGCGCGTCGTCCGCCCCACGAAGTACCGGCCGCGCCTCTTCCTGGGGCGCGGCCGGTTCGGTGTCGGCCGGGCGCCCGGCCCGGCCGCCGCGCCCCTAGAAGACCGGCCCGATGTGGAAGCCGAACACGCCGGTCGGGTGCCGCTGGCTGAACGCGTAGTCCATCCGGATGGCGGGCAGCAGCACGTTGCCGAACCCGAGGTTGATCTGCACGCCGACACCGGCCCCGGCGAACAGCGGGGTCTGGTAGTCCTGGAAACCCGGCACGCTCGACGCCCAGCCGGCGTCCACGAAGGCGATCCCGATCACGGTCTGGGTGGCAGCCGTGCTCAGCCCGAAGTCGTACCGGTACTCGAACGACGACGTCGCGTAGGTCCGCGACAGGTTGAAGTCCGCCACGGTGTAGCCGCGGATGAGCGTCTGGGTGAGGTTGGTACGCCCCACCTGGAACTGCTTCGAAGGCGGGAAGTCGCCCCCGAACTGCTGCCCCACGTCGAAACGTACGGCGAAGACGTGGTTCGGGTCGCTCACCTCGGCCGGGTCGAGATCGGCCAAGCGCGCGTAGGTCCGCGCTCCGGCCGTGACCTGCTCGTAGAGATAGCCGGAGCGGTCGCCCGTCACGGGGCTCTTGTAGTCGTTGCCGAAGCCGAGGCCGAGACCGCCGTAGGCGTACACGCCGGCGGTCGGGAAGTCGGGGTTGTCGCGGTCGTCGTACGACACGCGCGCGCTCAGCAGGCTCGAGAGGCCGCTGGTCGGGAGGTAGCCGTAGGCGTCGCTGGACGGCAGCGAGCACTGCGCGTTGTTGGTGACCTTGCCGCCGGAGACCGTGCAGTCGGTGCTGGGCGGCTCGAGCTTGTAGGCGGCGTAACTCCCGCTCGCGCCGAGCGTCAGCGAGGTGTTGTCGTAGATCTGGCGCCCCACGCTGAGGCTGAGCCCCGTGTTGCGCACGGTGTACTCGCCCACCTTGACCCGGTTCGTGTCGGTGTCCGCCAGCCCCGGGTACACGACGGTGGTGCTGCCGTCGGCCGTCAGCGCCTGGTTGTTCTGCACGGTGCTATACAGCGATGCGGAGATCGACGTCGGCACCTGCTTGAAGTCGAGCTCGTCGATGTAGAGCCACGGGATGCTGTAGCGCAGGCTGCCGCCGAGCATCAGGCCCACGTCGGTGCTGCGGCCGTCGATGGACACGCTCACGTTGTGCGCGCGACCGAGGAAGTTCTTCTCGTCGTACGCGACGGACGCGGAGAAGCCCGTATCCGTGGCGTACTCGGCCGACGGTTGCAGCGTGCCCGTGGTCGCGTGCTTGACGGTGATCACGACGGTCATCTCGTCGGGCTTGTCGGTGGGTTGCAGGCTGCGCCCGACCGGCGTGATGGCCCCGGTCCGGTACACCTTCAGCAGGCCGCGATCGATGGCGTTGATGTTGATCACGCTGCCCACGTCGGGCAGGTAGCGCGTCACGACGAAGTCCTTGGTGCCGTCCGGCGCCCCCTGGAACGCGATCTGGTAGCCGGCCACCTTGAGCTCGGTGACGCGCTGGATGTAGGTGCCGTTGTCGTAGCTGAAATCGGGCTGGGTGGCGATCACGTACCCCTGGTCGTTGTAGGCCTTCACGATCTTCGCGAAGTCCTCGCGCGCGAGCGCCGAGGCGAAGGTGTCCCCCTGCGTGAGCGTCAGCAGGTCCTTCAGATCGGCATCCGAGAGCACGGTGTTCCCCTGGATGTCGATCGCGTCGATCGGCCCGGCCGTCTCGGGCGCGCCGAGCGAGAACACCACGCGCACGCCGCCCGAGGCCGAGCGCAGGGTCTGCAGCTGGATGTCGCTGCTGCGCCCCTGGGCGAGCTTCTTCACGTCCGACAGCAGCTTGTCGTAGTTGAACAGGTCGCCCGGTTGGAGGCTGAGGCTGGAGGGATCGACGCCCAGGGCGGTGGTGTCGATCGACGCGATCGTGAGCTCCTGGATGACCACGGTCAAGGTACCGCCCTGGAGCTCGCTCTGAGCGGTGTCGATGCCGCTGCCGCGATAGCCGGCGTTGGCGTACTTCTGGCCGATGTTGTCGACGGCAGTACGGAAGTCGGCCAACTTGAAGTTCGCGTCGTTGAGCAGGGGCTTGAAGCTCGGCTCCAGCTCGGAGTCCGGGAAGACCGTGTTCCCCTCGAACACCACCTTGTCGACCTTGGCCGAGGCGTCGATCTGATAGGTGAGGCGGACGGGCACCTGTTCCTGGCTGCTCGCGAGGTCGGGCGCCTGCTGCACCGCCAGGTTCACGTCGACATCGAACGGGAACCCCTTCTGGCGGTAGACGTCGCGGATCGTGGCCTTGGCGTCGTCGGCGCGCGTGGTGTTGTAGACGCGGCCCGTCTCCACCAGGTTGGTGCTCTTCAACGCATCGAGGAGCGTGGCGTCGTCGACCTCGCTGTTGCCCTGGAACTCGATGGCGCCGACGAGCGGGTTCTCCTTCACCCGGATCACCAGGACGGGACCGGTGCCCCCGCTCTCGAGATCGACGCTCACCTGCTCGAACGTCCCGAGGCTGTATACCCGGTTGCGCTCGGCCTCGAGGTCGATGCTGTCGACGGGCGTGCCCTTGCGCGCGGTGATGATGGTCTTGACGATGTCGGCGTAGGTCGTGGTGCCCTCGACGCGGACGTCCGCCAGACGTCCCTGCAGGGGCTGCTGCTGCGCCATGACCGGAAGAGCGACGAGCAGCGCGAGCAGCGCGGCCACCAGGTGGCGGGGATTCGGCATGCGTGCAGTGTACCGAAGTTCCTGTGAGAGGACTTAGAGCCGTCAGGGCCGCAATGGCAGGCCGGTACGCCCGTCCCGCACGGCCCCGCGGGCGCGCCGCGCGGTGCCGCGGAGCGGCGGGACGGGCGCCGGCGGGCCGGTACAATTGCCGACATGGACGCCACCGCACAGGTCGGATCCGCCCAGGCGCTGCCCGCGGCCCTCGCCGCCGTGCGCGCGGCAACCCGGCTCCAGCCGGAGCTCGCCCTCATCCTGGGGTCCGGCCTCGGGCCCCTCGCCGACGAGATCGACGATGCGGTCCGCCTCGACTACGCCGACATCCCGGGCATGCCGGTGTCGGGCGCGCCGGGGCACGCCGGCCGGCTCGTCGTCGGCACGCTCGCCGGTCGTACGGTGGTCGCGATGCAGGGGCGGGTGCACGGATACGAGGGCTTCAGCGCGCATCAGATCGCGTACCCCGTCCGCCTCGCCCACGCCCTCGGCGCCCGCTCACTGCTCGTGAGCAACGCCTGCGGCGGCCTGGCGCCGGACTTCCGGGCCGGCGAGCTGATGCTCCAGGTCGACATCATCAACGCGACCGGCGACAACCCCCTCATCGGGCCCAACGACGACGCGGTGGGCCCCCGCTTCCCCATCATGTTCGACTGCTACGACGGGGCGTACCAGGATGCGGCGCGCGCCGCGGCACGCGCGCTGGGCATCGTGCTGCGCGAGGGGGTGTACATCGCGATGCAGGGACCGTCGTACGCCACGCGGGCCGAGCTGCGGGCCTGGCGCGGCTGGGGCGCGGACGCCGTCGGCATGTCGACCATCCACGAGGTGATCGTCGCGCGCTACCTGGGCCTGCGCGTGCTCGGCCTGTCCAGCGTGACGGACGTGGCGCACCCCGACAGCACCGATCACGCCACCGGCGAGGACGTGCTGCGCATGGCGGAGCGCGGCGGCGCGACCTTCAGGCGCCTCGTGCGCGCCGTCGTGCCCGAGCTCTGAGGCGCGGTGCTCCCCGAGGTACGCGACCGCATCGCCGCCGCCGCCGAGCGCGCCGGCCGCGATCCCGTCGAGGTGACGCTGGTGGCGGTCACCAAGGGTCACGAGGTCGACGAGATCCGCAGCGCCGTGCTCGCCCACGGCCACCGCACCCTGGGCGAGAACCGCGTCCAGGAGTGGCGCCGGAAGGCGGAGGGCCTCGGCGGCGAGGTCGACTGGCACATCATCGGCACCGTGCAACGCAACAAGGCGAAGTACCTCGTGCCGGTCGCCCTGATCCACACGCTGAACTCCGAGAGGCTGGCGGACGCCCTCGAAACGGAGGGCGCGAAGCGCTCCCACGTGTTCCGCACGCTGGTGGAGGTCGACATCGCGAACGAGGCCGCGAAGCAGGGCGTAGCGCCGCAGGCGGCGGGCGGCCTGGTGCGCCACGCGGCCTCCCTGGCGCACGTCGAGGTGCTCGGCCTGATGGCGATGGCGCCGTACAGCACGAACCCCGAGCACAGCCGACCCCACTTCCGGGCGCTCCGGAGGCTGCGTGATACGCTTGGGGTGCCGCACCTCTCGATGGGGATGAGCGGCGATTTCGAGGTGGCCGTCGAAGAGGGCGCCACCATCGTGCGCGTCGGGACCGCGCTGTTCACCTGATCGGCACCCGGCTGCGAGGACGGTTGCATGAGACTCAGCCCGCTCGACATCCAGCACATGGAGTTCCAGCGCGGCGCCGGCGGCTACCACCGACGCCAGGTGCGCGACTTCCTCGAGCGCGTCGCGATGGAGCGTGAGGAGATCGTGCGCGAGCTGCAGCAGGCGCGCGAGGAGCTCGAGCGCAAGGGCGCCCAGATCGAGGAGCTGCAGACGGCGGAGGCGGAGCTGCAGCGGGCGATCATCGCGGCCGAGCGGATCGCCAACGAGATCAAGGAGAACGCCAAGAAGGAAGCGCAGCTCATCTTGCAGGAAGCCGAGCACCTGAAGGAGGACCGGCTGCGCTCCGCCGACGAACGCCTGCGCGAGATGAACGGCGAGGTCGCGCGGCTCGAACGCGAGTACGCCCTGTTCCGAGAGCAGTTCCGAGGGATGCTCGAGGCCTACGCCCGGGCGCTCGAGAGCGAGCCGCGGCGGGGCCGTGCCGCGTGGGACGCGCGCCCGACGTCGGCCGCCTCGACCGCCTCGGCGGAGGCGGGAGAGGCGGACGACGCCCGCGACGCGGCCGTCGCGCGCAGGCCGGCCGAGACGCGCTGAGGATTCCCGGCCGGCGCCTCAGATCGGCCCGGGCTCGGGCGGGCGCAGGGCTGCGTCGAGCGTGACCCACGGCAGAGTTGCGCACTTCACGCGGGCGTGCAGCTTCGAGATCCCCTGTAGCAACCGAAGATCCCCCAGCTCGTCGGTCGGCGCCTCGCCGCGGATCATCGCCTTGAACGCCTCGGACAGGGTGAGGGCGCTCCTCACGCTACGCCCCTCCAGCGCCTGCGTCATCATCGACGCCGAGGCCTGGCTGATGGCGCACCCGTCGCCCACGAACCGCGCCTCGCGCACGACGCCGTCCTCGACGCGCAGGTAGAGCGTGAGCTCGTCGCCGCACGACGGGTTGACGCCCTCCTCGGTGTGCGTCGCGCCCGCGAGCTCCCCGCGGTTTCGCGGCCTCTTGGAGTGCTCGAGGATCACGTCCTTGTAGAGGCTCTCGAGGAAGCTCACGGTGCGCTCCGGAGCACGCCACGGACGCTCACGCGTACGCCGCGAAGAAGTCGCGCGTGCGGGCCACGGCGTCCACCAAGGCGTCGATCTCGGCGCGCGTGGTGTAGAGGTAGAAGCTCGCGCGCACGCTGGCGCGCGCCCCGAGCTCGCGCCCGAGCGGCTGCGCGCAGTGGTGCCCGGCCCGCACCGCGATGCCCTCCGCGTCCAGCGCGGTCGCGACGTCGTGGGGGTGCACGCCGTCGAGATTGAACGCGACGATGCCGCCACGGTCGGCGCCTCGCGGGCCGTACAGGGTCACCCCGTCGAGCTCGTCGAAGCGGGCGAGCGCGTAGCTCGCCAGCTCGGCGTCGTGCCGCGCAACGGCCTCCATGCCGACCGCGCCGAGGTAGTCGACGGCGGCCCCGAAGCCGACGGCCTCGGCGATGTTCGGCGTCCCCGCCTCGAAACGCGTCGGGATGTCGGCGTAGGTGCTGTCGTCGATGGACACGCGGCGGATCATCTCGCCGCCGCCGAGGAAGGGCGGCATCTGCTCCAGCACGCTCTCGCGCGCCCACATCGCGCCCGCCCCCGTGGGGCCCAGCATCTTGTGCGCCGACAGCGTGTAGAAGTCGCAGCCGAGCTCGGTCACGTTCACGGGCAGGTGCGGCGCTCCCTGCGCCCCGTCGACCAGCAGAAGCGCGCCGGCGGCGTGGGCGAGATCGGCGATGCGCCGGATCGGGTTGATGAGCCCGAGCACGTTGCTCATGTGGAACGTGGTCACCAGGCGCGTGCGGTCGCTCAGCGCGCGCTCGAGCGCGTCGAGGTCGAGCCGGCCCTCCGCCGTCAGACCCACGGCGCGCAGGACGACGCCGCGCTCGCGCCGCAGGAAGTGCCACGGGACGAGGTTGGCGTGGTGCTCGGCCACGCTGAGAACGATCTCGTCGCCCTCGTGCAGGTTCATGCGGCCCCAGCTCGACGCGATCAGGTTGATCGCCTCGGTCGTGTTGCGCGTGAACACGAGGCCACGCGGGCCGGGCGCCCCGATGAAGCGCGCGACCTTCGCGCGCGCGCCCTCGTAGAGCTCCGTCGCCTCGACCGCGAGGGTGTGGGCGCCGCGATGCACGTTGGCGTGGTGGTTGTAATAGTACTCCACCATCGCTTCCACCACCTGGCGGGGCTTCTGCGAGGACGCCGCGCTGTCGAGGTAGGAGAGCGGCTTGCCGTTGACAGTCCGCTCCAGGATCGGGAAGTCCCGACGCAGGCGGTCCGGATCGAGCGTATCCATAGCTCCGGTCAGCTTACCATCGGCCCTGCGCGGCGCCGGTCGCGGCGCGCCTCAGGCACCGGTATCCCGCAACGGGACGATCGTGAACTGGACGAGGTAGGGCGTGCGCGCCACGCCGTCCGCCGGCGCGCCGCTCAAAGCCGTGCCCGAGGACCCATGCCGACGCGGTTTGGCGAGCACCAGGCGGTAGAGCGACAGCAGCAGGGTCCGGGCCTCGGCGTCGGTGAGCTCGAGCTCCACGCTGAGGTTCTCCGCCGGCGTCCGCTGCGGCAGCACCAGGGTCTCGAGGTTCGACCAATCCACGCGTACTTGAGCGGGACCCGCCGATTCCATGTTCACCTCGCCATCGTCCGTGCGGTACAACCGCCGCGCGTCCCAGCCGCTGTCGCGCAGCAGCCGGGCCATGGTGCCGACGATCAGGTCCTCGTGCTCGCGCCGCTGCTCGCGGATGCGCTCCTCGAGCTCGGCGTACGGCGTCGCCTCGAAGGGCACGACGAACTCGTCGGCCACCGAGCGGTAGAGCTTCATCGGCCGTCCCGCCCTCCGCCGCAGCTCGGCGACCCGCAGGAGGCCGGCCGCCACGAACCTGCGCACGCGGTAGTACATCGTGTCGAGCTCGCAGCCGGCCTCCTCCGCCGCCTGCGAGACGCTCACCGTACGCGCCAGGAACGGTTCGAAGTAGCGCAGGCTGCGCGGGTCGGACAGCATGCGCGCCCCTTCGGGGTCGCGGACCACCAGGAGCGCGCGAGCGGACCCGGCGGACCTACTGGAATCGGACGGTTCCACTTCGAGTTGGAGCGTAGCATGCTGCCGCCATGGACCGCCTTCCCCCCTCCCGGCTCTTCAACCGCGACTTCACCGCCTTCTGGCTCGCCGTCGCCGCCGGCGCGGTGGGCGACGCCCTGGTGTACATCGCCCTGCCGTTCCTGGTGCTCGGCCTCGAGGGTGCCGGCGGCGGCGCCGGAGCGGGCGCCCTGGCCACCGTCCTCCTCCTGGGGACGTTGCCGCGCTTCGCGGGGCCGGTGGTGGGCGCCCTGGCAGACCGCGTGCGCCTTCGGATCCCGCTGGCGGCCGGCGCCGCGTTCCGCGCCGCCCTCTTCGTCGCCATCGCGTTGGTCGCCCTGCACGGCGACCTGAGCCTGTGGATGCTCTACCTCGCGGCGCCCCTCAACGGCATCGTGACCATCTTCACCTTCGCCGCCGCGAGCGTCGCGCTGCCGCGCATCGTGCCGACGGCCCGCCTTGCGCAGGCCAACAGCCTCATGCAGGCCGCCACCATGGGGATCCCCCTGGTGGGGTTGGGGGCCGGCGGCGCGCTGGTGGCCACGGTCGGACCCGCGGTCGCGACGGCCGTCGCGACGCCGTGCTTCCTGCTCCTGGCCGCCGGCATCCTCGTCGTGCGCTTCCCCGCACCGGCGCCGGCGGGCGGCCTGGCGCAGGACATGGGCGGCGCGCTCGCGCTGCTCGCGCGTCGGCCCGCTCTGAACCTCCTGCTCGTCGGCACGCTGGTGCTCAACGCGACCCTCAACCTCCTCAACGTCCTCATGCCGGTGCTGATGGAGCGCACCGGCGCGGGCGCCCGCGGGTACGGCCTGTTCGAGAGCCTGGTGGCCGCCGGGACGCTCGTCGGCGTCGCCGCCGTGACCGTCCTCGCGCGCACCGTGTCATCGCGGCGGCTGGTGGCGCTGTCGCAGGTCGCCATGGCCGTCGGCTTCGTCGTGCTCGCCGGGGGCGCGCTCGCCCGCCGCCTCGCCGGCGGCGCGGTGCTCGGTGCCGGCCTCGGCATCGGTGAGGTGGCGTCCATCACGCTGCTCCAGCTGATCGTGCCCGACGGGATGCGCGGCAAGGTGCTAGGGTTGGTGTTCCCGGCGAACGCCGCGGGTCTCGCGATCGGAGCGTCGGTCGCAGGCTTGCTCGCCGACCGCGTGTCGTCGGCCGCGGCCTTCCTCGGGGCGGGCGGCCTGCTGTTGCTGCTGGCGGTCGGCTGGGTCCTGGCGTCGCGCGGGCTGCGCGAGGGGGACGGTGCGACCGCGGCGCAGGGCTCCGGCGACGCGCCGGGGCCGGGCACCGGGCCGGCCGTCGCACGAAGCTGAGCGCGCCGGGGGGCCCAGCCGCCGGGGCGTGCGCGCTCCGGAGCCCGACGCCGCGGGCGGTACACTTGCGACGTGCAGCTCACGACCCTGTCGCAGTTGAACGTGCGCAACCTGAAGACGCCGACGCTCCACTTCGATGCCGGCGTGATGGCGCTCGTGGGTCGCAACGCGGCCGGCAAGAGCAACGTCATGGACGCGGCGTACCTGGGGTGCACCGGCGACGTGCCGGCGGGCACCATCGCCGAGACCGTAGCGCTCGGCGAGACGGAGGGGTGGGTGGCGGTCGAGGTCTTGCACTCCGACGGCGCCAGCCGGGTCGACATCGGGCTCGCCCCCGGCCGCAAGGTGGTGCGTCTCGACGGCCAGCACGTGCGGGCGGCCGACGTGGCGCGCGTCAGCAGCGCCGTGCTGCTCACGCCGGAGGATGCGGACATGGTGCACGGCTCGCCGAGCCGCCGCCGCGGCTACCTCGACGGGCTGCTCGGGAAGCTGTCGCCGCGCTACGCTCGGCTCGCTCGCGAGTACTCCAGGGTGCTCGAGCAGCGCAACGCCCTGCTGCGCGCCGGCACCCGCGACGCCGGCCTCGAGGTGTGGACGCAGCGCTTCGCCTTGCTCGGCGGCGAGATCGACGACCTGCGGGAGCGCGCCGTCGCACGCGTCGAGGCGTTGGCGCGCGCGGTCTACGCCGACGTCGCGGCCGACGGCAAGGAGCTCGGCGTGCGCCTGGCGCGCCGCTTCAGCGATTGCGCGCTGGCGGCGGCGCTCGAGGCGACCCGGGGCGAGGAGATGGCGCGCGGAGCGACCGTCGTCGGACCGCACCGCGACGACCTCGAGCTGACCCTCGACGGGCACTCCGTGCAGGCGTTCGGCTCGCGGGGGGAGGCCCGCACCACGGCGCTCGCGCTGCGCGTGGCCGAGTACCGCCTGCTCGCCGAACGACACGGGGAGCCGCCCGTCCTCCTGGTGGACGATTTCACCGCCGAGCTCGACGCCGGTCGGCGCGAGTTCCTGCTGGCGCTCACGTCCGCCACGCCGCAGGCGCTGGTCAGCGGCACCGAGCCGCCGCCGCGTTACGACGCCCTGTTCGAGGTCCGTGACGGGACGACGCGCCGTGTCTGAGCGGCACGTGTCCGACATCCTTGGCGAGGTGTTCCGCCGCGCGGGCATGAAGCGAGGGGTCAGGCGGGCCGAGGCCGTGCTGCTGTGGCCCCAGGTGGTCGGGCGCGAGGTCGCGGGCTTCACCACCGCCAGGGCGCTGAAGGACGGCGTCCTGTACGTGGACGTGACGGACAGCGAGACCGGCATGCACCTCAGCCTCCAGCGCCAGCGGTTCCTCGACGTGTACAGGGTCCGCTTCGAGGTGCGCGACGTCCGCGACATCCGCTTCCGCGCCGGTCGACCGGACCCACCCGCGCCCGCCTCGCAGGCGCGCCCTATTGGTCCACAGAACGGAGCGCCGGACGCCCGTGCGCTCGCGGCGCTGGCGCGCGAGCTGGGCGCCCGCGAGCTTCCGGCACCCGTGGCGGGCGCGGCGCTTCAGGCGGGCAGGGCGCTGCTGGCGTACCGTGCGCGGCGCCTGGCCGAAGGGTGGCGGCCCTGCCCCACCTGCAGCGCGCTCACGGCCGACGGCGGGCTCTGCGCTGCGTGCCGCCGCTACGCCGCGGACGGCCGGGTCCGCGACGCGAGCCGCACGCTGGCCATGCGTCCGGGAGCGCCGACTCCGGCCCTGGGCGAGGAGGAGCGAGCGGTGGCGGAGCGCCTGGCCGCGGACTACCTCGATCGGGCGCTGCACGAGCTCCTGCCCCGGGTGGTGAGCGATCCGTCGCTCAAGGCGCAGCTGCTCAGCGCCGCGCGTTGCCGGGCCGCACTCGCGGCCGGCACGACGGCGGAGGCGGTGACCGACGACGACCTCGCGCGCCTCGACGCGCGTGTCCGCCGGGTCCTGGGCGTTCTCTGAGGCCGCCCGTCCGGACGCCCGCGCGGGACGCGGGGCCGGCACGCTCGGCGGTACACTACGCGCGGCGGGCGCCGCGCCGGGCGGGTGCCGCTTCGGCCGCGCCCCACGCCCCTGAACCGAACGAGGTGACAGCATGACCCGACCCGTAGCGCTCATCATCCTGGACGGTTTCGGCATCGCGCCCGAAGGCCCCGGGAACGCTGTCCGTCTGGCCGACACCCCCATCTTCGACGATGCCTGGGAACGCTACCCGCACACGACCCTGACCGCGTCCGGGCCGGGAGTCGGACTGCCCGAGGGGCAGATGGGCAACAGCGAGGTCGGCCACCTCAACCTGGGTGCCGGCCGCGTGGTCCCGCAGAGCCTCAGCTTCATCCAGGACCGGATCGACGACGGGAGCTTCTTCGACAATCGGGTCCTGGAGCGGGTCTACCGCGGCGCGCGGGGCGCTGCGCTCCACCTGATGGGGCTCGTCAGCGACGGCGGGGTTCACAGCGATCTGCGTCACCTCTTCGCGCTGCTCGATCTCGCCCAGCGCACCGGTACCGCTCCGGTGTACGTGCACGTCTTCACCGACGGGCGCGACACGGCACCCGACAGCGGCCGCCGATTCGTGCGCGAGCTGCAGGACCACATCGACGCTCTGGGCTTTGATGCCCGCATCGCCACCGTGTCGGGCCGCTACTACGCCATGGACCGCGACAAGCGTTGGGATCGCACCCGGCGCGCCTACGATGCGATCGTCTGCGGCCGCGCCGAGCATCGCGCCGCGACGGCCGCCGAGGCCATCGAGGACGCCTACGCGCGCGGGGAGACCGACGAGTTCATCGCGCCCACCGTCATCGCCACGCAGGGCGAGGCGCCCGTGGCGGTGAACGACGGCGACAGCGTGGTGTTCTTCAACTTCCGTGCCGACCGCGCGCGCCAGATGACCTATGCGCTGCTCGGCGAGGAGGCCTGGGACGGCTTCGAGCGCTGCCGGCGGCCGGACATCGCGTTCGCGTCGATGATGCAGTACGACAAGGATCTCGACGCGCCGTTCGCGCTCGCCCTGCCCCCCATCGACCAATGCCTGGCCCAGGTGCTGAGCGGAGCCGGGTTGCAGCAGTACCACACCGCGGAGACCGAGAAATACGCCCATGTGACGTACTTCTTCAATGCCAAGCGGGAGGAGCCGTACCCGGGCGAGGAGCGGCGCCTGATCGCGTCACCGAAGGTGGCCACCTACGACCTCAAGCCGGAGATGAGCGCGCCGGAGCTGACCGAGGCGACGCTCGAACGCCTCGAGCAGCACGACGACGCGTTCGTGCTGCTCAACTACGCCAACCCGGACATGGTGGGGCACTCCGGCGTGCTCGCGGCGGCGGTGGCCGCGTGCGAGGCGGTCGATCGAGGGCTCGGAAGGCTGCTCGAGGCGATCCTCGCGAAGGGGGGCGCGGCGATCGTCATCGCGGACCACGGCAACGCCGAGAAGATGCTCGAGGACGACGGGAGCCCACACACGGCGCACACCACGAACCCGGTGCCGTGCGTGCTCGCCACCTCCGATGCCGAGCTGATGGCGTGCACCCTTCGCGACGGGGGCGTGCTGGGCGACGTGGCGCCCACCGTGCTCGAGCTGCTGGAGCTGCCGCAACCGGCGGCGATGACCGGCAAGAGTCTGATCGTCCGCTGAGAGGAGCGGGTCAGGCGTCGAGGCGCAGCGACAGCAAGGGTACCCGCATCTCGTCGGACTCCAGGGCACCGTGCATGCCCAGCAGCACCGCATCGTGCTCGTCGTCCCAGACGGACGCGCCGCCGCGGGCGAGCACCACCACGTCGCCGAGGCGCACCTCGGCCTCCGGGTGCAGGCGGGAAGGATCGCCATACAACCCGCCGTCGAGGGCCTCGTGCCCGGCCAGCACCGTGAACGCGTCGCCGAGCGCGGCGGCGGCGGCCTCGCGGAGCTCGCCGGCCGCGCCCGCGCGCGCGTAGAGGTAGAGGTGCCGGGCCTCGCCGCCGGGCCGCAGCGCCTGCAGCGGCTCGAGCGTCGTGAGGTGTTGCCACGTGCGGCGCGCCTCGCGCGGCGTGTGCACGTGGCCGTGGTCTGCCGTCACGAGCAGGCGCGTGCCGCGGCGTGCTGCCGGTCCGAGGTGGCGCAGGAAGCGCTCGAGCGCGCCCGTGACCGACGCGAACAAGGGGCCCCAGGCGGGGGCTTCGGGGCCGTCCCGATGGCTCAGCGTGTCGAAGTCGGGGAGGTAGACGTAGGCGTAGCCGCGCCGCCCGGACGTGTCGGTCAGCCAGCTGCCGAGCTGCTCCAGGGCGTCGACGAAGTTGACGGTGTCGTGCACGTCGGCTCCGCGCATCTGCAAGCGCGACAGCGGCGTGGACGCCAGCGGCCGCGGCAGGAACACGGCGTTGCCCGCCCCACCCGCCGCCAGCGTCTGGAAGATGGACGGTGTGGGGAGGAACGCCTCGGGCTCGAGCCCCCAGCGCTCGAGCTCCCCCGTGCGGGCGCCGGCGCTCCACATCGGTCGCCAGAACAGCATGTTCGCGACCACGCCGAGGCGCGGCAGCCGTTGGGAGTAACCCAGCATCCCGGACTCGGCCGGCGCGGCGCCGTTGCCCGCGAGGCAGGTCGTCGCCACGCTCGTCGTGGCCGGGGAGACGGAGGTGAGGTCGCTCTCGCGCCCGGCGTAGCTGCCCAGGAGCTCGCCGAGCCCGCCGTCGTCGCGCGCCATCTGCGCCCGGTAGCGATTCCAGCCCACGCCGTCCAGCACGAGCACCACCACGCGCTCGGCGCGCTCGCCGGCGAGGGCGTGGCGGGCGCCGAGCGGCGGCGCGGCCCAGCCGTCGTCGATGCCGAGAAGGGTACCGACGGTGGGCGGCACGTTCAGCAGGGACCCGCCCTCGTAGTCGGGGACCACCGCATCGGCGGGCAGGAGACCGTTGGAGCCGGGCATGCGGCGAGCATACCGTCGCCCCCCCGCGCATCCGGCCGTTTGCGGCACGGGCGTGCGCCACCTTACCGGCACACGACGGCGGGGGCGGCCGTTGGGCCGCCCCCGCGCGCGCTTCGGCTGGCGTCAGTCGTGGATCAGAAGTCCATCCCGCCCATGTCGCCGCCGGGCATGCCGCCGCCGCCGCCGGACCGTTCTTCCTTCTCCGGCTTGTCGGCGATGACCGCCTCGGTGGTCAGCAGCAACGAGGCGATGGAGGCCGCATTCTGCAGGGCGGTGCGCGTCACCTTCGCCGGGTCGACGATCCCGGCCGCGAACATGTCGCTGACGTATTCGTCGGTGAAGGCGTTGTAACCGTACTTGCCGTCGTTGTTGTTCTTGATGCTGTTGACGACGACGGAGCCCTCGGCGCCGGCGTTGGCGGCGATCTGCCGGGCCGGCTCCTCGAGCGCGCGGATGAGGATGTTCGCACCCGTCCGCTCGTCGCCGTGGAGACCCTCCACGACCTTCTGGACGCTGCCGATCGCGTGGATCAGGGTGACGCCGCCGCCGGCGACGATGCCTTCCTCGACCGCCGAACGGGCCGTCGACAGGGCGTCCTCGAAGCGGTGCTTCTTCTCCTTGAGCTCCGTCTCGGTGGCCGCGCCGACGCGGATGACCGCGACGCCGCCCGCGAGCTTCGCCAGACGCTCCTGGAGCTTCTCCTTGGCGTAGTCGCTGTCGGTGTCGTCGAGCTCGGTGCGGATCCCCTTGACGCGGGCGTCGATCTGCTCCTTGGTGCCCATGCCCTCGATGATCGTCGTCTCTTCCTTGCTGATGCGCACGCGCTTGGCGCGACCCAGCTGGCTCATCTTGACGTTCTCGAGCTTGTGGCCGAGCTCCTCGCTGATGACCTCACCGCCGGTGACGGCGGCGATGTCCTTCAGCATCTCCTTGCGGCGGTCGCCGAAGCCGGGCGCCTTGACGGCCGCGATGTTCAGCGTCCCGCGAAGCTTGTTCACGATGAGGGTCGCGAGCGCTTCGCCCTCGATGTCCTCGGCGATGATGGCGAGCGGCTTGCCCGTCTGGGCCACCTGCTCGAGCACCGGGAGCAGATCCTTCAGGGCCGAGATCTTCTTCTCGTGGATGAGGATGTAGGCGTCCTCGAGCACGGCCTCCATCGCATCGGAATCCGTCACGAAGTAGGCGCTGAGGTAGCCCTTGTCGAACTGCATGCCCTCGACGACGTCGAGCTCCGTCTCGAGCGTCTTGGACTCCTCGACCGTGATCACGCCGTCGCGGCCGACCTTGTCCATCGCGTCGGCGATGAGCTGCCCGACCTCGGGCTCGTTGGCGGAGATGCTGGCCACCTCGGCCACGGACTTGCTGTCCTCGACCGGCTTCGCCATCTCCCGGATGCTTGCCACGGCGGCCTCGACGGCCTTGTCGATGCCGCGCTTGAGGGCCAGCGGGTTGGCGCCGGCCGCCACGTTGCGCAGGCCTTCGTGCACGATCGATTGTCCGAGCACGGTGGCCGTGGTGGTGCCGTCGCCGGTGATGTCGTTGGTCTTGCTGGCGATCTCGATGAGCAGCTTCGCGCCGATGTTCTCGAGGTGATCGCTCAGCTCGATGTCCTTGGCGACCGTCACGCCGTCCTTGGTGATGGTGGGGCTACCGAACTTCTTCTCCAGCACCACGTTGCGGCCCTTGGGGCCGAGGGTCACCTTGACAGCGTTCGCGACCGCGTTGACGCCGCGCTCCAGACTGCGACGCGCGTCTTCCTTGAAGATCAGTTCTTTGGCCATGGATCAGGTCTCCCGTATCAATCGACGATCGCGTGGATGTCGCGCTGGCTCAGGATCATCAGCTCGCGGCCGCTCACGTTCACTTCGGTGCCGCCGTACTTGGCGAACACCACGGTCTGGCCGACCTCGACTTCCATCGGCTCGCGCTGCCCGCTGTCGAGCACCTTGCCCGGACCCACCGCGAGGACCTTGCCCCGCTGGCTCTTCTCCTTGGCCGTATCGGGCAACACGATGCCGCCGGCCGTGGTCTGGGGCTCGTCGATGACCTCCACGACGACCTTGTCCCCCAGGGGCTTGAGGGTCAGCTTCTCCTCGGTTACTGCCATAGATGCCTCCATGTCGGCTTCGCTCCACCCCTCGCGGCACGTGCCCCCCGTAGGGAGATGTCGCCGGGATCGGATGGTTCCTCACGAGATTAGCACTCACGACGCGTGAGTGCTAACTGCCCGCAGGATACCGAGGACGACCGTGAGTTGTCAAGGAGCTTGAGTGCGGGCCGCTCAACTTTTCGCTGCGGACCGCCCCAGGGTACGCCATCGCCGGTACGCCCTACAACCCCTGCCGGCACGGGAGTCCTACCCGCGCCGCAACCCCACCACCAGGGCCGGCACGAACGCGGCGGCGAAGGCCACGTTGTAGGTCAGGATGGCCACCAGCGTGTGCCATGCCCCTCCCACGGAACCGGGGGTGAGCAGCGGGTCGACGGAGGTCTGCACCCGCGCCCAGTCGATCGCCACGAAGCCGTAGTACGCCAGTACCTGCAGCACCACGAAGAGCAGCCCCACCGCCAGCGCGATCAGCTTGCCCACCTTCTTCAAGGCGTACCCCGCGGCGAAGCCGG
Organism: uncultured Trueperaceae bacterium; assembly: GCA_963798895.1. GTDB lineage: Bacteria > Deinococcota > Deinococci > Deinococcales > Trueperaceae > CAWCUY01. Next base: position 1,483,433 of record CAWCUY010000012.1, on the reverse strand, counting down.
CCACGGCGCCGAAGCCGAGTTGCTCCACGAAGGGGAAGACGGTGGCCACGTCGGGCACCTGCATCGACCGATGGTAGCACCGGTAGCGGGCGAAGGGTGCGCCGGTGACGGCGGGCACCGCCCCCCGGCGGCGCGACCGGCGGCGGCCGCGGGGGTGCGCGCTCCGCCGCGCCGGGTTCGGACGACACGCTCCCCCTCCGGCCCCGGGAGGCGTGCGAGGCTGCGGTAAGATGACCGGGTGAGCCTGCGCATAGCCCCGCACGTCCGGAACGCCACGGGCGCGGGCCGGCCCGTCGTCGCCCTCGAATCGACCGTCGTCACGCACGGCCTTCCCCGCCCCCAGAACCTCGAACTCGCGCGCCGACTCGAGACCCTCGTGTCCGAGGCCGGCGCCGTGCCCGCGACCATCGGCGTCGTCGGCGGCGACCTCGTCGTCGGACTGAGCCACGCCGAGCTCGAGCGCCTCGCCTCCGGCGGCGCCGACAAGGCCTCCCTCTGGAACCTCGGCGCCATCGCCGCGGCTGGCGCCGACGCCGGCACCACGGTCGCGGCGACGCTCCACGCGGCGTCCCGCGCGGGCGTCGCCGTCTTCGCCACCGGCGGGATCGGCGGCGTCCACGAGCGCGCGTTCGACGAGTCGGCCGACCTCGGGGCGCTCGCGCGCTACCCGGTCGTGACCGTCTGCGCGGGGCCCAAGAGCATCCTCGACGCCGGCGCCACGCTCGAGCGCCTCGAGAGCCTCGGCGTGCCCGTGCTCGGGTATCGCAGCGAGCGCTTGGCCGGCTTCGTGGTGCCCGAGACGGACCTCGTGCTGGCGAGCAGGGTCGACACGCCGGAGCAGGTGGCCGAGGCCGCGCGCGCCCAGCGAGACCTGGGCCTGGGCGGCGGCCTGCTGGTCTCGAATCCCGTCTCGCGCGGCCTTGCCCGGGAAGATTTCGACCGCCTCCTGTCGGAGGCGCGTGGCGAGCTCGAGGCGGCCGGCATCCGGGGCCGGGACACCACGCCGTTCCTCCTGGCGCGCCTCGCCGAGCTGTCGGCCGGGGCCACGCTCGAGGTCAACCTCAGGCTGCTCGAGGAGAACGCGCTCCTCGCGGCGCGCGTTGCCGCGGCCATGGCGGCCCTCGGGCACGCGACGATCCCGGGGGTCCCGGCATGAGCGAACGCGACCTGGAACGCACGACGCACGCCGGGCGGACGCCGCCGGCGCCCTCGGACCCGGCCGGCGCCGCGGGCGGGCACGACCCGCTGGGCGGCCGGCAGGAACGCGTCGCCGACCTGGGCGAGATGCTCCGGCGCGCGCGCGACGCGCGCGGCCTCGAGCTCGGCGACCTCGCCGAGCTGACGCACGTCCGCCGCGAGTACCTGCGGGCCCTGGAGGAGGGGCGCTACGAGGACCTCCCGGAGGACGTCTACACCCGCAACTTCGTTCGCCTCTACGCCCAGGCCGTGGGGCTCGACATCGCCCGCACGATGGAGACCTACGCGCGCGAGCGGCGCCGGGCGATGGGCACGACCACCTTGGAGGAGCGCCTGGAGAAGGAGCGACGCGGCGAACCGCCTCCCGCTCCGCGATCCGGGCCGCGCGTGGGAGCCCTGCTCCCCACCCTGCTCCTGGTCGTGGTGGTCGTCGGGCTCGCCCTGTGGGGCTTCAACAGCCTGTTGTTCCGGCCCGGCCGCGGCGTCGCGCGCACCCCTGCGCCCATCGAGGCGCCGCCGCCGGCGGCCGCAACGACGGCCGGGAGCGCATCCGACGCTGCCGATGCCGGCGCCGCTTCGGCACCCGCCGGCGTGGTGGGCGGAGCGGCGGAGGCCCGCACGGTGCTGGTGAGCATCCACAGCGACCCCGCGGGCGCGAGCGTCAGCGTGGACGGCTTCGCGCTGCCCGGCACGACGCCGATCGAGGATGCGCCCGTCACGGCCCGGTCGGGGAGGGTCGTGCGCGTCACCCTCGACGGCTACCAGCCCGTCGAGCAGACCGTCGACCTGAGCGAGGACCGCACCGTCGACGTGGCGCTCCAACCCGTGGTGACCGACGCGACCCCGGCCGGAGCGCCGGCCGTGGCCGGCGGCGCGGTGGGCCCGAACCAGATCGGCGTGACCATCACGGAGAAGACCTGGCTCGAGGTCTACCACTCCACCCAGCGCAACCAGGGCGAACGCCTGGTGTACGCGACCGTCGACGCCGGAGCGCACTACGTCTTCGATCTCCCCGTGTACCTCCACGTGGGCAACGCCGCGGGCGTCCACCTCGACCTGTCAGGGCAGGACCTCGGCGCCATGGGCTCGTCGGGCGCCGTCCTCGGCCGGGCCTTCCCCGCCCCCTGACGCCGCGGCGCGCCGCTCGTGCGGCCGCCGTCGTGCGCGCCGACCGGAGCCCGCGCCTTCGCAGCGGGCCCCCGCCGGGGCTACGATGGCCTCATGTCACGTTCTCATGGCGCCGGACGCCGGCGCTCGCTCGGACTCGCGGCGATCCGAAGCGCCGCAACGGCGCTCGCTGTGCTGCTCGCGGGTGCCGCGGCGGCCCAGAGCTTCCAGTGGCGGGACGTCGTCCAGGACGTCACCATCCAGCCCGACGGCCAGGTCGTGGTGGACGACACGCGCACGCTGTGGACCGACGGCGACTTCGGCGAGGCGTTCATCTGCGTCGAGCTGGAGAACGGCCAGAGCCTGACGCTGCTCGACGGCTCCGGCGCGCTCGGTCCCGGCCCCTCCGCCCGCGCCTTCAGCCAACCCTGCGAGGCCGGGACCGAGGTCGTGGTGCACAACGATCAACGCGTCTCGGAGCGGCGCGTGCGCTTCGTGTACCGCCTGAGCGGCACGGTCGAGCCCTTCAGCGACGTCGTCCAGTGGTACTGGAATCTCGTCCAGCTCGACCACCCGCCGGTCCTCGGCTACCGCCTCACCGTGCACGCGCCGGGTCCCATGGCGGCGCCGTTCGACGCCTACGTCCACCGCTACGCCAACCCGGAGCAGCCGGTCGTGTCCCTGTCGGACGACCGCTCGACCCTGAACGTGCGCTTGGGCAGCATCCCCAAGGGGGACGGCGTCGAGGTTCGCTACCTGATGGACCCGGCGCTGTTCTCGGTGAAGGGGTCGCGAGCCGGGTTCCAGCGGCTGCTCCAGGACGAGACCCGCATCGCCAAAGGGCAGTCGCGCGCACGCGCGCTCGACGCTGTACGCGGCTCGATCGTGTGGGCCATCCTTCCGCTTCTGGCGCTGGTCTGGCTCGCGACGCGCGTGTGGGGTGCGTACAACCGCTACGGACGCGAGCCCTCCGTACCGAGCATGAAGTACCCCTTCGAGCCGCCGAGCGATCTCCCCCCGGCCGCGGTGACGGCGGCCCGCATGCAGACGTTCAGCGCCGGCGCGATGGGCAGCGCCTTCCACGCCACGATCATGGACCTCGCCCGGCGCGGGTACGGCGAGTTCACCCCGAAGGGCAAGAAGTTCGAGATGCGGCTGACGGGCAAGGCGAAGGACGGCCTGCTTCCGTTCGAGGCGGACGTGCTCGGGTATCTCGAGAGCGCCGCCCGCACGCATCGTCGCGGCGACCCGAGCTACCTCGAGTTCAGCGAGCTCAAGGCCTACTCGCAATCCCACGCGTCGAGCTTCATGCAGCGTTGGAGCCGCAAGGTGCGCGCCTGGCTGGAGGATCGCTGGAACGGGCCGCTGGTGTCGGAGCCGAGCCGCAAGGCGACACGCCTGTGGGCCGGTCGGGGTGTGCTGGTCGCGCTCGCGCTCGGGGCGGGCGCCGTGGCCACCGTGGGAGCCGCGCGGGCGGCCTTCATCGCCGGAGCGGTGCTCGCGGTGGTGTGCGTCGCGATCGCGGGTGCGTCGCTGCCGGCGTGGCGGGAGGATCTCGCGCCGGAGATCTACGGCTGGAACGGCTTCAAGCGAACCCTCACCGACTACACCCGGATGAAGGACGCTCCGCTCGACTTCTTCCGGCTGTGGGACGTGTACTACTGCTACGCGGCCGCCCTCGGCGTGGCGGCGGCGTACCTCAAGACGTTGCAGCGCGCCGCGCCGCTCGCCGGCGTCGACGAGGGCACCATGCTCCGAAGCGGGGCCTGGATGGGCGCGGCATCGGCGCACGACCTCGCCTCCCTCTCGACCTCCGTGAGCTCGCTGTCCAGCGCGTTGTCGGCGGCGTCGGCGTCGGCGTCCTCCGGGGGCTCGTCGGGCGGGGGCGGGGGCGGCGGTGGCGGGGGCGGGAGCTCCGGCGGCCGGTGACGCCCCGGAGCCCCGGGAAGGATCACGCGTGAGCGCCTCCCCCACCCAACGCACGAGCCCGCTCGGCCTCGCTCCCCGAGCGGCGGCCGTCTGGGGGGCTGCCCTGGCGGCGCTCGGGGTCGCCCTGGGGGCCTTCGGCGCCCACGGCCTGAGCGGCGTCCTGAGCCCGGACCGGATGCACACGTACGAGACGGCGGTGCGCTACCAGATGCTGCACGCCCTCGGACTGCTCGTCATCGGCGCGCTTCCGGGCCGCCACCGCGTCGCGGCGCTCCTGCTGCTCGCGGGCACGCTCGTGTTCAGCGGCAGCCTCTACCTGCTGGTGGCCACCGGTATCGCCCTGCTCGGGGCGGTGGCGCCGATCGGGGGTGCCGCGATGATCGCCGGGTGGGCGTGGCTCGCGGTCGGCCTCGCGCGCGGGGCCGAGCGCGCCTGAGGAGCGCGCCTGAGGAGCGCGCCGCCGTCCGAAGCGGCGCGCGACGCCCGCCGCGCCCCGCCTGGGGAGCCGGTACCGCTCACTCGTAGTTCGCGGGCACCCGCCGCTCGCGGATGACGTCGCGGTAGAGCTCGAAGCTCGCCTTCGGGGTGCGGCGGAGCGTGTCGAGATCGAGGTGGACGAGCCCGAAGCGGCGCCCGAAGCCCTCGGACCACTCGAAGTTGTCCACCAGCGTCCAGGCCAGGTAGCCGCGCACGTCGCAGCCGGCATCGATCGCCTCGGCCACGGCGCTTACGTGGCGCACGAGATAGCTGCAACGGCGCGGGTCGTCGACGCGCCCGTTGCGCGCGGGCGGATCTTCGTAGGCCGCGCCGTTCTCGGCAACCACCACGGCCGGGTTGCCGTATGCCTCCTTCAGCTCGAGGAGCTGAGCCGTCAGGGCCTCGGGAGCGACCTCCCACCCCATCGCCGTGAGCTCGGCGTCCGGCGGTGCCGGCGCCATCTCCATGCCGACGAGGCTCGACGCGGAGGCGCGCACGCGCATGCGCGTGTAGAAGTTGACGCCCAGGAGATCGATCGGCTGCGCGATGAGGGCGAGGTCGCCCGCACGCTGCACGGGGTCCAGGAACGGGGCGGCCGCGTCGGGGTAGCTGCCCCGCAGCAGAGGATCGAGGCACGCGCGGTTCCACACGGCGTCGAACAGCCGCGCCGCCTGGGCGTGTTCTTCCCCGTCGGCGCCCGCGACGACCGGTTGGAGGTTCAGCACGGTGCCCAGCGTCCAGCCGCCGTTGAGATCTCGCAGGCGCGCGAGCGCGAGGCCCGTGGCCAGGTTCTGATGGTGGAGGGCCGCCGCGTAGGTCGCCACGTCGCTCTCTCCGGGCGCGTGGATGCCGAGCAGGTGCCCCAGCAGCGCGTGAACGTTGGGCTCGTTGAGCAGCAGGAAGGTACGCACGCGGTCGCCCAGGCGCTCGGCCACCGCAGCGGCGTATTCGGCGAAATGGTCCGCCGTGTCCCGGGAGGCCCAACCGCCGCGCTCCTGGAGCGCCTGGGGCAGGTCCCAGTGGTACAGGCACGGCCACGGCTCGATGCCGCGCTCGAGCAGGCCGTCGACGAGCCGGTCGTAGACGTCGCTGCCCGCGCTGCGCAGGCGCCCGCGCCCATCGGGCTGTAGCCGCGTCCAGGCCGTCGAGAAGCGGTAGACGCCGACACCCAGCTCGGCCAGGAGGTCGAGGTCCTCGTCCATTCGCCGAAGGTGGTCCGTGGCCACGTCACCCGTGGTGCCGTCCGCGATCCGTCCGGCCCGGTGGCTGAAGACGTCCCAGATGCTGGCGCCCTTGCCGGACTCGTGGGCCGCCCCCTCGACCTGGTACGCCGAGGTCGACACGCCCCACTGGAAACCACTCGGAAAACCGCTCACGCACGCCCTCCGTTCGAGTGCCGGGGTCACTCTACCAGGCCCCCTGCGATAGACTGGTCCGCATGCCGCCCGCCCTCCGGTCGCGTGCCACGCTCGTCCTCGCCGCGGCGCTCGCGGCGGTGAGCATCGCGGCGATCTTCGTGCGCCTGGCGCAGGCGCCGGGCGTGGTCGTCGCCCTCTACCGCATGTTGCTCGCCTCGCTCCTGCTGCTGCCGGTGACGGTGCGGGGGCTCCGCCGCACGCCGCTTCGCGGTCGGCCGCTCCTGCTCACCCTGGCGGCAGGGGTGCTGCTCGGGATCCACTTCGCCACCTGGATCACGTCCATCGGGCTGACGACGGTGGCGGCGAGCGTGACGCTGGTGACGACGGCGCCGCTGTGGGTGGCGCTGTTCGCCTGGCTGTTCACGGGGCTCACGCCGAGCTTCTCCGTGCTGGCGGGCGTCGTGATGGCGGTGGCCGGCGCCGCGGTCATCGGCTTCGGCGATCTGGTCGGCGGCGTGGCCGCCGCGGGCAACGCCCCACTCGTCGGCGACGGCCTCGCGCTCGTCGGTGCCGCCAGCGTCTCGGGTTACCTCCTGCTGGGCCGCGTCGTCCAGCGTAGCGGCGTGCGCCTCGACGCCTACGCGGGCGTCGCCTACGCTACCGCCGCCGTCGTGCTCGCTCCCCTACCCCTGCTGTTGGGCCAGGCGTACACGGGCTACCCGCTCCCGACCCTGGGATGGATCGCCCTGCTTGCCCTGGTCCCGCAGCTCATCGGGCATACGGGCATCAACTACGCGATGCGCCACCTCGAGCCCACGCTGGTGACGACCCTGATCCTGCTCGAGCCGATCGGCTCGGGCCTGCTGGCGCTTCTGATCTTCGGCGAGGTGCCGTCGTTCGTGACGATGCTCGGCGCGGCCGTCCTGCTGGCCGGCGTGGTGTTCACGGCGCGCTCATCGGGCGCGCCCGTCCAGGCGCCCGCACCCACCGAGGTACCGGGGCCCTGACGCGCCGAGGGAACGCGCCGGCACACGCGCGTCCCGCCCGCGGGGGCCCCCGTAAGGACGCCGGTACCGAGGGCACTTCACCCGCTCAGGACGTCATTTCCCATCCGTGCGATCGTTCCGGATTGAATCATGGACCACGTGCACTCACGGGTCCAATCTGCTAGAATCCGGTACGTGAATGCGCTCGCCGGAGCCCAGCACGTGCCATCGAGCCGAGCGCTCACGTTTCCCACACGAACCACGTTCTGAACCCGCTACCGTCCGCCACGACGGTAGTTGATGTGTGACACGCCCGAAGGGAGCAGGCGACCTTGAAAGAACAGCCCAGAGCCTTCAAGAACGGGGACCAGGTGGTCCTTCCGCCCTACGGCGTCGGCGTCGTTTCCGGAACGACGGTGCGGACGATCGCGGGCAACGACCTGAAGTACTACCAGGTCGACTTCCCGAACGGGACGTCTCGCGCGTTCGTGCCGGTGCACGCCCCGCAGGAAGCCGGGCTGCGCGCCGCCCTCACCGAAGAAGAGGTGCAGAGCGTTCTCGAACGGCTCAACAACGGCCGCATCACGCTGCCCAAGCAGTGGGCGGCGCGGCACCGGAAGGTCACGGACATCCTCACGAGCGGCGACCCGTACCAGATCGCCACGCTCGCGAGCGAGCTGCGGCGCTGGGATCTCGAGCGCGGCCTCCCCGATCTCGATCGCCAGGCGTACCGTCGGGCCCTACGGCTCCTCGCCGGCGAGATCAGCGCGGTGCTCGACGTCACCAGCCAGGAGGCCCGCGCCCTGATGGACGCAGGCGAAGACGACGAGCTGAACTGATCGCCGGCCGCGCGAGCAGGGCGCGTGGCGACGCAGGCGAACCGGGCCCGGGGCCCGGTTCGCCTTTTCGCGTGCGCCGCATGACGCGGAGGCGAACGCCGTGAACCTGCGCTCGACCTTGGAGCGGTGGGCGGGCGGCCCCGCCGCCCTGTACGACCGGGCCACGCGACCGCTCGAGGCGGGCGCCTTCGAGGGCGCCCGGGCGGAGCTCGTGGCGGGGCTGGAGGGCGACGTCCTCGAGCTGGGTTGCGGCACCGGCGCTACGTTCGTCCATTACGACGCGCGGGCCAGGGTGAGCGCTGTCGAGCCGGAGCCCGATTTCCGCCGCGTGGCAGGCGAGCGGGCGTCCGCCGCGGCGGCGCGGGTGAGCGTACACGCCGGCGACGGGGACGCCCTCCCCTTCCCGAGCGCCAGCTTCGACGCCGCGGTCGCGTCGCTGGTCCTGTGCAGCGTGGCGGATCCGGTGGCGACCCTGACGGAGCTGAGGCGGGTCCTCAGGCCGGGCGGGGACCTGCGCCTGCTCGAGCACGTGCGTCACGAGACGGCGTGGGTGGCCCGGCTGCAGGACGCGCTCGACCCGCTCTGGAGCGCCCTCGAGGGGCGCGGCTGCCACCTGGGGCGCGACACCACGGCCCACGTGCTCGCGGCGGGCTTCGAGCTTCGCGAGGCGAGGCGGCTCCCGCTGCCCGGGCCCGCGGACGCGATGTTCCCGCTGGTGTTGCTGCGCGCCACCCGCGCCGACTGACGCCGCCGTTAAGGGGACCGTGCCGCCAGCCATCGCAACGCGATCGCGTAGGCCGCGTAGTCGTCGATGATCCGCGGCGGCGAGCGCATGCCGGGCGGGAGCAGGCGCGCGACCCCGGCCGGTGGGTGATCGCGGAAGTACAGCAGCCGCGCCTCGAGCGAGGTACCGGTCTCATCGACCGGCTCGGGCTCGATCCCCCTGCCGCGCAGGACGGCCGCCAGCTCGTGGCTGCCGGTCCCGTCGCCGATCAGGATCCTGGCGCCGAACGGCAGCACCAGGTCCCGGACGTCGGTCTCCGTGAGGATGGCCAGCCTCCGCGCGACGCCGTCGGCGTCCACCCACGCCACACCTACGTTGCGGCCGGGGTCGAAGGCCACGACCTGGGCCGGCAACGCCCCGCGGCCGAGCGGGCTGCGCGACGCGGCCGGCTCGCCGGCGGTGCGTGCTGGTCGGCTCCGAGGCATCCGCGCCCAGTGTAGCAGCGGCATGCTCGAGCGGCGCGGGAACCGGATTGGTTCCCGCGCCGCTCGAGCGTGGGGTGGCCGCCTTGGGAGCGGGCCTCAGGCCTCCGGGCGCTGCTCCGCGTCGGTCGCGGGACGAGCGGCGATCTCGACGGTGCCCTCGGCCTCGCGACGCTTCGCGAGCGTGCGATCGTCGGCTACGCGGATGTGCCGGATGACGTCGAGCCCGGTTCCGGCCGGGATGAGCCGCCCGAGGATGACGTTCTCCTTGAGGCCGACCAGATCGTCGGCCTTCCCGGACACCGCCGCCTCCGTGAGCACGTGGGTGGTGTGTTGGAACGACGCCGCGGACAGCCAGCTCTTCGTCGACAGGCTGGCCTTGGTGATGCCGAGCAGTACCGGCTTCCACGAGGCCGGCGTCTTGCCCTCGTCGAGCAGGGCGTTGTTGGTCTCCTCGACGTCGAAGCGTTCCACGGTCTGCCCCTCGAGCAGGTCGCTGTCGCCGGGCTCCAGGACCTCGACGTACTTGAGCATCTGGCGCACGATGACCTCGATGTGCTTGTCGTGCACACTCACACCCTGGCCGCGGTAGACGCGCTGGACCTCCTCCACGAGGTAGGTCTGCACGGCGTCCGGCCCACGGGACTCGAGCAGGTCGTGCGGGTTGATCGCGCCGCGCGTCAGCTGATCGCCGGCCTCCACCTTGTCGCCGTCGCGCACCAGCAGGCGTACTCCCTTGTCGATGCGGTAGGTGCGGCTGAACTCACCGTCCTCGCTCGACACGCTGACCCGGAACCGCTCGTCGTCCTCCTGGATGGCGACGACGCCGTCGAGGTCGCTGATGATGGCCTTGACCTTGGGCTTGCGGGCCTCCACCAGCTCGATGACGCGCGGCAGGCCCTGGGTGATGTCGCCACCGGTGGCGATGCCGCCCGTGTGGAAGGTCCGCATGGTGAGCTGCGTGCCCGGCTCGCCGATCGACTCGGCCGCGATCACGCCGACCGCCTCACCGAGGCCCACCTCGCGCATGGTGGACATGTCGAGGCCGTAGCACTTGCGGCACACGCCCGCCCTCGTCTGGCAGGTCAACGGGCTGCGCAGCTGGACCTCGCGCACCTCGGGCGCGTCGGCCAGACGGCGCGAGATGGCGTCGACGTCCTCCTTCATGAGGGTGTGGCCCGCCGGCAGGTGGAAGTCGCCCAGGTCGAAGTCGAGCGCGAGGTTCCGTCCGTAGAGGCTCATCTCGAGGTGGCTCCGCGGGCGTGCCCGCCCCTCGGCGGTGTAGAAGGGGATCGACACGAACTCGGCGCTGCCGCAGTCGTCCTCGCGGACCACCAGCTCGTGCGCCACGTCCACCAGCTTGCGGGTCAGGTACCCGGAGTCGGCGGTTCGCAGGGCCGTGTCGGCGCCGCCCTTGCGCGCCCCGTGGGTCGAGATGAAGTACTCGAGCACGTCCAGCCCCTCGCGGAAGTTCGCGCGGATGGGCAGCTCGATGGTGTCGCCGGAGGGCTTGGCCATGAGCCCGCGCATGCCCGCGAGCTGCCGGATCTGCTGCGGGTTGCCGCGCGCCCCGGACTGCGCCATGACGAACAGTGGGTTGAAGGGCATGTTCTGCTCGAAGTTCTCGAACACGGCCTCCTTGACGCGCTCCGTCGTGTCGCTCCACAGGCGGACCACCTGCTGGAAGCGCTCCTGCTCCGTCACGAAGCCGCGCTCGAAGGCCGCGTTGATGCGCTCGAGCTTGGTCTGCGCCTCGTCGAGCAGCTCCCGCTTCTTCGGCGGGATGGCGACGTCGTCGATCCCGATGGTGATTCCGCTGGTGGTGGACAGCTCGAAGCCGTACTGCTTCAGGCCGTCGAGAAGAGCCGCCGTCCGCTCGATGCCGAGCCGCTTGAAGGAGTCGACCACGAGGTCGCGCAGGGCGCCCTTCTCGTAGGCGGTCTCGTAGTCGATCATCTGCGGGGGAAGCTCGGCGCCGCCCTCGCTGACGACCTCCTTGATCATGCGGGCGAAGAACATGCGGCCGGGGCTGGTCTCGATCATCTGCCCGTCGATCTTCACGGTCACGACGTCCTGCATGTCGATCTCGCTCTGCTCGACGGCCAGCAGCGCCTCGTCGACGTTGGCGAAGCGGTAACGCAGGCGACCCACGCTGGTCTCCTTGCCGCCGACCTGGATGTGGGAATTGAGGTCGAGCTCGCCCTTCGCGTGGGCGGCGTAGGCGTCCTCGATGCTGTCGTACGACGTCCCGACGCCCTTGCGGCCCGTGTGGACCTGCGTGAGCACGAACAGACCGAGGATGATGTCGCGGCTGGCCTGCACGTTGGGGTTGCCGTGCGCAGGGCTGAGGAGGTTGTGGCTCGAGAGCATCTGCAGCCGCGCTTCGGCCTGCGCGTACACCGACAGCGGCACGTGGATCGCCATCTGGTCGCCGTCGAAGTCGGCGTTGAAGGCCTCGCACACGAGCGGGTGCAGCTGGATGGCCTGCCCTTCGACGAGGACGGGCTCGAACGCCTGGATCCCGAGGCGGTGCAGCGTCGGCGCCCGGTTGAGGAGCACCACGCGGTCCTGGATGACCTCCTCGAGCGCGTCCCAGATCTCGTCGCGGGTGTCGCGGTAGCGCTCGAGCAGCTTGCGGGCGCTCTTGATGTTGCTGACGATGCCGCGCTCCTCGAGCTTCTTGAACAAGAAGGGCTTGAAGAGCTCCAGCGCCATGCGCTTCGGCACCCCGCACTGGTGGAGCTTGAGCTGCGGCCCGACCACGATGACGGAGCGGCCGGAGTAGTCGACGCGCTTGCCCAGCAGGTTCTGCCGGAAGCGTCCCTGCTTGCCCCCCAGCAGGTCGGTGAGGCTGCGCAGCGGGCGGTCCGAGCCGGGGTGCACGACGGCGCTGCCGCGGCGGCCGTTGTCGATGAGGGCGTCCACGGCCTCCTGCAGCATGCGCTTCTCGTTGCGCACGATCATCTCGGGCGCGCCCTGGGCCATGAGCTTCTTGAGGCGGTTGTTGCGGTTGATGAGGCGGCGGTAGAGGTCGTTGAGGTCGGAGGTGGCGAAGCGCCCGCCCTCGACCTGCACCATCGGGCGCAGGCTCGGGGGCATGATGGGCACGGCCTGCAGGATCATCCAGGAGGGGGCGTTGCCGCTGTGCAGGAACGAGCGCACGATCTCGAGGCGCTTGCGCGCCTTGGCGCGCTTGTGCCGGCTCGGCGACTGCATCTCGTCGACCAGCTCGGCCTCGAGGATGGGAAGGTCGAGCGCGCTCAGGAGCTCCTCGATCGCCTCGGCGCCCATCTTCGCCTCGAAGTCGTAGGACTCGATGACGCGCACCTGGTGGCGCACGAGGTCGATCTCGACGCGCCCGGAGATGTCGGACTTCAAGCGGCCCTCGTCCGCCAGGTCGTCGCCCGGCAGGACGCGGTCGCCGTTGACCACGATGGGCTCGTCCTCGTACGGGTAGACGCGCGCGCGCGACACGATGATGCTCGCGGGGTGCGAGAGCTGCACCGTGCCGTCGGCGGCCGCGACGATCTCCTGCGCGGCATCGATGGCGCCCACGACCTTCTCGCCGGCGCGCACCTGCGCCCCGGCGCCCACCAGCACGTGCATGGTCGGGTTGATCTCGAAGGTCTCGCCGCGGGCCCACTCGACCTTGAGCGTGACGGTGACGTCCTTGCCCTTGGCCTTGCTCGCCCGCACGGTGGCCGTGGCGTCCGCCGGCAGCTTGAGCGTGACGCCGCTGGCGGCGCGCGCGAGCTCCGTGCCCTGCTCCACGAACTCGCCGTCGCCGACGAGGGGCTCCATGCCGTCCGGGATCAGGTACGAGTAGCGGATCTCCTCGTCGTCGACGTCGCGGATGACCATGACGCCGCCGCTGGTGCCGATCGGGAGCAGCTCGGCCACGCCCTCGTCCTCGGCCTTGAGGACGATGTCGCTGGTGAGCTCGGCGATCGGCTGGCCGCCCTTGTAGCCGTCCTCCTCCTCGATCCAGTCCTTCTTCGGGAGGATCATGCGGCCGTCGCGGGACTCGCGGTAGTCGAGCTGCACGCGCCGCGGGAAACGGTACTGGGCGATCCCGGCGAGCTTGGACTTGACGCCCTTCGCCAGGGACTGACCCTGCTCCACGACCTCGCCGTCGCCGACGACCGCGTTCTCGCCGCCGGGGACGGTGTAGGTCTCCTGCATGCCGTAGCGGAGCTGCCGGTACTCGTCGTCGGACAGGAGGTCGCCGCGCTTCAGGGCGCGGCCGTTCATGTGCGCCCCCTGCGGGTCGGTGACGATGTACTTGGCGAAGTACAGGACCTGCTCGAGCTGACTCGTCGACAGGTTCAGGAGCGCCCCGATCTTGCTCGGGATGTCCTTGACGTACCAGATGTGGGCGCACGAGGTGGCGAGCTCGATGTGGCCCATGCGGTAGCGGCGAACGGTCGACTTCGTGACCTCGACGCCGCAGCGCTCGCACACCTTGCCCGCGAAGCGTTGCCCGCGGTACTTCCCGCACGAGCACTCCCAGTCCTTCTCGGGACCGAAGACGCGCTCGTCGAACAGGCCGTCGCGCTCGGGCTTGAGGGTGCGGTAGTTGATGGTCTCCGGCTTGGTGATCTCCCCGTAGCTCCAGCCCCGGATGCGTTCGGGCGACGCGATCTGGATCTGGACACGGGTGAACTCTCTAAGGTCTTTCATGAACGTCCCTCCAGGCGGTCGGGCCTCGCGCCGTCCCGCCTCACCAGTGCCGTCCGGACTCGTCGAAGATGCTCACGGGCTTGTCGTCGGGGTCGAGCACGCGCACGTCCAGTCCGAGCGAGTGGAGCTCCTTGACGAGCACCTTGAACGACTCGGGGATGGTGGGCTCGAGCACGTCGTTGCCCTTGACGATCGCCTCGTAGGCCGCGTTGCGACCGTCGATGTCGTCGGACTTGATGGTCAACATCTCCTGCAGCGTGTGCGCCGCGCCGTGCGCCTGCAGCGCCCAACACTCCATCTCGCCGAGGCGCTGCCCGCCGAACTGGGCCTTGCCGCCCAGCGGCTGCTGGGTGATGAGGCTGTAGGGTCCGGTGGAGCGGGCGTGCATCTTGTCCTCGACCATGTGGTAGAGCTTCATGACGTACATGATCCCGACCACGATCGGGGCGTCGATGGCCTCGCCCGTGCGGCCGTCGTACAGCACGGCCTTGCCCGACATGGCCAGCGCCCGCTCGGCAGCGCTCGTCTTCAGGTCGTCGTCGATGACGCCCAGCTTGGCGGCGCGGCGGAACACCTCCAGCTCGCGCTTGTCCGCGGTGAAGCCCGCGTCCGCCTTGGCTTCGATGTCGCGGTCGGCGGCGCTCCCGAGCTTCTGCTTGATCTCCTCCTCGCGCGCCCCGTCGAACACCGGCGTGACGTACGACACGCCGTCCTTGAGGGCCGCGAGACCGAGGTGGGTCTCGAGGATCTGTCCCAGGTTCATGCGCGACGGCACGCCGAGCGGGTTGAACACCAGGTCGACCGGGGTCCCGTCGTCGAGGTAGGGCATGTCCTCGGGGGGGAGGATCTTGGCGACGACACCCTTGTTGCCGTGCCGGTTGGCGAGCTTGTCGCCCTCGATGAGGCGCCGCTTCTGCGCCACGTAGACGCGCACCATCTCCTGCACGCCGGGCTTGAGCTCGACGCCGGCGTCGCCCCGCCTGAAGCGGACGGTGCGCAGGACGATGCCGCCGTCGCCGGGGGGCACGCGCAGGCTGGTGTCCTTGACCTCGCGCGCCTTCTCGCCGAAGATCGAGCGCAGCAGCCGCTCCTCGGGCGTGGGGTCCTTCTCGCCCTTGAAGCTCGTGTGGCCGACCAGGATGTCTCCCTGCTTCACCTCGGCGCCGATGCGCACCACGCCGTCCTCGTCGAGATCGCGCAGAGCCGCTTCGGACAGGCCCGGGATGTCGCGCGTGATCTTCTCGGGACCGAGCTTGGTGTCGCGCGCCTCCTTCTCGAACTTCTCGATGTGAACGCTGGTGTAGACGTCGCCGCGCACGAGGTTCTCGGACAGCACGATGGCGTCCTCGAAGTTGTAGCCGTCGAAGGGCATGATGGCGATGAGGATGTTCTGCCCCAGGGCGAGGCGGCCGTTCTGCGACGCCGGCCCGTCGGCGATCACGTCGCCCTTGCCGATCTTCTGTCCGATGTCGACGATGGGGCGCTGATCGAGGTTGGTGTTCTGGTTCGAGCGCTGGAAGCGGGTCAGCACGTAGGTGCGCTCGATCCCCTTGGCGTTCTCGATGACGATCTTGCTGGCGTCGACGAAGGAGACCGTCCCCTCCTCGGCGGCCAGGAGCACGGTGCCGGAGTCGCGCGAGACGCGCTCCTCGACGCCCGTACCGACGTAGGGGGCCTCGCTGCGGATGAGCGGCACCGCCTGCGACTGCATGTTCGACCCCATCAGGGCGCGGTTGGCGTCGTCGTGCTCCAGGAAGGGGATGAGCGAGGTGGGCACCGAGATGATCTGCTTCGGCGACACGTCCATGTAATCGACCTCGCCGGGGCCGGCGAAGACCGGGTCGCCGAGCTCGCGGGCCACGATCGTGTCGACGGCGAAGGTGCCGTCCTCGGTCAGCGGCGTGTTCGCCTGCGCGATGACGTAGCGGTCCTCCTCGTGCGCGGTCATGTAGACCACGTCCTCGGTGACGCGCCCGTCTTGCACCTTGCGGTACGGAGCCTCGATGAAGCCGAGGTCGTTGACGCGCGCGAAGCTCGCCAACGAGGTGATCAGGCCGATGTTCGCGCCTTCGGGCGTCTCGATCGGGCAGATGCGGCCGTAGTGGGTACGGTGCACGTCGCGAACGTCGAAGCCGGCGCGCTCGCGGGTGAGGCCGCCGGGGCCGAGGGCCGAGATGCGGCGCTTGTGGCGGAGCTCGGAGAGCGGGTTGACCTGGTCCTTGAACTGGCTGAGCTGGCTGCGGCCGAAGAACTCGCGCAGGGCCGCCACGATCGGACGGTTGTTCACCAGCTTCTGGGGGGTTGCCGCGTCCGGGTTGCCCAGGAGCATGCGTTCGCGCACGCCGCGCGCCATGCGCCCGAGGCCGACGCGGATCTGGTCGGCGACGAGCTCGCCGACGGTGCGGATGCGGCGGTTCCCGAGGTGGTCGATGTCGTCCTCGGTGAAGCCATCCTCGCCCGCCTGGAGCTTGACGAGGTACTTGATCGTGTCCACCAGACCGTAGTCGACGAACTGGCCGTCCTCGAAGCCCAGCAGCGTGTTCGACGGGTAGGTGAGCTCGAGCTTGGTGTTGATCTTGAAGCGGCCGGCGTCGCCGAGATCGTACCGGCGGGGGTCGGCGAGCAGGCTGAAGAGGTAGTTCGTGGCCTTGTCGACCTTGGGCGGGTCACCCGGGCGGAGCACCGTGAACAGCCTCAGCAGCGCCTCGTCCGGCGTGATGCCGGCCGCGCCCTCGGACTCCAGCGTGGGGGTGATCAGCGACTCGTTCCCGGCGAACAGTGCGCGGATCTGCTCGTCGCCGTACCCCAGCACGCGCAGGATGAGGGTGAACGGGAACTTCCGCTTGTTCACCTTCATCCACAGCACGCCGGAGTTGTCGTACTCGACCTCGATCCAAGGGCCGCGCTTCGGCATCGGGATGATGCTGGCCGTCAGGGCCCGTCCGACGCCGCGCACGGAGCTGGTGAAGTAGACGCCGGGGGAGCGGTGGATCTGGGAGACGATGACGCGATCGGCCCCGTTGATGACGAACGAGCCGTCCTCGGTCATGAGGGGAAGATCGCCCAGGAAGACCTGGTCCTCCTTGATGAGGCCGGTGTCCTTGTGCACGAGCTGCAGCTTGGCGAAGAGCCCGGCGTGGTAGCTGAGATCCTTCTCGCGGCACTCCTCGGGGCTGTACTCGGGCTCCTCGAGCGTGTACTCGAGGAAGTCGAGGACCAGCCCCGTCTGCCGTCCGCGCTCGGTCTCGTCGATCGGGAAGACCTCGCGGAAGGCCGCCTGCAGGCCGGCGTTCCCACGCTGGCTCTGGGTCAGGTCCCGTTGCAAGAAGGTCTCGTATGACTTAATCTGAATGTTGGTGAGGTTCGGAAGGTCGATGACCTCCCGGATCCTGCCGAAGCTACGAATCTCGCGCATCTTCACCCCTTCGCTCATCGCCGTGGAGGGCCGTGAGCGTGGAATCGGCCGTACACTCTGTCCGCACGGCTGCGGTGCGGGCCGTCAAGCCGGACCACGCCACGTGGCCCCCGCGAACCCTTGCGGGCCGCGCGGGTGCCGGCGTTCAGCGTTGTTCAGCACGTGCAATCTGTCCAAGATAGCCCCTTCAACTGCCTCCGCAAATCGGACGTGAGCCGGCCGCCCCGCTCGGGGTGAACGCTCGCCTTCGACTCGGTCCCTCGACCATGCGACCTCCAGACACCTGCGGACGGGCCTTCGGCAAACTCAAATTCTCAGTCTAGCGATAATCGAGGTTCCGACCCGTCGCCCAGCTTGCGTCGACGCGGGACCCGGGGGGCGGCGTGGCACGCCGCCCCCTGGGAGCCTCACGGCGAAGGCAACACGGATCGCCCTCGGCATGCATCCCAAGCGCGCCGGAGCGCGTTACTTGACCTCGATCGTGGCGCCCGCGGCTTCCAGCTTCTGACGGATCTCGTCGGCCTCGTCCTTGCCGATGTCCTCCTTCACGACACCGCCGGCCTCGACCAGATCCTTGGCCTCCTTGAGGCCCAGGCTCGTGATCGCGCGGACCTCCTTGATGACCTGGAGCTTCTTGTCGCCCGCGCTCTTGATGCTGACCGTGAACTCGGTCTGCTCCTCCACGGGGGCGGCCTCGCCGGCGGCCGGTCCGGCCATCATCATGCCGGCGGGCATCGCGGCGGCGGCCTCGACGCCCCAGCTCTCCTTGAGCGCTTCCACCAGATCCACCAGCTCCAGCACCGTCAGGCCACTGAGCTGGTCCACCATCTGTTGCTTGTCGAACGCCATCAGCTTTCCTCCTCGAGCTTGTCCTTGTAGTTTCCGAGCACTCCGACCAGATTCCTCTGCGGCCCCTCGAGCACGCCGACCATCTGCCGCAACGGGGCGAGCAGCACGCCGAGCAGTTCGCTCTGGAGCTGCTGCCGCGACGGCAGCGCAGCGATGCGACCGATCGCATCGGCGCCGACCCTCCCGCCTTGCAGGAGGCCGCCCTTGCCCTTCGGCAGGTCCTTCGGGTGGTCCTTGGCGAAGTCGGTGATCGCCTTGAGCGGCGCCACCGGATCCTCGCCTATGAGGACCAGGGCCGTGGGGCCTACGAGCGTGTCGCCGAAGTCGTCGATGCCGCGTTCCTTGAGCACGACATCGATGAGCGTGTTCTTGGCGACGAGGATGCGCCCGCCCGCCGCGCGCACGTTGGCGCGCAGGCGGCCGAGCTCTCCGGCGGAGAGCCCCTGATAATCGACCAGGAAGAACGTCTTCGCGTCCGCGAGCAGACCCTTCAGCTCGCGGACCGACGCCGCGTTCCTTGGATTGGCCATGGAACCCTCTCCTTGACTAGTACGTGATCCCGGCGGCCATCACGGGCCGTGCGGGACGAGCCGCGAAGCGCAGCGGCGAGCGGGTGGGAAGCGCGCTCATGAAGCGCGCGCACCCCTCGACCTTGAACGCCTCGGCAGGATCTTTGAGCCTGGCAGGCCCCTGCTGTCTCCAACGCCAGAGGTACGAAGCAACCGCTGCGCACCGGGATGCCGTGATCACGCGCCGCCGACGCCGCTCACACCGTCACGCGGACGCTCGGGCCCATCGTCGAGGTGAGGTACACCGTCCGCACGTACTGGCCACGCGCGGCGTCGGGCTTGGCGGCGTCGAGGGCCGCGCGGAGCGCGCCGAAATTCTCCGTGAGCTTGGCGGCGTCGAAGCTCGCCTTGCCGATGGGGGCGTGCACCACGCCCGTCTTGTCGGCCCGGAACTCGATCTGGCCCGCCTTGAGCGCCCCCACGATGTCACCGATGTTCGCGCCCACCGTTCCCGCCTTGGGGTTCGGGAGCAGCCCGCGGGGACCCAGCACGCGCCCCAGCTTGCTGCCGACCTGCGCCATCATGTCGGGCGTCGCCACCACCGCATCGAAGTCCATCCAACCGTCCACGATGCGCTGGATCATGTCCGCGCCCCCGACGAAGTCGGCGCCGGCGGCCTCGGCCGCCGCGATGCCGTCACCCTGCGTGATGGCCAGCACCCGTACCGACTTGCCGGTGCCGTGCGGCAGCGCGACCGTTCCGCGCACGTTCTGATCGGACTTGCGGGGGTCGACACCGAGCCGGACGTGGACCTCGACCGTCTCGTCGAACTTCGCCGTGGCGAGCTCCTTGATGAGCGCGGCGGCCTCGTCGACCGGGTACAGGCGGGAGCGATCGACCCTCGACTCCAGGCCACGGTAGCGCTTGCCACGCCTAGGCATCGGCGGCCTCCGGCTCCAGCGGCATGCCCTCGATCAGCACGCCCATCGATCGAGCCGTGCCGGCGATGATGCGGGCCGCGGCGGCCGGGCTGCCGGCGTTGAGGTCGGCCATCTTCTGCTCGCCGAGCTCGAGGCACTGCGCCCACGTCAGGCGACCGACCTTCGTCTTCTGCGGCTCACCGGAACCCTTGTCGATGCCGGCGGCCTTCTTGATGAGGTAGCTCGCCGGCGAGGTCTTCGTGATGAAGGTGAACGATCGGTCGGAGAAGATCGTGATCTCCACCGGCACGACGGCCCCCGCCTGGCTGGCGGTGGTCGCGTTGTACTCCTTCACGAACTGCATGATGTTGGCGCCGTACTGCCCCAGCGCGGGCCCGACCGGTGGCGCCGGGGTGGCGCCTCCGGCGGGCAACTGGAGCTTCACGATGCCCGCGATCTTCTTGGCCATGATGCCTCCTCAAGCTCCCCCGCCGGCATGGCCTGCCGCGGGGTGATAGCGCTCCGCCTCGCGCGCGTCGGGCACGCAGCCCGTCACGCTCGGACGACCTGGGAATAGTCCAGCTCGACCGGGGTCTCGCGACCGAAGATCGAGACGAGGACCTTGACCTTGCCGCGCTCGGGGTTGACCTCCGAGACGACGCCGGTGAAGTCCGCGAACGGTCCGGCCGTGACCTGGACCATGTCGCCGACGTTGAAGGTGACCTTGACCTTGGGCGCCTCGCGCGAGCCCGTGATGCCGAGCGTGCCCAGCATGCGCTGCTCCTCGTCGGGCGACAGCGGCACGGCGCGCGTGGCGGTCCCTACGAAGCCCGTGACGCCCGGGGTGTAGCGCACCACCTCCCACGCCTCGTTGGGTTCGTCGGGATTGTCGCCGAGGTCCATCTGCACGAAGATATACCCGGGGAACAGCTTGCGCCGGACGACCTCCTTCTTGCCGCCGCCGGCGTGCTCGACCGTCTCCTCGGTGGGCACAACGACCTGATAGATATGATCCGCGATGCCGAGCGACTTCGCTCGGTTCATCACGTTCTCCTTGACCTTCTCCTCGTGCCCCACATACGTGTGCACGGCATACCACTCAATACTCATGACGGATCCTCATCGCTTCCGGGGGGTGGCGGCGAACCGATCGGTCTCAGGTGATGAGCCCGATGAGGTTCCCGAGCGTGACGTCGGCGACGAGAAGGAAGAGCGCCGTCAGGATCACGAAGAGCAGCGTGGCCTCGGTCGCCTGGAACACCTCCTTGCGGGTGGGCCAGGTCACGCGGCCGAGCTCCGCACGGGAGTTGCGCAGGTAGGTCATCAGTCCCTTGAACATCACTGGCCCTCGGACATGTCTGGGGATTACACCTTCACTTCGCGGTGGACCGTGTGCTTGTGATCCCAGGGGCAGTACTTCCGGAGCTCGAGCTTGCCCTGACTGTTGCGCCGGTTCTTGTGCGTCGCGTAGTTGCGGCGCTTGCACTCGGTGCACTCGAGCAGGAGTTTGATGCGAACGTCACTGGCCATGGTCGACTCCCAATCAAAACAGCGTACCAGAACCCGGGCGGGCGTGTCGTCGCACGGGAGCGGGGCCGGCCCGGTCGCCGCGGCACGCTGCCGGCTCGTGCGGCCGCGTTCGGCCGCCGCACGAGCTCGCTGACCTCTACTTGGTGACCGACGTCACGACGCCCGCGCCGACCGTGCGGCCACCCTCACGAATCGCGAACCGCAACCCCTCCTCCATCGCAATCGGCTTGATCAACTCCACCACAAACTCCACATGATCCCCCGGCATCACCATCTCCACACCCTCCGGCAACGTCACCACACCCGTCACATCCGTCGTCCGGAAATAAAACTGCGGCCGATACCCCGAAAAAAACGCCGAATGCCGCCCCCCCTCCTCCTTCTTCAACACATACACCGACCCACGAAACACCGTATGCGGCGTAATCGACCCAGGCTTCGCCAACACCTGACCCCGCTCCACCTCATCCCGACCAATCCCCCGCAACAACACCCCCACGTTATCCCCAGCAATCCCCGAATCCAACGTCTTCCTATGCATCTCCACACCCGTCACCACCGACTTACGCGTATCCCCCAACCCCACAATCTCAACCTCATCCCCCGTCCGCACCTGCCCACGATCAATCCGACCCGTCGCCACCGTCCCACGACCCGTAATCGTAAACACATCCTCCACCGGCATCAAAAACGGCTTATCCATATCCCGCACCGGCGTCGGAATATACGAATCAATCGCATCCAACAACCGCCAAACCCCATCCACCCACACATCCTCACCCCGCTGAATACTCGGATTCGCATGCAACGCCTCCAACGCCTTCAACGCCGAACCCGACACCACCGGAATCTCATCCCCCGGAAACTCATAACTCGACAACAACTCCCTCACCTCCATCTCCACCAACTCCAACAACTCCTCATCATCCACCATATCCACCTTGTTCAAAAACACCACAATCGACGGCACCCCCACCTGACGCGCCAACACAATATGCTCACGCGTCTGCGGCATCGGCCCATCCGCAGCCGACACCACCAACACCGCCCCATCCATCTGCGCCGCACCCGTAATCATATTCTTCACATAATCCGCATGCCCCGGACAATCCACATGCGAATAATGCCGCGCAGCCGTCTGATACTCCACATGCGCAGAATTAATCGTAATCCCACGCGCCTTCTCCTCAGGCGCCTTATCAATCTGATCGTAATCCAAAATCTCCACCGACGGATCCGCCGCCGCCGCCGCAAACGTAATCGCCGCCGTCAACGTCGTCTTCCCATGATCCACATGCCCAACCGTCCCCACATTCACATGCGGCTTCGTACGCTCAAACACACCCTTGGCCATGACCCAACTTCCTTTCGTCGCCGACCGCCTGGTGGTCGGCACCGGCCGCGTCCCGTCCGGGCCCGCGGCGCTGCGGGAGCACGGTCGCTCCCCGTGAACGCTGCCCGCGGCGGCCGGCCGGACCTCGCGGCCGTCGATCGCTTGCAGCCGAAACGAGCCGGCTTGCATGGTTCCGACACCCTCCGGTGCCCTGCAAGCACGACTCGCGCCGGTCTCGGGGTCGAGATTTGGAGCTCGTGGACGGGATTGAACCGTCGACCTCTCCCTTACCAAGGGAGTGCTCTACCACTGAGCTACACGAGCCTAACACCACCCCGACTACCTAGCTGCCCGCCTACCCGAGCGCCCGACCACCGGGCCGGAGGCGGGCCTGCGGGTGCGCGCCGTCCGTTCCCACGCGCTCGGTTCCCACGCGGTCCGTTCCTAACAACGCGCCCGCGCACCTGGAGGCGCCGCGACTGGAGCGGGAGACGGGATTCGAACCCGCGACATTCAGCTTGGGAAGCTGACGCTCTACCAGCTGAGCTACTCCCGCGTTCGCCTTCGTCCCTGCGGCGGGCCCGGGGTCCGCACCGGGGGGCCCGCGGCCCCCGACGGAACGTTCCCGCACCCATCCTCCGACCTTCTCCTCCGAGCTTCGCATCCTCCGACGTTGCCACCCGGAGCGTCCCGGGCCGCGGGACGCGCGTCCGCTCGTCGCCGCGTGTGGTGGGCAGGGCTGGATTCGAACCAGCGTAGGCATAAGCCAACGGATTTACAGTCCGTCCCCTTTAACCACTCGGGCACCTACCCATGCCTTCGACCCCAACCGGCTCGGAGCCTCGCTCGGAGTCCCGCCGCGCGCCCGCTTCCGCAACGTGGAGCCACCCATCGGAGTCGAACCGACAACCTTCCGATTACAAGTCGGATGCTCTACCAGTTGAGCTAGGGTGGCGCGCCGCGCAAGCGACCGCCGACGTGCCCCGCCGACGTGCCGGTGCCGCTCCCTGGGGCGCGGCCCGTTCAACGTCCGGCTTGCTAGCGTAGCACGCGTTTTTTCGCGCTGTCAACTGGCCGGAAGCCCCGCCACCACGCGGCGCGGCTGGTCGTTGCAGCCAGGGCACCGATGCGCGCCCGGCCCCTCGTGAGCCCCCGGTGACGACCGCCGCAGCTTGCCGGGGAACCTCGGCGCGCGCTCGATGCCCTCGGGCCGACGCGGTCGCTCGCCCCCCGATCGAGCGCGCCGTCGCGGTAGGCGCCGCCGCGTGCGCGGCGGCGGTCCGCGTGGCGCCTCCGGCACCCCGCCCAACACCGCAGCGGACACCATGGCGGCCTCATGAGAAGCCGTCCCAAACGGCATGTTCCCGGTCGGCACGGGGCATGTGTCCCTACACGGGACCCACCCGACCCGGTGCTATACTTCCCGCGGAGGAAACGCCCATGCGTATCGGACCCCTTGGACTACCCGAACTGCTCATCATCCTTCTCGTCGTGCTCCTGATCTTCGGACCGCGGCGCCTGCCCGACATGGCCAAAGGACTCGGCCAATCCGTGCGTGAGTTCCGCAAGGGACTCAAGGACATGAAGGAAGACTTCGAGTCCGAGGTGAACCACGACGACAAGAAGGGCACCGTGCCCGCCCCCAGCAAGACCGCGCCCGCCGCGACCGTGGCGGCGCCCGCCGCGACCGAGGCGACGCCGGCCGTGACCGAGGCGAGTTCGCCCGCGGGCGGCGTCACGCCAACCGAACCCGGCACGCCCAGCGGCAACGGTGCGGCACCCGAGCCGGTCGCGGCGGCCACGGCCGCGAGCGATCGGGAGCCCCAGGCGAAGGACGCCTGAGGCGGGCCACGACAACCCCTGCCGGGGCGTCGCGAACGGTCGACCGCAGGGAACGGCCGTGCGCGCACGGGGTGCGGGAACGTGTGGCGGAACGCGCCGTTCACGACGACCCCCTCGGGTCGACGGCTAGCGAGCAACTGCCTTGACACTCATCGAGCACTTCGAAGAGCTCCGCAACCGGATCCTCATCGCGTTCGGGGGCTGGATCATCGCGTCGGGCGTGGCCTTCGCGTTCCGGTTCCGCATCCTGGACTGGTTGAAGTCCCCCCTCCCCGCCAACATGACGTTGAGCTTCTTCAGCGTCCTCGAGCCCTTCAGCGTCTCCATGCAGATCGCGTCGTTCTTCGGGCTCGTGCTCTCGGCACCGCTCATCATCGGACAGATCTGGGGGTTCGTGGCGCCGGGGTTGCTGCCGCAGGAGCGCCGCTACGCCGTGCCCTTCATCTTCTTCGCGGCCCTGGCGTTCATCCTCGGCGTGCTGTTCGGCTACTACGCGGTCCTGCCCATCACCATCCCGATCCTCCTCGGCTTCCTCGGGAGCGCCGCACAGGGTCTGCTGTCGATCGGGAAGTTCATCTCCACCGTGCTCCTGCTCATGGGCGTCTTCGGCCTGATGTTCGAGATGCCCGTGCTCGGATACCTGTTGGCGCGCGTCGGCATCCTGCACTCGCGCCCGCTCGCCAAGAACCGCCGCTACGCCATCGTTGTCGGGCTCGTGTTCGCGGCGGTCATCACCCCCACCGGCGACCCCTTCAACCTCGCCCTCGTCGCGGTGCCCTTGATCGTGCTGTACGAGATCACGATCTGGGTCGTGCGGGCGTCGCAACGTAGGATGGACTATGCAAGAGAAGATCCAGAGCCTGCGGGCCCGCATTGACGAGCTGAACCTGCAGATCCTCGAGCTGCTGTCGCAGCGCGCGCGCCTCGCCGAGACGATCGGTGAGCAGCAGACCGCGATGGGACTGTCGCACTACGACCCGATGCGCGAGCAGCAGATGCTCGACGCGCTCACCGCGGCGAATCGCGGACCGTTCGACGACGCTACGGTCAAGAGCCTGTTCAAGCAGGTGTTCCAGGCCAGCATGCAGCTCGAGGACACGCAGCAGAAGCGCCGCTACCTGACCTCGCGCAGCGCCCACCTCGACGACTCGGTCGTGAGCGTCGGAGACCTGCGCATCGGCGGCACCCACGCGCCGGTCCTGATCGCGGGCCCGTGCGCCATCGAGAGCGTCGCCCAGGCCGAGGCTGTTGCGGCGCACGTCGCCGAGCAGGGCGTGCAGCTGTTTCGCGGGGGAGCCTACAAGCCGCGGACCGACCCGTACAGCTTCCAGGGACTCGGCGAGGACGGGCTCCGCATCGGCCGTGAGGTGTGCGACCGGCACGGCCTGAAGTTCGTGAGCGAGATCATGGACGCGGAGTTGCTCCCGGTGTTCGAGCGCTTCGTCGACGTGCTGCAGATCGGCGCCCGCAACATGCAGAACTTCTCCCTGCTCAAGGCGGTGGGCCGCAGTCGCACGCCCGTCATGCTCAAGCGTGGCCTGTCCGCGACCATCGAGGAGTGGGTGATGGCCGCCGAGTACCTGCTCGAGGCCGGCAACCCGAACGTGGTGCTGTGCGAGCGCGGCATCCGCACCTTCGAACGCTACACGCGCAACACGCTCGATGTCTCGGCCGTGGCCCTCGCCAAGCTCGAGACCCACCTACCCGTGCTCGTCGACGTGACCCATTCCGGCGGCCGCCGCGATCTGCTCGTACCGCTCACGAAGGCCGCGCTCGCCGTCGGCTGCGACGGCATCATGGTCGAGGTGCACCCGAACCCCGCGGTGGCGCTCTCGGATCAGAAGCAGCAGATCGATTTCGACGCCTTCGACCGCTACCTTCAGGACACCGCGTACCACGCAAAGCTGTCCCAGAAGCGGACCGAAGTGTACGGGTTCTGACGGGGCGGAGGCCGAGATGCCGGGACTCGACGATCTCATGAACTTCGTGATGCGCGCGGCCAACGTAGCGCCGAGCTACACTGCCGAGCGCTGCCTGGCGGTGACGCAGTCCAGCACGGCCTGTCACGCCTGCGTGGCGGTGTGCCCGCACGAGGCGGTGCGCTTGCGCCGTCAGGTGGAGATCGACGAGGTCGAATGCACCGGCTGCGGCCTGTGCGTCCAGGCGTGTCCGTCGCAGGCGCTCGAGCCCAAGGTCACGTACCAGCCCGGCGCCTCCGTGCGGTGCTCCAGGGTCGGCGGGACCGCCCAGAGCGTGCTGTGCCTCGGTCGGCTGCAGCCGACGGACGTGCTGCGGCTCGCGGGCCGCCACGGCGAGGTGACGCTTGCCCACGGCGACTGCGCCGACTGCCCGATCGGGACGCCCGCCGTCCTCGAGGCGCTCGATCGCGTCGCGCAGGACGCGCGCGCGCTCGCGGCGCAGCACGGCAGCGGGCTCGAGATCCGGGTCGAGCAACGCGACGCGTTCGAGGCGGACCGCGGCCCGGCCGCGATGAGTCGGCGGGCCCTGCTCACGGGCGGACTTCGCAACGCTCAACGCTCGGCCTCCGGCGCCCTCGCCCCGGTCGAGGCGCTGCTGCGCCTTCAGCCCGATCCCGACGAGGCCAGACCCCTGCCGCGGGAGCTCGTACGCCGCTACCACATGCTGCGCCTGGCCCGGCCGGAGGCCGACGACCAGGTACCGTGGCGACTCCCTCGCGTCGCCGATGGATGCATCATGTGCCCCGTGTGCACCCGCGTCTGCCCCACCGACGCCTTCTCCCGCGACTTCGATCCGAAGGACGCCGACGGGCCGGTGCTGCGGCTCGATCCGGAGCGCTGCGTCGGTTGCGACGCGTGCGTGAAGGCGTGTCCGGTCAAGGTCATCGAGATGGACGCTTCCGTGACCTGGGGCGAGCTCTCCGGGGGCTCGAGCATCGCCTAC
Source organism: uncultured Trueperaceae bacterium (assembly GCA_963798895.1). Taxonomy (GTDB): domain Bacteria; phylum Deinococcota; class Deinococci; order Deinococcales; family Trueperaceae; genus CAWCUY01. The sequence continues at coordinate 1,456,334 of CAWCUY010000012.1, read as the reverse complement.
GAGAGCGATCCCGAGCGCCGGAGCGACGGCACCGTCTACCGCTGACCGGCCCGCCCCACGTTTCTACGCGGCGCCGTGACGTGCGCGGGCCCCGCCCGCCGCACGGGCGTAGACTGATGCATGACCGTCGACGATTGGGTGTTCGAGGCCGTCGAGATGGCGGGGGCGAAGGGCGCCACGCTTCGACAGGTTCAGCGCTTCATCGACGAGACCCACTTCGAGGAGCTCGCCGTCGATACCATCGAGGCGTCGTTGAGCTCGCAGGTGGAGCAGGGGCGGCTCGCGCAGGAGGGCACCCGGTACCAGGTCGCGCGTCGCACGAGCAAGGAAGACGCGCTGAGGAAGCTGTTCGGGGACGGCTGAGCCCGCCGCCGCGCCGTCCAGGCGTGAACGGCGCGCGCCCGCTCCCGGTCTGGAGGACGGCATGACGACCACGATGCCGAGGAACGGAATCGTGTCCCTCGACGACTTCTACGACCTGGACGCGCTCTACTCGCCCGAGGAGCGGATGATCCGGGACAGCGTCCGGGACTTCGTACGCTCCGAGATCGTTCCGCATGTCGGGACCTGGTGGCAGGACGGGGTCTTCCCCGACGAGCTACCTCGCCGCTTCGGCGAGCTCGGCGTGCTCGGTGCCACCCTGCCCGACCGTTACGGGGGCGCCGAGGCGAGCTACACTGCCTACGGCCTGATCAACCGCGAGATAGAGTACGCCGACGCCGGCATGCGGTCGTTCGTCAGCGTGCAGTCGAGCCTCGTGATGTTCCCCATCTTCGCGTACGGCTCGGACGTCATGAAGGACGCGTGGTTGCCGCGCCTGGCGAGCGGCCGGGCGATCGGCTGCTTCGGGCTCACCGAGCCCGACGCCGGCAGCGATCCGGGCGCGATGCGCTCGCGCGTCCGCCGCGTCGGCAACGACTACGTCCTCAACGGGGTGAAGCGCTGGATCACGAACGGCTCGCGCGCGGACGTCGCCATTGTCTGGGCGCGCGACGAGGGATCCGGCGAGGTCCAGGGCTTCCTGGTAGAGACCGAGCGCGACGGGTTCCAAGCGGTCGACATCAAGACCAAGGCGTCGATGCGGGCCTCGGTCACCTCGGAGCTCTACCTGGACGACGTCGCCGTCCCGGCGGAGAACCGGTTGCAGGTCTCCGGCCTGCGCGGGCCGCTCTCGTGCCTCAATCAGGCGCGCTTCGGCATCGCCTTCGGAGTCATGGGCGCTGCGCAGGCCTGCTTCGACGAGGCCGTGGCGTACGTGTCGGACCGACCGTCGTTCGGCGCACCGCTGGCCACGAAGCAACTGGTGCAGGCGCGCCTCGCCGACATGCTCGGCGACATCACCAAGGGCAGCCTGCTGGCCCAGCGCCTGGGACGCCTGAAGGACGACGGGAAGGACCACCCCGCGCGCGTGTCGCTGGCAAAACGCGACAACGTGCGCGCGGCCCTCGGCATCGCCCGCGCCGCCCGCGACCTGCTCGGAGGGAACGGGATCACCACGGAGTACGCCAGCATCCGGCACATGCTGAACCTGGAGACGGTGGCCACCTACGAGGGAACCGACAGCGTGCACACGCTCGTGCTCGGGCGCGAGATCACGGGGCACAGCGCCTTCTAGCGAGAGGCGCGGCCCGGCGGGGCGTGGCGGCATCCCCGCGAGAGGGGGACCCTCACTCGGCGTTCACGAGGCGGACGCTCACCTTGTCGGTGTCCTCGCCGTAGCTGCTGAAGCATGGGAACGGAAGGTCCTCGGCCAGCGCGAACTCCATCGGAGCGGTGCTGTCGTCGTCTGGCCGGAAGCTGATCACCACGCATTCGTGCCCGGCCACCGTCTCGCTGTGGTCCATCACCAGGCTCCCCATCCCCATGACGCGGATCGGCTCCTGCCGCACGTGGATGTCCTCGTTGCCGAGCATCATCGGCAGGATCATGAACGCCGGTCCGTAGAACATCATCATGGGGCCGAAACCGAGCATGCCCATCATCGACCCCCCGAGCGCCGCCCCCGACAGCTCGTCGTGCGCGATGCCGCTCTGCGTCACGCTCAGGGTGGTGGTGGTGGCGTAGCTGTCCCCCTGCTGCCGGATGTCTACGGTCATCGTCGCGATCTCCGGCCCGTTGTCCCCCTGGCTGGCGATCTCCCAGGTGTAGCTGTGGTCGCCCGTCGGGAACGTGTCGGGGTTCCAGTCGAAGGCGAGCGCGTACCCGGCGGCGAGTAGGGCCACCGCCAGGGCCACGCCGCCCAGGGTCTCGCGGGCGCCACGCCGCTCGTCGCCGATGCGTCTTCCCATGTCGTGACCTCCTCCAGAAGGTTCGCCCAGCCTACCGCGACCGCGGAGCGGCAAGCCCGACCTCGCGGCGTCGGGAGAGGAACGTCAGCGAAGCGCGAGGACGGCGAGGGCCACCATCGCCGCCATCGACACGGCCCGTAGCGCGTGGTGCCACGGCACGACCCGACCGAGGACCAGGCGGGCGTTCAGGTAGGAGGCGAACCAGGCCAACGCGAGCCCCGCGACGAGGATCCAGCTCGCGAACCGAAGGCGGTACCCCAACGCCACGGCCGCGACAACGAGCACCACGGCGGCCAGCAGGAACTGGCGCGAGAGGCGCGGCTTGCGACGGCTGACCGCCCAGGCCCCGAAGGCGTTGACCACCACGAATCCCAACGCCAGGACCATCACGAGCAGGTGCACGGGCTCAGTCTACCGGCGTCGCCGACAGCGCATCGACCGGCCCCTCCGCGCCCAGCAGATCCTGCAGGTAGACCACGTCCACGACCTTGCGCGTGACCTTCTGAACCTGCGTCAGCAGCCAGCCGTCGCTCCCGGAGGTGCGGTCGGCCACGAACCTCAGGCGGTCCACGCCCGACCGGCGCCCGAACAACCGCGCTGCACCGATGGCCTCGGCGTCGGTCGGAACGAAGCGGGCGTCGGCCCGCGTGGCCTCGTCGCGCAGCGCACGCGGGTCGACCTGCGCCTGCGTCACGAGGTGTTCCCCTTCGGACCTCAGGCGCCCGGCGTCGAGCGCTGCGATCAACCACGGCTGGCCGATCACGCCGACGGTGGCAGTCTCGGAGGGAAGCAGGGTCCAGCGCGGCGCGGCATACCGCACGGGCCGCGCCGCCGAGCGGTGGCGAGCCCACAGCCGCTCGACCCGCGCCGGATCGCGCAACAGGCCCTGCAACGCGCGCACCGCCACGCCCTCGATCCCCGGACCGAGGTCGGCCGGCACGGCAAGCAACGGCGGCAGGCCCGCCAGCGCGCGAGCGAGCGCGCCCGGGAAATCGGCGATCCACGGATCCTGGCCGCCGCCGCGTTCGACGGCGCTTCCCGCGTTCAGGTCCGGCACCACCAGGACGTCCGCGTCGTGCGCGGCGAGCGCCTGAGCGCAGGCGAGGCCGAACGGCACCGAGGGCACCGCGGCAACGCGCGGGTCGTCGAGCCCTGCGCGCACCGCGTCCGCCGTCGGGAACAGCGGCTCGGCACCGGCGTCCTGCAGGAGCCCACGCCAGAACGGGCCGTAACGGCCCCACAACAGGTTCGTGACGAAGGCGGCACGCACGGTCGGGAAGTCTAGCACGGGCGCGAAGGGCGGAGTATCGGGATCAGGCGTCGAGGCGCGCGGGCTCCGATGCCTCGAGGCGGGCCAGCAGGGCGTCGGCGAGGCGTCTGGCGGCACCCTTGTCGAGCGTCTGATTGCCGTTGCCGCACTTCGGCGACAGCACACAGCGGGGGCAACCCGACGCGCACGGACAGCCGGCCAGGAGGTCGCGGGCTGCGCGGAGCCAGGCCTCGAACACCGCACCGCCGGCCCGGGCGTACCCGACGCCGCCCGGGTAGCCGTCGTAGATGAACACCAGCGGTCGCCCGGTCGCGGGGTACAGGGGGTAGGACACGCCGCCCACGTCGGCGCGTTCGCACAGCACGAAGGCGGGCAGCAGGCCGATGAGGGTGTGTTCGAGCGCGTGGAGCGCGTCCGGCAGGAGGGCGCCGGGAACCGCGTGCGCGACGTCGTCCACCTCGAACCACAGCGCCTGGGTCGGGTAGCTCACCGACGGCAGGTCCAGCGCCCGCTCCTCGAGCACCGCCTCCGAGAAGAAGCGCTTCCGGACGTAGCCGGTGACCGTCGTGGTCACGAGCACGCGGCCCACGTGCACGCCCGGCGGCGGATCGTCGAGCTCGCCGGAGGGCCCCCCGCTGCGGCTGTCGCGCGCGGGCTCGCCGGCGCGCGCGCGAGCGCCGGCACCGCCCGCAGCGCCGGCGGCTCGCTCACCGCTGTGGAGGATCTCGATCTCCGTCTCGGAACGGGGTTGGGTGTAGCTGTCCTCGATGTGAGGCGCGAGGTGCGCGATGCGCTTCTCGAGGTCGAGGCGCAGCACCAGGTAGGCCTCGCCCTGATGCAGGTACACGGCTCCGGGATGGAGCTCCCGCAGCGCCGTCGCCTCGTCCGCGCTCCCCATGGAGCGCCCGAACGCATCCTTGAGGCGGACGATGCCTCCACCGGTACCGCGCACGCGGATGCGCCGGTGCGGGTAGCGCCCGAGGTGCGACCAGCCGCCGTCGATCCGGTGCAGGCCCGGAACGGTGGCGAGGTCGAGCCAGGGTGCGACCATCGGTGCCTCGTCGTCGCGCAGCGGCAGCTCGGCCGCGGCACAGGCGAGATGGAGCGGGTGCAACACGCTGTTGTAGGGGTCCGCGACGGCGCTCTCGACGCCGCCCTCGGTGAGGAGGTCCGGGTGGTGGAGGAAGTACTCGTCGAGCGGGTCGTTCCCCGGGATGAGCACGGCCAGCGAGCGTCGCCCGGCGCGCCCCGCGCGCCCGGCGCGCTGCCACAGGGCCATCTTCGAGCCGGGGTAACCGACCATCACCACGGCGTCGACGCCGCCGATGTCGACCCCCAGCTCGAGCGCGCTGGTCGCGGTGAGCACCAGGATGTCGCCGTTGCGGAAGCCGTTCTCGATGAGGCGCCGATCCTCGGAGCTGTAGCCGGCCCGGTAGCTCTGAAGGAGCGGCGCCTGCTCGGCCGCGAGGTGGGCGGAGGCGAACCTTCGCACCAGCTCCGCGACCTTGCGCGAGTTGCAGAAGAAAATGCTCTTGACGCCCCGGCGCACGAAGGCCGCGGCGAGGATGGCGGCCTCGGTGGTCGCGCTCCTGCGGCGGCCGTCGCCCGGCAGCGCGGCGGGCCGCCACACCACGAACTCCCGCGCGCCGCTGGGGGAAGCGTCGAGGTCGATGAGCTCGAACGGCTCGCCGGTGAGGTCGCGGGCGTGGCGCAAGGGGTTGCCGATGGTGGCGCTGGCCGCGATCAGGCGCGGGTCCGCGCCGTAGGCGCGCGCGACGCGCAGGAGGCGCCGCAGGATGTTCGCCATGTGCGTGCCCAGCACGCCCCGGTAGCTGTGCAGCTCGTCGAGGACGATGTAGCGCAGGCGGGCAAGGAAGGGCGCCCAGCGCTGGTGGTACGGGAGGACGCCGTAGTGCACCATGTCCGGGTTGGTCAACGCGACACCGGCGGAGCGCCGCACGTTCGCGCGCCGCTCGGGCGGCGTGTCGCCGTCGTAGCTCGCGAGGGCCTCCTGCGGATCCGGGATGCCGAGGGCGCTCGCGAGCCGTAGCAGGTGACCGAGCTGATCATGCGCCAGCGCCTTCGTGGGATAGAGGTAGAGGCTCGACGCGCCCTGCTCGAGCGCCTGGAGGGTCGGCGCTTGATAGATGAGGGACTTGCCGGACGCCGTGGCGGTGGACACGACCACGTTCCCGCCCTCGCCGAGCACCTCCAGGGCGCGCGCCTGGTGCGCGTACGGCACGATCCCGAGACGGGAGAGGGTGCCGGCGAACGGCCCGCCGCCGCCCTCCACGAGGCGACCACGCCGAGGGGGGAAGAACGCGTACGAGGCGAGCTGGTCGGCGTGCTCGGCGATCCCCGCGAGCAGGGCGTGGTAGCTCGGCTCGTCGCTCGCGTCGTTCCGTGGGGAGGGGGTGGTGGGCACCGGCACCACCGTACCGCGTGCCCACCGTGCCGAGGCGCCCCGGGAGTGCCGGCCGGTGCGTGGTAGACTCGCTCGGCCCAGGCGGCCCCACCCCGATGAGAATCGTGATCGCGCTGCTCCTCGCCCTCGGTATCCCCTACCTCGGCCTGCTGCTCCTGGTCGTGGCCGGGATGCTCCGCCGCGACCGCCCGCCGCCCGCCCGCTGGGCCGAGCCGCCCCGTTGGCCCAGCGTCAGCGTGGTGCTGCCGGCGCACGACGAGGAGTACCGGTTGCCGGCGACCCTGGCGTCGCTGGCGGCGCAACGCTACCCCGGGGAGCACGAGTTCATCGTGGTCGACGACCGCTCCACGGACGCCACGGCCGCGCTCGCCCGCCGCGTCGCGGCGCGCGACGAGCGCTTCAAGGTCGAGCGCGTGACCGAGCCGAGCCGCCGCGCCGCGCCCAAGGTCAACGCAGTGCTCCACGGCATCCTGCGCAGCCGTGGAGAGCTCATCGTGACCACCGACGCGGACTGCCGCCACGGCCCCGACTGGCTCGAGGGGTTGGCGCGCGCCTTCACCCCCGGCGTCGTGATGGTGACGGGCTACGTGGAGGCCGAGGCGGAGGGTCCGGCCCGCTTCGTCGACGCCTTCGAGGGCGCCGACTGGTTCTCGCTCATGCTGACGTCGCGGTCCCTGTTGCGCTTCGGCATGGCCTTCGCCTCCAGCGCCAACAACCAGGCCTACCTGCGCAGCGCCTTCCGGGCGGCAGGCGGGTTCGGGGCGGCCGCGCGGGCGCCGAGCGGCGACGAGGACCTCCTCGTCCAGCGGCTCGGCCGGCTGCCGGGCGCTCGGGTGGCGTTCGCGTGCGCCCCCTCGGTGAGGGTAACGACGCGAACCATGGGTACCTGGCGGGCCTTCCTGCGGCAACGGCGTCGGTGGGTGTCCCGCTACCAGCACCTGGTGCAGTACCACCCGGGCTTCGTCGCGGGCCTCGGCGTGCTCGGGCTCGAGAGCGTCGTGCTGGTGTGCGCGCTGGCGGCGGCGCCCTTCGTGCCCCGGCTGGCACCCTGGGCGCTCTCGCTCTACGCGGCGCAGACCGTGGTGCACGTCACGGGCATGTGGATCGGCGCGCGGCAGCTGGGGCGCCCGCGGTTCGGCGGCCCGCTCGCCCTCCTCTGGGCGCTGCTGCACCCGTTGTACATCGCGTTCGTCGTGGTGGCGTCGCTCGTCAAGCCCGCCGCCTGGCGGGCGGGCGCGCTCCACTATCGGCGGCGCTTCCTCAGGACGTACCTGCGCCTGTTGCGACGCTGGCTGCTGGCGCGCGCGTGAGCGTGGCAGGCGCCCCGCGGTCTCTCGCCGCTGCTCGAACGGCGCGGCCCGCGCGGCCCGCGCCCGGATCGCCGCTCGAGCGGCCCGGACCCCGTCCGGCACGCTCCGCGAGGCGGTGGGAACGGGTGCTACACTTGCCTGACTCTCCGGGCGGCCGGGACCCTCACGCCGGGGAACGCCCGACGCGCGGTCGCTCCGTGGCGGCGTACCCCGCGTGACGGCGACGCGCGATGCATCTGCGGAGGAAGCATGAAGATCTTCGTTCTGGGTGGTGATGGTTTCTGCGGTTGGCCGACGAGCCTGCATCTGAGCGCTCTGGGGCACGACGTGGTGATCATCGACAACCTTTCGCGGCGCAACATCGACAACGAGCTGGAGGCCGGCAGCCTGACGCCCATCTCTCCGATGGGCACGCGCTTGCGGGCGTGGCAGGAGGTCTCGGGGCGCGCGCTGCGCTTCGAGCGGCTGGACGTGGCGGAGAACTACCACCGCTTGCTCACGTTGATCGTCGAGGAGCGGCCCGACGCGATCGTGCACTTCGCCGAGCAGCGCGCCGCGCCGTACTCGATGAAGTCCAGCTGGCACAAGCGCTACACGGTGAACAACAACCTCAACGCCACGCACAACGTGTTGGCCGCGATCGTCGAGTCCGGCGAGGACGTGCACCTGGCGCACCTCGGCACCATGGGCGTGTACGGCTACGGCACGGCCGGGATGAAGATCCCCGAGGGCTACCTGCCCATCGAGGTGACCACCGACACCGGCGAGAAGGTGCGGCAGGAGATCCTCTACCCCGCCAACCCCGGCAGCATCTACCACATGACCAAGACCCAGGACCAGCTGTTCTTCGCGTACTACGCGAAGAACGACGAGGTGCGCATCACCGACCTGCACCAGGGCATCGTGTGGGGCACCAACACGCCCGAGTCGATGGCCGACGAGCGCCTGATCAACCGCTTCGATTACGACGGCGACTACGGCACGGTGCTCAACCGCTTCCTCATGCAGGCCGCCGTCGGCTACCCCCTCACGGTGCACGGCACGGGCGGGCAGACGCGCGCGTTCATCCACATCCGCGACACCGTGCGCTGCGTTCAGCTCGCGCTGGAGAACCCGCCCGAGCGCGGCGAGCGCGTGCGCATCCTCAACCAGATGACCGAGACGCACCGCGTGCGCGATCTCGCGCAGCTGGTGTCCCACATCACGGGAGCGGAGATCGCACGCGTGCCCAACCCCCGCAAGGAGGACGCCGAGAACGAGCTGCACGTCAAGAACGACCTCTTCCTCGACCTCGGCCTCGAGCCCACCACCCTGCAGGAAGGCCTGCTGGAAGAGGTCACCGACGTCGCCCGCCGCTACGCCGACCGCGCCGACCTCGGCAAGATCCCCTGCACCAGCACCTGGACGCGCAAACAACGACCCGGCGAGCCCGAGCCCGGACGCGCGCGGAAGGCGGCCGAGCCCGCTTGACCCTCGCCACCGCCTAAGCCGGCGCGCCCCATGCGCGTCGCCTTCTTCACCGAAGTCTTCCTCCCGAAGATCGATGGGGTCGTCACCCGCGTGGTGCGCACGCTCGATCAGCTCCGCGCGCTCGGCCACGAGGCGCTCGTGTTCGCACCCCACAACCCACCCGAGGCATACGCGGGCTTCCGCGTGGTGCGGGTGCCCGGCGTGCCGTTCCGCCCGTGGTACCCGGAGCTCTTCCTGGGCATGCCGCGACCCCGGCTCGGACGCGAGCTCGACCGCTTCCGACCCGACATCGTCCACGTCGTCAACCCCGTCGTGCTGGGCCTGTGGGGGACGGCGATCGCCAAGCAGCGGAACCTGCCCCTGCTGTCGAGCTACCACACCGATGTGACGCAGTACGCCAAGGCGATGCGCCTCAGCTTCCTGAGCCAGCCCTCGCGCATCTTCCTGCGCGACGTGCACAACCAGGCCCACGTCAACCTGTGCACGAGCCGCCCGATGGTCAACTCGGCGCGCGGCCTGGGCATCCGTCGGGTACGCCTGTGGCCGAAGGCGGTCGACACCGAGCTGTTCCGCCCCGGGCGGCGCAGCACGGCGATGCGCGACCGCCTCACCGAGGGGCACCGCGACGCTCCGCTGATGGTGTACGTCGGCCGGTTGTCGTTCGAGAAGCGCCTCGACTGGCTCTACGCTCCCGTCACGCAGATCGCCGGAGCGCGCCTGGCCCTGGTGGGCTCCGGCCCCGCCGAGGCGTACCTCCGGCGGCGCTTCGCGGGGACCCGAACGGTGTTCACGGGGTACATGAGCGGCGCGGACCTTGCCGCCGCCTATGCCAGCGCCGACGTCTTCGCCTTCCCGTCGGACACGGAGACGCTCGGGTTCGTGGCGATGGAGGCGATGGCGTCTGGCGTGCCCGCCGTGGGAGCCCGCGCCGGCGGGATCCCGGACGTCATCGAGGACGGCGTCGACGGCCTGATGTTCACCCCCGGGGACCTCGGAGACCTCACGGACAAGCTCGCGATGGTGCTGCACGACGCGGATCTGCGAGGGCGCATGGGCGCCGCCGCGCGGGCCGCCATGGAGCGCTGGAGCTGGCGGGCCGCGACCGAGGCCCTGCTCGAGCACTACCGCCGCGCGCAGATGGTCCACCGGCGCTTCGACCCGCCGAGCATGTACTGAGGGGTTGCCGGCCCGGCGGCGCGGCGCCGTGCGGGGCTCAGCCCTTCAGCCTCGGCACCACGACGGGACCCTCCCGTCCCATCGTGACCTCGACCGCCGTGCCGTAGACGCGCTCCATCAAGCCGGGCTCGAGCACCGCGGACGGGGTGCCCGACGCCACCACGCGGCCGGAGCGAACCACCACCAGCCGGTCGCAGGCGCGCGCCGCGAGGTTCAGATCGTGGAGCACGAAGAGGGCGCCGAGACCGCCGTCGACCTGGCGGCGGGCGAGGCGAAGCAGCTCCACCTGGTAGCGCAGGTCGAGATGGTTCGTCGGCTCGTCGAGCAGGAGGTAGTCCGGCTCCTGTGCGAGGGCCCGTGCGAGCACCACGCGCTGCCGTTCCCCTCCCGACAGCCCGCTCGCCGGCCGCCCACGGAGCTCCGCGGTATCGGTCGCGCTCAGGGCGCGCTCGATCGCCTCGAAGTCGCGTTGGCGCTCCCGCCCGAAGAGGCCGAGATGGGGCGTGCGCCCCATGCCCACGAGCTCCTCCACGGTGAAGCCCGCCGGGAGCTCGGCGCTCTGGGGCACGACCGCGAGCCGGGCGGCCAGCTCCCTTCGGCGCCAGCGGCGCAGCGAGCGGCCGTCCAGCAGAGCGCTGCCTGCCGTCGGCACGACGATCCCCGTGAGGAGCCTCACGAGCGTCGACTTCCCCGCGCCGTTCGGGCCGATGAGCCCGATCGCCTCTCCCGCGCCGACCTCCAGGTCGACGTCGTGAACGACGTCCGCCCCGCCGTAGCCGCCGCACGCGCGGTCCAGCGCCAACGTCACGGTCGCGCGCCCTGCCGCCGCAGCAGCGCAAGGAAGACGGGACCCCCGACCAGCGCGGTGACGATGCCGACCGGCACCTCGGCGGGGGCCAGCACGGTGCGCGACAGCAGGTCGGCGAGGATGAGGAAGAGCGCCCCCCAGACGGCGGACAGCGGCAGCAACCTACGGTGGCCCGGCCCGAAGGCCAGCCGCACGGCGTGGGGCACCACCAGGCCCACGAAGCCGATGATCCCGGCCACGCTCACGGCGGCGGCCGTGGCGAGCGTGGCCGCCGCCAGCAGGACGATCTTCACCGTCTCGACCGGGAGGCCGAGCTGCGCGGCGCTCTCCTCGCCGAGCTGCAGCACGTCCAGTGCGCGCCCGCCGACGACGGCGAGGAGCAGGGCCGGGAGCGCCAGCGGAAGGACGGCGGCCAGGCGGCCCCAGCTCGCGAAGGTGAACGACCCCAACAGCCAGGCGAGGATGCCGGCCGCCTGCTCGCGCGCCGCCAGCAGGACGAACGAGGTGGCGGCCGTGAGGCTCGAACCGACGACCACGCCGGCGAGGATGAGCGAGACGGCCGGCAGCGCGCGCCCCCGACTGCCGAGCAGGACCACGAGCGCCACGGTCGCGAGGGCGGCGATGAAGGACGCCAGCGGCACGCCCAGGCCGGCGAGCCATGGCACGGCGCCGGCGAACGCGAGCACCACGGCCGCACCGAAGCCGGCCCCGCTCGCGGCGCCCAACAGGTAGGGGTCGGCGAGGGCGTTGCGGAACACTCCCTGGAAGGTGGCGCCCGCGAGCGCCAGGCACGCCCCCACGACGCCCGCCAGACACGCGCGAGGCACCCGCAGCTGCCACACGATCACGTCCGCGGGACCCGCGACGGCGCCCGTGAACCCGTGGGCGACCGCCCGCGCGAGCCCCGCCGGGCCGATCGGCACGGTGCCGACCGCTAGCCCGGCTACGAACGCCGCCGCCAGGGCCAACAGCGACACCGCCAGCGGCACGTCGAGCCGGTGGCGCCGGGCTTCGCGTCGCGCTCGCGCCCTCGGGGCGCGGCGCGGGTGGGTCGCAGGCGCCCTCGGCCTGGACACGGGTGCCTCCGTAGCTCTTGCGATGGGGAGCGGTTCCATCCGCGCCGGGATGGCGAGCCGGGGCGCGCGAGCGCCGGGCTGCCCTTCCTCGTCCTCGCAAGGGGTGCAGATCGCCGGTGCGTGGTGTTCGGGCTCCTCGCGGCATGGGCCGCGCGTGACCGTTGCGGGACAGCGCCGGATTCCCACCGGACTTCCCCACACACCGACAGCGGTAGCCTACTGCCGCCCCGAGGGCGTGTCAAACGGCATTTCGCGTTGGCGCGCGGCGCCGCCGCGGGCACGGGCCGGGCCGGGAGCGCGTGATACTCTCCGCGGGTGCGACCGATCCGTCTCGAGGAGCTTCGGCCCCCCACACCCCCCGACCCGGACGACCTGGCGCCGCCACCGCGGTTCGCCGACACGACGCTGGCGGGCTACGAGCCGCAGGATGCGAGCCAGGCGGCGGCGCGCGAGCGGGTGCGCGGGTTCGTGGCCGAGGCGGGCCGGGCCGCCGCGGCACGCCGGCGCTGGTGGCGTCCTTCCCCGCCGGGGCGTGGACTGTACCTCGACGGCGGCTTCGGCGTCGGCAAGACGCACCTGCTCGCCGCGGCCTTCGCGGCCGCCGACGTCACGCCCAAGCGCTACCTCAGCTTCCAGGAGCTGGTGTACCTCATCGGCGTTCGGGGCGCGGGCACGGCGCGCGCCACGCTGGGCGCGGCGCGGCTGCTGTGCGTCGACGAGTTCGAGCTCGACGACCCCGGCAACACGCTCCTGGTCAAGAGCTTCCTCGGGCCCGCGATGGACGGCGGCTGCCACGTCATCACGACCTCGAACACCGAGCCGTCGGCGCAGGGGCGTGGGCGCTTCAACGCCGAGGACTTCCGACGCGAGATACAGTCGCTGGCCGAGCGCTTCGAGGTGCTCACCGTGGGTGGGCCGGACTACCGGCAGCGCGGTCGCCTCGCGGAGCTCCTCCCGGCGGCACGGTTGCGCGACCTCGAGCGTCACGAGCCGGCACCGGCCCCACGCGTCGCGGCAACGTGGGACGAGCTGCTGGAGCTGCTCCGCCGCGTGCACCCATCGCGCTTCGGGAGCCTGCTGGCGCAGATGGGCACGCTCTACCTCGAGGGGGTCCGCACCGTCGCGCTACAACACGACGCGTTGCGCGTCGTGCACTTCGTCGACAAGCTCTACGACGCGGGCGTCGCCCTGAGGGCGAGCGGCGCCATGCCGTTGCGCGAGCTGTTCCACCCGAGCTACGCCGACAGCGCCTACGCCAAGAAGCACCAGCGCTGCCTCTCGCGCCTGAGCGAGCTGTTGGCGGAAGCGCCGGCGTCCGGCGCGGAACGGCGCCGCGTGGGCGCGACGGTCCCGAGCGGGAGCGCCGTCGGCGGCGAGGCGGGGGGAACGCCCTAGGCGAGCAGGCGCAGCGCGCGCAGGCGCGCCACCACGTCGGACGCGATCGCGCTGCTCCCGCCCCCGGGACCCATCCGGCGGCGCCCCTCGGCACCGACGCGCCGGCGCATGGCCGCGTCCCCGGCCAGCTCCGCGAGGGCGGCGGCGACGGCGCCGGGGTCGTCCGCGACGACGCGAAGGGCCGGCCCCAGGAGCCGGCGTTGATTGTCCAGGAAGGCGCGGGTGTAGTGCGGCTCGAGCGGGAAGCTCACCACCGGAAGGCCGAGCCCCGCGGCCTGCTCGTTGCCGGTCCCCGCCGTGCCGAGCGCGAGGTCGGCGCTTGCCAGCACATCGCCGAACCGCCCCTCGAGCAGCCACAGCTGGCTGGAGCCGCGCCGCAGCGCCGCCGTCAGGCCCGACATACGCGGTGGCGCGGGCACGACCTCCCACCCCCGCAGGGGCGGCAGCGCACCGCCGGTCCACGCCACCACCCCGAGCACGGGCCCGATCCGAGCGAGCGCCGCGGCCATGCGCTCCAGGGCGATCGCGGCGTACGCCCGCGTGCCCGGCAGGCAGGCGACGACGGGCGCGGCGCCGGCCGCGGCTCGAGCCTCGTCGAGTCCCGCGCCGGCCGCCATGTCGATCATCGGGTTGCCGAGCGAGCGAGCCGCCCCGACGCCGTGCGAACGCAGGAATCGGGCCGTGGGCTCGTCGCGCACGTAGACGCGCTCCGCGAGGTGCCGCATGAGCGCGCGCTCGGGGTACGCGATGCGCTCCATGAAGTAGCGCCGCGCCTCGCGCCGCCCGCCGCCCTGGGCGTGCCGGAGCGATACGAGCGGCTGCACCACGAAGCGGGCGCGGGCGCGCGCCAACGCGGCGAGCGCCTGCGCGTAGAGGTCCCCCACGACGATCACGGCGTCGCTTCGCAGGCGCATGAGATCGCCTGCCTGACGCAACGTCAGCCCCACGAAGCCCGCCCCGAGGTCCGCGCGCAGGTTGCTCCACGAGTGGAGCATCAGGCCGCCGCTGGGGAGCGCACGACGCGGGCCCAGGACGGTCACCGCCGCGCGCTCGTAGGGGGCGCCGTCGCTGACGAGCGGGTACGCCGACAGCCGCAGGGAGGGATCGATGCGCCACAGCTCTACGGCAAGGCGCGCGCCGATGGCGTCCTCCCCGTGACCGTTCGAGACGAAGGTGATCCTCACGCGCCCTCCCGGGCCGGCCGGCTGCGGGTCGACGGCCCTACAGCATCGCTGGAGGCGCGCCCCAGCCGAGCTTCTGCCGCAGGATGTCGAAGTACGTGCGGCGGCCGGAGGACACCAGCATGAGGTCGGTGGGCGCCGCGCTGACCCTGAAGCGGTCGCCCTGGTGGAGCTCGATGCGTTCCTGCCCGTCGATGACGAGGGCCAGCTCGCGCGCCTGGTTCTGCAGCTCGAACGCCACCTCGGAGCCCCCCTCGACGACGATCGGGCGGTTGGTCAGCGAGTGCGGTGCGAGCGGAGTGATGACGAAGGCGCGAAGCCCCTGGCTGAGGATCGGCCCCCCGAGGGACAGCGAGTAGGCCGTCGAGCCCACCGGGGTGGAGATGATGAGGCCGTCGGAGCGGTACTGGATGGCGTGCAGGCCGTCGACGTCCATGTCGATGTTGATCAGGCGCGACACGACGCCCTGCGACACCACCACGTCGTTCAACGCGTAGCGGACCAGCCCCTCGCGCCCCTCGAGGCGGACCTGGAGCATGATGCGGGGGTTGATGCGCCAGCCGTCGACGGCGTCGCCCGCGAGGAAGGCCCTCACCTCGTCGGCGCTGAACTCCGCCAGGAAGCCGAGCTTGCCGAGGTTCACGCCGAGAACCGGGCAGCGTGCGCCCACCAGGCGCCGCGCCGCGCCGAGCAACGTTCCGTCGCCTCCGACGGACATGACCAGGTCGACGTCGGCCGCGCGCTCCGCCAGCGGCATGTCGCCGGCGAGGTCGACGACGACGCGGGCGCCGAGCTCGCGGAGCCGCGCCACCAGCTCCTCGGCGAGCGCGTGCGCTTCGGGCTTGAAGCGTGTGCTGGTGACGATGACGTGGCGAAGCTCGGCTGCGGGCGTCGCGTACGGCTCGCCCGCCCGGGGCCGGCGGCTCATCGCCGCTCCCGCTCGCGCAGCGCCGCCATCACGTGCTCGAGCACCTCGTCGAGCGACAGGCCGCCGGTCTCGATGTGGCGGGCGTCGGGGGCCGGAACCGACTGCTTCGCGTCGAGCGCGTCGCGGCGCCGGATGGCGTCGGCGACCTCCGCGAGGTTCCCGCTACGCTCACCGACGCGCCGGCGGGCACGCACCTCGGCGGGCGCCGTGAGGTAGAACTTGTGGCGCGCATCCGGGAACACGGCGGTGCCCATGTCGCGGCCGTCGATCACGAAAGGATCGGAGATGTCGCGCAGGCGCTCCGCCACCCACTCCCGCACCCGCGGGTGGCGCGCGACGAGGGACACGGCGCCGTCGACCGCGTCCGTGTGGAGCTCGGCGGTGACGTCGCGACCGTCGACCGTGATGCCGTCGCCGTCGACCGACGGGACGAGCCGCACCGTCCGCTCCCGCAGCAGGCGCAGCACGGCGTCTTCGTCGTGCAGGTCGCACTCCGCCCACTCGGCCACGAGGGTGGCGGCCCGGTAGAGCAAGCCGCTCGACACGAACGGTACCCGCAGCTCGCGGGCGACGAGGCGCGCGACGCTCGACTTGCCCGAGGCGGCCGGGCCGTCGAGCGTGATCACCTCCCGCACGCGCGCAGCCGTGCTCACGCGGCCCGCCCCGCGAGCAGACCCAGGAAGTCCTCGAAGAAGCGCGGGTAGGTCTTCGCCACGCACCCCGGGTCGCGTACCACGATGCCGGGGAGGCGCGCTCCGAGCACGGCCAGCGCCATCGCCATGCGGTGGTCGCCGTAGGTCTCGAACGTCGCGCCCTCCCTGGGCTCGCGCTCGAGCGGGTAGACGACGAGCGCGTCGCGCTCCTCCTCCACCCTGGCACCGACCCGCCGGAGCTCGAGCGCGAGCGCGGCGAGGCGGTCGGTCTCCTTGATGCGCAGGTTGGCGACGTTCTCGATGCGTACCTTCGCGTCGGCGAAGAGCGCGACCACCGCCAGGGTCTGTGCCTGGTCGGGCATGTCGTTGAGGTCGAAGGTGCCGCCGGTGAGGCGGGACGGGCCCCTCACCTCGCAGCTCTCGTCGCCCCATACCACCCGGCACCCCATGCGCTCGAGCACGTCGACGAAACGAACATCGCCCTGGCGGCTGCGGCGCCCCAGGTTCGTCACGCGCACCCGCCCCTTGCTGATGGCTGCCGCGGCCCAGAAGTATCCGGCGGCCATGGCGTCCCCCTCCACGGCGAACGGGCGCGCGCGGTACACCGACGGTCCGACGCGGAAGCGGCGGTAACCGTCGCGCTCCACGCTCACGCCGAAGTCCTTCATGAGCCCGAGGGTCATGTCGACGAAGGGGCGCGACTGCAGGGTGCCCTCGACCTCGAAGGCGACCGGACCGGCCGCGTACGGCGCGACCATCAGCAGGGCCGTGAGGTATTGCGAGCTCAACGCGCCGGAGACGCGCGCGCCGCCGCCGGACAGGCCCCTGGCCCGCACGGTGAGCGGCGGACAGCCGTTCCCCTCGTCGCTCGAGGCCTCGGCGCCCAGCATGTTGAGCGCGTCGAGCAGGTCCTGGATGGGGCGCTCGCGCATCCGCGCGATGCCGTCGAGCCGGAACGTGCCGCGCCCGAGCGCGACCAGCGCCGTGAGGAAGCGGATGCTCGTGCCGGACAGCCTCAGGTCGAGCCGGGCGGTGCGCGCCGGAACCTTGCCCGCGAGCCCCTGCACCACGATGCGCTCGGCGCGGGCGTCGATCTCGAAACCGAGCCGGCTGAGGGCGCGGACCATCACCTCGGAGTCCTCCGCCACGAGCGCGCCCTCGAGCCGGGTCTCGCCGCGGGCGAGCGCGGCGACGATCAACGCGCGGTTGGTGAGACTCTTCGAGCCGGGGACCCGCAACGTGCCCTGGACGGCGCCCTGCGGCCCGACGGTGACGGTGGAAGGCAGGGTCGGCATCGCGTGCACATGCTACCATCCGGCCCGGCGGCGGCCCTCAGCCGGTAGGATGCCGCCAGGAGGCCGGCATGGACAGCTTCGACCTCGTCATCGTGGGGGCCGGGGTGGCGGGCAGTGCCGCGGCGTACCGAGCGACGCGCCCGCGCGGCGGCGGCGGGCGGCGCGTTCTCCTGCTCGAGCAGCACGCGTTCCTCCACCCCCTGGGGTCCTCGCACGGCGGCTCGCGCATCTTCCGGCACGCCTACGAGGACGCGCGCTACGTGCGCATGTGCCGCCGCGCCGACGAGATGTGGCTCGAGCTCGAACGCGATGCCGATGAGCGGCTGCTCGTTCGCAGCGGCGGCGTCGACCTCGGGCCCGCCGGACACCCGGAGCTGGACCGCATCGAGCGCGCCCTGCGCGAGGCCGGCAGCGAGGTGGAGCGGCTCGGCGCCGACGACGTCGCGAGGCGCTTCCCCGCGCTCCGGCTCGGGCGCCACGACGAGGCGATCTTCCAGCCGGCGGCCGGCGTGCTCGCCGCCGACCGCGCGGTGCTCGCCATGCTGCGGCTCGCGGCGCGTCGCGGGGCGGTGCTGCACGACTCCGAGCCGGTCATCGCCATAGAGCCGGGAAACGACGGCGTGGTGGTACGCAGCGAACGCGCCGCGTACGCCGCCGGCTCCGTGGTGCTCACGGCCGGCGCGTGGCTCGGCCGCTTCCTCGGCGAGGTCGCGGACAGCCTGAGCGTCGAGCGCCAGCAGGTGCTGTACGTCGGCGTCGACGACGCCGCGGCGTTCGCGCCGGGCCGCTTCCCGATCTTCATCCATCGCGGCTCCATGGTGTACGGGCTGCCGATCCTGGAGCGCCCGGCCTCGATCAAGCTCTCGAACCACACGGGTGCCCCGCGCATCCGCCTCGAGGAGCGGGACTTCGAGCTCAACGAGGGCGATGCGCGCGCCTCGGTCGCCGCCGCGCGAGGCTTCCTCCCGGGGCTCCAGCCTCGCTGGAACGAGTTCCAGACGTGCCTGTACACGAAGACGCCGGACGAGCACTTCATCCTCGGCCGCCACCCGGACCACCCGGGGATCGCCTTCGGCGGAGGCTTCAGCGGCCACGGCTTCAAGTTCGGTCCGCTGCTGGGGGAGTGGCTCGTGGACATCGCCGAGGGCGGCGCCGCGCCCCATCCCGAGCTGTTCGATCCCGCCCGCGAGGCCCTGCGGACTACGTCCGGTGCCGCGCGACGTCGGTAGGGTGGCGGACGTGAGCACCCCGGCCGCCCTTCAGACGATCATCGAGACCTTCCGTGGCGCCCCGCGCCAGCTACGCCTGCAGCTGCTGCTCGAGTACGCGCGCAAGCTGCCGCCGCTGCCGCCGGAGTTGGGCGGGCAGCTGGAGCGGGTGCACGAGTGTCAGACGCCGCTGTTCCTCGCCGTCGCGACCGATGCCGACGGGCACGTCGTGCTGCACTTCGACGCCCCCGAGGAGGCGCCGACCACGCGCGGCTTCGCCGGGGTGGTGCACGCGGGCCTGTCGGGGCTGACGCCCGAGCAGGTGCTCGAGGCGCCCGACGATTTCTACGAGGAGATGGGCCTGTCGGAGCTGATCTCGCCGCTGCGCCTGCGCGGCATGGGCGCCATCGTCGCCCGGGTCAAGCGGCAGGTGCGCGGCCTGCCCTCCACCGCCTGAGGAGCGTCGGCGCCGACCGGCGGGGGCCGGTGCCTCGGCTGGCGCGACACGCCCCGCGTCTGCTATCATCGCAAGGCTTGAGACGACCCCTACCGGGGACCCGGCGGCGCCGCGAGCGTCGCGGGCGGAGGACCGAGGATGAAGAAGGACATACACCCGAAGATGGTGCCCTGCAAGGTGATCTGCGAGGGCAAGGTGGTGCTCGAGACCTACAGCACCAAGCCCGAGATGCACGTCGACGTGTGGTCGGGAAACCACCCGTTCTACACCGGTCAGCAGCGCTTCATCGACACCGAGGGGCGCGTCGAGAAGTTCCAGAAGCGCTT
The DNA here is from genome assembly GCA_963798895.1 of uncultured Trueperaceae bacterium. Classification (GTDB taxonomy): domain Bacteria; phylum Deinococcota; class Deinococci; order Deinococcales; family Trueperaceae; genus CAWCUY01. Next base: position 1,437,068 of record CAWCUY010000012.1, on the reverse strand, counting down.
CGGCGACAGCTACCGGCGCAGCAAGAAGTAACGACACGACGGTTGAACGGGGCGTCCCGCGCGGGGCGCCCCGTTCGTCGTGCGGGTGGAACGCGGCGCGCGCGGGGCGCCGCGTTCGTCGTGCAGGTGGAGCGCGGCGTGCGCGGGGCGCCCCGCTCGTGGTGCGGGTGGACGTCGGCGCGCGGGGCGCCCGTTGGTCGGGCGGGTGGCGCGCGGGCCCGCGACCGCGGCGGCGCGTGCCGAGCGCCGGGTGTTGACATGGATGCAGGCTCCCGTATAGTCTCCCGATAGGTTGGACCATCAGACCGGTAACCGGCCACCGTCTCGACGGCGAGACGTCTCGATCACGAGGCGCCATTCCTAACCCTTCCGTGGCCCGCGCCCGCAGACGCTACCGCGCGAGCCGCTCCCGCACTCGTCCGCGCCCTTCCCCCGCCGACCCGCTCCCCAGGCCGTTCCGGACCCCCGCGAGCCGCACCGCCCTCCCGGCGCCGGTTCGATCGAACCGCCCCGCGCAGATCGACAACGCGGCCGGCACGTCGGAGCCCGACGCTCCGCGCCCGAGCCGTCCCCGCGAGTCCCTCCCCGTCCGACCTCGGCGACCGCGCCGCGACGCCACCCGGCGTCGGCAGGCCCCGGAGGCAGCGATCGACAGCAACCTGACCATCCGCCGGCGCAAGGTGTCCGACGACGTCAAGGACGCCCTGCTCGGCATGATGCGCCGCGGCGAGCTGCGAGACGGCGACCGGTTGCCGCCCGAGCGGGCGCTCGCCGCACGCTTCGGCGTGTCGCGCACGACGCTGCGCGACGCCATCCGCGAGCTCGAGCTGCTGGGTTATCTGCACGTGCGTCAGGGTGGCGGAACGGCCGTGCGCACGCCGGGACCCGAGGCGCTGTCGGCTCCGTTCCGCAGCCTGCTCCAGGCGACGCCGCAGCACGCGGAGGACCTGATGCAGTTCCGGCGCATGCTCGAGCCCGAGGTTGCCGCCCTCGCCGCCCACCACTGCCGCCCCGAGGACGCCGCCGGGCTACGCACGGCCGTGGCCCGCCAGCGGCGCCTGGCCGAGGCGCGCCAGCCACTGCTCGACGCCGATCTCGACTTCCACCGCCTGGTGGCCCGGGTGGCCGGCAACACCACCGTGCTGCACGTCCTGAACACCCTTCAGACCCTGTTGCGGGAGTTCCGCTCCCACATGATCACGGCGGACCGGCCCATGCTGGCCGTCGACCAACACGCGTCCATCGCCGAGGCGATCATCGCCGGCGAGGCCGAAGCGGCGCGCAGCGCCGTGCTCGCACATCTGGAAGCCGTCGAACGAAGCATCGTTCGCCGGCCCGGGCTCGGGCCCGAGGGAGGTTGACGAGGCATGAGGAGAAGCGCACGCTTGCTGGTCGCCGTGCTGATGGCGCTCGTAGGAGCCACCGCCGCGGCGCAGACCTTCACCTACGCGGCGCAGGCCGACGCGGTAGGCCTGTCGCCGGTGCTCACCAACGACTCCGTGTCGTCGGTGGTGAACCGTCACATCTACGAGAACCTGGTCAAGCGCGACCCCGCCACCAACGAGCTGGTGCCGTGGCTGGCGCAATCGTGGGAGACGCCGGACGCCAACACCTGGATCTTCCACCTGCGCCCCGATGTGACCTTCCAGGACGGCACGCCGTTCAACGCCGAGGCCGTCAAGGCCACCTTCGAGCGCATCAAGGATCCCGACACGGGCTCCCCGCGCGCCAGCCTGTTGGCCCCGGTCGACACGATCGAGGCGGTGGACGACCTCACCTTGAAGATCACCACGTCCGCGCCGTACGGCGCGTTCCTCGCCGCGCTCGCCCACTCCAACGCGGCCATCGTGAGCCCCACGGCCGTCGAGAAGTACGGCGACCTGATGAAGAACCCCGTCGGCACCGGCCCCTTCATGCTCGACGAGTGGGTCTCGGGCGACCACATCACGCTGAAGCGCAACCCCGACTACTGGGGCACCGCGCCGAGCATCGAGACCTTCGTGATCCGCGTGATCCCCGACATGAACACCCAAGTCGCGTTGCTGGAGCGCGGTGACGTCCAGCTCATCGACAACGTGCCGCCGGAGCTCGTCGGGCGCCTGCAGCAGAACGCCGACGTGAACGTGGTCATCAAGCCCGGGACGCCCGTGTTCTACCTCGGCTTCAACTACCAGAAGCCCCTGTGGCAGGACCTCAAGGCGCGTCAGGCGGTCGCCGCGGCCATCGATCAGAGCGTGATCGTGCGGTTGCTCGACCCGCTGGCCGCCAAGTCGTGCAGCATCATCGGCCCGCAGGTGTTCGGCTACGTCGACGGCGTCGAGGAGAACTGCACCGCCTTCGACCCGGCCGCGGCGAAGGCCGATTGGGCGGCCGCCACCGGCACGAGGCCCGTCGAGCTCTGGGTCCCCCAGATCGGCAACTACCCGAAGGTGGGGCAGATCGTCCAGGGGCAGCTGAGCCAGGCCGGCATCGACGCGACCATCAAGACCGTCGAATGGGGCGCGTACCTCTCCTCCACCCAGAAGTACGAGCAGGACCTCTACCTCCTCGGGTGGACCAACGTGACCGCCGACGGCTCCGAGCTGTTGTTCCCGAACCTCGACGCCCAGAACATCGGCTCCTCGAACCGTTCCGCCTACGACAACCCCGATGCCGACAAGCTCATCGAGGCGAGCCGCGCGACCACCGACCAGCAGAAGCGGCTGGAGCTGCTCGACCAGGCCAACGCCCTGCTGCTGAAGGACGTGGCGTGGGTCACGCTCTACCACGGTGTCGCCCTCATCGCCAACCGGACCAACGTGAGCGGGATCGACCTGCTCCCGAACGGCGAGTGGGGGATCGCCAACGCGACGGTGAACTGACGCACGCGCGTCCACCGGCAGGGGCCGCGAACGCGGTCCCCGTCGGCCGGACGCCGGGGGGCGCTCGCCGCGAGCGCCCCCCGCCACCAGCCCACGACCCGGCGGAACACGCTCGACCCGCGGAACCGAGTGACCCCCTGACGTGACCCTCTACGCGCTGCGCCGACTGCTCGAAGCCGTGCCCGTCCTCCTCGGCGTCACGGTGCTGACCTTCCTCATCCTCCACCTCTCGCCCGGCGACCCGGCCTCGCTCATCGGGGGGCCGACGGCCACCGCCGACGAGATCGCCAACATCCGCGCCCGTCTCCACCTCGACCGCCCGCTGACCGTGCAGTACGGCACGTTCCTGTGGGACCTGGTACACGGAGACCTGGGCGAGAGCGTGCAGCGCCGCGAGAGCGTCCGGGAGATGATCGCCGTGCGCCTCCCCAACACGGCGATGCTGGCGTTCACCAGCATGCTCGTCACCCTGCTCGGCATCCCGCTCGGGGTGTGGGCGGCGACGCGGCCCAACGGAGCGACCGACCTCGCCCTCATGAACGTGTCCCTGCTCGGGGTCTCCATCCCCAACTTCTGGCTCGGCATCCTGTTCATCCTGTGGTTCTCGGTAGACCGCGCCTGGTTCCCGGCCGCGGGCTACACCCACCCCTTCTGGACCCCCGACGGGCTGCTCTCCCTCGTCCTTCCGGCCATCACGCTCGGGACGGGGGGCATGGCCCTCGTCGCGCGCCTCACGCGCAGCGGCATGCTGGACGTGCTCAGTCAGGACTACATCCGCACGGCGCGCGCCAAGGGGCTGCACGAGCGCGGCGTGCTGTTCCGGCACGCGTTGCGCAACACCATGATCCCCGTCATCACCGTGCTCGGCCTGAACTTCGGCGCGCTGCTGGGAGGCGCGGTGGTCACCGAGTCCGTGTTCGCCATCAACGGCATCGGCCGGCTCGCCGTCGACAGCATCCTGGCCCGAGACTATGCCGTGGTCCAGGGCAGCGTCGTGTTCATCGCCACCACCTTCGTGGTCGTCAACCTCCTCGTCGACCTCTCCTACGCCCTGCTCAACCCGACCATCAGGTACGCGTGAGCACCGCGAGCGCCCGCCTCGGGGAACGCCGTCGCCGCGGATCGAAGGTGGCGCGCCGCATGCTGCGCAGCCCTCACTTCGTGATCGGCGGCACTCTCGCCGTGCTGGTGGTGGCGGCCGCGGCGGCGGCACCGCTGCTGTCGCCGGTCGATCCCTACTTCCAGGACTACGGCGCCGTGCTCCTCCCGCCCGGTGCGCCGGGCCACCTGCTCGGCACCGACGCGCTCGGACGCGACCTGCTCAGCCGCATGGTGTACGGGGCGCGGGTGTCGCTCTCCGTCGGGCTGAGCTCCGTCGTCCTCGGGCTCGCGCTGGGCGTGGCGCTGGGCCTCACGGCCGGCTACTTCCGCCGCCTCGACCGGCCCGTGATGATGGTCGTGGACGTGCTCATCGCGTTCCCGGGCATCCTCCTGGCGATCGCCATCGTGGCCGCGCTCGGGACGGGCCTCATCAACGTCGTGATGGCCGTCGCGATCTTCTCCGTGCCGACCTTCGCGCGCATCACGCGCGGCGCCGTCCTCGCGGTACGGGAGGCGGACTACGTGGCCGCCTCGCGCGCGATCGGCTCGAGCCACCCACGCGTCATCCTGAAAGCGATCTTGCCCAACATCGTGTCGCCGCTCATCGTGTACGCCTCGCTGCGCCTGGCGACCAGCATCCTCACGGCCGCCACGCTGAGCTTCCTCGGCCTGGGTGCGCAGCCACCGACGCCGGAGTGGGGCGCGATGATCAGCGAGGCCCGCACTTACCTCTACAGCGCGCGCTACCTGTCGGTCGTGCCTGGCGTCGCCATCTTCGTGACGGTGTTCGCGTTCAACCTGCTGGGCGACGGCCTGCGCGACGCCCTCGACCCGCGCAGCCGCTGACGGGCTCCTCCGTCTCCCACCGCCCCTCCGGCCCTGTCACTCCGGGACGGCCGCGACGACCGTCGTGCCGCGGCCCGGCTCGCTGCTCACCTCGAAGCGGCCCCCCCGCGACTCGACCCGCTCGCGCATCTGCCGCAGGCCGAGCCCGCCCGCGCTGGTGACGCGGTCGCTGACCACGGCGGGATCGAACCCTAGGCCGTCGTCGATGACGCTGATCATCGGCATCCCCTCCTGCGAACGCCCGAGCCTCACCTCCACCGAGCGCGCGTGGGCGTGCTTCGCTACGTTGTTCATCGCCTCCTGGAAGATGCGGAAGAGCACGGCCTCCGACTTCATGCCGAGCTGCGGCAGGGCGCCGATCTCGACGCGGACGTGGATGTCGTTCTGCTGGCCGAAGTCGGTCGCGTAGCGCCGCAGCGTCTCGACGAAGCCGTGCCTCTCGAGGTCGATGGGGCGCAGCGCGAAGATGCTACGGCGCACCTCCTTGATCGTCTCGCGCACCGTGTCCTTGGCCGTCCGGAGCTCGCTCGCGGCCTTCGCAGGGTCGCGCTCGAGCAGCCGCGCGATGAGGTCGAGCTTGAGCGCGGTGAAGGCGAGCGCCTGGGCGACACCGTCGTGGATCTCACGGGCGATGCGCGCCCTCTCCTCCGCGATGGCGAGCTCCTCGGACTGGAGGTAGGCGCTGGCGTTGCGCACCGCCAGGCTGACCTGGCTCGCCAGCAGGCCCAGGAAGGGCAGCGTCGCGGCGTCGAAGTGATCGGCGTCGTCGTGGGCCAGCACCACCACCCCGAGCAGCTCCTCGTCGGAGTGCAGCGGCAGGACCACGACGCTGCCCGCGGCACTCAACAGCATGCCGCTTCCGGCGCGGTCGGCCGGCGACAAGCGGTTGACGATGCGCGGCTCGCGCGCCTGCGCGGCGCGTCCGATGAGCCCGTCGCCCAGGCGCAACGGCGCCGCGCTCACCAACCGCCCGACGCCGCTGTGCGACGTGAGTTGCAGCAGGCGGGCCTCGTCGGCGAGGTAGACCCCGCCGCGGCTCGCCTCCACCCTCGCCATCGTCTGCGTCAGGAGGGTGTGCAGGAGCCGCTCGAGGTTGCCTTCGGCCCGGATCGAGCGATCGACGTCGAAGAGGGTGAGCAGGTCCCGCGTACGGCTGCGGCTCGCCTCCGCGGCGGCCGAGAACTCCGACGCCAGGATGCTGAACGCCTCGCGCTGGCGCGCCGAGGGCGACGCGTCGTAGTACGCGTGCAGCGATCCTTCAGGACCCGATCCCCATGCCAGCAGGTGCGTCAACACCCACGCCTCGCGCCCCTCGAGGGTGGACCGCTCCGACGGAGGCGAGCCCCCTCGAAGGCGCGCGTCCCGCGCCACCGCGTCGCGCTCCTGCGCCCGGTCGAGCCCGACACCGTGGGTCACCCCGAGCTCGGCCGGTCCTATCAACACGGCCACGGCGCGGGCGCCCGTGACGTCCACGAGACCGCCCGATGCGGCCACCAGGGCAGCCTCGAGATCGACGGCGCCCGCGAACTGCTCGGTCACCCGCTGGATGGCGGTGAGCATCTCGTGGCTGCTGCGCAGCTCCCCGAACAGCCGCGCCAGCTCGTCCTGGGCCTGCTCTCGCAGCCGCACCTCCGTGGCGATCCAGTTGAGGGTGAGGTAGGTGACCAGCGGGCCCAGGATGGAGTAGAAGAGGATCTGCGACCAGAAGCGGAACCGCTCGCCGCCCAAGGGAACGATGACGAGCTGGTGCAGCAGGACCACCCCGACGATGGCGAGCGGCAGCCACAGCCTGGCGAAGCGCACCTGCTCGTAGAGGCTCGTATGCCTCGTAGGGCGCGCCGAGCCGCCGGCGGCCCGGATCACCTCCCGCCGCCGCGGCGCGAGCCGCTGCGGGCCTTCGTCGCCGGCCGTTTCGGCGAGGACGGCGCGGACTCGGTCGTGGCCGGCCCCCGCGCGGCCCCCTTCGCCGAACCCTTCGCGGGCCCCTTCGCAGGTTCGTTCGCGGGCCCCTTCGCAGGTTCCTTCGCCGGCCCCTTCGCCGTCGCCCTCGCCGTCGTCTCCGCCGCCGGCGGGGCCGCGGGCGAGGCGCGCGCCGCACCCCGCTTGACCCTGAACTCGCTCATGAGGACCGGGTAGGCGAGCAGGTAGGCGCCGAACACGATGACCATCTGGACCCAGATGGTGCCGAGCCCGGGGAAGTGCAGCGCCACCAGGACGAGCACGAGGATGCTCACGAGGACCGCGAACACGACCGACTTGACGAACAGGCGCACCATCTTGCCGGGCGTCACCTGGCGAGCCCGGTCGCGCTCGCGCTGCTCGATCTTCCGCCGCCGTTGCTCTTTGGACATGCCTCCATTGTAGGAAGTGCCGCGGTGGTGCGACGGGCGCGGGCGGACGCCCCGGCCCGGCCGGCCGGGCCCTCGGTCACCTGCCATACTGGGGCGTGACGCCGCGCTACGAGACTTCGCGCTTCCTGGAGGGCGTCCGCATCCCACTGGTGATGTTCGTTGCCGTGGTCATCGGTGGCACCGTCGCGTTCAAGGTCAGCTGGGCCCCGCAACACGCGACCTGGCTCGACGCCCTGTACATGACGTTCATCACGATCACCACGGTCGGCTACGAGGAGATCCACCCACTCGACAGCGTCGGGCGCATCATCGCGATCCTGGTCGCCGTCTCCGGCATCGGGAGCCTGTTCTACCTGCTGGCCGCCGTGATGGACTACCTCGTGGGTCAGCAGCTGCGCGACCCCTTCGGGAGGAGGGCCATGAACCATCGTCTCGCCGCCGTGAGCGGCCACGTCATCGTCGTGGGATACGGCCGGATGGGCCGGCGCTCGGCCGAGGAGCTGGCGCATGAGCACGTGGCGTTCGTCGTCGTGGACATCGATCCGGCCACGGAGAAGGAGCTCCAGGACGCCGGCCTGCTGTACGTGATCGGCGACGCCGACGACGAGGAGGTGCTCGTGCGAGCCGGCGTGCAGCGCGCACGCGGGCTCATCGTCGCGACCAACAGCGACGCCACCAACGCCTTCGTGGTCATGTCGGCGCGCGCCTTGCGGGCGGACATGCCGATCGTCGCGCGCGCCAACGAGGCCGCCGCCGTGCGCAAGCTCGAGCGTGCGGGCGCCAACCGCGCGATCGACCTCTACACCCTCGGAGGGCGGCGCCTCGCCAACACGGTGGTGCGCCCGGCCACCGTCGACTTCCTCCACGGCACGCTGAGGGAGCGCCGCGGCGAGCTCGCGATCGAGGAGGAGGACGTGGCCGAGGCGAGCGAGCTCGTCGGACGCAGCTTGCGCGAGCTCGCCCTCCGCGGCCGAACGGGCGTCAGCGTACTGGCCGTGTTCAGGTCCGGCGACACGCACCCGAACCCGGCGCCGGAATTCGTGGTGCGCTCCGCGGACCGCCTGCTGGTCATGGGCACCGTGGAGCAGATCAGCGCGTTGCGGCAGCTCACGCACCCGTGACCCGGGTGCCCTGCCAGGTACACTCGCGTCATGACCGAAGACGTTGACGGGGCGCGCGCCGCGCGCCCCGTGCCCGACCGCACCGAGCCCGACCGCACCGAGCCCGACCGCACCGAGCCCGACCGCAGCCAGCCCGAGCCCACCCAAGCCCGGACACCACCGAGCCGACGAGCGCGCCCAACCCGGGCCCACCCAACCCGAGCCCACCCAACCCGGGCACGGCCAAGCCGGGCCCACCCGTCCCGATGGCGCCGAGCTCGGGCCGGCCGACGGCGCCCCCCCCGGTGCGCCCGACCTCTCCCCCCTCACGCCCGAGGCGCTCGCGGCCCTCGCCGGCGACCAGCCCATCCACGTCGTGGAGGCGCACGGCGCGCGCTACACCCTGCTGGGCACGGCCCACGTCTCCCGCTCGAGCGCGCAGGTCGTCGAGACGCTCGCCGCCAGCGGCGCCTTCGACGCCGTGGCGATCGAGCTCGACCCGGGGCGCCACGCGGCCATCACCGATGCCGACCGCTGGGCCAAGATGGACCTCTTCCGCGTGTTCCGGGAGGGCAAGGCGGGGATGGTCGCGGCCAACCTCGCGCTCGGCGCCTTCCAGCAACGGCTGGCCGACCAGCTCGGCATCGAGCCCGGCGCCGAGATGCGCGCCGCCATCGCCGCCGCCGAGCGAGCCGGACTCCCCCTCCTGCTCGTCGACCGCGACATCGGCGTCACGCTCCGCAGGGTGTACGCCAACGTCCCCTGGTGGCAGCGGCTCACGATCCTCAGCGGGCTGCTCGCCGGCCTGTTCAGCCGGGAGGAGATCAGCGAGGAGGAGATCGAGCACCTCAAGGACGGCGACATGCTCGAGTCCACCTTCACGGAGTTCGCGGAGCGGAGCGAGCGGCTCTACGAGCCGCTCATCGCCGAGCGCGACCGCTTCATCGCGGCCCGCCTGGAGCAGGAGGCGCGGCGGGCGGGCGCAGCCGGTCCGCACGACATCCTCGTGGTCCTCGGTGCCGGACACCTCAAGGGCGTGCGTGCAGCGCTCGCCACGCCCGCACCCACGCCGCCCGAGCGGAGGTTGGCGGAGCTGGCGATGACCCCGCCCCCGAACCGGTGGGCACGCGCCATCCCGTGGGCCATCGTGGCGATCATCCTGGCCGGGTTCGTCCTCGGCTTCGCCCGCAGTCCCAATCTGGGCCTCTCGCTGGTGGGCGATTGGGTCGTCATCAACGGCGGCCTCGCCGCACTCGGCGCGCTCATCGCGCTGGCGCACCCGGTCACCATCGTGGCCACCGCGCTGGCGGCACCGCTCACGTCGCTCAACCCGCTCATCGGCGCGGGGTTCGTCGCCGCCGGCGTGGAGCTGTGGCTGCGCCGGCCCAACGTGGGCGACTTCACCACGTTGCGCACCGACGTGACGAGCGTGCGTGGATGGTGGCGCAACCGCGTGGCACGCACCTTCCTCGTGTTCCTGCTGGCCACGCTGGGATCCGCGCTCGGGACCTACCTGGCGGGCTTCCGCATCTTCGGCCGGTTGTTCGGCACCTGACCAGAGGCGCGCGCCGCGGCGCGGACGCTCACGGCCCGGACGCTCACGGCCCGGTCGGCGCCGCTCCGTCCCCTACCGGGCCGGCGGGCGTGCCGTCCAGGACCCACTGGGCGTATGCATCGACGAAGGTGAAGCTGGTATCGCCGGCGTCCGACGCCAGCAGGTAGGTGAGGAAGTCCTCGACGTCCCCCGCCGTGGAACGGCGGAAGACATCGGCGCCCGTGAGGCCGTCGAAGCGGCCGCCGTCGACCTTGGGCAGGGCCTGCTCGGCCTCGCCCGCGGTGGTCTGCAGCTCGTCGAGGAGCGTGGCCGTCAGCGTGGAGGGATCGGCCAGGTCGGCCTCGGCGTACAGCGGCCTCCCGCTGTCGAGGGCCGTCATCGTGATGCCGCGGCCGACGAGTTGGCGCAGCGCCACCGGGCCGCCGTCCACCACGAGATCGGTCTCACCGTCGACGGTCCGGTCCTCGCCGGCGGTGGCCCGCACCGCCAGCGTGTACGTGCCGGCCGCGAGGTCGTCGGGCAAGGGCAGCTCCAGATCGTCGACCACGAAACCCACGGCGTCGGCCGGGATGCTCACGTCCTCCTCCGACGTGGCCACGGCCGATCCGGATGCGTCCGCCAGCGAGAGGCTCACGTGCATCTGACGCGGCAGCGCGTCGCCGGGCGTGCTCAGCTCGAAGCTCGGATAGACGGGATCGCCGGGATGGAACGGGGCGGCCTCGGGTCCGCGCCGGCCGAGGTGCGCGCTCACGCCACCCTGGATCTCGATCGGCGGCGGCGGCGCGTTGAGCGCCGTGACGCGCTGGAGGGCTACATCCACGAGGGGCGCGCCCGCGGGCGCCGCGCGCAGGTACGCCCGGTAGGCGTCGCGCGCGTCGGTGCGGCGCCCCTTAGCCTCGTATAGGCGGCCGAGCGCGAAGGCAACGCCCGGCTGGTCGGGGTACGTCGCGCGTGCCCGCTCGAGGTCGTGCACCGCCTCGTCGTCCACGGCGGGGTCGAAGCGGAGGGCCGCGGAGTACGCGTCGAGCGCGAGCTGCAGCCGGCCGGTCACGGCGCGCACCAGACCCAGGTTGTAGCTCGCGATGTACTGCGACGGGGCCAGCTGCAACGCCTTGAGCGAGGCGTCCTCACTGCGTTGGAGGAATCCCAGCAGGTAGTCCGCCCAACCCAGGTTGGTCCAGTACAGGTCGCTCTCGGGTGCCAGCTGGACCGCCACCGTCAGGGCGCGCGCCGCCGTCAGCGGGTCGTCCTGATCGAAGGCGATGTAGGCCCGTCGCTCGAAGCTGTACGGGAGGAACGGGGCCGCGTGGCCCAGGGCCACGAGGGCCGCCTTCTCCCGTTCGACGTCCCCGGCCTCGTTGCCGGCGACCGCCGCGCCGAGGAGGGCCGCGGCGTCGCCGCCGCCGGACGTGCCCGCGCTGATCAGGGCGTCGACGTCGCTCAGGTCGCCATCGCCCCGCGTCACGCGGTACGCCGCGCGCGCTGCTCGGCCGAACGGGTACGCCGCCGCGGCCGCGTCGAACGCGGCCGAGGCGCCCTCGGCGTCGTTCACCGAGGCGTCGAGGGCGCCCATCCAGACGTGGGTGACCGGCAGCGCGAGGTCGGCCGCGGCGCGCTCGAAGTACTGCAGGCTACGGCCCACGTCGAGGTTCGACAGGCTCAGCGACATCACGGCCAGGCGCACCGGGCTCGCCGGCGAACCGTTGCGCAGCAGCGCGTCGAGGTCCGCTTCGAGCGCCGCCGCTCGCGGCGGCAACGTGGCGCCCTGATCGCGGGCGCGGGCGAGGATGTTGTCCGCGTCCTGCGGCAAGCCGGCACCCACCAGGGTGAGAGCGCGCGCGTAGTCGCCGTCCCCGCCGGAGAGGTCGATGGAGCCATCGATCGCCGGCGTGCGAACGCCCAGGGCGGCCGCCAGCACGGGCGCCGCCAGGACCGCCAACTGCGACGGAGCGTCCTTCGGCGCCGTCACCGAGACGCGCCTGAGGCCGGCCGCCGAGGCGACCTCCAGCGCCAGCTCGAGCCCGCCGTCGGTGACGCTGATCGTCCCCGTGGCCGCGACATCGGCACCGGTCGCGCCCCGGAGGAGCTGCGCGCCGCTCGGCGACGTGAGCGCCTGCGGTCCGATCAGCGTCGTGAGGTTGATGAAGCCGCCCTGCGCCACCACCGGCGGCAGCAGACCCGGCGCCGTGGCCGGCCCGACCACGGCCGCCGGCCCGTCGAAGGCGCCGGCGAGCTGGTCGGCCACCGCTACCCCCAGGAGCGCGTCCTGGGAGGCGAACGGGTAGACGATGAGGCTGGACGCGAAGCCGGCACTGCCGAGCAGCACGGCGACGACGATCAAGATCCACCTACGCATGAAAGGCCTCCACGATGGAGCCCAGGCTAGCACGCCCTCCGTGCGCGCCACCCGCGCACCGCTTCATGAGAGGACCGCGGTGCGAAGCCCGTCGAGCACGAACTGCACGGCCAACGCCGCGAGCAGGATCCCGAGGACGCGGCTGATCACCCCGGCGCCGGTGACGCCGATCACCCGCATGAGGCGGGCGGCGACCAGGAGAGCACCCAACGTCAGCGCCATCGTCGCCACCATCACGCCCAGGACGGCGACGGTCGCGGCCCCGCCGCCGGGTCCGCGGCCGCTGAGCAACAGCATCGACGTGAGCGCGCCCGGCCCCGCGATGAGAGGTATGGCCAGTGGGAACACGGAGATGTCCTGGCGCGTGGCCGCTTCCTCGTTCTCCCGCAGCGTCGTGGAGCGCAGCCCCGAGTCCCGCGCCAGGACCATGTCGACCGACAGGAGGAACAGCAGGGCACCGCCGGCGATCCTGAACGCCGGGACGGAGATGCCGAGGGCGTCGAGGAGGCGCCCGCCGAGCAGCGTGAACACGAGCAGGATGCCGGTCGCGAGCAGGGTGCCCTTCAGCGCGGTGCGCAGGCGCACGCGCGGCTCGTCGCCGAACGTGAGCGCCGCGAACAACGCCGCCACGCCTACGGGGTCGACCACGACGAGGAGGGTGATGAACGCGTTCGCGACGAGCTGGATCATGGTGTGGCGGCGGGGCGCGCGGGCGGCTCGCGGCCGGGGCGGCGGGCGCGCGGGCGTGCCCGGTGACGGCCCCGCCGCGCGCTACTCGAGAAGTCCCTCGAGCTCCTCGAGCAGGGACGCGGCCTCGGCGCTGCTGCGAGCGACGACGAGGATGGTGTTCTGCCCGGCGAGGGTGCCCACCACCTCGTCGCGATCGAGCTTGTCCAGCACGTAGGCGATGCCGGACGCGTGCCCCTCGTCGGTCGTGATGACGAGGATGTTCTCGCCGCGGTCGAGGTCGCGCACGAACAGACGGAATCGCTGCCCCAGCTCACCGAGGACATCCTCCTGCGCCGTCAGCGGGGTCGAACGGTAGCGGTGCTGCCCGTTGCCGGCCGGCAGGCGCACGAGGCGAAGCTCGTTGACGTCACGGCTGATGGTGGCCTGAGTCACCTTGATGCCGCGTCGGGCCAGGTGCTCCGCGATCTCGGCTTGGGTCGAGATGAACTCGTTCTCGACCAGTTCGGCGATCAGGCGTTGGCGATACTCTTTACTCGGCATATTTATTCAGTATACGTCAGGTCCTTGCGCACTGCGTCGGCTGCGCCACCGCGCGTCACGGACCTTCCGACGCGGCCGACCGGGCCAGCAACGAACGCAAGCGCGTCAGCAACTCGTGCGCGAGCGCTCCCTTGGGCATGCACGGCAGACCTTCACGGGTTCCGTCGGGCCGCACCAGGGTCGCCTCCACCGCGTCCGCGCCGAACCCCACCCCGGGGGTGGCGGCAGGGAAATTGAGCACCATCAACGCGCACCCCTTGTCGCGCGCCTTGCGTGCGGCGCGCTCGACACCCTCGTGCGTCTCCATCGCGAAGCCGATCACGACCCGCTCTTTGCGCCGCTCGCGCAGGGCCATCAGGATGTCGGGCGTGCGCTCGAGCTCGAGGGTGCGCCGCGCCTCCGCGGGACCCTTCGGCTCCTTGCGCGTGGAGCGTTGCGCGGGCGCCCAGTCGGCCACCGCCGCCGTCATCACCAGCGCGTCGCTCTCCTCGAAGCGCGCCTCGACCGCGGCGAGCATCTGCGCGGCGCTCTCGACGCGGATTACCTCCGCGCCCGGCGGGTCCGCCTCGGCGCTCGGGCCGCTCACCAGGGTGACGCGCGCTCCGCGCGCGAGCGCGGCATGCGCCACCGCGAAGCCCTGGCGACCGCTCGAGGGGTTGCTCAGGAACCGCACCGGGTCGAGGTACTCCCGCGTCGGACCGGCGGTCACGAGCAGGCGTACGCCGCGTAGATCGCGTCCGTGGCGGAGGCCAAGGACCGCGGCCACGATCGCGTCGACGTCGGCGAGTCGGCCCACGCCCTCCCCCTCGTCGGCACCGGCCAGCGTTCCGCGTACGGGACCGACGACGGCGTGCCCGAGCGACTCGAGGCTGCCGACGTTGGCCCGGACGGGCGGGTGGCGCCACATCGCCGGGTTCATCGCGGGCGCCCACACCACGCGCGGCACACCTGCGGCGATCAGGGCCGACACCACGTCGCCCGCCTCGCCGTGCGCAGCATGCGCCAACGCGTCCGCGGTCGCGGGCGCCACGACCAGCCCATCGGCCCAGGCCGCCCAGTCGACGTGCTCGACCGAGCCGCTCGCCGAGAACCAGCGTTCACGGTCCAGCACCGGGGAACCGGCCGCCACGGCGAGGGCGAGCGGCGTGACGAAGCCGTACGCATCGTCGGTCGCCGCCGCACGCACCTGGGCACCCGCCTGTCGCAGGCGCCGGATGAGGGTCGGGGTCTTCTGCGCCGCGACGCCACCGGTCGCGGCGACGATCAGCCGCAGCTCAGTCGTCGAAGTCGAGGCTGGGGCGGGAGACACTGAACGTGGGCTCCTCGCGTTGCCGTCCGGCGTCGACGGTCCGACGGAGCTCGTCGAACGAGGGCAGCTCGTCTCCCCAGTGGACGCCCCGACCGCCTTCGAGCTCCTTCATCGCGATGCTCACCGTGTTCGTCGTGTGGGGCGCGGAATCGACGTCGAGCGTGGTAGGGATGCCGGCCTTGAGCTGGGCCGCCCGACGCGCCACGATCATCGAGAGCCGGTACCGCGAGTCCGTCAGCGCCATCAACGTGTCGTAACCTTCTTGCGCCACGTGCTCCTCCTTGACTGGCGGGCCGAGCGCCGCGCCGACGCCGGCGCACGCTGACCCTGGCCCGGCGCGCCTCGCGTTGCGAGCGGCACACCGTCAAACATACGATTGTACACGACCTCGCCCGTCAGCCGCTCTCGCTGAGGAACGCCCGCACCTGCCGCTCGAGGAGCCGCCGCGCCCGGGCGCGTTCGGCATGGAGGATGCACGAGAACCCGCGCACCGCCTCGTCCAACCGGTCGTTCACCACCACGTAGTCGAACTCGCGCACGGCCCGGATCTCCTCGCGGGCGCGCCGCAGCCGCTTCTGGATCTTCTCCTCGCTGTCCGTGCCCCGGCCCCGCAGGCGCCGCTCGAGCTCGAACAGCGACGGCGGCGCGATGAAGATCATGACGGCCTCCGGCATCCGTCGCCGCACCTCGCGCGCGCCCACGAGCTCGAGCTCGAGCAGGACATCGCGCCCCTGACTCAACGCTTCGCGCACGGGAGCGATGGGAGTGCCGTAGTAGTCGCCGACATAGTCCGCGTACTCGAGCAGCTCGTCGCGCGCGATCATCGACTCGAAGGTGGTCCGGTCGTGGAACGAGTACTGCCGCCCGTCCTCCTCGCCCTCGCGGCGCGCGCGCGTGGTGGCCGAGACCGAGTAGTAGACGTCGTGGAACGCCGGAAGGGCGGCGCGGCGGATGGTGTCCTTGCCGACGCCGGAGGCGCCGGTCATCACGAACAGGATCCCCCTTCGCGGTGACTCGCTCTGCACGATGCCCGATGCTCCCTCGAGGTGACGCTACCCGCTACGAACCCACCCGGCGGGTTCGGATCGTTGCCATGGCCGACGCCGACCCTCGCGCGCCCGCCGCTCGGCGGACCCCTCCAGCGGGTCCAGCACGACTCTACCACGGCCTCGGAGCCTCACCCCGCGCGCTCCTGCGCGCCCTCCGGCCCGGCGTCGTCGCCGCGGTGGTAGGCCACCACCTGGAGATGCTCGAGCGTGACCAACCGGTCCCACCGGTTGCGGGGCGCCACCTCCTCGCGCGCGAAGGCCTCCAGCGCTCCCGCGTCGTCGACCAGCTCGAGCACGTACGGCTGGCGCTCCGGCCGGTACAGGCTCGCGTCCAACGCGCCGTCGCGCCCGTGGCGGCCGTAGCCCGCCAGGCCCGGTAGCAGCGTCGCCCCGCGCAGGCCGCGGGCACGCGCCGCCCGCACCAGCGCGTCCGCGAACGAGAGGCGACCGTCCCGATCGCCGGCCAGGACGTACACGCGCAACAGCGCCGCGCCGCGGGGCCCGGTGCGGTGGAGCACCCTCACGGCGCCCCCGCCTCACCCCGCGGACGGCTACGGACCGGGCCGGACCCCGCAACGCCCGGGCCAGAACCGCCAGGACCGGCACCGCCCGGATCGCCGCCGCCCGCACCGGCACCGCCCGGATCGCCACCACCCGGATCGCCACCGCCCGGGCCGGCACCGCCCGGATCGCCGCCTCCCGGCCTCGCGTGCAACACCCGCACGCGCTCGAGCGTGACGAGGCCGCCGCCCAGCAGCAGCCCCTCGAGTTGCGGCAGGAAGGCGGCGATGCGCTCCGGCACGTCCACGATCTCCACCACCACGGGCAGGTCGCCCGAGAGGCGGAACGCGTTGGCACGATGCAACACCGAATCGGCGCCGAACCCGAGGCTGCCGCGCAGCACCGTGGCGCCCGCCAGCCCCGCGTGCTGCGCCGCCTCGACCACGACCTGGAAGGCCGGGCGGCCGTGAGCGCGGTCGTCCTCGCCGAGGAACACGCGCAGCAGCTCGGCCTCGGTGCCCGACCTCAGCTCACCGCCCGCGGCCGAGCCGCGGACCGGGCTCACGCGGATCCCTCCCGCGCACGCGCGTGCCGCGCCCGGCAGCTCGACGCGGCCGCCGCGGCGCCGACGGCGCTCACGCCGCACCCGCCAACCGCAACGCCAACGCGCGCCCGAGCAGCACGGCCGCGTAGCCCAGCAGGAGGTTGCCCAGCAGGTAGACGGCGGCCCGCCCGACCTCGCCGGCGTGGAGCAGCGTGTGCCCCTCGACCTCGAAGGTGGAGAAAGTGGTCAGCGCACCGAGGAACCCGGTGCCGAGCGCGAGGCGCAGCGTGGGCGAGACCATGCCGCGAAGCCCGACCTCCGTCAGGAACGCGAGCAGGAAGCAACCGACGACGTTGACGAGCAGGGTGGCGAAAGGGAACGTCGCCGCCGAGCCGCGCAACGCCCCCTGCACCCACACGGTGCTCAGGTAACGCACGGCGGCCCCCAGCGCGCCTCCCACCATGACTCCGACGACGGGCATACGGCCTCCCTGCGCTCTGGGTGTGCGCGGGCCCGCGGCGGTCCGGGACCGACGCGGCGACCCGCGCCGGGCAGGCGTCATCAGCCGAGCGCCGGGCGGTTCGTGGACCAGAGGGCGAACGCCATCGCCCGGGCGGAGTCTACCACCGCGGCGCCGGGCACGCCGTCCAGCACGCTCCGGTCTCGCCGCCGTCAGGCTCGGGTCCGGCGGGTGCTAGCATGGAATCCCGGGAAGGTGAGGGTATGGATCGCAAGTACATCTTCATCACCGGTGGCGTCGTTTCCAGCCTGGGCAAGGGCATCGCGACCTCGAGCCTCGGCGCGCTCCTGCGGGCGCGGGGCTACCGCGTCACGGCCGTCAAGATCGACCCCTACATCAACGTGGACGCCGGAACCATGCGTCCCTACGAGCACGGCGAGGTGTTCGTCACCGACGACGGCGCCGAGACCGACCTGGACATCGGCACATACGAGCGCTTCCTCGACGTCGACCTGTCGCGCGGCAACAACATCACCACCGGTCAGGTGTACCTCAGCGTCATCGAGAAGGAGCGCCGCGGCGCCTACCTCTCGCAGACGGTCCAGGTCATCCCCCACGTGACCGACGAGATCAAGCAGCGCATCACGGAGGCCGGCGAACGGCTCGGCGCCGAGCTCGTGCTCGTCGAGGTGGGGGGCACGGTAGGCGACATCGAGTCGCTGCCGTTCCTCGAGGCGATCCGCCAGCTCCGCTTCGAGATGGGGCGCGAGAACACGCTCTACCTGCACGTGACCCTGCTGCCCTACCTCGGCACCAGCGAGGAGTACAAGACCAAGCCGACGCAGCACTCGGTCGCCACCTTGCGCGGCGTCGGCATCCAGCCCGACGGCATCGTGCTGCGTTCGAAGACGCCGGTGCCCGAGGAGGCGAGACGCAAGATCGCGCTGTTCACGAACGTCGAGGCGCAGGCGGTGTTCAACGCCTACGATGCCGACCACGTCTACGCCGTTCCCGAGATGCTCGAGCAGCAAGGGATCGGGCGCTTCCTCGAGCGCATGCTGGGCCTCGAGCGCGTGACGCCCGAGATGCGCGTGTGGCAGGAAGCGGTCCGGGTCCTGCGGCAGCCCGAGCGGGAGGTGGCGATCGCGGTCGTCGGCAAGTACGTGGCCATGCCCGACGCCTACCTCAGCCTCATGGAGGCCCTCAAGCACGCGGGCATCGCCAACCACGCGCGCGTGCGCATCGATTGGGTCAACGCCGAGGAGCTGACCCTCGGCGACCTGTCCGGGCTCGACGGCTACCACGGCATCCTGGTGCCGGGCGGGTTCGGCGTTCGAGGCATCGAAGGGAAGGTTCGAGCCGCGCAGTTCGCGCGTGAGCACGGCATCCCCTACCTCGGGATCTGCCTCGGGATGCAGGTGGCCGTCATCGAGTACGCCCGACACGTCGCGGACCTCGACGGCGCCAACTCCACCGAGTTCGATCCCTACACGCCCCACCCCGTCATCGACCTGATGCCCGAGCAATTGGAGGTCGAGGACATGGGCGGCACCATGCGGCTGGGAAGCTGGCCGATGCAGGTGTTCGAGGGAACGTTGCTCGAGCGGCTCTACGCGCCGCCGCCGACCAACCGCGGGCTGGTGCACGAGCGCCACCGGCACCGCTACGAGGTCAACCCCGACTACGTCGAGCGGCTCCGGCACGCGGGCCTGCAGGTCTCCGGGGTCACGCCCGGCATGGCGGGGCGAGGCGAGGGGCTCGTCGAGGCCGTCGAGCTGCCCGAGCACCCGTTCTTCCTCGGCGTGCAATCGCACCCGGAGTTCCGCTCGCGCCTCATGCGGCCCAGTCCCCCGTTCACCGGCTTCATCCACGCCTCGGTGCTCCGCTCCGAGGCGCTGCGCGACGTGGCGGAGGACGTGGCCGAGCGGCAACGCGACGCGCGCGCAGAACGGGATGCGGCCGGCCCGACGCCCGACGCGGCCGCCGGGGAGCAACTCCCGTGAGGCCCGGCGTCGCCCCCGGGCGGCGCGGGCTGCGCCACGCGCGATCTCCGGTCGGGGCTCGGCGCCGGTGACGACCGGCGCGACGCTGGTCATCGGTCTGGCGGGGGGAACGGGCTCGGGCAAGACCACGGTCGCCCAGGCGATCCTGGACGCCGCCGGCCCGGCGAACGTGACCATCGTCCCCCAGGACGCCTACTACCGCGCGCAGCACGATGTGCCCGTCGAGGTCCGCAAGATGACGAACTACGACGAGCCGTCGGCCTTCGACACCGACCTGCTGGTCGAGCACATCGACCTCCTGGTGAGCGGGCGCATCGCACCGTGCCCGGTGTACGACTTCGAGCGCGACGATCGCAGCGACCGGACCGTTCCTCTCCGCCCCGCCCCCGTGGTGGTGGTGGAGGGGATCCTGGTGCTGCACGAGCCGGTGCTGCGCGACCGCATGACGCTCAAGGTGTTCGTCGACGCGCCACCGGACGAACGCTTCATCCGGCGGCTCGAGCGCGACGTGCGCGAGCGCGGGCGCACCGCCCAGAGCGTCATCGCGCAGTACCGCCGGACGGTCAAGCCGATGCACGACCTGTTCGTGGAACCCACCAAGCAGCACGCCGACCTGATCGTGCCTGAGGGCGGGAGGAACCGCGTCGCGCTCGACGTGCTGGCGAGCTACGTGGCGCGCTTCGTGGCGCGGCCGGCGCGCGAAGGCCCCGCGAACGGCGCAGCGAAGCCGGCGCGAGCCGAGGGGGAGCTGCCGCGGCCCGGCCGCGCCGACGGTCGCCCGGCGCCGGCCGGCGACGCCCCCGAGCACGACTGACATGGACACTCGCCCGGCGCCGCGACGGCGCGGATGGAGAACGATGTGGCACGGCGCTTCGACCTACGCCTGGCACTCTGGTTGCTGATCGTCCTGAGCCTCGTGCCCGCGGGCATCCTCGTGGTGCGGCGGGTCGCCGCCGAAGGCACGAGCCAGTACGTGGCCGTGGTGATGGACGAGCAGGCGCTGGCCGACCAGGCGAACCTGCTGGGGACGAGCAGCTTCGAGCTCGGGCTGCGCTACCAGGGGCTCGGCCTGACGGGCGTAGCCCTCTACGAGGACACGCTGGAGTCGCTCGCCTCCCGCGGGGCCGCGGCGGTCCTGCTCGGATCGGACGCGCGCGCGCTCGCCGCGGCCCGCGGCGACCCCGCCCCCGACGTCCCTGGCGACAGCACGCTCGCTACGGCCCTGGCGCCGGGCGCCCTCGACGACCTGCTCCACAAGACGAGCCCCGCGCCCCACGCCGTGGAGCTCGGCGGCCGCACCTGGTACGTGTTCCCGGGCGACGTCGCCTCGGTGATGCCGGCCGGCCCGGACCGCGCGGCCCTCGGCCGTTGGGCCGACGCCGGCTTCGACATCGCCTACCGACCCCGAAACGCCCCGTACAGCGTCGTGGATCCGGGCTCCGACTTCCCCGGCGAGGCGCACTACCTGGTGTACGCCGGACTGCAGGTAACGGGCTTCCCGGGTAACCTCGGGCCCGTCGTGCAGGCATCGCAGCCGTACCTCACGGCGTTGATCGAGGGCACGCCCCAGGACGGCATCGCCGCGCTTCTTCGCAAGGTGCCGACGGTGCGGCTGCTCTCGTTCAACCAGGACTACGTCAACCGCCGCCTGCGCCCCGCGGACCTGATCGACAAGTACCTGCTGGCCGTCAACGAGCGCAACATCCGCCTGCTCTACCTGCGCCCCTACACCACGACCGAGCTGGGCGATCCGATCGCCAACACCGAGGCGCTCGTGCAGGGGTTGTCGCGAGCCCTCCAGCGTCAGGGGTACAGCGTGGGCCCCTTGCGCACCACCGAGCTCGACTACACCACCGGCGCGGTGCTGCGTGCGGGAGCAGCGGTCGGGATCGTCGCGGGCCTCGTGCTCCTCGGCCTCCTCTTCCCGGGCGTGTGGGGCGTGCTCGTGGCGCTCGGGGTCGCCGCGCTCGGCGTCGCCGCGGGCGGCCCGCGCTGGGACGCCTTCGCGCTCATGGCGGCGCTCACCTTCCCGGTCCTCGGGTACGGGATGCTGCGCAAGAACGTGGGTAGCGTCCTGCTGGCGACGCTCGTGAGCCTGCTGGGCGCGGCGCTGCTGTCGGCCGTCGGAAGCGACCGCGAGACCATGCTCGCGATCCGGCCGTTCGCCGGCGTCGGGGCCACGCTGGTCGTGCCGCCGGCGCTCTACCTGCTGCACCACGCGCTGCGGTTCCGCCGTCCCGCCGCCTGGGTCCGGGACCTGTGGAGCTCGGAGGTCCGCGTCGGGCACGTCGCCCTGGCGCTCGTCGTGCTCGGCGCCCTGGCGCTCGCGTTCCTGAGGCGTGGGAACACACCCGTGGTCACGGCCAGCTCGACGGAGCTGGCCTTCCGCCAGTGGCTCACCGACCTGTTCGTGCGTCCGCGTTTCAAGGAGCTCATCGGGCATCCTCTCGCGGTGCTCGCGCTCGCCAACCCGCGCTGGCCGCAGGGGTTGCGCGGCCTGCTCCTGACGGGCGGCGTACTGGCCCAGGCGAGCATCCTCAACACCTTCAGCCACTACCACACCCCGTTGTGGATCTCCCTCCAGCGGACCCTCATCGGCCTCGGCCTCGGGCTCGTCCTCGGGCTGGCGTGCGTCGTGCTCGCCCGCCTCCTCGTGCGCCTGGTGGGCGATTGGCTGCGCGCGCCCGCCGACACGCGCGGCGCCTGACCCCCTCCCCGACGTGCGCGCCTTGCTGAGCGGGTACTACGGCTACGGGAACCTCGGCGACGAGGCGCTGCTCGCCGGCCTGGCGACGGGTCTGCGGCGGCGCGGCATCGACGTCGAGGTCCTGTCGGCCGACCCGAGGGGGACGCGGGCGCTGCACGACCTGCCGGCCGCCCAGCGCTACCGCGGGCTCGTCGCCGCCGTGCTCAGGGCGGACGTGGTGGTCTCGGGCGGCGGTGGCCTGCTGCAGGACGCCACCAGCCGCCGATCGCTCGACTACTACCTGGGCGTGCTCGCCCTCGCCCGCGCGTTGGGGCGCCGCCGCCTGGTATACGGCCAGTCGATCGGGCCGCTGACGGACCGGGGCGCGCGCAGGGTGTCCCGCGCCCTGCGCTCGGTGCCGACGGCCGCGCGCGACCGCGCCTCGGTCGAGGCGCTGGCCCGGCTCGGCGTGCGGGCCGAGCAGGTGGCCGATGCCGCCCTCCTGCTCGAGCCGCCCGCCGCGCCGCAGGCGCACGCCGCCTCGCCCGTGCTCCTGGTGCCGCGCGGCGGCTGCGACGAGCTGAACGCCGCGCTGCGTGAGGCCGCCCGCCGCCTGACGGGGGCGGGCGTGCCGCTGGCCGCCCTGGCGCTGCACGAGCGCCAGGATGCGGAAGCCGTCCAGCGGCTCGCCAGCGAGGTACCGGGGCTCGCGGCGTGGCACGCGCGCTCGCCGGACGAGGCCCTCGCCCGCGTGGCCCGCAGCCGCTACGTCGTCTCCGTCCGTTTGCACGGGCTCGTCCTCGCGGCCGTCGTCGGGATCGGCTTCGCCGGCCTGGTGTACGACCCGAAGGTCGCGGGATTCCTCGAGGACGCACGCGCGCCCGCCTTCTTCGCCGCCGGCGACCCCCTGGCACCCGTCGCGGGCCGGGCGCTCGACCCGGATGCGATCGCGGCCGAAGCGATGCGCGCCGCACCGCCGGACCCGGTGGCGCTGGCGCGCCTGCGCGCGTCCGCTGCCGGCGGGCTCGACTGGCTCGCGCGACACATCCGCGGTTAAGCTCGTCTCATGGACCGGCGCTACACTCGTTGCGTGCTCCGAACCGCGCCCATGATCGCGCTCCTGCTCGCCCCGCTGGCGATGGCCCAACCCGCCTTCGACCAGATGCGGGACCTGTTGAGCCGCGGGTACTACAACTCCGCGGCACAGCTCAACGGGCCGGATCTCGTCACGAGGTACCCGGACGAACCCGACGCGCACTTCCTGTACGCGCGGGCGCTCTACCTGACCGGAGACCTCACGGGGGCGCAGGCCCAGCTCGAGGCGGCCGAGGCCGCGGGCGGCGATGTCACGGCCGCGTACGCGCACCTCGGCGGACTCCTCCAGGCGGCGGAGGGCGACCCGCAAGGGGCGCTCCGCGTGCTGCAGAACGCCTTCCTGCGGTCTTCCGACTACGCGTACGCCATGGACTGGGGTCGCGTGGCCTGGCAGGCCGGCCGTTACGATCAGGCGCTCCAGGCGTTCGCCGCAGCCGCCGGTACCGAGCAGGGCACGAACGAGATGTGGCCGCACCTCGACCAGGGACGCCTGCTGATGTTCCTCGGTCGCTACCAGGACGCGGTCAAGGAGCTCAACGCAGCCATCGACGTGTTCGAGGCGACGGACCCGGGCGGCGCCCGCCCGGGATCCCCCGCCTACGTCGAGGCGTTCTACCGCCTGGGCGAAGCCTACGAGCAGCTCGGTGACGTCGACCAGGCCGAGACCAACTACAGGTCCGCCCGTACGGCGGACCCCAACTACGCTCCGGCCATCGCTGCGCTCGACCGGCTCTCGCGCCGGCCACAGTAGCCAGCACGGTCCGCTACGGCCCGGTCCCGTGCCGCGGCCGCCACACGGAGGCCATCGGCCCCCGTCCGGCGCCACCGGGATGCGGCCGAGAAGGGAGGACACGCATGATCCACAAAGCGGAAGCGAACACCGTCCCATCGTGCCGTCCAGCCGCGCCCGTGCCCGAGACGCTCGCCCTCCCCACCCGCACGCTCGAGCAGGGGCAGGTGCTGTTCGAGGCCGATCGTGAGGCGAGCAGCCTGTACGTGGTGAACTACGGCGTGCTCAAGGCCGTGGTGCCCACGAGCCTGGGTCGCGACCGTATCGCCGACCTCTACGGCACCGGCGACGTGCTGGGCCTGTCGGCGCTCGACGGAGGCCGTCACGCCGAGACGGTGGTGGCGGTGCACGACGCCTGCCTCACCCCGATCGACCCGCAGCAGGCGATGAACGACCGGGCGCTGCGCGACTACGTCCTCAGCAGCCTGGCGCGTCAGCTGCGCCGCAGCCGCGAGATGCTCGACGAGGCCGAGATGCCGGTCGGCGCCCGCGTCACGCGCGCGTTCCTGCGCCTCGCCTCGCAGTTCGGACACGACAGCGACGACTCCGACGGCGGCGTGAAGCTGCCGCTGGCGCTGACGCACGAGGACCTGGCGGACCTGACGGGCTCGAGCCGGGTGACCATCACGCGCATCCTCGGCGAGCTCCGCAACGAGGGCGCGCTGGAGGGCACGCGTGGCGTCTACGTCGCCAACATGGAGGGGCTCGAGAAGGCAACCGACAACTACGTCATGCAGGTGCTGTAGCCCTCCCCTGCCGGGCCCGCGGCGGTGGCGCCCCGATCGGGGAGCCACCGCCGCGCACTAATGGGCGCCACCGCCGTGCACTACTGGAGCGCGAAGCGGACGTTCACCTCGACGCTCACCGCGAGCTGACCGCCCTCGACGGGCGCGCCGCCTCCGAGTCCTTGCGCACGCGCGTACATCGGCGCTGCCACCGGATTGGGGTTCACGCTCTCCTGGATGCTGACGGGGCGACCGAGCGTGACGCCGGCTGCCGACGCCAGCTGTTCGGCGCGGTTCTGCGCGTCGGCCATCGCGGCCTCGCGCGCCTGGCTCTCGAGCGCCGAACGATCCGCTACCTCGAACGCGATACCGTCGACGTGGTTGGCGCCCGCATCCACCGCGGATGCGAGCAGGCTGCCCAGCGCGTCGATCTGGCGGAGGGTGACCTGGTAGCTGTGCTGCACGTGGTAGCGCTCGCCGGTGACGTTGCCCTGGTCGTCGCGCAGCTCCTCGCGCCAGACGTTGAAGGCGACGGTGCGGACGTCCTTCGGATCGACGCCGCCGTTCACGAACACGTCGCGGACCTTCGCCATGGTGGCGTCGGCCTCGCTCATCGCCTGGCGGATCGCGGCCTGCGCCACGTCGACACCAAGGGTCAGCACGGCTCGATCGGGCTCGCCGTAGGCGGTGCCAGAGCCGGTCACGGATACGCCGGTCGCCGGCGAGGTCTGAGCGTACGCGGGCGCGCCGAGCGCGGCGAGGGTCAGGGCGAGAGCGAGGAGAAGGCCGCGGTGGGGGCTACGGTGGGGGCTGCGGTGGGGGCTGCGGTGGGGGCTGCGGATCGTACGCATGCTGAGGACCTCCGGTTCGGGCGACGGGTAGGCATCCGACGCCCCAATCGTGACGCCCCGCCTTCTGAGACGCGTAAGCCCCCCTTCAGCGACCGTTCACGCCGGCGCCGGGGGCCCGCCGGCGGGCCCGGCCGGGGGGCGCGGGGACGGGGGGACCGCCTCGGCGGCCGCCGGACGGTCAGTTCACGGTCTTGGTGCGGCGGCGCTGGAAATCCTGCAGGACGTAGCGGCCGATCGTGTGAGGGGTCGTGAAGTACGCCTTCCCCCTCGTCATGGCGGACACGCGCTGCACGAACGCGATGAGCTCGGGGTCGCGCGCCAGCATGAAGGTGTTGATCTGGATCCCCTGCCGGCGGCAGCTGCCGACCTCGCGCAGCGTCTCGCCCAACACCATCGGGTCGAGCCCGTAGGCGTTCTTGTAGACGCGCCCTCCCGGGAGCGTGATGGCGGAGGGCTTCCCGTCGGTGATCATCACGATCTGCTTCATGTCCTTGTTCTGATGCCGCAGGATCTTCTGCGCCAGCCTCAACCCCTCCGCCGTGTTGGTGTGGTACGGGCCCACCTGCGCCGTGGCCAGCCTCCCCAGGGGGATCTCCTCCGCTGAGTTGTGGAACAGCACGAAGCGGATGGTGTCGCCGCGGAACTGGGTGCGGATGAGGTGCGCAAGGGCGAGCGCCACCTGCTTGGCGGGGGTGAACCGATCCTCACCGTAGAGGATCATCGAGTGCGAGCAATCGAGCATGACGACCGTCGCGGCCGACGACGAATAATCGGCCTGCATGACGTGGAGGTCGTCGTAGTCGAGATCGAAGCGCCCGTCGGCGAGCCCGCGCCGTGCCGCGTGCTTGAACGTCTCCGAGATGTCGAGGTTCATGGTGTCGCCGAACTCGTAGGGCTTGCTCTCCTCCACGGCTTCGACGCCGGTGGTCTGGAAGTTCGTCTCGTGCGCGCCCACGCTCGACCGACCGGCGGCCCCGAGCACGTCCCGCAGGGTGCGGTACCCGAGGAAGTCGATGGCCTTGTTGGTGAGCTCGAAGCGCGCCGAGCTCGGATCGGCGTCCGGCCCCCTCCCGCTGCCCGCGCCGTCCTCCCCCTGCTCGCCCTGCGGCCGCAGGTAGCCTTCGCGCTCGAGGCGCTGCGCCAGCTCCCGGACCATCTCCCCGAGCTTCGAGTCCATCCAGTTCTCGGCATTCATCGCCGTCTCCAGGACCTCCTCGCTCACCAGCTCGTTGTTGATGAGCGCCTCGGCGATGGCGTCGTACAGATCCTGCATGGTCTGCGACCGGTCCGGATCGGGATCCCACGGATTGCGTTGGAAGCCCGACTCGAGCAGGCGGTCCTGGATCATCTTCATCAGGTCCGCCATGTCGAGGTCGTCGAGCGTCGCCTCGTACTTCGAGTACCGGGTCGTGGGCACCGTGGGCCTCCCCTTGCTTCGCGATTCCTCGGCCGGCGATCCACGCCCGCCGCGTGTCAGTTCCAGCGGCGACGGGGCTGTGCTCCCTGAACGGCCTCCTGCTCGGCCGAGGTGTAACCGCGCTCCTCGCTCCGAGCCACCAGCTTGCGGGCGTAGAGCCCCTCGAGCACGAATTCAGCGGCGACCGACAGCTCGTCGTTGTCCTTGCCTTCGGCCACCATCCCGGCCGCATCCATGAGGCCGGGGACCACCGCGAACACGTCCACGAGGCGCTCGGTCGCCACGGCGTCGGGTACCTTGAGCGTGTTCTCGCTGTCGAAGTACGCCACGACCTCCCCGGTCTCGAGGTGGCTCGCGCGCCGCGCGAACACCTGACCGACGGCCCTCCGCACGATGTCGCGCGCCACGGCCTCGCCGCCCTTGAGCTCGCCCTCGTACTCGAGCTCGAGCTTGCCCGTGACGGCCGCGAGGCCGGCGTAGAGGTCGGAGGTACGCACGATGGGTCGCTCCTCACCCAGCGAGTACGCGCGGCGCTCGGCGTTGCTCACGACGTTCTCCATGAGGCTGATGGGCAGCCGTTGCGATACGCCCGAGTGCTTGTCCACCCGCGAGTCGTCGCGCGCCTGGAACGCGACCTCCTCGATGATCTCCGCCACGAAGCTCGGCAGCCGCACCTGCCTCGAGCCCTCGCGAGTGAGCCACGCCTCCTGCCGCGTGATCGCCATCCCCTCCTCCACCGTGAGCGGGTAGTGCGTGCGGATCTCGCTGCCGATGCGGTCCTTCAGCGGCGTGATGATCTTCCCGCGCGCGGTGTAGTCCTCTGGATTGGCGCTGAACACGAGCAGCACGTCGAGCGGCAGGCGGATGGGATAGCCTTTGATCTGGACGTCCCCCTCCTGCATGATGTTGAACAGCGCGACCTGCACCTTGCCGGAGAGGTCGGGAAGCTCGTTCATGGCGAAGATGCCGCGGTTCGCACGCGGAAGCAACCCGTAGTGGACCGAGCGCTCGTCGCCGAGTTGCGTGCCCAGCCTGGCGGCCTTGATGGGATCGATGTCGCCCACGATGTCGGCCACGGTGACGTCGGGCGTCGCGAGCTTCTCCACGTAGCGCGCCTCGCGCGGGAGCCACGCGATCGGCGTAGCGTCGCCGCACCGCTCGACGATCTCGCGCCCTTCGACGCTGACCGGACGGAACGGGTCGTCGTGGAGCTCGCTGCCGTCGATGACCGGCATGACCTCGTCGAGCAGGTCCGTCAGCTGCCGCAGGATGCGCGTCTTGGCCTGCCCGCGCAACCCGAGAAGGATGAAGTTGTGCCGGCTCAGCACCGCGTTCATGATCTGCGGCGTCACCGACTCGTCGTAACCGAGGATGCCCGGGAAGATGGTCTCCCCCGCCTGCAGCTTGGCGATCAGGTTGGCGCGCAGCTCGCTCTTGACGCTGCGCCCCGCCGTGGCCGCCCACGGCGTGCCACGCAGCTCACCGAGCGTCGCCGGCCTCATGCCCGATGCCCCGCTCGCGAGCCGCCGCGGACCGGCACGAGAGTCCGCATCACGCGCTCTTCTCGGTCGTGGATATCCGTTCGAACGCTCTCATGCCGCACGATAGCACCGCCTTTCGAACGCGCTGTGTGTGCTCGATGATGGTTGCCTACCCACGCTCGGCGGCGGTCCGACCGGCGCTCGCCGGCCGGCGCCGAGGACGGCGGGAGCGCGGGCCCCGCCGAGGTGACGCGCCGCGGCCCGCGGCGACGGGGTCCGCGACCATCGGCCACACCGCGGGACGCGTCGGACGGGCGACGCGGCGCGCCCTCCGCGGGGCCGCGGGGACAGTGGCCGCCGCCACGGACGGACCAACGCCGCGAGAGGGCAACGCACGGGAGGGCAACGCACGGGAGGGCAACGCACGGGAGGGCAACGAAATGGGGGGCAAAATAGGGTGACCCTGCGTGGGGGGCGCAGGGTCAAAGAGAGGAGATGGTGGAGGGACGAATCCCTCTACTGGTCCCGCCGGGGAGCAGGACCACGAAGATGATACACCACAACGAAGAGGCGTGTCTCCACGCTCGTACCCCCCTGGTATGCTCCGTCATGCCACCCCTCGAGAGCGCCGAGATCCTCAGCGTAGGCACGGAGTTGCTGCTGGGCGAGATCGTGGACACCAACAGCGCGGAGATCGCGGCCAGCCTCGCACGCACGGGCGTCGACGTGTACTGGTCGCAACGCGTCGGAGACAACCTCGCGCGGGTGCGGGCCGCCCTCGAGCGGGCGCTCGACCGCAGCGATCTGGTCGTCCTCACCGGCGGCCTCGGACCGACCGACGACGACCTCACGCGCGACGCGGTGGCCGCGGCCCTGGGCGAGACGATGACGCCCGATCCAGACCTGGAGAGCTGGTTGCGGGAGCGCTTCGCCTCCTTCCATCGCAGCATGCCCGAACGAAACCTGCGCCAGGCGCTGCTCATCCCGTCGGCCGTGGCTCTGCCGAACCCGATCGGCACGGCGCCGGGCTGGCTCGCCCACACGGCCCGCGCCGGCCGCACCCGAGCGATCGTGACGCTCCCGGGGCCCCCGCGCGAGCTTCGGCGGATGTGGGAGCGCGAGGCGCTGCCACGCCTCGCCTCCGAGCTCCCCACGCGCCGGCTCTACGCCCACACCTTCAAGACCCACGGCGTCGGCGAGTCCGACGTCGCGGAGCGGCTGGGCGAGCTCACCGACGCGGGCAACCCCAGCGTGGCCACCTACGCCAAGCACGACGGGGTGCACGTCCGCGTGGCCGCCAAGGCCGACAGCCTGGACGCGGCGCGCGTCCTGGCCTCCGCGACCGAAGCGATCGTCGCCGAGCGCCTGGCGGGCGCCGTGTGGGGGCATGACGACGAGCACCTGCCCGAGCTCGTGATCGACCGGCTGCGCGCGTCGGGCCTCAGCCTCGCCGTGGCGGAGATGGGAAGCGCCGGCACGCTGGCCGAGATCCTCGGCGGCGTCGAAGGTGCCGAGGAGGCCGTCCGGGGCGCCGTGGTAGCATGGTCGCCGGAAACCATGGCAACGCTCGGCGTCCCCACGGAGTTGCTGGCGCGGCTACCCCGCGCGGCTTCGGACGTGGTCGCGGCCCTCGCCGTGAGCATCCGCGCGTTGTTCGGAAGCGACCTTGGCGTCGCCGTCGGCCCCGTCCAGCTCATCGGAGCGGACGGGGCCGACGGCGACGTGGGCCCGGACTGGAACGAGCGCGCGTCAGCACGCGTGGTGATCGCCATAGCCGCGGAGCGCGGCGCGAGTGTCGAGACGCTCACCCTGCCCCCCTTGGGGCGGGCGTGGTTGCGCGAACGGCTCGCCTTCACCAGTCTGTTCCTGCTCCGGTCCGCCCTTACGTAGTCCCGCGGCGCGCCGCGGCGCGCCGACGGCACGAGAGGTGGAACGAGCGGCATGAGCGATCAGCGCAAGAAGACCCTGGACGCTACCCTCGACACGATCCAGCGCCAGTTCGGCAAGGGCGCCATCATGCGTCTTGGTGATGAGCAGGTGTTGGCGTTGGCGGCGGGTGTGATTTCGACGGGGTCGTTGTCGGTGGATGTGGCGTTGGGGGTTGGGGGGGTGCCGCGGGGGCGGGTGGTGGAGATTTATGGGCCGGAGTCGGGTGGGAAGACGACGTTGGCGTTGCATGTGATTGCGGAGGCGCAGCGGGTGGGTGGGGTGGCTGCGTTCGTGGATGCTGAGCATGCGTTGGATCCGACGTATGCCAAGGCGTTGGGGGTGGATATCGGGGAGTTGTTGGTGTCGCAGCCGGATACCGGGGAGCAGGCGTTGGAGATCGTGGAGTTGTTGGTGCGGTCGGGTGCGGTGGATGTGGTGGTGATCGATAGTGTGGCTGCGTTGACGCCGCGTGCGGAGATCGAGGGGGAGATGGGGGATTCGCATGTGGGGTTGCAGGCGCGGTTGATGTCGCAGGCGCTCAGGAAGTTGACGGGGGTGTTGAGCAAGTCGCGTTGCACGGCGGTGTTCATCAATCAGGTGCGGGAGAAGATCGGGGTGTTGTACGGCAATCCGGAGACGACGCCGGGGGGTCGGGCGTTGAAGTTCTATGCCAGTGTGCGCCTCGAGGTGCGGCGTAAGGGGGATGTGAAGGTGGGGGTGGAGAAGGTGGGGACGCGGGTGCGGGTGAAGGTGACGAAGAACAAGGTGGCGCCGCCGTTCAGGGAGGCGGAGGTGGAGATCCATTTCGGTCGGGGGATCGATCGGGTGGGGGATCTGGTGGGGATCGCGGCGGATCTGGATGTGGTGCAGAAGTCGGGCTCGTGGTATTCGTTCGGGGAGACGCGTTTGGGGCAGGGCAAGGAGAAGACGGTGGAGGCGTTGAGCGCCGATCCGGCCTTGCTGGAGCAGATCCGCACCCGCGTCATGGACGAACTCAAACTCGGGCACCGGGCCGCACGCGAGCCCGTCGGCGCGAACGAAAGCGGTGAGGCATGAACGCACTCGGTTGGATCGTGGGCCTGATCCTCGGCGGGGTCATCGGCGCGGTGGTCGGATTCGCGCTGCGTCGCAGCCGCGACGCCGACGTCCTGCGCCAGGCCGAGGAGCAGGCGGCGGCCCGGCTGGCCGATGCCGAACGCGAGTCGGCACGGCTGCTCGAGCAGGCGACGAGCGAGGGCCGCCAACGCGTCGCAGCGGACCGTCAGCTGTGGGCCGAGGAAGAGCAGCGCGCACGCGTGCGCCTCGAGGAGGACCTCGCGCGCGCCCGGCAGGTCACCGAGGAGGATCTCGCGCGCGCCCGCGACGATGTCGAGCGTGAGCGCAACGACGTGCGCGGCGCGCGCGACGACATCCGGCGAGACCGCGAGAAGATCGAGCAGCTCGAGGAGCGCCTCAACCGCCGCGGCGAGCAGCAGGACGCGCGCGCGGTGCGCCTCGACGAGACCGAGGAGCGCCTCGACCAGCGCGGGGCGGAGCTGAAGGATCGCGAGGACGCGCTGACGCAGAGCGAGTCCCGCCTCGAGGCGGAGCTGCACCAGATCGCCCAGCTCAGCCGCGAGCAGGCCGCCGAGATGGTGCTCGAGCGCGTCGACCGGGAGCTCGAGCGCGAGAAGGCCGTGCGCGTGCGCTCGGCCCTCGAGAAGGCCGACGCCGAGGCCAAGCGCAAGTCCCACAACATCGTCGCGCAGGCGATCCAGCGCAGCGCCTCCGAGGTGTCCGCGGCCATCAGCGTGTCCGTCGTCCCGATCCCCAACGACGCCATGAAGGGCCGCATCATCGGCCGCGAGGGGCGCAACATCCGGGCCTTCGAGGCGCTGACCGGCGTCGACCTCATCATCGACGACACGCCCGAGGCGGTGCTGTTGTCGAGCTTCAACCCGTTGCGCCGCGAGGTCGCCACCCTCGCCCTGAGCGAGCTCGTGGCCGACGGCCGGATCCATCCGGCGCGCATCGAGGAGGTCGTGCAGAAGGCGCAAGGCGACATGCAGACCTACATCCGCGACCGCGGCGACGAGGCCGCTCTGGAGGCCAACGTCGTGAGCCTCAAGGCGGGCCTGCTGCAGCTCCTCGGCCGCATGCACTTCCGCACGAGCTACGGCCAGAACATCCTCAAGCACTCGGTCCAGGTCGCGCACCTCACCGGCATCATCGCCGCGGAGCTGGGACTCGACGAGGCCATGGCTCGGCGCGCGGGCCTGCTGCACGACATCGGCAAGTCCATCGACCGGGAGATCGAAGGCACCCACACGGAGATCGGCGCCAACCTCGGCCGGCGCTTCGGCGAGCCCCGCGAGGTCATCGACGCCATCGCCCACCACCACGACCTCGACGAGGCGGAGACGCTCTACCCCGTCATCGTCAACGCCGCGGACGCCATCTCCGCCGCACGACCCGGCGCGAGGCGGGAGACGCTCGAGAGCTACCTCAAGCGGCTCGAGGGCCTGGAGAACATCGCCACCAGCTTCCCGGGCGTCGAGACCGCCTACGCCATCCAGGCGGGGCGCGAGATCCGCATCATCGTCGAGCCCGACAAGGTCGACGACGCGTCCGCGGTGCTCCTGGCGCGCGACATCGCGAACCGCATCGAGCAGGACATGGAGTACCCCGGGCAGGTCCAGGTCACGGTGGTGCGGGAGGCGCGCGCGGTCGAGTACGCGCGCTGAGCGCTGCGGGCGCCGAGCGACACGGGTCACCACGCCGCGCCGCGCACGGGCGCGCCCGGCGGGTATACTCGGCGTGCCGCAGCGGCGGCGACCCCGAGCCCGACCTGCGAGGTGAACCGTGACGCCAGTGACCGCCATGCCCACCGGATCCCAGCGCCAAGCGCGCGCGCCGGCGGGCGCGTAGCCATGCGCGTCGGCGAAGACGTCAAGCTCTTCTGCGGCACCGCCACGCCGGAGCTGGCGCGCGACGTGGCGCGCCACCTCGGCAAGGAGCTGTCGCACGGCACCGTCTCGCAGTTCCCCGACGGCGAAACCCGCATCCACATCGACGAGTCGGTGCGCGGCGGCGACAGCTACATCATCCAGTCGACCTGCGCACCGGTGAACCACAACCTGATGGAGCTGCTGGTGCTGGTGGACGCCTTGCGCCGTGCCTCGGCCTGGCGCATCAACGCCGTCATCCCCTACTTCGGCTACGCGCGCCAGGACAAGAAGGTGCAGGCGCGTGAGCCGATCACCGCCAAGCTCGTCGCCAACCTCCTCGAGACGGCGGGCGTCGACCGCGTCATCACGGTCGACCTCCACGCCGGCCAGATCCAGGGCTTCTTCGACGTGCCGGTCGATCACCTCACGGCCCTGTCGATCCTCGGCGGCCACCTCAAGACCACCGACCTGGCCAGCTCCGTCGTGGTCTCCCCCGACGTTGGCCGCGCCACCGAGGCGCGCAGGCTGGCGAACTTCCTCAACCTGCCGCTCGCGATGCTCTACAAGCGGCGCACCAGTCCCACCGAGACCGAGGTGACGCACGTGATCGGCGACGTCGACGGGCTGCGGCCGATCATGATCGACGACATGATCTCCACCGCCGGGACCATGCGTCGCGGCATCGACGCGCTCCTCAAGCTCGGTGCCGTACCCGACGTGCGCGTCGCTGCCACCCACGCCGTCTTCACGCCGCCGGCCCTCCAACGCCTGTCGCACCCCGCCATCAGCAAGGTGTACGTGACCGACACCATCCCGTTCCAGGGCGGCCACGACCACGTCGAGGTGCTCAGCGTCGCGCCGCTGCTGGCGAAGGCCGTGCGCAACGTGCACGATCACGCCTCGGTCAGCTCGCTGTTCACTACCTGAGCTGCCGCGCCCATCCCGCGACCGACCCGCCCGACGCGGCCGCCGCGTCGATCCCTCGGCGGCCGCGCCCGCCGAGGCGCCCCCGCGGGCCGAGGGTCGCGTGGCGGACCGGCGCCTTTACACCCGGCGAGCCCTCCGCGTATGCTTGGACGCTGTTGAGGAGCCGCCCGGCGCGGCGCGGTCCGTCGTGACCGCGGTGGCTCGACACTAGGCCGCACACCGTGGGGCCGCGCGCCGTGGGGCCGCACATCGTGGGGCCGCACGCACGGGGCAGCTCGGCGGTCCGCCGGACGGGAAGCGACCGTCGGCGCCGAGCGCCGCCGGTACGCAGCCGCGGCGAGCGGCGCGGAGCGCCGTCCGAGGGACGGCCGATGGAGGAAGCATGAAGCTGGAAGCTCAGAAGCGAACGGCGGGGACCCCCGACGCGCTCCGGCGCGATGGACGGCTCCCGGCCATCCTGTACAACCGCGAGCTCAACGTGTCGGTCAGCGTCGACACCAAGGCGTTCGACCGGGTGTTCCGGTCCCGGGGCACCTCGAGCATCATCGACCTCGAGGTCGACGGGGAGAACCACGAGGTCCTGGTCAAGCAGGTCCAGATGGACAAGCGTCGTCGGCTGCCCATGCACGTGGACTTCTACGCCGTGACGGCGGGCCAGGAGGTCGATGTGCACATCCCCGTCGATTTCCACGGCACCGCGATCGGCGTGCGCGACGGTGGGTTGGTGGACGTCCACCGGCGCGAGATCCACATCGCGGTCATCCCCCGCCTCATCCCGAACCATCTCGAGATCGACATCTCGGGGCTGGCCATCGGCGACAGCATCCACGTGCGTGACGTCCAGGCGCTGCTTCCGCCGGAGGCCCGCATCCTCGACGATGAGGACCTGACCTTGCTGTCCGTGGCGCCGCCACGCCTTGCCGAGGAAGCGGCCGAGGAAGAGGTCGCGGAGTCGACCGAGCCCGAGCTCATCAGCCGTGAGCGCGAAGACGAGGACGACGAGGGCGACGAGGAGTAACGTGCGCGTGCTGGCGGGCCTGGGGAATCCCGGGCCACGCTTCCGAGATACCCGGCACAACGCCGGGTATCTTGTCGTGGACGAGGTAGCGCGGCGCCGCGGCGCGACCTTCCGGCGGGAACGCGAGGCGCAGGCTGCCCGAGACGGGCAGCTGCTGCTGATCAAGCCGACCACGTTCATGAACCTCTCGGGCCGCGCCGTGCAGGCGGCCCTCACGCGGATCGGCGCGCACCCCGACGAGCTGCTCGTGATCCACGACGACGTCGACCTCCCGCTGGGCCGCCTGCGTTTCAAGCACGGCGGCGGCGCGGGAGGTCAGAAGGGGGTGAAGGACATCATCGGTCGCATCGGGCCGGGGTTCCTTCGCCTGAAGATCGGGGTGTCGCGCCCCCCTCCCGGCTGGGCCACGGACGCCTGGGTCCTGAGCCGCTTCCGGGCAGACGAGGCGGCGCTGCTGGGCCGCGTCGTAGGCGCCGCCGCCGACGCCGTCGAGGACCTGCTGCGGGCCGGCCTCGAGGGCGCGATGAACCGGGCCAACGGCCTCGACCTCGCGGAGGCGGACCCGGTCCCGGAGGCGCAGGGCGGCGACGACCCGGCCTGAGGCGGCGAAGCGCCACACGTCGTCCTCGCGCCGGGACGTTCGTCCTGCAAGGCGCGCCACTTCGGGACGAAAGCCCCCCGGCGTGTCGGAGTTTCTCGGACCAGACCCGTCGGGGCCGGGGCTAGCGTGGGTTGTGCGCTAGCGCCGGCTCGGCACCGCGCGGGGCCGGCGCCACCGCCTTAGCCAGACACAGGCGGGAGGAGGAACGATGACGCGGCCTTGGGTGATGACAGATGGCAACGAGGCAACAGCCTACGTGGCCTACCGGATCAATGAGGTGGTGGCGATCTACCCGATCACGCCGGCCACCGCGATGGGTGAGTTCGCGGACGCATGGAGCGCCCGCCACGACCCGAACGTTTGGGGTACGGTACCGCTGGTCCAGGAGATGCAGGCCGAGGGCGGCGCCGCCGGCGCGGTCCACGGTGCCCTGCAGTCCGGCTCGCTGACCACCACCTTCACGGCAAGCCAGGGCTTGCTGTTGATGCTGCCCAACATGTACAAGATCGCAGGCGAGCTCACCAGCACGGTGTTCCATATCGCCGCGCGGTCGCTCGCAGCGCAAGCGCTGTCGATCTTCGGAGATCACAGCGACGTCATGGCCGCGCGCGGGACCGGCTGGGCGATGCTCTTCGCGAACTCCGTGCAGGAAGCGCAGGACTTCGCGCTGATCGCGCAGGCGGCCACGCTCACCAGCCGGGTGCCGTTCCTGCACGTGATGGACGGGTTCCGTACCTCGCACGAGGTCGCCAAGATCGAGCGCCTGGGCGACGACGACATGCTCGCCCTCCTCGACCGGAGCGCGATCCGTGAGCACCGCGCCCGCGCGCTCACGCCGGAGCGGCCCTTCATCCGCGGCACCGCGCAGAACCCCGACGTGTACTTCCAGGCGCGCGAGAGCGTGAACACCTACTACGACCGGCTCCCGGGCATCGTGCAGGAGACGATGGACGCCTTCGCGGCGCGCATCGGCCGCAGCTACCACCTGTTCGACTACGTCGGCGCGCCGGATGCCGAGCGTGTCGTCATCGTGATGGGATCCGGCGCCGAGACCGCCGAGGAGACCGCCCGCCACCTCCAGGATCGCGGGGAGAAGGTCGGCGTCCTCAAGGTGCGCCTGTTCCGTCCGTTCGCGGCCGACGCCTTCCTGGCGGCGCTGCCGCCGAGCGTCCGCTCCATCGCCGTGCTCGACCGCACGAAGGAGCCCGGCGGTGCGGGCGAGCCGCTCTTCCAGGACGTCGTCACCGCCATCAGCCAGGCCGTCGGCGCGGCCACCGCGCCGTTCGAGGCCATGCCGCAGATCATCGGCGGACGCTACGGTCTGTCCTCCAAGGAGTTCACGCCCGCGATGGTCGCCGCCGTGTTCGCCGAGCTCGATGCCGCCGCCCCCAAGCCGCGGTTCACCGTCGGGATCGACGACGACGTCACCCACCTCAGCCTCGCCGTGGATCGCGACCTCGACATCGAGCCGAGCACGGTCAAGCGCGCGGTGTTCTGGGGCCTCGGGTCCGACGGAACGGTCGGCGCGAACAAGAACTCCATCAAGATCATCGGCGAGGAGACCGACCTCTTCGCTCAGGGCTACTTCGTCTACGACAGCAAGAAATCCGGCGCGCGCACGGTCAGCCACCTGCGCTTCGGGCCCGAGCCGATCCACTCCACCTACCTGATCGGCAAGGCCGACTTCGTGGCCGTCCACCAGTTCGGCTTCTTCGAACGCACCGACGTCCTGGAGAACGCGGCCCGCGGCGCCACGCTGCTCATCAACTCGCCGCACGCGCCCGAGGACACCTGGGCGCGCCTTCCGCAGGAGGCGCAACGCGTCATCCTCGAGCGGGAGCTCGACCTGTACGTGATCAACGCCTACGAGGTAGCCCGCGACCTGGGGCTGGGGAACCGCATCAACACCATCATGCAGACGTGCTTCTTCGCCATCTCCGGCGTCCTGCCGAAGGACGAGGCGATTCTGCGCATCAAGGACGCCATCCGCAAGAGCTACGGGAAGCGGGGCGAGGCCGTCGTGCGCATGAACTTCGCGGCGGTCGACGCGGCGCTCGAGCACCTGCACCACCTCCCCCGGCCCACGTCCGGGGCCGGTTTGCCGATGCCGCCCACCGTCGATCGCGCCGCCCCCGACTTCGTCCGCAACGTGACGGCCGTGATGATCGCCGGCAAGGGCGACGCGCTGCCCGTGAGCGCGCTGCCGGTCGACGGCACCTACCCCAGCGGCAGCTCGAAGTGGGAGAAACGCAACCTGGCGCAGGAGATCCCGGTCTGGGATACCGAGCTGTGCATCCAGTGCGGGAAGTGCGTGATGGTATGCCCGCACGCCGTCATCCGCGCCAAGGTGGTCGACGGGGCGGCCCTCGCCGGCGCGCCGGCCGGCTTCCTCAGCGCCGACGCGCGCTGGCGCGAGCTCGAGGGGCAGCGCTACACCCTCCAGGTAGCCGTCGAGGACTGCACCGGGTGCACCCTCTGCGTCGAGGTATGCCCCGCGAAGGACAAGAGCAACGTCGGGCGCAAGGCCATCAACATGGAGCCACAGCCGCCGCTACGGGCGGCCGGGCGGGACAACTGGGACTTCTTCCTGGGCCTGCCGGAGGTGCCGCGCTCGGACGGCGTGCGCTTCAACAACGTCAAGAACGTCCAGCTGCTCGAGCCGCTCTTCGAGTTCTCGGGCGCCTGCGCGGGCTGTGGCGAGACGCCGTACCTCAAGCTCGTCAGCCAGCTCTTCGGCGACCGTAGCCTGATCGCCAACGCCACCGGGTGCTCGTCGATCTACGGCGGCAACCTGCCCACGACGCCCTGGGCCGTCAACCGCGACGGGCGCGGGCCGGCCTGGAGCAACTCGTTGTTCGAGGACAACGCGGAGTTCGGCCTCGGGATGCGTCTCACGCTCGACAAGCAGAACGAGTATGCCCGCGAGCTGCTCGAGCGCGTCCGCACCGAGGTCGCGGCGGGCGGGAGCATGCCGGGCCCCGACGGCGACGAGGATCTCGCGAGCGCCATCCTGTCGGCCGACCAGTCCAGCGAGGCCGGCATCGCCGCGCAGCGCGCCCGCATCGCAGAGCTGAAGATGCGGCTCGCGCGCCAGGGCGGCCCGGACGCCCTCGACCTGCTCGGCCTCGCCGACGTGCTCGTGCGCCGCAACGTGTGGATCGTAGGCGGAGACGGGTGGGCCTACGACATCGGGTACGGCGGCCTCGACCACGTCCTGGCCAGCGGCCGCAACGTCAACGTGCTGGTGCTCGACACCGAGGTCTACTCGAACACGGGCGGCCAGTCGTCCAAGGCGACCGGGCTCGGCGCGGTCGCCAAGTTCGCCTCGGGCGGCAAGCAGACGCCGAAGAAGGACCTCGGGCTCATCGCCATGCAGTACGGCTACGTCTACGTGGCGCAGGTGGCGATGGGCGCGAACGACCAGCACACCGTGCGCGCGCTGCTCGAGGCCGAGAGCTTCGATGGGCCCTCGCTCGTCATCGCATACAGCCACTGCATCGCGCACGGGATCGACATGGCCAAGGGGCTCGACCAGCAGAAGAACGCCACCCTGTCGGGGTACTGGCCGCTGTACCGCTTCGATCCGCGGCTCGTCGAGGCCGGCAAGAACCCGTTCCAGCTCGACTCGCGCGCGCCCAAGCTGCCGTTCCGCGACTACGCCCTGGCCGAGAACCGCTACCGCATGCTCCGCCAGACCAACCCCGACCACGCCGACCAGCTCCTCGACGACGCTCAGGCGGCCGTCCTGAAGCACTGGAGCACGTACGAGCGCCTGGCCAAGGGCGAGGAGCGTCCCGCCGACGCCGCGACCGCCCCCGACGCCCAGGCGGCACCCAAGGGAGCGGCCCGGTGACCACCTCGATCGACCTTCGCACGCGCTACCTCGGCCTCGACCTGAAGCACCCGATCGTGCCCTCCGCCTCCCCCCTGTCGCAGACCCTCGACGGCATCCGCCGGTTGGAGGACGCAGGAGCCAGCGCCGTGGTCATGTACTCGCTGTTCGAGGAGCAGATCACGCGCGAGAGCCTCTCGCTCGAGCACTACCTGTCCTACGGCGCGGAGTCGTTCGCCGAAGCGCTCAGCTACTTCCCGGAACCCGATGACTTCAACGTCGGCCCCGACGGCTACCTCGACCTCATCCGAGGCGCCAAGGAGGCGGTCGGGATCCCGATCGTCGGCAGCCTCAACGGTGCCTCCCCGGGCGGATGGACGCACTACGCGAAGCTGATCGAGGAGGCCGGCGCCGACGCGCTGGAGCTGAACATCTATCACATCCCCACCGACCCGGCCGCCACGCCGGAGGACGTCGAGCGCGTGTACTTCGACGT
The DNA here is from genome assembly GCA_963798895.1 of uncultured Trueperaceae bacterium. Lineage (GTDB taxonomy): Bacteria > Deinococcota > Deinococci > Deinococcales > Trueperaceae > CAWCUY01. The sequence goes on along the minus strand of CAWCUY010000012.1, from coordinate 1,397,027 downwards.
GCTGCGCGACGTCCGCGAGATGGTGAGGATCCCGCTCGCCGTGAAGCTCAGCCCGTTCTTCAGCAGCATGGCGAACATGGCGCTGCGCCTCGCGCGCGGCGGGGCCGACGGCCTCGTCCTGTTCAACCGCTTCTACCAGCCGGACTTCGATCTGGACGCGCTGGAGGTCGGTCCCCACCTGGTCTTGTCGCACTCCGACGAGCTGCGCCTGCCGCTCCGCTGGGTGGCCCTCCTCTACGGGCGCGTTCCCACCGACTTCGCGATCACGACCGGAGTACACACGCACATCGACGTGCTCAAGGGCCTCATGGCGGGCGCCAACGTCACGATGATGGCCTCCGAGCTGCTCCGAAACGGCGTGTGGCGCATCTCGGACATCCTGGAGGACCTCAGCGCCTGGATGGTCGAGCACGAGTACGCCTCCGTCGCGCAGATGCGCGGCAGCATGAGCCAGCAGAACGTGGCCGACCCCGGCGCCTTCGAGCGGGCCAACTACATGCGCACGCTGCAGTCGTTCCGCTTCGACCCGACCGGGCAGCTGGTGTAGCCTTTCCGGTCGTTCCCGAAGCAGCCCGCGGGGCGCCGGACACGGCGCCCCGCTCGCCTGGACGTCTTGGGTGCGGGCCCGCGGGCGAGGCTCGGCCCGCCAGCGTGGAGGGGGAGCGAGGGGCGCCGTCGTAGCGGCGTTGACGACGCTACCCTGCCCGGGTATCATCGCCACCCAGATGAGTTCACCCGTTCACGTGATCATAGGGGCAGGGCCGCTGGGTTCGGCCGTGGCGCGCGCGCTGCGCGACCACGACGGGCACGTCCGGGTCGTGAGCCGCAGCGGACGCGGCGTGCCGGGAACCCACGCCGAGGCCGTAGCTGCCGACGCGTCCGACAGCGCGCGGATGGCGGAGGTTTGTGCGGGGGCGGATGTCGTCTATCAGTGCGCACAACCGCCTTACGCCCAGTGGCAGAAGCTCTTCCCGCGCCTCATCGAGGGGGTCCTGGCGGGCGCGCGCTCGGCCGGCGCCAAGCTCGTCGTGGGCGACAACCTGTACATGTACGGGCGTGCCCAGGGGCCGTTGCACGAGGATCTCCCGAACCGTCCCGTCGGCGCCAACGGGCGCGTGCGCGCCCTGGTCGCCGAGCGCGTCCTTGGCGCGCACGCCGACGGTCAGGTGCGGGCCGTGATCGCACGGGCCTCGGACTTCTACGGTCCGCAGGTGACCGCCTCGGCGCTCGGGGAGCGGGTGTTCGGGCGCGCGGTCCGCGGTCGGCCGGCGCAGGTTCTGGGCGATCCGGACGCGCCGCACAGCTTCACCTTCATCGACGACTTCGGCGCGGCCCTCGTGCTCCTAGGGGAGCGGGAGGAGGCGCTGGGGGAGGTCTGGCACGTCCCCAGCGGGGAACCACGGACGGCGAGGCAGATGGTTGGCCTGATCTACGGCGAACTCGATGCGCAGCCGAAGCTGGCCGCGACGCCGAGCTGGATCATCCGGGCCGCGGGGCTGTTCGACCCGACGCTGCGCGCGATGGGCGAGGTGCTGTACCAGAGCGAGGGCCCCTGGGTGATCGACGCCACGAAGTTCGTGGAGGCGTTCGGCGACCTGGCGACCCCGACGGCAGACGCGGTCTCGCGGACCGTGGCCTGGTATCGGGAAGCGCTCGACCGCGCCTGACGACGAGCGCGCCCGTCGAGCGCCGCTTGGCGCTCGCATGGGAGCCGGTGCTCGTGCGGGCATGGCGCCTCTCGGCTCCGCGCGTTCGGCGTCGGGCATCGGCAGATGGGTCAACGCCGCCGGGCAGTTCGCGCCGGCCACGAAGGCCGCCATGCTCGGGATGTTCGCGGTCCCGGTGGCGGCGGCCCTCGTCGTGCTGGTGGCGACGCGCGGGCGGCTGGGGTGGACGCCCGAGCCCGATGCGGAGGCCGCGGCCGCGCGGTAGCTCGCGTCCGAGATGCTCACACGGGTACATGCTCGGGGCGTACAACGAGCGCGGGGACGCGCGCATGGTGCGCCGCCTCCAGGCCTCCGTCCCGACCACCGACGCGCCGCTCCCCGCCGCCTACGCGGCCTTGCGCGACGACGCCATGCGCAGGCTCGGCATCGGCACGACGAGGACCATGCGCTCCGTCGTTTCGGGCATCTTCCTGCCGTCGCTGACCACGCGGCAGTACACCCTGGGCGAGAAGCTCCGGCTGTGGCGAGGCAAGAGCCTCTCGAGCCGCGCGCTCCGGACAGCGATGTTCACCGCCGACCTCACGACGCTCGTGACCCGCCTGGAGGTTCCGGCCACCCGGCACCTCGAGATCCTGCCCCTCGTGGAGGCGGACACGGCCGTTGCGCGCGTGGCGACCGAGCACGGGGTCGCGTACCTGGTGCGCACCGACGGCGCCACCGTCTTGCTGGACCTGGGCTTCAACCAGGCGGCCGTGACGCCATCGACGCTGCGCCACAACATGGACGTCCTCGGCGTGAGCCTGGGCGAGATCGACGCGTTCGTGATCTCGCACCCGCACCCCGATCACATGGGGGGCATCAACGCGTGGCGCAGGAACACGCTGGCGTTCGGGAAAGACCCCATCGAGCTGGGCGGGCGACCGCTGTACGTGCCGGAACCCATCGGCTACCCCGGGGCGGAGCCGATCGTGAGCGACGAGCCGACCGTCGTCGCGCCGGCGATCGCCACCACCGGCACCATCGCGTTCGCCAACCCCTTCCCCGTCGGCCTGCTGCGGCCGCGCGCCGAGGAGCAGGCGCTGGCCGTGAACGTCGCGGGACGCGGCATCGTGCTGGTGACAGGCTGCGGGCATCCCGGGCTCGAGCGCATGGTGGCGCGGGCCCAGGCGCTTTTCGCGGAGCCGATCGTGGGCGTGGTCGGCGGCTTGCACTACGAGGACGCGAGCGCGGACGCGCTGGCGCCCCACCTGGCGTTCCTGCGCGGGCTCGAGCCGCAGCTCGTCGCGCTGTCGCCGCACGACAGCAGCGCCGCCGTGATCGCGTCGGTCCGCGCTGCCTTCCCCGGCGCCTACCGCGACGTCGCGGTCGGGGCGGCGATCGTGCTCGACGCCCCGGGCGCCAGCGCCGCGCGCTAGGCCCGGTCGCGCGGCGCGGCTTCGCGCCCGGCGTTGGCCGCGCCCCCGCGCGCTGAGCACCGCCCGCTGAGGGTGACGCCGAGCCGGTAACGAACGCCCGGCCGCCGGGCGCCAGCGTCCGCCGCGCGAAGCGGGCCACGTCGCCGCCGCCGCCCGGGCGCGCACCCGCAGGGTGCGCGGCGGGCCTGGCGCGATCCTCTTCCCCACGACCCCTGCCGGGGTCACGGCGCCCCCGGCTGGCGACCCGGGTTGACAAAACTAACGCGCTTAGTTTATAACCTAATGCAGATAGCCGAGGTGCCGAGAGCGCCTCCCCGGACCCCCGCCCCTCGCCGAAGGAGAACCGCATGAGCCACGCGCACGCACTCGCCGCCCAACGCCGTTACGCCGACGCCCTCCGCCACGCCCGCACCCACGCCCCGCTTCGCCTCCGCCTCCGCCTCGCCGGCGGGAACCGCGCCGACCGCGGCGCCAGCAAGGGAGCTGACCGCCAGTGACCACCGGACACTTCGCCCTCGCCGCAGGAAGCAAGCCCGCCGCCAGGACCGCGCCCCTCTGGGCCCTCATGACCGCCACCTACCTCCTCGACATCGTGTTCATGGGCCTCGTGAGCTTCGGCATCGAGAGCTTCGCGCCCCTCGATCCCAGCAACCCCGCCTACGGCGCCACCGTCATCCACGCCGCCTACAGCCACTCGCTCGTCGGCGCCGCTCTCATCGCACTGGCCGCCGCCCTGCTGGCGGGCCGCGCCTGGGGCCGCCGCGCCGCCACCGCCATCGGGCTCGTCACCTTCTCGCACTGGCTCCTCGACCTGATCGTCCACCGCGCCGACCTGCCCGTCCTGCCGGGGAACCTCGGGCACCTGCCGCTGCTCGGGTTCGGCCTGTGGGCGCACCCCGCGCTGAGCATCGCGCTCGAGCTCGCGCTGGTGGTGGCCGGCACGGTCCTCTACGCCCGCGGCCTGGCGCGCTTCGCAGCGAAGGTGCCCGGACGGCGCTTCGGCGCGATCCTCGCGGCCGTCGTGACGGGTGCTCTGCTCGCGCTGCTGCTCCTGGCCGACGCCCTGGCGCTGCCGATGATGCTCTCGGTGACCCTGATGCTGCTGCTCATCGGCCTCTCCGGCTGGCTCGACGCGCGCCTCGCGCGCCGGGCCGGCCGACGTGCGCGCCGGCGCGCCGCGCCCGCTGCGAGCACGGCGGGCCCCGCCCTGGCGACGGAGGCGCGTCATGACGGCTGATCGTCTCCCCGCCCCCGCCCGGACGCCAACCGGCACCGCCACCGGTGCCCCCACCGGCGCCACCTCCCGCGCGGACGCGGCCCGTCCCACCCCCCTCGTCGTCGCGAACATCGCCCTGCGCGCCCTCATGGAGTTCGGTCTCGTCGTCGCCCTCGGCCTCTGGGGGTTCCACCTCGGCTCGCAGCTCGCCCTGCCCCTCGCCCCCCGCCTCGCCCTCGCGCTCGCGCTCCCCACGCTCGGCTTCGGCTTCTGGGGCGCCGTCGACTTCCGCGGCGCCGGCCGCCTGGCCGAGCCGCTCCGGCTGCTGCAGGAGCTCGGCCTCACGGGCGTGGCTGCCGCCGGCCTGGCCCTCACCGGCCTCGCGCCCTGGGGCGCCGCGCTCGCCGCCCTCTCGATCGTCCACCACGCCCTCGTCTACGCGCTCGACCAGCGCCTGCTCAAGGACTAGGAGACGCCATGACCCACACCGCCGTCCGCCGCCAGACCGCGCTCGCCGGCCTCATCGGGGGAGGCTTCGGGCTCGACTTCGTGCTCCCCAACGCCGGGGCGCCCCTCGCCCCCGCCGCCGCCGACGCGCTGCGCATCGCCTCGCTCGTCCTGTTCGCCGCGCTGCTCGTGCTGATCGGGGTGAACTGGGTGCGTGCCCGCCGCGTCGCCGCGCCCGGCGACGGCCGCCGGAACCTGTTCGGCGCCAGGTACTGGCTCATCGTCGTCGCCGAGGTGGTCCTCATCGCCGGGGGGCGCGCGGCCGTGGCGGCGCTGCACGGGCCGCAGCAGCTCGACGTCGCGTGGACCGCCCTCGTCGTGGGCCTCCACTTCGTCGCGTTCGCCGCCCTCGGCGTGTGGGGCGGGAGCATCCGCTCCCTCGGCCTCACCATCGCCGCCCTGGGCGCCAGCGGGATCGCGCTCGCGCTCACGCCCCAGGTGAGCTGGGTGCCGCTTGCGAGCGGGGTGAGCTCCGGCTTCGCGCTGCTCATCGGGAGCCTCCACTGGAACCTGCGGAGCCTGGCACGGGCGTCGCTCCACGGCAGCGGCGGTCGTGCTTAGGCGGCCACCGCAGTCCACGGGTCTGCGCGAGGGCCGGTCCGCGAACGCCGCGACCGGCCCTCGCCGGTGCGGGCGGACGCGCCGTCCGGCGACGCCTCGCCGGTGCCGGCACCGCCCCGCGCCTAGCCGAAGTGGCCGGACACGTACCGCTCGGTCAGCGCCTCGCGCGGTCGGGTGAAGATCTGGTCGGTGGGACCCTGTTCGACCAGCACGCCCAGATGCATGAACGCGGTCCAATCGGAGACGCGCCCCGCCTGCTGCATGTTGTGCGTCACGATCACGATGGTCACGTCGTGCTTGAGCTGGGCGAGGAGCTCCTCGATGCGGGCCGTTGCCTGCGGATCGAGCGCGCTCGTCGGCTCGTCCATGAGCAGCACAGCCGGTTCGACGGCCAGCGAGCGCGCGATGCACAGGCGCTGCTGCTGACCGCCCGACAGGCCCACCGCGGGGCTCCTCAGGCGGTCCTTCACCTCGTCCCACAAGGCGGCCTGGCGCAGCGAGCGCTCGACGACCTCGTCGAGCCTCCGGCGGTTCCGCTCGCCCACCAGCTTGAGGCCGGCGACCACGTTGTCGTAGACGCTCATCGTGGGGAACGGGTTGGGCTTCTGGAACACCATCCCGATGTGGCGTCGCACGCTCACGGGGTCGACGTCGCGGTCGTAGATGTCCTGCCCGCCGAACAGCACCTGCCCTTCGACGCGCGCGCCGCGCGTGAGGTCGTGCATGCGGTTGAGCGACCGCAGCAACGTCGTCTTGCCACAGCCCGAGGCGCCGATCATGGCGACCACGGTGTTGGGCTCGACCCCCATGCTCACGCGCTTCACCGCTTCGACCTGGCCGTAGAACACGCTCAGGTCGCGGACGTCGAGGACCGGTCGGGCGGCCTCGGCGCCGTTCGCCGGCTGGGGCGCTCGGGGCGCGGGCAGGCTCATCGCGTTGGCCCACGGAACGCGAAGCGCGTCAGGGCGGTCGTCACCAGCACGAAGCCGACCAGCACGAGCGAGGCCGCCGACGCCATGCGGTGCCAGTCGTCGTAGGGGCTGATGGTGTAGTTGTAGATGACGAGCGGCAGCGCCGCGATCGGCTTCAGCGGGTCCAGGTTCCAGAACTGGTTGCCGAACGAGGTGAACAGCAGGGGCGCCGCCTCGCCCGCGACGCGCGCGAGCGCCAGCATGGCGCCGGTGATGATGCCCGACGCCGCCCCGGGCACCACGATCCAGAGCGTCACCCGCCACCTCGGCAGGCCGAGGGCGTAGCCCGCCTCCCGCACGGACAGCGGCACCAGGCGCAGCACCTCATCGGTGGCGCGCACGACGTAGGGCACCATGATGAGGCCGAGCGCGACCCCGCCCGAGAGGGCGTTGAAGCGCCCCAAGCGCACGACGATCAGGCCGTACGCCACCAGGCCCATCACGATCGCCGGGATGCCGATGAGGGCGTCGGACAACACCCGCACGGAGGGAACCAGGGGGTGCCGGGGATACTCCGCGACGAAGACCCCGGTCCCGATCCCGACGATCAGCCCGAGCACGCCCGCGATGGCGAGAAGCTCGAGCGATCCCACCACCGCGTGAGCGACGCCACCGCCCGGCTCACCCGCGGGCCGCGGCAGCTGCGTGAAGAACGCCCAGTTGATCGACGAGATGCCGTTGCCGACCAGGTACGCGAGGATCAGGACGAGGGGCGTCAGCACGATGAGGGTCAGGAGGACGATGGTGCCCGTCGCCGCATGGTCGACGAGCGACCGCCGGCGCCGACGCCCGCCCCTGGCCGACAGGCTGGGAAGCGTCACATCGTCACCCCGGCGGGTGTGATCCGCGCGATGAGCACGCGCGCCGCGAGGTTCACGAGGATGGTGATGACGAACAGCAGGAGACCGATCAGGATGAGGCTCGACAGGTGCAGGCCCGCCGACGCCTCGGTGAACTCGTTGGCGATCACGCTCGACATCGTGGCGGTCTGGCCGAACAGGCTGCCGGGCAGGGCGGTGCGGTTCCCGATGACCATCGTGACGGCCATCGTCTCCCCGAGCGCCCGGCCGAGGCTGAGCAGCACGCCCCCGAGGATGCCGCCCCGGGCGTAGGGCAGGACGGCGCCCCTGAGCACCTCCCAGCGGGTGGCCCCGAGCGCGTAGGCGGCCTCTCGCTGGTCCTGCGGCACGAGCCGCAGCACGTCCCGGGCGACCGACGCCGTGAACGGCACGATCATCACCGTGAGGATCACGATGGCCGTGGCCAGGCCCAGCCCGGTCGGCGCGCTCCTGAGCCACCCGATCCGGTTCAGCGCGGGGGTCATGAGGATGTGGAGCTGCACGCCGCGCACGATCGGTGCCAGCACGAAGATCCCCCAGTACCCGTACACCACGCTCGGGATCGCGGCCAACAACTCCACGAGGTACCCCACGGGTCCGGCCAGCGCGGCGGGCGCGTACTCGCTCACGAACAGCGCCGATCCCACGGCGAGCGGCACGGCCAGCGCCAGGGCCCCGAACGAGGTGAGGAGCGTGCCTCCGATGAACGGCAGCGCGCCGAACCTCTCGTGCACCGGATCCCAGCGTGTGCCGACGATGAAGCCGGGACCGAAGTGGGTGAGGGCTTCCCAACCGCCCCGGACCAGCTCGAAGCCGGCGAGACCCACGATGACGAGGATGCCCGAGCCGAGCAGCACGATCACGGCGTCGAACACGGCGTCGCCGCGGAGTGTGACGCGGCGGCTTCGCCGAAGCGTCGCGACCCGACGCGCGGAGGTGTCCTGGGCCCCGTCCATGATCGTCGCTCGCAACTCCTCGTCCGCCGCGTCGCGGTCGTCCGCGTACGCCGCCGGTCCGGTGAGGAGGCGCCCGCAGGCGCGCTTCCGGCCCGCACGCCGCCGCCGGCCCCACGGTACCGCAGCCGTTCGCCGAGGCTACCGCCCCGGGGGCACGCCACCGTCCGCGCCGGCGGCGCGGCGCGCCACCGCCTGCGGGGCAGCGGCCGCCGCGGGCCGCCCGGGGCCGGACGCGCGTTCGGCCCCGGGCACGGCGCGGGGGGAGGGGGCCGCCGTCACGATCCGTTCAGCGGCTTGCCGTCGTAGGTGAGCCGGTCGAGCTGATCGGCGTCGAACTGGCGCACGTTGTCCGGCAGCGCGCCGTACTCGAGCGGCTCGCTGTACTGCTGCCCCTCGTGGCTCATCCAGAGCACCAGGTCACGCACCTGCTTGGCCTGCTCCACCGAATCGGTGGTCACGGCCATGTCCTGGAAGAGAAGGATGTACGTGTACGTGGCGATCGGGTAGCCCTGTGGCGCGGCGCTGTCGGTGATCGAGAAGCGCCCGTCGGGCGGCACGCTCACGGCGCCGGCGGCGGAGGTGCTGGCCAGCGTGGGTGCCACCACGTTGCCGCTCGCGTTCTCGATCGAGGCGTACGACAGGTCGTTCTGCTTCGCGTAGGCGAGCTCGACGTAGCCGATCGAGCCCGGGATCTGCTCGATGAGCCCGGCGACGCCCTCGTTGCCCTTGCCCCCGGAGCCGGTGGGCCACTCGACGGCCTTGCCGGTGCCGACGCGTTCGGCCCAGTCCCCGTTCGCCTTCGCCAGGTACTCGGTGAAGGTGTAGGTAGTGCCGGAGCCGTCGGAGCGGTGCGCCACGGAGATCGGGAGGCTCGGGAGCGCGATGTCGGGGTTGAGGGCCTTGATGGCCTCGTCGTCCCAGCTGGCGATCTCACCCAGGAAGATCCTGGCGATGGTGTCCCCGTCCAACACCAGCGGCGTGGCGGGGGCCTCGGCGATGGGCGCCCAGTTGTAGGCGATCACCACCGCGCCGAGCGCCATGGGGAAGTGGAGCACGGGCGACCCGTCGGTGCTCTGGAACCGCTGCAGCTGGTCGTCGTCGAGCGGCGCGTCGGAGGCGGCGAAGTTGACGGTCTTGTTGAGCAGCTGCTGCTGGCCCCCGCCCGAGCCGATGGACTGGTAGTTGACCTGGACGTCCTTCTCTTGGCTGTACGCGTCGAACATCTTCGAGTACAGCGGGTAGGGGAACGTGGCGCCCGCGCCCGTGAGGTCCTGGGCGGCAGCCACGGACACGAGGGCAAGGGCGGCGAGCGCGAACAGCTTGGTCATGCGGCGTAGGTACATGCATCGACCTCCGAGCGCAGGCTACGTGCGGGATGTCACACCCTTGTCAGCCGCGTCCGGCGGCATGCGAACGACCCGCGGCACGGGGATCCTCCGCCGGCCGCGGACGGCCCGAGCGCGGCACGCGCGGCGCCGAGGCGCGCCGCACGCCGTAGGGGTGCGGCACAATGGGTGCACGACCGCATCGACGCGGCAGCGAGGAGGACGGCATGGACCGAACGGTACGGGCGCCCCGGGGTGCGGTGCGCACCGCGAAGGGGTGGATCCAGGAAGCGGCCAAACGCATGCTGATGAACAACCTCGATGCGGAGGTGGCCGAGCGTCCGCAGGATCTCGTGGTGTACGGCGGCCGCGGCAAGGCGGCGCGGTCGTGGGAGGCGTACGACCGCATCGTGGCGACGCTCGACCGGCTGGAGAACGACGAGACGCTGCTGGTGCAGTCCGGCAAGCCCGTCGGCGTGTTCCGCACCTTCGAGCTCGCGCCTCGCGTCATCCTCGCCAACAGCAACCTGGTACCCCGCTGGGCGACGTGGGAGGAGTTCGACCGCCTCGACCGGGCCGGCCTGATGATGTACGGCCAGATGACCGCGGGCTCCTGGATCTACATCGGAACCCAGGGGATCCTGCAGGGGACGTACGAGACGTTCGCCGCGGCGGCGCGCGCGCACTTCGGGGGCAGCCTGCGGGGCACGGTGACGCTCAGCGCGGGCCTGGGGGGGATGGGAGGCGCCCAACCCCTCGCGGTCACGCTGAACGGAGGCGTGGCGCTGGTGGTCGAGGTGGACCCGGCCCGCATCGAGCGCCGCGTGGCCACGGGCTACCTCGACGAGAGGGTCGACGATCTCGACGACGCGTTGGCGCGCTGCACGAGCGCCCGCGAGGCGGGCCGCGCGGTCGGGATCGGGCTGCGGGGCAACGCCGCGGAGGTGCTGCCGGAGCTGGTCCGTCGCGGCTTCACGCCGGACCTCGTGACCGACCAGACGAGCGCGCACGATCCGCTCTACGGCTACCTGCCGCCGGGCCTCCCCGACGAGGACGTGGCGGCGGCGCGCGCGGCGGCAACCGCGCGCGAGAGCGACCCCGAGGGGTACCGGCGGCGCGTGCTGGAGGCGATGGCACGCCACTGCGAGGCGATCGTCGAGCTCCAGCGGCGTGGCGCCGTCGCCTTCGACTACGGCAACAACCTGCGCGCGTACGCGCGCGAAGGGGGCTTCGCGGATGCGTTCGCCTACCCCGGCTTCGTTCCCGCGTTCCTGCGCGAGCAGTTCTGCGAGGGGCGGGGCCCCTTCCGGTGGGTCGCGCTGTCGGGCGATCCCGGCGACATCCGGCGGACCGATCGAGCGCTGATCGAGCTCTTCCCGCACGATGACGCGTTGCGGCGTTGGCTCACGCACGGCGTCGAGCGCTTCGCGTTCCAGGGGCTTCCCGCCCGCATCTGCTGGCTGGGGTACGGCGAGCGGGACCTGGCGGGCCTGCGCCTGAACGCGATGGTGCGAAGCGGCGAGCTGTCGGCGCCCATCGTCATCGGGCGCGATCACCTCGATGCCGGCTCGGTCGCCAGCCCGTACCGCGAGACCGAGGCCATGCGCGACGGCAGCGACGCCGTCGCCGACTGGCCGCTGCTCAACTTCGCGCTCAACGCGGTGAGCGGGGCCGGCTGGGTGAGCTTCCATCACGGCGGCGGCGTGGGCATGGGGTACAGCCTGCACGCCGGGCAGGTGTGCGTGGCGGACGGCAGCGCCGAGGCCGACGAGCGCCTGGCGCGCGTGCTGCGCAACGACCCCGGCACGGGCGTGATGCGCCATGCCGACGCGGGTTACGAGCGCGCGCGAGCGGTCGCGCTCGAGCGCGGCCTCGACCTGCCCGGCGTGGCGTGAGCCCCGCGCCCGCCCGCGTCTTCGGGGGGATCGGGGAGCTGCTCACCCCGACCGAGCGCATCGCCGACGCCGCGCTCGCCGTGTCGGGGGGCGCGGTGTGCTGGCGCGGGCGCGCCGCGGAGCTGCCGCCGGAGCTCGCGGCGCTGCCGCGCACCGACCTCGGGGGGCGCGGCGTGCTGCCAGGGCTGGTGGACGCGCACACGCACCTGATCTGGGCCGGCAGCCGGCTCGACGAGTACGAGGCGCGTGCGCGCGGGGAGGCGTACGCCGACATCCTGGCCGCGGGCGGGGGGCTGCATGCCACGGTCGCGGCGACGCGGCGGGCGAGCGAGGACGAGCTGCACGAGCTGGCCCGCCGCCGCGCCGCGGTGTTCCTGCGCGGCGGCGTCACCACGCTGGAGGTGAAGTCGGGCTACGGGCTCGACGTGGAGGTCGAGCTGCGCATGCTGCGGGTCGCCCGCCGCTTGGCCACCGAGGGCCCCCAACGCATCGTCGCGACCGTCCTGCTGCACGCGCCGAGCGCCGGCGAGAGCGAGGAGGAGGCGGTCGACCGCGCGACGCGCGAGCTGCTCCCCGAGGTGGCGCGCACCGGCCTCGCGACGGCGGCCGACGTGTTCATCGACGCGGGCGCGTTCTCGCTGGCGGCCGGCCGCCGCATCCTGAGCGCAGCGGCCGATCTCGGGCTGGCCGTGAAGGCGCACGCCGAGCAGCTCAGCCGCACCGGCGCGGCGCGCCTCGTGGCGGAGCTCGGCGGGCTCTCCGCCGACCACCTCGAGCGGGCCGATGCCGGCGACCTCCGCGCGCTGGCGTCCGCGGGCGTGACCGCCACGCTCCTGCCGGGAGCGGCGCTGCTTCTCGGGCAGCGTTCCCCGCAGGCCGCCGCGTTGCGGGCCGCGGGCGTGCGGGTCGCGGTGGCCAGCGACCACAACCCGGGCTCGAGCCCGCTGTTCGGGCTGCTGCCCGCCCTCCAGCTCGCGGTGCCGCTGGCCGGCCTGAACGTCGAGGAGGCGCTGGCGGCCGGCACCGTGAACGCCGGGCGCGCGCTCGGGCGTCCGGAGCTCGGCACGCTCGAGCCCGGCAACCCCGCCGATTTCGTGGTGACGCTGGGGCCCGAGGCGCTCGAGCCGCTGTACGCCTGGGGCGATCCGCGGATCGCGGAGGTGTTCGTGGGTGGGGAGCGCGCCTGGCACGCGGGGCCGTGAGCGCGAGCGGGCGGCCCGCCCGGCGGGGGCGAGCCGCGCGCGCCGGCCCTCACCCCATGTTGCCCGGTTCCCACCACAGGGCCAGCGTCTCCGCCAGCAGGCGCGCCCCGACCAGCGCCGTCTGGCCGCTCGGGTCGAGCTCCGGCGCGATCTCGGTCAGGTCGAAGCCGACGAGGCGGTTGCGGGCGAGCGTTGCCCCCACGATGGTGATGACCTCCCCGTAGCTCAGTCCGTCGACCTCCGGGCTGCCGGTTCCCGGCGCGATGGCCGGGTCGAGGGCGTCGATGTCGATGCTGAGGTACACGGCGGAACGGTCGGGAAGCGCCTCCAGAACGGCCTCGGGCTCGTCGCGCACGGTGCGGCAGGTGAGCAGCGCGTGGCCGCGCCCGCGGGCGGCCTCCACGGCCTCGCGGTCGGCACGGATCCCGCGCAGCCCGATCGTCGTGATGCGCTTGAGGCCCGGCACCGCCTCCACCGCCCGCCGGAACGGGCTGGAGTTCGCGAAGCGCGTGCCGTTGCGGGCCTCGCTGTAGTCCAGGTGGGCGTCGATCTGCACCACGTGCAGCTCGGGCACGTCGTCGTACGCGCGCAGCACGGGGTACGTGACGGAGTGGTCGCCGCCGATGAACACCGGCAGGCGCGCCGTGGTCCTCAGCCTGCGCGCGGCGGAGGTGATGCGGTCGAACGTCGTCTGCGTCTCGAGCTGGGCGGGGTCGACGTCGCCGACGTCCACCATCCGGGCACCCGCGAGGCGCATGCGACCGCTGTCGAGGTCGAAGAACCCCTCGGGCGGCGGGGCATACCGGCCCGAGGCGGAGCGCACCGCCGCGGGTCCGAAGCGCGCGCCCGGCCTGAAGCCGACGGCGAAGTCGTACGGCAGGCCGAGCAGGCCGATGTGGGCCTCGCCGCGGCCCGCGTCGGGGCGGAAGGGGGCCTTGAAGAACGTGGCGGGTCCTGTGAACGGCAGCTCGTGGTGACGCATGGGCCTGTCGCCTCCTGCGCCACGCTAGCACGGTGCCCGCGTGCGGGCCGGGCTCCGGCTCAGGCGATCGGCCCCACCACCTGCTCCACGGCCGCGAGCAGGCTGCCGTCGCGCACGGCGCGGGCGACGAGGTCCAGGTCGGGGCCGAGCAAGCGGTCGCGGTCGAGGTGGGGCACGAGCCGCCGCACGTGCTCGTAGGCCCGCTCCACGCCGCGGCCAGGTCGCAGCGGTCGATGGAAGTCCAACGCCTGGGTGGCCGACAACAGCTCGATCGAGACCACCCACACCACGTTGTCCAGCACCTCGCGCGCCTTGCGGCACGCGTGCGTTCCCATCGACACGTGGTCCTCCTGATTCGCGCTGGTGGGGATGGAGTCCACCGAGGCCGGGTGCGCCAGCACCTTGTTCTCGCTCACGAGGGCGGCGGCGGTGTACTGGCTCACCATCAGGCCCGAATGGAGCCCTCCCTGTTCGGCCAGGAACGCGGGCAGGCCCGACAAGGCGGGGTTCAACATCTGCTCGATGCGCCGCTCGCTGATGTCGGCGAGCTCGGCGAGGGCGATCGCCGCGTAGTCCGCCGCGAGCGCGAGAGGCTGCCCGTGGAAGTTGCCGGCGCTGATCACCTCGTCGTCCTCGTCGAGCACGAGCGGGTTGTCCGTGACGCTGTCGAGCTCGATGGTCAAGACCGCGCGGACGTGCTCGAGCGCGTCGCGCGACGCGCCGTGGACCTGCGGCGCGGCGCGAACGCTGTACGCGTCCTGGACCTTGTCGCAATCGACGTGCGAGCGCTGGATCTCCGAGTCCGTCAGCAGCGCCCTGAGGTTGGTCGCCACGCGGACGGCGCCGGGGTGGGGCCGCAGGCGCGTGACGGCCTCCACGAACGGGCGGTGCGAGCCCTTGATCGCCTCGACCGACATGGCGGCCGCCAGATCCGCCGCCCGGCTCAACCGGTCGGCGTCGATCAGGAGCAGCGCCAGCTGCGCGGCCATCGCCTGCGTGCCGTTGATGAGCGCCAGCCCCTCCTTCGCCTCCAGCACCAGCGGCTCCCAGCCGTGCTCGCGCAACGCCTCGGCGGCCGGCCGTGCGCCGCCGGCCGTCCGCACGCTCCCCTCCCCGATGAGGGGGAGGCTCATGTGGGCGAGGGGGGCGAGGTCGCCGGACGCGCCGACCGATCCCTTCGACGGCACGACCGGCGTGACGTCCGCGTTCAGCAGCTCGACGATACGCTCCACGAGCTGCGGGCGAACGCCCGACACGCCGTGGGCGAGCGACTGGCAGCGGAGCAGCATCATCGCGCGCACCACCTCGTCGTCGAGCGGCGGACCGACGCCGATGGCGTGCGACAGCAACAGGTTGCGCTGCAACTCGCGCACCTGGGGCGGCGCCACCCGCCGCGTGGCGAAGCGGCCGAAACCCGTGGTGACGCCGTAGACCGTGCGCCCCTCGGCAACGATGCGCTCCACGTACGCGCGGTTGCGCGCCATGCGCGCCACGGCCGCCGCGGACAGCGCCACGCGCGCGCCGCGGCGTGCGACGCGCTCCACGTCCCCGAGCTCGAGGTGTCGGTCGAGGCTCACCATCGGTGATCCCAGCCTACGCCCGCGGCCGTCGACCCTCGAGGCCGGCGAGCGCCGCCTCGATTCTGGCGAGGACGTCCTCGGCCTCGGCGAGCCGGCGGCGCTCCTCCTCCACGACCTCGGCCGGCGCGCGGCTCGTGAAGGTCTCCTTCTCGAGCTTCCGCCGTGACTTGTCGCGCTCCCGCTCGAGCTTCTCGATCTTGGCGCGCTGCCGCGCGCGCCACTGGTCGACGGCGCCGGGGTCGGCGAACGGCAGCCGCACCTCGAGGTCGTGCGCTACCTGCGCGAGGGAGGGCGACGCCGGAGGGCCCGCCACCAGCGTGGCGCGAGCGAGGGCCTCCACCACCTCGGCGTTGCGCTCGAGCAGGGCGGCGCGCGGTCCCTCCACGTGAACGGCGACCGCCTGGTTCGGGGGCACGTCGGCCTCCACGCGCAGCGCGCGCACCGCCGCCACCGCCTCCTGCACGACCGCGAACTCCGCCTCGGCGGCCTCGTCGAGCAACGCGTCGTCCGGCTCCGGCCACGCCGTGCGGGCGATCTGTTCGCGGTGACCGAGCGCCTCGAAGATCTCCGACGTGATGAACGGCACCAACGGGTGGAGCAGCCGCAACAGGCTCTCCAAGGTGGTGCGCAGGGTCTCGCGCGTGCGCGCGTCGCCCGAGCGCAGGGCGGGCTTCGCCGCCTCCAGGTACCAATCGCAGAACTCCGACCAGGTGAACTCGTACAACGCCCGGTTGGCCGCCCCGAGGTCGTACGCCTCCAGCGCCTCGGTCACGCTGCGCACGACGCGCTGCAGGCGGCTCGCGATCCAACGGTCGGCCAGCGTCGCGGGCGCGCCCGCGGGCGCGGCGCTCGTGGCGCCGTCCGCCTCCGCGAGCTGCATGAGGGCGAAACGGGCCGCGTTCCACAGCTTGTTGTCGAAGTTGCGCCCCATCTCGACGCGCCGCTCGTCCCAACGGATGTCCTGGCCGCCGGTCGAGGCGTGGGTCATGGCGAAGCGCAGCGCGTCGGCGCCGTAGCGTTCGATGACCTCGAGCGGATCGATGCCGTTGCCCTTCGACTTGGACATCTTCTGCCCCTGGTCGTCGAGCACGAGCCCGTGCAGCACCACGTCGCGGAACGGAACGCGGCCGGTCAGCTGCAGACCCGCGATCTCCATGCGGGCGACCCAGAAGAAGAGGATGTCGTACCCCGTCACCAGCACGGAGGTCGGGTAGAACGCCCGGAAGAACGGGTCGTCGACGTCGGGCCATCCCAGGGTCGAGAAGGGCCACAGGTTCGAGGAGAACCAGGTATCGAACACGTCGGGATCCTGGCGCAGCTCCACGCCACGGTACGCCTCGGTGTCGGTGGGGTCGGTGAAGGGATCGTCGCGCCCGGGGACGACGACGTTGCCGTCGGGGTCGTACCAGGCCGGGATCTGGTGGCCCCACCACAGCTGACGCGAGATGTTCCACGGGCGGAGCTTCTCGAGCCAGTCGCGGTTCACCTTCGCGTAGCGCTCCGGCAGCACCCGCAGGGTCCCGGCCTCCAGCGCCTCCAGGGCGCGCCGCGCCGCCGCCTGCGTGTCGTAGAACCACTGGAGCGACAAGATCGGCTCGACGGGGACCTTGGTGCGCTGCGACAGGCCGATCGGGACGGTGTACGCCTCCTCGCGCTCCAGGGTCCCCTCCGCGCGCAGGTCCCGCACCACCGCCTCGCGCGCCGCGAAGCGCTCGAGCCCGCGGTACGCCTCCGGCACCAGCTCGCCGCTCAAACGCGCGTCGAGATCGATGACGCTCGGCCGGTCGAGCCCGTGGCGCTCGCCGATCTCGAAGTCCGTGGGATCGTGCGCCGGCGTGATCTTGAGCGCGCCCGTTCCGAAATCCATCTCCACCGCGGCGTCTGCGATGACGGGCACCCAGCGGTCGGTCAAGGGGATGCGCGCCCGCCGGCCCACCAGCTCGCGGTAGCGCTCGTCGTCGGGGTGCACCGCCACGGCCTGGTCGGCGAAGATCGTCTCGGGCCGCACCGTGGCGATGCGGATCCCCTCACCCGCCGGCGCGCCGTCGAGCTGGTAGCGCAGCGTGTAGAGCGTGCCCGGCCGATCCTCCCTGTCCACCTCGAGATCCGACAGCGTCGTGCGACTCTCGGGATCCCAGTTGACGATGCGTTCGCCGCGGAAGATGAGCCCGTCGTGGTAGAGGTCGACGAACTGCTTGCGCACGGCGCGCGACAGTCCCTCGTCCATCGTGAAGCGCAGCCGCGACCAGTCCGCCGAGATGCCCAGGCGCTGCAGCTGGCCCAGGATGATGCCGCCGTAGCGCTCCTTCCACGCCCACACCCGCTCGACGAACGCCTCCCGGCCGAGCGCGTGGCGGTCGGTCCCCTCGGCCCGCAGCGCCCGCTCGACCTGCACCTGGGTGGAGATCCCCGCGTGGTCGGTGCCGGGCTGGAACAGCGCCTCGAACCCCTGCATCCGCTTGAAGCGGATGAGGGCGTCGATCATGGCGTTGTCGAACGCGTGACCGAGGTGAAGGTTGCCCGTGACGTTGGGCGGGGGGATGACGATGCAAAACGGCGGCTTGCCCGAGGCGGGATCGGCGCGGAACGGCTCCTCGGTCCAGCGCCGGGCCCAACGCTCCTCGACGGCGAAGGGATCGTAGCGCGGTGGAAGCTCCCGCCCGGCGGCGGTGGTCGTGGTGTCGGTCATATCGACCTCCCCGGGGGGGCGCATGACGACACCCCGCCCGACAGGCTGCGGACGGGGTTCTCCCGCGGTACCACCGCAGTTCCCCGAGGAGGCACGGCGGCCGTCGGGGCGCTCGTTGGTGCCGCGCTCACGAGGCGGCCCTCCGGGGGGTCTAGTGGCCGGGCGACCCGGCGTTCTTCCCCATCCGACCCGGCCGCGCGGCAGGCGCGGCGGGACCCGCGGGCGACATTCACCGTGCTGCCCCGACCCGGGCTCTCACCATCCCACCCGGGATCTCTGGCGGAGCGAGGAGACGGCTACTCCTCCCGCGTACCGCGGATTCTAGCAGCCCGCGGACCGCGCCACAAGGCGGCGGCCCGCCCGCCTCCCGGCCCCCACGGGCGATCGTTCGGGCGATCGCTGCGGCCGTGGCCGGGGCGCTCCGGTCGCCCCTCCCCGCGCGCCCGTCGGCGCCGCAGCGTCAGAGGACGGGCAGCGTCGCCATCGATTGGATGCTCACCTGCCCCGCCAGCACGCGGGCGGCCCTGCGCAGCTCGAGCGAGCTCGGGTCGTCCGGCCGCGCCACCACGATCGGCACGCCCGCGTCTCCGCTCTCGCGCAGCGCGCGCGTGATCGGGATGCGCCCGAGGACGGCGAGCTTCTCCTGCTCGGCCCAGGCGCGGGCGCCCCCTTCTCCGAAGATGGGGTCACGCGTGCCGTCCGGGAGCTGGTAGTAGCTCATGTTCTCGACCATCCCGAGGACCGGCACGTGCGTCTTGCGGGCCATCGTGTAGGCCCGCTTGACGTCGGCGAGGGCGACCTCCTGCGGCGTCGTCACCAGCACCATCCCGGTGATCGGGACGAGCTGCGTGAGCGACAGCTGCACGTCGCCCGTTCCGGGCGGTAGGTCGACCACCAGGTAGTCGAGCTGCCCCCAGTTGGTCTGCTTCAGCAGCTGCGTGATCGTCCCGTGCAGGATGGGCCCGCGCCATGTGAGCGCCTGCCCCTCCTCCACCAGGTTCGCGATGGAGATCACCCGCACCCCATGGCTCACGAGCGGAAGGATGTTCTTGTCCTCGTCCGCCATGAGACGCTTCCCCTCGATCGCGAACATCTTCGCCTGGCTCGGACCGTAGATGTCGGCGTCCAACAGCCCCACGGCCGCGCCCTCCAGCGCCAGCGCAGCCGCGAGGTTGGCGGCGATCGTCGACTTGCCCACGCCCCCCTTGCCGGAGCCCACCGCCAGGATGGTCTTCACGCCCGGCAGCGGTTCCTGCTGGGGGCCCCGCACCTGCGCCCCGAACGTCAGCTCGACGGAGTCGACGCCGAGGTCGCGCTTCAGGGCGGCGCGCACGTCGCCTTCGATCTTCCCCTTGAGGGGGCAGGCCGGCGTCGTGAGGTTGATCGTGAGGCGCACCGCGTCGCCCTCGATCGCGACGTGCTGGACCATGCCGAGGCTCACGAGGTCCTGGTGGAGCTCCGGGTCCTGGACCGTCTTCAGCGCCTCGAGGACGCCCTCCTGGGTCACGCTCATAGGAAGCGAGCGTACCAGCCGACGCGGGTGGCCACAACGGGCCGCCTTACACCCGGCCGCGGGACGCCGGCGGGCCCTGCGGCGCGCCCCACCGCGGCCCCCGCGGCCGGCTCACCTTGTCCGCCCCGCCGAGCCTGGCTATACTCGAAGCCGTGGCTGCTGCCGTGCTCGTTCGTGCGTGCAGGCCGTGCGGGACGAAGGGCGCCGTCCGGCGTTCCCGGGCGCGCACGCCCGCTGCGCCGTCATCCCTCGGCGCCGGCGGCCGTTCCTCATGACCCAGGTCCATCGCTACCAGAGCCTCGAGCTCTACCTCCAGCAGGGCGACGTCAGCACCCATCGGGGGCTCGACCCGCTCACCGGGCTTCCCGTCCTCATCTACACCTTCCCGGACCGGCCGAGGGCCGGAGTGGGCACGGTGGAATCGGAGAACATCCCGGGGATCCTCGCGTCCACCTTCGACGACGACGTCGGCCAGCTCGTGGCCGCGTTCTCGCCGCATTACGGTCTCGTCGCCACCGGAGAGGCCGTCGTGGACGATCGCTTCGCGCTCCACACGCTCCGGGCGGTGCGGGACGCGGCGCGCGCCGGCGTGATCCACGGCGACCTGCGCTCGAGCCGCTTCCTGTACGCCGACGGGCACGTGCTGGTGGAGGGCTACGGGGTGCCGTGGACGCCCGCCGATCCGGCGGTCACGGCGCCCGAGGCGCGCGCGGGCCACCCCGGCTTGCCGGCCGACGTCTACGCCGTCTGCGCGTCGCTGCTCGGCCTCGGCGGGGGGAACCTCAGCAACGACGTGCGCAGCGCGCTCGAACGCGGCGTGGTGTCCGACCCCGCGGCGAGGCCCACCGCGACGGAGCTCTACGGCGTCGTGCGCAGGCTCTCCGGCGGCGCGATCACGCCGCCGCCGAGGAACTTCGAGGAGCTCACGCTGCCGACCGAGCCCGCGGCGCGGCGCGGCTCGTTCGACGAGCTGGAGCTGCTCGGCGAGGGCGACGCCGGAAGGGACACGCGCAGCCTGTCGGCAACGCGCAGCGACTTCGTCCTCGACCTCGAGCCCGCGGTCTTCGAGCCGCCCCCGCAAGCGGCGGGTCCGGCACGCGAGACGCGCGAGGGCGCCTCCGCGCCGCAGCCCGAGGAGCCCGACCCGATCACGCTCCACAGCGATCCCGGCATCCCTCCGTCCCGGCGCGACCCGCGCGACAGCAGCCCCGGCTTCGTCAAGGACCTGCCGCCGGGCGCCCGTTACCGCGCGGGATCGTTGGAGGAAGCGCCGCCCGCCGCGCCCATCCTCATCGAGCGCGAGCTCGACGACCGGCCGGCCCGGCGCTCCTGGAGACGGCTGCTCATGCTCCTGCTGGTGCTGCTCCTGGCCGGGGCGCTCGCCTACTTCGCGCTCCTGCGCCAGCCCCGCACCTCCTCGGCGCCCGTTGGCGGCAACGACGTGAGCTACATCGTCGACGTCGCCGTCGCGCCCGCGACGCTGCCCCCCGTCACGCTGATGGTGGTCCTGGCCCCACCCAACTCGGCCACCCCCGCCGGCACCATCCTCGGGTCGGCCCCGCGCAAGGTCGTCCTCGACCGGCAAGGGCACTGGGTCCTCCAGGGGCGGTTCCAGGGTGTCACCTCGGACCCCGTCGCGGTCGACCTTCCCGGGCAGCGCAGCGTCACCGTGACGTTCCCGGAGGGTACCGGAGACACCACCGGCGGCGCGCGCTGACGCCGGTCCGGACGCGCGCAGCGGCGCGCCGCGCCGCACCCCGAGGAGGTCCATGCCGAGCGTCGTCGTCATCGATTTCGGTTCGCAGTACACCCGTCTCATCACCCGCCGGCTGCGCGAGCTCAACGCGTTCTCCGTCATCGTCGGACCGGAGGCGGACCTCGCCGAGATCGACGCCCACGACCCTCGCGGGATCATCCTCTCGGGCGGGCCCCAGAGCGTCACCGCCGCGGACGCGCCCGGCCTGACCGCCGGCCTGGTGGCGCGCGGACTGCCGATCCTGGCCATCTGCTACGGCATGCACCTGCTGGCGCGCGACCTCGGCGGCGAGGTGCACGGCGGGAGCGTCCACGAGTACGGCAAGGCGAGCCTCGCGTCGTACGGCGGCGCCCTGTTCGAGGGCGTGGAAGGCGAGTTCGTCGCCTGGATGAGTCACGGCGACAGCGTGGTCCGGACCCCCGCCGGGTTCGCCGTCACGGCCGCCACGGACGACACCCCGGTGGCGGCCATGGAGGACGTCGAGCGCGGCATCTTCGCGTTGCAGTTCCACCCGGAGGTGCGCCACACGCCCAAGGGGCTGCAGCTCCTCGAGCGCTTCGTGGAGCGCACCGGCGTGCCGCGCGACTGGACGCCGGAGAACATCGTGCAGAGCACCGCGCGGGACGTTCGCGAGCGGGTCGGCAGCGAGCGGGTGCTGCTCGCCATCTCGGGCGGCGTCGACTCGAGCACGCTCGGCCTGCTGCTCACCCGTGCCCTGGGCGAACGCCTGGTGGCCGTCTTCGTGGATCACGGGCTCCTGCGTCTCGGTGAGGCCCAGGAGGTCGAGCGGGCGCTGACCGACCTCGGGGTCAACCTCAGGGTGGTCGACGCCTCCGAGCGGTTCCTCGGGGCGTTGCGCGGGATTCATGATCCGGAGGCGAAACGAAAGGCGATAGGTCGGGCCTTCATCGAGGTCTTCGCGGACGAGGCGCGCGCCCTGCAGGGCGAGCTCGGCCCCATCCGATTCCTGGCGCAGGGCACGCTCTACCCCGACGTCATCGAGTCCGCCGGAGGCATCGGCGCGGCGAACATCAAATCCCACCACAACGTCGGCGGCCTGCCGGAAGACCTGGGCTTCGAGCTGATCGAGCCGTTCCGGACCCTGTTCAAGGACGAGGTGCGGGAGGTGGCCGAGACGCTCGGCCTGCCGCGCCATCTTCGCGACCGGCACCCGTTCCCCGGGCCCGGGCTCGCGATACGCATCATCGGCGCGGTGACCGACGAGAAGCTGGACGTCGTGCGGCGCGTCGACGACATCTTCGTGTCGAGCCTGCGCGAGTTCGGCCTCTACGACGAGACGTGGCAGGCGCTCGCCGTCCTCACCCCCATCCGGTCGGTAGGCGTGATGGGCGACGGCCGCACCTACGCCCACACCGTGGCCCTGCGCGCGGTCTCGAGCGTCGACGGCATGACCGCGGACTGGACGCGCCTGCCCCACGACTTCCTGGCGACGGTCGCCAACCGCATCGTGAACTCCGTGCACGAGGTCAACCGCGTGGTGTACGACATCACCAGCAAGCCTCCCGGAACGATCGAGTGGGAGTGAGGCACCTGCGTGAGGCACCTGCGTGAGGCGCCTGCGTGACGCGCCTGCGTGACGCGCCTGCGTGAGGCGGCTCCATGACGCGCCTGCGTGAGGCGGCTCCATGACGCGCCTGCGTGACGCGCCTGCGTGAGGTCTTTGCGGGACGCGTCGGGGCGCGGTTGCTAGCATGAACTCCATGGACAGGTCCTGGCTGGTCAAGAGCGAGCCCGACGCGTACAGCTTCGACGATCTGGTGCGCGACGGCCGCACCCCGTGGGACGGGGTGCGCAACTACCAGGCGCGCAACTTCCTGCGCGACGACCTGAAGGTGGGCGACCCCGTGCTCTTCTACCACTCCAGCACGGCGGATCCGGCCGTCGTCGGGGTGGCGGAGGTGGCGTCGGAGCCCTACCCGGACCCATCGCAGTTCGACGAGAGCGACGCGCACTTCGACGCCAAGGCCTCGCCCGAGAACCCCCGCTGGTACGCGGTCGACCTCGTCCCGCGGGCGGCCCTGCCGCGGCCCGTGACGCTCGCCGCGCTCAAGGACGATCCCGCCGTCGAGGGGCTCGCCCTCGTCCGACGCGGCAACCGCCTGAGCGTGATGCCGGTCGACCCGGCGCACTTCCGGCACATCGTGCGGCTCGGCGGCGGCACCTAGGTCGCGCCAGCAACCCCGCGCCGGCTGCTGTGTAACGTGCAGGACCACATCGACGCCGCCCCCGCCCGTGCTAGCATGAGCGCATGAACGGCCGCCGCGCGCACATCCTGCACCTCGTGGCCGAGGACTACATCCGCACCGCGCACCCCGTCGCGTCCGCCAAGATCGCCGAGCGCATGGACCTGAGCAGCGCAACGGTCCGCAACGAGTTCGGGACCCTGGAGGACGCCGGCTACCTGCAACAACCGCACACCTCGGCCGGACGCATCCCGACGGCCCTCGGCTTCCGCCGCTACGCCCTGGGATGCCTGCCGCCGCGCGCCCTGCCGCGCCGGGAGCGGTCCCTGCTCGAGCGCGGCCTCGCCGCCGTCGGCGGGGACACCGTGTTCAGCGTGGTGGCCCGGCTCGCGGCCGACCTGTCCGGCTACGCCGTGGTCGTGCGGCTGCCCGCCGACGAGTCGTTGCAGCTCCACGAGATCCACCTGTCGATGCTGTCGAACCGGCGCGTGCTGGCGGTCATCGTGTTGGAGAACGGCCTCGTGCGCCAGCTGGTCGTCGAGCTCGATCCGGCGCCGGCAGGGCGCGTTCTCGACGACGCCGAGCGCAACTTGCGCCAGCTCACCGTGCCGTTGTCGGAAGTGCCGCGGGCGCTGCGCGCGATCGCGGGTCGATCCGACGAGGAGCTCGCCCGCACGCTGAGTGCGCTCGCCGAGGCATGGCCCGGGCTCAACCCTCCGCGCGTCTTCACGGAGGGGCTGAAGCACCTGCTGTCGGAACCGGAGTCCCAGGACCCCGGATTCATCCGCCTGGTGGTCGAGCAGGTCGACGTGTCGAGACCGTTCCGGAGCGCGTCCGAGGGGCCGCTCGAGCTCGAGCTCGACGACGCCCTCGCTCGCGTCAACGCCGCCTTCGAGGTCGGCGGAGCGTGGGGGACCCTGACCGTTCTGGGCCCCGCGAGGATGCGCTATCCGGCCGCCATGATGGTGGCTCAGGGCGCAAGCGAGGTTCTTTCCAGTGGATTCCAAGTCAACTGAGCGTCCCACCGTGGGCGCGACCACGACCACGCGCCTGCGCGTGAAGGCGCTCCTGTTCGCCCACCTGCGGGCCAGCACGGGCCGCAGCGAGGTGGAGCTCGAGCTCGGCGAGGGAGCCACCGTCCGTGCGGCCGCGGCCGTCCTGGAGGACCTGTTCCCTGCGGCCAACCTGCGGGGCGTGATGGTCGCCGTCAACGAACGCTACGCCGATCCCGACGCTCCCCTCTCCGACGGCGATACGGTGGCGTTCCTGCCGCCGGTGTCGGGTGGTTGAGATGGCCGGCGCCGCCACGGGCCCCACGCGGCTGTGCCGCGTGAACGAGGCGCCGATCGACCTCGCGGAGCTCGTCTCGTTCGTCACCGCGGACGCGTGCGGCGCGATCGCGACCTTCGTGGGCACGGTGCGCTCGCCCAACGACGGCCAGGACGTGGTGCACATCGATTACCAGGGGTACCCGGCGATGATCGCCGCGGAGATGGACCGCATCGCCGACGAGCTCGAGCGGGACGCCGAGGGGCTCCGTCTGGCGCTCGTGCACCGCCTCGGGCGTCTGCTGCCGGCCGAGGCGAGCATCGCCGTGGTGGTCTCGAGCCCGCACCGCGACGCGGCGCTCGACGCCTGCCGGGCGGGGATCGAGGCGTGCAAGCGCCGGCTCCCCGTGTGGAAGTACGAGGTGGGCAGCGCCGGCGAGGGATTCGTCCACGGCCGCAGCGACGCCGCGCCCACCCTGTAGCGCCTCCGGCCTCCGAAAGTCCCATCCCAACGGAATTTTTCACAGGTGGACGGGTGCCGCCTCTCCTATGCTTGGGGTGCTGTTCCGCGGCCGTGCCTCGATGGGCCGGTCCGCGGGGCGCGGAGGTACGATGGGCGGCTCCATGAAGCTCGGCGCGTGCGCGCCCGGAAGCGAGGCGCGCGATGTCCAATGAGGTGTACCGGCGTACCCACGACGGTCTCGCGCGGTTGCTGTCGCCGCGCGCAGCGACGCGCGTGCTCGACTCGGCGTTGCGCCGTTCGGGCCAGAGCGCCGAGAGCCTCTCCACCGACACCGTGCGCGACCTGCTCATGGGACCGGTACGCCACGAGCTCGCCGCCATGCTTCCGCAACGCGGCCTGCGCCGGACCTTGCGACAGCTCGCTCGCGAGGTGCGTCACGGCACGCCGGCCGCGCCCGTGCGGTCCGCGGCCGCGAGAGCGGCCCGGACGCTCACCCCCACCACCGACGAGGGCCGTCTGCAACGCGTGACCGAGTCCTCCGTCTTCCTTCCGGGCGGCAGGGCGGAGGCCGAGGTCGAGGCCGTGGCGCCCACGCCGCGTGCGCCGGCGCCCGGCGCGCCCGTCGCCGCGAACCCCGCCCCCGCCGCGCGCGAGGGCGGGGCGCAGCGCGCGCAGGGCCGGCCCGAGGCCGCTCCGCCGCGGGCGTCGGCGGCGCGCGCCGAGCCGACGACATCGGTCACGTCCACCATCGTGCCGGTGCTGCCCGGCCCGGCACGCCCCGACGCGACGGCGCGGACGCTCACGCTCGCGGAGCTCGAGCGCGCGGCGCTGGGCTTCGCCTCGCTCGAGGCGGTGCGCGCCGTGTGCGCGCTGCGGGGGCGGGGCGAGGTGGCGTTGACGCGTGGCGAGGGACTCGACCCGGCGGCCCTGGGCCTGCTCCTGCGAGGGGCCATCCCGCTGCTGCGGCGCCACGGCCGCTTCCGCTCGTTCGTTCTCGAGCACACAGCAGGGGTGCTCGTCATCGTTCCGATCGGGCACGACACCATCGCGGTGCTGTGCCGGACCGAGGTAAACCTGGGTGCGGTGTTCGCAGCGAGAGCTGCGCTGGAGGAGGGACTATGAACTGGGGCTTGCGAACGGTAGCTGCGGGCGTGTGCGCGCTCGCGCTGGGCCTGACGGCCATGGCGGCGGCGCAGGCCGACGACGTGCTGCAGCGTTACGACCTGGCGATCGACAACCTCGACGTGGCGGTGGCATCGGTGCCGGACGACGGCGCCAAGGCGCGCGACGAGCTCGATCGCGGCGTGAACGCGCTCTTGACCCTCTCGCGGGACACCACGAGCGCCACGCTCGTCGACGCGATGCAGCGCCTGTTCGAACGCGCTCGCACCGCCGTCCAGAACCGCAGCAAGGACGACCTCGCGGTGCAGGCGGGCGTGCTGGCAGGCGGCTTCCGCCGGCTGGTGTTCGACAACGCCATCCAGGCGGCCGTCGGCGGCGACCTCGACACGGCCCACCGGCGCCTGCAACACATCGGCGCGGACATGGACTTCAACGACGCGGCGCAGCAGGCCGTGGCCGGCACGGATACCGTGACGGGTCTGCGGTTGAGGTTCGAGGCAGCCGCCGCCGATCACGTGGGGCAGAGCGTCGCGGTGGCGCAGAAGCTGCTTGCCGGCGACCGCAACGGCGCCTACACGACGCTGGCGCAGGCCTACGGCGACTCGCTCTTGGTCCAGGATTCTCCTAGGCTCGACGGCGACCTCAACGCGGCCTTCGTGAACGCGGCGCAGGCCCTGGTGAGCGGCGACGCGGAGGCGTTCGGGAGCGCGGCACAGGACATCCTGGGCCAGACGGGTCGTCTCGCCGAGGCCGACCGTCAGGCCCTCGCCGGGAACGCGCCCGCCCAGACCGGGGCCCAAGCGGGGGCCCAAGCGGGGGCCCAGCCGGCGGCACCGGCGACCGGCGCGGGCACGAGCGCGGCCGGCCAGCCCGGTGGGACCTCGCAGGGGCCGGCCGAGCTCCCCTCGGTGGCGCCGGCATCCGGCGCGACGGCGACCGGCGCCCCGAACGACGCGGGCCAGGCCGCCGCCGCAGGGCCGGACGCCAATCAGACGGCCACCAATCAGACGGACACGGGCCAGGCCGGGGCGGGCGAGGCCGGTGCAGGGCAGGCCAATGCGGGGCAGGCCAATGCAGGGCAGGCCAATGCAGGGCAGGCCGGGGCCGGTCAGGCGGGTGCTGGCACGGGGGCGACCGATGCGGCCGCGACGCCCGGTCCTGCCGACATCGAGGCGTTCACGGCGCAGCTCGATCAACAACGTCACGACGACCTCGCCGCCGAACTCGCCGGAACCGGCCTCCCGGCACCGCGGGCGGACGGCCTCGCAACCACGCTCCTCGGCCACGACGTCGCGACGCTCGACGGGGCGACCCAGCGCCTGTACGCCGATGCCGCCCGGGCCGAGGCGGCCCTCCAGGCGGGAGACGTCGGCGGCGCACGCGACCGCGTCCGCACCACGGCGGACGACTACCGCACCCTGCTCGCGCCCATCGTGGCCGTTCGCGATCCCGCCCTCGACTCGGCGACCCGCGACCTGCTCGCCCGCAGCGAGGACCTCGTGGGCCTGAGGCGACAGGACCTCGCGCTGGTGACCTCCCAGATCGACGCCGCGGCGCGCTCGGCGCTCGGCGCTCCGGCCCCCGCCAACGTCGGGCTCGAGCGCGCCGTCGCGACCGTCTGGGCGGGCTGGGTGCGGCTCATCGTGCTGCTCGTGTTCGGGATCCTGGCGTTCGTGCCGCTGTACCTGCTGAACCTGGCGTTCGGGGGCGGCAACCGCAACTGGCAGCTCATCGGCGTGTCCCTCTTCCTCCTGCTGCTCCCGCTGGTCTACGAGGCGCTCGCCGCGGTGGGAAGCCTCGTCGCCATGGCGACCGGAAACGACAGCTTCGACATCCTCGCCACCTACTCGATGTTCCACAGCACCCTGGGGCAGGCCGTGTGGGTGGTGCTGGTGGCCTTCGCGATCCTGTTCGCCATCTCGGGCCTGTACGGCATCTGCGTCCAGTTCGGTCTGCTCGGCCGGCAGCGCAGCAGCGCGGGCACCAGCGCGACGCAGACCGTCACCGCCACGGGTGCCGGCTCGCGCGAGCCCGCCGAGTCGCTCGTGGACTGGGACGAGGACTTCTGAGTGAGCACCGGGCGCCGGTCTTCGGCTGAGGGGGGGCCGGGCGAGAGCCGCGTCGCGCGTTGCGGCCCGCGCTCCCGCAGCGGCCGGCGCCGGTCGTCGAGGCTCCCGGGAGGGGCACGAACGCCATGAGCAACGCCGTGTACCAGAGGGCCGTCGAGGAGCTCGAGGCGATCATCTCCCCCCGCGTCGTCTCGCGTTCGCTGCAGGAGGGGCTGCGCCAGGTCGGACGCTCGCCGGACACGGTCGACTACGACGCCATCGAGCAGATCCTCAAGGCCCAGGTCTACCGCCAGCTGCAGGTCACCATGCCGGTGACACAGGCGAAGCAGACCATCGCCGACATCCTGGGACGGATCGAGGGACTGCAGGCCACCGATCCCGCCGTGGGCGCCGGCGGCGGCGGTGTCGAGCGGCAGGGCGAGCGCCTCGAGGCGCTGCGCAACGCGCTCCGGCCGTTCAACCTCTACTTCGAGTGGCCGGAGGTCCAGAAGCTTCGGGCCCAGATCCAGCTGCTCGAGGCCGAGCTGGAGGAGGGGCGCGAGGCGGCATCCCTGGCGGAGGACGCCGAGGCGCAGCTGCGAGCCGTCGAGCAGAAGCTCGAGGACCAGCTCGTCATCCAGGCGCGCGAGCTGGGCGAGCTGGAGGAGGCGCTCGAGCAGGTCCGCACCCTCGGCGGCGCGAAGGTGCGGAGGCTCGAGAACCTGGTCAACCAGATCCGCGCCTCCCAGGAGGGGCGGCAGCTCGCGCCCGCCGAGGTGGAGCGCTCGCGCCGCCTCGCGCGCGACCTGCGCAAGCTGATGGAATCGAGCGTGTACGCCGAGGACGTGGCGGCGCCGCGAGCGGCGGAGGCGGCGCCGGGGGACGGCGGCGTGCTCGACGTCGAGACCGAGGAGGAGGACATCCTCACCATCGACACCGCCGGCCTCGACCCCGAGGTCACGGCGCGCCTGCTGTTGCTCGACCTGGAGGGGGAGCGGCACGACCTCGAGGCGCTGGCGTCGGAGTTCGCCGGCCTCTTCGCCTACATGCCCAACCTCGCGCAACGGGTGCACGAGCTCCGCGTCGCCCTCGACGGCGAGGCGTCCGTCGCGGACGAGCTCGAGGCCCTGCGCCACACCCTCGCGGAGGCGTTCGCCTCGCAGCGCGAGACGCTGCGGGAGGAGCTCGAAGGGATCGACGCGTCGCTCGGCGCGCTGCGGGACGAGGCCGACACGGCCGAGCTCCGCCAGGCCCTGCGGGTCGCCCTCGGGATCCTGAGCACGACGCTGCCGAGCCAGCCCGACATCGTCCACGTGCGCCACCTCCACCAGCTCGCACTCGAGCAGGCCGAGGAGTTCGACCGTGCCGAGGAGGAGACGCAGGCCCAGGTCGAGGCGCAACTGCGCGACCAGGCGGAGATCCTGGGTCGTCTCGAGTCCACGCTGCTGCGTTACGAGGGGCGGACGGCGGCCGAGTCGGAGTACCAGCGCCTGCAGCAGGAGGTCGACGCGCTGCGCGAGGCGCACAGCCGGCAGACGCTCGCCCCCGAGACGATGGCGGCGGTGCGCCAGGCCGAGGAGAAGCTCGAGTCCGCCATGGCCGTTCTCGCCGACGAACGCATCGATCGGCAACGCGCCCACCTGCGCAACCTCCTCAGTCAGATCGAGTCCCTGCCCGCGCTCGACACCGTCGCGGCGCGCATCGGCAGCGTGGTGGCCGAGCTGACGCGGCAGCTCAAGCAGCTCGAGAGCCGCACCCTGGACGACGCCCAGGTCGACGCCACCGGGGCGCTGGTCGACGCCCTCAAGGCCGACGCGCGGGCATCGGCGCAGCGCAAGCTCGAGGCGCTCGCCGAACAGGCCGGAGAGCTCGGGAGCACTCACCTGCTGGAGCGCATCCGCGCCGCCGCCGACGGCCTGGAGGAGGAGCGGTTCCCGGATCTCGCGGCGCTCAAGTCGGCCCTGAAGCAGGAGCGCGAGGCGCAGCGCAGCGACCAGGTGGGCGAGCTCCACCGGCTCGAGCGCGAGGCCGTGCGCTTCGCGGGCTCGGACACCGCCACCTACGCGGCCCTTCAGCAGCGGCTGGCCGAGTCGCGCGAGCGCATCGAGCGCGGCGCCCTCGCCCCCGGGCTCGCCCACGGATGGGTGCTGCTGCAGAAGGTCGAGAGCGAGGTCGACACGCGGCTGCGCGGCCTCGAGGGACGCCTCGACGAGGCCCTCGCGTCGTTCCACGCGGTGGAGAAGCTCAACAGCGACGACGTGGCTTCCGTGCGCCGCATCCTGACGCACCTCGACGGCCAACGCGGCGCGTTCGAGCGCGTCTCGGTGGGGCTGCGCCTGCAGCTCGAGGCGTCGTTGCGCGAGGCCGAGGCGCTGCTCGTGAAGCTTCGCGAGGAGTACGAAGCCACGCGCGCGATCGCCGACCAGCTCGTGAGCGGGGGCGTGCTCGACGACGTGCTCGGCCTGTTCGCCGACGACGCTCCCGGCACCGACGGCGGCGCCTCGGCGCGCGCACCCGCCGCCACCGACGTGCTCAAGCCGTACCTGGCCGAGGACGACGTGAGCGGCGCCGCGCTCCTCGGGCCGGCGGGCGAGCTGCTGGCGGGCGCGCTGCCGCTCCCCGCGGAGGCCCTGCGGGAGCTGCTGGGCGCGCTCGGCCACGCCCACGCCGCCGCCGCGGCGGCCGGCGGGACCTCCCCGGCGCTGCTCACGCTGGAGTTCGACGGGGGCCTGGTGGTGCTCGGCTGGGCCGGCCCCGACCGCCGCGTCCTGCTCACGTTGACCGGCCCCGCCGACCTGGTCTTGCTCATGAACCGCCTCCGGCGCGACCTGCCCACGCTGGCCGACGCTCGCACCGACGACGCCCACCCCAGCGAGCCGAGCGCCGCCCCCACCGACGCGCGGGACGCCGCCCTCGGCACGCCGGCGAACGAGGCGCCCGGCGACGAACGCGGGCCGCACGACGAACGCGGGCCGGACGACGACGCGCCTCCGGACGGCGGGGACGCGGCCGCGCACGGTGGACCTGCCCACTCTTGACGCCACACGCCGGCTCGCCGCCGAGCTGCTGCGCCTCGCGCCGAGCGGCGCCCTGCTCGTCCTGACGGGACCGCTTGGCGCCGGGAAGACGACCCTCACGCGTTTCCTGGTGGAGGGCCTCGGCTCCGACGCGGAGGTGTCGAGCCCCAGCTACACCCTCGTGCACGAGTACCCGACTCCGGAGGGGACGCTGGTGCACGTCGACGCGTACCGTCTGCCGGACGCCGCCGCCCTGGGCGGGCTCGGCCTCGACGAGATGCGGGAGCGCGCGCGCCTGGTCGTGGTGGAGTGGGGCGCCGGCCTCCTCGCCGAGCACCCCGACGCCCTGTGGCTCGAGCTGGAGCTCGAGCGCGACCGGCGTCGCGCGACGCTGCGCGACGCCGCCGGCCGCCCCGTAGCATGGGGGACGTGACCCGCGCGTACCTCGGGATCGATAGCGCCACGCGCTACCTCGCGCTCGCCCTGTGGGACGAGGAGCGCGGCCTGCTCGCCGAGTACGCCGAGGACGTCGGGCGCGAGCACGCCGCGCGCGTGGTGCCGGAGCTCCAACGTCTGCTCGACCGGGCGCGCCTGACGCCCGCGGACGTCGCGGGCATCGGGGTCGGCATCGGTCCCGGCTCCTACACCGGTGTCCGCGTCGGCGTCGCGACGGCCCGGGGACTCGCGCGCGCCTGGGGTGTGCCGCTCGGCGGCGCCTCCACCCTCGCCGGCATCGCGCTGCGCGCCCTGCGCGCCGGCGAGGCGGGCGTGGCGGTCATCGATGCCCGCCGCGGGAACGTCTACGCGGCCGCGTTCGAGCGTCCCGGGGACCCCACCGTGCCCCGCCCGCTCCCACGCGGGGCGCCCGAGAAGGTCGGGCGCGGCGACCTGCAGGCGCGCTTCGGCGCCCTTCGCGTGCTCGAAGGTGTGCCTCCCGACGCGTGCCACGCGGCCTTCGAGGCTCGGGAGCCGGCGGCTCCCGAGCCGCTCTACCTCTGACGCCGCGCGCGCGGCGGGATCGTCCGCGAGCGCGCGGAGCCCGCGCAGGCGGGTGCCCGACGCAAGGTATACTGCCGCGACGCTGCGGGAGCGGCGCCCCTGTGGATGCGTCTGCCGGTGCGCGGCGAACTCCGGGCGCGCGCCGCGACGTGCGCGCCGCGAGACCGTTGGGGTGGGAGAGAGAATGTTCTTCAGGCTGGGACAAGAGATCGGCGTCGACCTAGGGACGGCCACCGTCCTGATCTACGTCAAGGGCAAGGGCATCATGCTGCGCGAGCCCTCGGTGATCGCCATGGTGCGCGACACCGGCGAGGTCAAGGCGGTCGGCGCCGAGGCGTACCGCATGCTGGGCCGGACGCCCGGCAACATCGTGGCGGTCCGTCCCATGCGTGACGGCGTCATCGCGGACTACGACCTCACCGAGAAGATGCTCAAGGCGTTCGTGCGCAAGGTCGTGACCGGACCCGGCCGCCTCTTCAAGCCGCAGATCATGGTGTGCGTCCCCTCGGGCGTCACCGAGGTCGAGCGGCGCGCGGTCCTGCAGGCCACACGGGAGGTGGGTGCGCGCAAGGCCTTCCTCATCGAGGAACCCCTCGCCGCGGCCATCGGTGCCGGCGTCGCCATCGCGGAGCCGACCGGCTCCATGATCGTGGACATCGGCGGCGGCACCACCGACATCGCCATCATCAGCCTGGGCGGCATCGTCGTGTCCGAGAGCCTGCGGATCGCCGGCAACGAGTTCGACGAGGCGATCATCCGGTTCATCCGCCACAAGGAGAACCTCCTCATCGGCGACCGTACGGCCGAGGAGGTCAAGATGCGCATCGGCGCGGCCGTGGTGCGCTCGCCGGACGACAACCAGGAGATCGAGGTGCGGGGGCGCGACCTCATCAACGGCCTGCCGAAGACCATCAAGGTCAGCACCGAGGACACGGTCGAGGCACTCAAGGAACCGATCCAGAAGATCGCCGACGGCGTCCGCCGCGTCCTCGAGCTGGCGCCGCCGGAGCTCGTGTCGGACGTCATCGACCGCGGGATCATCATGACCGGGGGCGGCTCGCTGCTCCGCAACTTCGACGAGCTCCTGCGGCAGACCACGGGCATCCCGGTGGTCGTGGCAGAGAACGCCACCGACTGCGTCGCCCTCGGCACCGGACAGGCGCTCGACATGATCCACGTGCTGCAAGACGCGCTCATCTCCGACAACTTCCTCCGGCGCTAGCCGGCCCGCCATGGCCCGGCGCACCCCCTCTCACCCAGGCGCGGCGCCTGGGCCAGTGGCCCGCGCCGCGGCCGGATGCCGGCCCCTCGGGGGCGCGGTCGTGCGGGCCGCGGCCTTCGCCGCCGCGCTGGCGATGGCCGTGACGGCGACCGCACAGGGGGGCGGGCCGGTGCGCGACCTGCGTCTCGAGGAGGCGACGCCCGGCGTCCAGGGGTACGGCGTCACCGCCGGGCCCGGCAACGAGCTCGTCCGCTTCGCCATCGAGGTCGTGTCCGTGGAATACGACCCAGCTACCGACCAGCCCCTGGTACTGGTGCGCGCCGGCGGAGACCTCATCGACGAGGGCGGCGGGGTGGCGGCCGGCATGAGCGGCAGCCCCGTGTACGTCGGGACCTCCGAGGGCGACGCCCTGATGGGAGCCATCGCCTACGTGTTCCCGTCGGCGGACCATCACCTCGCGCTCGTCACGCCGATCGCGGCCATGCGAAGGGCTTGGCCGACCCGTAGCGCGCTCGCGCCCCCGACGCTGCCGGGGCTCGGAAGGGCGGTCGCCGCGGCCACGCCCGTCCTCGTCTCCGGACTGAGCGCGCGGGCCACCACGCTGCTCCAGCCGCTGTTCGCGGGATCGGGCTTGGAGCCGTTCCCCGTCCAGGCCGGCGGAACGCTGCCCCCGTCCCGCGAGCCGCCGTTCGAGCTCGCGCCCGGCAGCGCCGTCAGTGTGCAGCTCACGCGAGGCGACGTGACCATCGCCGCCATCGGCACGGCCACCGCCGTCGAGGGGCAACGGGTGCTCGCGTTCGGGCACCCGCTGCTCGCGCTTGGCGCGTCGGCGTACGCGCTCGCCCCCGCCTTCGTGACGGCCATCGTCAGCAGCACGGTGGTGCCGTTCAAGCTCGCGAGCAGCGGCCGCACGGTGCTCGGCACCGTCGAGCAGGACCGTCCGACCGCGCTGGCCGCCCGCCTGGGGCCGGGCCCGGCGATGATCGGCGTCAGCGTGACCGTCGACACTCCGGGCGGGTCGTCGAGCCACCGCTTCGAGGTGGCCGATGACGAGCGCCTCTACGCTCCCCTCGTCGCGGCGGCGAGCTACGACCTCATCGAGCGCGACCTGTTCCGCTCCGTGCCGGGCTCCGCCGAGCTGGCGTGGGACATCACCCTGGACGGCGGCCGCAAGCTCAGGTTGCTGGAACGGGCGGACAGCGCCGACGACATCGCCATGGCGGCCGCGCGCCTGGCCGGCGCGCCGCTGGCGACCCTCGCCCACAATGCCTTCAAGGCCCCCGCGGTGCAGGACGTGAAGCTCAACATCCGCCTGTCCGACGAGCGCCGATCGGCCGATGTGGTCGAGGTGGTGGCGGAGAACCCCACGGTGGGGCCGGGCGAGGCCCTGGTGGCCCACGTGCGGTTGCAGCCCTACCGCCAGGAGGCCCGCGTCGAGACCCTCACGATCGAGGTCCCCGACGACCTGGACGGCGACGTCACCCTCACGTTCCGCGGTGGCGACGTGACGCCGGAGGGGCAGGACCATCCGCCGCGCCCCGAGGACCTGCCGCGCTCCTTCCCGGAGTTCCTGGATGCGCTGCGCACGCGCTCGCAAGCGAGCGACCTCGTGGTCGAGGTGCCGGGCGACAACGGCGGAACGCGGCGGCTCGCGCGCGTGACGCTCCCCTTCGTCGTGAGCGGGAGCCGCACGCTGCACGTGACCGTCGATCGCGGCGCCGGTTCCGGGGCGGCCGGCGGCTCCGGCGCGGATGCGGGCGCGGGCAAGGACGCGGGCAACGCGCCCGAGCCGCCGGCCGGCTCAGAGCGATGACGACGCCGCCCGAGCGCCCCGCGCCCGCTTCCGGCGGGGCCGGCCGGAGCGCCGCCGCACTCGCCGAGCGGCTCGGCGGCCGCCTCGTTGGCCCCGATCGCGTCGTCTCGCGGCTGCTCCCACCCGAGCTGAGCGCGGGCGCCGGGGATGCGATCTGCGTGGCCCCCGACCAGGCGGCCCTGGGCGCCCTGCTGGCGGACCCGCCCGCCGTGCTCGTAACGGTCGCGCCGCCGCCCGAGCCGTGGCCGTCGGCGCTCGCCGAGCGCTGCAGCGTCATCGTCGTGGCCGACGGACGCCTCGCGCTCGCGCACCTGACGGCGGCGTTCGACCGACGACCCGCCCCCGCCGACGGCGTGCATCCCACCGCCGTCGTCGACCCCACGGCCGTGCTCGGGGCGGGGGTGTCGCTGGGCGCCTTCGTCGTCGTGGCCGCGGGCGTTCGGGTCGGCGCGCGTAGCGAAATCGGCCCCCACTGCACCCTCCAGCACGGCTCGCGCGTCGGCGCCGACTGCGTCCTTCACGCCGGCGTGCGCGTCTACGACGGCGTGAGCGTGGGCGACCGGGTCCGGCTCCATGCCGGGGTCGTTCTCGGCGCCGACGGCTTCGGCTACGCCGCGGGAGCGCGTGGCGCGGTGAAGATCCACCACCTCGGGACGGTGGAGATCGGCGACGACGTCGAGATCGGCGCGGGCACCTGCGTCGACCGTGCGACGCTCGGGGCCACGGCCATCGGGCCGCGCAGCAAGATCGACAACCTGTGCCAGATCGGCCACAACGTCCGCATCGGGAGCGACTGCCTGGTGGCGGGCATGAGCGGGCTCGGGGGCAGCTCGCGTCTCGGCGACGGCGTCGTCCTCGGCGGGTACGTGGCGGTCGCCGACCACGTTCACATCCACGACGGAGCGCGTGTCGCGGGGCGCAGCGGTGTGACGAAGGACGTGCCCGCCGGCGCTACGTGGGCCGGTTTCCCGGCACAGCCCTACCGCCGCTGGGTGCGGAACCTGTACCTCCAGGGCAAGCTCGAACGCATGTGGGACCTGCTCCGCGGAAGGACGGGCGACGATGCCGAGCGCGACGCTTGAGGGTCCGGGCGTTCACGGCGGCCTCCCCTGCCGGGTCACGCTCGCACGCGCCGCGGGTCCCGTGCGCTTCGTGCTTGGGGGGGTCGAGATCCCGGCCACCCTCGAGAGGGTGGTGGACACGCGGCGCAGCACGAGCCTGGGCGCGGGCGCCGTGGTCGTCCGGCAGGTCGAGCATCTGCTCGCGGCGCTCCACATCCGCGGCCACTGGAGCGGCGTCGTCGTGACCGTGTCGGCCGGTGAGCTCCCCATCCTCGACGGCTCCGCGGCGCCGTGGCTCGAGGCGCTCGACGAGCTCGGCGAGCCCGCCCCGCCGCCCGCCCCGTTGCGCCCGACCCGGCCTCTGAGGGTGAGCGCCCACGGCGGCGTCGCGCGCCTCGAACCGGGCCCACGCGAGCTTCGCTACGAGATCGACTTCGCGCACCCGGCGATCGGCCGCCAGCGCTGGCGGGGCTCGCCCCACGATTTCGGCGAGCTCGCGTCGGCCCGCACCTTCGGCCTGCTCGCCGAGCTCGACGCGTTGCGCGCGCAAGGGCTGGCGGCAGGCGCGTCGCTCGAAAATGCTATCGTCTTTGGCGACGAGGGCCCCCTGCGCCCTCTGCGCGCGCCGGACGAGCCGGTGCGGCACAAGGCGCTCGACGCGTTGGGGGATCTCTTCTTGCTGGGCCGTCCGCTGGACGCACGCGTCAGCTTCACGCGCGGATCGCACGCCCTGCATGTCGCCCTTATGAGAGAGCTCGCCCGCCGACCGCATCCGGAAGGGCCCCCCACGTGAGAGCCCTGCGGGTCGCCGTCGTCGGGGCCGGCGTCATGGGCCGCTACCACGCCAACAACTACGCGGCGCTGCCGCACGTCGAGCTGGCCGCGGTCGTCGATCCCGACCCGGAGCGGCGCGCCGCCGCGAGGTCCGCGTTCGACTGCAGGGCCTACGCCGACCTCGACGGTTTGCTCGCCGACTGCGCCATCGACGCCGCCAGCGTGGCGGTGCCCACGAGCGCCCACTTCTCGGTCACGCGGCGTCTGCTCGGGGCCGGCGTTCACGTGCTGGTGGAGAAGCCCGTGGCCACCGAGGTCGGCCAGGCGCGCGAGCTCGCCGCCCTCTCCCACCACGTGGGACGGGTCCTCCAGGTGGGGCACATCACCCGCTTCTACCGCGCCGTGCAGCTGCTCAGCCGCCAGGTGCGCGATCCGTACCTCATCGAGGCGCGCCGCCTGGTCCCCAACGGCCGGATCAAGGACGTCGGCGTCGTCCTCGACCTCATGATCCACGACCTCGACATCGTGCTGAGGCTCATCCCCCGCGAGCCGCGCGACATCAGCGTCGCGGGCCACGTCCTCAACGGCAGCGCCTACGAGGACGTGGCGGCCGCGCAGATCACGTTCGAGGGGGGTTGCACGGCGCGATTCCTCGCGAGCCGCGTCGCCCCCGACGCGGAACGCAGCCTCGTGGTGACGGAGCCGGAGCAGACCCTCCGGCTCGATTTCGCGCGCGAGCCCTACACCGAGATCTCCATCTACAAGACCCCGCATCACGGGGCCGAGCCGGGTCACGTGCAGCTCGATCGGCACGTCGTGCACGAGGAGAACCCGTTGCGCAAGGAGCTCGAGCACTTCCTCGCGCGCATCCGCAACGACGCGCTGCCGATCGGAACCCTCGACGACGACCTGCGCTCCCTCGCGCTCGCGAGCAGGCTGCTCCAGCTCATGCGCGTCGAGCGGCGTGCGGTGCTGGTTTGAGGCGCGCAGCAGGCACTCCTAAACGCTGCGATAGACTACCGCCATGAGCGTCGACATCCGGGCCATCCTCCCCCATCGCTTCCCCTTCCTGATGGTGGACGCCTTCCATTCGCAGGAGGGAGACTCCTTCGAATGCCGCAAGAGCGTGAGCTTCGGCGAGCCGTACTTCCAGGGCCACTTCGAGCAGGAGCCGGTCATGCCGGGCGTGCTCATCCTCGAGGCGCTGGCACAGGCCGCGGCCGTCGGATTGGCCGTGCGCGACGGGCTCGCGCCCGGCCACATCGGCTACCTCGCCGCGGTGGACGGCGCGAAGTTCCGTCGCAAGGTGGTGCCGGGCGACACGCTGCGGCTCACCGGCGAGATCCTCTTCTTCCGGCGCGGCATGTGCAAGGTCGCCGCCACGGCCCTGGTGGGCGAGGCCGTCGCGGCCGAGGCCACCCTCACGTTCCTCTACGCCTCCTGAGGACGCGGCGAACCCCGCCATGAGAGCCTCGGGCCCGAACTCCCACCGCACCGCGGCGGTCGATCCCGCCGCGCGGCTGGCCGCCGGCGTTCGGGTGGGTCCGGGCGTGGTGATCGAGGCCGACGTCGAGGTCGGCGAGGACACCTACCTCCTGCCCGGGACCGTGCTCCTCAGCGGCACACGGGTCGGGCGCCGCTGCCGCCTCGGACCCTACGCGGTGCTGGGCTCCGAACCGATGGACACGCACTTCGAGGGCGAGCCCAGCCTCGCGGTGCTCGACGACGACGTCACCGTGCGCGAGTTCGCCACGGTGCACCGCGCCACCGGCGAGGGGGAGGCGACGCGCGTCGGCAGCGGCTCCCTCGTGATGAGCGCGGCGCACGTATCGCACAACACCGTCCTGGGGCGCGGTTGCGTGATCACGACCAACGCGCAGCTCGGCGGGCACGCCATCATCGGCGACTTCGCCGTGCTCGGCTCCATGGCCATCCTCCACCAGCACTGCAGGGTGGGCGCATACGCCATGTTCGGAGCCGGGAGCGCCGCCAATCAGGACATCCTCCCCTTCGCGATGGCGCGCGGGAACCCGGCGCGGCACTACCGGTCGAACGCCGTCGGCCTCCAGCGCCGGGGCTTCGACGCCGAGCGCCGCCGCGGCATCGACCGGGCCCTGCTGGCGCTCCGCCGCCGCCGGCGCGACGAGCTCGAGGAGCTGGCCGGCATCAACCCCGACGCGCGCACCCTGCTCGAGTTCGTCGACACCTCCAAACGCGGCGTGTTGCGCTTCGTGACGAAGGGCTGAGCGTGACGCGCGAGGCCGTCCTCGTCAGCAACGGTCCCGGCGAGCTCTACACCTGGACCCTCCCGGTGCTGCGCGAGCTGCGGCTGCGCGACCCGACGCTCAAGATCAGCATCAGCCTCATACCGTGCCAGTTCGCCAGCGGCCACGAGGTCGACATCGCGCGCGGCTTCGGCGCCGACGCCGTCACCACCCCGAGCCAGTACCTGCGCGCCGCCGCCGGCACCGGCACGCCACCCGGGCTCGGAGCCGACCGCGGCTTCGTGCTGAGCCTCGGGGGCAACGCGGGCATGGCGCTCACGCTCGCGCGCGGCCTCGGCTACCCGACGTACCGCTACAGCTTCGTCCCGTACTGGCACCGGCGCCTGCGCCGCCTGTTCGTCCACGACGAGCGCGCGGCCCGCCGCGCACGCAGGCTCGGCGCGCCGGCCGGCCGCCTGGAGATCGTCGGCAACCTGGTCGCGGACGCCATCGAGCAGAGCGGTCGCGTCGACGCGGCCGGGCAGCCTCACATCCTGCTCCTGGCGGGCAGCCGCGACGCCTTCGCCATCCACCTCATCCCCTTCATGATCGCCCTGGCCGACGAGCTGGGCCGCCGCTACCCCCGCGCCCGCTTCGTGTGGCCGGTCAGCCGGTTGTTGGAGCGCGCAACGATCGAGCGTGGGGTCGCGGGCGAGGAGCGCGCCACGCTCGGTGGGATGCCGGGGAGGCTCGAGCCCGGCCGCGTGATCACGCCCGGCGGCACGGTGCTCGAGATGGTCGACGAGTCGGCGCGCTACGCGCACTTCCGATCCGCCGACCTGGCCATCACCATCCCGGGGACCAACACCCTCGAGCTCGGAATCGCGGGCGTTCCGGCCGTGGTGTTGCTGCCCCTCAACCGCCCCGAGGCGATCCCGCTGGAGGGGCCGGGCCACTGGCTGTCGCTGATCCCGATCGTGGGCACCCCCTTGAAGCGCGCGGCGGTGCGCCTGT
This sequence comes from uncultured Trueperaceae bacterium, assembly GCA_963798895.1. Classification (GTDB taxonomy): domain Bacteria; phylum Deinococcota; class Deinococci; order Deinococcales; family Trueperaceae; genus CAWCUY01. Next base: position 1,356,744 of record CAWCUY010000012.1, on the reverse strand, counting down.
TCGTCGAACGGATGGACTACCCGGTATCGCTGCCCAACCACTTCACGGGCGAGGACCTGATGGTCGAGATCAGCGGCGAGATCTCGCTCGCGCAGGTCACGGAGCGCGTGGCTGCCCTGCTGGACGAGCCGGCCGACCTCGCGCGGCGGCGCGACCGCCTACGGGCCACGATGCCGGCCGCGGGCGCCTCGGCCCGTCTCGTCGAGCGCCTGCTCGACGACCTGGACGACGGTGGCTGAGGCACGCAGCCGCGTCGGCGCGCCGACGCCCGCCGCCCTCTCCGCCTCCGCCTTGCTGCTCCCCCGCACGCCGACGGCGCTCGGGGGGGTCGCGGCCGCGTTGGCCAACGCCGCCCTGCGCGTGGCGATCGTGCCGCTGTTCGTCACGCCACTGACCGACCGCGTGCTCGCCGCCCGCGACCTGACCGCCCTCCCCGGCCTGCTGGCCCTCGGAGCGGCGGTGGTCGGTGCGGGCTCCGCCGCGCTCTATGCCCAGGACGCCCTGCTCGGGAGCGCCGCCGCCCAACAGGCGGCCGTCTGGCGCCGGCACCTCTACGCCGCGCTGCTCGGGCGCCGCCCCGACGAGCTGCCCGGTACCTCCGGCGGGCTCGCCAGCCGCATCCTCGGGGACCTCCGCGAGGTGGAGACCTACCTCCAGTACGGCCTCGGCAGCGTCGTGGCGGAGGGCGCGACGGCCCTGGGGGTCTTGGCGGTGCTGCTCGCCAGCAACGCGCCAGCGACCGGCCTGCTCCTGCTGGCCGCGGTACCCACCGTGTTCGCGCTGAGGTGGCTCGGGCGCCGCCTGGAGTCGGCCACCGACGCCTCCCAGGCCGGGGTCGAGGCCATCGGCTCCCACGTGCAGGAGGGCCTGAAGCACCACGAGGTGGTGCGGGCGTTCGGGGCCGACGCCTTCCTGCTCGATCGCTTCGGCCGCGCCAACGCGGCCACGCGCCGCGCCATGACTCGCCGCACGCTGTTGGCCGCGGCCCAGGTGCCGGTGGCGCAGCTGCTCGTGTTCGGCGCCGTGGCGGCGGTGGTCGCGGTGCTGGCGCGGGCGGTCGCGCGCGGCGCCATGAGCCCCGGCGAGGTGGTCGGCTTCGTCACGCTCGTTGCCCTGCTCGCAACGCCGGCGCAGTTGTTGCCGCGCGGGGCGGCGCTGGCGCAGCAGGCGCGGGCCGCGGGACGGCGCTTGCGGGCGCTGGAGGCCGACGGCGGCGGCGGGCGCGCCGAGCACGCCCGCACGGCGCCGGCCGCCGCCGTCGAGGACGCGATTCCCGGCGGGTCGAGCGCGCGGCTCGAGCTCCGCGACGTCAGCTTCGCGTACCCCGGCGGCCGGCGCCTCTTCGAGCACGTCGACCTGCGCCTCGACGCGCCGGGCCTCGTCGCCCTCGTGGGCGAGAGCGGTGCCGGCAAGAGCACCCTGCTGCGGCTGCTGCTCGGTTTCCTGCGGCCGGACGCCGGGGAGGTGGCGCTCGGTGGCGTGGGCCTGACCCGCTTGCGCGAGGGCGCGCTTCGGCGCGCCGTGGCCTACGTGCCGCAAGGCACGCCGCTGCTGCGCGCGGACCTGCGCGACAACCTGCGGCTCGGCCGCGACCTGCCGGACGATGAGCTGTGGCGGGCCCTGGCAGAGGTCGGGCTCGACGACGCGGTGCGGGCGCTTCCCGCCGGCCTGGACACGGAGCTCCGCGAGGACGGCACGGGCCTCTCCGGCGGTCAGCAGCAGCGTATGGCGCTGGCTCGCGCCCTGTTGCAGCGCCCCGGGGTCCTGCTCCTCGACGAGCCCACCGCCAACCTGGACGCCGCCGCCGAGGCCGCGCTGGTGGGGTCCTTGACGGCGCTGGCCCGCCGCCTCCTGATCGTGGTCGTGGCCCACCGGCCCGCCCTCGTGGCGGCCGCGAGCCGTGTGCTGCAGGTCGATGGGGACGGAACCGTGCGCGAGGGCGGCCGCCTCGCGGGGGGCTGAGGGGCGCGCTCCCGCCGGCCCGCACGCCCGGCGCGCGGCCGGCGGCGGCACCGCGCGGTACGGTGAGCGCCGAGATGAGCCCCAACGCGCGCGACCCCGACGCGGACGCCCCGGCGGTCCCGTCCACCGAGGAGCCGGGCACCGACCTGGAGCTCTACCAGGATCCCGCCCTCTACGACGAGCAGTACGCGGGCTACCGCGACGACCTGCCCTTCTACCGCGGGCTCGTGCGGGACTACGGCGGCCCCGTGCTCGAGCTCGGCGCGGGCACGGGGAGGCTGAGCGCCGCCCTGGCGTCGAGCGGGGCGAAGGTGGTGGCGGTGGACGCCTCGGAGCCGATGCTCGCAGCCGCGCGCGGCCATCTCGCGGCCGCCCGTCTCGCGCAGAACGTCGAGCTGGTGCGGGCCGACATGCGCAGCCTCGAGCTGGGGCGCACGTTCCCGCTCGTGCTGGCGCCGTTCAACACCCTCATGCACGCGTACACCCCGCGCGACCAGGACCGGACGTTGGCCACCGTGCGGCGCCACCTCGCGTGCGGCGGGGCCTTCGCCTTCGACCTCTACCTGCCGCGTCTCGGCCCGCTGGGCGTGCTGCGCCGCGAGACGGAGTGGGCGGACGTGGGGGGCGGCCACAGCGAGCTGTTCCTGGTGCAGCACCACGATCCGGTGAACCAGATGGTCGAGAGCCGGTATCTGCTCGACCGTGTCGCTGCCGACGGGGTCGTGCGTCGCCGCACCGCGCGCGTGCTGCAACGCTACTACACCCGCTTCGAGCTGCTGCGGGCGCTGCAGCTCGCGGGGCTGGGCCGGGTGCGCTTCTTCGGTGGCTTCGACCGGTGCCGGCTCGACGAGCGCAGCGCCGTTCTGGTGGGCATCGCCGGGGTCCCCTGAGGATCAGCGGAGGCGCTCGAGGAGCTCGAGCCCGGGCCAGCGCAACACCAGCGCCTCGGGCATCGCCAGGCTCGACCACAGCTCGAACGCGTCGACGTCGTTGTGCGCCGCCACCAGCAGGCTCATGACCGTGCCGTGGCTGACGACGGTGACATCGTCCTCGGCGTGGGCCGCCATCACGGCCTCGAGGGCGCGCGCGAAGCGTCGTAGGGCCTCCGTGGCGGTCTCGCGGCCGAACACCAGGGTGTCGGGATAGCGGAACAGGCGGCGCACCGCCGCCTGCCACGCGCGCTCGTCGAGCACGGGGAGCGCCCCGCGCTCGTGCTCCTGCAGGCCGGGCGCGGTCGTGGGGCGCACCCCGGCCGCCCCCGCCAGCCAGCGGCCCGTGGCCACCGCCTTCGGCTCGATGCTCGTGACCACCGACCCGACGCTCGTCCCGGCCTCCGCCAGGCGCCGTCCCAGGGCCGCGACGTCGGCGGCCGCGCCCTGCCGGAGGGGCCACGTCGCCGGCGGGCGGCCCGCGGTCGGGACCGTCGCGGCGTGCCGCACCAGCACCAGCCGTCTCACCCTGCCAGGGACCGCAGGGCGGCCGCGGGCCCGGCCCCGAACGGGAGCTCGTGTCCCAGCTCGCGCAGCGTCTCCTCGAGCGCGGCGGCCAGCGTGAGGGCGTCGTACCGGTCGGCGTAGCCGACCGTGCTGGGGCGGATGACGCGCTCGCGCAGCCGGTCCTGGCCGCCGGCGATGCGTAGGCCGCGCAGCGCGAAGCGACGCACGACCTCCGGTGCGGACACGCCATCGGGCGTCGCGAGCGCCGCCGCCGCAGGGCTCGGCCGCTCGGCGAAGGGGGTGAAGCCCACGGCCGCGCCGGCGGCGAGCACGGCCCCGTTCAGCCGTTCCCGCTCCCGCCACACCGTCTCGATGCCGTGCTCGAGCAGCATCCCCGTGGCGACGTCGAGCGCCGCGATCAACGACACCGCAGGGGTGGTCGCCGTCTCGCCCCCCCGCTGCCTGGCGCGTTCGCGGTGCAGGTCGAGGTAGAAGCTCGGCTGCCGCCCCCGGCCCCGCTGCCAGGCGCGTTCGGAGAGGTAGGCGAAGCCGAGGCCGGGCGGCACCATGAAGCCCTTCTGCGAGCCGCCGAAGACGCCGTCGAGGCCCCAGGCGCCAGGCCGGAGCTCGGCAACCGCCAGGCTCGTGACCGCGTCGACGAGGACGAGCGCGTCGGGCGCAACCTCCCTGACGGCCTGCGCGATGGCGCCCACGTCGTGCAGCACGCCGGTCGATGTCTCGGAGTGGGTGGTGGTCACGGCCGCGATGTCGCCCTCGCGACCCAGCAGGTCGCGCACGCGCTCCGGGTCGAGCGCGCGCCCCCACGGAGCGTCCAGCGTGATCACGTCGAAGCCGAACGCGCGCGCCATCGCCGCCCACCGTTCGCCGAACTTCCCGGCGTGCAGCGCCAGGACGCGCGCCCCCCGCGGGAGGCTGGCGAGCAGACCGGCCTCGAAGGCCGCGGTCCCGCTCCCGGCCAGCACGATCACGTCTTCGCCCGGTACCATCGCGATCTCGGCGAGGCGCGAGCGCACCCGCAGGAACAGCTCCCGGAAGGCGTCCGTACGGTGGTGCACGACGGGTCGGGCCAGGGCCTCGAGCACCTGCGGCGGCGCCTCGACGGGGCCCGGGGCGAACAACCGCGGCTTCAGCACGGCGCGCCGACGTCTCCCCCGCGGCGCGCGACGCGCCTCACAGGCGCACCATCCGCAGGCTACGGATCACGTCTCCCAGGTTGCGAAGCACGTCCAGCACGTGCTCTGGAGGGGCCTGGTCGAGCGTGAGCACGAACATCGCGAGGCCCCCCTCGCCGGTGCGCGACAGCTGCATGCTGTTGATGTTGACGCCGGCGTCGCCGAGCACCGTGCCGACCCGGCCCACGGCTCCCGGGCGGTCGTAGTTCGTGCACACGAGCATGGTGCCCTCCGGCTTGATCTCGATGGGGTACTCGTCGATCGCGACGATCCGGGGTTGGTCCGCGAGGATCGTGCCCGCCGCGGCCGTGCGCCCCTCGGAGGTCACGGCGGCCACCTGCACGTGCGTCGTGTAGCCGCGCTCGCGTGAGGCGGTGACCCGCGAGACACGGATGTCGCGGTCGCGGGCGATGGACGGGGCGTTGATGTAGTTGGGCGGCTCGTCGAGGAAGGGCTCGAGGAAGCCCTTCGTGACCGCCGTCGCGATCGGGTCCGGGTCGATGGCGAAGGCGCCCGCGAACTCGACCTCGAGCTCCTTCACCCGACCGCGCGCGAGCTGCGCCACCGTCCTGCCCAGCAGCTCCCCGAGCCGCAGGTGCGGCCCCAGCGCCGCCATCACCTGAGGCGACAGCGCCGGCGCGTTGACGATGCCGCGCGAGTAGTCGCCCTGCAGGGCCAGCGCCGTGCGCTCCAGGATCTCGGTGCCGACGCGCGCCTGCGCCTCGCGCGTGTTGGCGCCGAGGTGGGCGGTCAGGACGACGTCGTCGCGGAGGAACAGGGCGCGGCGCGGCTCCGGCGGCTCCGACACGTAGACGTCCAGCCCGGCGGCGAACACGCGCCCGCGCTCGAGCGCGCCCAGCAGCGCGTCCTCGTCGATGATGCCGCCGCGCGCTGCGTTCACCACCACCGCCCCGTCGGGCAGGCGGCCCAACTCCTCGGCGCCGATCATGCCGCGCGTCTCGTCGGTCAGCGGCGTATGGACCGTCAGGAAGTCGCTCTCGGCCAGCATGGCGTCCAGGTCGTCGAACAGCTCGACCTGCAGCTCGTCGGCGCGGCGGCGCGTGATGTACGGATCGAACGCCAGCACGCGCATGCCGAGCCCCTTGGCGCGCCGACTCACGAGCGATCCTATGCGCCCGAGCCCGACGATGCCCAGGCGGGCGTCCTTCACCTCGCGCCCCAGGAACCTCCGGTCCCACGTTCCGGCGCGGATGAGGCGGTCCGAACGCGCGACGCCGCGCGCGGCGTTGAGCATGAGGGCGACCGCCAGCTCGGCGGCCGAGACGTTGTTGGCCTCCGGTGCGTTGACGACCAGGATGCCGCGACGGCTGGCGGCCTCGAGGTCGATGTTGTCGACGCCGACGCCGCCGCGACCGATCACCCGGAGCCTGGAAGCGGCGCGGATGAGCTCCTCGTCGACCGCGGTGCGGCTCCGGGTGACGATGGCGTCGAACTCCCCGACCACCGCCAGGAGCTCCTCGCGGGCGATCCCCGCGCGGTCGACGACCTCGACCCCGGCGAAGCTCGCGTCACCCAGCTGAATGGTGTCGGTGACAAGGATTCTGGCCATACCGGCCAACGATAGCATGCGGCGCCGCGCGCCCTCCGCGGCCGCCCCGCGAGGATCTCGCCCGGGCGCGCGGGCCTCTCGCGGGCATCCGTCTCGCGGGCGTCCGTCTCGCAGCAGGCGGGCGCCTCAGCGGTCGGCGTCGACGAAGCCGGTCGCGTCCCACCCGGCCGGGACATCGAACGAGTCGACGCCCAGGACGTCCATGAACAGCGGGCCGCGAACCTTCAGGAGCGTGGGGATCCCGCCGAGCGCGGCGTCGAGCGCCGCGGCACCCTCCGGCGAAAGCTCGGCGGGCACCGGATAGAACAGGATGTCGATGCGGCCGTCACGGCCGGCGGCCAGCGGCACCGGGCGCATGTCCTCGCGCGCCATCTCCTGCCCCGCCAGCGTCAAGACCAGATCCTTGCCGTACAGGAAGTACCCGATGTCGCCGGGATTGGTGGCGTGGAGCACGACCTGCACCACCGGGACGTCCGGCCGGAGCAGGTAGACGCGGCTCTCGCTCTCATCGAGTCGCAGTTGCGGCGGCACGACCGACTGACGAGCCAACGTGCTTCCCTGCACGAGCACGCGCGAGGTCGTGTCGAAGCCGTAGCTCAGCGAGGTGAACGCGAGCCGCCCCTCGATGCGAAACGGCAGCGGCGCGTCCGCGAACGCCCGCACGACCGCCCGCAGCAGGTCCGTCTTGCCGCGCAGGTCGGTGCTGATCTTGAAGCGCAGCGGCGCCGTCGCGCCGGCGTCCAGGAACAGGTCGGGCGCGAGGTCGCCGCGGGCGACGGCCTTGTTCTGCAGGTACACCGTGTAGCTCACGTCCGTGAGGCGAACCGGGAACTCGTTGTCGTTGCGGGCGAGCGTCGCGACCGTCATCTCGAGACCCGCCCCGGCACCGGGCGGGTCGAAGCGTTCGATGCTCGTCTGGCCCGCTACGAGCTCGAAGCGCGGCGCGTGGATCGGTCCGAGCGGCTGCGCGCTCCGGATCTCGGTACCGGGCGCGCAGGCGGCCAGCACGGCGACCACGAGCGCGAGCGGGAGCAGGCGCATCCTCGACGCGAACGCACGGAGCGAGCCTGCGCGCGACGAACGTGCACGACGGGTGCGGGACGGAAGGCGGCGGGCCTGCACGCTCCGAGTCTAGCAGACCAGGTGCTCGAGACCGACCCCGTGCGCGTCCCCGACGGGCGGGGCAGGATCGCTGGCGGCGGCGGCGACCCGCTCGGGTCGGCGCGGCGGGCTCGAGATCGCGCGCGCCTCGGGGGGATCGGGGCGGGTCAGCGTGGCCGCCGGGGCACGGGAGGGCCGCCGCGCCCGCGGCCGCCTTCGCGCACGGGCGGGCTCGGCGCGAACACGAGCAACGCCGCCGACGCGAAAAGGCAGGCGCCGCCGTACACCGCCGTAGGGATGATGTCGATGTCCACCAGCCGGTGACGGAGCTCGAGCGTGTAGAGGCCGAACGGGAGCAGACCGTACACGAGCCCGACGGCGGCCGGGGTGAGGGCCGTGACGAGCGGGCGGCGCGCCGCCGAGCGGTACCCCAGGTAGGTCCCGCCGAGCGCAACGACGGCGCCCGCGACGGCGTACGCGGCGGCGGCCGCGGGCGGCGCGCCGTCGCGCAAGGAGACCACGAGTACGTAGCCCAGGTGCAGCACCCAGGGAGCCATCGCGAGGAGCAGCAGCGAGCGCAGCCGCGAGCGGGTGAGGACGAGACGGAGGACGACGCCGGCCACCAACCCGCCGACGAGCAGTGCCCCCGCGAGGCGCGTGAGAACGCTCATATGACCTCCCGTACGGCCACCGCGCGGCTGCGCCGCCGGAGCTCCTCGACCAGGCGCGTGGCCCAGCCGGCCTCGAGTTGCGGATCGGCGGCGAGCATGCGCTGGGCTACGGCGCGCGCGCGCTCGATGATGTCGCCGTCGGTGGTGAGGTCCCCGACGCCGAGATCGGGCAGGCCGGACTGGCGCGTTCCGCGCAGCTCGCCCGGGCCCCGCAGCTGGAGGTCGTACTCCGCGATCTCGAAGCCGTCGCTGTGCTTCACCACGATGTCGAGGCGCTGCTGGGTCTTGCGGCCGCGCTCGCCCGCCACCAGCACGCAGCGACTCTCCGCGACGCCGCGGCCCACCCGCCCCCGCAGCTGGTGCAGCTGGGACAGGCCGAAGCGCTCCGCGTTCTCGATGATCATGAACGTGGCGTTGGGGATGTCCACCCCCACCTCGATGACCGTGGTGGACACCAGCAGGTCGATCTCGTGGCGGGTGAAGCGCTCCATCACGTCGTCCTTCTCCGCGGTCGCCATGCGCCCGTGGAGCATCTCGATGCGGCAGGCGGCGGGCATCAACAGCCGCAGGTCCTCCACCAGCCGCGTGGTCGCCACCACCTCCTCGAGCGCCTCGCTCTCCTCGATCAGGGGGGTCACCACGTACACCTGGCGGCCCCGCTCGATCTCCGTCCAGGCGTCGTGGTAGACCTCGCGCCTGCGCGCGGCGCCCACCAGGCGCGTGTGGACCGGCTTGCGCCCCGGAGGGAGAGCGTCGATGACGCTCAGCTCGAGGTCACCGTAGAGCGTGAGGGCCAGGGAGCGCGGGATCGGCGTCGCGCTCATCACCAGCACGTCCGGACGACCCCGGATCAGTCCGCGCCGCTGATCGACGCCGAACCGGTGCTCCTCGTCGATGATGGCGAGGCCGAGGTCCCGGAAGCCCACCCCCTCCTGGATGAGGGCGTGCGTTCCCACCGCCAGGTCCGCCTCGCCCGCGGCCACCCGCGCCCGCGCACCGCGTCGCTCGGCGCCCGTGGACGATCCGAGCAGGAGCTCGACGCCGACGCCGAGCGGGTAGAGGTAGCGCTGGAGGTTGAGGAAGTGCTGCCGGGCGAGGATCTCGGTGGGGGCCATGAGGGCCGCTTGGGCGCCGTTGCGGATCGCCACGTAGATCGCCGCGGCAGCCACCGCCGTCTTGCCCGAGCCGACGTCGCCCTGGAGCAGGCGCGCCATCTGCCGTGGGTTGGCCATGTCCGCCAGGATCTCGTCGAGGGCGCGGCGTTGAGCGCCGGTGAGGCTGAACGGGAGGCTGCGCTCGAACGCCTGCAGATCCGACGGCCGCACCTCGAACGAGCGCCCCAGCAGCGTCGGGTCGCGGCTACGCAACACCGCCAGCTCGAAGAACAGGAAGTCGTCGAACTTCATCCTGCGCAGGGCCCGCTGGAGCGCCTCCTCGGACGGGGGCTGGTGCACGTCGCGCAACGCGCGGTCGAGCGCGACCAGGTCCTCGCTCTCGAGCAGCTTGCGCGGCAGGTGGTCCTGCAGCGGCGGCAACGCCTCGAGCAGGCGGTGCACGGCCCGGCGCAGGTACGCCTGGCTCAGGCCCTGCGTGGCGGGATAGATGCCCACGATGCGTCCGAAGGAGAGCGACTCGCCGTCGTCGTCCACCTCGAACCCCTGCACGGCGAGCTCGACGCTGCGCCCGGCCCGCTTCACCTTCCCCCCGAGGATCAACCGCTGGCCGGGGAACAGCTGCTTCTCCACCCACGGCTGGTTGAACCACACGGCGACCAGCCGCAGCCGAGCCGCGTCCTCGAGGGTCGCGCGCAGGACGTGCATCCCGCGGCGGCTGCGCATGGCCTTGCGGCCGGTGACCGTGCCCGTGACCGTGGCCGTCTCGCCGTCGCGCAACGCTGCGAAGCCCGGCAGCACCCGCCGATCCTCGTACCGGCGCGGCGTGGACAGGAGGAGGTCCCGGTAGCTGTGGATGCCGATCGCGGCGAGCTTCTTGGCCGCCTGCGCGCCGAGGTCGACGCGTCGGGCCGAGAGCGGCTCGTCGAGCGCCGCCAGGGGCGCACGGGCGGACGCCGCCTGGTGCGCCGCAGCGGACGCGGGCGCCGACGCGCGTCGGCCGCTCGCCGGAGCGGGCTCGACGGCACCCGCCTCGTCGGGGCCGAGCAGCTCGAGCGCGCGCTCGAGCCGCTCCCGCCGCACCGGCGGAGGCAGCGATCCGTACCCACCGAGCGCCTCGCGGACGTCGGCGAACGGGTGCCCAACCGTCTCCAGAAGGCGCTCGAGCCCTCCCACCACGGCGTCGTCCCGACATCCGTTGCGTAGCTCGAGCTGCAACGGGCGCCGCAGCCTCAGCCTCAGGTCCGACACGCTCGCCACGCGGCCAGTCTACCGTCGTGCTGCAGGGGCGTGCTTTACGCGCCAGGGAGAGGGCGCTATGCTGGGAGGCGCGCCGCCATGAGCCGGGAACGGGATCGGGGATTCCCTGAGCAGGCGGGGGCACGGGCATCGGGTGTGGGGAACCCGTGCGTCCCCCTCGCCCGCTTCGACGTCGACCCGTCCGGGAGGTGAGCCACAGCTACGCTCGGCACCATGCGGCCGGAACCGACCGCACCACGTTCCCCCAACCACAACGGAAAGGACGTCGGATGAAGAGAATCGTTGCGCTCATCGCAGCACTCGGCCTGATCGTCGGCATGGCGCAGGCCCAGGACCAGGGGAAGCTCGAGATCTTCTCCTGGTGGGCCGGTGACGAAGGCCCCGCCCTGCAGGCCCTCATCGACCTCTACAAGCAGCAACACCCTGGCGTGGACGTCATCAACGCGACGGTGACCGGCGGTGCGGGCGTCAACGCGCGCGCCGTGCTGAAGACCCGCATGCTGGGCGGCGATCCGCCCGACAGCTTCCAGGTGCACGCCGGCCAGGAGCTCATCGGCACGTGGGTCGCGGCCGACCGCATGGAGGACCTCACCCCGATCTTCAAGGACGCGGGCTGGATGGACGCCTTCCCCCAGACCCTGCTCGACCTGATCAGCACGCCGGACGGCATCTGGAGCGTTCCCGTCAACATCCACCGCGCGAACGTGATGTGGTACATCCCGGCGAACCTGCAGAAGTGGGGCGTCGACGCGCCGAAGAGCTGGGACGACTTCCTGGCCGTGTGCCCGAAGCTGAAGGATCAGGGCGTCACGCCCCTCGTCGTGGGCGAGAACTGGACCCAGCAGCACCTGTGGGAGACCGTCGCGATCGCGACGCTCGGCCCGTCGGGCTGGAGCGATCTGTGGTCCGGCAAGCTCAAGTTCACGGATCCCAAGGTCGTGCAGGTGTGGGACACCTTCGGCAAGATCCTGGACTGCACCAACGACGATGCCTCGGGTCTCTCCTGGCAACAGGCGACCGACCGCGTGGTCAACGGTGAGGCGGCCTTCAACGTGATGGGCGACTGGGCCGCGGGCTACATGACCACGACGCTCGGCCTCACGCCGGGCGAGGGCTTCGCCTGGCAGCCGGCTCCCGGCACGCAGGGCGTGTTCGACATGCTGGCCGACTCCTTCGGCCTTCCCAAGGGCGCGCCGCACCGCGACAACGCGGTTCAGTGGCTGAAGCTGGTGGGGAGCAAGGAGGGGCAGGACACCTTCAACCCGCTCAAGGGCTCGATCAGCCCGCGCCTGGACACCGACATGAGCGTGTACAACACGTACTCCCAGTCGGCGGCCAAGGACTGGCAGAACGACACCATCGTCGGCAGCCTCGTTCACGGGGCCGTCGCCAAGGAAGCGTTCATGAGCGAGTTCGCCACCGTGATGGAGATCTACACGAGCTCGCGCAACAGCCAGCAGGCCTCCAACGCCGCGCAGGCCATCGCCAACCAGGTGAGCCTGGGGCAGTGACTCCGGCGCACGGCGCGAGGTGGGCGGCGAGCAGCACGGCCGCCCGCCCCGCGCCCGTGCCGGGCCCGGCGCCGGACGTCGGGCAGCGCCTCCGCGGCGCCCCCGATGTCCGGAGGACCGCCCGGGCGGTGCGGGAGCCCCGGTGCTCGCGCCGGACCCGGCGTACCCGGAGCGGCACGGCGGGCGCCGCCGCCGAGGGGGCCCCGGAACGACCGAGCCACGCGCGGGCCGGCGGCGGGCCGCGGCGAGACCGACCGCGGCCGCGGGCCGCACACGCCGTGCCCAGCGCGACCGGCCGCGGAGATAGGCCCATGAACACGATCCCATGCTCCTCCCCCACCCGCCCTCCGCGGCGACGGCCATGAAGTTCACGCGCGACCGCCTGTGGGCGGTCCTGGTGTTGCTCCCGTCCCTTATCTTGATCGCCATCTTCGTCTACGGCTTCATCGGTCGCACGTTCTACGTATCCATGACCGATTGGGGTCAGAACGCCAGCCAGGCCCTGGCCATCCACCCGAAGCTCGCGTTCGTCGGCTTGAAGAACTACGCGGAGCTGTTCACGGGCTTCATCGACACGCGCTTCCGGCAGGATCTCGTCAACACCTTCTTCTTCACGATCCTGTTCCTGGCCGGTTGCCTCGGCACCGGTCTGGGTCTGGCCGCCCTGCTCGACCAGAACGTTCGGGGCGAGGGCCTGCTGCGCACCATCTTCTTGTTCCCGTTCGCCCTCGCCTTCATCGTCACGGGCACCATCTGGCGCTGGCTGCTCCAGCCCCAGGGGGGCGTGAACGTGCTGCCGACGCTGGTGGGGCTGCCGCGCTGGCGCTTCGGCTGGCTCACCAGCCGGGCACAGGTGCTCACCTTCGACTGGAACGCGTTGCCCACCATCGTCGGCATCGTCGTCGCGGCGGCGTTCGCTGTGCTCGCGTGGCAGGCCTTCCGAGACGCTCGCCGCGCGCGCGCCTGGATCGCATCGGCGATCGCCGCGCTCGTCCTCGCCTGGGCCCTCACGCTCGCGCGCCGCGCGACCCTGCTCCCCTTCCCCGAGACGCACGGCTTCAACCTCGCGTTCATCGGCATCATCCTGGCGGCGGTGTGGCAGATGTCGGGCTACACGATGGCGCTCTACCTCGCCGGCCTCCGGGGCATCCCCGACGAGCTGCGGGAAGCCGCGCGCGTCGACGGCGCCGGGGAGTGGCAGCTCTACCGCCACGTGATCCTGCCGCTGCTCGGGCCCATCTCGCTTTCCGCCATGATCATCCTGGGACACATCAGCCTCAAGATCTTCGACCTGATCTGGGCGATGGCGGGCGTCGACCACGCCACCACCGACGTGCCCGCCCTGCTCATGTACCTGCGCTCGTTCAGGGCCAACCAGTTCGCCCAGGGCGCCGCCATCGCCATCGTGCTCTTGATCATGGTGGCCGCCGTGATCATCCCGTACCTGTGGACAAGCCTGCGCGGGGAGGTGCGCCGGTGAGCGCTCGAGCCCCCCTCGCCGCCGGCGCCCGCCCGGCCGGCGCCCGCCCGCGCCGTCGCGGACGTCTGCGCTGGCTCGTCTACACGCTGCTCATCGTGGCGGCCGCGCTCTACCTGATCCCCATCTACCTGGTCGTGATCACCAGCCTCAAGGACCCCGCCTCCATCAACCTCGCGAGCACGTGGGCGCTCCCGTCGCACTGGAACTGGAGCAGCTACGCGACGGCGTGGCGGGCGTTCGCTCCCAAGCTGCGCAACAGCCTGATCCTCGCGGTCGCCGCCACGGTCGGATCCGCCTTGCTCGGGTCCCTCAACGGCTACGTGCTGTCGAAGTGGCGCTTCCCGGGCGCGAACGTCGCCTTCCCCCTGATGCTGTTCGGCATGTTCATCCCGTACCAGAGCATCCTCATCCCGCTGTTCCAGTTCCTGCGGGACATCGGCCTCTACGGCTCGCTGTGGGGCCTCATCCTGACGCACATCGTGTACGGTCTCCCGATCACGACGTTGATCTTCCGCAACTTCTACGCGGAGATCCCCGACGACATGGTGCAGGCCGCCAAGATCGACGGCGCCGGCTTCTTCGGCATCTACGGGCGCATCATCTTCCCGCTGTCGATCTCCGGCTTCGTGGTGGTCATCATCTGGCAGTTCACGCAGATCTGGAACGAGTTCCTCTTCGCCGTAACGCTCACGCGCCAGAGCACGCAGCCCATCACCGTGGCGCTGGCGCAGCTCGCAGGCGGAGAGGCCGTGAACTGGAACCTCCCCATGGCCGGCGCCGTTCTCGCGGCCTTGCCCACGCTGCTCATCTACATCGTGCTGGGTCGCTACTTCATCCGGGGGCTGCTGGCGGGCTCGGTGAAGGGGTGAGCCGGCGCATCCCTCACGGCACCGGCGGGTTTGCGATAGATTGCGCAAGCGGGTATGGTCATGCACGAGCCCCTGATCGGAAGGAAGGTAACATGAATCGACGGATGCTTTTGGTCGGCGCGTTGCTCGCCGTCTCGCTGCTGCTCGGGACGGCCCTGGCCCAGGATCTCGGCGGGCGCACCCTCACGGTCGGTTCCGACACCACCTATCCGCCGTTCGAGTCGGTCAACAGCGACAACCAGATCGTCGGCTTCGACGTCGACCTGATGAACGCCATCTGCGAGCGCGTCAACTGCGTGGCGAAGTTCCAGACCACCAACTGGGACGGCATCATCCCCGCCATCGACGCGGGCGAGTTCGACGTGATCGCCTCCGGCATGACGATCACCGCCGATCGCGAGAAGCAGGTCGACTTCAGCATGGCGTACAAGAGTGTCGACCAGGCCATCGCGGTTCGAACGGCCGACGAGGGGCTGGCGCTCGACGACTTCACCAAGGACGGCAGCGACCTCGTGCTCGGGTCGCAGAACGGCACCACCAACGCGATCCTCGCCGAGAAGCTCGTGGGGCGTGGTCGGTTGCAGGTGTACGACGACTTCAACGCCGCGGTCCAGGCGCTCATCAACGGCGACGTCGACGGCGTGGTCCTCGACGACGTCGCGGCCGACGCCTTCGCCCAGCAGTACGCCGGGCAGCTCGTCGTCGACATCCGCGGGGTGAAGTCCGGCGACAACATCGGTCTCGCCGTCGCGGAGGGCGACCCGAAGGGCCTGCTCGACGCGCTGAACGCAGGGATCCAGCAGCTCGTGGACGACGGGACGATGGCGACGCTGCAGGACAAGTGGTTCTGAGGACGTCTTGACGCTCCGGCGCGCGGCGCGACGCGGTCCCCATGGACCCGCCGCGCCGCGCGTCCGTCGGCTCGGCGCCGTCGACCCGCCCGCCCCACCCCGCATGCCGCGGGCGTCGCGTCCCCTCCACCGCCGAAGGCGACCCGCGTGAACGCGCCCCGCACACGCCGCAACCCCCTGCGCCGCATCCGTCCCAGCTACCTCATCTTGCTGTTCGTGCTGCCGCTGGTGGTGTACTTCTTCGCGACCACGGCCAGCTACCAGGCGGCCCTCGACTTCCTGCTGCCGGGCCTCGCCACGACGATCGTCGCGGCCACCATCGCCTACCTCGCCGCCTGCGTGCTCGGGATCGTCCTGGCAGGACTGTCGACCCTCAAGCTCGGGCGCCGGACGCTGCTGCGCTACCTCGTCGCCGGTGTCGTGCTGCTCGCCGCGGCGGCGGTCCTGCTCACCCGACCGAAGGTCACCTACGTGCTGATCGGCTCCGCCGAGGGGCGCATCGCCATCATCCAGGGCACCCCCAGCGGTCCGAGCGGGACCGTCAAGAACGGCACCTACCCGGGCGGCCCCGACGCGACGAGCCAGGTCCGGGCGGTGACGGACGTCGACAGCGCGCTGGCGAAGCTCGCCGACGGCACCGTCACCGGCGCGTTCGTGCCGGCCGACGCCGCCCCCGCGGGCGTGCCGGTGCTCTACCGGGCGAAGTTCCTCCCGACCGCGCTGATGCAGCCCGCCCTCCTGCTGCTGGTCCTGGGCGCGGCCGTCCTGCTCCTCGCCTTCGGCTCGTCCCAGAGCGACCGCCACCCCCTGAGCATCTTCGCCGAGCTGTACATCGATGCCCTGCGGGGCATCCCGATGCTGGTGATCATCCTGTACGTCGGCTTCCCGCTGCAGGGAGCCTTGCGCGACGCCACCGGCGGCTTCATCGACATGTCGCGCCTGACCCGCGGCATCGTCGGGATCGCGCTGGGGTACGCGGCCTACCTCGCCGAGATCTTCCGTGCCGGCATCGAGGCCATCCCGCGAGGACAGACGGAGGCCGCGCGCAGCCTCGGGCTCAACGGTTGGCAGACCGCGCGCTACGTGGTGTTGCCGCAGGCGCTCCGCATCGTCGTGCCCCCCCTCGGCAACGAGTTCATCGCCATGCTGAAGGACACCTCCCTGTTGTCGGTGCTCTCGGTGAGGGACATCACGCAACGCGCCCGGGAGTTCCAGGCCGCCACCTTCCAGGTGTTCCCGCCGTTCAACACCGTCGCGTTGCTCTACATCGGGCTGACGATGTTCTTCTCGAGCCTCGTGAAGTGGATGGAGCGTCGCACGAGCTGGACGCGCTGAGGCGCGCGCCGCGAGCTCGCGCGCCTCCGGTATGCTGGATCCCATGCTCCCGGGCCCCGTCGCCACCGTCGATCTCGATGCGCTCGGCCACAACCTCGAGCGCGTGCGCGGCTACCTGGCGCCCGGCACGCGGGTGCTCGCGGCCGTCAAGGCGAACGCCTACGGCCACGGCGCCGTGCCCGTCGCACGACAGCTGGAGCGTCTCGGCGTCGCGCACTTCGGCGTGGCGACGCCGCAGGAGGCGCTCGAGCTGCGCGAAGGCGGCGTCGAGGGCACGGTGCTGTGCTTCAGCCCCGTGCTGGAGCGGTCGCTCGTCCGCCGCCTGGCCGAGGCCAACGTCGCGCTCACCGTCGCCGATCATGCGTCGCTGGACGCGCTGCGCGCCGCCGACGCACCGGAGGTGCTGCGACTCCACCTCAAGGTCGACACGGGCATGGGCCGGCTGGGGCTCGAGTGGGCCGACGCCGCGGGTCTCGCGGTGGCGGTGGAGCGCGAGACGCGCATGGCTCTCGCTGGGGTGTGGACGCACTTCGCTCGCTCCGACGAGGCCGACCGCAGCGCCACGCTCGAGCAGATCGAGGCGTTCGAGGCGTTCCTGGAGGCCCTCCGGCGCCACGGCATCACGCCGCCCCTGCGGCACGCGGCCAACTCCGGGGGGATCATCGCCTTCCCCGACTCGCACTACGACATGGTCCGCCCCGGCATCGCGCTGTACGGCTACCACTCGAGCGACGTCGTGGGGATGCTGGAGCGCGAGCTGCGCCCGGTGATGACGCTGCAGGCGCCGGTCACCTTCGTGAAGCGGGTGAAGGCGGGTCGAACGGTGTCCTACGGCGGGGCGTGGCGGGCTCGCGGGCCGGCCACGGTGGCAACCGTGCGCATCGGTTACGCCGACGGTTACCCGCGACAGCTGTCGAGACGCGGGCAGGTGCACCTCGTCGGCGCCACGCTTCCACTCGCCGGCGGCGTGTGCATGGACCAGATCATGGTGGACGCCGGCGACCTCGACGTGCTCCCCGGCGACGTGGCGACCCTGTGGGGCCCGCCGGGGCCGGACGCCGAGACGCTGGCGCGCGAGGCGGGAACGATCTCGTACGAGCTGCTGGTGCGGGTGTCGCCGAGGGTGGAGCGACGCTACACGGCGTCCTCGACCGCCACCAGGCCGGGCTCGGGCGGCAGCGGCTCGGGCGGCCGCAGCAGGTTGCGCAGGTAGATCCCCGCCGCGGGCACGAGGAAGGCGCCGCAGGCCGCGAAGGCCCACGGCATCCCCGCGCGCACGGCCAGCAAGCCCAGCAGGGGCCCACCGGCGATCTGGCCGACGGCGTCCATCTGATTGGCCAGCGAGAACACCGTGGCGCGTACGCGGCGGCGCGTGTTCTGGTTGAGGTACACGCGGAACAACGGGGCGTTCACGCGCCGCAGCAAGACGGCGGTGAAGTAGAACGCGAGCGCGGCCTCGGCGTTGCCGGCGGCGCCGAAACCGATCACGGCCACGGCCAGCAGCGCGGTCATCACCATCAACGCGAACGTCACCGCGCGGTGACTGGTGGCGTCCACCCGCCGGCGCACCACCTCGGTCGCGACCAGGCTCAGGAGCATGGCGACCGCCGCCACCGCCCCGAAGAAGCCGGCCGTTCCCAGCACCTCGCCGCCCGGCAGCCGGAAGAGCAGCAGGCGCGCCTGCCAGAGCCTGTCGAACACCTCGGAGGAGGCCCCGGCGAAGACCGAGATGAGCAGGATCCAGCGGAGCATCGGGCGCACGCGCGCCGCCGACAGCCCGGCCCCGAGCGTTCGTAGGAAGGGCGTGAAGGGGGAGCGGGCGACCGCCCCGGGGCGCCCGTCGGCCGCGGGCCGCTCGAACCCCCGCTCGGTCATCGTGAGGGCGAGCACGACGCCGAGGAGGAGGAAGCCGCCGCCCGCGACGATCAGCGGCGTGCCGAGCGTGAGGGTCCCCAGCAGGCTGGCGATGCCGATCCCGACCAGGGCTCCCACCTGCCCCGCCTGGGCTCCTCGTAGGAACGCCGCCGCCGCGCGCGTCTCCCCCACCTCGTCGGTGATCCACGCGTCCACCGCGCCGCTCTCGAACGTCGACCCGAGACCCCACACGAGCTGCGCGAGAAGGATCGTGGCGAAGCGCGGGATCGCACCCTCGAACACGAACCCGACGCCGGTCAACACCATCCCGATCACGACGGAGAGACGCCGGCTGACGGTGTCGGCCACGACGCCCGTCGGGACCTCGAAGAGGAACACCGCCACCTCCAGCGCCGTGCCGACGAGCACGAGCTGCAACGCGTCGAGGTGCGCGACCTCCACCCGGTAGACGGTGGCGAGGGTCTTGTACACCGCGAAGAACAGGGCGCTGCCGCTCGCGTACACGAGGTACACCCGGGTCTGCGAGCTGCGGGCGCGCATCACGAGACGTTCCCCCGCGGGCGCGCAGCACGCTCACGACGGGTCCGGCACGCCGGCCCCCGGCGCGCGGCGGGCCCCGGCGCCGCGCAGCGCACCTCGTCGCGCATGTCACGAGGAGCGGCTCTGCGCCTCCTCCGGGCTCTGCTCCGCGTCCTGCTGCGGCTCCTGCGGGGTCTCCTCGCGCCACGCGAGCACCGTGATCACGCGCCGCTCGTCGGCCTGCTCCACGATGAAGCGCACGCCCTGGTACTGCAGGGCCTCGCCCACGTGGGGGATGTGCCCGAACTCGTCGATGAGGAAGCCGGCGACCGTGTCGTACTCGCCGTCGTCCTCGAAGGTGAGGTGCAGATCGTCCTCGACCGCCTCGAGATGGGCGGAGCCCTGGATGCGGTAGTGGCCGTCCTCGAGGAGGACGACGTCCGCCTCCTCCTCCACGTCCGTCTCGTCGTAGATCTCCCCCGTGATCTCCTCGATGATGTCCTCCAGCGTCACGACGCCCGCGGTGCCGCCGAACTCGTCGACCACGATCGCCATGTGGTTCTTGCGGATGCGCATGTCGCGCAGCAGGTTGAGGATCGAAAGCGTCTCGGGCACGTACTGCGGCGGCGTCATGAGGTCGGAGACGTGGGTGGCGTCGAGCTCCTCGGGCCGCCCGAGGTAGGGCAGCAGGTCGCGCGCGTACACGATCCCGCGGATGTTGTCGATGGTCTCGGCGTACACCGGCAGCCGGCTGTAGCCGTGCTCGGTCGTGAGCCGCAGCAGGTCCATCATGGTGGCGTCCTGGTAGACGGCGATCACATCGACCCGCGGCGTCATCACCTCCCGCACGACGGTCTCCTCGAGATCGATGATGCCCTTGATCATCTCCTCTTCCTGCGCCTCGATGACGCCGGACTCCTCGGCGCTGCGCAGCATGAGGCGGAGCTCGTTCTCGGTCAGCAGCGGGTTGCCGGTGGGCTCGAGACGGAACAGCCGGAGGACGTTCGAGGTGATCCAGGTGAACGCCAACCCGATGGGGTACAGCACGACGGAGAGCACGTAGACCGGCCGGATCACCGCCCGCGAGAAACCGACCGCGTGGTGCACGGCGATCGACTTGGGCGTGATCTCCCCGAAGATCAGGACGAGCACCGTGGTGACCCCGGTGGCGTAGCCCACCGCGAGGGACTCGCTGAAACCGTGCGAGCGCGACAGCTGGATGCTGATCTGCGTCACCAACGCCGTCGCGGCGATGTTCACGAGGTTGTTCCCGATGAGCAACGTGGTGATGAAGCGCGTGGGGCGGCGCTCGAGCAGCGCGAACGCGCCGGTGGGGTCCAGGCCCTCCTCGCGGAGCTGCCGGATCTTCCACTCTCCGAGCGCGGTGAGGGCCGTCTCCGACCCCGACATGAGCGCCGACAGCACCAGCAGCACGACCAGCAGGCCGACCTGGTAGACGCTCACGCCCTGGCGGACGATCGGGACCTGCGCGACCGCGATGCTTACGAGGGGGATGGCAAGGAGGACGACGACGGAACGGAGGAGACGGGTAGATCGGTCCGCTATGTTGTCTTCCATCAGCTAAGCCGGATTGTAGCATAGGCTCCCGGACGTGCCCGACAGGGAGAATGCCGAGCCGTAGGCCGTTTTCCTGCTCGGGCGCGCGTTTCGTGCGCCCGATGCCGCGGAGCGCGGGAGGCGTCCGGGCCGGCGACCCCGGCGCGGCGATCCGCGGCGACGCCGCCCGGCGGGCCGGCCCGGCGCCCGGTATACTCGTGCGATATGCGGGGAGACCTTCTTGGCCACCATCGTCGTTGAGGGTCCCATCGGGGTCGGCAAGACGAGCCTGAGCCGCATGCTGGCCGACGAGCTCGGCGCGCGCTTGTGCCTCGAGGTCGTCGACGAGAATCCGTTCCTGGCGTCGTTCTACCGGGAGCGAGAGCGCGCCGCCTTCGCCGCGCAGGTGTTCTTCCTGCTGTCGCGCTTCCGACAGCAGGCGGAGATCGCGCAGGGGGGCCTGTTCCACACCCACACCGTGTGCGACTACCTCTTCGACAAGGACTTCCTGTTCGCCTCGCTCAACCTCGCCGGCGCGGAGTGGGAGCTCTACCAGCAGCTCTTCGAGCAGCTCCGCCCCCAGGTGGTGCGCCCCGACCTGGTGGTGTACCTGCGCGCGGACACGACGACGCTGCTGGAGCGCATCGCGCACCGCGGACGCAGCTACGAGGCGACCATCGACGCCGACTACCTCACGCGCATCACACACGCGTACGACGAGCACTTCGGCCACGTCCCCTACCCCGTGTACGTGGTCAACGCGGCCGATGTCGATTTCGTGCGGCGCGTTCCGGACCGCCTCGCGATCGTGCGCGACGTGCTCAGGCTGGCGCGCGCCGCCTGAGCCGGGCGGGCGCCGCGGCGAGGGGCCGGGCGATGCGCGGCACCGGGAGGAGGATCCATGTTCGTGGCCGTGGCCGGCAACATCGGGGCCGGCAAATCGAGCCTGACCCGCATCCTGTCCGAGCGCTATCACCTGGCGCCCGTGTACGAGGCCGTCGACGAGAACCCGTACCTCGAGGACTTCTATCGCGACATGCGGCGCTACGCCTTCCACTCGCAGATGTTCTTCCTCGCCGCTCGCCTGCGGCAGCACCTGCGCGAGGTGAATCCGGGGCAACGCGTCATCCAGGACCGCACGGTGTACGAGGACGCCGCGATCTTCGCCCGCAACCTCAACGACGAGGGGATCCTCGACGCGCGCGACTGGGGCAGCTACCGCACCATGTACGAGGCCGTGTCGGCAGCACTGCGGCCGCCGGACCTGCTGATCTACCTGCGCGCGTCGCTGCCCACCCTGCGCCGCCACATCCGTCAGCGCGGCCGGACCTACGAGTCGGCCATCGAGGACGCCTACCTGCTTCGCCTCAACGACCTGTACGAGGCGTGGATCGAGGACTACGACCTGTCGCCCGTCGTGGCGCTGCCGGTCGACGATCTGGACTTCGTGAACCACGGCGGCGACCTTCGGCGCCTGCTCGACGTCGTCGAGCGCTCCGGCCTCAGCGCGCCGATGGTGAGGTAGCGCGACGTGCGCTTGGTCGAGCTCGTCGCCGATGCCCTCGGTAGGAGCGGCGTGCCCGAAGGCGTCGAGGTCTCCGGCATCGCGCAGCGTCACGACCGGGTAGCACCCGGCTCGCTGTTCGTCGCCCGCCGCGGGGCGCGCTTCGACGCGCACACGGTGCTGGCCGACGCGGTCGCGCGCGGCGCGGTGGCCGTGGTGGGTGAGGCCGACCTGCCCGCCCGGCTCCCGTGGGGTGACGTGCCCTACCTGCGGGTGCCCGACGCTCGCGCGGCGACGGCGCTGCTGGCGGCAAGCTTCTTCGGCCACCCCTCGGAGCGGCTGCGCGTGGTCGGCGTCACGGGCACGGACGGCAAGACCACCACCAGCTTCCTGCTCCACCACGTGCTCGGCGCCGCCACGGCTCGGCCGGTCGGGCTCGTGAGCACCGCCGGCATCCTGGCCGGAGGGAGGCCCGTGCCGCTCGAGGGGCACTTCACGACGCCCGAGGCCACCGAGATCCAGGCCCTGCTGGCACGATTCCGTGACGCGGGCGTGCGCGACGTGGTGCTGGAATCGAGCTCGCACGGCTTCGCCCTGCACAGGCTCGATGGCGTGCGCTACGTGCTCGGCGTGTGGACCAACCTGAGCCCGGAGCACCTGGACTTCCACGGGACCCTCGACGCCTACCGCGAGGCGAAGCTCACGCTCGTACGCCGTGCGGGCGTGTCCGTGCTCAACCGCGACGAGCCCGACTTCCGGGCCTTCGCGGCGGCCGCGCAACGGCACGTCGCGTACGGGGAGACCCCGGGCAGCGACCTGCGCATCGTCGACGTGGCGGAGGCTCCGGGGCGCCTCGGGATCACCTTCGAGCGCACCGTTGGGGGGCGGCTCGAGCGCGCCCGGGCCGAGCTCCCCATGATCGGGCGGTACAACGCACACAACGCGGCGGCCGCCGTGCAGGCGGCGTGCGAGCTCGGGACCGAGCTGAGCGCGGCCGCCGCGCCGCTCTCCACCTTCGCCGGCGTGCCCGGGCGCATGCAGGTCGTGCAGGCGCACCCCTTCACGGTCGTGGTCGACTTCGCCCACACGGCGCCCGCCCTCGCCAAGGCGCTGGCCGCGGCCCGACCGCCCGCCCCCGGCCGCCTGATCGTGGTGATCGGGGCGGCCGGCGAGCGCGACCCGGGCAAGCGGGCGCCGCTCGGCCGGGCGGCCGCGGACGGCGCCGACCGCGTCTTCCTGACCGAGGAGGACAGCCGGTCGGAGAGCGTCGAGTCGATCCTGGACCGGATGTACGAGGGAGCCCTCGGCGCGGGCGCGGCAGAGCGCGTCCGGCGCGTGCCGGACCGCAGGGAGGCCATACGCCGCGCCATCGCGACGGCCACGGCGGGCGACGTGGTGCTGCTCGCCGGCAAGGGGCACGAGCGCACGCTCGAGCGCGCCGACGAGGTCGTGGCATGGGACGAGGTGAGCGAGGCGCGCCGCTGGTTGTGAGCGGAGCGGGCAGCCGGCACCGCGTACCACACGCCGTACTACAGTGGCGCCATGCCCTCGAACGACCTCCGCCCCGTCGACGTCATCCTGAGGAAGCGCAACGGCGGCGAGCACGGCCGCGCGGAGCTGACGGCCTTCCTGGGCGCCTACCTGAGCGGTGCCGTGCCCGACTACCAGATGTCGGCCTGGCTGATGGCCGTGAACTGGCGCGGCATGACGGATCGCGAGACGGCGGACCTGACGGAGGTGATGGCCGCGTCCGGCGGCCGCCTGGAGCTCGACGGCTTGCCTCACACGGTCGACAAGCACTCGACGGGAGGCGTCGGCGACAAGACCAGCCTTGTGCTGGCACCGCTCCTGGCGGCGGCCGGCGCCACCGTCGCGAAGATGAGCGGGCGCGGCCTCGGACACACCGGCGGAACGGTCGACAAGCTCGAGAGCATCCCGGGGCTACGCATCTCCCTGGGCGACGAGGCGTTCCTGGCACAGGCGCGGGAGGTCGGCATCGTCATCACCGGACAGTCGAAGGACCTCGCGCCCGCCGACGGGCAGCTGTACGCGCTGCGGGACGCCACCGGGACGGTGCAGTCGCTGCCGCTCATCGCGAGCAGCATCATGAGCAAGAAGCTCGCCGGCGGCGCGCGGGCCATCGTGCTCGACGTGAAGGTCGGTGCCGGTGCGTTCATGAAGACGCTGGGGGAGGCCCGCGGGCTGGCCGAGACGATGACGGCGATCGGCCGCCGTGCGGGGCGCAACGTTCGGGCCGTCCTGAGCAGCATGGCGCAGCCCCTCGGCGCCACGGTGGGGAACGCCCTGGAGGTCCGCGAGGCGGTCGCGTGCCTGCGGGGCGAGGGACCCGACGACCTGCTGGAGCTGTGCTTGGTGTTGGCCGGCGAGGTGCTTGCCGCCACGGGGCTCGCGTCGGACCGCGCGACGCTCGAGGCGCACGTCACCAGCGGCCGCGCCTACGAGCGCTTCGAGCGCTGGATCGCCGCCCAGGGCGGGGACGTTCGTGCCCTCGACGCACTGGAGCTCGCGCCTGGCCGGAGGGTGCTGCGGGCGGCGCGCTCGGGCGTGCTGGCGCGTCTCGACGCGCTCGACATCGGGCGGGCCGCCGGCGTGCTCGGCGGAGGTCGGACCCGCAAGGGCGACGCGATCGATCACGGGGTCGGGGTGGAGCTCCACGCGAAGGTCGGGGACCCGGTCACGCGCGGCGACGCGATCGCGACCCTGCTGCACCGGGATCGACGCGGGCTCGATGCCGCCTTCGCCCTGCTGGAGGGTGCGGTGGGCGTGACGGATCGCGCCGACGTGCCGCCCCTCATCCTCGAGACCGGCCTGATCTGAGCCCGCGGCGCGGAGGTGGCGCGCGGGCACGCGCCGCGGCGGGCCGCACGCGACGCCCCGCGCGACGGCCGCGCGGCGGCAGCGCTACCGCTCTCACCCCCGCGCCTTCCCGCACGCACCCGCGGCGACGCGCCCCGTCGCGGGGACTGCCCTAGACTGGGGCATGTTCACGCGCGAGCAGCTCCGCCGCTACGCACGGCACATCATCCTTCCCGGCGTGGGAAGCGAGGGTCAACAGCGCCTGCTCGACGCCTCGGTGCTGGTCATCGGCGCGGGCGGCCTGGGCTCGCCCATCTTGCTCTACCTCGCCGCGGCGGGCGTCGGGCGCATCGTCCTCGTCGACCCCGACGACGTCGACCTGTCCAACCTGCAGCGTCAGGTGGTGCACGACGGTCGCCGCCTGGGCGAGCCGAAGGTGGCCTCCGCCGCAGATCGGTTGCACGACCTCAACCCCGACGTGACCGTGGAGCGCCACCGCGATCTCCTCGGGCGCGACAACGCCCGCGGTCTCGTCGCGTCGGTGGATCTGGTGCTGGACGGTAGCGACAACTTCCCGACACGCTACCTGGTGAACGACGCCTGCCTGCTCGAGCAGCGCATGTTCGTCTACGGCGCCATCTCCCCTTTCGACGGTCATGTCAGCGTGTTCGGGGCGCGCGCGGGGGTCGCCGGCGTTCCGCCCGCGCGCGCCGCGGCGCCGGGTCCGTGCTACCGCTGCCTGTTCCCGACCCCGCCCGAGCCCGGCAGCGTACCGAGCTGCGCGGAGGCCGGCGTGCTCGGCGTCCTGCCCGGCATCGTCGGGAGCATGATGGCGGCCGAGGCGATCAAGCTCATCGTCGGGCTGGGCGACCCCCTTGCGGGGCGACTGCTCGTCTACGACCTGCTCGCGGCCGAGACGCGCAGTTTCGAGATCGCGCGCGATCCCGCCTGCCCCGTGTGCGGCGATCATCCCAGCATCACCGAGCTGGTCGACTACGAGGCGTTCTGCGGGATCCCCGGATGAGCGGGAGCGCGCACCGTTGAGCCGTGCCTTCGTCAAGGACGATGCCCCAAGCGAGGACATCCTCGTCGTGCGGCGCGCTCCGTTGCCCGCGGGCGAGCCGAACTACGTCACGCCGCGCGGTTACGCGCTGCTCGTGGCAGAGCGCGACGCGCTGCGCGCCGACGCGGCGCGCCTGCAGGGGGGCGGTGCCGAGGCCGGCCGCGACGCCGCACGCGCGTTGGCGCGCACCCGCGGCGCGCTCGACGAGCTCGAGGCCCGCATCGCGAGCGCCCGGGTGGTGGAGCGCGACGAGGCTCCTCCCGACACCGTCGCGTTCGGCCGCACGGTCGCCATCCGGACCGTCGGCGGCGCACGTGCCGGGGAGACGAGCACCTTCACGGTGGTAGGCGTCGACGAGGCCGACCCGCTCGAGGGCCTGGTGGCGTTCACCGCGCCGGTCGCCCGCGCCGTCGCGGGGCTCGCGGTCGGTGAGCGCGCGACGGCGTCGATCGGCGGGGAGGAGCGCACGTTGGAGGTCGTGACGGTGACGCGTCGCGACGCTGCCTGACGTGCGCGCCGGGGTGTCGCCCTCCCTTGACACCGGCTTGGCTCGGGCGGTACTGTTGTCTTTGCGCCGCCGCGGGGTGGAGCAGTCTGGTAGCTCGTCGGGCTCATAACCCGAAGGTCGTTGGTTCAAATCCAACCCCCGCAACCACGCGCCATCGAAGGGGCCCGCTCGGGCCCCTTCGATGCGTTTTGTGGGGCGAACCGGTCCGGGCGGCCCCATCTCGAGCACCGGCCCGCCCGGTACGATCACGTTGCAGACGCGAGAGGACGGAAGCATGGAACCCGACTCTGATCACCTCGAGGGGAACGGCGGCCGCGGGGCCGCCACGAACGACTCAGGCGGACCGCAGGAGCCCACCCGCTCGGGTTTCGTCGCCATCCTGGGCAAGCCGAACGTTGGCAAGTCCACCCTCCTCAACACCCTGCTCGGCGTGAAGGTGGCGCCCATCACGCCCAAGCCGCAGACGACCCGCCGGGGCGTGCGCGGCATCTACACCGTCGAGCGGCGCCAGCTCGTGTTCGTCGACACGCCCGGGCTCCATCACGGCCGCTCGGAGCTCGACGCGTTCATGCAGCGCGAGATCCGGAACTCCGTCGCGGGCGTGGATCTGGTGCTCTGGGTGGTGGACCTGCGGCGGCCGCCGGGCGACGAGGATCGGGAGGTGGCCCGCCTGCTGCGCAGCCTTCCGGACGCGACGCCGGTCTACCTGGTGGGCAACAAGGTGGACGCGGCGAAGTACCCGGAGGAGGCCCTGGGGCTCTACAAGGACCTCTACCCCGAGGCGGAGCGCGTGGTGGTGCTCTCGGCCCTCAACGACCCGAAGGCCGTGTACGCCCTGCGCGACGACCTGCTCGAGCGCCTCACCGAGGCCCCCTTCTTCTTCCCGTCCGACATCCGCAGCGACCAGACCCGCGAACATTGGGCCTCGGAGCTCATCCGCGAGAGCGCGATGATCCACCTGCGGCAGGAGCTCCCCTACGCGGTAGCCGTGGCGGTGATCGAGTGGCGCGACCCGGAGCCGGGGGTGGACGAACCGGTCGTCATCACGGCCGAGATCTGGGTGGAGAAGCTCGGCCACCGGCGCATCGTCATCGGCAAGGGGGGGAGCATGATCCGCGAGATCGGCCGTACCGCGCGCAAGCAGCTCGAGATCTTCCTCGACCGCCGCCTGTTCCTGGAGCTCGAGGTGGTGGTGCGCAAGGACTGGCGCCAGGACCTCGACGCGCTCCGCGAGCTCGGTTACAGCTGAGCCGGGGGCCAGGGCACCATGCCGATCGCCGCGCGCTGGCGCCGCCTCGAGTCGTTGCCGCCGCCCCGCGGCCGCGACGCGATGCCGGGCGTCTACGAGCTCGCCGACGCGCACAAGCGCGTGATCTACATCGGGCAGTCGGCCCGCGACGTGCCCAACCGGCTGCGGCAGCACCTGGCGCGGCGCGGGTGCGTGGCGGAGCGCGCGCTGTACTGGCGCTACCGCTACAGCCGCGTGCCCCAGGCCGAGGAGGCCGCCCTCCTCGGCGAGTATGTCGTGAGGCACGGCGATCTTCCCGAGTGCAACGGCGCGTCGCCCCGGCGTCGCGACCCGCTCGCGCGTTACCGCGAGCGCAGCGGCGGCGGCTGAGGCCGCTGCGGGGCCTCGCGATCGCCGGGGCGGGGGCCGAGAAATGCGATGCCCATCGCAACCGTGTGAACAAGCCTACTTGTGACGCAAAAAACGCTGTGATATAACCGCTGCAGGCGAGGAGAACGTCCAGGTCTTCTCAGATCACGTTTGGAGGGTTTGCATGCGCAAAGTGTTGATCGCCCTGTTTGCTGTCGCGCTGATCGGTGGCAGCTCCGCCTTGGCCCAGGACATGATGGGGGTCCAGTACGACACCACGCAGTACGCGGGCCTCGGTCTCGGCTATCCGTTCCAGGTCTACTACGGGATGAACAACGCGCTGGGCGACAACCTCGATGTTCGCGCGCGCCTGTCCACCTACTTCTGGAACATCAGCCTCGGCGCCGACGTGCTCACGACGGTCGCGCACCTCGAGAGCGCGCCGGTGAGCGTATACGTCGGTGGCGGCCCGAACCTCGACTACCTCTTCCTCGGCGGGAGCAACACCGTAGGAATCGGCCTCAGCGCCCTCGCCGGCGCGGAGTACCGCTTCGACCCCAACTGGGCCGCGTTCGGCGAGCTCGGCCTGGGCTACACGTTCTACTTCGGCGATCTCGCGGGTCTGAACGCCTTCGGCCTCGGCTTCGCACCGCGCGGCGCGATCGGCGTCAACTACCACTTCTAGATCCAGCGCGTTCGAACGACGCAGGCAAACCGCCCGGGGCCCGCAAGGGCCCCGGGCTTTGTCGTGCCGCGGAAGGTCGGGCCGGCGCGATCCCCCGCGCCTGGCCTCCGACGAACCCCTTCAGTCCACCAGGTACAGCACGTCCTGGATGGCCGACGGGAGCGCCTCGGGCTTGAGCCCGCGCTTCTTGATGCTGAACCCGGGCGGGTAGCGCGTGGCCTCGACCTGGAACGGCAATT
This sequence comes from uncultured Trueperaceae bacterium, assembly GCA_963798895.1. Lineage (GTDB taxonomy): Bacteria > Deinococcota > Deinococci > Deinococcales > Trueperaceae > CAWCUY01. Next base: position 1,328,029 of record CAWCUY010000012.1, on the reverse strand, counting down.
GCCGCAGCTTCATGGGGTCGAAGTCCAGCTCGTCGAGGCCCGCCTCGAAGCTCAGCTGCACGTCGGTCATGTGCTCCTTCACCGTCGCGACCCCCTTGCCCTGGGCCAGCAGGCGTAGCTTCACCAGGTCGATGAAGGCCCTGACCTCCGGCGGGAAGGGACCGTGCGCCTCGCGCATCGCCCTCGCGGCGTGCGACACGTCGGCCAGGCTGGACGTCTCCGAGAAGCGGCCGTAGAAGGCGATGCGCTCGTCGTCGTCCGGCAGGTACGCGGGCGACAGGCGCGCGTCGAGCTGCAGATCGATGCTTACCGGCGTTCGCGTCGCGGCGGCGCGCTCCTCGCCCTTGAGCTTGCCGATCTCCTCGGCCAGGAGCTCCGTGTACACCTCGATCGATACGGCCGCGATGTGCCCGTGCTGCTCCGGCCCGAGCAGGTTGCCCACGCCGCGGATCTCCATGTCCTTCTCGGCGAGCAGGTGCCCCGAGCCCAGGTCGTTGAGCTCCGCGATCGCGTAGAGGCGGCGTTGGGCTTGCTCCGTCAACTTGCCGGGGTACAGCAGGTAGGCCCAGGCGGCCGTCTCACGCCGGCCGACGCGCCCGCGCAGCTGGTAGAGCTGCGCCAGACCGAGCCGGTCGGCGCGTTCGATCACCAACGTGTTGGCCCCCGAGATGTCGAGCCCGGACTCCACGATGGTGGTGGAGAGCAGCACGTCGTACGCGCCTTCCTCGAAGCCGAGCATGATGTCCTCGAGCTCGCCGGACTCCATCTGCCCGTGCGCCACCCCGATGCGCGCCTCGGGCACGAGCTGCGACAGCGTCCGCGCCCGCAGGCTCATGGAGCCGATGCGGTCATGGATGTAGAAGGTCTTGCCGCCGCGCTCGAGCTCGAACAGCACCGCCTCCCGCACGACCATCGGGTCGTACGGCTGCAGCACGGTCTGGATCGGCTTGCGCCCCTCGGGCGGGGTCATGATCTGCGACACGTCCCGCAACCCCACCAGGCTCATGTAGAGCGTGCGCGGGATCGGCGTCGCGGACAGCGACAGCACGTCGAGGTTGGCCCTCAGGCCCTTGAGCTTCTCCTTCTGGCCCACCCCGAAGCGGTGCTCCTCGTCGATGACCAGCAGGCCCAGGCGCTTGTACGCGAGGCCCTCGTTGAGCAGCCGGTGCGTGCCGATGACGATGTCGACGCTGCCGTCGGCGAGCCCCTTGAACGTCGCGCGAGCCACCGGCTCCGGGGTGAAGCGCGACAACATCTCGACGCGGACGGGAAGCCCCTCGAAGCGCTCGCGGAAGGTCTCGAAGTGCTGCTTGGCCAGCACGGTGGTCGGCACCAGCATGGCCACCTGTGCGCCGTTCCCGACGGCGCGGTGGGCCGCCCGGATGGCCACCTCGGTCTTGCCGTAGCCGACGTCCCCCGAGATGAGGCGGTCCATCGGGACGCCCTTCGCCATGTCCTCGAGGGTCTCGCGAACCGCCACGTCCTGATCGGGCGTGAGGGTGAAGGGGCAGTTCTCCTCGATGAGGGGATCCCAGTCGGGTGACGCCGCGAAGGCGACGCCCGAGGACACCTGGCGCGCCGCGTAGGTCTTGATCAGCTCGGCCGCGAGCTCCTGGGCGCTGACGCGCGCGCGCTCGCGCGCGCGGGCCCACTCGTTGGTACCGAGGGTGGACAGGCGCGGTGGATCGTCGGTGGTCCCCGGGTGCCGGCGAAGCAGCGGGAGTTGCTCGACCGGCAGGTAGAGCTTCCCCTCTCCCGCGTACTGCAGCTGCAGGTAGTCGCGCGTCACGCCGATGACCTGCCGCGCCTCGAGTCCGAGGAAACGGCCGATGCCGTGGTCCGGGTGGATGAGGTAGTCGCCCACGGTGAGCTGGGCGGCGTCGTGCACCGCGCGTCCCGGAAGCTTCTTGAGGCGGCGCCCCCCCTGGTAGCCGTAGAGCAGATCCTCCGCCAGGACGACCTCGCGCCGCTCGAAGTCGCGGTAGCCGCCGCGGGCGCCGCGGGCCAGCACCAGCCCGACCTGCCCGGCGTGGGGCGCGACGTCGTTGCGCCATCGGGGTTCGAGGTGATCGAGGATCTTCTCGCGCAGGTATCGGCCGGTGCGCTCGAACTTCAGCAGGATGTGCACGCTGTACCCGTCGCGGACCCACGTCTCGATGTCGGCCGCCGCGGCCGTGAGCTTGCCCCGGTAGTAGCCGAGCGGCTCCGCCTGCGGCCCGTGCTGCTCGAGCTCCAGTGGCTCGCGACCGAAGGAGACCACGCTACGCGCGGTGAGATGCGACCACAACCACGCCGTGCGCCCCTCGTCGTCGATCTCGCCGGAGAACAGCTCGGGGGCGTCGAGGAACACGGTGCCGGGGAGCTGCTCGAGCAGCCTGCTCGTCCACCCGCCGGGCTCGAGCCCGCCGACGGTGCGCGGCGCGAGCGTGAACGCCTCCGCCGGCTCGCCGCGCACGGTGAGGGCGTCGAGCTCGTCCCCGAAGAACTCCAGACGCACCTGCGCATCCGGGTCGTCGGGCTCGCGGTAGAGGACGACGGTGTCGCCCCTCACAGCGAAGCCCGGCATCTCGTCGCGTTCGTACCCGTAGCTCACGAGGCGCTCGAGCAGATCGGCGCGGGCGTACGCGGCGCCTCTTCTCAGCTCCAGGGCGTAGCGCTCGGGCCGCTCCGGGAAGGCGGCCAAGGCGTGGCGAACGTCCACCACGACCTTCTCCCGCCGCTCGTGCCAGTCGCTCAGCTCCGGGTTCACGGTGCGAGCGGCGCCGAAGACGTGGGTGTCGTCGAACAGGGCCAACCTGTCAGGGGTCGTGAGCAACACGGCGGGACCCGCGTGCCGCGCGAAGCGCGCCAGGCGGGCGACGCCGGACAAGCCGAGGTAGCGACCCGAGCGCGTGTCGCGTTCGAGCGTGCTGTCGATGGTGTCGTGCATCCGTTCTCCTCGCGCGCGAACGTGCGGCCGTCGACCGTGCTCCGGCCGGAGGAACCGGCCCGTCCTCGCCGCGGCGGCCGGACCGGCGCTGCGGCCGGTCCAACCCCGGAAATCTTACCGGCCCCGGCGGGCCTTCACGGCCGTGCCGGCGACGGTCCGCACGGCCGCGCCGCCCGCTAGGGACCGCTAGGGTACTCCAGGGACCGGGCGTACGCCTCGTTCCGCGGGACGCCGAGGGCCACGAGGGCGGAGCGCAGGAGCGCACCCCGGACCCCGGCTCCCGCGAGCGCCGCCGCGGCGCCCGCGTGCGCGGGACCAGGGTCCTCCTGCGGCGCCGGACCGACGACCACCACGATCTCCCCGCGCGGCGAACGCTCCCGGAAGCGCTCGGCGAGCTCGGCGAGCGACCCGCGAAGGGTCTCCTCGTGCAGCTTGCTGAGCTCGCGGCTCACGCTGGCGGGCCGCTCGGGGCCGCACACGCGGGCGAGGTCGGCGAGGGTCGCGGCGAGACGGGCGGGGGCCTCGTACAGCGCCGTCGTCGCGCTCGAACGGGCCAACGCCTCGAGCCGTTCCTCACGCGCGCGCCCCTTGCGCGGCAGGAACCCCTCGAACGTGAAGCGCGCGAGGGGCAACCCCGAGACCACCAGGGCGGGCACGAAGGCCGTGGCCCCCGGCAGCGCCTCGACGTGGGCGCCCACCTCCAGCGCGAGGCGCACGAGCTCGGTGCCGGGATCGCTGATGCCGGGGGTACCCGCATCGGTCACGAACGCCACCCGCTCGTAGCGCTCGAGCACGCCCCGCCCGCGCTCCCGGATGGTGTGCGCGTCGAGTCGCTCGAGGGGCGTGTCGATGCCGAAGTGACGCAGCAGGGAGCCCGAATGACGCGTGTCCTCGGCCGCGACCACCTCGGCTTCGCGCAGGGCCCGCAGGGATCGTTCCGTGATGTCGCCGAGGTTGCCCACCGGCGTCGGGACCAGGACGAGCGTCGTCACGCGCGCTGCGGGCGAGCGTGGGTGTAGATCGGGCGGAGCACGCGCCCGCGGCTGCGGCGCCGGCTGTTGCGCCGGAGCGCGGAGCGCAACGTGGCACGGATGAACTCGGCCTCGCCGATGGTGACCGTGACGACGGCACCGTCAGGCAACCGCACACCCTCCTCCAGCTCGACGCTGGCGCCGCGCACGACGCCCCTATACGCTCGCATTGGTGTCCTCCTGGGCCTCGGGCGCGACGGCGGCCGCCGCCAGTCCTCCCAGGCGCGCGATCAGGCCCGTTCGCCTCGCCGGGCTCGGCCTGCCGGCCGGGCCCGCGTGCGCCTCGCCTGGCGCGACCGCCGCAGCCCCCTCCGGCACGCGCGCCGCGGGCGGGTCCGTCCGCGCGGTAACCCGCCGCGACGTGACGGCATGGGACGACCGGGGGCGGCGATCCAGATCGTGGATCGTCACGGCGGCCCGTTGGCGCACCGCCCACCATACGGCCACCGCACCGCTCAGCACCAGCGAGGCCAGCACGCCGAAGATCCGCGGCAGGCCCAGCGCCTCGCCCCCCTGGACCAGCAACGGGAGACCGAACGCGACACCCGCCAACACGGCCAGCAACGCCGCGTAGTTCACGCTTCCCCTCCGGCGCTCATCACGCCCTCAGGGTAGCAGGTCGACCGCCGGGCCGCCCGTCTCGCGGGACCCGCGACGCGCGGAGCGCGCCTCTCGCGCCGGTCGACGAGGGTGCGGTGGCAGCGCGCCCCGTGGTGGCAGCGCGCCCCGTGGTGGCCGCGGCGGCAGGGCGGCGCAAGGACCACGGCCCACGCACCACGGCCCACGCACCACGGCCCACGCACCACGGCGCAAGCACCACGGCGCGACGCGCGAGGAGCGGAAACGCGCTCGCCGGGGCGGCCGCGCCGGCGGGACGCGCGTCCCGCCGGACCGGCCGCGCTCTCCCGTACAATACCCCCAGTGGGTACGCAGCCCGTGCCGGGGTTCGCCGGCGGGCGGCGCCCGATCAGGGAGCGAAGCGTGAACATGAGCGACGACGAGAAGCGCAAGATCCTCAACCGCCTTCGCCGTCTCGAGGGTCAGGTGCGGGGGCTACAGAAGATGGTCGACGAGGGGCGCGAGTGCCACGAGGTGCTCACCTTGCTCGCCGGCGTACGCAAGGCGCTCGATGCCACCGGCGACGTGATCCTCGAGCGCTACCTCGACGCGTGCCAGGCGGACTTCCGCGACGGCAAGGGCAACGTGACGGACGTGATCAGCGCGGTGCGCCTGGCGAGGGGCTGACGCCGCCCAGGGCTCACCGCGCGCGCGCGGCCGTGTACACGAAGCGCGTCAACTGGGTGTGGGGGTAGTAGTACGCGAGGATGCGTCCGTAGTCGTAGCTCTCGTCGGCAAGCGCGCGGGCGCCGTACTGGCTCATGCCGACGCCGTGCCCCCACCCCTGGCCGTCGACCCTCAGTCCGGACAGCACCTTGAACAGCGTCGACCTCAGGCCCCACGACCGCGCCAGGCGCGTCAGCTCGCTACCGGACAACGACGTGGCGCCCGCGCTGCCGCTCACCTGCAGGCGGGCGACCCTGCCCGATTCTCCGACGGCGAGCACCCTCATGCTTGTGACGGTGCCGACGCCGCGCCCCAGGGCGTCGAGCGACGCGGCGACGATCCGCGGGTCGACCTCCTCCGTCCAATGCCGATGCGGTCCGCCGGCGGCGGCGTCGCGCAGGGCCACGAGGTAGGGCAGCGCCGTTCCCCACACCTCCTTCGCCGACGCCACCACGCCCCCCGAGTCCGCGTGGTAGTACGTTCGGGCGGGGCGCCCGTCGTAGGTGACCACGACCCCCTGTGTGGAGCTCACGGCGGCGTCGCTGCGCGGGTTCTCCGCTCCCGCGCCCCGGTACACCTGGCAGTCGTCGGTTGCGCACAGATCGTAGTCCCCATCGGGCTTGAGCGAGGTGAGCGTGTAGCTTCGTGCCGCGACCGCCTGCGCCTTGAGCGCCTCCATGGGCCAGCTCGCGGCCATCTCGGACGGCACCACGCCGCGAAGGTAGGCCTCCAGGTCGACGACGTTGATGACCTCGACGGCCTCGCCCCGGGCCACCGAGCTCGAGCGCTCCCCGGTAGCTGCGCCCGCCGTACGCGAGCAGGCCCGCGCCGGCCTCGAACACCATCGTCGCGCCGACCCGGCGCCCCTCGACCAGCAGGTGGCCGCCCTCGGCGGACACGGGCCAGCTCAGGCCGACGGGCGTCGCGAACGCGGTGCGGCCGTCGACGCTGGCGCGGTGGGCGCCCGCCGCGACGACCGTCGCCGTGGACGTCACGTCGAGCAGGATGCGGACGTCCGGCGACGCGCTCGCGCAACCGAGCAGCGCGACCAGCAGCAGCAGGAAGGGGGCCAGGGGGCCGCTTCGTGACGGCATCGCGCCCCCAGTATGACGCGCGCGCTCCGCCGGGTCCGCCGGGAAATCCCACAGCGGAGGCGCCCGGCCCGCCGGCGGGTGCCCGCCGCGGCCGGTCGTCCGCCGTGTCAGCATGGGGCATGTTCCAGGACGGACTCCTCGAAGGAAAGGTGATCCTCGTCACCGGCGGCGGCAGCGGCCTGGGCCGAAGCATGGTGGAGCGCTTCCTCGGGCTCGGCGCGCGCGCCGTGATCGCGAGCCGCAGGCTCGAGCTCCTCGAGCGCGAGGCGCGGACCCTGCACGACGCCACCGGAGGCGAGGTGCTGGCGGTGGGCTGCGACGTACGCGACCCGGATCAGGTGGCGCGCGCCTTCGACGCCGCCGAGGAGCGCTTCGGCCGCGTCGACGCCCTCGTCAACAACGCGGCAGGCAACTTCATCTCCCCCACCGAGCGCCTCAGCAGCCGCGCGTTCGACGCGGTCATCGGCATCGTCCTCCACGGCTCGGTGTACTGCACCCTCGAAGCGGGGCGGCGCTGGATCGCGGCGCGGCGCCCCGGTGTGGTGCTCAGCATCGCCGCCACCTACGCCGAGTCGGGCTCCGGCTACGTGGTGCCTTCGGCGGTGGCCAAGGCCGGCGTCGTGGCGTTGACCCGGTCGCTGGCGGGCGAGTGGGGCAAGCACGGCATCCGCTTGAACGCCGTCGCGCCCGGACCCTTCCCGACGGAGGGGGCGTGGAGCCGGATCATGCCGACGCCGGAGATCCAGCAGCTGTTCGAGGGCCGCATCCCGCTCGGCCGCGTCGGGCGCCACGAGGAGCTGGCGAACCTCGCGACCTACCTGCTGTCGGACCAGGCCGGCTTCATCAGCGGTGAGCTGGTCTACATCGACGGCGCCGAGCACGCCTTCGGCGGCGGTGAGTTCAACGTGCTGGACGCCGTCTCGAGCGAGACCTGGGACGCCCTCGCGGCGGCCCGCAAGCGCGTCGCCGCGCCCGCGCCGTCCGAGGCTACAGCTGGGCCTGACCCGGAAGCTTCAGGTTGAAGACGCCCGTGGCGCTGTCGAAGGTCATCACCACCGTGTAGTCGCCGGTGCCGCTCTGGAAGCTCTGGTTGATGCCGATGCGCTCCCCGCTCCGGTAGGTCTGCTCGAAGATCTTCGTCTTCCGCCCCTCGAGCTTGCCGGTCTGGAAGCTCTCCGCCCTCTGGTAGTCGATGCGCACCGTCACGCTGCCGTGACGCACCTTGCCGGTCAGCTTCACGGGCATGGCGTCGATGTTGAGCGCCCGACGGGTCGCCTCGACGTGCCCGTCGCGCTTGTAGACGAACACCGGCGTCTGGCCGGGGAGGCCGACATCCCAGCCGACCGTCTCGCCGATGGCGAAGAACCCCACGGCGAGGACGATCAGGAACACCAGGAAGTCGCGCATGCACAGAGTATAGGTCGTGCCCGACGCCGCGGCATGCGAAGTGTTTCGCGTACCGCGGCGTCGGGCACTGCGCCACGGGCGGCGGGCCGGGGCCGGAGGTGCCGGCGCCGCTAGCCCGGGGCCGGGGCGCTGGTGCCGGGGCCGCCCTCAGGCCCGGGCGCCCTGCGCTTCGCGTCGACGCAGGTTGCGCAGCACCGTGTGGAGGATGCCGCCGTTGCGGTAGTACTCGATCTCGATCGGGGTGTCGAGGCGGCACTGGACGTCGAACGTCGTGCTGGTGCCGTCGTCGCGTTCGACCTCGACCGTCAGGCTCTGCCCCGGGCGGAGGTCGTCGCCCAGGCGCAGGCTGAAGCGCTCGCTCCCGCTGAGGCCGAGGCGCTCTGGGTCGTCGCCGGGGCCGAACTGGAGCGGGAGGACGCCCATTCCGACGAGGTTCGAACGGTGGATGCGCTCGAAGCTCTTGGCGATGACCGCGCGGACGCCGAGCAGGTACGTGCCCTTGGCGGCCCAGTCGCGGCTCGAGCCCATGCCGTAGTCGACCCCGGCGAGCACGATCGTCGGCGTCCCGCGCTCCTGGTAGTGGGAGCTCGCCTCGAAGATGCTGGTGACCTCGCCGGTGGTGAAGTCCGTCGTCCAGTTCCCCTCGGTGCCGGGCGCCAGCTGGTTCTGCAGGCGGATGTTGCCGAACGTTCCGCGCGTCATGACACGGTCGTTGCCGCGGCGCGAGCCGAACGAGTTGAAGTCCTTCTTCTCGACGCCGTGCTCGCGCAGGTACGCGCCCGCCGGGCTGTCCAGCGGGATGGCGCCGGCCGGCGAGATGTGGTCGGTGGTGACGGAGTCGCCGACGCGCACCAGCACCCGGGCGCCCTCGATGGGCGTGATCGGCTCCGCCTCGAGCGGCATGTCGACGAAGAACGGCGGCTCCTGGATGTAGGTGGAGTCCTCGTCCCAATCGAACAGGGTGCCGCCCTTGACGGGGATGGCGTTCCACGTCTCGTTGGACTTCTCGATGCCGTCGTACATGCGCCGGAACACCTCGGGGTTCATCGCCGCCTCGAGGTGCTCCTTGATCTCGGCGATCGTCGGCCACACGTCGGCGAGGTAGACGGCCTCGCCGTGCTCGTCCTCGCCCAGCGGTTCGTTCAGCAGGTCGACGGTGACGCTGCCGGCGAGCGCGTAGGCCACCACCAGGGGCGGGCTGGCCAGGTAGTTCGCCTTCACGAAGGGGTTGATGCGCCCCTCGAAGTTGCGGTTGCCGGACAGGACGCTGGCGGCGACGATGTCGCCCGCCTGCACTGCCTGCGCCACCTCGTCGGGCAGGGGGCCCGAGTTGCCGATGCATGTCGTGCAGCCGTAGCCGACGAGGTAGAAACCGACGCGCTCCAGGTACGGCAGGAGCCCCGTCTCCGTGAGGTACTCGGTGACAACCTTCGAGCCCGGCGCGAGGCTGGTCTTCACCCACGGCTTGGCGTGCAGACCGCGCTCGGCCGCCTTCTTCGCCACGAGGCCGGCCGCGAGCATCACCGAAGGGTTGCTGGTGTTGGTGCACGACGTGATGGCGGCGATGACCACGTCCCCGTGGCGCAGCTCGTGGGCGTGCCCGCGGTACGTGAGCGCGCTGCTGCGCCCCAGCTCGTCGTCGGAGAGGGCGAAGCCGCGCTCCGCGAAGGGACGCTGGAGGTCCCGCCGGAACTGCTCGGCCATGTCTCCGAGCAAGATCCGGTCCTGGGGGCGCTTCGGGCCCGCCAGGCTGGGCTCGACCGTCGACAGCTCGAGCTCGAGCCTGTCGGCGTACTCCGGATCCTCCATGTCGTCGGTCCGGAACAGCCCGTTCGCCCGCGCGTAGCGCTCCACCGCCTCGACCTCGTCGTCGAGGCGCCCCGTCTGCCGCAGGTAGCGGAGCGTCTCGGCGTCGATGGGGAAGAACCCCATGGTGGCGCCGTACTCGGGCGCCATGTTCGCCAGCGTGGCCCGGTCCGGCACCGTCATGGCGGAGAGGCCCGGGCCGTGGAACTCGACGAACTTGCCCACCACGCCCTTGGCCCGCAGCATCTGCGTGACCATGAGGACGAGGTCGGTGGCGGTGGCGCCCTCCCGCAGGCGGCCGGTGAGCTTGAAGCCGACCACCTCCGGCGTGAGCATGTAGTACGGCTGGCCCAGCATGACGGCCTCGGCCTCGATGCCGCCGACGCCCCACCCGAGAACGCCGAGCCCGTTGATCATCGTGGTGTGGCTGTCGGTACCCACCAGCGAGTCGGGGTACACCACGTCCATGTCCCCGTGCGCCCGATGCTGCACGCCCTTGGCGAGGTACTCGAGGTTGACCTGGTGCACGATCCCCGAAGCGGGTGGCACGACGCTGAAGTTGTGGAACGCCGCCTGGCCCCAGCGCAGGAACTCGTAGCGTTCCCGGTTCCGCTGGAACTCGATCTCCGCGTTGCGCACCAGGGCCATGGGATCGTCGTAGACGTCGACCTGAACGCTGTGGTCGATGACGAGATCGACCGGGACCTGCGGGTTGATCGCCTCGGGATCGCCGCCGAGGCGCTCCATCGCGCTGCGCAGCGCCGCGAGGTCGACGACGGCGGGCACGCCCGTGAAGTCCTGGAGGATCACGCGGGCGGGCATGAAGGGGATCTCGTCGCGGGCGGGAGCGGCGGGGTCGTAGGCCGCGAGCCGCCGCACGTCGTCGGCGGTGACGAGGTGCCCGTCCTCGTTGCGCAGCAGCGACTCGAGGAGCACCTTGATCGAGAACGGCAAGCGGTCGATACGCCCGAGGCCGTCCTCCTGAAGCTTCGCCAGGCGGTAGTAGTACGCCCGACCGGAGCCGGTGTCGAACACGTCTCGCGCGCCGAAGCTGTCGGCACTCGTCGTGGCGCCCGTGCCGGGCGCGCCCGTCGCTCGCGTGGACCCTGGCTTCGATTCTCGTTCGGACATGCTGGCTCCTTCGCGCTGGTCGTCGATTCGGCCCGAGGCGGCTGTGCCGCGGGGGCGACGGCGGTCCGGGCGCTGGTCGTCGGTGCCGGCTCCGCGCCATTGTACCGGCGCTCCGCGGCTGCCGCCGTCGTCGGCCCGGAGAGCGGCTCGCCGAGACCCCCGAGGGGCGCCGGGGCGCGCCGTGGGGCTCGTCCCCTCAGTGTCCAGGTAAGCTACGTGACATGAAAGACTCGGATTCACGTAGCGCACCGGGAGGCGCCCGCCGGGGCGCCGGGTCCGCTCGAGCGCACCGCGCCCCGCTCGCCGGCCCCGAGGACTCCCCCCTTCCCCACACGTTCCGCATCGTCCGCGACACGCGGGCCGCAGAGGTCCTGATGGACCCGGGCAGGCTGCGGCACCTCGCGCCCTTCCTCGGGCGCCCATGCAGCGTCGGCGAGGCGGCGAGCGAGACGGGCGAGCGCCCCAACACCGTGCTCAAGCGCGTGCGGCGGTTCGAGGGGCTCGGCCTGCTGCGAGTGGTCGGGCGCATCCCGCGATCGGGCCGCGCGATGAAGCTCTACCGCACGACCGCGGACCTGTTCTTCGTACCCTTCGAGGCGACCGCAGCCGAGTCCCTCGAGTCCGCTCTGGCCGAACGCGACCTGTACTGGGAGCGACTCCTGCGGCACAACGTCGTGCGTTCGCGGGTCGAGGCGCTCGGGAGCTGGGGCACGCGGGTGTACCGTGACGGCCGCGGGAGGCTGCAGGTCCAGACGGCCGTGACGCCGGAGGAGAACGCGACCACGCTCGACCCCGACGGGCCGGCGGTACTGTCGGCCTGGCGCGACAGCGTCACCCTGGACTTCGAGGACGCGAAGGACTTGCAGCGCGAGATGTTCGACCTGCTGATGCGTTACCAGCAGAAGGCGGGGGCCCAACGCTACATCGTGCGCCTCGGCCTGGCCCCCGTGTTGGAGGGCTGAACATGCTGGAGTGCCGAGCGCACCAACGTGTACGATGGCGGCGTGACCCGGCTGACGCACACACCCATGATCCGGCGCGCGCCCGGCGGCCGGCGACGGCAGGGCCGCGGTGCCTCGCCGCGCCCGCTTCGCGCCGCCCTGCTTGCGGGCCTGCTCGTCGCCGCGGCCGCCTCGAGCGTCGGCTGCGCTCCGCAGGCGCAACCGCCCATGCCCGACGCGAAGGCTGCGCAGGCGGCGGCCACGACGGCCGAGGTGATCTACCACCGCATGGCCATCGGTTTCCTGGAGACGGGCGCGTACACCACCAACGTGCTGGTCGACGTCACGCTGCCGGCCGGCACGCGCTGGACGCTGGCGGACTACCCGGCCGACGGCTCCTCCTACGTCCTGCTCATCACCTCGGACAGCGTGTCCGGCGTCGCCTGGAGGGTGAGCCCGGACGGCGTCCGGAGGGTCGCCACGAACTGACCCTCCGCCGAGACGCGCGGAGGGCCGGGAATCGTCGAAGGCAAGCCCGCCAAGCGCGGGTGCGGGCCCGCACCCGCCCGGTCGCGGAGCGGCTCGAGCCCGGTCCTAGCTCGGCACCGGCCGGTCCTGGTTCGCTACCGGCCGGTCCTGGTTCCTGTCCTAGCTCGCTACCCGCCGGTCCTGGTTCGCGCCCGGCCGGTCCTGGTTCCGGTGCTAGTTCGCTACCGGCCGGTCCTGCGCTACGTAGCGCTGCAGGCGTGCCTCGTACGCGCTGCGCGGCTGTGCACCGACGATGGTCTCGACGGGCTCACCGTCCTTGAACAAGATGACCGTCGGGATGCTCATCACGCGGAACTGCATCGCGGTCTGCTGGTTGTCATCGACGTTGAGCTTCCCCACCTTGAGCTGCTCGCCGTACTGCCCGGCCAACCCCTCGATGACGGGGCCGACCAACCGGCACGGGGCGCACCACGGCGCCCAGAAGTCGACCAGCACGAGGCCCTTGGCGGTCTCGTCGCTGAAGGTGTCGTCGGTGAACTCGTGTGTGCTGCCCATGCTTCCTCCTAGAGAACCCGCGGCCGTCGTGTGCTGCCTCCGGCCGCCGCGTCGGCGTGATCGCTGGTCTGCTTAGCCGCCGCTCGCGGCCCGCAGCCGCCTGCCCGGCACCGGCCCCCACCGGGGCCCCGCAGCGGCTTGCTCCGCACCCGCCTGCCCCCACCGGGGGGCCCGCCGCGGCGCGTCCCGAACCGTCCGGCCCGTCGGCGCGCGGCCCGTACAGGTTCGCGTGGAACGCCGGCTCGCGGGAACGCCAGTTCGCCTGGACGTCGGCTCGCGGTAGGCCGGCTCGCGGTAGCTCGACTCGCAGGGGATCGGCCCCCGAGGCGTCCGAGACGTGCGCGCCGCGCCGTGTCGATCCAATCTACGGTGGCGCGCAACGCCCCGTATGTCGGTTGGTCGACACGCCCCACGCCATCATCGCGGCCGCCGGGGAGCCACGCACCACGCGCGGAGGCGTGAGGCCGAGGGCGCGGTAGCCCCCCTTCACCGCGGCCCGCACGAGCGCCTGCGGCGCCGCCTTGTCGCCATGCAACCTGCGCGCCGCGGCGACCTCGGCGATCACGTCCAGATCGGGGCTCGAGCCGCGCGAGTCGGTGCCGAACGCTACGTCCACGCCGTGGCGCGCGTAGACCTCCCAGGGGAAGCGCCCGCAGCCGAGCGCCAGGTTGGAGCGTGGACAGTGCACCACCGTGCACCCCGCACGCTGCACCGCGCGCACGTCGTCCTCGTCGACCTCGACCATGTGCACGAGGGTCGGCCCCGCTTCCAGCACGCCGAGCTCGGCCAGGTGCCGCACGGGCGTGGCGCCCGCGGCCCGGAATCGAGCGCCTGCACGCTCGAGGAGGTCCGCCAGGGGCCCGTCCCCGCTGCGGTACAGTCGCGCCTCCGACGGCCCCTCAGCGACGTGGATCTGAAGCGGCAGGCGCTCCTCGGACGCGAGCCGTCACGACCCCTTGCATGAGCTCGGGGCTGACCGTGTGGGGGGTGTGGGGCGACAGTCCGAGCCGCATGCCGTCGGGCCGCTCCAGCGGCCGGACCCGCTCGATGACGCGACGCGTCTCGTCCAGTACGCGCTCGGCATCGTGCGGATCGAATCCGAACACCTCCCAGTACGCCACCCCGCGGAGGCCCGGGTGGGAGAGCAGGTAGCGCAGGACGCTCTCGTCCGTGACGATGTCCCCCACCACGCACACGCCGCCCGCGAGGATCTCGGCGACGCCGTCTCGCGCGGCCTCGAGGCCGCGGCCGCCGGCACGCGAGTGGCCGATGACGGCGGCGATGAAGGCCTCGTAGTCGCGCTCGGCGAAGCCCATGTGGCTGAGGTCGACGTGCGTGTGGGCGTTCACCGGAGGCGGCGAGAGCGCGAAACCCGCATCCTCCTCGGTCGCGTCCGGGTAGGCCCGGCGCGCCGTCTCGAGCGCGTCGATGGCGACCACCCGGAACTCACCCGCCGCCTCCTGGACGACGACGGCCCCGTCCTTGCGGGGCGTGCCGAGCCCGCTGTAGACCACCTCGGCACGCCTCAGCGTGCGGCGCAGCCCGCCACTCCCGCCGGCGCTCGGCACGCTCGCTGCCGCCTCAGTCGCTCGCGGCGGCCGCCCGCTCGGCGGACGGCGGCGCGGCCAGCATCGACGCGACGTCCGGCTCGCGCAGCACGCCGTAGAGGCTGTCGCGCTGGGCAGGGCGGTAGCCCGCCTCGACGATCTGCCGCACGATCTCCCGCTCGGGCGTGCTGCGGTGGCGCGCGCCCGCCTGGGACACCACGTTCTCCTCCAGCATGGTGCTCCCGAAATCGTTGCAGCCGAAGACCAGCGCCGTCTGGGCGACCTTGTAGCCCATGGTCGGCCACGACGCCTGGAAGTTGACGACGTTGTCGAGCACCAGGCGGCTCGCCGCCACGTTGACGAGGTACTCGTGCGCTCCGGCGCCGGGTGCGCGCCCCTCGATGCGCACGCCGCGCGTCTGCAACGTCCACGAGATGAACGCCGAGAACCCGTTGCCGTGGGTCGCGAGCGCGCGGTCCTGCTGGTCGCGCACGCGCAGCAGGCTGGCGACGCGCTGCGCGGGCGTCTCGCCGAACCCGATCACCATGGTGGCGGTGGTGTACAGCCCGAGGGCCTGCGCCTCGCCCATGATGCGGATCCAATCGTCGGCGCCGATGCGCCCCGGCGCCACGTGCGTCGCGTGACGTACCTCGTCCACCAGGATCTCGCCGCCCCCGCCCGGGAGCCCGTCGAGGCCGGCGGCCTGCAGCTCCCGCAGGACCTCCGCGGTGCTCATGCCGGTGAGCCCCGCCAGACCCTTGATCTCTTCGGGGCTGAAGGCCTCGACGCGCACGGCCGGGTGGCGCTCCTTGAGGGTGCGCATCAGGTCGAGGTACCAGGTGAACGGCAGGTAACGGTTCACGCCGCCCTGCATGAGGATGCGCGTCCCTCCGACGTCCTCGAGCTCGCGAACCTTGGCCGAGATGTCGTCGTAGCTCAGCGTGTAGGCGTCGTGCTGGCGGCGCGTGCGGTAGAAACCGCAGAAGCTGCACGCGACGCTGCATACGTTGGAGTAGTTGATGTTGCGGTCGATGAGGTAGGTGACGACCTCGGGGTCGGTCCGGTCCTGCCGCCGGGCGTCCGCCGCGGACGCGAGTGCGAACAGCGGGGCGCGGTACAGCTCGAGCGCGTCGTCCGCACCCAGGCGCGAACCGGCGGCGGCCATGTGGAGCACGTCCATGGACCGAGCATAGCATCGGCCCGGGAACCGCCGGCATCGTCCCCGACGCGCCGTCCCGGGCAGGGGGATCGGCGGGCCCGACCGTGTGCGACACCCGGCGCGCGCGCCCTGGCGCGCGGCACCCGAACGGTGCCCAGGCGCAGCGGCGCACATGCGCTCACACTCATCCATAGCAGACGACGGGCCGTGGCCGCCGCTGTGTACCTGTTTACCGCAGGGCTGTAACATGGGCGTGATGACTTCCAAGACGAGCGTTGACCACGTCAGCCCGTGGCGTGCCATCTTCGAGGACGTACGCCGGGCCGTCGGCCATCGGCGCGACGCGAACGGCGTGCTGGGGAGCATCAACTGGCTCCGCAAGGAGATGGAGTCGCGTGGCGCGAACCCCAACGTCGTACGCAACATCATCTATCGCGACAAGGGCAAGCTCGGGGACAAGCGTGTCCTGTTCGAGATCCTCGATGAGTTGTGGCGCGGCAGCGGGCACGCCGCGTTGCGGGCGCCGGAGCTGGAGGTCCTCCTCTCGCCGGGCAGCAGCGCGGAGCAGGAGGTCCTCCAGCTCCTCGGGCGGGAGAAGCGCCGCGCGTACCGCGGCTTCGTCGGGGGCGTGCGCGGCGGCGAGACGCCCAAGCTGCTGGTCACCGGCCGCCCGGGTTCGGGCAAGACGCTGCTCACCGACTACATCCAGCAGGCGCTCGAGATCCCGCCCCGGGCCGCCGAGCGGATCGTGCGCCTGGAGTTCTCCAGCAACGACCTCGCGACGGCGCTGAGTCGCCTGGCCGGGACCCTCGGGGTTCCGGCCGAGCTGGTCGAGGCGAAGCTGTTGCGCATCGGAACGTCCAGCGCGTACGCCGTCCAGGCCGACGCGCAGGCCGACGTCGCGCGGGTGGCGATCGAGGCCGCGCGCCAGGGGCCGCTGCCGTTGGTGCTGCTCCTGCACGTGTCGCAGTCCCTCGCCGGCCAGGACAGCCTCGGCATGGTGCCGCTCAGGCTCAACACCCCCGAGGTACCGCGCGTCACGGCCTCGGAGTGGTTGTGGCTGACGCTCATCGAGCCCCTCGGCCGCCTGCCCGACGTGGCACTCCTGGTCAGCATGACCGACGTGCCCGCGCGGGCCATGCAGCGGCTCGGCGCGTTCGAGGGCCCCATCAAGCTCACGGCACCGACCACCGGCGAGGCCCGGCGTTTCGTGCGGGCCAGGCTCCCCCACCTTGCGCCGGCCCAGCAGGAGGACATCGTGCAGCGCGCGGGCCGTTCGTTCGAGGAGCTGCGCACCCTGACGCTGCTGGCGGAGGTGCGCGAACCGGTAGGCGAGGAGGTGCGCGCGGGCGCGGAGATGTCGATCCGCCAGCTCAGCAAGCTCGTCGACGCCTCCGGCGACCCTCGCTTGCGCGACTTCCTGGCGTGCCTGGCGGTGCTCTCGATCCCCGAGTACCCCACCTTCCGGGGGGCGGTGCTCGAGGGGTTGCGGGAGCACGGCGACGGGGAGCTCACCAGCTTCGAGCTCGCCTTCCTCGACGCCGTTCCCGGACCCCAGGACAGCTACCGCAGCTTCTCGCGTCAGCTCGCTCGGGCGCTGCGCGAGCGCCTGCTCGAGGTGGATCCGGCACGCTACCGCGCCCTCAACCGCCTCGCCGCCGGCGCCTACCGGGAAGCCGCGTGGGACCAACCGCGCAGCGACGCCGCTGCGCGGTTCCTCCACCACGTGTTCGAGGCGCGCGACTGGGACACCCTCGCCACCTGGTTGCGCAGCAACAGCATCCAGCAATCGCTGGTGCGGCGCATCTGGCAGGCGGCCGAGGTGGAGCTGGCGGGAAGCCCCACCTTCGAGCGCGTCGCGCAGCAGGTGGCCGCCCACTACGTGAAGCTCGGCAGCTACGACCACCACGACGCGATCCGGGCGTTCGACGTGCTGTCGGCCTCCGCCGACCCGGACGTGCGGGGATGGACCACCCTGAAGCGCGCCGAGGGGGAGGTCCTCAAGGGGCACTTCGACCACGCCGAGCAGCTCCTGGCGACCGATCACGTCACCGCCGATCCCCTGCTGGCGGCCGAGGAGGCGCTGGCGCGCGCGAGCATCGCCCGCTGGCGCAGCGATCTGCCGGAGGCGGCGCGCCTGGTCGACGAGGTTGCGCGCGAGGCGCTCGCGCGGGTGACGGACGACGACGCCGCCGTGCGCCTGGCGCGCGCCAAGGTGGCCGTCTGGGCAGGCCTCATCGCCAAGGACGGCGGCGACCTCCAGCGCGCGTTGGACGAGTTCGGGAGCGTGGCCGCCACCGACGACCTGGTGTGCGCGCGCGTCGCCTTCCAACGGGGCGACGTCAACATGAAGCTCGGTCACTTCGACACGGCGCTCGACGACCTCGACCTGGCGGTCCGGCTGTCGCACCGGTCGGAGGCGCTGGTCCAGGAGCAGACGCGCTACCTGGCCCGCCGCGGGACGCTGCTGCGGCGCATGGGCGACACCGCGGGCGCCGGCGAGGACTTCGCCGCTGCGCGCGGCATCCTCGCCACGGCGGAGGGACCGGAGCTGGAGAGGGCGTTCTGGCTGGCGCGGGTGGACGACGAGGCCGCCCTCCTGCTCCTCGCCGAGGGCGCCTTCGAGGAGGCGACGTTCGCCATCACGCACGCCATCGGAGCCTTCAGGGCCTACAGCCGGGCCTTCGAGGTGGACGCCGAGTATCGCGTGCTCCGAAGCACGCTGCACCTGGCGCTGGCGTACGCCTGCCGCGCCCTGTCGACGCCGCTGCGCCTGCCGCTCCCGCCCCTGCGCACCTCGCCGGGCGAGGCGCCGGACCTCCGCCACGCGCGGGCGCGGGTGCGGGAGGTCCTCGATGCGATCGACGCGAAGGGCGACGGCGTCCACGACCTCGCCCTGCTCCAGCAGACGCTCGGGGCCGCCAGCCTCGTCGGCACGGGCGATGCCGAGGCCGGCGAGCTCGCCCGGCGCGCCCTCGCGGTCGCGCGCTTCGCGCACCAGCGCGCCGAGGCCCACACCGCGGCGGCGCTGACGCACCTGCGCGCCGATCGTACCGACGCCGCCCTCGCGGCGGTGGCGGCCGCGGAGGCCGAGTTGGCGCGGACGGTCGCCGCGGCGCCCCGCCCGGAGCGCGGCGACCTCGGGCTGCGCGCCCAACTCATCGCCACGGGGACCAGCGCCTGGGTGCTTCAGGGGTCGTCGCAGGCGGCGGCCGACCGGCTCGCGGCGGCCCTGTGCGAACCCTTCCTGGCGCCGTACCACGAGGGGTTGCTGCGGGCGTTCGGCGAGGCCGTCGAGTACGGCGGCGAGCGGAGCCACGGTTGGCGCAGGCACGCGGGCCTGGCGGACCTCCTCGAGCTCCCTTCGGACGGTGGGGGCGGCCCCGCGCGGCTGCCCGACGCGCTGGTGGCGCGGTGGCGCGAGCGACGCGCGAAACCGGCCCTCACCTGAGGGCGGCGTGAGTGCCGCGGGCGCGGTGCGCGCCGCCGACGTCCGCCCGTGCGTCGCAGCGGGCGTGCTCGAGGCGCTCGGCGCCCACGCCGGCCTCGACATGTTCAGACCCGCGGATCTGCAGCACCGGGCCCTCGTGGCCATCGCGCGCGACGCCCCGACGTGCGTGTCGGCAGCGGTCGACGAGGCGCAGCTCGTCGGCTACGCCGCCTTCCACCGCCCGTCGGACGTCGAGTCGTGGGGGGAGGACCGCACGGGCCGCATCGTCGAGCTGGGCGCGGTCGAGGTAGCGCCGCCGTACCGTGGGCAGCGCCTCGCGCAACGCCTGCTGGACGTCAGCTTCGCGGACGGACGCTTCGACGATACCGTGGTGATCGCGACCCTCTACGCCTGGCACTACGACCTGCGCCGCTCCGGTCTGACCGACTTCGCCTACAAGCGCCTGCTCGAGAAGCTCTACCGCCATGCGGGCCTGGAGACCTTCCCCACGGCCGACGCCGAGATCCGCAGCAACGCCGCCAACGCGCTCATGGCACGCATCGGCCCGCACGCGCCCCCGCAGGTGGTGGCCGAGTTCGAGCGGCTCAGGACGCGGCCGCGCTTCTTCAGCAGGACCTGACGCGCGGGGCGCGGCGCTGCGGGCGCCGGCGGCGCCGGGGCGGCAGCGCGGGTGAGCGGGCGAGCGGTACCATCGAGGGGGCCGCGCCCTCGGCACCCACGGAGGCACCATGCTGGTTCAGGACATCATGACCACGAGCGTCGTCGCGATCGCGCCGGACACCCCCATCCGAGACGTGAACGCCCTCATGCTCCAGCGCAACATCCGGCACTTCCCGATCGTCGCGGAGCGTGACGGTGGGGGCGAAGGGCACCTCGTGGGGATCGTGTCCGACCGCGATCTTCGCCTCGTCGGTGGCGAGCACCCGAGCGCGCCCCCCGGCGTGCGTTCCACGGACCCCGTGGGACGCGTGATGGTCGCGCCCGTGCTCACCGCCCACCCGCTCGACCCGATCGAGGAGACGGCACGCGTCCTGCGCGAGAACAAGATCGGCGCCATGCCCGTGGTCGAGGACGACCGCCTGGTCGGTATCGTGACGGGCATCGACATGCTCGACGCGCTCATCCGCATGTCCGGCGTGTACGAGGCCGCGAGCCGCATCGAGGTCGAGGTCCCGAACCGGCCCGGGGCGTTGGCGGGCCTCACCGCCCGCATCGCCTCGCTCAATCACAACGTCTCGAGCGTGATGACCTCGCGTGCCGACGCCGAGACGGTTTCGTTCGTGCTGCGCGTGGGCACGCTCGACGGCCGCGGGCTCGCGGCGCGGCTGCGGGAGGCGGGCTTCGCGGTGGTGTGGCCGCCGGAGAAGCACCCCGCCCCGTGAGCGCGGGCGCCCGCTCCGCCGACGGCGCGCCGGGCGAGCGCCTCCGCTTCGTGTACGACGCGTCGCTGGCGTCGTACAGCCTGTCGGACGAGCACCCCTTCAAGCCCGTCCGGCTCGAGCTGGTGCGCACGCTCCTGAGCGACCTCGGCGCGCTGCGCCCGGCGCACCTCGCGGCCGTCGAGCCGCTGGCCGACGATGCGCTGCTCGGGGTGCACGAGCGGCGCTTCGTGGAGGCGGTGAGGGCGGCATCCCGCGGCGACGCCCCGCCCGACGCGTACAGCTTCGGACTGGGCACGGGCGACAACCCGATCTTCCCGGGCATGCACGAGGCCGTCCTGGCCGTGTGCGCGGCGACGGTGACGGCGCTCGAGCTGGTCGCAACGGGCGCCGCACGGCGGGCGGTGAGCTTCGCCGGGGGCCTGCACCACGCGCAGCGGGCGCGCGCGTCGGGTTTCTGCGTCTACAACGACCTGGCACTCGCCATCCGGCGGGCGGTCGACCGGCACGGGCTGCGCGTCGCCTACGTCGACCTCGACGCCCATCACGGCGACGGCGTGCAGTGGCTGTTCTACGACGAGCCGCGGGTCATGACGATCAGCCTTCACGAGTCCGGTCGCTACCTCTTCCCGGGCACGGGGCACACCTACGAGACGGGACGCGGCCCCGGGCGCGGGTGCGCCGTGAACGTGCCGCTCGAGCCGTTCACCGAGGACGCGTCGTTCCTCGAGGTGTTCGATCTGGTGGTGCCGCGCGCGCTGCGCAGGTTCCGGCCGGACCTGATCGTGTTGCAGGCGGGAGCCGACATGCACCGCAACGACCCGCTGGCCGACCTGGCCTTGAGCTTGACGGGGATGGCGGCCGCCTACGGCCGCGTGGCGGAGCTCAGCGAGGAGCTGACGGGCGGTCGTTTGGTCGCGACCGGCGGCGGGGGCTACGATCCGTTCAGGACGGTGCCGCGCGCCTGGGCCGCGCTGTGGGCGGCGCTCGACGGCAGCGCGTTGCCCGAGGACGTCCCGGTGGCGTGGCGCGAGCGCTGGCGGGGTCGCAGCCCGGTGGAGCTTCCCCTGCACACGACGGACGCCGCCGAGCGGTGGGACGCGATGCCGCGCCGGGAGCAGATCGCGTCGCACAATCGCGCGACGGCGGAGAGGTTGATCGACGTGTTGGAGGACATCTGGAGCGCGTCGCGAGAGGACGCCGGGCGGGCGGCGCCGGCGCCGGACGAGGAGGAGCGAGCATGAGGATCGGGTTCATCGGTCTCGGCACCATGGGGTCGCCGATGGCGCGCCGGCTGGTCGAGGCGGGTCACGACGTCGTGGTGCACAACCGCACCAGGCAGCGCGAGGAGGCGCTGGAGGCGATCGGAGCCAGGCGCGCCGGCTCGCCGCGCGCGTGCGCCCGCGACCGGGAGCTCGTGCTCACCATGGTCAGCGACACCCCGGACGTGCAGGCGGTCGTGCTCGGCGACGACGGCGCCGCCCTCGGGATGTCGGCGGGCAGCGTGCTGGTCGACATGAGCACGATCAGCCCGGCGACGACCCGGCTCGTGGCGGCGGCCCTCGCGGACCACGGGGTGAGCATGCTGGACGCGCCGGTGTCCGGCGGCAGCGAGGGCGCCGAACGGGGCACCCTTTCCATCATGGTCGGCGGCGACCCGGGCGTGCTCGAGCGCGTCCGCCCGGCACTGGCGTGCCTGGGCAGCACCGTCACCCACGTCGGGCCCATAGGCGCCGGGCAGGTCACGAAGGCGGTGAACCAGGTGATCATCGCCGGCACCTACGCCGCCATCGCCGAGGGGCTGGTGCTGGGGATGCAGGCCGGGATCGACATCGAGGCGGCCCATGCCGCGGTGTCCGGTGGGGCCGCAGGCTCGTGGGGACTGACCCATCGCGGGCCGAACATGATCCGCGGCAGCTACCCGCTGGGCTTCCGCACGCGCCTTCACCGCAAGGACCTCGCGATCGCGCTCGAGGCCGCGCGCGACCTGGGCGTCTCGATGCCGCTGGCGGCCTACGTCGCGCAGCTCGAGACGAGCCTCATCGCCCGCGGCCTCGGCGACGAGGACGTCTCCAACATCGCGCGCATCGTCCGCGAGCAGGCCGGCATGTCCGGCGAGGAGGGCGGCCCGCCCGGCTGAACGCCTGCGGGCGCTCGTCGGCCCGATTCGCACGTCGCCGGGCTCCTCACGGGCGGCGTGCGAGGACCCACACCCTGGCCGCGTCGGGCGGCGCGGGCGCGCCGCTCGGGTACGTCAGCACCTCCACGTCGACCAACCCCGCGTCTCGCAGCAGCCGCTCGAGCTCGGGCGGGTCGTACGGCCGTTCGTAGTGCAGCTCGGTGAAGTCGCCGTCCGGCGTCTCGCAGTATGCCTCCACCGTGGCCAGACGCCGATCCTCGTCGTAGCTGTGGATCCAGCGGTAGTACACCTCGCCGGCCCACCCCTCGGCGCGCCCGCCCTCCCACAGGTCGCGGAGCCCGACGGTCGTGTTCACGTCGAACATGAACCACCCGCCGTGTGCGAGGTGGCGGCGAACGCCGGCCGCCATGCTGGCGAAGGCGTCGGGCTCGAGCAGGTTGTTGAGGGCGTCGAAGACCGAGTAGACGGCGTCGTAACGGCGCGGCAGCGCGAGGCGCGTGAAGTCCGCCCGGTAGAACGCGACGTCCGGCAGCTTGGCGCGCGCCACCCGCAGCATGGCTTCGGAACCGTCGACGCCGTCCACGTCGAAGCCCCGGGACGCCATCGGAACCGTGGCGTTGCCGGTGCCGCAGCCGAGGTCGAGCATCGGTCCGCCGCCGAAGCCCCTCGCCTCCAGCGTCTCGAGGATGAAGCGGCCCCAATCGTCGTACTCGACGTCCTCCATGATCGCGTCGTAGACGTCCGCGAGCGCGCTGAACGGGGCCGTGGGCATGGAGGCACAGTATACGGTTGCGCGCGTGCGACGGGCGCCCGTCTCCCCCGAGGGTTCGCGCCCGTCCACCGCGACGCCGGGCCTCGGAGGCGGGACCCGCACCCGCCTCCCGAACGGTCCCGGCCACAGCGGTGGGCACGTGCCCACCGTCGCTCGGGCGTCGCCGGGCGGACCCGGAGGCCGCCGTGCGGCGTCTGCTAGAATCCGCCTGAACGTTGAGGGCGCGCCCACCGCACCCCCGCTGCCCCCCGGCGGAGGACGCGCCCCCAAGGTTCCATGTTCCGGAGGCCCGGCCTCGTGCCCTCCGGCGCTCGGGCGGGCCTCCAACGCTCGCGGTGCGCGCGGCAACGAGCGCGCGCGCCGCGCGCCGCATCACGCGTCGACGACCCGGTCGGCGCCCTCCCGCACCAGCAGCACGATCTTCCCGATGTTGGCGTTGTCGCCCATGAGGCGGTGCCCCTCGGCCGCTTCGGCCAGCGGCAGCATGGTGTGGATCACGGGCTTGAGCCGCCCCTCCGCGAGCGCCTGCGAGAAGCGCTGCTCGAACGCCTCACGCAACCGCACCTTCTCCGACAGCGGCCGGGAGCGGAGCGTGGAGCCCTTGAGCATGGCGCGCTTCGCCATGAGGGTGCGGATGTCGAAGGTCGCGCGCCTGCCGCTGAGCGTCGCGATGAAGATCAGCCGGCCGCCGACGCGCAGCAGGTCGAGGTTGCGCTCGAAGTACGCCTCCCCGACCATGTCGAGGATGACGTCGACTCCCTCGCCCGCCGTGTGATCGCGCACGCGTTCGGCGAAGTCGTCCTCGCGATAGTTGATGGCGAGCTCGGCACCGAGCTCGCGGCACGCCTCGACCTTCTCGGCCGTGCCGGCCGTGGTGAGCACCCGCGCCTCCGCCAGGCGCGCGAGCCGGATGGCCGCGGTGCCCACGCCGCTGGCCCCGCCGTGGACCAGGAGGGTCTCCCCCGCCTTCAGGTCGGCCTCCAGGAAGAGGTTCAGGAAGGCCGTGAGGGTCGCCTCGGGCAGCGCAGCGGCCTGCGCGAAGCTCCAACCGTCCGGCACCGGCATGAGAACGGCGGCCGGCACGGCCACCTGTTCGGCGTACCCGCCCCCGGCGAGCAGGGCGAACACGGCATCGCCGCGATGCACGCCGTGCACGTCCTCGCCCAGTCGCGCCACCCTGCCGGCCATCTCCAGCCCGAGGATCGTGCTCTCTCCCACGGGTGGCGGATAGTTCCCGGCGGCCTGCGCGAGGTCGGCGCGGTTGAGGGCGGTCGCGTGCACGTCGACCAGGACCTCACCCGGTCGCAGATCGGGTGTGGGCACCTCACCGAGCTCCAGGGCGCCGGCGTCACTGACCACGATTGCTCGCATCGCGTCCTCCTCACCCCATGCTACCGTCCGCCGCGCTCCCGACGCGTTTTCCGGTGGCCCGCGCCGCGACGCGCGCGGCGCCCATACGGGCGTCACCCAGGTCTGTTAGCGTGAAGCCATGATCGGTGTAGATCTGGGAACCACCAACGTCCGCATCCACGTCAAGGGCAAGGGGGTCCTGCTCCGCGAGCCCGCCGTGATCGCGGTCGTGAAGGGGACCACCGACGTCAAAGCCGTGGGCCAGGAGGCGTACCGCATGCTCGGCCGCACGCCGGGCAACATCACGGCAGTGCGGCCCATGGCCGACGGCGTCATCGCCGACTACACCCTGACCGAGAAGATGCTCAAGGCGTTCATCTCCAAGGTCCTCACCGGACCGGCCCGCTTCCTGCGGCCGAACATCATGGTGTGCATCCCGTCGGGCATCACCGAGGTCGAGAAGCGCGCCGTGCTGCAGGCCATCAACGAGATCGGAGCGCGGCGCGCGTTCCTCATCGAAGAGCCCGTTGCTGGCGCCATCGGCGCCGGCATCAACATCGCCGACCCCGTGGGTTCCATGGTCATCGATATCGGCGGTGGTACGACGGACATCGCCATCATCAGCATGGGGGGCATCGTCGTATCCGAGAGCCTGCGCATCGCGGGCAACACCTTCGACCGCAACCTGATGGGCTTCATCAAGGCGCAACACAACCTGCTCATCGGCGACCGCACGGCCGAGGAGATCAAGCGCACCATCGGGGCGGCCGTCATCCTCGGCGACGAGGACGATCACAGCATGGAGGTGCGCGGGCGCGATCTCATCGACGGCATGCCGAAGAGCGTCACGATCACGACACACGACGTCGTGCGTTCGCTGCAGGAGGCCCTCGACAAGATCGCCGCCGGCGTGCGGAAGGTGCTCGAGCAGGCACCCCCGGAGCTCGTGTCGGACGTGATCGAGCGGGGCATCGTGATGACCGGCGGGGGCGCCAAGCTGCGCAACCTCGACGCCTTCCTGCGGCGGGTGACCAGCATCCCTGTCGCGGTAGCGGAGACGCCGGAGGATTGCGTCGTCATCGGCACTGCCAAGGCACTGGACATGTCGCACGTGCTGCAGGACGCGCGCACCAACGTCATGCGGTATTGATCTCCCGCGCCCCGGCCCGCGTCATCCCTCGGGCGCCTGCCAGTAGTCGTAGACGTGGTGGTCCCGGAACCCCGAAGCGGCGTAGAGGGCGCGCGCCGCGCCGTTCCCCGGCGCGACCTGGAGGATGGCGCGCGATGCGCCCGCCTCCTGCGCCCAGGACGACAGCGCCGCGACCACGCGGCGGGCCGCGCCCCTGCGCCGGAACGCCGGCACCGTCGCCATGTTGAACAGCACCAGGTAGGCGCCCGAGAGCACGCCCAGTCCCACCGCGGCGATCCGCCCGTCGAGATCGAGCCGCGCGAAGGCCGCGGGGAGTTGCAGCCGTGCGAGGGTGCGGCGCCGCACCTCCAGCGCCCCCGGATCCTCGCGGCTCCCCTCGGCGAGTCCCGACAGCCACGACTCGGACACCGCGCTCTCGAGGCGCACGTCGCCGTCGACCGGCGGAACGTCGCCTACCGCGGCCGACAGCACGAGGGCGCCGCTGGTGCGCTCGTAGCCGCGCGCGGCGAGCGCGACCTCGAGCCCCGTGGGTTGCGAGGCCTCGCTGAGCTGGAAGCGCGTACGCGCGTCGCGCGCGCGATAGAACCGCTCGGCGCGCGCGATCTTGGGCTCGAGCCCGTCCGTGCCAGCATCCTGCGCCAGCACGGAGTTGCAGCGGCGCGTCACGTGACCGTTGAAGCGCAGCCGCCAGCCGTCGTCGACGACCGTCTCGTCGCACGGCAGTGCGTCCGCCGCGGCGGTCTCGGCGAGCGCGATCTCGCGCAACACGACCGAGGCCTGCTCCGTCACGCTGGCGTCAGCCCTGGATCGACACCAGCTCGAGCTCGAACGTCAGGTCCTTGCCCGCGAGGGGGTGGTTGGCGTCCAGCGTGACGCTCTCGTCGGCGATGTCGGTCACCGTCACCGGCACCGCGTTGCCGTCCTGCTGGCGCAGCTCGAGACGCATGCCGAGCTCGAGGTCGAGGTCCTCCGGGATCTGCTGTCGCGGCATCTCGAGCACCAGATCGTCGCGCCGCTGCCCGTAGGCATCGTCGGCCGGGATGCGGGCGGCCCGTTCCTCCCCCTCGTGCATGCCGCTGACGGCCTCGTCGAAGCCCCCGATGACCTGTCCGGTGCCCAGCGTGAACTCGAGCGGGTCACGACCCGCGGAGGAGTCGAAGACCGTCCCGTCCTCCAGCCGGCCGGTGTAGTGCACGCGCACGGTGTCGCCGTTCTTGGCGGTCGCCATGGTGACGCTCCTTCCCTGCGCGACGGCGACCCCCGTAACGGGGCCGCCCCGTCGCACGCCGGTGGCAGTGTACCCAACGCCTGCGCGAAGCCGCGTGCGCCGGGTTCCGAGGGCGACGCAACGCCCGGCGCACGCCAGGGGCGCGCCGACGGACCGTCCCGGCACGCCACCGGCGCGCCGTGCGGCGCGCTCAGCGCAGCACCGCGATGCCGATGACGCCGCCCGCGACGATGAGGATGGCGGGGTGCACGTTGAAGCGCAGGGCCAGCACGAAGGCGGCGATCGCGAGCAGCCACAGGGCCCAGTTGCGCACCCACTGCGGCGGCACCCCGAGGGCGCGGGGAGCGAACTCCCACACCACGAGCGCGAGCAACGCGATGACGACGGGCCTGACACCCCGCAGGAAGTGCTCGAAGACGGGATTGTCGCGGTAGCGCAGGTAGACGGCGCCCAGCGCGATCATCGCCACGATCGTGGGCACGGCGACGCCGATGAGGCCCATCGCCGCCCCGGCCACCCCCGACACCTTGTAGCCGACGTAGCCCGCCATCTTCGTCGCGATCGGGCCGGGCAGGGCATTGCCGAACGCGAAGGCGTCCAGGAACTCCTCCCGGGTCAGCCAGTGCTGAACCTCGACGACCTCTTCCTGGATGAGCGGGATCATGGACGGTCCTCCGCCGAACCCGAAGATGCCGACCTTGGCGAACGACCAGAACAGCTGGAACAGGCGCATGCTGACGAGTCTACCCCCGCACCACGACGCAAACCCGGGACGACGGCGTCACCACTTGGCGCCCTCCGGGCGCCATCCGGGATGCCGGCCGGACAGCTCGGCGAAGTCGGCGCGGGACAGCTCGAACACGCGCCGGAGCTCCGCGACGGGACGCTCGTGCGCGTCCACGCGCAGGTTGTGGTAGGGGCGTGGCTCGCGGGAGGCCACGAGCAGGGCGGCCGAGATCTTGCCGCGCTTGTCGCCGCCGGCCGCCTGTCCGGCCTCCAGCGCGAGCAGCAGGCGTGCGGCGAGCTCCTCCGCGTCGGCCCGTTCGTACGCCTCCGCCATCGCCAGGAGGACCTGGGGTCCGGCGAGCATGTTGCCCGCGACGCTGTACCACCCCGCGGAGCGGTGCCCCGCCCACGGCACGCACGCGTCGCCCGTGAACGCGAAGCTGGCCGCCGCGTCCACGCCGTGCAGCTGCCGTTCGCCTCGGCCCTCATCCGCGCTCAGGAGGCCCTCGAGGGCCGCGGTCACGGGAACCCCGGCCTCCAGCAGCGCCACACCGCGCCGCCCGTGCGACGTGCGCGTTCGTGCCTGCGTCGCCACGGCGCCGTGCAGGCTGACCCACGGCACGAACGCGCCGACGGCGGGACGGGCGGTGCTGACGGCGACACCGTAGGCGTCGCCGCCCTCGGCGCGCCCGACGATCGAGAAGGTGGCGTGCAGCATGGTGCGCCTCTCCGAGAACCGGCGCAGGCCTCAGGCCACGTGCTCGCGCACGTCGAGTGCGTCGCGCAGGAAGTCCCCCACGAAGTTGATGCTCAAGACGGTGATCATGATCGCCACGCCCGGGAAGACGCCGAGCCACCACGCGCGGGAGATGAACGAGCGGGCGTCGCTGAGGATCAACCCCCAGGTGGGCGTGGACACCTTCACGCCGAGGCCGAGGAAGCTCAGTCCCGCTTCGGCGAGGATGGCGTAGGACACGCTCACGGTCGCCTGCACGATGATCGGGGCGAGCGAGTTGGGCAGGATGTGACGCAGCATCACGCGGGCGTCCGAGGCGCCGAGCGCGCGCGCGCCTTCGACGAACTCGCGCTCCTTGAGCGACAGCACCATGCCGCGCGCGATGCGGGCGAAGTCGTCGAGGAACGCGAGCGACACCGCGACGATCACGTTCGACAGGCCGGCCCCGAAGACCGCGACGAGATACACCGCGATGATGAAGTTCGGGAAGGCCCATTGCAGGTCGATGTACCGCATGATCACGTTGTCCAACCAGCCTCCGTAGTAGCCGGCCAGGATCCCGAGCGTGACGCCCGCGGCGAGTGAGATCGCGACGGTCACGAAGCCGACGAAGAGCGAGATGCGGGCCCCCGTGATGACGCGACTGAGGAGGTCCCGGCCGAGGTCGTCGGTGCCGAGGAGGTGCGCCCAGCTCGGCGGCGTCAGCATGTCGAAGCGCATCGAGGTCGGGTCGAAGGGCGACACGAGCGGCGCGAACACCGCCGCAACGACGAGGACGGCCAGGACGACGGCGCCCACCAGGGCACGCCGGTCGCGGAGCAGTGCGCGCAGCCAGCGCGGAGGGCCGGAAGGGCGGCGTCCGGTGACGCCGTCGCCGGAGAGCGGGAGCGTGTCGGCCATGGCGCGTGCCCTTCAGCGCATCCGGATGCGCGGGTCGATGGCGGTGTACAGCAGGTCGATCAGGAGGTTCGACAGCACGAAGATGGCCGACACGACCAGGATCGCCCCCTGCACGACGGGATAGTCCCGATTGAGGATGCCCTGGATGAGCACCCGGCCGAGCCCCTTGATGGCGAACACGTTCTCCACCACCACGGCTCCCGCCATCAGCAGCGCGAACGCGATCCCGGCGACGGTCACGACCGGGATGAGGGCGTTGCGGAACGCGTGCTTCAGCACCACCCTCTGCTCGCGCACCCCCTTCGAGCGCGCGACCGTGATGAAGTCCGCCTTCATCACCTCCAACATCGACGAGCGGATCATGCGCGCGAGGATGGCGGAGAAGGCGGTCCCGACCGCGATGGCGGGCAGGATCAGGTGCGACAGCCACGGCCGGAACCCCGCGGACGGCGGCTGGTAGCCGATCGCGGGAAGCCAGTGGAGGTGGACGGCGAACACGATGATGAGCACGATGCCCAGCCAGAAGTCCGGCATCGACAGCCCGAGGAAGGCAAGGAAGGTGAAGCCGTGGTCCAGCGGAGAGTTCTTGCGCACCGCGGACACGATGCCGGCCGGCACGGCGATGACCATCGCGATCAGGAAGCCGAGGAACGCCAGGGACAGGGTGCGCGGAAGGGCCTCGCGGATGAGGGTGCTGACCGGCACGCGGCTGCCGTAGATCGAGCTGCCGAAATCCCCCTGGGCCACGCGCCACAGCCACATGCCGTACTGCACGGGCAGGGGGCGGTCGAGGCCGTACTTGTGGCGCAGGCCGGCGACGGCGGACGGGTCGCCGATGTCGAACAGCATCGCCTGCAGCGGGTCGCCGGGAACGGCGCGCAGCATGAAGAACACGAGCGTGGCGACCGCCAACATCACGAACAGGGCGCCGACCAGCCGTTTGACGAGATAGGTGGTCACGAGGCACCTCGAGGGTCGTGCCGGTCGGGCGGAGCGGCTCCGCCCGACGGGCACGGGGGGTCACGTCAACCGAGCGTGGCGCGGTCGAGGTCGACCAGGCCAGGGATGCGGCTCTGGGCGGGGTAACTGACCTCCTTGCGGTAGACCAGGATGTCGAGGGGGTGGTATAAGAACGCCGACGCTACCTTGTCGGAGGTGATCTTGTTGGCCTGCTGGACGATCTGCTTGCGCTTGTCGAGATCGGGCTCGACGCGCTCCTGGGCCACGAGGTCGTCGACCTGCGGGTCCGAGAAGTAGCCGAAGGTCTGGGTGCTCTTGTCGCGGTTGGGACCGTTGAACTTCGAGGTGGTGAGCATCCAGTCCACCAGGCCGTCGTCCGGATCGTAGTCGCCCCCGGAGCCGACCCGCAGCAGGTCGTAGTCGTTCGCGTCGAACTGATCGATCAGCACGGGGAAATCCTTGGCGTCGAGCTCGACGTTGATGCCTAGGTTGCGCTTGAGGATGTCGGCGAGGATCTGCCCTTCACGCCGGCCCGCGGGGTCGATCGTCAGGGTCAGGGTGCGCATTCCCTGCCCCCCGGGGAAGCCGGCGTCGGCCAGCAGCTTCTGCGCGGCCGGCAGATCGAACGTCTGCTCGCTCGTGCCGTTGATGGCGTCGTCGAAGAAGAACCCCATGGCCGGGTTGATGGTGCCGAAGGCCGGAACGCCTCGCCCGAACAGGGCCCGCTTGATGAGGTCCTCGCGGTCGATCGCCTTGGCGATCGCGAGCCGGACCATGAACCCCTTCTCCTGCTTGAGCTCGTCTACCGACTTCGTGAAGTCGGTCACCATGAACGGATCGCGCCACGGGTTGATCCACAGCGATTGGAAGCCGGGGCCAGGGATCTGGCTGACGACGAGGTCGGAGTTCGCGACGAAGCGGTCGATCAGCTCCGCGGCAGGAGGGTTGCCGCCGATGAGGTGGATGTCCCCGGCCTCGATCGCGGCCGCCAGCGGCTCGGGCTCGATGATCGGGGTGATGGTGACCATGTCGAGCGCCGGCCGCTGCGGATCGTAGTAGTCGGCGAACTTCTCCAGCACGACGCCCTGGCCGAGCTGGTGCTGCGTCACCTTGAAGGGCCCGGTACCGACCGGCATGAGGCCGTACTTCTCCGGTCCCATCTCCTCGATGGCCCGCTGGCTGACGATCGCCATCGCGCGCCCGCTGGAACGCTCGAGCACCTTCACCAGGAACGACGCCTGCGGCGCCTTCAGGTTGAAGCGCACGGTATGGTCGTCGAGCTTCTCGACGCTGTCGACGCCGGCCAGGACGCTCGTCTGGATCGACTTGTCGGGGTCGTTGGAGCGGTTGAACGTGTAGATGACGTCGTCCGCCGTGAAGGGATCGCCGTTGTGGAACGTGACGCCCTTCCGGAGGTTGAAGGTGTAGGTCTTGCCGTCGTCCGAGACGGTCCAGTCGGTGGCCAGATCGCCCTCCGCCACCAGGTCCGGGGTGATGTGCGTGAGGCCGCCGAGCACATTCGACGCGATCTGGAACTCGAGCACCTGGTTGATCTGCGCGGGGTCGAGCGTGCGGATCTCGCCGACACCCGCCCAGCCCGCCTTCAGGTGACCGCCGGCCGCTCCCTGGGCGAAGGCCGCGCCGCCCGCACCGAGACGGACCGCCGAGAGCACGCCGGCGGCTGCCATCAGGCGAAGGACGGTGCGCCTGCTCAGGCGCGGACCGCCGAGGTCCTCGCTGGTGAGGCCGACGAGCGGGTCGGCCGGGTCGAAGTCGAGGGCGTCCTCGATGTCGCGGCGCAAGGCCTCCTTGGACGTGCGGTCCTGTGGATCGTTGGGCACGGCTGGCTCCCTTCCCATCCGGTGCGGTTGCGACGCGAGGCGCCCGCTCTGCGCGGCTCCCTCGCTCCCTCCCCTGCGCAACGGCGGCCGCTCGTGCGGGCACCGCCTCGACCTGTCGACCCTCCGACCACCTCCTCGCGCCCCGCGGCCGACCGGCCCGGCCCGTCCAACGCGGCCTCCCGCCCGCGGGAGCCGGCACGCCGGCTCCCACCGGGGTGGGGCAGAGTGTTACGCAATGTGATACAAGTTAAGCAGATTTCTGCGCATTGTCAACGGAAGTGTACGAAGAACTGCGATTTGCGTACCATGCCGCGGGAGTGCGTATAGGAGAGGAACGATGGATCTCGACGCCTTGGACAAGGCCATCATCATCGCGCTGGAGGACGACGGCCGGCGCCCGTACCGGGACATCGCGCGGGATCTGGGGGTCGCGGAGGGGACGGTGCGGGCGCGCGTCGGGCGCCTGATCGACCGCGAGCTGATCCGCATCACCGCCGTGGGCGATCCCCTGACCCTCGGCGTCGAGGTCGCTGCGATCACCCTCATCCGGGTGCGACCGGGGGCGGTGGCGGCGACGGCCGAGCGCCTGGCGGAGTACCCCAACGTGCGCTTCGTGGGCACCTCGTTCGGCCAGGCCGACATCATCGTCCAGACGCTCCACGCGAGCGTCAAGGACCTCCACCGCTTCGTGGCCGAGGAGGTCCCACGGAGCTGCCCGGACCTTCGAAGCACCGAGACCTTCCAGCTCGCGTCGGTGTTGAAGAGCTCCTGGGACTGGCGCGAGTGGTTCCGTCAACACGAGCAGGAGGGCGCCGCGGCGGACGATTGACGCCGGCTCGGACCGCTCAGGCGCCGTGGCCGCCGGTGGGCGGCCGGCCGGCGGCCAGCCGCGCCAGCGCCCCGCAGCGCAGGAAGCCGACGCCGTAGAGGGCCGCCAGCACACCGACCAACGCTGCCACCGGGAGCGCTGCCTGCCCCGTCGCCACGGCCAGCGCGGTGAACCACGCCGGGGTGGACAGCACGACGCCGGCCAGCAACGCCCCCGCGAGCGGCCCGCCGCGGCCGGGTCTGCGCCCCGCGCGCTCCGTCAGCGCCAGACCCAGCGGGAGCTCGGAGAGCGCCAGCAGCGCCAGCGTCCAGCCGAGCGCGCCACCGCCTCGCCCCGCGCGAGCGGGACCGCCGACGACGAGCATCAGCACGCCGAGCACCACACCGGCCAACACGGTCTGCGAGAAGAACATGCCGGCGAAGGCCGTGCGCAGCACCGCGGCCGCGCGCGCCGGGATGAGCTCCGGCGCCGTCAGGTAGTCCGTCAGGCCGGGAAGGCGCATGCCAGCGCGGGAAGTGCCCGCGTCACCGGCCGCGCGCCGCGAGAAGGCAGGTCCGGGGTGGTCGCGCCGCGCCGCGGCGCGCTGTCAATGCGCGCCCGGCTCGTCGGAGTTGTCGGCCAGCCACTTCGCGACGAGCACGAAGCCCCCCGCGAGCGTGCCAAGGAGCGCCATGACGGCGAGGCTGTTTCGGGCGATCGCGAAAAACGTGTGCACGCAGGTCCTCCGGGCACCCACTCTACCGCAGGGCGGGGGGCGCGGAACGACCGAGGGCGCCCGGCCGTGTCAGCCTCGCGAGTCGCCCGGCGAGCAGGGTCGCGGACAGCGCGAGGCCGACGACGAGGCCGAACCACAGGCCGTGGGGACCCAGTCCCACCGCGAACGCCAGGAGGGTGGCGACGGGGGCGCCGACGACCCAGTACGCCACCAGCGTCAGCAGCATCGGCACCCGCGTGTCCTTGAGGCCCCTGAGCGCGCCGGACGCGGCGACCTGGACCCCGTCGAAGATCTGGAACAGCGCCGCGACGCCGAGGAAGGTGCGGGCCCAGGCCACGACGCCGGCGTTGGCCGGGTCGCGCACATCGAGGTAGAGCCCGATCACGGCGTCGGGCAGACGCCAGAACACGAGGCCCGCGCACGCCATGACGAACACGGCAAGCACCAGCGCCGCGGCCGCGGCCCGGCGGACGCGTGTCCCGTCGTTCGCACCCGCACCCTGCCCCACCCGGATGCCGGCCGCGATGCTGATCCCGAGCGGCACCATGAAGGTCGTGGAGGCGCTCTGGAACGCGATCTGGTGGCCCGCGAGCGCGGCTTCGCCGAAGCGCCCCATGAGCAGCGTGGTGAGGGCGAAGAGCCCGACCTCGAAGGCCATGGCCAGGCTGATGGGCCAGCCCACCGAGAGCAGGCTCCCGAGCGTGGCCGGGTCCGGCGTGCGCAGGCCGCGGAACACCCGGTGTTCCGGGTAGCGCCAGGCGATGAGCCCGGCGAGGGTGATCGTCATGGCTGCGAAGACGAGCGAGGTCGCCGTTCCGCAGCCGACGAGGCCCAGCCTGGGGAGCCCCCAGCGCCCGAACATGAGCCCCTGGTTCGCGAGCACGTTCAGGCCCACGCCGAGGCCGGCCACGACGACGATGGGGCGTGTGTCGCCGTGCCCCTCGAGGAAGCCCCGCAGGGCGGTGAAGGACAAGGCGAACGGCAGACCCGGCGCCATGGACCTCAGGTACGCGCCGGCAACGGCCGCCAGGTCGGCTTCCTGCCCCGTCAGCAACAGCAGCCGTCGGCCCGCGAGCAGCACCGCGCACCCGGGAACGCTGAGCAACGCGGCGAGCCACAGCCCCTGCCGGGCGGCCCGCGACGCGCGGTCGGGATCGCGCGCACCGTGCGCCTGGGCGACGTGTGGCGCCACCGAGAGCAACACGGCCATGAGAAGGAGCTGGACGAAGGCGAAGACCGTCCCGCCGAGGGCGATCCCGGCCAGCGCGCGCGCTCCGAGCCTCCCGACCATCAACGTGTCGACCACGTTCATGCCGTTCTGTGCGAGCTGCGCCACGACGAGCGGAGCGGCGAGCACGATGAGCTGTACCGCCTCCCGCCGCCACGTCGTCGGTGCCATCGGGCAAGCCTACCGCAGCGGGCGCCGACGTCGGGACGCCGGGCCGGAACGCCCGGCCGGAGCGCCGGGCCGGAGCGCCGAGCCGGAACGCCGGGCCGGAACGCCGAGGCCGGGACGCTGCGCCGTACCCGCCTTGAGGGCCGTCTCGCACGCGTCCCCGCTCCGGCTCCCGTGCCCGCGCTCCCGGCCTCGGCCGCGCGGCCGAGGGGTCATCGTGAAACGCTGCTCAATCTCGCCGGCGGGCGCTGGGATACAGTGACGCATGCGTGTGATCGCCGCGGTGGTGCTCGTTCTCGTCGTTCTCGTGGTAGCCCTCTGGCAGTTCGACCTCTTGCCCGGTGGCGGGTCGAGGAACCCTCCGGCGCCGCCGGCGCCCGACCTCTTCGCGGCCGCTCAGGCGGGCGACACCGCGGCGCTCGCGGCCGCGCTCGACGGCGGCGCGAACATCCACGCCCTCAACGATGCCGGGCTGACGCCACTGATGGCGGCGTCGGCAGCCGGCGCCTCCGACGCCACGCTGGGGACCCTCATCGACGCGGGCGCGGACGTCAACGCGCAGGCGGCGAACGGCGTCGACGCGCTCATGCTCGCGGGCCGTGGCGGCAGCACCGAGACCGTGCTCTACCTGTTGAACGCCGGCGCCGACCCGACCTTCCAGGACCAGGACGGCAAGGGCGTGCTCGATTACGTCTCGGACAACAGCGACGTCCGCAACTCCGGTCTCTTCCCCCGGCTGACCGAGCTCACCAAGCACCCGTTCCTGACCGGTTGGCCGAGCGGCTACGTGGTGCCCTTCCCCGGCGCCACGGTGACCTCCCGGCGCCACCACCTCCCGGGATCGCCGCGGGAGTATCGCAACGGCATCCACCAGGGGTTCGACTGGTTCAACGGCGTCGTGAGCGTCCCCATCGAGTACGGCACGCCGGTGCTGGCGATCGTGCAGGGAACGGTCGTCCGCGCGGACGTCGAGTACCAGGAGATGACGCTCGAGGAGTACCAGGCTGTCATCGACGGATCCACGAAGTCGCTCGATCCCTCGCCGGATCTGCTGGACAAGCTGCGGGGACGGCAGGTGTGGGTGCGCGCCCCCGGGGGCTTCGTCGTCCGCTACGCGCACCTCTCCGGTGTCGCCGACGGCATCGTCGAGGGAACCGCGGTGACGCAGGGCGACACGATCGGATTCGCCGGCAACTCGGGCACCGAGGAGGCCGCGCGCGCGACCAAGACCGACCCCCACCTCCACCTCGAGATCTGGCGGGGGGACACCTACGTGGGGCAGAACATGAGCGTGGACGAGATCTACGACGCTGCCGCGCAGATCTTCGGGCAGGCGGCCCGTCCGCCCTACCACGATTGAGGCGCCGCCCGCTCCGAACGATGACGAGGGCGCGGCCGGCCGGCCGCGCCCTCGTCATCGTTCACCCGCTGTCGCTCAGCCGTTACCGATGGCGATCTTCCTGACCTTCGCCTCCGACTGCTTGGGCATGGTAAGCCTCAGCATGCCGTCGTTCACGGTCGCCTCGATGGCGTCGACATCCACGGCGACGGGGAGGCGAACCGTGCGGCTGACGTCGCCGCGCGGGATGCTCTGGAGCCAGTAGCGCCGGCTCTCGTCGTCGGGCGCCTCGGGAAGCGTGGCGCGAACGCTGAGCTGCCGCCCCTCGATGCTGATGTCGAGGCCGTCACCCGTGAGTCCGGGAACCGCCATCTCGAGCACGAGCTGGTCGTCGGTCTCGAACAGGTCCATCGGGTAGGTGGTGGTCTCCGTCCGGGTCACGAACGGCGATGCGGACATGTCGAACAGC
Organism: uncultured Trueperaceae bacterium; assembly: GCA_963798895.1. GTDB lineage: Bacteria > Deinococcota > Deinococci > Deinococcales > Trueperaceae > CAWCUY01. Next base: position 1,291,275 of record CAWCUY010000012.1, on the reverse strand, counting down.
CGGTCGAACTCCTGGAACGGATCGATCGCCCAGCGGCGTACGGGTTGTGTGCGTTGCGTGCGAACCAGAGCCATGATCTCTCCTCCTCTTGGCAAGTGATGTGGAGCGGCCGGGGGCACGGCCCCGTTCGGTCTCACCCCTTACAAGGAAGAGTATAGAAACCTGAGTGCCCTCGTGTCAAGTCCTATGACGCACCTGGCAACATTATTTCTTATCCGAGGTCGTCACGCCCTCACCACGGAAGGTTGAACCCGCCGTGGTGCTCGCTGCGGTAGTAGTCCTCGATCTCGTCGGCGAGCGTGCTGACGTCATCGACCACCTTGAACAGGTGCATGTCGTGCTCCGAGATGGTCCCGGCCCGCAGGAGCGTTCCCTGCAACCACTGCAGCAACCCCCGCCAGTACTCGACGCCGATCAGGTAGACGGGGAACGGCTTGATCTTCTTCGTCTGGATGAGCGTGAGCGCCTCGAAGAGCTCGTCGATCGTCCCGAAGCCGCCGGGGAACACGACGAAGGCCGTCGAGTACTTCACCAGCATCACCTTGCGCACGAAGAAGTACTTGAACTTCAGGCTGTCGGTCTGGAAACCGTTCGGCGCCTGCTCGTGCGGGAGGTCGACGTTGAGACCGATGCTCCGTCCCGACCCCTCGAGCGCCCCGCGGTTGCCCGCCTCCATCACGCCGGGTCCGCCGCCGGTGATGATCGCGTAACCGCTGCGCGCCAGCGCCGTCGCCAGCAGACGCGCCTTCTTGTACGTCTCGACCTCCTCGTTCATCCGGGCGGACCCGAAGATGGTCACCGCCTTGCCGACGTCCGCCATCTCCTCGAACCCTTGGACGAACTCCCCCATGATGCGGAACATGCGCCAGGAATCGTCCTGAAGCGCGTCGATGACGTACTGTTTCTCCATCCTGTCCATGCCGCATGCTACCGGCTCGGCGCGGGCCGCCCTGTGAAGAAGCGGGTCGGCCCGCGAGGAGGGGTCAGAGCAGCGCCAGGAGCGCCGACAGGTCGGGCTCGAGCGCGTCGGGCCCGGCGCCCCTCAGCCGTTCGGCAGGATGCGTTCCCCAGCTCACCGCGTACGTCTTGAGCCCCGCGGCCCTTCCCGCCAGCACGTCGGTCACGGTGTCGCCGACCATCCAGAGCCCAACGGCGGGGACGGCGGCCAGGCCGCGTTCGATGACGTCCGGCGCGGGCTTGTGCGGGAAGCCGTCGGTGCCCTGGACGTGCTCGAGCAGGGGCGCGAGCCCCATCGCCTCGACGAAAGCGCGGGCCATGTCGCTGCGCTTGGTGGTCGCCACGATGCGGGCATGGCCCCGGCGCCCGAGCTCGGCGAGGAGCTCGGGCACGCCGGGGAACGGGCGGCTGCGGTCGGCGTAGTGCCGCCGATAGTGGCCGCGGTAGGCCGCGCACAGGGCGTCCACCCGCGGCGGCGGCGCGAAGGCGCGGACCATGTCCTCGAGCGGCGCCCCCACCTGCGCTCGCACCTCCGCCGCGTCCGGCGGGGCGAGACCCAGCTCCTCGAACGCGTACCTGAAGCTGACGACGATGTCGGGCAGGGAGTCGACGAGGGTTCCGTCGAGGTCGAACACGATGGCGGTGCGCACGCTCCCAGCTTCGCACGCCGCGCCGCGGCGGTCGTCCGTCGCGGCCTCAGACGCGCAGATAGGCGACGGTCACGCCGTGACCGCCCTCGTACGGCACGGCGTCCTCGAAGCGCTCCACCCGCTTCTCGCCGCGCAGGTACGAGCGCACGGCATCCCGCAGCGCTCCGGTGCCCTTCCCGTGCAACACGCGCACCTTGCCGACCTTCAGCGCGTGCGCCTCGGTGACGAAGTCGCGCAGGAGCTCGAGCGCCTGTTCCACCCGCTCGCCGCGGATGTTGAGCTCATCGTCGAAGCCGCTCGGACCCGCGGCCGCGGGTGCGCGCGAGGGCGCCGCGGGCGCCGGCGCGGCCACCGGCGTAACGTCTCGCCGCGCCACCTCCACCTTCAGGAGGCCGAGCTGGACGAGAACGCTGTCGCCGCGCTCCTCGAGCACCGGGCCCTCGGCGTTGTAGCTGGCCACCCGAACCATCGTGCCGGGCGCGACCGCGCTGCGCGGGCGGGGCTCCTGGGGCTGGGGGCCCCGCGCCGTGCGGCGCGCCTCGCGCCGCAGCTCCTGGATCTGCTCGAGCGCGCGCGAGCGCTGCTCCCCCTCGCCCCGCGCGGAGCGCTTCAGGCGCGCCGCCTGCTGCAGGGTGTCCTGCAGGAGGTCGTCGGCACGCTCGGCGGCCTCGGACAGCAGCTCCTGCTCGCGGCGACGCAGACGCTCCATCTCGGCGCGCAGCTGCGCGGCCTCACGGCGCGCCGCGTCGCGCGCGTCGCCGGCCTCCGTGAGCTCCGTCTCGAGCCGTGAGCGTTGCCCCTCGAGCGTTTCGAGCAGGGCCTCGAGCCGCTCGCCGGCCGGCCCGAGGATCTCCGAGGCGCGCCCGAGGAGCTCGTCGGGGAGACCCAGCCGCTCCGCGATGGCCAGGGCGTAGGAGCGCCCAGGCTGCCCGACGACGAGCTGGAAGGTGGGGCGCAGCGCGTCGACATCGAAGCGCATGGCTGCGTTGCGCACGCCGGGCGTCTCGGAGGCGAACACCTTCAGGGGCGCCAGGTGCGTCGTGACCAGGGCCCGCGCGCCGCGCGACAGCACGGCCTCGAGGATCGCCTGCGACAGCGCGGCCCCCTCGTCCGGGTCGGTGCCCGAGCCCAGCTCGTCGATGAGCACGAGGGTGGCCGGCCCGGCGCGCTCGACGATCTCCTTGAGGTTGCGAAGGTGCCCCGCGTAGGTGCTCAGGCTCGCCTCGATGCTCTGCTCATCGCCGATATCGGTGAGCAGTCCGTCCACGCGCGGCAGGAGCGGGGGCCGACGCGCGTCCCCGGCCGCGACGAACAGGCCCGCGGAGGCCATCAACGCGGCCAGACCGAGCGTCTTGAGGAGCACGGTCTTGCCCCCTGCGTTCGGTCCGGTGACGACCAGCAGGCGCTGCTCGGCATCGAGCTCGAGGTCGTTGGCGACACAATCCTCGATGAGAGGGTGGCGGGCACGCGGAAGCAGCACCCGCCCCTGGTCGTCGAACGCCGGTCGCCGCAGCCGCCAGTCGCGGGCGAGGCGCGCACTGGCGTTGGCGAGGTCGAGCTCCGCCACCACCTCGAGGCTGACGTCGACGCCGGGCTCGTCGGCGAGGCGCCGGCCGAGGGCCAGGAGGATGCGCCGAACCTCGTCCCGGTCCTCGAACTCGAGCAGCGCAAGCTCGTTGTTGAGCGGCACGACGGAGGCGGGCTCGAGGAAGACCGTGGCACCCGAGTCGCTGCGGTCGAGCGCGATGCCGGACAGGCGCGATTGGGCGGCCACCTTGATCGGCACCACGTAACGTTCGCGGCGCAGCGTGATCAGGGCCTCCTGCACGCTGTCGGCGTGGGCCTCCATGAAGCGGTTGAGGGCGTCGCGGATGCGGCCGCGCAGGGGGTTGAGGCGGCGACGGATGTCGGCCAGCTTCGGCGTCGCATCGTCGCGTACGTTCCCGTCGTTGTCGAGCTGCTCGCGCACGACGCGAAGGGCCCCGTCGAAGCTGCCGATCCGGGCGGCGAGCTCACCCAGCGCCGGCCGGTTCGAGGCGACGACCGCGCGCCGCAAGGTGGATGCTGCCTCCAGCGTGTACGCCACCGACAGGATCTCGCGCCCGTCGAGGAGGTTGCCCTCCCGCACGCGGGCGAGCAGGGGTCGGACGTCCTCGATGCCGCCGAGGGAGAGGTCGCCGCCGTCGACGATCTCCTCCACGCGGTCGAGGGCCGTGGCGAGCTCGGCGCCGGCGAGGGTGGGCGTGAGCGCGTCGCAGCGCTCCACGCCCACCCTGGTGGCCGCGCGCTCGCCCACCGCGCGGCGCACCGCGGGGAACGATAGCTTGCTCAGGGTCGCGTCGCTCACGTGCATGGCACGACAGTATACGGCCCGCGCCGCGCGCGCCCGGTCCCCCCGGCGGCGCGGAGTTCCCGGGCGGGCACGGTACGCTTGAGGCCTCTCGATCCCGCGAGGTGCGCCATGCGAGCCGTGCAGTTCCACAACTACCGAGGACCGCTGGAGATCGCCGAGCTCCCGGAGCCCGAACCGGGTCTCGACGGGGCCGTGGTCGAGGTCCGCGCCAGCGGCGTGTGCCGGAGCGACTGGCACGCCTGGATGGGTCACGACCCGGCCGTCACGCCGCCTCACGTACCGGGGCACGAGTTCGCGGGGGTGGTCGCGGCGGTAGGCGCCGGCGTGCGGACGGTGCGGGAGGGCGAACGCGTCACGGCCCCCTTCTGCTGCGGTTGCGGCCGCTGCGAATGGTGCCGGGCGGGAGCGCAGAACCTGTGCCTGCACGAGTACCAGCCGGGGTTCGACGGCCCCGGCTCGTTCGCGCGCTTCGTCTTCGTCCCGCACGCCGACGTCAACATCGTGCGGCTGCCCGAGCGCCTCGGCTTCGTGGAGGCCGCCAGCCTGGGCTGCCGCTTCATGACCTCGTTCGCCGCGCTGGTCGACCGCGCGCGGGTGTCGGCCGGGGAGTGGGTCGCGGTGTTCGGGTGCGGCGGTGTCGGGCTGTCCGCCGTGATGATCGCCACCTCGCTCGGCGCGCGGGTGCTCGCGGTGGACGTCGGTCCCGAGAAGCTGGCGCGGGCCGCCGAGCTGGGTGCCGAGGCCGTGATCGACGCCGCGGCGGGCGATCCGGTCGCGGCCCTGACGGACCTGAGCGACGGCGGCGTACACGTCGCGCTCGACGCCGTCGGCTCCTCAGCGACCGCGGCGCAGGGCGTGCGTAGCCTGCGGCGGCGGGGGCGCCACGTGCAGGTGGGGCTTTTGCTGGCGGGCGAGTCGGCGCCGCCGATCCCCATGCTCGAGGTCATCAAACGGGAGCTGACGATCGTCGGTGCGCACGGGATGGCCGCGAGCCGTTACGGAGCGCTGTTGTCGTTCGTCGAGGGGCGCCGACTCGACGTCGGGCGCCTCATCGGCAAGCGCATCGGCCTGCAGGAAGCGGGCGACGAGCTCGCGGCCATGGGCAGCTTCGCGCAGCACGGCGTGAGCGTCATCGATCGCTTCTGACGCGCCGCTCCGCCCCGGCGAGGGCCATCGTCGCGCCGTCCGTGCGCTCGGCCTGCTCCGCCTGGATGGCGGTCAGGGCGATGGTGTAGACGATGTCGTCGACGAGAGCGCCTCGCGACAGATCGTTGACGGGACGGCGCAACCCCTGGAGCATGGGCCCCACCGACACGACGTTGGCGCTGCGTTGCACCGCCTTGTACGTGGCGTTTCCAGTGTTGAGGTCCGGGAAGATCAGCACCGTCGCGCGTCCGGCCACGCTGCTGTCCGGTGCCTTGGAGCGCGCGACGCTCGCCACGGTCGCCGCGTCGTACTGCAGCGGCCCGTCGATGAGCACGCCCGGTCGCCGCTCGCGGGCGAGGCGGGTGGCGTCCCGCACCTTCTCGACCTCGCTCCCGGTGCCCGAGGCGCCCGTCGAGTAGCTGATCATCGCGACGCGGGGGGTGATCCCGAACGCGACAGCGGAGTCCGCGGATTGCACGGCGATGTCGGCCAGCTCCTCGGCGGTGGGGTCCGGGTTGACGGCGCAGTCGCCGTAGATCAGGACCTGCTCGGGCAGGCACATGAAGAAGATCGACGAGACCAGGCGCGAGTCGGGCCGCGTCTTGATGAGCTGCAGGGCGGGTCGCACCGTGTTGGCGGTGGTGTGGACCGCGCCGGACACGAGACCGTCGACCTCGCCCAGGGCCAGCATCATGGTGCCCAGGACGACATTGTCACGCAGCTGCTCGCGCGCGCCGTCGGGCGTGAGACCCTTGTGCCGCCTCAAGGCGACCATGTCGCCGACGTACCGCTCACGCAGCGGCTCGCCGGGGGCGACGATCTCGACATCCGCCCCGAGCGATACGCCCTGCGCCTCCGCCACGCGCCGCACCTCGGCCGGCTCTCCCAGCAGCACGCAGCGCGCGATCCCGCGCTCCGCGCAGGCGGCGGCGGCACGCACCGTGCGCGGCTCGTCCCCCTCGGGAAGCACGATGCGCTTGCGCGCCACACGGGCGCGCTCCACCAGCCGGTAGAGGAAGGCGGGGGGCGACAAACGCGGCTCCCGATCGGTCGCGATGCGCGACCTGAGCATGGCGGCGTCGATGTAGCTCGCGACGGTATCCATCACGCGCTCGATACGGTCCACGTCGTCGATGGGCACCTCGAGGTTCATGGCGGCCGCGCGCGCCGCCGTGACGTACGAGTCGGAGTCGACGATCATCACCGGCAGCCCCGTGGCTACCGCCTTCTGGCAGAGTCTCATGACGTTCACGTTGGGCGCGATGCCGCCCGTGAGCACCAGACCTGCGAGCGGAACGCCGTTCACGGCCGCCATGCAGGCCGCGAGGATCACGTCGTCCCGGTCTCCCGGCGTCACGAGAAGCGCGTCGGGGCGCAACCGGTGCGTGATGTTGGCGACCGTTCGGGCCACCAGCGACACGTCCACCACCCGCCTCACCCCGAGGTCACCGGCCTCGAGGATGCGGGCTCCGAGATGCTGCGCGACGTCCAGCGTCCTCGGCGACACCATCGCCTGCTGCCACGGCACCGCCCCGTACAACCGGAAGCCGTCGTTGCGGAAGACCTCGCAACCCTCACGCAGGGCGTCGGCCGTGAGCGGCTCGTCGGGCGCCCTGAGACCGGTTCGGGTGCTCCCGACCACCTCCTGCAAGGGGGCGTTGAGCTGGTTGACGATCACCCCGAGGACCTTCGGATCGCTCGCCCCGCCGTACTGGCCGGCGATGAGGTCGAGCCGGTCGTTGAACTCCGCGAGACCGCCGTGTCCCACGGCCGCTACCAGCAGGACCTCGGCGTCGAGCGCCTGGGCGATGTCGGCGTTGAGCGTGTCGAGGCCCGGCTGGTCCGCCGTGGCGACCAGCCCCTCGATGATCACGACGTCCATCTCCGGAGCGCACGCCTGGTAACGCGCGACCGTCTCCTGCAACAGCTCCGCGCGTTTCCCGGCCGCCAGCAGGGCTTCTGCCTGACGGAAGGCCAGCGGCTCCGGTGGGGTGATCAGCGTCGTGCTGCGAACGAAGTGCGTGCTGCGCTCGGGCCCCTCGTCGGCGCCCGGTTGCCGGATCGGCTTCACGAAACCCACGCGAAGCCCCTCCCGGTCGAGCGCCCGCACCAACCCCAGGCACACCGACGTGAGGCCCACGCCCGGGCCCGTCGGGACGACGTAGAACGCATGTGTTTGTGCCATCGCCTTCTCCCATGAGCGGGCCGTCGCCCTACCCGTCCGCGCCGGCGTCGCCGGGCACGGCTCCGGGTCATGCTACCGCCTGCCCGGTGCCGTGCCCGAGGGGCACACGACCCGGCCCCGCCGCGCCGCGCGTGACGCGGCGGGGCCGGGGGCGCGACGGGCGCGACGAGGAGGACGCCACTTCCCGCGGGATCGCGGGTCCTCTACACTGAATGCCAGAGTGCGTTCGCGTGCACTCCACGACATCCTTGGAGGGAGTCCTTCGATGGCCGATCCAGGCGCGCCAACCCCACCGCCCACGCCTCCGGCACAGGCCGGCCCGACCACCGGCGCGACCGCCGGAGCAGCGGTCAAGGCCGACACCATGAAGCGCTTCGTCGCCGTCCTCATCGACGGCGTCATCGCGGCGGTGCTGACCTACATCCCCTACATCGGCGGTCTGCTCGGGGCCCTGTACATCCTCCTGCGCGACGGCTTCGAGTTCGAGTTCATGGACCTCCGGTCGGTCGGCAAACGGGTCATGAAGCTGCGGCCCGTTCGTCTCGATGGTCAGCCCATGACGCTCGGCTGGTCGGCGAGGCGGAACTGGCCGCTGGTCTTCGCGTCGCTCTGGCGCTTGCTGCTGTTCATCCCGATCCTCGGATGGCTCTTCATCCCGCTCGTGCTCGTTGCGGGCGCCGTTCTCTCGATCCTCGAGGCGGTCCTCGTGCTGACGGACCCCGAGGGGCGTCGCTGGGGCGACCGCCTCGCGAACACCAAGGTCATCGAGGTCGAGGCCTGAGCGAGCACGTCACCGGGCCGGCCGACACGCGCGCGGGAGGGACTCCCGCGCGCGTGTCTCATGGAGGGCGGGCCGCGGGGCGACTCAGTCGCGACGGGAGGCGCGCCGCCTGCTCGATCGGGCCCGCAACACGTCGACGGTCACGATGCGCCGGCTCATCGCCAGGGCGAAGGCGAGCATGGCCGCCAGCACGATCCAGCCGGAGGCCACGAACAGGACCCGCGCCACGCCGCCGCCGCCGAGGCGCAGCCACGGCTCGCCCACCAGACGCAACACGAGACCGACGTTGAGCAAGGCGAAGGTGGCGGCCTCCCAGCCTTCCTGGCGGACCCCTCCGGGACGCGGCATCATCCAGAAGGCGACACCCATGACCGTCGAGAGGAAGAAGCCCACGAGGCCGAGGTGCGCGTGCGTGGGGCCGAACACCGCCGCGAGCCCGGGCGACATCGTGAACGCCACGCCGAACGCGCCGGTGAGGAGCAGGTAGACGAGCGCGCCGCGAAGGAGGTAGGCCTCGAAGCGGCTCATGCCGCCGCCGGCCCGCACCCGGCCGTCTGGGCTGGGATGGGTGGTCGCTGCGCGGCCGCGGCCGCGGCGAGGCTCACCATCCGACCCGGCCGCCGAGGGCCACGGCCAGGACCGCCACCAGGCCGACGACCGTCTCGAGGACGCCGACCCTGGGGGCCGCGAGCGTCGGCGCATCGCGCCGCAGGCCGACCGCTGCTCGCACGGCGAGCAACGCGAAGGCACCGACCGCTAGCCACGGCAGGACGCCGAGCGCGCTCAGGCCGGTCGCGCCCGCGAGGGCAAGCCCGTGGGTCACGTGCGTCAGGCGGACGGCGGCCGGCTGTCCGCGCTGGCGCCGGAGTCGCGCGCGAACGAACAGGATCGACGGCACGTTGCGCGCCGCCGCCACGAACCACAGTGCGAACGCCGGGACGGGCGCCGCCCCGCCGGCCAGGGCGACCGCGGCGGCGCCCGATCCGAGAGCCACGGCGCCCAGCAGCTCCGGACCGAGCCTGCGGCCCTGGTTGCGGGCATCGAAGGCGAGCTGCAGCAGGGCCGCGGGCACGGCGAGCGCCAGCGCCTCGAACGCCCGTGGAGGCGCTCCGAGGATCGCGGCGAAGACCAGCGCCGCGCCCGCGAGCGCCGCGAAGAGCCCCGCGAGTGCCGCCGCCGGCAGCGTGCGAGGGAAGCGCTTGCCCCGGCGCACGTCCGCGAGCGCGAGGGACAGCGGATGCTGCGCGAGCATGGCCGCGACGACGGCGGCCGCTACGCACACGCCGCTCCAGGAGGGCGCCCAGGCGAAGCCGAGGAGCGCCGGCTCGGCCGCCAGCGACCAGGCACCGTGCTCGTTCGGGAGGGCGATGGTCCGCCATCGCACGCGCGGGCGCGCCGCGGCGGTGGCGCGGTCCATGCTCAGGCGTCCGTGGCCGGCAGCAGGACCAGCAGGAACGACAGCGGCCCCGGTGCACGCACGCTGTGCACCACGCCGGCGCCCATGTGCAGGAGGTCGCCGGTCCCCAGGCGCAGGGCCTCACCCGCCACCGTCACGTCGGCCTCGCCCGAGACGATCTGCACGATGGCCGGCCGGGCCGAGGCGTGATCCGTGAGCTCCTCCCCGGGCGCGAAGCCGAAGAGCGTGGCGCTCACTCCCCTGTCGCGCACGAGCGTCCGGCTCAAGATCCCGTCCGGCGGCACCGCGCCATCGCCGCGCGCGAGCGTGTACGGGGGCGTCACGACGCCGGTCTCAGGGCTCATCGTGACCGCCGTTGCCGTCGTCGCGGTGCGGCCTTACCGGGAGCGCCGCGTCGACGGACGCCGGTTCGCCCGTGGCGGCCTCGCCCCTCGCGGTCGCGCCCCCGATCGCCCTGCGGCCGACCTGGACGCGCCACGTTTCGGGCCCGCGCTCGAGGTACTCCCACGCCACCTCATCGGGGCGTTCGGCCTGGAACTGGTAGAACAGCGGTTTCGGGTCGTGGTCGTTGACCAGCTCGAAGGACTCGCCGGCGTCGAGGGCGTCGAAGGTGGCGAAGATCAAGGGGTGCCGGTCGCGCGGCGCAACCGCGCGAACGTCGAGCGAGGGCGTGGAGCTTCGTGGGTCCATGGGTGTATCCCCTTCCAACCAACGGATCGCGCCTACGGGGCAGGCCGCCATGGCGTCGAGCGCGGCCTCGCTCCACGGCGTCGGCGACCGCCGGGCTCGGAGCTCGGGCGCGTAGTCGTCGCACACGCCGCACGCGATGCACGAGCCCGGATCGATCGTGATGAACCGCGGCCGCCGCAACGCGCGGCGAGCGCGCTCCTCGCCCGGCGGGTGCGCCGGGGAACGCGGGAGCGATGGGGGTCGTGCCCCTTGGGGCGGTCGGATCACGTACGTCAGCCTGACGCGCCGGGGTGGCGCTCGCCATGACCCAGGTCAAGGCGCCCGCCGCTGCGTCACCGCGTGGCCCCGGCGGCCGCTCCCGTCACCGCCTGGCCGGGCGGCCGCGCCCGTCACCGATGGGCCCCGGCGGCCACTGCGTCCCGTGGCGGCCCCGGCCGCCGCTCCCGTCAGCGCGTGGCCCCGGCGGCCAGATCGCGCAGGAGCCGGTCGTCGACCGCCGCCACGGTCCGCCCCTCGAGGGAGATCGCGCCCGCTTGATGGAGGCGCGAGAGGTTGCGACTGACCAGCTCCGGCACCGTACCGATGCGACCGGAGATCGCGGCGTTGGTGTCGAGCGTGAAGGGCACGCCCTGGGACGCCGACGCCAGCACGTCCGCCGCGAGCCGGTGCACCACCTCCTGGAACGAGATCCGTTCGATGAGGCCGACGAGCCGCCGGAGCCGCCGCCCGAGGGTGCGCAACAGGTGGCGCGCGAGCCCCGGGCGCTCGCCCAGCAAGCGCTCCAGTCCCCCCTGCTCGAGCACCACCAGCTCGACGTCCTCGAGCGCTTCGCCGGACGCCGGGTAGCGTCCACCGTCGAACGCGACCAGCTCCGCCACCGCGTGGTAGGGGTGCTCGACCGTGAGGACCACCTCGCGGCCGCTCGCGGGTGACATCACGAAGACCTTCACGCGTCCGCGCACCACCACCGCCAGCCCCTCGGGCTCCTCACCCGCCACGAAGAGCGTGTCGCCCGCGCGCAGGCTGCGTCGCGCCGCCACCCCCGCGAGCGCCACGAGGTCGTCGTCCGCCAATCCGGCGAAGAGCGGACAGCGCGCGAGCACGTCGACGTCGGCCAGCTCGGCGCCGCGCCGCTCGGGGCCCGGCCCCGGCCGCCGGGGCCCCGTCACCAGCGCTCGTGCACCTGGGCGCGGACGTAGCGGTCGTACACCGCGCGCACGCTCTGCATGGCCTCGGGCCGCAGCTCGGCGAGATCCGACGCGGCCGCGTTGTCGCGCGCCTGCGAGGGGCGTCGCGCGCCCGGGATCACCACGGACACGGCGGGATGCATGAGGATCCAGCGCAGCGCCAGCTGAGCAAGGGTGGCGCCCTCCGGTACCAGCGGCTCGAGCTCGGCCACCGCCGCCAGACCGGTCTCGAAGTCGACCCCCGAGAAGGTCTCGCCGACGTCGAACGCTTCGCCGTGCCGGTTGAACGCCCGGTGATCGTCCTCCTCGAAGGTGGTGGAGCGCGACATCTTCCCCGACAGTAGGCCGCTGGCGAGCGGGACGCGCACGATCACGCCGACCTCGTGGGCCTTCGCTGCCGGGAAGAACGCGTCGGCGGGCTTGAGGCGGAACATGTTGTAGATGATCTGGACCGTCTCGACGCCGTCGTGCTCGCACGCCAGATTCGCCTCCTCGACGGTCTCGACGCTCACGCCGTAATGGCGTATCGCGCCCTCGGCCTTTAGGGCGTCGAGCGCATCGAACGCGGTGTCGGCGCGGTACACGTCGGTGGGCGGACAGTGCAGCTGGAGGAGGTCCAACGCCTCGACGCCGAGGTTCTTCCGGCTGCGGGCGACGAACGCGGAGAGGTGCTCGTAGTCGTACCCCTCCGCGCGATGCGGATCGAGGCGGCGACCGGCCTTGGTCGCGACCACGGTGTTCGCGCGGGCGCCCGCGTCGTCGAGGGCCCGGGCCACCAGGCGTTCGCTCCGGCCGTCGCCGTAGACATCCGCCGTGTCGACGAAGCTCACACCCTGCTCGAGGGCCGCCCGCAGCGTGCTCAAGGCCTCGTCGTCGCTCACGTGCCCCCAGCTGCCGCCGATGGCCCAGGCACCGAACCCTACCTCTCCGACCTCGAAGCCGGTTCGTCCCAGTCGTCTCGTTCGCATTCGCAGCCTCCGTTCGCCCACGCTCGTTGCACGCCCTCTCAGTCTACGGCCGGCATCGCGCGGCGCCTCCCGCCGACGATTGACAGGAAGGCGCTGCGGAGGTAGGTTCGTGACGTCACCAGGGGTGCCCCGCGGGGCTGAGAGAGACCCTTGAACCTGATCCCGATCGTGCGGGCGGAGGAAGCGTGACCCAACACCGAACGTCGACCCACCACACGACCCCGCGCGCCCGCTCCCGGTGACGGAGAGGAACTCGCGATGCGACGACGCCTGACGGCCCTCGCCGTGGCGGTCCTGCTGGCCGCGCCGGCGCTGGCGGAGAGCCTGACCGTCCTCACCCACGACTCCTTCGCGGTCTCGAAGGACGTGATCCAGGCCTTCACCGACCGCACCGGCATCGACGTTCACGTGCTCCAGGCGGGAGACGCCGGGGAGGTCGTGAACCGCGCCATCCTCACGCGAGAGCACCCCATCGCGGACGTGCTCTACGGGGTGGACAACACGCTCCTCGCCCGCGCGCGCGAGGCGGGCATCTTCGAGGCGTACGTCAGCCCCGAGCTCGGGGCGGTGCCGCCGGAGCTGCGCTTCTCCCCGGGGCACCTCGTGACGCCGGTGGACGTAGGGTTCGTCGTCTTCAACGCCGATGTCGCAGCCCTCGAGCGCGCCGGCGTGACGCTCCCGAAGGATCTCGCCGACCTGGTGACCGAGCCCTACCGCGGCATGACGGTGGTCGAGAACCCCGCTACGTCCAGCCCCGGCCTCGCCTTCCTCTACACCACCATCGCGCGCTTCGGCGAGGATCCGAAGGCGCCCGGCGGCGATTGGCTCGACTTCTGGGCGCAGCTGCGCGACAACGGCCTACAGGTCGCCGACGGATGGAACGAGGCCTACTACACCTCGTTCACCCGTTACGGGGGCGACCGCCCCATCGTGCTGAGCTACGCCACGAGCCCCGCGGCCGAGGTCATGTTCTCGGACCCGCCGGTCGCCGCGGCGCCCACCGCGAACGTGCTGTGCCGGAAGTGCGCCTTCCGACAGATCGAAGGCGCGGGGATCCTCGCCGGCACCCCACACCGCCAAGCCGCCGAGGCGTTCATCGACTTCATGCTGTCCGACGCCTTCCAGCAAGACGTGCCGGCCCAGATGTTCGTCTACCCGGTACGCAGCGACGTGGCGCTGCCTGCGGCCTTCGACGCCTACGCGGTGGTGCCCAGCGCCGGTCAGATCGCCGCCCTCGACGCGAACACGATCGCGGCGCGCGGCAGGCGCTGGCTCGATGCGTGGACGCAGGTGGTCCAGCAGGGGCGCGCGCCCGCCGACGTGCGCTGAGGCGGCGGCGCGCCTCGAGTATCGGAGGATCGTCAAGTATCGGAGGATCGTTCGAACGAGCGACGTTCCGCCCAGCGGTCGAGCACGGCCCGCTCATCGCGGATGGTGCGTGCCACATCGCGGCCGGGGGCCTGCCTGGAACGGAGTCGCAAGAGTCTCAACAAGCGCAACATGGCGTGCCTCCCTCGCATGCCAAACGCCGATTATCGCCTGCGGGGAGAAACCCGGTGTCGTGCGCGCGACGTCCCGGGCCACCCGCAGGGGTGCGCCCTCCGGTCGGGAACGCCGTGTCCGACGGCTCAAAGAGGCGCCGGCACGGCGCGCCCGCCGGGCGGGTCGGTCGGCGGCGCGGCGCCGCCTCCCCAGAGCTCGCGGAGCTCGCCGGAGGCCGCGAGGACCGCGCTCAGCGTTCCGCTCGCGGCCACTCGGCCCTCCTCGAGGACGAGGATGCGATCGGCGCGCTCGAGCGCAGCCCGTCGATGGGACACCACCAGACAGGTCGCGGCGCGCGACGCGAACAGGCCGTCCCACAGCCGCCGCTCCGTCTCGACGTCGAGGGCGCTGGAGAGGTCGTCGAACACCAACAGCTCGGCCTCGCGCAGGAACATCCTGGCCGCGGCGGCGCGTTGCACCTGTCCCCCCGACAGCTTCACGCCACGCGTCCCGACCTCGGTCTCGAGCCCCTCGTCGAGCCCCGCGACGTCGCGCTCGAGGACCGCCAGGGCGAGCGCAGCGTCGAGCGCCTCCCCGTTCACGCTGCGTCCCATGAGCACGTTCTCGCGCAAGCTGTCGGAGAACAGACGTGGCACCTGGCTCGCGTAGGCGCTGCGCGGAGGCACGAAGAAGGTCGCGGGGTCGTCGACGACCTCGCCGTTCACGCGGATCTCTCCCGCCTGGGCGGGCAGCAGGCCCAGCAGGGTCCGCAACAGCGTCGTCTTGCCCGATCCGACCCGGCCGGTGATCACCACGAACTCGCCGCGCCGGAGCTCCAGATCGACGCCCTGGATGCCGCCGCCCGCGGCCCCCGCCGCCACCCGCTGGCCGGGATGCCGATAGGTCAGCGCGCGCGCCTGAAGCACCCGGAACGGCTCCGCTCGCGGCCGTCGCTCCCGGAACGGGGGCACCTCCCGCTCGAGCTCGAGCTCCTCGCTGCGCAGCAACTCGCCCACCGGCGCGTCGACCATCAGCCGACCGAGGCGCTCGTACGCGACGCCCGTGCGGCGGTGCTGCACGACCATCAACCCCAGGAAGGACATGATGCTCGTCAGCCGCGGGAGGTACGACACGAACAGGGCGAAGTCGCCGACCGAGAAGCGACCGGCGTGGACAGCGCCGGACGCCAGCAGCAGCACGATGCCGGTGGCGACGTTGACCATGTTGTCGGTCACCGAGCGGAACAGCTCCGTCAGGAGGCTGTCACGGAGCGCCGCGCGCCTGCGGGTCTCGTTGAGCCCCTCGAAGCGCCGCAGCACGCTCGCCTCGCGGCCGCTCGCCATCACGGCCTGGACGCTCCCGAAGGTCTCGCCCAGGAAGTCGGTGACGCGGCTGGTCGCTTCGCGGCTGGCGCGACGGGCGCGGCGGATCGTGGGGCGCAGCAACCCCGTGAGCACCAGCGTGAGGCCGAGGGGCAGGCACACGAGCGCGGTCATGAGCGGGTTCACCGCCAGCATGATGGACAGGGCCACGACGGCGAAGGCCGCCAGGCCCCAGAAGTCCACCCAGTTCTCCACGTACTCCCCGATGTCGTTGACGTCGTCCCGGAAGCGCGTGACGGCCTCGCTCGGCGAGTCGGGCAGCCGGCGCGAGCCCGGGGCCATCAACAGGTGGCGCAGCACGTTGCGCCGGAGGTGGAGCGTGATCTCGAGCCAGTAGCTCGCCCACCCGTACACGCCGCCGGCGAGCGAGGCGAGGCGCGTGGCGTCCACCGCCAGCGCGAGCGCGAGGAACGCCCACGGACTGGCGCCGGCGGCGGCGCCGTTCCCCAGGGCGTCGAACAGGCTGCGCATGAACAGGCCGAGCAGCACGGGCAGGGCGTGGATGAACCCCCACGCGAGGCAGTCGACGACGAAGAGCCAGGTGCGTTGACGCACGAGGCGCAGCGTGAGCCGGAACGGATCGCCCGCGAAGCCGCCGTCGGCGGCCGGCGCGGCGGTGCGAGGCGCTTTCGTGGCGCTCATCTCAGCT
Source organism: uncultured Trueperaceae bacterium (assembly GCA_963798895.1). Classification (GTDB taxonomy): domain Bacteria; phylum Deinococcota; class Deinococci; order Deinococcales; family Trueperaceae; genus CAWCUY01. Next base: position 1,275,428 of record CAWCUY010000012.1, on the reverse strand, counting down.
CCTCCAACAGCTCCGCGTCGTCGACGCGGTCCGGATCGACGACCAGGGCGTGCTCGAGGCCCGGCACGGTCGCGCGCGCGTCGCCGGCCGAGCCGCGCTCGGCCGGGGCCGCAGCGGAGGCCGGCACGCCCGCGGCGACGTTGAGGTCGAGCCGGAGCGCGGCCCTGCGCAGGCGTGCGTAGCGCGACGTGGGGTCGGCGGCGAGCCGCGTGCGCGAGCCATGCTCGGCGACGCCTCCCCCCTCCAGCACGAGGATGTCGTCGACGCGCTCGACCGTCTCCAGCCGGTGCGCGATGATGATCGCCGTTCGCCCGTGCAGCAGCCGCTCGAGCGCCACGTGCAGGCGCCGCTCGGTGATCGGATCGAGGCGCGAAGAGGGCTCGTCGAGCACGACCAGCCCGGGGTCCTTGAGGAACACGCGCGCGAACGCGATGAGCTGCCCCTCCCCCGCCGAGAGGTTGCGGCCGCCCGCGTCGACGGGCGTGGCCAGCCCGTCGGGAAGCGACGCCAGCCAGGGGCCGAGGCCGAGCTGCTCGAGCACGCCCACCACCCGCTCGTCCGGCACGGACGGGTCGAAGAACGTCAGGTTGTCGCGGAGGCTTCCGCGGAACAGCTGAACCTCCTGCGTGACGAGCCCGACGCGCCCACGAAGCTCCTGCAGATCGACATCGCGCGCGTCTACGCCGCCCACCAGCACACGGCCGGCGGTCGGGTCGTAGAGCCGGAACAGCAGGCGGGTGAGGGTGGTCTTGCCGCTGCCCGTGCGCCCGAGTAGCCCGAGCCGGCGCCCCGCCTCGAGGCGCAGGTCGACGCCCCGCAACGTGGGCTGGTCGTGCCGCCCGTCGCCGTAGTGGAAGGTGACCCCGTCGAAGCGTACGCAGAGCGCGCCCGTCGGCAACGGGGCCGAGCCTCCGGCCGACAGGGAGGAGGCGGTGCCCATCAGCTCGCCGATCCGGCCCACGCCCGCCGCGGCCTTCTGCAGCTCCTGGAGCTGTTGCGTGATCTGTTCGATGGGGTTTTGGAGCATGAGCATGTACTGGAACACGGTGTAGGCACCGCCGACCGTCAGGGAGCCGCGGCGCACCAGGACGATGGCAGATCCGAGCGTCACGAAGACGCCGAGGATGAACAGCCCGTAGCTGCTCAGCCACACGATCGAACGCAGCATCCAGGCGCGGCGGGTGTCGCGGTAGAAGCGCCGCGCGACCAACCCGAACCGGTGCAGGGCGTACGCGCCCGCGCCGTTGGCGCGGAGGTCGTCGAGCCCCGACACGCGCTCCTCGATCACGCCGAACAGCCGTGCGCTCGCCTCCCGCTCCAGGTGCGTCGCGGGCACACCGGCACGGCGGGTGCGCGAGAGAACCGCCAGCTCGAGCAGGACGAAGACCGTGAGGGCGGCGCCGAGGAACGGGCTGTCGCTCCACAGCACGACCAGGATGCCCAGCAGGAGCATCGCTCCGCCCAGCACGCGGACGCTGAACTGCGAGAAGAAGTTGCTGAGCGCGGTGACGTCGCCGTCGAGCCGTTCGATCATCTCCCCGGGCGTGCGCGCATTGTGGAAGCCGAGATCGAGTCCGAGGGTGTGGCGGGCGAGGTCGCGCCGGAGCAGGTTGGTGGCGGTCCAGCCCACGGCGGCACCGGCGTACGTGGCGCCGGCGCCGAGCACCTGCTGAGCCAGCGCGACGGCCAGGAACAGCAGCGCCGTGTGGGTCGACTGCGACGCCGGAGCGCCGCCGCTCACGCCGTCGATGAAGTCGCCGAGGAGTTGGGGGACGAGCAGCTGCAGCCCGATCGACGCGAGCAGCAGCAGCGACATGACGGCCGCGAGCCCGCGCTGGGGGGCCAGGTAGCCCGCGAGCAGGCGCAGCATTCGCGGGCCGTCGTGCGGCGTCGTCGGCGTGGCGGATCGTGCCGTGGTCATGACTCCCTCGCAGGGAACGTGGAGGCGGAGGACGATGCGATCGTCGTGGGGCCCACGCTGCCGCCCTGGAGGGCAAGCGAACGACCGTGGGCTTCGGGGGCCCACGGTCGCGGATCTACGGTTCGGTCAGATGGCGATCAGCAGGCAGTCCCCTCCCAGGCACCGACACCGGACGGAGCGATGAGGGTCGCCTGTGGCAGGAAGAGACGGACCTTGAGATCGGCCATGACGGACCGACTTTAGCGGCGCCGGCGCACGCTGTCAAGCCCCCCAGGGGACGGCGAGGCGGCTGCGGGCGGTACGGGCGGAGCGCGCCGTCTGGCGTACGGCGGCCGCGGGCGGTACGGGCGGAGCGCGCCGTCTGGCGTGCGGCGGCTGCGGGCGGTACGGGCGGAGCGCGCCGTCTGGCGTGAGGCGGCTGCGAACCCACGGGCGGAGCGCGCCGTCTGGCGTGCGGCGGCTGCGGACCCACGGGCGGAGCGCGCCGTCAGCGTCCCGGGCCCGCGCCCGCCGGGAGAGCGCCATGGGCGGCCAGGACCTGCGAGACGGGCCGGACGGCCAGGCCGGACGCCGCGATGAGGTCGAGCTGGCGCGCGAAGGCCGCCGGGCTCACCTCGGTCGGGTACGTCGGATGCGTCACGATCTTGTGGTAGACGAGGATGAGCCACAGGTGGTCGCGCTCCGCGCGGCCCAACCATTCACGGATCTCGTCATCGCGCGTGCCCGGCAGCACCTCCATGGCCCGCAACCGCATCGGGTCGGCGGGAGGGAGCGCGTCGAGCCCCGGCTCGATGGTGCGCGCCGCCCGGAACGTCCCGCGCAGCGCCGGGATCACCACGGTCTCGTCGTAGTACCCCTGCGGGTACGCGAACAGCGCCTCGGAGCGACGGAAGCCGCCCGCCGCGAGGAAGTCGTGCACGGACGTGACGATGTGCCCCAGCTCGGGATCGACGCGCCCCTCGAGCGAGGGGTGGTAGTGACCGCCGATGTCCCACCCTTCGTCGTACAGGTCCCTCAGCATCGGGCCGGTCATGTAGCGCGGGGTGCCGATGAGGTACGGGATCACGAAGGCCGTGGCGCGCATGCCGCGCGCGTCGAGCAGCGTACGCGCCGCGGTGAACTGCGAGCCCCAGCCGTCGTCGAACGTGATGCTCACGACTCCCGCGTCCGCGCGCCTCACGGCGACGAGCCGCCCGAGGCGGACGCGGACCGGCCCACCCCCCTTGTCGTCGATCCGGACGCGGATGCGATCGACCGCGGCCAGCACCGGGCCGCCGGTCCGCACCGCGTCGTCTCCCGTGCAGGCGAGCTCGAGCCACACGCCCTCGTCGCCGGCGCGCAGGCGGCGCTCGAGGTGGTAGGTCAGGAAGTCCGTCCAGCCGTCGCCCGTGAGCTGGACCCACAGCTGCGACAACCGCTCGGGATGATCCACCTGCACCCACAGGTGGAGCGCGGCGTCGTGTAGGTCGAGCGGCGTGGCCAGGTCGCGCTGGACCGCGGCCGGGCTGCCGTCGCCGGCGCTCGCCAGCAGCAGGGCCGTCCCGCCGGGCGCATCGGCCCCCGGAGCGTCCGTGGCGCTCCCGCTCGGGAACCACGACACGAAGGCGCTGTCGGTCCCGAAGTCGCTGACGATCGCCCGCCGGGTCGCGCCGGGGAGCGCGGGGCGTGCCCGCCCTGGCGGAGCCCCGGAACCGGCATCGAGGCGGGGTAACGGGCGCAGCTGGGGTGTGGCCCTCGCCGCGGCGGGCGCGACGAGGGCGAGCAGGGCGAACGCCACCGCGGTCACGGCGGCGGCCCTTTGGTGCGGCCGGACGGACGCCCGCGCGTGCGCACCGCGCGTCCGCGCGCCGCCGCGAGTGCCCGTCGCCGACGGTCGCGCGCTCCGGGTCGTGTCCTGCGCATCGGTCACGTCCCGGTATTGTGCCACGGGCGCGTCGCCGGCGCTGCGGCCACCGGGGCTAGACTGACCGGGCATGCGACGCAGCTGGCTTGGCACCCTTCTCGGCATCCTCGCCAGCGCCTTCCTCGGCGTCTTCTTCGCCTACCCGCTGTGCGCGATCCTGGTGCGCGGGCTCGGACACGTCGGCGCCTGGGGCGAGCTGGCGGGCAACCCGTACTACTGGGGGCGCCTTGCGTACACCGCCGGCCAGGCCCTGCTGTCGACCGCGCTGACCGTCGCGCTCGGCCTGCCCGCCGCCCTGCTCTTCGCCCGCTACTCGTTCTTCGGCAAGCGGGCCATCACGGCGGCCTTCACCATCCCCTTCGTGATGCCGACCGTCGTCGCGGGCATCGGGTTCCTCGCGCTGTTCGGCCCCCGCGGCCTGCTGCCGACGAACCTGCGCGACACCCTCGCGCTCGTCCTGCTCGCCCACGTGTTCTACAACTACGCCATCGTGGTCCGCGTGGTCGGCGGTTTCCTGGAGGGGGTCTCGGGCCGCCTCGAGGACGCGGCACGGACCCTCGGGGCCGGGCCGTGGCGCACGTTGCGGAGGCTCACGCTGCCCCTCGCCGCTCCCGCGCTGCTCGCGGCGGCCACCCTCGTGTTCCTGTTCTGCTTCACGAGCTTCGGGGTCCTCCTCATCCTGGCACCGTCACCCCGGTTCGCCACCCTCGAGGTGGAGATCTACCGGCTCACAGCGCGCCTCCTCGAGCTCGACCGCGCCGCCGTCCTGGTGCTGGTCCAGCTGGTGGTCGCGAGCGCGTTCACGCTTGTGTACACGCGCCTGCAGGCGCGCACGGCCGTGGGCTTCAGCCCGGATGGGCGCGCGCCGCGCCGCCCCGCGGGCGCGGCGCGCGCGTTGCTCGCCGCGAACCTCGCCGTGGCGGGGGCGCTCACGCTGGCGCCCCTCGGCGCGCTGCTGCTGCAAGCCCTGCGGGCACCCGGCGGCGCCTTCCCGTCCTGGGCCAACTTCTCCGGCCTCCTCGGCGCCCCCGCCACCCTAGGCTTCGCCTCGCTCGGCCAGGCGCTGCGCAACTCGCTCGTGTTCGCCTCCCTCAGCAGCGTGCTCGCGATGGTGGTGGGCTTCGCGTTCGCGTACGCCGTCGCTCGCGGAGGGTGGGCCGCGTTGGACCAGCTCAGCCTGCTGCCCCTCGCAACCAGCCCCGTCACGCTCGGCTTCGGGTACCTCGTCGCGTTCCCGCTCCTCGTTACGCGCCCATGGGGGATCCCGCTCGCCCACGCGCTCATCGCCTTCCCGTTCGTGACGCGCACGCTCCTGCCCGCCTTGCGCCGGATCGATCCGCGGCTGCGCGCGGCCGCGGCCACGCTCGGCGCGGGACCGCTACGGACCCTGCTGCGGCTCGAGCTGCCCCTGCTGGCGCCCTCGCTGCTCGCCGCCCTGAGCTTCGCGTTCGCGGTGTCGATGGGCGAGTTCGGAGCGACGCTGCTGCTGGTGAGGCCGGACTACGCCACGCTCCCCGTCGCCATCTTCGACCGTCTGGGCCGCCCGGGTCCCGTCAACTACGGCGGCGCGCTCGCGCTGGCAGTCGTGCTCATGGTCGTGACCGGCGCGGTCATGATGGTGCTTCAGCGCGAACGCAGCGGCGAGTTCTGATGCGGCCGCCTCCGAGGGGCCCGCGCAGTCACCGCGTATGATGGCGCCCATCGCATGAGCCTCGTGCTGTCGGAGCTCCACAAGCGTTACGGCGACGTCCGCGCCGTCGACGGCGTCGGCCTCGAGCTGGGCGAGCGGGAGACCGTGGCCCTGCTCGGGCCGAGCGGATGCGGCAAGAGCACGCTGCTGCGCCTGGTGGCCGGTCTGGAGACGCCGGACGCGGGGCGCGTGCTGCTCGACGGCCGCGACGTCACGCACACGGCGCCGCAGCGGCGTCGGTTCGGCATGGTGTTCCAGGATTACGCGCTGTTCCCGCACCTCGACGTCGAGCACAACATCGCCTTCGGCCTGGTGGAGCTGGGCTGGGAGCGTCGCGCAAGGCGGGACCGGACCGGCGAGCTTCTCGAGCTCGTCGGCCTGGCGGGCTTCGAGCGACGGCGCGTGCAGCAGCTCTCGGGCGGTCAGCAGCAGCGCGTCGCGCTCGCCCGGGCCCTGGCGCCTAGGCCGGAGGTGCTGCTGCTCGACGAGCCCCTGTCGAACCTCGACCCGTCGCTGCGGGCAACGCTGGAGGACGAGCTGCGCACGCTGCTGTCTTCGCTGGCGGTGCGCTCGCTGTACGTCACCCACGACCAGGCGGAGGCCTTCACCGTGGCGCCCCGGGTGGCGTTGATGCGTGCGGGGCGGATCGTGCAGCAGGGCGACCGGGAGGAGCTGCTCGAGCGGCCGGGCAGCGCCTGGGTGGCACGCTTCGTCGGCCACCGCAACGTGTTCGAGGGGGGGCGGCCGGGCGGCTCCGGGCACGGGTCCGCGGTCCTTCGCGCCGATCTCGTGCGGGTGGTTCCGGCGGGCGGTGCGGCCGCCGGTGCCGCGCGGGGCGGCGACCTCGCGCACGGCTCGGCGGGCGGCGCGATCGAGGCTCCTGCCGCCCGCGTCGTCGAGGTGCGGCGCACCGGCTTGCGGTGGCACCTGCTGCTCGATGTCCCCGCGTGGGGCGCCCGGGTGGCGTGGGAGGGGTTCCCTCGCGAGCTCGCGGGCTCGCCCGCGGCCGGCGATGAGGTGCGGCTGGTGGTTCCCGACGACGCCTGGTGGCCGTTGGGGGCCGCGTGAGCGCCGGGCAGGGGGGCGCGGGCTCCGCGGCCGGCGCCCTGGGCGTGGTGCTCGCCGGCGGCAGCGTGCGGGTGACCGACGAGCTTCGTCGCGCTGTCGGGGGGGCGGTGGTGGTGATCGCTGCCGACGCGGGGGTCCGCCATGCGGGCGCCTTCGGACGCCGGCCCGACCTCATCGTCGGGGACTTCGACAGCGCCACGGAGGGGGAGCTCGAGCCGTACCAGGACGTTGCTCGCGTAACCCATCCGCGGGAGAAGGACCAGCTCGACCTCGAGCTCGGCATCGAGGCGGCCCTCGAGCGTGGCGCGCGCAGGCTGCTGTTGCTCGGCACGCTCGGCGGCCGCGTCGACCAGACCCTGGCTGCGCTGCTCATCGCCGGGCGGCTCCGCGGCGAGGGGGTCCACGCGCGGCTGGTGTCGCGGCGTCACGAGGCCTGGATCCTCGCCGCCGGCGACGATCTCGAGCCCGACCTGCCCGAGGGCACGCTCTTCAGCCTCCTGAGCCTGCAGGGCGACGCCCGCGTGGACGTCGGCGGCGCGCGCTACCCGCTCTCCGGGGCGGCGCTCCCGTTCGGCGTCGGCCTCGGCGTCTCGAACGAGGCCCGGGGGCGCACCTCCGTGCGGGTCCGGCGCGGCCTGGTGGCGCTGATCGTCGAGTGGGGCGAGCCGTGAGGCAGCCCGGCGGGCGCGACCTCGCGCGGCCCGTCGCCGACCCGCGAAACGTGAGAGGCGCCCCGGCCCACGTCGGCCGCGACGCGCCCGTACGGTAGAACGGGCCGCACGATGGGCACGGGGGGCGGCGCGACGCGCCGGTTCAGCAGTTCAGGACCGCGTTCTCCGTCCCGTGGTCGTTCGCGACCAGGCCGTCCGCCCCCCTGTCGTTCTCGAACGCCGTGCCGTCCTGCCGTTCGAGCTGGTAGCGGAACTCGACGCGGCGACCCGGGGCGAACTCGCGGGCCAGCTTCCAGCTGCCGTTCTTGCGCTTGTCGAACGCCACGGGCTCCCACCCGTCGGCATCGGCGATGAGGTAGACCGCGTCGGCTTCGACGTCGGCCGGCACTTCGAACGTCACCTTGACGACGTTTCGGCTCTTGACGAACTGCTTTCTCACCATTCCGAGATCCTTCCCAAGGGGCGGCGCCCTCGGTCCGCGGGTCGCCGCCCCCTCCGGCGCGAAGACCCCCGGCGTCCGCCAGCGGCGCCGGGTGCGGTTCGAGGAAGTCTAGGCTACGCTCCATGAGGCGTCAAGCCGGGCCGCCCGCCGTGGCATCCTGGGAGACGGTGGGGGCGAGGAGGCGCCGAGCATGACGTCCGAGCACGGCTCCGCGCCGGCGAGCGGGGCGACGCAGGCCAGCGACGGCGAGGACACGCAGCTCTACGTGGTGGCGGTCGCGGCGGTGGTGATGCGCGAAGGTCGCGTGCTCGCCATGCGGCGCTCGGGCGCGAAGCAGGCCGGACCGGGCCTGTGGGAGACGCTCTCCGGCCGCCTCCAGCCCGGTGAGGAGCCCTACGACGCGGTGCGGCGCGAGATCGCCGAGGAGTGCGGGGTCGAGGTCGAGGTGGACCGCAGGCCGGTCACGGCCTACGTGGCGAGGCGCCTCGGCCTCCCGATGGTGGTGGTCGTCTACCGGGCCCGCCATGTGTCGGGAGCGGTGCGGCCGAGCGAGGAGCACGACGCCTTCGAGTGGCTCACCCCCGCCGAGTTCGCGCGGCGCAGCAGTCTCGTGCTCCTCGTCGGCGCCGTCGAGCTCGCGTTCGAGCTGCCCCCGTGAGCGCGCGTCGGCGTCGGCACGGGCGCGTCGGCACGGGCCCGTCGGGCAGGCACGTGCTCGACCCGGGCCCGCCTCGCCCCCCGGGGTAGACTCGGCCATGAACGCCACCACCCCCTGTGTGCCGGACGGGTCCCGTCACCCTGCACGTCGATGACGCTGGCCGAGGCGCGCGCGCGCCTGTCCGGCCTCGGGCTGCCGGCAGGCGACTTCGCCCTCCACGGCAGCGGGCCGATGCTCGCCCACGGCCTCGTGGATAGCGTGCACGACCTCGACGTCGTCGCCCGCGGCGCCGCCTGGAGGCGGGCGCTCGAGCTGGGCGAGGCGCGCACGGCTCAAACCGACCGGGTCGTGGAGCTGCCCGGCGAGGTCGAGGTGTTCGACGGCTGGATGGGTGACGACCTCGACGCGCTCATCGACGGCGCCGAGCTCGTCGCCGGCCTCCCGTGCGTTCGCCTCGAGCACGTCCTGGCCTTCAAGGAACGGCTCGCACGCCCCAAGGACGCGGCCCACATCGAGCTCCTTCGTCGGCACCTCGGGAGCGCGCGCTGATCCCGCGCCGCCGGCGCCCCCGCCGCCAGGTTTGACACGGCCGTCACCGGCTGCTAGATTTACGCGCATGATGTGGGAACACCGGCCACTTCGCGTTGACGACGATCCCCGTTTGGAACGGCCCGGGGCCTAGCCAGCAACGCATCGACCGACGCACCCCGAGGCCGGCCTCGGGGTTTTTTCGTGAAGGAGCACGCCATCGTGACGACCGCGACCGACACGCGAACGCTCGTGGGCAGCCTGCCCACCCACCTGGGTGAACGCGTTCGACTGACGGGCTGGGTGCACGGCCGCCGCGACCTCGGCGGGATCCAGTTCCTGCTGCTGCGCGACCGCACCGGAGTGGTCCAGTGCGTGCTCCAGAACGCGGACCTTCCGCTCCCCGAGAGCTGCGTGTCCGTCACCGGCACGGTCGTGCAGAGCGCCAAAGCGCCCGGCGGGCTGGAGGTGCAGGCGGAGCGCCTCGACATCGTCAGCGTGGCGCTGGCGCCGCCCCCGATCGACATCGCGCGCGACGACGACCGGATCCATCCGGACACGCTGCTGGAGTACCGTCACATCAGCCTCCGCGGACGCCGCGCCCAGGCCACGCTGAAGGTGCAGGCCGAGCTCGTGCGCGCGTTTCGCGCGTACCTCGACGCGCGCGACTTCACGGAGATCTTCACGCCCAAGCTCGTCGCCGCCGGAGCCGAGGGCGGCGCCAATCTCTTCGAGGTCGACTACTACGGCAAACGCGCCTTCCTGGCCCAATCGCCGCAGCTCTACAAGCAGATCATGGTCGGCGTCTTCGAGCGGGTGTACGAGGTCGCGCCCGTGTACCGGGCCGAGCTGAGCCACACCACCCGCCACCTCTCCGAATACCTGTCGCTCGACGCGGAGTTCGGCTTCATCGACGACGAGGGGGACGTGATGGACCTGCAGGAGGGGTTGGTCGGCTCGATGATGGGCGCCGTGACGGAGCGCTGCGCGCCGCAGCTGGAGCTGTTGGGCGCGACCGTTCCGAACGTCGCGAAGGGCTTCCCGCGCATCCCGTTGCTGGAGGCGCGCGCGCTCGTCGCCGAGCGCTACGGGCACGTCAGCGGCGGCAAGGATCTCGACCCCGAGGCCGAGCGCCTGTTGGGCCGCTGGGCGATGGAGGAGCACGGCAGCGACTTCGTCTTCGTCACGAGGTACCCGGAGGCCGCACGCCCCTTCTACACCTACCCGGAGGACGGCGGGCTCACGCGCGGACTCGACCTCCTGTTCAGGGGTGTCGAGATCACCTCGGGGGGGCAGCGCGTGCACCGCTACGACGTGCTGCTGCAGGAGCTCGCCAAGCGCGACATGGATCCGGACGCGTTCCGGGGCTACCTCGAGGTGTTCAAGCACGGGATGCCGCCCCATGGCGGCTTCGCGATCGGCGCCGAGCGCATCACCGCGTCGTTGCTGGGCATCGGCAACGTCCGCTTCGCGCGCGCCTTCCCGCGCGACGGGAGCCGTCTGCAACCCTGACGCAGCGGCGGCCGCGCCCGGCGGCCGACGGGGCGGGCGACGGGCGCGGGCGACGGGCGCGGGCGACGGGGGCGGGCGACGGGGGCGGGCGACGGGGCGTGCGCGCGGGCGTCGCGCTCCGGGGCGCCCCCGGCTAGACTGGAGGCGTCGGTCCCTCCCGGAGGCAGCCCATGCGCCGAATCGTCGTGGTCCTCGCAACTCTCGTCTTCCTCGCCGCGGCAGCGGCGCAGAGTGTCGCAACGCAGGTCGAGGTCGTGCTCGATGCCTCGGGCTCGATGTGGAACCGCGTCGCCGACGGGCGATACCGCATCGAAGCGGCGAAGGACGCCCTCGGCACCTTCATCCGTGCGCTGCCCGAGCAGGGCCTGGATGTCGGGCTCCGGGTGTACGGCTCGAAGCTCGACGCGCTCGACCCGCGCGCTTGCGACGACAGCACCCTCTACGTGCCCATCGCCGACGTCGACAAGGGTGCCCTGCAGGCCACGGTGGACGCCGTGAAGGCGCGCGGAGCGACGCCGATCGTGCGCTCCCTGCTCGCCGCGGCCGCGGACTTCGCGCCCGGCGCCGGCCGACGCATGATCGTGCTCGTAACCGACGGAGAGGAATCGTGCGGCGGGGATCTCGCGGCCGCGGTGGCCCAGCTCGCCTCCGCCCAACCCGCCATCGAGCTGCGCATCATCGGCTTCGACCTGCCGGAGAAGTCCGCGCGCGCCTTCTCGGCGCTCGCGACCTTCGACCGTGCCGCCGACGCGGCCGGTCTCGCGGCCGCCCTCCAGGGAGCCGTGCGCGAGGTCGTGGCCGATGCACCGGCCCCCCCGCAGCTCTCCCCTGCCCAGGTGGCCCTCTCGGTGCCCGCCGAGGTCCCCGCCGGCACGACCTACGAGGTTCGCTGGACCGGTCGGAGCGTCGCGGGCGACGCCGTCGTGGTGGTGCCCGCCGCAGCTCCCGACGACGCGAAAGGCGACCTGGTGGGGTACGTCGAGAACGTCGATCACCTGAACGCGACCGCTCCCCTCGAGCCGGGCGAGCTCGAGCTGCGCTACCTGAGCGTCGGCACGATCGCCGCGCGCGCGACGCTGAGCGTGACGCCGAGCCCCGCCACGCTGCGCGTGGTCGACGACGCGGTCTTCGCCGGGACGGACTTCGGTGTGGCATGGACCGGACCCGACGGCCCCCGGGACTACGTGACGGTCGTCCCGCCCGACGCGAAGGACGGAACGTACGGCGCGTACGTGTACACCGAGCAGGGCCCGGAGCTGACCTTCACGGCACCCTCGGACGCCGGCGTGTACGAGCTGCGGTACCAGTCCGACGACGATCCGGGCACGGTGCTCGCACGCACCCGCTTCACGGTGGAACCCCCCAAGCCGATCACGCTGGAGGCCGTGAGCGAGGTCATCGCGGGCGCCGACTTCGAGGTGCGCTGGACGGGACCCGACGCCAACCGGGACTACATCACGATCGTTCCCGCCGGGGCGCAGCCGGGTGCCTACCTGTCCTACGCCTACACCCGCGACGGTAACCCCCTGACCCTGACCGCGCCGCTCGCCCCGGGCGAGTACGAGCTGCGCTATTCGACGGACCGGAGCGACGCCAAGGGGCGCGTCTACGCCGCCTATCCCATCGTCATCCGGGCCGCCGAGATCGGCCTGAGCCCCGCCGATCCCATCCGTGCCGGCTCCATGTTCGACGTCGCCGTCAGCGGTCCCGGGCACGGATCGGACTACGTGACCATCGTGCCGGCCGGCGCGAAGGACGGCACCTACGCCGCCTACGCCTACGTCGAGGAGCCGAACCTCACCGTGCAGCTCCTGGCGCCGATGGATCCCGGCGCGTACGAGATCCGCTACCAGAACGACGCCGACCCGACCCAGGTGCTCGGCCGCGTGAGCGTGACCGTCGTGGCGGGCGTGCCGGTGACGATCGACGCGCCCGCCAGCGCGGCGGCCGGCGGCGAGCTGACGGTGCGTTGGACCGGCCCCGACGGACCGAGCGACTACCTCACGATCGTGTCGGCCGACGCGGCCGATGGCGACTACGGCACCTACGCCTACACCAGGGACGGGTCGCCGCTCGTGATCCGGGTGCCGCAGGATGCGGGAGCGTACGAGATCCGCTACCAGAGCGACCGCGGTGAGGTGGGGGTGCTCGCGAGGCGGCCGTTGCGCGTCGAGTAGGCGCCGCGCCCATCCACGCGCGCGCACCGGGCGCCCGCGGCGCGTCGCGCGCGCGCCGGCGGGTCGCTCAGGGCACCAGCTGGAACAGGGGTGTCTCGCGCGCCTCGCGAACGACCACGTGGCACGCGCGGCAACGGGGTTCGTAGCGCTCCGCCGCCCCCACCAGGATGACGGGGTCGCGGGCGTGCGCCGGGTGGCCCGCGATGAGGCGCTGCGTCCTCGTGGCCGCACGCCCGCAACGGCAGATGGCCGTGAGCTTCTCGACCACCTCGGCGTGCGCGAGCAGCGCGGGCATGATCCCGAACGGCTCCCCGCGGAAGTCCAGGTCGAGGCCGGCGATGATCACCCGTTTGCCGGCGTCGGCGAGCTCGAGCGCGAGCGGGACCAGCGCATCGTCGAGGAACTGCCCCTCGTCGACCGCCACCACGTGCGCGCCCTCGTCGAGCCGCGCCCGGAGGTCGGCCGCGTCCTGGACGGGAACGGCTTCGACGGTGCGACCATCGTGGGACGCGACGGCCTGCGCGTCGAAGCGATCGTCGAGCGCAGGCTTGAACACCTGGACGCCCTGCCGCGCGATCATGGCGCGCCGGACACGGCGGATGAGTTCCTCCGACTTGCCGCTGAACATGGGCCCGACGATCAGCTCGAGCCAGCCCCCTCCGAAGTCGTGCGCTCGCATGCGGCCATGCTACCCCGGCGCCCCTCCGCGCCACCGGGGCGCACGCGCCCGGCTGCTAAGCTGCGGGGCGTATGAATCGCATGCACGGCACCACCATCGTCGCCGTCCACCGCGACGGCGTGACCGCTCTCGCCGGTGACGGGCAGGTCACCCTGGGCGAGACCATCGTGAAGCGCGGCGCCGTCAAGGTCCGGGCGTTGTCGGACGGTCGCGTCCTGACGGGATTCGCGGGCGCCGTGAGCGACGCCTTCACGCTGCTCGACAAGTTCGAGGGCTACCTCAACAGCGCCAAGGGCAACCTCCTTCGGGCCTCGGTCGACACGGTCAAGGAGTGGCGCACCGACCGGGCGTTGCGCAACCTGGAGGCCATGCTCATCGTGGCCGATGCCGAGCAGATCCTGACCCTGTCGGGGATGGGCGACATCATCAGCCCTGACGATCCCGTCGCGGCGGTGGGGTCCGGTGGTCCCTACGCGCAGGCCGCCGCCCTCGCGCTCCTGCGCGAGACGGAGCTGCCGGCCGCGGAGATCGCCCGCACCGCGCTGCTCATCGCAGCCGAGATCGACCTCTACACCAGCGGCACGCCGACCGTCCTGACGGTGGGCGGCGCCGCGAAGGACGACGACGCCGAGGACGACGCGTCGGACGACGATTCGGAGGAGCCGTCGTGACCAGCAACGCGCTCGCGCCCCGCGCAACCGAGCTGACCCCCCTGCAGATCGTGGAGGAGCTCGACCGCCACATCATCGCTCAGAGCAAGGCGAAGCGGTCCGTCGCCGTCGCCCTGCGCAACCACTACCGCCGACGCCAGCTGCCGGAGGAGATCCAGGCGGAGATCACGCCCAAGAACATCCTCATGATCGGCCCCACGGGCGTGGGAAAGACCGAGATCGCCCGGCGCCTCGCGCGCCTCGCTCGCGCTCCGTTCCTCAAGGTGGAGGCCACCAAGTTCACCGAGGTGGGGTACGTGGGCCGTGACGTGGAGTCGATCGTGCGCGACCTGGTGCGCTCCGCGGTCGCCATGGTCGAGGACGAGAAGCGCGACGAGGTGAGGGACCGCGCCCGTTCCGGAGCGCGCGAGCGCCTGCTCGACGCGCTGCTGCCCGGGGGGACGAGCGAGGGGCGCGAGAAGATGCGGGCGCTGCTCGACCGGGGCGACCTCGAGGAGCGCCTCATCGAGATCGAGGTCAAGGACGAGCGCCCGGCGGGCGTGATGATGCCGGGCATGGAGGAGATGGGGATGAACCTCCAGGACATGCTCTCGAACCTCATGCCGCAGAAACGGGTGCGGCGAAAGGTGTCGGTGCGCGAGGCGCGCCGGGTGCTCGAGGACGAGGAGGCCGACAGCCTCATCGACCACGACGCCGTCGGGCGCGAGGCCGTCTACCGCTCCGAGAACATGGGGATCGTGTTCATCGACGAGATCGACAAGATCGCGGAGAGCGAGGGCACCGGCGGCGCCGACGTGAGCGGCGAGGGGGTCCAGCGCGACCTGCTGCCCGTGGTCGAGGGCACCCAGGTGACCACCCGCTACGGCCCCGTCAAGACCGACCACATGCTGTTCATCGCGGCCGGCGCCTTCAACGTCGCCAAGCCCAGCGACCTCATCCCGGAGCTACAGGGCCGCTTCCCCATCCGCGTCGAGCTCGAGGAGCTGAGCGCCGGCGACTTCCAACGCATCCTGACGCAGCCGCGCCACGCGCTGACGAAGCAGTACATCGAGCTGCTCGCTGTCGACGGCAACCACGTCCGCTTCGAGGAGAGCGGCATCGTCGCCCTGGCCGAGTACGCCGAGCGGGTGAACCGCGAGGTCGAGGACATCGGAGCCCGCCGCCTGCACACGGTGCTGGAGACCGTCCTCGAAGACGTGTCGTTCGGGACGGACCTCGGCGCGGTGGTCATCGACGGCGCCTACGTCCGCCGGAAGCTCGAGGGGATCGTCGGCGACGAAGACCTGAGCCGCTACGTGCTGTAGGGTCCGGAGCGGACGGCCCGCCGGGCCGCCGATCGGAGGTTCGCGCTCCCGTGTCGATTCGCCTTCGTGGGTGGTGGGAGCGGTTGGAGGCCAGCTACTGGTTCCTGCCGAGCGTCGTCGCCGTCGCGACCATCGTCGTCGCCTTCGCGACCCTGGCCATCGATCGTCGGGTGCCGCAGCAGAGCCTGGTCACCAGCGCCTTCTTCGGCGGCGCCGGGCATCCCGCAGGCGCCCGGGCGCTGCTGAGCACGGTTGCCGGCTCGATCATCACGGTGGCGGGCGTGGTGTTCTCCGTCACGATCGTCGCGCTGTCGCTCGCGTCTCAGCAGTACGGGCCCCGCATCCTCGACAACTTCATGCGCGACCGCGGCAACCAGCTCAGCCTGGCGAGCTTCATCTCGACGTTCCTGTACGCGTTGATCGTGCTGCGCGTGGTGCAGAGCCCGTCGGAGGGGCCCGTGGGCGCGGCGTACGTTCCCCACGTGTCGGTGACCGTGGTGTTCGCGCTCACCCTCGTGAACCTCGGCGTGTTCATCTACTTCGTGCACCACGCGGCCGAGAGCATCCAGGCCAGCTACATCCTGGCCCGGGTGGGGCGTCAGCTCAACGGACAGGTCCTCGCGTTCGAGGAGCGCGCCGAGGCGGAGCACGACGTGCCGGAGGGAACGGCTCCCGGCGAGGAGCCCGCGCCCGACCTGCCCGAGGGCTTCGAGGCCGAGGCGGTGACCCTCCGGTCGCACCGCACGGGCTACGTGCAGGCCGTCTCGAGCGGCTCGTTGGTCGCGCTGGCGCGGCACCACGACGCGGTGGTTCGCCTCCACCACGCTCCGGGCTCCTTCGTCCTGCTCGGCGGCCCCCTCGCCGACGTCTTCCCGGCGAGCGCCGCGGACGAGCTGTCCGGCAAGATCGAGAGCCACTACGTGCTCGGCACCGGGCGCACGCCGACGCAGGATCCGGGGTTCCTCTTCGACCAGTTGCTCGAGGTGGCGGTGCGCGCGCTGTCCCCGGGTGTGAACGATCCGTTCACCGCCGTGACCTGCATCGACCGCATGACCGAGGCGCTGAACTTGCTGTCGCAGCGAACGCTGCCGCCGTCGGTGTTGCGCGACGAGGACGGGGCGGTGAGGTTGGTGCTGCCGGTCACCGAACTGGCGGAGCTGACGGAGCACCTCTTCGGCGAGCTCAGGGTCTACGCCGCGGGGGACCTCATGGTCGGCCGCCACATGGCCACCGTGCTGCGCAACCTGCAGGCGACGACCGCCGACGGGAGCCTTCGGCGGACGGCAGGCGAGGAGGTGCGCCGCCTGCTGGAGAGCGCCGAGCCGCGCCTGTCGGCGTCGGACTTCGGGGCGCTGCAGCGTGCGTCGCGCCGCGTCACGGCATGGATCCGCTTCGAGGACGAAGGCGAGTGAGGCGCGTCAGCCGTCCATCGGCAGCGGGAGCTCGGCGGTGCCCGCGGTCCAGTCGTCCTTGAGGAAGGCGAAGTCCGGGTCGTCCACGGGCGCGGTCGCGCGCGCCTCGTCCTCGAGCTCTCCCGCCAGGAAGTTCAGGAAGTACGCGTTGCAGCCCGGCGCCACGGCCACCGGATGGAAGCCCCGGGTCACCAGCACCGTGTCGCCGTCACCGACCGTGAAGCGCTCGTCGAGGTCGCCCTCGCGGGTGTAGTTGCGATGCAGCGCGAATCCCGCGGGGCGATCGAAGCGGTAGTGGTAGACCTCCTCGAGGTAGGGCGACCCGAGACGACCGTCGTGGCAGTGCGGCGGGATGCCGGACCACATGCCGCCGGGCACGTAGACCTCGTAGAGGATCAGGCGCTCGGCCGGCAGCGGGGGCGCCAGGACGTGGTGCACCTCGCGCCGCGCGGCGCCGCCGCCCCGCACCTCCCGGCGCATCTCCGAGCGCTCGAACAGCCGCACCGGGTAGCGGCCGGAAGCGGGGGCGCTCCCGTACGCGAGCTCCGCGCCGCCCGCACCGCCGACCAACTCCACGGCAGCGCCGGGCGGCAGGTAGAGAACCTGCGGCAGCGCCTCGAACACGCCGCGCCGGTGGAGGTCGAAGGAGCTCCGCTCCACGCGCGCCCCCGCGCTCCCCGCGAGCGGAACCACCGCCACCTCGCGCTCGTCGCACGCGAGGCGGCGGCGCTCGCCGGCCGCCAGCCGGAGGGTGGTGAAGCTCAGGTACCTCCACTCGGCGGACTCCGGCGTGACCTGGGGCGGGGATCCGGCCCGAAGATGATGCTCCATGCTTCCTCCTTCGGAGGGGACGACGAGCGGCGGGACACGTCGATCCGCCTACCGCCGGCGCTGGCCCGCCGACGCCCCGGCCGGCCCGCGCGACCCGCGCGATTTCGAGCGAAAGTCTAGCATGCTCGCTCGATTGACTCTCGAAACGCGCGTGCTTATATTCGAAACCACGCGGGGCCGGCGCGTGGCGGAGCTCCACCACGCGCGCCGGGGCGAGCCGTTCGTCGCGGCCCGAGCCGGAGCGGGGCCGGCGCCGCCTGGCGTAGCCTGAGGCCGACGCCCGCCGCACGGTGGGCGCACGGCACGGGACGCCCGACGCTGGTCGCCGCGTTCGATGCAGCTGGCGAGGAGGATCCATGACCCTGTTCCGCACGGGACGCCCGGCACGCCGCGAGGTGGCCGGCCGCGCTCCCCGACGTTCCATCCGGCGCCACCGAGGGGGCCTCCCGTGAGCGCGCGGAGCACGACGCGCATGACCGCCGGGCAGAGCATCGTGCGCTTCATCGCGGTCCAGCACAGCGAACGCGATGGGGTCCGCAAGCGCCTCATCGCGGGAACCTGGGGCATCTTCGGGCACGGCAACGTCGCAGGCCTGGGTCAGGCGCTGGCGGAGCTCTCCGGCGAGCTCGACCTGCCGTTCTACCGGCCGCAGAACGAGCAGGCCGCGGTGCACGCGGCAGCCGCGTACGCCCGCCACACCCGCCGGCGCGCGACCTTCGCCTGCATGGCGAGCATCGGGCCGGGCTCGACCAACATGCTCACCGGGGCGGCGCTGGCGACCGTGAACCGCCTGCCGGTCCTGCTCTTCCCCGCCGACTACTTCGCCAACCGCATCCCGGACCCGGTCCTGCAGCAGCTCGAACACCCGACCGAGCACGACGTCAGCGTGAACGACTGCTTCCGGCCCGTCAGCCGGTTCTTCACCCGCATCACGCGCCCGGAGCAGCTGCTCTCCGCGCTTCCCGAGGCGATGCGCGTCCTCACCGACCCGGTCGAGACCGGCGCCGTCACGATCGCACTGCCCGAAGACGTGCAGGCCGAAGCGTGGGACGTACCGCCGGAGCTGCTCGAGCCGCGGGTGTGGACGCTTCGGAGGCCCGAGCCCGATCGCGAGGGGCTGGTGGCGGCCGTCGAGCTGCTGCGCGGCGCACGGCGCCCCCTGATCGTCGCCGGCGGCGGGGTGCGCTACAGCGAGGCCGAGCGCGCGCTACGAGCGTTCGCGGAGGCGTTCGGCGTGCCGGTGTGCGAGTCGCAGTCGGGCAAGGGCGCGCTGCCGTGGGACCATCCGCTGGCGCTCGGTCCCGTCGGCGCGGCCGGGGGTAGCGCCGCGAACCGCATGGCGGCCGAGGCCGACGTGATCGTCGCGCTCGGCACGCGCCTCGGCGACTTCGTCACCGGCTCCCGCAGCGCCTTCCAACACGCCGGCGTCCGGGTCCTGGGCATCAACGTCACCCCCTTCGACGCCGCCAAGCTGCAGGGGGTCGCCCTCGTGGCCGACGCCCGGCGCGCGCTGGAAGCGCTCACCGACGCGCTCGTCGCCGCCGGTTGGCGCGGCGTCGACGAGGCGGCGCGGCGCGCGGCGGCCGACGCCAAGGCGACCTGGGACGGCACCGTCACCGGCCTGCGCGAGGTTCGCGATCCGACCCGGTTGGCGCAGGCCGAGGTCATCGGGATGGTGAACGACGCCGTCGGCGGCGACGCCGTCATGGTGTGCGCGGCCGGAAGCATGCCCGGCGACCTGCTGAAGCTCTGGCGACCGTCGGCTCCCGACGCCTACCACGTGGAGTACGGCTACTCGTGCATGGGCTACGAGATCCCCGCCGGGATCGGCGTGACGCTGGCCGAGCCGGGGCGGCGGGTGGTCGTCATGATCGGCGACGGCAGCTACCTGATGCTGAACAGCGAGATCGTCACGGCCGTCGCGGAGCGGCTCGACCTCACGCTGGTGGTGGTGGACAACCACGGCTTCCAGAGCATCCACGGGCTGCAACGCGCGACGGGCACCGACGAGTTCGGGCTCGAGCTGCGCTACCGCGAGGGCTCCGGGGCCGCCGGCGGCGCGACGCTGCCGGTCGACTTCGTGCGCCACGCCGCGGCCATGGGCGCGCAGGCGACCCTCGCGCCCGACCAGATCTCGCTGCAGGCCGCGCTCGACGACGCCGCGGGCGCCGCGGGGGTGCGGGTGATCGTCGTTCCCGTCGACCCCGAGCGCCGCGTGGGCGACTTCGGCGGATGGTGGGACGTGCCGGTGGCCGAGACCAGCCGCGTCGAGGGCGTGCGCCGGGCGCGCGCCCAGTACGAGGCCGCGCGGGCGCGGCAGCGCCCGTACCGGCCGTGAGCCCACGAGCTGCCCGGCGCGCCGGGCTCGGCTTCGGCGTGCTCGGCGCCGGCCGCATCGGCGCGCTGCACGCCCGTCACCTCGCCGGCGCGGTGGCCGGCGCGCGGCTGGTGAGCGTGTTCGACGCGGACCGTGGGGCGGCGCAGCGGGCGGCCGCGGGCGACGCGACGGTCGCGGCGAGCGTCGAGGAGGTGCTCGAGCACCCCGAGGTCGAGGCGGTGCTCATCGCCTCCCCCACCACCCGCCACGCCGAGCAGGTTCGCGCGGCCGCGGCGGCCGGCAAGGCGGTGTTCTGCGAGAAGCCGGTCGCGCTGGACCTGGGCGAGACCGTCGCCGCGATGGAGGCGGTGGAGCGCGCCGGCGTGCCGTTCCAGATCGGCTTCAACCGCCGCTTCGACCCGGGCTACGCCGCCGTCGCCCGTCGCGTGCACGCCGGCGAGATCGGCGCGGTGGAGCTGTTCCGAAGCCAGTCCTCGGACCCGGCGCCGTCGCCCGAGGCGTACATCGCCAGCTCCGGCGGCTTCTACCGGGACTCGATCATCCACGACATCGACACCGCGCACTTCGTCGTCGGCGCCGTCCGGCGTGTCACCGCCCTCGGACGCGTGCTCGTCGACCCGGTGTACGAGCGCTGCGGCGACGTCGACACGAGCGTGCTCACGCTCGAGTTCGCCTCGGGCGCCCTCGGCGTGCTGATGAACTCGCGCCGCACCGTGCACGGTTACGATCTCCGGGTCGAGGTCCACGGCGAGCGCGGGAAGCTCGTCACCGAGGACGTGCGCGCGACCAAGGTGTGGCGCTTCGACGCGGCCGGCGTCCACGGCGATACCTACGACTTCTTCATCGACCGCTTCACGGACGCCTACCGGCTCGAGCTGCAGGCCTTCGTGGATGCGGTCCTGGCGCGGCGCGCCCCCGCACCGGGCACGCGCGACGCCGTCGCGTCGCTGCGCGTGGCGGACGCCGCGACGCTGAGCCTGCGCGAGGGGCGCCCGGTGGAGATCGCGGAGATCACGGAGATCGCCGCCCCCTGAGCGGGCCGGGAGCCTTCGCGGCGGGCCTCAGCCCGTCCCGGACCCGCCGGGCACGGCCTCGAACACGTCGAGCGCGAAGGGCACCAGCGTCACGGCCTCGCCCGGCTCGTGCCGACACGGGTTCGCATCGCGGTCGGGCACGCTGCTGATGCGCAGCTCCCAGGCGTCGCCCTGCGGCGTGGCGGGCAGGGTGAACGTGCCTGGCTCCCGCCCGTGGAACAACAGCAGGAACGAGCCATCGGTGCGGGGCCGGCCGCGGGGATCGCGCTCGTGCAGCGCGGGGCCGCACAGGACCATGCCGAACGCGTCGCCGGGTAGGTCGTGCCAGTCGTCGTGGGTCATCTCGCTGCCGGACGGGTGGTACCACGCGACGTCGCGGCAGCCGGCGTCGTCCTGCCGCCCCGTGAGGAACGTGCGGCGGCGGAACGCCGCGTGCTCGGCGCGGAAGGCGATGAGGCGGCGGCAGAAGCGCAGGAACGCCCGGTCCGGCTCGCTCACCTCCCAATCGAACCAGCTGATCGCGTTGTCCTGGCAGTAGGCGTTGTTGTTCCCGCCCTGGCTTCGACCGATCTCGTCGCCGCCGAGGACCATCGGTACGCCCTGGCTCAGCAGCAACGTCGCCATCAGGCTGCGCCGGCGCACCTCGCGCAGCTTCAGCACCTGTGCATCGTCGCTCGGCCCCTCGACCCCACCGTTGCTGCTGAGGTCGTGGTCGCTCCCGTCGCGCCCCCCCTCGCCGTTGTCGCGGTTGTGCTTTCGCGCGTAGCTCACGAGATCCTTGAGCGTGAAGCCGTCGTGCGCCGTCACGAAGTTGATCGAGGCGTACGGCCTGCGGCCGTTGCCGACGTAGAGGTCGGCCGAGCCGCTGACGCGCGTGGCGAGCTCGCCCGCCCGGCCCGCGTCGCCGCGCCAGTAGCTGCGCACCACGTCGCGGTACTTGCCGTTCCATTCGCACCAGTGCCACGGGAAGTTGCCCACCTGGTATCCGCCGGGGCCCACGTCCCACGGCTCGGCGATGAGCTTGGCGCGCGACAGCACGGGATCCTGCTGGATCACCTTGAAGAACGCCGACAGCATGTCGACGTCGTAGAGCTCGCGCGCGAGGGTGGCCGCGAGGTCGAAGCGGAAGCCGTCGACGTGCATCTGCTGTACCCAGTAGCGCAGGCTGTCCATCACGAGCTGCAGCACGTAGGGGTTGCCGGGGTCGAGCGTGTTGCCCACGCCCGTGTAGTCGATGTAGCGCTGCATGCGGTCCGGCTCGAGCTTGTAGTAGCTCCGGTTGTCGATCCCCCGGAAGCTCAGCGTCGGGCCGCGGTGGTTGCCCTCGCCGGTGTGGTTGAACACCACGTCCACCACCACCTCGAACCCCGCCGCGTGCAGTGCCCGCACCATGCGCTTGAACTCGGTCACCGCCTGCAGGGAGCCGCCGGTGGCGTAACGCGGCTCCGGTGCGAAGTACCCCAGCGTGTTGTAGCCCCAGTAGTTCCTCAGGCCCTTGCTGGCGAGATGCGCCTCGTCGGCGATGGCATGAACGGGAAGGAGCTGCACGGTGCTGACGCCGAGGGACCGGAGGTGTTCCAGCACGGGCGGGGAGCAGACCCCGAGGTAGGTGCCGCGCACCCGCTCGTCGACGTCGGGATGCCGCGCGCTCAGGCCGCGCACGTGCGCCTCGTAGATGACGGTGTCCTCGAACGGCACGTCCGGACGGCGGTCGTCGCCCCACTCGAAGTCGTCCGCCACGACCGCCGCCAGCGGCGCGTACGCTGCGCTGTCGCGCGAGTCCGGCCGATCGCGGCCGGCCTCCAGCGCAGCGCGGTCGTACCCGAGGAGGCTGTCGTGCAGCGTGAGCGGCCGCCCGATCGCCTTGGCGTACGGGTCGAGCAGCACCTTGCGCGGGTTGAAGCGCTGCCCACGGGCCGGCTCGTAGGGGCCGTGGACGCGGTATCCGTAGCACTGCCCGGCTCGAAGGCCGGGAACGAAGCCGTGCCAGACGGGACCCGTGCGGTCCGTCAGCGACAGCGTGCGGCTCGGCTGCGGGTCCTGTGCGGCATCGAAGAGGCACAGCTCGACACCCGTGGCGTGCTCGCTGTAGAGCGCGAAGTTCACGCCGTCGGCCTCCGGCGTGGCCCCGAGCGGGAACGGCCTACCGGGCCAGACGCTCACGAGGGGCGCCTGCCGCCCGGCGGCGGGCAAGGAAGACGTGATGGGCGCACGGCGCGAAGTCTACACCGCCGCGGCTCGGGAGCGCGTGCGCTCCGTCGCCGCGGCGCGAGGGCTAGAGGTCCCAGTAGCGCAGGTCCGCCGACCGGAAGTCGGGGTCGATGCGCCGGGCGAACTCCGCGAGCCCGTCGCGGTCGGGCAGCTCCAGATGGTAGCGGAAGTTGTCGAGGTAGCGCTGGACCACCGCGCGCGACAGCCCCAGCCGCTCGGCCTCGCGCGTCGCCACCCGCGCGAGGTGGCCCAGGCCCGCCTCGCGCGCCGCCCGGAAGCGCGCTACGAGCATGTCCGACGGCCTCCGATCGGCGGGCGAGGCCCATACCGCGAAGGTGAACGGCAGGCGCGTCAGGCGGTACCACGCCTCGCCGAGATCGGTCACGAGCGGCCGTCGGCCGTCGACCTGCCGGCGCTGGACGGCCTCCCGCAGGGCCGCGTCGCCGATGAGCAGCGCGCCGTCGCACGCGCGCAGCATCTCTTCGAGATCCGGCGCCATCGGCACCAGCTCGGCGCTCGCGCCACCCGAGCGCAGCAGGACCCGCAGGAGCTCGACGCTCGTGGCCGAGTCGGTGGTGACCGCGAGGCGGGCGCCACCCAACGCGTCGAACGGGCGCCAGTGGAAGAGCATCACGCTGTAGACCGGGCCGAGGGTAGCGATGGAGAAGTCCGGGAGGGCCCGCAGCTCAGTCCGGTGACGGATGAACTCCACCGACGAGATGAGGGTGAGGTCGATCTCGCCGGCCAGGAGAGCCGCGTTGAGCTCGGTGGGCACGCCGTGCACGAACTCGGAGCGGGTCTCGGGGCCTTTCCACGGCTCGAGCCCCCAGTGCAGTGGAGCGACGTTCGTGTACGACACGATGCCGAGCCGCTCCACGCGCGGCTCGGCGGACGTGCGGCCGGCCGCTCCGCTGGACGCCTCGATCGGCGGCTCGTGGGACCGCGCCATCAGCGGCGGCCACCGAGCGGCGTCACGCGTACACCCGCAGCTCGCGGTAGAGCGCGTCGCGTCGCACCGGTACGCGCCCCGCGTCCCGTACCAGGCGCACGAGCTCGTCCTCGGTCATGCCGGCCTCCGTGACGGCGCCGGAGGCGTGGGCGATGCGCTCGTCCTTGATGGTCCCGTCGATGTCGCTCACGCCGGCCGAAAGGCTCACCTGCGTCAGCTCGGGCGTGATCATGATCCAGTAGCCCTTGATGTGCGGGAAGTTGTCGAGCACCAGGCGCGCGACCGCGAGGTTGCGGAGGTCGTCCAGACCGGTCGTGAAGCGGGTGCCCAGCTCGTGGGCGAGCGGGTTGTTGTCGGGCTGGAACGCGAGCGGGATGAACGAGAAGAAGCCGGGACTCTCGTCTTGCAGCGCGCGGAGGCGCAACATGTGATCGAGCCGCTCCTCGAGGGTCTCGATGTGTCCGTAGAGCATGGTGGCGTTGGTCGGGATGCCCAGCTCGTGGGCGGTCCGGTGAACGTCGAGCCACCCCTGGGCACTCACCTTCGCCCGCGCGATCTTCTGGCGCACGCGCTCCGCGAAGATCTCGGCGCCGCCCCCCGGCATCGCGACGAGGCCGGCGTCCTTCAGCTCGGACAGCACCTCGCGGTAGCTCTTGCGAGGCCTGGTGATGCGCGTGAAGTGATGGATCTCCGCGGCGGTCCAGGCCTTCACCTGGACGCCCGGGAAGTGCTCCGTGAGGCCGCGCACGAGGTCCAGGTAGTACTGCCACGGGCGCTTCGGGTGGTGCCCGGAGCTGATGTGGATCTCGGTGAGCTCGGGGTGGTGGTGCTCGCGCACGTACGCCCACACGTCGTCGAGATCCATGTCCCACACGCCATCCTCGCCGAAGCGGCGCTGGAACCCGCAGAAGGTGCAGCCGACGTAGCAGAGGTTCGTCTGCGACAACCGCAGCGAGTGCACGAAGTAGGCCTTGGCGCCGACCTTGCGCTCGCGCACGATGTCGGCTAAGCGCGCGAGCGTGCCCACGTCGCGCGTGCGGTACAGGGTCATGCCGTCCGCCGCGTCCAGCCGCCGGCCCTCGAGGACCTTGTCGGCGATCGGGTGCAGGGCGGGATCTCGGATGGTGAGGTCACGGGAATCGGCGACGATCATCCCCGCCAGCATACCAGCGCCTCGGGCAGGTTTCTCGTGCCTGCGCTGCCAAATGGCACCCCCCGGCACCGTTCACGGGGCCTTCACACGCGCCGCGGGAGGGCTTCACGCGGCCGGCCGTACCTTCGCGTCCATGGGGCGTGGAGCGCGCGATCCGGCGCGGCGCCCCGGAAAGGAGTTTCGACATGGCCTTTGCCTTCCCCTATGGCCACGGCCTCGGCTTCGGCCTGGGCTTCCTGAACTTCATCGGCACGATCCTGTTCTTCGTCGTCCTGGTGTGGGTCGTGAGGTTCGTCCTGAGCGGTGGCCGGCGCAGCCTCGCGCCCGGCTGTTCGCGCTGGGGGCGCGGCGGGGGGTACCGCGCTCGCCCCCGTTCGCACGACGACGCGATCGACGCGCTACGTTCGCGCCTCGCCCGCGGCGACATCGACCGCGACGCGTTCGACCGGCTCCGCTCCGCGCTCGGGGGTGAACCGTCCGGTGCCGACGACGACAGCGGCCCGGGCGCCCACCCGTTCGCGAGGTGGCTCCACACGGGCGACCAGCCGATCGACATCGCCCGTGGGCGGCTGGCACGCGGAGAGATCACGGTCGAGGAGTTCGAGGCCCTGAAGCGCGCCCTGGCCGCGTGAGGGTCGCGGCGGGGGAGCCCCACGGCGCCCCCGCCCCCTCATCTGCCCCGACCCCGCACCGGCGGGGTCTATGCTTCGGGGCGACGCGCACGGCAGAGGGACGTCATGCACGAGAGCGCCCACGGCAACGGCCACGGCACCATCCTGATCGTCGAGGACGAGGCGGGGCTCGCGAGCGTGCTCCAGGATTACCTGCGGCGGGAGGGCTACGCCACGGAGTGGGCGAAGGACGGCCACCGCGCGCTCGAGCTGTGGCGGGCCGCTCGACCCGACCTCGTGCTGCTCGACCTGATGCTTCCCGGCATCGACGGCCTGGAGGTCGCGCGCCGGATCCGTGCCGTGTCGGCACTGCCGATCATCATGCTCACGGCGCGCGACGACGAGGTGGACAAGCTCGTCGGTCTCGGTCTGGGAGCCGACGACTACGTCGTGAAGCCCTACAGCCCGCGCGAGGTCGTGGCGCGCGTGCGGGCGGTCCTGCGCCGGGTCGGCGGCGGCTGGGCCGAGGCGCGCGTGTTCCGGGCGGGCGACCTCGAGGTCGACCTCGACCGCTACGAGGTGAGGTGCGCTGGGGTCCGCGTCGAGGCGACGGCCAGCGAGGTGCGGCTGCTCGCGGAGCTGGCCCGCGAGGCCGGGGTGGTGCGACGGCGCGAGGAGCTCCTCGGGGTCCTCGGCGATCCCGACCATGTCGCCGAGGCGCGCACGGTCGACGCCCACGTCAAGAACCTGCGGCGCAAGCTCGGGCACTGCGGGCAGGCCCTCGAGACGGTCCGGGGCGTCGGCTACCGCCTGCGGGAGGGCTGAGTGCCGCGCCGCCGACCGGACGGATGGGGGCGGCGCCGCGGCCCTCACGCGCCGTCCCCGTGCGGCGGGTCGCGGGCGGCGTCCGCGCACGCGCCACCCGGCCGGCCACCGCACGGCCAACGTCCCCCGTTCCACCCCGCGTGGCGCCACCGCTCGGGTCTGCGCCGCAGGCTGGCGTTCGCCTTCGCCTTCGTCGCGCTCGCGGCGGTCACGCTCACCACCTTCCTCACGCTCGGCGCCGTGTTCGGGGCGCGCCATGAGCTCTTCGGTCCGGGGGCGGCTTCCGCCCCCTGGGCCTGGTGGCGTCCCACGAACGGCGGCGCGGGCGCCGGATCCCCGGCCGTGCACGAGGCGCTCACGGGCATCGTGCGGCGCGCCTTGCTCGCCGCTCTGCTGTCGTTCCTGCTGGCATCCGCCGCCGCCGCCTTCGTCACCCGGCTGGTCACCCGACCGCTCGTCGCCCTCACGCACGGGGCCCGCCGGCTCGCGGCCGGCGAGCGTGGGCTGCGTCTCCGTCCGCCTCCTGCGGGAGACGAGGTGGGCGTGCTGACCGAGGCGTTCAACCAGCTCACCGCGGGTCTCGAGCGCCAGGAGGCCTGGCGCCGAGACATGGTCGCGGACGTCGCGCACGACCTCCGCACCCCGCTGTCGGTGCTGCGCAGCGAGATCGAGGCGATGCAAGACGGCGTGCGCCGCGCCGACGGGGCCGGCCTCGAGCGCCTCCACGCCGAGGTGATGACGCTGGCACGGTTGGTGGAGGACCTGCGCACGCTGTCGCTGGCCGAGGCCGGGCCGCTCCCCATGCGGCGCGCTCCGTGCGCGCTCGCGCCGCTGTTGCACCGGACGGCCGAGGCCTTCGCGGTGCGCGCGGCGTCCGACGGCGTGCCGCTCAGGGTCGACGAGGTCGAGCCGGGCCTCTCGGCCACGGTGGACGCCGACCGGATGCTTCGACTCCTCGCGAACCTGGTGGACAACGCGCTGCGCCATGCCGAGGGCGGCCCCGTGGAGCTCGGCGCGGCGGCACGCGACGGGGGGGTGGCGTTGTGGGTGCGCGATCACGGCCCGGGGTTGCCGCCCGGGGATCCGGAGCGGCTGTTCGAGCGCTTCTACCGTGGCGACGCGGCCCGCACGCGCGGCGAAGCGTCGGACGGCGCCGGAGATGGCGACGCTCGCGGCTCCGGCTCGGGGCTCGGCCTCGCCATCGCGCGGGCGCTGGCCGAGGCCCACGGCGGGCGCATCTCCGCGCGGGACCATCCGGACGGAGGCGCGGTCTTCACCGTGTGGCTGCCGGCCGACGCCGGCCCGCCGCAGCCCTCGTGATCCGGGGCGCCGGCTCGAGCCGGCGCCCCGGATGCGCACGACCCCGCCGATCCCTCAGGGGCTCGCGTGGGCCTCCTGCCAGCTGAGCTCGCCGTCGTCCTGGGCGAGGATGGCGTCCACGCTCGGCATCGCGTCCTGCGCCTTGGGCGTGAGCCCGTCCAGGGGCTTCGCCGGGTACGCGCTCGGATCGCCGACGACGATGCGCCCGACCATGCCGAGGGCGCGGTGGGGCGTGCAGTAGTAGTCGTACACGCCCTCCTTCGCTGAACGTCACCTCGAAGCTCTGGGTGTCGCTCAGCAGGCCGGAATCCCACGAGTCGGCGCCGTCGGGGATGCGGCGGTCCTGCACCGCCCCGTTGTCGGGCGTGTACGAGGTGGACGAGTGCTGCGTCGAACCCACGTTGACGAACCGGACCGTCGTGCCAGGCGCCACGTGAAGGCCGATGGGGTCGAAGTAGAACTGGCCCCCTTCGGCGAGCATCTTCACCTCCACGGTCTTGCCGCTGACGGTCCCGCCCTGGGCCAGGGCCGCCGGAGCGGCCGCGGCCAGCAGGGCCAGAACGGCAACGAGTGGCGGGAGGCGGCGGCGAACGGTGCTGTCGAGTCGATGCATGATGGTATCGGGCTCCCTTCCCGGCGCGCGCTCGGCGCGCCCTCCCCCACCGTGGCCCCCGAAGTTGACAGCGTCGTAAGAGGACCATGAACGTTCAGGTCCATGAACGTCGAGGACCATGGAGGTGCGCCGACCGAGCGCGCCGTCCGTTGGCCCGAGCCTTGCGCCCCCTCCGCCCTTGGGCCTAGATGTGCAGCGCTCGCCCGTCGACCGCGAGGGCGGCCTCGCGAACGGCCTCCGACA
Organism: uncultured Trueperaceae bacterium; assembly: GCA_963798895.1. Classification (GTDB taxonomy): domain Bacteria; phylum Deinococcota; class Deinococci; order Deinococcales; family Trueperaceae; genus CAWCUY01. The sequence goes on along the minus strand of CAWCUY010000012.1, from coordinate 1,246,664 downwards.
GCGTCGGGTGGGCATGGATGGTTCGCGCCACGTCCTCGGAGCTCGCGCCGAAGCTCATGGCCGCCACCGCCTCCGCGATGAGGTCTCCCGCCCTCGGACCGAGGATGTGCACGCCGAGCACCCGGTCGGTGTCGCGGTGCGCGAGGATCTTCACGCGCCCCTCCGCCTTGCCGAGGGCACGTGCGCGCCCGTTGGCGCTGAAGGGGAACACCCCCTTGCGGTAGGGCACGTCGTCTTCCCGGAGCTGCTCCTCGCTGCGCCCGACGGTGGCGATCTCGGGATCCGTGTACACGATGCCGGGCACCAGTGCCCGGTCGACGTGGCCCGCCCCGCCCGCCAGCTTCTCCATCAGCGCGACGCCCTCGTCCTCCGCCTTGTGGGCCAGCATGGGGCCGTCGATGAGATCGCCGATCGCGTAGATGCCCGGCGCGCTGGTCTCGAACGTGGACGTCACGCGCACCCGGCCGCGCTCGCCGAGCTCCACGCCGGCCTCCTCGAGACCCAGGCCCTCGGTCGCGGGCATGCGGCCAACGGCGACCAGAACCCGATCGGCCTCGACCGCGTCGCCGTCGTCGACCTTCACGAGCACGTGCCGCCCTTCGCCCCCCTCGACCACCTCCGCGCCGGTCACGCGCGCGCCGAGCCGGAAGGCGAGCCCCTGTCTCTTGAACACCTTGAGCGACTCCTTCGCCAGCTCCAGGTCCATGCCGGGCAGGATCCGGTCGAAGTACTCGAGGACGGTCACCTTCGCCCCAAGACGCGACCACACCGTTCCGAGCTCGAGACCGATGTAGCCCGCGCCGATGACCGCCAGGCGGCGCGGGACCTCGCCGTACCCGAGGGCCTCGGTGCTGCCGCCGATCAGATCGCCGTCCGGCTCGACGCCGGGCAGCGAGGCGGGAACCGAGCCGGTGGCGAGCACGATGCGCTCCGCGTTCAGCTCCGCGGGCTCGTCGCCCTCGACGCTCACGCGCCCGTGCCCCGCCAGGCGCCCGCGACCGAGGTAGCGCGTGATCCCGTTCTTCTTGAAGAGGAAGGCGACGCCGTCCGTGTTCTGCTTCACGACGCGCTCCTTGCGCGCAAGCATGGCGCCGAGGTCGAGCTCCACCGACGGCACCTTCACGCCGTGCTCCGCCAGTCCGGCGCGCGCCTCCGCGAACCGTTCGCTGGACTCCAGCAACGCCTTGCTCGGGATGCAACCGACGCGCACGCAGGTGCCTCCGAGCGCCGGCTCCTTCTCGACCACGGCCACGTCGAAGCCGAGCTGGGCTCCGCGTAGGGCGGCGACGTACCCACCGGGCCCGGCGCCGATGATGACGATGTCGTGCTTGGGCATGAGGGCCTCCAACGGCCGAGTGTAGCGTCCTTCGCGTCCGCGGCCCGGTGGGCGCCGGGCCGCGGGACGGCCGGCTGCGAACGGCGGCCGGCCCTCGTCAAACCTCGAGGAGCATGCGGGCCGGGCTCTCGACCGCCTCCTTGATGCGCTTCAGGAAGGTGACCGCCTCCCGCCCGTCCACGATGCGGTGGTCGTAGGTCAGCGCCACGTACATCATCGGCCGGATCACGACGTTCCCCTCCAACGCAACCGGCCGCTCCTGGATCGCGTGCATGCCCAGCACCCCGGACTGGGGCGGGTTCACGATCGGCGTGGACATGAGCGACCCGAACACGCCGCCGTTGCTGATGGTGAAGGTGCCCCCCTGCAGCTCGTCGGGCGTCAGCTTGCTGTCCCGGGCGCGCCGCCCGAAGTCGGAGATGGCGTCCTCGAGCTGCGCGAAGCTCAGCCGCTCGGCGTTGCGCAACACCGGCACCACGAGCCCCTTCTTGGCCGACACCGCCACGCCGATGTCGTAGTAGTTCTTGTAGACGATGCCGCCGTCGCGGATCTCGGCGTTGAGCTGCGGGATCTGCTTCAGCGCGTCCACGGCGGCCTTCACGAAGAACGACATGAACCCGAGGCGCACACCGTACCGCTTCTCGAACAGCTCCTTGTACTCCGCGCGCAGGTCCATCACGGCCGTCATGTCGATCTCGTTGAAGGTCGTGAGCAGGGCGGCGTCGCGCTGCGCACCCACGAGCCGCTCCGCGATGCGCCTGCGCAACGGGCTCATCGGGACGACCTCCTCCTGCCGTTCGTAGTCGCCGTCCGGGCCGCCCGCCTCGCCGGCCGCGCGCTCGTCCTCGGCGGCGCGCCGCTCCCGGTCCGCGAGGTAACCCTGCACGTCCTCCTTCAGGACGCGTCCGCCCGGACCGGTCCCGCGCACCTGGCCGGGCCCGAGACCGTGCTCCTCGAGCAGCCTGCGCGCCGCCGGCATGACCGTCTCCTCGGGCGCTCCGGGCTCCGGCGCCGCGTCGTCGCGGCCCGACTCCGCGGCCGCGGCCGCTTCCCTCGCCGCCGACCCGCTTCGGGCGTCGGGACGCTCCCCCTCGGGCGCGGCGGTCGCTCCCTTCCCGCTCGCCGCCGCCGCGGGGGCGCCCGCGCCGTCCGTCCCGCTCTCCCGCGCGTCGCCCCGCTCCTCCTTCGCGGCGGTGCCCTCGCGCCCGCCCGAACGCTCCGCGTCCGCACCCGACGCCGCGCCGCTCTCGTCGATGCGTGCGATCACCTCGCCGACCTCGGCGCCGTCACCCTCGCGCTTGAGGACCTCGCTGAGCACGCCGGCGACCGAGGCGGGAACCTCCAGGGTGGCCTTGTCGGTCTCCACCTCGACCAGCGGCTCGTCCTTCTCGACGGCGTCCCCCTCGTGCTTGAGCCACGATCCGATGAAGACCTCGGTGATGGACTCGCCCACGGAGGGCACCTTGACGTCTACGGCCATGGGAGTACGCTCCTCACGATGGTGCGAAGGCGGGCGGGCCGGCTCAGGGTTCGTTCTCGAACGCCCCACGCAGAACCTCGGCCTGCTCCAGCCTGTGAGCTGCCCCGGAACCGGTGGCGGGGCTGGCGGACGCGGGGCGCGACACGCGCCGCAAGGGGCGCCCGCACAGCGTTTCGCCCCACTGTACTCTGAGGAACCGCCACGCTCCCATGTTCTCCGGCTCCTCCTGCACCCAGAACACGGGCGCGGCCGCCGGGAAGATGTCGAGGTGCTCGCGTACCAGGGCGTCCGGCAGGGGGTAGAGCTGCTCGAGGCGGAGGATCGCGACGTCGTCGCGTCCGCGTTCCTCGCGCGCCTGCAGGAGGTCGTAGTAGACCTTGCCGCTCGTCAGCAACACCCGTCGGACCTTCGCGACGTCCACCGCGTCATCGGCCAGGATCCTGCGGAACGTGCCGCTCGCGAGCTCGGCCAGGGACGAGACGGCCCTGGGGTGGCGCAGCAGGCTCTTCGGCGTCATCACCACCAGGGGCTTGCGCAGGGGACGAAGGACCTGACGCCGCAGCAGGTGGAAGATCTGCGCCGGCGTCGTCGGCATCGCCACCTGCAGGTTGTCCTCGGCGCAGAGCTGCAGGAAGCGCTCGAGACGCGCGCTCGAGTGTTCCGGGCCCTGCCCCTCCATGCCGTGCGGCAGCAGCATCACGAGGCCCGACAGCCGCTTCCACTTGTCCTCCGCGCTCGCGATGAACTGATCGATGATGACCTGGCCGGCGTTCACGAAATCCCCGAACTGGGCCTCCCACACGACCAGCCCGTCCGGGGTGTCGAGGCTGTAGCCGTACTCGAAGCCCAGGACGCCGGTTTCCGACAGCGGGCTGTTGTGGATCTCGAACAGGGACGGCTCGGCCGCGACGGCCTGCAGGGGAACGAACTCGTGCCCGTCGTCGGCATCGTGGAACACGGCGTGGCGCTGGCTGAAGGTGCCTCGTTCACTGTCCTGGCCACTCATCCGTACCTTGATGCCGGCCTGGACCAGCGTCGCGAACGCCAGCGCCTCCCCGGCCGACCAGTCCAGCGGCTGCGAGCCTTCCGCCATCTCGACGCGCCCATGCAGTGCGCGCCGGATCTTGCTGTTGAGCTTGAAGTCGTCGGGCACGGTGGCCAGAGCGCGCAGGAGGTCCGACGCCTGCGCCTCGGCGACACCCGTCTCGACCTCGTGCACCGCGGCGTCCTCGGTCTCGCTGTAGTCCTTCCAGACGCCCTCGAAGGCCGAGTAGTGGGGCTTGAACTCCTCGCTGCGGGCGACCGAGAGCTCCTGCTCCAGGTGCTCGCGGCGCGCCTCGGCGATCCGGTCCGCCTCCTCGCGCGACACCTCGTCGAGCTTCAGGAGCCGCTCGAGGTACCCCTCCCTCACGCTGTCGCGTCGCTTGATCTTGTCGTACATGACCGGCTGCGTGAAGGCCGGCTCGTCGCCCTCGTTGTGACCGTGGCGGCGGTAGCAATACATGTCGATCACCACGTCACGCTTGAACTCGCGGCGGAAGTCCATGGCCAGCTCGATGACCTGCGCGACGGCCTCGGGATCCTCGCCGTTGACGTGGAAGATGGGGATCTGGAGCATCTTCGCGACGTCGCTGGCGTAGGTGGTGCTGCGCCCCTGGCGCGGTGCCGTGGTGAAGCCGACCTGGTTGTTGACGATGATGTGCAGCGTGCCCCCGATGCGGTAGCCCACCAGCTGCGACAGGTTGAGGCTCTCCTGCACCACGCCCTCCCCGATGAAGGAGGCGTCGCCGTGGATCTCGATGGCGAGCACCCGCTCCCGGCCCGGATCGCCGCCGTGATCCTGCTTCGCGCGAACGCGGCCCTGGACGACGGGGTCGACGAACTCCAGGTGCGAGGGGTTGAAGGCGAGCGACAGGTGGATTTCCTGCCCCGCGTCGGTGCGCCAGTCGTTGCTGTACCCGAGGTGGTACTTCACGTCGCCGCGACCGCGGTTCATCTCCGGGTCCTTGTCCTCGAACTCGCGGAAGATGGTGCGGGGATTCTTGCCGAGGATGTTCGCGAGCACGTTGAGTCGCCCGCGGTGGGCCATGCCGAGGACGATCTCGCGAACGCCCTCGCCGCCCGCCTTCTCGATCGCCAGGTCGAGGAGCGGGATGAGGGTCTCTCCCCCCTCGAGGCTGAAGCTCTTGGCGCCGATGTACTTCTTCTGGACGAAATCCTCGAAGATCACGGCGTCGGTCAGCTTGGTGAGGATGCGCAGCTGGCGTGCGCGGCTGAGCTGCAGCCGGTTGCGCGTGGACTCCATGCGGCGCTGCAACCAGCGGCGCACGTCGAGCGAATCGATGTGCATGAACTGCGCGCCGATGCTGCGGGTGTAGGTCTCCTTCAGCGCCTCGATGACCTCGCCCAGGGTGCGCGCGTTCGGGAAGGTGGTGTCGAGCACCTGGCGGCCCAGGTCGGATACGGTGAAGCCGTAGAAGTTCGGATCCACCTCCGGCGCCTCGAACGGCTCGCGCCCCAGGGGACTCAGGTCGGCGAGGCGGTGGCCGCGCACGCGGTAGTTCCGGACCAGGCGATCGAGGCGCTGCTGCAGACCCGCGGCGTCGCTGCCGGCACGGTCGAGCTGTTGCGGCGAGGCCCCGCTCGGTGGGTTGAACAGGCTGCGAGGCCGGAACGCCGGACCGAGGGCCGAGCGCGCCGCGAGGCCGTTCCCCGGCATGTCTCGGAACGCCTCGCGCCACCTCTCGGGAACCTCTTCGGGAGCGCGCAGGTAGCGCAGGTACAGCTCCTCGACGTACTCGAGGCTGGCGCTGTTGAGCTCTTCTCGGATGTCGGTCATGGCCACGAACCGGCCCTTTCGGTCCCGTCTCCGCCCGCCGCGGGTCCGCCGACCTCGCGTTGCTGGGCGCGTTCTTCGCGTTCCCGTTGTATCACGGTCGCCCGCGGCGAGGCGCGCCGCAGGGCACCACGCGCGCGGCGAACGCCCACAGCCTCCGCCGCGCCTGCGGTAGGCTCGACGCATGCCTGCAGCGCTCGAAGCGGTCTGTCTCGGAGAGCTCCTCATCGATTTCGTACCCGACGTCAGCGGCGTGACGCTGGAGGAGGCGCGGGCGTTCCACAAGGCGGCCGGGGGGGCGCCGGCCAACGTTGCCGTCGGTCTCGCGCGCCTCGGCGTACGCACCGGCTTCATGGGCAAGGTCGGTGACGACCCCTTCGGGCGCTTCCTCGCCGGCGTGCTGGACGCCGACGGTGTCGACACCAGCCGGCTCGTGCGCGACCCGAAGACGCTGACGGCGCTGGCGTTCGTCTCGCTGACCTCGCGTGGCGACCGCGACTTCCTCTTCTACCGCAACCCTTCTGCCGACATGGTCTACGCGCCGGCAGAGGTCGACGTTACGTACCTGCGCCACGCGCGCCTGCTCCACGTGGGCAGCATCAGCCTCATCCAGGACCCGTCGCGGGCGGCCACGCTGCGCGCCCTGGACGCCGCCGACGAGGGGGGGCTGTGGATCTCCTACGACGCCAACCTGCGCCTGTCCCTGTGGCCGTCACCGGACGCCGCCCGCGACGGCATCCGTAGCGTCTGGCGGCGCGCCCACGTCATCAAGATCAGCGAAGACGAGCTCGAGTTCCTCACCGGGGATCGCGGCCTCGGTGCGGCAAGGGCGCTGCGGCACGACAAGCTGCGCCTCCTGGTGGTCACGCGAGGGGACGCCGGTGCGTACTACCTGACCCCCAAGGGCGAGGGCGAGGTGCCCGGCTTCAAGGTTCGGACGGTGGATACCACGGGCGCGGGCGATGCGTTCACGGCGGCGCTCCTCGCGAGCGTGCTGGAACGCGAGCGGCTCGAGGACGACCGGGAGGGCCTGGCCGAAGCCGTGCGCCGAGCCAACGCCTACGCGGCCCTCACGACGACGCGCCGCGGGGCGATACCGGCGCTCCCGACGCGCGAGGAGCTCGAGGCGTTCCGCGCGGAGCACGGCTAGCCCGCGGGGGGCGGGGGCGGCACGCCGGGTCCCGACGTCGCGTTTGAGCGCGCGGTCCCCGCGCGGGCTCCGCACGCGCGAGCCGCGCGACCGGTCCGCGCGTCCCGGCCCGCGAGACCCACCCTGGCACCATGGCAGGAAGGCGCCGCACCTGTTTCGCGGCCACGGGAACGCGGTAAGGGCGCCAGGGCAACGGCAACGCGGCAAAGGGCGGACGGCGAGAGACGCGGGTAAGACGGCAATAGAAAAGACGGCAATAGAAACGCGCCCCGCAGGGCGCTCTCTCTCACCGATCGTGCGCGTAGTATAGCCGTTTATGCACGATTCGTCAAGAGGATACATCGAAGCGTGCCGTAGGACCGCCGTCGCGCCCCCGCGAACCGGCGCGTGGAGCGAGCGGCCGTGCCACACTGGCGGCATGACCACCGCCAGCTCCTCCGTCACCGGCCTGCCGACGCACGACGACGTCGTGGCGGCCCGTGAGCGCATCCGCGCCGTCGCGCTGCGCACGCCGCTGCTCACGTTGCCGTTCGAAGGACCCGGCGGGGGGCCCGTCTTCGTGAAGCCGGAGAGCCTGCAGCGCACCGGCTCGTTCAAGCTCCGCGGCGCGCTGAACTTCCTCGCTTCCCTGGAGCCCGAGATCCGTGCACGGGGCGTGGTGACGCACTCGAGCGGCAACCACGCGCAGGGCGTGGCGTTCGCCGCCCGCCACTTCGGCGTCCCGGCGACGATCGTCATCCCGGAGGGCGCACCGGCGGTCAAGGTCGACGGGACGCGGGCGTTGGGCGCGACGATCGTGCGGTGTGAGAACACCCAGGCTTCGCGCAACGGCACTGCGGAGGCCGTGGCCGCGTCGACGGGGGCGACGCTCGTCCCGCCGTACGACCACCCTTGGATCGTCGCCGGACAGGGCACGGTCGGGCTGGAGATCGTCGAGGACCTTCCCGACGTGGCGAACGTCCTCGTCCCCATCGGTGGAGGCGGGCTCTCCGCCGGCGTCTGCCTCGCGCTGTCCGCTGGCGCGCCGCGCGCGCGTGTGATCGGGGTCGAGCCCACCCTCGCCGCCGACGCCCGGGAGTCCCTTACGACGGGCGAGCGCACGACCTGGCCCGCCGAAGCGGTCACGCGCACCATGGCCGACGGCGTGCGCACGCAGAGCATCGGGCTCGTGAATTTCGCCATCCTCCGCCGCCACCTCGCGCACGTGGCGACGGTCGACGAGGACGCCATCGCCGCCGCCACGGTCGCCTACGCCACCCGCGCGCACCTGGTAGTCGAGCCCACCGGCGCCTTGACGCTGGCGGCCCTTCGCGCGCTGGTCGCGGCGGGCGACGGCACCCTCGCCGACGGCCCGAGCGTGCTCGTCGCCTCCGGCGGCAACGTCGACCCGGCAGCCCTGTGCGCGCTGCTCGCGGCAGCCCCCCCGGCCTGACGCGGAAGCGCGGGTCGCGCGCGGGCGCTACGGCCGCCGGCCCCCTGGACTATCCTGGAAGGCGTGTCCCCACTCGTGGTGATGCTCCTTCTGGGCTTCCTCCTCGTGATCGCGGTCAGCCTCACGCTGTGGGCTGCGCTGACGCTGTTCGAGCCACCGAAGGTGGATCCGGTGCGGTCCCCGGCGCCTCAACCCCGGCCGCTCGCTCCCGCCCCGCGGCCGACGAACGACGAGATCCGCGGCGCCCGGGCCACGGTGGCCCCTCACCGGACGGGCGCGGAGGACGCCTTCGAGCGCTTCCGGCGGGCCGACCGAGACAAGCGCGAGTTCTGATCCCGGCGTGGCCTGCCGGGCGGCAGCGACGGAGGCCGCGATGAGCTACGAAGGATACGAGCGTCTGAGCCTGAGCTGGCCGGAGGAGCGCATCCTGGTCGTCACCATGGACCGGCCGGAGCGCCTCAACGCCGCCGACGAGACCATGCACGCCGAGTTGGCGCGGATCTGGCGCGACATCGACGCCGACGACGACGTCGCCGTCGCGGTCCTGCGGGGAGCGGGTCGGGGCTTCTCGGCCGGGGGCGACCTGGACATGGTGGAACGGATCGCCGACGACTGGGACACGCGCGTGCGGGTGTGGAAGGAAGCTCGCGACCTCGTGCGCAACATCATCGATTGCGGCAAGCCGATCGTCTCGGCCATCCACGGGCCGGCGGTGGGTGCGGGTCTGGTGGCCGGGCTCCTCGCCGACGTCTCGGTGGCCGCGCGTGACGCGCGCATCATCGACGGCCACACACGCCTCGGCGTGGCCGCCGGGGATCACTCGGTGATCTTGTGGCCGCTGCTCGTCGGCATGGCGAAGGCCAAGTACTACCTGCTGACGTGCGAGCCGCTCTCGGGGGAGGAGGCCGAGCGCATCGGTCTGGTGAGCCTGTGCGTCGAGCCCGGAGAGGTCGACGAGCGTGCCCTGGCCGTGGCGCGGCGCCTTGCATCGGGCAGCCCGACGGCGGTGCGCTGGACGAAGCACGCCCTGAACAACTGGCTGCGCCTCGCGGGCCCGAGCTTCGATGCGTCGCTCGCGCTCGAGTTCCTCGGGTTCACCGGGCCCGACGTCCGCGAGGGGGTCGACTCGCTGCGGCAGCGTCGGGAGCCGTCGTTCTCGTCGAAGGCGCCCCTGTGACCCGGGCGACGGCGGGGCCGCCGCGAAGGTGGGCCAGGAGGAGCGTCAGGCCGTGAACCGCCGCCGCCGCCGCGAGCGAGGCGGCGACGACCGCCAACGCCGAGCCGAGCTCGTTCATCCATGTCGGCCTCAGCAGCAGCGTGGCGGCCAGGAACAGCATGAGCATGCCCCCGACCAGCTTCAGCAGGCGTCCGTGGCGCTCGTCCAGACGGGTCACCCGTAGGCTCACCACCGCCGCGCCGAAGAGGATCATCTCGTCGAGCAGGAAGATGACGAGGTACACCGCCAGCAGCCACGCGAAGCCCGCGGCACCGAGCTTCCAGCCGACGACCATGTCGGCCCACACCACCGGGAACCCGACCGTGCACGGCAGCTCGAACACGGTGACGCCGGCACCGAGCGCGGCGCTCGCGCCGACGAGCGCGACGGCGTTCCCGCGCGACGCCATGACGCCACGGATGCCGCGGTAGATGCGCGGCTTCTGCGCCTCCGGGATGGTCAGCGACGGTCCTTGCCGCCACCACAGGTAGTCCTTCAGGTTCACGAGCGCGAAGGCCAGCGTGATGACGGCGACCGCCGCACGCACCCAGGCCAGCGACGCGACCAGCCCGAGGACGTTCACCAGGCCGGCGATGAACAGGGCGTACACCAGGGCCGCCGTCCCCAGGAAGCTCAACCCGACGAGGAGCAGCTTGCGGCGCGAGCCCGTGTTCACGACCACCGCCAGGAGCAGCGACAGGACCCAGAGCGAGCAGGGGTTGAAACCGTCGACCAGCGCGATCAAGGCGGTCGTGGCCAGGGGCGACCGGCCCTGCAGGTTCACCGCCCCTACGAGCGGCAGGTCCACCGACCCGAGTCCCGGCGTCGCGGGCGCCGCCGCGGCGTCGGCCGCGAGCGTGTCGCCCGTGCTCCCCAGCACGCTCGGCACACGCGATCCGGCCGCCCCGACCATGGTGGCCAGGATCCGCCGCATCGGATCGGCGCACCCGCCTGCCGCACAGGCGGCCACCCGCCCGCCAAGCGTGTCGTCCATGGTCTCGGCGTACCCTACGAAGACCTCGTCGCCGATGAGGATGGTGGGCACGCCGCGCGGCTCGAAGCCGTAGCTCCGGCCGGCCGCCGCGAACAGGCGCCGCGCGTCCTCGTCGCCGTAGATCTCGAAGCTGCGCATGCCGACCCCGTGCTCGCGCGCAAGCCCCTCGAGGAAGGGCTTGGCGACGGCACAGTGCGGGCACCCCTCGCCCCAGAACAGCACCACGGCCGTGTCCTGCGCGGCCGCCTGGCCGCCGAGCGCCACCGCCAGCGCCAGCGCCACGGCACACGCGAGCCATGGCCTCACGCCGACGCGGCGGCCCAGCGAGCGAGACATGCCTCACGCTAGGTCCGCTGCGCCAGCGGCACGTCCGTGGCGCACGGGACGGGAGGCGTCGGGGAATCTCCGACACCGCGGCGCGCGGCGGTACACTCCGGGCGTGGACGTGCATGCACGGCTGCAACGCCTCGAGACCCTGAACGCGATCGGCGACGTCCTCAACGCGGCGCCCACCTTCCTCGAAGCGGTGCCCGAGGCGCTCGATCGCCTCGTCGCCATGGTCGGCCTCAGCGCCGGCTGGGTGTTCCTCACCAACGTCGAGGAGGGCGACGCCCACGAGGGGTCGTTCCGCCTGGCCGCGGCGACGGGGCTGCCGCCCGCCCTCCAGCTCGACGCCTGCGCGCCGCTGCGCGAGGGGAGCTGCGAGTGCCAGCGGCTCCTCCGTCGCGGGCAGCTCGATCGGGGCATCAACATGGTCACCTGCAGCCGCCTGCGCGATGCGACCGGCGATCGCGGCGGGCTCGAGATCCACGCCAGCGTTCCACTCCTGGGGCTGCGGGGCCCCGTCGGCATCGTCAACCTCGCCGCGCCGGGCGACGCGCGCTTCGACGACGAGGCGCTCGCGTTCCTCGCTGCGGTCGGGCGCCAGCTCGGCACGGCCTTCGAGCGTTCGCGGTTGCTCGACGAACGCACGAGCCAGGCGCGCTACGCCGCCACGCTCGAGGAGAGGCAGCGACTGGCTCACGAGATGCACGACTCGTTGGCGCAGCTCCTGTTCGCGGCCGACCTGTCGTTGAACGTCGCGCGCAGCGCGCCCGAGGGCGAGCGGCGCGACGACGCCTTAGGCGACGCCGGCGCCATCGTGAGCAACGCGCTGCAGGAGCTGCGGGCGCTGGTGGAGGTGATGCGTCCGGCCGATCTCTCCGCCGGCTTGAACGCGGCGCTGCTGCGCCTCGCGCAGCGCACCCGGGGCAGCCTGACGGTGAGCCTCGACGCGGCCGAGATCGAGCCGCCCGCGGCGATCGCCGAGGCCCTCTACCGCATCGCCCAGGAGGCCGTGCACAACGCCCTGCGGCACGCCGGAGCGCGGTCGCTGTGGCTGCGACTCGCGGTCCGCGGCGAGCGGCTCGAGCTCGTGGTCAGCGACGACGGCAGCGGCTTCGCCGGTGACGGCGAGCCGCGCACGGCCGGTGGGCTGGGCCTGTCCGGCATGCGGGACAGGGCGGCGGCCGTCGGTGGCCGGCTGCACCTCGAGGAGCGCCGCGGCGGCGGCGCGACGGTGCGCGTGGAGGTGCCGTGGCCGCCCGCCTGCTGATCGTCGACGACCACCCGGTCGTGCGGGCCGGCCTCAAGGCCTTCCTCGACCTGCAGGGCGACCTCGAGGTGGTCGCGGAGGCCGGTTCGGTGGCGGAGGCGCGGGCGGCCGCCGCCGCGGCCGAGCTCGACCTCGTGCTGCTCGACCTGCAACTGCCCGACGGCAACGGGCTGCAGCTCCTCCAGGAGCTCACCGGCGGACCGGGCGAGCCCCGCGTGGTGGTGCTCACCAGCTTCCTCGACGACGGCCAGGTCCGCGAGGCCATGCGGCGCGGCGCCTCCGGCTTCCTGCTCAAGCATGCGGGCCCGAAGGCCCTGCTCGACCGCGTTCGCGCGGCGCTGCGGGGCGAGCTGCCGATGGATCCGGGCGCGGTGCGGGCGCTCGCCCGCCCCAAGGCGGACCCCCTCGCGGAGCTCACGCCACGGGAGCGCGAGGTGCTCGGGGCCATCGCACTCGGGCTCAGCAACCGCCAGATCGCGCAGCGCCTCGGCATCGCGGAGAAGACCGTGAAGACGCACGCGGGCGCGGTGTTCGCGAAGCTCGGCGTGCGTGACCGCGTGCAGGCGGCGCTGTTGGCGCGCGACCACGGCCTCTAGGGGGCTTCACGGGCGCAGCCGGAGCGCGGCCCGGCGCGCGGAACGTCTCGGGCGCGAGCCGGCGTGGGGACCGTCGCGCGGGCGCGGACGGTGGCCCGGCGGCGCTCAGCTCTCCGGCTCGACCGTATGCACGTCGAGTACCAGGCCGGCCGCGGGCCGGCCCCGCAGGCGCCGTGAGAGCTCGCCCCACGCGCCCCGAGCGAGCCTGCGCGGCCCGAGCAGGTCGACGACCAGCCCGGTGCGTCCGTCGGTCGCCGAAGATCCCAGCCGGACGACCTCCTCGGCCGCCACGGCGGGCTCGTCGCCCCACATCCGCAGCACCGTCTCGAACGGCTTCAGGCGACCCTCGAATCCGCGCACGGCCCGCACGCTGCCCACGAGGTCGGTGAGCATCAGGCCCGGGTTCAGCGCGAACACCCCGACGTCGCTACCGCGCGTCTCCTTGGCCAGGGCCCGGGTGAAGGCGTTGGACCACGCCTTGGAGGAGGCGTAGGCGTTCTGGTTGGCCACCGGCTTGTCGGAGCCGCGCCCAAGCACGTTGATGAGCTTCCCCCCGCCGTGCGCGAGGAAGTGGCGCACCGCGACGACCGAGCCGCGGTAGGTGCCCCGGATGTTGGTGTCGAGCACCGCGAGGGTGTCGTCCACGGGGACCAGCGCGGTCGGGCCGTAGACGCCCGACAGCGCGGCGTTGTTGATCCACACGTCGAGCCGCCCGAAGCGTGCGAGGGCCGCGTCGCGCAGGGCGCCCGCCGCCCAGTCCTCGCCGACGTCCGCCACCGCCCCCTCCGCGGCGTCCCTCCCCAGCTCCGCCACGGCCCGCGACACCGCGTCGCTCGAGCGCGAGCTCACCACCACGCGCGCGCCCTCGCGCACGTAGGCGCGCGCCACGGCCAGGCCGAACCCTCGCGTGCTGCCCGTGATGACGGCCACCTTCCCGTCGAGTCGTCCCATGCATCGGCCTCCGTCCCGCGACGCCGGGCCCGGCCAGAGGGGTGGGCGGCCAGAGGCGTGGGCGCCCCGTGGCGCCGGCGTGCCATGCGACTTTGGTCGCAGGCGGGGGTGCGCCCCCGGCCCGAGGCGCCCGAGCGGGCGCCCCCACCATACTTCGGGCGGAGGTTGCATCATGCTGCTCGAACATGCCGTATCCACCGAAGCGCTCGCCGCGCACCTGCGTCGCGACCGCGAGCTCGCCGCCCGCCGCGGCGCCCGCGTCAGGGCGGCGCGCGCCGCCGGAGCGCGCGCCGACCGAGGCGTCCTCGGCCCGGTGCGGGCCCTGCTCGCCGCCTTCCGGAACATCGCCGCGGAACGTCGCAGCCGCCACGGGGCCGCCGGGCCCGAGTCCGCCACGGTCCGGGTCGGCCGCGGGCGCGCGAAGGACGCCGCCCCTTGCCCCACCTGCACGTGACACGCGTGTACGTGGCACGCCTGTGCGTGGCACGCCTGCACCTGGCACGCCTGCAGCTGGCACGCCTGCACCTGGCACGCCTGCAGCTGGCACGCCTGCACCTTACGCGCCTGCCGATCCGAAGGGAGCACCGGTGAACGTGGGGTTTCGCGAACGCCCCGAGACGCCTCCGTACCTCGCGAGCGACCGTCGCGCGCCGCGGGCCGGCGGCGATCCTGTCCGCCCTGCGGGGCACGCCCTCGGCCGCGCGTCGAGGGCGGCAACCCCCATCGGCGCCGCCGCCGGCTCCCTGCGCCTCGGCTCCGCACGCCCCTCGGGGCCATCCTCGGGACCCGGGTCCGCCGCCGAGCCCGACCCCGCCGGCGGACGCTCGTCGGGCCTCCGCAGCGCCGGCATGACGGCCGTCATCACCGGCGCCAGCCGCGGCCTCGGCCTCGCGCTCGCGCGCTTCCTCGCCGAACAGGGCGCCACCCTCGTCCTGACCGCGCGGGACGCGGAGGCGCTCGCGGCGGCGGGAGCGACCCTGTCGTCCGCCGCCACCGTCCGCGCGGTGGCGGGGGACGTGTCGGATCCCGACCACCGCGCCGAGGTCGCGGACGCGGTCGGACCGCGGCTCGACCTGCTGGTGCACAACGCCTCCGCCCTGGGCCCGAGCCCGCTGCCGCGGCTCGAGCACACCGATCCGGCCGACCTCCGCGACGTCCTCGAGACCAACCTCGTCGCGCCCCTGGCGCTCACGCAGGCCTTGCTGCCCGCGTTGCGCACGGCCCGCGGCCTGGTGGTGTTCGTCTCCTCCGACGCGGCGCGCGGCGGCTACGAGGGGTGGGGCGCCTACGGCGCCTCCAAGGCGGCGCTGGAGCTCCTCGCGTCCACGCTCGCCCACGAGGAAGCGGACGTGGCGTCGGTGGCGGTCGATCCCGGCGACATGCGCACGGCGATGCACCAGGCCGCGTTCCCGGGTGAGGACATCGGCGACCGCCCGCTACCGGAGGTCACGCTTCCCTTCTGGGCCTGGCTCCTCGGTCAGCGCCACGACGACGTCGACGGCCGCCGCTTCGAGGCGCAGGCCGCAAGCTGGACCCTCCCATCGGTCGGCGGAACGACGCCGTGAGCGGTGTCGCGTCGGGGATCCGCTTCGAGCGCCCACCGGGACTCGACGCCACCCGTCCGCCCGAGCTCTCGGGCCGCGCGCGCGACGAGGTCAGGTTGCTGCTGTCGCGCGCACGGGGCCACACCCACCACCGCTTCCGCGACCTGCCGCGGCTGTTGCGGCCGGGGGACCTGCTCGTGGTGAACGACAGCGCGACGCTGCCGGCCAGCCTCACGGCCAGCCTGCCCGCGGCGCGCCGGGGGGCGGCCGGCGCGCGCAACGCCGCCGGGAACGCGTTGGGCGACTTCGTACTGAACCTCTCCACGCGCTACGCCGACACCCTGTGGCTGGCCGAGCCGCGCTACGCCTACGACCGTCCGGGTCCGCTCCCCCTCCGGCCCGGCGACGTCGCGCGCCTGGGCGGCGCCGGCGGCACGGACGCGCGCTTCATCGCTCCGCACGCCGGGCTCGGGCGCCTGTGGTTCGTGGCCACGGCGGAGCCGCTGGAGCGCGTGATGCGCGAATCCGGCAGGCCGATTCGCTACGGCTACGTCGGCGAGGCGCAGCCGCTGGAGGCCTACCAGACGGTCTTCGCGCGGGTGCCCGGCAGCGCGGAGATGCCGTCGGCCGCGCGCCCCTTCAGCGCGCGGGTCCTCGCCGACCTGGCGGGGCGCGGCGTGGGGACGGTGCCGCTCACCCTGCACACGGGCGTGAGCAGCCTGGAAACGGGCGCGGACGAGCCGAGCGAGAGCCCGCTGTTCGCCGAGCCGTTCGACCTCCCCCCGTCGACGGCCGCGGCGATCAACGCCGCCCGTTCGCAGGGGCGGCGCGTCATCGCGGTCGGCACGACCGTGGTGCGCGCCCTCGAGACGACCTTCGACGGCCGGCACGTGCACGCCGGGCGCGGCTTCACGCGCCGCTTCGTGCGTCCGGGCCACGGGGGCGGCTCGGTCGACGGGCTGCTCACGGGGTTGCACGCCGCGGGTGCGAGCCACCTCGCGATGCTCGCGGCGGTGGCGGGCGCCGACCTGGTGCGCGACGCGTACCGCGCGGCCGTGGAGGAGCGCTACCTGTGGCACGAGTTCGGCGACGTCCACCTGTTGCTGCCGCCGCGGGCGGTGACGGCCTGAGCGTCCCGGCGTGGCAGCATGGGGTGAGGAGGACGACGATGCGCGTGGAACCGGAGCGGCGGCCATGAACCAAGGGGACGTGCTGGCGCGCTTCGTCTGCGCCACCTGCGGCACGCTGCAGCCCGAGTCCGTCGTGCCGCCCGAGCGCTGCGCCATCTGCGACGACATCCGTCAGTACGTGCCGGAGTCGGGTCAGCGGTGGTTGACGCTGGCGGAGCTCGCGTCGGACCACCACAACCGCATCGAGCGGCTCGAGCCCCGGCTGTACGCCCTGCGCACGTCGCCGAGCGCGTTCATCTCGCAAAGGGCGCTGCTGCTCCAGACCGCGGAGGGCAACGTGCTGTGGGACTGCCTGACGCTGCTCGACCGCGCCACGATCGAGGCGGTGCGCGCCCTCGGAGGCGTGAGCGCGATCGCCATCAGCCACCCCCACTACTACAGCGGGAACCGCCTGTGGGCCGAAGCCTTCGACGCCCCGGTCCTGCTGCACGAGGCCGATCGCGCGTGGGTGGTCGACCCCCACCCGAGGATCCGCTTCTGGGCTTCAGAGACCGAGCCCCTGCCCGGGGGACTCACGCTGCGGCGTGCGGGCGGGCACTTCCCGGGCGGCGCGGTGCTCCACTGGCCCGACGGCGCGAACGGGCGCGGCGCGCTGCTCAGCGGCGACATCCTGCAGGTCGTGCCCGACCGGCGTACCGTCGCGTTCGCCTACTCCTTCCCGAACGTCCTGCCGCTCCCCCTGTGGGAGGTGGAGGCGGTCGCGGCCTGCGTGGACGACCTGGCGTTCGACACGATCCACGGCGCGTTCGAGGGGCGCTCGATCTGGACCGGCGCGCGACGCGCCGTGGCGGAAGGCGTGCGGCGCTACCGCGATGCCCTCGAGGGACGGCTGCCGGGGTTGCGACCGCCGCCCGACGCGTAGCGCGCGGCCTGCGCGAGGCCCACGGCCGGCGCGGGCGGGCGCCCGACGGCCGGCGAGCCGGTGCGCCCACCACGACATCGGGCGCGCCGCTACGCGAACGCGCCCGAGCCCTCGATACGGCGTCGGTGCTGCCGACGCCCGCCGCTACGAGCTACGCCGGCGCGCCCTCCTGCATCGCCTTGAGCTGGCGGTAGGCGACCTCCGCACGGCCGCGGAGCCTGCTCGTATCGGCCCGCCCGGCCATCATCAGGTGCATGTTCATGTGCTGGTCGACATCCCCGAAGATCGAGTTGAGCACCTCGACCTCGTCGCGCGATCTCAGCGAGCTGTCGTCTCGGAACATGTGCGTGTAGGTGAACTCGAACTGCTGTTCGTCGATGACGCCGCTGAGGTACTGCTCGAGCACGTCGAGGTAGGGCTCGAGGTCGGCGCCGCGTCCCTGCTCGCCGCTCACCGCGGGTCCCTCGGCGCCGAGCTTCACGAAGGCGTCGGCAAGGACGTCCTGGGTGATGCCCCAGTTGTTCGCTTCGAACACCGGGCTGCCATCGCGGAACAAGATCACCTGCGGCGACTCGTGCCGCAGGCCGGTGCGCTCGGCCACCAGATCGCTCGCGCCGCGGGCCTCCACCACGCGGATGACGCCGCACATGAGGTCCTCACGGGGCTCGAGCCGCTCCTGCAGGAAGCCGAACCCCTGCATGGTCTTGTGGCACGTGCCCGCCTTGAAGATGACGCTGGTCGGGAATCGTGTGAGGAACGCCTGCACGTCCTCGGGATCGTTGAGTAGGACAACACGGTCTTTGAGCATCGTCACGCTCCTCCTGCGCGGGTCCAGTCTAGGCCACGGCCGCACGCGGGCCATGTCGCATGGGGTGAGGTTTGCCGTGCGCCACGGGCTCCGCGGCGCCCCGCGGCGCGTTGACCACCCCTGGGGCGCCTGTTACACTTCGAGATGCCGCCGACGCGTCCTGGCGTGCCGGCACGCGCGTTCGGAGAGGTGTCCGAGTGGTTGAAGGAGCACGCCTGGAAAGCGTGTAGGTGGGCATTCCCTGCCTCGCGGGTTCGAATCCCGCCCTCTCCGCCAAGGTCGCGATCGACCGCCCCCGGGAACGGTTCCCGGGGGCGGTTGCGTGAGCGCGCGCGCCGAGGACGGCACCCGCGCATGCGCATGAGCGCGCGCGGCGAGCGACGGCAGCCCTCGCACGTGCATGACCCTCGCCCGTGCATGAGCGACCGTGCCGAACGACGGCACCCCCCCTGGGTCGCGGCACGTCCACCTCGGACCGAACGCGCAACCGCGGGCCGGCCATGAACGGGCGCCGGGAGCCGACGCCGGTACCCTGGTCCTCCCAGGGGGGCAGGACGGGAGGCGAGTATGGAGCCCAACATCACGGAGCTGACCCTGGTCGAGGCGACCGCGGACGGCTGGGTGCGCCATGGTCCGGTCGGTTTCCGGATCGCGCCGCGCCCGGGTGAGTACGTGAAGTTCGTCGACGGCCTCGGGATCGGGCAGCTCTACCAGGTGCTGGCGCTCATCCACCCGCTCGAGCACGTCGCCGAAGGGCGCGACGGGGACCTGCTGGTGCGCCTCGTGGGCACGGAGGTCGAGTACACCCACCGCTTGCACGGGGCGCTCTTCTCCGGCCCCGACCCGCACCCCGCCATCGCCGATGCGCGTCGCGCCGCCGGTCCTCAGGACGCCGAGGGCGATCCATGACGAAGGCCGACGTGGGCGCGCCCGCCGGTCCGCCCGGCGGGCGCGCCCACGCGAACCGGGTATTGCGTCTAGGCCTGGGCGGGCGAAGCGACGACCTGCTGCAGCGCCTGCGCGAAGGCGTGCTCGGGCTGGGCGCCCAGCACACGGGTCTCCCGGTCGCCGCGGACGATCGTGTCGGGAACGCCCGAGATCTGGTTCTGCTGTGACAGCGTGGGGAACTCGTTGGCCTCTACCCCCTCCGCCACGATGCGGGGGTTGACCATGGCGAAGCGGAAGGCCGTGAGGACGGCGCGCGGGCAGTAGGGGCACGTTGGCGTCACGAAGGTCTGGAGGTGCACGTCGCCGTCGAGCGCCTGCACCTGCTCCAGCGTCGGGGTGATCTCCAGGTCGTCGCCCCCGACCATCAGCAGCGTCTCGAGCAGCGTGCTGAACTCGTAGCCGCTGGGCAGCCCCGCGAAGCGCACGTTGCTGCGGTCGGACCCCTTGCGGCGGAACAGCGTGGTAGGCGTGCGCGTGATGCCGAGCCGGCTCGCGTCTT
Organism: uncultured Trueperaceae bacterium; assembly: GCA_963798895.1. Lineage (GTDB taxonomy): Bacteria > Deinococcota > Deinococci > Deinococcales > Trueperaceae > CAWCUY01. The sequence continues at coordinate 1,227,228 of CAWCUY010000012.1, read as the reverse complement.
CGTCGCCGGCCAGCGTGCGCTCGACCACCTCGAGGTGCTCGTTGAGCGCCGCGACCTCGCGCAGCAGCTCCAGGGTGGCATCGTCCTCGCCGGCGTTCTCCCGCCCGGGGACGACGACGCGGCCCGAGCGGTAGACCACCAGCTCCACGTCGTGCTGCAGTCCGGCCAGCGCATCACTCACCTGCTGCCGGATGTTCTCGTCGAGAAAAGCCATGCTTGGACTCCCTTCGGTCGTGCTCCAACCAGCCATACTCTACTACATACCCCACTAGGGTATCGAGTCGCGCACCGCACATCGCCCTCGTCTCACCGAGGTCATGGGCGGTCCACGCCCGTCTCACGGCCACGGTCTAGCCTAGGTTCATCGTACGAACGCTCGGGCGCGGTACGCCACCCCCGAGCTTCGGGGAAGGAACGACGATGCCCTATCGTCAGGGGATCCCGAGGGAACGCGTATGGCTCCGTGACGAACGCGGCGTCCACGCCACGGTGGCGGTCCCGCCCGGCGCCTGGCGCGACGATCGCCCCGCCATCGTCGGCCCCTTCTCGAACGCGCGTTGCGCCCAGGCCTTCGTCGCCCTGCGGGCGCGGGGCCCCGGCGCCGCCCGCGTGTTCCCCGCCAAGAGCGCGTACTTCGTGGAGCTGGGCCCCGAACGGGCCTGAGCTTCGCGTCCGGAACCCGGGCGAGCGCGTCCAGGCGTCCGGTTCTCCACCTCGGCGCCGGAAGGCGGATGGTAAGCTACGCGGGTGTCCGACCTGGCATCCCGGCCGCTGGGCGTGTTCGATTCCGGCGTCGGCGGGCTCACCGTACTGAACGCGCTCGTGCGCGCCCTGCCCGGCGAGTCCTTCGTCTACCTGGGCGACACCGCGCGCGTACCCTACGGCTCGAAGCCCATCGACATGGTCCGGGCCTTCGCCCGGGAGATCAGCGAGGCGTTGCTCGAGCGCGGAGTCAAGGGGATCGTCATCGCCTGCAACACGGCCTCGGCCGCGAGCCTTCCGGAGCTGGCCGACGCGCTGAGCGTACCGGTGTGGGGCGTCATCGAGCCGGGCGTCGAGGCCGCTCTGGCGGCCGGCGGGGGCACGATCGGCGTGCTCGGCACGCGGAACACCATCCTCGCCAGGGTGTACCAGGACCGCCTGGAGGCCCGCGGCGCCGTCACCTGGGCGCGCGCCTGCCCGCTGTTCGTCCCGATCGTCGAGGAAGGGATCTCGGACTCGGCGATCGCGCATCTCGTCGCGGAACACTACCTCGCCGACCGCCCGGCGCTCGACACGGTCATCCTCGGCTGCACGCACTACCCTGCCCTCGCGGGCACGCTCGCCGACGTGTTGGGGCCGGAGGTGCGCCTCGTCGACTCGGCCGAGTCCACGGCGCGCGTGGTGGCGCGCGACCTCGGCACCATGGGGCTCGCACGCAGCGCGGGCTCGGGCGGGGTGCAGCACCTGGTCACCGGCGATCTCGCCAGCTATCGCCACACCGCGCACATCCTGGGTGGCCCCGACGGGCCCGTCGAGCGCGTGACCCTGGGGTCGCGCGCGGCCGCCAGCCGATGACCTCGGGTGCGCTCCCATGAGGGCCGACCGTCGGCTCAACGAGCTGCGATCGATCCGCGTGACGCCCGGGTACAGCCGTTACGCCGAGGGCTCGGCCCTGGTGGAGTGGGGCGCCACCACCGTCCTGGCCACCGTCACCATCGACAACCGCCTTCCGCCACACCTGCGCAACCAGCGCACGAAGTCGGGGTGGCTCACCGCCGAGTACGCCTTGCTCCCGCGCAGCACCCATGAGCGCAGCCCGCGCGAGCGGCTGTACTCCGGGGGTCGCACGCAGGAGATCCAGCGCCTCATCGGCAGGGTGCTGCGCACCGTGGTCGACCTGCGCCTCTTCCGCAACCAGACGCTGATCGTCGACGTCGACGTCCTGCAGGCCGACGGCGGAACGCGCTGCGCCGGGGTCACCGCCGGGTACGCGGCGCTGCACCACGCGGCCAACCGGCTGGTGTTCGACGGCGCGGTCTCCGAGTGGCCGCTGCGCCACGAGGTCGCCGCGGTGAGCGTCGGGATGGTCGGCGGCGACGCGCTGATCGACCTGGAGTACAGCGAGGACGCCGATGCCGAGGTCGACCTGAACGTCGTGGGCACGGCGGCGGGAGACGTCGTCGAGGTGCAGGGCGGCGGCGAGGACCGGCCGATCCCGGCGGAGACGTACGTGCACCTCGTGGCGACGGGCATCACCGCGGTGCAGCGCGTCCTCGACATCGTGAGGCCGCAGCTCGCATGACCCGGCTCCGCCTCGTCATCGCCAGTGGCAACGCCGGGAAGTTGCGGGAGTTCCGGGACGGGCTCGGACGGCTCGACGTCGAGCTGCTGTCCGCCGCCGAGGCCGGGGTGGACCGCTTTCCGCCGGAGACCGGCGCCTCCTACGAGGAGAACGCGTTGCTCAAGGCGGGCTTCGCCGCGCTGCGCAGCGGACTGCCCGCGCTCGCCGACGACTCCGGCCTCGAGGTCGACGTGTTGGAGGGCGCGCCCGGGGTGTACTCGGCGCGCTTCGGGGGAGATCTCGGCGACGGCGAACGCATCGCCTACCTGTTGGAGAAGCTCAAGGCGGTGCCGCGGGGCGCGCGCGCCGCGAGCTTCGTGTGCTCGGTGGTGCTGGCCACGCCCGGCGGCGAGGTCGTGAGCTTCGCGGGCGAGTGCCGTGGCGAGATCCTCCAGGGCCCGCGTGGCGGGGGCGGCTTCGGCTACGATCCCGTCTTCTTCAGCACCGAGCTCGGGAAGACCTTCGCGGAGGCGACGCCCGACGAGAAGCGGCGGGTGAGCCATCGGGGGCGCGCCATCGCGCGCTTCCTCGAGTGGGCGCTCACGCCCGTCGGGAAGCGCACCATGCAGGAGACGAGCCCCCGCACCGACGCGCGCATGTGACCACGCCGCTCACCACTCCGGGGCCGCCTCGCCCTCGAGGGCCGCGCCGATGCCGTCGAGGTCGGTCGCGAAGCGCTCCTCCCACACGGCCGCGTCCGTCGCCGTGACGCGCTCGAGCGCCTCGACGCCGGACAGGGCGGCATCGGCCGCGAGCGCATAGCGCAGGGCCCGCACCCAATCCGGGTGCCAGCGGGCCAGCACCTGCGTGCGCAGCACGCACTGCGCCGTCGCCACCAGCCTCTGCCTCGGCCCGAGCCGCTGCAGGTCGCGCAACAACGGCTCCGGGAACGGCTTGCGCCAGCGGAAGAGCGCGACCTGATCCGCCACGTAGTCCACCCAGGCGGCACGGTCCGACCACGCGTGGGCGAGCGGCAGCAGCGCCGCCTCGACGAGCCAGTCCGGCGAGCGCGGGGAGGGCCCGAGGTAGCGCGACTCCCCCGTCGTGCGGTGCCAGGCGATCCGGCCGAGCTGATAGCTCAGGAGACCCGCGGCGCGCGGCGAGGCCTCCCCGAAGCCCCGAACGGCGTGCCGGATCACGCCGGTCACGGGATTCGCGCCGCTCACGCGCGGCTCGGAGAGCAGCTCCAGCCGGACGTCCCCTCGCAACGGCTCGCCGAGGTAGTGATCCACGACGGGACGCAGCACATCGAGCAACGCCGCAGCGGCCCGCGCCGCGGCCTCGGCGTCGGCGGGATACCGCACGTTCACGCCACCGAAGCGCCGCTCCGCTACGCCGTCGAGGCGCAGGCCCCGTCGAGCTGTCGCGTCCACGCGCCCAGGATACCGTGGCGCCGTACCGCCCCCTCGCCCGCGCCTCAGATCTGGATGGTCACGCGCGCACCGTCGCCCAGGAGGTGCACGGCGTCCGTGAAGCGGATCACGCGCGACTGGAAACCCATGGTCACGCTGTGCGTGCGGGCGCCGTTCTTGAAGAACTTCACGCCACGCAGCATGTCGCCGTCGGTGATGCCGGTGGCGCTGAACACGATGGTGGAGCCCGGCGCCAGGTCTTCCGTGCGGTAGATGCGCTCCGCGCTCGCCCCCATCGCCTCCAATCGCTCCCGCTCCGCGTCGTTGCGGGGCTTGAAGCGCGCCTGGATCTCCCCTCCGAGGCACTTCAGGGCTGCGGCCGCGAGCACCCCCTCAGGAGCGCCGCCCGTGCCCATCACGGCGTGCACGTTGGTGCCGCGCACCGCGGCCGACAGGGCCGCGATGACGTCGCCGTCGCCGATGAGCTTGACCCGCGCGCCGGCGTCGCGCACGTCCTGGATGAGCTTCTCGTGCCGGGGACGGTCGAGGATCACGACGGTGAGGTCGTCCACCGCGCGATCGAGCGAGAGGGCGATCGCGCGCAGGTTCGCCGCGACGGGCCACGACAGGTCGACCTTGCCGGCCGCCGGGGGACCCACGATGATCTTCTCCATGTAGGTGTCCGGCGCCTGGAACAGGCCGCCGCGGTCGGCGAGCGCGATGACCGCCACGGCGTTGTTGATGAGGCGCGCCGTGATGTTCGTGCCCTCCACCGGATCGACGGCGATGTCGACCTGCCAGGCGCCGTCCCCGGCCAGCCCGAGCCTCTCGCCTATGTAGAGCATCGGGGCCTCGTCCCGCTCGCCCTCGCCGATGACGATCTCACCCGCGATGTCGAGCTCGTTGAGCACGCGCCGCATGGCGTCGGTGCCCGCCTGGTCCACGAGGTCGCTGTCGCCCTTGCCGGCGGCGCGGGAGGCGGCGATCGCGGCCTGCTCGGTCACCCGCACCGTGTCCAGCACGAGCGCGCGCTCCATCTCCACCCCCGGCGCCTGCCGGCGCGCCTGTGCGGCGGCCGGCGTTGGGGGCTTGGGTTCCGCCTCGGACGATTCGCTCTTCGCAGCCTTGGTCATGGGCCATTGTGGCAGGGCGCCCGCCGAACGGCCGTGATTGTACGGCGCACGGCGCGATCGCCGCGGCCGGGGGCCGCGTCCCGCGCGGCGGCGGCGGCTCGCGTGCCGCCTCGTGCGGGCGCCCCTCGGCGCACCGCGTGCCCCGCGTCAGCTCCGGTCCGGCGCCGCGGCGTGGCGCTCCGCGAGCACGCCCGCGACGTCGCCGAGCGCCACGCCGCGCTCGCGCAGCAGCACGGTGAGGTGGAACAGCAGGTCGGCCGCCTCCCCCGCGAGCTCCTCGTCCTGGTGCTCGAGCGCTGCCACGGCGCTCTCCCCCGCCTCCTCGATCACCTTCTGCGCGACGTACCCGAGCCCGCGTTCGTGCATCTTGCGCACGTACGAGCCCGGCGGCAGCGCCGCGAGCCGTTCGTCGACGACCCGCTCGAGCAGCGCCAGGACCTCGCCGAGGCCGGCGGGCGCGGAGTCGACGAGGCCACGGTAGAAGCAGCTCCGGTGCCCCGTGTGACAGGCCGGCCCCGTCTGCCTCACGCGGTACAGCAGCGCGTCCGCGTCGCAGTCGTACCGCACGTCGACCACGTCTTGCACGTTCCCGCTCGTGTCTCCCTTGCGCCACAGCTCGCCGCGCGATCGGCTGTGGTAGTGGGCGCGGCGGGTGGAGACGGTCGCCTCGAGCGCCTCCCGGTCGGCGTAGGCGAGCATGAGCACCTCGCCTGAGTCGGCATCCTGGGTGACGACCGGCACCAGGCCCCGGTCGTCGAAGCTGAGGTCGGGCAGCGTCATGGGCCCCAGTCTACGGCCCGGATGCGAGCCCGCCGCCGGGCGGTCTCAGCCGGCCAGGGCCCGACGCAGGTCGTCGATGAGGTCGTCGGGGTGCTCGAGCCCTACCGACACCCGCAGCAGGTGCTTCGGCGTCGTGCTCCCGGGACCCTCGATGGACGCCCGGTGCTCGATCAGGCTCTCCACGCCCCCGAGGCTAGTGGCGCGCGTGAACAGGCGCACGCCGGCGGCCACGGCGCGGGCCGCGTCCTCGCCCCCCCTCACCGTGAACGAAAGCATGCCTCCGAAGCCGACCATCTGCGAGCGCGCGACCGCGTGGCCGGGGTGGCCCTCCAGTCCGGGGTAGTACACGCGCTCGACACGCTCGTGAGCGTCCAGGAAGGCGGCGATCCGGCCGGCGTTGTCCTGGTGGCCGCGCATGCGGTACGGCAGCGACTTGAGCCCCCGGTGCACGAGCCAGCAATCGAACGGGCCCGGCACGGCGCCCTCGTTGGCCTGGAGGAACACGATGCGCTCCCACAGGCCGTCGGTGCGGCGGCTCACGAGGGCGCCCCCCAGCACGTCGCTATGGCCGCCGAGGTACTTGGTGGTGGAGTGCAGCACGAGGTCGGCGCCGAGGGCGAAGGGGTCCGCCACGCCGGGCGGGGTCCAGGTGGCATCCACCGCGACCGTCGCGCCGACGGAGCGCGCCGCCCGCACCACCTCCGCGACGTCGGTGATGGACAGCAGCGGGTTCGACGGCGTCTCGACCCAGACGAGGCGCGTCGTCGGCCGCAACGCCCGCGCCAGCGCGCCGGAGGCGGCCATGTCCACCGCCTCCACCTCGAGCCCCCAGCGGGCGAGCCCCTCCGTGAGAAGCCGGCGGACGCCGTGGTACAGCTCCCGCGGGACCAGCACGTGGTCCCCCGGATCGAGCGAGCGGAACAGGGCGGATGCGGCGGCAGAGCCGGACGCGAAGGCGGCGGCGGCGGCACCCCCCTGGAGGGCCGCCAGCGCCGTCTCCAGCGCCGCGCGGTTGGGATTGGCGCTGCGGGTGTAGACGTAGCCGCGCGGGAAGGTGCCGTCGGCGGCGCGCTCGAACGTAGTGCTCAGGTGGATCGGAGGGATGACGGCGCCCGTCGCGGGATCCGTCTCGACGCCGGCGTGGACCGCCAGCGTCTCGAGGTGGCGCCGTACCGTGGGCTCGTCGTCGCTCATGCTCACACCACCCTGACCAGCAGGCCGGCGTCCGCGCACACGCGCTTGACGTCACGGACGCTCACCAGACCGCTGTGGAAGATGCCTGCGGCGAGCGCCGCGTCGGCCTCCCCCAGGACCAGCACATCGCGCAGGTGCTCGGGCGCCCCGGCCCCGCCCGAGGCCACGACGGGGATGTCGACGGCCCTGGCCACGCTGCGCGTCGCGGACACGTCGAAGCCGGTGCGCATGCCGTCGGCGTCGATGCTGTTGAGCACGATCTCGCCCGCGCCGAGGCGCTGCCCTTGCTCCGCCCAGGCCAGCGCATCGAGCCCGGTAGGCGTGCGGCCGCCGGCCACCACCACCTCCCAGCCGGACCCGCCGGGCCGGCGCTTGATGTCGATGGACAGCACCACCGCCTGCGCCCCGTAGTGATCGGAGGCCTCGCGCACGACCTGCGGGCGCGCCACCGCACCCGAGTTGATCGACACCTTGTCGGCGCCCGCCAGGAACAGCGCCCGGAAGTCGGCAAGGGTACGGACGCCGCCGCCGACCGTCAGGGGCATGAAGCACTGCTCGGCGGCGCGGGTCGCGACATCGAGGATGGCCCCGCGCCCTTCCGACGTGGCCGTGATGTCGTAGAACACCAGCTCGTCGGCGCCCTGGTCGTTGTAGCGCAGCGCCAGCTCGACCGGATCGCCCACGTCGCGCAGCTCCCCGCGCTCGGCGCGGCCGAACTGCTGGCCCCGGGTCACGCGCCCGCCGGCGACGTCGAGGCACGGGATGATGCGCTTCGCGAGCATGGCGCCGAGCATACCGCCAACGCGCCCGCCTCCGCGGCCGCAGCCGCGGCCGCCTGCGCGGCTCCCTCGCCTCGGCACACCGGGCCGCGCCCCTCAGCGCCGAAGCAACGACAGCAGCTCGACGTGGTGCGTGTGCGGGTACAGATCGAAGGGCTCGAGGCGCTCGAGCGCGAAGCCCGCCTGAGCCAGGTCCGCGACGTCGCGCGCCCAGGTGGCGACGTCGCATGCCACGTAGAGCAGCCGTTGGACGGGGGACGCGGCGATCCGCCGGCGCAGCTCGGATGCGAGGCCGCCTCGCGGAGGGTCGACGACGAGCACGTCCGCATCGGACGGGAGGGGCGCCGCCCGCGCGTCGGCCCGCACGAAGCGCACGTTGGTCCGTTCGAGGCGTGCGGCGTCCGCCTCGCCCCGCGCCACCGACGCGCGATCGATCTCGACGGCGGTGACGCGCTCGTGGGTTCGCGCCAGGTGCAGCGCGATGGCGCCGCCGCCCGCGAAGAGCTCCCACGCGTGTCGCCCGGCTCCGAGCCATGCCGCGGCCTCGACGAAGAGCGCGCCGGCCGCGACCGGATTGGGTTGCGCGAAGGAGGTGGCGTTGACGGTGAGCTCGACGTCCCCGAAGCGTTGGAGCATGGTGCGCGCGCCGGCCAGCCGCGACGACCCGCTGCGGAAGCGTCCGCGCGGATCGACGCGCGCGTAGCCGACGCCGGCCACCCCCGCCCGCACCAACCGGTGCGCCGCATCGAGCAGCTCGCGCTCGGGCACGCTCGCCACGAACGCCAGCAACGCCTCGCCCGACGCGTCGCCCCGCACCGCCACCTCCACCACGCCTTGTGCGCCGCCGGCGTGCTCCAGGAACAGCGCCCAACCGCGGCGGGCACCCTCGTTGGCGACCGGGTCCTCGTCGAGCGGGACGACGCGGTCGCTCGCCGGGGCTCGGTAGCCGAGCCGGCCGGAGCGCAGCGCCGGTTGGATGGCCGCGCGGTAGGACCAGATCCGCGGCGCGCCGCGAACCGGGGGAACCTGGACGTCGGAGCGCAAGGCTCGCCGCAGCGCGTCCTCCGTGACCTCCCGCTTGAGCTCGAGCTGCCGCGCGTAGGCGATGTGCGCGTAGTCCAGGCCGGGGTGCGCCGGGGGCACGACCCGGTCGGGGCTCGGCTCCAGCACCTCCACCACCGCGCCGCGCAGCACCCCCTTGCGCTCGGACACCTCGGCGGTCACGAGCTCGCCCGGGATGGCGCCGCTCACGAGCACCACCCGCCCCCCGGGCTGCCTGGCGAGGGCGACGCCGCCGTGCACCATCCGTTCCGGGGTCAGGTCCTCACGCACCCGGTCACTGTACCCGGCAGGGTGCCCGGCTCCCGCGCTCGCCACCGCGCCGGCCGCGCCGCGGCAGCCGAGGGGACCGCCGCGCGCGTTGCTATACTGCGCCCATGAAGCGATCGCTGCAGGAGGTCGTCGAACTCGTCGTATTCGGGCTGATCGCCCTGCTCATCGGTACGGGTGTGCTGTGGCTGCTGGGCTGGGTGTTCGGGCTCGTCGGCCTGGTGCTCAAGTTCCTCGCGGGGCTCATCTGGTGGCTGCTCAGGTTCATCGTGCCGGTCGCCATCGTCGCGGGCCTGGTGTACTTCCTCGTCCGTCTCGCCCAGGGCGACCGCCGCGCGCCCCCTGCCGCCTCGACGGCGGGAGGCGGCGGCACCTCGCCCTCCACCGGCGAAGCCGCCGCGGCCACGGGGCCGCACGTCACGCCGCCGGTCGCCCCTCCGCCGAGCGCGACGGGGCCAACGCCGACGGGATCTACGCCGACAGGATCTACGCCGACAGGGCCCACGCCGACGGGGCCGAGCGCGAGCGGGCCCGCACCGTCCGGCCCGAACACGAGCGGCCCGAGCACCACCGGGCCGGCGACGACCGGTTCCTCGACGACCGGTTCCTCGACGACCGGGCCCTCGACGACCGGGCACCCCACGACCGGGCCCACGACGACCGGGCACACGGGAGCGGAGCCGACCACGGGCGAGCCGGGCGCGAAGGGTTCCGCGTCGGGCGGCACGGACCGACCGAGCGACGCGCCGGACGGCCACGGCACGGCACCGGAGGACGACGAAGACCGCCACCCCTGACGTCCCCGGACGGGCCCCACCCGAACGCCCCGTGCACGCACGGGGCGTTCGTCGTTCCGGGGCCGCGGACGCCTCCCGCCGGTGCGACGCGGACGGCGCCGGCCGGTCGCGCGCAGGCGCGCCCGAACGCCGAGCCGGCCGGCGCATCGCGCCGGCCGCTGGTAGACTCGCGCATGCGCGCCCTGGTCGGTCTGCCGCTCGCGCTCGTCGCGCCCCTGGTGCTGGCGTTCGCGCTCTCGCAGGGCAGGGACACGGGCGCGACCCCCGGCGGCGCGACGCTTGGCGGCGCCGCGCGCGCCGGCACGGCACGCGGCGGCATGGTCGCGCCGAGCGACCGCATCCACGCGCCGAACCAGGGAGTGCTCGATGCCCTTCTGGAGGGTGCGTCGGCCCAGGTGGTCCGCGGCGAGCACGAGTACCACGTGGTGTGCGCCGCCTGCCACGGGAACTCCGGGCTCGGCCTCGACGAGGGGCGCGGCATGTTCCCGGCGACGCACCAGACCTGCACGCGCTGCCACCGTCCGGGGAATCCGCCTCTTTGGGACGACACGCCGATCACGCCCCGCAACGCGTTCGCGATCGGCGACCCTCCGGCCCTGCGCGGCGCGGCCGCGCTCCCGGCAACGGCCACGGCGCCGGCCCTCTACGGTTACCTGCGCGCGGCCATGCCGCGCTACCGCCCCGGCATGTTGTCCGACGACGACTACCTCGCGCTCACTGCTTTCCTACTCGCCCTCGATGGGCGCCTCGACCCCGCCGCCGAGCTGACCCCTGCCGACGTCGGCGCGCCCTGAGGGTCCGGCCGGCACCTCGCTCTGCCGCCCTCGTCAGCTGCGCACGTCCAGCACGTCGCGCGCGGCGTCGCCCAGAAGGTTCCAGCCCAGCACGAAGATCACGATCACGATGCCCGGGTAGAACGACACGAACCAGTACCTCAGCGGCTGGCCCGGCGGCCCCTGGATCCAGTCGCGAGCGAAGTTGATCATCTGGCCCCAGTCGGCGTAGCCAACGGGTGCGCCCAGGCCGAGGAAGCTCAGGGCAGCGGCCGTGAGCACGACCGAGCCGATGTCGAGGCTCGCGATGACCATCAGCGGTCCCAGGGAGTTCGGCAGGATGTGGCGCAGCACCACGCGGGGTCCGCGCGCGCCGAGCGCCCGGGCGCCGTCGACGAAGTCGCGCTCCTTGATCGACAGGATGTCGCCGCGCAGGATGCGCGAATAGGGCGCCCACTGCACGGCCATGATGGCGATCATCACGTTCGTGAGGCTCTGCCCGAGGATGGTCACGATGACGATCGCGATGATCAGGCTCGGCATCGACAGCACCACGTCCACGACGCGCATGAGCGTGTTGTCGACCCACCCGCCGAGGTAGCCCGTCAGGCTCCCCACGATGGCCCCCGCGACGAGGCCGAAGCCGACCACCAGGATGCCCACGTAGAACGCCGAGCGCGTGCCCCACACGAGCCCGTAGTAGATGTCGTAGCCGCCGGAGGACGCGCCGAGCCACAGCTTGCCGGAGGGCGGTTGCGGCACCGACGAGAAGCTGGCGCGAGGGATGGTGAAGCACGAGTGTGGAGGCGCGACGATCGACCGCCAGAAGGCGCCCTTCGTCGGGTTGGCGATGTTGTGGACGGAATCGAGCCCCAGGCCGAGGTCCCGCACGCAGGTGTTGCGGAAGGTCGACAGCTGCGTGACGGTGAGCTGAGGTGCGAAGATCGCGATGAGGACGTAGAGCACGACGATGGAGGCGCCGGTGACGGCGAGCGGGTTGCGCCGGAAGCGCTTGAAGGCCTTGGACCTGAGAACGGTTCGCTGCTCGGCGATCGGCTCGCCGCCGGCCGGCGTGGTTGCGGTCGCGGTGTCTTCCATCAGTCGTACCGGATCCGCGGATCGACCAGGCCGTACAGGACGTCGACCACGAGGTTCGCGACGACGACCACCATGGCCGTGAACACGGCCCCGCCGAGGACCGACGAGTAGTCGAGCTGGGTCGCGGCGTTCGCCAGCCACGAGCCCATGCCCGGGTAGTTGAAGATGGTCTCGGTGATGACCACGCCGTTGAGCAGGCTGATGAGCGTGAAGCCCGACAGCGTGAGGACGGGGATGAGCGCGTTGCGGCGCGCGTGCTTGGTGTTCACGACGTTCTCGGGCAGCCCCTTGGCGCGGGCCGTCCGCACGTAGTCCTGACCCAGCGCGTCGAGCAGCGAGGAGCGCATGACGCGCATGATCTGCGCGCTCGACACGGCGGACAGCGTGATGACCGGCAGGATCAGGTGCCAAACGTTGTCTATGAAGATATCCAGGCGCCCGTTGAACAGGGTGTCCAGCGTCATGAAGCCGGTATACCGATGGAAGGTGCCGTTGGCCACCTCGTTGGCGAGCTCGATAGCGTACTTGCCGCTGATCTGGCCGGGCGTGAACCAGTTCAGGGCGCCGTAGAAGATCACCAGCAGCCAGATGCCCAGGACGAAGGTCGGCAACGACCATCCGACGATCGACATCACGCGTGTGAGCTGGTCGATGAATTTGTCGCGGTTGAGCGCCGCGGCCGTGCCGAACCAGATGCCCACCCCCACGACCGGGAGGAGCGCCGCGAGCGCGAGCTCGGCGGTGGCGGGGAAGCGCAACCGGATCGCGCGGAGCACCGGCATCTTGGCCACCTTGGAGTACCCGAGGTTGCCGTCGGCGGCGGCCTTGAGCCAGTTCCAGTACTGGACGTAGGCGGGTTCGTCGAGATGGTACTGCCGGATGATCAGCTCGATGTTCCGGAGCTGCGCCTCCGAGGTGACGAAGGAGGCGGCCCGCTGGGTCGGGCTGAGCAGCTGCATGAGCAGCACGATCGAAAGGGTGACGCCGACAAATACGACCGGCAGGAAGAGCAGTCTACGGATGATGAACGATAGCAAGGGCCCGTACTCCCCGGACGTGGAGAAGGGGGGCCGGATTCGGCCCCCCTTCTCGGTACGTCAGTTCTTGGAGATGTCCTTCCAGAGGAAGTCGCCGCTGTACATCGGGTTGCGGTAGACGCCCTGGACGTCTTCACGCACGTACAGGAGCGGCCGCTGGTCGGGGATCAGGACGAACGGAGAGGTCTCGTAGCCGAGCTGGCCGATCTGGCTGTACTCGAACTTGCGGGCCTCGGGGTCGAGCTCGGTGCGGGCCTGCTGGTCGAGCGCGTCGATCTTGGCGTTCGAGAAGCTCGAGCGCTGGGCGTAGTAGCCGTCGCTGGCGTAGAAGGTGTGGATGTAGTTGTCGGGGTCGGCGTAGTCGGGGATCCAGCCGACGATCGACACGGGCAGCAGGCGATCGTTGCGCTGCGACAGGAAGTCGGGCCAGGCGATGCCGCGCACGTCGATCTTGAACTTCGGGTTGAGGTACTCGAGGTTCGATTTGAGGATCTCGGCGGTCGTCTGCCGCTGCAGGTTGCCGGTGTTGTACAGGATCGAGAACTGGAAGCCGGTGTCCCAGACCTTGCCGTCCCACGCCGCCTGGCAGTGCTGCTGTGCCTTCTCGAGGTCCAGCGTGTACTCGGGAACGTTGGGATCGTAGCCGAGGTACGACGGCGGCAGCGCCATGGTGATGGTGCTACCGAGGCCGAGGAGCACCTGCTCGATGAACGCCTGGCGGTCGAACGCGTAGTTCATGCACTTGCGCATGTCGAGGTCGCTGAAGAAGTCGGGCGGGATGCCCTTGCCGTCGAGCTTGCCCGAGCCGATGTTGGGGTTGTCCTTGTCGTTGATGGCCTCGTTCATGAACGCAGCGGTCACGGACACGCTGCTCCAGCCGAGGCCCCCATCGCGGTTGTAGATCTTGACGCCGGGGAGGCCCTCGACCTGGCCGAGCGCGGAGAGCTCACCGAGCGCGATGCGGTCCGCGTCGCCGTTCTTCAGCGCCAGGATGCGTGCGTTCTGGTCGTCCACCTTCTGCAGCAGCACGTTCTTGATGGTGGGCGCGCCGCCCCAGTAGCCGTCGAACGCCTTGGCGACGAAGCGCTGCCCGGGCACCCACTCGACCAGCTGGTAGGCGCCGGTGCCGCTCATGTGGTCCTGCATGTAGTGCTGGCGCAGGTCGACGCCGACCCAGTCGCGCCAGGTCGCTTCGGTGCCGTCCCACATGCCGTTGTCGATGGCCCACTGGCTGTCGACGATGGCGGCCGCGTAGAACAGCATCTTCGCGAAGAAGGCGGGGTCCGCCTGGACCAGGTTGAACTGCGCCGTGTAGTCGTCGTTGCAGGTGACGGCGTTCTGGATCTTCGTCCAGTAATCCTGGAAGTCGGCGTCGGTGGCGCCGTCGCCCAGGGCGTCGGTCGCGTTGGCGGAGTAGCCGATGAGGGGCTCGCTCAGCACCCACGCACCCGAGTCGGCCGGGTTGCTCACGAGCGCGCGGTCGATCGAGTACTTGACGTCCTGGCAGGTGAAGTCGTTGCCGCTGTGGAACTTCACGCCCTGACGGAGGGTGAAGGTGAACGTCTTGCCGTCGTCGGACTGCGTGTAGTCGGTCGCGAGGCGCGGCTCGTACTGGTCGACGGCGTCGCCCTTATAACCGAAGAGCGGCTCGTAGACGTTCTCGATGGCTTCGCCCGAGGCGCTGTCGTAGGCCTGGACCGGATCCAGCGTATCGATCGGGCCGAACTCCTGGTAAACGTACGTATCCTTGGCCGCCTGAGCGAATGCCAAGCCCAGGCTCAAACCAACGATCGCGATGAGCAAGAAGAGTTTCTTCATGGTCCTCCCATGTCCGAGTGATGTCGTGCAGACCGAAGCCGAGGTATGGCGTACCGCTCCAGGTCCTACGTGTGAGGGCGCGTGCGTAGCTGGATCGGTCCTCCTTCCGCTCGGGGACGTCCCGTCCCCTTCCAAACGGTGTACGTAGTGTAACAAAGCGCACAAGCCGTGGGCAGCGGGGGCGGCCCCGAACCCTTGAGGGTTCCTTGAGACGTCAGGTCGATTATATACATCTAGCTAAGTGGGCGCTCCGTTCGGCCAGGAGCGGTCACCGGGCCGCCCGCGGCGATAGGATGGTGCCCGTGCCCAAGCGTG
>CAWCUY010000012.1:0-1207500 GCA_963798895.1 uncultured Trueperaceae bacterium | reverse complement strand
ATGGCGGGCACGTTCATCGTGTTCGAGGGACCCGAGGGGGCCGGCAAATCGACGCAGATCGCTCACCTGGCGCGCCACCTGGAGCGTGAGGGGCACGCCGTTCGCGTCACCCGCGAGCCCGGCGGGACGCCGGCGGGCGAAGCCGTCCGGCGCGTCGTGCTCGACCCGGACCTCGAGATCGACGCGCTCGGCGAGTTCCTCCTCTACAGCGCGAGCCGTGCGCAGCTCGTCGGACGCGTCCTGCGCCCCGCCCTCGAGCACGGAGAGGTGGTCGTCTGCGACCGTTACGCGGCCGCGAGCGTCGCGTACCAGGGCTACGGGCGGGGCCTCGACCTCGAGCTCATCGCCGACCTCACCGAGGTTGCGACCGGGGGCCTGCGCCCCCACCTCACCGTCCTGCTCGACCTGCCCCCGGAGGAGGGCCTGCGGCGCGTCACGGCCCGCGGCGCTCACGACCGGCTGGAGGCCGCCGGGCTCGGGTTCCACCGCCGCGTCCGCGACGGCTTCCTACGCCAGGCCGCCGCACAGGGCGACTGGCTCGTCCTCGACGCGACGCGCTCCGAGGACGAGCTGCAACGAGCGGTGTGGCGCGCCGTCCAAGGTCGCCTGGAGGTGGGCGCGTGAGACGCACGGCGGCGCGCCGCCTCTCGGGACGTTGCGGTGCGGTCCTCGGCGCGCTCCTCCTCCTAGGGGGGCTGGCCGGTTGCGGCCGGGGACAGCCCGCCGCCCTCACCGTGCGGATCCTCGCCGAACACCCGCACGACCCGGGCGCCTTCACCCAAGGCCTGCTGCTCGATGGGGGGGAGCTCTACGAGAGCACGGGACAGGTGGGCGCCTCCAGCCTGCGGGAGGTCGACCCGGCGACCGGCACCGTGATCCGCCAGCGCGACATCCCCCGGCCGTACTTCGCCGAGGGGTTGGCGCGCGTCGACGGCACGCTCTACCAGCTCACCTGGCAGGCCGGCACGGCGTTCGCCTGGGAGCGCGATACGTTCAACCCCGTCCGGAGCTTCGCCTACCAGGGCGAGGGGTGGGGCCTGTGCTTCGACGGCACCTCGCTCTACATGAGCGACGGCAGCGATCTCCTGACGCGCCGCGACCCCGGCGACTTCTCGGTCCGGGGGACCGTACGGGTCACGCGCGACGGCGCCGGGGTGGACCGGCTCAACGAGCTCGAATGCGTGGGCGACAGTATCTATGCCAACGTGTGGCTGACCGACACGATCGTCAGGATCGACAAGGACACCGGGCGCGTGAGCGCCGTCATCGACGCTTCGCCGCTGCGCGCGCGCATGCCCCAGCTCACCAATCGGGATGCGGTCCTCAACGGCATCGCCTACGACCCGGAGACGGAGCGCTTCTTCGTCACCGGCAAGTGGTGGCCCAAGATGTTCGAGGTGACCTTCGTGCCGGCGAAGGCGAACTGAGCGACGATCGCCGGGATCGCGCGGGGCGCCGCGGGTCGGACGCTCCGTTGCGCCCCTCGCGAAGCGCGCGGTTGCCTCCGCGCCTGGCGCGTCACGCCTCGCGCGCGGCGCGCCCGCGCATCCGGCGCCCGCGGATCAGTCCGTGCCCGCCCCCGACGACGTGGTCTTCGCGGTGGACGCCTTCTCGCCCTTGCCCTTGTCGGACCGGACGCCCTCGCTCTTGCCGCCCTCGGCCTTGCTGCCCTCCCCCTTGCCGCTCTCGCTCTTGGCGCCCTCGCCCTTCGGCGTCTCCCCCTTGGCGGCGGCCGGCGCGCCCTTCGTCGCGGCGCCCGCGCTCTTGCTCCCGCCGCGGTTGTCCGTCACGTAGAAGCCGGATCCCTTGAAGGCGATGCCGACCGGCTGCACGACGCGCCGTACCGGATCTCCGGTGGCGGGATCCTGGGTCAGGGCGTCCTCGGTGATGCGCTGGGTGACCTCGAAGGTCTCCCCTGTGGTCAGGTTCTTGTACACGTAGACAGGCATGCGTCCTCCACGGAGGATGGGTCGGCGGCCGCGGTTCGAGCCCACGGCGCCGCGTGACATGCTAGCACCCTTGGTACGCTGAGCCCATGTCGGAGACGTCACGTCCGTCCCCCACGGGGGCGCCGGACGGACGGGTTTCGGTGGGTGGGCGGGCTCCCGTGACGGTGCTGGGCGCGGGCGCGTGGGGCACCGTGCTCTCCCTGCTGGTCCTTCACGGCGCGGGCGGGGCGGCCGGTCGGGTACGCCTGTGGACGCGCTCGCCCGCTCACGCGCGTGCGCTGCGCGCTGCGCGCGACAACACGGCCTACCTCCCGGGCGTGCCCCTCCCCGCGGCGATCGACGTCGGCTCCGACCTTCGGGCCGCCCTCGAGGGGGCCCGGCTCGCCCTACTCGCCGTGCCGAGCCGCGCCGTGCGGCCGCTGGTCGAGGCCCTACCGGAGACGTCTCCACCCCTGGTCGTGTGCGCCAAGGGATTCGAGCCCGGACGGTTCCTGCGCCTCAGCCAGGTCGTGCACGAGCTGCGTCCCGAGCTCGCCGTGGCCGTCCTGTCCGGTCCCAACCTCGCCGCCGAGATCGCCGCGGGGAAGCCGGCCGCCGCCACGGTCGCCAGCACCTCGCCAACCCTTCGCGAGGGGGTTCGGGCACTGTTCGACCCCGCTCGGTTCCGGGTCTACACCTCGGGCGACGTGGCGGGGGTCGAGGTCGCGGGCGCCCTGAAGAACGTCATCGCGCTCGCCGCAGGGATGAGCGACGCGTTGGGCCTGGGCGACAACGCCAAGGCGACCATCGTCACGCGCGGCCTGGCCGAGACCGTCAGGCTGGGCGTGCCGATGGGCGGCGAGGAACGCACCTTCTACGGCCTCGCGGGGCTCGGCGACCTGGTGGCGACGTGCAACAGCGCGCAGTCGCGCAACCACCTGGCGGGCGTGCGCCTCGCCCGCGGCGCCACCCGCGCGCAGATCGAGGCCAGCGGTCTCACGGCGGAGGGGATCCCCACGGCACGAGCCGTGCACGAGGCGGCCGCGCGCTACCGGCTCGAGCTCCCCATCAGCGCCGAGGTGTACCGGGTGACGTACCTCGGCAAGGACGCAAGGGACGCGCTGCAGGATCTCATGACCCGCGAGGGCGGGCCGGAGTGAGGCCCGTGCCCACGCCTGCGCCCGCGACGGCTCCCGGTACGCGGCGGCATGCGCCGGAGCGGCCGGGCAACGCCGCGCCCGCCGGGTCTTCCCCGCACCGTCTCGGAGAGCGCCAGGAACGACGCCTCCCGCGGCGGCTATGATGCGAGAACGGCGCCGCCCACGCGGCGTCATCCTATGGAGGGTACCTTGAGCGCGGTCAGTGCGAACAACCTGCGCAAGCAGTACGGGCGCGTTGCGGCCGTCAACGACGTGAGCTTCAGCATCGAGCCGGGTGAGATCGTCGGCTTCCTCGGCCCCAACGGCGCCGGCAAGACCACGACCCTGCGGATGCTCGCCGGACTCGTGCGTCCAACGGGGGGCGCGTGTCGGGTCCTCGACGGCCCCGTGCCGGGGCCCCGGCTGAGAGAGGTCGGGACCATGATCGAGGAGCCGAGCTTCTACCCCTACCTCACCGGGCGCGCCAACCTGCGCCACGCGGCACTGCTCCACGGGGGGGTGCCCGAGCGCCGTATCGACGAGGTCCTCAGCTTCGTGCGCATGGAGCAGGCCGCCGGAAAGCGGGTGAAGGCGTACTCGCAGGGCATGCGGCAGCGCCTCGGCCTGGCGCGCTCGCTGCTCTGGCAGCCGCGCGTGCTGCTCCTCGATGAGCCCACCAACGGGCTCGACCCCTCGGGCATCGCCGAGGTGCGCGAGTCCCTCCGGGCCGTGGCAGAGGCCGGCGTGACCGTCCTCATCTCGAGTCACATCCTCTCCGAGATCGAGAAGCTCGTCGAGCGGATCCTCGCGATCGACAAGGGCACGTTGCGCTTCGACGGGCCGCTGCACCGGCTGCTGTCCCAGGTGGACGCGGGCGGCGTGAGCTACGAGCTCGTCGCCACCGACCGCGAGGCCCTCATGGCGGCCCTTCGCGACATGGGGCTCGAGCCGCAGCACCATGGCGAGGCGGGTGCCCGCGTCGCCGTTCCGACGGACCTCGCCGACGACCTGCTGGCGCGTCTCACGGCCGCCGGCATCCGGGTCCAGGAGGCGACGCGCGAGACGGACACGCTCGAGAGCGCCTACCTGCGGCTCATCGGCGCAGAGGGGCGGCCGTCGTGACCGGCTTCGTCGCGAACGTAGGCAACGTCGTCCGAGCCGAGATGTTCAAGGCCCTGCGCAAGCGCCGCTTCTACGTGCTCGGCGGGCTCTACTGGGTGTTGCTCCCCCTTCTCGCGGTGATCGTGGGGCGGGTCGTGCTGGTCAACCTGGCGGGCTCGTTCGCCAACGAGGGCGGCACCGTCGAGGCCGCGGTGCAGGCGTTCGCGTCCCCCTTCGGGATCGCCCGGCTCGCGCTGATGGGCCCGGCGCTCATGAGCCCGACGGCCTACATCATCGCGGTGGCGCTGTTCGCGGGCCTGCTCGTGGGCGAGGAGCGCAGCCAGCACATGTGGAAGACCTCGCTGGTGGTGCAACCCGATCGGCTCGCGGTGCTCGCGGGCAAGACCGTGGTGGGGATGCTGCTGCTCGGGATGCTGCTGCTCGGCGCGCTGCTGGCCGCCGTGCTCGTCGGCGCGCTGGGCAGCCTGTTCCTGCCGACCACGTTCGCGGGCGGCTGGGGTTCCCTCGTGGGCTTCTTCGCGCTGCAGTGGCTCTACCTCGCGGCCGCCCTGCTGCTCGCGTACCTGCTGGTGTACCTGGTGCGGTCGGGCACGCTGGGCATCGTCATGGTCATCTTCCTCCCCGCTCTGCTCGAGGGCCTGTACGCCCTCATCTCTACGCTGGGAGCGCTCCAGCCGCTCACGCGCATCAATGCCGTGTTCCAGGCGTTGCGCCTGCAACAGCTGTGGGAGGCGTTGCCACGCTACTTCTTCAGCCCCAACCTCTACGCCCCGGCACGCGCGCCGCTCGGCGACCTGGTGCGCGCCTTCGGCGCCACTCCAGGCACGTCGGATCAGCTCGACATGGGACCCCTCAACGCCTTCCTCGGCCGCGGCATCACCCTGCCGCACGCCGCCGCGGTGATGGCGGGGTACATCCTGATCTTCGGCGGGCTCCTGGTGTGGGTCTTCCTTCGGCGAGACGTGGAGTGAGCGCGTGGATGTGAACGGCGGCTCGGCGGGCCGCGCGGCGGACCTGCGGCGCGCGCTCGAACGACGGGTGCTGGTGCTCGACGGCGCGATGGGCACGATGATCCAGCGCCTGCGACTGCGCGAGGAGGAGCTGCGCGGCGAGCGCTTCGCCCATCACCCACGACCGCTCGCCGGGGCGAACGACCTGCTCTGCCTCACGCAGCCCGACGCGATCGGCGAGATCCACGACGCGTACCTCGCCGCCGGCGCCGACATCATCGAGACCAACACCTTCAACGCCACCTCCGTCGGCCTCGCCGAGTACGGGCTCGACGAGCACATCGGCGAGATCAACCGTGCCGGCGCCGCCCTCGCCCGCCGCTCGGCCGACCGCTTCGCCCGCGAAGGCCGCCCGCGCTTCGTGGCCGGGTCGATGGGGCCGACCAACCGCACCGCCAGCCTCTCCTCCGACGTGGAGCGTCCCGGGTACCGTGCCATCACCTTCGACGCGCTCGAGCGCGCCTACCACGAGCAGGCCCTCGCCCTGATGGACGGCGGCGTGGACCTCCTGCTCGTCGAGACCGTGTTCGACACGCTCAACGCCAAGGCCGCCCTGGTCGGCATCGAGCGCGCCTTCGAGGCCCGCGGCCGCCGGCTCGCCGTGATCGTGTCCGGCACCATCGTGGACGCCAGCGGCAGAACGCTCTCGGGGCAGACGCTCGAGGCCTTCGTGATCTCGCTCTCCCACGCCGACCTGTTGGCCTTCGGACTCAACTGCTCGCTCGGCCCGGCCGGGTTGGCGCCGCACGTCGAGGAGCTCGCCGGGCTGACGGACCGCTACACCCTCGCCTACCCCAACGCCGGCCTGCCCAACGCCTTCGGCGGCTACGACGAGGGCCCGGACGACATGTTGGCGGTCATGCAGGACTTCCTCGACCGCGGTTGGTTGAACGTCATCGGCGGCTGCTGCGGCACCACGCCCGAGCACATCGCCGTGTTCGCGCAGGCCGCCGCCCTGGCCGCTCCGCGTCGCCCGCGCGCCCTGCCCGCGTACCCGCGCTTCGCCGGGCTCGAGCCGCTCGTCGTGCGCGAGGACAGCAACTTCGTGAACGTCGGGGAGCGCACCAACGTGTCGGGTTCCAAGCGCTTCGCCCGCCTCGTGCGCGACGGCGACTTCGATGCGGCCCTCGCGATCGCGCGCGACCAGGTCGAGGGCGGCGCCCAGATGATCGACGTGAACATGGACGAGGGGTTGCTCGACAGCGTCGAGGCCATGACCACCTTCCTCGACCTGGTCGCCTCGGAGCCGGACATCGCGCGGGTGCCGGTGGTGCTCGACTCGAGCGACTGGCGCGTGCTGGAGGAGGGGCTCAAGCACCTGCAGGGCAAGGGCGTGCTGAACTCGCTGTCGCTCAAGGACGGTGAGGAGGCGTTCCGGGCGCGGGCGGGCGTCGCCCGCCGCTTCGGCGCCGCCGTGATCGTGATGGCGTTCGACGAGGACGGCCAGGCCGACACGTTCGAGCGGCGCATCGAGGTGGCGGAGCGTGCCTACCGCATCCTCGTCGACGAGCTCCGCTTCCCGCCCCAGGACGTCATCGTCGATCCGAACATCCTCACGGTCGGCACCGGCATCGAGGAGCACAACCGCTACGCGCTCGACTACCTCCGCGCGACGCGCTGGATCAAGCGCAACCTGCCGGGCGCCCTCGTGTCCGGCGGCGTCTCGAACGTGAGCTTCGCGTTCCGCGGCAATCAGCGGGTGCGCGAGGCCATGCATGCGGCCTTCCTCTACCACGCGCGCCGGGCGGGCATGGACATGGGCATCGTCAATCCGGCGCTCCTCGAGGTCTACGAGGAGGTGCCCGCGGAGCTGCTCGAGCTGGTCGAGGACGTGCTCTTCGACCGGCGACCGGACGCCACCGAGCGGCTCGTGAGCTACGCCGGGCGGGTGTCGGGCGAGGGTCGCGCGCCCGAGGCGCGGACGCAGGCGTGGCGCGACGCGGCCGTCGCCGAACGTCTCCAGCACGCCCTCGTGCGCGGCATCGCAGACTGGATCGAAGAGGATGCCGAGGAGGCGCGCGTGACCCTCGGCTCCCCGCTCGCGGTGATCGAAGGGCCGCTGATGGACGGGATGAACGTGGTGGGCGACCTGTTCGGGGCCGGCAAGATGTTCCTGCCGCAGGTGGTGAAGAGCGCCCGGGTGATGAAGCGCGCCGTGGCGTACCTCACCCCCTACCTCGAGGCCGAACAGGCCGAGGCGCGCAGCGCCGGGAGGGTGCTTCTCGCCACCGTCAAGGGCGACGTCCACGACATCGGCAAGAACATCGTCGGCGTGGTCCTCGGCTGCAACGGCTACGACGTCCTCGACCTCGGGGTGATGGTCGGGGCCGAGCGCATCCTCGCCGCGGCCGTGGAGCACGACGTCGACGTGATCGGTCTGTCCGGTCTGATCACGCCGTCGCTCGACGAGATGGTCCACACGGCGGACGTGCTGAGCCGCGCCGGCGTCCGACTCCCGCTCCTCATCGGCGGCGCCACGACGTCGCGCGCGCACACCGCCGTGAAGGTCGCCCCCGCCTACCAGGGCCTGACCGTCCACGTGCCGGACGCGTCACGGGCAGTGACGACCGTCAACCGGGCGCTGAGCGCGCGCGACAGCGGCGCGCTGGAGCGCGAGACCGACGCGCTGTACCGCAAGGTGCGCGAGCAGTATGCCGACCGCCGCGGCCGGCGCGAGCTGGCGAGCCTCGAGGAGGCGCGAGCGCTCGCGCCGTCCTTCGACGTCGGCGCCGCCCGGATCGTGCGCCCCGTGCACCCCGGCATCACCGAGCTCGACGACGTCCCGCTGAGCGAGCTGGTGGAGACCATCGATTGGAGTCCGTTCTTCCACGCGTGGGAGATGAAGGGGCGCTACCCCGAGATCCTCGACGACCCGGCCCTCGGCAACGAGGCGCGCAAGCTCCTGTCGGACGCGCGGGCGCTGCTCGCCCGCATCGTCGGCGAGCGCGCCGTTCGCGCGCGCGCGGTCGCCGGACTGTGGCCGGCGAACAGGGTGGGGGACGACATCGAGGTGTACGCCGACGACGCCCGCAGCGTCGTCGCGGCGCGCTTCCTCGGCCTACGCCAGCAGACGCGCAAGCGCCCGGGCCAACCGAACCTCGCGCTCGCCGACTTCGTCGCTCCGCGCGGCACGGACGATTGGATCGGCGGCTTCGCCGTCACGGCCGGCCACGGCGTAGAGCGGCTCGTCACGGACTTCGAACGCGATCACGACGATTACAACGCCATCCTCGTGAAGGCGCTGGCGGACCGCCTGGCGGAAGCGCTGGCCGAGTGGCTGCACCAACGCGTTCGCCGCGAGCTGTGGGGCTACGCGCCGAACGAGGTGCTCGAGCAGGGCGACCTGGTGCGCGAGCGCTACCGCGGCATCCGCCCGGCGCCCGGGTACCCGGCGCAACCCGATCACACCGAGAAGCGCACGCTGTTCCGGCTCCTGGACGCCGAGCGCCGCACCGGGATCCACCTCACGGAGTCGCTCGCGATGACCCCGCCGTCGTCCGTGTGCGGCCTCTACCTCGCGCATCCCGACGCCCGCTACTTCGCCGTCGGCAGCCTCGGCCGCGATCAGCTCGAGGACTACGCCGCGCGCAAGGGCATGGCGGTGGCCGAGGCCGAGCGCTGGCTCGCACCGGTGCTCGCCTACGAGCCGGCAGCGGCGCCGAGCTGAACGGTCCGACCGGGAGCGTCCCGGATCGGCGGGCGGACAGCCGCACCCCCGGCGCGGCGGACGGGGTTGCTCCGACGCATCGCCCGCCGCGGCCCGCCGCGACGCGCCTCAGCGCACGCCCAGCAGCGCCGCACCTCCGACGTGCAGCCACGCCACCACCACGACACCGTGCAGCAGCACGGCCGGCCACAACGAGCGCGTCCTCTCGCGCACGTAGGTCGCCGCGACGCCGAGCAACAGCGCGTCGGTGAGGAAGGGCCAGCCGGCGAACAGGCTGAGCGCATCGCGCCGGGCCAGCGCGGCCACGAGCGGGTGGGCCGCTACGTAGAGCGCGAGCGAAGCAAGCCACCACGGCAGGCGTCGGGTCCAACGGGCGGGCGACCCGGACGGCGGCAGGAACAGGCCGCGGAACAGCACCTCCTCCACGAGCGCCGGGGACACGAACGGCACCAGCACGACGCGGAGCCGCAGGGCCGACTCCGGCGCGTTCGCGTTGGGCGGCCCGAGCAGCCCGCCCACCGCGGCTACCGGCACGGCGGCGAGGCCGAATGCCAGGGCGGCCACGCCCGACGCACGCCAACCCGCGGCGTCCGGCGCCGTCGAGAGCACCTGCATCAGTCCGCGCAGGCGCCCCAGAACGAACCTGCGCGCGATGGACGGCGCACGGCGCGGTCCGGCCGACGACGGATCGCTCCCTCGGTCGTCCACACCCCCATCTAACCTCGCGGGCGACCCGGCGATCGCTCGAGGCCGGCCCATGCCGCCACGCCCACGGCGATAATGGCCGTGATGGATTGGATCGCCTCCCCTTCCGCCTGGGTCGCCCTCGTGACGCTCGTCGTGCTGGAGATCGTCCTCGGCATCGACAACATCGCGTTCATCTCGATCCTCAGCGGGCGCCTGCCGGAGCGGCAGCGGCCCCTGGCACGACGGCTCGGCCTGCTCGGCGCGATGGTGGAGCGCATCGCCCTGCTCTTCGCGATCACCTGGCTCAGCTCGCTCACGCGACCCCTGTTCAGCGTCCTCGGCCTCGAGCTGGCCGGCCAGAACCTCGTCTACCTCGCCGGCGGCATGTTCCTGCTGTACAAGAGCACGGTCGAGATCCACGGCAGGCTGGAGGGGGACGAGGAGACGGGCGGCGGCGGGCGTCCCCCGCCGAGGCTCCTGTGGGTCGTGGCGGAGATCATGCTCCTCGACATCGTCTTCTCGCTCGACTCCGTCATCACCGCCGTCGGGATGGCCGACCACGTCGCGGTGATGGTGATCGCCGTGGTCATCGCCGTGGGGATCATGATGTTCGCGGTCGAACCCGTCAGCCGCTTCATCGACGCGCATCCCACGGTCAAGATGCTGGCCCTGAGCTTCCTGCTGCTCATCGGCCTGCTGCTCGTGGCCGACGGCCTAGGCCAGCACATCCCCAAGGGTTACGTCTACTTCGCGATGGGCTTCAGCATGTTCGTCGAGCTGCTCAATCTACGCGCCGCCGGCCGTCGACGCGCCGCGCGCGAGGCGGAGCGCCGCGGCCCCTACGCGGTCGAGCCTGCCGAGGACGCCGAGGGCTGAGCCTCGCGACCTAAGATCCCCTCGAGGTAGGCGCGAGCGTCGACCCGGATCGGCATGAAGTAGAGCGCGGCGTCGCGCTCGGCCGCGAACGCGAGCGCCTCGCGCGCCATCCGCCGGCTCCACGCCAGCGTCGGCTCGAAGTCGCGCGGGAAGAACGCGGCGTTGCGGCGCTGCCAGTACCGGGCCGAGCGGCGGCCGACGACCGACGTGAAGCCCCAGAACACGTCGATCCCCTCCAGGGCGTCGGCGACCACCTCCAGGAAGCGACGGTCGAAGAACGGCTGCGTGAACAGGCCGTCGGCGCCCGCCTCGAGCTTGGCCAGCGCGTAGTCCCGCTCGCGGCCGAGGCTCTGGCGGTAGGGATCGAACGCGGCGTACACCTTGAGGCCTGGGTGGTCGGCCTTGATCTTGCGGATCACCTGCTGCACGGTGGCATCGAAGACGGGGTGAGCCATGTCGACGGGTGCATCGCCGGAGATCACCAGCACCTCGCGCAGGTCGTGGCGCCGTATGCAGTCCGAGGCGGCCAGCGGACGGCGGAGGTCGACGTCCATCGCCCTCAGGTGGGGGATCGCGTGGGGAACGAAGGCGCGCGCCTGGCCGCAGGCGTCCCAGCTCCGCAGCGGGAAGCGCAGCAGGTCGGGCACGTTGACCGTGTCGACGGTCGGGAAAGCGTGTGTCACGAGCTCGAGCTGCGACGCGAGGTCCTCTGCGGAGCGCGGGACGAGTTCGATGGACACGCGCATCGGTGTGATTGTACCGGGCTCGGCCCTCCCGGCCGGGGTCCCCGAGCCCGCGTGCGGAGCCACGCCCCTGCCGACGCGCGGCGCCTGCGCTGTGACGCGCGCTCGCGCGCGCCGCTCCGGGGCACCTATCCTGTGACCAGGCCACTTGCCTCCGGGACGGAACACCGTGCACCACGGCGTGGGGCCGGCGTGTAAGGATCTCGTAAGCGCCGGGCGCTATGCTCGTACCCGAGGAAGCGATGAAACCTGTCCTGCACATGGGCGCTTGGGACAGGTGGAGCTAGTAGCGCAACCGGCCTCACGTAGCAGCGGCGCACCCTTGCGTCGCCACACCCCCGTGAACGCCAGGTGAAGCGCCCCCGCAGGCCGAGGGCGACGCGTGGTCGCGTCATCCGACGCCCAGGAACCGAAACACGAGGTTCGGAGGCTATGAACCGAGACTCCCGATTTGGGCATCAAGGGACTCGGGGAGCCAGTGATGCAACCGGCCGAACCTGGCAGCGTTGGCGCGCACCCGGCGTGCCTCCGCCCTTGCCAGACACGCGTCGATTGCATCCGTCACCGAGGGGTGATCACGGATGCTGCAGCGCCACGTCCTGCCAACGATCCTGCTGAGCGCGATGCTCCTCGTCGCGGGCGGCGCCCGCGCGCAGGCCACCGCGAGCCACACCGTGAACGTGAGGATCCCGAGCGTCCTGCGCCTGCGTCTGAGCGACGCCGCCGCGAGCGACCAGGGGCGTGTCGGCCTCCAGGTGACGGTCCAGCACGGCCGCGCGGGCGTCGCGCCCGGACGGAGCACCGTCTCGATCCTCGCGAACACGACCTGGGTCCTGAAGGTCGCGCTCGAGAGCGAAAGGCCCGATCTCGCCCTGAGCTACGCCGTCGACGGTTCCACCGCCCAACCCCTCAGCGGCCTGGCGAGTCCGGTCGCCGCGGGCGGGCCGACCGCCGGCTGGCAGGAATTCGAGGTCGCCTACGACGCGCGGAGCAACGGCGCCCAGGACGGTTCGTACGATCTCACCGTGGTGTACACGCTGGCGCAACCGTAGGCGCGCAGCGCCGGCGGCGCCTTCACCGGTCGTCCTCGGCGCCGTCCGCGGCCCCCGCGCCTCCCTGCCCGCCGGGGCTGGGCCGGCGGCCGTTCGCCCCTGCGCCCTCGTCGGACGCTCCGCTCGCATCGACCGGCGCCGAAGCGTCCCCCGGCGCACCGTCGGTCGGTTCCTCGATGCGCGGCGCGCGCGCCACCGTCCACAGCAGCACGGCGCCTAACACGAGGACGAGGAGCGCCACGGGCACGGGGTCGCCGTTGAGCAACCGGGCGCCGGTCGCCGCCTGCACGGCGGCCGCCACCAGGAAGCCCGCGCCGATCGCAAGGAACAGCAGGGCCAGGTTGCGGTATGCGCGGCGGGAACGCTCCTTCATCGCGTTGGCATCGTACCGCGGGCCGATGGGGTCACGAACGTGGTCAGGGAGCGAGCTCGGCGTGCCGGAAGCAGCCCACGAGATGATCGAGGACCATCCCGGTCGCCTGCATGTGCGAGTACACCGTCGTCGGCCCGAGGAAGCGGAAGCCGCGCGCCTTCAGGTCCTTGCTCCACGAGGTGGACAGCTCGTCGTGCGGCGGCACCTGCGAGAGCGCGGCGAAGCGGTGGAGGACGGGGCGGCCGCCGACGACGGACCACTGGTAGGCCGCGAAGCTGCCGAACTCGTCGGCCACGTCCAGGAAGCGCTCGGCGTTGTTGATGGCCGCGGCGACCTTCGCGCGATTGCGAACGATGGCGGCGTCGGCCAGCAGCCGCGCCTCGTCGTAGGCGCCGAAGGCCGCGACCCGCCGCGGGTCGAAGCCGGCGAACGCCGAGCGGAAGCCCTCGCGCTTGCGCAGGATCGTGAGCCAGCTCAGGCCGGATTGGAAGCTCTCGAGCACGAGCATCTCGAAGATCCGCCGGTCCTCGCGTACCGGCACGCCCCACTCCTCGTCGTGGTAGCGGAGGTAGGCCGGATCCTCCAGACCCCAGCCGCAACGCTGCACGCTCACGCGGCACCCGCCTCCCACGGCAGGAGTGCGGCGTGGATGAAGTCGTTGACCGGAGTCGGTATGCCCAGCTCCCGCCCGAGGCGGGAGGCCGCGCCGTTGAGAGCCCCCAACTCGAGCCGCCGCCCGGCCGCCAGATCCTGCGCGAGGGACGAGGTCATGGACGGCTCGAGCCGCTCGGCGGCGAACCTCATGCGATCGTCGACGATCGTCGCCGGCAGCTCGACGCCCCGCCCGCGCGCGAGCGCCGCGACCTCTTCCATGGCGCGCCTCAGCAGGCCGGCGGTCTCGGCGCGCGCCAGGACCTCTCCGATGGGGCGCCGCGTGAGCGCGGTGAGGCCACTGAACGCGCAGATGAACAGCCACTTCTCCCATATCGCCCGCACCGGGTCGTCGACCACTTCGATGTCGACGCCCGCGCGTTCGAACGCCTCGCGCACGCCGTCGGTGAGGTCGTCGCCTGCCCTCATCGGGCCGACCACGACGCGTGCGAACGGGCTCTTGTGGACCACGACCCCCGGCGCCGCGACCACCGCTTCGATGTAGGCCACGCCGCCCCACACGCGCTCCTCGCCGAAGCGGCGCACCAGCTGGTCCACGTTGTCGACGCCGTTCTGGAGCGTCACGAGGCGGGTGGACGCGCCGACGAGGGGCGTCACCGCCTCGGCCGCCCGCGCCGTGTCCTGCGACTTGACGGTGAACAGCACCACGTCGGCCGGCCCCGTGAGCTCGGCGATGCGGGCCGGCGCGTCGGACGCCAGCAGCGCGGGCCGGCGGGCGTCCCCGAGCGTGCTGTGCACCTCCAGGCCGCGCTCCTGGAGCGCGGCTAGGTGCTTGCCGCGGGCGACGAACGACACACTGTTGCCCGCCGCGGCGAGGCGCTCCCCGAAGTAGGCTCCGACCGCTCCCGCTCCCATCACGCACACGTTCATGGCGCGAGGATACCGCACGCGTTCGCGGGTCCGACGCGCCCCTAGGCTCGCTTCCGTGACGCGGGCCCCCGGGCCGCGGACCCGCGGCTCAGTCGCGGCCCACCGCTCGACGGCGGTCTCGCTTGTGGAGGTACATGCGTTCGTCCGCCAGCCCCAGCAACGCCTCGAAGGAGGTGGCGTCGTCGGGGTACAGGGCCGCCCCGACGCTGGCACTGAGCTGGACGGTGACGTCGGCGAGGTGGACCGGCTCCTCGACCGACTGGATGAGGCGTTCGGCGACCAGGTCGATGGTGCTCAGATCGGCACCGCCCAAGAGCACGGCGAACTCGTCCCCGCCGATGCGGGCGACCATCTCCCCGGGCCTGACCTTCTGCTTGAGGCGCTGGCCGATGACGCTCAGCACGCGGTCGCCGGTCTCGTGTCCGTGGTTGTCGTTGACGAGCTTGAAGCCGTTGAGGTCGAAGTAGATGAGCGCCATGCCGGTGCTGCTCTTGCGCAGGATCCAGAAGCGGGCCTTGAGGTGCCGCCGATTCGCGAGCCCCGTGAGGTCGTCGTGGTTCATGAGCTCGACGGCCTCCCGCAGCACGTTCTTGTAGCTGGTGATGGACCGGAACACGACCACCACGAGGTCGGCCCCGACCGGCACGATGGTCACCGCGAACCACGCCGTCGGCTCGGCGTCCTCGGGCGCTTCCCACGCCTCGCCCTCGGACCGACGCCCGGCCCGGCCACCGGGGCGCGGGAGTGGGTGCTCGAACTCCACCGGGTCGCCCGAGAACACGGCCGCTGCCATGCGCCGGAGCAGGTTCGGGTCGAGCTGATCGGGGTACACGCTGCGCAACCGCTGGCCGGTCAGATCGCCGGGGCGCACCTGCAGGATCTCGGCCGCGGCACGGTTGAGCTCGACCCACTCGAAATCCCGCAGGCGGCCCGCCTCGTTGCGCACGACCCGGAACACGACCATGCCGTGCGGCACGGTCCGGAAGAAGCCGCGCCAGGGATCGTCGTCGGCATGTTCCGCAGGAGCATCGAGCGTGGGCGTCATGGGTCCGTCCCTTGCCGCATCCTACCGTGCAAGGACCGCCTACTCCGTGCCCTCCTCGCCGAGCGCGATCTCCGCATCTTCGTAGCTGCACCAATCGCTCCACGAGCCGGGGTACAGGCGCGCCGCCAGCCCCACCTCGGCCATGGCCAGGACGGCGTGCGCCGCACTCACGCCCGAGCCGCAGTAGGCGACGACCGTGTCCTTCCCCCTCGCGGCCGCGTAGCGCTCGGCGAGGCGCTCGGGCGCCAGGAACCGGCCGCCCTCCTGGTTGTCCTCGTAGGGCAGGTTGATGGCCGACGGGATGTGCCCCGCGCGCGGATCGAGCGGCTCCACCTCGCCGCGGTAGCGCTCGGGCGCGCGCACGTCGATGAGCAGCGCCGAGCAGTCGCCGACGAGACGCCGCACGTCATCGCGCCCAACCACCAGCTCGGCCCGCGGCCGCGGTGCGAAGCGGGCGGGCGGATGCGACGACACCGCGAGCTCCGGCTCGCCGCCGGCCTCCAAGAACGCCGTCCACCCCCCATCGAGCACCCGCACGCGGTCGTGCCCGGCGTAGCGCAGCAGCCACCACGCGCGCGCGCCGTACATCGTGCCGCTCTGGTCGTAGACCACCACCTCGTGCTCGTTGCCGATGCCCCGTGCGCCCATGGTGCGCGCGAAGCGCGTCAGGTCCGGCAGCGGATGCCGGCCGCCGTGGCGGCGCGGCGGCGCGGCCAGATCCTCGTCCAGATCTACGTAGACCGCGCCGGGTACGTGGCCCGCGGCGTACGCCCGGCGGCCGGCCGCGGGCTCCGTGAGCTCGAAGCGGGCATCGAGCACGCGCAGACCCGGATCCGCCAGACGGGCCAGCAGGGTTTCGGCATCGATGAGGTGACGCATGGGTAAGTCTACCGGCCCCGCGGGCGTCGACCGGGCGCCGGTACAATGACCGCCGTGTCCCCGCCACGGCGCGTGGAGAGCGCGCGCAACCCACTGGTCAAGGAGCTCGCGCGTCTGCGCGAGCGGCGCGAGCGCGACCGCAGCGGCCGCTTCCTCATCGAGGGCGCGCGGGAGGCGGCACGTGCGCTGGACGGAGGCGTGTCTCCGGAGCTCCTCGTGTTGTGCGCGGAGCTCCGCGGGAGCGGCGCATCCTTCGACGAGGTGGCGGCGGCCGCCGTGAGGGCGGGTGCGGAGGTCGTGCTGGCATCGGCCGAGGCCTTCGCGCGCCTGAGCTTGCGCGAGAGGCCCGACGGCGTGCTCCTGGTCGCGCGCAGCCGGCGCCTCGAGCTCGACGACGTGCGGCTCCCGGACGACGCGTTGGTGCTGGTGGTGGACGGCCTGGAGAAGCCCGGAAACCTCGGCGCCCTGCTGCGAACCGCCGACGCCGTCGGCGTCGACGCGGTGCTGGTGAGCGGGGAGGGCACCGACCTGGCCAACCCGAACGTCGTGCGCGCCAGCATGGGGAGCCTCTTCGCCCTGCAGGTCGCTGCGGGCGGGGCCGAGAAGGTGGCTTGCGTTCCTGCGCGGGCGCGGCGTGCGCCTCGTGGCGACGACGCCCGGGGCAACGCTGGCGCACTGGGACGTGACGTACCGAGGGTCGGTGGCGGTGGTGCTCGGATCGGAGGCCGAGGGCCTCGGAACGTCGTGGCTCACCGCCGCGGACGAGCGCGTCCGCATCCCGATGGGCGGACGGCTGGCGGACAGCCTGAACGTGGCGGTCGCCGGCGCGGTGGTCCTCTACGAGGCCCTGAGGCAACGCAGCGCCTGAGCGTCAGGCGTTCTCGCCGGCCGGCCGGAGCTCGAGCAGCTCGCGGATGGTCGTGCGGAAATCCTTCCCCTCGAGGGGTTTGGCGATGAACAGATCGGCGTGGGCGAGCCGGGCCATCTCGTGCGTACGCTCGTCCTTGAGCACCGTGAGCAGCACGACCGGCACCTTCTTGAGGCGCGGGATGCGCTTCATCCGGTCGCACACGTCGATCCCGGAGATGAACGGCATGTTGACGTCCAGGATCACCAGGTCGGGCGTCGTGCCCCTGAGGTACTCGAGCGCTTGACGCCCGTCCTCGACGGTATCGACATGGTAACCGTCGAGCGAGAGGAGCATGTCCAGCACGACTCGCTGCCCTTCGAGGTCGTCCGCCACAAGGATCGTCGCCGGTTCACTCACGCCTTCAGCTTACGAAACGTAGGGCCCCGCCGCACGCACACCGTCCGAGCGATGCGCGGTCGCCCGGCGGCGCATGGTATGTCCAGGCATGGAGCGCGCCCCCGATTTCGAGACGTTCATCGCCGTGTACCCGGTCCAGGACCTGGCGGCGACGCGCGACTTCTACGCCCGCGATCTCGGCCTGCGGCTCGAGCGCGAGCGCCGGGGGCAGTTGCTGTTCCGCGTGGGCAGCGCCCTCGTGGGCTTCCGTCAGGGAGACCTGCCGGCCGCCGCCCATCCCGAGCTTGCCCTCACGCTGACCTGCCGCGACGTCGACGCCGCCTACCGCAGGCTGAGGCGTCTGGGCGTCGAGACCGAGGCGCCTCCGCGGCGCCCGGGTCCCGGCCGCGTGGCCTCCTTCGTGGCGCACGATCCGGACGGCTACCGTGTGCTCGTGCGGCGCGCGCTGGAACCGGGCGTTTCCCGTTCGTCGTAGAGTGAGGCTGCGTCACCCACAGATCGGTCGGAGGGCACCATGCTCGAAGAGTTCCGTGAGTTCATCCGTCGTGGCAACGTCGTCGACCTGGCGGTCGCCGTCGTCATCGGCGCCGCCTTCGGCGCCATCACGACCTCCCTCGTCAACCAGGTCGTGATGCCGGTCATCGGCGTCCTGATAGGGGGCGTCGACTTCAGCAACCTCGGCATCATCCTGCGCGATCGTGGCAGCTACGCGTCGGTGGCCGACGCGATCGCGGCGGGAGCGCCGGTGATCCAGTACGGCGCCTTCCTGAACACCCTCGTCAACTTCCTTATCATCGCGTGGGTGCTGTTCCTCGCCCTGCGCGCGTTCAACGCCGTGAAGCGGCGGCGCGACGCCCCCGTGGAGGTGGTCGCGGCCCCGGTCGTCCCGGCCGACGAGCGCCTGTTGACGGAGATCCGCGACCTGCTGGCGATGCAGTCGACCCAGCGCAGCGCCTGAGGAGAGCCCGCGGGGGGCGAGGCTCGCCGCGCGGGGGGCGCTCGGCGCGGAGCGTCAGTACAAGATGAGCAGCTCGAGCCGCGCGGGGCCGGCACGGAACACCGGCTGGGTCGTTACCAGCCCGATGGTCACGGGGCCGGTCAGCCGCAGCAGGAGGTTGGTGAAGGTCTCCTCGGACACCTCGCCGTAGTCGGGCAGCTGCATCTCGTCGAGCCCGGCACGCCTCATCTTCACGAGGGCGTCCCGCTTCAGCTGGGCCAGCGCGTTGCGCACCTCGTCCTGGCTGGCCGGCAGCTCGCGCGAGCCGAGGTGGATCTGGCGGCTGACGATCAGCTGTCCCTGGTCGAAGAGCTGCGTGTTCTCCAGTGCCTCGATGCTCACGTCGATGACGGAGCTGTACTGGTTGGTCGGCGAGATCAACCGCACGAGGTCGGAGCCGGGCGTCTGCGAGATGACGTCGACGAGGCTGTTGAACTGGTCGCTGGTGAGGCGGATGCGCTCCACGCCGCGGCGCGACACGTAGGCGGTCGCGTCGTTGACGAACTTCGCCAACTCGTCCTTGATGGCGGCCGGGTCCTGGGCGTGGATCGCCCCCGAGTAGATGAGCTGGTCCTTCTGGAAGTAGACGTCGCCGGTGGCCGCGCGCTCGTACTGGTTCTGAAGGTCCGCCAGCCGCGCCGCCTGGGTCTCGACCTTGTCGTTCAGCGTCTGGGTCTGATCCTGGAGCTGCCGCACCTGTTGGTTGCTCGCCTGGATCTGGTCCTGCAGGCGACCGCTCTGCTCCTGCAGGGCGGCGTTCTGGTCGACGTAGGTCTGGTTCTCCGCGGAGAGCTTCTGGTTCTGCGCCTGGAGCGCCTCGTTCTGGCCGGCGAGCAGGCTCGTGCGCTGACGCAACGCCTGCTGCTGGGCCTCGAGGTCGCTCACCTCGCCCTGGAGCGAGCTCACCTGGCCCTGGAGCGAGCTCGTCTGGGCCTGCAGGGCGGTGGTCTGGGCCTTGAGGTCCTGCGCCTGCTGCTGCGCGTCGTCGCGCTCCTGCAGCGCCTGGTCGCGTGCCGCAACGGCCTCGTCGCGCGCGCCGCGCGCCGACGAGAGGTCTGCCTGCGCAGTCTCGAGGCTCTTCTGCGCCGCGTCGAGGCGCCCCTGCGTGTCCGACAGCTTGCCCTGGAGCGAGGCGAGCTGGTCGTTGGCGTCCGCGAGCTGCGCCTGCACGCTCTGGACCCGGTCCTGCAACGCCTGCGCCTGCTCGCGTGCGGCCGCCGCGTCCTGCCTCGCCGAGGTCGCATCCGCCTGTGCCTGCGCGCGCTCCGTCTGTGCCTGCTCCAGCTCGTCGGTCACGGAGGACAGCTCCGTACGCGTGTCCTGGAGGCTCTTCGTGGCGTCCTGCAGCTGCTGGCGCACGCGGCTGACGCTGTCGTCGAGGGTCTGCACCTGATCCTGCAGGCCGGCGCGCTCCTGCTGCAAGCTGTCGCGTTCCTGCTGCGCGACGTCCCGCGCCTCGAGCGCCCGATCGCGCGCCTCCTGCGCGGTCGCGATGGTCGTCTGCGCCTGCTTCAGCTGCGCCTGGAGCTGTGAGAGCTGGCCCGTCAGCTCGTCCACCTTGTTCTGCTGCACCCGCTCCTGCGCCCGCAGGCGCGTGAGCTCGTCTGCCGTGCGTTGCGCGTTGACCAGCGTCTGCGCGGCGTTCTGGAACGCGAGGGCCAGCACCCCGAGGGTGGTGAGCATGATGAGGATGCCCGCCATCACGCCGACGATCTGGCCGGTCTTGCGCGGCCTCGCGCCGAAGAGGCTCAAGCGGCGCCGCCCGACGAGCGTGCCGAGCCGGTCGCCGAGGTACGCGATCACCCCCGCCATCACGACCAGGAGGGCCACCAGTCCGAGCACGTTGGCCATTCAGGGCCTCCGGCCTGGGGTGGGGCGTGGCGCGGCGCAAGAGGTCATCGCGGTGCTCAGATCTGGAAGTCGCTGCCGAGGTAGTACGTGCGCACGTCGGGGTCGGCGGCGAACTGGTCGGGGGTCCCGTCGAAGCGCACCCTGCCGTCGAACATCAGCACCACGCGGTCGGCGATGGCCAGCGTCTCGCGCACGCTGTGATCGGTCAGCAAGACGCCCATGCCGCGCCGCTCGCGCAGCTCCGCGATGAGTACCTGGATCTCGCGGATCGACTTCGGGTCGACCCCGGTGAAGGGCTCGTCGAGCAGGATGAACGCCGGATCGATCGTGAGGCTGCGCGCGATCTCCAGGCGCCGGCGCTCGCCGCCCGAGAGCGTGTCGGCGCGGTGGCGAGCCAGGCGGCCGAGGTTGAACTCGTCGAGCAACTGGTCGGCCCGGCGCTCCTGCTCGGCGGTCGGCAGCCGCTGGAACTCGAGGATGGCGAGGAGGTTGTCGCGCACGCTCATCTTGCGGAAGGCGCTGGGTTCCTGCGCCAGGTACCCGAGACCGAGGCGGGCGCGCCGATGCATCGGCCAGCCGGTGACGTCCTTGCCGCCCAGGCGGATGCGCCCCGCATTCGGGCGCACGAACCCCACCATCATGTAGAAGCTCGTGGTCTTGCCGGCCCCGTTCGGCCCGAGGAGCGCGACGATCTCGCCGCGCCGGAGGGCCATGTCGACGCCGTCCACGACCTTCCGGCCGCCGTACCTCTTCGTCAAGCCGGTGGCCCGCAGCTCGAGGTCCTCGCGTCGACCTTCCGCGCCCACGGGGACGTCTCTCTCGCGCGGCATACCGCTCGATGCTACCACGGGCCCCCGTGAGAGCGCCGTCGGCGCCCGGGCCGGGCCCGGGCGCCGACGCGTGACCCGTGCGGCGTGGCGCGGGCCCCGCACGCGGCACGAGGTCGGCCTGCCGCGCATGCGAGCGGCACGCGGTCGCCCGGATCCCGCGGGCGCGGCACGAGGTCCGCGCGGCGAGGAGCGCCGGGGCGCGTCCTGGTGCGCGCTCTCAGCCCTCCAACGCCATCAGGAACGGCTCCTCGATGGCCTCGCACAGCCACCTCAGGAAGCGGGCCGCCGCGGCACCGTCGATGAGGCGGTGATCGTAGCTCACGGAGAGCGGCATCAGGAGGCGTGGCCGGAAGGTGCCGCCGGCCTCGTCGTAGACGGGCTCGTGGCTCGCGCGCGACACGCCGAGGATGGCCACCTCCGGCGGGTTCACGATGGGCGTGAAGCCGGTGCCCCCGATGCCTCCGAGGTTGGAGACGCTGAAGTTGCCGCCCTGCATGTCGTCCGGCGTGAGCTTGCGCGCCCGCGCCTTGTCTGCGAGCTCGCCGAGCTCACGGGCGAGCTCGAGGATGTTCTTGCGGTCCGCGTCGCGGATGACGGGCACGAGCAGGCCGGCGTCGGTGTCGACCGCCACGCCGATGTTGACGTACGACTTGTAGACGATCTCGCCGGCACCCGTGTCGATGCTGGCGTTGAAGTCCGGGAAGCGCTTCAGCGCCGCGGCCACCACCTTCAGCAGCATGGCCGTGGGGGTGAGCTTGGCGCCCAGCTTCTGCGCCTGCGGCTTGAAGCGCTGACGCAGCGCCTCGAACTCGGTGATGTCCGCCTTGTCGAACTGCGTGACCATCGGAACCGTGGACCACGCGTTCGCCATCGTGCGAACGGTGGCCTTGCGGATGCCGCTCATCGGCTTGCGTTCGACCGCGCCCCAGCGGCTGAAGTCGGGCAGCGGCGCGGGCCGTGCCGGCGCGGCCGCCCCACCGCCCGCGGGTCCCACGGACGCGCCCTCGGCGGCGGCGCGCACGTCGGAGGCCGAGACCCGTCCCAGGATGCCGCTGCCGTGGACCCCCTCGATCTCGACACCGAGCTCGCGCGCGAGCCGCCGCACCGAGGGCGCGGCCGGCACCAGCGCGCCGCCGCCGGACGTGGAGCGACCGTCGGACGCCGCCGCGCCGCCCGACGGGCGTGGCTGCCGCGGCCCACCGGCCGACGCGCGTTCCTCTCGATCCGCGCTCCCGCCCGCGGGGCGCTCCTCGGCCGGACGGCGGTCGCCGCCGTCACCCGCGGGCCGCGTCGCGGCCGCCTCGTCGGGCGCGGCCCGCCGCCCCTGCGACTCGCCGCCTCCGGCCGCTTCGCGTCCGCCCTCGGCTGCCCCCGGCTGCGCGCCGGACGCGGCCGCGTCGCCCGCGTCCACCGTCAGGATGACCTGGCCGATCTTCGCCTCCTGGTTCTCCTTCACCTCGATGGACGCCACCACGCCGGCGGCGGTCGACGGCACCTCCACCACGGCCTTGTCGGTCTCCAGCTCGATCACCGGCTGGTCCTCGGCGATGCGGTCGCCGACCTTCACCAGGACACCGACGACCGTGCCAGACTCGATGCCTTCTCCGACCTCCGGCAGTTTGACTTCGGTAGCCACGCGCGCTTCCTTTCCAGACCCTTCTCGGGAACCTCGTTCGTCGTCGGGCGGCCGCGCCGGCGGCTCAGTCCGCGTACGGGTCGAGCTTGTCGGGATCGATCTCGAGCCGTGCGCGCGCCTTCTCGACCTCCGCCGCCGGGAGCTCACCGCGCTGCGCCAGCCCCTGGAGCGTCGCCAGCACGATGTGGTGCGCGTCGACCTCGAAGAAGTCGCGCAGCTCCTCGCGGGCCTCGCTTCGGCCGAAGCCGTCGGTCCCCAGCGCGATCATCGGCCGCGGCAGGTGGCGAGCGAGCGCGTCGGGCAGGATCTTCATGTAGTCCGACGCGGCGACGAACACCCCCTTCGCGTCCTTCAACGCGTCGTGCACGAAAGGCGTACGCGGCGTCTCGTCGGGATGGAGGCGGTTGTGCCGCTCGACGCGCAGGGCGTCGCGGTGAAGCTCCTTGTACGAGGTCACGCTCCACACGTGGGCCGCGACGCGGTACTCCTCCTCGAGGATCCTCGCCGCCTCCAGCACCTCGTTCATGATGGCGCCCGAGCCGAACAGCTGCGCGTGCAGCTTGCTGCGCTTGCGCGCGGAGGGGCGGAACAGGTACAGGCCGCGCATGACGCCCTCCTCGAGCGCCGCGCGCTCCAGGTGTGCGGGCGCCTCGGGCTGCGCGTAGTTCTCGTTGCCGACCGTCAGGTAGAAGAAGACGTCCTCCTGCTCCTGGTACATGCGGCGAAGACCCTCGCGCACGACGATCGCCATCTCGAAGGCGAAGCTCGGGTCGTACGCCACGAGGTTCGGGATGGGGTAGGCGAGCACGTGCGAGTGCCCGTCCTGGTGCTGGAGCCCTTCGCCGGCGAGGGTGGTGCGGCCCGCCGTGCCGCCGACCAGGAAGCCTCGCGCACGCATGTCGCCGGCGGCCCACATGAGGTCACCGATGCGCTGGAACCCGAACATCGAGTAGTAGATGAAGAACGGCACGGTGTTGACGCCGTAGGTCGCGTAGGCCGTGCCGGCCGCCAGGAACGACGCCATCGAGCCGGCCTCGGTGATCCCCTCCTCGAGGATCTGCCCGTCGCGCGACTCCTTGTAGTACAGCAGGTTCTCCCGGTCGACCGGCTCGTAGAGCTGGCCGACGCTGGAGTAGATGCCGATCTGCCGGAACAGCGCCTCCATGCCGAACGTCCTGGCCTCGTCGGGAACGATCGGCACCACCTGCTTGCCCCAGGCATCGTCGCGCAGCAGCTTCCGCAGGATCGACACGAAGGCCATCGTGGTCGAGACCTCGCGCCCCTCGGTGCCCTGCATGAACTCCTCGAACAGCTCCTTGGCGGGAGCGGCCTGCGACGGCGCCTTCGCGGCGCGCGCGGGGAGGAAGCCCCCGAGCTCCTCGCGCCGCTTCAGCAGGTAGCTCATCTCCGGGGAGTCCTCCTCCGGACGGTGGAAGGGGTAGTGGGTGATCTCCTCGTCGCCGACCGGGATGTCGAAGCGGTCCCGGAACGTCTTCATCTGATCGATGTCGAGCTTCTTCTGCTGGTGTGTGACGTTCTTGCCCTCACCGGCCTCGCCCATGCCGTAACCCTTGACCGTGCGGAACAGCAGGGCCGTCGGCGAGCCGCGGTGCTGCACCGCCCTCTGGAAGGCGGCGAAGATCTTGATCGGATCGTGCCCACCGCGGTTGAGCTGGGCGATGTCGTCGTCGCTCCAGTCCTCGACCAGCGTTCGCAGCTCCGGCGTGTTGAAGAAGTTCTCGCGCAGCTCCGGCGCACCGAAGGCGGCGTAGCGTTGCGACTCCCCGTCGACCATCTCCTCGAAGCGGCGCACGACCACGCCGTCGCGGTCGCGCTCGAGCAGCTCGTCCCACTTGCCGCCCCACGCCACCTTGATGACGTTCCAGCCCGCGCCCCTGAAGATGCCCTCGAGCTCCTGGATGATCTTCCCATTGCCGTAGACGGGCCCGTCGAGGCGTTGCAGGTTGCAGTTCACGACCCAGATGAGGTTGTCGAGCTTGGCCCGCGAGGCGACCCGGATGGCGCCCAGCGTCTCCACCTCGTCGGTCTCGCCGTCGCCGAGGAAGGCCCACACCTTGCCGTCCCCGCGCTCGAGCAGGCTGCGATCCTCGAGGTAGCGCCGGAAGCGCGCCTGGTAGATGGACATCAGGGGGCCCAACCCCATCGACACGGTCGGGAAGGTCCAGTAGTCGGGCATGAGCCAGGGGTGCGGGTAGGACGACAGCCCGGGCTCGTCTTGCAGCTCCCGCCGGAAGTTGCGCATGCTCTCGACCGGGAAGCGCCCCTCGAGGTACGAGCGCGCGTAGATGCCCGGGCTGGCGTGCCCCTGGAAGTACACGAGGTCGCTGTCGACGCCGGCCTCGGGGCCGCGGAAGAAGTGGTTGAAGCCCACCTCGTAGAGCGTCGCGGCCGACGCGTACGTCGCGATGTGGCCGCCGATGCCGTCGGAGTGCTTGTTGGCCCGCACCACCATCGCCATGGCGTTCCAGCGGATGAGGTTGGTGATGCGCTCCTCGATCTCGAGGTCGCCCGGGTACTCGGGCTGCTCCTCGACAGGGATGGTGTTGATGTACGGCGTGGTGGCGGTGTACGGGATGCCGACGCCGTGACGGTAGGCGTGACGCTCGAGCCTTTGCAGGATCTCCTTCACGCGTTCGGGCCCGCCGCTCGCCAGCACGTAGTCGAGCGACTCCAGCCACTCGCGCTGTTCCACCTCGTTGAGCTCGCGGAGCTCGTCGGGCTCGAGCTGCGACCGGTCGAGGTCGAGCAGTTCGTCCAACACATCTGCCATCGTCGAAACGTCCTCTCTGTCGGCGGACCGTGTCGCGGCCGCGGGCGCTTCGCACGCCCGGCGCGTCACCGTGACGTGCTCGAGGGGCCTCGACGGCCCGCGCACCCGCCGGGCGCGACGGCTTGTCGGCTGCCCATTGTACGCCACGACCGGTGCGGTTCCTCCGGCGGCAGGTTACGCGCAGCGCGCAGCGGGGAGGGCGCGCGGGCGCCCTCCGTTACCGCCGCCGCGCCGACGGCAGGCCGCTCGGGCGAGGTCCTCGCGCGCCCGTCGGTCCACGGCGCCCCCGGCCGCGGCGCCCGCCCGCCACGGCGCCCGCCGGCCACGGCGGCGCCCGCTACAACCGTCGCAGGATGCCGAGCACCACCCGCTTCGCGTGCCCCGCGGCGGCGGCGGTGAAGGCGCGGAAGTCCACCTCGGCGCGGTGGTCGGCGGTGTCGCTGATGCTCCTCACGATCACCCAGGGCACGCCCGCGCGGGCGCACAGCTGGGCGACCGCCGCACCCTCCATCTCCGCGCACGACGCCGCGAACGTGTCGTAGAGCCACGCTACCCGCTCCGGATCGGCGACGAAGCGGTCGCCGGAAGCCACCCGACCCTGGTGCGTGCGCACGCCCTCCACCTCCGCGGCGGCCGCCATGGCGAGGTCCCGGAGCCGCGGGTCCGCCGCCCACGCCGAACCGTCGCCGGGCACCTCGCCCAAGGCGTACCCGAGAGCCGTCACGTCGACGTCGTGCTGGACTGCGTCGCGCGACACCACCAGGTCGCCCACGCGCAGCGCAGGGTCCACCGCGCCGGCCACCCCCGTGAAGATCACGCGCTCCGCGCCGGCCAGCAGCAGCGCCTGGCACAGGGCGGCCGCGTTGACCTTGCCGATGCCGCAGCGCGCC
The DNA here is from genome assembly GCA_963798895.1 of uncultured Trueperaceae bacterium. GTDB lineage: Bacteria > Deinococcota > Deinococci > Deinococcales > Trueperaceae > CAWCUY01. The sequence goes on along the minus strand of CAWCUY010000012.1, from coordinate 1,181,175 downwards.
ACCACCACCGGGCGCCCCTCGAGCCGGCCCAGGTGCAGCAGGTGGGAGCCGAGGCGCCGCTCGGAACGACCCTCCAGCGCCGCCAACAGCGCCTCGATCTCCTCGTCCATGGCGCCGATGACGGCCGTCGCGCCGGCGGCCGGTCCGGGTACGTCCACCTCGTTAGGCCGGCGAGCTGTAGAACACCAGGCGGCCCAGGTACGCGCCGGCCACGACGCCGGGTACGGAGAGGCCCATCATCAACCAGTCCATCCCGAGCTCCGGGCGCACCAGCCGAGCCACCGTCATGCCGGCGATCAGCAGCGCGCCGGAAAGGAAGGTCATGAGCAGCGCCCGCCCACCGCCGCGACGCTCGAGATAGAGCACCGAGAAGTACCCGAACAGCAGGAAGAAGCCCGCCCCCGTGATGCTCGTTAGGGTGCTCGCCTGCTGCGCCGGCACGGCGGCCTGGAGCACGATGAAGAAGACGGACGCCATCATGAGGATGCCCGAGAAGCGCCCGGGCATCTTCTTGCGCTGCTCGGGCGTCAGCGGCTTGCCGGGCGCGGGCCGGTCTGCGCGCGTCTGGGCGCCGCTCCGTGGCGCGGGAGCACGGCTCCGCCTGAGGTTGTTCACGCGAGCGCGGCGAGCGGCGCGGCGCTTCTGCTTGTCCTTCGCCGCCTTCTTGTCCTGCTTGGCCTGCTCGCGTCGGAGCTGTCTGTTCATGCGCTCCAGCATATCCCCCGCCTCCGGGCGCGACCAAGGCGACCCCGTGGGGGCCGCGGAACGCGGCGCACGCGTGCTACGCTCGGTGACCGCCATGACCGACGCGCTCCTCGCAACCATCGCAGCCGACCACGGGACGCCCGTATACGTCTACGACCTCGGGGCCGTGCGCGACGCCGTGACCCGGCTGCGACGGGCGCTGCCGGGCGCCTCCCTCCGCTACGCCGTGAAGGCCAACGCCAACGCCGACGTGCTGCGAACGATGGCCGGCGCCGGCGTCGGCGGCGAGGCGATCACCCTCGGGGAGCTCGAGCGTGCCCTGCGGGCCGGCATGCCTCCGGCCGAGCTGGTGCTCGGGGGCCCGCGCCAGGACCGGGAGCTCATCGAGCGCGCGGCGCGGGCAGGGATCGGCCTTTGCAGCCTCGACGGGCCCGGCCAGTGGTCCTCGTGGGAGGCGGTCCTGACCGACGCACCGGGCTGCGCGACGCGCTTCGTGGTGCGGGTCAACCCCGAGCTCGACCCCCGCACCCACGAGCACCTCGCGACCGGAGCCGCGACCTCCAAGTTCGGCGTGGACGTCGGGCGGGCGCGCGAGCTCGCGGCGCGCGTCGCCGGTGCGGGGCGGCTGGCGGGGTTCCACGTCCACGCCGGCTCGATGATCCGCGACGCAGGCGTGTACGACCAGATCTTCGAACGGCTCGAGGGGCTGTTCGCCGCCTTCCCCGCGTGCGACACGCTGGACATCGGAGGCGGCTTCGCGGTGCCCGGGTTCCCGCTCGACGCCTTCGCGGCTCGCGTGAGGGCGTTCGCGGCGCGTCACGAGCTGGCCGTGGTGCTCGAGCCCGGCCGATACCTGGTGGCCGATGCGGGCACCCTCGTCACGCGCGTGCTCCACGTGAAGACCGGCGCGCTGGAGCATGTCATCGCCGACGCCGGCATGGCGGACCTGTTGCGCCCGGCGCTTTACGGTGCCGAGCACCCCATTCGGGTGCTGCGGGCGGCCGACGGCAGCTCGAGCGACGCGCGCCGCGTCGACGTCGATGGGCCGCTGTGCGAGAACGCCGACCGCCTGGGCCGGGAGCGGTCGCTCCCGCCCCTGGCACCCGGCGACCTCCTCGCCGTGGGCCAGGCAGGCGCGTACGGCTTCGCGATGGCCTCGAACTACGCCTCCAGCCTCCGCCCCGCGGAGGTCGTGGTCGAATCCGACGGTGCGACCCCGCGCCTGTCGCGTCGGCGGGAGCGCCCCGAGGATCTCTGGCGCCTGGAGGACGAGGCGCGCTGAGGGGCGTTCCCGGCGGCGCGCTCGATGTTCGCAGCTCGCTAGCTCACTTCAGCGTCAGGTCGACGCCGGTGTAGGTGTCGGCCTGGAAGGGGTTGTCCGCGCTCTGGGCCTTGCCGGCCACGAGCTCGTTCCACCCCTGCTCCACCGCGACGGAGCCTGCGAAGGTGTCGAGCGTGCCCGCCTTGTCGGCATAGATGAAGTAGACGTTGCCGGAGTCACCGCGAGCCTCACCGGCATCGAGCTTGTTGTCGCCGTTGGCGTCGACGTACCCGACGAGCTGGTAGCTGCCCTGCGCGGCGCCGTTGGGCAGCTCGAGGAGGTAGCCGTCGAAGACGTCCTCGTCGACCACCTGGCGCTGGTTGTCGTACGACAGGGCGCCGCCGCTGCCGTAGCCGACGAGGGCGATGCGGGTGTCGCGGGGCCAGCTGCCGGCATCCTTCAGGTTGCCCGTCACCTGGGGGCCGCCGATCACGGGGAACAGCCCGCAGGCAGCGAGCGCGAGCATCAGGGCGAGTGCGAGCGAGGGGATCAGGAGCGTACGTCGCATGGCGTCACCGTCCTTCGGGGTCGTCGCGTCGGAGCTTCTTGGAGCGTCGCGGCGCACCGCGATGTCGTTGCCGTCGACCGTAGCCGGCGCGCCCGGCGCGACCGTGACACGCCCTTGAGAAAGCTGAGCGCACGCGGCGCCGGGGGCCGGCGCGCGCCCGAGGGCGTCGTCGGGCAGGGAGCGCGCCGCTGAAGGAGCCGTGAAGGCGCGGCGGCGCCCGGACTGTGGCCGGGAGCCAGGACGCCGCGGCGGCCCGGCCCTATGCTCCTGGGCGTGAGCCAGCGCATCGTCGTCATCGGATCGGGCTTCGGCGGCCTGGGCGCGGCCGCGCGCCTCGCGGCCTCGGGACATCAGGTCACCGTGGTCGAGAAGCGCGACCGGCCGGGGGGACGCGCCTACGTCTACGAGGAGAACGGCTTCCGCTTCGACGGCGGCCCCACCATCATCACGGCGCCGCAGCTGCTGGAGGACATCTTCGCGAAGGCCGGAAGGCGCCTGTCGGACTATGTACGACTGGTGCGCTGCGACCCGTTCTACCGGATCTTCGATGCCGACGGCGGGCACTTCGACTACAACGACGACGAGGACTTCATCCTGGCCGAGATCGCCCGGCGGAACCCCGCCGATCGCGAGGGGTATCTGGCATTCCTCGAGGCGGCCCGCAGGATCCTGGCCAAGGGGTTCGTGGAGCTCGCCGACCGACCCTTCCTGAGCCCGTGGGACATGGTGCGGGTGGCTCCCGACCTGATCCGACTCCAGTCGCACCGCAGCGTCTACGCGATGGTGTCGCGCTACATCCGCGACCCGTTCTTGCGGCAGGCGTTCAGCTTCCATCCGCTGCTCGTCGGCGGCAACCCCTTCGCCACCAGCTCCATCTACGCCATGATCCACGCGCTCGAGCGCGCCTGGGGCGTGTGGTACGCGATGGGCGGCACGGGCGCCCTGGTCGACGCCCTGGTGCGTCTCATCGGAGAGCTCGGCGGGACCGTGGAGCTGAACGCGGAGGTCGACCGGATCGTCGTCGCTCCCCACGGGCGCCGGCCGAGGGTCTCGGGGGTGCGCCTCGGCGACGGGCGCCTGCTCCCGGCCGACGTCGTGGTGAGCAACGCCGACGTCTCCTTCACGTACGGCAGGCTCATCGATCCGGCCCACCGCCGGAAGTACACCGACGCCCGCCTCGCGCGGATGCGCTACGCCATGAGCCTGTTCGTCATCTACTTCGGCACCGACCGGCGCTATGCCGGCGGCCGCCTGCGGCACCACAACATCCTGCTCGGCCCGCGTTACCGCGGCCTGCTGCGCGACATCTTCCACAACGACGGGCGCCTCCCCGACGACTTCAGCCTCTACCTGCACATGCCGACGGCCACGGACCCGTCGCTGGCGCCCCCGGGGCACGAGTCGTTCTACGTCCTCTCCCCCGTGCCGAACCTGCGCAGCGGCATCGACTGGCGGGAGCGCGCGCGGCCGTACCGCGACGCCATCATGGCCTTCCTGGAGGAGCGCTACCTCCCCGGCCTGTCCGAGCACCTCGTGGCGGAACGCTGGATCGACCCCCTGCACTTCCGGGACACGCTCAACTCCGTGCAGGGATCGGCCTTCGGCACCGAGCCGATCCTCACGCAGTCGGCGTACTTCCGCCCGCACAACCGCAGCGAGGACGTCGACGGGCTGTACTTCGTCGGCGCCGGCACGCACCCCGGTGCCGGACTGCCGGGGGTGCTGTCGAGCAGCAAGATCGCCGACGACCTGATCAACGCCGCCGCCTGACGCCCTGCGGCCTGGGGCGGGGCCGCCGGCCCGCGGCGGTGCTCCTCGAGCTCCGCGAGCCGCTGATAGACTGCCGGCATGGACGGCATCCAAGGAATCGAGCGACGCTACCTCACCGATGTCTGGCACGACGCGTCCCGGACGTTCTCCGTCCGCAGCCCCTCGACGGGCGAGGTGGTCGGCGAGGTGGCCGACTGCGGCGCCGCGGAGGCGCTCTCGGCCATCGAGGCCGCCTGGTCGGCGTTCGAAGCCTGGCGCTCGACGACGGCGTTCGAGCGCTCCGCCGTGCTCCGCCGCTGGCACGACCTGATGCTGGAGCGCCGCGACGAGCTCGCCCGCGTCATGAGCCGCGAGATGGGCAAGCCGGTGCGTGAAGCGCGCGGCGAGGTCGCCTACGCGGCGGGCTTCGTGGCGTGGTACGCGGAAGAGGCGACGCGCGTGTACGGCGAGGTGTTCCCGTCGAGCGCGGCGAACAAGCGCCTGTTGGCGCTGCGGCAGCCGGTCGGCCCCGTATACGCGGTGACGCCGTGGAACTTCCCGCTCGCGATGGTCACGCGCAAGGCGGCGCCGGCGCTGGCAGCGGGCTGCTCCTTCGTGCTGAAGCCCGCCGAGCAGGCGCCGCTCTCCGCGCTGCTGCTGGCCGACCTGTGGCGCGAGGCCGGCGGTCCGCCCGGAACGCTGCAGGTCCTGCCGGCCAGCGACCCGGTAGCGTTGTCGGACGTGATGATGCAGGACCCGCGCATCCGCAAGGTCACCTTCACCGGCTCGACGGAGGTCGGCCGCATCCTGTACGGCAAGTCGGCGGCCACCATCAAGAAGCTCTCGCTCGAGCTCGGGGGCCACGCCCCCTACCTGGTGTTCGACGATGCCGACGTGGACGACGCGGTACGCCAGGTGATGGCGTGCAAGTACCGCAACGCCGGCCAGACCTGCGTGTGTACGAACCGCATCTACGTGCACAGGACGGTCCTGGACGCGTTCGTCGAACGCTTCACGGCGGCCACCGCAGCCTTGCGGGTGGGCGATCCTCTCGACGAGGCCACCGACGTAGGCCCACTCGTCGATCGTCAGGGGTTGGAGAAGGTCGAACGCCACATGGCCGACGCCCGCGCGAAGGGCGCCGAGGTCGTGACCGGCGGCAGCGCGATGGACGGCCTGTACTTCACGCCCACCGTCCTGGTGGGCGTCACGCGCGACATGCTGCTGATGCACGAGGAGACCTTCGGGCCGGTCGCGCCCATCCTCGTGTTCGACGCCGACGACGAGGCCGTCCGCGCCGCCAACGACACGCCCTACGGGTTGGCGGCCTACCTCTATACCCGCGACCTCGAGCGCGCGTGGCGCGTGTCCGAGGCCCTCGACTACGGCATCGTGGGCGTCAACGACGGCGTGCCCTCGGTCCCGTTCGCGCCGTTCGGCGGCGTCAAGCAGTCGGGCATCGGCCGCGAAGGGGGGCCGTGGGGCATCCAGGAGTACCTCGACATCAAGTTCGTGTCGATGGCTCTCGGCTCCTGAAGCGCGTGAGGGCCGCGAACGACGCCCAGCAGGCCGCCGGGGCCGGTCCGGCGGAGCTGCTCGCGGCGGTCCTGGACGCGCTACGCGAGAACGACGAGGGGCGCCCCGACGCGGGCGTGGCGTTCCTCTGGTCCGTGGCGTCCGACCGGATGGCCCTTCGCGTGGGCGACGAGAGCGCCCTCGGCCGCGCGCTGCACAACGAGCTCTACGCCCCGCTGCTGGGCCATCGCGAGGTACGCACCTCCGAGATCGAGCGCGTAGGCGACAGCGCGCGCCAGCTCTGGGCCGTGGTGGGTCGTGCCGGCGAGAGCGCCCGCTACACCGTCGCGGTGGCGCGGCAGCGCCACGGAGAGAGGCGCGGCCGCTGGGCGGTCAGCGGGCTCGTGCGCGAGGGCGTCGACCTGTGAGGCGAGGGGGTCGACCTGTGAGGCGTGGGGCGCGCCCCCGCTTCCTCACCCGCCGACCTTCACCTGCACCTCGATGGGGACGGAGTTCGTACGGCGCGTGAGCTGCGCCCGGATACGGTACGGGCCGCTGAACGCGCCCGGCGGCACGCTCACCCCGTAGGTGACCGTCAGGCCGTGCTCGACGGCGGCCGGATCGAAGCTGCGCTGCCCCTCCACGGTTCTGCGGTAGGCGCGCACCTCCTGCAGCGTCAGCGACCAGCCGGCCGGCGCCTCGACGCCCGTCAGCTCGAAGTTGGTGGTCATCACGGCCGCGTCGCGGTTGTACCCGGCGGGGACCCACATCCAGCTCGACAGGTCCGACGGCTTCAGGCCGAAGTCGTCCAGGGTGTAGGTCGCCCGGAGGTAGATCGTCTCCCCCGGCTTGGCGCTGACGTCGCCGGCCGAGAGGTCGTAGGGCGCCGCCGCCGAGGTTCCCGTGGCGCCCGGTGCGCAGGCGGACAGGGCGACGGCGAGCACCACGGCGGACAGCGGGAGGAGGACGGCGCGCGGTTTCATGCCCGAGGCTACCAGACGCCACATGAGACGAAGCGCGCCCCCGTCAGTCGACGTCGACCTCGTCCAGCGCCACGCGGCGCCCTTCGCGGCGCGAGCGCTCGGCCGCGAACGCCATGAGGTGGCTCTCGACGGACGCGTCCAGGGCCGTCGGCGCCGCGGCCGCAGCCGCGCCCGCGCCCTCTCGGCGCCGCCACGACCTGTCGAGGAAGTCCTGCACGAGCGCCTCGTCGCCGCCGCCGTGGCCGCTCCCGGTCACCCCCACATGGATCGTTTCGCTGCGCTGCAGCGCGAAGTCCTGGAGCTCGAGCGCGCCGCGGGCGAGATCCCCACGGATCTCGCCGTGCGTGCCCATGAGGTGGACGCTGCGGCTGATGTCGGCGCTGAACGCCTGCACCACCAACGACGCACGCACCCGGTTGGCGAACTCGATCTGAACGAGCTGGTGATCGGCGACGTCGTTGTCGCAGCGGTAGACGCAGCGGCCGTAGGGCCCGTCGCGAAGGGCGTCGACCACGTCCGCGGTCGCGCCGCCCGGAGCGACGACGCTGTTGGGCCAGTCGCTGCGCCCGGCGAAGCGCTCCAGGTAGATCCGGACCGCCGAGTACGGGCAGGTGCGCTCGACGGCGCAGCCGCCGAGGCAGCGATCGGTCGACCCCTCGGGAGCGTTCTCGCGTCGGAAGTGCTCGAGCCCTCCCACCGAGGCCAGCCCCTCGCAGCGGTCGTCGGCGAGCCACCGGATGAGGTCCAGATCGTGGCACGCCTTAGCCAGCAGCATCGGGCTGCTCGCCTCCTCCGAGCGCCAGTTGCCCCGTACGAAGCTGTGCGCGAAGTGGTAGTACCCGATGTTCTCGGTGTGCTGGATCGCGACCAGCCTCCCGATGCGACCCGCGTCCACGAGCTCCTTCACGGTGCGGAAGAACGGGGTGTAGCGCAGCACGTGCGCAACGGTGACCGTGCCCGCCGCCGCGCGCGCCGCGGCACGCACCGCGCGAACGCCGTCGGCATCGGGCGCGATGGGCTTCTCGAGCAGCACGTCGAGCCCCCGTTCGAGGGCGGCGAGCGTGGGCGCGACGTGGAACCGATCGGGCGTCGCGACGACGATGGCGTCGAGGTCGCGCACGCTGGCGAGCAGCTCGGAGGGGTCGGCGAACAGCGCGCTGCGCTCCAGTGCGAAGCGACGGCCGACGGCCTCGCGGCGCTCGTCGCGCGGCTCGGCGAAGGCTACGAGCCGCGCGCGGTGCCCGGACCTGGAGAAGAGCTCGCCGTAGACGTCGGCGCCGCGGTTGCCCGCGCCCACGATCGCGATGTTGAGGGGGGCGGACGTTGAGGAAGCTGGAGACGCAGCGGGCACGGGTACCTCCGGGAGGGCAGGGCAGGAACGTCGGTGGTGGCCGGTCGGGCGGCCCGTCGGTCGCGGGAGCGGCCCTGCGAGTCGGGCGGGGGCGCTCAGCCCTTCAGGGCACCCGCCGTGATGCCGCGCACGAACACGCCCTGGATGAAGCTGAACAGGAGCGCTACCGGCACGGTCGCGAGGATACCGCCGGCCATCAGCAGATTCCAGTACACGACGTTCTGGCCGACGAAGCGCGACATCGCGAGCGGGATCGGGTACAGGCTGTCGTTGCTGAGGAACACGAGCGGGAAGATCAGCGCGTTCCAGGCGAAGATGAAGGTGTAGATGCCGGCCATGGCGATGCCGGGCGCGGCCAGGGGCAACACCACCCACCGGAGGCTGGTCAGCCTCGAGCAGCCGTCGATCATCGCGGCCTCCTCGAGATCGACCGGGATGCTCTCGAGGTACCCGTGGAGGAGCCACAGCGCGATCGGGATGGCGAGCGCGCTCTCGGCCAGGATGACGGCCAGGTGCGTGTTGAGCAGTCCGTAGCCCCGCATGATCTGGTAGAGCGACACGATCATCACGACGGGCGAGAACATCTGCGTGGCGAGCGCGACGAACAGCAGGGCCCGGCGCGACCGGAAGCGGAAGCGGGACAGCCCGTAGGCCCCGAGGAAACCGAACACGATCGACACCGCGGCGGTCGAGATCGCGATGATCGCGCTGTTGAGGTAGGCGAGTCCGAAACGGTACCCGCCTACGAGCACGTCGCGGTAGTTGCCGAGCGACCAGACGTCGGGCCACCAGGACGGCGGCCAGGCGAACAGGTCGTCGAAGGCGGTGACCGAGGTCTTGAGCATGACGTAGACAGGGAACAACATCACGGCGAGGAGCACGATCAGCGCCAGGTGCTTGCCGAGCAGGCCGACGTTCCGGCGCGCGGTCACGTCGCCGTCCGATCGTCCTGGAGGAGCCTCCAATAGCCGAACGAGACGAGCATGAGCAGCACGAACACGAGCGTGGCGAGGGCCGCGGCGCGCCCGAAGTCGAACGATCCGAAGGCCGTCGTGAACGTCTGCACCACGAGGGTCGTGGTGGCGCCCGCCGGCCCGCCGCGGGTGAGCGGCCAGATGACCTGGAACGAGTTGAAGGTCCACACGCTCGAGAGCAGGGTCGCTACCAGCAGGATCGGGCGGACCATCGGGAGGGTCACGAAGCGGAACGCCTGCAGGCCGGACGCGCCATCGATGGTCGCGGCCTCGTAGAGCTCGTTCGGCACCGATTGCAGGCCGGCCATGAGGACCATCGCCATGAACGGGATCCCCACCCACATGTCGACGCCGGCCGTGACGACGAAGGCCGTGAACTGATGGCCGAGCCACGAGATCGGCTGCGCTACCAGTCCGAGCGCCCCGAGCAGGCCGTTGAGCTGGCCGAACTGGCCGTCCAGCACCCAGCGCCAGGCGATGGCGGCGACCACCACGGGCGTCACCCACGGGACCATCAACAGCGTCATGTAGATGCGGCGGCCACGGAACGGGTGCTGGAGCAACATCGCCGCGACGAACCCGATGAGCGTCTTGCCCACCACCGACAGCAGGGTCCACAGGACCGTGATACGCAGCGCCCGCAGGACGTCGGGATCGGTGAGCAGCTGGCCGTAGTTCGAGAGTCCGACGAACGTGCGCCCCAGATCGGGACGGATGAGGATCTCCTGGTACAGCGACTGGACGACGACCTTCGCGATCGGATAGGCGAGGAACAGCAGCAGGAAGAGAAGGGTCGGAACGAGATACAAGAGGGGCGATGCGTCGGGGTGGGCGACCCGGCGCAGCGCGGTGCGCCACCTCGGGCGGCGGCTGGAGGGAACCGAGCTGGTGTCGGCCATCATCTGCACCCCTAGGAGGGCTGGCCCCGGGTAGCGCGGCCGGTGCTTGGCATCGTCGACGGCGCCCGGGATGCTGCTCCACGGGAGGACCCGTGGAGGGGTGGGGCGGCCGCGGGCGGCCGCCCCTCGCGCGCCTATCGTCCGGCGGCGGCCGGCTCGAGCTTCTTGTCCTGGATGGCCTTGGTGGCGGTCTTGAGCGCCTGTTCGGGCGTCGCCTTGCCGAGGAGCACGTTCTGGATCATGTCGGTGATGATCGTCTGGAAGGGCTCCCAGGCCAGCGGTTGGGGCTGCGGGAAGCCTTGGGAGATCATCTTCAGGTACGGCTGCCAGAAGTCGCTCGCGAACGCGTCGTTCGACTGTTCGCCCTGCACCATGGGCACCAGTCCGCCGTTGAGGTCGTACTGGGTGTGCGCGTCGAGCGACGTCCAGTAGTCGACGAAGGCGAAGGCCTCGTCGGGGTGCTTGGTGCCGCTCGAGATGACCACGGAGTCACCGACCTGGATGCCGCCGCAGCGTTGCCCGCACGGGAGCACGGCGGTGGCGTACGGGGCGTCGGCGTTGTCGGGGTCCAGCCCCATGATCGACTTGCCCCACGGGCCGGTGATCATCATGGCGATCTTGCCCTGCTTGAACAGGGTCGGGAGCTGCTCCCGGTTGTACTCGACGGGGTTCGGCGCCACGTGGTACTTGGTGTAGAAATCGGTGTAGTACGTCAGCGCCTTCACGCCCGCCTCGGAGTCGAGCGCCACGTTGCCCTGCGAATCGAAGACCTGGCCGCCCGCCTGGTAGAGGTAGGTGAAGAACTGGCTGGTGGTGGAGACGTGCGCCGCGCCGGAGATGCCGATCCCGAACACGTCGGGGTGGTCGGCCGTGACCTTCTGCGCGTCCGCGAGCAGCTCGTCCCAGGTGGTCGGCGGCGCATCGATGAGGTCGGTGCGGTAGTACAGCGCCTTGGTAGAGAATGCGACGGGCAAACCCATCAGCTTGCCCTGGAACTCGTTGCCCTGCAGCACGCCCGAGGGGAAGGAGTCCTTCTTCGCCTGGTCGACGTAGTCGTCGAGCGGGAGGAGGCCGCCGAGCTGCGAGAAGGGCGCGATCCAGCGGCCCCCGATGTAGAGGATGTCGGGCGCGTCGCCCGCCAGCATCGAGGTGGTGATCTTCTGGTACGCCTCGTCCCATCCGACGCTCTGGAACTGCACGTCGATGTCGGGATGCTCCTTCTCGAAGGGCGCGACGAGCTTCGCGATGGCGTCCTGCTGCCCCGGCTGATCGCCGCCCGGCTGGAGAACGTGGAGGGTGACCTTCTGGGCGGCGGCTGCGCCGATGAGCAGCGAGGTGGCGAGGACGAGTGCGGCAACGGTCGGGCGGAAGCTGTGGGATCGTGCGTCGGGCGAAGGGTTCATGCGGGCCTCCTCGGGGCGTCGTGCGTTCCTTGGCGATGCGGGCGGATCCGATGCGGGCGGATCAGCTGTCGGTCAGTCTCTCCCACCTCCCCTCGTCGAAGTACGACTGTGCAGCGAGGCTGGCGGCCCCCCGAGCCCACATGTCGCGCTGTTCGCGCTTGATGACGAGCTCGGGCAGGCGGGGAAGGGTCGGGAACACGTGGCGGGCGAGGCTCGCCTCGATGGCGCCCCGGAGGGGCCCGCCGATCGCGACGCCGGAACCGGTGAGGATGAGCAACTCGGGGTTGACGAGGTTCACGAGATGCGAGAGCGCGAGGCCGATGGCGTCGGCGATGTCGTCGAGCAGCTCGGCGGCGCGGCGGTCGCCGGCCGTGGCGAGACGGCCCAGGTCCGCCAGGCGGCGCACGTCGAGACCCGCCTCGGAAGCACGTCGGAGGGTGATCGGGACCGAGGCGACCGCCTCCAGGCAACCGCGCTTCCCGCAGGCGCAACGCGGTCCGTCCACGCGCACGGTGCAGTGACCGATCTCCCCCGCCGCGCCGAAGCGCCCGCGGTAGAGCCGGCCCTGCACCACCAGCCCGGAGCCGATGCCCTTGCCGAGGCTCACCACCGCGAAGTCGCCCACGCCGCGCGCGCGGCCGTACATGCGCTCGGCGATGGCGAGGGTGTTGGCGTCGTTCTCGACCGCGACGGGCAGGCCCAGGGCGCTGTGCAGCAGCGCCGCGATGGGAACGTCGGCCCAGTCGAGCACCACGGAGCGCAGGCAGACACCCGCGGGACCGTCCACCAGGCCGGCCATGCCGATGCCGAGCCCGGCCACCCGCCGCTGCTCGACCCCGCCTGCCCGTGCCAGCGACCGCAACAGGGCGGCGGTGGCCTCGACGACCCGCTCCGGCGCGGAGGTATCGAGGCGCCGGCTGCGGCGCGCGACCACCCTCCCCTCGAGATCGGTCAGCACGGCGTTGAGCTCGCCGCGGTCGAGCTTCGCGCCCATCATGACGACGTGGTCGGCGCGCAGGCGCAGGAGGATCGGCGGCCGGCCGAGCCGGTCTCCGCGGTCCTCGCCGGCTACGTCGAGCTCCTCGACGATGCCCGCGTCCAGCAGGCGCTTGGCCAGGAGCGTGACCGCCGACGGGCTCAGTCCCGTGCGCCGCGCGATCTCGGAGCGGTTGATCGGCCCCTGCTCACGGATGACGCGGAACACGGCGGCGCTGCTGTCCTCGTCCCGACTCACGGTCGCTCCCTCGGCTCGAGCGCCGCCGTTCCGGCGGCGCGCCCTGACTTATTTCTTTCAGCGAAAGAAGTATGTAGGGAGGATAGACCATCGCCACCCGGCCGCGCAACCCCGCGCGCTGCCCCCGCTCGTCACGGGCCGGCGCGCCCCGCGCCGGCGGGATCGAAGCGCTCCGCCGGCGGACCAGGCTCGGGCGGGAGCGCGCTCCGGCCCTACGAGGGCGCCTCGCTCACGCCGTCCACGGGAGCGTCGGCGCGGTCCCCCGGGGCCGCCCGTTGGGGTCCGTCGGGCGGGCGCGAGACGGCATCGGGGACGGCTGACGGGGCGCGACGGGCCCTTCCCCGGGCTCGCAGCACCGCCCCGAGGTTGACGGCCAGCACGCCGCCGAGCACGAGCACCACGCCGGCCGTCTGCAGCGCAGAGAGGCGCTCCTGGAAGATGAGCCTCCCCCACAGCACGGTGAGTACGGGCTGCAGCAGCAGGATGATGGAGGTGTCGAGCGCGGGGAGCCGGGGAAGCGCCGTCAGGATGAGCAGCCAACCCAGCGTCTGCGGCCCTGCGGCAAGCAGCAGCAACCAGCCGTGCGCGGGCCACGACGGCACCAGGGAGAAGCGAGGATCGGTCGCGACGCCGGCGAGCAGGCTCGCGGCCGCTGCCCCGAGGCTGGCGTCGAACAGCGGGCCCGCCGCGAACCCGCGGCCGCCCTCCACCCGCCGGAAGATCAGCAGGAAGGAGGTGTAGAACGCGGCGTTGGCGAGGCCCCAGAGAGCGCCCGCGACGGGCGCATCGCCGTAGGCGCCGGGCCGACCCAGGCCCGAGGTGAGGGCCACCCCGACGAACACGAGCGGTACGGCCAGGAGGTTGCTGCGGCTCGGCCGCTCACCGAAGATCGACCAGGCGAACAGCCCGACCAGCACGACCTGCGTGTTCCCCAGCACGGTCGCCGCGCCGGCCCCGATGCCGGCGATCGCGTAGTTCCAGGTCGTGAAGCTCGCGCCCATGAGCGCCCCGCCCAGCACGGCGAGGAGCCGGCTGCGCAGGCGCGGCGCGCGCCAGGAACGGGTGGCCAGCGCCAACGCGAGCAAGGGCGGCAGCGCGTAGGCCGGGCGGAAGAAGGCGGTGGTGGACGGCGAGAGGTCCGCGAGGCGCACGAGGATCGCCGAGAAGGAGATCGTGGCGGCGCCCATCAGCGCTAGGAGGCGGATCATCGGGCCCACCATCGTACCGGTCCGGACGGCCGCGGGAGGGCTGCTCAGCCGACCTCGCCGTCCGCCGGCGGCGGCCCGTCCGTGAGCCCGTCCCGCGGCCCATCGGCCGACCCGTCCGGGGGGCCGACCGGCGGCGGCCCGTCCGTGAGCCCATCCCGCGGCCCATCGGCCGACCCGTCCGGGGGGCCGTCCTGCCGCCGCGCCACGACGTCGTCCCGCCCGACCCTCCGCGCGGCCAGCTCGCTCAGCACCGCACCCAGGCGCCCCGCGACCTTCAGCGTGGCGTCGGCGTCCCCGCGCGTGGGGCCGTCGTTGACGATCGCGATCGGCGTGCCGGCGTCGCGCGCCGCCACCACGAGGCGGTACGCCGAACGCACCGCCAGCGACGAGCCGACCACCAGCAGCGCGTCGGCCGCCGCCACCCTCCGCCAAGCGACGTCGGCGACCGCCGATGGAACGTTCTCGCCGAAGAAGACCACGTCGGGCTTGAGCAACCCGCCGCAGCGCTCGCACCCCGGCACCACGAAGGTGTCGGCCTGCGGAGCGGCGACGTCTGCGTCGCCATCGGGCCGCAGGGCGGGCCACGACCCGGCGGGCCGAGCACCCCGCGACCCGGCGGGCGCTCGCGGGCGAGCGTGAGGCGCGAGCGCATCGGCCGCGCCGGGGTTGAGCTCGAGCAGGCGGCGCTGGAGCGCGGCGCGTCCGGTCACGGCACCGCATCCGAGGCACCGGACGCTGCGCAGGGCGCCGTGGAGCTCGACCACGCGGCCGCTGCCTGCCAGGCCGTGAAGGCCGTCGACGTTCTGCGTCACGATCCAGGGGACCGCGCCGGCCCGCTGCAGATCGGTGAGTGCGCGGTGCCCGGCGTTCGGCTCGGCCGCGGCCATCCTCGGCCACCCGACGACGCTGCGCGCCCAGTACCGGCGTCGCGCTCGTTCGTCGCGTACGAACTGTTGGTAGGTGATCGGCGCCCGGTGGCGCGCCCTGCCGTCGGGCCCCCGGTAGTCCGGGATGCCGGACTCCGTGCTGATGCCGGCTCCGCTCAGGACCAGCGTGCGGCGCCCGGCAAGCAGTTCGGCGAGGTCGGCCACGCCCGCGCCGCGCCTCCCGGGACCGGCCGTCGACGCGGGCGAGGGGGGTGCGTCGCGGTGCGAGTCCACCGCGCCATGCTACGGCGTCCCGGGCTCCGACTCGCCGAACACGGCGCGGGGCGCCTCGGCGGGAGCCGTGCGCGGCGAGCGGCGAGCGGCGCGCGTGGAGTGGCGGGCGCGGAGGGGCGAGTCTGGAGCGGCGAGCGCGGAGGGGCGAGTCTGGAGCGGCGGGCGTGGACACGACGCGGCCCCGGACGTAGCATGACTCGCTTCGCGGGTGACGGGCGGGCCAGCCCGCGGGAGGCGCCCGAACGGCGCCCGCCGACGGCCGCCGCCACAGCGCGCCCCACCGGCGCGCCAAGGCAGCGCGCGCAACCGGCGCGCCCTACCCGCGCGCCCAAACGGCGCGCACTCACGGCGCGCCTTCCGAGCGCGCCGCCACGACGCGCCGCCGCAACTGGGAGGTTGCCGTGCCCGACCCCACCGACGTCTTCACGCTGCTGGCCCACGACGACCTGCTCCCCGGCTCCGGCATCGTGCCGGAGCTGCACCAGACCTCGCTGTTCCCGTTCGCCAGCTACGCCGACATGCGGGCCACGTTCGCGGGCGAGCGCCGCCAGAGCGTGTACTCCCGCGGAGACAACCCGACCGTCCAGCGCTTCGAGGCCAAGGTCGCCGAGCTCGAGGGCGCCGAGGCGGCGCGCGCCTTCTCCAGCGGCATGGGCGCCATCAGCGCGACCGTGCTCTCGCACGTCGCCGCGGGAGATCGGATCGTGTGCGTGCGAAACGTCTATCCGGATGCCTACAAGCTCCTGCGACACCTGCTCCCGCGTTTCGGGGTGGAGACGACGTTCGTCGACGCGCGCGACACGGACGCCGTCGCCCGCAGCCTTCCCGGCGCTCGCCTGCTGTATCTCGAGAACCCCACCTCACAGGTGTTCGAGCTCCAGGACGTACCGCGGCTCGCGCGCCTCGCGCACGATCAGGGTGCGACCGTGGTCCTCGACAACTCCTGGGCGTCACCCCTGTTCCAGCGCCCGCTGACGGCCGGCGCCGACGTGGTGCTGCACTCCGCGTCGAAGTACCTCTCGGGTCACTCCGATGTCGTCGCGGGCGTCGCCGCCGGCTCTGCCGCGGCGATCGCCCGCGTGAACGACCTCGCGTACGGCGTGCTGGGCGCCAAGCTCGCACCCTTCGAGGCGTGGTTGCTGCTGCGCGGCCTGCGAACGCTGCCGCTGCGCATGGCACGCCACCGAACGAGCGCGATCGAAGTGGCGCGCTTCCTGGCGGAGCATCCCGCCGTCGACAGCGTGCTCCATCCGGCACTGGCCGGCGGTCGCCAGGGTGAGCTGTTCGACGCACAGTTCACGGGCTCGAGCGGACTGTTCTCCTTCCGCCTGCGCGATGGCGACGAGGCCCGCGTCGCTCGCTTCGTCGACGCGCTGCGCCTGTTCCGACTCGGGGTGAGCTGGGGCGGTCACGAGAGCCTGGTCTACCCCGCCGCCGTGGGGCGGTTCGGCTCCCCCACGCCGACCGCGGCCAGCGCGTTCGACGTGCCGCGCGACCTCGTCCGACTGCACGTCGGTCTCGAGGATCCCGGCGCATTGCGCGACGACCTTGCCGCCGCGCTCGACGCCGCCTGAGCCTCAGGATCGGTGGCGCCCGCCCCCGCCCGCGGCGCAGCGCTCGAGCCCGTGCCAAGCGACCCTCCGACGGGGCGGCGGCGGCGCGGCGCGGCGGCAGCGGGCCGGGACGCGCGTCCCTAATCGTGCTCATCGATTGGGACGTAGACTGCGTTCGGGCCGGAACGACCGGCCGGTTCACGGCCGCCCGCGAAGGGCGAGACGAGACCCGAGGGATGAGCATCATGGACGAACAACGCGCCGGACGCGCCCTGAGCATCCAGCACCACCTTCACATCGGCGGCAGTCCGCTCCAACCGACCTACGACGACGGCAGCAGCCGGCGCCCTCAACCCAGCTACGCCATCACGCGTCGCGGCTTCCCGCTGCGGCTCCGCCGCCGGCGTCGCTGAGCGAAGCGTTCGCGGCGCCGCCGCGACCCATCGTCGTTGGACCGCGCCCCACACCGGGGCGCGGTCCCGTGTAGGCGACGCGGCGCCGGGCCGGAGCGACGGTAGACTCGGGCCCATCGTGAGCCGCCACCGCTCGCTCCCCACGCCGGACGCGCCCGAAGGGGCGGCCCCAGGGTCGCCGGGTGCGCAGGCAACCGCGGCCGACGCGCCCGGTGCCGGGACGGGCGCCGCCGAGTCGACCCTCGACCGCGACCTGGAGCGCGCGCACGGCATCATCCTGCGCCACGGTTGGAACTCGACCGTGTACCAGATCCTGAACCCGGGCATCGGCCTCTGGTTCAGCGCCCGGGACGACGCGCTCGTCGGCTTCGTGGAGCACTACGGCGTGCGGGTCGTCGCGGGCGCTCCCGTCGCGCGCGCCGACCGACTCGCCTCCGTCACCCGTGAGTTCGAGGCCGACGCGGCGCGGCACGCGCGAAGCGTGTGCTACTTCGGCGCCGAAGGGCGCCTCGAGCAGCTCTTGCGCGACCTTCCCGACCACGCCAGCGTGGTGCTCGGGGCGCAACCCAGCTGGGACCCGCGCGGCTGGGCCGAAGGGCTGCGCTCGCACGCATCGCTCCGGGCGCAGCTCCACCGGGCCCGCAACAAGGGTGTGCATGTCAGCGAGTGGTCCGCGCCGCGCGCCGCCGCTTCCGGCGCGCTGCGTCGCTGCCTGCGGCAGTGGCTCGACACCCGCGGGCTCCCGCCCCTCCACTTCTTGGTGGAGCCCGAGACGCTCGGGCGGCTCCTCGAGCGACGGGTCTTCGTGGCCGAGCGCGACGACGCGGTGTTGGCGTTCCTGATCGCGTCCCCCATCCCGACGCGCTCGGGTTGGCTGGTCGAGCAGGTGATCCGCGGTCCCCACGCCCCCAACGGCACGAACGAGCTGCTCATCGACGCCGCGATGCGCGCGGCGGCCGCCGGCGACAGTCGCTACGTCACGCTCGGCCTCGCCCCCCTCGCGCGGCGCGAGGGGCTGCCGCGAACGCTCGACCCCCGCTGGCTCCGCGCGCTCCTGCACTGGGTGCGCGCGCACGGAAAGCGCTTCTACAACTTCGAGGGGCTCGAGTTCTTCAAGGACAAGCTTCGGCCCGACACGTGGGAGCCCGTGTTCGCGGTCTCCAACGAACGCAACTTCTCGCTGAGAACGCTCTACGCCATCGCGGCCGCGTTCAGCGACGGCCCGCCCATCCGCACCGCCGCCGCCGGGCTGGCGTCCGCCGCTCGTCAGGAGCTCGCCACGGCCATCCGGCGTGTCGCGGTGCGCGCGACCTGACGCCGCAGCATCGGCGCTCGCGGGTCAATCGTCGGCCGGCCCCGCCGCCTCGTGGCGCTCGCGCGCCGCGCGGATGTCGCGCCGGTGGGGCCGAAGCGCGAGCGTGGCCGCGACCCCGAGGGCCCCGAGGGCGAACAGCCCGGCCCGCGTGCCCAGGCGGGCGGCGAGCTGGGTGGCGAGCAGTGCGCCGAACGGCACCAGACCCGAGAACACCAGCATGTAGATGCTCATCACGCGCCCGCGCAGCACGTCGGGCACCATCAGCTGGACCGTCGCCTGCGCGTTCACCATGGTGAGGATCATGCCCAGGCCGCAGACCACCAGCGTCACCGCCGCCAGAGGCAGGCTGGGCATCCATGGAAGGGCCAGGAACGAGATGCCCAGCACCAGCACCCCGCGCCGCATGAGCATCAGACGCGCGTCGTCCGGGAAGCCCGCGTTGACGACGAACGCGATGAAGGCGCCGACCCCGAGGCTCGACAGCAGCACGCCCAGGCCGCCGACCGTCTCGTGCAGCGCCTGGCGCGCGAACAGCGGAACGATCGTCTGGAAGTTCACGAGGGTGAGCGAGAGGGCCCCCACGAGCAGCGTGGCGATGCGCACCTCGGGCGTCCGGAAGGTGAACCTCAGGCCGTCGCGGATGTCCTCCAGCACGCGGTGCGCCACGATCGGGCGGCGCGGCACGGCGGTCATCGACAGCACCACGATGACGCCGACGTACGACAACGCGTTCGCGGCGAACGCCGGCCCGTAGCGCAGCAGACCGTCCGTCCCCAGCCACCGTCCGAACAGCCCGATGGCGCCGGCGGCGATGACCGGTCCGATCAGGCGCGCCAGGTTGAAGGCAAGCGAGTTCAGGGCCACCGCGTTGCGCACGTCCTTGCGCGGTACGAGGTCCGGGATGAGGCTCTGTCGCGCCGGCACGTCGAAGGTGCTGGCGATGCCGTTGAGCGCGGCCAGGAGCAACAGCAGCGGGTAGGTGAGCGCTCCCGTGAACGTGAGCACGGCCATGACGACGGCGTTGGCCGCGAGCGCGCACTGCGTGGTGAGCAGTACCGTGCGCCGGGAGCGCGCGTCGATGAGCACGCCGGCGAAGAGGCCGAGCACCAGCGTCGGCGCGAACTGGACGGCGCTCACGTAGCCGAAACGCAGGACCGCGAGCGTCGGGTCGCCGATGAGGTCGAACACGAGCCACGACTGCGCGGTGATCTGCATCCACGACCCGATCACGCTGGCTCCCTGGGCGAGCCAGTAGCGCCGGAACGGGGCGTGGTCGAGAGCCTCGAACGACCGGGGGAACCTGCCGATGATGGGGCCGAGGGGGCGGAACGCGCGCGCCACGAGCGGTCATCATACGCCCGGCGCGCCCCGGCCGCGGCGCCATGCAGCGCGCGGGGGGCGCTGCTCAGGCGGAGCGCAGATCGGCCAGATGCCGCAGCGCCGCGCGATGGATGCTGTCGAAGGTCGGATGACCGCCGGCCCCGAGCTCTACCTCGCCGTCCAGCGTGATGTCCACGTCGAACTTCCCGGGCGCGCCGAGGTCCACCATCCGGGTGGACCCATCGTGGGCGATCTCGAGCCTGGCGCTCTGGAAGCCCAGCGCTGCGAGCGGCCCGTCGACGGCGCCGAGGGCCGCGAGCACGTCGTCTGCGCCCGACGGGCGATCGCCGCTCAGCAGACGTTCGAGGCTGCGCCGCACGGGCGTGGGCACAGGCGCGCGCAGGGCCAGGCGCAGCTCGAGCTGCGCGGCCTCGGCCTCGACGCCCGGCACGAGTCCCGGCGGGGGCGCCGCGCGCTCGAGCCGCACCGCGCGCAGCCGTCCGGCCCGCAGGTACCGGCGCGCGGCATCGACCGCGGGCCAGGGACCGAACAGCATCGTGAGCCGGGGCTCGGATCGCCCGAGCGCACCGCGCAGCGCCTCGTCGAGGGGCATCTTGACGCCGAGCGCACCGAAACGCTGCAGCAGCACCAGGGCCGGCCGGGCGGCGAAGTCGGCCAGGAAGTAGAACGGCGTCATCTCCGCCTGACTCGCGCTGCGCGGGACCTCCTCGCCCGTCCCGACGTCGTAGAGCTCGGCCACCTCCCCGAACGTGCCCCCCTCGAGCACCCCCCAGAGCCGCAGATCGGCGTCCGACCGTTCCCACCGGATCACGCGCAGGACCCTCCCCGCGGCCCGGTCGACGACGGCGCCGGCCTCCGTCCATGCGGCCGCCACGGCGTCCACGGCCGCCAGCGCGTCCTTCCCGTCGAGCGGGTCAGCCTCCGGCACCCCGGAGCGGTGCAGCTCCAGCGCGTAGGGCGTCAGCGCGATCCTGGCCATCGTCCCTCCCCGTTCCGGGCCCGCCGCTCTCGCGCCGGCGGGCCCACGCGGCCCGCACCTGCACCGCCGCCGCGGCGCCACCCCGTCGGGCTACGTCCTCGCGCCCACGATACGGCGTGCGCATCGGCCGGCGCACGAGGACGGGCCGCCCGAACGGTCGGGTACACTGGGTCCGCTCCCCGGGGGGCGCCGCGCGGTGCGGCGCGCGGGGGAAGGAGTCGCTCCCATGCCGAACCCAGCCGCCGCTGCCCATGGACCGCCGGCGCACGACGTGCCGGCCCGTCCACGGGTCGTCGTCACCGGCCTCGGACCGGTCACGCCCATCGGCGTCGGCGCCGAGGCGTTCCACGCCGGCCAGCGGGCGGGGCGCAGCGGCGTGCGCACCATCACTCGATTCGACGCCGACGACCTGCCCACCCGTTTCGCCGGTGAGGTCGACGTGGACGTCGAGGACTTCATCGAGCGCAAGGAGGCGAGGCGGATGGACCGCTTCGCGCAGTTCGCGGTGATCGCCGCGGAGCTCGCGCTGGCCGATAGCGGCCTCGATGTGACGGCCGTCGACCGCACCCGCGTCGGCACCCTCATCGGAAGCGGCGTCGGGGGGATGAGCACGTGGGAGAGCCAGACGCGCATCGCGTACGAGAAGGGCCCGTTGCGGATGAGCCCCTTCTTCTTCCCGATGTTCATCGCGAACATGGGCTCCGCTCGGGTCGCCATGCGCTACGGCTTCATGGGGCCGAGCTCCACCACCGTCACCGCCTGCACCTCGGGCGCCGACGCCATCGGCAGCGCCATGCGCATGCTGGAATCGGGGGAGGCCGACGTGGTGCTGGCGGGCGGCGCGGAGGCGATCATCACCCCCGTCGTGGTGGGGGGGTTCTCGGTCATGAAGGCGCTGTCGACCCGCAACGACACGCCCGCCACGGCGAGCCGACCGTTCAGCGGCACCCGCGACGGCTTCGTCCTGGGCGAGGGCGCGGGGGTGTTGGTGCTGGAGACGCTCGAGCACGCCCGGGCCCGCGGCGCTCGGGTCCATGCCGAGCTGCTCGGGTTCGGCCGAAGCGCGGACGCTCACCACGTGGTGGAGCCGCACCCCGAGGGCGCGGGCGCCGTTCTCGCGATGCGCGCCGCGCTGCGCGAGGCCGGCCTCGCGCCCGAGCAGATCGGTTACGTCAACGCGCACGCAACCTCCACGCCCGCCGGCGACCGAGCCGAGGCGCGCGCATTCCGAACGGTGTTCGGCGCCCACGTCGCGCGCCTCCCGATCTCGTCGACGAAGTCGATGACGGGTCACCTGCTCGGCGCCGCCGGTGCGATCGAGGCGATCGCCACGGTGCAGGCCCTGAGCTCCGGCGTGCTCCCCCCGACGATCAACCTGCACGACGTCGATCCGGAGCTCGAGGGGTTCGACTTCCTGCCGCTCGAGGCGCGCGCGGAGGAGGCGCGTACGGCCCTGTCGAACTCCTTCGCCTTCGGTGGCCACAACGCTTCACTGGTCTTCGCGCGGGCCTGATGTTTCTTCGCGCGGGCCTGATGTTCGCGCGACGCGGACGTTCGCGCGGGCCCGATGCTCGCGCAGGCCCGATGTTCATGCGACCCTGACGCCGCCCCCGCGGCCGCGAACCGCCCGCTTCCCCTTCAGCGTGTGCTACCTTTCGGGGGAGGAGAACGCGTGCCGGGGAACCACAGCACACCGGCCCTCGACCCGGATCTGGTCGAGCGGCTGGTGATCGAGCTCACGTCGGACAGGCATCGCACCGAGGCCCGCAGGCTCGGCCCCGGTGTCCTCGCGCACCTGGCCGACATGGTCGGCCCCGAGGAGCGCGATCTGCGCGGGTTCCTCTTCACCCCCGACCCAGATCTCGCCGGGCGTACGCCCGCCGACATCACCCGCATCCACGGATTCGACGCTCTCGACCACCTCATCGACCAGACCGACTTCGGCGCGGCCTGAGGTTCCGGCCGGTACGCTCCCGCGTGGAGCGGACGAGGCGGCGGTATCGGCGTGCGATACTGAGCGCGAAGACGTTTCCGTGGGGGGAACCATCCGTGGACCATCGAACGACGTCGCGACACCTTCCCGTTATGCCTCACCTCTACGACGCCGCGGCGATCGATGCGCTGCCGGACGTCTTCTACATCTTCGACCGCGACCGCCGGTTGCTGCAGTGGAACCACCACCTGCGGCGCCTCACCGGTTACACGGACGGCGAGATCGAATCGATGCTCGCCACCGACTTCATCGAACCGTCGGAGGCGCCCCTGGTCGAGGAGCGCATCCGCCACGCGTTCGTGCACGGCGCGGCCAGCGTCGTCGTTACGCTCGTCGCGAAAGGCGGGCGGCGAACCCCGTACCTGTTCACCGGCTACCGCAACGATCGATCCGGCGACCCCGTCATCGTCGGCATGGGGATCGACATGACGGAGGAGGTGGAGCGGAGGCGGCAGCTCGAGCACCTGGTGCTCGAGCGGACCCGCGAGCTGACGAGCGCCAACCGCGAGCTCGAGCGCCGCGCCAACCAAGACCCGCTCACGGGCCTGCCGAACCGCGCGCGCCTCTACGCGCTCATCGACAACGCCCTGCTCGAGGCGCGCCGTGACGGCACCTGCTTCTACCTGCTGTTCGTCGATCTCGACGACTTCAAGGCGGTCAACGACCGCTTCGGCCACCTTGCGGGAGACGAGATCCTGCGCGCGTTCGCCGAGCGGCTCTCGGGCTGCGTGCGCGCCGGCGACACGGTCGGCCGCGTCGCCGGCGATGAGTTCCTGGTGGTGCTGCGGTTGCCGGTGGACGAGTCCGCCGCACGCTCGGTCGACCAGCGCATCCGGGACCTGGGGAGCCAGACCTTCGCCTACGCCGGCCACCCGTTGCGGCTCGCGGCGAGTGTGGGGATGCTGCGCAGCGACGGGCGGCACGCGGACGCCGCGGCGGTGATCCACGAAGCCGACATGCTGATGTACGCCGGCAAGCGCGCAGCGCGCGGCTGAGGCGTCGCCGCGGGAACGCGCCGCGCGCGCCGGCCGGTGCCGCTCAGCCGCCGGACGGCGCCACGCGCCACACCTTCCCGGTCGTGCCCTGCGGTCCGGAGTTCTCGCTGGTGAGCACGTACAGCTCACCGTCGGCGTCCTCGCCGAAGCCGAGCACGAAGGGCCCGCCGACGCCCTGGGCGTGAACGATGGCCCAGCCATCGCCGCTGCGCTGCGCCACGAACAGCCGGCCGCCGTTGCCACCGTTCCAGTCGCCGAACACGTAGCTCCCGTCGAGGCCGGCCAGGGTCCGTCCGCGGTAGACGTACCCGCCGATGACCGTGATGCCGCGGCTCTCCACGTCGCTGTCCACGCCGGGGTGGGCGTACTCGAGCACGGGCGGCCGGAGCTCCCGCCCCAGGGCTCCCTGCGCGGGCGCTTGCGTGTCGGGCACGACGTCCGGCGTCTTCGGATCGAAGGGGTGCGTACCCTCCATCAGGTGCCAACCGTAGTTGCCGGGCGTGACGATGTCGACCTCCTCGAACAGGGCCTGCCCCACGTCGCCTACCCACAGATCGCCCGTCTGGCGATCGAACGACATGCGGAACGGGTTGCGGAACCCCCAGGCGTAGATCTCGGTGCGGGGCGCGTCGCCCTGGAAGCCGGCTCCGGACGGAAGGTCCACGCCGACCAGTGGGTTGTCGTCAGGTACGGCGTAGGCCAGGTCGCCGTCCGATCTGTCGACGTCGATGCGCAGGATGCTGCCGAGGGGGGTGCTCACGTCCTGCCCGTTGCCGAGCGGCGGGTGGCCGGTGCCCACGTCGTTGGCCTGGCCCCCGTCGCCGAGGCTGATGTAGAGGTCGCCGTCGGGCCCGAACGCGAGGCTTCCGCCGTTGTGGTTCATCTGCGGCTCGTCCACACTCAGCACGACCCTCTCGGAGCCCGGGTCGGCGCGATCCGGATCGTCGGCGGAGACCCTGAACTCCGACACGTGGCTGGTGGCGTTCCACCCCTCGGGCGCGCCGTCGGCCAGGGGGGCGCTGTAGTAGACGTAGAAGCGACCGTTGTCGGCGAAGTCCGGATGGAAGGCCAGCCCGAGGAGGCCGCGTTCGTCGTAACCGGCGTTGAGCGCGACCATCCGGTCGGAGACGTCGAGGAAGGGCCGCTCGAGCAGCTTGCCGCTGTCGTCTACCACGAAGATCTTGCCGACCTGGTCGACCACGAACAGGCGCGGGTCGCCGGCTGGGCTGCTGAGCGCCACCGGCGACGTAAGGCCCTGAGCTACCTGCTCGAGGTTCAGGTCGGGCATGCCGCTCCCCTGGGCCAACGCCACGCCCGAGAGCGCGACGATCAGGGCGGCGGCGAGCCGGCGAACGGCGGTGCCCGGGAGCGGCGGGCGCCGGCGGCGGCGCTGGGCGGCGTCGAGGCGACTGGGCATACGGTCTCCTTCCGTCGAGGCGGCAAGGGTGTGGCGGACGTCGACAGGCTGGTGCAGCGGAACGCGCCGGAGGACCGGCGGCGGCTGCGCGCCGACCGGCGGGTACGTCGGGTGTGCCGGCATTGTGCAACGGGCCGACGGACCAGGCGGTAGGGCCGCCGACGGCGCGCGCCTCAATCGGTTTCGGCGTCGCGCTCGGAGCCGGCCACGGCGCCGGGCTCGCGCTCGGATCTCCCAGGGAGGGCGTCGCCCCACGCCGCGTGGCGGGCGCGCACGTAATCGTCGCCCTGGCGACGCGACAGCGTGCGCGACTCGAGGGCGCCCGCTGCGGTGCACAGCTTCAGCTCGACGAGTCCCCGGCGCGTTCGGGGTGTGGCGAGCACGCGTCCGGCCGGGGAGGCGGGCCGCGACCTCGCGACCGCGACGTAGCTGTACTTCTCGTCCTCCCACGCCAGCTCGCCGTCCTTCGCCAGGCGGTGACGGCGGCTGCGCGCCACGCGCTGCGCGAAGTGGCACCAGTCGGGCGCGCTCAACGGGCACGCGGCGGCGTGCGGGCACGGCGCCACGACGTGCGCTCCCGCCTCCAGGAGGAGGTCGCGGGCCCTCAGCACGCGCCGCCAACCGGCCGGCGTTCCCGGCTCGACGATCGCCAGAGCGGCGGCGCTTCGCGTCCACAGCGACCTCACCACGCGGTCGCGGTCGGCCGGGCCGAGCTCCCCCAGCACGTAGCCGAGCGTGACGAGGTCGGCTCGCTCGAGCGTCTCCGGGTCTTCGGCGGCGTCGCCCCCGAGCCACCGCACGTCGGGGACGCTCGCGCCCGCGAGGCGCTCGCCGCAGGCGCGCATCGCCGGGCTGCGCTCGAGCAGCGTCGCCCGGCGCAGGCCCGGCCATACCTCGCGCGCCGCCCACAGGGCCGTGGCCGGCCCGGCGCCGATGTCCAGGAGACTGGCAGGCTCGAAGGCCGGCGCGCCTCGCTGCAGCTCCGCGAGCACCGCCCGCAAGGCGCCGTAGGTGGCGGGGAGCCTCGACGCGAGGTAGGCCCGCGCCGCCACGTCGTCGGCAACGAAGGCGCGCCCGGGCCGCGCGCGGGGGTCCGGATCGGCGTCGGCCGCCCGGTACGCCTGCGACAGCGCCCTGGCCGCGTCGGCGAGCTCGGCCGTGCCGATTCCGTCGAGCTCCGCCTCGACGGCCGCGCGCAGCGCTGGGGGCAGGTCCATGCCGCCAGCCTACGCGCCGGGCGGCGTCGGCGTCCGACCCAACACGTTCGCCGCCTCCCGCACGGCGTGCAGCAGCCTCGACGGCGTGTCGACGGGGACGCTGCAGCCGGGACCGAGAAGGAAGCCGCTGCGGCCGGCCTCCTCGTACGAGGCTCGAGCCACCGCGAGCAGCTCGGCGGGCGTCTGCTGGGCGACGGCCACCTCGTCGACGCCGCCCAGCACGGCGGCGTCGCTGAGGCGCCGCGCGCCGGCGAGCGTCGGCGCGCTGTGACGGTGCGACCAGCTGAGCACCTCCACCGGGTAGGCCACCACGCGCTCGGCATCGAGGCCGACCCCGTGCGCGTGCCCGATCCGGATCATCCCCTCGGCGGCCGCCAGCAGGTCGCGCTCGAAGGGCTCGGCCAGGGTCGCGTGGGTCTCGGCGTCGAGGCCCCCGGACGCGGGATCGACCGCCCAGTTGAGCGAGACGAACAGGCCGTCGGCGCCCGCCTCCCGACATGCATCGACGTAGCGCACGAGCGTCTCGGACACCGCCGCGAGCGCGCGTCGGGCCTGGGCGGGGGCGCTCCGCACGAGGGCCAGCGTCCCGCCGCCGGCCGCGCGGATCAGGGTCTGGAGGGGGTCGAAGAGCGTCTCCACCACGGCCACGTCGGGTCCGCAGGCGAGGCGGATGCGCCGCAGCACGTCGAGCTGGGTGGCGAACGCCGGGTGGTCCATGCCGAGCGGGGTGAAGCGCGCGAGGTCGTCCGCGTCCGTCAGCTCGTCGATCCCGGGCAGCGGGAAGCGGTAGTCGTTCATCACCTTGATGAAGTCCCAGTCGTAGGCGCGATGGAAGCGGACGTGCAGGTCGGCGACCTCCTGTGCGCCCAGATGCTCGCTGCCGAAGTGCAGCCAGGCGCTCACGGGCGGCCGGTCCGGCGCCTCGCCGCGGATCGCGGCGTGGAAGCGTTCGAGCTTGTGCATCGTTACCTCCGGTGCCGGTCCCGCCCCGGCGTGTGTCGGGATGCTGGCCGGGGTCGCGGCCCGTTCGGCCCGCGCGGGCCCGGACGCCCCGGCCGCGCGCCCCCCCTGCCGCCGCACGGCGATCCGGCCGGTCGGCCCGCGCTCACGCGACCGGATCCAGGGGCAGGGTGTAGCACACGCAGTCCCCCTCCAGCACGACGACCCCGTCGTCGCGCACCACGCGCGTCGCGAGGCGCGTGATGGGCTTGTCCTCGCGCACCTCCGTGACGCGCACCTCCCCGGTGATGGTGTCGCCCGGGCGCACCGGAGCCCTGAACGACCAGGTCACCTGCAGGAAGACCGTTCCGGGCCCCGGCAGGTCCTCGGCCACCACTGCGTTCAGCACCGCGCTCGTCACCCCTCCCTGGACGACGATCTCACCGAAGCGGGTGCGGCGGGCGAGGGCCTCGTCGTAGTGGATGGGATTGCGGTCGCCGCTGATCTCGGTGAAGCGCGCGATGTCGTTCGGGCTCACCCGGCGCGACCGGGAGGCCGTCGCGCCGACCTCCGGGACGCCCGCGGGCCACACCTCGGTGCGGCGCCTCACGATGCCGTCCGGACGCACCGAGCGCCGCTCAACGCCGGCCCCCCGCCATGGCTCGCGCCTCGGGCAGCGACCGCAGGCGCGCCATGCTCCACAACCCGAACAGGGGGCCGAGCGCGAGGGCCGCGAAGGCCGGCCACCATCCCACCGCGGCCGCCAACCACCCCGTCAGGCGGATGCTCCCCAGCGTGAGGAGGAAGCCCAGGCTGGTCTGCAGCGTGAGGGCCGTCCCGACGTAGCGCTGGTCCGAGAGCTCCGTGACGGCGCTGCTGTACTGGGCGCTGTCGGCGATGACGACGACGCCCCACACGAGGCACACCGCGGTCGCCGCCAGGGGCGCCGCGCCGAGGGTGCCGGCGACCAGCGCGCACGCTCCCGACGCGGCCAGGCTGAGCATCGTCACGGCGGTGCGCCCGTAGCGGTCGGCGGCGCGCCCCGCCACAACGCTGCTGGCGCCCCCCACCGCGATGACGGCGAACGCGGCCCAGCGCGCACTGAGCTCCGAGCGTCCCGCGCCCGTGTAGCTCTCCAGCAAGAAGAGCGGCGTCCAGGCCCACATGGCGTAGAGCTCCCACATGTGCCCTAGGTAGCCGAAGTTCGCGAGGCGCAGCGCCCGCTCGCGCAGGGCGCCGGCCACGCGGTCCCAGCGGAAGACGGTAGCGGCGCCGAAGCTCGGGCCGGGCCGCACGAACCAGGAGACAAGCGCGGCCGCGACGAGGGCGGAGCCCGAGGCCGCCCACACGACCGGGCGCCAGGCGCCGTCGCCGGCTCCGGCTTGGAGCAGCAACGCGCCGAAGAGGTGCGGCGAGGCCGACCCCACGGTGAGCGCGCCCACCAACAGGCCGACGCAGAACCCGCGGTCTCGCGTGCACCAGCTCGCGATCAACTTCATGCCGACCGGGTACACGCCCGCGAGGGCCGCGCCGGTCAGCACCCGCAACGCCAGGGTGACGGCGAAACCCGGCCGGAGGACCACGATGCCGGCGTTGAGGACCGCCCCGGCGACCGCGCTGACGGCGAACAGCCGGTGCGCCGGCCAGCGGTCGGGCAGCGCGAACATGGCGCTCGCCAGAGCGCCGACCACGAAGCCGAGCTGAACGCCCGCGGTCAACCAGGCGACCTGGCCGACCCCGAGCCCCCAGGCGCTGCGAAGTTGCGGCGCGACGGCGGAGGCCGAGAACCACAACGCCATGGCGAGCAGCTCGGCGGCCGTGAGCGCGACGAGCGCCGGCGTTCGCCTCCCAACGGGCCCATCGACCGCGCGCACGCTCACCGGGACGTCCTCGCTCGTGGGCGACGGCCCGCGCGGACCCGCGACAGCGGGCGCGACGAACGGCGCGACGAACGGCGCGACGAACCGTGCGACGAACGGCACGGCGGATCGTAGCTCGCATCCAACTGAAACTCCCCTCCGCGATAGGGGCCGGGTGCCGGCCCGGGCGGAACGCCTCCCCGCCGCAGCGCCCCTCGGTCCCGCCGGGCCGCGGCGAACGGTGCGGCGTGCGCGGGGGCGAACGGTGCGCCTTGCGCCGCGGCGAGCGGTGCGCCGTGCACGCCGGGGGTGCCGCCGGAGCGATGCCGCGATGGTAGCACCGGCGCGCGCGCGTCGGCGCCGGCCCGTGCCTGGCGCGGCAAGGCCCGCGGGGACGTGCACATCCGGGGCTACGCTCGCGCCGCATCCGGTCCCCTACACTCTACGAAGCCGTCGCTTGCCCCCTCCGATCGACCGAGAAGGAGGAACCATGAAGCTTCGCGCCGAGGCCCTCAAGGTCCTGGAAGCCACCAGCCGCACCTTCTTCCTACCGATCCGCCGATTACCGGATGGGCTCCAGGAGGCGGTCGGCGCCGCTTACCTGTGCATGAGGTCCATCGACGAGATCGAGGACGATGCCGCGCTGAGCCCTGCGGCGAAGGCGAACCTGCTCCACCGCGTGGCCACGGCCTTCGAGTCGGTGCGCGACGGGGTACGGCCCGGCGACTTCTCCAACCTGTTCGAGGGCGTCGAGCCGCGGCCGGCGGAGGTCACCGTCCGCATCGGCGAGTGGGCGGCGCTGGCCCCCGCGGACATCGCCCCGCGCGTCAACGAGGCCACGGCCACCATGGCGGCGCGCATGGCGCGGTGGGCGGAGGCGGACTGGCGCATCCGGGACGAGCGGGACCTCGACCGCTACACGTTCAGCGTAGCCGGGTCCGTCGGCTTGCTGCTGTCCGATCTGTGGGCGTGGTACGACGGCACCTCGTCGGACCGGGTCAAGGCCGTCGGGTTCGGGCGCGGCCTGCAGGCCGTCAACATCCTCCGCAACCGCGCCGACGACAGCGCGCGCGGCATCGATTTCTTCCCGCCGGGGTGGGGCGACGAGCGCATGGTCGGTTATGCGCGCCGCAACCTCGCGCTGGCGGCCGGTTACCTGCACGAGCTGCGGCCGGGCCCGGCGCGCGAGTTCTGCGTGCTTCCCTACGAGCTCGCGCTCGCCACCCTCGATGCCCTGGCCGCAGGGCGTCCCAAACTGAGCCGCGAGGACGTGCTGCGCCTCGCGGGCGCGCCGAGTACCCAGGCCACGACCGAAGCCCAGCGACCGTGAGGAGCCCATCATGAGCAGGACACCCGTCGAGCTCGGCATCCGGATGGCCATGCACGTCTGGAAGAACAAGCTGAAGGGCCGGAAGCGCTTCCCCATCGTCACCATGCTCGAGCCGCTCGAGGTGTGCAATCTCGCCTGCAAGGGCTGCGGACGCATCATCGAGTACCACGACAGCGTCATCAAGAAGAAGCTCATGTTGTCGCCGGACAAGTGCATGGAGGTCGTCGAAGAGGCGGACTCCCCGGTCGTGTCGATCGCGGGCGGCGAGCCGCTCATCCATCCGCAGATCGACGAGATCGTCAACCGCATCACCGCTTCGGGGCGCTTCGTGTTCGTGTGCACCAACGGCCTGCTGATGGAGCGGGGCATGGAGAAGATCAAGCCGTCCAAGCGCTTCGCCTGGGTCGTGCACCTCGACGGGATGAAGGACACGCACGACTTCTGGGTGGACCAGAAGGGTACCTTCGACAAGGCCGTGAAGGCCGTCGAGACCGCGCTGGAGCGCGGTTACCGAGTGTGCACCAACACCACCTTGTTCAAGGACAGCAACATCGACGACCTGCAGGAGCTGTTCGGCAAGCTCACCGACATGGGCGTCGAAGGGATGATGCTGTCGGCCGGCTACCCCTACGCGTCGGTGCCCAACCAGGACATCTTCCTGGAGCGCGATCAGTCGATCCGGACGTTCCGGCAGGCGCTCGACCCGCGCAAGCGCTTCAACTTCTACAACAACCCGCTGTACCTCCAGTTCCTCCGCGGCGAGCGCGACTACCCTTGCCAGGCGTGGACCAACCCCACCTACACGCCGCTGGGGTGGCGCAAGCCGTGCTACCTGATCGCCGACGAGCACACGCAGACGCTCGACGACCTCATGCAGCCGGAGCTGTGGGAGAACTACGGCGTCGGGCGCGACGATCGCTGCGCGTCGTGCATGATGCACAGCGGGTTCGAGGCGGGCATCATCCAACGCGCCTTCACCGATCCGAAGGAGTTCGCGGAGCTCGCGCGGGCCTACCTCGGGATGGGCGCGGGCGGCCGGCGCACCTCGCCGCAGGTCGCTACGGACTGACGAGCGGAGGGGTCCGCGTGACGACGCTCGCCCCGAACGAGGCGCCATGGGCCGCCCGGGGGTACCGCGACGAGATCGACCGTGAGTTGCGCCGCGCGCTCGCCGGGCGCGCGTCGCCGCTGTACGCCATGGCGCGCTACCACCTCGGCTGGGAGGAGGCCGACGGGACGCCGGTGCCGGGATCCGGCGGCAAGGGACTACGCCCAATCCTGTGCCTGATGGCGTGCGAGGCCGCCTCGGGAGCGCACGACCGCGCGCTGCCGGGCGCGGTCGCCGTCGAGCTCACCCACAACTTCTCGCTCGTGCACGACGATGTGCAGGACCGCGACAGGGAGCGGCGCCACCGGCCGACGGTATGGAGCGTCTGGGGGGAAGCGCAGGCGATCAACGCGGGCACCGCCATGTATGCGCTCGCCGCCGCCGCCCTGGGGCGCCTGGCCGAGGTCGGCGTGCCCCCCGCGACGCAGGTGCTCGCGCATGGCATGCTGCACGCCGCCTGCCTGGAGCTGCTGGAGGGGCAACACCTCGACCTGGCGTTCGAGGCGCGCGACGCCGTGAGCGTGTCCGAGTACCTCGACATGATCGGCGGCAAGACCGGCGCGCTGCTCGGGTGCTCGCTTGCGCTGGGAGCGCTGCTGGCCGATCCTTCGGCCCGCGGCGGCGAGGAGGAGCACGGGCGCCGGGTGACCGCGTTCCGAGCGGCCGGGCGGGATCTGGGGCTGGCGTTCCAGATCCGGGACGACATGCTCGGGGTGTGGGGCGACGCCCGCGCGACGGGCAAGCCCGTGGGACGCGACCTCGCGATGCGCAAGAAATCGCTCCCGGTGGTCGACGCGCTCCAACGGGCGAGCGGCACGATGCGCGCGGCGCTGCTCGAGCTGTACGCCGGCTCGGGGCACGCCGACCCGATCGACGAGGCGGGCCAGGACGTGATCCTGTGCATCCTCGACGATCTCGGGGTCGAGCGGAGGGTGCGCGCGCTCGCCGAGGACTACCGCGCCCGTGCGATGGCCCGCCTCGACGCCGTCGACCTGGTGCCCGGGGCCGCCGATGAGCTTCGCGCCATGGCCCGCTTCCTCACGGAGCGAGACCACTGACCGCGCCGCGCACATGCCGGGGCGGTGCAGCTCGGCGGCCGACGCGCCGCCGCCGCAGGACGGGCCCGTGATCTGCGTCGCCGCCGCCTTGCGGCGCGAGCTCGCGGGCGCCGCGGCGGGGTTCCGGCGGGAGCGACGGCACACCGTGGCGCGCGGCCGCCTGAGCGAGGGGTGGATCGGAGATCGACACGTGGCGCTGGCGACCACGGGAGTGGGCCCCGACAACGCGCGAGGTGCCGTGCGGGAGGTCTTCGAGGCCGTGCCGGTCGAGGCGCTCGTGATCGTCGGTTTCGGCGGAGCGCTCGTCGACGGGCTCGAAGCCGGCGACCTCGTGGCGCCGGCCCGCGTGCGGCTCGCCGGCGGCGCCGGCGCGCTCGCTGCGGACGCCGAGCTGCTCGCTTGCGTCCAGCGGGCGTGCCGCGCGGCCGGGGTGCCGGTCCGCTGCGATCCCTCCGTGACCGCCGACCGGCTCGTGACGCATCCGGGCGCGCGACGTGCGCTCGGGCGCGCGAGCCAGGCGGCGGTGGTGGACATGGAAGGGTACTGGCTGGCACGCGCCGCGCACGAGCGCGGCGTGCCGTTCGCGATCCTGCGGGCCGTGTCCGATGCGGTGAGCGACCACCACCCCGCGCTCGAGCGGGCGTTCGCCGACGGCAGGACCCGTCCCGAGCGCGCGCTGCTCGCGTACGCCCGCGCGCCGGCGGGTCTCGCCGGGCTGCCGCGCCTGCTGCGCGGCGCGCGGCTCGCCGCCGACACCCTCCGCCGCGTCGGGCGCGAGCTGTTCGCGCAGTTGCCGCCGTCCGCCCCAGAGGCGGGCGGCGGGGGCGCGAAGCGCTCGCGCCGGCCCGCGCCCGCCGGGCAGGAGGCGGCGCCGTGAGGACCCTCGTCACCGGAGCCAGCGGCTTCGTGGGCGGCAACGTGGTGCGCGCGCTGCTGCGGCACGGCTACGAGGTGCGCGCGCTGGTGCGCCCGAGCAGCGACACTCGCGAGCTGGAGGCGCTCGGTGTGGCTCGCTACGGGGGCGACCTGCGCGATCCCGCCTCGGTGAGGCGCGCCCTCGCGGGGTGCGACGCGGTGCTCCACGTGGCGGCGGTCTACACCCTGTGGACGCGACGGCCACGGGAGGTTTTCGAGACGAACGTGCGCGGGACCCGAACCCTGTTGACCGCGGCCACCGACATGGGTCTCGACCGCATGGTGGTGTGCAGCTCGGAGTGCACCGTGGCGGTCCCCGCCGGCGGGATCGGCGACGAGAGCGCGAGGGTCGACCTCCACGAGCTCTCCGGCCCGTACAAGCGCAGCAAGCTGATGGCCGAGAGGATCGCGTTGGATCTCGCGGCGCAGGGAGCGCCCATCGTGGTGGTGAACCCCACCACGCCCGTCGGCCTGCGCGACGTCAAGCCGACGCCGACGGGGCAGCTCGTCCTGGATTTCCTCAACGGCCGCATGCCCGCCTACGTCGACACGGGCCTCAACCTGATCGACGTCGAGGACGTGGCCGAGGGGCACGTCGCGGCGCTCGAGTGCGGCCGCGTCGGCGAGCGCTACCTGCTGGCGCACGAGAACCTCAGCCTGCGGGCGGTGCTCGAGAAGCTCGCGGCCATCACCGGCCTGCAGGCGCCGCGGGTGCGCCTGCCCCATTGGGCCGCGCTCGGCGCGGCGTACGCCAACGACGCGGTCGTTCGCGCCCTCGGCATGGGGCCGCCTAGGGTCCCCCTCGACGGGGTGCGCGCGAGCCGCCACGTCCGCTTCGTCGACGGCGCGAAGGCGGTGCGGGAGCTGAAGCTGCCGCAGACGCCGATCGACGAGGCCCTACGCAAGGCCGTGGACTGGTTCGTGGACGCCGGCTACGTGCGCCGGCGGCTCCCGGGCCCGCGAAAGGAGGCCGCATGACCGATCCCCACACGACACCCCTCGCCGGCAGCTCGGCGCCGCGCACGACCTCCAGGACCGAGGCGCCACCGGCATCGCCGCGCGGCTGGACCGACGACGACCTTCGCCTGGGCGTGGCCCGGGCCCGCGACCACCTGCTGCGGCGGCAGCACCCCGACGGCTACTGGCAGGGGGAGTTGCAGGCCGACGCCAGCGTGACGGCCGGTTACGTGCCCATCGTGTACGCGGTCACGGGCCGCATCGATGCCGACCGAGCGCGTAGGGCCGCCGCGTACGTGGCCTCGCAGCAGCTCCCCGACGGATCCTGGCCCGCGTACCACGGGGGCGACGGCAACCTCGACGTCAGCGTCCAGGCCTACTTCGGCCTGAAGATGGCCGGCGTGGACGCGTCCCAGGGTGCGATGGTGAAGGCACGCTCGTACATCCTCGCGCACGGAGGCGTCGATCGCACGAACCTCATGACCAAGCTCTGGCTGGCGGTGTTCGGCCAGGTGCCCTACGACGCCGTGCCGTCCGTGCCGCCCGAGCTCATGCTGCTGCCGGATCACGGTCCGTTCAGCATCTACGACGTGGCGAGCTGGTCGCGCGAGACCCTCGTGGCGCTCATGATCGTGACCGCGCTCCGGCCCGTCTTCGACGTGCCCGAGGGCGCCGCGATCGACGAGTTGTTCGCTCCCGGAGCGGTCGCCGCACCGCTCGTGCGCGGCGGCGGCGGGCTCGGTTGGCCCGCCCTGTTCCGGCTCGCCGACGGCGCCGCCCGCTGGTGGCAGCGCCTGCCACGCCCGCCCATGCGGGGACTCGCGCTGGATCGCGCCGAGGCGTGGCTGCTGCGCCACCAGGAGTCCGACGGGAGCTGGGGCGGCATCATGCTGCCGTGGATGTACGCGCTGTTCGCGCTGAAGGCGCTCGGTTACGCCGAGGATCACCCGGTGCTCGCGCGCGGCATCGCCGGGTTGGAGACGTTCATCGTGGAGGACGACACGACGCTTCGCCTCCAGCCGGCGACGTCGCCCGTGTGGGACACAGCGTGGACGGTGCTGGCGTTGCGCGAGGCCGGCCTGGCTCCCGACGATCCCGCGCTGGTGCGCTCGGCGCGCTGGCTGCTCGAGCGCGAGATCCGGAAGCCGGGCGACTGGCACGTGAAGCAGCCGCAGGTAGAGGCCGCCGGCTGGTCGTTCGAGTTCGCCAACGATTGGTATCCCGACCTGGACGACACGCCCGTGGTGGCCCGCGCCCTCGGCGGCCTGGAGCTACCGCAGGCACTGGCGGCGCGGCGTGACGACGCCGTGCGGCGGGCGCTGCGCTGGACGCTGGCCATGCAGTGCAAGGACGGCGGCTTCGCCGCCTTCGACGTCGACAACGACCGCGCCTTCCTGGCGCACGCGCCGTTCTCGGACTTCGTGCCGCCGGTGGATCCGAGCTGCGCAGACGTGACGGCGCACGTCCTGGAGCTGCTCGCGGCCCTGGGAGAGGACGGGCTCGCTCGCCGCCGGGCCATCGATTTCCTCGTGCGCACGCAGGAGGACGACGGCGCCTGGTACGGCCGTTGGGGGGTGAACTACCTCTACGGCACGGGGCTCGCCCTCGCGGCCCTGGGCGCCGCGGGCGCGGAACGGGTCGCGGACGCGGTAGCGCGCGGCGCCGCCTGGCTGCGCAGCCGCCAGAACGACGACGGCGGCTGGGGCGAGACCTGCCGCAGCTACGAGCGGCCCGGGCAGGAGACGCGCGGCCGTGGTCCTTCGACCGCGTCGCAGACGGGTTGGGCCCTGCTCGGACTGACGGCGGCCGGTGGCGTTCCGGGGGCCGACGACGCTGCGGTCCGCCGCGGGGTGGGCTTCCTCCTCGACAGCCAGTCGGGCGACGGTGACTGGGCGGAGGAAGCGACCACCGGCACAGGCTTCCCCGGCACCTTCTACCTGCGCTACGACCTGTACCGCGTGACCTTCCCCCTGATGGCGCTGGCGCGCGTCGCCGCCGGCTCCTGAGCGCGCCTCACTCCGTCGGCGGCTCGCGCCGCGCCCGCCGCCGTGGCCCGGCCACCGCTCTGCGGCCGGCGGCCTTCCCCGACCGCGCCGCCCCCGGGCGCACGCACGGCCGTCCGCAGGCGGGCCAAGGCGACGGCGCGCGCCAGCAGCGCAGCGAGCTCCCCGGCGACCCACACGGCGCCGGCCAGCGCCAGATCGGGCACCATGAGCAGAGCCGTCCAATGGAAGCCGCGCCCGGTCACGCCGCGCGC
Source organism: uncultured Trueperaceae bacterium (assembly GCA_963798895.1). Taxonomy (GTDB): domain Bacteria; phylum Deinococcota; class Deinococci; order Deinococcales; family Trueperaceae; genus CAWCUY01. The sequence continues at coordinate 1,144,519 of CAWCUY010000012.1, read as the reverse complement.
CACCAGCACGACCGCCAGCGCGGCCGCGGCAGGCACCACGAGGTGCGGCGCCAGGGCTGACACGGCTCGGAGCGGATGGCGGCGCGCCATGCGCCGAGCCCACCGCCCCGCCCAGCGAACCTGCCACGCTCCGGCCAGAAACGCGACGAGCAGCCCGGCGAGGACGCCGACGCCGACCCATCGCACGCTCCGCACCGGCGGCGGCGGGGGGCGGCCCCGCACGAACGCCACCAGCCCCTCACGCAGCGAGGGGAAGGCGACGTACGCCGCCGGCAGGCCGTCGTGCGGCGCGAGCAGCACCACCGCGTCGCGCGCGTCGGGGAACAGCACCACCTCGGCCTTGTACGTCTCGTTGGCGCCGCCGTGCTCGATGCGGCGCTCGCCCCCGTCGGTCCCGAGCATCCACCCCATGCCGTATCCGGGGGCGCCCGCGCCCCCCGCGAACAGCTCGAGCGCGCCGCGCATGGAGACCACCCGCACGCCGTCTAGCGACCCGCGGCCCAGCAGGGCGCGCACGTACCGGGTCATGTCGCGCGCCGTGGACGCGATGTAGCCGGCCGGCACGCCGTATCGCGGAAGGCTCTGGGGGAGCCGCAGGGCCCCACCGAAGGCGGCCACCGTGCCGGGCGCGAGGTCGTTCACGGAGCCCGGGTCGGCGGTCGTCCGCGTCATGCCGAGCGGGTCGAACACCCTTCGCGCGACCGCGTCGGCGTAGCTCGAGCCCGACGCCACCTCCACCAGGTACCCCAGCAGGTTGTAGTTGTCGTTGAAGTACTCGAAGTGCGTTCCCGGCTCCGCGACCGGCCGCGCCGCCGCCAACGCCCGCGCCAGGTCCTCGAGCGTCGCGCGAGGACCGAGCCGCGCCGCGGCGATGAAGGTGCGGCTGCTCAAGCCCGAGGTGTGGTGCAGCAGGTCGCGCAGGGTGATGCGGTCCGCGAAACCGGGCTCGGCCACGCGGAACCAGGGCAGGTAGCGCGTCACCGGGGCATCGAGATCCAGCCGGCCCTCGTCGACGAGCTGCATCACGACCAGCGCCGTGATCGACTTCGACACCGAACCGAGCAACAGGCGGGTATCGGGACCGACATGAGTGCCGTCGCCGGCGACGCCGTAGCCGGACAGCAGCTCGACCTCGCCCCCGCGCACGAGCGCCACCGCGGCGCCCGGGATGCCGTGCCGTCGCAGCTGGGCGGTGACGTAGGGATCGACCCGTGCGGCGAGCTCCTGAGCGACCTCCGGCGCTGCCCCCCGAGACTCCGGCGGCGCCGCGCCGTACGCGAGCGCGGCGGCCAGCGCGAGGAACGCCAGCGCCTCGAGCGCTCGCGCCGGGCCTCGGCCGGGGGCGCACCGCCCGCGTCTCACGGGCAGACGATCGATCGCTGAGAAGCGCACGCCGGGCACCTCCCGATCCGCGCACAGCGTAGGCGCTCCAGCCGCCCGCCACCACGGCCAAGCGTCCCGCGCCGGCGCCCGGTCGGCGCGTCACCGGCGGGGACGCGGGGTACCGGGCGGGCCCACTCCTGCGTCGCCGGAGCGATCGTCGCACAGCACGTGGACGACGGCCCCCAGGGTGAGGCGAGCGTGCGAGCGCCCCGCGTGATGGGCGTTCGGGTCCACGTAGCTACCCGGGCCGATGTGGCCCATGGGACCGATGGCGTGCACGCGCAGGCGCCCCTCGCGACGCGCGCGGTTCCAAGGCGAGAGCGGGAACACCCGCCAGCGGCGCGGGAACATCAGGGCTCCGAGGCGTTCGACGGGGTCGAGCGTGCCCCGCAGGTGATCGATGCGCTCCAGATCGTTCATGAGCGGATGGCCGCTCATGACGCCCCCGATCGAGATCACCTGGACGGGCGTGCGCAGCACGCGCTGCACGTAGGCGGCGGCGCCGAGGGCGAGGTGGGCGCCGCCGGAGTAGCCGATGAGCGCGACCCTGCTCGGCCGCGCAGGGTCGAACCCGTGCTTCAGGAGCGTGTTGATGAGGAGCTGAGCCTCGGCCTGGAAGTACACCGGCGCGTAGCGCCGGTCGGCCGACGCCATCACCTGGAAGAGGTTGCGCAGGTTGATCATGAAGCCGATGGCGCTGAGCCGCGCGGTGCGCTTGCGGCCGTCCGCGAAGCGCCACAGCTTCGAGAGGAGGCGCTGTTCGGTGAGCGGCGTGCCCGTCACGGAGTAGGGGAACAGATCGTCGATGACGGCGGCACCGCGCAGCGATCGACGCAGTCCGCGCACGAAGCGCTCGACCTGTCGGATGTTCTCCTCGGTGCCCGCCCGGGCTATCCCGTCGAGGAAGACGACGAACAGGTCGGGTGGCGCCGCGCTCGGCTGCGGCTGCACGTGGAAACCGAGGTTCGGGTGGCTGCGATCGCGCCCGCCCTCGAACCACCCGGCCCACCACCCCAGGGCCTCGATGGGTGCGAGCAGGAGCCCGAGCACCGCGAGGCCGGCGATGCCGACCAGCACCGCCGCGCTCACCGTCGCTCCTCCTCGTCGAGCCGCTCGAGTCCCGGCCCGAGCTCGCGGTACAGGGCATCGCTGTCGAGCTCCAGCTCGGTGCCCGAAGCGCGGCGCGTGACCCACCGTTCCAGCGCGATGAGTGGGTAGCCGAAGGTCCGCCGCGTCGCCTCCATGGCCAGCCATCCGGCGATCGCCGCGACGGCCGCGGGACCCGGGCGCAGGTCGAAGCCGTGCTGCAAGCCGAGCTGGATGGTGAGCAGGCTCCAGATGCTGATGGCGACGCCGAAGGCCTGCCCGAGGTAGGGCGTGAACAGCAGGAAGGCGAGCAGCCGCGGCACGTATCCGAGGGCCACCAGCCGCGCGACTGCGTCGAGGGGCGGCTCGGGGGTCCCGGGGAAGGCGAAGCGCAACACGAGGTACGCGCCCGCGACCCACAACACGTAGTTGGTGACGTAGACCAGCATCGAGCTCGCCAGCGCCAGCGCGAACCTGCGGGGGCGCACGCGGTTGACGAGCAGCACGGCGCTCTGGCCGAGCGCCTCGGACGCGGCGGCCAGCAGGACCAGCACGATCAGGTCCGTGCGCGTCAGCTGTGCGAGCGCGAGCCGGAAGGCGGGCGGCGAGAGCGTCAGCGCGGGCAGGGTCAGGCGGGCGAGCATCCACGTGATGCTAGCGCCCCGGCGACATGCGGCGCGCCGGGCGCAGCCCTAGGCGTCGAGGTCGATGAGGGCCAGGCCGCTCTCCGGGTCGTGCTTGCGCGTGAGGTGGTCGGGCGTCTCCGTCAGGACGACCTCGAGGGTGGGCCGCACGTTGGCCGACAGGAGGTGGCCGCCCATGGCGCTGCCGTCGCGCCTTCCCACGACCACGTGGACGTGGAGCTTCGGCTCTCCCTCGTGGCGCGCGACGTCCCCGACGAGGGAGAGGACCTCGACCTGCTCGCGTATCGGGATCTCGACGTAGTCCTTCGTGTCCCAGTCGAAGTAGCCCAACCGTGCACCGGAGAAGGCGCCGATGGCGGTCAGGTGCGAGGCGTGCAGTCCCTCGGCGCGCGCCACCTCCTCGAGCCCCGCCATCACCTCGTCACCCTCGTCGAACACCACGGCGTAGGTTCGCAGGGGACCGGCGGCGAGCTGTCGTGTCTTCACGGCGTTCTCCTCTCGCGTACGCGCGCGCGCTTCACGCCGCGTCGCCGCGGCGGCGAAGGGCGCGAACGGCCAGCGCACCGCCGAGGAGCACGGCGCCGAGGCCGATCGCGGCGGCCCCCACCGGGTTCATCGGCGGATGGTCGAGGCTCTCGTTGTAGCCCCGTTCGGGGTACGGCCCACGCAGGACCCCGGGGTGCTCGGCGTGGCGCATCGCCATGAGGATCACCTGGGCGAGGTGCAGCGCCTGTCGGTCCGTCGCCTGCAGGATCTGCTCGCGGCAGCTGAAACCGTTGGCGATGATCAACGCGTCCTTGGGCGCGTTCCGCACGGCCGGGAGGAGGACGCGCTCGCCGGCGCGGATGGACACCTCGTACTTCTCCTCCTCGAATCCGAACGAGCCGGCCATGCCGCAGCAGCCGGAGTCCAGCAGCTCGAAGTCCAGCCCGAGGCGCTGCAACATCGACACCTCTGCGTCCATGTGCATGATCGCCTTGTGGTGGCAGTGGCCGTGGACCACCGCCTTGCGCTCGAGCCTGGGCGGCTCGTAGTTCTCGTGCTCCAGGAACTCGCTCAGCGTGAAGGTCTGCTGGCTCAAGCGCTGGGCGTCCTCGTCGTGCGGGAAGAGGTTGACGAGCTCGTCGCGGAACGCGGCGATGCAGCTCGGCTCCACGCCGACCAGCGGAACGCCGGCCTGGATGTGCGGCCGGAGCGTGTCGAGGATCTGGCGCCACAGCCGTTCGGCGGTGTCGAGCATGCCGAAGTCGTACAGCGGCCGCCCGCAGCACAGCGGGCGCGGCGGGATGTCGACCTCGTAGCCGATGCGCTCGAGCACCTCCACCGTCGCCTTACCGGCGTCGGTCATGAGGTAGTTGTTGAAGGTGTCGGGCCACAGCAGCACGTGTTTCGAGCGGAACGGCTCGGCGGCCCCGAGCTCGTTGAGCCCCTGCCGCCCCTCGTGCTCCTCGTAGGTGTGCGTGCGGAAGCGCGGGACGTCCCCGTGGTGCAGGTTCGCCGCGGCCTCCGCCTCGGGCCGGAAGCGTGGCGTCTCGCCGGCGCTGTGCCCCTCACGGGCGATGAACCAGTCGCGCAACGTCGGCGAGGCGAAGGTCGGGATGTCGCGCTCGGGGGCGATCCCGCCCGCGCGCTTGGCGATGCCTGCGAACGGCTCGGTCTGACTGAACCAGTTGACGATCCCGGCGAAGGGAGCGGCGAGCCGCGACCACCAGTAGATCCAGCCCATCGCGTAGGCGGAGCGCGGCCGCAGCCTCCCCTCGTAGTAGTGCGAGAAGACCTCGGCCTTGTACGTCGCCATGTCGACGTTGACGGGGCACTCCGTCTTGCACCCCTTGCAGGCGAGGCACAGGTCGAGCGCCTCCTTGACGTGGTCGTCCTTCCAGCCGTCGTGCAGGAAGTCGCCGCGGACCATCTCGTAGAGCAGACGGGAGCGGCCGCGCGTGGAGTCCTCCTCCTCGAAGGTCACCATGTAGCTCGGACACATGGTGCCGCCCTCGGCTCTGCGGCACTTGCCGACCCCGACGCAGCGCTCCACCGCGGTGGTGAACGAGCCGCCATCCTGGGGGTATTGGAAGTGCGTGGCGGGCGTCGCCGGCGCGAAGTCGGGGCCGGACCGGAGGTCGTCGTCGGGCGCGTGGGGGTCGACCACCTTGCCGGGGTTCATGCGCCCGTCGGGATCCCACACGTGCTTGAACTCACGGAAGGCGCTGACGAGCTCGTCGCCGTACATCTTCGGCAGCAGCGCGGCGCGCGCCTGCCCGTCCCCGTGCTCGCCGGAGAGCGAGCCCCGGTGCTTCACCACCAGGTCGGCCGCCTTGTCGATGAAGCGCAGGTAGGTGGCCACGCCCGATGCGGTCTTCAGGTCGAAGTCGATGCGGCAGTGGATGCAGCCCTGGCCGAAGTGACCGTACAGCGCCGCGTGGTAGTCGAACTCCTGGAGCAGCTCGCGGAACTCGCGCAGGTAGGCGCCCACCTGTTCGGGCGCTACCGCCGCGTCCTCCCAGCCGGGATGCGTCTGCCCCATGCCGGGCACCCGAGCGGTGGCCCCCAGGCCCGACTCGCGCACGGCCCAGAGCTTCTCCTCCTGCCAGGCGTCGTCGAACAGCTTCATGCTGGGCGCGTCGTCCTGCCCGCGAAGGGAGTCCATCACCTCGCGAGCGCGGGCGTCCGAGTCGTCCTTGCTGTCGCCGCCGAACTCGACGAGGAGCCACCCCTTCCCCTCCGGCAGGAGGTCGACGTCGCTCGGATGCAGCCCCTTCTTCTTCATGTAGCCGACCAGCTCGTCGTCCAACCCCTCGAGGCCGATCGGCTTGTGGGCCATGATCGTCGGCACGTGGTCGCCGGCGTGGTAGACGTCCGGATACCCGAGCACGAGCAGGCTCCGCGCCTTCGGCTCGTCCATCAGCTTGACCGTCGCCGACAGCACCGTCACGCAGGTGCCCTCGGTGCCCACGAGGGCGGCCGCGACGTTGAAGCCGTTCTCGTCGAGCAGGGCATCGAGGTTGTAGCCGGAGACGCGCCGCGGGATGTCGGGATAGCGCGACCGGATGGCGCCGATGTGGCGGTCGCGAAGGTCCTTGAGCTCGGCGTAGATGCGCGCGCGCCGGCCCCCCTCGGCGAGGATGGCGCGCAGCTCCTCGGCGCTGGTCTCCCCGACCGTCATGCGCTCTCCGTCGTACGTGAGGATGTCGAGGCTGTGGACCTGATGGCGGGTGAGCGGGCCAGGGCCGAAGAACTCCGCCATCACCGAATGGATGCCGCAGGAGTTGTTGCCGATCATGCCGCCGAGGGTGTTGCGGTTGTGGGTGGCCGGATCGGGGCCGTACGTCAACCCGTACATCCTGCTCGCCACCGAGCGCAGGGTATCGAGGTTGCAGCCCGCCTCGACCTTCGCCAGCTTCCTCTCCGGATCGATCTCGAGCACGCGATTGAGGTACTTCGAGAAGTCGAGCACCACTGCGACGTTGCACGCCTGCCCCGCGAGGCTGGTGCCCCCGCCGCGCGAGACGATGGGCGCCCCGTGACGACGGCACAGTGCGACCGTCTGCACGACGTCCTCCACCGTGCGCGGCACCACCACGCCGATCGGCACCTGCCGGTAGTTCGAGGAGTCGGTGGAGTACGTGGCGCGGCTGCCGTCGTCGAAGCGCACCTCGCCCCGGAGCCGCGCGCGCAGCTCCGCGGCGAGCTCGGCGACGTACGCCGGCTGATCCGCGCCGGGGTCGACAGCGCCGGTACCGGCCGTCACCATGGGGGTCGGCCCCTCGCGGTGCATGGGAAGTTCGATGTGGTCGGCCATGGGGTCTCCCTTGCGAGTCGTGGTGGTGCCGTCGGCGCCGCGGGCCGCTAGCTCCAAGGGGCCGGCGCGCCGCTCAGGCGGCGTAGGCTTGCGCGTCGGAGCGCTTCAGCTCGAGCCCGTTCCCGGGGCGCGAGGTGTCGGGCACGAGCTCGCCTCCGTCTGGCGAGAGGGTGCCGTCGAACAGGATCCCCTCGATGCGGGCGTGATCGTGGAAATACTCGAGGTGCCGCAGCTTGCGTGCCGCGCAACCGGCGTGCGCATGTACGGCCGGGGCGCAGTGTGCCGAGAACGGCACGTCGAAGGCCTCGCACAGTGCGGCGGCCTGCAGGAACCCGGTGATACCCGCGCAGCGCGTCGCGTCGGCCTGCAGCACGTCGACCGCCTGCGCCTGCAGCATGGCCCGGAAGTAGTCCGCGCTGTAGCCGTACTCGCCGGACGCGATGTCGAGGCCGCCGGGTCCACGGTCGCGCAGCAGCCGCATCCCCTCGAGGTCCGCCGAAGAGACGGGCTCCTCGAGCCACACCACGCCGTGGTCGTGCAGGCGCCCCAGCCACTCGAGCGCCTGCTTGCGCGTGTACGCCCCGTTGGCGTCCGTGAGGAGCTCGGTGTCGCTCCCGATGGCGCTGCGGGCGACGCGCAGGCGCTCCTCGTCCTGGTCCGGGCGGCGCGCGATCTTCATCTTCACGCGCCCGATCCCCTGCGCCACCCAGCCGGCGAGCTGGCCGGCGAGCCGCTCCAGGGAGTAGGACGTGAAGCCGCCGCTGCCGTAGACGGGCACGCCCGAACGCACGCGCCCCAGCAGGCTGGCGAGCGCCACGCCCAGCAACCGTGCCTTGAGGTCCCACAGCGCGTTGTCGACCGCGGCGATGGCCATGGAGGCGATGCCGGGCCGGCCCTGGTTCCGGATCCGCCCGACCATCGCGCTCCAGCACGCGGGCACGTCCAGTGCGTCGCGGCCCTCGACCACCGGCGCCAGCAGGCCGCGGACGATGGTGCCGACCGCGGCCGAGCCGTAGGTGTACCCGAGGCCGACGGTGTCGCCGGCGGCCGCCTCCACCAGGACCATGGTGGTCGAGTCCCACGCCAGCGTGCCGTCGGACTCCGGCTCGTCGGTCGGGACCGTGTACACGTGCACCGTCAGGGAACGGACGGGCACCGGCTCGCCGAGCGTCACGCGCGGCCCCGTCGCGGACCCATCCGCCGCCGGGGCCACGCCCGAGCGGGCACGGCACCCCGCGACGCGCCCCAGCGGGGCGGCGTCGCGGCGCGCGCGCGCCGGCGAGGAACCCGCATCAGTCCCTGTGCTTCGAGCCCGGCAGGACCCGCGCGAACGCGTCGCGCACGGTCTGGCGGATGATGCCGCCCTCGTCCGGGTCGCCCTCGAGCAGCGCGGAGGTGTACTTCTTGGCCTGGTCGAGCGTGATGTGCGGCGGAAGGGGCGGCACATCGGGGTCGGTGATGGCTTCGAGCACCACCGGTCGGTCCGCGGACAGGGCCTCGTCCCATGCCGGCCCGACCTGCTCGGGGTCGTCCACGCGGATGCCCTTCAGTCCGAGCATCTCGGCGAACTGCGCGTACGCGAACGGGGGCACCTCCTGCGACGCCTGGTACTTCGGGTCACCCTCCATCACGCGCATCTCCCACGTGACCTGGTTCAGGTCGCCGTTGTTGAGCACGAGGATGATGAGCCGCGGATCGCTCCAGGTCTTCCAGTAGCGCGAGATGGTGATCAGGCCGCCGTTGCCCAGCATCTGCATGGCTCCGTCGCCCACCAGCCCGATGCTGACGCGGTCGGGATGGGCGAACTTGCCGGCGATGGCGTACGGGACGCCGGGGCACATGGTCGCCAGATTGCCCGACAGGCTCGCGAGCATGGTGCGCTTGAAACGCAGGTCGCGCGCGAACCAGTTGGCCGACGAGCCCGAGTCGGAGCTGAGGATGGCGTCGGCGGGAAGGCGCTTGTTGAGCTCCCAGAACACCCGCTGCGGGTTGATGGGGTTGGCCGGCTCCATGGCGCGCGCCTCCATCAGCTCCCACCAGTCCTCGCCCTCCCGCTCGAGCTTCTCGCGCCAGGAGGTGTCGTGCTTCTGGTGGATCAGCGGGATCAGCTCCCGGAGGGTGTCGCGTGCGTCACCGATGAGGTTGACGTCCATCGGGTAGCGCAGCCCGATCATGCTGCCGTCGATGTCGATCTGCACCGCCCCGGCCTGCCCCTCCTTGGGCAGGAACTCGGCGTACGGGAAGCTCGAGCCCACCATCAGGAAGGTGTCGCACTGGCTCATCATCGTCCAACTCGGCTTCGTGCCGAGGAGCCCGACGGGGCCGGTGACGTACGGCAGGTCGTCCGGCACCACCGCCATGCCGAGCAGCGCCTTGCCGATGCCGGCCTGCAACTTGTTGGCGATCGCGAGGACCTCGTCGCCCGCGTGCAACGCGCCGGCTCCGACCAGCATGGCCACCTTCTCGCCCTGATTGAGGACGTCGGCCGCGCGCCGCAGCTCGTCTTCGGGCGGGACGATGCGCGGCCGCGTGTAGCCGATGCCCGAATGGATCGTGCCGTGCGCCCGTGGCGGTACCTTCACGGCCTCGACATCCTGCAGGTCGGTGGGCACGATGACGCAGCAGACGGAGCGCTGCGCCAGCGCGATGCGCATGGCGCGGTCGATCAGGTGGCGGATCTGGGCGGGGTCCACCGCCATCTGGACGTAGGCGGCGACGTCCTTGTACAGCGAGATCAGGTCGACCTCCTGCTGGTAGGACCCGCCCATGGCCTTGCGCGACTGCTGACCGACGATGGCGACCACGGGCTGGTGGTCCATCTTGGCGTCGTACAGGCCGTTGAGCAGGTGGATCGCGCCCGGGCCGGAGGTGGCCATGCACACCCCCACCTCGCCCGTGAACTTCGCGTGCGCGGTCGCCATGAACGCCGCCATCTCCTCGTGGCTCGTGCGAACCAGCTCGAGCTTGTCGCCCGCGCGGTTCATCGCGCCCATGAGGCCGTTGATGCCGTCGCCCGGGAAACCGAAGATGCGACGCACGCCCCACTGGTGGAGGCGATCGAGGAGGAAATCGGAAACGGATTCAGCCATGGTCGAGCCCCCTGGTCGGGTGCAAGAACGTCGTCGTGCAGGTGAAATCCATATCCCCCCATTAGACCGGCGCGGCGTGGTGCCACCAAGACCCGGCCATACGGCACGGCGCCTCTACGGTCGAACGGCGCCCTCGGTACGGCCGTACGACGCCTGTCCCATGCGGACGGTAGCCTCGTATGGCCGCGCTCAGCGCTCGGCGCCGTCGCGGCCGGCACCGGGCGAGGCGTCCGCGCCCACCGCGCCCGATGGGCCGGTGCGGCCGTCGCCGCCGGCCCCGGCGTCCACGGCAAGGCTCTTGACGGGCGCGAACAACCCGCGCCGCAGCGTCTCCGCGGTGGCCGCGCCATGGCGCGCGAACGTCCAGGCGGCGAGCGCGAGGTACAGCGCAGCGACGCCGAGCAGCTGGTGGCTGTGGAGCGCGCGCGGCAGCGTGAGGGCGAGGACGAGCTGCAGCGCGAAGAGCCCGAAGAGCATCGCGGCGCCCCGAACGCGGAGGCGGCGGGTCATCAACAGGCTCACCGCGAACAGGGTCTGCGCGGCCGTGAGGAGGAGCTCGTCGCGCTGCCCCGCGTCGATGGGGAGCCCGCGCAACCCTCCGGCCGACAAGGCGAAGCCCGCCGGGATCAACCCCACCAGCAGCGTCCACTGGTTCACCTTCGAGGAGATGAGCGCGCCCAGCCCCTCGGCCGCCTTCAGGTGGTAGGCCAGAACGGCGGTGGCGAGGAGCTCGGGAGCCTCGGAGGCCAGCGGCGCGAGCCACTGCACGGCGAAGAACTCGCTGACGCCCAGGAGCTGACTCGCGTCCACCAGGCTGGTCGCGAAGGGCTCGGCGATGGTGACGATGACCGCGGCGGCGAACAGCAGGAGGAACACGGTGACGGCCCGGCGCACGCGCCTGGGGAAGCCGGCGACCCACGCGGGCGGCCCCATCAGGTCGGGCTCTTGCGGCTCGATCCGCGCGATGCGGGCGAGGTAGAAGGCGAAGATGCCGACCAGGACTACCGAGTCGTACAGCGGCAGGGTCCTCCTGAGCGGCAGTGTGAGCGCGTAGCCGGCGGCCAGGAGCAGGGCGGCGACCTCGATCACCTGCTCGGGAGCCAGGGCGACCTGCGGACGGGAGCGCCGCTCGGCCGACCCTCGGCCGGCCTGCTTCTCGCGCCGCCTGGCCGCAAGCACGCCGACGAAGACGACCAGCGGCCAGCCGACGCCGATGAGCAGGCGGTTCGCGCCCGTCATGTTCGCGAGGGCCAGCGGCGCGTAACGCTCGGGCTGGGAACCGGCCTTCCACGCGAACGTCATGTCCACGGCGTACTCCGGCAGCACGGCGATGAGCGCCAGGGCGGCGATGGCCAGCCCCTGGTTGATGTCGAGCTGGGCGAGCTCGGAGCCCCAGGTCAGGAGGAAGGCCGCCGCCACGATGGCGAGGCCGTAGGTGGGCGCCTCGCCCCATGACGGTGCGTGCGCGACGCCCAGCCTCAGCGCCGCGGCAGGCACCGTCGCGAGCATGCACACGAAGATGGCGAGGCGCCGGATCACGGTGCGGGGGCCGGCGCACGCAGGTTCGCGGCGGGTCTCGCGCGACGTCGGACAGGTTGCGGGGCGCGACCGGGGGCGGTGGCAGGCTGGGGCCATCCCGGTCGGGCGGCGGCTGCGGCCGTGCCGGGCCGGGGCGATGCCGGGGGGGCTGGCAGCATGTCGTGGCTCCTTCCAGGCAAAGAGGGCGCGGCGGGTCTGCCGGCACGATGGTGACGCCGGCGGCACGACACCCGATCCGAGGCGACGGTAGCGGCTCGGCGCGGTAACGCCCGTCGCGCCGCGGGCGCGCCCGAGCCCGAACCCGGCCCCGTCACGGCGCGGCACCGGATCCTGAGGAGGACATCGATGATCCACTGGACGCGCAGCATCGTCGAGGGCCTCGGTTACTGGGGCGTGGGCGCGCTCATGTTCGTGGAGAACTTCTTCCCGTTGATCCCGTCGGAGGTCATCATGCCGCTCAGCGGGTTCGCCACGGGGGTCGGGGACCTGTCGCTGGGGTGGGTCATCGTGGCCGGGTCGGTGGGCTCGCTGGCGGGGCAGGTCGTGTTCTACTTCCTCGGTGCGTGGGTCGGGCAGCCGCGCCTGGAGCGGTGGGCCGACCGCTACGGGCGATGGCTGACGCTGTCGGGGGAGGAGATCCGCCGTTCGCGCCGCTGGTTCGACCGCTTCGGCACTCCCGCGGTGCTGCTGTGCCGCATGGTGCCCGCGCTGCGCCAGCTCATCTCCATCCCCGCCGGCGTCGCTCGGATGGATGTGCCGCGCTTCTTGCTCTACTCCGCGATCGGCATGACGGCCTGGGCGGCCCTGTTGGCGTACCTCGGAAGCCTGCTGGGTGCGAACTGGGGCGCCGTCGATAGCTACGTCAGGCCGGCCACGTACGCCGTGGTCGGCGCGCTCGTCGTCGGGATGGTCGTTTGGGTGGTGCGCCGCCGGCGAAGTGGCGACGACGCCGACGCGGGGTCGCGGCGCGGCGCGTGAGCCGTGGGTCGCCGACGCCCCGCGGTGGCCGGCGCGGGCGCCCCGCGTCGGCGATACTGGGGGTTCGAGGGCGCGCCGCCGGTCGATCTCGGGCGGCGGCAGGCATCGACGGACGGAGGCAGGCGTGGCGATCCCGACCGAGACACGGCCCGACGCGCGGGCGGAGCGCGCGAGGTTGCTCGAGCACTGGCGGGACGAGGGCGACTCCGCTTTCCTCTACGCGCGACTGGCGCGCCGGATTCGCGACCCGGAGACGAAGGCCACGTTGGAGCGGCTCGCGAACGACGAGCTGGCACACCAGCGTGTGTTCGAGGAGCTGCTCGGCGAGGTGCCGCCCTTCGCGCCGAGCTGGCGAGCACGCAGTCTGGTGCTGGCCTCGCGTCTCCTCGGGAGCAAGCTGGTGCTGGCGCTCGCCACCAACGAGGAGGGGCGCGAGGTGGCCCGCTTCCTGCGCGAGGCGCAGGCCGGCAACGAGCAGCCGTGGATCCGTCGCCTGGCGCGCGAATCCGCCCACCACGCGACGGTCCTCGGCCGCCTGAGCGGGAGCGCCGGCGATCCATGGCATCACGTCGACTCCGGCGGCCGCCTGAGGAACGTGGTGTACGGCTTCAACGACGGGCTCACGGCGAACTTCGGCCTCATCGCGGGCCTCCTCGGCGCCGCCATCCAGCGCGACGTGGTGCTCTTGAGCGGCCTGTCGGGGCTGCTCGCGTCGTCGCTCTCGATGGCGGCGAGCGGTTACCTGGCCGCCCAGAGCCAGCGTGAGGTCGACGCCAACGAGATCAACACGCAACGCGCCGAGCTGACGCTGTTCCCGAAGCGCGAGGAGGACTACCTCGCCAGCCTCTACCTGGACAAGGGCCTGACCGAGGCCGAGGCGCGCACCGCGGCGCAGCGCGTGATGTCTGACCCGGAGGTGGCGCTGCGCGAGCTGGCACGCGAGAAGCTGAAGATCAGCGAGGAGGCCGATCCCCCCGTCGTCGAGGGGATCACGACGGGCCTGGCGACCGTGTTCGGCGCCCTGGTTCCGATCGTCCCGTTCTTCTTCGGCGGCGGGGCCGTGGCGGCCTGGAGCGCGTTCGTGGTGGCCATGGCGATGCACTTCCTCGTCGGCGGCGCCCGCAGCACGTTCACCGGGAGGCCGTGGCTGCGGTCGGGCTTCGACATGTTCGTCGTGGGCCTCGGCGTGGCGGTGTTCGGCTACCTGCTCGGCTTCGTCCTGACGGGGGTCTTCCCCGCCGGCTGACGTGCGCGCGTCGTGCGGGTCGAGGCCGCGTGGCGCGGCCTGCGGGCCGAGGGCGCGTGGCGCGGCCTGCGGGTCGAGGGCGCGTGGCGCGGCGTGCGGGTCGAGGGCGCGTGGCGCGGCGTGCGGGTCGAGAGCGCGTGGCGCGGCGTGCGGGTCGAGAGCGCGTGGCGCGGCGGCGCACTGCGGCGGCGCGAACGGATCGGTGGCAACGGCCGCCGGGCCGATTGCCGGAAACGGCCCGCGCCCGGGCCGTCGCGTGCGCTCCCTCCGCGACGGGCCGCGGGCGCCTTCCTCATGGAGCGGGTTGCCACCTAGCGGTTCAGGCGTGCGGTATATTGGACCGTTCGTTCCACAATCGCCGACCCGGAGCCGCCCGCAGCATGACCTCGCACCCCTCGTCGACCGCGCCTTCCAGACCCGGCACGTCCCAGACCCGGCACTCCGCACCGCCGATCGCCCCGCCCACCGCCCCGTTCGCGCACCGGAGACGCCATGCCCCCGTTGGACCTGGTCCACCGCATCCATCGCGTGCGTCCGATCCCGCAGGCACAGGAGCGGGTCGCAAGCTACCTCGAGCTGCACTTCGAGGACCTACCGTTCTGCAGCGCGAACCGCATCGCCCGGGAGGCGCACGTCAGCAAGGCGACCGTCATCCGCTTCGTCCAGAAGCTCGGCTACCTCGCCCTCGACGACCTGCGAGACGAGGTCCGCGCCGCGCTCTACTCCCGCCCGGACTCCCCGGTGGCACGCTACGAGACCTTGCGGTCCACGCGCGACGTCGCCGGCATCCTGCGCGAGTTCAGCAGTCACGAGCAGCGGAACGTCCGCCGCTCGCTCGATGCGCTCGAGCCCGCCCGCGTTCGTGCCCTGTGCACGGACCTGATCCGCGCCCGCACGGTATGGGTGTTCGGGCAGCGCTTCTCGCACGGCATCGCCTTCAACCTCGCCCTGCTGCTCGCGCAGGTCCTCCCCCGCGTCGAGGCGATCGCGGCGAGCGGAGGCACGCTGGCCGACAGCGCCGCCGCGATGGGCCGCGAAGATCACCTCGTCATCGTCGCCCACCGCCGGGTCGGCGCGGACAAGGCGCGCCTCGCGGCGTACGCGCGGGCGCGCGCCATCCCCTACAGCGTGCTCACCGACCTCACGGCCGACGCCGATGGCCTCCTGGGGGGCGCGAGCCACGTCCTGACCAGCACGACCGATGCGTACGGCGTGTTCAACAGCTACGCCTCCAGCTACGCCATCGTCCAGGCACTCGCATCGGTCCTCGAGCTCCTCGCGCCGAGCGCGCCCACGCGCCTCACCGAGGCCGAGATCGCGCTCCGGACCTTCCGCGCCTTCGCCGGGGAAGGGGGGTGAGCCGAGCGCCCTTCGGCACGGATCCACGCCCCTTCCGCCGCGACCCTCCCGCACGCCCACGATCCGACCTCGAGCATCCGGTCTCCCGCACTCGCCCCGTCGCGCCCGCCGCCCCTAGGCCGCCGAGTACGGCCGCCGCCGGCCCGCCCCTCCCCATCGCAGCCGCCGCCACCCACGACGCGCGACACGACGCGCACCCCGACACGCACCCCGACACGCACCCCGACACGCACCCCGACACGCATCACAACGCGCTTCACAACGCGCACCGCGACCCGCACCGCGACCCGCACCGCCACGCCCCCCCCCACTCGCACCAAGGAGGAACCATGCCCTCACGCCCGATGCTCCGACGCATCCTCGCCGCCGCGCTGAGCACGTTGCTGCTCGTCGGAGGCGCCGCCGCCTGGGCCCAGAAGGTCGGCGGCAGCGTCACCTTCGCGATCACCGAGGAACCCGACACGCTGGATCCCCAGAAGACGAGCACGGCCGTAGCCGGCACCATCCTTCGCTACGCCGGCGACACGCTCCTCACCAAGGACATGGACGGCGCCTACACGGCGGGGCTGGCCGCGTCGTGGAGCGCCTCCGACGACGGCCTCACGTGGACGTTCCACCTCAAGCAGGGCGTGACCTTCCAGGACGGCACCCCCCTGGACGCGGCTGCGGTGAAGGCCTCCCTCGAACGCGCCGTCGCCCCCGAGACGCAATCCCCCATCGCCGGTAGCCTCTTCGAGCCGATCGCATCGATCGACGTGACCGATCCGCTGACGCTGGCGATCACCCTCAAGGAACCGTTCTCCCCGTTCCTGGACAACCTCGCCGATCCGCGCGCCGCCATCGTGGACGTCGCCGCGGCGACGGCCGCCGGCGATCAGTACGGCCGCGCGCCGGTGCTCACCGGGCCGTGGAAGGTGTCGGAGTGGCGCTCCGGCGACCGCATCATCCTCGAACGCAATCCGGACTACGCGTGGGGGCCCTCCTACGCACACGACGGCGCGCCGTACCTGCAGACGCTCGTCTTCCGCGTCATCCCGGAGTCGGCCACGCAGGTCGCCGCCTTCGAGGCCGGCGAGGTCCAGATCCTCAACCCCGTTCCGCCGACCGACGTCGAGCGGCTCCAATCCGAGCCGGGCATCCACATGGAAGACTTCCTCCGCAAGGGCGTCGGCCTCTTCCTCGAGTTCAACGTGACGAAGGCGCCGTTCGACGACCCGCTGCTGCGCGAGGCGCTGAACTACGCCATCGACAAGAACGCGGTGCTGCAGGTCGCGCTCAAGGGCTTGGGCGTTCCCGCGTACGGCGTCCTGCCGCCGTCGATCTGGGGGTACTGGGACGGCATCGAGAGCTACGCCCCGCACTTCGACCCCGAGAAGGCCAAGGCGCTGATCGAGCAGGCCGGCTGGACCCGCACCGGCAACGGTCCCTACACCAAGGACGGCAAGCCACTCGCCTTCACGCTCTACACCGCCCCCATCGACACCTGGACCCGCTCGGCGCAGGTGGTGCAGAGCATGCTGAAGGACCTGGGCATCTCGATGGACATCCAGACCTTCGAGTTCGGCACGCTCCTCGACAAGCTCAAGGCCGGCGAGCAGCAGGCGCACTTCATGGGGTACACGTACACGACGCCCGACATCGTGTACCTGTGGTTCCACTCGTCGAACATCGGCAGCGGCCTGACGCTCAGCCACTACTCGGACCCGAAGCTCGACGGGCTCATCGAGCAGTCGCGTACGCAGACGGCCGAGGCAGACCGGCTGGAGAGCTACAAGCAGATCCAGCAGCTCATCAGCGACGCCTCCCTGTGGGTGCCCCTGTGGACCAACTACAACTACATCGGCGTGCGCGACGAGCTGGCGGGCGCCTCCGTCCACCCCGAGGGCTTCCTCACCCTCCTCGACGCCTACCTGAAGTAACGGCGCCCGGCCCGTGCTCCGGTTCCTGCTCCGCCGACTCGTCGCCGCGCTCCCGGTCGCCATCGGGGTGTCGATCCTGGCCTTCTCGATGAGCCACCTGACGCCCGGCGATCCCGTCAGCATCATGCTCGGCGAGCGGGCCACGGCGGCAGACGCGGCGCGCCTGCGGGCGCAGCTGGGGCTCGACCGGCCCCTGCCCGTGCAGTACTGGACGTACGTTTCGAGCGCCCTGCGCGGAGATCTCGGCACCTCGATCCGCAGCGGTCAACCCGTGCTGCGGGAGATCACGGACCGCCTCGGCGCCACCGCCGCGCTGACCGGCGCGGCCATGCTGCTCGCCATCGTGCTGGGCGTCACGCTCGGCACGATGGCGGCGGTGGTCCGCTCGGCGCTGGCGGAGGCGTCCATCATGGCGTTCGCCCTGCTGGGCATCTCCATGCCCACCTTCTGGTCGGGTCTGCTGTTCATCATGCTGTTCTCGCTCACGCTGAAATGGCTGCCCGTCACGGGCAGCGGCCTCCCAGGGCTGGTCCTCCCGGCGGTGACCCTGGCCCTGCCCGCGGCCGCCGTGCTCGCCAGGATGACCCGCTCGTCCCTGCTCGAGGTGCTCGGACAGGACTACATCCGCACCGCCCGCTCCAAGGGCCTCCCGGGCCGCTCGGTGACGCTGAAGCACGCCCTGCGCAACGCCTTCATCCCGGTGGTGACCATCGTGGGGCTACAGTTCGGCGGCCTCATGGCGGGCTCGGTCATCGTCGAATCGGTGTTCGCCCGGCCCGGCATCGGTCGGTTCGCCGTGAACGCGATCCTTGCGCGCGACTTCCCACAGATCCAAGGCATCGTGTTGCTCGCGGGCCTCGTCTACGTGCTCGTCAACGCGCTCATCGACCTGCTGTACGGCGTGCTCGACCCCCGCATCGAGGTTGCCTGATGGCCGCTGCGACCCGGGCGGCGGCGGCGCCCCCGGAGCCCCGTGCGGCGCGCACCGGATTCCTCCGAAGGCTGTCGCGCAAGCCCGGCGCCTTCCTGGGCCTCGTCGCCATCGTTGCGTTCGTCGTAGTGGCTATCCTGGCACCACTGCTGGCCCCCTTCGACCCGACGCGGGTCATCTACACGGCGATCCAGCAACCGCCTACCGCGGCCCATTGGCTCGGCACCGACGACCTCGGACGCGACATCCTGAGCCGGGTGATCTTCGGGGCCCGTATCTCCATGCAGGTGGGGGTGGTGGCGGTCGGCATCGCGCTGCTGGCCGGAACCCTGTTGGGCCTCTTCGCGGGCTTCCTCGGCGGCTGGGCCGACAGCGTCATCATGAGGACGATGGACGTCATGCTCGCCTTCCCGGGGATCCTCCTGGCCATCGCCATCGTGGCCATCCTGGGCCCCAGCCTGTTCAATACGATGATCGCGGTCGGCATCTCCGCGATCCCGGTCTACGCCCGCACCGCCCGAGCCTCGACCCTCGCGGTGCTCGAGAACGACTACGTGCAGGCCGCGCGCGCCCTGGGCGCGGGCCCGCTGCGCGTAGCGTTTCGTTACGTCCTGCCCAACATCACCGCGCCCATCACCGTGCTCGCCACCGTAGGCGTTGCCACCTCGATCCTCAGCGCCGCCGGTCTCAGCTATCTCGGACTTGGCGCGCAGCCGCCCACCCCCGAGTGGGGCGCGATGCTCAGCGAGGCGCGCGCCTTCCTGCGCTCGTCGTGGTGGATGGCGACCTTCCCCGGGCTCGCCATCATGGTGGTGGTGATGGCCTTCAACCTCCTCGGCGACGGGCTCCGCGACCTGTGGGACCCGCGCCTTCGCGACTGATCGACCGGAGACCGCATGCCCGATACGAACGACCTCACCGCCACGCTGCGTGCCGCAGAGGTGGATCTCGGCGGCACGCTCGGCGTCGCCGCCAGCCGCCTCGACGGGAGCGACGCGGTGCGCTACCACGACGACGTCGGCTTCCCGGCCGCCTCGACCATCAAGGTGTACGTGCTCCTGGCGCTCCTCGAGCTCGCGCAAGCGGGCGAGGCCGACCTGCGCGAGGAGATCGAGCTCACGGCCGAGCAGCAGGTCAGCGGCTCGGGCGTGCTGAAGAACCTCACGCCCGGCCGCCTGTACACCGCGCACGACCTCGCACGCCTCATGGTCGCCGTGAGCGACAACTGCGCCACCAACCTGCTGATCGAGCGCGTGGGGGTGGCGCGCGTCAACGAGATGGTCGCCCGCCGGGGGTGGAGCGACACCCACCTCGCCGGCCTCCTGCAGCGCCCGGACCGCGGGACCGGCGAGCGCACCTCGGCCTCCGTCACCTCGCCGCGAGACCTACACGACCACTTCCGGCGCCTGTGGAACGGGGCGCTGCTCGACGCGCACCACACGCGTGTCGCCCAGGACATCTACCGCTCGCAGCAGTTCACCGACCAGCTGGGGCGCTACCTCCCGTTCGATGCGTACAGCACGGAGGTCGGTGAGAGCGACCTGGTGATCGCCTCCAAGAGCGGCTCCATCCGCGGCGTCCGGAACGATGCCGGCGTCATCGCCTCGGGCGGCGGCGCGTACGTGCTCGCCGTGATGACCAAGGGGTGCCCGGACGAGCGCTTCCACGTCGACAACCTAGGTTCCCTGGTGATCGGAAGGGTATCCCATGCGCTCTACCAGCACTTCCCGGCCTGAGAGGCCGCCGGACGGCGCGGGCGCGCCGCGTGCCGACGCCGCGCCGCTCGGGAACGCTCGCATCGCGGTGGACGGCGCGTCCGCCCGCGGTGTCGCGCGCGGCCCGCGCGACGGGGATCCGGCATGGGCCTGATCGAGAACGTCCTCCGCTACAGCGAGTTGTGGGGGCCGTCCGGCGCCGAAGAGGAGGTCATCGCGGCGTTCCGCGACGATCTCGCCGGCATGGGCCTGAAGCCGTCGGTCGACAGCTTCGGGAACGTCACCGCGCAGGTCCACCGCGCCGAACCCGGCCACCCCACGCTGATGCTGTCGGCGCACCTCGACGAGGTCGGATTCGTGGTCCGCAAGATCGAGCAGGAGGGGTTCCTGCGGCTGCACCGCGTCGGCGGCACGCACGACCGCGTGGTGGCCGGCCAGCGCTTGCGCTTCCGCACTGAGGAGGGCGACGTGGTCGGCGTGGTGGGGGTGAAGGCCAAGCACGCCAGCACGCCCCGGGAGCTCGCCGCCGCGGTGACCATCGACGAGGCCTACGTCGACATCTCGTGCGCCACGCGCGCGCGCGCCGAGGCGCTGGGGCTCGAGGTCGGCACGCTCGGCACGTTCGACGGCGCGGCCGACAGGTCCGGGGACCACCTGCGCGGCAAGGCACTCGACGATCGCGCCGGGGTGGGCGTCGTGCTCGCCGCGACGCGCGCCCTCCTCGAGGAGCCACCCGCCGCAGGCGTGGTGGTGCTCGGATCGGTCCAGGAGGAGTTCAGCGTTCGCGGCGGGATCGTAGCGGCCCGCCGGCTCGCGCCCGACCTGGCGCTGTGCATCGACATCGCCATCGCCACGGACACGCCCGACCTCGCGGACCTCGGCGACGTGCGCCTCGGTGCGGGCCCCGTCCTGACGCGCTTCACGCGCGCCCAGCTCAACGGCATCATCCCCCATCCACAGCTCGTTCGGCGGGCGCGCGAGGCCGCGGCCGCGAGTGGCGTCGCGACGCAGAACGCGGTGCTGCAGGGCGGGCTCACGGACGGTTCGTTCATGCAGTACGAGGCCGGAGGCATCCCCACGCTCGACCTGTCGTTCGCTACGCGTTACACCCACACGCCGGTCGAGACGTGCCACGCGGGCGACCTGCACCAGGTGGCGCTCCTCGCCGCCGCCTTCGCGCGCGGCCTGGGCCCGGGGCTGGACCTGGCCCGCGGCTGAGCGGGGCGGCAGGGGGCCGCGAGCCGCGCCACGCGGTCCGGGAGGGCCTCAGCCCTCCGGCCCCGAGGCGGCCCGGCCGGTCGCGCCCATCGCCCCGATCCGCTCGAGCGCCACGGCGCGCACGGCGTCGCGCGCCCGTCGGTACACGACGCGGTGGCTCGCCGCGTCCTCGCTCGCGCTCCAGACGGCGCGAAGGGCGCGGTACAGGCCGCTCCCCACGTTCACCTTGACGACCCCGCAGCGCAGGGCCCGCGCCAGGTCCTCCGGCGCGACGCCGCTACCTCCGTGCAGCACCAACGGCCGCGCCGCGCGCGCCGCGATCGCGGCCAGGCGCTCCGCGTCGAGCGCGGCGCTGCGGCCGTGCTCGCTACCGACGGACACCGCCACCATGTCGGCACCGCCGTCGTCGAACAGCCTCTCGACGTCCTCGGGCCGGCTGAGCGTGGCGCTGCCGTGGTTGAAGCTCTCGGCGGCGACCTCCACCGCCGCGCCCTGTGCGTGCGCGACCCGTGCGATGCGCCTCGTCGTGGCCGCCACCTCGTCGAGGGCGAGGCCCGCGCCGTCGAACATGACGGAGCCGTAGCCGGCGCGCAGGCAGGCCATGGCCATGTCGAAACCCCGACCGTGGTCGAGATGGAGCGCGACGGGGGCCCGGCTGCGGTGCGCCACGGCGCGCACCAGCGCCACCATGGCCCGGGGCTCGAGCTGTTCGAGGTCGTCGGGATACGTCTGCAGCAGGATCGGCGCCGAGAGCTCGGCGGCCGCCTCCACGCAGGCCCGCACCATCTCGGCGCTGCAGACGTTGAAAGCCGCCAGGGCGAAGCCGCCCCGGTGCGCCTCGGCGACGAGCGGACGCGCGTCGTCGACGTAGGGCACGTCAGAAGCCGCCGTGGCGCTCGATGAACGCGAGCACCTCGGGCTCGCGCCCCATGAAGTTCGCGCAGCCGTGGCGCGTGACGACGATCGCCCCGCAGGCGTTGCCCATGCGGGCGCTGCGGAACCAGTCCCACCCCTTCGAGCGGCCGTAGAGCACCCCCGCCGCGAACGCATCGCCGGCCCCGAGCACGTTCATGACCTCCACCGGGAAACCCGGCACGGGCAGGACGCTGCCGTCGTCGCGGTGCACGGTGCAACCCTGATGCCCGCGCTTGACGAGCAACACCTCGGGGCCCGGTCGGCGCTCGAGCATCGCGGCGATGTTCGCCTCGAGGTCCCCGCGGATCTCCGGCGCCGAGATCTGCTGGTCGTGGATGACGATGTCGGCGGGGTCGGTCAACATGGCTGCGTTGACCTCCTCCTCGGTGCCGAAGGCGGCGTCGACGAGCGGCAGCAGGGCCCGCACGGTGAGGCCGAAGGCGCGGGGGTCGTGCCACTGGTCGGCCCGGAAGTCGAGGTCGAGGTAGACCGGCACGCCCGCGCGCCGCGCCACCTCGGCCGCGAAGAAGGCGGCGCTGCGGCTGGGCTCCGCCGCCAGCGCGGTGCCGGAGATCTCGAGCGCCCCGGCGTCCTGCAACGGCGCGGCCCGCACGTCGTCGATGGTGAGGGCCATGTCGGCGCAGTTGTCGCGGTAGAAGACGAGCGGGAAGCGGTCGGCCTCGATCCCGAGCAAGACGGCGCTGGTGCGCTTTCCGTCCTTGACCGGGATGTACGCCGTGTCGACGCCCTCGCCGCGCAGGAAGCTCAGCACGAAGTCGCCGACCTTGTCCCTCCCGACGGCTGTGAGAAGGGCCGTCGACAGGCCGAGGCGCTGCGCGCCCACCGCGATGTTGAGCGGGCTGCCTCCGACGTACGCGGCGAAGCTGGAGATGCGCTCGAACGGCGCGCCGATGTCGTTGCTGTATAGGTCGATCGACGACCGCCCGAGGGCGATGAGGTCGGGCCCCGCGCCGCGGACCGTCATCGCGCGCCCTTGCCGGGATCGGCGGCGCGCGCGCGTCGCGCCGGCTCTCCCGCTCCGGGCGCGTCGGCGCGCGGGCGCGAAGCGGGGGCATCGTCTTCCCCCGCGAGCCGGGGCGCAGCGCAGCGGACGCGATCGCCGAGCTGGCGCGTCCAGCTGTCGGGCGCCGCGGCGTCGGTGATCAGCGCCTCCACCTCGTCGAGGTCCGCGAACTTCGCCAGCGTGACCCGACCCAGCTTGCTGGCGTCGGCCACCACGAACACCCGCGTCGACGCGCGCGCCATGGCCGCCTTGGTCTCCGCCTCGAGCGCGTTCGGCGTGGTGAATCCGTACTCCAGGTCGACGCCCGTGGCGCCGAGGAAGGCGGCGTCGGCGTGGTACGAGCCCAGCGTTCGCACGGCCGCGGGACCGATCATCGCGAGGCTGTGGTGGCGCAGATGACCGCCCAGGAGCACCACCTCGTGCGGCGCTCCCGCGAGCTCGAGCGCGACCGGGATCGAGTTCGTCAGCACCACCAGGCGCTTGCGCGCGCGCCGCACCAGCCGAGCGAGCGCGAGCGTGGTGCTGCCCCCGTCGAGGACGATGGAATCGCCGTCGTGGATCTCGTCCAGGGCCAGCGCCGCGATGGATGCCTTGGCCTCCGACCACAGGTGCGTCTTCTCCTTGAACGACGGGTTGTACAGCACCCGGGGAGCGTACACGGCGCCGCCGTGGACGCGACTCAGGAAGCCGCGGTCCTCGAGCTGTTTGAGGTCCTTGCGGATGGTCACCTCGCTCACGCCGAAGCGCGCGCTGAGGGCGTCGACCGACACGCTGCGCTCGCGCTCGAGCAGGTCGATGATCGTGCTTCGACGCGACTCGGCGGTCATGGCCCGGCGCCGACGCGTCCGGTCGGCATGCCTCCGCTCCCAGACGCGCCTCCGGCCGCCCGCACCCGGACGCGGCTCACGACCCGCCCAGCATCCTCTCGAGCGCCTCGCGGTTGTGGCGCGCGGTGATCGTAGGGTCGCGGTCGGTGGTGTCCTGCTCGACGACCAGCCAGCCGTCGTAGCCGTGGCCGGCGAGATCGCCCAGGACCTCCGCGAGCGGCACGATGCCGTCGCCGACCGGGCAGAAGACGAACCTCCGCAACGCCTCGCTGAACCCCCAGCCCCCGCTGCGCGCCCGCTCGAGCACCTCGCCGTCGACGTCCTTCACGTGGACGTAGCGCACACGATCGAGGTGCGCACGGACCAGGGACGCGAGGTCGCGGGCGCCGCCGTAGACCTGATGGCCGGTATCGAGGCACCATCCCACCAGCTCGGCGTCCGTGCGCGCGAACAGGCGGTCGATCTCCTCGGGCGTCTCGACGTAGGTACCGACGTGCGGGTGGAAGACCAGCTCCATGCCGAGGTCCCGCAGCTCGGTAGCGAGCCGCTCGAGTCCGGCCGCGAGCGCGCCGAGCTCACCGTCCGACAGGCCGGGGGCGTCGCCGGCGTGGCCCGCCGCCGCCCGCCGCGCGGCGTCGCCGGCATCCGACGCCACGAGGTAGCGGGCGCCGAGCCCGTGCAGGAAGCGCGCGTGACCCAACGCGAGGTCCAGCTGTCGGTCGTGGCCCGTGCGGTCGCGCAGGTCGAGCCCCGCGAAGGCGCCGAGCAAGGTGAGGCCGCGGCGGTCGAGCTCCGGGCCCAGCTCCGCGGCGCTCGTGGGTAGGCTCGACGACCATTCGGTGACGTCGTATCCCGCCGCCGCGATCTCGTCGAGGATGGCGGGGAACGGCACCCACGGACGGTAGTCGCGCACGTCCTCGTTGTTCCAGTTGATGGGGGCGGTCGCCAACCTCATGTCGCGGCAGCATACCAGAACCCGGCACCCGGCGATTCGAAAGGTCCGTGAAACCCTCCGCGTTTCGGGCTGTCGCCGTCCGGGCCGGCGGATGCCAAGGCCCGCGCCCGCACGATGTCCCACGATCGTCGCCGTGGACGCCCGATCCGGCGCGCAAGCGACGCGCCACCCCCTTGACGCTCCGGCCCCCAGAGACTAGAGTCGAACCAGTCCGAAACCTGACGGTCCCCTACTCGGGAGGATGTCGTGCCCCTTGGAGCAGTCGTGAGCAACGCGGTCGAACCGGTTCGATGGACGAGGTGTCCCGCGTGAGCACCATCCGCGACATCGCGCGCCTCGCCGGCGTCGCGGTGTCCACGGCGTCGCTGGCCCTCAACGACGATCCGAGGGTACGGCCCACGACGCGACAGGCGGTGCTCGAGGTCGCCGAGGCCCTGGACTACCACCCGATGCGCGCAGCCAGGAGCCTGTCGAGCGGCCGAACGTGGTCGCTCCACGTTCTCGAGCCGATGCGCAACGGGGCCCTCTCGAGCGGCTTCTTCACCCGCTTCGTGAGCGGCATCCACGACACGGCGCGGGCCGCGAACTACGGCGTCGCGCTGTCCGTCCTCGACGATGAGACCGAGGCCGAGGCGGTGGCGGAGCGATTGATCCAGGAGCGCGGAACGGACGGCATCGTGCTGATGAACCCGTCGGCCAGCCCCCTCCTGGTCGAGCGGCTGCTCGCCAGCGCGTTCCCGTTCGTGGTGCTCGGCCGCTCGCCGGTGCCCTCCGCCCCGAGCGTGGACAACGACAACGTGCGCGTGGCCTACGACGCGACGCGTCACCTGCTGGCGACAGGCAAGGCACCCGTGCTCCTCCTGAACGGGCCCGGCCACCAGACCTTCACCCACGACCGCGCCGAGGGGCACCGGCGCGCCCTGCGCGACGCCGGGCTCGGAGCCGAAGCCGACCTGCTTCGCTTCATCCCGGGCACCGCGGAGGCGGCCCGCCTCGAGGTGCGTCACGCGCTCGACGCCGGCCTCGCGTTCCGCAGCGTCCTGGCCGTGAGCGACGGCATGGCGATCGGGGCCATGCGGGCGCTGCGCGAGGGCGGGCGCCGCGTGCCGGACGACGTCGCGGTCATGGGCATGAACAACGACGACGTGGCCGAGTTCACCGACCCGCGGCTCTCCAGCGTGGAGCTCGGCGCCTTCGAGCTCGGATGCGAGGCCACCGACCTGCTGCTGGCCGCCGTTCGCGGCGAGCCGGCCGGGACCGAGCGGCGCATCGTGCCCCACTCCCTCGCGCTGCGCGAGTCGGCATGACCCGCCGCGAGGCCGACACCATCCGGACGCACGCGCCCGACACCGTGGTGCGGCGGTCGACCTCGGGCGGCGCGGGCGACGCCGCCACGGCGCAGCCCCGCACCCTGACCGCCTTCGTCGTGCCGCACACCCACTGGGATCGCGAGTGGCACCGCCCCTTCGAGAGCTTCCGGGCACGGCTCGTGGAGGTGATCGACGAGGTCCTCACCATCCTCGAGGACGATCCCGAGTACCGCCGCTTCACGCTCGACGGGCAAGCGATCGTGCTGGAGGACTACCTGGAGCTGCGCCCGGAGAAGCGCGACGCGCTGCGCCGCCACATCCAGGCGGGACGGCTGCGGATCGGCCCGTGGTACGTCCTGGCCGACGAGTTCCTGGTCAGCCCCGAGGCGCTGATCCGCAACCTGGCGCTCGGACGGCGCATCTGCGGCTCGTTCGGCCCCCCCATGCCGGTCGGATACACGCCGGACTCGTTCGGGCACGTGTCGCAGCTCCCGCTGCTCGCGAGCGGCTTCGGACTCGACAGCGTGGTGTTCGAGCGCGGGGTCGGTGACGAGGGCGAGCGACTGCGCGGCGAGTTCACCTGGGTCGCGGCCGACGGGCGCACGCAGGTCTTCGCCGTCCATCTGTTGGGCACGTACTCGGCCGCCGCGGCGATCGGGCATGGAGACTGGGAGCTGACCGATCCGTACTCGCCCGAGCGCGCCGCCGAGCAGGCCAGAACGGTCCTCCACGGGCCCGACGGGGCGGTGCCGAGCCTTCCCGCGTGGTTGCGGGAGTCCTTCGAACGATTGCCCGACGGCATCGCGCCCTACGCGACGAACGGGGCGGTGGTCCTCCTCAACGGCTCGGACCACCTCTTCGCGCAGCGCGAGGTGCCGGCCCTCGTCGACGACCTGAACGAACGGATCGCTCACGTGCGCTTCGTGCACGGCGACCTCGAGGAGTTCGTCGCCGCCGCCCGGCGGCCGCCCGGAGAGCTCGAGAGCTACGCCGGGGAGTTCCGTGCGAGCCGCTACCAGCACATCCTGTCCGGCGTGCTGTCGAGCAGGATCGGGTTGAAGCAGGCGAACGACGCGCACCAGACGCTGCTCGAGCGCTACGCCGAGCCGCTGGCGACGCTCGCCTGGCTCGACGGCCACGCCTATCCCGCGCATCTCCTGGCGCACGCCTGGCGCACGCTGCTGCGCAACCACCCGCACGACTCCATCTGCGGTTGCAGCATCGATGCCGTTCACGACGAGATGAGCACACGCTTCGCGCGGGTGCGCCAGGTGGGCGACGCGGTGATCGCCGGCGCGCTGCGCGGGGTTGCGCACGGCGTCGCCGGTTCCGGCGCGGCGGACGGCGGCACCCGCTCCGCGGTCACGGACGGTGCCGCAGGGCGCGACCACGACGACCCCGTCGCCCAGGGCGACCCCGACGACCCCGTCGCCGTGGGCGACCTCAACGATCCCGTCGCCGAGCGCGACCACGACCACCCCGTCGCCCAGCGCGACCTCACGGATCCCGTCGCCGAGCGCGACCTGACGGTCTTCAATCCGCTCCCCTGGCGGCGCAGCGTGACCGTCGAGCACACGCTGGACCTACCGGCGAACAGCGGCGGCGAGGTGGAGGCGACCGCCGCCGACGGGACGCCGCTGCCGACGCAGGCCGAGGTGCGCGCGATCCTCGCGCCGGGAACGTCCGACCGCAGCGTGGACCGGACCACCGTACGCTTCGCCGCGCCGCTGCCGGCGCTGGGCCTGGCGTCGTTCCGGCTCCGCCGGCGGGCGGGAGCGCCCGCGCGGACCGCCCTCACGCTGCGCGAGGGCCCGGCGGGCGTGGAGCTCGAGAACCCTCGCGTGCGCCTCACCGTGTCGCCGTCCGGCGAGGTGGCGCTCCGCGACACCGCAACGGGCCGGGAGGTCGCCCTCGACCTGCGTTTCGAGGACCGGGCCGACGCGGGCGACGAGTACGACTTCTCCCCCCTCGCCGGCGACGACGCGGTCGTCGTGCGCGCCACGGCGGCGGCGCCGCGCGTGCTCGAGCGCGGCCCGCTGTGCGCGAGCGTGCAGCTCGACTACGGCGTCGAGCTGCCCGCCCGTCTGACGCCGGACCGGCGCGCCCGCGAGGGGCGCGTGTCGCTGCCGATCACGGTCGAGCTCCGGCTCGACGCCTCCTCCCCCGTGCTCGGGCTGCGCGTGACCGTGGACAACACCGCCGAGGACCACCGCTTGCGGCTGCTGGTCCGCAGCGACTGCCGGGTGGATCACGTGTGGGCCGACGGCCACTTCGACGTGCTGCGGCGCCCCGTCCGCCCGCCGGAGGGCGCCGGCTGGTTCCAGGCGCCGCGTGCGACCACCCATCAGCGGCGCTTCGTGGCCGCTACCGACGGGGTGGCCGGCCTGGCGCTGCTCAACCGCGGCCTGCCCGAGTACGAGGCGGTGGAGACCGAGACGGGGGTCGACCTCGCGGTGACGCTGCTGCGCTGCGTCGGATGGCTGTCGCGCGAGGACCTGGCGTCGCGCCCGCAGGGGGCCGGCCCGAGCCTGCCCACACCCGGCGCCCAGTGCCCGGGACGGCACGTCTTCGACCTCGGCGTCCTCCTCCTCGCAGGGCCCTGGGACGAGGGAGACCTGCTGCCACAGGCGCAGGCCTTCGCCGCGCCGCCGAGGGCCGAGGTCGGCCGAGCGCCCGGCGCCGCTGCGCGCGGCGACCGCGTCGTGCTGGCGCCGCCGCTGGAGCTGAGCGCCCTGAAGCGCGCCGACGACCGCGACAGCCTCATCGTCCGCGTCGTGAACCCGACCGGTCGGGACGTCCGCGGCTCGCTGCACGTCGACGCCGACATCGAAGCCGTGTACCGCGTGCGCCTCTCCGAAGACCGCGAGGAGCGCCTCACGCCGCTCCGTCACGACGCCGAGCGCGGTTCCGACGGAGGCCTGCGATTCGCCCTCGACCTGGCCCTGAGCCCGAAGCAGGTGACGACCCTCGAGCTCGTCCCGCGCGAACGGAAGGGGGGTGGTTCCACCCTGAGCCCGCAGCACCCCTAGACCCACAACCGTCACCTCACTCCCCTGGAGGTACGCATGACCCTCAGACCGCACCGCATCGCGCTCGCCCTGGGCGCGCTCCTCGCCCTGACCCTCCCCGCCCTCGCCCAGACCGACCTCAGCATCACCTGCCGCTGCGTCGCCGGCGGCGTCAACGACTCGGGGGTGCAGTGGCTGACCAAGTACGTCATCCCCACCTTCGAGCAACAGATGTCGGACGCCGGCACGCCGGTGAACGTGACCCTGACGCAGTTCGGCGGTAGCGACGAGGCGCTCAAGCAGCAGTACGCCCTCGACCTTTCCGTCAAGAAGGGCTACGACGTCATGGCGTTCGACGGCTTCTGGATCCCCGAGTTCGCGAGCGGCGGGTTGCTCCAACCGCTCGCAGACGTCGCCGGCAGCGACGTCGCCAGCTGGGATGGTTGGGACCACATCTCCCAGGGGATCCAGGACATCATGTCGTACCAGGGCGACCGCTACGGCATCGCCAACGGCACCGACGTGCGCATGATCTTCTACCGCAAGGACCTCCTGCAGCAGGCCGGCGTGGCCAACGCCGACGCGTGGCAACCCAGCTCGTGGCAGGACATCCTCGACACCGCCCGCACCATCAAGGACGCCATGCCCGACTCCGCGCCGCTCCAGATCGACGCGGGCACCAACATGGGCGAGGCCACCACGCTTCAGGGCTACTACATGCTCCTGCTCGGAACGGGCGAACAGCCCTTCATGGACGGCAAGTGGGTCGTCAAGAGCCAGGGGATCCTGGACACGCTCAACTTCTACAAGACCGTCTACGTCGACAACAAGCTCGGCGACCAGCGCGCCCAGCTCGTCAAGGACGGTCGCAACCAATCCTTCGCCAACTTCCGCGACGGCAAGACCGCGATGCTCGTCGAGGGCGATTGGTTCTATCGCTCCGTCACCGCGCCCGGCTCGGAGTTCGCCGTCGAGAACCGTGACCAGGTGATGGGCTGGGCCAAGATGCCGGCCGAGAAGCCCGGCATGGGCGTCCGCGGCCAGGACTTCGTGACGGCCTCCGGCGGCACCGGATGGGTGCTCAACCCCAACACCGCCCACCCGCAGGAAGCCTGGAAGCTGCTCGCGTTCATGAACAGCAAGCCCGCGCGCGACGCCTTCGAGACCTACCAGCCCACCATCAGCGCGCGCGACGACGTGCCGGTCCCGAACAACCCCTTCCTCACCGAGACCGCCCAGACGCTGCTGCCACTCACGGTGTCGCGGCCGAACAACGATAACTACGCCAAGGTCTCCGAGCAGATCCAGCTCATGACCGAGAACGTGGTGTCCGGCCAGATGAGCCCTGAAGACGCCATGAGCGCGTACGGCGACGCCGTCACGCAGCTCGTCGGGGCCGACAACACCGTCGACCTCACCGCCTCTCAGTAAGCCACCGACCCGCGGGAGCCCGGTTCCGGCCGGGCTCCCCGGCCCGCACGGAGACCCACCTTGCAGCAACGACGGACCATCCTCCCGCTGCGCACCGGGCTGCTGTTCGCCGCCCCCGCGGCGCTGTTCCTGCTCGCCTTCATCGTGCTGCCGTTCTTCTGGGTGGCCGTCGTCAGCTTCACGGACCGTTCGCTCACCGGCGCCGCCGCCGCGCACCCGCAGTTCGTGGGATTGCGAAACTACCTGCGGCTGTTCGACGCCAAGACCTTCCTGCGCCCGGGGCAGTTCGGTTCGTCCCTGATCGTCACGGCGCAGTTCGTGTTCTTCTCCGCCATCGTGGGGCAGGCCGGTCTCGGCCTGCTGCTGGCCTGGTTCTTCTACCGGCGCGAGAGCTGGGTGAAGGAGACCGTCCAGACGCTCGCGATCGTGGCATGGATCATCCCGGACGTGGTGGTCGCGTTCGCATGGTCCGCCTTCCTCGACTACGACAACGGCACCCTCAACCAGATCCTGAGCGCCCTGCACCTCGGCCGCGTGGACTGGCTGCTCGGCGTGCCGCTGGTGTCGATCATCTTGTTCAACACCTGGCGCGGCGCCGCCTTCTCGATGCTGCTGTTCTCCTCCGCGCTCGGCTCGATCCCGCCGAGCCACCTCGAGACGGCCGACGTCACCGGCGCCAACGCCTGGCAGAAGCTGAAGGACATCATCCTGCCCCTCATCCGCACGCACGTCGTGACGGACCTTATCTTGATCACCCTATGGACCTTCAACACCTTCACGCCGTTCCTCATCACGGGGGGCGGACCCGCGTTCAAGACCGAGGTGGTGTCCATCCTCACCTACCGCGTCGCCTTCAAGTACTTCGACTTCGGCTCCGGCAGCGCCATCGGCATGATCATGATGCTCATCAATCTGGGCTTCGCGCTCGTGTACCTCAGCCTCCTGCGGCGTCAGCAGACACGCTCGTGAGGCTGGTGCGCGACGTCCTGCTGCGCACCGGCTTCTACGCCGTGGCCGCGGTCTTCGCCTGCGTCTTCGCCGTCCCTCTCGTATGGCTCCTGTTCGCGCCCTTCGATGCGCGCGCCAACCTCGCGGTGCACCTGCCGCAGCCGTTCACCCTGTCGAACTTCGGCAAGGTCTTCGCCAACGGGTTCGCGGTGCGCGCGCTCTTCCAGAACAGCATCCTCCAGGCCGGCGGCGCCATGGTGCTGGTGACGCTGCTCGCCACCCTGGCCGCCTACGCGCTGTCGCGCGCGCCCATCCGCGGCAAGGACGTGCTGTCGTACGGCCTCGTGCTGTTCTCCTCGATCGTCACCGGCACGGCGGCGATGGTGCCCATCTTCCTGCTGATCTTCCGCTTCGGCCTCATCGACACCCAGATCGGCGTGATCCTCGTGTTCACGGGAGGCCTCCTGCCGGCCGCGGTGTTCATCATGCGCGACTTCGTCGACTCGATCCCGCGCTCCTACGAGGAGTCCGCGCTCGTGGCGGGCGCCGATCCCTGGCGCATGTTCCGCGACATCGCGCTGCCGATCGTGCGCCCCGGCATGATGGTGGTCGGCGTCTGGACCTTCGTCAACGTCTGGGGCGGCTTCTTCGTGCCCTTCATCCTGCTCCGCAGCCCGTCGAACATGCCCGCCTCGGTGGCGATCTACTCGTTCTACACGGAGGGCGGAACGCCGATCATCACGCTCACCACGGCCTACGCCCTGATCTACACGCTGCCCGTCCTGGGCCTCTACCTCTTCGTCAACTGGAAGTACGGATTCCGCTTCTTCGGCGGCATCAAGTCCTAGGAGAGCTGCCTTGGCACGCGTAGAGTTCGACCGCATCAGCAAACACTTCGGCGCCGTGAAGGCGGTCGACGAGGTCTCGTTCGACATCGCGGACGGCGAGTTCGTGTGCCTCCTCGGCCCGTCGGGGTGCGGCAAGACGACGACCCTGCGGCTCCTCGCGGGGCTCGAGCAGCCGACCTCGGGTCGCATCCGGATCGGGGGGACCGACGTCACCTTCGCGAAGCCCAAGGAGCGCGACATCGGCATGGTGTTCCAGGACTACGCGCTCTTCCCGCACATGACGATCGAGCAGAACATCGCGTACCCGCTAAAGGTCCGCGGCGTGTCCTCGGCCGATCGCGGCGCGCGCACGGCCGACGTGGCCAAGAGCCTCGGGATCGACCACCTGCTCGACCGTCGGCCCGGCCAGATCTCCGGCGGCCAGCAGCAGCGCACGTCGGTGGCGCGCGCCGTGGTGCACAAGCCGCAGGTGTTCTTGTTCGACGAACCGCTCAGCAACCTCGACGCCAAGCTGCGGATCGAGGCGCGCAGCTTCCTCAAGCACCTCCAGACCGAGCTCGCCGTGACCGCCGTGTACGTCACCCACGATCAGGCGGAGGCGATGGCCCTGGCCGATCGCATCGCCGTGATGGAGAGCGGTCGCATCGTCCAGATCGGCCCGCCGCTGGACGTCTACCGCCGGCCCGCTACCACGTTCGTGGCGAACTTCCTCGGCAACCCGCCGATGAACCTCCTGGCCGCCACGCTGGAGCTCGAGACTGACACGGCCCGCCTCCACGGCGAAGGCTTCGACCTCGATGCGACCTCGTGGCGCTCGCGGCTGGCGCGGCGCATCGAGGCGGGCACCCAGGTCACGCTCGGAGTCCGGCCCGAGCACCTGGTGCTCGTGTCCGACGCGTCGAGCGCGACCCTGAGCGGGCGCATCTACACGCTCGAGCCGCTGGGTCCCGAGACGCTCATCACGTGCATGATCGGCGGGCGCCTGGTCACGGCGCGCGTGTTCAGCGACGAGCCGCCGGCCATCGAGGGCACCGCCCACTTCCGGGTCGACCCGGAGCACGTGGAGGTCTTCGACCCGAACGGCGAGCGCCTCGATCTCTGATGACGCTCGTGCTCGAGGGGCGGCTCGACCCCGCTACCGCGCCCGCGGCCCCCTACGTCTACCTCCCGTTCGACGTCCCGGCCGGCGTCACGCGCATCGACGTGCGCTACGCCTTCGAGGAGCCGAGCATCCTCGACCTGGGGCTGACCGACCCGCGCATCGGAGCGTTCCCCTCGCGCGAGGGTTTCCGCGGCTGGAGCGGGTCGGCGCGCCGCCACGTGTTCGTCGCGACCGACGACGCCACCCCGGGCTACGTCGCGGGCGACCTCCCCGCGGGCAGGTGGCAGGTCGTGCTGGGGCTGGCGGCGCTCGACGGGGGCGGCTGCGCCTACCGCGTCGAGGTCGAGCTCGACGACGCCCCTCGGGCGCACGCGACGCCCGCGGCAGCCAGGGACGTGTCCCTCCCGGGGTCGCGCTGGTACCGCGGCGACCTCCACAGCCACACGCACTTCAGCGACGCGCGCGGCTCGCTCGAGGACCTCGTCCGCGCCGCCCGCGCCCGCGGTCTCGAGTTCCTCGCGGTGACCGATCACAACACCGCCGGGCACCACGCTCCCGTGCGGGCGGCCAGCGACCCGGAGCTGCTGCTGGTGCCGGGCGAGGAGGTCACCACCTACCGCGGCCACGCCAACGTGTGGGGCGCGGGCGGCTGGGTGGATTTCCGCCTCGGGGGGCCGAAGGACGTGCAGGAGCTCGTGCGCCACGTTCATGGGCGCGGCGGCCTGATCGCCGTGAACCACCCGCACCGCTCGCCGCGCTGCATTGGCTGCGACTGGGAGTGGCCCATGCCGGACGACCTCGACGCGTTCGAGGTGTGGAACGGTCCGTGGGCGTACCGCAACTGGGAGGCGCTCGAGCGCTGCGACGCGCTGCTGCGCGCGGGCAGCCGCCCGACCCTGGTGGGCGGCAGCGACCGCCACCAGCCCGGCTGGCCCGACGAGGACCCCACCTTCCTGTGGGTCGGCAGCCCGACGACCTGGTTCTACCTGCCCGAGCTGTCCGAGGCGGCGCTGCTCGCGGGGCTCGCGAGCGGGCGCGCCTTCGTCAGCGAGGGGCCCGACGGGCCACGGCTGGAGCTCACCGTGGGCGGCGCGACCATGGGGAGCTGCGTGGCGCCCGGCGCCTTCGGGGAGGGTGGCGAGCTGACGGTCGAGGCGCGCGTGGTGGGCGCGCGGGGCGCCCTGCTGCGCTACGTCGGCGCCGCCGGCACCGTGCGGGAGATCGCGGTCGAGGACGACGAGGCGCGCGACGTGTGGCGCTGGCGCCCCGACGGCGCCTTCCTGCGCGCCGAGATCGTCGCCGTCGACGACGAGCCCGACGTGCGCGCCGCCTTCGAGGCGCTGCGTCGCCGCGGCCGCATCCCCTTCGAGCTCACGCTCGACGAGATCCTGGCGCACCCCCGCGT
This sequence comes from uncultured Trueperaceae bacterium, assembly GCA_963798895.1. Lineage (GTDB taxonomy): Bacteria > Deinococcota > Deinococci > Deinococcales > Trueperaceae > CAWCUY01. The sequence goes on along the minus strand of CAWCUY010000012.1, from coordinate 1,109,840 downwards.
GCGCGCGCTGACGAACCCGGTGTACGTGAACGACGCGGCCGCCCCCGGCTGATCGGCCCGGAACCCGGCGGGGGGCGTCCGGGCCGCGCGCGCGTCCTTCGCTCGTACTGATAACCTTGACGCAAGTGGAAAGCCTTCGACCGACCGGCCAGGTACTGCGGACGCGGGCACCCGTCCTCCCCCGGCTCGGGCCCGCCGCCGGCGAGAGGTTCGTGCTCGATGCACTCGCCGATGCCCGCGCGGCGGTCGGCGCCGACCTCGGCCCGTTCACAGCGGCGCCCGCGACCGGACCGGGCGGCTCCGGCTCCCGGGCTTCCGCCCGGGCGAGCCGGTAGACCGGGTGCGACGCTCCGAGATCAACGCCGCCTTGCGGGAGGCCGAGGCCCTCCTCGCCGGCCACGGCGTCGCGCTCCCCCCGTTCGCGCGCTGGACGCCGGACCGGTTCCTTGCGGGCGGCCACGTCCCCGGCGTCGTCCTCCCGAGGTTGGGATGGGATGTCACCGACTTCGGCGGCGGCGACTTCGCGCGGGCGGGCCTCACGCTGTTCACCCTCCGGAACGGACTGGCGGCCGCCGCCGCCGGGCTGCCCGCGAAGAGCTACGCCGAGAAGGTGCTCATCGTGCGGGACGGGCAGCTCACTCCCATGCACGCGCATGCGCGCAAGACCGAGGACATCATCCACCGGGCCGGCGACGGCGCGTTGATGGTCGAGCTGGGACGCGCACACCCCGGCGAGGAGGCCGTCGTGGACGTGTGGACCGACGGCGTCGTGCGGCACCTCTCGCCGGGCGAGCCCCTGGAACTGCGCGCCGGCGAGAGCGTGACCCTCGTCCCGGGCCGCTACCACAGCTTCTGGGCGGAAGGGGGCGCGGTGATCGCGGGCGAGGTCTCCAGCCTCAACGACGACCTGACGGACAACCTGTTCCTCGAGGGCGGGGCCCGCTTCGCCACCGTCGACGAGGACGAGCCGCCCTACCGACTGCTCGTCAGCGACTACCCGGCCGTCGCGTTCCCCGGGGGGAGCGAGGGGACGAGCGGGTGAGGAAGGATGCCACGATGACGTTTCCGATGAGCCACGCCGTCCTGGTCGCCAGCGGCGACCTTCGCGCGTCGGCCAACCGCCTGTGCTGGCCGGCTCAGGCGGCGATGGAGGAGCGCCTCACGCGTGCGTTCGCGGCCGAGGGGGTGACGCTCGAGCGCGCCCACGCCTTCGATGACGAGGCCGGACACGGCTTCATCAGCAGCCAACGCATGGGCATGGACGTCTTCCGCGACGTCGACCCGTCCGCACCGGTGGTGGTCGCGGAGGCCGTGTGGCAGTACAGCCACCACGTGGTGCCGGGCCTCCTCCACCACCGGGGCCCGGTGTTGAGCGTCGCCAACTGGAGCGGCCAGTGGCCGGGGCTGGTGGGACTGCTCAACCTCAACGGCTGCCTCACGAAGGCGGGCCGCGCCTACAGCACGCTGTGGAGCGAGGACTTCAGCGACGACACCTTCCGCGTGAAGCTGCGGGAGTGGATCCGGACCGGAACGGTCGTACACGACCTCAGCCACGTCAAGGACCTCGACCCGACCCACCTCTCCGATCGCCCGCGGACCCTCGGCGAGCTCATCGCCCGGGAGATCCGACGCGACAAGGTCATCCTCGGGGTGTTCGACGAGGGTTGCATGGGCATGTCGAACGCGATCCTCGACGACGCCCTCCTGAACCCGCTGGGCGTCTTCAAGGAGCGCCTGAGCCAATCCGCTCTGCTGGCGGCCATGCGGGAGGTCGCCGACGACGAGGCGGACGCGGTCCGCGCCTGGCTCGATGCTCGAGGCGTGACCTTCCACACCGGCCCGGCTGCCGCGACCGACCTCACCGACGATCAGATCCGGGAGCAGGGCAAGATGTACGTCGCCGCGGTGCGCCTGGCGCACGCCTTCGGCTGCGACGCGATCGGAATCCAGTACCAACAGGGGCTGAAGGACATGACGCCCGCGAGCGATCTGGTGGAGGGGCTCCTCAACGACGGCGATCGGCCCCCCGTGCTCGACGCGCGCGGCCGTGAGCTGTTCCCTGGACGTCCCGTGCCGCACTTCAACGAGGTCGACGAGGGCTCCGCGCTCGACGCCGTGGTGACGGGGCGCGTGTGGAGCCAGCTCGGCCTGGATCCCGCGACCACGCTCCACGACCTGCGCTGGGGCGAGCGCTATACCGGCGCGGACGCCGCGGGCGTCGCGCTGGACGCGTTCGTATGGTCCCTCCAGATCAGCGGCGCCATGCCCGCGGCGCACATCGACGGCGGCTACGCGTCCGCCCACGGTTACCGCCAGCCCCCGATGTACTTCCCGCTGGGCGGGAGCACGCTCGCCGGCGTCGGAAAGCCCGGCGAGATCGTGTGGAGCCGCGTCTTCGCCATGGACGGCACGCTCCACGTCGACCTCGGCCGCGGATCCGTGTTGCGCCTTCCGCACGCCGAGACCGAGCGGAGGCGCCGCGCGACCACCTACGAGTGGCCCATCGTCCACTTCGTGGCGCATGGCGTGGGCCGAGATGGGATGATGGCCCGCCACAAGGCCAATCACGTGCAGGTGGCCTACGCGCCGGATGCCGCGGCGGCCGACCACGCCCTCGCGTGCAAGGCGGCGACGCTGCACGCCCTGGGCGTGCGCGTTCACCTGTGCGGCGACAGCGGGCTGAGCTGAAGGGATCGGACGGATCCCGCCGCGCGCCTAGGCGCGCGGCGGGAGTTGCTGCAAGGACCAGGTGTTGCCGTCGGGATCGCTGAAGGTGACGAACCGCCCCCACGGCTGGTCGTCGACGGGGCTGGCGTCGACCCCGGCCTCGAGGAGCCGTCGGCGCGCGGCCTCGGCGTCCGGCACGACCATCTGGAGGCCGCGCTGGCTCCCGGGCGCCATGGTCGTGATGCCGACGCCCATCACGATCGAACAGGCGGACCCGGGCGGCGTCAGCTGGACGAAGCGAAGGTCGCTCGAGACGCGGTGATCGTGATCGGCATGGAATCCGACCTGGTCGACATAGAAGGCCTTGGCGCGGTCGACGTCGGTGACGGGGACCGGCACCAGCTCGAGGCGCATCTCGAGGACGTCGCCGTCCGCGGGTGGCGAGGCGTGTATCGGGGACTCGGCCATGGTGCACTCCCTTCGTGCGGCCGGCTGCGCGAGGCCGCCCTACGTCCCCACCCTAGGGGCAATTGGCGACGGAATGCGACGGGATGGCGCTCCACCTTCCTGCCCGGCGACGTGCCGCCGGGCAGGAAGGTGGTGTAGGCGCGCCCGGTGCGCGGGGTACGCGTGCGCGCGGGCGCGCGAGAAACCTCAAGCGCGGGCGCGCAGCCCTTCGGCCCACACGTCGACCTCGCGCTCGGCCTCCTCTTGCGAGAGGCGGTAGGCGTCGCGCACCTTGTCGACGAGCTTCCCGCGGCGGCCGCGCACGACCTCCAGCTCCGTCGGCGTCACCTTCGGCCACGCCTGACGCGCCTCGAGCTGCATCCGTTCCCAATCGGTCTCGATCTGATCCCAGCGCACGCGTCTCACGCTCCCGTCCTCCGCCTGACGACCGGAACCCGCGCGTAGGCGGGAGCCGGCGCTCCGGCGCGCACCAGCAACAGCGGCGCACGCAGTCCGTGCAAGAGGCTCTCCGCGACGCTCCCGCGGAACAGGCGTCCAAGGGTCGTGCGCCCGTGGGTGGTCATCGCGACGGCGTCGGCGCGGCTCTCCTCCACGAAGCGGGCGATCTCTGCCGCCACCGCCTCGCCGAAGCGAACGGCCGTCGTGACGCCGTACCCGACCTCCCGCAGGCTCCTCGCATCGGCCTCGAGCCGGTCGGCTAGACTCTGGCGCCGCGCTTCGACGTGCTGCGAAGGGTAGCCTCCGGGAGGCCCTTCCGCGGGGGCCGCCGAGGGCGCATGCGCACGGCCCCACGACGCCAGCTCGGCGGGCACCGCTCCGAGCCCCGCGCCTTCACCGAGCGCGAGGGATGGCGCGTTCACGTGCGGCCACGGCGCGACGTTCAACAGCGCTACGCGCCATCCGCGCGGGCCGAAGAAGCGCTCCACGTATGCGAAGACGCTGCGGCTGAACGCGCTGTCGTCGAGAGGGATCACGAGGTTCATCATGGGTTCCTCCTGTCCGCGTACCTTGATCGACGCTAGTGGCATCACCTGTTCGCCGTGTGAGGAACACCTACGTGAAGAAGCTCACGATGAGGCGGCGGCGTGAGCTCGGTGAAACCGTTGCGTTCTGGACCGTCGTCGCACCTTCATCCGGGCGTGTCGCCCCTCATGCTGGCGCGGCGTTCCGATCGGAGGCGGCCCGGTCGCTCGACGGCCTCGGGCGCCACGGGCCGGCAAGATCCCTCGCACGCCCGCTGCGAGCGGTCGTCGGCGGCCGAGCGCTCAGGCGAGGTTGAGCTGCCAGGAGACGCCGAAACGATCGTTCACCCACGCGAACTTCGTGCTGAAGCCGTAGTCGCCCAGCGGCATGAGCGCCCCGCCGCTCTCGACGAGCGCGTCGTACAGGCGTTGGAGCTCCTCCTCGCTGTCGCACTCGACGAAGAGCGAGGTCGAGGGCGTGAACGTGAAGTCGTGCACCTGCGGGCTGTCGATGCACGCGATGGTGGTGCCGGCGAGCCTGAACGTGGCGCGCTGGATCGTGCCTTCCCGCTCGGGATCGCCCGGGCCGTAGCGCTCGATCGCGGTGATCTCGCCGTCGTCGAAGAGGGAGACGTAGAACGTCATCGCCTCTTCGGCGTCGCGCCCCTGGAACATGAGCTGTGTGGTGATCGATCGAGCCATGGTTGCTCCTCCTTCGAAGGCGGCCGCCGGACGTTCAGGTGGCGTTCTCGACCCCCACGCCGACGTTCCGGGCAGGATACGATCCGCGGGCCCCGGCAAACCACCGGTTCGGCCGGCCCGTCCGGGCATCGCACCGGTTGACAGGCTGCGTCTGCTTGCAATATTCTACTTGCGCAAGTAGATGCTTGCTAACTGAGAGGGGGATCGATGACGACCGCCGAACTCCGCACCAACGCAGCCTTCATGGCCCTTGCGGACCCGACGAGGCGCGCCATCCTCGCGCGCCTCGCGACGGGTGAACGCACCGTTCGAGAGCTGGCCGAACCGTTCGACATGTCCCATCAGGCCGTGTCCCAGCACTTGAGGGTGCTCGAGGGGGCCGGCCTCATCACCCGCACGAAGGTGCGCCAATCCCGTCCCTGCCGCATCGAGCCGGCAGGCTTCGACCCCGTGCTCGGCTGGATCGACCGCAACCGCCGGCTGTGGGCCGACCGACACGACCGCCTCGCCGCATACCTGAGCCGCCTCGGTGACGAGGCCACGCCGGAGGAGCCAAGATCATGACAGACGCCCGCAACGACGAGCCCGCGCGCCATCTCGCCGAAGAGCTGCGAGAAGACGAGCTCGTCTTCCGCCGCATCCACCGCGCCGCGCCGGGCCTCCTGTTCGACGCCATGACGAGGCCCGAGCACCTCACCCACTTCTGGGGGCCCGAGGGTACCACCACGCCGCAGGACCGCATCGTGGTCGACCTCCGCCCCGGCGGCGCCTTCGAGACCCCGATGGTCTCGGACGACGGCCTCCACGAGCACGTCATGCGCGCCGTGTTCACCGCCGTCGAGCGCCCCACCCGCCTCGCCTGGCGAGAACCCGAGAGCGGCATGCTCACCACCATCACCTTTCGGGACCTCGGCGACGGCCGGACCGAGGTCATCACCCACCAGACCCACGTGCCCGCCTTCATCCGCAGCGCTCCCGCCCAGGCCGGCTTCAAGACCAGCCTCGATCGCTTCGAGAGGTACATCGCCGCGCTCGCAGGACGAGGGCACGAGCCACCTTCGTCGACCCGCTGAGGGGCGACCCGCAGTCGATCACCGACCTGGCGTGTGAGCCCCCCATAGCGCGCAAGGCCATCACGAAGCCCGGCGTGATGGCGGGCGCTCCGGCGGCGGACTCGCCGCGCCCGCGTGGCCGACGCGGGCGCGGCGAGCGCTGCGAAGGTCCAGCCAAACCACCGGAGCGGCGCCGGGTACTCCTCCGCGGCCGTCGGCACCGACGCTCAGCCGATCTTGCGCCGGTAGACCACCATGGCGAACGCGTAGGCGACGACGAGGGCGCCCACACACCAGGCGAGGGCGATCCAGATCTCGCCTCCGACCGGCTGCCGGCCCAGCAGCGCCCTGATGGTGTCGACGATGGACGTTACCGGTTGGTGCTCGGCGAAGGCCCGCACGGGCCCGGGCATGGTGTCGGTGGGGACGAACGCCGAGCTCACGAAGGGGAGGAGGATGATCGGATAGGAGTAGGCGGTCGCCCCGTCCGTCGAGGTGGCCAGCAGGCCGGCGATCACCGCGACCCACGTCAACGCGAGCGTGAAGAGCGCCAGGATCCCCGCCACCGCGAGCCAGGCGGGCACGCCCGCCGACGTGCGGAAGCCCACGAGCAGCGCCACCAGCACGATGATCGCGACCGAGAGGGCGTTGGACACCAGCGACGTCAGCACGTGACCCCACAGCACGGACGACCTGGCGATGGGCATCGAGTGGAACCTCTCGAAGATGCCGCCCTGCAGGTCGTTGAACAGCCGGTAGCCGGTATAGGAGATGCCGCTCGCGATGGCGATGAGCAGGATGCCCGGCATCAGGTAGTTGACGTAGTGGTCGGTTCCCGCCTGGATCGCGCCGCCGAACACGTAGACGAAGAGCAGCATGAAGGCGATCGGCATGATCGTGACGGTGATGATGGTGTCCAGGCTGCGTGTCACGTGGCGCATCGAGCGGCCGAGCATGACGCGCGTGTCTCTCAGAGGCCGCGCGCTCATGCGCGCCGCTCCTCGTCCGCCGCGAACGCCGTGCCGCTCTGGACGATCGCCAGGAAGATCTCCTCCAGGGTGGGCTGCCGCTCCACGTACTCCACCCTCGCGGGGGGAAGCAGCTTCCTCAGCTCCGCCAAGGTACCTGCCGCGATGATCGTGCCACCGTGCAGGATCGCGATCCGATCGGCCAGCTTCTCGGCCTCCTCCAGGTGCTGGGTCGTGAGGAAGACCGTCGTGCCGCCGGCGGCGAGCTTCCGGATCTCGTTCCAGACCTCGATGCGGGCCTCGGGGTCGAGACCGGTGGTGGGCTCGTCGAGGAAGATGATCGACGGATCGCCGATGAGGCTCATGGCCAGGTCGAGGCGGCGGCGCATCCCGCCCGAGTAGGCCGACGCCCGGCGCCCGGCCGCATCGGCGAGGCCGAACCTTGCGAGCAGGTCGTCTGCGAGCCCGCGAGGGTTCCTCTCCCCCCGCAACTCGGCGATCATGACCAGGTTCTCCCGCCCGGTGAGGATCTCGTCCACCGCGGCGAACTGTCCCGTCAGGCTGATCGACGCCCGCACCCGGGCCGGCTCGGCCACAACGTCGAAGCCCCCGACGCTCGCCGCGCCGCCATCCGGCTTCAGCAAGGTGGTCAGGATCCTCACCATGGTCGTCTTCCCGGCGCCGTTCGACCCCAGCAACGCCAGCACCGAGCCGGCCGGCACGACCAGATCGACGCCGTCGAGAACGACCACGCTCCCGTAGGACTTCCGCAACCCGCGGACCTCGACCATCGCGGCGCGACCGCCCTCCGCGTGTTTCGCTTGGCTAAGTGGTTTCTCTCTCGTTTCCCTCATTCACTAAGTTAAATATGGGTGGCACTACCTTGTCAAGGGGTATGATCGGAGGGGAGGGAGCAACGGGATGAACAGGGAGCTTGCCGACGAGCTGCGCCGCTTCAACGGCCTCGGCGCCTCGTCCTTCCGCGCCGCGGCCGCCCGCCTCGAGATGCCCGCCACCGACGTGCAGGCCGTGGACCTGCTGGCCAGCAGCGGGCCCGCCACCCCCGGCCAGCTCGCGGATCACGTCGGCCTCACCACCGGTGCGGTGACCGGGATGCTCAAGCGCCTCGAGGACGCCGGGTTGGTGCGACGAGACGCAGACCCCCGCGACGCCCGGCGCGTCATCGTCAGCCTCGAGCCCAACAGCAAGCGCCTGCGCGACGTCGAACGAACGCTGCACGCCATGAGCGAGGCATGGGCCCAGGCGGCGGCCGCCCTCGACGAGGCGCAGGCGGCGGCGCTGCTGGAGTTCCTCAAGCGCTGCAACGACCTCTCCAGGGGCGCGGTCCTCCGCCTGCGCGAGCTGCCCTTCCCCGGCGACGAGACGAGCTCGGCCCCCATCGCCGGCGCCAGGAGCGGCAGCCTGAGCGTCGCGGGCGCGTACCACCTGCGGCTCGCCGCGGACCGCGCCTCGAACGAGCTGTACAGCGCGACCTTCGACGGACCCGTACCCAACGTCACGTCCGGCGAAGGCTCCGTCGCCGTCCGTTACCCGCGTCGCCTGCTCCTGGGACCCATGGGGAGAATGGCCGCCGACATCACGCTCAACGCGCACATCCCCTGGCGCATCACCATCCGGGGAGCCGCCGCGATGATCGAGGCGGATCTGCGCGGCCTGAACCTCGCTGAGCTCGAGATCCGTGGCGCCGCGAGCTCGATCGACCTCCGGCTGCCGCGTTGCACAGCCGTCGTACCCATCCGGATGAGCGGCGGCGCCTCGGCCATCCGCATCCGGCGCGAGCCGAGCGCGGCGGCCGAGGTGCACCTCAAGGGCTGGGCATCGACGCTCGAGCTCGACGGAACGAAGTCGAGCAACGTCGGCAACAACGTATGGCTCCAGAGCGACGACTACGAGCCATCCGGCCCCGGCTACGCCATCGAGCTCGCCAGCAGCGCCAGCTCCGTCACCATCGAACGAGACGCGGAGCCCGCGCCACCGTGAGGCGCGAGCCGAGCGCCATGACGTCGAACGCGGCCGGGCCGATCGACGACGGCCGATACCATCGCTCGTCCGACACGCTGCTGGCGCCACGGGCTCCACTGCCGGGTGAACGATGAGCAGACCGAAGAACGGACCTGAGGCGCGCCGCGTGCCTGGTCCAACCTGATGGGAGCTGGAGCGGCCGCCGCACGGACCCTGGAGTAGGCCGAAGGGGGGGGTCCCGACGGCCACCGTGTGAGCGTGCCCCGCGAACCCAGGGAGAAGCCAGGAAGGAGAGCGCCGTGGCAGACCCAAGCACCTCCGACACAACGCCGAATGAACGGCTCCGCACGGCCTTGAAGAGCCAGCTCCACGCGGCCCTCGCGATGCTGAAGGAGGCGATCGAGCTCTGCCCGGAAGGCCTGTGGGAAGACACGACCCCCACCAATGCCTTCTGGCAGGTGGCCCACCACACCCTCTTCATGACGCACATGAACCTGATCGAGGACGAGGCGGACTTCCAACCGTGGGAGCACCAGCGGCGCGCGCAGTATCCGGACGGCCTCCCAGGGCCAGCCGACCCGGCGAGCCCACTCCCGCTCATCACCACGCCGGACACCCGCGAGGAAGCGCTGGCGTACTGGCAGTACTGCGACGACCTGGTCGACACCGGAGTGGACGCGATCGACCTCGGACGCGCCGACAGCGGGTCCCCGCGGTACCCCGAGATGTCGAAGCTGGAATATCTGCTCAACAGCCTGCGGCACGTCCAGCACCACACCGGACAGCTCGCCGACCGGGTGCGAGCGGCGGAGGGCCTGGGGGTGGGGTGGGTGAAGGCGCGGCGCGAGCCCTGAGCCTGGGGCAGCGCGCCGATGGCACGCACGTCCCGGGCGACGCCCCGCCGGGCAACACCGCACCCGCGCCGGGGAGCAATCCCAAGCGCCCTCCTGGGGACGCTCCCCGGCGCGCCGCTGACGTTCCGAGCGAGCAAGCCCTGCGCGAAACGCCAGAGACTCCCCAACGCCGTCTTGCGAAACGTCGCCGCCGCCTTCGAGCAACTTGCGCTCCCACGAAACACGGATCAAGGCGTCCCGGGAGCAGCAGCGGCCTCGCCAACCGCCACCCGCCGAAGATGCGTCGCAGGATCACCAGCGGCAGTGCCAATTGCTTAGTGTTAACGTCCTGGACAAGATTCCTGCGATGCTCCTTGCGCGACTGCGGTCGGCCCTACGCGATCCCCGGTCCTGTCAATCCGATGCACATAACGCTTGACGTTATTAACGCCTGGCGTTACGCTAGGGCGTGATCAAGAGCTTCCGGAACAGCGACACCCAGAAGCTCTTCGAAAGGCGCCCCGGCCTGCGATGGCCACCCGACCTCCAACGCCGCGCCCTCCAGAAGCTCCTCATCCTCGACGCCGCCGAGACGCTTGCCGACCTCCGCGTCCCGCCAGGCAACCGGCTCGAGAAGCTCACAGGCGGCCGCGCCGGGCAGCACAGCATCCGCATCAACGACCAGTGGCGCATCTGCTTCCGGTGGTCCAGCGGCAACGCCCACGCCGTCGAGATCACCGACTACCACTAGGAGACCCACCATGACCCACGAACCAACGACCCACGCGCCTGTCCACCCCGGCGAGATCCTCCTCGAAGAGTTCCTCGACCCCATGCAGATCACCCAGTACCGCCTCGCAAAGGACATCTCCGTGCCACCCCGCCGCATCAACGAGATCGTCCACGGCAAGCGCGCCATCACCGCCGACACCGCCCTCCGCCTCGCGCGCTACTTCGGCAACACCGAACGGTTCTGGCTCAACCTCCAGGCACGGTACGACCTCGAGGTCGCCAGGGACCGGCTCGGCGACCGGCTCGACCGGGAGGTCACGGCGACCGCCCACTGATCCCATCCCTGACAGCGACCGTCCGCCGTTGACCACCCGCCGAAGCATCGTCGCTACCAGCGGCAGTGCCGAGTGCCTGGTGTTTACGTCCTGGACATCGTCTCTGCGGGCATTCTTCCGCAGCTAGGCCGACTTCGTCGACGCTCGAACCTGATTGACACGTACGCCGTACATCCTGCTCAACGCGGCGACGGCGCGCTCCTGCTTCGCCGCCTCCAGAGCGACCTTCGTTAATAATCGCTGAGAGTGGTTCTGACGCTGTTTCTTCGCACTGCTCCCCAACCCGGGGGCCCGCCACTTCCCGCAAACGTTGGCTGTCCGGAATCCGGGGTCCACTTCTCTCTACGCGAAAGTACTTGCAGGACGCAATTCAACTGAGGACAGATGACTCTACTGCAGGCGCACTGAAGGTGCTAATCATGATGCGCTTGGACGACAGTATCTCGGGCGCGCATGATGGTTTCGCCTCGTTCTGCAGCGCCCCTCTTCTTGCGTACTCGTCCCACGCATCGCCAAGCGCGACGGGAAGGGCGGGCTCATGACTTCGAGTGCGTCACTCAGTCGGGCGAAGCGCGTAGGGACGGGTCTGGCCTTCATCATCTTCGCGCTCGTGTGGGTCTTCGCGTTCGCTGTGCATCCCAACCTCCTGGGACATCCGGATATTGAATGCGGAAGAACTCATCCTGCGTGCGCACGGTGATCGCATCCTTCAGTTCGCACACGCGCTGGTCACGCTGGTACCAGCACTGCTCGTGGTCTTGACGGTGCACTTCATGAGACTGCCGGAGGGTACGCGCGGCGCGTGGGCCGGACTCATCGGCGCCGTCCTCGCCGTCACGGGCGCAACCCTCCTGGCGGCCGACAAGGGCGCGTTGTGCCTGACCATGAGCGCCTTGGACACCTTGCCCGAGAACGAGTTCGCCCAGATGATGCCGCGCCTACTGGCCATGTTCTCCTTCAAGGCCTGGATGGCGATCGTCTGGGGGCTGCTGCTCCTTCCAATCGGAGTCGCCATCCAGGCGATCGCCCTGTTCTCTACCAACGTCGTTCCTCGTTGGCGGAGTGGGCTGCTCCTCGTCGGCGTGCTGTTGGTGGGCTTCCCGACGGTGCAGAGATCATCAACCTCACCGCGGCCGTCGTGATGGCCACCGCACTCGTCCCGTGCGGGTGGCGATACGCGGTGGGCAAGGCGGCCGCCGGCCGGCGCCTGACTCCCGGAGCCACCTTGTGAGAACCCGGGAGGTCCGCCTGCCCCGCGTAGGGTCGGTCCGCCGGGCGCCCCGTTGCACCGGCCCCGCTCCATCGTTGCTCCGATCTCATTGTGCTCTCTGCGGGACGCCCGACACCACGTCGACCGGCGTGCGCAGCGCACGGAAGCTGGAGGTCGTCCGCAGCGTCTGCGTGCCCCGTTAGGCCTCCCTCACGAACCAAGGAAGTGGTCAGTTCATGAACGATACGAGAGTCAAGCTTTCGGCACTGTGGGCCGTGGTGATGCTCAACATGGCCTTCGCGGATATCGTCGGGTTCCTGCACCCCGGAGCCCTGCAGAGGATCCTCGACGGCGCCGTGGGGTTCGAGCCCACACCCGCGCTCCTGCTGGCGTTCTCGGTCCTCATCGAGGTGCCGATCGCGATGGTGTTCCTGAGCCTCGTCCTGCCTCCCGCAGCGAACCGCTGGCTGAGTACGGCGGCTGCCGTCCTGACGACGGCGTTCGTCGTCGGGGGCGGTAGCGCGACACCCTCGTACCTGTTCTTCGGGGCGGTCGAGATCGCGGCCATGGCCTTCATCGTGATCGTCGCCTGGCGCGCTGCCGGGTCCGGCCTGCCGGCACGAAGGGTGCGGGCGTAGCACTTCCCCGCGATCGGGCACACGCGTCTCGCGCTCGACCGACGCAGAATCCACGACGGCGACCGGGACATCGTCTTCAGTATCGGCGCGCTGATGTTCTACTCCGTCTTGTACCGTGCGAGACTCATCCCGAGATGGATCTCCGGTTGGGGGCTCGCCGGGGTGATGCTGTACCTGGCTGCAGGCGTCATCGCGGTGTTCAGCACGGAACGCGTGATCCTCTTACTCCCTCTCGGCCTGCAAGAGATGGTGATGGCGGTGTGGCTCATCGCCAAGGGCTTCAACCCGGGCGCTTCCACGACCGGCATCGACCCACAGCCGCTCGCTGGGGGCCACCGGGCCAACGCAGCGACGTGACGCCTTCGAGGGCGTCAATCCCGGCGACCGGCCGGCATCTCACGGCTCCGGCCCGCCCGGTCCTCTCGGGAAGACGTGGCGGTCGACGACCGCGACCACTCATGGCACGGTCGTCTTGCAGAGCGTAGCGACACGTTTCGCCATCGCGATGGTGGTCAAGAGGGGCGGGGGTTCCCGAGAGCACGAGGCAACAGCGGGACGTCGGCGACGTGGAGGGGGCCGCCTCGAGCGCGCAGCGCGCTTGCTCGAGGCGGCTCCCGTGCGTGGGTGAGCGACCCGTGAGGTCAGGTCGATGCGGCCGTCGCACGGCGCGGTCGGCGCGCACCTGCCGTGCCGCGGCGGAGCATGACGATCCCGAGCCACGCGAACCACACGATCTGGAGCACCCCGAAGGCAACCGCAAGAGCGTTCAGGGCCGGCACCAGGGACGCGATGCCCGCGACGCCGATCCCAACGCCGAGCCAGTTCAAGGCACGCGGAAACACCTTCGTGCGAAGCGCCGCTGCGCTCAGGAGCAGGATCCAGATCCCACCGAGGATCTCGCCGCCAGAGCCACCCAAGGCTTCTGCCACCGGCTCAATCACCTGCCACGCCGACACGGCCTGCCCCGGCTCCGAAGCGTAGAGCTGGACCACCGCCCCCATACCGTAGGTGAACACCATGACACTGGCCAGGAGCAGGGCCGCCCAGACGAACCCAACGACCGCGGCAACCTGCGCCGTCGATGGGGCGCGCTCCTTTAGGCTGTGATAGAGCGCCAACGTCACGACGATGAGACCGATCGCCACGAACTCGTACGAGAACAGGTGCATCAGGTGCATGCTCAAGAAATGGTCTCGCAGCAGGATGACCTTCTGGACGGGGTCGACCACGCTGGGGTAGTTCACGACCACAAGGAAGTACGGGATCGCCGCGAGATACGCGAGCGCGATGTACAGCGCCGCGAAACCACCGGCCCGCTGCATTCCTACGCCGCCACGAGTGGGTACCACCATGGCATTGCCCCTTTCCCCCCAGGTCCCGGGACACATGTTGACAATGGGTCCAAGCGGATCCTAGCGGTCACGGGCGGCGCCCGGTGTCCGCAGAAGACTTACGTGCCTGCCGGAATCCGGCCGGCACGGTGGGTTTGGGCGACGTGATACGGCGGTCGCAGTAACGTGGCACCGTGCTCCCTGGCGCCGGACCGTCCGGCCAGCTTCGAGCTGATCCGCGCAGACCTGACCACCCGCTGAAGAATCATCGCAGCGGATTACCAGCGGTAGTGCCGAGTGGCCAGTTTTTACGTCCAGCACAGTAGTCCTGCGAACATTCTTCCGCCAATGGCATCGAGCCGTGAACTCTCAAGGAAGAAGCGCGAGTGCTAGCTGGCTGCTCGAATGAGACTAGCCTAACCTCCTGAATCGGTGCACTCCGCAAGGGTCACCGCCCGTACAGTCGAACCCACCGAGGTCATCCCCTTCCAGCACCGCAACTCCACACATGCCTCCTCGTGCCCGGGAGTAATCCCCAGGGCCATCCTTGGGGCGCTCCCCGGCACGCCGCTCAGGCTCCGAGCAAGCGCGCCGTACGCGAACCGCCAAAGAGCCGTTAGCGCAGATTTGCAAAACGTCCCGATTTCCGGGACAATCTGCAATATGGAGCGAACGAGGAACGCGGGCGAGAACCCACCCAAGGCCAGCGACTTGGCAGACTGGGCGCTGTCGCGCGGCGTAAGCAGCATGACGACCGAGGAGATCGCGCAACTCCTCGGCGTGCCCCAAGACCAGGTAAGGAAGCGACTCCACGCACCCGCCAAGAGAGGCCACTGGGTCACAGCCGCCGCCGGACTCTGGATCGCCGTTCCCCCCGAGTACCGCCTCTGGGGCGCTCCCGAAGGCATCGAGATCATCGATCCTTTGATGAACCACCTCGGGATCCAGTACTACGTGGGCTGGCTATCCGCCGCCGCCATCCACGGCGCCAGCCACCACGCCCCCCAGCAGTTCCAAGTCGCGGTTGCACAGACCGTCCGAGACCGAAAGATCGGCCGCACCCGCTTCCACTTCGCCAGCCGCTCACGCGTCCCACTGATCCCCGTCATCGAAAAGCAAACGCGCTCCGGAACCGCCCGCATCGCTTCCATCGAAGCCACAGCACTGGATCTATGCGACGCACCACGCATCGCAGGCGGCATCGATGCGGCAGCCACCATCCTCATCGAGCTCGCCGAACAGCCCAAGCTGTCCCTCCAGAAGGTCTTGGACCTAAGCCCCCACTTCCCTGCCGCCGCAGCACGACGCCTCGGCTGGCTACTGACACGATTCACCGACCGAGACGACCTAGACGACCTGCGAGCCTGGGCAGCCGACACCGGCCACGCCCCAAGCAAACTCGACGCCAGCGAACCAGCACAAGGGCCGATCGACAAGGCCTGGTCCCTGATCATCAACACCGACATCGAGCCCGAAGCATGATCTCCTACGACGCCATCACCGAGTGGGCCACCCAACGGCCATGGCCAACGCGCGACCAAGTCGAACAGGACCTCCTCCTGTCACGCGCCATCTGCGAGATCGCCAACCACCCCTACCTCAAGGACGAACTCACCTTCCGCGGAGGCACGGCCTTCCACAAGCTTCACCTCCACACCCCACTCCGATACAGCGAAGACCTCGACTACGTCCGAAGAACACCGGGCGGCATCGAACCAGTAGCCAGCGCACTGACCGACCTAGGACAGCACCTCGGATTCAACGTGAGCACCCGAATCAGCCAGCAGCCGAAAGTGTTCTGGCGCACCCAGGCTCAATCCGGCACCACGCTCAAGATCAAGATCGAGATCACGACCAACGAGCGAACGCCGGCGCTGCCCCTTCTATACCTTCCACACGATGTGGGCTCCCGTTGGTGGAATGGAAGCGCCACCGTCACGACGTTCCAAGTGGAGGAACTCGTCGCCACGAAGATCCGCGCTCTCTACCAACGCCGAAAAGGCAGAGACGTCTTCGACCTTTGGCTCGCACTGGAACGCTTGGCCCTTGATCCAACGCAGATCCTCAACGCATTCGAACCCTACAGGCCCGACACCCTAACCGCCGACAGCGCGATCTCCAACCTCCGACAGAAGCTCACCCACCAAGGCTTCCGCGAGGACCTCACGCCCTTGGTCCGCGACCTACCTCCCGACTACGACATCGATCAGGCCGCAGAACTGATCATCGCCGCGTTGCTAGCGAGCCTAAGCTGACGGAGTGGAAGAGACCTGCGCGATCACACCTGCACGCAGCGCTGACCACGCCGCTCCAGGAGCAGCTCCGGCATCCTCGGCAACGTCGGTTCGCGAGGGGCCGAATACGCAGCCCAGGCCCATCAGACGCGGCCCCCGTTGGGCCTGTCGGGGCCGAACGGGGGCCGCTGACCACCTGCCGAAGAATCATCGCTACCAGCGGTAGTGCCAGTTGCCCAGGTCTTGCCTGCAGCACGGCATTCATGCGAACGGTCTTCCGGCTAGGCGCCAGCGGCAAGGAAGCCCGTTCGTCCGCATCCTCACGTTCCGCGGACCATCCCGCATCCGTGCCGTCGCGCCGAAGAAAGCCCGAAGCCCGCCCCTAGCTCTATTCCAACCCCAGGTGCAAACGCAGCGCCCCCTCGAGCTGCCGCATGTAGCCCTCCGGGAGCACGCCGACCGGCTCGGGCGCGAAACGCTCGAAGGCGAGCGCGCGCACCTGCTCGGCCTGCGCCTTGCTGTCGCGAGACAGCCCCGTAACCTCGGCGGGGAGGTACACCTGAAAGGCCAACACGCGCTCCGCGTTGCTCGTCAGCGGCACTACCGTGAGCACGCCACGCCGCAAGCGCTCCACGACAGCATTCAGCGCATCGTGACTGACGATGACCACCGGCCGCGACCGGCTCGCCTCGCTGCCACGAGCCGGCTCGAGATCCACGACGTAGACCTCACCCCGACGCATCGGTCGCCAGGCCGTCGGCCGCGGTCGCGTTCCACGCCTCTGCGTCCCCAGACGCCTCCCACTCGGACAGGGCCGCAGCGTACTCCCGCTGCAACTCCTTGTCTCGAAGCGCCCTCACGGCCTCCTCCAATGCCTCGTTACGGGAGCCGAGCTGATGATCGCGCTGATAGGCGTCCAGAAAGCTGGCAAGACGTTCGTCCAACCGCGCCGTGACATGAACCTTCATAGCACGCATTGTAGCACGTGCTGTGTCACACTGCGTGGTCAGCAGCCGTACGCCAAGGCCGATCCGTGATCGTCACTTCCTCGACCGTTGAGGAGAACCGTACTGGTCTTGTCCAAGCCTCGACTCCAACTCGCCGGATCGGGTGAACCGAACGTGTTCACGGACCCGCTATGCCGCGTCAGAACCGAAGCCTCGCCGCCCGTGACGAGCCGCTTCACCAAAGCGGTGGCCACCTGCCGAAGAATCATCGCCGACTCACCAGCGGTAGTGCCTGATGTGCTCCCCGCGTTCCGCGATCTGGCTCATCGCCTCGATACCGATCTCGATGTGCCGATCGGTGAACTCGCGGAACACCGCCTTCGCCGACTCGCGCGTCTTGATGCCGCCACGTCGCAGCGGCAGGTCGGACACGAGCAGCAGCGCACCGATCGGCACCTTGCTCGCGAATCCGACCGAGAAGAGCGTGGCGGTCTCCATGTCGATCGCCAGCGCCCGCTCGTCGTAGAGCTGCCTCTTGAACGTCTCGTTGAACTCCCAGAAACGGTAATCGGTGCTGTGCACGACCCCCGTGCGGTAATCCAGCCCCTTCTCGACCACGATCTGGGACACGAACTTCTGCACCTTGAACGTCGGCAGCGCGGGAACCTGCGGCGGCATGAAGTGCTTCGACGCCCCCTCGTCCCGGATGGCGGCCGTGGGCAGGATGAAATCGCCGACCTGCAGGGAACGGTGGAGCCCGCCGACCATGCCGAGGAAGAGCGTGGCCTTGGGATCCGAGGTCGCCAGCACCTCGATGATCAGGGCCGCCACCGGGGAGCCCACCGAGAAGTTGACGATGGAGACGCCGAGCCTCTCGCTGTGCTTGGCGGTCATGGCCGATCCACGCGTGGTGACGGCGTCATCGCACAAGACCGAGAAACGCTCCATGTAGTACTCGAAGTTGGTGAGCAGGACCTGCTTCTGGAAGGCATCGGGCGACGTGCCCGTGTAGCGGGCGAGGATCTCCCGGCCGATGCGCCACTTCTCGGGATTGCCGTAGATGAGGTTCGTGTTCTGCGCACGGTCGGCCGTGTCGGCTTCGCCGGTCGCGTGGACCGGGTCCTCGTGCTCGCCCGCGCTGCGCTGCGCCGGCGCGGCGGGCACGGTGGGATCGGTGCTGTCCATGGACCATGCTACCCGGGCGCCGGCCCGCATGGGACACGCCGCCGGCAGCCGGGGCGGCGCCGGCTCAGGCCTTGGGTGCGGGCAGATGCGGCTCGAGGCGCTGGCGCAGGGCGCCCTTGGGCATCGCGCCGACCACCTGATCGACCAGAATGCCGCCGCGGAACAGGAGCAGCAGGGGGATGCTCTGCACGCGGAAGCGGGTCGACACCAACGGGTTCTCGTCCACGTTGACCTTGACCACCTTCAGACGTCCGGGCAGCTCGCGCGAGAGCTCCTCGAGCACCGGCGACACCATCCTGCACGGCCCGCACCACGGGGCCCACATGTCCGCGACCACGAGCATCGGGGCGCGGATCTCGCGGTCGAAGGTGCCGTCGCTCGCGTCCACGGACCACGGAAGCGTGGCCCCGCACCGACCGCACGACGGCAGACTCCCCGGCGGCGGCGCCTTCACCCGGTTCTTGGCCCCGCACGCGGGGCACGCAACGATCGCGTCGGCCATGACTAGAGTGTAGTGAAGGAGGGCACCCGAGTGTAGGCACACGCGACCCGCAGTGTCGCGGGCGCGTTGCGCTCGGCGCCGCGCCGTGCGAGGCTCGAGCCCATGCCCGCCCCCACCGCTCCCGCCGGCACGCGCCTGTCGATCGACGTCGACCTCGCCCCCCACCGGCCCGCCGACGCAGACGTCGTGATCGTCGTGGACATCCTCCGCATGAGCACCACGGCGACGCGCCTCGCCGAGCTCGGCGTCGCGAGCGTCTGCGCCGTCGCGGAGGTAACGCACGCCCGGGATCGCGCGCGGCGCGAGAACGCCCTTCTGGTCGGCGAGCGTGAGGGCCGTCCGCCGGAGGGCTTCCACGGCGGCAACTCGCCGCTGGAGTTCGCGCGCGAGGACGTGCGCGGGCGGCCGGTCGTGATGTGCACCACCAACGGCTCGGCGGCCGTGGGAGCGTACGCGGGAGCGCGTCACGTGCTGTTGGGAAGCTTGCGCAACGCCTCGGCGGTGGCGCACAGGGCGCTCGAGCTCGCCCGCACCGACGTCCGCATTGCCTGCGCCGGCGAGCGCGGCGGCGCGAGCCTCGAGGATGCGCTCGGTGCCGCGACCATCGTCGCCGCGCTGGTCGCGGCGAGGCCCGGAGTGGACCTGGGCGACGGCGCGTTCATCGTCCTGCCGCTCGCGCGCGAGGCCGACCCCTCCGGCGCCCTCGCGGCGTCGCACCACGGCCGGAGCCTCATCGCCGCCGGGTTCGGCGCGGACATCGCGCCCTGTGCGGCGGTCGACGCCACCGACGCCGTCCTAGAGCGCGTCGAGGGCTCCACGGACCGGTTCGCCCCGGTCGGTGGGCGGCGCTAGCGCGCCGCGGCGTCACACGAGCAGGGCACCGTGGGCCGGCTCGAGCCGCGCGCTGAAGTGACGCAGCACGGCCGGCGCTTCGACCAGGCGCACGCCGCGGATGCGCTCCTTGGCGCCGTTGACGTGCGCCATCACCTCCGCTAAGTAGTCCACGTGGCTCTGCGTGTACACCCGGCGCGGGAAGGCCAGCCGAACCAGCTCCATCGCGGCGGGCTTCTCGCTGCCGTCGGGCTGGCGGCCGAACATCACCGAGCCGATCTCCACCGAGCGCACGCCCCCCTCGAGGTACAGCACCAGGGATAGCGCCCAGGCGGGAAACTCCGAACCGGGCACGTGCGGAAGCATGGCGCGCGCGTCGATGTAGATGGCGTGCCCGCCCGGCGGTTGGACGATCGGCACACCCATCTCGGTGAGCCGCTCGCCGAGGTACTCGATGGAGCGCAGCCGGTAACGGAGGTAGTCCTCGTCGAGCGCCTCGTGGAAGCCCACGGCGAGGGCCTCGAGGTCGTAGCCGGCGAGGCCGCCGTAGGTCGGGAAGCCCTCCGTGAGGATCAGCAGGTTGCGCGCCGCCTCGGCCATGGCGTCGTCGTTCATCGCCAGGAAGCCGCCGATGTTGGCCATGCCATCCTTCTTGGCGCTCATCGTGGCGCCGTCGGCGTACGAGAACATCTCCTGGGCGATGGCCAGGGGCGTGGCATCGGCGTACCCCTCCTCGCGCAGCTTGATGAAGTAGGCGTTCTCCGCGAAGCGGCAGCAGTCGAGGAACAACGGTACCCCGAAGCGCCGGCACAGGGCGCTCGTCTCGCGCAGGTTCGCCATGCTGACGGGCTGGCCCCCTCCGGAGTTGTTGGTCACCGTCACGATCACCAACGGCACCTTGCCGGGGTTCTCCTCCAGTACGCGCTCGAGCGCTCCGAGGTCGAGGTTGCCCTTGAACGGATGGAGCGTCTGCGGCTCGCGCCCCTCCGCGATCGGCAGGTCGAGCGCTACGGCGCCCGCGCTCTCGACGTTCGCGCGGGTCGTGTCGAAGTGCGTGTTGTTGGGAACGATGTCGCCGTGCCCGAGCGCGACGCCGGCCAGCAGCCGCTCCGCGGCCCGGCCCTGGTGGGTCGGGAGGATGTGCCTGAAGCCGGTGATCTCGCGCACGGCAGCGTCGAAACGGTAGAACGAACGGGCGCCGGCGTACGACTCGTCGCCACGCATCATGCCCGCCCACTGTTCGCTCGACATGGCGCCGGTCCCCGAGTCGGTCAACAGGTCGATGAGGACGTCCTCGGCCCGCAGCCGGAAGAGGTTGTGACCGGCCGCCGAGAGGGCGACGGCGCGCTCCTCCCGGGTGGTGAAGCGGATGGGCTCCACGGCCTTGATGCGGAACGGTTCGATGATCGTGGTGAAGTGCGGATCGCGCGTGGCCATGCGGCCTCCCTGCCCGCGAGTCTACCGTGGGTCCGGTGCAGCGCGGCGACGGGCGCGGTGATCGCAAGCCCGGCGTCGAGGGCGGGTCCCACGCGCGCTCGGCCCCCCGGACGGGCTCGGTGCTCGGCACGACGACGCGCAGGCGGGCCCCCGGGGAGCTCGGCGCCGCGTGCGCGCGGCGCGCTAGCGCGCCGGCGGCGGCGGTCGCAGCGGCAACAACGGCGTCCTGCCCCAGTAACGCCACCCCAGCGTCACCCCACGCGCGACGATGAGGACCACCAACCCCCACCACACGCCGGCCAGCCCCCAGCCCATCGGCACGACGAGCAGGAGCACGCCCGCGGCGGCGAGCGCCGAGACGAGCATCGCACCCGCGATGTAGCCGAAGGCCTCGGCCCCCATGAAGATGCCGTCGAAGACGAACACCACGGCGTTCAGGGGCTGCATGGCGGCGACGAAGCCGTAGATCCCGCGGACGCGGGAGAGCACCTCCGGGTCCGAGGTGAACAGACGCGGCAGGAACGGGCGCACCGCCCAGAACAGGAGGCCGAGCGCCAGACCCAGGGCGAGCGCGAGCAGCAGCAGCCGGTCGGCCACGGCGCGGGCGTCCTCCCCCCTCTCCTCGCCGCGGAAGGTCGAGACCAGCCCCTGCCCCGCGACCGCCAACGCGTCCACCGTGAGCGCCAGGAAGGTCCAGAGTTGGGCAGCGACCTGGTGCGCGGCGACCTGGGCCGTCCCGACGCGCGCCGCCACGG
Source organism: uncultured Trueperaceae bacterium (assembly GCA_963798895.1). Taxonomy (GTDB): domain Bacteria; phylum Deinococcota; class Deinococci; order Deinococcales; family Trueperaceae; genus CAWCUY01. The sequence continues at coordinate 1,088,068 of CAWCUY010000012.1, read as the reverse complement.
CCGTCGCCAACGTCAACGCGCCCACCAGCGAGGCCGTGCGCAGCAGCATCTCGCCTCCGATCCGAAGGAACGGCAGGAGCTCGCGCGGCCGCGGCAGCCGCCGCGGCAGCTCGTAGGCGTCCCGGCGCCGGACCAGGAGAGCGTGGACGAACAGGCCCGCACCCAGCCACTGTGCCGTGGCCGTCGCGATGGCCGCCCCGGTGAGGCCCATCCCGAGCCCGAAGATGAGCAGCGGGTCCAGCACCAGGTTGACCACGTTGAGCGCGAGCGTGATGAACAGCGGGGTCCTGGTGTCGAGGAAGCCACGGAAGGCGCCGTTGCCGGCGGTGATGAGCAGGAGCGCGGGGCCGGCGAGGGCACGGATCCGCAGGTAGGCCATCGCCCCGCCGAACCAGGCAGGGTCCGCCCCCATCGCCCGCAGCAGGGGAACGGCCGCGATCTGCAGGACCGTCAGGGACACCGCTCCGGCGGCCACGGCGAGGGTCAGGGCCTGCACCACCACCTCGCCTGCTCCCGACGGGTCGCCGCGCCCGAGGGCGCGGCCGATCCTCGGCGTCGTGCCGTACGCGAGGAAGTTGAACACCACGAACACGAGGGAGAACAGGGCAGTGTTCACGCCCAGAGCCGCGAGCGGTCCGGCCCCGAGGCGGCCCACGAAGGCGGTGTCCACCAGCGACACGAGGGGGTCCGCGGCAAGCGTACCGAGGGCCGGCAACGCGAGCGACGCGATGGCGGGGTCGAAGCGCCTGGCGAGCGCGCCGCGCCCGAGCCCGCCCGTCGGCGGGTCGCTCACCCTCTCACGCGGTGGGTGCGGGCCCGCTCGACAGGCGAACCTCGACCTGCACGTCGGAGGTGAGGGTGCGGTGGACCGGGCAGCGGTGCGCGATCTCGAGCAGGCGCGCGCGCTGGTCGTCGTCCAGCGGTCCTTCCAACCACACCCGCACGTCGAACGCATCGATGCGCCGCGGCGGCGCATCCTCGCCGGCCGCCGCCGCGCTCGGATCGACCTTGCGGTGCGCCACCCTGGCGCTCGCCGCCTCCAGCGGCCAGCCCTTGCGATCGGCGTAGAGCCGCAGCGTCATGGTGGTGCAGGCCCCGAGCGCGGCGGCCAGCAGGTCGTACGGGTTGGGGCCGAGGTCCGTGCCGCCGGCGGACAGCGGTTCGTCCATCAGCACGTCGAAACCGCTCGTGCGAACGTCGGTGCGCAGATCGCGCTCGGTGCGCGCCAGCGCCACGCGGCGCTCCCGCGCCGGGTCGGCGCCGGACGCGAGGAACGGGCGCACCCAGGTCGCCACGAGGGCGCCCGCGTAGGCCGCCTCGCCGGGGCCGCTCAGCAGGTGGTCGGCCTGCAGCAACGCCACGAAGCTCTTCGGCTGCCGGGCGGCTTCCAGGATGCGCGCGGCGTGGTCGATGCCGACCGCGTTGTCGGTCGGCGCGTGCAACACCAACAGCGGCCGCCGCAGGGCGGCCGCGGCGGCGAGCACCCGCTCGGGCGCGAGCTCGGCCGCGAGGCTCGCGGGAAGCTCGAGCTCCGCGCCGGCGACCGCGATCCGTAGCGCGTCGCCCCCGAGCCCGGGGTCCGTTCGCGGAGCCTCGTCGGCGCGCTCGACGAGCGCGCGAAGGCGCGTGGGGTCGGCCGGTGCGTTGACGGTCGCTACCGCGCGGACGTCGGGAAGGTGCGCAGCGGCGCACAGCGCCGCCGCCCCCGCGAGCGAATGCCCCACGAGAAGGCGGACCGGCGAGCGCCCTGCGGCGGCGGAGCGGGCCGCGGACACCAGGTCGTCGACGCCCAGGACGAACCCTCCGCCGGGGTCGGGCGCGTCCGCGACGCGTCCGCCGTCTCCCCCGCGCGGCGCGCTCCGGCCGTCGCGCGTTCTCGCCGCGCGTCCCGTGAGATCGAGGGACACCACGCCGAGTCCGGCCGCCACGAGCGCCTCGACGATGGCGCGCTCGGGGCCGGTATCGGCGCCGCAGGCGAAGCAGTGGGCGAAGAGGGCGAGCGCAACGGGATCGCGCCCGAGCGGAAGCGCGAGATCGGCCCGCAGATCGCCGCCGCGGGCGCTCTGGACGGTGATGGTGGTGGACGGCATGACTCCTCCAGGAGAGGCGGAGCCGCGGCGACCGAGCGGCCGCGCGGAGCGGCCCCGGCCGGCGCGCACCCCGCACCGGCGGGAACGCGCCTCGCCACCAGCTTACGGGGCGCTCAGTCGAGCAGACGCTCGATGCGCAGCAGGGCCTCTCGCACGTTCTCGAGGCTGGTGGCGTAGCTGAACCGCGCCTGACCGGGCGCCAGGAAGTCCGTGCCGGGAACGGCCCCTACGTGCGCCTGCTCGAGCAGGCGCAGCGCGGCTACGTTCTCGTCGGGATCGATGGCGCTGAGGTCCGCCATCACGTAGAACGCCCCGTGCGGCAGCGGCGCGCGCAACCCGAGCCGGTTGAGCCCCTCGACGAGCACGTCGCGCCGCTCACGGTAGGCGCGCTTGGTCATCTCGATGAAGGCGTGGGTCTTCTCCACCTCGTTGAGCGCCGCGGTCACGGCGTGCTGCGCCAGGGCGTTGGCGCCGCTCGTCACCTGGCTCTGGAGCTTGTTCATCCCCTTCACCAGGTGCGCGGGCCCCACGCCGTAGCCGATGCGCCAGCCCGTCAACGCGTACGCCTTGCTCGCGCCGTGCACGATGAGCGTTCGGTCCGGCGCGAAGCTGGCGGCGGAGGTGAACTCGCCCTCGTAGATGAGGTGCTCGTAGAGGTCGTCCGCGAACACCCACACGTCGCGCTCGATCGCCAACTCGACGAGCGCCTGCACGACCTCGCGGGGGTAGACGGCGCCCGTCGGGTTCGACGGCGAGTTGAGCAGCAGCACGCGCGTGCGGTCCGTGAAGGCGGCCGCCACGCGCGCAGGGTCCGGCACGAAGCCGTTGGACGGATCGGTGTGCACGGCGACGGGAACGCCGCCGGCGAGTTGGACCTGAGCGGGGTAGCTGACCCACGCGGGCGCCATGAACACGACCTCGTCGCCGGGGCTGAGCACCGACATGAAGCCGTTGTAGAGCACCTGCTTGCCGCCGGTGGAAACGACCACCTGCTCGGGCTCGTAACTCAGGGCGTTCTCGCGTGCGAACTTGCCGCACACCGCCTCGCGCAAAGCGTAGGTCCCCTCGGAGGCGGTGTACTTCGTGAGGCCGAGCTCGAGCGCCTCGCGCGCCGCCGCGAACACGTGCTCTGGCGGTTGGAAGTCCGGCTCGCCGGCGGTCATCGCGATCACGTCGATGCCTTGCCGCTGCATCTCCTTGGCGCGCGTATTGAACGCGATCGTCGAGGAAGCCTTGAGGTTGGTGATCCGTTCGGAGAGTCCGGGCATGCCTCACCTCGCTACCGGTGCCGCGTCGTGATGGGTCCCCCCGCCGTGGCGGACGGCCGCCGCCGATCGCGCCCGCTCGTCGTGCTCAGTCGAGAAGCTCGCCGTCCCCGAAGAACAGGGCGATCTCGCGCTGCGCCGTCGAGGGGGCGTCGGAACCGTGGACGACGTTCTCGTCGAGGGTCGTGGCGAGGTCGCCGCGCACGGTCCCCGGGCCGGCGTCCTTGGGATTCGTGGCGCCCATCATCTTGCGCCACTCGGCGATGGCGTTCTCGCCCTCGACCACCATGGCCACCACCGGACCGCTCGTGATGAAGGCGACGAGGCCGGCGTAGAAGGGCTTGCCCTCGTGCTCGCCGTAGTGCCGCTCGGCGAGCTCGCGGGAGATCCTCAGGAGCTTCAGGCCGACGATGCGGAAGCCCTTGGCCTCGAGGCGTTGGACGATCTGGCCGACCAGCGCGCGCCGGACGCCGTCGGGCTTCACCATCGCGAAAGTGCGTTCGATACCCATGACGGCGCAATGCTATCACGGGCCCCCGGCGGCGCGCCCGCCCACGGCGGAGCGCGCGCGTCGGCCGGCGACCACCTCGTCGGCGTGGCCGACGAGCCGGTCGCGGCGCCTCAGCGTCCGAGGATCGTCTCGAGCTGCGCCAGGTGGTTCAGGTCGTGGCCCGCGAGGAAGCGAACCATGACGTCGACCGCCTCGAAACCGCGCTCGGGATGGTAGGCCTCGCTCAACCAGTCGTCGAGGTCGAGCGTGCTGAGCAGCGCGAGATTCCAGGCGCGCAGCGCGCGGAACGCCTCGACGGCCAGCGCAGGGTCCAGCCGCTCGTAGCGCTGCGCCCAGGCGCCCTGGTCGTACAGCTGCAGCTCGATGCCGGGCGCGGCGAGGGCCTGCCGAAGGCGGAAGCCCTGCCCCACCTCGACATCGGCGAGGTGCGCCAGGATGTGCCGCACGGTCCACTTCCCGGGAGCGTACGAGCGCACCTCATCGGCCGGCGTCAGGCCCTCCACCAGCGTCGCCAGGCGTTGCGGAGTTGCGTTCAAGACGGCGATCGGGTCGTGGTCGCCGAGACCGTCGAGGATGCGTTGGAGGTAGGCGTCCATCGGGCAGAGTGTACCCCCGGCGCCGGGCCGGGGCGGCCGACGGTGCAGCTCAGGCGACGGCGCCCATGTCCGTGAAGATCTCGCCCCGCGCGTACAGCACGAGGAAGGCGTCCACCACGCGCGGATCGAACTGCTTCCCGGCGTTCTCACGGATGACCTCGACGGCGCGCTCGGGCGTCTCCGCCTTGCGGTGGATGCGGTCGTGCGTGAGTGCGTCGAAGGTGTCGGCCACGGCGAGCAGACGCGCCTCGAGCGGGATGGCCTCCGCCTTCAGGCCCTGCGGGTAGCCAGTGCCGTCCCAGCGTTCGTGGTGTGTGAGCGCGATCGTCTCCGCCAGCTGCACCAGGGCGCTCTGTCCGCCCGACAGCAGCTCGGCGCCGGCGCGCGTGTGCTCCTTGACGACCTCGTACTCGGCGTCGGTGAGGCGGCCGGGCTTGAGCAGGATGCCGTCGGGGATGGCGATCTTGCCGACGTCGTGCAGGCGCGCGGCGCGCAACAGCAGGTCGACGGTGGCGCGCGGGAGGCCGAGCTCGTGGGCCAGACCCGCCGTGGTGCGGGCCACCCGCCAGGTGTGCTCGCCGGTATCGTCGTCGCGGTACTCGGCGGCCTTCGCGAGACGGATGAGCATCTCGACGTGGGCGTTCTCGAGCTTCGCGGTGCGGTCGCCGACCATCGCCTCGAGGCGCTCGTTCTGGTGCTCGAGCTGCTGATGGAAGTAGCGCGCCTCGAGCAGGTTGCGGATGCGCAGGCGCGCCTCGACCGGGTTCACCGGCTTGTTCAGGAAGTCCTTGGCGCCGCTCGAGAGGGCCGTCTCCTTGAGCTCGGGGCGCTCGTCGGCGGTGAGCATGAGGATCGGGAAGTAGTCGGGCAGGTACGGGGCGAGCTCCTGCATGAGCTCGAGCCCGTCCTTGTGCGGCATGTGGTGATCGAGCACCACGAGGTCGGGTCGCTCGTCGAGGTAGGCCGCCAGGACGCGCCGCGGATCGCTCAGCGCGAGGATGCTCGTGTAGCCCGCGCGCTGCAGGATCCCCTTCAGGATGACCAGCACGGTTTCTTCGTCGTCCACGAGCATGATCTTGAGGTGCGAGAGGTCCACGTCGTGGGCATCATAGGCCACCCGCGGGGACGCGTCGTTGAGGTATTTCCTATCTGCGGTGCTCGTCATGGGCATGCACTCCCGGAGGATGCGCGTGGCGCGAGGGCCAGGCTCTGCGACCAGGGTATGCGAGCGGCGCTGACGGCCCTCTGACGCACGAAGCGGCGCGCCCGCCGGAGTTCCCGCCGGGCGGGCGCGCCGCCGGTCCGGCTCGCGGCCGGCCTAGAGCCCGGCCAGCAGCCGCTGCGATGTATCCAACAGGGCGTACCACCATCCGGGGAAGATGCCGAGCAGGACCGTCCCCGCGACCGCGAGCATGACGGCGAAGCCGGTCGCCGGGCTGCGGTAGTGCTGCGGCTCGTACTCGGGCTCGCGGAAGTACATGAACGCGATCACGCGGAAGTAGTACACCAGCGCGGCGATGCTCGTGACGATGCCGATGACCGCCAGCACGGTGTAGCCCGACCGGATGGCCGCCTGGAAGACCAGGATCTTGCCCATGAAGCCCGCGAGCGGCGGGATGCCGCCCAGGCTGAGCAGGAACAGCGTCATGGCGAACGCCAGCCACGGCCGCTGGCGGCCGAGACCCGCGAAGCGCTCCAGATCGTCCCCGCGGTCGTTCGGGTCGCTCATGAGCGTGAGGACGGCGAAGGCGCCGGCGTTCATGAGCGTGTAGGCGGTGAGGTACCAGACGGCCGCCCTCATGCCGCCCTGGGGTGCCGCCAGCACGGCCAACCCGAGGTACCCGGCGTGCGCCACCGCCGAGTACGCCAGCATGCGCTTCACGCCTCGCTGCAGCAGGGCGGCGAAGTTGCCCACCACCAGGGTGAGGCCCACAAGCACGCTCAAGGTCGTGAAGATCCACGGCTGGAGCGACGGGAACACCAGGGCCGCGATGCGCAACAGCGCCGCGAACGCCGCGGTCTTCACCACCACGCTCATGAAGGTGGTGACGGAGCTCGGCGCGCCCGTGTACACGTCCGGCGCCCACTGATGGAAGGGCGCGATCGACGCCTTGAACGCGAGCCCGCTGAGCACCAACGCTCCGCCCAGCGTGGCGAGCAGCACGGCCGAGGTGCTGCTGCCCAGGGCGCTCACGATGTCGGCGTACACGAAGCTGCCCGTCGCGCCGTAGAGCAGCGCGATGCCGTAGATGAGGATGGCCGAGGCGAAGGCGCCGAGCAGGAAGTACTTCATGCCCGCCTCCTCCGACTCGCGGGCGCGCTGCCGCCACGCCGCCAGCACGTACACCGGCAGCGACAGGATCTCGAGACCGAGCACCAGGGTGATCAGGTCGCCGGCGGCCACCATGATCATCGCCCCCGTCGCCGAGAACAGCATCAAGGGGTAGTACTCGGGGTGGTCGAGCCCGGCACGCTCGAGGTAGTCGAAGCTCACCAGGATCGCCAGCGCGGTGCCCAGCAACACCACGAAGTTGAGCGCCAGCGCCGGCACGTCGCCGAGGAAGCGGAACCCGAAGCTGGACAGGGCCGGCTCGTGATACGCCGAGAGGAACTGGTTCACGTTGAACACGAGCGCGGTGATCACGCCCACGAGCGCGATCCCGGCGGATTGCCGCCCGTCTCGTTGGAACAGCGAGTAGAGCGTCACCACGGCGGCGGTGACGAGCAGCGCCAGCTCGGGCGCGAACAAGCCCCAGTGGATGTCGAGAACGGGTGGGAAGGTCACCGGCTACCTCCAACGCCGGCGACCGGGGCGGCGAGCGCCTCGGAGTCGGCGGACAGCGCCGCTCGCTCTGACGCCACGTTCCGCGCAGCACGCACCTGCGCGACCACCACCTGCGACTGCACCTCGATGCGCTGCAGCTGCGGTGCGGGCCACACCCCGAGCCACAGGATGCCTGCCACCAGCGGGATGAGCACCAGTGCCTCGAGGGCGCCCAGCTCGCTCACGGGCGCGCTCTGCTCGCCCTGGTAGAGCCGCTGGTAGAGGTTCACGCCGTACACGCCGGCGACGATCACGGCCAGGGTCGCCGCGAACGCCAGCCACGGGTAGGCCTGGTAGGTGCCCAGGAGGCTGAGGAACTCGCCCGGGAAGTTCGCGAGGCCGGGCACGCCGATCGCCGCGAACAGCACGAACAGGCTCAGCCCTGCGAGCGCGGGAGCACTGCGCGCGAGTCCGCCGTACGCGTCGAGCTCGAAGGTCTTGCGGCGCGCGTAGAGCATCCCGGCCAGCAGGAACATGCCGCCCGTGGAGATCATCTGTGCCGCCAGCAGGTAGATGCTCCCGTTGAGACCGGCGAGCTGGAGGCCGAACAGTCCCACCCCCACGATGCCCATGTGCGACAACGAGGCGTAGGCCAGGAGGCGCTTGAGGTGCGTCTGGGCCACCGCCGCGAGCGCGCCGTAGAGCGCGGTGAAGCCCGAAAGCACGAGCAGCACGGGCGCCACGGCCTGGGCCCCGAGCGGCAGCAGCGGCAGCGCCCAGGCGAAGAAGCCGAAGCCTCCCACCTTGTAGAGCGTGCCCGCCACGTCCGCGGCGCCCGACCAATGGTTCTGCTCGTTGAAGTCGATCAGCCACGAGTGGAGCGGCCACATCGGGAGCTTGACGGCCATCCCGAGGGCCATACCGACGAAGATCCACGTCTGCGTGGCGGCCGGCAGCTTCGGAGCGGCGACGAGCAGATCCTCGAGGCGGTAACTGGAGGCACCGGAGAGGGTGCCCAGCGCCAGGATGCTCACGAGCATCAGGAACGACCCGCCCACCGCGTAGATCAGGTACTTCACGACGGCACGGCGGCGCTTCTCCCCGCCGAAGGCGCCGAGCATCACCAGGCTCGGGATCAGGGTGGCCTCCCAGAAGACGTAGAAGGCGATCAGGTCCTTCGCCAGGAAGATGCCGTTGAGTCCCGCCTGCATGAGCAGGAGCATGGCGACGAAGCCCGCGGGGCGCTCCGCCGAGCGCCCCGCGTACAGCACCGTCGGGATCATCACCAACGCGGCGACGAGCGCGAGGATGGAGGAGGCGCCGGCGGGGTCGAGCGTGAAGGTGACGCCGAAGCCGGGGATCCACGGCACGCCGAGGCGACCGGAATCGGCCAGGAACAGGGCCAGGGTGAACGTTCCGAGCGTGCCCGCCAGGCCGAAGCCCGTGGTCGCCGCGCGGCTGCGACCCGTGGCGGCCACGGCGACGGCCGCGATCAGCGGAACGAGCAGCATCCACAGCGCGATCATCGGAGAACCCCTGTCAGGGCGGCCACGACGACCAGGGCGAGGACGCCGAGCAGCATGGCGAACGCGTAGGCGCGCGCGAAGCCGCTCTGCACCCAGGTGGCTAGGCGCCCGATGGCGCCGACGGCCGTACCGGCGCCGCTCACGCCGCGGTCGACGACGTCGCGGTCCAACACCGACACGCCCCCGGACAGCCCCTCGCCGACGTCGATGACGAAGATGCGGTAGAAGGCATCGAAGCCCACCCCGCCGCGCGAGGCCGCCGCCAACGGCGAATCCTTGAGGGTCCGGAGCGGTTCGCCCTTGCGCAGGTGGAAGATCCACCAGCCGACGCCCAATCCGACCGCGACGGCCGCGATCGACAGGCCCACGAGGACCCAGTCGAGTCCGGCACCGATGGAACGCAGGTCGAGGGGCGCCGTGACCGGCTCGAGCCAACGCGCGAAACGGTTCGGGAACGCGAACTCCGGCAATCCCAGGTAGCCGGCGAGGATGCTTCCCGCCGCGAGGATTCCCAGCGGCCAGGCCATCACCGGCGGCGACTCGTGCACGTGCTCCAGCACGCGCTTCTCGGCGCGCGCCTCGCCGGCGAACACCTGGTAGTACCAGCGGAACATGTACAGCGCCGTCATGACGGCCGTGAGCAGCAACAGGCCGTAGAGCACGTCGTTCCCGGCGCCGTTCAGGAGGTTGCTGGTGAGCGTCGCCGAGAGGATGGCGTCCTTGCTGAAGAAGCCGGCCAGGAACGGCACGCCGGAGATCGCGAGGGTCGCGATGAGCGCGGTCGCCCCGGTGAGGCGCATCCGCCTACCGAGGCCGCCCATGCGGCGGATGTCCTGCTCGCCGCCCATGGCGTGGATGACGGACCCCGCGCACAGGAACAGCAGGGCCTTGAAGAAGGCGTGCGTGAAGACGTGGAAGATGCCCGCCCAGTAGGCGCCTGCACCGACGGCGGCGATCATGTAGCCGACCTGCGAGATGGTCGAGTACGCCAGGATCTTCTTGATGTCGGTCTGCGCGAAGGCCGCGAACGCGGCCAGCAGGGCCGTGAGCACGCCGATCCAGGCGACGGTGGCGGAGGCCGCCGGCGCCATCGAGAAGACGGCACCGGTCCGGGCGATGAGGTACACGCCGGCCGTCACCATGGTGGCGGCGTGGATGAGGGCCGACACCGGCGTGGGGCCCGCCATCGCGTCGGGCAGCCACACCTGCAGCGGGATCTGGGCGGACTTCCCGGCCGCGGCCAGCAGCAGCATGAGCCCGATCAGCGTCAGAACTGTGGCGCCGTACACCATGCCGGGCGCCGCCGCGTTCACGCTCTCGATGTCGAGCGTGCCGAACACCTTGAAGATGAGGAACATCGCGAGCAGGAAGCCGACGTCGCCGACCCGGTTGGCGATGAACGCCTTGCGCCCGGCGTCGGGATTGGCCCGGTCGCGGTACCAGAAGCCGATCAGCAGGTAGGAGCACACGCCCACGCCCTCCCAACCCACGAACATCAGCGGGAAGGAGCTCGCCATGACGAGCACGAGCATGGCCGCCACGAACAGGTTGAGCTCGGCGAAGTAGCGCGAGTAACCGTCGTCGCCGTGCATGTAGCCGATGGAGTAGATGTGGATGAGCAGCCCGACGCCGGTGATGACGAGCATCATGATGACGCTCAGGCGGTCGATCGTGAAGCCGACGTCCACCTGCAACGTGCCTGCGTGCAGGTAGTTCCACAGCGTCACGTGGACGGCCTGATCGCTGCCGGCCAGGCCGACGAACGCCAGCACGGAGAGCACGAAGGCGCCGGCCACAGCCACGCTCGCGAGCACCCCCGGCAGCGGCTCCTTCAGGGAGCGCCCGAAGAACGCGTTGACCACGGCCCCCGCCAACGCCAGGACTGGCGCCAGCGCGGCCCATGCGACGACGGAGCTCATGCCCTCACCTCGGAGAGTTCATCCACGTCGGTGCTGCGACGATGGCGGAAGATCGCCACCAGGATCCCCAGGCCCACGGCCACCTCGGCCGCGGCGATGGCCAGGATGATGAAGACCGCCGCCTGCCCGTCGAGGGCGGCCGCGGGGCCTGCGCTGCTCCACTGCCGGGCGAACGCGACCATCGCGAGGTTCGCCGCGTTGAGCATGAGCTCCACCGACAGGAACACCATGATCGCGCTGCGGCGGGTGAGGACGCCGAAGGCGCCGATCACGAACAGCAGGGAGCTCAGGGCGATGTAGTACTCGGTGGGCACCACGGCCTACCCCTCCTCCCGCGTGCGGGCGCGCGGCCGCGGGCGAGCGCGCGCCGTCGTGGGAGCGTGCGCGTCAACCATGGATGAGCTCCCGCTCCTTGGGCGTCTCGCCGGTGGGGGTGCGATCCTCGCTCGCCGGAGGGCGCCCCTGGCCGCCGGAGCGCTGCACGAGGCTCACGGCCCCCACGATGCCGGTGAGCAGCAGGACCCCGACGAGCTGGAACGCGAGGACGTAGTGGCTGAACAATGCGGTGCCGACCTGATCGGCCGTGCCGCCCTGCAGGGCCGCTCCCACCTGTTCGGCCGTCGGCAGCGGCCGGCGGTCCACCACCGCGGTGATGGTGATGCCCGCCGCCGCCAACAGGGCGGTGGGATACGCGATCCACCGCAGCCACAGCAGGTGGGGCGTCGGATTCTGCCCCTGCACGTTGAGCAGCATGATGACGAACAAGAACAGCACCATGATGGCGCCCGCGTACACGATGACCTGGATCACGGCCAGGAAGTGCGCCTGCAGGGTCACGTAGGTGGCGGCCAGCGCGATCAACGTGGCCACCAGCGAGAGCGCCGCGTGGACCGGCTGGCGGAGCGTGACCACCCCGACGGCGCCGACGAGAAGCACGGCGGCGAGGAAAGCGAAGGCGATGGCGCTGGATACCATGTCAGTACTCCACGCCTTCGAGCTCGGGGCGCGGGCCGGCCTCGAAGCCCACCCGCACGTCCTTGCCCTTCTCCCGCGCCTCGCGACGCTGCCACTTGCTGCCCTTGGTGCCGACCAGCAGGTCGGGCTTGCCGTAGACGAAATCGCCGTAGCGGTAGTCGGCCAGCTCGAACTCGTGCCCGAGCACGATGGCGCCCGTCGGGCAGGCCTCCTCGCAGAAGCCGCAGAAGATGCACCGCAACATGTTGATCTCGTAGATCTTGGCGTAGCGTTCCCCGGCCGATGTCGGATGGTCGGGATCGTTCTCGGCCGCCTCGACGTAGATGCAGTACGAGGGGCACGCCGCGGCGCACAGGCTGCAGCCGATGCACTTCTCGAGGCCGGTGTCGGGGTGGCGCAGGAGGTGATGGCGGCCGCGGAACCGCGGCTTCACGTCCACGAGCTGCTCCGGGTAGCGGATCGTCACCGGCTTCTTGAACAGGTGGCCGAGCGTCACGCCCATGCCCTTGGCGATGTCGAGCACGCTCACGCGACCTCACCTCCCTCTCGCGCGGTGGGCGCCGCCGGCCGGCGGCGGGTCAAGGAGGTCTCACGGTTACAGCACAAAGGCGATCACGGCTCCCGTCAACAGCGCCGCGCCGAGCGCGACCTCGAACACGTAGAGCCAGCCGAAACGCATCAGCTGGTCGTAGCGAAGGCGGGGCAGCGAGGCCTTGAGCCAGATGAACAGGAACATGAACAGGGCCATCTTCAGGAACAGCCAGATGAAGGGCCACTGGGCCGAGCCGGGGATGATGGCGTTCATGAACGCGGGGCCCTTCCAACCGCCCAGGAAGAGCGTGCTGATGAACGCCGAGGACGTCAGCATGTTGACGTACTCGGCCATCTGGTACAGCGCCCACTTGATGGAGCTGTACTCCGTCAGGTAGCCGGCGACGAGCTCCTGCTCGGCCTCGGGAAGGTCGAACGGGGTGCGGTTCACCTCGGCGGTGCCGGACACCACGAAGGTGCCGAAGGCTACGAGCAGGCCGGGCCACAGCCACGGGCTCACGCCCCACACGTTCGCGGCGATGAGCTGCTGCAGGTTCAGGGTGCCGGCGATCATGATGACCGTCAGCACGCTCAGCCCCATGCCCAGCTCGTAGCTGATGATCTGTGCGCTCGAACGCAGGCTGCCCAGCAGGGCGTACTTGCTGTTGGCCGCCCAGCCGCCTAGGAAGATGCCGTAGACGCCGATGCTCGTCATGGCCAGCACGTACAGCACGCCGATGTCGAGGTTCATCACCCACGGGTCGAAGCCGAAGAGGCTGTTGGGCGGCCCGGCCGGGATGGCGCCGAAGGCGGACAGCGCGAAGGTGATGCTGATCCCCGGCGCGAGGACGTACACCACACGGTCCGCCGCGCTGACGTTGATGTCCTCCTTGAAGACGGCCTTGATGGCATCGGCGATGGGCTGGAGCAACCCGAAGGGACCGACGCGGTTGGGCCCGAGGCGATGCTGGAAGCGCCCGAGCAGCCTCCGCTCGACCAGGGTCATGTAGGCGAAGGCACCCAGGAGTGCCACGCACACGACCAGCGCCTTGATGAAGACGATCCAGAGAGGGTCCACTCAGAGCACCTCCGCGGCTTCGCGCACGCGCTCGAGCGTGCCGAGGTCGGCCTCGACCAGGCCCGCGGGCTGGTCCGGCAGGCACGGCAGCAGGGGGGTGCCGGCGGGCGCGGCGTCGGTGACCTGCACCGTCGCCTCGCGCAGCAGCCCGCCCACGCGCACGCGCACGCGATCGCCGGTGGCGACGCCGAGCCCGTCGGCGTCGGTCGGGTGCAGGCGCAACAGCGCGCCTCCGCGGGCGGCCCGCAGGCGCGGGTTGCGATCGAGGTACTCGACGCGCGCCATGCTCGGCACGATCAGCAGGTTGCCGCCCGCGGGCTCCTCGGTTCGCAATTGCGCGCGGGCCGCGGCCCGCGCCTTGGGACGGTGCAGCGCGCCCGTCTCGGGCAGGTCGGCGAGCTCCACCTCGAAGCGCTTGCGCAGCACGCGCCTGGCGCTGCGCACGCTGCGCCCCTCGAGGCGCGTGCCGAAGGCGTCGCCCAGGATCCGCGCGACGCCGGTGAGATCCTCGCTGAAGCCGGCGTCGACGGGCGCGGCGTGCACGCTCAAGAAGCGGCCCTCGGCGTTCATCACGGTGCCGTCGCGCTCGTAGACGGTCTTGGCCGGCAGGACCACGTCGGCCAGTTGCGCGGTGGCGGTGAGGAAGCTGTCGTGGACCACGAGCAGCTCCTTGGCGCGGAGCTTCTCGGCCACGTCGGGGTCGAGCGCGGGGTCGAGGTGGGAGAGCAGCAGGGCCTTCGCGCCGTCCAGCATGTGGCGGTAGGCGTAGCGGTCGTGGCTGGGCAGCACACCGAGCAGCTCGAGCCCCCAGGAGTTCGCCATCGGGCCGAGCGCCAGGACCTTGGCGCCGACCGTCTTCGCGAACGCGTGGGCGGCCGCCGTCGCGGCCTTGGAGGCCAGCACGTAACCGCCGATCACGAGCACGGGCGCCTCGGCTCCGCGAAGCTGCGCGACGAGCGCCTCGGCGTCCTCCACGGGCATGCCGAGGGCGGCGGCGTCCGGCGCCTCGGCCCCGTCGGCGAGCTGAGACAGCGCAGCGAAGAAGGCTGCCTCGCGGCCGGGCGCGTAGGTGGCGCTGCGGCCCGCGTGCTTCATGAGGTCCACGCGGTGCGGCGCAGCGACCGTCAGGAGACCGTGCGCGAGGCGCGGGTGTTCCTTGAGGCGCAGGTCGGCGATGGGCACGCCGTGTGCCAGCATGGCCGGCGGCGTGACGCCGCGCAGCGCGTCCTTGATGCGGAGGTCGACGGTCGGCGTCTCCTCCGTCACGTCGCCGACCACCAGCAGGGCGTCGGCGGTGGCGACGTCGGTGAAGGTCGCCGGGCTCGCCGGAGGCATCACGCCGCCCGCGGGGCGCGGCACGTGGTCGACCTGTCCGGTGCCCAGGTGCTCGGCGAGCGCCATGGCGGCAACGCCCTCCTCGAGGGTGCTGTCGGCGCGGATGGCGACGCCCACGTCCTTGCCGGAGAGGGTGGCGAGGCGGCCGGTGAGGTAGCTGGCGGCCTCCTCCCAGCTGGAGGGCTCGAGCCGCCCGCCCTTGCGAAGCAGCGGTTGGCGCACACGCTCGGGCGCGCCCGCGTACTCGTGGCCGAAGCGGGTGCCGTCGTCGATCCACGTCTTGTTGATCTCGGGGTGGAGCGCCGCCTTGATGCGCTCGATGCGCCCGTTGCGCGCGTCGACCGTCACGGCGCTGCCCGAGGCGTCGTCCATGGCGGTGGAGCGCGTGTGGTCGTACTCCCAGTTGCGGCCGCGGAAGCGGCTGGTGGTGTCCAGCAGGGCGCCCACCGGGCAGATGTCCGTGATGTTCCCCGTGAAGTTGCTCGGCAGGCCCGGGTCGAGCGTGCCGATGTAGGTGTGCCCACCGCGCTCGATGAAGTCGAGCACCTCGTCGCCGGGGACCTCCTCGAAGTAGCGCACGCAGCGCTTGCAGTGGATGCAGCGCTCGCGGTCGAGCGTGATCACGTCCGACAGCGCGGCGTGCTTCTCCTGGTGGCGCTTGTCGAACACGAAGCGGCTGAGGCCGGTGCCGTACTCGTAGGCCCGATCCTGCAGCTCGCAGGCGCCGCCCTTGTCGCACACGGGACAGTCGAGGGGGTGGTTGATGAGGGTGAACTCGACCATCCCGTTCTGCGCGTGCTTGACGTCCTTCGAGAGGGTGTCGACGACCATCCCCTCCATCACCTGGGTGGTGCAGGTGGCCATGAGGTTCGGGAAGTAGAAGATCTTGGGCTCGCCGGTCTCCTCGTCGAGGATCCAGCCGCCCTCCCGCTCCTTGCGCGGGGCGCCGACGCGCGCGAGGCACATCCGGCAGGCGCCGATCGGCGACATGTACTCCTGGCTGCAGAAGTACGGAACGTCGTAGCCGGCGGCGAAGACGGCGTCGATGACGCTCGTGCCGGGGGCAAGGTCGAGCTCCACATCGTTGACGCGGACCTTCATGCGGACCACCAGTCGCTCTTGGCGTACAGGGGCCGGCCGTGGTCGACGAGGTGCTCGTACTCATTGCGGAACCACTTGAAGCTCGACTGCACCGGCATGGCGCAGGCATCGGCGAGCAGGCAGAAGGCGGTGCCGCGCATGTTGCCGACCATCTCCTCCATCAAATCCAGGTCCTCACGCGTGCCGAGGCCGGCGAGGAGCTTCTGGTACATCTTCGGGAGCCAGGTGGCGATCCCCTCGCGGCAGGGCGTGCACTTGCCGCACGACTCGTGGGCGTAGAAGCGGACGATGTTGTACATCGCGTCGACCATGTCCTTCTCGCGCGGGATCACGATGACCGCGCCGGTACCGAGCATCGAGCCGTTCTTCGCCAGGGTTCCGTGGTCCATGGCCATGTCCAGGAAGCGGTCTTCCCATGGGAACAGGGGCGCGGACGAGCCGCCGGGGATGAAGGCCTTGGGCTCGAGCGTCGGACCGCCGGCCCAGTCGTAGATGAGCTCGCGGAAGGTCGCCCCCATGGGCAGCTCGTAGACGCCCGAGCGCTTCACCGGCCCGGAGATCTGGTACAGCTTCGTGCCCTTGCTGTCGTCCGTGCCCATCGAGGCGTACCACTCGGCGCCCTTGTCGAGCACGTGCACGGCGCTCGCGAGCGTGGTGACGTTGTTGACCGTGGTCGGGCGACCGTACACCCCCGCCTGTGCGGGGAACGGCGGCTTCAGGCGCGGGTTGGCGCGGAGCCCCTCGAGCGAGTTCATCAGCGCCGTCTCCTCGCCGCAGATGTAGGCGCCGGAGCCGCGGTGGACGGTGATGTCGTAGGCGAAGCCGCTGCCGAAGATGTCGTCTCCCAGGAGACCGGCAGCGCGCGCGTCGTCGACGGCGCGCGTGAGCCGCTCGTAACCCTTGAAGTACTCGCCGCGGATGTAGATGAAGCCGTGGGTCGCCTGGATCGCGTACCCGCCGATGATCATCCCCTCGACGAGCTGATGGGGGTCGTCCTCGATGAGGTAACGGTCCTTGAAGGAGCCCGGCTCGGATTCGTCGGCGTTGCACAGCAAGTAGCGCGGCCCGCCGTCGGGCGGTGGCATGAACGACCACTTCACCCCGGTCGGGAAGCCCGCGCCGCCGCGCCCTCGGAGGCCGGAGGCCTTGACCTGGTTGACGACCTCCGCGCTCTGCATGGTGGTGAGGGCCTTGCGCGCCGCATCGTAGCCGCCGTGCGCTCGGTAGGCGTCGAGGTTCCACGCGCCGTCCACGCCGATGTACCGGTAGAGGGTGACCTCGTAGCGCGGATCGTGCCGGCTGGTGATGGGCGTCGGCTTCTCCTGGACGGCTTCCATCAGCGGTTCTCCCTGTCGGGCCGGCCGGCCGTGGGGTCCTCGCTCGTCTGCTGCCGCTTGCCCGCGGCGTCCGGCGGGGCGGTCTGCGTGTCGAGCGCCGTGGCCTTCTCGGGACCGACGTTGTCGCCGCCGCGCTCGCGCCAGGCCTCCGGGAACACGTCGCGCCGAAGGGCATCGATCAGCTCGCGGGCGCGCGCCCGCGTGACCCGCTCGAAGTACACGTCGTTGACCTGCACGACCGGCGCCGTAGCGCACGATCCCAGGCACTCGACCTTCTGGAGGCTGAAGCGCCCGTCGGCGTCGGTCTCGCCGTTGACGATGCCGAGCTCGTCGACGAGCCAGTCGTACAGCTCGTCGCTGCCGCCCAGCGAGCACGACAGCGTCGAGCACACCTGCAGATGGAAGCGCCCCACCGGATGCTCGTGGTAGGTGGAGTAGAAGCTCATGACGCCCTTGACTTCGGTCGGGTGGAGCTCGAGGATCTCGGCGATCTCGTGGATGCGCGCCTCGCCGACGTGGCGTTCGGTTCGCTGCACTTCCCACAACAGCGGCATGATCGCGCTGCGGCGCCCCTCGGGCGGGTAGCGGTGGAGGATCTCCTGCAGCCGCTCGTGCTTGTCGGCGAAGAATGCGGGTAGTGTGTCCAGCTCAACCATGACGTCCCTCGCGAACGTCCCGCCCCGCAGGCGACGGGGCGGCGGCGCGGTTCGCGTCGAGCGCGTCGCGCGTGGGGGTCGGGCGCTCCAGGGCGCCGCCGAGCGCGGCCCCGACGACCGCGCCGAGGGCAGCGCCCAGGGCCGGATCGTGCAGCGTCCCCCCGAGTGCCAGGCCGAGCCCCGCCGCGAGGGCGAGGGCCACCGTGAGCGTCTTCATGAGCCCCCGGGTGCTCTTCACTTGTCCACGTCCCCTAGCACGGGGTCGAGGCTGGCGATGTTGACGACCATGTCCGCGAACAGACCTCCGACACAGGCCGGCTCGAGCGACTGCAGGTTGACCAGGCTCGGAACCCGGACCTTCACGCGGTACGGCAGGGAGCCGCCGTCGCTCACGATGTAGTAGCCGAGCTCGCCGCGCGCGCTCTCGGTGGGTACGTACACCTCGCCTCGCGGGGGGTGGAACCCCTCGGTGACGAGCTTGAAGTGGAAGATCACCGCCTCCATCGAGGTCTCGAGCTCGCTGCGCGGCGGCAGGCTGATGCGCCGGTCCGGGTCGCGGATCGGGCCGGGCCTGAGCCTGTCGAGTGCCTGTTCGACGATCCGCAGGCTCTCGTACATCTCGTCCCCGCGGATGATCATGCGGTGGTACACGTCCCCGTCGGGGTAGGTCGGGATGTCGAAGTCGTAGTCGTCGTACCCGCTGTAGGGCGCTGCCTTGCGGTAGTCGAGCTCGACGCCGCTCGCGCGCAGGCAGGGACCGGTGAGCCCGCGGTCGATGGCCGTCTCGCGGCTGAGGACGCCGACGCCCTTCGTGCGGTTGACGAAGATGTCGTTGTGGACGAACAGCGACTTGTACTGCTCGATCATCCGCGGGAAGCTCTCGAGGAACGCGCGCACGGCCGCATCGAACTCGTCGGGCACGTCGCGGTACAACCCGCCGATGCGGAAGTAGCCGTAGTTCATGCGCGCGCCGCACACCAGCTCGAAGATGTCGAGCACCTGTTCGCGCTCACGCATGGTGTAGAAGAACGGCGTGAGGGCGCCCATGTCCAGCAGACCCGTGCCGATGAACACGAGGTGGCTGGAGATGCGGTTGAGCTCGTTGAGGATCACGCGGATGCGCTGCGCGCGCTCGGGCACCTGCGCATCCAGCAGCTTCTCGACGGCGAGCACGTAGGCCAGGTCGTGGCCGAAGCCGTGCATGTAGTCCATGCGGTTGGAGTACGTCACGCACTGCTGGTACGTGCGGTTCTCCATGGTCTTCTCGAAGCCGGTGTGCAGGTAGCCGATCTGCGGCACCACGCGCACGATGCGCTCGCCGTCGAGGTCGACCACCAGGCGCAGCACGCCGTGGGTGCTGGGATGCTGCGGCCCCACGTTGATGCGCATGTACTTCGTGTCGAAGTCGCCGTGCCTCTCCTCGCGCATCACCGCGGCGTGGCCGCCCCCGCCGCTCTTCAGCGTCACGGCTTACCACTCTCCTTGCCGTGCATGCCGGCCCCCTGGCCGAACTCCTGCTCGCTGGCCACGCCCTTGCGGGCGCCACCCTTCCAGCCGGTGAGCCCGGGATCCTTGCCCATCAGGCCCGCCCGGAAGGCGGCGGGGTCGAGGAAGCGACCCTCGTTGAACAGCGTCGGCGTCTCCCCCAGCGGGAAGTCCTTGCGGTGGGGGTGCCCCTCGAGGTCCTCCGGCGTCAGGAGCTTGCGCAGGTCGGGGTGGCCCTCGAAGACCACCCCGAACATGTCGTAGACCTCGCGCTCCATGAAGTCGGCCGCCCTCCAGACGGGAGTGATGGTCGGTAGCGTCTCGCCATCGTCGAGATCGACGCGCAGGAAGATGCGCTCGCTGCCGTCGAGGGTATGGATGTTGTACACGACGGTGAAGCGCTTGCCCTGGTGACCCGGGTAGGTGAGGAAATCGATGCCCATCACGTCGGCGAGCATGGCGAAACCGGCGTCCTTGGTGGCGCGCACGGCGTCCACGAGGTGCGCTTTGGCGACCGCGACGTTGACCTGCCCCTTGAACTCGTGCACGCGCCCGCCGAGCTCGCCCAGGCGTGCGAGGGCCGCCTCTGTGGCAGGACCCGCGGCGGGACTCGCGCTCACCGCGACCACCCCTCGACCACGGGAAGCTTCACGCCGTGCTCGTCGAAGGCCTCGCCCTTGATCTTCTTCTGGAGCTGCATCACCGAGTACACCAGGGCCTCCGGCCGCGGGGGGCAGCCGGGCACGAAGACGTCGACCGGCACGACGGAATCGACGTTCTGAACGATCGCGTAGTTGTTGAACATGCCGCCCGAGGAGGCGCAGGCGCCCATCGAGATGACCCACTTCGGGTCCGGCATCTGGTCGTAGACGCGCCGCATGATCGGCGCCATCTTCTTGGACAGTCGGCCCGCCACGATCATCAGGTCGGCCTGACGTGGGCTGGCTCGGAACACCTCGGCGCCGAAGCGGGCCATGTCGTTGCGGGGGTTGGTCGACTGCATCATCTCGATGGCGCAGCAGGCGAGCCCGAAGGTAGCGGGCCACAGGCTGTTGCTGCGCCCCCACTTGAGCAGCTTCTCGAGCGTCGTGAACAAGATGCCCTCGTTCTCGAGCTCCTGCACGTCCTTCTCGAACAGATCCCGTAGGGGCATGCTCACTTCCAATGCAGGACGCCCTTGCGGAGGATGTAGAGGTATCCGACCGCAAGGATGACCACGAACAGGACGGCCTGCGCGTAGAGGTACGCCGGCGCCGCACGGAACTTGACCGCGAGGGGGTAGAAGAACGCGGTCTCGAGGTCGAAGATGATGAACAGCATCGCGACCAGGTAGAAGTGGACGGGGAAGCGTTCGCGGGCGGTGCCGGACGCGGGGACGCCGGACTCGTACGCCGCCAGCTTGACCGGGTTCCCCTTCTTGGGCCCGAGCAGCGCGCCGACGAACAGAGCGGCGACGGCGATGAAGCCCGCCGCCAAGAACATCATGAGAAGGTCGAGGTACAAGGTCCTTCCTCATCTCCCTTCGGCGCCCGGCCGCGAAGGCCGTGTAGGACGTGCGAAACGCGCGCATCTTGTGCGCGGTTTCACAACCTTGCAACGTATGGAGTCTAGCAAACGTCGGTGACGGCCAACAAGGGATGAGAAAGCCCTTGACGCGCCCCCCGGGTGGGGGGTAGGGGTCACGCCACGGATCGCGCCGGCCGTCTGGCGGGCCCGCCCGACGCCGGGCACGGACGCCGCACCCACACGCGTGGCCCACGGTAGCGCGCCGCACCGGCGCGCGAACACGCTCCGGCGCCGAGGGGTCGCCATTCCCCCGGGAGGTACGCTGCGGGCCGCGCGCGAGCACCTGCTCCGCCGCCCGTGCGCCGCGAGAGGAACCGTCCACAACGCGAAAATCCCGTCCCGGCGGCGCTTGACAACCCCCAGGGGCGTCCATATACTACTGAGGCTGTTGGGTCGTTAGCTCAGTTGGTAGAGCAGCTGACTTTTAATCAGCGGGTCATAGGTTCGAGTCCTATACGACCCACCACGGAACCTAAGGGCCCCTTCGACTAGCGGTTTAGGTCACCACCCTTTCAAGGTGGCGGCACGGGTTCGAATCCCGTAGGGGTCACCAGATCGGAGGCGCGTGCAGCGCCTCCTTTCTACTTGGTGCGTCCGGCCAGAGAACGGGAGCACCCCGTGCGTCTGACAGCTATTTGACAGCTATCAGACGCACGATTGGTAGGCAGGGGCCGGGACAGCCCGGGGCTTATGCTTCATAGCCAGTTGACGGATTGCCAAGGCCGCTTTACGATAAGCCTCACGGGGCCCCGGCTTAGTCCGGGGTCTTCGGCATTTTGGGCGGCGCCTCGTCCCACCCTCCGACCTCCAAGCGAAGAACGCTTGTGCCTATTGCATCGTTTCTGTGGGTAAACGCGCACCTCTCGTAAAAGGCTTCGACATCCACCAAGACACTGTCCGCAAACGCCGCGTCCATTTCGGCGACACGATTCCGGGCGATCAGATAGTGGATCGCCTGCGACGCCGCTGGCCAATTCGGATACCTCAAGCGGACACGATGCGGGATGTTGGCTGCGGAAAAATCGGCGAAGCGTGAGGCCTCCACAATTTCAACAAGGTGTAAGTCGCGTTCGATCGTTCCTCGATTCCAGAGTTCCGACCGGAACTTCACAAAGCCATAGACATCAGCGGCTTGCGAGATGGGAAGATCGTCGGCCCCCTCGGTGCGAGCGACGCTGTCAATCTGGTCCAGGCGTGAAACGCGCTTGATGGCCTCGCCGACCTCTGCGAAATCCACGCCGTGCGCATCATTAAACGGATCCACGACGACATCGACATGCCGTCCCCCAGCCGCCCGCATCATCTCTTGAAGGAACGGAAACGAGTTCGTCAGCAGTTGCAACAGCGGACTAGTAATCGCAATGTGATACCTGCGGTAGATTTTCCGAGACCGCTTCTTGATGACCTCGAGTTCCCGCGCGTGCGCTGGGTGCGTAATGAACCGCTGCAGATCGGCCGCCCGATCTGCCCTCACCAGGCTCATTGAGAAGAAACCCATGCCATACCGAATTCGTGTGAAGTGAGTCATTATCGACCACGCCGTCGCGACCCATTCCTTCTTCTGCTCAAAAGTCGCATCAGCGTAGGGGTTCCTCTTCCCACGATGCTTGCGGCGAGCAACGTCTCGGCCCCACATGAGGCGCATGTGGATGGGGGGTGGCTCGTCGCAACCTAGCTCCACCTGGATTCTCGCTCGCAGCGCGTTCCAGTCTGCTTCGAAGTCAGTAAGGAGGTCCTTCCGAATCACGGCCGTGGCGAGCAAGACGATGGGATGGTCTCCCGCGATCGGGGTACCGTCCCATTGGTTCAAGGCTTCGATTCCGCCGGAGTCGTCGAACGCGGCCAGGTATTCCCCCATCCCAGGCAACATACCAAGGAGAGAAACATGTCTTCTTCAGTTGCTCCGATTCCGAGGCGCGGCAATCAACAACTGTGAAAGCCCGATGGGCTCCTTTGGCCGATCATGTTCAAACAGGTGCGTGTACGTGTCGAGCGTGAAGCTCGCGCGGGCGTGGCCGAGCCGATCGGCGAGGGTCTTCGGGTCCATGCCGTTCCGAATGCACATGCTGGCGTGAAGGTGCCGCAGGTCATGGAAGCGCATCGTGGGGATCTGCGCGGCCTTCGCGATCGACTTCAGGGCGCGCGTGATCGTGTAGGGCTGCAAGTGTCGGCCCAGTTCGTCGGTGAACACCAGGCCGGTGTCGGCCCAGGCGTCGCGCGCATGCGCCTTCTCGGCCGCCTGGCGCTCGCGGTGCGCGTCGAGGACGGCCAGCACGTCGGGAGCGATGCCGACGCGGCGCTCCCCGCTCTTCGTCTTCGGGGTGCTCGTCACGAGCTCCTTCCCCGCCCGAACGATGGTTTGCCGAACCTGCCGAACGCTCGAGCCGACGTCGCTCCAGCGGAGCCCCATGAGCTCACCGCGGCGCAGGCCGGTCGCCATCGCGACGTAGAAGAGCGTGTGCAGCCTGTGCCCGCGAGCGTGATCGAGGAACGACGCCGCCTGCTCTGCTGTCCAGAGGGTCATGTCGTGCCGCTTCTCCGGCATGGGGTCGACGGCCTCGACGGGGTTCCGTGTGGCGATCTGCCAGCGCACGGCCTGCTTCAGGGCGTTGAACAGCACGCGCCGGCAGTTGTTCGCGGTCGGCACGCCGGAGGCGTCCGCGATCTTGGAGAGCGCCGCTTGCACGTGGAGCGGCTTGAGCTTTGTGACGATGGAGCCGCCGATGTGCTCCTTCACGTGCTCCACGCAATACTGGTACTTGGCATAGGTCGATGGCTTCAGCGTCCGCTGCTTGTGCTCGAGGCACTGGTCGAGGTACGCGGCGACCTTCAGACGGGTCTCGTTGAACGCTCCGCTGTGTATCTGCCGCTTCACCTCGTCCATCTTCGCCAGCGCTTCGGATTGCGTGCGGCCGTCCACGGTCTTGCGCTTCTGTCGGCCCTCCGTCGTGAAGCCGATCGTGACGGCGCCGCTCCAGCGGCCATCGGCGCGCTGAAAGACGCTTCCCTCGCCGTGAGCTCTACGTTTGCCCATAATGCCCGCCTTCCGATAAACGTTCCCAGCCGGAAGAAGCGGAAGCACTGCCACCCACGATGCCGAGAGCGCGCCCGGAAGCGTCGGGCGAAGGCCGACAGCGTTGACAGCTAATTGACAGCTACGCCCATGGCAAACGGTGTGATTGCATGGCATCCACAGACCCCTGATACGCGTCCGCGACGCACTTCATGTGCCCCAGTGTGAAAGC
Organism: uncultured Trueperaceae bacterium; assembly: GCA_963798895.1. Taxonomy (GTDB): domain Bacteria; phylum Deinococcota; class Deinococci; order Deinococcales; family Trueperaceae; genus CAWCUY01. The sequence goes on along the minus strand of CAWCUY010000012.1, from coordinate 1,064,088 downwards.
GGGGTGGTCCTTTCAAGGTGGCGGCACGGGTTCGAATCCCGTAGGGGTCACCAGATCGGAGGCGCGTGCAGCGCCTCCTTTCTACTTGGTCCCAACGCTGCCCGAGGCGAATGCGCTGCTCGACGAGGTCGACAGCGCCGACGCCGTCGGGGTGGGGCCGACCCATTGGCGCGGTCGTACCCGGCGCGCGCATCGCGGGCACGGCGCGCATCCCGGCGCGATCGCGGCCCACGCGTGTGTCGTACGCGCAATGCGCCCGTCGCCCATCCGCTAGTATCGGCGTACTCATGAGGCTCATGCCGCTGCCATGCGCGGCTCACCTGCGGCGTCGGGATTCCGTGCCGTGAGGACGGCCGTACCGCTCGAAAACCACCTGCGGCGCTGGCGTTCGCGTGTCCTGCGCGCGCGCTTCCCCGGAACGGACAAGCTGCTGTACGGGCTTGGCGTGTGGTCGCCGCATGATCTCACGTTGCCGGACTTCCTCTGCATCGGATTCATGAAGGCGGGCACGACCTGGTTGTACGAGAACCTGAAGGCCCATCCCGGTGCGTACCTGCCCGGCCGGAAGGAGATCCACTACTTCGACCGGCCCCGCGAGTTCGCCCGACCGCTGGCGAGCTACGCGGCGCACTTCCGAGGCGGGACGGGACGGCTCAAGGGCGAGGTGACGCCCAGCTACGCCGTCATGACGCCCGGCCGCATCCGCTTCCTGCGGACGATCATGCCCGACGTGCGCCTCGTGATGGTCCTGCGAAACCCCGTCGAGTGCGAGTGGTCGCGCGTCGTTCACAATCTGGGTGACCGCCTGAGTTCGATGAGCGAGCGACAGATCGAGGCGCGCTTGCTGGACAACGCGGTGCGACGTGCCGGCGGTTATGCGCGCGTGGTGGCCCGCTGGGAGCGCATCTTCCCCCCCGATCAGCTGCACCTGGCCGTGTACCGCGACATCGCCACCAGGCCGCGCGAGCTCCTGCAGGAGATCTTCGCCCACGTCGGACTCTCGCCCGAGGTCCCGTGGGACGCGCTGCCGTACCGCGAGCGCATCGTGCCGCCGCACGCCTCGATCGGCGCCTCGTTCGGCGCCCCTCGCGATCCGCACCGGGGCGTCGTGGTCCGCGAGTACACCAGCTCGTTGCAGCGCACCGCCGAACACTACCTACGCTTCCGCGGCCTGCTGGCCCGGCTCTACCGCGACGATGTCGTCGCTCTGCACGGCCGGCTGGGGTGCCGAGTCGCCCACTGGCTCCCGTCCGTCGGCCTGCAACCCTACGATCCATAGCGTCGCGACCGCGGCGATCGGCGTCCGCGGCGCGCGGCGCGGCTATGCGGCGCTACGCGACGGGCCTATGCTGGAGTGCGGGTCGCGTGGGTCGGAGGCGAGGGCATGGCGGGCCAGCAGCTTCGTGCTGCGGATTTCGGCGATCGGTGGCCGTTCACGGCTAGCGAAGCGTGGCTGGAGTGCGAGAAGGGCGCGGTCACCATCCGCGTCGGCGGGGTCACGTACGCCTTGAACGACGTGGCGCGCTCGGTGGCCGGCGACCGAGGTTGGAGCGACACCGACCTCCTGTGGAAGCACCAGGTGGAGTTCCTGAAGGTCCGCTTCGGCAGCCACGATGCGCTCGTGCCCGTTCCGCGGGCGAGCGTGTTCGCGTTGATCGGAGCGGGGCTCGAGCTCTGCGCCGAAGAGTCGAAGGCGCTCCCGAGCGGCGAGCGTTGAGGGGCGCCCTCATCGCGGCCCCCGGCCCAGTACGGCCCCCGCTACGACCTGCGGTGGCCTCGCGGCCGCGTGCCGCTCGGCCGGGGCGAGCCGGTCCGTCGGGGCGCCCCACGCCGCCGACGGGCGTCAGCCGCGCGAGGGCGCGCGCCGGCGTGACGGGTCCTCGAGCACCATCATGCCCGCCCCCAGCGCGCTTGCGAGGCGCCGCGCCAACAACCTGAGCGTGAAGCTGGTGCGCACGGGCGAGCCGTTCCAGCCGCCATCGGAGCAGTACGCCAGCAGGCGGCGGGCCGTGCCTACCGTCAGCGTGAGCTGGCAGCCCACGTGCGTCGTGTCGAGCTGTACCTCCGGGAACGTCGCGAGCAGCGCCGGATCGCACGCCAGCTCCGGCAGATCGATCGTGATGGGTTGGTCCTCCGTCGTGTTCACGTTTGTCGCACCGCCTTGCCCCGCCGCCGCGCCGATCCCGTATCCGGGTGCGCGAGCGCCGCCGTGTTCAGAGCTACCCTAGCTCACTTCCGCCGCTTTGCGTACCCCCTGGAGTCCGTACGGGACCGATGCGTCCGTTCCAACGTAGAGGCGGTGCGGATCGCGACCCCACTAGGCGCGACGTCGTCCGCCGCCGGCGTCAGGCCGCGCCCCCCCGACCGATGTCGCCGTGCGGCTCCCGCTCGACGGCCCCCTCCACCCTGTTCCGGCCGCCGCGCTTCGCGCGGTAGAGGTTATCGTCGGCACGGGCCAGCAGGTCCACGATCCACTCCCCCGGGCGCGCGATCGCGATGCCGCAGCTGACGGTCAGCTGCGGCGCGTCCATGCCATCGGGCATGGCCAACTCGTGCACCGCGCCGCGAAGGCGTTCGGCGAGGGCGCGCGCCTCGATGACGTTCGCGCAGGGCGCAACGACGATGAACTCCTCGCCGCCCCAACGGGCCGCCATGTCCGTGCTGCGCACGCCCGTCTCCAGCGCACGCGCCACCAGCCGCAGGACGTCGTCGCCGGCAGCGTGCCCGAAGGCGTCGTTCACCCGCTTGAAGTGGTCGACGTCGAACAGCATCACGGCCAGGCAGCCGGTCGACGTATCGTCCGTCTTGAGCGCCCGATCGAGGAACGCCTCGGCGGTGAGGCGGTTCGCGATGCCGGTCATGCTGTCGACGCGCGCCAGGCGCTGGAAGGTGCGCATGTCCACCCGGCTGCGCCGGAGGGCCGGCTCGAGGCGGGCGAACAGGTACAAGGACACCGCCAGCAGGGGCTGCGACAGCAGCAGCAGCGCGGGCGTCACGAGGTCGTCGAACGGCCCCCCCAGGCCACGCGTCGCGATTGCGTGGGGGACGGTGAGCAGCACCATCGCGGCGTCGTAGGCGAGGATCGCGGCGAGCGCGCGGCCCGGCGGCAGGAGGAAGAAGGTGACGGCGTAGACGAACGGGAGCCACAGCACCACGCCCAGAGGCAGCGCGCCCGTGAACGGGCGGCCGTCGCCGTACAGCGCATAGGACCACATGGCCAGCGCGACGACCAGGTAGGCGGGCGGCAAGATCGCCGCGACCGCCTTGCGGCGCACGGTGCCCACGGCGAGGGCGACGATGCTGGCGGCCGCGGGGACCGCGCAGAGCACCAGCCAGAACCTCGTGAGCCCACCGAGTGCCGCCGCCCCCACGATGCCCATGACGCTGCCGAGCAGCACCATCCAGGCCTCGAAGGCCAGGAAGCGTCGCCACGCGCGGGAGTGGAGGTAGGTATCGCCCAGCTCGGTATCGGGCCCGTGCCCCTGCGCCCGATCGTCCATGCCGCGGCCACCTTCCAGGTCGGGGGCGGCCGCAGCGCGGCGCCCCCGACCGCGCCCGTCCAGCGTAGCCGAACGGCGCGGCGCACGCGAGTGAGGTCCTCCGCTTCGGCCGGGCGTCGCGCGCGCTCGGGCTCGCGGGCCGGGCCGTCGACCGCCGCTCGAGGGTGACGCGCGCTCGCACAGGGGAGGACCGCGCGTGGAGGTCGATCGGGCATGGCGAGCGGTTGCGTCGCGTAGGCTGGGAGCCTACAGAACCGCCGGCGATCCCGTCCACGCACCACCCCGTGCCCCGCCTCGACGCCAGCATCGGCCGCTCGCGGCCCGCGCGCGCCCCGGCAACCGCCAGGAGGTAGACATGCACCGGATGATCCTCGCGTTCGCCGCCTTGCTCGGTGGCTCCGCGGCCGGACAGGAGTCCCTCACGTTCCAGACCTCCATGGGCAAGGTGACGCTCGCGGCGCTTGGCCACGGCTCGCTGCGCATCGATGCGGCGGGCAGCGTCATCCACGTCGACCCGTGGAGCCGCGCGACCGACTACGGGCAGCAGCCCGCGGCCGACTGGGTCTGGATCACGCACCCCCACCAGGACCACCTCGACGCCGCGGCCCTCGAGGCCGTCACGACCCCGGACACGTCCTACCTCACCGACGCCGCGAGCGCCGCCCGCTTGGAGCGAGCTGCGGTCGTGCTCGCGAACGGCGAGAGCGCCACGCTTCGGCTGCCCGCGGGCGTGGTGAGCGTAAGGGCCGTGCCCGCTTACAACATCCGGCAGAAGCGCGACAACGGTCAGCCGTACCACCCCCCGGGCGAGGGCAACGGCTACCTGGCCACCTTCGGCGACCTCGTGGTGCACATCGGCGGCGACACCGAGTGCGTGCCGGAGATGGCCGATCTGGGGCGCGTGGATGTTTCCTTCCTCCCCATCAACCTGCCGTTCACGATGACGCCCGAGGACGCCGCGGCGTGCTTCCGCCAGATCGCGCCGCGCATCGCGGTGCCGTACCACCAGGGTGACGCCGACCCGCAGATCGTCGCGGACGCGCTGGCCGACACGGACATCGACGTGAAGGTGTGGCCCCTGAAGTGACGGCGAGGGGGCGGTGAGCGCCGACCCGCTCCCCCGGCTGCGCGCCACGTGCCTGGCGCTGCCGGAGGTCGTGGAGCGGCCGAGCCACGGGGAGCCCGCATGGTTCGTCGCGGGCAAGCGACTGTTCGTGACGTACGCCGACCACCACCATGACGATCGTGTCGCCTTCTGGTGCGCCGCACCGACCGGCGCGCAGGAGGCCCACCTCGCCATCGATCCGGTCCGCTACTTCCGTCCCCCCTACGTGGGTCATCGCGGCTGGCTCGGCGTGTACCTCGACGTGCCCCTCGACTGGGACGAGATCGCGCTCGTCGTTCGAGACGCCTACCGGACGACCGCTCCCGAACGGCTCGTGCGCGCGCTGGAGCCGGGGCCCGGCTCGTAGTCCACGGTGCCGCGAAGCACGCGCGCCGCGAGCGGCGGCCTCGGTGCGGTGCGCGGGCCGCGTTCGTGCCGGCCGAAGAGCGCCACGCGGATGACATAATGTGCTGCGCGCCGCGCGCGGGCAAGGGCGATTAGCTCAGCGGGAGAGCGTCCGCCTTACAAGCGGAGGGTCGGCGGTTCGAATCCGTCATCGCCCACCAACGAGGTTCGCGAACGCGAAGCGTCGCTATGCCGCTGGGGCGGTGACCGGCGGGGACCTTGCCGGGGGGGACCTTGCCGTGGGGGCATCGCGGTGGGCGCATCGCGGCAGGCCGGCGCGCGCCTGCGTTTGTACCGCGCGGGTCTCGCGTGCTACGGTCGACCCGAACAGCGAAAAAGCCACGTCGTCTCGGAGCCCGAGGGTGACCTTGGGTTCCGACCATCATGCAAGGAAGGAGAAAACGTTGAGGGGACTCACGCTCGCCTTCGTCATGGCCGCGACTCTGGTCGTGGTCGCCTCCTGTGCCGGCCCCAGCACCGGCGGGGGGAACGGCAACGTCACCAGTGTCACCATCCACGATCCCGACCCGCTGGGGCCCGACCGGGTCCAGGTCGGGGGATCCGTCGATCTAGACGTCACCGTCGTCGCCGACGCCGGCGTCTCGAAGGCTGTCGACTGGAGCTCGAGCGACGACGCCAAGGCGACGGTGGATACCAACGGCGTGGTCACGGGGAACGCGGCCGGCTCCGTCACCATCTCCGCGACCAGCGTCGCGGACCCGTCGGTTTCGGACGCCATCAGCCTCGACGCCGTCGTCGGAACGATCAACAGCGTGAGCATCACGCATCGCCCATCGGGTGACGTGCTGCTCGTGGGCGTCGACAACGACCTCGACGCTACCGTCGACGGCACGGGGACCTTCAGCCAGAACGTGATCTGGACGAGCAGCTCGCCGGGCGTCGCAACCGTCGACACGGACGGCGTGGTGCAGGGCGTGGCGGCCGGCACGACGGTCATCACGGCGGCGGCGGCGTCCGACAACGGGGTGAGCGACAGCTTCACCTTGACCGTCTCGGACGTCAGCGTCGACTGCTCCAACCCCACCGTGCTGAGCGATGTCGGCACGGACACCGTGTTGCCGCTCGGTTGCTACTCCGTCGCACCGAACGACGTCGTCTCGGTGACGGCCGCCCTGACGATCCCCGCGGGCACCATCGTCGAGTTCGGGCAGAGCGCACGGCTCGAGGCCGCCCTCGGCGGATCGATCACGGCCACCGGTGATGCGACCCATCACATCGTCCTGCGCGGGGCGAACCCGGGCGCCGGCTTCTGGGACGGCGTGCGCTTCCTGTCGTCGAGCGGCGCGAACGGGCTCGCCTTCGTCGACATCTCGGATGCCGGCAGCGACAACCTGGCCGGGGTGTACGTCGACAGCACGGGCAGCGCGTCGGTCGAGAACACATCGGTGTCCGCCTCGAGCATCGGGCTGAAGGCCGAGAACGGAGCGACCCTCACCTCGTTCGCGGACAACGCGTTCAGCGGCAACGACCTCGTGGCCGACATCTACCCGTCCCTCATCGCGTCACTCGACGGCGCCACGGATTACGCGGGGTCGGCCGGAACGGCGAACACGGACAACTTCATGCGCGTGCACAACGGCACGACCGGCGCCGGCACGTGGCCGGCGACGAACGCCCCGTTCCACCTGAACGCCAACCAGGTAGCCACCATCGACGGCGCCGTGGAGATCGCGGCGGGCGCGCAGTTCGAGTTCGAGTCCAGCGCACGCGTCACCGTCGACCTCACGGGTTCGCTGAAGGCCGTGGGAACCTCGTCGGCCCCGATCACGTTCCACGGCGTGAATCCCACGAGCGGCTTCTGGGACGGCCTCGACGTGCGGTCGAACTCGCCGGACAACGTGTTGGATCACATCGATGTCACGGGAGCCGGTAGCGACAACTTCGCCGGCGTCTACGTGCAATCGACCGGGGGCGTGTCGCTTTCGAACAGCACCATCGCTTCGTCCAGCATCGGCTTCAAGGTCGAGAACGGCGGCTCCGTCACGGCGTTCGCGGGCAACGCATTCAGCGGCAACGACCTCGTGGCCGACATCTACCCGTCCTCGATCGCGTCGCTCGATGGGGCTACCGACTACGCGGGAGCGGGCGGAACGCCGAACACGAACAACTACATCCAGGTGGAGAACGGGACCAGCGGCGCCGGCACCTGGCCCGCGACCAACGCGCCCTTCCGCGTCCTGGCCAACGGGGTCGTGACGGTCGACGCCGCCGTCGTCGTCACGCCGGGCGCGCAGTTCGAGTTCGGGAGCAGCGCCCGCCTGACGGTCGATTCCGCCGGCTCGCTCGATGCCTCCGGGACCTCCGCCGATCGCATCGCCTTCCGCGGAGCCAACGCCTCGAGCGGCTTCTGGGACGGCATCGACATCCACTCCACCAGCTCCAACAATGTCCTGGACTTCGTGGACGTATCCGACGGCGGCAGCGACAACTTCGCCGACATCTACCTCCAATCGACAGGTAGCGTGACCGTCACCAACAGCACCATCACGAACAGCGGCACCTACGGCATCGACGTCGAGTCCGGCGGCGCGATCACGCCCGCCACCCAGGCGGACCTCACCGATCCCGGCATCGGCAACAACTCCTTGTCCGGCAACCGCTTCCGGCGACTTCGACGGGATCCCGGCCTCGTAAGCCGGCGACCCCAACGAAACGGTTCCGCGAGCGTGCCCGATCCCCCGGCGGGGGTTCGGGCACGCTCCGTTCGTTGCCAAGGACGTCGACCCGCGCGCCACCCTCCGCGCTAGGATCGTGCATGGCCGCGCAACGCCCTCGATCCCTCGTGCGGCTCCGGAGCGCCGCCGTGAGGATCGCCGCGGTCCAGGCCAGGCCGGTCCCCGGCGACGTCGGCAGGAACGTCGACGAACACCTCCGGTGGGTGGCGCTGGCAGGTCGAGCCGGGGCTGAGCTGGTGGTGTTCCCCGAACTCTCCCTGACGGGATACGAGCCGGCGTTGGCGGCCGAGCTCGCGCTCGAGCCACGACGACCGGGCGCTGCTGCCGCTGGCGCATGCCAGCCGGGAGACCGGCATCGCCGTCGTGGCGGGCGCGCCGCTGCGCACCGCGAGCGGCGTTCAAATTGCCGGGTGGCACTTCCGCCCCGGACGGCCCGCGCTCATCCACCCCAAGGTCTACCTCCACGCCGACGAGCTGCCGTACTTCGAGCCGGGGGATCCCGCCACACCGTCGCGCCTGCGCGGCACGGAGGCCGCGCTCGCCATCTGCTACGAGCTGTCGGTGCCGCGCCATGCCGCGGCCGCGGCGAGGGCGGGCGCGAGGGTGTACGTCGCGAGCACGGCGAAGGACGCGGACGGCGTGCGGCGCGCCTCGAAGACGCTGCGCGCCAGGGCCCGCCGGCACGCGATGAGCGTCGTCCTCGCGAACTGCGTCGGCCCCTTCGACGGGCTCCGGGGCGGCGGCGGATCGAGCGCCTGGGACGCGACGGGCGTGCGGCTCGCCCGGCTCGGCGCCCGCGAGCCGGGGTGGCTCCTTGTCGACGTGGGCGAGGGCACTGCCGCGACGGCGGTCGGCGCGGCGGACGACATGGCTTCCGAGGTGCTGTCGGGCACCGCGGACGAGGCGACGCTCGGGGCGGCCGACGTGGTTTCCGACACGGCGGGCGAGGCGACGCTCGCGGCCGCCGACGACCCACCGCCGGAGCGCGCTCCGGCCTGACGCGCCCCGGACCACCGCGAGCCCGGCCGGCAGGTGAGCGGCGGGGCTCGGCGGGCGATCCCGCGGGATCCGAAGGGAGAGCACGATGGCAAACGTGCAGGTGCGCTACATCGTCCGCGATGTCGACGAGGCGCTGCCGTTCTACACGGAGCTGCTCGATTTCGAGCTGGTCATGCACCCGGCTCCGACCTTCGCCATGCTGGTGCGCGGCGAGCTGCGCCTCCTGCTCAGCGCGCCGAGCCCCGCTCCCGGCGGCGGCCAGGCACTGGCGGGGCAGAAGGCACCCGAGCCCGGCGGCTGGAACCGCATCGGCCTGGAGGTGCCCGACCTCGGCGCCGCCATCGCGCGGCTTCGTGCGGCCGGGGCGCACTTCCGCGGCGATCCCGTGACCGGCGTGGGCGTGAGGCAGGTCCTCGTGGAGGACCCATCGGGGAACGCGGTCGAGCTCTTCGAGCCGATCGCCCGCGAGGCGCGCCTGGACCCCTGAGCACGCCGCGCGTCGTGCGGGGCGCGCCCGACCTACCCTCCCTGGCCCGGCCGCGCCTCCGCGGCGGGCGCCTCGTGTGACGCCAGCTCCTCGGAGATCAGGAACACCGGCTCGTCGATCCGGGCGAGGTCGTCGCGCAGCTGCGCTTGCGCCTCGGGCGTGAAGAACGCGGCCTCGAGGTCGGCCATCGTGGCGAACACGGCCTCCGTCACGAAGCGGTAGCGCGGCTCGCCGAGGGGCGTGGTGACCGCCCGGTAGAAGTCCGTGCGGATGACGCCGGGGGACGCGGCATTGGCCGCCTGCCCGTCACCGAGGCGCCAGGCCAGGAAGCGTCCCTCGTCGGCCCCGGGCGGCAGGTTGTAGAGCACGGTCAGCTTCACCATGGCAGGCCCCCGACGGCGCGGTGGGCGCGATACGAAGCCGCCCACCTCACGCTCCGGAGAGCTCCTCGATCGCCACCAGGAACGCCGCCACGCCCGTCTCGAGGGCACGCTCCTCGATCGCGAAGCGCGGGTGGTGGTGCGGGTAGGGCTCCTCGACGCCGTCGGGCTTCGCTCCCACGAACACGAAGGTGCCGGGCTTCGCGGCGAGGAACGCCGAGAAGTCCTCCCCACCCATCACGGGGCGCGCGGTGCGCACGCGCGCCTCCCCGAACGACGCCGCGAAGGCGCCGCGAAGGCGCTCGGTGACGGCCTCGTCGTTCACCAACGAGCGGTAGCCCGTGTGGTACGCGAAGCCGTAGGTGGCGCCGTGCGCCTCGGTGATCCCCCGCACCACCCGCTCCATGAGCTCCGGCATGCGCGCGCGCAGGGCGGCATCGAACGTGCGCACCGTGCCGCCGAGCCGCGCCTCGCTCGGGATCACGTTGTCGGCGGTGCCGGCGTGGAAGCGTGTGACCGACACGACGACGGGCTCGAGCGGGTCGATTGCGCGCGCCACCAGCTGCTGCAGGTTCGTGACGACCTGCGCGCCGATGGCGACGGGATCCACCGACCGGTCCGGCATGGCCGCATGCCCGCCCTTGCCGACGACGGTGATGTCGAAGGTGTCGGGCGCGGCCATGGTCGGGCCCGGGCGCAGCTCGAGCGTGCAGGCCTCCTGCTGCGCGATGAGGTGCAGGCCCGCGACCACGTCGACGCCCTCCATCACGCCGGCGTCCACCATCTGTTGAGCTCCGCCGGGGAACAGCTCTTCGGCGTGCTGGAACAGGAACCGCACCTCGCCGCGCACGTCGGCGCGACGCTCGGCGAGGACGCGGGCGACGCCCAACAAGATGGCCGTGTGCCCGTCGTGCCCGCAGGCGTGCATCACGCCCGGCCGGGTCGACATGAACGCGACCCCGCTCTCCTCCTCGATGGGCAGCGCGTCCATGTCGGCGCGCACCGCGACCACGGGCCCGGGACGCCCCCCGCGCAGGCGCGCCACCACGCTGGTGGGCGTGGGTTGCGAGAGGTCGAAGCCGCCGAACGCCCGCAGCTTCTCGAGCACGAAGGCGGAGGTCTCCGCCTCCTCGAACGACAGCTCCGGGTGGCTGTGCAGGTGTCGGCGCCACGCCACGACGTCGTCCGCGACATCGCGAGCGAGGACGTGCCAGTCGACGGGAACGGTACTCGGGGTGGTCAAGGGTTCCTCCTCCGCCGCCGGCGGCCTGGAGCGGCGGCGGCCCACGTCTCGGTTGGTCCAAGGTACCGCATCGGCGCCGCGGCGGGCGGGTCGGGCACGGCGGCCGTCGGGCCCGACGCCGCTTCCCGGGCCAGACGGCCGCGCACGCGCGGCGCCGGGCTGTGCCCCACGACGAGCCGAACCCGACGCCCGTCCCGAACCGCCGTAGCCCTGGTCACGCTGCCGCGGACGCAGATGCCCGACCATCGTGTCCACCGGCTGCGCCGCGAGCGGCAGCGCTCTCACGCCGATCGGAGCGGCGACGGGCGGGCGCCGCCGGGGCCCGCACGACGAACGGAGGAAGCATGGCCAGCCGCAAGACCCCCAGCGCAGGCGGCGCGGCGCGACGCCTGGAGACGTACCGGCGCAAGCGCGACTTCGGGCGGACACCCGAGCCGCGGGGCGAGAGCCGGCGGTCCGCGCGGGGCGCCGGAGGTCTCTTCGTGGTCCACAAGCACGACGCCCGCAACCTCCACTTCGACCTGCGTCTGGAGCAGGACGGCGTGTTGCGCAGCTGGGCGGTGCCCAAAGGCCCCAGCCGCGACCCGGGCGAGAAGCGGCTGGCCGTGGAGGTCGAGGACCATCCGCTCGACTACGGCGACTTCGAGGGCATCATCCCCGAGGGCGAGTACGGCGGTGGGACCGTGATGCTGTGGGACCGCGGGCGCTGGCATCCCGAGGGCGAGGTCACCGCGGAACGCATCGACCTGGTGCTGGAGGGCAGCAAGCTGAACGGGCGCTGGACGCTCACGCGGATGCACGGCGGCGGAGGCGAAGACGGCAGGAACTGGCTGCTCATCAAGCGCCGCGCCACCGGGCGGGGTGGCGCCGGCACCGCGCACGGACCCGCCGCCGTGCCGGACGACGTGAGCGTCGCGACGGGCCGGACCATGGCGCAGATCGCCTCGGACCGCGACCGGAGCTGGGGACCCGAAGGCACCCCCGGCGGCGCGGCGCCGCCCGACCCGTCCTCCGCCGCCGGCGCGCGGGCGGCCCCCGTGCCCGAGGCGATCGCGCCGCAACTCGCGTCGCCGAGCGACGCGCCGCCGGCCGGCAGCGCCTGGCTGCACGAGATCAAGTTCGACGGCTACCGCATCGTGGCCCGGCTCGACGGCGGCGCGGTGCGCCTCGGCACCCGCAACGACAAGGACTGGACGGAGCGCTTCGGGCTGCTCGCCACGCTGCTCGGGGGTCTTCCGGTCGCGTCCGCCATCCTCGACGGGGAGGTGGTCGCGCTCGAGGCCGACGGAACCAGCAGCTTCAGGCGGCTGCAGGAGGCGCTCGGCGCAGGTCGCACCGAAGCGCTCACCTACCAGGCGTTCGACCTCCTGTACCTCGACGGGTACGACCTCACCGGCGTCGAGCTGAGGACCCGGAAGGGCCTGCTCGCGGCCCTCCTCGCCTCGGCAGGTCACGTCGGCAGCGGCCGGGTACGGTTCACCGATCACCTCGAGGGCAACGGTCCGGCGTTCCTGCGCGAGGCGTGCTCGCTCGGGCTCGAGGGGGTCGTGAGCAAGCGGGCCGACGCACCCTACCGCGGCGGGCGCACGCGCTCCTGGTTGAAGTCGAAGTGCTCGCGCCAGGCCGAGTTCCTCGTCGGCGGCTACACCGACCCCGCGGGGCGCGCGCAGCGGGTTCGGAGCGCTGCTGCTGGGCGCCCGCGACGAACAGGACAGACTGATCTACACGGGGCGTGTCGGCACCGGTTTCGGCGCGCGGTTCCTGCGCGAGATGCACGCGCGACTGCGGGCCCTGGAGATCGACACGCCCCCCTTCGAGCCCGCCCCCGATGCCGGGCGCGGCGTGCACTGGGTGCGCCCCGAGACGGTGGTGGACGTCGCCTTCACCGAGTGGACGACCGACGGCGCGCTGCGCCACCCCGTGTTCCGCGGTGTGCGCGACGACCGCGAGCCCGACGAGATCCGCCTCCCGAGCCCCGAGGAGCGGGCGGCGGGCGAGGCGGCCGCGGGGCGGGCGGGCTCGGGACGGGCGGCTCGGGGCGGGCCGGCTCGGGGCGGGCCGGCTCGGGGCGGGCCGGCTCGAGCGGGTCCGAGGGTCGCGGGTCCGAAGCTCATGGGTCAGGAGCTCGCGGGTCAGGGGCTGATGGCTCCGGAGCACATGGGTCCGGGTCCGGTGGGTCCGGGGCCGGTGGGTCCGGCTCGGGGCGCCGCGGCGGGAGCCGCGCCGGGGCGGACGTCGCGGGGGTGCGGCTCACGCACCCGGACCGCGTGCTCTATCCCGAGCAGGGCGTCACCAAGCTCGCCTTGGCGCGCTACTACGAGGAGGTCGCCGAGTGGATCCTGCCGCACCTGGCGCAGCGACCCCTCAGCCTCGTGCGCTGCCCGCAGGGGCGCGAGACCACCTGCTTCTACCAGAAGCACCCCGGCGAGGGGATGGCGTCGCGGCTCCCGCGCGTCGGCATCGAGGAGAAGGACGGGACGCACCCGTACCTCTACGTGCGAAGCCTCGCCGACCTCGTGGCCCTGGTGCAGGCGGGCGTGCTCGAGCTCCACGTGTGGGGCAGCCGCATCGACGACATCGAGCGCCCCGACCTCCTCGTCTTCGACCTCGACCCCGCCGAGGACGTCGCCTGGCGCGCCGTGCTGCACGCCGCGCGCGAGCTGCGCGAGCGGCTCGACGCGCTGGGGCTGGCAGCCTTCGTGCGCACCACCGGCGGCAAGGGGCTGCACGTGGTGGTGCCGCTCGAGCCGCGCCGCGGATGGGACGACGTCAAGGCGTTCGCGCGCGGCGTCGCCGAGGCGCACGCCCGCGCCGAGCCGCGGCGCTTCACGACCAACATGTCGAAGGCCAAGCGCGGCGGCCGCATCTTCCTCGACTACCTCCGCAACGGCCGGGGCGCGACCGCGATCGCCTCGTACTCGACCCGGGCCCGCGTCGGCGCGCCGGTGGCCGTGCCGCTGCGGTGGGACGAGCTCGGCCCCGCGATCCGTTCCGACCGTTACCACGTCGGCAACGTGCGCCGGCGGCTGGCGGCGCTGACCGGCGATCCGTGGGAGGGCTTCGAGGCGGCGCGCCGCCCGCTCACCGACGCGATGCTGCGGGAGGTGGGGGCAACGTGAGCGCGTGCGTACGCTGCCCGGCGGCCGGCGTGGACGCCACGGGGCGCCGTCGCGCGGCGCCGGGCGCGAGCCCCGAAGGGAGACGGCCGTGAGCCAGGAACGCGAGTCGCGCGGCGACGTCGGCTGGTGGCTCGAGCCCGGCCCCGACATGTGCGAGCACTGCCTGCGGGCCTACTACGTCGAGGTCGGCTACGTCTGCGCCGCGTGCGATCGCCCCGTGTGCCCCGTGTGTGCGGTGACGGTGCGCGAGCGGGGCGTCGTGCTGTGCCCCTCGTGCGCCGAGGAGGAGGGCTGATGCCGGCCCGCGCGATCTTCAAGGCGCGCGTGGTGGCCGGGACCGTGAAGGTGCCGGTCAAGCTCTACTCCGCCGTCGAGGACCGCAGCGTGCACTTCCGGTTGCTGCACGCCAAGGACGACGCGCCGGTGCGCCAGGCGATGGTCAACCCCGAGACGGACGAGGTCGTGGCGTACGACCAGACGGGCCGGGGCTTCGTGACCGAGGAGGGCGCCATGGTGCGGCTGACGTCCGACGAGCTGGACGAGGTCTCACCGGAGCCCTCCCGCGAGATCCGGCTCGAGCGCATGCTCCCGCCCGACGCGCTCGATCACCGCTGGTACGACCGCCCCTACTACCTCGGACCGGACGGCGACGACGGACCCTACGCCGCGCTGGCGACGGCCCTCGGCCGCAGCGGGCGCGAGGGGCTCGCGCGCTGGACGATGCGCGGCAAGAGCTACCTGGGCGTGCTCCGGCTGCACCGTGAGCGCCCCATGCTGATCACCGTCCGCTTCGAGGGGGAGGTGATCCCGGTCGAGGCGCTCGAGGCGCCCCGGGGCGCCGACCTCGACGACAAGGAGCTCGCCATGGCGCGGCAGCTCATCGGCATGCTGGAGGGCGCGTTCGACCCAGGCGCGTACCACGACGCGTACCGGGCGCGGGTGCTCGAGCTGGTGGAGGCGAAGCGCGCCGGCGGCACGGTGGAGGCGCCGCCGCCGCGCCGCGAGCGACGCCCTCGCGACCTCACCCGCGCGCTGCAGGCGAGCCTGAAGGAGGCGAGCGCGCGTGCCTGAGCGCCGGCGGCGGTCGCGTGAGCGTAGCGGCGGAGGCGACCGCGAGCGGGGCCACGCCGGGCACGCACCTGGACCTCGCCCGTTCTGGTCGGGCACCATCGCCTTCGGACTCGTGAGCCTGCCGGTACACCTCTTCCCCGCCCAACGCTCGGGCAGGGTGTCGCTCCGCATGATCGACCGGGACGGCACGCCGCTCGAACGGCGCTACTTCTGCACGCGGGAAGGGATCCCGCTCGCGCGCGACCAGATCGTGCGCGGCTACGAGGTCGCGCCCGACGAGTACGTGGTGATCGAGGATCGCGAGCTCGACGAGCTGGCGCCCGAGAAGTCGCGGGAGATCGACCTGCGGAGGTTCGTGGAGCTCGAGGCGATCGATCCGATCTACTTCGATCGAGCGTACTTCCTCGCCCCCGAGCGCGGCTCCACCAAGGCGTACCGCCTGCTGGCGAGCGCCATGGAGAGCTCGAGCCGGGCCGGCATCGCTACCTTCGTCATGCGCGGCAAGGAGTACCTCGTCGCCATCCTGGCCGAGCGCGGCATCCTGCGGGCCGAGACCCTCCGCTTCGGCGACGAGCTGCGGTCGGCAGACGACGTCGGCCTGCCCGCGCTGCCCGACGCCCCGGAGGACGTCCTCGCCGATCTCGGGCGCGAGCTCGAGGCCCTCGAGGCCGATCGGGTCGAGCCCGGTTCGTTGGAGGACCGCGAGGCGCGCCGCCTGCTGGAGCTGGTGCGGACGAAGCTCGGCGCCGGCGAGGACGTGGTGGAGACCGCCCCGCCCCCCGAACCCGACGAGGACGAACCCGTCGACCTCATGGAGGTGCTGAAGCGCAGCCTGCAGGGCAAAGGGCCCGCCGGCGGAAACGGAACCGGCAAGAAGAGCGGGAGCCGAGGGGGAGCGGGCGACGGGCTCACCGGCCTGAGCAAGGCGGAGCTGTACCACCTCGCGCAGGAGCGCGACATCGAAGGGCGCAGCGCGATGACGAAGGACGAGCTCCTCGACGCGCTGGAGGCCTGACGAGGCGGACGAGCGAGCGCGCCCCGCGGTACCCTGGCTCCGATGGAGCGCGCGCTGCACGCGCTCGGAAGGAGCACGGCATGACGAAGGTCCGCTGGGGTGTCCTGAGCACCGCCAACATCGCCCTCTCGAAGGTCATCCCCGCGCTGCAGAAGGGCACGAACCTCGAGGTGAGCGCCATCGCCTCCCGCGACGCGCAGCGCGCACGGCGGGCGGCCGACGCGCTGCGCATCCCCCACGCCTTCGGGAGCTACGAGGAGCTGCTGGCGTCCGGCGAGGTGGACGTCGTGTACAACCCTCTCCCGAACCACCTCCACGTGCCGTGGTCCGTTCGGGCGATCGAGGCGGGCAAGCACGTGCTGTGCGAGAAGCCGATCGGGCTGAGCGCCGGCGAGGCCGAGGAGCTCGCGCGGGTGGCGCGCGCGCACCCGCGATCGAAGGTGATGGAGGCGTTCATGTACCGCTTCCACCCGCAGTGGCAGCGGGCGAAGCAGATCGTGGACGATGGCGGCGTGGGAGAGCTGCGCACGATCGCCTCGGTGTTCTCCTACTTCAAGCTGGACCCGGACAACATCCGCAACCAGGTCGACATCGGCGGCGGCGGCCTCATGGACATCGGCTGCTACAACATCTCGATGTCGCGCTTCCTCTTCGGGGGCGAGCCGGAGCGCCTGGTGGCGACCGTCGAGCGCGACCCGGAGCTCCGCATCGACCGCCTCAGCTCCGCCATCCTCGACTTCGGCCGCGGCACCTCGACCTTCACCTGCTCCACGCAACTCAGCCCCTTCCAGCGGGTCGACGTGTTCGGCACCGCCGGGCGCGTGACGCTCGACATCCCGTTCAACGCCCCGCAGGACGGACCGAGCAGGCTATGGCACTTCCGCGACGGCGTGAGCACCGAGCACGTGTTCGACCGAACGGACCAGTACACGCTGCAGGCCGAGGCGCTGTCGCGGGCCATCATCGACGACACGCCCGTTCCGACGCCGCTGGAGGACGCGGTGGCCAACATGCGGGTCATCGAGGCCATCGTGCGCAGCGGCGAGGAGGAGGCCTGGGTCCGGCTCTGAGCGGCCGCGTCGCCGGCCTAGCGCCGCTGCACCCAGGCCATCGCCTTCTCGGCCAGCCGGTCGAGCGCGACCACCGATCGCTCGATGTGCTCCACGCGCGTGTCCTCGATCTTGTTGTGCGAGATGCCCCGCAGGCTCTGCACGAAGAGCATCACGGTGGGGACGCCGGCGCGGGCGACCTCGGCCGCGTCGTGCAGCGGGCCGCTCGGGAGGCGGTGCGAGGCGCGGGCGGTCTCACGCACCGCCTCGTCGGCGAGCTCGATCAGCTCCGGGTCGAACGGCATCGGAGCGATGCTCCACAGGTGGCTCCACTCCACCTCGACCCCTCCCTCGCGCGCGAAGCGTTCGCTCGCCGCGCGTGCCTCGGCGAGCATGGCCGCGAGGGCGCCGGCGTCTAGGTGACGCTGGTCGAGGGTGATGTCGCACTCCGCCACCACCGAGGTCACGATCCCGGGGCGCGTCACGCAGCTCCCGATGGTGCACACCCCGCCGTGCCGGTCGGTGATGCCGTAGATCTCGGGGCTCATGCGGGCGGCCGCGAGCAACGCGTCGCGGCGCCGGTCCATCGGCGTCGAGCCGGAGTGGGCCGCCTGACCGCGGAAGTGGATGCCGTGGCGTTCGACGCCGAAGGTGCCGAGGACGACGCCGAGGGGCAGATCGAGCCCCTCGAGCACCGGCCCCTGCTCGATGTGAAGCTCCAGGTACGCCGCGGCCTTCGCCAGCTCCTCGTGCGCGTCGGTCATCCGGTCGAGCTCGACACCGCAGCGGCGCAGGGCGTCCTCGACGCGCACGCCGTCCTTGTCGCGGCGCTCGCGCTCCTCGTCTGGGACGAGCGACCCGCTGCAGGCGCTCGAGCCGAACAGGCTGCGCCCGAAACGCGCACCCTCCTCGTCGGCCCAGTCGACCAGCCGCACCGTCACCGGAGGCTCGCCGTCGTACGCGCTCGGCGATGCGCCGCAGGGTCTCGAGCCCGGCCAGCAGGTTCAGGGAGCCGTCCAGCCACCCGCCACCGGGAACCGAGTCCATGTGCCCGCCGATCACGAACGCACGCGCGCTGCGCCCGCGCAGCGTCGACCACACGTTGCCGGCCGCGTCCATGTGCGTCTCGAGCCCGAGGGCGTCGAGCTTCGTGCGCAACCAGGCGCGCGCCTCCAACCAGGTGTCGGTCCACGCGACGCGCCAGGCTCCATCCTCGTCGGCCGTGCGGGCGCGAAGGTCCTGGAGCTCGGCGACGGTGCGTGACGCTTCGAGTGGGCTCATGCGTTCCTCCCGGGATGAGGTGTTCGGGTCGGGATCGCAGTCTACCGCCGGCGCCGGCGGCGGCGGACCTCCTCGGGGGGCGTCCGGCGGTACGGTGGTGGCGGCCCCGGGGCCGGCGCGGCGGCGGCGCGCCAGCCGGAGTCCGGTGCGCCGGTGATGCGCACGGCGGTCCGAGGCGAAAGTGCGGGCGCACGCCGGCGGCGCGGTGCTAAGCTTGGTCCTCGACACACGTCCATCAGCGGAACGGAGTTCCCGCATTCGGGTCGACCTTGGAGGGATTAGCGTGCGAAAGAACTGGATCCTCGGTAGCTTGCTGGTCGTGGCGCTCGCGGGCGGCGCCGCCTCGGCACAGGAGGCGCACACGATCCGCGTGGGGTTGCAGGCGACGGGCACCTTCTCGTGGGTGGTGCACGCCATGCAGTACTACGGCATCGACGAACAGGAGAACCTCACGGTCGAGCCCACCACCTTCGCCAGCAAGCAGGCGACCGACCTCGCGCTCCGCGCCGGCGACGTCGACGTCGTGGTCGACGACTTCATAGGGGTCGTCCTCAACCGGCAGAACGGCATCCCCGTCCAGGCCGTCTACCCCTACAGCAAGGCCACCGGGGGCGTGGTCGTGCGGCAGGACAGCCCCATCGCGTCGATCGAGGATCTGAAGGGCAAGACCATCGCCGCCTCCGCGCTCGACGACAAGAGCCTGCTCATCCTGCGCGCGCTGAGCACCTCGAAGTACGGCTTCGACCCGCAGGTAGACGGCAAGACGTTGGCGGCCGCGCCGCCGCTCATGACGCAGCTGCTGCAGAGCGGCGAGATCGACGCCGCCATCCCCTACTGGCACTTCGTGGCGCGCATGACCGCCAGCGGCGACTTCCGCCAGCTCGTAAGCGTGAGCGACATGCTCGACGAGCTCGGCCTGCGCACCGACCTGCCGATCCTCGTGGTGGCGGCGCGCGAGGGCGCGGACCCGCAGGCGGTGACGACCTTCCTCCGCGCCCTGAACGAGACCGAGGCCAGGATGAAGGCCGACACCATGGACGGGGTCTGGCAGTCCATCCTCGACGAGCAGCTGTACAGCCTCCCCGACCCGTCGTTGTTCCCGGCCGTCCGCAAGCTGTGGGAGGAGGGCCTCCCCGACGGCTGGAACCAGGACATGATCGACGGTCTCACCACGCTGGTCGACAGGCTCGTTCAGGTCGCCGGCCCCGACGTCGTCGGCGTCGACAGCCTGCCGGCCGACGCCTTCACCACCCGCTTCGCCCCGTGAGGCTGGCGAGGCTCCGGTAGGGTCCGGTCATCCGACAGGGTAGCGCGCGACGTTCGCGGGCCGGGGCCGAGGCCGGCGCGAGAGCGCGCACCGGCGTCCTGGGCCTGACGGCCCTGTCCTACGCCTCGATCCTCGTCGCGTGGATCCTCGGAGCCAGGCTGCTCCCCTCGACCCTGCTGCCGGGCCCGCTCGAGACCCTGGCGTTCGTGGCGCACGAGTACGCGCGAGGCGCCCTCCTCACCCACCTCTGGGCCACCGCGCAACGCGTCCTGGTGGCCTTCGGGGTCGGCATGGTGGTGGGCGTCGCGGGCGGCGCCTGGATGGGCCTGTCGCGCACGGCCGACCGCCTCCTGGGCGCGTGGCTCGAGGCGGGGCTCACGGTCCCACGGATCCTCCTGTTCGTCATGGCCTACCTCCTGCTGGGCCTCACGGACACCGCGGCGATCGTCGGCCTGGTGATCACCATCGTGCCCGCGATCGTGGTGCAGGTTCGGGAGGGGACCCGCGCCCTCGATCCGAAGCTCGGCGAGATGGCGCGCGCGTTCGGGCGCAGCCGGACGTCGATCGCGCGGCGGGTGGTGCTGCCGCAGCTCATGCCGCACGTGCTCGGCACGGCCCGCGCCTCGCTCTCCCTCGCCTGGAAGATGGTGGTCCTGGCGGAGCTCCTCGGGCGAACCAGCGGCGTCGGCTACCAGATCTCGTTCTACTTCCAGATGTTCAACATGAAGGGGATCCTTGCCTACGGCGTGACGATGATGGTGGTGCTGGCCGTGATCGACCTGGGTCTGCTCGGTGGGATCGAGCTGCTCGCCTTCCGCTGGCGCCGGCAGCGCTCGCACGGAGGCAGCTAGGTGGCGAGCGTTACGGCGAAGGGGATCGTCCGCCGCTTCCCGCGCGAGGACGGCGGCGAACGCACGGCGCTCGCCGGCGTCGACCTGCACGTCGCCGACGGGGAGTTCGTCGCCCTGCTCGGCCCCTCCGGGTGCGGCAAGACGACGCTGCTCAAGATCCTCTCCGGCTTAGACGCCCCCGACGCGGGGCGCGTCGAGCTCGGGACCCGGGACGACCACCGACCGGTCGTGAGCCACGTGTTCCAGGAGGCACGGCTGCTCCCGTGGCTGCGCGTCGGCGACAACCTCGCGTTCGTGCAGAACGGCCCCCGTCGGGAGGGCGCGGCGCGCCGCGAGGCGTGGCTCGAGCGCGTCGGGCTGGCGGGTCTTGCGCGCGAGTACCCGGGCCGCCTATCGATCGGCATGCAGCAGCGCGTCGCGGTGGCGCGCGCCTTCCTGGTCGAGCCGGACGTGCTATTCCTCGACGAACCGTTCAGCGCGCTCGACGAGCTCACGGCGATGGAGATGCGCGAGCAGCTGCTCGGGCTGTACCGCGAGCGGCGCTGCACCGTGGTGCTGGTGACGCACAATCCCATGGAGGCCGTGCTGCTCGCCGATCGCGTGCTCATCATGACCCCGAGCCCCGGCCGCATCGGCACCGAGCTGCGCGTCTCCGACGACTTCCCGCGCCCACGCGACCCCGACGACGAGCGCCTGTGGCGGCTGTCGCGGGCCGCCGTGCACCAGCTCGGTTCCTGAACGGGCGCGCGTCCCGGCGCCGGAAGGCGGGGAGGCGCGGCAACGGAGTGCCGCAATGTGTTGTACCGCCGCCGCCGGCGCCGGCGCGGGGGGCGCGGGGCACATCTGATAGCGTCAGGCAACGACATCACGAGCGAACGACGCGGCGTTGCGGCAACGCGGCGCACGCCTGCGTCCCGAACCGACAGGCGGTGGAACATGCGGCGGTGGAGTGTCCTCCTCACGATCCTTGCGGCCGGCGCAGCAGGCTTCGCGCTCGGCCAGGGCGCGCCGACGGTCCAGACGGCGCAGAGCGCCGACTACGGCACCTACCTGGCCGACGGGCGCGGCATGGCGCTCTACATGCTCAGCAGCGACTCGGCAGGCGCGAGCAGCTGCACAGACACGTGTGCCGGTGCCTGGCCCCCGCTCACGGTCGAGGGCGAGCCTACCGCAGCGAAGGGCGTGGCCCAGAGCCTCCTGAGCACGCTGCAGCGCGACGACGGATCGATGCAGGTGCAGTACAACGGCCTGCCCCTCTACGGTTTCGTGAAGGACCAACAGCCGGGAGACACCACGGGCCAGGGCGTCCAGGCCTTCGGCGGCACGTGGACGCTCGTGTCCCCCTACGGCGTCGCCATCGCCCCCAAGGCGGCCGACGCGGGCACGGCCGATACCGGCGCCGCGACCGACACCACGGCGGGCGACACCAAGATGGCCGACAACCCGATGGAGCTCGCCAGCTTGCAGGGCGAAGGGAAGACGGTGTTCTCGGACTCCTGCGCCAAGTGCCACGGCACGAACGGCGGGGGCAGCAAGGGACCCGCGTTCGCCGGCAACGACGACCTCGAGTCGAGCAGAGCGGTGATCCGCCAGATCCTCAACGGCGGGCAGTTCATGCCGCGCTTCGGGGACGAGCTCTCCGACCGCCAGGTTGCGGCCGTCGCGACCTACATCCGCACCAGCTTCGGCAACGGCTTCGGCGCGGTGACCGAGGAGGAGGTGAAGCAGGGCAGGTAGCGAACGAACCCGGCCACCGATCCCGGAGCGAGGCGGGCAACGCCCCTCGGCGCACCGGGCGGCGGTCAGTGCACGAGATGGGAGGGACGTCATGCAGAGCAGCCGGCAACACCGTACCAAGAACCCGCCCCGGCGCCGCCGCGCCCTGGTCGGCGTGGCGACGCTCATAGCCTTGCTCGCCACGACCTTCGTCGTCGCCCAATCGACCGACGAGCTCACCAACCCCGCACCGGGTGACTGGCCGACCTACGGTCGCAACCTCCAGATGTGGCGCTACAGCCCCCTTGACCAGATCAACCGCGACAACGTGGGCGATCTGCGGCTCGCATGGAGCCGCAGTCTGAGCACCGTCTTCGAAGCGCAGTTCTCCCCCGTCGAGTACGGCGGCCTGCTCTACATCAACGCGCCCGATCAGGTGATCGCGCTCGACGCCACCAACGGCGAACAGGCGTGGGTCTACAAGGTCGAGCTCGACGAGAACACCAACTCGCTCACCGCCCAACGCACGCGCGGCAGCGTTGTCGTCTACGACGGCAAGGTCTTCGCCACCACCGGCGACGGGCGCGTGGTCGCCCTCGACGCCAAGACCGGCGACGAGGCCTGGAGCGCGCAGATCGGCAACATCGACCTGGCCGAAGGCTTCTCGTCCGGGCCGATCTTCGCCGACGGCAAGATCATCGTCGGGCCCTCCGGCGGCGACACGGGCGGCTCTCCGGGTCGCGTCATCGCCATGGACGTCAACAGCGGCGAGATCCTGTGGACCTTCCACACGGTGCCCCAACCCGGCGACCCCGGCTTCGACACCTGGCAACCCCCGTCGGTCGCCCAATGGGGCGGCGCCTCCGCATGGGTGCCCGGCGCCTACGATCCGGACACCAAGACGGTCATCTACGGCGTCGGTCAACCCATCCCCTGGTGGGCGGGCGACCAGCGCCAGGGCAAGAACCTCTACTCCGCGAGCTGGGTCGCGCTCGACGTCGACACCGGCGAGCTGAAGTGGTACCACCAGATCGTCCCCAACGACGAGTGGGACGGCGACCAGATCGCCACGCCGCTCATCGCGGACGTGATGCTCGACGGGCAGAAGCAACACGTCGCGATCCTGCCCACCACGAACGGTTTCATCGTCATCGACGACGCCGCCACCGGCAAGTTCCTCAAGTCGTACAAGATGATGCCGGAAACGACGTACCTGACCGGCTTCCAGGACGACGGCACGCCTATCATCGACGATAGTTTCCGCTTCACGGAGCCGGGCCAGACGAACCTCGTGTGCGCGCTGCGCTGGGTCGATTTCGAGCCCGCGGCGTACAGCCCGGACACCGGCCTGTACTACCGGCCGAACACAAACGACTGCGAGAACATGACCAACAACCCGCGCCCCGCCGACTGGCAACCCGGCACCAACCCGATCAACGCCTCGTTCGAGGCCCTCACCGACCGTTTCGACCGGCTCGGCGCGATCTCGGCCATCGATCCGTCCACCGGCGACGTCGTGTGGGAGTACAGCACGGGCTACTCGCAGTACAGCGGCCCGGTCGCGACGGCCGGCGGTCTGGTGTTCGCGGGCTTCCCCGATCGCGGCTTCCGCGCCTTCGACGACAAGACCGGCGACGTGCTGTGGCAGCAGATCCTGCCGGCCTACATCCCCGCCAACCCCATCACCTACGACGTGGACGGCACGCAGTACGTGGCCGTACCGGTCGGCGGACCCGGTGGCATCGTCATCCACCACCGCACCGACGTGCCCGACCTGGTGACGGGCGACGTGTCCATCTTCGTGTTCGCCCTTCCCGGCCAGTCGATGAACGCGGCCGGCAACTAGCACGCAGCGCGGCGGCGGGTGGGGACCGTTGCGGACCCCACCCGCCGCACCCCGCACGATGCCCCGAACGTCCCGATCACCCGCCGGACCCGCGGCAGGGCCCCGCCGCGTTCCGCCCCGGCGCCCGCGGCGAGGGTACGCCGCGGGCCGCGGCGCCGCCGACGCGCACGGCCGCCGCCTCGTGCGGGCCGCGCTGCTCTGGTGCGCTGCGGCGCTCGGAGCGGCCTCGGCCCAGGGCTCCTGGCCGATGCGCGTGTGCGCCGACCCCGACGATCCGCCCGCCTCGATGCGCGACGCGACCGGCTTCAACGACCAGATCGCCGCCATCGTGGCCGACGAGCTCGGCGCGACCCTCAGTTTCGTCTGGACGCCAGGAGGGGCGTACGCCGTCAAGCGGGCCCTGCAACCCGGCGACTGCGACGTGATCTTCGGCGCGCCCGAGAGCAGCGCGGGCATGCTCAACAGCGTCCCCTACCTCCAGACACCGTTCGCCTTCGTCGCACGCGCCGACGCGCCGCCGGGCGTCACCTCGCTCGACGACCCCGCGCTGAGGGCACTTCACGTCGCCGTGGCGCCCAACGCCGTGGCCCACAAGGCCCTTCTCGACGCAGGACTGGCCGACAGCATCGTCCTCGTGGCCCCCGACTGGTCGGCGCCGGGCGCCCTTCGCGACGTACCCCTCGTCGATGCCGTGCTGCAACGGCGTGCCGATCTGGCGATCCTCAGCGGTGAGAGCGCCGCCTATCTTGTGAAGCAGCACCCGGGCGCGCTGGCGCTCGCCCCCATCTCCCCCGCCATCACCTCCTCCGGCCTACCCTTGTTCGAGATCTCCACCGTCGGCGTCCGTCCCGGAGACGACGCCTTGCGCGACCGCCTCGACATCGCACTCGCCGTGCGCTGGAGCGACATCCAGGCCGTGCTCGCCGATCACGGCATCCCCACCATCGCCCTCCCCGCGCCCTTGGCGCCCACCGCCGTCGCACCCGGCACGTTGCGGATCGGCGTCTTGCTACCCATCCCGAGCGGCCTCGCGGCGCCCACCGACACCGCCGGGGCGCAGGCCCTCGCCGGTGCCGCCCTGGCCGAGCGCCTCCTGGGCGAGGACGCATCCTCCTCCGGCCGCCGCCTGCGGCTCTACCGCGCGAGCGCGCCCACGCCCGACGCAGCGCGCCGCGCAGCGGCCCGCCTGCTGGCAACGGACCACGTGGCCGCGATCCTGGGAGGCCTTGGCGCGGGACAGGCCGATGCGATCGGGTCGGTCGCCGAGGAGCGGGGGTCTCTGTTCTTCAACGTCGGCGACGCGTCGACCGACCTGCGCGCCGAGTGCCGGGCGACGACGTTCCACGTTGCCGCCAGCACCGGCATGCAGCTCGACGCCCTCGCCTCCGCCCTCGGCGCCCGCGGCGCCACGAGGTGGTTCGTGGTGGACGGCGCCGCCGGCGGGACGGAGCGCGTCGCGCAGGCCCTGGCGTCCGCCCCGGTTGCCGGAGAGGTGATCGGGACGGTCCCCGTGGATCCCGACCAGAGCGTCTTCTACGACGTCGTCGACACGATCACCGCCGCCGCACCCGACGTCGTGCTGCTGCTGCTGCCGCCGTCGACGCAGGAGCAGTTCCTCGCGCAGCTCCCCTCGCGCGGAGGCGGCCCCACCGTCGTGGGTCTGCTTCCGGTAGAGGACCAGACGCGCGCCTTCGTGACGCGCCTTCGTCAAGACGATCCCGCCGGGCACGCTGCCCTCCAGCTCGTCCAGTGGGACCCCAGCCTCGACGTGGAGGCGGCCGCCGCATTGGCCGACGAGTTCGCCGCCCGCACGGGCGAGCCCATGGGGACGCCGGCGTGGACCACGTACGCGGCCGTCGGTGCCGCCGTGAGCGCCGCGGCGGCGACGGGCAGCACCCGGCCGGATGAGCTGCGGCGCTACCTCGAGGACGCGCACACCATGCTCGACCTCGGAAAGGGCGTCGGCCTCTCCTTCCGGCCCTGGGACCATCAGCTCCGGCAACCCCTCTACCTCATCGAGATCGATCCGTCGGCACGGTGGGGTCCGCAACCCGGCAAGCGCACGGCACTGGCCGACGTGGTCGCTACCGTTCCGGCCGCGATCCCTGGCTCCTCGGGCACGATCCGCGCCCTGGACACCCTCGGCGACGGCTCCGACGCGCTAACGTGCTGGTAGGCGAGGTCGAGGCGCGGGCGCTGGGCGGACGACCCGGCGCCCGCGCTACGCAGGCCAGTCGCGCCGCGGAGAGGGGCCGCACCGATGCACCACGCTGACGCAGCGCAGCCGGACCTCTTGCAAGGGGTGATCGACCGCTTGCGTCGCGCACGCCGGGCGATCCACGCGCGCCTGCTCGTGCGGGACGTGCTCGTCGCCGTGGCGGCGCTCGGGGCCGCCCTGGTCGTGGGTCGCGGGGTGATGTGGCTGGCGCCGCAGCGCGTCGGCCCCGGCGGGCTGCGGCTGGCCCTCGGCACGATCGCCGCAGCGGCGTTGGGTCTCGCGCTCCGGGAGGCGCGGCGCACCACACCCAGCCTGGTCGACGTCGCGCGCCGCGCCGAGGTGCGCTTCGGCCTCCAGGAGCGTCTGAGCACTGCGCTCGCCCTGGGCGAACGTCGAGCGGCGCCACGCTTCGGGCTCGAGCGGCTGCTCCTGGCGGACGCCGCCGAGCGGGCGCACGCCGTGGAGCCGCGGGCGTTGGCCGACGCGGATCTCCGACCGGGCGCCGTGTGGGCAGCCGCCCTGCTGCTCGCGGCGGCCGGCGCGTGGGCCGCCCCCCTGCACCCGCGGCCAACGAACTCGCTCCCGCCCGCCGCGCGGGCCGCGGCCGCGGCCGCGCCGGACCCGGCCGATGTGCTGCGCGCCGCCGAGCTCGTCGCCCGCGATGCCGGAGAGCGCGACGATCCCTACCTCTCGGCCGTCGCGGTCGCGCTGCAGGACCTCGGCGACCGCATGGCGCGCGGCGACGTCACGGGTTCCGCCGCGGCGCGCGCCCTGGCGGACCTGCGTGTCCACCTCGGCCGCGCCTACGGCGATACGCCGGGCGCCGCTTCGGCGGCGGCCACCCCCGGCGTTCCCGGTGCACCCGGGTCCGGCACGATCGACCCCGGTGCGGCGGCGCCGCCCGGAGCGGCCAGCGCGACGCGGACGTCTACCTCCGCCGACGCGAGCGGCGGTCCGCCGCCGTCCGACCCGCAGCAGTCCGGGCCACCGACGAACGAGGACGCCTCCAGCCTCGAGGGGTTCGTCCGGCAGCTCGAAGCCAAGAGCGCCCAGGCGGCGGGCCCCGTCGGCGCGGGAGCTCGCCCCCGACCGCTCGGCGCCCCGTCCGCCGCGGCGCAGGCTGCGGCCGCGCCCTCAGGCTACTGGCAACAGAACGCCGCCCGCGACGCCGAGATCGCCCGCACGAAGGCGCTCCTGGAGCGCGCGGGCGGCGCCGGAGGACAACCGGCGGGGCCCGCGCAGGACGCGACGGCAGGCGCCGGCGACGTCGCCGGCGCGGGGCTGGGCGGCCGCGGCGGCGCCGACGCGGCGCCGGACGCCGCTGCTCCCCTCGAGATCACCGCGTTGCCCTCCTCGGCGTTGGCGGGCGGCACGCGCATCCGGCTCGAGCTGGCGCCGGACGCACGACGCACGAACGCGCAGGGCACCGCGACGCGGGCGGCGGCGGCGCGAGTTGCGGAGCCGGTGGGCGGCGGCGCGTACCTCGATCCGGGTCAACGGGCCGCGGTCGCCCGGTTCTTCGTCGACGACGGCACCGCGGGCGCTCCCGGCGCTGACGCGAGCGGCGGCGGCGCGACCTCGGGCCCGCCGTGAGGCGCGCCATATTGGGCGC
The DNA here is from genome assembly GCA_963798895.1 of uncultured Trueperaceae bacterium. GTDB lineage: Bacteria > Deinococcota > Deinococci > Deinococcales > Trueperaceae > CAWCUY01. The sequence continues at coordinate 1,036,228 of CAWCUY010000012.1, read as the reverse complement.
CCACGAAGTGCCCGCCTCCCGTGGCGCACGCCCGCGACGCCGGGAGCGGGGGTGAGCCGGTATGGAACCTGACGCTCGAACCGAGCCGCCTACCGGGGCCGCGGCCAGCGAGCTGCACGATCTCCTAGCACGCCTGCGCGGAGCGCGCGCCGAGGCCGGCCGCTTCGTGGTGGGCCAGGCCGAGGTCATCGACCAGCTGTTCATCAGCCTCATGTGTGGCGGCCACGTTCTGGTCGAGGGCGCCCCTGGCCTCGGAAAGACGCTCCTGGTACGCACCATCGGCACGGTATGCGGGCTCCACTTCTCCCGCATCCAGTTCACCCCGGACCTGATGCCGGCCGACATCACCGGAACCATCGTGCTGGCGCACGACGACAGCGGCGCCGCCCGCTCCACCTTCCAGCAGGGGCCGATCTTCGCCCAGATGGTGCTGACCGACGAGATCAACCGGGCTACACCGAAGACCCAGTCCGCGCTCCTGGAGGCGATGCAGGAGCGCACGGTCACGGCGGCCGGGCGGAGTTATCGCCTGCCGGAGCCCTTCTTCGTGCTGGCCACACAGAACCCGATCGAGATGGACGGGACCTACGTCCTGCCCGAGGCGCAGGTCGATCGCTTCTTCTTCAAGGTGCTCATCGGTTTCCCCACCGCCGACGTGCTCGACGCGATCTTGGAGCTCACCACCGGCGCCGAGGAGATGCGCCCCAGGCGTCTTCTCGAAGCGGACGACATCATCCGCCTCCAGGGGATCACGCGCGAGGTGCCCATCGCGCCGCACGTGCGCCAGTCGGTCGTGCGCTTCGTCCTCGCCACCCAACCCGATGGGGCCGAGGCGACCGAGCCCGTGCGCCGCTACGCCCGTTACGGCGTCAGCCCGCGCGGAGGCCAGACGATGGTCCTCGCCGCCAAGGCACGTGCCCTGCTCGAGGGGCGGTACAACGTGAGCTTCGACGACCTGCGCGCGGTGATGCTCCCCTCGGTGCGCCACCGCTTCCAGCTCAACTTCGAGGCGGAGGCCGAGGGCGTGACCCCGGAGGATCTGCTTCCGGCGATGTTCGAGCGGTCCATCGGGTCGTGAGCCTGCTGTCCCCCACCTTGCAGCGGCGCCTCGGGCGCCTCCACCTGCGGGCGGCGCATGCCGACGCCTCCCGCGGCACGGGCGAGCGCCGCTCGCGCCTGCGGGGCGCCGGGATCGAGTTCGCCGACCACCGCCTTTACCAACCCGGCGACGACATCCGCTACCTCGATCCTCACGCCTACGCCCGATTGCGTCAGCACCACATCAAGCTCTACAGCGTCTACCAGGCGCTGGAGGTGACCATCGTGCGCGACGCCAGCGCATCGATGGACGTCGGCTCCCCGACGAAGCACGACGTCGCGGGACGGCTCGCCGCCGCGCTCGCCTACACCGCGCTCGCCGGCGGGGACACGGTCGCCGTCGCCACCGTGCACGCGGCCGACGTCGCCTGGTCCGGCCGGTTGCAGGGCGTGCAGCGCACGCCGGAGCTGTTCGCCCGCATCGAGGGGGAGCGACCCGCGGGCACCACCGCGCTCGGCGCCGCAGCCCGGCGCGTAGCCGGCCGGCTCCCCGTCGCCGGGCTCGTGATCGTCATCAGCGACTGGCTCGCGCCGGACAGCGGGGACGCCGTTCGGGCGCTCGCCGGTGCCGGCCACGAGGTGGTAGGCGTCCAACTGCTCGCCCCCGAGGAGCTCGAGCCCGAGCGGCTCGGCCACGGGCCGACGCGCTTGGTCGACACGGAGACCGGCGAGCGGGTCGACCTGGCGCTGACGGCGCAGGCCTTCCGTCGCTACCGCGACGAGCTGGAGGCCGAGCGTACCGCGCTCGCGCGCAGCCTCACGCGCCGCGGCGGGCGCCTGCTGACGGTCCGTTCCGACCAAGACCTCGAGCGCGTCCTCCTCCACGACTGGCGCTCCGCACGCTTCCTGATGTGAGCGTCGCCCACCCCGCCGCCCTGCTGCTCGGGCTGCTCGAGCTCGTCGTCCTGGCGCTGCACCTGCGCCGCCGCCGTTCGCGAACCGTCGGCAGCACCCACGTGTGGCGCCGCGTGGCGAACGTGCCGGCGGTGCGCCCACAACGCGCCCCGTGGCGCTCGAGCCTGCCGCTGATCCTGCAGCTGCTCGCGGTCGCCCTGGCGACCCTCGCCGTGGCCGGTCCGCACCTCGGCGCGCGGCCGCCCGTCGGCTGGGTCGTGGTTTTGGACGGCTCGGGATCCATGCTCGCTACCGATGTGGCGCCCGATCGGTGGAGCGCCGCCCTCGCGTACCTCGAAGCGGACCTGCGCCGCCGCCTCGCGAGCGGCCGCGCGCCGCGGCACGTCTCGATCGTGATCGCCGGGCCCGCGACGTCGGTCGTTGCCACGCGCCTCGCCGGTGACAGCCGGGCGCTCGCGGCGCTGGCCGGCAGGCGACCGGTTGCGGCGCCACCGGACTGGAGGGACCTGGGGCGCTATCTTCCGGCCCTCGCCGCCGGGGACGGGACCGTCGAGGTGACGATCCTCACGGACCCATCGGGCGCGGCTCCGGCCGAGAAGGCGGTCGCCGACGCCCTGCCGGGGGCCGTAGCCCGAGTGCGAACGTTCGCCGGACCCACCCCGCGGAACGTGGGCCTCACGGCGGCGAGCGCGTCGCCGGACGGCGCGGGAGCGTGGCGAATCCGAGCCGGCATCCGCCGCTTCGCCGGCGACGCCACGGACGTGCGCCTCGAGTTGCTCTTCACGCCGTCCCTCACCCGCACCGCGCTGCCGTGGTCGTCGGCCGCCGTGCACCTCGGCGCGGACGGGAGCGGCGCGTGGGACCAGGTGGTGCAGCTGCCGAGCGACGGCGTGGTGGAGCTCCGGCTCGCAAGCGACGACCTCGATGTCGACGATCACGCGTACCTCGTGCTGCGGGAGGACCCCGTCAGGGCGCGGGTGCTCGAGGTGGGTCCCGCCGACGCCGATCTCGAGCGCGCCCTGCTGGCCGTACCGGGGGTCGAGCTCGAGCGCTCTGCCCGCCTTCCGGCCGACACCACGCCCTACGACCTCGTCGTGATTGACGGCGTGCGCGTCGACGCACGGCCGGCGACCTCCACCTGGTGGCTCGACGCCGCCGCGCCCCAGCTCCCGCTCGGCGCCGTGCTGGACCAGCCCGTCACGATCGCCGGACCCGACCGGACGCACCCCCTGGCACGGGGCATCGACTGGTCGGAGGTGCACATCGCGCGTGCCCACGGCAGCACGCACCTTCCCGGCGCGACCGTGCTGCTCGAGGCCGGCGGGCACCCGTTGGTGCAGGCGCGCACCACCCCCACCGGCCGGGAGGTCGTCACGAGCTTCGCGCTGGCCGACAGCGACTGGCCCGACCGGGCGGCCCTCCCGGCCTTCGCCGCGAACCTCCTGCGATGGACCGTGCCCGGGCTCGACGAGCGCACGCCGCAGCCGTGCAACGCGGGATCCCCGTGCGGCCTCGGACCGGCTCTCGTCGGTGCCGGCGCACGTGTGGTCGCTCCCGACGGCAGCGAGGTCACCGTGCCCGACGCATGGTTCGGGGCGGACGCGCGCAGCCGGACCTGGGCGCCGCAGGTGGCCGCCGCGTTCCGACCCGCCCTGCCGGGAATCTACCGCGCGGAGGGCGGCACCGCGCAGCTCGACATCGCCGTCGACGCGTTCGGCAGCTCCGTGTCGGCGCTGTCGGGCAGCGCCACACCCGAGCCCAGGCCGCCGCGAGCCCCGCCCCTTCGTGCCGTCTCGTTCCTGCTCGCGCTGGCCGCGTTGGCCGCGGAGGCCGCGCTCGCGTACGGTCCGGTCGTGGTGGCCGCGGCACCGTGGCGCGGCCGCCCGCGAGCTCGAGCCAACGCGCCGTGGGGCGCGCTCGGCGCGCGTGTGCTCGCGCTCGTCTTGCTTGCCGCGGCCCTCGCGCGAGCGCCCCTGCCGGTCATCGCCTCGCGCGCCACCAACGTGGTCGTGGAGGACGACCCGTCGCTCTACTCCGCCGCGGCAGGCGCGGAGCTGCAACGCTTCGAGGCATCCCTAGTCTCCTCCCGGGCGACCCGCGGCTCCGTCCCACTCGGACCCCGGGCCGGCGAGGGGACGCCCGCCTCGGATGGCTGGGGGGGCACGGACCTCGCGGCGGCACTCGCGCTGGCCGCCGGCGCGATCGCGCCGGGCGCGGCCGGCCACGTCACGCTGGTAGGCGCGCCGCTCGCGACGGGCGAGGAGCTCGGAGCGGTCGTGGCCGCGCTGCAGGCTCGCGGCCTGCACGTCGACGTCGCGAGCGCGCCGAGCCTACGCGACGGCGACGTGCAGGTCACGCGGGTGGACGCGAATCCCACCCTCCGCGCCGGCGTGCCGTTCGACCTGCGCGCCCGCATCGTGGCTCCGGCGGAGGTGGACGCCACGGTGGGCACATTGCGCGACGGCTCCCCCGAGGGTGAACGAGCGGTGCGACTCGCGGCCGGGGTCAACGACGTGCGCTTGCCGCTCACGGAGGCCGAGCCGGGCCCGCACCTCTACGAGGTCGCCGTGCGGTCCTCGGCGGACCCCGTCGCCGTGAACGACACCAACGGCGTCGCGCGCGACGTGTTGCCGCCTCCGCGGGTCGCGCTCGTGGCCGAGCAGCCGGCGTGGGCCCAGGCCTTCGCCGAGATGCTGACGGGGTCCGGCGCGAAGGTGACGGTGCTCGAGCCCGGTCAGGCTCCCTGGGACGCCGACGGGTGGAGCGCGTTCGACGTCGCGGCGCTCATGAACGTCCCGGCGGTCGATCTGGACTCGCACCAGCAGGAGGCGTTGGAGGCGTGGGTGCGCGACCGCGGGGGCGGGCTGCTGCTGTTGGGGGGACCCAACAGCTTCGGACCCGGCGGGTACTTCCAGACGGCGCTCGAGCGCCTGTCGCCGCTGTCGAGCAAGATCCCGCGCGAGGCGCCGCAGGTCGCGCTGCTGTTCGTGCTCGACCGCTCCGGCAGCATGCAGCAGCTCGCGGGCTCGCGCTCGCGTCTCGCGATCGCCAAGGCTGCCACCCTCGATGCCATGAAGCTGCTCAACCCCGCCAGCCTCACGGGCGTGATCGCCTTCGATACCGTGCCCACGGTGGCCGTGCCGCTCGAGCCCGCCAGCGCGGCGATCGCCGATCCCTCGGGCCTGGACGCGCTGACGCCCGGCGGCGGGACCTCGCTCTATCCGGCCCTCGTCGAGGCCGGGCTCCAGATGTCGGGCGTCGCGTCGATGGCCAAGCAGGTGGTGGTGTTGTCCGACGGCCTGTCGCAGGCGGGCGATTTCGAGGGCGTACTGGCCGACCTGCGCTCCGCGGGCGTCCGCACCAGCATCGTGGCGGTCGGGCGCGGCGCGGACGTCCGCGGGCTGCAGGCCCTCGCCGCGCTCGGGGGCGGCGCATTCCACGCCACGACCGACGTGCAGGCGTTGCCGGGCATCCTCGCGCAGGAGGCCCTGCTGCTGTCGGGTTCGGCTGTGAAGGAGGAGGCGATCGTCCCGCTGTGGGACGACCACACGGCCGGGTTCGGCGTGGGTCTCGCTCAGACCCTGCCGCCCCTCGACGGGTACGTCCTGACGACCCCCAAGACGCGCGCCAACGTCGCGCTCGCCGGCGCCGACGGTACGCCGCTGCTCGCGTCGTGGCCTTACGGGGTGGGCCGGGTGCTGGCATTCGCCTCCGAGGCGGCCGGCCCGTGGGCCCGTTCGTGGGCCGCGTCCGGCGAGGCGTCGACGCTGTGGCTGCAGGCCCTGCGATGGGCGCTGCCTGCGACGCCGACCGGAAGGTTGCACGTGACCCTCGAGCGCGACGCAGACGTCGTGCAGGTCTCCGTGGACAGCGCCAACGTCGACGACGCGCCGGCGGTCGTGCCCGCGGCCTCCCTCACCTCTCCGACCGGCGCGCGGCGCCCGCTGCCGCTCCGAGCCGTGGGTGCGGGACGTTTCACGGCCACCTTCAGGCTGGAGCGGGCGGGCACCTACCGCGTGGATGTCGCGACCGGCGCTCGCGTTGGTACGGGCCGCGGGGCGGCGCCGTCCGCGGACAGTGCACCGGAGCAGGCGTCGGCGTCCGTGTACGCGGCGTACCCGGCCCGCTACGCGGACGCCGATCTCGAGCCCGTTGCGCTGGCGGAGCTCACCGGAGGCGCCTCGCTCGACCTCGCGAGGCCCGTACCCGTGGCACGCGTCGAGCGCGCCCTGGAGGCGAGACGCCTGGCAGCACCGTGGGCGATCGCGGCGCTCGCCTTCGTGATGCTCGAGCTCGCCGTGCGCTACGGCGTCGTGCCTGTCCGCGCGCGCCCGGCGCGGTCGTCCGGGCGGGCTACCGACCCGTGAGCGCGGTCCGCACGCGTCCTGGCGGAGCGCCGGCGGTACGTCCGTACGCTTCTTCGACTCGCGGGCCTAATGCGGCAACGTCAACCGGCTGGTCTTGCTGTCGGCCATCGTCGCTCGTACCGTGGTGAGTCTTCCGAAGCGGCGGGCACGCGGTTCGACGGAAGCTCGCCGCGCGCATGCCCCGGCACGTGAACCCGATAGCACGGAACGGCGGTGAACCATGCGCAAGCTCATCCTGATCACAGCCTGTTCGATCCTTCTCGCCCTGGCCTTCGGCCAGGGCGAGAACACGAAGGGCGGGACGGTCGCCACGGCAACGAGCGACGCCTACGGGACGTACCTCGTCGATGGAGACGGGAATGCGCTCTACGTCCTGAGCGCCGATTCCAAGGGGTCCAGCACGTGCACCGGCGACTGCGCGAAGGCGTGGCCGCCCCTCACGGTGCAGGGCGAGCCAACCGCGGGCGATGGCGTCGCCAGCTCGCTGCTCGGAACCCTGAAGCGTGAGGACGGGTCGGCCCAGGTGACGTATTACGGCTTCCCGCTGTATCGCTTCTCCAAGGACCAGCAGGCCGGCGCCGTGAACGGCGAGGGCGTACAGGCCTTCGGCGGGACCTGGACGTTGCTGTCCGACTACGCCACGCCCATCGAGCCGCCCTCGTCGCAGGGGCAGCAGCAGCAGCAGAACGCGTCGCAGGCGTCCAACGCCAACGCGTCCGACGTGGCGGCCCTCCAGAAGGAGGGCGGCGACATCTTCTCCTCGAACTGCGCGGAATGCCACGGAGCCAACGGACAGGGTGGCGAGGGGCCGGCGCTGTCCGGGAACACGAAGCTGCAGAACACGGGCCACGTAGTCACCCAGATCTCGAACGGCGGCCACGGCATGCCTCCGTTCGGCGACCAGCTCTCGGACGAGCAGCTCGCCGCCGTCGCCACCTACATCCGGACCTCGTTCGGCAACGACTACGGCGCGATCACCGCGAAGGACGTGAGCGCCAACCGCTGATCGAGCTCAGGAACGGAGCGCTCCCACGATGGGCGAGATTCCCCGGGCTCCCCCTCGGCGGACAGCCGCGGCAGGCCTACACGAACGTTGCTCCCGACGCAACCGCCGTAGCACCCCTCCCGAAGGGAGGACCATGATGCACGCACCCCACACCAGGAACGGCTTCAGGGCCGTACCGATCCTCGTCGCGATCCTTATGCTGCTCGTCCCCACGGCCTTGGCCCAGTCGAGCGATGCCCTCACCCAGCCCGCGGCCGGCGACTGGCCCACCTACGGGCGGGACCTGCAGATGACGCGCTACAGCCCGCTCGACCAGATCACGACCGACAACGTCGCGAACCTTCGCATCGCGTGGACCCGCAGCCTGGCGACGTCCTTCCAGTACCAGGGCTCGCCGGTCGAGTACGACGGCACCATCTATGTGAACGCCACGGACCGCGTGATCGCGCTGGACGCGACCAACGGCGACCTGAAGTGGGAGCACGAGTTCAAGATCAACCAGGATGTGCTCGGCAACCTCAACGGCCAGGTGATGCGCGGCAGCGTCGTGGTCTACCAGGGCGACGTGTTCACCACCACGGCGGACGGGCACGTCGTGGCCCTCGATGCCGCGTCGGGCGACGTCGTGTGGGACCAGCTGGTCGCGGACCAGAAGAACCTCGAGGGCTTCTCGGCCGGGCCGATCTTCGCCGACGGAAAGATCGTCGTCGGCCCTTCCGGCGCCGACGCGGGCGGGGTTCCCGGTCGGATCATCGCGCTGGACCCCAAGACCGGGGACACGCTGTGGACCTTCCACACCGTCCCGCACCCCGGTGAGAAGGGCTTCGACACCTGGGATCCCCCCTCGGCGGCCCAGACGGGTGGCGGTTCAGCCTGGACGCCGGGCGCGTACGATCCCAGCAGCAAGACCCTCATCTACGGCGTGGGCAACCCGATCCCCGTCGGCATCCGCGACCACAGCGGCGACATCGTCCGTAAGGGGGACAACCTCTACACCGACAGCTACGTTGGGATCGACATCACCGACGGCAGCCTCAAGTGGTACCACCAGATCGTCCCCAACGACGTGTGGGACGGTGACGAGCCCGACACGCCCATCGTCGCGAACCTGAACCTGGGCGGCAACCAGAAGACCGTCGCCATCCTCCCGCTGACGCAGGGCTTCGTGGTGCTGGACAACGCTTCCGACGGCACGTTCCTCGACTCCTACAAGTTCATGCCCGAGACCACCTACCTGACCGGTTTCGACGCGAACGGCAAGCCGCAGATCGACGACTCCTACCGCTACACCGACATCAACCAGACCAAGCTCGATTGCGCCTTCCGCTGGGTCGACTTCGAGCCGGCCGCGTTCAGCCCCGACACGGGGCTCTACTACCGGCCGAACACCTACAACTGCGTCAACATGACGAACCATCCGAACCCTTCCGGTTGGCAGCTGGGGCAGCCGGCGTTCCCCTATTCGACGGAGGCTCTGACCGACAAGTTCGACACGTACGGCCACCTCTCCGCCATCGATCCGACGACCGGCAAGGAGGTCTGGAGCTACCCGACGCCGTACGCGCAGTTCATGGGCCCCGTCGCCACCAAGGGCGGCCTGGTGTTCGCCGGCTTCGCCGACCGCACCTTCCGCGCGTTCGATGCCAAGACGGGCGACGTGTTGTGGCACCAGGGGCTGCCCGCATTGATCGGCTCGAACCCCATCACCTATTCGGTCGACGGCACGCAGTACGTCGCGATCGTCGACGGCGGCACCGGCTCGGGCATCTTCGGGTCGCACCAGAGCAGCGCGCCCGACGCCGTGCAGGGCAGCCTGTCGCTGTTCGTGTTCGCCCTTCCCGGCAACGGCGGGATGTGACGCGACCCTCGCCCGCGCTTCGGAGCGCGCGCGGCGCGCGTGACTGATCCCTTCACGAGCCAGAGGTGGGATGCCCGAGCCGGGCATCCCACCTCCCTTTGCGCCTGCACACGCGGGCGCGGTACCGCGGGAGTCACCCCATGAACGCCACCTTCCTCACGGAGCCGACGCCTTTCCGATGCGGATCGAGCACGCCGCGAAGCACCCGCTGCGAACCTCGGCGCCGGCCATGAAACGCACCCCGTGCCCGCCCGGCATGGGCTCCAGGATCGCCTTCCTGCTCGCAGCCACGACGGCCCTCGTCGTATCCCTCTCCACGGAGGTTCGCGCCCAAGGGGCGGCGCCGTGGGATCTCAAGGTGTGCGTGCAGGCCGACAACCCTCCGATGGCGAGCCACCGGGATCCGGGCTTCGAGCAGGCGGTCGCCGGCATCCTGGCCGACGCCCTGGACGCCCACCTCTCCTTCGTGTTCATGCCCGGCTCGGGGAACGAGTACGAGGTCGAGAGCTACCTCGATACCGGCGCCTGCGACGTCTTCATGGGCGCTCCGGAGGGCATCGGCTCCATGCTCAACTCGGTCCCGTACTACCGCGCGCCCTATGTCTTCGTGGCCCGCCGGGACGCTCCCTTCGTCCCCAGCGCCATCGACGATGCGCGCCTCTCCGACTTGCGGATCGGCCTACGGCCGCACGGCCTGGGCGAAGGGGCCCTCACCTACGCCGGCAACGGCGCGGCCGTAACCTACATCCGCCCCGACTACACGAAGACAGGTGCGCGGGTGTTCCAACCGCTGATCGCCGCGGTGCGCGACGGCTCGATCGATGCGGCCTTCCTGTACGGGCCCTACGCGAGCTGGTACGTCAACGGCTCGCAGGACCTGACGATGGAGGTGGCCCAACCGGAGATCACCACCGCGGGCCTGCCGATGTTCCAGATCGCGACCCTCGGGGTACGCCCGGGCGACGAGGCGCTGCGCGACCTGCTCAACGCCGCCCTGGCACGCAGGTGGGACGACGTGCAGGCGGTGTTCGGGCAACGGGGGATCCCTACCCTCCCGATCACCCGACCCACGGTGTCTCCACCCTCGAGCACGAAGCAGCTGCGCATCGGGGTCGTGCTGCCGGCTCCCAACCCCGTTCCGGCGACGACCGACGTGGCGGCGGGCGCGGCCGGAGCCGCCGCCGCCATGGCGGAAGCCATCGCCGGCGACGCACTTCATGCGTCGGGTCAGGAGCTCCGGATCGAGGCCGCAAGCAGCCCCGATGCTGCGTCCGCTGCCCGGGCGGCGCGTCGCCTCGTCGCCGCGGACCACGTGGACGCGCTCGTGGGCGGCCTCGGCGACGGCCAGGCGGCGGCGTTGGCGGGCGTCGCGGAGGAAGCGGGGATACCCTTCCTCGACGTGGGGGAGGCGGCGAGCGGGCCGGTGCACTGCTTCGCGAACACCTTCCACGTGGCGCCGAGCACCGCCATGGCGCTCGACGCCCTGGCGCAGTGGACGTCCGCGAACGGGCGCGGCCGGTGGTTCGTCGTGCACCTCGCCACGCAGGACGGAGAGGCGGAACTGCAGCGTGCGCGACAGGCATCCCGTCGGTCGGGCGACGGCTCGGTGGTAGGCACTGCGGCGGCGAAGCCGGGTGAGACGATCTACTACGACATCATCGACGCGATCCGCGCTGCCGATCCCGACACGGTGGTCCTCCTGTTGCCGCCGAAGGAACAAGGGCTCCTTCTCTCGGAGCTCCCTCCAGAGGGGCTGAGGGCCACCGTCACCGGCCCGCTTCCGATGTTCGCACAGAACCGCGTCTTCGAGCAGCGCCTTCACGAAGACGATGCTGCCGCCAGCGCCGGCCCGCGCGTCCTTGCGTGGGATCCGTCGCTGGACGGCGCCGCCGCGTCCGCGCTGGAATCGGAGTTCGAGGGCCGCACGGGTCAGCCGATGGGGAGCGCTGCCTGGGCCACCTACGCGGCCATCGAGATCGTGACGCAGGCGGCCGCGGCCACGCAGGGCGCGGATCCCGCTGCCCTCGTCCGGTACCTGGCCGAGCCGAGCTCGACGTTCGACGTCGGCAAGCGCGTCGCGCTCTCGTTCCGCCCCTGGGATCACCAGCTCAGGCAGCCGCTCTACGTGGTGACGATGAACCCGGACGCCGCCTGGGGACCGACACCGTCCGATCAGGTCGCGCTCGCACGGGTGGTCGCCACGGTGCCCCGAGCGACAGCGGCCGGGGACAACGCGGCGGCGACCCTCGACACGCTGGGCGACGGCCCGGGGACTGCCGGCAGGTGCGAGTAGCGCGGGCAGCGGTCCGGGCGGTCGCCGGCGGGGCTCCTCGGGCGCCCGCCGAGCCCGCGGGGACCGCGGCCCGCCGACCAGGCGGCCCGCGCGACAGCGGCCGTTCGGGAGGTCGCCCCGGCCGCGCGCGGCGCGGTGCGGCGCTCAGTTCTTGTACATGCGCCGCATGGCCTGCGCGGCGACGGCCGCCGCGGCGAGCGGCAGCAGCGTCGCCACGCCCAGGTCGGCCGCAAGCGGGAGCTGCCGGAAGCGCAACAGGACCGTCCGCAGCAGATCCAGCTCGTAACTCACGGGATTGGCGTAGACCAACGCCCGGAGCCACACCGGCAGCTGCACGATCCACCCGCTCCCGATCGCGTACACGCCGTAGCTGCGCAGCTGCTCGCGCAGCGCGTCGGGGATGTCGAGGAAGCCTACGCCGCCGATGATCCCGCGGATCGGGAAGATGGCGCCCGAGAGGAAGTACAGCGGCTGGATGATGCCGTTGGAGATGCTCCCGAAGCCCTCGAACGTCCGCATGCGCGCCGCGATGATCACCCCGAAGGACGTCAGCAGCACGCCCATCGAGAGCATCACGCACCATGCCAGCACGACGCTCGGGACGGTGAGCCGTACGCCGATGAGCGGGGCGAACAGCAAGGGGATCGTCCCCTGCGCCATGGCCACCGTGGCGCCGCCGAGCACCTTGCCGAGCGCCACCGAGAACATCGGCGCGGGCGAGACGAGCACCTCGCGCAAGATGCCCACCTCGCGGTCCCACACGATGGCGATGGCCGACTGCAGCGAGGCGAACAGCACGTTGAGCGTCACGACGCCCGGCAGGATGTACTGCGCGTAGCTGTACCCCTCGATCTGCCGCAGCGCGGCCCCGAGCCCGAAGCCGAGGATGATCAGCCACAAGATGGTGCGCGAGAAGCCCCCGAACACCTGCGACCGGTCGCGCAGGTAGCGGCGCAGCTCGCGTTGCCAGAACGCGCCGATCACGCGGGCGTCGAGCGGTCCACGGCGCCGGCGCGGCGCGCCCGCGCTCACCGCGTGTGCTCCCCGCCGCGGCGCCCGAACGACAGCAGGCGCGCCCGCGGCCCGGCACCCTCGTCGCGCAGGGCCCGCCCCGTGAGGTCCAGGAAGACGTCCTCAAGGCTGACGCCGGAGCCGCTCCCCAGGCGCGCCTTCAGCTCGGCAGGCGAACCGAGGGCGAGCACGCGGCCACCATCCATGATGGCGACGCGGTCGCACGCTTCGGCCTCCTCGAGGTGGTGCGTGGTCATGAACACGCTCAGGCCCTCGCCGCGCAGGGCCCGGATGCTCTCCCACAGGTGGCGCCGCGCCTGCGGATCGAGGCCGACAGTGGGCTCGTCCAGGAACAGCACCTCCGGCTCGTGCATGAGCGCCCGGCCCAGCTCGAGCCTGCGCTTCATGCCCCCCGAGAAGGTGCGCACGAGCCGCTCTGCCTCGCCCTCGAGCGACGCCCAGGCGAGGGCCGATCGCACCCGCTCCCGCACCCGACCGCGCGGTACGCCGTACAGCACCGCGTGCACCTGGAGGTTCTCGCGCGCCGTGAGGCGCTCGTCGAGCGCGGGCTCCTGGAACACCATGCCCATGCGCGCGCGCACCTCGTGTGCCTCGCGCACGACATCGAAGCCGAACACGCTCGCGCTCCCCCGGGTCGGATCCAGCACCGTGGTGAGCATGTGGACGGTCGTGCTCTTGCCCGCGCCGTTCGGACCGAGTAGCGCGAAGAACTCGCCGGCGGCGATGCTCAGGTCGACGCCATCCACCGCCACGACGTCGCCGAAGCTGCGGCTCAGGTCCGTGCACGCGATCGCGGGCGTCGTCGTCATCGTGCTCGCCTCATCCACCGAACGCGGCCGCGACCGCGTCGAGGCCGCCCTGCACGGACCGGCACGCCGCCTCGCCCGCGCCGCTGGCGAGCTCGTCCAAGGCCGCTCGCGTCATCGCGTCGGCGTCGGGTGCGAGCATCGCGGCGGTGGGCGCCACGAAACCGCCGTAGTAGAACGCGACGATCGCCCGGCCCCGATCGAGGGCGGCCGCGCCGGCGCCGCACGCGCGCGCGGCCTCCGCGCCCAGGGCGCGCACGAGCCGCGCGAGGTCGCGGTCGGGCACGAGGTCGGCATCCAGGATCTCCTCGAGGAAGCCGACGAGCCGCAACGCGGGCGTCTCAGCGTCGTCGCCTGCGCCCCCCGCCGCGGCCCCCCGCGGCCGGGCGCGAAACAGGGCGTCCAGCGTGGAGAGCGCGTCCTCCGCCTCGAAGCGCTGGCGCGGGTCCGCACCGGCGGACAGCTCTCCCCACAGGGCGCGCACGCGTTCGAGCTCGGCGCGCCCGGTCGCGAAGGCCGCGACGTCCCCCGCCTCCACGCCGTTGCCGTACGTCTCGGCGACGCCGCCGTCGCCGACGAGCAGGAGGCTGGCGACCGCTCCCATGAAGGCCGCGCCGCCCGCGTGCTCCCCCTCCAGCGTCGCGGCCGCGTCGTGGGCGTACGCCGCCGCGCGCGCCGCGGCGAGCCCCCGCTCGCCGGCATCGGCGGCCCCGGCGACCGCGGCGAGGGAACCGCGCAGGGTCGACGCGAGCGCGGCATCGAGGCGGGCCAGGTCGGCCCCCAGCATCGGCCAGTCGTCCGCGAGCGTGGCGGCCACGGCGTCACCGTCCTCGCCGCTCGGCGCCGCGGCGGGGGTCGAGCGGGCGTCCGCCCCTTCCGGGCCGGAGCTCGACGCGAGAGACTCGAGGCGCGCGGCCATTCGCTCCGCCGCGAAGGCGGAGGCGATCGCGGCGAGGTCGTCGCCGAAGGGCTCGGCACGAGCCGAGGCGACCGCGGGGACGACCGCACCCAGAGCGGCGAGGACGAGCGCCAGCCGGAGGGTGCGGTGCGCCGCCGGCCGCCTCACGGGGTCGGGATGCGGCCGATGGCCACCGAGTGGGGGCCGCGACCGCCCTTCAGGTTGTCGACCACGCACAGGCACCCCGTGTCGATGACGGACACGCTGTCGGACAGGCCGTTCGAGGTGAACAGGCGGGAGCCGTCCGGCGACACGGCCACGCCCCACGGGCGCCGCCCCATCTTGTCCGTGATGGTGTCGGTCACCTCGTTGGTGGCGGTGTCGATGACGTAGACGGCGCTGGTGCCGCCGCCGGCGACGTAGAGGCGCGAGCCGTCGGGCGACAGCGTCATGCCCACCGGCCGCGCATCGAGCCCGAGCGAGATCGTGGTCACGACCTTCTGCTGCGCCGCGTCGATGACCGAGACCGTGCCGCCGATCTCGGCGGACACGTACGCGAGCGTGCCGTCGTGGTTGAACCGGACGACCCGGGGCCGGTTCCCGACGAGCAGGAACTTGACGGGTTGAAGCGCGCGGGCGTCGATGATCGCCACCGTGTGGGTGGTCTCGGCCGAGATGTACGCCCAGTGCCCATCGGGGCTCACCGCCACGCCCTCGGCCTCGATGCCGACCTGGAAGTGCTGGAGGTCCTTGCCCGAGGCGGTGTCGAACACGGCCGCGGCCGCCTCGGCCTCGAGCGCAGCCCAGAGCTGCTTCCCGTCCGGGCTCACGGCGACCCGCTCGGGATTGCCGCCCGCCTGGTACTCCTGCACGATCTTGTCGCTCCGCACGTCGATGGCGACGACCTTGTCCTCCGTCGTCTGACGCTCGGGATGGAAATCGCTGACGGCGACGTAGATGGTGGAGCCGTCCGGGCTCACCGCGAGGCCGCGCGGGCGCACCTCGCCCGGGCGTCCCGAGATCGGGATGGTATCCACGAGCTCGTGCGTCGCGCCGTCGAAAACGGTGATGTCGGCACCGTACTCGTTGGATACGTAGACGCGGAAGGCCGCGTCCTGCGCGCTCGCCCCCACGCAGGCGAGCAGCAGAGCGAGCACCGCGCCGATCCGCAGCGCCCCGCCACGCGTGCGGGTCCGAGGGCGATCGGCGGCGAGGCCGCCCCGGTCGGTGGTCATCGTTGTCCCTCCTCGGCGGCCGGGCCTCTCACATGCGGCACCCGGACACCGCCTTCGTGTCTCCGATCTGGTCGAGACGCTCGATGGGATCGGTCTGGGGCATGTAGATGGCCGGAAGCTCGCCCACCAGCACGCGCTCGGCGCCGCCGTCGGCGGCCGCGCTCAGGTGGGTGAGGAACAGGGTCTGCCTGAGCTGCCCGTTCCACGGGCGGAAGCTGGTGCCGATCCCCTTCCAGACGTCGAAAACGCTGTCGGTGGCCGCCAGGTGTTGCCGGATCGAGGGGCCGTCCGCGGCGCCCGCCACCGTGAGCGAGGCGTACAGCACCTTCACCGCCTGGTACGCGCCCCACGAGGCGACGTCCATGGGCTCGCCCCAGCGTGCCACGAAGCGCGCGTTGAGCTCGCGCGCGCCGTACGCGTCGAGGGTGGGGTCCCACCCCTCGCCGCGGTAACCCGCGCCGGCCTTCGGTGCAGCGGCGACGGAGGCGTCGAAGAACGCCGTCGTCTGCGCTTCGGCGGAGGGGAAGCCCGTCACCTTGGCGTCGATGCCGCTCCCCTCGAAGCCGCGCAGGAAGGCGAGCTGAGCGTGCGCGGGGAGGAGCAAGACCACGGCGTCGGGGCGCCCCTTGCGCACCGCCGCCAAGGTGGCGGCGTCCGCCTCGTGGCCGGAGGCGACCGTGACGCTGGCGGTGATGCGGGCACCGAAGTGGCTTCGCTGCAGCCCCGAGCGCGCGCGCGCGAGCTGACTCGCGGCCGCGTCGTCGTCCGCCACGACGAACACCCAGTTCCTGAAGCCCGACCGTACGAACCACCCCTCGAGCGCATCGAGGTACATCGCGGCGCTCGGAGCGATGTGGAACAGGTACGGCGAGCAGGCCGCGTTCCGCAAGCTCCCGTCGCTGGCCACGGCGTTGAGCAGCGGCACCTGGGCGGCTTGCGCGACGGGCGTCATCGCCTCGACGGCGCCACCGCCCATGGCCGCCACCAACGCGACGGCCCCTCCGCCGACCAGCTCCCGGGCCGCGTTCGCAGCGGCCTGCGGGTTCGCGGCGGAGGCCGTGACGAGGGTGAAGGGCGAGCCGAGCATCTTGGCGTTGAGCCCGAGCTCCTCGTCGGCGAGGGTGAAACCCTCCCGCGCCGAGCGCGCGACCGCGTCGGCGAGAGGATCCCCGCTCTCCTGGGGCGGCAGCACGATGCCGATGCGCAGCGGCGGCGCGCCCTTCGGCGCGTTGCCCTGCGCCAGCGCCGCACCGAGGGGCGGCCCGAGCGCCGCGCACAGCACCGCGAGCGCGGCGAACGTCGCGCGCGCCGGCAGGCGCCACCGCGGGGCGAGGGCATCGCTCACGGCGCGCAGTGGAAGGAGGAGGCGTCGTCGCCGAGCCTGTCGAGCGCGGCGGTCGTGCCGGCGTCGCCGGGCGGCAACCGCGCTTCGACCGCCGCCAGCGCCGTCTGCTGCGACAGCGCCAGACCCCAGCGCGCCTGGGGGTCGATGCGCACCGCGTACAGCGGCTGCCGGAGTTGGTGGTTCCAGCTTCGGAAGGACACTGGGATCCCCTTCCCGACGTCGAAGGTGGCGTCCGGGCTCGATAGGGCGGCCACCAGCGCCGATCCGTCGGTGGCGCCCGCGCGGACGGCGGCGGCGTGGACCATGGTGACGGCCTCGTACGCAGCCCACGCCGAGGGATCCATCGGATCGCCCCAGCGGGTGGTGTAGCGGTCGTTCACCGGGCCCGCGGCGCCGCTGAGCGTCGTGTCCCACAATACGACGCGGTCGTTCGAACCCGCCGCAGCCGCGCGCGACCGCGACGCCGCCATGAAGTCGCGGGTCTGGGTCACTGGGTCGGGGTAGGCCGCCACCGTCACGCTCGGGCCGGCGGACTCGAGCTGCGCAGTGAAGGCGATCTGATCGACGCTGTCGAGCAGGGCCAGGACCACGTCCGCCCCGGAACTCCGAACGCCGGCGAGAGCCTCGCGGTAATCGGCTGTGTTCGGCGCCACCAGGGCGCTCCCCACCGGTTCCAGGCCCGGCGAGAGCTTGGCGAGGGCGACGCGCGCGCGCTGGCGCAGCGCTCGACCGGCATCGGTGTCGTACGCGAGCACGAACCAGCGCGAGCGCGGGCTCTCGCCCCCGGCGAACCAGCTCGTGACGGCGTCGAGGTACATCCCCGCGCTCGCTTCCACGTGGAAGCTGGTGGGCCGGCACTCGGCGCGCAGTGCGAGGCTCGGAGACCCGATGTTGAGGAACGGCACGCCGTGGTCCTCGGCGACCTGCGCGAGGGCCTCGGCCTCGCCGGCCCCGATGCCGCCGAGTAAGGCCTGCACGTCCTCGGTGGCGAGCAGCCGTTCGGCGGCGCGCACGGCCGCCTCCGCGTTCGGCGCGCTGGCTACCTTCACGTCGAGGGTGACGCCGCCGTCGTCGCGCGTGGTGCCGACGTCCTCCTCGGCCTGCAGGGCGCCCTGACGCGCCGCGCGCCCCACGATGTCGTACAGCGACGCCGCTACCAGCCGGCCCGGCGTGTACGTCGGGACCACGACCCCCACGCGGAGGATCGGCTCGGCCGCCACGGCCGTACCCAGCACGAGCGCCGCGAGGGCGGTCGCGACGGCGGTCGCGACGGCGGGGCGCGCCGCGCGCCGAGCGGCGGGCGCAGCACGACGCGCAGCGCCGTGGCGCCTCATCGCTGCCCCGCGCCGGCCACCGGCCGAGGAACGTCTTCGCGCGGCACTCCGTAGTCCTCGAGCACCGTCTGGATCTCGTCCCAACGGTCCCCGAGCGCGATGTTCAGTCGGTCACGCAGCGCGTCGTCACCCACGCGCACTGCGATGGTCATCGGCGTACTCATCACCAGCGCGGGCGGATCGAACTCGGGCGTCACCGGCACGACCTCCAGGGGTACGTCCTCGCGGCTCGCGAAGTAACCGGCGACGGGCCCCCACGCGAGGCCGACGTCGATGTCGCCCGCAGCGACCGCGTCGATGACCTGGCGAAGGTGATCGGGAACGCCGGCATCGCCGCCGTACACCTGGACCACGTTCGTCAGGAGCTTGCGCCGGATGAGCGCCTGGTGCGGCGGGATGCCGTAGCTCTGGACGCCGATCCGCAGGGTCGACAGCACCGGGTCGTCGAGCGATGCGATGTCGAAGCCCGCATCGGCCCGGTAGACGAAAACATACGGGCTCTGGTAGTACGCGACGGTCGTAAGGAGATTCGCGAAGCCGTCGGGCACGCCCATGATCATGTCGCACGCACCGTTTCGCAGCTGCGTGTCGACGATATCCCCATTGAAGATATGCCAGTCGTAGGTCAGCTTCGCGCCGAGGTCGTCGGCGAGGATCGCGGCGATCCGGTTCTCGAAACCCGAGCGGTCCAGGGCGGAGAACGGCAGGCTACTCGGGTCGGCGCACACGCGCATCTCCCAGGACGCCTGCTGCGCGTGGGCAACGGGGCCGAGCGCAGCCAGGAGCGTCAGCAGCGTCAGGGGGAGGACGGAAGCGAGAGCGACGTGGCGCTGGACGCGTCCGGCCGCTCGTCCTTGGGTTCGCATCGATGACCTTCTTCACCAGCGCGGGGCGCCGCGCCCTGAGGGCGCGGCGCCGGGCGCGCAGTCTCGGAAGAGTGGTAGGGAGCGGAGCGGCTGCGCGGCTATCGCGCCCCGTTCCCCTCTCCCATCACGTCCCTTCGATCAGGGGAGAGCGAAGACGTACAGGGTGCTGCCCGTGCGGCGGTAGCGACCCGCATCGTCGGGGGCGACGTCTCCGCCGATCTCGGAGTTGTCCGGCGCGTGGCTGGTGATGACGGCGAGGTACTGCTTGCCGTCCGGGCCAACGTAGGTGATGGGCGAGTTGCGGAAGTCGGAGCCTGTGCGGAAGGTCCACAGCTGCTCACCGGTGCGGGCGTCCATCGCGCGCACGTAGCCCTGGTCCGTTCCCCCGAAGACCAGGTTGCCGCCCGTCGCCAGCACGGGCTTGTTGTCGCGGAACTCCTGCGACTTCACGCCCCACACCTTCTTGCCGGTCGCGGGATCCCACGCCTGGAGCTCGCCCTGGTAGCCGCCGGGGCCGGTGGTCGCCGTGCCGAAGTCCATCAGCACGTAGTTGTCGCCGGGCTTGTACTCGCCTTCGCTGCCGGTGAACATGTTGCAGCGGTTCTCGGACTGGAAGTAGACCAGGCCCGTCTTGGGCGAGTAGGCGTCGTTGAACCAGTTGTTCCCCGCGATGAACGGGCACACCTGGGACTTGGTCTGGGTTCCGGTGTACACGAGGTTGTCCGGGTTGTACACGGGCATGCCCGTGCTGAGGTCGATGTGATCGGACCAGGTCACCGTGGTGTACTTCTGCGGCTGGTAGAGCAGCTCGCCGGTGGCGGCGTCCCAGGCGTAGAAGTATCCGTTGCGGGCCGACTTCACCAGGGCGTAGCGCTGCTGCCCGTCGACGGTCATGTTCACGAGGAACTGGTTGCCGGGCTCGTCGTAGTCCCACTGGTCCTGCGGGGTGGTCTGGTAGGCCCACACCAGCTCGCCCGTGTCGCCGTCACGCGCCAGCACCGACGCGCAGTACTTGCTGGTGTACTGGTCCGTTCCCGGCGCCGTCGCGGGGTCGCGCCGGTAGTCCGGGTTCCACGGACCGCAGTTGCCGGTGCCGTAGTAGAAGAGGTTCAGGCTCGGGCTGTAGGTGAAGAAGCCCCAGACGGAGCCGCCGCCGTTCTTCCAGGAGTCGCCGTACCACGTGCTCGTCCCCGGGGTGTCCACCTTGTCGGCGGCATAGTACGGGGCGAAGCGGTCGCCGATGCCCATCTCGGCGTCGGGACCGGTGCTGTAGAAGCGCCACTGCTCGTCACCCGAGTTGATGTCGTACGCGGCGACGTACCCGCGGATGCCGCGTTCGCCGCCCTCGACGCCCGTGATGACCTTGTCGCCGATGATCGTCAGCGCGCTCGTGGTCGTCTCGGTGAGGCTCAGGTCGGTGACCTGGGTCTGCCAGATCTGCTCGCCGGTATCGGCGTTCAGGGCGAACATCTGCCCGTCGAGCGTGGTGAAGAAGATCTTGCCGTCGGCGTACGCGAGGCCGCGCGACTGCGCCCCGCAGCAAGCGGTCGCCTGGTCCAGGCCCGGCATGTCCGGCTGGAACGACCACTTGATGTAGCCGTTGCGCGACAGGTCGAGCGCGTACACGTTGTTCGGCTTGGGCGTGAGGATGTACATCGTGTTCCCGACCACCAGCGGCTCGGCCTCGAGGGAGTCGGTGACGCCGATCTGGAAGGTCCATTGCACCGCGAGGTTCTTCACGTTGTACGTGTTGATGCGGTCGAGCGGGCTGTAGTTCCAGCCGTCGTACCCGTGGTTCGCCATGACCCACTGGCCCGGATCCTGTTGCATGTTCAGCAGGTCGTTCTGCGCTGCGGCCGTCGTGAGGATCCCCCACCCGAGCACGAGCCCCAACGCCACAATGACGAGCGTGCGACGCCAGGCGACGCCATCCATCTCACCGATCTTCATTCCCGACACCTAGTTTCCTTTCGACAGACGTGAGTAGCGCGATGCGAGCGTGTACGTCCACAGCGTGCTGCCCTCCTTCGAGCCTCAGCGCAGGCTCGTCACCTCCTCCTCGGTGACCGCCCCGTAGTCGTTGGACCACGAGTTGCGGACGTACGTTGCAGCGGCAGCGATCTCGAAGTCGGAGAACTGGTCGCGGAACGGCGGCATCCCGTGCTCGGTGAAGCCGTTGAGGATCCGGTTCACGATGAAATCGGTGCTGGCGATGTCGGAGTTGCCGTCGAGCTTCGGCCCGACCTTGCCCTGGCCCTGGTCGCCGTGGCAGGTCGAGCAGATGCTGGTGAACTTCTGGGCCCCGGTCTGCATCAACGCATCGAAGTCCGCCTGGCTGATGTCGACCTTCTGCGGTGGGCGCTCGACCGTGAGCTCCTTGCCGGAGACGCCGACGAGGAAGAACAGGTTCCCGAGCTTCTGTCCGTTGATATCGCCGGGCTGCGCGTCGCGCGCGAAGGTGTAGAGCGGCCAGTCGTTGTAGGTGACCTGGTGCGATCCGTCGGCGCGGTCGACGGTACCGAGCATGGACGCGTCCACACCCTTCCCGGCCACGGGATCGCCGTCGACGAGCAACGGAGGCCAGTTGTTCGTGCACGCGTCGGTGCAGGTGCTCGCACCCTGCGCATCCTTGGTGTAGAGGTAGAGGCTGTTCCCATCGGTGTCGGCCAGGTGGGTGCCGTACTGCTGGCTGTCGACCGCGGTCACGGTCGCGGGCGCATCCTGCGCGAGTGCCACGGAGAAGGCGAGCACCAGGGCGGCGCACGCGACCTTAGAAAGGCGGGCGATCAATGAAGTTCCTCCCCACCGCGTAGGGCCGGATGTCGATGCCGCATGGCGGCATGAGCGTTTCGAAAAAGGGGTCGCTCATCTCGCGTCCTCCTCGGCCCCAGGCTTGTTGCAACGGAACGGATGCTATCACCGCGCTCGGTTCGGTGCAAGCGTGTGTGGCGCATTTCCCGCTCCCACGAAAGGTGATCCGGCAACACCTCCGGGCGCCGCGGACGGTGGATCCGGGCGACCGAAGACGTGCTGAGGTTGGCGGAGGGTTCGTCCCGACGAGCCTAGCGAACGCGTGGCCCACGCAAGCGCGGGCCTGAACCGCTGCGCGTACACATGCGGGTGAACGCTACCGCTGTGCGGAAGGTGGTCGACGTGGGGCGCGCCACGGGCGCCGGCGCGGCGGCACGCCTCCGCTGCACGGCCCCGCCCGGAGCGCGAAGGAGCCTACACCGCGAAGAACACGAGGGAAGGGTCGAGCCCGTCGGGAACGGCCGACCCCGGCTCGTGCGCGCTCGCCACGGGGAGGGCCGCCGCGAGTCGCGCCGCCTCGTCGAGGTACGCGCTGCGCTCGTCCTCGGTCCCCGCGGCGAGCGCCGGCTCCGCCCACTCTTCGGGCTCGAACGCGCCCTCGAGTCTCGTGTCGCCACCGGCCTCGTCGCGGTGACGCCATGCGCCCGTGCGCCAGTCGAAGCGGTACAGCGGCAGGAAGCGCTCCCCGTACGTGGCGACGAACTCGATGGCCCGGAGCAGGAAGTCGAACTCCGCCTCGTCCAGCAGGTAGTGGAAGCTCAGCCGGCTCCAGCCCGGCTTGATCCCCTCGAAGCCCGCCTCCACGGCGGCCAGGTACGAGCGCGAGGCCGCCGCGTCGATGTGCAGCAGGGCGTGCCCGTAGGGGCCGGCACACGAGCATCCCGCGCGCCCCTGGATGCCGAAGAGGTCGCTCAGCAGGCGGACGACGAAGCGCGGGTGGAGGAAGCGCCGGCTGCCGCGGACCAGGAACGACACCACCGCCAACCGCGGGGCCTCGAGGTTGCCCAGGAGCTCGAGCCCGGCGACGCCTCGGAGCCGGCGCACGGCGCGCAGCGCAAGGTCGCGTTCGCGCGCCTCGATGCGCGCCACCCCGACGCGCTCCTTCACGTAGAACGCGAGCGCCGCCCGCACCTTCTGCACGATCGCCGGCGTGCCGGCGTCCTCGCGCGTCTCGATGTCGTCCACGAAGCGGTGCGCGGTCGAGTCGACGTAGGTGACGGTGCCGCCGCCCGCCGTGGTGGGGCTGCGAAGCCCGCGGTAGAGGTCGCGGCGCAGCAGCAGGAGTCCCGGCGTGCCGGGGCCGCCGACGAACTTGTGCGGGCTCAGCACCAGCGCGTCCGGTGCCTCCTCGCCCCCCGAGCCGACGTCGATGGCGACGTAGGGAGCCGCGGCGGCGTAGTCGAAGAACACCTTCCCCCCGAGGCGGTGCGCGGCGCGCGCGAGCGCGCGCGTGTCGCTCAGGAGCCCCGTCACGTTGCTCGCCGCGGAGAAGCTCGCGAACAGCGGGCGCCCGCCGAAGCGCCGATCGGTCATGGCGCGCTCGAGCCCCCCGAGGTCGAGCAGCCCGTTCGCGTCGAGCGGTACCTCCACCACCTCGGCCAGGGACTCGCGCCACGACACCTCGTTGGAGTGGTGCTCGTAGGGTCCCACGAACACCACCGGCCGCTGCCCGGGCGGGAGGGCGTCGAGCAAGCGCTCGCGCTGCTGCGGCGCCACGGCGACCCCGAGGATCTCCTGCAGGCGCTTGAGGGCGCCGGTGGCGCCGGTGCCCGCGAAGATCAGGCAGAAGCGCTCGTCCGCCCCCAGGCAGCGCTTGATGTAGTCGGCAGCCGCGTGCGTCAGCGCCGTGGTAGCGGCGCCCGTGGCGCTGTCCTCGGTGTGGGTGTTGGCGTAGCGCGGCAGCACCGTGCGGCGGAGGCGCTCCTCGACCCAGCCGAGCGCCCGGCCCGAGGCGATGTAGTCGGCGTACGTGACGCGACGGCGCCCGAACGGCGTGTCCACCGTGGCGCACTGCCCCAAGATGTCGGCCCGCAGGTCATCGAGGTCGAAGCGCATCGTCATCCCTCCCGTTCGGGCCACAACCCGCCCCCGCGCCGGCGACGGTGCGTCGAGTATAGCGAGCGAGCGGTTCAGCGGGCGAAGCGCTCGGGCTCGAGCGGCCCGAGGTCGAACGGCACGCCCTCGCCGGCCAGCAACGCGCCGACGATACGGCCGCTGACCGGCGCGAGGGAGACGCCCATCATCGCGTGTCCCGTCGCCACGAGCAGGTTCCCTACCCGGCGGCTCCGCCCCAGGTACGGCAGCGTGTCCGGGGCCAGCGGGCGGAACCCGTGCCACACGGGCAGGGTCCTCAGCTCGTCGGCGGCGTAGGCCGGCAGGTAGCGCTCCACGGCAGCGATGATCCCGCGCACCCGGGCCGCCGTGGCCCCGCCCCTCGGCGCGTCGATCTCCATCGTCCCGCCGAAGCGCACGGCCCGCCCCAGCGGGGTGACGGCCACCCGGGCCTCGCTCAGGATCGCCGGCGTCGTGAGCGGTTGGCGCGCGTCGGCGAGCGTGAGGCTGTAGCCCTTGCCCGACTGCATCGGCAACCGCGTTCCCAGCCGCGGGGCCAGCTCCGCCGATGCCACGCCGGCCGCCAGCACCACGTGGTCGACCGCCAGCTCCGTGAGCTCCGGCTCGGGCGCCGGCGGCTCCGCCGTTCCCAGCGGTGGCACGGTGGCGAACCCCGAACGGCTGAGCGTCAGACGCTCCACACCGTCGGCGCCCATCACCGCCCCGGTGGCCTCCGTGCGCCAGCGGAACGTCACCCCGGCGCGCTCGAGCCACGCCTGCAGCGCGCGCATGAGCGCCCCGGGGTCGAGGTGCGCGTCGGCGACGTGGTGCACGGCGCCCGCGATGTCGAGCGTGACGCCCGGCTCGAGCCGGGCCGCCTCCTCGGGCATGAGTACGCGCGCGTCGAGCCCGAGCTCGCGCGCGCGCCGCGCCGCGGCCTCCTCCTCCTCCATCCCGCGCTCGCCCTGGCACAGCATCAGCAGGCCGCGGCGCTCGAGCCCGAACGGCGCGCCGAGCTCCGCAGCCAGCGCCTCGTAACCCTCCAGGCTCGCGAGGTGCAGGTCGCGCAGCAGCGGTTGTGCGCGCGCCACCCGCGCCGCGCTCGATGCGCGCCAGAAGCGCCACCCCCAGGCGAGCAGCGCGGGGTCGAGGCGGGGGCGCACGTACAGCGGGCTGGCGGGGTCCGCCATCCAGCGCAGCGCCTGCAGCGGCGCGCCGGGCGCCGCCAGCGGTGTGTGATGGCTCGGCACGATCATGCCGGCGTTGCCGTACGAGGTGCCGTCGCGCTCGCGCCCGCTGCGCTCGACCACCGTCACCTCGAAGCCGCGCCTGCGGGCATGGTAGGCGCAGCACAGCCCGACCACACCGGCACCGACGACCGCCACCCGCCCGCCCGCCGCAGGGGCCGTCACGGCGCCGCGCCCGGCCCCGCGGCCGCGCTCGGGTCGGCGCGCGCCGCCCGGCTCATGCGATGCCCCCGCGGAAGGGATCGGCCGGGTCGAACAGCAGCGTCGCCTCGGCCGTCACGAACGCCCTGCCGGTGATCACGGGCAGCACGGCGCCGTCGGCCGACAGCGTGTAGCTCGCGCTGAAGCGGCTGCCGATGACGCTCTCCTGCACCCAGGTCGCGCCGGGCGGCAGGGCGCCGCGGGCGTGGAGGCACGCCAGCTTCGCGCTCGTCCCGGTGCCGCATGGTGAGCGGTCGTAGGCGCCGCCGGGGCACAGCACGAAGCTCGTGGCGTCGGCGCCGTCGTGGGCGGCGTGCGCGAAGAGCTCGACGTGATCGATCTCCGCGCCGCCCTCCCCGCGCACCCCGGCCGCGGACAGCGCGTCGCGCACCTGGGCCGCGAACGCCGTGAGCTCACCGAGGTGAGCCGCGTCGACCGGCGGACCCTGCCCGTCGAGCAGGAAGAACCAGTTGCCCCCCCAGGCCACGTCGCCGCGAACGGGCCCGCGCCCCGGCACGTCGAGCTCCAGGTCGAGGCGATGCGCCCGGGCGGGAACGTTGCGCACGCTCACCTCGCCGTCGCCCGTCAGCTCCGCCTCGACCACGCCCACGGCCGTCTCGATGCGGTGGCGGCCGGGCCCGATGCGGCCGAGGTGCGCCAACGTGCTCACCACGCCGATCGTGCCGTGGCCGCACATCCCCAGGTAGCCGACGTTGTTGAAGAAGATCACGGCCGTGGCGCACGTCGGGTCCTCGGGCGGGAGAAGCAGGGCGCCGACCAGGACATCGGAGCCGCGCGGCTCGAGCACCACTCCCGCACGGAAGGCGTCGTGGTCGCGGCGCATCCGCTCCAGGCGCTCGCGGGTCGTGCCGGCGCCGAGCTCGGGACCGCCGTCCACCACCACGCGCGTCGGCTCGCCGGCCGTGTGCGAGTCCACCACGCGGCAGCGCGGGACGGGTTCGCTCATGCGCATCCGCTCATGCGCACCAGGGTATCCCGTCCGCGTCCCCGCCGGCGCGGTCCTAGAATGCGGCGTGACCCGACCCGACCGCAGTCCGCACGATCCGGCCGACCACCACACGCTCGATGCCTACACCACGCCGGGGCTCGCCGTGCGGCGCCTGGCGTTCGACCTCCCGCTCGACCCGACCGGCCCCGGCCCGGCGACCCTGCGCGTCTTCGCGCGCGAGGTGGTTGCCGCGGAGAAGCGGCACGAGGAGCTGCCCTACCTGCTGTACCTGACCGGGGGGCCGGGATTCGGGGCGCCGCGCCCGTTGGAGCGCAGCGGCTGGCTCGCGCGGGCGCTGCGCGAGTTCAGGGTGTTGCTGCTCGACCAACGGGGTACCGGGCTGAGCACCCCGGCGACGGCCCAGACGCTCGCCGACCTCGGCACGCCCGAGGCGCAGGCGGCCTACCTCGCGCACTTCCGCGCCGACAACATCGTGCGCGACGCCGAGGCGATCCGCGCCGCCCTGATCGGCGACCGGAGCTGGAGCGTCCTGGGGCAGAGCTTCGGCGGCTTCTGCGTCCTGCATTACCTCTCCGCCGCCCCCGAGGGCCTGACCGAGGCCCTCGTGACGGGCGGCGTGCCCTCGATCACCCGCCCCGCCGAGGACGTCTACCGCGCCACCTACCGCCGGGTGCTGGGCAAGAACCGCCAGTTCTACCGGCGCTATCCGCACGCGCGCGAGCTCGCCGGCGCCATCGCGGCCGTGTTGGACGGCGAGTTCGTGCGGCTCCCCAACGGGCAGCGGCTCACCACGGAGCAGTTCCAGCAGCTCGGCATCAAGCTCGGCTCCGGCACCGGGGCCGAGCAACTCTACGCCCTGCTGGAGGAGGCGCTCGTGCAGGTCGGAGGCGAGGCGACGCCTTCCACCGTCTTCCTGCACGGCGTGATGGCGTCGCTCGACTACCTGACGCACCCGATCTTCTCGCTGCTGCACGAGGCCATCTACTGCCAGGGGCGCGCATCGGCCTGGGCGGCCCAGCGGTTGCGGGCCGAGTTCCCGGAGTTCGACCGGCACGACGGTGGACCGCTGCTGTTCACGGGAGAGATGATCTACCCCTGGATGTTCGAGCAGTACGCGACGCTGCGCCCGTTGGCCGGTGCCGCCGAGCTGCTGGCGGCCAAGGACGACTGGCCTGCGCTGTACGATCCCGGCGTCCTGGCGCGCAACGCCGTTCCGTTGGCGGCGCTCGCGTATCACGACGACATGTTCGTCGAGCCGCGCTTCAGCGAGGAGACGCTGGCCGAGATCCCCAACAGCCGGCTGTGGGTGACGAGCGAGTACGAGCACGACGGCTTGCGCGCCGACGGGGAGCGGATCCTGGAACGCCTCGTCGCGATGGCCCGGGGCGCGCTGTGACGGGCGGCCGCGTGCGCGGCGCGAGCGGGGGCGTTATCCTGCCCTCCACGACACCAGCCGACCGGAGGGCGCAGCGCCTTGCCGTTGCGCCGGCCGGGAAGGAGCGCATCGCATGACCGTCGCCTTCCGAGGTGTGATCCCCGCCATCACCACGCCGTTCCGGCCCGATCTCGGCGTCGACCACGCCGTCCTCGCCGAGCACGCCGGCTGGCTGATCGACGCCGGCTGCACCGGCGTGGTCCCGTGCGGTTCGTTGGGCGAGGCGGCGACGCTCGCCGCCGACGAGAAGCTCGCCGTGGTGCGTACGCTCGTGAGCGCCGTCGGGGCCCGGGTCCCCGTGATCCCGGGAGTGGCATCCCTGGCGACCGCGGAGGCGGTGCGCTTCGCGCGCGACGCGGCCGACGCCGGCGCCAGCGGGCTCATGGTGCTCCCGCCGTACGTGTACAGCACCGACTGGCGCGAGATGAAGGCGCACGTGGCGGCCGTCATCGGCGCCACCGACCTGCCCTGCATGCTCTACAACAACCCCATCTCCTACGGCACGGACTTCGCGCCCGCGCACATCGCGGAGCTCGCGGGCGAGAACGCCAACCTCGTAGCGGTCAAGGAGTCGAGCGCCGACGTGCGCCGCGTCACGGCGCTGCGCGCGCTCACGGGCGACCGCCTGCGCATCCTGGTTGGCGTCGACGACGCGATCGTCGAGGGCGTGGCGGCGGGGGCCGACGGATGGATCGCGGGCCTGGTGAACGCCTTCCCGGCGGAGTCGGTGCGGCTGTTCCGGCTCGCCGGCGAGGACCCCGCCGCGGCGGCCGAGCTCTACCGCTGGTTCCTGCCCCTCCTGCGCCTCGACACCGTGCCGAAGCTGGTGCAGCTCATCAAGCTGGCGCAGGAGCGGGTCGGGCGCGGCAACGCGCGCGTGCGCCCGCCCCGGCTCGAGCTCGAGGGCGCCGAGCGCGACGCCGCCGTCGCGACGATCGACGCCGCGCTGCACGCCGCACCGCACGCGCCGCTTCCCGCCTGAGAGGCCGGGCGCTCCGCTCGCGGCGGACCCCTCAACGGGTCGTGAAGGTGCGCGGCTCGCTCTGCGTCAGCGTGCCGCGCTCGAGCCGCGATCCCGGCCCACCCTCCTGCAGCGCCTGCTGCACGGCGTAGGCGTCGGTCAGCCACCCGCTCGCCGCCTCCTCGGGCGTCGCGGCGGTGGGGCTCGCGAGCGCCGACCAGGTGTAGGCCGTACCCGGCTCCAACGCCGCCCCGACCGCGCTCGTGTCCGGCAGCGCGGCGGAGTCGGACATGCCCGTGATCGCCAGCCGGAAGTGCGAGGCGGCGTTCTCGACGAAGAAGGTCACGGCCTCCCCCGACGCGCCGCTCACCTCCAGGCGGTCGCCGAACCAGGTCCCGGTGGCGCCCGCGGCGGGGGCGACCTGCGCGGGCGGCGGCGGCAGCTCGAGGATCGTGGCGGCGCCCGCCGTGAGGCCCTGATGCCAGCCCTGCGTCGAGGCGCCGCCGGTGGCGGCCGCCGCGACGGCGCGCAGCGTGAAGCTCCCACCGGCGAGCTGCGGCAGCAGGATCGACGCCGAGCTCGCACCGGTGCGCCCGCTGCGGAAGGCCGGCAGCGTGAACGTCGGGCTCATGCGCACGCCGCCACCGAGCTGCGGGTCGGCGAAGCCGGCCGGCCGCACGAGCGTGACCCCCACCCAGGCGCTCGGCGGTGCGGGCCCGAGCTCCACGTCGAGGGTGCTCGACGCGCCCGCCACGACGCTCCCGTCCGCGGTGCCGTAGCCCCCGTAGGCGAGCGGGAAGCCGTCGAGCGAGGACTCCACGAGCAGGGCGTGAAGGCGGATCGCGGCCTGAGCGCCGGCGGCCCAGCGCAGTGCCAGCGCATAGCCCGTATCGCCCGCGGCGACGGTGTCGCAGCCGTAGACGGGGGTGGAGATCCCCTCGGCACAGACGAACGCCCGGTAGCCCGTGGGCACCGCGTCGGACAGGTCGCCGACCACGCTGCCCGTGGGGTAGCGTCCGGCCTCGTCGTAGGCGAAGTAGGCGCCGTAGGGGGTGACGTCGGGCGCGGGCGAGGTGAGCCCGTAGAAGACGTGCACCGTCGTGCCGGCCGCCGAGGTGGTGGCCACCGTCAGATCGTAGGGAACCGCGACCCCGTCGATCCGGAAGGCGCCGTTCTCGTCGGACGTCGTCGCCGACCCCGCGATGGCGACCGCCGCGCCTGCGAGACCGCCGCCGATGAGCCCCCGGACGGTTCCCGCCACGCTCAGGCTCGCAACCGTCAGGTCGAAGGGGAGGCTGTCGGCCACCCTGCCGGCGACGGCCGACACCGTGAGGCGCGGTCGCCCCTCGGCGGCCTCGGCCGCGACCGTGAGGTGCAGGGACGCCGTGGCGTTCCCGACCGCCAGCGTGTCGGGCACGAAGAGCGCGCTCACGCCCCCGGGAAGGCCGTTCACGGCGAGCGTCACGTCACCCTGCAGGCCTCCCGTTCGAACGACGCTCACCGGCACGACGACGCTCTCGCCGCGCAGCGCGTGCGCCGACGTCGCGCCCAGATCGAGACGCAACCCGGGAGGCTGAGAGCAACCCGTGAGCATGCCGACCAGGGTCGCCAGGACCGAAACGGCCAGCGCGGCCGCCGTAGGTTCGATGCGCTTCATGTGCGCTCCCTCCACGAGACCGGACCCGCGAGGACGACAGCAGCGGCAATGACGATGGTACGGGCGGTTCCCCCACAGCGTAGGCGAGGGACGCGGCCCGAGGCGTGACGACGCTCGCAACGGAGCCCGCGCCCTCCCGGTCCTCCGATGCTCCATACTCAGGTCGAAGCTGTCGATGTGCGTGGAGGCACGTGTGCTCGGAGCGATCTTCTGGTTGTTGGCGGCGCTGGCGACGCTGGGCGCGCTCGTGGCGCTGGCCGCGGCGGCGCGGGTCCGTAGGTTCTTCGCCGTGCCCGCGACCGGGATCGCGACCGAACGCGCGCCGGTCTCCGTGCTCGTGCCGCTACGCGGAGCGCCGTCCGGCCTCGAGCACCGCCTCGGCGCGCTGCTTCGCGCCACCCGTGCCGGGGACCAGATCCTCTTCTCCGTCGAGAGCATCCACGATCCGGCCTACGCGGTATGCGCGGGGGTGGCCGCCGAAGCGGCGCAGCACGCCACCCGCGACGTGCGGATCGTACTGTCGGGCGCACCGGGACAACGCATGGGCAAGCAGCACAACCTCGCGGCGGCCCTGCTCGAGGCGAAGCACGACCTCATCGCGTCGATGGACGGGGACGTGGTGCTCGAGCCGGGTCACCTCGACGAGGCCGCCGCCCTGGCGGACCGCGACGACGCCGGCATCGCCTTCGCACTGCCCTACTACGGTGGCCGGGGCAGCGCGGGCGACGCACTCGTGGCCCTCTACACCAACCACTACTTCTGCCTGTACCTGGGATCCCTCGCGTTGACGCACCGCCCCGCCTTCGTCATCGGGGGGTTCTGGCTCGCGCGGCGCGCGGCGCTGGAGCGCGTCGGCGGGCTCGAGCCCTTCACCGGCACCGTCAGCGACGACGCCGCCCTGGGACGGTCGATGCGCGACGCCGGCCTTCGCAACGCCCCGCTGCACCGCCCCGTGCGGCTCGCCCCGGCCGGCCTCCGAGCGGGTGCGGGCGGCACGCAGGTGCTGCGGTGGCTGACCATGCTGCGCGCGGAGGGGTGGCGCACGTTCGCCCTCATCGCGGCGTCGTGGCACCCGGTGGCGTGGGCGGCCCTTGCCCTGGCGTGGTCCGCGGTGACCGGCGGCGGGCCGCTCGGCATGGCGTGGTTGGTCCTGACCGTGGCCGTCGGCAGCCGGGTGGTGGCGGTGGTGACCCTCAACGAGGACGTGTACGGCGCCGAGCCGCGCGGCCGCTACGCGCTCGTCGCCCCGCTCTACGAGGCCCTGGTGGCGCCCGTGCTGTTCGTGGTCGCCGCGGCGCGCCGCGAGCTGCTGTGGAGCGGGCGGCGCTACCGCATCGGCGCCCACGGCTCCATCCGCGGCGTCCGCGGGCGCTGAGCGGCGCGGCGCGTCGGCCGCCCCTCAGGTCACCCCGCGGCGTGCGCCGTCGACCTCGAGGTGGCGTCCCGTGGCCGCCACGTCGCGCAGCGTCTCGAGCGCCCACCACACCTCCGCGAAGCTCGTCGTCAACGGCGAGAGGCCGAAGCGGAGCGTGTCGGGGTCGCGGAAGTCCGGCACCACGCCGGACACGGCGAGGGCGCGGCTCAGGCGCAGGCCGTCGGGGTGGCGCAGGCTCACGTGCGCGCCCCGCCGCGCGGGGTCGCGCGGCGAGCCGAGGCCGAAGCCGAGCGGCGCCAGCACCTCGTCGTAGCGCCGGACGAGCAGCTCGCCGAGTGCCACGGACTTCGCCCGGATCGCCTCGATGCCCGCCTCGAGCACGGGCTCCAACGCCGCCTCCACCGCGGACAACGAGAGGATGGGCGGTGTGCCGACCAGGAAGCGGCCGATCCCGTCCGCGGGGTCGGCGTCCAGCGCGAAGCCGAAGGGGTCGCCGCGCCCGAACCAACCCTCGAGCGGCGACCGCAACGTCGCTTGGAGGTCGCGGCGCACGTACAGGAACGCGGGGGCGCCCGGCCCGCCGTTGAGGTACTTGTAGGTGCAGCCCACGGCCATCTCGCTGCCCCATGCTCGAAGGCGCACCGGCACCGCGCCCGTCGCGTGGCTCAGGTCCCACAGCACCCAGGCGCCCGTCTCCCGGGCACGCCGCGCGATACGCTCCGCGTCGTGGAGGTAGCCGCTCTTGAAGGTCACGAGCGACAGCACCACCAGGGCGGTGGAGGCGTCGATGGCGCGCTCGAGCGCGTCGAGATCCGGCTCGATCCCGTCGTGCGCGGCCGGCGTGACCTGCAGCGCACGCCCCGGGAGGCCGCGCGCCACGCCCTGCAACACGTAGACGTCCGAGGGGAAGTTCATCTCGTCGGTGACGATCTTGGGCCGCTCCGGCCGGGCGGCGACGGCCGCGGCGGCGAGCTTGTAGAGGTTCACGGAGGTGCTGTCGCTCACCACCACCTCGCCCGCGCCGGCACCGATCAGGGGGGCGAGCGCGTCGCCCGTGCGCGCCGGAGCCTCGTACCAACCGTTGCGCCAGCTCCCGATGAGGTCGCGCCCCCACTCCCTGTCGAGCGCGTCCACCACCCGCGCGCGGGCCGCCGTGGGGAGTCGGCCGAGCGAGTTGCCGTCGAGGTAGATCGGCGCCGCTCGGCCCGCCGGGGCGGGGTCGAAGACGAAGCGCTCGCGGAAGCGCGCCAGCGGATCGGCGGCGTCGAGAGCCAGCACCTCGTCGGGGGGTGCGGTGCGGGCGACGCCTGCACCCGTCCCCCCTGCACGCGCCCCATCCGCGCCCGTCCCATCCGCGCCCGTCTCACCCGCGCCCGACTCACCCGCGCCCGACTCACCCGCGCCCGTCTCACCCGCGCCCGACTCACCCGCGCCCGACTCACCCGCGCCCGTCCTACCCGCGCCGGCCCGTCGTGCGAAGGGGATGTCGTCGTCGTTGGGCATCGCGCGCTCCCTCCTCGGGCCCGGCCGGCGGTCGGGACCGGCACCAGGATACCCGCCCCGGCCGCCACGCGCTCCTGGCATCATGGGGGTGCGCGGGCGCGTGGGGCCGCCCGACCCGGAGGTGACGTGGACAGAACGGCCTTCAACGAGCTCGTCGGCAGCCATCGGGACTCCTTCGCCGCTCTCTCGGTCGGCGTGTACGCGAGCGGCGGCTCCCCGTACCACCACGCGGCGCTGGCCGCGCTGTGGGGCGCCCGGGTGCGGCCGGTGTCCGCCGCCGAGATCCGCGCCGGCGGTCTCGCGCGGTTCGACGTGCTGGTGATGCCCGGCGGCGGCGCGCGCGCCATGGCCGGCCTGCTCGAGCCCCTCGGCGACGACGGCGCGCGCGCCGTGGACGCGTGGGTACGCCGCGGCGGCATGTACGTCGGGTCCTGCGCCGGATCGTTCCTGCCCGCCAGGGTCGGCGCGTCGTTCTGGCGCGAGAACCCGGCCGCCGCCTCGATGTGCATGGTCGACGCGCGCCTGTTCAATGCGGGCGACGGGATCTCGGCCGGGCTCACGTCGCCGGGCGTGGGGACCATCGAGGCGGCGCCCACCCGGCCGAGCCACTGGCTGGCTCGCGGCCTGCCGCCGCGGTTCCACCTCGTGCACTACAACGGCCCCATGTTCGACCCGTCGTGGACCGGCGACGATCCGCGCCTGGGCGAGGCCGTCGGGGTCGCGCGCTTCGCGGGCGCTACCGACGACTTCACGCCGGGCGAGGGCTTCATGGCGCCGCCCCCCTCCCCCACCCTCTTCGACCGCGGGGTCGCGGCCGGGTGCGCGACCGCGCTGGCGGCCGACGTCGACGACGGCACCGTGGTGCTGTTCGGCTCGCACCCCGAGTTCGGGCTGGGCGTGCTGCAGCTCGGTTGGGGGGAGGGCGTGCGCCTCTTCGCCAACGCGTTGGCGGAGCGCTCGCTCCGGCGCGGCGACGCGCCACCGCCGCCGGCGGCGCCCGGCCCGGCGACAGGCGCCGACCTGGGGGCGGTCGCCGCCGGCTTCGAGCGGGTCGCCGAGCGCCTCGTCGAGGTGCGCGCCCTGCCGTTCGAGCGGGTGGCCGCGGGTGGGCGCCTCCCGTCCTTCCTAGGGCGGAGCCCGCAGCGCCTGTGGCTCGAGGCGCTCGACGCCGCCGCGTTGGCGGCCGCGGCGGGCGCCCGCCAGGCCCGGGCGTGGCACGGCGCCCCCGTGGCGCGCGACGACGTCGCGGTGTGGCTCGAGCACCGCCCGCCCCCCGAGCAGGACGTCGGCTTCCGCGGGCTGCTGCCGCTGCTCGAGGTCATCGAGGCCCGCCTGGTTCGGGCGGCCGAGCTCGCCCGGTCCGGCGCGCCGTGCCTCGCGCACGCCTACGACGCGCTGGACGATCACCCGTACCAGCTCGCGGCCTCCTCCTACCTGAGCGCCGCCGGCCTCACGGCCTCGGCGCTGCTGGCGCTGAGCGCGTTCGGCACGCGCCTGCGCGCCGCGCCGGCGACCGACGACGAGGTCATGGGCATCCTGCTCGCCTGAACGGCGCCTCGGCCGGTCGATCCAGCCGTTCGGGTCGCGCCCTCCCCGGCTCGCACCCTCGCACTCGCCGGATCACTGGGGCAGGCGCCAGATGTCGAGCACGCCGCTGGTCTGGTGCTGGTTGGCGTTCCCCTCCGGCAGGGCGATGCGGCCGTCGATGGCGATGGGCGTGTTCCAGTGCCCCTTGCCGGCATCGAGGGTCGCCACCACGTCGCCGCTGTCGGGCCGGTAGATCCGCAGGCCGCCGCCGCTCGGGTCGAAGACGTACAGCAGGCCGCCGGCCAGGACCGGACTGGTGCCCGCGTTGGCGACGTGCCACGCCGGCTCGAGCTTGCCGCCCGCCACCTTCCAGGCGGCCGTGCCGCCGCCGTCGGCGGCGAAGACCCAGGTCGTGTCGCCGTCGTGCCACACCGCCGGCGCGGTGAAGAGCTTCTTCCCGGACGGCGTATCCACGGTCTGCACCTCGTGGTCCTTGTGCGGCGAGGCGCCCTTCATCGAGCCCCAGTCGAGGAGGTGGAGGATGGCGTCCTTGCCCCCCTGCAGCACGAGGCCGTCGCCGAGCAGCACCGGTGCGCTGGATCCCAGGTCGACGTCGCCCGTGTCGAGCTGGTCGGTGTTGGCGGGGGTGAAGTTGCCGAGCAGTCGGTCGGCGCCGGGCGCGAGCTCGAGCACCGCGTCGCCCCAGTTCGTGTCCCCGTCCCACACCGCGTCGCCGGTGGCGACGAAGATGTTCCCGCTGGACGCGTCGATCACGGCTCCGGCGCGACCCCAGATGGCGGCGCCGCTCTCCTTGCACGAGGAGGGATCGAGCAGGCCCGGCCGGTCGGAGCACAGGGCGTTGAACACGTGGATCACGGATCCGTCGCCGGCGTCGAGGACCGCGACGTGCCCCTGGTACGGCGGCTGATCGCCGATGTACCCGCCTGTGGCCACCACCACGCGGCCGCCGTGGAGGTTGAGGGCCGCGGCGATCTTCTCCCGCTGCGGCAACGTCGTCACCGCCGTGCTCCAGCTCGCGCTCCCGTCGGCGACGGCGAGCTTCTGCACGTGACCGTCGGGTGACGCGGCGTAGATGTGGGCGCGGTCCGGGTCGGCGACCGGGGACGCCGTCGTGATGCGGTAGCTCCCGGCCCAGTCCGCGTACCCCGGAGGGGTGAAGGTCCACAGGATGGAGCCGTCGCCGGCGTCGATGGCGAGCGTGCGCCCGTAGATGGTCGTGACGAAGAACGCGTCGTGCTTGGCGCCGCCGATGCTCACGCCGTGCAGGTAGATGGGGGAGCTGTCGACGGTGCCGCCGAGGTCCACCTGTTGCCGCTCGAGCGAGCCGACGTTCTTGGCGCTGAGCCCGGTGTCGACGGTCGCCGCGTCGGAGCGCCCCTCGTCCCATCCGAACCGGGTCCAGTCGTTCGCGGCAGGCGCCTCCTGGGACGATGCGGCGCATCCCGCGATGGCCAGCGCGGCGCACGCCGCGATCGCGAGGCCGCCTGGGAAACGCGGGCGACGCGCACGTGACGTTCTAGCTGTGGACATGGTGGGCACCTCCCGGCGCGTTGGGTACGGCGTCGCAGGAACGGCCTGCGGCGTGCCACGTCGCAACCTACGCGCGGCGCGCGCCGCGCCGGGAGCCGCGGGCTACCAAACGCGGGTCGCGCGACCGCTGCACATCTCCTTCACACGGGGCTCGTATCCTTTCCCTCGGCGCGGCCGCACGGGCGGGACCGACCCGTTGGAGCCATGACATGACCAGGACGATCCTCATCGTCGACGACAAGCTCAGCCTCACACGCCTGCTGCAGGAGTACCTCGGCAAGCAGGGGTACCGCACGGTGGTCGCCGACAACGGCCGGAACGCGCTGTTCACGGCCCGTCACGCGCGGCCGGACCTGATCCTGCTCGACGTGATGATGCCGGAGATGGACGGCTTCGAGTTCATGCGGGTGTACCGGCGCGAGTCCGATACGCCCGTCATCCTCCTCACGGCCAGGGTCGAGGAGTCGGACAAGGTGGTCGGCCTCGAGCTCGGGGCCGACGACTACGTCACCAAGCCCTTCGGCATGGCGGAGCTGCACGCCCGCGTCCGGGCCGTCCTGCGGCGCTACGAGCAGCGCTCGCGGGCGGGCGAGGTCCTCCGGGTCGACGGCGTGGAGCTCGATCGCGTGCGCCACACCGTGCAGGTGAATGGCGTGGCCGCGGACCTCACGCCCTCGGAGTTCGAGCTGCTGGCGGTTCTCATGGCGGCCCCGGGCCGCGTGTTCTCGCGCAGCGACCTGCTCGACCAGCTCCCCGGCGACGGCTTCGAGCGGGTGGAGCGGACCGTGGACGCCCACGTCCGGAACCTCCGCAAGAAGCTCGAGCCCGACACCCGACACCCGCGCTACGTGGAGACCGTGTTCGGGATCGGCTACCGCTTCCGCGTGCCCGTCCGCACATGAGCCGGCGCCCTTGAACTCCGTGCGCTTCCGCCTCACGCTGGTCATCGTCGTGAGCAGCCTGCTGGCGGTCGCGCTGGTGGGCGTGAGCGCACGCTGGATCACCTCCAGCCAGTTCGACCGCCTGCGCGTCGCGCAGGCGCGCGCCTCGTTCATCGACACCGTGTCGACGTACTACGCCGCCCACGGCAGCTTCGACGGGGTCGAATCCCAGCTCGAGGTCGACGTGCAGCACTACCTCACGCGCGGAGAGGATCCGCTCGACGAGCCCGCCGGCGGGGTCGGCGGCGGACCGGGCGGCGCGCCCGGCGCCGTGACCGGCGGGGGTGTCGTGGGCGGGGTCGGCGGCGCGGCCGGCGCCGGGCCCGGCGCGGGGACCGGCGCGGGGCCCGGCGCGGGGACGGCCGCGGGACCGAATGCGGCACCGAGCGCACGCCCGGGCACAGGCCCGGGCTCAAGCCCCGGCGTCGCGGCCGGTGCGGGTCCCGATGCCGCCGCGGCGACGCCCGACGCTCCGGCCGACGCTCCCCCGCGCTGGACCGTGGACCGCTACATGCGCCGCAGCCCGTTCGCGTTGGTGGACGCCGGAGGCACGGCCG
Source organism: uncultured Trueperaceae bacterium (assembly GCA_963798895.1). Taxonomy (GTDB): domain Bacteria; phylum Deinococcota; class Deinococci; order Deinococcales; family Trueperaceae; genus CAWCUY01. The sequence continues at coordinate 998,447 of CAWCUY010000012.1, read as the reverse complement.
TGGTCGGCGCGGGCTGGTTGCATCCGGGCGAGCGCGCCGGAGCCGAGCTCCTGCGCCAGGGAACGCCGGTGATGCTCGCCGGCGAACGCATCGGCACCGTCCTGTACTTCGCGCCGCCGGAGCTGCGCGGCCTGGAGCGCATCTTCCTGCGCCGCACCGGCGCGGCGCTGCTGCTCGCGGTCGCGGGCGCCGCCGCGCTCGCGCTGATCCTCGGCGTGGTCTCCACCCGCATGCTCACCCGGCCCGTCCACGACCTGACGCGCGCCATCCGGAGCATGCGCAACGGCGCGCTCGAGCAGACGGTGCCCGTGCGCGCCCACGACGAGTTCGGCGAGATGGCCACGGCGTTCAACGAGATGAGCGCGCAACTCGCGCGGTCGCAGCGCGTCCGGGACCAGATGACGGCGGACATCGCGCACGAGCTGCGCACGCCGTTGTCGGTCGTGACCGGCTACCTCGAGGGGATCCGCGACGGCGTGCTCGAGCCCACCCCGGAAACGATCGCCACCCTCCACGACGAGGCCCGGCACCTCCAGGGCCTGGTCGAGGACCTCCGGACGCTGTCGCTGGCGGACGCCGGACGCCTGGCATTGCAACGCGAGAGCGTGGCGCCGGACGAGCTGCTGCGCTCCGTGTACCAGGCCTTCGGACCGCTGGCCGACGCGGCCGGGGTCGAGCTGCAGGTGCAGAGCGGCGACGTCCCGGCGGCGGTGGAGGTCGACGCGAAGCGCATGCGTCAGGTGCTCGGGAACCTGGTGGCCAACGCCCTTCGCTTCACGCCTCCCGGTGGCCGCGTGGCGTTGGCTGCGGGCCGCGAGGGCGACGCCGTGGTCCTGACGGTGGCGGACACGGGGGCAGGCATGGCGCCCGAGACCCTGCCGCACATCTTCGAGCGCTTCTACAGGGTCGACCCGGCGCGGACCGCCGAATCGGGCGCCTCCGGTCTCGGGCTCGCAATCGCGCGCTCGCTCGTCGAGGCGCACGGCGGCACCATCGGCGCCGAGAGCGTGCAAGGGTCCGGCACGACCATGCGCGTGACCCTGCCCCTGTCGCACGCCGGCTGAGCGTCGCGCGCGCCTCGGGGCCCGCGACTCAGCCTCGCGGCCGGCGAATCAGCGGATCACGCGCCGCTGCATGCGCCACACCGCGAAGACCGCGAGCGCGGTGCCGACCACGGCGAGGTAGAGCGCGTCGAACCAGAGCCCCTGCCACTGCCCGTTGACCAGCCCGCGGATCAGGCGCACCGCCCGGTACAGCGGGGTCGCCTGGGCCACGAGCACCAACGCCGGCGGGAAACGCTCCGCGACGGGGAAGAAGATGCCGGAGAAGAGGAACGACGGCGTGATGAACAGCGTGAAGTAGTACGAGAACACGTCGATGATGTGGATCACCGAGGTGAACGCGAGCCCGATGGCGCTGAAGCAGTATCCGACGAGCGCCAGGGCCGGGAACGCGAGGGCCAGCCGCCAGGTGATCGGCGAGTCGAAGAACAGGGTGATGAGCAGGAAGATCCCGCCGTAGATGAGCGACCGGGTCACCGCCCACAACAGCTCGCCGACCGCCACGTCCTCCATGTTGACGCGGGTGGTGACGACCGCGTCGTAGAGGCGGCCGAAGTGGAGCTTCACGAACACGTTGTAGGTCGTCTCGAAGGACGCGCCGTTCATCGACGACGACGCCACCAGGCCCGGCGCGATGAAGTACAGGTAACCCTGCGAGAACTCGCCGCCGCTGCTCACGTAGTAGCCCAGGCCCACCCCCAGCCCGAGGAGGTAGAACAGCGGCTCGAAGAAGTTGGGCAGCAGGCCGTAGAACCAACGGTCCCGGTAGACCAGCAGGTTTCGCTGCCACACCCGCCCCGCGCTGCGCAGGTCGATCCAGCCCGTGCCGCCCCCGCCGGCGCCGTTCGCGCCCTTGCCCGCTTCGGTCCCTATCACGCGTGCCCTCCCTCCGTGCGCCGGCGGCGGCCCCCGTCGCCGGCGGCGCGTCGGCCGCCCTGCCACGGCGCCCGAGCGTCACTCTCGCAGCGTTCGGCCCGTCAGCTTCAGGAACACGTCCTCGAGGTTCGCCGGCCGGACGAACGCTCGCTGGAGCTCGAAGCCGTCGCCGCGCAGCTTCGCGAGCGCCGCGTCGGCATCGTGCACGAAGAGGCTGATCCTGTCGCCGGTGTGGGCGATCTCGGCGCCGAGTTCGGCCGCCGACCGCCGCAACTCCTCGGCGCCCGCCCCACCGCCGCGGGCCTCGATCACGAACGGCGCGACGTTGTCGCCGATGAGCGAACGAGGGTCGCCGGCCGCGATGATCCTCCCGTGGTCCATGATGACGATGCGGTCGCACAGGCGTTCCGCCTCGTCCATGTAGTGCGTGCTCATCATCAGCGTGATGCCGCGCGCGCGCAACTCGTCGAGCTTGGCCCAGAGGTTCAGGCGGACCTGAGGGTCGAGCCCGGTGGTCGGCTCGTCGAGGATCACCAGCTCGGGATCGTTCATGAGGCCGCGCGCTAGCGTGAGCCGCCGTTTCATGCCGCCCGACAGCTCCTCGACGCGCGCCCGGCGCTTCCCGCCGAGCTCCGTGAAGGCCAACAGCTCGTCGGCGCGCTGCCGCGCCGGTGCGCCGCGGATGCCGTTGAAGCGCGCGTAGATCATCAGGTTGTCGATGACCCGCAGCTCCTCGTCGAGGTTGTCCATCTGCGGCACCACGCCGAGCCGCTGCTTGATCGCCCGCGCGTGCTCGCCGGCGTCCATCCCGAAGATGCGGAGCGTGCCGGAGGTGCGCGGCGTCACCTGGTACACCATCCGCATCGTCGTGGACTTGCCCGCCCCGTTCGGGCCGAGCATGCCGAAGAACTCCCCGCGGCCGACGCTGAAGCTCACGCCGTCGACGGCGTTCAGGTCGCCGTAGGTCTTGATCAGGTCGTGCACCTCGACGACCGCGTCGTGCGTGGCCATGATCCTCCTCCCGGGTGCGGCACCGAGCGCCATTGTAGCGGCGATGGCGGGCCACGGGCGGCCGCTCTTACCTCGCCGCCCGCCGCACCGCCCCGCGCGCGGGCGCGCCGTGGCCGCTCCGGCCCGGACGTTCCCCGTCGCGCCGGCCCGGACGTTCCCCGTCGCGCCGGCCAGCACGCGGGGCGCCGGACCCCTCCGCCGGCCTCCAGCCGCCCGTTCGGTGCGAGCCGGGATGGACCGCTCGGAGCGTCGTCTGCGTCGCACGGCCTCTTCCGGCGGCACGCTATCACGGGGGGTGTTCCGCGGCCGACCGCGGGATCTGCGGCGGGGGCGCGCCCTCCGCCCACGACGTCGCCAAGGAAGGAGGCCATCAAATGCGTGCATGGACCCGTTGGCAAGATTGGATCAACATGCTCGCCGGGGCCTGGCTGTTCGCCACGCCCTGGATCTTCGGTTACGCCACCGCGCCGGTGGCGGCCTGGAACGCCTGGGTCGTCGGCATCGTGATGGTGCTCGGCGCGCTCTGGGCGCTGTCGGCACCGGCCGTGTCCGGCGCCGAATGGTTCGACGCCCTCGTGGGCGCATGGACCTTCATCTCGCCCTGGGTGCTGGGCTTCGCGGTCATCGCGGGAGCCGCCTGGAACGCCTGGATCGTCGGCGCGTTCTTCTTGATCGTGGCCCTGTCGGCCGTCGCCCAGGCGTCGCGCGCGACGTCGGCGCCGCAGCGCACCTGACGCCGGGCCGGCTCCGTGGGAGCCGGCGCTTGGCGCCGCTCGGCGCCGCCGGGCAGCGCCGCCGGGCCGCTCCGCGGCCTCTCGGACCGCAGCAAGGTCGCGGCCGAGCACCCGAAAGGGCCGGACCTCCGGGTCCGGCCCTTTCCGTCGCGCGGCGCCGCTGCATGGCGCGGCGGGCTACGGCCACCGGACCACCGGCCGGCGCCCCGGCCCCGCTCAGCGGCTCAGGGCCGCCAGGACGGTGGCGGCGGCCGCGCGCAGGACGTCCTGGTACGTCTGATCGTCGGTTCCGAGGGGGTCGAGCAGGTACAGCCGGATGCCGGCGCTGTCCGCCACGACCTGCGCAGGGCGCGCATCGAGCTGGCGCTCCGAGAAGATGGCGACCGCCCCCGAGGCCCGGATCGCCGCGATCGCCCGGGTCAGGTAGCGCGCGCTGGGCTCTCGCCCGGGGAACGGCTCGAGCGTGGTCACGACGTCGAGGCGGAAGTGGCGCGCGAAGTACGGCCAGCCGTCGTGGAACGGCACGAACGGCCGCCCCGCCACCGGTGCGAGGCTGGCGGCGAGGTCGCGATCGAGGGCCGCGAGCTCGGTGGCCAGGGCTCGACCGCGCGCCAGGTAGGCCGCCGCGTGCCCGGGATCGACGCCGGCCACGGCGGCGGCCATGAGCGGCACGGCCTGCGCCATGAGCGACGGGTCCAGCCAGATGTGGGGGTTCGTCGTGGCGTCCGCGGTGCCGGGGGCCGCCTCGTTTCCGCGGATCGGCACGTAGGTCACCGCTTGCGTCGCCACGAACGACGCCGCCGAAGGGTTGACGGCCGCCACCAGCCGTGAGAGCCACGCATCCACCCCGCCGTTCATGACGACGAGATCGGCGCGCGCGATCGCGCGGGCGTCGGACGGTGCCGGGTCGTAGGTGTGGGGCGAGGCGCCCGAGGGGAGGATCTGGATCACGTCCGCGTCGGGTCCGGCGATCTGGCGCAGGAGTGAGGCGTACGGGTGGATGGAGGCGACGATGGTGGCGCGGGCGAGCGCCGGCCACGGCAGGGCGAGGGCGAGCGCCACGAACCACCAGCGCGCCGGAGGCGATCGACGCCGCACCCCTGCGGGGGACCGAAGCGGGAGCTGGCGCATCGGCTCGAGCATACCGGGCGGAACGTACCGCCCGTGCGGCTATGGAGGCGCGCGAGGCTCTAGGCTACAGTAGGGCGGACGAGCCAACCTAGCGGGGAGGTCGATCATCGCAGCGCGCAAGGCACACGACGATGCCGCGACCGCCGGGGGAACGGTAGCGGGTTCCCCGGGCCCGACCCCCCTCGTGGTCGGGTTGGGGGCCTCGGCCGGTGGGCTCGAGGCGCTCCGGTCGTTCTTCGGCGCGGTCCCTCGAGATGCGAACCTCGCCTACGTCGTCGTCGTCCATCTCTCCCGCGTGCACGATAGCCGCCTCTCGGAGATCCTGCAGGCGAGCACCGATCTGCCCGTGCAGCAGGTCCGCGACGAGGTGGAGATCGAGCCCGGGCACGTGTACGTGATCCCTCCCGGGCGCAACCTGAGCAGCATCGGCGGTCGCCTGCTGTTGACGAGCGACGACCCCGTTGCGGGACATCCCGCCACGATCGACCGCTTCTTCCGCACCCTCGCGAACGCCTACGGCCCCCGAAGCATCGGCGTCGTCCTCAGCGGAACGGGCAGCGACGGCACCTTCGGGCTCCGCGCCATCCGCGAGGTGGGCGGCCTCGCCCTCGTCCAGGACCCGGACGAGGCCGAGTTCGACGGCATGCCGCGCAGCGCCCTCGCGTTGGGGGCCGTCGACATCGCCCTGCCGGTCACCCAGATGCCGGCGCGCATCGTCGAGGCGGCGCACGTCGGCGTCGCCCCGGAGCGGCAGCTCGACGCCCTCGCGGCCTCGAGCGAGGAGCTGGTGACGCGCGCCCTCGCCGTCGTGCGCGACCGGACCCGCCGGGACTTCTCGCGCTACCGGAGAGGCGCCATCCTCCGACGCCTGCTGCGGCGCGTGCAGCTTCTGCCGGCGCGCGACCTGGAGGGCTACATCGACACGCTCGAGCACGACCCGGCCGAGGCCGCGACCCTCTCCGACGACCTGCTCGTCACCGTCACGCACTTCTTCCGCGATCCGGCCATCTTCGCCGAGCTCGCGCGCGACGTCGTGCCCGCGATCTTCGAGGCGCGCGCGCCCGGCGACCCGCTGCGCGTGTGGTCCGTCGGGTGCGCGTCGGGCGAGGAGGCGTACTCGCTGGCGATCTTGCTGCTGGAGGAGGCGGCGCGGCGCGGGGAGTCCCCGAACCTGCAGGTCTTCGGCACCGATCTCCACGGCCCGTCGCTCAAGCACGCCCGCGAGGGCATCTACCCCGCGACGATCGCCGCGGACGTCCCGGCCGACCGGTTGCGGCGCTTCTTCACCCAGGAGCCCGGCGGATATCGCGTTCGCAAGCAGCTCAGGGACACCGTCGTGTTCGCCGAGCACGATCTCCTGGCCGACCCGCCCTTCTCGCACCTCGACCTCGTCTCGTGCCGCAACCTGTTCATCTACCTCGAGCGCGAGCTGCAGGTGGAGGTCGCGAACCTGTTCCACTACGCCCTCGAGCCGTCGGGTTTCCTGCTGCTCGGTACCTCGGAGGGGATCGAACACGGCGACCAGTTCGTGCAGGTGGGCGCCGAACGCGCGGTGTTCCGCAAGCGCAACGTGCCGTCGAACGAGCCGCGCCTCGCAGTGTTCGGCGGTTCCCGGCAGCGCGTGGAGGACGCGCCGCCCGACACGGTCGACGCGCCGGCCATCGCCGCCGAGGCGAGCTCGCACCGCGCCATGCTCGAGCACTACGCGCCGCCCAGCCTTCTCATCGGGCCCGGCGACCAGGTCCTGCACCTGTCCGAGCGAGCGGGCCGCTTCCTCCATCCGCCGGGCGGCGTTCCGACCACCAGCGTGGTGCGGCTGGTGCGCCGGGAGCTGCGGCTCGAGCTGGGGGCGGCGCTGCGTCGAGCGCGTGCGGGTCGGCAACCCACCCGCTCCCGCCCCGTCCGCCTGCCGCAACCGGAGGGGGAGCGCGAGGTCGTGATCGCGGTGCGGCCCGCGAGGGGCGCGGGCGAGCCCGATCTGCTGCTCGTGATCTTCGACGAGCAGAACGTCGACGAAAACGCGCCGGAGCCCTATCCCGGCGCCATGGGCGATACCGAGGAGCTGGAGAACGAGCTGGCTCTCGCCCGCGAACAGCTCGACAACCTCGTCGAGGAGCACGAGACCAGCCAGGAGAACCTCCGGTCCAGCAACGAGGAGCTGCAGTCCGCGAACGAGGAGCTCAGGTCGACGCTCGAGGAGCTCGAGACCTCCAAGGAGGAGCTCCAGTCGGTCAACGAGGAGCTCACGACGGTCAACCAGGAGTACCGCGTGAAGATGGAGGAGCTCGCGCGCCTGTCGAGCGATCTCCAGAACCTGCTGAGCGCGTCGCAGATCGCGACGTTGTTCCTCGACCGCGAGCTCCGCATCGTGCGCTTCACCCGCCCGGCGACGCTCCTGTTCAGCGTGCGGCGCGAGGACCGCGGCCGGCCGCTGGCTGACCTGACGCATCGCTTCGGTTACGACGGACTCCTCGACGATGCGCGCGGCGTGCTCGAGAACCTGACCCCCGTTCAACGCGAGCTCACCAGTCAGGACGGCGCCACCTACCTCACGTCCGTGCTGCCGTACCGCTCGGAGGAGGACCGCATCGAGGGCGTGGTCATCACCTTCGTCGACATCAGCGTGCGCAAGCGCGCCGAGCAGGCGGTCCGCGGCAGCGAGGCGCGCCAGGTCTTCCTGCTGCGCCTGAGCGACAGGCTGCGTGGTAGTCAGGACGTGAACGAGGTGTACGCGACCACCTGCCGCGCGCTCCGCGAGCACCTCGGTGCGAGCGCCGTGGTGTTCGCCGACCGGATCGACGGAGGCGCGCGGCTGAGGGTCTCGGCGGAATCCCGGGCACCCGGGATCGGCGCGCCGGTCGCGAGGGCCCCGGTCGCGAGGGCCCCGGTCGCGAGGGCCCCTGCCTCCGACGCGCCGGACGGCGCGGTGCCGGGCGTTGCGTCGCCGGGCGAAGACGTGGCGCCGGGCGAAGACGTCGCGCGGGGCGAAGACGTGGCGCCGGAAGATCGCGAAGCGGGACCCGAGGGCCGCAGCCCGGTACGGCCGCTGGCCGGCGGCCGCCTCCAGGGCCGGGAGCTGGACCTCGGCGCCTTCACGGCGCGTCATCTGGCCGCCGCCGAGCGGCTGGTGATCGTCGACGCGCTCGAGGACGCGCGCTTGACCGAGCGTGACCGCGTGGCGCTCGCCGCGCCGGGGGTACGCGCTGCGATCGTCGTCCCGCTCATCGTCGACGAGCACGACGCCGCACTGGCGGTGCTCGAGGCCGCGGAGCGGAGCTGGAGCGAGGGTGAGTTGGACGTGACGACGGAGGCAGGCAACCGTGCGCTCGCCACGGTCGTGCGCATCCGCGCCGAGGCCTTCCAGCGCGACCTGAACCGCACGCTCGAAGAGCGGGTCGACGAGCGCACGCGCCAGGTGCACGAGAGCGAGACGCGCTTCCGGCGTGTGTTCTCGGCGTCCCCCGTCGCCATCGCCCTCACCGGCGCGAACGATGACATCCGCGACGCGAACGCCGCCTTCTGCGAGCTCACGGGCTACGCGGTCGACGAGCTCGTGGGGCACGGAGCGCGCGAGCTCGGCTTCTGGAGCTCCCGTCAGGATCAGGAGACGCTCACGGACGCCGCCGGCGCGGAGCGCGCGAGGCGCAACCTCGAGGTGCGCCTGCGGCGCAAGGACGGCAGGATCGTCGACGCCCTCCTGTCGGTCGCGGACTTCACGATCGACGATCATGTCGGCCAGGTGAAGATGCTGCTCGACATCACGGAGCGCAAGCAGAACGAGCAGGATCTCCGGCGGGCCCTGCACGAGGTGATGCAGGACACCGGCTGGGTGGCGCAATCCGTGCTCGAGAAGCTCGCCGCCCTGCGCGGAGACGCGCCGGATGTCGACCTCTCGCGCCTCACGCGCCGCGAGCGGACGGTCCTCGGTCTCATCGCCCAGGGCCGCAGCAACGAGCAGATCCAGGCGGAGCTGAAGCTCGCCTCGTCCACCGTGCGGAACTACGTCGCGACGGTCTACGACAAGATCGGCGTGTCCTCCAGGGCCGAGGCGGTCGTGTGGGCACGCGAGCGCGGCCTCGGCGGCGTGTAGGCCGGGGAGGGCCGACGCCTTCACCAACGTCCCACGCGCCGCCGCTCGCTCGGCCCGGCCGGTGTAAGCTGGACGTCCATGGCCGGCGCACCGCCCTCGGACACCGGCGACTTCCGGACGCCTGTTCTCAGCGCGGACCGCCGCGGGGAGTTTTCGGGTTGACGAGGGACAGACGCGACACCGACATCGCACCTGACGCCGCTCGCGTGTTCCTGCGCGGGCTCGCCGACGTGCCGGGCGGCATGCTGCGCCAAGCCGCCTTCGGGACCAGCCTGATCGCCCCGGACGGCGCCCTCCTCGACGTCAATCAGGAGTTCTGCCGCATGCTCGGGTACGAGCCGCAGGAGCTGATCGGCCGCAACCTGCTCGACTTCGTGCATCCCGACGATCACGGCCTCATCGAGAGGCTGCACGGCGAGATGCGCGACGGCACGCGCGAGAGCGACCAGACCCGGCGCCTCTACGTCCGCAAGGACGGCAGCATCCTCTACGCGCTCGCCGGGATCACCGCGGTGCGCGACGAGCGCGGCAGGCTGCTCGCGATCGTCAAGCAGATCCAGGACCTGACCTCTCGCGTGCGCATGGAGCGCGAGCTGCACGAGAACACCACGCGCCAGCGCGTGGTGATCGACTCCCTGCAGGAGGGTGTGGTCATCTACGACGCCGACGGCCGCGTACGCATCTCGAACCCGAGCGCCCGCGAGATCCTCGGCCTCAGCGCGGCGCAACTCCACGGCCGCCACCAGCGCGACCCGCTGTGGCGGGTCACCGACGAGGACGGCCAGCCGATCGAGCGCGAGGTGCTGCCCTACCGGCGCGCCCTCGACGGCGGCACGGCGCACACCGGCATCATCCTTCGGGTCGAGCGGCCCGACGGCACCGTCCGCTGGATCCGCACCAACGTGCAGCCCCTCATGCGCCCGGGGGAGGACAGCCCCTACGCCGTCGTCGCCTCCTTCTCGGACGTGAGCGTGCTGAAGGAACGCGAGCGCGAGCTCATCCACCACACCCTTCACGACGCGCTCACGGATCTTCCGAACCGGCGCTTCTTCCTGGAGTACCTCGGCCGGATCGTCGAGGATCCAGAGCGCGCCGAGCACGCCTTGGACGCGGTGCTCTACATCGACCTCGACGGCTTCAAGCGCGTCAACGACCGCTACGGTCACGGCGTGGGGGACAGCCTGCTGGTGAGGGTGGCCCACCGGCTGGCGCTCGTGGTGCACCCGAACGACGTCGTGGCGCGCCTCGCCGGCGACGAGTTCGCCGCGCTCCTCACCAACGTCGGCAGCTCGGCGCGCGCCGTCGACGTCGCGCGCCGCATCGTGGACGCCATGGCGGAGCCTTTCGCCATCGACGGGATGGACGTGCGCATCGGCGCCAGCGTCGGGGTGACGCTGGTGCAGGGCGAGGACGCCGATCCGAAGGAGGTCCTCAACCGCGCCGACGTGTCGTTGCGGCGCGCCAAGCAGGACGGCAAGTCCCGCTTCGTCCAGTTCAACGAGCGGGTAGACCTCGACGCGCGCCGCGCGATCCAGCTCGAGCGAGACCTGCCCTACGCGCTCGAGCGCGGCGAGCTCGCCGTCGACTACTACCCGGTCCTGCCCTTGGCGGGGGGGCCGCCGGTCGCGGAGAAGGCGGTGCTGCGCTGGACCCACGAGCGCTACGGCCGCATCGAACACGATCAGATGCTCGAGCTCGCTCGGGAGATCGGGCTATTGCCCGATCTCCAGCGTTGGGTCGGGCGCCAGGCGCTGCGCCGGCTGATGCGCTTCCCCGGCGACGGCCGCCACGCCTGCCTCATCGTGTCGACCCCGCGCGAGACGCTCGGCGACGACAGCGCCGAGCGCGTCAGGCAGGCACTCGGCGAGGCCGGCGTGGCTCCGTCGCGCATGGTGATGGCCATCGATGCGGGCGACGACTCCGAGGCCGACGACGAGCTCATGGGGCTGCTCAAGCGGCTCGCGGAGACCGGTGTGGAGCTCATGCTCGAGAGCTCCGGCCGCGGCCGCGGACGGCCGCGCCAGCACAGCGAGTTCCCGTACCGCTGGCTCGGCGGCCACCGCGACGCGATCCTCCGAGGGCTCGAGAGCCGGGCCAACAGGGTGATGACGCGCGGTGTGCTGGACAGCATCCGCCGCGTCGGCGTGAAGGTGATCGCGGAGGTGGTCGCGGGCGTGGACCACGCCCCCGAGCAGCTCGCGGAGCTCGGGTTCGACTACGCGCTCGGGGAGCCTGCGGCGAGCTCGGCCGCCGCCCAGGACGCGCCGGCGCCGACGATCCCCCCGATCTCGTAGACTCGGGGACATGATCCCCGTTTTCGACGGCCACAACGACACCGTGCTGCTCCAGTTCAGGCAGCCGCAACGCGACTACTTCGCCCGCAACGACGGGGGTCACATCGATCACGTGCGCGCCCGCGAGGGCGGCTTCGCGGGTGGCTTCTACGCCATCTTCGTCCCGTCGGCCGACGACGACGATCCCTTCGAGAACATGCGCCCGCGCGCGGGCGGCGGTTTCGACGCCCCGCCGGTCGGGCCCCTGGAACCGCTCTACGCGGCGCGCACCGCCCAGGCGATGAGCGCCGTGCTGTTGGGGCTCGAGCAGGCGTCCGGCGGCAGCTTCCGCATCGTCCGTACGGCCGACGAGCTGGCCACCTGCCTGGCGAATGGCACCACCGCCGCCATCTGGCACTTCGAGGGCGCGGAGGCCATCGGACCCGATCTGGCGGCGCTGGACGTCTACTACCGGGCCGGCTTGCGCTCGCTCGGCATCGTCTGGAGCCGGCCGAACATCTTCGGCCACGGGGTGCCCTTCTCCTATCCCTCGAGCCCGGACACGGGGCCCGGTCTGACGCTCCTCGGTCGCCGGCTGGTGCGCCGGTGCAACGCACTCGGGATCATGGTGGACCTTTCGCACATCACGGAACGGGGCTTCTGGGACGTGGCCGAGGAGAGCAGCGCGCCGCTGGTCGCCACCCACTCCAACGCGCATGCGATCTGCCCTGTACCCCGGAACCTCACCGACGAGCAACTCCGTGCCGTGGGCGACAGCCACGGCATGGTGGGCCTCAACTTCGCCGTGACCTTCCTCTCGCCGGAGTCCGGGAACGACGCCGATCTACCGCTGGACACGATGGTGCGCCACATCGATCATCTCGTGGAGCACGCCGGCATCGACTCGGTGGGCCTTGGCTCCGACTTCGACGGCGCGCTCGTGCCGTCGGCCATCGGCGACGTCGCCGGCGTCCAGCGCCTGCTCGAGGCGCTCGCCGGCCACGGCTACGACGAGGCCAGCGTGCGCAAGATCGCTCACGAGAACTGGCTGCGCGTGTTGCGGGCCACCTGGGCCTCGTGATGGGCGCCGCCGCCGGAGGGGACCGGCACCCCGCCGACGCCGGCGATCGATGAACGAGGAGAGCGCGCGCCGCATGGCGCGGGACCTGATGGACCTCCACGGCCTGTCGACCTGGACCTTCGCCTTCGACCGTGCCCGCCGGAGGTTGGGCAGCTGCCATGCGGGCGCCCGCAGGATCACCCTCTCGGCTCCCCTCACGCTGCTCAACGACGAGCGCGTCGTGCGCGACACCGTGCTGCACGAGATCGCCCACGCGCTGGCGCCCGGCGACGGGCACGGCCCGCGCTGGCGCGACGCCTGCCGCGCGGTGGGCGTGCCCGCGCGGCGCTGCATCGACGCACGCGAGGTGGTCCTGCCGCCGGCGCCCTACCAGCTCGTGTGCGACGCGTGTGGCGCGCGTTACCCGCGGTACAGGCGGAACCGGGGCACGTACGTGTGCGGTCGCTGCGGCGGACGGCGTCCGCGCGGTGCGGTGCTCCGCTGGGAGCGCAGCGGCGGCTGACGGCCGGCGCGCGCCGACGCACGGCCGGCGCGCGCCGACGGACGGCCGCTGCGCGCCGACGGACGGCGCGCGGCGGCCGCCGGATCAGGTCGGGTGCCCTCCGGCGAGCCGGCGCACCGTGCCCTCGATCTCCTCGGCGGGGGCCGGCCTGGCGAGCAGGTACCCCTGGACCGCGTCGCACCCCGCGTGCTTCACGGCCTGGAGCTGGTCTTCGGTCTCCACGCCCTCGGCCACCACCGCGACGCCCAGGCCTCGCGCGAGCGCCACGACGGCCCCGAGGATCGCCTGATCCACCGGTCCGTGGCCGTTCGGCCCGGGTGCCGCGACGGCGCCCACGCGTTGCACGAAGCTTCTGTCGAGCTTGATGGCGTCGAACGGCAGGTCCCGGAGGTACGCGAGCGAGGCGTAACCGGTGCCGAAATCGTCGAGCGTGACGCGGCAGCCCAGGGCGCGAAGGGCCCCCAGCATCTCCGCGCCGCGGCGGTGGTCGAGCATCGCGGCGGTCTCCGTGACCTCCAGCTCGAGGCGATCGGGGGGGAGCCCCGCGGCCGTGAGCTCCGACCGCACCTGGTCCAGGAAGCCGGGGGCGCGCAACTGCATGGGCGACAGGTTGACCGCCACGCGCCCCACGGGAACGCCGCGACGGAGCCAATCCGCGGCCTGCCGGCACGCCTGCCGCAGGACCTCCCTACCGATCGAACGGATCATCCCGTTCTCCTCCGCCATCGGGATGAAGAGCGCGGGCGCGAGCAGACCCCGGTGCGGGTGGCGCCACCGAACCAGCGCCTCGAGCCCCGCGACCCCGCCGGCGAGGGCCACCGTGGGCTGATAGTGCAGCTCGAGCTCGCCGGCCCTCAGCGCGGCCCGCAGCTCCCCTTCGAGCTCGAAGCGCTCCTGCGCTCGCACGTTCATGGAGCGCGTGAAGAACGCGAAGCCCGCCCCCGGGACGGAACGGGCGCGCCCCAGCGCGAGCGACGCCGCCTTGAGCAGATCGCTCGGCCGCTCGGCGTGATCGGGAAAGACGGCCACGCCGACGCGCGGTCGCAGCAGCGCCGAGCGGCCGTCGACCTCGATGGGTTCCTCCAGCGCCGCGAGCACGCGTTGGGCCACCTCCGCGCCCTCCACCGCCTGGGTCAGGGGCGCCGACAGCACCCCGAACTCGTCGCGGGTCAGGCGTGCGAGCACCACCTCCGGACCGAGGGCCGCCCTCAGGCGGCGCGCCGCCGAGCGCAGGATCTCCTCGGCGACCTCGCGGCCGAGGTTGTCGGCGATGAGCTGGAAGCCCTGCAGATCGAGGACCAGCACGGCGGCACGCCGGCCGTCCGCGACGCGGGAATCGACCAGCGCGACCAGGCGCTCCTCGAAGGTGGCACGGTTGGGCAGGCCGGTGACGGCGTCGTGGGATGCCAGATGCTCCAGCTGCTCCGACATCGCCCTGCGCTCCGTGATGTCCTCGGCCAGCTTCAGGAAGCGCGTGACCCTCGCCGCGCCGTCCGTCACGCCGGAGATCTGCGCGCGCTCCCAGTAGGTACCGCCCGCCTTCGTCCGGTTGAGGAACTCGCCGTGCCACGCGCCGTCACGCCGCACCGTCTCCGCGATCTCCTGAAGCGGTCGAACCTGCGCTCCCGGCGCCGCCATCTCGAGCACCGACCGGCCCAGCACCTCCGCGGACTCGAAGCCGCTCACGATGGTGAAGCGGCGGTTGACGTAGCGGATGCGTCCGTCGGCGTCGGTCAGCATGACGATGTTGGTGCCCTCCTCGACCGCGGTGCGGAGCTCACGCAGCTCCGACAGCCGCCGCCGGTCCCCGGTCACGTCGCGCACCTGCGCCTTGAGGAACACCTCGCCCGCGATCTCGAGGCGCGTGAGGTGCACCTCGGTCTCGAGCTCTGTGCCGTCCAGCCGGCGGTGGGTCCAGTCGAAGTGCTGCGGCCTGCCCGCCATGGCCTCCCGCACGCGTTCCGCGGCGCGCGCCGCGGACGTCTCGCCGTCCGGCTGCCGCACCGGCGAGACCTCCGCTGGGGACATGCCGAGCAACCTGTCGCGCGTCGCTCCGAACAGCTCCTCTGCCCGCGTGTTGACCTCGACGAACTGCCGCCCCTTCATGAGCAGAACGGCGTCGAAGGCACTCTCGAAGATGGCCCGGAACTTCTCCTCGGCGCGCAGCGCCCTCAGGAAAGCGTCGCGCTCCGGCGTCGCGTCCGCCACCAACGCGACGCGCACCGCCCGGCCGCGATGCCGTGCCGCGAGGACCGTGACGACCGCGTGGAAGACCGCCCCGTCGCTGCGCCGGTGACGGAAGGTGCCGGGCAAGACGTAGGGAGGGACGCGGCCTCGCCGGACCCGAAGCATCTCGGCGACGTCCTCCTCGGGCCGCAGATCGAGCAGCGACATGCGCCGGAACTCCGCCTGGGTGAAGCCGTAGTGGGTGACCGCCGCCGGGTTGACCGCCACGATGGCGAGCGTCTCCGGGTCGTACACGATCATCGGCTGCGGATGATCGCGGAAGAACGCTCCCGCCCTCCCCGCGGCCGCCCCGGGAGGACGCGGGCTCTGGGGCTCCCTTTCGTCCACCTGTCACCTCCACCCCGGCACCCTACCCCCGAGGGACTGTCGCCGGACCTCGATGGATCATTGTAGCCACGGGCCCCACCCCGCCCGCGCGGCGCCCGGCGCGTTCGGCCCGACGCAGCGGCCCTAGGGGCTCTCGAGTGGCTCGCGCCGCAGCGTCTCAGGGACCCGATAGGCGAACACCACGGCGCCGGCGAGCCCCACGGCGGCCACGGCGACCGCGGACACCCCGAGGTCGAGGGCTCCGGCCACGGCGCCCACCAGGAGCGGGCCGCCGGTCGAGCCCGCGTCGCCGATGAGGCGCCAGACGCCCAGGAACTCCCCGAGCGAGCGCCGCGGCGCCAGGTCGGCGCCGAGGGTCATCATCGTGCCCGCGCTGAACCCGTTGCCGATCCCGAGCAGCACGCCGACCCCCATCAACGCCGCGAACCCGTGGGTGAGCGGGACGAGCGCCAGCGCGGCCGCCTGGAAGACGAAGCTCGGCACGATGGCGAACTTCCGCCCGCGACGGTCCATCAACCAGCCCGCCGGATAGAACAACGACATGTCGACGAAGGCGGACACCGACAGGATGAGACCCACGGCACCGACGTCCAGGCCGAGGACCTGGCTGGCGTACAGGGGAAGCAGGACCTTGCGTCCGGCCCTCAGCATCTGGGCCATGAGCTGGGCTCCACCGGCCGTGAGGAGCACGCCCCGGCGCTCGCGCACGACGCTCCAGGTGCGCGGGCCCGCGAGCGCGTCGCGCGAGGCCAGCCCCTGCGGCCCTCCCCCCGTGGCCCGCACGAACAGCACCACGCACGCGAGAGCCACGCCCGCCACCACCGCGTAGAGCACGAAGGGCGCGCGCAGGCCTAGCGCGCCGGCCAGCACCCCGCCTGCGGCGGGGCCGACGAAGGACCCGATCCGCGTGATGCCGCCGAACGTCGAGATGGCGCGGCCCCGCCCCCCGGCATGCGTGGCCTCGGTGAGGAAGGCGTGGCGCGACAGGTTCCACAGGGCCGTGCCCACCCCGGACACGAGCCGCAAGACGAACACCACCGCAACGTTGTGCGCCGGCACCAGGAGGAGGACGGAGGCGGCGACCAGCGCCACCCCGACGATCATGATCGCCTTGTGGTCGAAACGGCGAAGGAGCGAGCCGGCCGGAAGATCGGCCAGGAGGGTGCCGAGCGCCTCGCCGGCGAGAACGAGGCCCACGAGCCCGAGAGAGACCCCGAACCCGGTCGCGAACAGCGGCAGCGTGGGGACGAGCAGGCCGTTGCAGAACGACAGCAACAGGGTTGGAAGGTAGACAGCCGTGAACACGTGCCTCCGACGGCGGCGCGCCCGACGCGCGCCGGCCCCCGAGTCTACCCTCGCGGCGCGCGTTCGCGTGCGCCACGGGCCGACGTCGGGGGCGCCCGTATGCTGGGCCGTGCCTCCCGGATCTCACCCGCCGCGCCCCCCGTCCCGGCGCCGGCCGCGCGCCGGCCAGGGCGCATGGGGTCTGCTCGCGCTGGCGGGGATGGCCGCGGTCGTCGGTGGAACGACCGGTCTAGCCGCCATCGGCCTGGATCTCGCCGTCCGCCACGCCCACTCGTGGCTGACGACGCTTCCCGCGTCATCGGGTATCGGCGGCGGCCGCGCGGCGCTGGCAGCGGCGCCGGTCCTCGGCGGCCTGCTGATCGCCTGGATCGTCGTGCGCGCCGCGCCGCACGTGCGCGGCTCCGGCATCCCGAGCGTGATGGCGGCGGTCGCCAACCGCGGGGGGCGCATGCCGCCGTCGCTCCTGCTGTGGCGACCGTTGGCGACCGTGCTGTCGATCGGCTCGGGGGCATCGCTCGGCACGGAGGGCCCCGTGATCCAGCTCGGCGCCACGCTCGCCTCGGTGCTCTGTGCGCCGGTCCGGGCGACGGCGCGACGCCGCCGCACGCTGGTGGCGGTCGCCACCGCCGCCGGCATCGCGGCCACCTTCAACGCCCCGATCGCCGGGGTGCTGTTCTCCCTCGAGGCCATCGAAACGCAGATGCGGGGCGATCACCTGGCGGCGCTGGCGGTCGGGGCGGCGACGGCCAGCGCGGTGTCGCGGTCCCTGTTGGGGGCCGTTCCGGCGTTCAAGGTACCGGCGCTCGGCCCCGGGCCCCTCGTGGACCTGCCCGCCTTCCTCGTGCTCGGACTGGTGTGCGGCCTCTCGTCCGTGTTGCTCGGTCGCGCGCTGAGCGGGTCGGAGGACCTCCTGGACAGGCTGCCGCTCGCCGCGGGCCTGCGACCGGCGGCCGGCGGCGCCGTAGTGGGCCTCCTCTCGCTGGCGGCGCCGCAGGTGCTCGGGCGCGGATACCACGTCGTGGGCGACATCCTCCAAGGGGGCGGCGGAGGCGTGGCCGTGCTGCTCGGCCTCGCGCTGGCGAAGGTCGTGGCCACGGCGGCCTCCTTCGGCTCCTGGGGGGCGGGCGGCGTGTTCGCGCCGGCGCTCTTCCTCGGCGCCGCGCTGGGAAGCGCCTTCGGCCGGGTGGCGGCCCCCCTCGTCTCCGCCGCCCACCCCGCGGCCGGGGCGTTCGCGCTGGTCGGCATGGCGGCGGCGCTGGCGGCGCTGACCCGCACGCCGTTGACCGCCGTCGTGCTGGTGCTGGAGATGTCGGGCGGTACCGGGCTCATCCTGCCGCTGCTGCTCGCCACCGCCGTCGCGGTCTCGGTCGCCGCGGCCCTCGGGCAGGCATCGATCTACCACGTGATCCTGTCGCGTCGCGGGCGCGTGCTCGTGGGTGGTCGCGAGGTGGACCCGCTGCGGACGGTGGCGGTGCGTGACCTCCTCGAGCCCGACGTCGCGTGGCTCGAGCGGGATGCCACGCTCGACGACTTCGCGACGCGCGTGGCGCACGACGGCGTCGAGCGCGTCCTGCTGCGCGATTCGTCCGGCGGGTCGGCGGGGGGCGGGGGGCTCGCCGGGGCCGTCACGCTGGCCGACCTCGAGCGCGCGCGCCGCGACGGGCTGGGCGGAGAGACACGCCTGGCCGACGTGGCGCGCGCGGACGTCCCGACGGCCCTGCCGGGAGAGACGGCCGGCGCCGCGCTGGAACGCATGGCCCGACTCGACGTCGCGTTCCTGCCCGTCGTCGCGCCCGACGATCCGACGCGCGTGCTGGGCGTTCTCGACCAACGCGATCTGGCGCGAGGGTACTACCGCGCGTCGGAGCGCAGCGACGCGTCGCGCGCCGGCCCGCCCACGCGCCTGAGGGACGTCGTGGGCGAGCGGATCGTGGAGGTGCGGGTGCGCTCCGGCAGTCCGCTGGCGGGCAGCACGCTCGCGCAGGCCGAGCTTCCTCCCACCAGCGTGGTCGTGGCGCTGCGGCGCGGCGGGCGAACCATCGTGCCCCGAGGGGCGAGCACGCTGCACCCGGGCGACCTGGTGGTGGCGGCGGTCGAGCCCGGACACGGAGCGGAGCTGCGCCGCCGTTTCCGCCCCGTCCGCGGAGCCTGAGCGGTCACCGGGACCCGCGGGCAGCCCGGCGACGGGCCGCGGCCCGATCCCGGGCATGCGGTGGCGGGTGGACTCGGCGCCGGCGCCCGCGGCTGGAACCTCGGCGTGCCGGGCGCGCGCGGCTCGAACCTCGGCGTGCCGGGCGCGCGCGGCGGCCTCGCGCCCGTGGAGCATGAGAGGGCGCCGCCTGGCGGCGGCGCCCAACCCCGGAGAGGAGTTCTTCCCGCCGCTTCGAAGCGGCGGCGGCCACGCCCTAGGCTTCCAGCGTCGCCCCCAGGGAAGCGGGCAATGCGCGCACGCCGGACTCGTCGTCCATCCGGTGCGAGTGCCCCTCCCAACTCACCACGTCGTTGTACGACAGCAGGAGCATGGTGACGAGCGCCGTCTGCCTCCAAACGTCCTCGTTGTCCGTGACGAGCGTGCGAAGACGACCGGCCCCGCGATCGTACTGCACGCTGCAACCCGCCGCCTGGAGGCGGCGGACCAATTGCTGCGTGCGGCGGGCCAGGGCTCCCTGCAAGATCGTGGCTTCGTACTGGTACACCACCAGTGAACCTCCGCTCGGGAGCTCGACGGAACGGTCCGTACGGACCTCGGACGCGCTGGGCGTACTGCAGGTTAGGAGTGCCCCACGTCCGAGGCCAGGGCCATTCGTCCCGTCGACGCGCGCCGGGCGGCGCTGCGAACCCGGCACGCCGTGCGGTAGTACCCGACGAGGCGGCGCGTGGAGGCGTCCCAGGACCAGGCGCGCGCGTCCACCAGGGCCCGCTCGGCGAGCGCGGAGCGGCGGCCGGGATCGACGAGCAAGCGGCGCAGCCCCTCGGCGAGCGCGGCGCCGTCGCCGGGATCGACGAGCACACCGTTGACGCCGTCGTGCACGATGTGGGGGATCCCCCCGGCGCGCGCGGCGACCACCGGCACGCCCGAGGCCATCGCCTCGATGGCGGCGAACCCCAGCGTCTCCGAGTCCGAAGGGAAGGCGAACACGTCGCCGCTGGCGTAGGCCGCGCTCAGGTCGTCGCCGCCGAGGAAGCCCGTGAACACCGTCGCCGTGCCGGCAAGCCGCGCCTTCAGGGTCTCCAGCGCGGGCCCCTCCCCCACCACCGCGAAGCGCGCCTGCGGCAGCCGGCGAACCGCGTCGGCCAGGACGTCGACGCGCTTCTCGAAGGAGACGCGGCCGGCGTAGACGACCAGCGGCAGGTCCGGCCGGCCGGCCGACAGGCGGGCCCGCATCGCGGCGTCCGCGTGACGTGGGTGGAAGCGCCGGGCGTCCACCGCCTTCGGCCACAGCCGCACGCGGTGGATGCCGAGACCGCGGGCCAGCGCGACCATCTGGGGGCTGGTGCAGAGGTTCACGTCGGCGAGGTTGTGGACCTCACGGTCCACGACCTCCAGGGGGCGGCGGACCCAGCCGAGGCCGAGCCGGTGGACCACCTTCGGATCGGTATGGAAGCTCGCGAGCAACGGGAGGCCGCGGCGCCGCGCCCAGAGCGCGCCCCAGGCGCCGAAGAAGACGGGGTTGATGACGTGGACGACGTCCGGCCGGAAGGCGCTCAGGGCCCGTGCGAGGGCACCGCCGGGGAGCGCCGCCCTCAGCTCGGGGTACCACGGGAAGGGTAGCCCGCGGGCGGCGATCACGCGGAACCCTGCGTAGGTGGCGGGCGCGCCGGGCGGCGCGACGACCAACACCTCGTGCCGCTCGTCGGCGTCGGCCGGGTCGGCCAGGGCGTCGAGGGTGGCGAGGAGGCGGGTCACGACGCCGTCGACCTTCGGCAGGAATGTCTCGGAGAGGATCGCGATGCGCACGTGCCCAGCCCCTTCGCCGTCGTAAGATTCTAACGTAGCCGTGGACGACGCCAGGCCCCGCACCGTGCTCCTGACCGGCGCCTCATCAGGCATCGGACGGGCTACCGCGCTCCACCTTCACGCCGCCGGTTACCGCGTGTTCGCCGGCGTGCGGCGCGAGGAGAGCGCCCGCGACCTGCGG
Organism: uncultured Trueperaceae bacterium; assembly: GCA_963798895.1. GTDB lineage: Bacteria > Deinococcota > Deinococci > Deinococcales > Trueperaceae > CAWCUY01. Next base: position 977,670 of record CAWCUY010000012.1, on the reverse strand, counting down.
TCGGCCGCCGACGGCATCCGGCCGCTGGTGTTCGACATCACCGATCGCGAGGGGGTGCGCGGCGTCGCCGAGCGGCTCGGGAGCGAGCTGGGGGGGCAGGGTCTCGACGCGCTCGTCAACAACGCCGGCGTAGTGGTCGCCGCACCGCTGGAGTTCGTTCCGCTCGAGGACGTGCGCGAGCAGTTCGAGGTCAACGTCACCGGGCCCCTCAACGTCACGCAGTCGTTCCTGCCGCTGTTGCGCCGGGCGCGCGGCCGCATCGTGAACGTGGGATCGGTGTCGGGTTCGTTCTCCACCCCGTTCACGGGGCCGTACAACGCCTCGAAGTTCGCCCTGCGCGCGATGAGCGACGCGCTTCGGCTCGAGCTCGCGCCCTGGGGCATCAGCGTCTCGATCATCGAGCCCGGCACGGTGCAGACGCCCATGTGGCGCCGTGCCCTGCGCCGCATCCAGCGCCTCGAGGGCCACCTTCCCGCGACAGCGAACGATCTCTACGGCCCCGTGTTCGAGCGCATGCGCGAGTTCATCGAGGCGTCGCGCGGCGTACCGCCGCACACCGTGGCCGCCGTCATCGCGAGCGCGCTGGCGTCCCGGCGCCCGCGCCCCTACTACGCGGTCGGCGTCGACGCCCGCCTGCGGCTCGTGCTGGAGCGGTTGCCGACGCGCGTGCGCGACTTCCTCATCGCGAGCCAGTTGCCCGAGTACCCCGCGGCCGACTGAAACGCCGGCCCGCGGGGATCACTCCTGCACCGCCGGCGCAAGCGCCTCGCCGACGGGCCCGCTCTCGCGTGCGCGGACCACGACCTTGGAGACGACCTTGGGGACGGCCACGGGGCCCACCCCTGCGTGCGCGCGGATCACCTTCGCGGGTGCCCGCTGGGGCTGAATGGGTGGGGCCCACCCTCGCGTGCGCGGGGATCACGTGCACCAAGGCGACCACGTGCGCATCGTCGGGGGCCTACCCCCGCGTGCGCGGGGATCACGACTCGAATCCGCCCGCTCCCGAACCGGCGAGAGGCCTACCCCCGCGTGCGCGGGGATCACCCGTGCGCAGACATCGCACCTGCGACGTCACGCGGCCTACCCCCGCGTGCGCGGGGATCACTGGCGCGACGAAGGCTACAACCTGGACAACCGTCGGCCTACCCCCGCGTGCGCGGGGATCACCTTCGCCATCGCGCCGTCGAGTCGCCTCGAGTCGGCCTACCCCCGCGTGCGCGGGGATCACCTCGCGCGCGCGCTCGACGCTGCCTGTCCTTCACGGCCTACCCCCGCGTGCGCGGGGATCACCAGCGGCACGTCGGTCGCGTCCGCGCCGGGCATGCGGCCTACCCCCGCGTGCGCGGGGATCACCGACGGACTCGCGGACGCCGACGCAGCGCGCGCGGCCTACCCCCGCGTGCGCGGGGATCACTCGCTGAGCGCCGCCGAACTCGGCGTCGCATCGCGGCCTACCCCCGCGTGCGCGGGGATCACCAGCGCGTCGTCAGGCGTCGCGAGCGTCGCGACCGGGCCTACCCCCGCGTGCGCGGGGATCACCGTGCGCGGCCGCCCGAGCGCACGCACCGCGACCGGCCTACCCCCGCGTGCGCGGGGATCACCGGATCGCGTCGACCGCACGCGCTCGGCGATCGACGGCCTACCCCCGCGTGCGCGGGGATCACACGTGCGCGGCGGCGGCGTCGCACGGCACGCGCGGCCTACCCCCGCGTGCGCGGGGATCACCAGCGTCGACTCGCTCGCGGCCCGTTACGAGCCCGGCCTACCCCCGCGTGCGCGGGGATCACACGCATCGCGGTCGTAGCGATGCCGCACGACAGGGCCTACCCCCGCGTGCGCGGGGATCACGTCGCAGATCACGCCGCGGCGACGCACGCGAGCGGGCCTACCCCCGCGTGCGCGGGGATCACGTCTGCACGCGCGCGGTTGCGTCACCGCGACGCGCGGCCTACCCCCGCGTGCGCGGGGATCACAGGCTCGCTCGCTGACGTCGCGGTCGGCGAGCGCGGGCCTACCCCCGCGTGCGCGGGGATCACTCGGCGCTGACGTGCGCGCGCGACGGTGCCGCGGGCCTACCCCCGCGTGCGCGGGGATCACCGGCTGTGACGAGTCAGTATGACCGCGGGCCTACCCCCGCGTGCGCGGGGATCACAGCGTCGCTGACGCGCTCGCGCGTCGCGCGCGGCCTACCCCCGCGTGCGCGGGGATCACCGCGTCAGTCCGGCACGTCGTCCTGAGCGCGACGGGCCTACCCCCGCGTGCGCGGGGATCACTGCAGCTCGACGGCACGTGCGGCGTGCGCCGCGGCCTACCCCCGCGTGCGCGGGGATCACAGCGTCGCGCTCGAGCGTGCGCGCCGGCGACGCGGGCCTACCCCCGCGTGCGCGGGGATCACGTCGTCGCCGGCGCGCGGTCGACCGTCGACACGCGGCCTACCCCCGCGTGCGCGGGGATCACCGCTGCGGCCGCGTCCGGCGTCGAGCGCCGGCGGCGGCCTACCCCCGCGTGCGCGGGGATCACCGTCGCGGCGACGTCCAGCGCGCTCGGCGTGCAGGCCTACCCCCGCGTGCGCGGGGATCACGTCGCACGCGTCGCGCACGGCGCACCGGTCGCGCAGCGGCCTACCCCCGCGTGCGCGGGGATCACCGCGTGCCAGTCGGCGCATGGTCCGACGCGACGCGGGCCTACCCCCGCGTGCGCGGGGATCACCGTCGAGCCGGCGGACGCGACCGCGACGCACGACGGCCTACCCCCGCGTGCGCGGGGATCACTGCGTCGCGGCTCCGGCGACGCAGGCGCACGACGGGCCTACCCCCGCGTGCGCGGGGATCACACGTGCGCCGAGCGACGTCGCGCGCTGCACGGACGGCCTACCCCCGCGTGCGCGGGGATCACGCAGGCGACGCGGCACTGGCGCACGTCGCCGACGGGCCTACCCCCGCGTGCGCGGGGATCACTCGTCGACCGGGTGCCGCTCGACGCGGCCACGCGGGCCTACCCCCGCGTGCGCGGGGATCACGCGCTCGACCGCGTGCAGCGCCGCGTCAACGGCGCGGCCTACCCCCGCGTGCGCGGGGATCACCGCGTCGACGCGTCGCGGCTCAGCGAATGGCGGGCCTACCCCCGCGTGCGCGGGGATCACGTCGGGCACCGCGACGCGCGCGATCGAGCGACGCGGGCCTACCCCCGCGTGCGCGGGGATCACGCAGCGCGAGCCTCGAGCGCGCCGCGTGACGCGCGGCCTACCCCCGCGTGCGCGGGGATCACCGCGAGCGGCTGACGATGCGCGCGCCGCGCGCCGCGGCCTACCCCCGCGTGCGCGGGGATCACCGACGCCGCGCGCAGGCAGCGCTCGGCATGCCGCGGCCTACCCCCGCGTGCGCGGGGATCACGTGTCGCATCGGCTGGACCCGAGTGCACGCGGCCTACCCCCGCGTGCGCGGGGATCACGCGCGTCGCGGCATCCGGTCGCGGCCGCACGCGAGCGGCCTACCCCCGCGTGCGCGGGGATCACCGCAGCGCGCGGCCGACCGCGCGGATGCCGGCGGGCCTACCCCCGCGTGCGCGGGGATCACGTGCGTGCGCTGCGGCGACGCGCGCGCGGCGGCTGGGCCTACCCCCGCGTGCGCGGGGATCACTGCGGTCCAGTGCGATCGCGGACGTCGACGGCGGGCCTACCCCCGCGTGCGCGGGGATCACGTGCTCGTCGCAGGACGCGCGACGGCCGCGTCGCGGCCTACCCCCGCGTGCGCGGGGATCACGTCGGTCGCTGTCGACGCAGGCGCGCGATCGCGCGGCCTACCCCCGCGTGCGCGGGGATCACTCAGCCGTGCGCCGACGCGCGTCGACGCGCACGCGGCCTACCCCCGCGTGCGCGGGGATCACCTCGAGCTCGCGACGCCGCGCGGTCGCGCGCAGCGGCCTACCCCCGCGTGCGCGGGGATCACAGGTGCACGAGCACGGCGACGCCGAGCTCGCGGCCTACCCCCGCGTGCGCGGGGATCACTGCGTCGCGACAGATGCGCGGTCGCGGCACGTCGCGGCCTACCCCCGCGTGCGCGGGGATCACGCGTGCCGCGTAGCGCTCGTGACGTCGACGCGTGCGGCCTACCCCCGCGTGCGCGGGGATCACGGCAGCGCGGCGGCGCGTCGGCGTCGATCGCAGCGGCCTACCCCCGCGTGCGCGGGGATCACCGATGCTCGCCGGCGACGCGCACGCCGCGGTCAGGGCCTACCCCCGCGTGCGCGGGGATCACCGCAGTCGCGCGTCACGGCGGCGCACGTCGCGCGGGCCTACCCCCGCGTGCGCGGGGATCACGACCGGCGCTCGAGCTACGGCGTGCGGCGACCGCGGCCTACCCCCGCGTGCGCGGGGATCACCCGGTCGCCGGCAGTCGCGGCGCCGGCATCGCGGGCCTACCCCCGCGTGCGCGGGGATCACGTCGCGCGCGCACGGCGTGCGTCGCTCGACGCGGGCCTACCCCCGCGTGCGCGGGGATCACCGTCGCGGCGCGGTCGTCGCATCCGACCGGCGAGGCCTACCCCCGCGTGCGCGGGGATCACCGTGTCGCTCGCCGGCAGCCGTCGCGCGTGCGCGGGCCTACCCCCGCGTGCGCGGGGATCACGTGACCGCGTCGTTCGTCGACGTCGGACGACGACAGGCCTACCCCCGCGTGCGCGGGGATCACCGCGTGCGAGGTCCGGTGCCGACCGCGGCCTACCCCCGCGTGCGCGGGGATCACGCAGGCCGATCAGGACAGCATCGAGTCGGCCTACCCCCGCGTGCGCGGGGATCACCGCTGCACGCGCCGCCGTGAGCGTCCGGCGGCGGCCTACCCCCGCGTGCGCGGGGATCACGCGCACGTCCATGCCGGATCTGCGACGCGACGCGGCCTACCCCCGCGTGCGCGGGGATCACCGCCGACTGCGAGCCCGGCGCGCGTAGCGTCGCGGCCTACCCCCGCGTGCGCGGGGATCACTGCGTGCGCGAGCTCGACGAGGCCGTGCGCAGCGGCCTACCCCCGCGTGCGCGGGGATCACCGCGCCAGCCGTGCAGCTGCGCCGCGACGTCGCGCGGCCTACCCCCGCGTGCGCGGGGATCACCGCGACTGCCACGCATGCCGGCACCGCGCCAGCAGGCCTACCCCCGCGTGCGCGGGGATCACCGCGTCGCGCGATCGCGAGCCGCAGCACTCGAGCGGGCCTACCCCCGCGTGCGCGGGGATCACGCGACGGTCCAGGCTGACGGACGCGGCGTCGCGGCGGGCCTACCCCCGCGTGCGCGGGGATCACGTCGCAGCGGCCTCGCGGCGTCGGCGCGACCGGGGCCTACCCCCGCGTGCGCGGGGATCACGTGTCGCTGGTCGACGCCGTCGCGATGCCGACGGGCCTACCCCCGCGTGCGCGGGGATCACCGCTGCGCGGCGCCGCTGCTGAGCGTGCGTGACGGGCCTACCCCCGCGTGCGCGGGGATCACGTGCTGTGAGCACTCGGCAGCGACGCCGAGGCCGGCCTACCCCCGCGTGCGCGGGGATCACGCTCGGTGCGGATCGCCGGCCGCGGCGGGCACGCGGCCTACCCCCGCGTGCGCGGGGATCACGCGCTGCGTCCACGGTACGGCGTGCCGTGATCCGGCCTACCCCCGCGTGCGCGGGGATCACTGCCGGTCACCGGCGCAGTGCGCATGCGCGATCGGGCCTACCCCCGCGTGCGCGGGGATCACTCTTAGATACGTAGGGTATCAGGCACAGCAAGGACCGGCCCACGACAGCGAGCGTCCGAGCCTCGTCAGCTCATCGTTGAGACGGCGTCGGCGGCTGTTCTAGGTTTTCAAGGTCCTCACGCGGTCGCGGGAACCACGTCGAGATCAGGAGGCCCTCTCGCTCGGTAACACGTCGGTGGGGCTCACCCAGCTGCTTCATTTCCAGGCCCTGCTCCGTCGCGGAGGAACTCCACACCATCGTAGCGCGCGTATCTGCGCTTGCCCACTCGCAGATCTGCGCCCAGATGGCTTCTCGATCAGATATCGGGAGGTTCGCCACGTACACGCCGGTCGCAACCTGAAGCGCCCACGAGGAGCAGAAGCCGACTACCTTGGGCGGCGCGCACTCAAGCACCAAGACCAGCATCAATGATCCCCGTCATGTCCGTCACGATACGATCGAGGAGTCTGCTCGACCTGAACCTGTCTCGCGCGGCGCGTCGCACGTCTCCTTCCAATCCACTCCAAGGAACCGGCCCGCCGCCATGGTCGGCCACGAGCTTGAACGCCAGCGGTACAGCGTGCTCGAACTTGTAGAGATCCGCGATGTCGAGCACGAACGAGAGCGACTTCCCCCGATGGACGAAACCCAACGCTGGGCTCATTCCGGTTGCGTGGCAGGCAGTCTCGACGAGCCCATAGAGGCAGACATTTGCCACGTTGAGGCCGAGGTTGGGCGCGTCCGTCTCCTTGGTCGGGTTACCCGGGATGTAGCGCCGGCCGTTCCACTGGATTCCGAAGCTGCTTGCCTTCAACTTGTAGAGCTCGCGAACCCGTGCACCTTCGATGCCTCGGAGTTGGTCGAGCGTCCTGTGTTCGACTCGTTCGCCGAAGCGTTTGAACATCATCTCCTTGGCGACCGCCAACGCGAGCTCCTCGTCCGCATACGCGCGCACCTGCTTCTCGAGCCATTGCGTGTTCTCCGACCAAGCTCGACCGGCGGAATAGCACCGCACACCGTGTTCGCCGACCCAGATGATACTCACGCCGTACCTGCCGGCCAGCCGCATGGCGTCGGTGCTTACGGTGGTGCCCGGGCCCACGAGGATGGAGACCATGGCGCGGGCGGGCACCTCGTACTGGGTTTTCGCTTCATTGTCCGTCAGCACCAAGCAGCCGTCGATTACCGTCAGGCCCCCGCGCTCGACATAGAAGAACGACAGTCGGTTCTTGATCTGCAACATCAGATGTGGAGTGCGTCGAGACTCGTTGCATGTCGGCGCGCAAGCACGGTTCCGGGGCGTGACAAGCACAGCAGGCCGCACCCTAACGACCTCGAGCGTCCAATGCCACGCGCGATACGCTCGCGTAGCCGCTCCGGGTCTTGGATCGTCAAGGTTCCGATCAGATTGGTGGCGACGAACACGATGGGCGCCCCATGTTGTAGTGTTCGGCGGACCTTGACCTGGCCGCGCTCGGTTACGCGGACCCTGTCGATGTGCGCGACGCCCTCCAATCGTCGCTGGAGGTAGGAGCGGTACACGCCATGGGGATCGTCGGCCGTCTGCGGATCGTCCCGCCACGTGGCGTCCCATACGTCGACCCGCTTCGAGCGAGTGCCTTGCGGGCCCGGTACATCCTTGGTGGCATTTGCCCGAAGTTCGAAGTCGAAACGGGCGTCTTGGGGTAAGGCGTCGGGGAACCGCTTCGTTTCCAGCGCCTCCAACTCGACAGCGATGGGGACCGAATGGGTTGAACCCAATCGTGGTGCCGCAGTGGACAAGACGAGCACCGTTTCGGTCGCGTGCCCTTTCGCGTCCGACCGGTACAGGTACGGCCGCTCGTGAAAGTCCCCGAAGAGGCCGCACACTGCTTGGTGGACCAGGTAGCTCCTCGTAGCTCCTCGAGCAGCGGTGCTGGCCTCCTTGGTGAATACCAGGGTTGCCCGGCTGAAGAAGAGCTCAGGCTTCATGAGCGCCCTCGCCAACCCCACCTGGACCGGGCGTGGCCATCCGGATGCGGCGGACGATGCGCTCCCCGCCGAAGCGATCTGTGGCGAAGTCCCGGCGGTCCCACACTCGTTGCGGTTCACCGTCGGCGGGTCCGGCGCCGTCGTCATACCAGAACACGTGCGTGGTCGGCTCGCTGGAGCCGCGCTCGCCGTTGTCGACTGCGGGCCAAGACGCCGCCGCCTCGAGTGCCGAGGCGGCGTCCTTCTCGCCAATCAGGATGGGCGAGGCGGGGAGGCAGCCCTTCCGCCCGAGGAACAGCGGGCGAGCCGGCAACCGCAGGGCGTCGGCAAGCTCAGCGAGGGCTACGGGTGATCGGTCTGTCAATCCCAGCGCAACCAGGAAAGCACCACCAGCAAGGTAACCCTTCTTCAGGATCTGGGTTCCGCCAGCGGCAGGGCCACCACCACGCTTCTCGATGCCCCAACGCGTCCAGCCCTGCGAACCGATGCGATCGAGGTCGGCCGTCTGGTAATCCAGGATGACCTGCGCCTCTCGTTCCAACCGGGCGGCGTAGTCCATTGCGTCCTGCAACTCGGTCGTGCGTGCTCCGTCGTGATAGCTCCAACCGAGCGCCGACGCGCTCAGACCGGCCAGCGCGGAACGCGTTGGGAACGAGAGGGTGGGCCTGAGTGGGTCCATCGCGACGCCGCCCCATGACTGGAGCGGCCCGTCCAGGCTCAACATCAGGTACGTGCGCATGACCGTCACGTGCCGAGTCGGAACGTCCGACCGAGCAGCTCGTCGAACGAACCGCGGGGCAGGTCGCCGTTGGGCAGGTCGTGAATCGTCGCGATCACCGGCTCGAGCCCATCATCGCCGTACATCGTCGCGAGCCTGGCCCGATGCTCGAGAAGGCGCTCGATCGACGCGACCATCACCCTGCATCCTTCTTCCGTCACGGGCTCCAAGAACGCGTTGGCCATCGTGCGCGGCTGCGCTCCACCGCGCTCGGTCATCACGAACTCCGCATACGAGAACGGCGCGGTGGACCCGCGTTTGGCGGAAGGTGTGACGGTCGCCATCGCTTGAACGAGGCTGCGCCCGAGTCTCTCCGCCGTGCCCGATTCGAAGCCGATCAGATTGTCGCGAAGTTGGTTCATGTCGATCACTGCGTACAGGTAGTAGACGCCCGACGTGAGCTCCGTATCCTGTATGAGCCCCGCGCCTGCGTCGTCTTGGCCCGTCTTGAGCGTGTCGATGGCGGTGAAGTAGTCGGTTTCGGAGGCCTCGGCGTGCGTGGTGAACGCGTGGGCCACGCTCACGGCCGCATCGACCCGGGCGAATAGGTCCGAGGTCACCATGCGGCCGAAGAGCGAGGTGTCGATACTGGCGGGCAGGGCCTTGAGCACCAGACGCAACGCCTTCGCGTCCTCGAGTTGGCTCTCCTTGCCGACCGCCTGCTCGTCCGAGATCTCGACACCCCGCTCGCGAAGGTCCCTCAGGACCCGGACTGCCGTCTCGTAGAGGAAGCCGGTCTCCGCCTTGCTCAACACCAGGAGCTGGGAACTCTGTGCCGACTCGATCCCGGTCTTCTTCGGTACCGGTTTGGTGTCGACGGTCTGCCCCATGAGCCACTTGGCGATCGCGACCGCCTCCGTCTCGGAGGCACCATGCTCCGACACCAGTGGCGCAGCGACCAGCCTCTCGTACACGCGGGCGCTGCGCACGGCCGCGTCCCCTGCGTCCGCGATGAGGGCCGACTCACGCCAGTGCTTCTTCAGACACTGCGAGCTCACCCGCGTACGCGTTGCCCCGCCGAACGGGATACGCTTCGCCAGACCCACGTCGTCTCGATTCAACAACGACGCCGGGTAGGCGGTCAGCATGTGGATCTGAACCATGTCGCCAATCCGGTCACTCATCGTCATTTCCCCTCCGGCGCGTCGCCGCGTTGCGAACTCTGATACTCACTCGAAAGGTAGTAATCGCGCGCGAAGCTCATCTTGGTCGCGCGGCTCCAGGAGCGGAGCAGATTCCCAAACCGTACCCAGTCGAAGCCGCCGTCTACCTTCGCCAGCAAGCGGTGAGCTTCGCGGTGGGCTCGTTGGCGATCGAGCCGGAGCCAACGCTCTACACGAGGGGCAGCGGTCCGCGCGGCTGCCAACGCTCGCCCCGCGGAAACTCCCGGGCGATGCGGGTGCAGGACCATCAACGGGATCGTGACGCGCCAAAGAGGCTCCTCATACTCGCGAACGTCGTACTTGGCGATCAGTCCCCAGAACGGCTCTGGCGGAAGTCCGTCGCCGGACAGCATTCGCCGTAGCATCGCTCGGTCGCCTCGACTCATCGGTCCGCCCTCGGAACGCGCACGGACCGACCCAGCGAGGCCTAGTATCTTGCTCTCGAACGATGGTGATGCCCTTGCCACATTCGTTGCGTCCGTGCTCACGCCACCGCCTCCGATCCCGACTGGTTCTCGTACGGCAGGTCTAGGTCCCTCCGAAGGCGAGCGCGTAGGTACGCCTCGGAACGTACCTCTTCTTCGAACCGTCGAGCCACGCTTCGGGGGAGCGACCGGATCGCGGACCTGAAGATGCTCTCGTGCAGGCCTGGGCGACCGGTTACGATGGTGTCGAACAGCCAACTTCGGTAGGGTCGCGTGGCGTCGTCGCCTGGTGCGCTCGTAGCCGCCTCGATCAAGTAGTCGATGTAGACGCCGTCGATGAGCGCGTCCAAGGCATTGACATCGCCCGTCATCTTCGCTCGGTCAGCGTCCCGCGGCAGGGGGTCATGCGAGAGTACGAGAGCCAACGCGGAGCGCAACGCGCGCTTGGCCATCGTCGTCTTCTCGAGCATCTGCTGGTGGACGGCGGCCACGATCGGAGCGTCACGGGAGAGGCGCAGGAGACTCGAACGCTGTCGCGGGAGTCGGACCTCGCGCTGATGGAAGCCTCGCGTCTTGCCTTGCTCGAATGCCATACCCTCGAACACCACGCGCAGGTCGTCTAGGTTCGGCGGATCCCGCATGAGAGCGTCGACACTGGGCGAACGGACTGCGCCGTCGAGCTCGAACAGCAGACGCACAACCTCCAGGTAGTCGTACCCCTTTTCCAGCGTCCCCCGCACCTTCTTGTGGCCACCCTTCGGATCGGGCACGAGCGGTGTGTACGGGTCGCCGAGGCGCCCCCCTCCCGTGTCATCGCGAACGCGAGAGTGCTGGGAGGCATGGAACCACACGGTCTCGAAGGCCCCGTCCACCGGCCGCTCGAGTCGCACCATCCGCGCGAGGGGGATGAACGCCGGGTCTAGCCGCACCGAAGAAAGCTGCGAAACGCCGTCCCACGGCTCGCGCCAGAGCGCCCACACAGGACCCTGCTGGGCCTCAGCCGTCTGCTCCCACCGACGGAGCATGACGCCGACGTCGTGCAGAAAGGTGGCACTGTACGAGCCGCCGATCCATGCGCCCATGAACGGCGTGCCGCTGCCCGCCCCCGAGCGCGAACCCGTGAGCTGGCTCTCGTAGTTCCCACGACCACCGAAGATGACGCCAAACTGGTACTCGAGCAACGCGTAGACCGCGAGCTCCGGCCCCAGCCGCCTGCCGACCGCCACCTTGCGTTCGTGACCCTTCGTGCCGATGATCTGGGTCAACAGGCCGCAGTCGTCCGCCCGGTAGCCATCGGCGGCCGGGGGCGCGGCATTGGGAGTGGGTGGTTGTAGGAATCCGGGCAGGGATGGATCGGCCTGGTACAGGTCCCAGTCCGTGGCCGCGCTGTGCTCCAGCAGGGCCGCTTCCAAGCGCGTGGCCAGCTCCCCGGCAGACATGGCGGCAGCCTCGGCTACGCCCGAGCCGGCGGTCCGCAGCGCACGAGCAGCGCAGCGAACCTGGAAGCGAAGCCAGTACGAGTGCTGCTCGGCGGAAACAAACGGATAGGTGCGAATGTTGGAACCGGTGAGCAGGTCGGCCAGCAATGTGGGCAAGGACCTGAACACCCGCTCGCCCGCGACGACGACGGTGAACAGCGGGTCTCGCAGTAGGTTCATTCTTCCCCCATCCACCACATGGTCCGCTTGGCCTATCGGAAGCGACCCGCGCTTTCCCCGGCAGCGACCCGATGTGCTGCGATCGTTCGACTCATTCTCCCACGCTCGTTGGTCCCTTATGCGAAATCGCGGCGCAGGGGCCCGCGCTACCGCGAACGGCGAGGCAGGACCTGTGTTGCCGCGCGGGGTTCGATCGGGCCGCCTAGGCTTCCGCGCCCGCACATCGGCAGCACCGATAGACTGCACCATGGTGGGCCCGCCGCAAACGCCATATCTCGGAAAGACCTCCCATGACGGCGCCACCTGGCACCCCCTCATCGCCCACAGCGCGGACGTGGCGGCTGTCGCGCGAAGGCTTCTCGAGAGGGATTCGATCCTTCGCCTGCGATTGGAGGCCCGGGCAGGCAAGAAGCTCGACGATGCGCTCCTCGCGTACCTCATCTTCTTGGCGGGCATGCACGATCTCGGAAAGACGAACCATCCGTTCCAGGAGATGCTGCGGGCAGCTCTCCAAGGTACGCGTAAGCGCAGCCACGGCCACGTGCTCATCGTCTTCCGCACGATCGCCGCGGACAGCATGCTCTCCGATGGCAGGGAGACCTTGACCCAGGTGATCCTCGACATTCTCGATGGACGCGTCGCGAGCGACCAGGACTTCGTCCCATTGCTCGAGGCGGCGATCGCGCACCACGGGAAGCCGTATGCCGTAGACGTTCCGTCCCTGGCCACCACTGCCCTCACGCCGCCCGCGGTGCGGGCGCTGTGGGCGGCGGAGGCTGGTGCCGCCGTTCGTCCGCCGTTCGCGGAAATCCGACGAATCGCTGACCATGTCACCCGCTGGAGTGGCGCAGGGGATGCAGGAAGGGTCCGGAACGTTCCGTCCGAAGCGGGCTTCACGCACCTGTTCGCTGGACTCGTGACGATGGCGGATTGGATCGGCTCGACAGTCGCCGCCTTCCCGTTGGCGCCAGCAGCAGACGCTGATCCCGACACGTATTGGGAAGAGGCCGTCGAGCGGGCCGATTTCGCCTGCCGGCAGATCGGGATCGTTGCAGCTCGACAAGTGCGGACACTGCCAGCGGCGGAGCTCTACGAGAGGCTCTTCCCTGAGACGTTCGGGCAGGGCCGGGCGGTTGCTCCAAGCGCGCTCCAGGAGCACGTTGCAAGGATGGACCTACCGGTCCCGGGCACGCGCATCTTGATCGAGAGCGCGACGGGTAGCGGCAAGACGGAGGCTGCGCTGGCCCTGTATGCCCGCCTCCGGGGGGCCGGGCTCGTGGGGGGCATGATGTTCGCCTTGCCAACCCGGGCCACTGCCCGAGCGATGCACGACCGCGTTCGAGCCATGACGAGACTGCTGTACGGGAACGGTGCTCCGGGTGTCACGTTGGCCGTGGGGGGAGCGAATCCCGCTTACCACACAGACGAGCACCTCATCGCGGAGGAGGCGCTGACGTACGACGATCATGACGACGTCGCCTCCGAGCTCGCCAACTGGTCATCGAGCCACAGCAAGAAGTACCTCGCGGCCGAGCTGGTCGTGGGCACCGTCGACCAGGCGCTCCTGGCCGCGCTCGCGGTCAAGCACGCCCACATCCGGCTCGCCGGCGTGTCGCGCCAGCTGCTCGTAGTGGACGAGGTGCACTCACACGATCGCTACATGCTCGCCGTGCTCATGTCACTTCTTCGGTTTCATGCGGAGTCGGGGGGCATTGCTGTGCTCATGTCGGCCACGCTGGCATCGGCTGCGCGGGAGCTGCTCGGAGCGAGCAGCGACCAGACTCTCACGTTCGGGGACGCCGTTCAGCGACCCTACCCGACCGTGGCCACGATCGAACCTGGCGGGACGTGGCAAGACCGCGCCGTCGGCGACGGCGCGGCGCCGCGCACGGTCCATTGGTCGCGGTCGGACGAGACGGGGGCGATTCGGGCAGCGGTTGGGGCCGCCAGAGCCGGCGCGCGCGTATGCATCTTGCGCAACACGGTCCGCGACGCGCAAACGACCGTCTCAACCCTCGAGGGGCCTGACCGGAAGCTGCTGTGGCGACCCACCGCAGGTGGCGCCGCGACCGCCTACCACGCGCGATTCACGGCACCCGACCGCGCAATTCTCGACGAACGCGTGCTGGCGAGCTTCGGTAAGGGCGGCAGCGCCGGTGGTTGCCTCCTCGTCGCCACCCAAGTGATCGAGCAGAGCCTCGACGTCGACTTCGACCTACTCGTCACGGATCTCGCCCCCATCGAGGTCCTGCTGCAACGTCTCGGCCGCGTCCACCGGCATCGCGAGCGCGACGCCATGCGGCCCGAAGCATACGAGGAGCCTTCCCTGGTCGTCGTAGCTCCGCCCGAACCGTTCGCTCCGAGCCGGGAGTACCGCGGACCACATGGCTGGGGCACCGTGTACCAGAACTTGCCCGCGCTCGAGCTCACACGTCGGTTGATCCTGGATCTGCCGACCGTCGAGATCCCTTCGGCCAATCGCATGCTCCTCGAGCGCGTATACCACGCGTCCGCGCTCGACGGACTCGGCACCGAGCCCGGCTGGGCCGAAGTCATGGATGAACTCGTGGGAAGGGAGTTGGGCGCGCGGATGGTTGCGTCGGACAGCATGCTCGACTTTCGTGAGAGCTACGGGCAGAACGCCTCGCGCTTCCAGCAACAAGAGCGTGTCAGAACCCGCATCGGTGACGACTCGATCGATGTTCGAATCGAGCCGCCGGCTCCATGCTGGTTCGCCGACGGGATGTCGGCCGACACCGTTTCGCTTCCGCTGCGGCGGCTACGGCACCTGGGCGAAGGGCTCGATCTGAGAGACGTCCGTTTGTCAGGCACGATCACGAGCGACGGCGTTGCGCAATACACCTTGGGCCCGGAAGCCGTCTTGCGCTACGAACCGACGGGGTGGCGCGTCGCGGAACCTCAACGACGCTCCTCTTGAGGCTCGGCATCCCCCCACGCGCGAACCGTGCGTTCGCCGGGAAGGTAGCACCGTGGTGTTCTTCGAGACCCAAGACATCGAGCGCTGGATCGGCGAGGACGTTCCCTCGATCGACCTCACCAGCGAGCTCCTGGGCATCGCCCATCAGGAGGCGGTGCTGCTCGTGCGCACGCGGCACCCGCAACGCGTGGCCCTCACCGAGGAGGCGAGGCGCATCTTCGAGATCCTGGGCACGCGCGTGACACGCGTCGTGCCCAGCGGCCAGGACGTGGGGGCCGGCGTGGCGCTGCTAGAGGCCCGCGGCGCGGCGGGCGCCTTGCACCGCGGTTGGAAGGTGGCCATGAACCTCCTCGAGCACGGGTGCGGCGTGGCGACGCTCACCGCGGAGTTCGTGGCTCGCGCGCGGTCGGTGGCCGACATCCCGATCCTCGTGACACGCAAGCACTGGCCCGGACTGAAGAAGGTGATGATCAACGCGATCCTTGCCGGCGGGGCCCACCCCCACCGCCTCGGCCTGTCCGAGACCATCTTGGTGTTCGACAACCACCTCGCCCTCGTGGGCGGCCGGTCGGCCCTGCCGGCGGTGGTCGCGCGCATGCGCGCGGCAGCCTGCGAGAAGAAGATCGCGGTCGAGTGCCACGATCTTGCCGAGGCCGAGCAGGCCGTGGCGGCGGGGGCGGACGTCATCCAGTTCGACAAGGTGCCGGCGGCGGAGCTGGCGGCGCATTGCGCCCGGATCAGGACCGCCTCCCCGCGCGTGGCGCTGACGGCCGCGGGCGGCATCGCGCTGGACGACGTGCGTGCGTACGCGGCCACCGGCGTGGACGCGCTCGTGCTGAGCTCCGTCTACCACGCGCGACCGGCCGACCTGGGAGTGACGATCGAGCCCGCCTGAGCGGCGGCCGGCGCGCGCGACCTCCCGCTACCGACGCAGGGATCGGGTCACGTGTCGTCGCCGTCGGGACGGGCGCCCGGGTCGATGCGCCCGCGCTCGAGCAGGCGTTCGATCGCCGCCGCGTCCGCCGGGCGGGCGAACAGGAAGCCCTGCGCCTCGTCGCATCCGAGCGCGCGAAGCGCGCGGCGCTGTGCGGGCGTCTCGACCGCCTCGGCCACGACCACGCACCCCAGGCTGTGGCCGAGCGCGAGGACGGCCCTCACCGCGGCGGTGGCGGGCTCGCCCCCGTCCAGCCCCGTCACGAGCGAGGCGTCGATCTTGAGTCGCGTGGGCGCCAACCGGGCCAGGGTCGTGAGGGACGTGGCCGCGCAGCCCACGTCGTCCAGGGCGACCGGCACGCCCAGGGCCCGCAGCTCGCCCAGCGCGCGAACGCTGCCCGCGGGGTCGAGCAGGGCGGCTGCCTCGGACACCTCGACCTCGAGGGCGCCGGCCGGCAGGCGGTAGGCCGCCAGCGCCTCGCCCACGCGGGCGGCGAGGCCCGGCTCGGACAGCTGCCCCGCCGAGAGGTTCACCGAGACCGGCACGTCGATGCGCTCGTGCCGCCAGGCCGCAGCACGGGCGCACGCCTGGCGCAGCACGACGTTGCCCAGGTCGTCGGCGACGCCCGCGGCGTCCGCCGCGGCGAGCAGCACGCCGGGCTCCACCAGCGGGCCGGGGCCGCGGCGCCAGCGCACCAGGGCCTCGACGCCGTTGACGCGGAGGGTGGCGAGGTCGACCCGTGGTTGGTAGTGCAGCACGATGTCGTCGCCGCCGAGGGCGCGCCGGAGCTCGCGTTCGAGACGCTCGCGTTCCGCGCGCTCGTCGTTGAGCTCCGCGGTGAAGTAGCGCGCGGCGGCCTTCCCCTCCACCTTGGCCCGGTACAGCGCCATCTCGGCGTTGCCCAGCAGCTCCGTGGCAGTGACGGCCTGGTGCGGGTAGACGTCGATGCCGAGGCTCGCTCGCAGCGTGAGCGGGCGGCCGGATACGTCGAAGGGCGCGGCGAACAGCTCCAGCGCCTTGGCGGCCACCACCGCGGCATCCTCGTGCGAGCGCAGGCCGGTGAGTAGCAGGGCGAACTGGTCCCCGCCCCAGCGCGCCACCGTGTCCGCCTCGCGCAGCGCCGCCTGGAGCCGCGCGGCGACGCGCACGAGGAGCTGATCGCCCCACTCGGTGCCCAGCTCCTCGTTGACGCGCCCGAAGTCGTCGAGGTCCAGGAACATCAACGCGAGCCCGCGCCCGTCGCGCAAGGCACCCGCCATGGCCCGCTCCAAGCGGTCGACGAACAGGCTGCGGTTCGGGAGCCCCGTGAGGCTGTCGTGGAGCGTCGCGTACTCGACGCGCGCCCGCTCGTCGCGCGCGCCTTCCTCGAGATGGAAGCGCTGCCACACGGTGGCCATGGCCGCCGCCAGGATGCGGGCGTCGTCGACGGCGTCGCCCCCGAAGGCGTCGAGCCGGTCGTAGTTCTCGAGCACCAGCACGGCAGAGGCGCGGCCCGCGCTCACCAGCGGCACGTTCAGCCGCGCCTGGGCGGCCGCGGCGGGCGCGGCTCCCTTCGCCGCGCCGGGGTCCAGCGGCGCGAGGCGCGGCTCCTGGCCGGGCCGCGCGACGGTCACGCGGCCGCCGTCGAGCGCGGCGCCCGCGCCCGGACGGTAACGGGTTGCCTTGAGCCGGTCGAGATCGTACCCGACAGCCGCGGCGGCCACGAACAGCTCCCCGGCCTCGCGCCGGAGCAGGAGGCCGCCCTGGGCGTTCGGCAGGATCTCGATGGCGACCTCGAGCAGCGTCCTGTCGAAGCCGTCCTCGAACCCGCCCCCGTGCGCGCCGTCGAGGAGGCGCACCAGCCCGGCCCGGAAGCGCGCCTCGCGGGCGAGCCGCTGCCTGTCGCGCCATGCGGCGGTCACGTCCCGGACCGTGATCACGGCCGCGCTCGGGGACTCGCCCGAGGCGCGCGCCGCGTCGGATCGCGCGGGGCGGACGCCCTCCGCGAGATCCGCGGACCACAAGGGGGTGGCGCTCAGCGCCAGCCAGCGCCGGCCACCGCGTGCCGAGCGCAGACCAACGACCCGGGCGTCGACCGTCGTTCCGCTCTCGAACACGTCGTGCACCGGTACGCCGGGGAGCCCCGGGACGAGCCCCTCGCCGCCGAACCAGGGGAGCTCCACGGTTGCCGGGAGCTCGCCGTCCAGGCCCAGCTGCGCTCGAGCCCGCGGGTTGGCGTAGAGGATCGCGCCGTCCTCGCTCTGGACCACGACCCCCTCGCCCAACGACGCGAGGAGCGCGGCGAAGGGAACGGGCGGCGCAGCGGACGAGCGTCGGAGGGGGCCCATGTCGTTCATGTTGCCGTCATGATGCCGAGCCGCTCCTGACGGAACTGTTACACGCGCCTGGCCCGACCGCGGGGGCGGTCGGGCCAGGGACCCTTCGGGCCGGTGTCGCCGGTGCCCGCGGCGCGGCGCGCGCCGGCGTGCGAACCGATCAGGCGAACGTGCGCATCAGGTCGTCCAGGGCGCCGGCGCTGGGCCGCAGCGCCTCGTCGGGCAGCAGGGCCAACGGCGTCTCCGGAAGGCGGTTCACCTCTGCGAGCGACGGGCGCGAGTCGTCGTAGTAGATGAGGCCGGTGATGAACTCGTTGTGCTCGTGGGCGTCCAGCAGGCGCGACATGGCGGAAACTCGGTCGCGCGGGTCGTAGTCGGCCTCCAGGCTGTGCAGGCGGATGCGCGAGCCGTCGTGCAGCTCCACCACGGTCACGTCGCCCGGCTTCTGCTCCTCGATGACGATCTCCTCGCTGGCCGGGAAGAATCCGATGTCCTGCAGCGCGTGCTCATGCTCGCGACCGTACCCGTAGCTCTGCGGCGAGTCGTCCTCGTTGTTGAACGCGACGCACGGGCTGATGATGTCGATGACCGCCGTGCCGCGGTGGCTCAGCGCCGCCTTGATGAGCTCGCGCACCTGCTTGGCGTCGCCCGCGAAGCTGCGGGCCACGAAGCCGGCCCCAGCCACGAGGGCCTCCATGCACAGGTCGATGGCGGGGAAGTCGTTGTAGCCGGCGTACTTGAGCTTCTGCCCGCGATCGGCGGTGGCCGAGAACTGCCCCTTCGTCAGGCCGTAGACGCCGTTGTCCTCGACGATGTAGACCATCCTGACGTTGCGTCTGACCAGGTGCTTGAACTGGCCCATGCCGATGCTGCCCGTGTCGCCGTCGCCGCTCACGCCCAGGGCGCGGAGCTGGTGGTTCGCCATCAGCGCGCCCGTGCCGAGCGAGGGCATGCGGCCGTGCAGCCCGTTGAAGCCGTGGGACATGCCCAGGAAGTAAGCGGGGGACTTGCTGGAGCAGCCGATGCCGGAGAGCTTGATGATCTCGTGCGGCTTCAGGTTGAGCTCGAAGGCGACCTGGATGATCTGGTTCGCGATCGAGTTGTGGCCGCAACCCTTGCACAGCGTCGAGGCCTTGCCTGCGTAATCGGCCTTCCCCAGGCCAACGAGGTTCGTCTTGAGCGCGCGCGCGCGGTCCATGACTCAGTCCCGTCCCTTCGGCGCCACCTCGAGGATGCGGTCTCGCACCCAGGTGGCGGTCCACGGCATGCCGTCGAGGTGGGCTACCGACTCGAGCTGCGTGATGCAGCCGTGGCATTCGACCTTCAGGATGCTGAAGAGGTGCCCGTCGCGGTTCATCTCCATGACGACCACGAGCGGATGGCGGCGGATGAACGCGCGCACGTCCGGGCCGATCGGCAGGGCGCGGATGCGGCAGAAGCTCGTGGCGTACCCCTGCTTGGCGAGCTGGTCGCGCGCCTCCTCGATGGCGTAGCGGGTCGTCCCGTAGGCTACGATCCCGAGCGTCGCGCCGTCGACCTCGTCGATCTCCGCCGCGGGCACCATGGTGCGGGCGGTGTCGAACTTGCGCACCAGCCGGTCCATGTTGTCCGCCCAGTCGTCCGGGCGCTCGCTGTACACCGCGGCCTCGTTGTGGCCCGTGCCGCGCGCGAAGTAGGCGCCGAGGGCGTTGGCGTTGCCGGGTAGGGTGCGGTACGCGATGCCGTCCCCGTCGACGTCCTGGTAGCGGGCGAAGCCCTGCGCCTCCACCGCCGCCGCGTCGAGCACCTTGCCGCGCCGGATCGGCCCGTCGGGGTAGGCGAACGGCTCGCCCATCCAGTTGTTCATGCCGAGATCCAGGTCGGAGAGCACGAACACGGGCGTCTGCAGCGTGTCGGCCAGGTCGTGGGCCCGCCAGCCGAACTCGAAGCACTCCTCGATGCTCGACGGTAGCAGGACGGGGTGCTTGGTGTCGCCGTGGCCGAGATGGTACGCGAAGTGGAGGTCGCCCTGGCTGGTCCGCGTGGGCAGCCCGGTGCTGGGGCCGACGCGCTGGATGTCCCAGATCACGGCGGGAACCTCGGCGAAGTACGCCAGCCCCACGAACTCGGCCATGAGGGAGATGCCGGGTCCGCTCGTGGCCGTCAGCGCCCGGGCGCCGGCCCAGCCTGCGCCGACGACCATGCCGATGGCGGCGAGCTCGTCCTCGGCCTGCACCACGGTGTAGCTGGGCTCGCCGGCAGGGCTATCGCGCAGCTGCGGCAGGAAGCCGCGCAGGGCGTCGATGAAGCCCGTCGACGGCGTGATCGGGTACCACGCCGCGACGCTCACGCCGCCGAACACGGCACCGAGCGCGCCGGCCTCGTTGCCGGTCATGAGGATGAGCCCGTCGGTGGCGCTCATCGGCTCGACGCGGTAGGGATCCCGCTTCTCGAGGTTCTGCTCGGCCCAGGCGTAGGCGTTGCCGACCACCGCCATGTTCGGCGCCACGAGCTTCTCGCGGCCGCCGAAGTGGAAGGAGAGGGCCTCGCGGATCACCTCGAGCGGCACGTCGAGCAACCGGGCCACGACGCCGACGTAGGTCATGTTCGCTACGTAGTCGCGCAGCTTGCCCTTGAGCTGGTTGTCCGCCAGCAGCTCCTTGACGGGTACGGCGTAGTACACCAGATCCGTGCGCCCGGTCTCGGCCGGCAGGTCGGCGTTGTACACGCACACGCCTCCGGACGGCAGGTCCCGGATGTCTTCGCGCAGGGTGGCGGGGTTGTAGGCCACCAGCAGCTCCGACGGGCGGTGCGCCACGTACCCGTCGCGGCTGACGCGGATGTGGTACCAGGTCGGGAGGCCCTGGATGTTCGACGGGAAGATGTTCTTCCCGTGCACGGGGATGCCCATCTTGAAGAAGCTCCGCAACAACGTGAGGTTCGCGGTCTGACTCCCGGTGCCGTTGGCCGTTGCCACGGCGATCGAGAAGTCGTTGACCCCGGCCTCGACCGGCGCGTGCGCGCCGGGTCGGGATTGAGGTTCGAGGACGCCCATGATGAACCAACTCCTACGCTGGGCCCCGCGCGCCCTTCGCGGTTCGGTCCGCCGCTGCGGGCCCGGGGCCTCGACGTTGCTCCACGGGTGTCATCTTAAACCCGGCCGGGGTGTGGAAAGTGCGACACATTCCAGCCGTACAACGGCGGCCGCGGACCCGCCCCTCCCTTGGGGGGAGGGCGCCCCTCCCTTGGGGAGGGCGCCCCTCCCTTTGGGAGGGGGTGGGTCGGCGGCCACGCCCCGCACCGCCCCTCGACCTTCAGGCTCAGGCTTCCAGGACGTTCTCCTCGTCGCTGAAGGCGGGCTTCGAGCGGTGCCCGAGTTTGAGTTCGTCCATGACGCGGGTGCGGATCTGCTCCAGCAAGGCCGGATCGGCGCTCAACGCCTCCACCGTCTTCTCCTTGCCCTGCCCCAAACGCGTCTCCCCGAACGAATACCACGAGCCCGACTTCTGCACCACATCCAGATCCGCCGCGATCCCCACCAGATCCCCCACCCGATCGATCCCCCGACCGAAATGGATCTCCACCTCCGCCTCCCTGAACGGCGGCGCCACCTTGTTCTTCGTCACCTTCACCCGCACCCGCGTCCCCACCTTCTCCACCCCCACCTTCACATCCCCCTTACGCCGCACCTCCATACGCACACTGGCATAGAACTTCAACGCCCGACCCCCCGGCGTCGTCTCCGGATTGCCGTACAACACCCCGATCTTCTCCCGCACCTGATTGATGAACACCGCCGTACAACGCGACTTGCTCAACACCCCCGTCAACTTCCTGAGCGCCTGCGACATCAACCGCGCCTGCAACCCCACATGCGAATCCCCCATCTCCCCCTCGATCTCCGCACGCGGCGTCAACGCAGCCACACTATCGATCACCACCACATCCACCGCACCCGACCGCACCAACAACTCCACGATCTCCAACGCCTGCTCCCCGGTATCCGGCTGCGACACCAACAACTCCCCGATATCCACCCCCAACGCCTTGGCATACGTCGGATCCAACGCATGCTCAGCATCCACGAACGCAGCCACCCCACCCACCCGCTGCGCCTCCGCAATCACATGCAACGCCAACGTCGTCTTCCCACCCGACTCCGGCCCATAAATCTCCACCACCCGCCCCCGCGGCACCCCCCCAACCCCCAACGCCACATCCACCGACAACGACCCCGTCGAAATCACACCCGCCGCCAACGCCAACACCTGCTCATCACCAAGACGCATCACCGCGCCCTTGCCGAACTGCTTCTCGATGCTGTTGATGGTGGCGTCGAGCGCCTTCGCGCGATCCTTGTCCATGGCCATCGTGAGATCCTCTCCTCGCCCGGGGGCAGCTGGTACGCCGGTTCCCGCGTACGCTTCTCGCACAGAGGGGGGCCCGGCTCGTTCGAACGGTGCGACCCGAAAGCCTCCGTGGGCGCCGGCAACGGCCCGCCACGGAAGCTCTCGCGGATACCTTAAATACTAAGGGGGGAAAGGGCTACGGCGCAAGGGGACGCGGCCCAGGAGCGCCGGGCCGGGGTGCACGCGCCCGCGGCGCGTGCCTACGCCCCGCGGACCGCCGGGCGGCCGCGGCGTACGGGCGCGCCTCGCGCGTTACGCGTCCAACACCCGCCGGACCGCGTCGAGCACGCGCCTCGCGTCGGGCCTGTAGTGGTGCTCGATGGAGCTGAACGGCGGGTAGGGAGCGTCCCAGCCGGCCACGCGCACCACGGGCGCCTCCAACGACCAGACGGCCTCCTCGGCGATGCGCGCCGAGACCTCGGCACCGAACCCGCCGGTGCGGCACGCCTCGTACACCACCACGGCGCGCCCCGTCTTGCGCACCGACGCGAGCACCGTCTCCCCATCGAACGGCACGAGCGTCTCGAGGTCCACGATCTCGAGCTCGACGCCGTCGCGCGCCGCCGCCTCCGCCGCCTTGCTGCACACCTCGATCATCCCGCCGTAGGCGATGAGGGTGGCGTCGGAACCCTCGCGATGCACGCGCGCCTTGCCGATCTCGAGCAGGTAGCGCCCCTCCGGCACCTCCTCGCGCAGCGAGCGGTAGAGCTTGATCGCCTCGAGGAAGAACACGGGATCGGGATCCTCCACGGCCGCCAGCAGGAGCCCCTTGGCGCGCGCCGGCGAGGAAGGGATGACCACCTTGACGCCTGGAACGTGCGCGAGCAGGGCCTCGGGGGAGTCCGCGTGCTGCTCGGGCGTGTGCACCCCGCCGCCGTACGGCGCCCGGATCACCATCGGCACGCTGAAGCGCCCGCGGGTCCGGTGACGGTAGCGGCCGAGGTGCGACAGGATCTGGTCCAGCGCAGGGTAGAGGAAGCCCGCGAACTGGATCTCGGCCACCGGCCTGAGCCCGGCCAGGGCGAGCCCGATGCCGTAACCGACGATGCCGGCCTCCGCCAGGGGCGTGTCGAACACGCGCTTCTCGCCGTACTTCCGTTGGAGGTCGTCGGTGACCCTGAACACGCCCCCCATGTGCCCCACGTCCTCGCCGAAGAGCAGCACGCGAGGGTCCGCGGCGAGCGCCACGTCGAGCGCATCGGCCACGGCCTGCACCATCGTCATCGGGCGCCGCGCGACGCTCGCCGCGTCCGCGGCGTCGGCCGGGACGGCCTCACCGGTTCGCACGGAGCGCCTCCGCCGCGGCGATCTGGTCGGGGCCCGGGACGGCGAAGACGTGATCGACGATCTCCTCGGGGCGCGCGGCGGGGACCGCGTCCGCCTCGCGCACCGCCTGCTGGAACTCCGCCACCACCTCCCGGCGCAGCTCCCTCTCCCGCTCCTCGTCCCAGGCGCCGAGCGTCTCCAGCGCGACGCGCAGGCGCCGCACCGGCTCGCGCGCCTCCCACACCTGGGTGGCGGCCTCCTCGCGGTAACGAGCGGGATCGTCACTGCTGGTGTGCGGCGCGAGCCGGTAGGTCACCGCCTCGATGAGGGTCGGACCCTCGCCCCGGCGCGCGCGCTCGACCGCCGCGCGGGCGACGCCCCACACGGCGGCCAGATCGTTGCCGTCGACCGTTACGCCGGGCATGCCGTAGCCGGCGGCGCGGTCGGCGATGCGGGTGTTGCGCATCTGCTTCTCGGTCGGCACGCTGATGGCCCAGCCGTTGTTCTCCGCGACGAACACCACGGGCGCGGCGAACACCGCCGCGAAGTTCAGCGCCTCGTGGAAGTCGCCCTCGCTGCTGCCGCCGTCACCGATGAAGGTGAGGGCCACCCAGTCCTCTCCCAGGTGGGCGCCGGCCGAGGCCACGCCGACGGCCTGGAGCAGCTGCGTCGCGATGGGGATGTAGAACGGCAGGATGCGGCGGTCGTCCGGGAAGCGCCACCCGGCCGGGTCGGCGCGCCAGTACAGCAGCGCGTAGCGCATGGGCAGGCCGTGGCACAGGGCAGCGGCCGTGTCGCGGTAGCTCGGGACGAGCCAATCGTCCTCGCGCAGGGCCAGCGCCGCACCGATCTGCGCCGCCTCCTGGCCGCGGAAGGGGGCGTACACGCCGAGCTTCCCCTGACGCTGCAGCGTCATCGCGCGTTCGTCGAAGATGCGGGCCCGGACGACCTGGCGGTACCCACGCGTCAACTCCTCGGTCGTCACGGGTAGCTCGCCGACGATCTCGCCCGTGTCGGTGATGCTTCGGAGCACGTCCATATCGTCTCCTGCTCTTCGTCGCCGGTCCGCCCGCGCCGGCGCCTGGTCGGGTCTCGCCGCTACGCTACCGCATCGACGCGTCCCCGCCTGTCGGCCTCGGGCGGCCAGGGCGTTGCGGGCGATCGCCGAACGGGCGTTCGTTCTGCTAGGCTTGCGCCGTGACGCGCCGACCCGCCAACCGCAAGGACGACATCCTGGAGGCCGCCGGCGACCTGTTCCGCCGTCACGGCTACCACGCCACCAGCATGCGCGACCTCGCCCGCAGCGTGAACGTGCGGGGCAGCAGCCTCTACGCCCACATCAGCTCCAAGAGCGAGCTGTTGTGGAGCATCGTCAACGAGGCGGCCGACGACTTCCTCGGCGCGGCCGAGGCGGTCGACCCCGGGCTGCCCCCCGCGGAGCGCCTGCGCGAGCTCGCGCGCGCGCACATGCGCGTGATGTCCCGCGAGCTCCCCCGGTCGACCGTGTTCTTCCACGAGTGGGCGCACCTCCCCGACGACCTGAAGGCGCGCGTGATCGAGCGCCGCGACGCCTACCAACGCCACTTCACCATCGCCATCGAGCGCGGGGTCGCCGACGGCAGCCTGCGCGTGCCCGACGTGGAGCTCGCGACGCTGTTCGTGCTGTCGGCCCTCAACTGGACGTACCATTGGCTGGATCCGTCCGGCAGGCTCGAGCTCGAGACGCTCGCCGAGCGCTACGCCGACATGGTGCTCGGCGCGCTGGGCCACCGGCGCCCGCCCGACGCCGGCGCGGCGGCCCCGGGCGAGGCCCCGGTGGAGGCGCCGTGACGGGGCCGCGGAACGCTCCGCAACGGGCCGATCTCGACACCGACGGGCGGCTCGCTGCCTTCGAGGAACGCATCGCGCGCGGCGAGAAGATCGAGCCCGGCGACTGGATGCCCGAGGACTACCGCAGGCAGCTCATCCGCATGATCGGCCAACACGCCCACAGCGAGGTCGTCGGGATGTTGCCGGAGGGTGCCTGGATCACGCGCGCGCCCAGCCTGCGCCGCAAGCTCATCCTGCTCGCCAAGGTGCAGGACGAGGCGGGGCACGGGCAGTACCTCTACCACGCGGCGGAGACGCTCGGCATCGAGCGCGACGAGATGATCGATGCGCTCCTGAACGGCCGCGCGAAGTACTCGAGCGTCTTCAACTACCCGGCGCTGACGTGGGCCGACGTGGGGATGATCGGCTGGCTCGTCGACGGCGCCGCCATCCGGAACCAGCTCATGCTGGCGCAGTGCTCGTACGGACCCTACTCGCGCGCCATGGTGCGCATCTGCGCCGAGGAGACGTTCCACCACAAGCAGGGGAAGCAGATGGTCCTGGTGTACACGGGCGGCACCCGGCGCCAGCGCGCCATGGCGCAAGACGCGCTCGACCGGTGGTGGTGGCCGTCCGTGACGATGCTCGGGCCGCACGACAGCGCGTCGCCCAACACCCCGCAGCTGGTCCGCTGGGGCATCAAGACCAAGACCAACGACGAGGTGCGCCAGGAGTTCCTCGCGGAGCACGTCCCCGAGCTTCGGGCCGCCGGCCTCTCGATCCCCGATCCCGAGCTGCGCTTCGACGAGCCGAGCGGCAGCTGGCTCCATGGCCCCATCGACTGGGAGGAGTTCTGGCGCGTGGTGCGCGGCGACGGCCCCTGCAACGCCGAGCGCCTCGGCGCGCGGCGCCGAGCCCACGACGACGGCGCCTGGGTGCGCGAGGCGGTGCTGGCCCACGCCGAGCGCGCGGCGGCGCCGTGAGCGGGCGGCGCGGGCCCGAGAGCGGGCCGCCGTTCGAGACGGGGCGCGCCACCGAGCGCGCCGCCGGCCAGGGGCCGCGTTGGGAGGTGTTCAAGCAGGACGCGCCGGACCGCCCGTACCAGGCCGTCGGCTCCGTGCACGCGGCCGATGCCGAACACGCGTTGCTCATGGCGCGCAGCGTGTTCGCGCGGCGCCCGCGCGCGAGCGGGCTGTGGGTGGTGCCGGCGAACGCGGTCGAGAGGGTCACCGAGGAGGCGCTCGCGCGCGATGCGGGCCTGCCGGCCACGGGCGAAGCGGGCGAGGCGCGCGCCTACGAGGTCTTCCGCAAGGCCGGCCACCGTCGCGGCATGACGTTCGTCGACCATGTGGCCCGCATCGTGGCGGAGGGTCCGCGCGAGGCCATCGAAGCCGCCCGGCGCGACGACGACGGCGAGGGAATCGTGTGGTGGGCGTGCCCGGCCGAGGCGGTGAGCGCGAGCCCCGAGTCCGAGGCGGACGCCTGGTTCGGTCCCGCGGAGGACAAGACCTACAAGCACCAGGGGGCGTATGCGACGGTCACGCCGCGGACGGACGCCTCACGGGGCGGGGAGGGCGGGCGGTGAGCGGCGCACGCCCGACGGGCGCCGCGGCCGAGGCGTTGATCGCGCGCCTCACCGCCATGGCCGACGACGAGCTGGTCCTGGGCCATCGCGACTCCGAGTGGACCGGCCACGCTCCCCTGCTCGAGGAGGACATCGCGCTCGCCAGCATCGCGCAAGACGAGATCGGTCACGCCCTGCTGTGGCTCGAGGCGCGGGCCGAGATCGACGGCTCGGACCCCGACGCCGTCGTCTACGGGCGCGACGCCGGAGACTACCGCAACGCCCGCCTGGTCGAGCTGCCGCGTGGCGACTGGGCGCTGACGATGTTGCGCCAGTTCCTCTTCGACGCGCACGAAGCGTCGCTCGTCGCCGCCCTCGAGGATGCGGCGTACGAGCCGGTGGCGCGCGCCGCGGCCAAGATCCGCCGCGAGGAGGTGTTCCACCTGCGCCACAGCCGTCTGTGGGTGGAGCGGCTCGGGCGCGGCACCGACACGTCCGCCCGGCGTATGCGAGCCGCCCTCGAGCTGCTCTGGCCCCACCTCGCGCAGCTCCTCGCGCCGCTGCCCGGCGACGACATCCTCGCGCGCGGGGGCCTGCTGCCCGACCTGCGCGACGCCGGCGAGGAGGCGTGGGAACGCATCGGTCGCACCTTGCGGGGTGCCGGGCTCGAGCCGGGCCCGCGGCCCTCCGTCGCTCCCCCGCCCCGCAGCCTGCACGGCGAGTCCCTCGTATCGTTGCTGATCGACCTGCAGTCCGTGGCGCGCGCCGACCCCGAGGCGACGTCGTGGTGAGGCGCGCCGCAGCGCAGCGGCCCCGCGACGCCGAACCCGCCGAGGCGGCGCTGTGGCGAGCGCTGCAGGATGTCAAGGACCCGGAGATCCCGGCCCTGTCGGTGGTGGAGCTGGGCATCGTGCGCGCCGTCCACGTCCACGAGGGCGGCGCCCGCGTCGACCTCAGCCCCACCTTCGCGGGCTGCCCCGCCTACACCGCCATGGCCGACGCGGTGCGCGAGCGGCTCGCTGCGCTCGGCCTCGAGCCCGTGGAGGTGCGGCGCGCCCTCTCCCCCGCCTGGTCGACGGACGACATCACCGACGAGGGGAGGCGCAAGCTGCGCGCCTTCGGCATCGCCCCGCCGGGTGTCCACGGCGGCCTCCTGGAGATCGAGCTCGAGGCCCCCGTGCCGTGCCCGCGCTGCGGTGGTCTCGACACGGCCCTGCGCAACAGCTTCGGCAGCACGCTGTGCCGCGAGATCCGCACGTGCCGCGCGTGCCAGGAGACCTTCGAGCGCTTCAAGCCGCTGTGAAGGGCCGCTCGCGGGGGCGGGCACGACCCGCGGGGGCATCGCCCGTCGGGACGCGACCCGCGCGCGACACGACCCCGCCGCGGACACGACCCGCGCGCACACGCCCGGCCGCGGCACGACCCGCGCGCACACGCCCGGCCGCGGCACGGCCCGCGGGGACACGCCCCGCCGCGGCACGGCCCGCGCGAGCACGGCGCGTCGCGCGCCGGCCCGCGCGGGAACGCAGGGTCACGGCGCGATCAGGAGGGCGAGGAGCACGAGCGCGAGCCCGCCCGAGCTGACCCCCGCGACCCGCATGGCGACGCGGAAGTTTCGCTCGACCTGCGCCTCGCGGAAGCGGGCCGCCCAGCGCAGCACCCAGGCCGCGACCGCGGCGAAGAACAGGGCCACCACCGTGGTGAGCGGCCATGGCGCCCGCCCCGCGAGGGTGAGCAGCATCAGGACCCCGCCCGGGGCGAGCAGCGCCACCGCGAGCCGCAGGGCCGTGCGCGGGCCCAGGATCACGGGCAAGGTGCGGTCCCCGCGAGCGCGGTCCTCGGCCGTCTGGTAGCTCTGGGTGACGACGTACAGGCCCACGACCACCAGCGCGGCGGTGGCCATGCCGGTGAGCGACGCGGGCCCGAGCAGCCCGATCCCGGCGCCGGAGCCGGCGCGCCCCGCCAGCCACCCCAGCGCGAAGCCCACCGCCCCCTGCCCCAGCGCGATGGCCGCCAGCGCCGCGACCGGCCGCGCCTTGAGCCGCACCCACGGGTGCGAGTAGGCCGTGAACACGGCGAAGAGGACCAGCCACGCACCGGCGAACGGCCGGCTCACGGCCAGCGCCAGCGGCAGCCCGAGGGCCTGGACGACGAGCGAGAACGGCAAGAGCGCAGCGTCCACCGCCGGGGGGTGGAGCAATCCGCCGACCGGCCCCTCGTCGCGGTCGTAGTACGAGTTGAACGCCGTGGCGCCCCCGTACAAGAAGAGGTGCACGGCAACGTAGCCGACCCACACACGGGCGCTCCCCGGGTCCGCGCGCGCGAGCACGAGCCCCCACAGGTAGATGGGGCTCAGCAGGACGTTGAAGTGCAGGCGCAGGTGGCGCAGGTGCGGGTGCGCCCACCAGCGGACGGGGGCGACGCCGCGCCTCATGCGCCGGCCCCGGGCGAGCCCGGCGAAGCGTGAGCGGCGCCGCCCGCCGCGGGAGACGGCGGCGAGGAGCGCGGGCCCTCGAGGCCGCGCATGGTGAAGCGCCGCGCAAGCAGGGCCGACGCGGGCGTAGCGAGCGCCAGGCGCACGAGGGCCGCGCGGGCCGCGGGCACCGCCCATGCGCGGCCGAGCCTGAGGTTGAGCTCGGCACGACGCGCCGCGTCGCGCGCGGCGGCCATCCGCGCGCGCTCGTAGCTCCGCAGCGCGCCCGACAACGCGACGTCGGGTGCGCCGCGCAGGTCGCCGTGGACGCGCCGAACGCGCGCGAGCGCGTCGAAGAGCGCCTCCGCGTCGAGCCACCCGAGGTTCATCCCCTGCCCGCCGAAGGGCGGGACCACGTGGGCCGCGTCCCCCGCCAGGGCGATCCGGTCACCCACGAAGCGGGTGGCGCGCAGGCTCTCGACCCCGAAGGCGGTGGCCTCCACCGCCGCGCTGGGCTCGAGCGCCACGCCGAGGCGCGCGCGGACGGCGCCCGCCACCGCGCTCGCCGCGTCCTCCGCAACCGCCGGCCGCGGGCCGTCACCGGCGGCGGCCACCCACCGCCGCAACCCTCCCGGCAGCGGGAACGACTCGACCACGCCGGCGCCCGTCAGGTAGATGCCCGCGTCGTCGCCGAGGTCCGTGTCGTCGGGGAAGTCGCCCATCACGAAGCGGTCGCGGTGACGGCGGCCCCGCCAGCCGCAGCCGAGCGCGGCGCGCACCACGCTCCGGTGACCGTCACAGCCGACCAGGACGGCCGCGAGAACGGAGCCGCCGCCCGCGAGCTCGAGGCGCACGCCGCGGCCCGCGCGCGTCACGCCGACGACCTCGGCGCCGCGGCGCACGGCGCCGGGCGCCGTGCGCCCGATGGCCGCCTCCAGCAACGCCTCGCTGACGGCCTGCGGCAGCGTCAGCACGAACGGGAAGGGGGGCGGACACGACGCGAAGCTCACGCGGCCCAGCGGGCGGAGGCCGTCGAACGCGCGGCCGCCGCGCACCCTCACGCCCGCTTCGAGGAACGCATCGACGACACCGCCGCGGGCGAGCGCCTCCAGCGCCGGCGGGTGCACCCCGATGGAGCGCGACCCGCGCCCGCGTTCCCGGCGCCGCTCGAGCACCGTCACCCGCGTGCCGGTGCGCGCGAGCAGCAACGCCAGCAGCAGCCCGACGGGGCCGCCGCCCACGATCGCCACCTCGACCGACGGGCCCGTCGCGGCACGGCCCGCCGGTCGCACGCCTCACCGCCCGTTCGTGAGCACGAGCCGGAACGGCTCCAGACGCCGCACCACCCATCCGTGGGCGGCGCGCTCGAGCTCCGCCTGGGTGTACGCCCGCCTCACGGACCGCAGGCCGTCCTCGCGGATGAACGACCCGCGGAAGGGCAACGCGAACGCCCCGAACGCCACCAGCGCCACGTCGCTGCGCCGGATGTCGTTGTGCGCCACGACGCAGCCGGCGAGCGCGCGCGTCGCCTCGAGGAAGGGCGGGAGCTCCTCGCGGCTCAGGTGGTGGAGCAGGTGGTTGGAGACCACGGCGTCGAAGCGCTCGCCCCGCCGCACGAGCTCGGCCGCGGTGGTGCACTCGAACGCCACCCGCGGGTCGCGGGCACGCAGCGCGAAGCCGCAGGCGCGCGGGTCGGGGTCGATCCCCGTGACGCGCAGGCGCACGCCGTCGCGGCGCGCGAGCTGTGCGAGGCGCAGCGCCACGTCGCCGCCGCCGCATCCGACGTCCACCAGGGTGGCCTCGCGCGCGCGGCGTTCGAGCAGTCGCGGCCGCAGCACGCGCGCCCAGATCCTGCCCCACCCCGCCAGCAGGCGGTTGACCGTGCCGAACTGGGCGTACGTCGCCCGGAGCGCGGCGGGGTCGCAGGCGGGGTCGTCCATGCGCTCGCGCAGCGCCTCGTCGCGCCGCCTCAAGTAGCCGGTCACGACGGCGCGGGGACGGCGCGCAGCAACGCCGATTCGACCGTGAGACCCGGGCCGAAGGCCATGGCGACGACCGGCTCGCCGGGTGCGCAGCCGCCGGCGAGCATCCGCTCAAGCACGAACAGCACCGTTGCGCTCGACATGTTGCCGTAGTCGGCCAGGATCCGCCGCGACGTCGCGAGGGCGTCGGGCCTGAGGCACATCCCCTGCTCGATCTTGTCGAGGATGGCCCGTCCGCCGGGATGCACGGCCCAGTGCCGCACGTCCAGCGGTCCGAGGCCCGCCGGCCCCAGCAGGGGCTCGAGCGCCGGGAGGGCTCGCTCGCCGACGATCCCGGGAACGTAGCTCGACAGCGTCATGTCGAACCCGTGGTCGCCGATGGTCCAGGCCATGTCGTGCTCGCCCTCGGGTGCGAGCGCGCCGGCGAAGGCCTCCAGCGCGAACGCGGGGCCGTCGGGCGGTCGCGCGCTGACCACGGCCGCGGCGCCGCCGTCGGCGAACAGCGAGGCGGCGATCAGCGCGTCGGGCTCGCAGCTGCGTTGGAGGTGCAGGGAGCAGAGCTCGACGGCGACGACCAGGACCACGGCGTCGGGGTCGGCGGCGCAGAATGCGCGGGCCATGCGCAGCGCCGGGAAGGCGGCGTAACACCCCATGAAGCCCAGATGGAAGCGTTCGGTCGACGGCGCGAGCCCGAGGGCCTTGACCACCGCCAGGTCGGGCCCGGGAGCGGTGAAGCCGGTGCACGACACCGTGACGACGTGCGTGACGTCGTCGGGCCCGAAGCTCGAGCCCTCGAGGGCTCGAGCGGCCACGCGCGGGAAGAGGCGCTGCGCGGCGCGGGCGTACACCTCGTTGCGCCGGGCCGTGCCCGGGTTGCGGAGCTCGCCGCTGTCGGGGTCGCGGTACAGGGCGCTGCGCCCTTCCCCGACGAAGTCGTCGACCACGCTGTGACGCCGCTCGATGCCCGAGTGGGCGTAGATGCGGTGCAACAGCAGGCTCGTCCGCCGGTCCGCCCCGAGCCACAGCTTCATGGCGTCGCGCACCGCGGGCTGCGTCAGGACCGTCTCCGGCACCACCGTCGCGAGCCGATGAACGTAGGCGGGCATGGGGCATTATGCGCAGGGCGCGCGGGGACGACCGTAGCCGCGGCGCCCAACGCGGGGGCGGGGCGAGCCGCGCCGGCCGCCCGGTCGGCCGCCCCAGAAGGCTCCCCGGAGTGCTCCCCCGCGGCGCGCCTTCAGACCCTTCATCCGGAAGATGATGAAGATGGGGGCATGACGGAGCGTTCCCGCATCCCATCCCGGCGCCCGGCCGCGCCACCCGCCACCACCGTCCTGATGATGCTCCTGCCGCTGCTCGCGACCGCGCTGGCGCCGCAGTCCGCCCGTGCGCAGGGCAGCGCCGCCGCCGTCGACGCGCAGGGCCTCGACATCGCCGAGCGCCGCGTGATCGCGGTCTACCACGACGTGGCGCCGTCCGTCGTCAACATCACGACCCAGGTGCTGCAGCCCACCTTCTTCTACGGCGTGGTGCCCGAGCAGGGCGCCGGCTCGGGCTTCGTGATCGACGACAGCGGCCACATCCTGACGAACTACCACGTCATCCAGGACGCCCAGCGCATCAACGTGTCGTTCGGCAACGACCTGTCCCTGACCGCCACCCTGGTGGGGAGCGACGCCCGCAACGACGTGGCGGTGCTGAAGGTCGACGCCCCGGCGGGACTGCTGCACCCGGTCACGTTCGGCGACTCCGCCTCCCTGCAGGTCGGCCAGCGAACCGTCGCGATAGGCAATCCCTTCGGGGAGTTCGGGCGCACGCTCACCACGGGCGTGGTCAGCGCGCTCGATCGCTCCATCCAGGGTCCCTCGGGCCTTCCCATCACGGGGATCATCCAGACCGACGCGGCCATCAACAAGGGCAACTCGGGCGGTCCCCTGCTGGACAGCTCCGGGAGGGTGATCGGCATCACCAGCGCCATCTTCAGCCCGTCCGGAACCAACGCCGGGGTCGGCTTCGCGCTCCCCATCGATACCGTCAAGCGGGTGCTGCCCGCCCTGCTCCAACGCGGCAGCTACCCGCACCCGTACTTGGGCGTCCGCTACGCCCACACCCTCACGGCGCAGCTCGCCGGCGCCCTCGGCCTGCAGGCGACGCGGGGCCTGCTGCTCGTTCAGCTCGTGGCGGGCAGCCCCCTGGAGCGCGCGGGCCTGCGCGGCGCCCAGCAGCAGGTGGTGGTGGGCAACCGCGTGTACTACGTGGGTGGCGACGTCCTCACGCAGGTGGACGATCACCCGCTGACCGATCTCGGGGACCTCAAGTCGTGGCTGGAGTCGCATCACCAGGTCGGCGACGAGGTCGTCGTGACCTACGTGCGGGACGCGGCGAGCCGGCAGGTGCGCGTGACGCTGGCCGAGGAGCCGCAGTGAACAGGCGGGGCGCCGCCGGGCCGGCGGCGGCGCCCCGCGCTCACCCC
This sequence comes from uncultured Trueperaceae bacterium, assembly GCA_963798895.1. Taxonomy (GTDB): domain Bacteria; phylum Deinococcota; class Deinococci; order Deinococcales; family Trueperaceae; genus CAWCUY01. Next base: position 943,891 of record CAWCUY010000012.1, on the reverse strand, counting down.
AGCGGGTAGCCGTCGGCGCCGAAGCACGCCTCGGCGGCCGCCCGCCGGAGCGCGATGAGGTCGACGCCCGCGTCCGGCAGGTAGGCGTGCAGGCGTGGCAACGCCGCGCGGCCGGCGGGGACGCGGCGCAGGGCCTCGAGCGCGAGCGCCCTGGCGCGGTCGATGGCGGCGAAGGCGTAGAGGCGGGCGAGCAGCGCGGCGGTGTCGGCCGCCCTGCCGGGCTCGAAGCGCTGCGCGCGCAGCAGCGCGGACTCGGCCAGGTACACCAGACCGACCATGTCCGCCACCCGCGCCATGAGCTCCTGCTCGCCCTCGAGCGCCTGGAGGTAGGCGCGCGCGCAGGTGCCGGCGACGAGCAGCGTGGCGCGCTTGAGGTTCTCGACGGCGAGGACCGCGTCCGCCACCGCCTCGGGAGCCTCGACGCGCTCCAGCGGCTCCCCGCCCGCCGCGGCCGCGGCCGCACCCATCAGGTCCAGCGCGCCGCTCAGGGCGCGCTTCAGGAGCTGCTCGACGGTGAGCTCGCGGTTGATCTCGTTGGTGCCCTCGAAGATCCGGTTGATGCGGCTGTTGCGGTAGGCGAGCTCGATGGGGTAGTCGGCCGAGAAGCCGTACCCGCCGTAGACCTGCAGCGCTTCGTCGACCACCTCGTCGAGGATCTCGCTGCCGAAGACCTTCAGGAACGACGTCTCGACCACGTACTCGTTGAGCGCGCGCGACTGTGCCGCCCCCGGCGGCACGCCCTCGACCACCCGGTCCATCGCGCCGGCGAGCCGGTAGATCGCGCTCTCGAGCGCGTAGCCGTCGGCCGCCATGCGCCCGATCTTGTCCTGGATGAGGCCGAAGGTGGCGATGGGAGCACCGAACTGCTCGCGCTGCTGGGCGTAGCGGCTGGCGTGGCCCAGCAGGCCCTTCACCCCGCCGACGGCGCCGACGGCGAGCTTGAAGCGCCCCAGGTTGAGGATGCCGAGCGCGATGTGGTGCCCCTTGCCGACCTCGCCGAGGACGTTGCCGACGGGAACGCGCACGCCGTCGAGCAGGACCTGGCGGGTCGAGGAGCCCTTGATCCCCATCTTCCGCTCCTCGGCTCCGAAGCCGAGCCCGGGCGTGTCGCGCTCCACCAGGAAGGCCGTGAACGCCGTCCCGTCGACCTGGGCGAAGACCGTGAAGAGGTCGGCGAAGCCCGCGTTCGAGATCCACATCTTGCTGCCGTCCAAGACGTAGTGCTCGCCGTCGCGTACGGCGCGCGTCTTGGCCGCGAGGGAGTCCGAGCCGGAGCTCGGCTCGGACAGGCAGTACGCGGCGATCCACTCGCCGGACGCCAGACGCGGCAGGTAGCGTCGCTTCTGTTCGTCGGTGCCGAAGTAGACCAGGGGAAGGGTGCCGATGCCCGCGTGGGCGTTGAACGTCACGTTGAACGAGCCGGCGCCGGCCAGCGCCTCCGTCACGACGGCGGAAGCCACCTTGCCGGCGTCGAGGCCGCCGTACGCCTCGGGGACCTCCACGGCCAACAGGCCCTGCTCGCCCGCGCGCCGCATCACGCGGCGCGAGAGCTCGTACGACAGGCCCTCGAGCTCGTCGAACACGGGCTCGATCTCGCGCTCGACGAACCTGCGCGCGGTGGTCGCGAACATGCGAAGCTCGTCGCCGAAGTCCTCGGGCACGTAGATGTCGGCGGCGCGGGCGCGCTCGACCAGGAACGCTCCGCCGGTCGGGGCCGAGCCCGCCCGCGCGGTGAGCGTCACGGCGTCCCCTCGAGGTGCCGCCCCGTCGGGGCCGGCGTCGCCGCCCCGGCGGCCCGGCGGCGGCGGGCGGCGGGCCCGGCGGGTCGTGATGCGCGTGCGTGCCGGACGCGGACGTCGGCCTTCGCGAGCAGGAGCATGCGCGAGTATAGTGCCGGCCCCGAACCGCGTTCAAATGTCCAAATGTCGACGCGCCCGGGCCGACGCGGCACGAACGTCCGTTGACGGGGCGCCCCGGATGTAGTAGAACTACATCCATACGGCAATGCACGCGGGCGGAGCGTGAATTTCGGCGGAGCCCCGGGACCTTCAAGTAGCTCCGCTACATCCATGGGCGGCGCTCGGTCGTCGGTACGCGGAGGAGACAGGCGGCGTGATCACCCCCGGCGAGAACCTGCTTCAGCGCATGCACGACGCGCGCGATACGCTCTCGCCCGCCGAGCGCAGGGTGGCGGACATCGCGCTCGACCGCCCGGAGGAGGTCATCTACGCCTCGCTCGCCTCGGTAGCGAAGGATGCCGGCGTGAGCGAGCCCACCGTGGTGCGCTTCTGCCGTTCCCTCGGGTGCGACGGCTTCGGAGACTTCAAGGTGAGCCTGGCCCAGAGCCTCGCCAGCCACTTCCCCTACGCCGATCTGCCGATCGCGCCCGACGCCGGCGTGAGCGATTACGCGACCAAGGTGTTCGACGCGACGCTGGACACGCTCGTGCGGCTACGCCGGCAGCTCGATGGCCCCGCCGTCGAGCGCGCTGTCGAGCTCCTCCAGGCGGCGCACAAGATCGAGTTCTACGGCGTCGGCGCCTCCGGTTCCGTGGCGCACGACGCACAGCACAAGTTCTTCCGTCTGATGATCCCGTGCGTGGCCTACAGCGACTCGCACATGCAGTACATGTCGGCCGCCACGCTCCGGCCGGAGGACGTCGTGGTGGCCATCTCGCACACCGGGCGCACGCGCGACCTGCTCGAGAGCGTGGAGGCGGCACGCGCCTCGCGCGCGCGGGTCGTCGCGATCACCACCGGCCGGTCGCCGCTGGCACGGCTGGCCGACGTGACGCTGGCCGTCGACGTGCCGGAAGACACGGACCTGTACACCCCGATGACCTCGCGCATCGCGCACCTCGTGGTCGTCGACGTGCTGGCGCTCGGCGTGGCGCTGCGCGGCAGCGACCTCGCGTCCGAACGCGTGCGACACATGAAGGAACTGCTGCGCGCCAAGCGCCTTCCGAAGGCGAGCGAGCGATGAGGCCACCGACCGAGGCACGCTCAGAGCGGGACGTCGCGGCGCCGCTTCCCCCCACGCCGGGCGTGCTGGCGCGGCTCGAGGCCGCCCTCGTGTGGACGAACCAGGCGCTGGTGATCGCGCTGATGGCCCTGATGGCCGGCCTCGTGTTCGTCAACGTCGTCACGCGCTACGTCTTCGGCTTCTCCCTGAACTGGTCGGAGGAGATCGCCCGCTTCGCGATGGTGTGGGTCACGTACCTGGGAGCCGGTCTGGCGCTACGCGAGGGCCAGCACGTGGCCATCGAGTACCTCCAGAGCCTGCTCCCGCGGCGCTTCCAGCCCTGGGCGCGGTCCTTCGTGTGGTTGGTGATGCTGGTGTTCCTCGCGGCGCTCACGGTCGCGGGCTTCCAGTTCTCGGCCTTCGCCTGGAAACAGCGCTCGCCCGTCATGGGCTGGCGCATGGGCGCCGTGTACCTCGCGATCCCGTTCGGCGCCTTGCTGTTCGCCATCCACCTGCTCGTCGCGGCGCGCGCGTTCATCACGAAGGACGTCAGCGCCGACGAGCTGGCGGCGGACACGGCCCGAGCGGCCGCGGCAGCGCTCGCGCCGGCCGCGCTCGTGCCGGCGCCCGACGCCCCGCCGGAGCGTGGCGACGACCCCGTGTCGCGGCGCGCGGCGCGCCGGCGGTCGACGGGCCGCGCCTCCCGGGAGCAGGACCGGTCGTGACCGTCGCCCTCCTCGTCACCTTCGCCGTGGGCCTGCTCATCGGCCTGCCGGTGTCGCTCGTCATGGGCATCTCCGGCCTGCTGGCGCTCGAGGTGGGGGGCCACTATCCGCTGGTGGTGCTGCCCCAGCGCGCCTTCGCCGGCATCAACTCGTTCCCCCTGATGGCCGTGCCGCTGTTCATCCTCGCCGCCGACCTGATGACGGCCGGGAAGCTCACCGACTCGCTGCTGCGCTTCACGAACGTCCTCGTGGGGCACGTCCGCGGCGGCCTCGGGCACGTGAACGTGCTCACCAGCATGCTGTTCGCGGGGATCAGCGGCTCGGCCCTCGCCGACGCGGCGGGCCCGGGCGCGATCATCATGGACATGATGCGACGGGCGGGCTACCCGGCGTACTACGCCGGCGCGCTCACCGCCACCACCGCGACCATCGGGCCGATCATCCCTCCGAGCATCATCATGGTCATCTACTCGGTGACGGACAATCGCGTCACGGTCGCGGGCCTGTTCCTGGCCGGCGTCGTGCCGGGGATCATGCTCGGCATCGCGCTCGCGCTCGTGAACCACGTCATCTCGCGCCGCCGCGGGTACCAGTCGGGCAGCGGCGCGCCCAGCCTCGGGAAGATCGCCCGCTCGTTCCTGCCGGCCGTCCCCGGCATGCTGATGCCCGTCATCATCCTCGGGGGCATCCTCGGCGGCGTCTTCACGGCCACCGAGGCCGCGGGCGTGGCGGTCGCGTACGCGCTCCTCGCGGGCTTCCTCATCACCCGCACGTTGACCTGGAAGAACCTGCCGGGCGTCTTCCTGCGCAGCGGGCTGCTGACCTCGGCGGTGCTGCTCATCGTCTCCCTCGCGTCGGTGTTCTCGTGGCTGCTCACCATCCTGCGCGTGCCGCAACAGCTCGCCCTGTGGTTGGCGGGCCTGACCGACTCGCGCGCGCTCATCCTCGTGCTGCTGGCGCTGTTCATCCTGCTGTGCGGGCTCTTCATCGACACGCTGCCCGCGGTCATCATCCTGACGCCGATCCTGGCGCCGGTCGCCACGCGCTTCGGCATAGACCCTCTGCACTTCGCGATGATGCTCACCCTCAACCTCGCCATCGGCATGGTCACGCCCCCGGTGGGACCCGTCCTGTTCGTGATCGCGACCGTCGGCAGGTTGCGGCTCGAGCGCCTGGCGCGTGCCGTGGTGCCGCTGCTGCTGGCGGAGCTGGCGGTGCTCGTGCTCGTCATCGCCGTGCCGCAGCTCAGCCTGACCGTTCCCCGCCTGTTCGGCTTCACGCACTGAGGCCGAGCGCCGACACCGGCGCAAGCCGAGGAAGGAGGTCCCGCCCCCACCACCGCCCGCACCCCCGAGCGCCCGCTCCCACGCAACCACCTCAGGAGGATCATGAAGCGTACCCTGCTACTCGCGCTCGCCGTCGCCCTCGCCCTTTTCGGCTCCGCGTCGGCGCAGAAGGTCATCAAGTACACGCACTTCCAGCCCGGAACGGTCGACCAGCCCAAGCAGGCGGCGGCCCTGGCCTTCAAGGCCTACGTCGAGGCCGCCTCCGGCGGATCGCTGCAGGTCGAGATCTACCCCGCCAGCCAGCTCGGCGACGCCGCCACCGTGCTCGAGGGGCTGCAGCTCGGCACCATCGAGCTGGGCGTCGTGCACGACGGACCCATCGCCGGCTTCTTCCAGCCGGTCGAGCTCTTCTCGATGCCGTACCTGTTCGACAACCAGAAGGTGGCCTGGAACGTGTTCGACGGGCCCTTCATGGACGACTTCGCGGCGGCCATGAGGGAACAGACGAACCTCCAGCTGCTCGGCGTCGGCGACAACGGCATCCGGCACTTCACCAACGACGTGCGGCCCATCGTGACGCCGGCCGACCTCAAGGGGTTGAAGATCCGCGTCCAGCCCAGCCCGATCTACCAGCGCCTGGTCGAGTCGCTCGGAGCCAGCCCCTCGGCCATCTCCTGGCCGGAGCTGCCCGCCGCCCTCCAACAGGGCGTCGTGGACGGCGAGGAGAACGGCGTCACCAACATCCTCGCGGCCAGCCTCTATCAGAGCCAGAAGTACATCACGCTCGACGCGCACGTCTACAGCATCCACATGTACCTGATGAGCGGCTCCTTCTGGGACGGCCTCACGCCGGACGAGCAGGAGATCGTGCAGACGGGCGTCGACATCGCCGAGACCATCCACCGCGGCATGACCACGTTCCAGGACATGAACGCCAAGGAGATCCTGGAAGGCGTCGGCATGCAGGTGACCACCCTCACGCCCGACCAGGTCGACGCCTTCCGTCAGATCGCCCAACCCGCCGTCGAGACGTACCTGCGCGGGGCCTCCGGCGACGCCTGGGTCGACAAGCTGTTCGAGGCCGTCGATGCGGCCCGCGCGGCGATCCAGCCCGGCAAGCAGAACTGACCCCAGCCGTGCCCGGCCCACCGGCCGGGGACACGCGCCGCCCCGGCGGTGCCGCCAACGAGCGGCACCGCCGCACTCGGAGGAGCATGCCGCATCCAGTTGCTTCCGGCCCGCCGCGGGTCGTGGTGTACGGCCGCGGTTACGACGACTACGCCATCGAGACCGATGTGCTCCGCCCGCTGGGCGTTCCGCGCATCGAGGAGGTGTCCGAGGGAGACGAGCACGCCCTGGAGACCGCCACGGCCATCCTGGTGCGCGAGACGCCGCTGGGCGCCGAGCGGATCGCCACGCTGCGGTGCTGCCGCGCCATCGTCCGCTACGGCATCGGCGTCGACAACATCGACCTCGGCGCCGCGGCCCGACGCGGCATCTTCGTCGCGAACGTGCCGGACTACGGCGTCCAGGAGGTGGCCACCCACGCCCTCGCGCTCTACCTGGCCGTGGTGCGGCGCATCCCGGGCCGCGACCGCGCGGTCCGCAGCGGCGCGTGGAACGCCGGCGCGGCGGAGCCCCTGCCGCCCGTGAGCGGCCTCACCCTCGGGCTCGTGGGGTTCGGGCGGATCGGCGAGGCGCTCCACCGCAAGGCGCGCGGCATCGGCTTCGCGCGCACGCTCGCGTACGACCCCTACCGCGCCTCGTGGCCCGACGACGTCACGCCCGGCGAGCTCGACGCCGTGCTGGCCGGAGCCGACCTGATCTCGCTGCACGCCCCCCTCACCCCTGCCACCCACCACCTCGTCGACCGGGCGGGGCTCGCGCTCGTACGCTCCGGCGCCGTGATCGTCAACACCGCTCGCGGCGGCCTGATCGACGAGCGCGCGCTGGCCGACGCGTTGCGCGAGGGCCGCCTGTTCGGCGCCGGTCTCGACGTGTTCGAGCAGGAGCCGCCCGCACCCGACAACCCGCTGCTGGCGTGCGACCGCGTGGTGCTCAGCGACCATGCAGCCTGGTACTCGTCGGCGTCGCTCGACGCGCTGCACCGAGGCGCCGCCGAGGAGGTGGCGCGCGTCCTGAGCGGCCGCCCCCCCGCCGCCTGGGTGAACCGGTGGCAACCGTGACGGCCGAGACGACGCTCGCGGCCCTCGCGAGCAGCGGCGTCGTACCCGTCATCCGGACCCGCAGCGCGTCGCTCGCCTCGGACACGGTCGCCGCCCTGCGCGACGCGGGCTTCGTGGTGTTCGAGCTCACCCTCACGATCCCGGACGTGCACGCGCTGCTCGAGCGCCTCGCCGCGGAACCCGACCTGATCGTGGGAGCCGGGACCGTCCCCGACGTCGCCTCGGCGAGGGCGTGCATCGAAGCCGGCGCCCGCTTCATCGTCTCGCCGTTCCTCGAGCCCGACCTGCCGCCGGCGTGCGCCGAGCACGGTGCGGCGTGCATCGTCGGGGCGTTGACGCCCAGCGAGATCCGGCACGCCCACCGGGCGGGGGCCGACGCCGTGAAGGTCTTCCCCGCCGACGCGGTGGGTGGACCGGCGTACCTGCGGGCGGTCCGGGCGGTCATGCCCCACATCCCGCTGGTCCCGACCGGCGGCGTCACCCTGTCCACGCTCGAGACGTACCTGGCGGCCGGCGCGGCCTTCGTCGGCGTGGGCGGGGATCTGGCGCCGCCCGACCGCCCCCCCGACCCCGAGCGTGCGCGCCGCTTCCTGCGCGCCGCGAGAGCCTTCCGCGACGCGACCGGTGCGCCCGCCACCAGCTCCGGCGCGCCCTGAGCCCCTTCGGACTACGGAGGTCCCATGAGCCAAGCCGTTCCCCACGACGTCATCGACGGTTTCCGTCGCGTCAGCACCGCGTCCGTAGCCGACGCGGTCGAGACCATCACCGGCCAGCGCGGCTTCATGAGCCACGATGTGAAGCCCCGCATCAACGACGCGAAGCTCGTGGGAGCCGCCGTGACGGTGCTGGAGGTGCCGAGCCCGGAGGCCCTCCCCCCCACCCACGCGCTCGAGCTCATCGATAGCTCCCCGGAGGGGTCGGTGGTCGTCATCGGCAACGGGGCCGACCCCGACGTCGCCGTCTGGGGCGGGCTCATGACCGCCGGAGCCGCCGCCCGCCACCTGGCCGGCGCCGTCCTCGACGGCGGCGTTCGCGACGTGACGGAGATCCGCCGCGACTACGACTTCCCCGTGTTCGCGCGCAGCGTCGTGCCCGGCACGACCGTCGGCCACTACCAGACGCTGGCGGCCAACGTGGCCGTGAGCTGCGGCGGCATCACGGTGCACCCGGGGGACGTCATCGTGGGCGATGTCGACGGCGTCGTCGTCGTGCCCGCCGCGCACGCGGCCGCCGTGCTCGAGGTGGCGCTCGACATCGAACAGCGCGAGGCCGAGCAGGCCAGGCTCATCCGCGAGACCGGCTCGTTGCGCGAGGGCCTGGCCAGGTACAACCGGATCTGATGGCCGTCGACATCCTGACCCTCGGCGAGCCCCTCATGGAGCTGGCCGAGACGGGCGACGGCCGGTACGCGCCCGGCTTCGGCGGCGACGTCTCCAACATGGCCGTTGCCGCCGCCCGCCAGGGCGCGGTGCCGGCGATCGTTACGCGCCTGGGGCGCGACGCCTTCGGCGACCGCTTCGTGGCGCTGTGGGAGGCGGAGGGCGTCGACACCCGCTGGGTGATCCGCAACGAGCTCGAGCCCACCGGCACCTACCTCATCTCGTACGGTCCCGAGGGCCATCGCTTCCACTACTACCGGCAGGGCTCGGCCGCCAGCACGATGGCGCCGCGCGACGTGCCGCCGCTCGGCGTTGCGTCGGCCGGCATCGTGCACCTGTCGGGGATCACCGAGGCGATCAGCACGAGCGCCTGCGACGCCACCCTGGCGGCCCTCGAGCTCGCCCGCGAGCACGGCCGTCGCGTCTCCTTCGACCCGAACCTGCGCCTGAAGCTGTGGCCCCTGCCGCGTGCCCGCGCCGTCCTGCTCGCCACGGCCGCGGCCAGCGACCTCTTCCTCCCGAGCCTCGACGACGCCCGCGCCCTGCTGGGCGACGGCCCTCCCGAGCTGCTGGTCGACCGGCTCCTCGACCTCGGGTGCGGCGCGGTCGTGCTCAAGCTGGGAGCGGCCGGTGCCTACGTCGCCACGCGCGACGAGCGCCACCACGTCGCCGGTCACGCCGTCGAACCGGTCGACGCCACCGGGGCGGGGGACACGTTCGATGGGGCGCTGCTGGCCGAGCTCTCGCGCGGCACGCCTCTCGCCGAGGCCGCGCGGTACGCCAACGCTGCCGCCGCGCTGTCCACCCTGGGGCGCGGCGCCGTGGTGCCGATCCCGCGGCGCGAACAGGTGGAGGCGTTCCTGCGGTCGTCCCCTCGGTCCTCGGCCGCCGACGGAGGCATGAGAGCGTAGGCCGCCCCATCGGGGCGGTCGGTCAGGGCCGCAGCGCCCGCACCATCCCCCCGTCGACGAGCAACGACTGCCCCGTGATGTAGGCCGCCTGCTTCGAGGCGAGGAACGCGACCGCCGCGCCGATCTCCTCGGGGCGTGCGAGGCGGCGGGCGGGGATGCGCGCCACCAGGGCGCGCTTCGCCTCCGCGTCGGGGTACAGCTCCTCGACCCGCTCCGTGGCCGTGTAGCCGGGCGCGACGCTGTTCACCGTGATGCCCTCGGCCGCCACCTCCAACGACAGGGTCTTCGCGTAGGCGGTGACGGCGGACCTCAACGCGTTGGAGAGCGTGAGGTTCGGGATCGGCTCGGGCACCGACAGGGACGTGATGTTCACGATGCGACCCCAGCCCGCCCGCCGCATGCCCGGGAGCGCACCCTTCGCGAGGCGCACGGCCGACATCAACGTCAGATCGACGGCGGCCTGCCAGTCGGGGTCCGCGAGATCCGTCGGCAGCGACGCGGGGGGTCCGCCCGCGTTCACGACCAGCACGAGGATCGGCCCGAAACGCTCCTCGGCGCCCCGCAGCGCCCGCTGCACCCCCGCGGCGTCGGAGACGTCGGCGATCACGCCGACCGCCTCACCCCCCGCGGCCCCGATGGCGGTCACGACCTCCTCGACACGCTGCGCATCGCGCGCGCTCACGGCCACCCGCGCGCCTTCGGCGGCGAGCCTCTCCGCCACCGCCCGACCGATCCCCTTGGAGGCTCCCGTCACCAACGCCGTCGTGCCCTCGAGTCCTAGGTCCATGCCGCGATTGTAGCCGTCCCCCCGCCCGGCGCCCGCCGCGCCGGGGTCCGCGACGCCCCCACCCCGGCGCGCGCCGGCACGGCTCGTCCTCTGGGAGAGGGAGGTATTGGGTCAGCACCCACCCCGGCGCGCGTCGGCACGGCCGCCGAGGCGGCCGCCCCGCTCGCCGCCTCAGGCCGCGCGGAGCGAGACCGCCCGCAGCTCGGCCAGCGTGGTCGCGCCGCAACCGTGCATCGCCACGCGCAGCTCGGACAGCAACCGGCGCAGGACCCCCTCGACCGCCCGTGCCGACTCGGTGGCCGGGCGCAGCAGCGGGTGGGCCACCGCGGCCACGGTCGCGCCCAGCGCGAGCGCCTTGGCGATGTCCACCCCGCTGCGCACGCCGCCGGAGGCGATGAGGGGCATCTCCGGCACCGCCGCGTGCACCTCGCGCAGGGCGTCCGACGTGGGGATCCCCCACTCCACCAGGTCCGCGTGGCGCACCTCCCCGAAGCGGACGAGGTCCTCCACCTTCGCCCACGAGGTGCCGCCGGCGCCCGCGACGTCCAGGGCGGCGAACCCGGCGCCCCGCACCGCGCGGGCGACGTCGGCGGACAGCCCGTGCCCCACCTCCTTGAGCAGGACCGGATGCGGCACGCGTGGCACCAGCTCATGAAGGCGCGCGACGAGCCCGTGGAAGTCGCCGTCGCCGCCCTCCTGGAGCGCCTCCTGCAAGGGGTTGGCGTGCAGCGCCAGGGCGTCTGCGCCGACCAGCTCGACGGCCCGCCGGAGGTCGTCGGCGCCGTATCCGCGCATCAGCTGCGCGACGCCGAGGTTGCCGATCAGGAGGACGTCGGGCGCCACCTCGCGCACCCGGAACGAGGCAACGGCGGCCGCATCCTCGAGCATCACCCGCTGCGAGCCGAGCATCAGGCCGAGGCCGAGCCGCTGCGCCGCCGCAGCGAGGTTGCGGTTGATCGTCCCGGAGAGCTCGGCGCCCCCCGTCATCGCGCCGATGAGGAGGGGCGCCTCGAGCCGGCGGCCGAGGAACTCCTGCCCGGTATCCAGCGCCCCCATGTCGGTCTCCGGCAGCGCCAGGTAGGGCAGGTCGTAGCGCTCGAAGCCCGTGGTGCGCCGGGCGTACCCGACGTCCTGTTCGAGGCACACCTCGACGTGACGCCGCTTGCGCCCCCGCAGCTCCGCGCCCGGCGCGCGCTCCCCCGGCTCCCCGCCGATACCCGCGGCCCCGTCGCCGTCGTCGTATCCACTCATGTCGCGCCAGCATACGTGCGCTCCCTGGGGCGCGCAAGGACGCCCGGGCCGCGTGCGCGCGGCGGCCGGCATGAAGGTCCCGTCATGAAGGTTCCGTTGTGGTCCGTCCAAGAGTCCCCACACCGACGCGCGGTACCATTCGCGCATGCGTTCGCAACGGACAATCCTCACGCTCCTGTCGGCGACGCTCCTGCTCCTGACCGCCTGCGGCACGGCCCCGGCAGGCGGTGGTCTCGAGCTGCAATCGAGCGCTCCCATCCAGCTCGACAGCGACACGCCCCAGGCGGACCTCGTCATCGAGAACACCGGTGGCTCCGACGTGAACTGGTCGGCGCACAGCTCCAACGACCGCGTGAGCGTGGCCCCGGCCCACGGCACGCTGGCTCCCGGCGGGGTCGACCAGATCACCATCGCCGGGGACGAGAGCGGCCTGAGCAAGGGCGACAGCTTCGACGCCGACGTCACCTTCACCTCCAACGACGGCAACGCCAAGGTCGCCGTCCACTACGACGTCACCACGGCACCGGCACCCGGGACGATCCAGTGCGGCGTCTTCACGTCGCCCAAGACCGCGACCGCGAGCGCCGCGGACACCTCCCGCGACGGCGTGCGCCGGGCCGCGCCCTCCCCCGGCGCGAGCGCCGCCCCGCGCGCCTACGACGCTCGGGGGCGCGCCTACGTTCCCGGCGAGCTGCTCGTCGCGCTGCGCGCCGCCGACCGCCTGTCGGGCGCCCAGGCCGCCCGCGGCGGCGCCGCGACGGCGCAGGCCGTCCGCGCCGACCATGGCCTCACGCTCCTGCGCGCCGGCGGCCCGGACGCGCCCGATCTCGTCCGCGTCGACGACGTCCCCGCCACCCTCGCGGCGCTCGCCGCCGACGCGCGCGTGCGCTACGCCCAACCCAACTTCTACCTGACCCCCCTCAGCACCACCCACCCCAACGACACCTACTACGGCGACCAGTGGAACCTCAGCCTCTTCGGCCTGCCCCAGGCCTGGGCGATCGAGCACGGCAACAGCAACCGCGTCGTCGTCGCCATCGTCGACAGCGGCGTGCAACCCGACCACGAGGACCTCGCCGCCAAGGTCCTGCCCGGCTGCGACCTGCACGACGACGACGCCGACGCCTCCCCCGACGTCAACAGCGTCCACGGTACGCATGTCGCGGGCATCGCCGCTGCCATCGGCGACAACGGCAAGGGCGTCGCCGGCGTCGCCTACGGCCCGAAGGTCAAGATCCTGCCGGTCAAGGTGTTCGACAACGCGGGCGCCGACGCCACCGTCGACGACCTCGTGCGCGGCGTGCGTTGGGCCGCCGGGCTCGACGTCCCGGGCGTCCACGCCAACCCCAACCCGGCCAGGGTCATCAACATGAGCGTCGGAATCCCCGGCGACCAGCCCGCCATCGACGACGTCACCCAGCAAGCGTGGGACGCCGGCGCCATCCTCGTCGCCGCCGCCGGCAACCACACCAGCGGCAGCGCCGACCCGGGCGTCATGAGCCCCGCCAACGCCCCCGCCGTCATGGCCGTCGGCAGCGTCGACAGCGACGACACCGTCTCCGACTTCTCCAACACCGGCTCCGACGTCGAGATCGCCGCCCCCGGCGGCACCCTCAAGACCGGCAGCAACATCTGTGCCACGGTAGGACCGACGAGCACCATCGTCAGCACCTACCCGTACGACTCCTCCACCGCCGGCAGGTACGGCTGCGAAGCGGGCACCAGCATGGCGGCCCCGTTCGTCGCCGGCGTCGCGGCGCTGCTCGCGAGCGCCCACCCCGGCTGGAGCAACCAACAGATCCGCGACCAGCTGACCGCCACCGCCTACTACGACAACAGCACCATGACCCACGACGAGGTCGGCAGCGGCGTGGCCTGCGCCGACGCCGCCCTCGGCGCCGCCACGACCTGCGGAGCACCGTAAGGCAGCCTCACCGATGCCTACCTTCGGGGGCGCGCCGGCGGCGGCGTGCCCCCCTTCTCGTGCCGCGACGCGCGGCTGCGACGGGACGTGTGCCCCGTGCCGGTCCGCCGGCACCGGTGGTAGCATGCCCGCGGGGGCGCTCGTCGGGGGGCGAGCGAAACGACGGCAGGAGAGGGGACCCCGTCCACCTCAGATTCGACGCAGCGGCGCCACCGGCGCCGCGCTCGCGGGAGCGCGGCGCGTTGGGGCCACCTTCAGACGCCCCCGCCAGCGGGTTGCGTCCGGGACCGGCCGGGAGGGGCCGGCGGAGGGCTCGTCCGGCTCGCATTCCGGACGCCCGCGTCGCCTCGCAGGTCACCGGTCCCGGGAGATCCGGAGACCAGCGTGTCCGACTCACGCCTTTCGACGACCGTTCCCCGCCCCACGACCGAGCGCCTCGGCGTCTCCGCCGTGCTGCCGCGGATCTGCGTCAGGCCCCCATACTTCAGCCTGGGCGACGTGCAACAACAGGGGACCGTCTTCACGGCCACCGCGCGCGCCGAGGCCCCGGCCTTCCGGGAGCGCGGCCCGATGACGGGCGCCGAGATGGGGCGGCACGCAGCCATCGCCGGTTCGTGCGCCGTGGCCCTCGCCGAACGCGACGGTAGGCGCCGCTACTACCTCGCGCGCGAGGCCGACTGCCGCTTCGAGCACAACGCCGCGCCCTACGGCACGCCCGTGGAGCTGCGGGCGTCCGTGATCGCGGCGGACAAGCGCGAGGCGACGGCGCTGATCGATCTCGACGCAGGAGGCGAGGCCCTCGCGCGCTTCACCGTGCGCTACACGGTGCTGCTCGAGCCCACCTTCGAGCGGCTCTTCCAGCAGCGCCGCCTCGCCGTTCAACCCGAGCCAGCGGGCGTCAGCCCGTACGGCCGCCTGCTGAGCGACCGCATCGATCCGGCCGCCGAGGGCCTGGCCGTGGAGACGATCGTCGACGCCATCCCGGCGGCGGCGTGCGCCGGTCACTTCGTGGGTTACCCGGCGCTGCCGGTGGCCGTGCTCATGGGTCAGCTGTCGTACCTCGCGGGGCACCTCGCACCCGCCCCGTTCCGCGTCCGCCGCGGACTGGTGCGCGCTCAGGACCTCGCCTGGGCCGGCGAGAGCGTCCGCTTCGAGGCCGTGCGCCTCGCCGACGAGCCCGAAGGCTGGCGCTTCGCCTGCAGCGCCTCGGCCGCGGGGCGTAGCGTAGGGGGCATGGACCTGTGGCTCGGTCCCGCCGACGAGGGCTGGACGCCCGCACCCGAGCCCTGGCTCAGTTGATCAGGCGCTCCTGCACGAGCGCGGTCTCGTTCCTGCCGGCGGTGCGCAGGATGGCGGCCACGTCGTCGGCGCTCATGGGGCGCGCGAACAGGTAGCCCTGGGCCTGATGGCATCCGAGGCCGGCGAGGAGCGATCGCTGCGCCTCGGTCTCCACCCCCTCGGCGATGATGGTCAGATCGAGGTGCTGCGCGAGGCTGAGGATCGCCTCGACCAGGGCGAGCGCGAACTGCGGGGCCTCGCGCGGGCGGCCGAGGTCGCGCACGAAGCCGCGGTCGATCTTGACGGCGTCGAGCGGCAGGTCGCGCAGGTAGGCGAGCGACGAGTACCCCGTGCCGAAGTCGTCGATGGCGATGGTGACGCCCATGCCGCGCAACCCGGCGAGCGTGCCGCGCACGTCCTCGACGCGGTTCACGACGACGCTCTCGGTGAGCTCGAGCTCGAGGGCGTCCGCCGGCACGCCCTGGGCCTGCAACGCGCGCGCCACGGTCCCGAAGAAGGTCGGTTGCATGAACTGCAGCGGCGAGACGTTGACGGAGACACGCACGTCGGGTAGCCCGTCGCTCCGCCAGGCCGCGAGCTGCCGGCAGGCCTCCTCCAGCACCCAGCTGCCGATACCGACGATGGCGCCGCTCTCCTCCGCCACGGGCACGAACTCCGCCGGGCTGATCTCGCCCATGGTGGGGTGGTTCCAGCGCAGCAACGCCTCGTACTTGGCCGTGAGGCCGGTGCCCAGATCCACGATGGGCTGGTACTCGAGGTGGAACTGGCGCAGCTTGATGGCGTTTCGCAGCTCGCGCTCGAGCTCACCCCGCCGCTCGACGGTCGCGTCGGTGTCGGGGCTGAAGAAGCGCAGGCCGTTCTTGCCGGAGCGCTTGACCTTGTACATGGCGCTGTCGGCGTGGCGCAGCAGCGTGGCGGCGTCCTGCGCGTCGTCGGGGTAGAACGCGGCTCCCACGCTGGCGGTGACGGTGATGTCGGTCTCGTTGAGCACGAAGGGGGTGGCCAGCGCCGTGAACACCCGCTGCGCGATGTCGGATGCCGACGAGCGCCCGTCGACTCCCTCGGCCACCACCACGAACTCGTCGCCGGACAAGCGCACGACCAGGTCGCTGTCGCGCATCACGGCCCGCAGGCGCTCGCCGAGGAGCTGCAGCAGCTGATCGCCGGCCTCGTGACCGAGGGTGTCGTTGATGACCTTGAAGCCGTCGATGTCGATGAACATCGCGGCGATCCGCTCCCGCGGGCGCGACCGCAGGATGCGGTCGAACGCCGCCTCCAGCACGCGCCGGTTGGGCAACCCGGTGAGGAGGTCCGTGAGGGCGTAGCGCTCCACCACCTGCTTCTCGAACTGCGAGCGCAGGTAGTCGTCCTTCAGGCTGATGAAGGCGTAGGTGAGGGCGAGCTGCACGCTGTTGGCGAGGTTCATCTCGATCAGCGCGTAGGTGATCCCGAGGTGGATCGGCTGCGTCCCGTGCGCGATCACGTACGCGCCCGACACCGCCATGAACACGCCGGTGAAGCCGGTGGAGATGATGCGCCCGCCGCGCACGCCGGGAACGAGGAACGACAGCAGGTAGATGACCGGGATCCAGAAGAACGTCTCCGTCATCTGCCGCTGGATCATCGCGCCGGGCAGGTGCGAGAACTGGAGCAGCACCAGCAGCTTGCCGAGGAAGAAGGTGCTCGCGCCGAGCACGATGCTGCTCACGGCGAAGCGGAGCACGTCGCGGCGCCACAACAGCAGCAACTCGACGGCGGCGAGCGCGGCCGCCATGAACGGATACGCCACGCGGTCGTAGCCGATCCCCTGGCCCGTGGGGGCGTCCATCAGCGCGCCGACGACGAAGGCCAGCACCCCGAACGGGATGGCCACCAGCAACGTGCGGCGCCAGCGATCGTACGTCGCCGTGTCGAGCGACAGCTCGTCGCTCTGCATGGACCCGCCCACGATGTCGAGGGCCCGGTGCAGGGCCCCCACCCTGCGCTCGTCGGACCGAACGCTCTCCCCGGCAATCATGCGGTGAGCGTAGCCCGTGGGCTGTCACGCGTCCCTTACGCCCCTGTCACGGGATTCTTACTCGGGCCCCCGGGCGGCGGCGCGCCGCCGCCGGGTCGGGCGGCAGCCGGCGGGTGCGTCGCGCTCAGGACAGCACGCGCACGGCGGTCGCGACCGCCAGGGCGAGCGCGGCCACCGTGATCAGGGCCGCCGCCGCTCCGGCGGCCTCGTCGAAACGCCGGCCGGCCGGGATCCCCTGGCGCACCAGCCCCCACAGGATCCCGCCGACGACCCCGCCGGCGTGGCCCCAGAGGGAGACACCGGGCACCGCGACCGAGAACAGCGCGATCAGGACCATCCATTGGAGCAACCCGCGGAGGAGCACGCGGTCGGCGGGTGCGCGGCTGCGCATCACGTCTGCCAGCAGAGCGCCCGCGACGCCGAGGATGCCGCCCGAGGCGCCCACCAGCACCAACGGTTGGTGGGCCTGCGCCAGGCTGGTCAGGTAGGCGCCCATGATGGTGCCCGCCACGAACGCCACCAGGAGGTTGCCCCAACCGCGCCGCTGCTCGTAGATGCGACCGAGATCGACGAGCACCCACACGTTGAACCCGATGTGAACCAGATTGGCGTGCAGGAACGCGTACGTGAGCATGCGCCACCAGGCGTGCTCGCTGGGGACGGCGGGCAGCCCGAGCATGAACGCCCCCGTGAAGGTGCTCACCTGGAAGGTCTGCCCGAGGGCGCGCACCGTGCCCAGGCCGCGATCGGCCAGATTCTGCACCGCGTAGGCCAGCACCAGCGCGGCCGCGAGGGAGAGGGTCGCGACGGCCGCGGTGCGGCTGCGCGGCAGCGGCGGCGGCTCCTGGCCGAAGAGCCGCAGCTTGTCGCCGTACCGCTCCCGCGTTCCCGGCGGCGCGCTCTGGTAGGCGTGGACGTAGAGCTTCACGGCGGCGTCGCGCAGGCCGGCGCGCTCGGCGGCGCGGCCGAGGACGCCGTACAGGGTGTGGGCCCTCACCCCGGCCATCGGCTGCTGCAGCGCGTCGCGCACCCCCTCGAAGTCGCCCTCCTCGGCCTTCACGCGAGCCTCGGAGACCACCAGGCTGCGATAACCGATCGGCCCCCGGACCCCCGCTTCCCAACGCGAGCGCATGGCCGAGACGGCGGTGCGCGCCTCGTCGACGCGGCCCAGGGCGACGAGCGCCTCGATGCGGGCCGCGTCGCCGAGGAAGGCGTTGTCCCCGTCACGAGGCAGGTCGAGCTCGAGCACGCCCTCCCAATCGCCCTTCAACGCGTGCGCCTGAGCCAGCAGCAGCGCGTCGTGCTCCGGGGCCGTGCGCAGAGCCGCCTCCGCGTCGCCCTGCTGGAGCGCGGCCTGCGCCAACAGGCGGCGTACCGCCGCGCGCCCCTCCGGCGTCCAGTACAAAACGTCGGCGACCACGGTCGCCGGGCGGTAGCGGCGCGCGCGCGCGAGCGCCACGAGCGCGAGCGGCCCGAAGACGTACAGGGGCCCGACCACCAGGGCGGCGAGTCGCAGGGGTGCGGAGACGGAGAGGCTGGTGACGCCGCCGAGCGTGACCAGGGCGGAGAGGGCGGTCGCGATCGACGTCTTCGCCGGGAACTCGCTCCAGAGCGGCGCCAGGCGCAGCGACCAGCGTACGGCGTACACACCCGAGATGGTGACGAGCAGCAGGAAGAGGGTGTCCTGGGTCATCGCGCCCTAGCCTACCCCGGGCGCTCCCGGCGCCGGGTCGGCGCGCGCTGCGCTCGGCGCACGGCGGGCTCGCGTCCCCAGGCGCGTCGCCCTCCGGCGCGCCCGGGCGGTAGAATCGGGGCGTCCGGGCGTCCACCAGCGGCGCCGGGCCGGAGGGCCGCAGGACGCACGCGCAGCGGCGCGCCAGCCGCACGCGACGCACCCTCCGCGTCGCCCGACGCCGACGCCGGCGATCCGCCGCCGCCGTCCGGCGCCGCCGTCCTCAACCCACCCTCGGGGCGTACACCCCGTCCGGCCTCGAACCTCGACCTCGCACCGCAGGGCCCGCACGCAGCGGAGGCACGACGTGCTCGACATCGCCATCTCGGCCGTGTTCATGCTGATCGGCTACTTCATCGGCACGATCCCGACGGGCTACCTCGTGGCCAAGGCACGAGGCGTCGACATCCAGCGCGTCGGCTCGGGCAACATCGGCGCCACCAACATCCTGCGCACGCTGGGCGTCCTTCCGGCCATCATCGTCGTCGTGCTCGACCCGCTCAAGGGCGCCCTGGCCGTGCTGCTGCCGACGCTGCTGGGGGCGAGCTCGTGGGCGGTGGCGCTGACCGGCCTGGCGACGGTCCTGGGGAACAACTTCAACGTCATGCTGCGCCTGCGCGGCGGCAAGGGGATCGCCACGACGCTCGGCGTGTTCGCCGTGATCAACCCTCTCGTGGCCGGCTTGTGCGTCCTGCTCGGCGTGTTCACGATCCTGCTGTCGCGTTACGTGTCGCTGGGCTCGATGGTTGGCCTCTTCGCCGCGCCGCTGATGCTGCTCGCCAGCCTTTCGTTCCCGATGCCGCACCTCTACCTCGCCATCGCGCTGGCCGCGCTCGCCATCTTGCGCCACAGGGAGAACATCCGCCGGCTCATCGCGGGTACCGAGCGCCGCCTCGGCGAGCGCGCGCACGTGATGCACAAGGAGGCCTGATGCTCGACCTCAAGCTCGGCCGCGTGCTGCGCGAGCTGCGCCCGCGCGTGGTGGCCGGCCCGCACGGCAACGACCGCCACCCCGACCACGTCGCGGCGGCCGCCATCGTGCCCGCGGCGGTGCACCTCGCGGGGCTGAAGAACAGCCCGCTGTCCGGCGAGCCGTGGAGGCCGCAGAGCGTCTTCGCCTACATGGGCAACGGCCCCTTCGAGGCGAGCCTGGTGGTCGACATCAGCGACCACATCGAGACCTGGGAGGCGGCCGTGCGGTGCTACACCAGCCAGTTCACGGGCGACGAGGCGTCGGAGGTGGTGACGCCGGACGTGTTCCGGCGCCGGCGCGGTCGCGCCGCGTACTGGGGCACGTTCATCGGTGCACGCTACGGCGAGCCGCTGCGGTCCTCGCGCCCCGTCGCCTTCTGGCCGCTGTGAGCTCCCTCAGGCCCGCCGCAGCCGCCGCGCCGAGCGCTGCTTCGCCAGGTTGACGAACACGATGCCGCCGATCGCGACCATCCCGCCCGCGACCGTGAGCAGGCTCGGGACCTCGCCCAGCACCACCCACGAGAGGCTGAGGCTGAAGACCGGCACGAGGTAGAGGTAGCTCGACACCAGCGTGACGGGGGCCTTGGACAGCCCGTAGGCGAACAGCGAATAGGCGATGGCCGACGGGAACACGCCGATGTACGCGGTCGCCAGCAACGGCGCCGCCCCCGCACGCGCGACGTCGGCGCCGAAGCCCGGCAGGAACAGCAGCATGGGCACGGTACCCGCCCAGGTCGCGAAGGCCGTCACCTCGACGGCCGGGTAGCGCGCCAGCACCCGCCGCTGCAACACCGCGAAGAAGGACGTGACCACCGCCGACAGCAGCACGAAGAGGGCGTACGCGTTGAAGCCCAACGCACGGCCGTCGCCCCACACGATCATGACGACGCCTGCGAAGGCCACCGCCGAGCCCAGCCAGCCGGCGGCCGGCATGCGCTCGTGCAGCAGGAAGCGGGCGAGCACGGCCGTGATGGCGGGCGCGGTGGCGATGATGAGGCTCGCCGCGCCCGCCGAGACGTGTTGCTCGCCGGTGTTCAGCGCGAGGTGGTAGATGGTGAAGCCCAGCGCGCCCAGGAGGAAGAAGTACGGGATGTCGGCCGCCCGCGGCAGCAGCCGGTTGCGTCGCACCATCAGGAACGGCAGGAAGGCGACGGACGCGACGAGATGCCGCGCGAGGGTCAGGTGCGGCGCGCTGAGGCCGCCGAGGCCCACCTTGATCATCGGGAAGGCCGATCCCCACAGGACCGCGAGCACCAGCAGGGCGGCTATCACGGCGCCGGTCACGGCGAGGATTGTACCAACGGCCGTCGCGCGCGGTCGGCCCTCCGGGGGTGCCTTCAGTTCGGCAGGCGGACCTCATGGCCGCAGGAGCAGCGTTGCCCCTCCCGCATGGCCCTCGTCTCGCCCTCGCGGTACCACAGGGTGCCGCACTCCGGGCAGCGGACCTCCCCCTCCTCCAGGCCGCGGATGCGGTCGGGACCGAACCAGCGCCGTTCGCCGCACCAGTGGCACACGACCTCCGCGCCACCGTCCCGGTCGATCATGTCGTCGCGCTCCTCGGGCGTGAAGTACGCGATGGCATCGAGCGCCTTCGCCTCGCTGCAACGGCAGGCGAAGGCCAACGGCAGCGGCGGGTCGGTGAGGTTCCGGAAGCCGAGTCCGGCGCACAGCTCCTCGCCCACGAGCGTGGGCAGGGGCGCGCGCGCCATGGCGTCGGTGAGCTGGCCGAGCTCGCCGACGTTGGCCTCGATCCGCGTCAGGGCGTCGTCGGGAGCGCCGGGCAGCGCCTGGAGGATGACGCCGCCGGACCGTTCGACGCGCCCGTAGCGATCGAAGTACACGCCCAGCAGCACGGCGGACGCGATCTGCTCGGATACCGCCAGGAAGGTGGCGATGTCCTCGGCGATCTCGCCGCTCGCCAGGTCGAGCGAGCTGGCGTAGGGGTCGCCGTAGGGCGCATGCGACCGGATGATCTCGATGTCGCCCGTGCGGCCGACACCCCCGCCCACGTCGAGCTTGCCGTCATCGCGCGGCGGCAGCGTGACGTGCGCGTTCTGGACATAGCCGCGAACCGTGCCGTCCAGGCCGGCCTCGGCGATCACGCCGCCGATCGGACCGTCGCCGCGCAACCGCACGGTGAGGCGGTCCTGCTTGTTCTTGAGCAGCACGTGCGACAACAGCAGCGCGCCGGTGAGGGTGCGCCCCAGCGCGGCGCCGGGCGTCGGAGCGGCATCGTGCCGCTCGACGGCCTCGCGCACGAGGTCGGTGGTATCGGCGGCCACCACGCGGACGTGTCCGTCCGCGGCTAGGCCGCGCCACAGGTGGGCCATGGGTGATCCTTTCGCATGGGCGCGCCGGGCGGCGAACGGCCGCCGGAACACACGGCCGGGCGGCACATCGCCGCCACGGCGCGACCGACAGTATACGGAGGGAACCCGCGGGCGGACGTCGTGGCGACGCGCGGGCCGCACGCCGCAGCTCGACCCGGCCTCAGGGCGTTACGGCCCCCTGGAAGCGCTCCTGCAGCCGCCGCAAGGTGGGCCGCGGCACGAGCTTGGAGACGTCGGCGCCGTAGCGCGCGATCTCCTTGACCCTCGTGCTCGAGACGTACGACCAGCGCGTGGCCGTCATGATGAAGGTGGTCTCCACCTCGGGGTTGAGCTGGCGGTTGAGGTGCGCCATCTGCAGCTCGTACTCGAAGTCGGAGATGGCTCGCAAGCCCTTGACGATGACCGTCGCCTCGAGCCGCCGGAGGTAATCCGCCAGCAGCCCGTCGAAGGCGTCCACGTCGATGCCCGGCATGTCCTTGATGGTCTCGCGGATGATGTCGACGCGCTCCGCGGCGGAGAACAGGTGCCCGTCCTTCAGGGGGTTGTGGAGCACCGCGATCGTCAGCCGCTCGTAGATGCGGGCCGCACGGCGGATGATGTCGACGTGGCCGTTGTGGAGCGGGTCGAAGCTGCCGGGGTAGACCGCGTGCACCATGGTGCAGGTAGTCTACTCGCCCGGCGACCGCGCGGCCTGTCGCACGGCCTCCTGCGCGAGGAGCTCGACCACCACCTCGTGGGGGGTCGCGCGCCCCTCGAGGACCTCGTCGACGGCCTCGTCGCCGCGGCGCTCGAGCGCGCGCCGCAGCTCCTCGCCGAGCAGGGCCAGGATCTCGAAGCGCACGCGGCGGCGGCGCAGGCCCTCCAGCCGGCCGGCGGCACGCAGGTGGGCGCGGTGGTCGTCGGCTCGCTCCAGCACCTCGCGCGCGCCCTCCCCGCGGCTCGCCACGGCGCGCAGCACGGGGGGTCGCCATGCACCGTCGGCGAAGCCGCCCAGCTCGAGCGCCGCGCGCACCTCGCGCGCCAGCCGGTCTCCCCCCGGAAGGTCGTACTTGTTGATGCAGAAGATGTCCGCGATCTCCATGATGCCCGCCTTGAACGCCTGCACGCCGTCGCCACCCCCCGGCGTGAGCACCACCACCGTGGTGTCCGCCACCCGCACGATGTCGACCTCCGACTGCCCCACCCCGACCGTCTCGACCACCACCAGATCGAAACCCGCCGCGTCCAGCACCGCGACCACCTGCAGGGTGGCGGCGGCGAGTCCGCCGAGGTGGCCGCGCGTGGCCATGGACCGGATGAACACGCCCGGGTCGTCGTGCCAGCGCGTCATGCGGATGCGGTCGCCCAGGATGGCGCCCCCGCTGAACGGGCTGGTCGGGTCGACGGCCACCACGCCCACGCGCTGGCCGCGCTGGCGCGCGACCTCGATCAAGCCGTCGGTGAGGGTGCTCTTGCCGCTCCCGGGCGAGCCCGTGACGCCGAGGACGGCCGCGCGGCCGGTCGCGGGCCGCAGGCGCCGCAGAAGCTCCTGCCCGCCACGGGTGCCCGCCTCGATCTGACTGAGGGCGCGCGCGAGCGCCCGTTCGTCGTGGCCGAGCGAGTCCGGATCGAGGGAGGTCGCCACGCCACGAGGCTACCCCAAGCGCCCGGCGCGGCGGCCGTTGTCGGGCGGGACCGCCTGTCTGGGCCCGGCGGGCTGGGCCTGGCGGGCTGGGCCTGGCGGGCTGGGCCTGGCGGGCTGGGACCGTCGAGCCGGGCCTGTCGGGCTGGGGCTGGCGGGCTGGGGCTGGCGGGCCGGCCTGGCGAGCCGGACCCCGCGCGCTGGACCCCGCGGGCCGGGCCTGTCCGTCAGGGGCGGGAGGCCGCCTCAGCCCGCCGTCGGCGCCGGACCGGCGTGACCGCCGCGGGCGTGCAGCGGCCCCGGCGCCAGCCAGCTGGGGAGCGACAGGAAGCCCTCCATCGCCAGCGCCACCCCCCCGATCGCGACCGCCTCCTGCCCGAGCGGCGACGCCACGATCTGCAGGCCGCCGCCGAGCGCCTCGAGCGCGTCGCGCTCGAGCACCCGGCGGACCGTGGGCACCAGCGCGCGCGACAGCACGGCGATGCGCCCGCCCAGGACGATCCGCTCCAGGTTCAGGAGGTTCACGGCGTCCGTCAGCACGCGGCCGAGGAGCTCGCCGGTCTCCTCGATCACGGCGCACACCGCCCCGTCGCCGGCGGCGGCGCGCGAGGCGGCCTCCTCGAGGTCCGCGCAGGCGGCGCCCGCCTCGGCGAGGCGCGCGAGGATGTTGGGCTCGGAGGCGTACGCCTCCAGGCAACCCCGGCCGCCGCAGCCGCACGGGCGTCCGCCCGGGACCACCTTCGTGTGGCCCAGCTCGCCGGCGAACCCGCGCCACCCGCGATGGAGCTTGCCACCGAGGTAGAGCCCCCCGCCGAGCCCGGAGTGCGCGATCACGAACAGGAAGTCGTTGACCCCGCGGCAGCTCCCGAACAGCGTCTCCGCCAGGGCCGCGGCCTTCGTGTCGTTGTCCACGTAGACCGGCACCCCGAGCTCGTTCGCGAGCAGCTCGCGGAGGTTGACGTCGCGCCAGCGCAGGTTGGGGCCGAACACGAGGCGACCGTCGAGGTCCGTCAGCGCCGGCACGCCCACGCCGACGCCCAGGACCTTGTCGAGCGCCATGTCGAGATCGCTCGCCAGCCGACGCACGCCGGACGCCACGCGCGCAACGCCCTGCGCGATGTCGGAGCTGCCCGGCAGCCGCAGCTCCGCGCGCGGCTCCGCCGCGGGCGAGGTTGCGAGAAGGCGGATGTCGTCGCGCTCGAGCCGCACCCCCACGAACACCCCGCCCTCGGGCGCGAGGCTGAGCGCCTCGGTGGGGCGTCCGGCCCGACCGCGGCGCGGTCGCTGAACGCGCGCGACGAGCGACTGCCCCTCC
Source organism: uncultured Trueperaceae bacterium (assembly GCA_963798895.1). Taxonomy (GTDB): domain Bacteria; phylum Deinococcota; class Deinococci; order Deinococcales; family Trueperaceae; genus CAWCUY01. The sequence goes on along the minus strand of CAWCUY010000012.1, from coordinate 919,195 downwards.
AGCTGCGCCACCACGGTGGACACGGTCGCGCGGTCGACGCCGGTGAGGACCGAAAGCTCCCGCTGGGAGCTGTTCGGGTGCTCGCGCAGCGCATGGAAGATGCGCGAAACGTTGAGCTGGCGTATGACGGCCGTGTTCATCCTGACCTCGCTGCCGCTGGGGGGCCGGCGGAACCGAGCGGATGCCGCCGACCTCGCGCCCACCGTCCCCGCGATGGGGTGGCAAGCGCGCGGGATGCTTGACGTGCCCTCGGTGCCTGAGTATAGTTTGGATTAATTAGACAGTCAACATAATCCTGCCCGGACGCCTTCCCCCATCCTCCCACCCTCCGGGCGCGTCGCACGGCGACACCGCCACCACGGCACAGCCGCCCCGCTGAGGGCGGGCAAGGAGGTGAGTACCCGGCACACCACGCGCGGCAACGCGTTGGCCCAAGGACCCGGATCCGGTGTTCGTGCCCGGACATCGGGAGCTCGCGATCCGCGAGCGGAGGAGTGTGTATGAGGAAGATCATGATCGTTCTGGCGGCCGCGCTGCTCGTAACGGCGGCTCTCGCCCAGAAGGTGGTCGTTGGCGTCAGCTGGTCGAACTTCCAGGAAGAACGCTGGAAGACCGACGAGGCAGCCATCAAGGCCGAGCTCACGAAGCTGGGCGCCGAGTACATCAGCGCCGATGCGCAGAGCAACGTCGAGAAGCAGCTGTCCGACATCGATAGCCTGATCACGCGCGGCGCGACCGCGTTGATCGTGCTGGCACAGGACAACGAGGCCATCCTGCCCGCCATCGACAAGGCGAAGGCGCAGGGGATCCCGGTGGTCGGCTACGACCGGCTCATCGAGGCGCCGGGCGTGTTCTACATCACCTTCGACAACGTCGAGGTCGGGCGCCTGCAGGCCCAGGCCATCTACGACGTCCAGCCGACCGGCAACTACGTCTTCATCAAGGGCAGCCCCACCGACCCCAACGCCGACTTCCTGCACGCGGGCCAGCTCGAGGTGCTCCAGAAGGCGATCGACAGCGGCGACATCAAGGTCGTGGGTGAGCAGTACACCGACGGCTGGCTGCCCGAGAACGCCCAGCGCAACATGGAACAGATCCTCACCGCAAACAACAACGCGGTGGACGCGGTCGTCGCCTCGAACGACGGCACCGCGGGCGGCGTGGTCGCGGCGCTCGCGGCCCAGGGTCTCGCCGGACAGGTGCCCGTGTCGGGCCAGGACGGCGACATCGCGGCGCTCAACCGCATCGCGCTCGGCACCCAGACCGTCAGCGTGTGGAAGGATTCGCGCCAGCTCGGGGCGAAGGCGGCCGACGTGGCCGTCGCGCTGGCTCAGGGCACCGCGCTCGACGCGGTCGACGGCGCCACGGTGTTCAGCGACGGTCCGAAGAAGGTCCCCATGAACGCGATCCTGCTCGCGCCCACGCCGATCGAGGCCGACAACCTCAACCTCGTCATCGACGCCGGTTGGGCCACCAAGGAGCAAGTGTGCCAGGGCGTCGATGCGATGAGCGCCCCGGCCGCCTGCAAGTAGCACCGCCTCCATCCGTTGGGGGACCCGCGCCGCCCGAGGCGGACGCGGGCCCCCAGCGGCCCCTCCAGCCGCCGCGGCCGCGACCGTAACGGCACGTCGGGAGCCCCATGCGCAACATCCTTCAAGGCCGGCGCAGCGCCACGAACGCCGCCGAACGCGCACGGACCAGCGTCATCGCGTCGCTCGACCTGGACATGCGCCTGCTCGGCATGATCGGCGCGCTCTTCCTTATCTGGATCGGTTTCCATATCTTCACGCACGGCACCTTCCTCACCGCCCGCAACCTGTGGAACCTGGCGGTGCAGACGAGCGTCGTCGGCATCATCGCGACCGGCATGGTCTTCGTCATCGTGCTGCGCAAGATCGACCTCTCCGTCGGCTCGCTGCTCGGCTTCGCCGGCATGGCCATGGCGGTCCTGCAGGTACAGGTGTTCCCCCTCGGCGTCTGGTGGAACTGGGCGGCGACCCTGCTCCTCGGCCTCGCCGTCGGTGCCGCCGTCGGCGCCTTCCAGGGGTGGTGGGTCGCCTACCGCGGCGTGCCCGCCTTCATCGTCACGCTGGCGGGGTACCTGATCTACCGCGGCGGCGCCTGGCTGCTCACCTCCGGCCGCACGGTGGCGCCCCTCGATCCCAACTTCCAGCTCCTCGGCGGCGGCCTCGACGGCTCGATCGGCGCCTTCTGGAGCTGGGTGGTCGGGGGCGTGGCCATCGCCGGGATCCTGTTCGTGACGGTCCGCTCCCGCGCCAAGCGCGTGCGTTTCGGCTTCCGGATGCGTCCGCTGTGGGCCGAGGTCCTGGTGGCGGTGGTCGGCATCGGAGCCGTGCTCGCGTTCGTGCTCGTGATGAACGCCTACGACAAGCCGCGCACGACCATCCCGCAGGGGATCCCGGTGCCGGTGCTGATCCTCATCGCCGTGACCATCGTGATGTCGGCCATCTCGCGCATCACCCGCTTCGGGCGCTACGTCTACGCGATGGGCGGCAGCCCCGAGGCCGCGGAGCTGGCCGGCATCGACACGCGCCGCATCACCCTCCTCGTCTTCGTGCTCATCGGTACGCTCAGCGCGCTCGCGGGTGCCGTCGCCTCGGCACGCCTCAACGCGGGCGCGAACTCCACGGGAACGCTCGCGGAGCTCTACGTCATCGCCGCGGCCGTCATCGGCGGGTCGTCGCTGGCGGGCGGGGCCGGCACGGTCCCCGGCGCCATCATCGGCGCCCTCATCATGCAGAGCCTGCAGAGCGGCATGGTGCTGGTCGGCCTGACCAGCGCCCTGCAGCAGGTCGTCATCGGGCTGGTGCTGATCGTGGCGGTCTGGGTCGACGTGATCTACCGCAAGCGCAGCGGGGCGGAGGACGCGTGAGCACCGCAGCGACACGGGCGCAACCCCTCGTCGAGATGCGGCGCATCTCCAAGCACTTCGGCGGCGTGCAGGCGCTCGCCGACGTGAGCGTCGACCTCTTCCCCGGCGAGGTGGTCGGCATCGTCGGCCACAACGGAGCCGGCAAGTCGACCCTCATCAAGATCCTGTCGGGCGCCTACATCGCCGACGAGGGCGAGATCCTGGTGCGGGGCCGCCCGGTCGTCATCCGCAACCCGCGCGACGCGAAGGCCAACGGCATCGAGACCATCTATCAGCAGCTCGCCCTCGCCGACAACCTGCCGGCGCCGGCCAATGTGTTCCTCGGGCGCGAGATCATGACGCCCGCCGGTGCGCTCGACGACGACCGCATGGAGGCCGAGACCCGCAAGGTGCTGGACCGGCTCGACCTGAAGATCGCGTCGCTGCGGGAGAACGTCCGCAACCTCTCGGGCGGCCAACGTCAGGCCATCGCGATCGGGCGCGCCATCTACTTCGACGCGAAGATCCTCATCATGGACGAACCCACGGCCGCCCTCGGGCCGCAGGAGACCGCCAAGGTCGGCCAGCTCATCGGGCAGCTGAAGCGCGAGGGGATCGGCATCTTCCTCATCAGCCACGACCTGCACGACGTCTTCGACCTCGCCGACCGCATCTCGGTCATGCACAACGGTTCCCTGGTCGGCACCGTCCGCACGACCGACGTCACCAAGGACGAGGTTCTCGGCATGATCATCATGGGCCGGGGGCACGCCGCGCAAGCCGGCGGCCGGCCGGCCGAGCCGGCTTGACGGCGACGGGTGCACGCCTGCCGCGCTGCCGGACGCCCGCCGACCCGTACGCGCCCCGCCCACCGTCCTGAGGAGCCCCCGATGACACCGTCACGCAGCGCAGAAGGCACGAATCCCACCGGGCACCGGGCAGCGGAGCGCGGTTTCGCCATCGGCATCGACGTGGGCACGAGCGGCATCAAAGCGGTCGCCGTGGACGCCGGCGGGAGCGTGAGAGCGGAGGCGGAGCGCTCCTACCCGCTGTCCACCCCGCAACCGGGTTGGACGGAGCAGCAGCCCGAGGACTGGTGGCGGGCCGCGTGCGGCGCGCTCCGCGAGCTGAGCGAGCGCATGAACGGCGAGGCGCCCGCCGCTCTCGGGCTCACCGGGCAGATGCACGGGATGGTACCGCTCGACGACGACGGCGCCCCCGTGCGGCCCGCCATCTTGTGGAACGATCAGCGCACCGGCGCCGCCGTCCAGGAGATCGACGCCGCGGTCGGACGCGCCACCCTCATCGCCCGCGGCGGGAACCCGGCGATCACCGGCTTCCAGCTGCCCAAGCTCGTGTGGATGCGACGCGCCGAGCCCGAGGCGTTCGGCCGCGTGCGCACGGTGCTCTTCCCGAAGGACTACCTCGGCTTCCGGCTGACGGGCCGCGCCGTGGCCGAGCCGGCGGACGCCTCGGGGTCGAACGCATTCCTGCTGGCCGAGAAGGCTTGGGACACCGAGGTGCTGGCGGCCGTCGGTATCGACCCGGGGCTCTACCCCGAGGTCGTGGCATCGGACGCGGTCGTGGGTGGACTCACCTCGGCGGCCGCGGCGGCCACGGGCATCTCGTCCGGCACGCCGGTGGTCGCCGGCGCCGGCGACAACGCGGCCGCCGCGACGGGACTGGGCTTGTCGAGCGCGCGGCCGGAGCTGGGCAGCCTGTCGCTCGGCACCTCGGGCGTGCTGCTGGCGCCCACAGGGGCGGCGACGCCCGATCCCGCGGGGCGCGTGCACCTCTTCTGCCACGCCGACGGCGGGTACTACCTCCTCGGCGTCACGCTGGCGGCCGCGGGAGCGCTGCAGTGGCTCCGCGACACCCTCTTCGCGGACACGGCCTTCGGCGACCTGGCCGATCTGGCGCGCAACGCTCCCGTGGGGTCGCGCGGCGTGACGTTCCTGCCCTACCTCGCCGGCGAGCGCACGCCGTACATGGACCCCGACCTGCGGGGGAGCTGGCGCGGCCTGAGCCTCGCGGCCACGCGCGACGATCTGGTGCGGTCCGTGTTGGAGGGGGTGGCGTTCAGCCAGCGCGACTCGCTGGAGGTCATGCGGCCCCTCGCCAGCCTCGGCCGCCTCCTGGCCACCGGCGGCGGCAGCCGCTCCAGCTTCTGGCTCCAGCTCGTGTCGGACGCGCTCGAGCTCCCGTTGACGCGCCTATCGGGCTCGCCCGGCGCGGCGTACGGGGCGGCCCTCCTGGGGTGGCGCGGCGCCGGCGTTACCGTCGATCCCTCGCTCCAGGACATCGAACGCATCGAGCCCGCGCCGACAGCCGAGCTGAGCGCCGCGTACCGCGCGTACCGCGAGGCCGCACCGCCCCTGTAGCGCGGCGCGCGCGACCGAGTCGCTCAAGGCGTACCGGACGATGCCCGCGCTCCCGGGCGTGGGGCCGCCGGGGCCAGGACGTCCGTGAGGTCGATCACCACGCGCTCGAGCGCGCCCGCCGCGTCGCGGCCCGTCTTGCCGCGCACGTCGCCGGCGAGGAGCGCCGAGAGGATGCGGGCGACGCGCGCCTCGTCGAGGCCGGAAGCGATCCCGAGGGCGCGGCGCGCCGCGAACGGCCTGGCGCCGAGCTCGGCGGCCGCACGGCCGCCGTCGACCCGCCCGTCGCGCTCCGTCAGCCCCACGGCCTTCGCCACCAGCAGGAACTGCCAGCCGAGCGCGCCGAAGATGCGTTGCGGGCTCTCGCCGCCGTCCAGCAGCGTCCGCAGGGTGGCGAGCGCCGCGGCGGCGTCGCCGCGCGCGATCGCCTCGATGAGATCGAACGCGTCGCGCGCCGCCGGTCGGTTCGCCACGGCGCGCACGCGCGCGGCGTCGAGCGTCTCGTCGAGAACGGCGAGCTTCCCGATCTCCGAGACGATCGCCGGGAGGTCTTCCCCGAAGAGGTCGGCCAGTGCGTCGGGGACGTCGCGCGCCGCACGCACCCCGGCCGCCTCCAGCTCGGCACGCACCCAGGCGGCGAGCCTCTCGAAGCGCGGCGTCGGCAGGTGGACGTGGCGCCCGAGCTCCCGGTAGGAGCGTTGGCGCGACGGCGTCGCACCGCTGTCGAGCACGACCACGACGACGTCCGCCGCGATCTCACGGAGGACACGGATGACCTCGTTTCGCGGCTTGACGCCAGCCTGGGCGTGGAAGCCAGCATCGAAGTCGAGCAACAACCCGACGCGCCCGAACAACCCGCCCTGCGAGGCGGCCCGGCGCACCTCGTCGGGGTGCATCCCCTCCCCCATCTCGAGCACCTCGTGCGGGGCCAGCCCCTCGTCGCCGAGTGCGCGCCGCGCCGCGCGCTCGGCGAGGAAGGGGTCGCCGCTGAACGAGAGGATCATCGTCCCGGCTCCGCCTCGCCCACGCCGCGCGGGTCCTGCGGCGTAGAGGCAGCCGGACGGAGCCGGCTCACACCCGCATCGGTGCGCGGTCGAGCGCGGCGAGCATCGCTTGCGCCGAGGCGAAGCGCTCCTCCGGGTCGCGCCGCAGCGCCGTGCGGATCGGCCCGTCGAACGCTGCCGCCGAGGGCGGTAGGCCGCCGAGGGGGACGCGGTCGTCTCCTGCCAGGAAGCGCAGCACCTGACGCCCGAACGGGGGCTCGCCCGTCAGCATGTGGAACAGCACGGCGCCCACGCCGTACAGATCGGAACGCGGGTCGGTGCGCACCCCCTGGAACTGCTCGGGCGCCATATAGCTCGGAGTCCCTAGCATCATGTCCTGCCCGGTGATGGCGGTCAGGGCGAGGTCCTTGGCGAAGCCGAAATCGGTGAGGAGCGCGCGCTCGCCCTTGATGAGGATGTTGCCGGGCTTCACGTCGAGGTGGATGACGCCTTCACCGTGGGCGTAGGACAGCGCGTAGAGGACGTCGCGCGCGATCTTCAGGCTCCGCCCTACGGGGAGCGCACCGTGCGCCAACGCTTCCGCCAGGCTGACGCCGGGACAGTAGGCGTACACGAGAGCGCCGTCCTCCGCGGTGAGCAGCGGAACGATGTTGTCGTGCTCGAGCTTCCCGACGACCGCGGCCTCGCGTTCGAGCCGCTGTCCGAAGACGGGGTGGGTCCCCCGGAGTCGTTTCACCACCACGAGGCGGTCATGCCAACGGGCCAGCTCGACCCGGACGGGACCCTGCTCGGACAGCACGCGCACAGTCGTGAGCATTGTGAACAATCTATCACAGGGGCAGGAGCCGTCCGCCACGACGGCGTTCACCGCGACGCCGGCGGGCCGGCGTCGGAAGAGTCGGCCGCGCCGGCGCCGGGGTCCGGGTCGACGTCCGGACCGTCCACCGTTCCGACGAGGGGCCCGGGACCGCGCGGGGACAGCGGGAGGCGCAGGGCGCCGGACCCCCAGGTGCTGGCGATCGTGACCCCGGCCTCGTGAAGGCGTTGCAGCACATCGGGACTCGGGTGCTTGTAGCCGTTGCGGCCCACGGAGATCACCGCCAGTTGCGGACGCGTGGCACGCAACAGCGCGTCGGAGGTGCTGAAGCGCGAGCCGTGGTGCGCCACCTTGAGCACCGGCAGGCGCGGCACCGCCAGCTCCCGCTCCACGGCTGCGGAGGCGTCGCCCAGCATCAACACCTGAGGCGCCCCCCCGACCCGCAGCAGGAGCGCTACCGAGTTGTCGTTCGTGGTGGCCGCGGGCGTCCAGGTAGGGTTGAGCACGTCGAACACGGCCGCGCCTGGGCCCTCGCCCACCCGCCAACGCTCGCCGCGCACCGCGCGGTGGACCGGCACGCCCCGCTCTTCGGCGACGCGGCGCAGGCTCACGTCGATCGCCCGCTCCGGCGCGGGCGGTCCCATGACCAGCATCCCCACGCGCAGGTCGCGCAGGACCGTCAGCAGGCCCTCGACATGGTCGAGGTCCGGGTGCGTCGCCACCACGGCGTCGAGATCCCACACGCCGAGCGCTCGCAGGGCCGGCAGGACCACTCCGGCGCCGACATCGCGGTCGCTGAACGGCGTCCCGCCGCCGTCCACCAGGACGTCGACGCCGTGCCCGAGGCGCACCAGCGTGGCGTCTCCCTGCCCCACGTCGAGGAACACCACCTCCGGGGGGCGCTCCTGCGGCCCTATCAGCGCGCTGGTGAGCAGGGCCGCCAGGATCACGGTCAGGGCGCGCCACGGCCTCAGGCGTCCGTGCAACGCCAGGGCGCCGGCGATCGCGGCCAGCGCGAAGCAGGCGTGCCCCACCCAGCGCACCTCGCCCCACGGCAGGGCGGGGAGGCGGGCGCCGAGCGCCGCGATGTCGAGCAGGGCTCCGGCGAGGGGGCCGACGATGTGGTTGACCCAACCGGCGAGCGTCGGGGACGCCAGCCCGACCAGCGCGGAGGCGAACCCGAGCGGCACGAGCAGACCGGCCAGCGGAACCGCGACGATGTTCACGAGCGGCGCGAAGAGCGGCACGCGGCCGAAGCTCGACGCCACCAGCGAGAGGCTGGGGAGCTGTGCCGACACGCTCACGGCGGAGGCGGCGACCACCAGCGTGCGGGGGTGCCACCACGGCCGCTCCCCGAGGCGCCGCATCAGCGGCGGCGCGAAGACGAGCATCCCCGCCACGGCCAGGTAGGAGAGCTGGAAGGAGGCGTCCATGAGCTGCGCGGGCGCCGCCAGCAGGCCGACCACGGCCGCCAACGCCAGGGAGGGCCACGGGGCCACGCGCTCGTACCCGAGCCCGAGGGAGAGCAGGCCCGCGACGACCATGCAGCCCGCCCGCACCACGCTGGCCGACGGACCCACGAGCGCGACGTAGCCCACCGTCGCGAGGATGAGGAGCGGGTAGCGCCGCCGGCCGAGCGGGGCGAGCGCCCTCCCCAACGCGGCCACGAGCACCCCGACGTGCAGGCCCGAGAGCGCCAGGACGTGCGACAGGCCCGCGGCCGCGAAGGTGTCGCGCAGGTCTCCGAGATCGGCCCGCACCCCAAGCGTCATCGCCTCGAGGACCGCCGCGCTCCGCGGGGGCAGACCGGCGGTGGCTCCCAGCCGGAGGCGTTCGATCGCGCTCGGGTGCGGCGCGCTATCGAGGAGGGCGTCGACGAAGAGCTGCCCACGCACGCCGCGGCGCCGAAGGTAGGCGGCGTAGTCGAAGCCGCCCGGATTGCGCCGCGCCGACGGCCGCTCGAGGCGCCCCCGCACCGCCACGCGGCCGACGGGTAGCGCCACCCCGCCCGCCACGGCGACGCGCGCACCCGACGCCTCGTCGAGGTGCAGGTAGGCGCCGTCGAAACGACCGTGGAAGGTTCCGGCCCGGCCCACCCACCCGGCCAGGGCGTCCGGCACGGCCTCCCACGCGGCCCACCGGGCGCCGCCGAGGAGCAGACCGGCTCCGACGAGCGCGACCGTCGCCGGCCGGACGCCCGACGGGAGGCGCAGCGGGCAGCGTCGCAAGGAGCGAGCGTCGGCGCGGCGCGCGACGCTACCCGCCGCGAACGCGGCGGCCACGAGGCAGGCTCCCGTCGCCGCTACCAGGATGGCGCCCACCTCGCCGGGTCGCATCGCGGCGGCCGCCACGCCGGCGAGCATGCCCGCCGCGAGCGGCAGCGACCAGGGCACGAAGCCGGCCGCGGCGGCGGGCGGCGGACGCCCGCCGCGGCGCGCCGGGTGCAGATCGTGCCGCGCCGTCACAGCCCGACTCGGGGGCGGATGCGCTCGAGCGTGGCGGGGCCGATGCCGCGCACGCGCAGCAGGTCGTCGACGCGCGCGAACGGGCGCGCTTCGACGATGCGACGCGCCAGCGCGGGGCCGATCCCTGGCAGGGTCGCCAGCTCGTCGGGTCGCGCCGCGTTCAGCCGCACCCGCGGGGTGCCGCCGGGGGCCGGTTGGCCCGGCACCTGCACGACCTCACCGTCGGTCAGCGGGTCGGCGAGGGCGACCAGCTCGCGTGCGGCGCCCGGAACCATGCCGCCGGCCGCCGCCACCAGGTCGGCCACCCGCGCCCCCCACGGCAGGGCGTACACGCCTGGGCTCTCGACGGCCCCCTCGACCGAGACCCGCACGTCAGGGTGCTCGATGCGCAACCGACCGCGCGTCGGGAGCCAGCGCGGCGCGACGGCGGCCAGTGCCACCGCCGCGCAGGCCGCCAGCAGAAGGTAGGTGAGACGGCGCTCGCCGACGGGCATGCCGCACCGTAGTCGACGACGTCGCGCGGCGTCGCCGCGCCTGGGCGTGCGCCGCGTCGCCCTCGGCGCGAGCCTCGAGTGGCCGGCCCGCCACGCTCCCGCGACGGCCGCGACGGCCGGATCGGCACGGCCAGGAGAAGCGGCGCCGCCGGGAGGTCGATGGACCTCCCGGCGGCGCCGCGGGATGCTAGGGGTGGCTCGGCGGGGGTGGCTCGGCGGGGAGTGGCTCGGGGGTGAGCGGCTCGGTGGGGAACGGGGCCGGCCGGGACCGCGCGCGACGGCCGTCGGCCCGCGCGCCCCTACGGAGGCGGCCGCCTCCGGCGGTGCCCGGTGGGCCCGGGCCTACCTGGCCTTGCCGTAGTTGGCGCCGACGTTGTTCCAGTCGACGACGTTCCAGAACGCCTCGATGTAGTCGGGGCGGCGGTTCTGGTAGTTGAGGTAGTAGGCATGCTCCCACACGTCGAGACCCAGGATGGGCGTGTGCCCGTTCATCATCGGGGAGTCCTGGTTGGCGGTGGAGTACACCTGCAGCTTGCCGAACGCGTCGACCACCAGCCACGCCCAGCCGGAACCGAAACGCCCGGCGGCCGCGGAGCTGAAGGTCTGCTTGAAGGAGTCGAAGCCGCCGAAGGTCTGGTTGACGGCCGTCGCGAGATCGCCGCCGGGCTGTCCGCCACCGTCCGGGCCCATGACGCGCCAGAACAGCGAATGGTTCGCGAACCCGCCGCCGTTGTCGCGCACGGCGGTGCGGATGTCGGACGGCACGCTCTCGATGTCCCCCAGGAGGGCCTCGATGCTCTTGCCGTTCAGCTCCGGATGCTTCTCGAGCGCCGCGTTGAGCTTGTTCGTGTAGCCCGCGTGGTGCTTGTCGTGGTGGATCTCCATCGTGCGAGCGTCGATGTGCGGCTCGAGGGCGTCCTTCGGATAGGGTAGGTCGGGCAGGGTAAAGGCCATGCTTCTCCCCTCACAAGGTGGGACTCGAGGCGGTTTCCGGACTGCGTCCGGGCTGCCACGTAGTGTACCAGCCGTGTCCCAGCGCGCCTTCCCGCGGCCTACATTGGCGCCCCGGGCGGGCCGCCTACGACCGTCACGTCGCCGCCACGCCGAGGTCGTCGGCCGCCTTCCGGTAGGCCGCGGCGTCCGCGTCCGAGAACGCCACGATGGCGACGTCCTCGGGTGGCCCGCCGCCGGCGAGGTGGCGCGCGATCTCGCGCAGCGCGATCCGCGCCGCTCGCGGCACGGGGAAGCCGTACGCGCCGGTGCCGATCGACGGGAAGGCGACGCTGTTCAGGGCGTGCTCGGCGGCCACCTCGAGCGACCTGCGGTAGCAGCTCGCCAGCAGCTCGTCCTCGCCGTCGTCGCCCCCGCGCCACACCGGGCCGACGGTGTGGATCACGTGTCGGGCGGGCAGGTCGTGGCCGCCCGAGATCTTGGCGTCGCCCGTTGCGCATCCCCCCAGGGCGCGGGTCTCCCGCAGCAGATCCGGGCCCGCCGCGCGGTGGATGGCGCCGTCGACGCCGCCGCCGCCGAGCAGGCTGGTGTTGGCGGCGTTGACGATGGCGTCGACCTCGAACGTCGTGATGTCGCCGCGCACGATCCGCAGGCGGCTCACGTGGAGGGCTCCGCGCGCTCGAGCCGCACCACCACCCGACCGCTCACCTCGCCGCGAAGCATGGCCTCGATGGCCCCCTCGAGGTCGTTCAGGTCGATCTCGCGCACGGCCTCGCGGTCGTCGAGGAGCGCGCTCGGGCGCCAGCCGCCGGCGAGGAGGCTCCACAGCTCGCGGCGGCGCTCGATGGCCGCGTGCTGCGAGTCCACCCCGAGCAGCGACGCTCCCCGAAGGATGAACGGGAACACGCTCAGGGCCAGCTCGACACCCCCGACCATGCCGCAGGCCGCCACCGATCCGCCGATGCGCAGGCGCTTGACGAGGTTGGCCAGGGTCACGCCCCCGACGGTATCGACGGCGCAGCCGAAGGTCGCCGCCTGGAGCGGCTTCGCCTGCGGCTTGCCGAGCTCCTCGCGGGGCAGGAACGACGACGCTCCGAGCCTCGCGAGCATCTCGCGGGCGGCGGCTGCTGCCGCTCGACGCCACCACCTCGTAGCCGCGGGCGGCGAGCATCGCCACGGCCATCGAGCCGACCCCGCCGGACGCGCCGGTGACCACGGCGGGGCCGCGCTCCGGCGACGCCCCGGCGCGCTCGAGCGCGGCGAGCGCCAGCGCGGCCGTCAGCCCCGCCGTCCCGAGCGCCATCGCCGTGCGCGCGTCGAGACCGTCCGGCAGCGGCACCAGCCAGTCGCCCGGCACGCGGATGAGCTGGCCGAACCCGCCGGGCGTGTTCATCCCGAGATCGAAGCCGGTGCACAGCACACGGTCCCCGACCGCGAAGCGCGCGTCGCGCGACGCGATCACCTCGCCCGCCGCGTCGATCCCCGGCGTGTGCGGGTAGCTTCGCGTCACGCCCCGGTTGCCGGAGGCGGACAGGGCGTCCTTGTAGTTGAGCGAGGAGTGGCTCACCTGGACGGTGACGTCATGGTCCGGCAGCACGTCGACGCCGACGCTCGCCACGTGGCGCAGGACCTTGTCGCCGTCGAGATCGACTCGAAGGGCGCGGAAGGTGGTCGGCACGGTCTGCTCCATGCCGCATGCTACCGCCGGTCCTCGCCGCCGCCCGAGGGCCAACGTACCGGGCCGCCCTACCTCACGGTGAACGGAACGAGGTACGGCGCCCCGTCGACCTGCAGCAACGGGTCGCTCTCGGGATACCGCAGCGCGTGATCGCCGTCGTCGGCGTGCAGCACCGCGACGAGCTCCTGGCCCGGCAGCGGCACGATGTCGCCGCGGATGTGGATCGTGACCTTCTTGCGGCTCCCGGGGGAGAGGCTGCCGGAGCGGCCGACGAGCCGGTCGAAGCGCGGCTGCCCCTGGTCGTCGGCCAGGTACACCGCCAGGAACGCTGGTTGGGGGTTGGTGACGTCGGCCAGCGGCAGGTCGATGCCGGCCGGTCCCAGGTCGAGCGCCGCGCTGTCGCCGACGCCGATCGATGGCGCTGCCGGTCCCGGGAGGGACAGCGCGACCTCCTGGGCGAGGGGCCCGTCCGGTCCCGGGACGGGCGCGTCGGGCCCGGGGAAGGCATAGGCCCCGTCGCCGTCGTCCGCATGCAGCATGATGGAGACCGCCTTGGCATCGACGCCGTAGCCGGCCCTGGCGAGCAGGGTCGCGTCGAGCGCGACGTGCACGTAACGGGTGCGGCCGGCCGGCACGGGCTCCACGCCCAGGGGCGGCGCCGCCACCACCCTGCCGGCGTCGTCGAGCGCGTGCACCACAACGAAGCCGGGCTTGATGGCGAACACCTCCTGCACCGTCACCTTGCCGTCGGCAAGGGTCTGATCGCGGGCGGTGAGGGACGCCCCCTCGGCGAACGACACGCGCTGCTCCAGCGGCACCGCCCCCTGCAGGAAGGGCGTGTCGGTGCCGTTGTGGCCGGAGAACACGCCGTCGCCGTCGTCGCGGTAGAGCATCACCATCAGGTTCTGCCGCTCCCCCTCGTAGCCGTAGGCGTGGATGCGGCCGCGCGCGAGCGGCACGGCGACGTCGTCGTGTGTGCCGGCCTCCACGTACGCGCTCCCGAGCGGCGAGCGGAAGACCGTATCGCCGCGGCGGTTGATCGGGTACACCACCACGAAGCCGGCCTGCGGAAGCACCACGCGCGACACCCGCAGCGTGAAGTCGCGGCTCGTCTGCGCCGGGGCGCTGACCAGCGCGCCCTGCGCCGAGGCCAGCGCGGTGCACAGGAGGAACGACGCCGCGGCGACGAGGGCGAGGACGCGCCGGGGGTGCAGGCTGGGTGTGCTCACGTGTCTCCCTTCGGCCGTCGTGAGGGACCGGCCGGTGTGGTGGACCCATGCTACGCCGCGCCCCGTGACGGTTCGGTGAGCCCCGGGGGCCGGTCCCGTGCCGCGCCTCGGACGGATCCGCCTACGGGCCCGGCGGGATCGAGCGCCGGAGCCGCGCGGTCCGCGCGCGGGCCGCGGGTCGGATGACGAGTACCTCGAGCGCCGAGGCGCCGCACAGCCCGCACGCTCGCGCACCGGGCGCGCCGCCCGGGCCGTACGCGCGGCGCGCGTGGCACCCGGCGCGCTCCTGTAGACTGCGGGTCATGAACGCACAACGCCTCACCCTGGCGACGGTCGGCCTCGCCGTTCTGGTGGTCGCCGCCATCCTCATCGTTCCGCGTCTCGGCGGCGGGGGGACCTCGGCCGCCAAGCTCGACATCGCCGGCGAGCCCGTCCTGGGGCAGGCCGACGCGCCCGTCACCATCGAGGTGTTCGAGGACTTCCTGTGTCCGCACTGCGCGGAGTTCAGCGACGCCGTGATGCCCCTCATCCAACGCGATTTCGTCGAGTCCGGCAAGGCCAAGGTCGCCTTCTTCAACTTCCCGGTCGTCGACCCGGTGCAGTCGCGCACCATCGGCGGGCTCATGGAGTGCGTCTACCAGCAGAGCAACGACGCCTTCTGGCAGCTCGAGCCGATCCTGTTCCGCTCCCAGAACGAGCTGGGCAACACCGCCCGCGCCATCGAGCTGGCGACGACCTACGCCCCCGGCCTCGACGGCGCCGCGCTGCGCACGTGCGTCAACGGCTCGGCGGGCACGGACGCCGTGGACGCCGACGTGAAGACGGCGCAGCAGCTCGGCCTCACCGGCACCCCCTCGGTGCTGGTGAACGGCAAGCAGATCGCCAACCCCAGCTACGCGAACATCCAGAGCGCGGTGCAGAGCGCTCTGGACGCCACGGACTAGATGGCGGGGCCCGGCCTCTACCTCGCCTGGCTGGTGTCCATCGTCGCGACGAGCGGCAGCCTGTACTTCAGCGAGGTGCGCCACTTCGTGCCCTGCACGCTGTGCTGGTACCAGCGCATCCTAATGTACCCGCTGATCATCGTGCTGGGCATCGCGAGCTACCGCCAGGACGGCAAGATCGTGGGCTACACCCTGCCGCTCTCCATCCTCGGCGCGATCGTGGCGCTGTACCACGTGCTGGAGCAGAGCATCCCGGGCTTCGGGGCGCCTGCGCTGTGTCGCGCGGGCGTGCCGTGCAGCGCGCGCTACATCGACTGGCTCGGCTTCATCTCGATCCCGGTGCTGTCGCTCACCGCGTTCGTCCTCATCACCGTGTTCCTCGCCTGGTCCGGGCGACGGCGCGCCGCCTGAGGGGCTCGTGACGCCGACGTCCGGCGGTCCGAGCCGCCCGGAGCCTCCCGACCGCACCAACTACCTCGCCGCGCTCGCCTTCCACCTCGCCATCGGCGACGCACCTCCGCCCTCTCCCACGATGCCCGACGCGGCGGCGCGCGACCTGCGGGTCGCCCTCGTGCGCGAGGAGGCGGCCGAGGCCGCGGAAGCGCTGGCCGCGCTCGGAGGCGGCGGCGGCCTGGCCGCGGCGGCCCGCGAGCTCGCCGACCTGCTCTACGTGACCTACGGCACCTTCGTGGCCCTCGGCATCGATGCCGACGAGGTGTTCGCGGAGGTCCACGCGGCCAACGTTCGGAAGTCGGGCGCGGGCCGCAGGAGCGACGGCAAGCAGCTCAAGCCCGACGGCTGGCGGCCGCCGGACGTCGCAGGGGTGCTCGAACGGCAGGCGCGCGAGCGCCGCCAGGGTCGGCGCGTCGCCGCGCTGGGCGGATCGCCCGAGCCGGGCGACTGACCGCCGGCCGCGCGCTCAGCCGCCCCCGGCGTCGTCGCGATCGCGCGTCACGAAGCCCGCAGCCCACATCCACCACACCCACCACCCCTTGACGGGGCGGTAGACGGCGAGCACGACGACGACGGCGGTGCCGACCAGCACCCATTCGAGCCCCCTGAACAGTCCCCAGATCGGGATGAGGACGGCCGCCTCCACCATCAGCATGACGATCGCGACGATGTAGGCCAGCACGGACGCCCCGAGCCAGGAGCCGGTGTCGCGCTCGAAGCGCACCCCGCACACGGGGCAGGTGTCCTTCAGGCGGTAGAAGGAGGCGAACATGCGCCCCCTGCCGCAGTTGGGGCAGCGACCGGCGGTTGCGAGCGCCATCGCGCGGACGTCCGACCAGCGCCCCCGGCGCGTCGTGCGCGGCTCGTCCGGAGACCGCGCCGGCGGCCCGCGCTCCGGCCCGGCGCCGCCGTCCCCCGCCGGCCCCGTCACGCCTCGACCTCCGCCGTCGCCTCGACGCCGGGGGGCGGCGCGGGCGGGTCGCGGAAGCGCCGTGCGAAACGCCGCCGGAACTCCTCCCAGGTCGCCTCCTCGCGAGCGCGTCCGCCCTCCTCGCACCACATCAGGAACGGGACCAGGAACGAGCGGGCGTAACGCAGCTCCTGGTGGAAGATGCGGGCAGACAGGCCGCCGCGATCGAGGAAACCGGAGGTCTCGAACGCCCGCAGCGCCGCCTCGCGATCGTACGGAACGCGCCTGAACTCCGGCGCCCAGCCGTGCGGGCCGAGCTCGAGCACCAGGTACTGCGCGCGCGGGTCGCCGTTGAACGGGCTGCCGACCGAGCCGGTGTTGAGCACCCTGTAGTGGCCCCAGCGGCGCTGCAACGGGCGGTGGGTGTGCGAGCCGACCAGCACGTCGGCCGGATGCATCTGGGTGATCTCCGAGATATCCTCGTCGCTCAGGAAGGAGCCGTACCCCTCGCGGTAGTGGCGCGGGCTGCCGTGCGACACGAGGACCGCAGGCGCGCCCGGGGCGTCCACCCGCAGCGTCATCGGGAGCTCGCGCAGCGTGGCGATGTAGCCCGCCGCGTCGAGCTCCGTCGCGCACAGCGCCGTGCTGCTCCAGAACGGGTCGTCGTACCACTCCCGCGGCAGGCTCGGATCGCGCTCGATCCACATCCGCATCAGGTCGTCGTGGTTCCCCAGCGTGGTGCGGGCGAGGTAGGGCTCGAGCAACCGCAGCACGCCGACGTTGCCGGGGCCGCGGTTGACCAGGTCGCCGTTGACGAGCACATCGTCGATATCGAGGTGAGCGATATCGTCCAACACGGCCTCGAGCGCGGGAACGTTGGCATGGATGTCGGCGATGATGGCGACGCGCACAGCCCTTCGAGTCTACCAACGGCGCCGTGCCGGCGGCGTCTCGGGTTCGATACTGCACGAAGGCGCGCCCCGGCGGGCACTACAATGGAGGCTCCGACCGTGACCGCGAACGCGCTGCTCCTCGCCACCCTCTACAACCGGATGAGTACCCTGCAGGAAGCGTTGGAGACGGCGGGGTGGAACGTGCTGGCGTACGACGACCCGCGCCAGGCGCTCGAGCGCCTCCAGGGCGAGGCGCTGGAGGCCGTGTTCTGCGACGAGTACCTGCGCGGCGCGAGCCCTGCGGGCTTGCTTGCCTGGAGCCGAAGGGTCGCCCCCGGCGTCCCCTTCTACCTCTTCGCGATGAACGAGGGCAGCGTTCGCTTCTCCGGCGCCCAAGGGCCGGACCGCGTGCTGCGCTTCCCGCCCCGGCCCGCCGACGTGCCGAGGCCGCAGCAGGCCCCGCGCGCGCCCGCACTCGGCGACGCCGAGGTGCCGCTGCAGGGGGACCTCGCGCTGCTGCCGCTCGAGAGCTTGCTGGACATGATGGGGATCGCGCGCCAGAGCGCCGTCATCGTGCTCGACGCCGAGCCGGGCGGCCACGTCGTGCTCGAGAACGGCGTGCTGCGCCACGTCGAGTCCACCGGCGGACAGCTCGGGGTCCGCGCCCTCGCCGAGCTGCTGCGCGTCCAGGGCGGCTCCTTCCGCGTCGAGCCGTACAGCGCCCCGAAGCGCAAGACGCTGAACATCCCGGCCGCGACGGGCCTCACCGAGGCGGCCAAGCTGCTCGACGAGATCGAGCGCGACCGCGGCCTGGTCGACGCGGCACACGAGGCGTGCCCCTCGGCGCACGGCATCGCGTCGGGTTACCCGCTCAGCCCGACGCCCAGCTACGGCGTGGGCGACATGACCCAGGCCTTCACCGCGGGCCGACGGCTGCTCGAGGCGACGCGCGGCGCAGTCTCCAAGCTCAGCCACCTGTGCGTCGAGGGCGAGGACGGCTCCGTCGCGGTGGTGGTGTACGGCGACGGCAACCTCCTCGCGGCCCACGGCCCGACCGGCCAGAGCCTGCGCCTGCTCGCCGGCCTGTCTCGCGCGGTGCGCGGCCTGCCGCAGGGTTGAGGCCGCAGGGTTGAGGCCGCCGGCCTCAGGCCAGCGCGCGCTCCGCCGCGGCGCGCATCACCGCGACCGGACCCGCGCGGCCCGTCCAGCGCTCGAACGACGCGGCGCCCTGCTGCACGAGCATGGGGAGTCCGTTCTGCACCGCGATGCCGGCGGCGCGCGCGTCGCGCAGGAGCGGCGTCTCGGTCGGACGGTAGACGAGGTCGACGACGGCTCCGGCGCGCGGGAGCACGCCCTTCGGCAGCGGCGAGCCCGGCGCCGCCCCCGCCATGCCGACGGAGGTGGCGTTGACGACCAGGTCGGCGGCACCCACGGCCGCCGCGAGCTCCCCCGGCGCGAGGAGCTCGATGCCGCTGCCGACGGCGCGGACCACGGCCGCCGCGCGCTCCACGGTCCGGTTGTACAGGCGCACCCGGGCGCCGGCCCGGCTCAGGGCGACGACGACCGCCCGCGCCGCGCCGCCGGCACCGAGGACCACGGCGGTGCTGCCGCGCGGCGACGGGCCGAGCTCCGCGAGCGCGGCGAGGAAGCCCGCCACGTCGGTGTTGTCGCCCTCGAGGCCCGCGCGCGTGGGCACGACGGTGTTGACCGCTCCGACGGCGCGCGCGACGTCCGTCAGTCGGTCCATCAGGCGCAGGGCGGCGCGCTTGTGAGGGATGGTCACGTTCGCGCCGAGGACGTCCGGCGCGCGCAGCGCGGCGACGGCGGCGGCCAGCTCGGCGGGCGGCACGTCCCAGGCGAGGTAGCGCGCGTCGATGCCGAGCGCGGCGAACGCCGCATCGTGCATCGCCGGGCTCACGGAGTGACCGGCGGGGTGCGCCAGGAGCAGGGCCCGCCGCGGGTTCAGGCCCGGACCGCCGAGCGCGTCTCCGCCGCCAGGATGTCCAGCGCCCGAGCGATGTCGTCGTCGCTCACCTGATGGTGCGTCACGAGCCGCAGCGACGTGCTGCTCACGGCGTTGAAACGCAGCCCGCGCGCCTCGCAGCGCGCGGCGAGAGCGGCGGCGTCCGCCACCTCCACGTACACCATGTTGGTCTGCACGCGCCTCATGTCGACGCGAGCCCCGTCGAGGCGCGCGATCCCTTCCGCGAGCCGGCGGGCGCGCGCGTGATCCTCGTGCAGCCGTTGCGGCATGGTCTCGAGCGCGACGATCCCGGCCGCGGCCAGGATGCCGGCCTGGCGCATCCCCCCGCCCATCAGCTTGCGATAGCGGTGCGCCTCCGCCAGGAACTCCTTCGATCCCAGCAGCACGCTCCCGACCGGCGCGCCGAGCCCCTTGCTGAGGCACAGCGAGGCCGAGTCGAAGCCGGCGCATACCGCCTCGATGTCGACGCCGAGGTAGGCCGCCGCATTGAACGCGCGGGCGCCGTCGAGGTGGATCGGCAGGCCCTCGTCGTGCGCGAGCTTCGTGATGGCGCGGCTGACCTCGAGCGGCACGACGGTGCCGCCGGCGCCGTTGTGGGTGTTCTCGAGGGCGATGAGCCCCGTCGGCGCCTTGTGTACCGACCGGTGGATCGCGGCGCGCACCGCCTCGACGTTGGGCACGCCGGCCGGTGCCGGCACCGGGCGCGGCACCAGGCCACCGACGACGGCGAAGGCGCCGAGCTCGTTCTCGTAGACGTGGGCGCCCTCCGGCACGATCACCTCCGCCCCACGGCGCGTGTGGGCGGCCAGGGCGGCCTGGTTGCCGAGCGTGCCGCTCGCGACGAACAGGGCCGCCTCGAAGCCGGCGCGTTCCGCGACCATCTCCTGGAGGCGATTGACGGTCGGATCCTCGCCGTAGACGTCGTCGCCGACCTCGGCCTCGGCCATGGCCCTCCGCATGGCGGAGGTGGGCTTGGTGACGGTATCGCTGCGCAGATCGATGACGCCCATGCGGCATTCTACAGCCGCTCCCGGCGCCGGCTCAGCCCCCGTCGGAGGCAGGCGCGGCAGCAGGCGCGAGGGCCTCGCGGTAGCTGCACAGCGTCTCCAGGTCCACGTTCCCGCCGCAGATCACCAGCACGAGGTGGGCTCCGGCCTCGATGCGGTCCTCGGCGCGCAGGCGCCGTGCGGCGGCTACCGTGCAGCCGGCGGCGAGCTCGGCGTTCACCTTGGCGCGCTCCAACAGCTGGCGGCTGCCTCTGAAGGCGTCGGCGTCGCTCACGACCACCACCTCCTCGACGAGCTCCCGCACGGTGGCGAGCGCCAGCTCGCAGGTTCCGGGCGCCCCGAGCGTGCGCGCGAGCGAGGTCGGCGTCATGGTGACGGGAGCGCCGTGGGCCAGGGAGCGGGTCATCACGTCGGCTCCCTCGGTCTCCACGCCCCAAACGCGCACGCCGGGGAGGCGCCCGGCGAGCGCCGTGGCCACGCCGGCGATGAGGCCGCCGCCCCCGATGCTGACGATGGCATCGGTGGCGCTGGGCAGCTCCTCGGCGATCTCGAGCCCGACGCCGCCGTTGCCGGCCATCATGGCCTCGTGCGCGAACGGGTGGAGCTGGGCCCAGCCCTCGGCCTCCAGCGCGTCGGCGCGCGCGAACGCCGCGGCGATGTCGGCGGTGAGCTCGATCTCGGCGCCGTAGCCGCGCGTGGCGTCCACGTAGTTCGCCGGCGTGCCCTCGGCCATCAGGACGCGGCAGCGGACCCCTAGCTCGCGCGCGGCGTACGCCGCGCCCTGAGCGAAGTTGCCGCCGCTCACCGCCACCGCGCCGATGTCGCCGGCGCGATCGAGCATCTCGCGGAGCTGCGCGAAGGCGCCGCGCGGCTTGAACGATCCGGTCTTCTGGAACAGCTCGAGCTTGAGGTACACCTCGCAACCGAGCTCGCGGCTCAGGGTGTCGTTGCGGGTGAGCGGCGTGCGCCGCACGTGCGACCCGGTGGCCTCGCGCGCGGCCTCGATGCGCTGCAACGTAAGCATGACGTTCCCTCCCGGTCGGTTCGGGCGCGCACGCTCGAGCGCCGCGCCCGCCTCACTCCCGCGCCGGCACCCCCTCGCCGACGCCCCCGCGCGGCCCCGGGACCGCCGGCTCGCGCCCGCCCCCCGCGTCGACCTCCGCCAGCCACTCCCGGAACGCCTGCAGCCCTGCGCGGTAGGCGGCCGCACGACGCTCCTTCTTCCCCTCGCCGCGCCGCTTGGGCACGCTCGGGACCAGCC
This sequence comes from uncultured Trueperaceae bacterium, assembly GCA_963798895.1. Lineage (GTDB taxonomy): Bacteria > Deinococcota > Deinococci > Deinococcales > Trueperaceae > CAWCUY01. Next base: position 897,855 of record CAWCUY010000012.1, on the reverse strand, counting down.
CCCAGTTGGCGTTCATCGGCTGGAAGCCGTCCGGGTTCGCGCCCGCGAGGAAGCGTACCAGCCCGCCCAGCATGCTGGTCTCGGGCGGCACCACCGGCTCCAGGCCCAGGACGCGGCGCGCCGCGTTGGTGCCGGCCAGCCAGCCCGTGGCCGACGACTCGAGGTATCCCTCCGTACCGGCCAGCACGCCCGCCGTGAACATCCGCGGATGGTCCCGGAAGGCGAGCGTGGGGCGCAACAGGCGCGGGGCGTTGAGGTAGGTGTTGCGGTGCATCACGCCGTAGCGCACGACGTCGACGTCGTGGAGGCCCGGGATGGTGCGCAGGACGTCCTTCTGGTCGCCCCACCTGAGGCCCGTCTGGAAGCCGACCAACGACCACATGCGGCCCGCTGCGTCCTCGCGGCGGAGCTGGGCGACGGCGAAGAAGCGCTCCCCGGTGACTGGGTGCTCGAGCCCGACGGGCTTCAACGGCCCGAAACGCGGCGTGTCGTAGCCGCGGCGCGCGAGCTCCTCGATGGGCATGCACCCCTCGAAGAACTCGAGCTTCTCCCAGTCGTGCGGCACGTGCGCCCGCGCGTTCGCCAGCGCCTCGTGGAAGGCGTCGTAGGCCTCCTTGGAGAACGGCAGGTTGAGGTAGTCCGCCGCCTGGTCGTAGCGCCCCTTGCGGAACGCCACCTGCATGTCGATGCTCTCGACGTCGACGACCGGCGCGGCCGCGTCGTAGAAGCCGAGGAACTCGTCGGCTCCCAGCAGCGTGCGCAGGCTCGCCGCGAGGGCGTCGCCGGTGAGGGGGCCGGTGGCGAGCACGCAGGTGCCGCCGGGAACCTCCGTGAGCTCCGCCTGACGGACGGTGACGAGCGGGTGCTCGCGCACCGCCCGCGTCACGCGCCGGCTGAACGCGTCGCGGTCTACGGCCAGCGCCCCGCCGGCCGGCAGGCGGCAGGCGTGTGCGCTCTCCATCACGATTCCGCCGGCGGCCAGCATCTCCGCCTGCAGCAGGCCCTTGGCGTTGGTCTCGGACTCCCCGCCGAAGCTGTTGGAGCAGACCAGCTCGGCGAACTCGCCGGTGTGATGCGCCGGCGTCATGCGCGCGGGCCGCATCTCCACCAGCTCCACGGCGACGCCGAGCCGGGCGGCAGCGAGGGCCGCATCGCTCCCGGCCATGCCGGCGCCGATGACGGTGATGCGCTTCGGGCCCTGGGTCATTCGCACAGTCTAGCAACGCCCGGCGGGCTTCCGCCGCCCCCGTGGGCACCGGCCGTTCGCCGATCGATCGACCCGCTGCCGGCCGATCGATAGAAGAGGACCACCCCGTCGCGTCGGGGTGGTCCGCGGTTGTCGGCGTGATGCCTCCAAGGGGTTGAGCCGGGGTTCCGAGCCGGCCTGGTACGAGGATACGCCGGTCACAGGAGAACACGATGACGGATGCGTGAAAAGCCTGAGGACGTCGATACGCCGGGAGCGGCCGGCCGCTTGCGCTGGCGGGTCGCTGCCGCGGGTCTCTACACTGGCCCATGCACCCGCGAAACCACCTCCCCCGCGCCCGCATCTCCACCGCACGCCCCATCGTCCTGGCGCTCGCCCTCCTCGCGGTCGTCGTCGGCGCGCGACCGGCCCTCGCGCAGGTGGATGCCGGCGCGCGGGGCACGTCGTGGGGCGCGGTCTACCGCGGCGCATGGCGCGGCGAGGCCGCGGTCGTCACGCTGGACCTTCGCCAGGGGGCGGCGCAGGCGCGCCTGCTGCTGCCCGGCCAGGGCCTTGCGCTCACGGGCGAGGGGAGCGCGTCGGACGACGGCTCGGTGCGGCTCGAGCTCACAGGCGCCCAGGGCGCCGCCGCCGGGGTCCTCGAGGCGCAGCGCAGCATGGCCCCCAACGACGACGGAAGCCGGCTCTCCGGCACCTTGACGCTCGGCCCGCACGTGGGGCGGATCGCCCTCGTGCGGGTGGCGCAACGCGTCGACCGGAGCGTGCGCGAGGGCGCCATCGACGCCAGCCTGAGCTACCCCGACTTCCTGTGGGGGGCGTGGCAACCGCTCCGGGACACCCTCGACGCCGGCTGGCGCGACGAGGTCGAGACGTTCGTGGCGCAGGGCCGCGACGCGCTCGCACACCACCAGCTCTTCCACGGCTGGCAGCTCCTCGGCGACGCGAACATCACGCTCCTGACGGGGCGCGCCCTCAGCCTCCTCACCCGCACCTACCGCTACACCGGGGGCGCCCACGGGCTCGACAGCTACGACGCCCGGACCTACCGGATGGGGCCGGACGGGCCGCAGGAGATCGCCCTGGGGGACCTGTTCGCCCCGGGCACCGACCTCGTCGCCAGGCTGCAGGGGCCGTTGCTCGAGGCGCTCGAGCGGCAGGACGCGCAATGGATCCTCGACGGCGAGGTCACCTCGCTCGAGGAGGACGACCTGGCGCTGTTCAACCTGGTGCCGGGGGGCCTGGCCTTCACCTTCCCGCCCTACGCCATGGGTCCCTACGTGCAGGGGGCCTTCACGGTGACGCTGCCGGCGCGCGACCTGCTCGACGTGGCGCGGACCGGCGGGATCCTTCGCGATCTCGCGACGGCCCGCGCCGACCCCTGAGGGGCGCCCCGGCCGACACGCCGCGCGCCCGCCCGCACGCGTGCACGCCGCGCAGGCTCAGAGCAACGACCGTCGCCGCGGGCGTACCCCGCGCAGCAGCCACAGCACCAGCGCCAGCACCACCAGCACGCCGCCGGCGAGCAGTACCAGGAGGTGGTTGCGCCGCGGCAGCGACCACAGCTCCTGGGGCAGGGCCGCCGCCGCGTAGGCGGCCAGGGCGCGCAGGGAGCCGAACACGCCCTGCTGCTGCACGGTGGGCAGCGTGGGCTGAGCGTCGGCGAAGGTGCCGAGGCGGGTGAACACGAGGGTTCCGGCCACGGCGGCGAGGGCCAGGGCGACGCCGGCGTTCACGAGCCGGGCCATGCCGGACGAGAAGCCGACGAGGAGGACCAGGAACAGCAGCGAAAGCGCGCCCGCCAGCCAGGTCCAGGTCAGGTAGCGGTTGTGGGCCGCCACGCTGAACGCATCGATGAGGCCGCTGACGCGCAGCACCTTCGTCCGTTGGTCCTGGCGCGTCAGGAGCGTGGCGACCGTCTGCGAGCCGCCCTGATAGGCGCGCTCGGCGAGGGCGTCGAGGGCCGCGGCGTTCGCCTGCTCGGTGGTCAGGCCGGCGAGTTGAGAGCTCGGGAGCAGGCCGCTGAGCGTGTCGCTCTGGGTCTGCGTGCCGGCCAGCACGGCCTTCGCCTCGTCGAGTCGCGACGCGATCGTGTCCGACCGCCCCACCAGCAGCGTGCCGAACAGCTGGTGGAGGCTGGCGGGGACCCCGCCGGTGGTGGCCTCGTCGAAGCGGGCCAGCAGGTTGGAGTTCGTGATCTTCTGGCGCGTCGCGGTGCGGCCCTCCTGCAACAGCTCGTCGGCGAGCTTCGACACCACCAGCACGCCGATCTCACGGTCGTTCATGCGGGCCAGCCGGTTGGGGTCGGCGTAGACGAACACGCCGACGATCGGTTGCACCTGCTCGCCGGGTTTGTTGGCGGCCTGCGTGCGCCAGTCCGCCAGGCGCGAGCCGTCCTCGAGTCCCGATGGCAGCATGGCGGCCTCGAGCTGGGCCTGCACCAGGCTCGGCACCGGCCCCTGGAACGCGGCCTGGAGCTGCTGGGTCAGTCCGGGGTCGGAGACGAGGGAGAGGGCGGCGCTGCTGCCGCCGTCCACGGTGGACTCGGCCAGCACGCCCGCGACGCGCCCGATCGCCTGGTCCACCGTGAAGTCGGGCACCTCCGTGGGATCGGCGTAGATCTCGAGACCGGGTAGGAGCATGAGGCGCTGGCCCGGCTCGTACGACGCGCCGGTCCGGACCGCCAGGTCGACCCCGTCGCCGCCCGGAGCGAGGGTCATCTTGAGCACGCTGCGCAGCGTCTCGACGGCGGGATCGCGCGCAGTGAGCTGGCTCAGGCTGAACGCCAGCGTCGCGGCGGCGAGGGCGAGCACGAGCAACACCCCGCTCAGCCACTTCACGTCGCGGTACCAGGCGGGGTTACGGTCGTTTCGAAGCATCTGGTCTCATCCTCTGGTCAAGTTCCCTCACCGGCCGCACGACGGCGGCACGAACGGCCTCACGCGGCGCGAGTACGCCACGCTGCGCCCGTGCCGACACGCGGCCCGCGGGCCTCGAAGGCTGCGGAGGGGCGTCCGCCTCAGCTTACCGTGCCCCCCCGTGCGGGTGTTCGGGCTCCGGCGCGGCGACCCGGTCGACGGGGCGTGACCGGGGCGTGGCGACCCGGTCGACGGGGCGTGAGCGTGGGCCGGAGCGGCGGCGCGCGCCGGGCCCGCGTAGCATGGAGCATGCCGGACGTTGGAACCGCTGTCTGTACGATCCCGCTCCTCGGAACCCTGCACCTTCGCATGCCGTCGTACAACGCCGAGAGCGTGGTGCGGGCCCTGGCGGAGTTCCGGCCCGAGCGCCTGGCGCTCGCGTCGGTACCCGAGGGCGGCCTCGAGCTGCCCGGCTGGCAGGACCGTACCGACCTGCCGGTCCCCCTCGCGATCGTGCCGTGGGCGCGGCGGCGCGGCATCCAGCTCGACGCGATCGGGGAGCTCCCATCCGATCCCGAGGCGGAGCAGGACCTGCGCCGCTACCTAGGAGGCTTCGCCTCCGGCCAGGAGCTGCTTCGCCAGGCCGACGCCGGCCTCGCCGAGGTGCACGAGCTGTTGAGCCAGCCCCTCACCGCCGAGCGCGTGCACGACGAGCTGATCCCCGCGCTGGCGGCGCACCAGGACGCCCGCGAGGGCGCCCTCGGGGACGGCCCCGGCACGCTGTGGTTGCGCGAGCGCATGACGCGCGTGGCGCAACGCGTGGCGGCCCTGCCCGCCGGTCGCGTGGCCGTCGTCGCCGGCCTCGACGACGCGGCGGCGCTGACGCGGGCCCTGGAGGCGCACCCGGACCTGGCGCCGGAGCCGGCGCCCAGGCCGTCGGCCGACGACGCCGTGCGCAGGCGGGCCTTCCTCGACTACGCCATGCTCGGCGACGTCGAGGACGTGCCGTCGGTGGTGCGGGAGCTGCGCGCCATCGGGACGCCGGAGGCGCGGTATCACGAGGCCAACCTGCTCCTCGCGCGCGGTCGGCGCGAGGAGGCGCTCGCCACGCTCGAGGCCGCCAGCACGGGCGACTTCGGGGAGCCGTACTTCCTGCCGGGTTTCCTGCTCTCCCGGCTGGGCCAGCTCTACGACCTCGCGGGGCGTCGCGATGCCGCGCGCCGCGCCTACCGCGGCGCCCTCGCGTTGAGCTACGCCCCGCCCGAGGCGCTCGCCGCCGCGGAGGCCGGCCTCGCGGCGCCCTTCGACCTGCCCGCCGCGTCGGGCGGCGAGCCGGGCCGCGGGCCGGCCGACGACACGGCCGCGGAGCCCGCGGACGACGTGCGCTAGGCGACCCGCGTCGAGCGAGACCCGCGCCAAGCGACCGGCATCAAGCGACCCGCATCAAGCGACCCGCATCAAGCGACCGGCATCAAGCGACCGGCATCAAGCGACCGGCATCAAGCGACCGCCATCAAGCGACCGCCATCAAGCGACCGGCATCAAGCGACCCTCATGAAGCGACCAGCGTAGGGTGACCGGCGCCGTACGGAGCGCCGGACGGGGGCCGGGCAACCGCCCGGACGACGTGCCCGTGGACCACCGCGAGGCCCCCGCCCGCCCCACGTTGTTTCCACCTGGCAGGAGCGTCGCGTACAATCGCATGAGCGGGCCGTTCCCGCAGCGCCGGAGCCGGGGCGCCGGGGCGTGGCGCGACGACGTTCGCGGTACGGCCGTACGAGGAGAGGGCACGGGTGAAGAGCCGCACCGTCGTCGTCAGCCTGATCCTGGTCGCGATGGCGGCCGCCTCGGCCCTTTCGGTCGAGGCAACGTTGTACGCCCTCCCGGCCGCGGCGCTGCTCCTCACGGTGGTCATCGCGAGCGCGCGGCCCCGCGCGCTCGCGTGGCGCTTCGCCGCGCTCGGCAGCGCCCTGTGGACGGTCGAGGAGATCGGCTGGCTGATCCAGCGCACGAGCGGCACGAACGTCCCCACCACGATCACCGACATCGGCTACTACGCCGGCTCGGCGCTGTGGCTGGCGGCGCTGCTGAGCATGCCGGGCCGGCGCTTCCCGACCCTGCTGACGCTGCCCTTCCTGCCGGCCCTCGGGCTCATCGTGTGGCTCTACGTGCAGAACGTGCCGCGCACCCTCGACCTCCAGTTCCCCATCGTCGACATCGTGCTCGTCGTGTTCGCGGCGCCGGCTCTGGAGTCGGCGCTGCGCGGGCGGGCTCCCGAGGCGCGCCTGCTGTGGGTCCTGGGTTTCGTCGTGCGCGCGCTCACGGCCGGCGCGTTGAGCTGGCTCTACGCGGTGCCGGGGCTGACGCACGCCTTCTACCTCCTGTGGCTCTTCCCGTACGCCTTCCTGGCGCTCGGGGCGACGCTCGAGCTCGACGACGTGGCCGCCGGCCTGTGGTCGACGGGCGCCGCGGTCGTGGGGCTCGAGGCCGTGACCGCCGTCATGCTCACGCTGCTGTACCGCGGCGGCGACATCGACCGGCCGTACACCTTCGGCATCGTGCTGCTGCTCGCCTACGTCCAGTTCGCGAGCATCATGCTGCTGCTGCTGTCCGACCGCAGGAGGCGCATCCGTGCCGAGGACGAGCTCAAGGCGTGGGGGGCCCTGCTCGACCGCGTGACGACGTTGCAGCCCGGCCGCCACAGCACCCTCGGAACGCTCAGGGAGCTCCTCGCCGCGCTGTCCGAGCGCCTGCCGGAGGTGACGGGCATCGAGGTCTACGCCTCGGGCACGCTGCGCGCCGGCGAGCCCCACGGCTACGCCTACCCGCTGGTCGCCTCGGGCACGGAGATCGGCCGCCTGTACTTCACCGGACAGCCCGCGAACATGAACGTGCTCGACGCGGTCTCGCCGTTCCTGTCCGGGCGCGTGCAGCAGAGCCTCGACCAGGCGGAATGGCTCACGCGGGCGCTCACCGATCCGCTCACGGGGTTGCTCAACCGCCGCGGGTTCGACGTACGTCTGCCCGAGCTGCTGCTCGCCGCGCGGCAGGGCGACGAGGCGGTGTCGCTCATCATGCTCGACATCGACCACTTCAAGCGCGTCAACGACTTCTACGACCACGCCACCGGCGATCGCGCACTGCAAGCGCTGTCGGCGATCCTGACGGACAACCTGCGGGGCGGCGACCTGGCCGTGCGCTGGGGCGGCGAGGAGTTCGTCGTCGTGCTCAACGGGGCGGACCGGGAGACGGCCGCCGAGGTGACCCGGCGGATCCGGAGCGAGCTGCGCCACCTGGTGGTGCGCCCCATCTCCTGGCCGCTGACGGCGTCGGCCGGGGTGGCGGGCGGCACGGTGCCGGCCGACGAGCAGGAGCTGACCGACTGGATCGGCCGGGCCGACCGGGCCCTGAAGCGGGCCAAGAGCTCCGGGCGCGACCGCGTGGAGAACGCCGCCTGAGCGGCCGCGTCGCTCCGCGGCGCCTCGCGGCGCGACGATGTCGGACGCCGGTTGCGCCGCCGCCGACCGGACCACGGTGAGACGGACGTGAGCCGGCATGGGGATTCGCGTCCCCTCGCGGCGATATGATTGCCACACCATGCGGGAGCTGCTCTACAACGCGGCCAAGCACTACAAGCGCGGCAAGGCGCTCGCCGACCGAGGCGACATCCGCGGCGCCATGGTCGCGTACCAGGACGCGCTGCTCGACCTGCATGCGGTAAGGCCGCAACGGATGCGCGACGTGCTGCTCGCGCAGGTGTACCTCTCGCGCTACCAGATCGGTCGCGACGTCGATCCCGCCGCCGCCGAGAGCGACCTGCGCATGGGCTACAGCTACGCCCGCACGACGCACGAGCACACCGTCCGGCACCTCGCGGAGGAGCTGTGGCGGGAGCGGCTCGACGTGGCCGCGCCGCCCCCGCTGGAGGCGGCGGCGACGGAGGCCGACTGAGCCGCGCCCGGGCGTAGCGGAGGCGACCGCCGGGTAGCATGGGCGGCATGGACCGATCCTCCCTCGTCGATGTCGCGCGCGCGCACGAGACGGCGTACCTCGCCACCGTCGCCGCGCTCGTCGAACACGAGTCACCGACCCACGACAAGCCTCTCGCCGACGCCCTCGCCGACCACCTCCAGGCCCGCCTCGAGAGCGACGGCTGGGAGGCCGTGCGCCACGCTCGCGACGACGTCGGCGACGTGCTCGAGGCGCGCTTGCCGGGCCGGCCGACGGGCGGCGACGCGACCTCCACCCTGCTCCTGTGCCACTACGACACGGTGTGGCCGCGGGGAACGCTGGACGTCATGCCGCTGCGGCGCGACGGCGCCCGCCTCTACGGACCCGGCGTGCTGGACATGAAGGCCGGCATCGCCACGGCGCTGCACGCGCCGATCGTGGCGCGCGCGGCGTCGGCGCCGCTGCGCGGGAACGTCACGCTGCTGATCACGTCCGACGAGGAGAAGGGCAGCGCCGCCTCGCGCGCGGTGATCGAGGAGCTCGCCGCGGGGCACGACCGGGTGCTGGTGCTCGAGCCCGGGCGGGACGACGGCGCGGTGAAGACCGGCCGCAAGGGCGTCGGCCAGTTCCACATCGACATCCGGGGGCGCAGCGCGCACGCCGGCAACAACCCCAGCGAGGGCGCCAGCGCTCTGCGGGAGCTCGCCCACCTGCTGCTCTACATCGAGGACCTGGCCGACGGCGAGGCCGGCACGACCGTGAACCTGACGGTCGCGCGGGGCGGCACGACCGGCAACGTGATCGCGGAGCACGCCGAGGCCGACGTCGACCTGCGCGTGCTCAAGGACTCCGAGGCCGCGCGCGTGAGCGAAGCGGTGCGTGCGTACCGGGCGCGCGACGAGCGGGTGCAGGTAACGGTCGAGGGCGGGCTGAACCGGCCCCCGCTCGAAGCCACGCCGGCGAACGCCGCCCTGTGGAGCGAGGCCCTCGACGCGGGGCGCGATCTCGGCCTGCAGCTCCACGGCGCCACCGTCGGCGGCGGCTCCGACGGCTCGTTCACGTCGGCCGCGGGCGTTCCCACCCTCGACGGGCTGGGTTCCGTGGGCGCCGGCCCGCACGCCCGCCACGAGCACATCCATGTCCCCGCGACGCTCGAACGCCTGGCGTTGGTGACCGCGCTGCTGACGAGCCCGGCCGGCGCATGACGCGCGCCGCCGGGCGGCTCCTCGTCGCTGCCGCCTGCGGCCTGCTCCTGAGCGTCGCCCTGCCGCCCGGGGGCGTATGGCCCCTGGCGCTGCTGCTCGCCGTGCCGTTCGTCCTGGTGGCGGCGACGGAGCGCCCGCGCGCGGCGTTCTGGCTCGGCGCCGCCTTCGCGCTGCCGTTCTTCGCCCTCTACATCCTGTGGCTCCCGAAGAGCTTCTCGCAGCCCGACATGCTGGGGCCGTACTTCTGGGGCGTGTTCCCGCTGCTGCTCGCGGCGTTGTGCCTGTTCTGGGGCGGCACCACCGCCCTCGCCCGCTGGATCGGCGGACGGGGCGCGGGCACGCTGTGGCTGCTCGCCCCGCTGTGGGTGCTGGTGGAGTGGGCGCGCACCCAGGGTTACCTGGGCTTCCCCTGGGGAACGCTCGGGTACCTGTGGCTCGACACGCCCGTGGCGCAGCTCGCCGACACGGTGGGCATCTACGGCCTGAGCTTGCTCGTCACCGTCGTGGCCGCGTTGCTGGCAGCCCCGTTCGTGCCCGCCGACACGGTGGCGCCGGTGCCCGCGGACGCGGCGCGCGAACGCCTCGGCATGCGGGCCCCGCCCGGCACCGGGCGGCGTCGGCCACGACGCTCGCCGCTGCGCTTCGCGGCGCCCGTGGTGGCGGTCGGGCTCGTCGCCGGCGCGTGGGTGTGGGGGGGGAGGGAGCTCGCAGCGCCGGTGGCGCCGCCCGACCGGACCGCGGTGCTGGTCCAACCCAACGTCGACCCGTTCGGCCGGGCGGTCAGCGCCGCCCAGGGCCTCGCCGTGCACGCGCGGCTCACCCGCGACGCCGTGGTCGCGATGGAGCGACCGCCCGACTTCGTCATCTGGCCCGAGGGGGCGCTGCTCAGCTACGACGTGGAGGGGTTCCGTGGCCAGGAGACGCGCCGTGCCGTGCAGGCGTCGGCTCCCGGAAGCGACTTCATCGTAGGCGGGCGAGCCCTGGAGGTCGACTCCGCCGGCACGCGCGACTACAACAGCGCCTACAGCATCGCCGACGGCGAGGTCGTGGGGCGTTACGACAAGGCGTACCTGGTCCCCTTCGGCGAGCGCTGGCCCCTGCTGCGTACACTGGCGCCGGTGTACCGCTTCGTCTTCTCCCTGTTCAACCTACCGTTGCTCGCCGGAACCACGCCGGGGGCCGGCCCCGTCCCGCTGCCGACGCCCGAGGGGCCGGTCGCGACGTACATCTGCTACGAGTCCGTCTTCCCCCAGGTCGAGCGCACGATGGTCGCCGATGGCGCGCGCCTGCTCGTGAACATCACGAACGACGCCTGGTTCTCCCGCGGCAACGGCGCGCGCCAGCACTTCGACATGGGGCGGATGCGAGCCATCGAGACGCGCCGCTACCTGCTGCGCGCGGGCAACGACGGCATCACGGCCAGCATCGACCCGCGCGGCGACGTCACCGCCGCTCTCCCCCGCCACGTCGCCGCCGCGCTGAGCGTCGACTTCGCGTTCCTCGACGGCCTCACGCCGTATGTGCGCTACGGGCGGTGGTACGTGCCCGGGCTCGCGCTCGCCACGCTGGTGGTGGCCCTGGGCCAGATCGTGCGCCACCGCCGTGCATGAGCGCCGCCGGGCCGGGCGACCGGAGCGCCGTGGTATAAGGATCGGCAACGTATGAACATCGTGATCGTCGGAGGCGGCGAGATCGGAGCCCTCATCGCCGAAGCCCTGCACCGTGGCCACAGCGTGACGGTGATCGAGGCCGATCCGGAGCGCCAGTCGTCGTTCGAGGCGATGGACGTCCGCTTCGCTCGCGGCAACGGCGCCGACCCCGAGGACCTGCGGGCCGCGGGGGTGGACAGGGCCGACGCCTTCCTCGCCTGCACCGACAACGACGACGTGAACGTGCTCGCGTGCCTGGCCGCCAAGGGGCTCGGCGCGGCGGAGACGCTCGCGTTCGTGACGCGTCAGCGCTACGTCGACGCGTTCAGCCGGGCCGGCGCGTTCGAGAGCATCGGGCTGGTCGTGAACCGCGTGCTGTGGCCGCAGCGCACGTTGGCCCACCAGATCGCCGACATCGTGAGGGTGCCGCGGGCGCTCGACAGCGCCCTGTTCGCGGGCGGGCGCATCAAGATGCTCGAGTACCGGCTGGAGCGCGACGATCCCTTCCTCGGCGTGCCGCTGGGCGGCGCTCGGCTGCCCGCCGGCGTGCTCGTCGCCGGCGCGATCCGCGGGGAGGCGTTCACCATCCCGTCGGGCTCGACCATCCTGGAGCGCGGCGACAAGGTCGTGTTCATGGGCACGCGCGAGAGCATGGTGGCGCTCGAGCGCCGTTTCGCGCCGCGCAAGCGCTCCCTCAACGTCGCGATCGTCGGCGGCGGCAACGTGGGGTTCATGGTGGCCGAGCAGCTCGCGGGTGACCGGTGCACGCTCACGATGATCGAGCAGGGCGAGGAGCGCTGCGAGAAGCTCGCGCAGTGGCTCCCGCACGCGCTCGTGCTCCGCGGCGACGGCACCGACCTCGAGCTCCTTCAGCAGGAGCGCATCGAGGACGCCGACGTGATGGTGGCCGTCACCGACGACGACGGCAAGAACCTGCTGGTCTCCCTGCTCAGCAAGCACCTCGGCATCCCGAAGGTGATCACGCGCGTGGGGCGCGCCCGTAACCGCCACCTCTTCGAGCGCGTGGGCATCGACGCGCCCCTGACGCCGCGGGCGGCCGCCGTGCAGGAGGTGCTCAACTGGCTGCACGTCGACGAGGTCGACCACCTCGCGTCGATCGAGGACCGCGCGGAGGTGATGGAGATCGCCTACCCCGTCGGCAGCCCGGCCGGCCGCGTGCGCGACCTCGGCGCTCCGCCCGACAGCCTCATCGGCGCCGTCCTGCGGCGCGACAAGGTCCTGGTGCCGCATGGCGACACCGTGCTTCACCCCGGCGACCACCTGTTCGTCGTGACCACGCCCGACAACGTGAACGCCGTCGAGCGTTGGCTCGAGCAACGCCGCACGGCGGTCGCGTGAGCCGCGGGTGACCGATTGGCACGATGCCGGCCGCGGGCGCTTCGCCCCCTACATCGTGGGGACGGGGCTGCTGGCGCTCGCCGGCGTCATGGTCGTGTTCGTCGTCTACGCGATGCTCGCGGCGGAGCCCGTCGGCGGCTTCCTGTGGACAGCCCTCGCCGCCGGCGCGATCGGCCTCGGCCTGCGGGCGCTGGGGCGGCCGGCGAGCGAACCGACACGGCGCGAGGCGCTGACGGCCGTGCTGTTGTCGTGGATCGCGGTGCCGGCCCTCGGGGCCCTGCCCTACGTGATCACGGCGGGCTTCTCGCCGCTCGATGCGATGTTCGAGTCGATGAGCGGGTTCACCACCACGGGCGCAACCGTGCTCACCGATTTCGCGGGCTTCCCGGCCAGCCTGTTCCTGTGGCGCGCGCTGACGCAGTGGGTCGGCGGCATCGGCATCCTGGTGATCTTCATCGCGGTGTTCCCGCAACTCGCCATCGCGGGCCGCCAGCTCTTCTTCGCCGAGGCGCCCGGCCCGACCGAGGAGCGGCTGACGCCCCGCCTCAGGCAGACCGCCGGCGCCGTGCTGCTGGTGTACGTCGGCCTCACCGTCCTGTGCGTCGCGGGCTACGCGCTCGCGGGCCTGGACCTCTTCGGGGCCCTGGCGCACGCCTTCACGACGCTCGCCGCCGGCGGCTTCAGCCCCAACCCGACCAGCTTCGAGGGTTACGCCAACCCGGCTCTGGACTGGGTCGGTTGCGTCTTCATGCTCTTCGCCGGCGCCAACTTCGCGCTCCTGTACCGGGGCCTCGCCGGCCGCCCGCGCGAGATCCTGCGCGACGCGGAGTTCCGGGCCTACCTGGTCATCGCGCTGGTGTCGTCGCTTGTGCTCGCGGCGCTGCTCACGCAGCTCTACCCCTGGGGCGACGCGCTCCGGCACGGCTTCTTCCAGGTCCTCAGCATCATGACCACCACGGGCTACGCCTCCACCGACTTCGCCCAGTGGCCGGAGCGGGCGCAGATGGTCCTGCTGGTGCTCATGTTCGTGGGTGGGAGCGCGGGCTCCGCCGGAGGCGGCATCAAGGTCGCGCGCTGGCTCATCATCGGCAAGAACACCGCGCGCGAGGTCCGGCGCGCGCTCCACCCGCGGGCGGTGCTGCCCGTGCGGGTCGGGCGGCGCGTGGTGCCCGAGGAGGTGCTGCGCGCGGTGGCGGCGTTCATCACGCTCTACATCGGACTCTTCGCCGTCAGCACGGCGGCGCTGGTGGGCACCGGGGAGGATTTCGTCACGGCGTTCACCGCCTCGATCGCGTGCCTCGGCAACATCGGGCCCGGCCTTGCGCGGGTAGGTCCGATGCTCAACTTCGCCGAGCTGCACCCGGCCGGCCGCGCGCTCCTCGTCTTCGACATGTTCGCCGGCCGTCTCGAGGTGGTGACGGTGTTCGTGCTGTTCACGGCGGGTTGGTGGCGGCTCCCCCGGCGCCGGCTGTACCGCCGGCGCCCGTAGCTGCACCGACCGGCGCCGTCGCGGCGGCGCGGCTCCGCGGCCCGCCGAACCGCGGCTGCGCATCGCGAGGACGGCGCGGGGCGTCGCGCTCGTAGGCTTCGGCGCGGCGGGGTTTCGGCGCCCGTGCCGTGCGCGTTGCGGCCCGTTTCGCTTCTGCGCTATGCTCCCTGGCAGACCCAACCCCCCGCCGCCACGCTGGTGGCGGCTGTTTTCCCGTGATGCGAGGTGGCAGCATGTCCGAGCACATCGAATCGGTGTTGCAGGAGTCGAGGCGTTTCGCCCCGCCCGAAGGCTTCCGGTCCCGCGCGCGCATAAGCAGCGTCGACGAGTACCGTCGCCTCCACCGGAGGTCGCTCGACGATCCCGCCGGCTTCTGGGGCGAGGTCGCCTCCGAGCTGCACTGGTTCCAGGGGTGGGACAAGGTGCTGGAGTGGGACGAGCCGTTCGTGAAGTGGTTCGTCGGCGGCCGAACGAACATCGCCTACAACTGTCTCGACCTCCAGGTCGAGCGCGGGCGCGGCAACAAGGTGGCGTTCTTCTGGGAGGGTGAGCCGGGCGACCGCCGCACGCTGACCTACGCGGAGATGCTGCGCGAGGTGAGCCGCTTCGCGAACGCGTTGAAGGGCAAGGGGATCGGCAAGGGCGACCGCGTCGCGATCTACATGCCGATGATCCCGGAGGCGGCGGTGGCCATGCTCGCGTGCGCGCGCATCGGCGCGACCCACAGCGTGGTGTTCGGCGGGTTCAGCGCCCAGGCGCTGGCCGACCGCATCAACGACGCCCAGGCGAAGGCCGTCATCACGGCCGACGGCGGCTACCGTCGCGGGCAGGTGCTGCCGCTGAAGCCGGCCGTCGACGAGGCCCTCGCCAGCTGCACCTCGGTCGCCACCGTCGTCGCGGTGCGGCGCACCGGCAACGACGTCGACATGGAGCCTGGCCGCGATTTCTGGTACCACGACCTGATGCGCCACGCCTCCGACGAGTGCCCGGCCGAGCCGCTGGACGCGGAGCACCCCCTCTACATCCTCTACACCTCGGGCTCGACCGGCAAGCCCAAGGGCGTGCTGCATACCACCGGCGGCTACCAGACGTACACCTACCTGAGCACCAAGATGGTGTTCGACCTGCGCGAGAACGACGTCTTCTGGTGCAGCGCCGATGTCGGCTGGGTGACGGGGCACAGCTACATCGTCTACGGCCCGATGAGCAACGGGGCGACCCAGGTGATGTACGAGGGTGCGCCCACCTTCCCCGAGCCGGACCGCTTCTGGGAGCTCATCGAGCGCTACCGCGTGTCGCTGTTCTACACGGCGCCGACCGCGATCCGGGCGTTCGTCAAGCTGGGCGAGCAGCACCCCGCGAAGCACGACCTCTCCAGCCTGCGCCTGCTCGGCACGGTCGGCGAGCCCATCAATCCCGAAGCGTGGATGTGGTACCGGCGCGTGATCGGCGGCGACCGCTGTCCGGTGGTCGACACCTGGTGGCAGACCGAGACCGGCGGCATCATGATCACCACGTTGCCGGGCGCGCACGACGCCAAGCCCGGCTCGGCGGGCCTGCCCATGTTCGGCGTCGATCCCGCCGTCGTGGACGCCGAGGGGCGCGAGGTGAACACCGACGAGGGCGGCTACCTCGTCATCAAGCGCCCGTGGCCGTCGATGCTGCGGACCGTGTACGGCGACGACGACCGCTACCGCAACCAGTACTGGGGCGAGATCCCGCACGTGTACTTCGCGGGCGACGGCGCTCGACGCGACGCCGACGGCTACTTCTGGATCATGGGCCGGGTCGACGACGTGGTGAACGTGTCGGGACACCGGCTCGGAACGATGGAGGTCGAGTCGGCGCTGGTGTCGCACGCGGCCGTGGCCGAGGCCGCGGTGGTGGGGCGGCCCGACGAGCTCAAGGGGCAGGCCATCGTGGCCTTCGTGACGCTCGAGGGGGGGCACGCGGGCGGCGAGGAGCTCCGCCAACAGCTGCGGGACCACGTGGCCAAGGAGATCGGCTCGATCGCCAAGCCCGACGAGATCCGTTTCGCGGACGCCCTGCCGAAGACGCGCTCGGGCAAGATCATGCGGCGGTTGCTGCGCAACGTCGCCGCCGGGCAGACGCTCAGCGGCGACATCACCACCCTCGAGGACAAGAGCGTCATCGACCAGCTGCGGCAGCCGGGGTAGCGTGGTGGCGGGTGCGATCCCGCTCCGGCGTAGCAGCACGCACGTTGCGGGGCCGTCGGACCCGAGGGAGGAACGCCATGCCGTACGTCACCGACATCGAGGGGAAGACGCTCGCGAACGACCGTTTCCGCGAGGTGCTGTTCACGGCGGACCACGTCCAGCTGGTGGTGATGGCTCTGCACCCCGGTGAGGACATCGGCCTGGAGACCCATCACGACACCGACCAGTTCATCCGGATCGAGGCCGGCGCGGGGAAGGCCGTGCTGGACGGCGTGGAGCACGAGCTGGGGGACGGCTCGGCGGTGGTCATCCCGGCCGGCACCGAGCACAACATCATCAACACCAGCGACACCGAGGCGCTGAAGCTCTACACGCTGTACTCGCCGCCCGAGCACGCCGACGGCACGATCCACGAGACCAAGGCCGACGCGCTCGCCGACGAGCACGAACCCGGTTAGGCGCGCGGCGGGCGTCGGCGGCGGGGGCCCCGCGCCGACGCCCGCGCGCCGGGTCCTCCGGCCGGTCCCGGGGCCCTAGCCCCGGCGCCGGGCGTCTGGCGCCGGGGGGGTGCCCTGCGGGTCCGCGCCGGCGGGCCGCTCGCCCTCGCGATCCGCGGCTCCCCTGAACGCCGCGCTGCGGGCGCTGGCGTAGGGGTGGCCGGCCGGCTCGACCGCCACCGCGCCCGCCGCCGGGGGCGCGGCCGGCCCGGTCGAGCCGGGCGCGGCGCCCCGCGGCGCGCGGCGCGGGCGCAGCTCGCTCATGAGCATCGCGGCCACCACCAGCGCGCCGCCCACCCATCCGGTCAGGCCCATGCGCTCGCCCAGCAGCAGGAACGCGAACACGGCGGCGAAGACGGGCTCGAGCACGAAGATGAGCGCCGCGGTGGCGGACGGCACGACGCGCTGGGCGTACGTCTGCAACACCGCGACGAGGGCGGTCGCGACCGCGGCCAGGTAGAGGATCGCGAGGTAGGTTCGCAGCGGCACGGACGCCAGCGCGCCGAGGTTCGGAGCCGCCCAGAGCCACGCCAGCAGGGCCATCGGAACGTGCTGGAGCGCGGCCAGCGAGGTCGCCGAGACGGTGTTGGCCACCTCGCCCAGGTAGACGATGTACAGCGCGTACAGCAGGGCGGTACCGAGCACCCACAGGTCGCCGGCGTTCACGCCGCCCAGGCCGCCCCGGAGCGTCATGAGCGCAAGCCCCGCCAGCGCGACGGCGGCGGCGGCGAAGGCGCGGGCGCCCACGCGCCGCCGCCAGCCCAGCGCGGCCATCATCGGCGTGAGGATGACGCTGAGCCCCGTGATGAAGGCGGCCTTCGAGGCCGAGGTCAGCGACAGCCCCAGCGTCTGCGTGGCGAAGCCGCCGAAGGCGAGCAACCCGAGCACGAGGGCCGGCCGCACGGCGCGGCGGTCGAAACGCGCCCAACTCAGCAGCAAGCCGGCCAGCGTGAACCTCACGGCCAGCAGGAGGGCGACGGGGATGGTGGCGAGCGCCTGCTTGACGACCACGAAGGTGGTGCCCCAGACCAGGGTGATGGCGATGAGGGTGAGGACGCCGACGCCGGGACGCATCCGCGCCATTGTCGCACGCGCTGCGCGCCTTCCTCCCGCTCCGGCGCGCCGGCACGCCGCGCCGGAGCGCCTGACATACAATGGCGCGATGAACGGCAACTTCCGCATCGGTTACGGCGAGGACGCGCACGCGTTGGCACCGGGCCGCCCCCTGGTGATCGGCGGGTTGGCCATCCGCGGCAGCCCCGTCGGCACGGTCGCCCACAGCGACGGCGACGTCCTCCTGCACGCGCTCTCAGACGCGCTGCTCTCCGCTCACGCGATGGGCGACATCGGGCAGTACTTCCCCCCGTCGAACCCCAACTACCGCGGCCTGGACAGCAGGGTGATCCTGCAGACCGTGATGGAGCGCATCACGGACCAGGCGGGGCGCTTCCGCATCATCAACGTGGCGGCCGTGGTGGTGCTCGACCAGCCGCGCCTGGGTCCCACGCGGCGCGACATCCAGCGTCAGCTCGCCGGCGAGCTCGGCATCGACGCCTCACGCGTCGGCGTCGGCTTCAAGACGAGCGAGGGGATGGCGCCGGACTTCATCCAGGCGCGGGTCACGACCCTGCTCGACAACGAGTAGTCGCGCCGCGCCGCCGGCCCACCGCGGTGGCGACCGCCGGGGACCGCTCAGGCCTCCTGCACCGTCACCAGCACGCGGCCGTTCTCCTCCACCGCCTCGTAGAGGCGTATCTTCTTGACGGCGGGGAGGGTCGGACGCCCGCTCCGCAGGTCGTAGGTCGCGCCGTGATGCGCGCACTTGATCTTGCCGGGCAGGAGCTCGCCGTCGTTCAGCGGGAACCGCGCGTGCGTGCACTGGTCGGGCAGGGCATACAGGGCGCCGTCCTGGCGGATGAGGACGATCTCGACCCCCTCGACGATCAGCGGCGTGATGCTGCCCTCCGCGAAGTCGTCGACCGCGCCGACATCGGTCCGGGTGGTCGTGGCACTCACGCGATCCGCCGCTTCCGACGGCGCGCGACGGAGCTTCCCGTCACAGCTTCTCCTTGACCCCCGGCACGCCGAGCTTGGCCTGGACGACGCGCTCGACGTACTGGGCCACCTTGGGCAGCGTGACCCGGCTCGACACCTCGTACAGGAAGCCGGTCACGAGAACGTGCTCGGCGACCTCGGGCCGGAGGCCGCGACTCATCAGGTAGAAGCGCTGGTCCTCGGGGACCGGGCCGGTGGTGGAGCCGTGCGAACACTTCACGTCGTTCGCGCCGATCTCGAGCTGCGGGATGCTGACCGCCTCGGAGTTGCGGTCGAGCAGCAGGTTGCGGTTGGTCTGGTAGGCGTCGGTCTTCTGTGCCCGGGGGTCCACCACGATGACGCCGGAGTACACGGCGGTGCTGGCGTCGCGCAAGGCACCCTTGAACAGCAGGTCGCTGAAGGCGTGGTCGGCCGCGTGGTGCTGCACCGTGTACTGGTTGAAGTGCTGCCCCTTGTCGGCGAAGTACAGCCCCAGCATCTCGCTCTCGGCGCCGGGACCCTCGAGGCGGCACTCGACCTCCGCCCGCGCGGCGTCGGCGCCGAGGCTGACGGTGAGGGACTCGAGGCGCGCGTCGCGACCCAGGTGCGCGCGCAGCTTGTTCATGTGCACGACGTTGCGGCTCCAGTTCTGCAGGCTCACGTAGCGGAGCTTCGCGCCCTGCCCGAGCACGATCTCGGTGGCGGCGCTCCAGAACAGGCGCGGGTCGTCGCCGAACGACGCCTCCTCGGCGGTGTACTCGTCGAGGTAGGTGAGACGCGCGTTCTCCTCCACCACCACGAGCGTGCGCCCGAGGCCGAGGCCGCCGCGATCGGCCGTGGTGAACGCGCCCAGCGGCAGCGCCACCTCCACGCCCTTCGGAACGTACACGAAGGTGCCGTTCGTCCACAGCGCCGCGTTGAGCGCCGCGTACTTCCCCTGGGTGGCGTTGACGACGCGGTAGAGGTGCGCTCGCACGAGGTCCTCGTGCTCGCGCAGCGCCGTGCGCAGGTCGGTGAAGATGACGCCGGCCTCGGTGATCTTCGAGTCGCGGTGCACGACCTCGCCGTTCTTGTGCACCAGGACGCCCTCGGCGTCGGAGTCCGTGATGCGCATCCGGATGCGCGCGGGCACCGCGTCGCCGGCGGGCGCGGCGGGGGCTCGCTCGGGGGCGGGCGCTCCCTCGAGGAGCTCGAGCCCGTCGAGCGCGAAGCGCCTCAGCTTGGTGTAGCGCCACGCCTCGTCGCGCTCGGTGGGGAACGGCGCCTCCCCGTACGCGCGCATCGCCGCCCGCCGCTCTTCGGCCAGCCAGGCGGGCTCGTCCGCCGCACGGACGATCGCCTCGACGGCATCGTTCGTGATGGAGGTGTTCTCGTTCAGTGTGGGCATACGTCTCCGGCGAGGCACATCGGCCCTGCGGCCGGCCGCGCTGCTCTCACGGCAGCGGGGTCCGCCCGGGCACCGATCGCCTCAGCCGACGCTCCCTTCCATCTCGAGCTCGATGAGCCGGTTGAGCTCGACGGCGTACTCGAGCGGCAGCTCCTTCGCCACCGGGTCGAGGAAGCCGCGGACGATCAGGGCCATGGCCTCCTCCTGCGCCAGGCCGCGACTCATCAGGTAGAACACCTGCTCGTCGTCGAGCTTGCTGACCGTCGCCTCGTGCCCGACGTGGGCGGTCTTCTCGTTGATCTCGATGTAGGGATAGGTGTCGGTCTTGGCATGGTCGTCGAGCAGCAGCGCGTCGCACTCGACGTTGGAACGCGCGAACTCGGCGCCCTCGTGGATCTGTACCAGGCCGCGGTAGGAGCTGCGCCCGGTGCCCTTCGAGATCGACTTGCTGACCACGCTGGAGGTGGTGTGGGGCGCGGCGTGGATCATCTTCGAGCCGGCGTCCTGATGCTGACCGTCGCCCGCGAACGCGATGGACAGGACCTCGCCGTGCGCGCGCTCCCCGACCAGGTAGCAGCTGGGGTACTTCATGGTGGTCTTGGAGCCCAGGTTCCCGTCGAGCCACCCCATGGAGGCGTTGGCGTGGACGAGAGCGCGCTGCGTCACCAGGTTGTAGACGTTGTGCGACCAGTTCTGGATGGTCGAGTAGCGCGCGTTGGCGCCCTCCTGCACGATGATCTCGATGACGCCCGAGTGGAACGAGTCGGTCGTGTACGCGGGCGCCGTGCACCCCTCGATGTAGTGGAACTTCGAGCCGGGCGCCCCGATGATGAGCGTGCGCTCGAACTGGCCGATGTTCTCGGCGTTGAGCAGGAAGTAGGCCTGCAGCGGGACCTCGACCTCGACGCCCTCGGGCACGTACACGAACGATCCGCCCGACCACACGGCGCTGTTGACGGCCGCGAAGTAGTTGTCCTCGGGCGGGATGACGGTCCCGAAGTACTCCTTGAAGAGCTCGGGGTGCTCCTTCAAGCCCGTGTCGGTATCGAGGAAGATGACGCCCTTCTTCTCCCACTCGTCCTTGAGCTTGTGGTACACCATCTCGGACTCGTACTGCGCGCCCACGCCGGCCAGCACGCGCTGTTCGGCCTCCGGCACGCCGAGGCGGCGGTAGGTCTCACGCACCTCCTCGGGGACCATGTCCCACGAATCGACGGTGCCCTGCCGCTCGTTGGGCCTGATGTAGAAGTAGATCTCGTCGAAGTCGAGGCCCGAGAGGTTCGGGCCCCACTTCGGGCGCCCCTTCTTCTCGGCGATCGCGAGCGCCTTCATGCGGAAGTCGAGCATCCATTGCGGCTCGCCCTTGAAGTAGCTGATCTTCTCGACGACCCGCTTGTCCAGCCCCTTCTCGCTGCGGAAGAAGTAGGTCTCCGGCAACCGGAAGTCGTACTGCTTGGTGTGCTCCATCCCCTCGAGCTTCGCGGCGTCGGGGTGGGGCGTACCGAGATCGGTTCTCAGGTCGGACATGCTCTGGCTCCCATCGCGGAGGGTCGTGTGCGCGTTGCGGTCGGGTGGGACGGGGCTCACGCCACCCCCGCCTCCTCACGAACCCAGTCGTAGCCCTTCTCGTCGAGCTCCATCGCGAGCTCCTTGGGTCCCTCGGTGACGACACGGCCGGACACCATGACATGCACACGGTCGGGGATGATGTAGTTGAGCAGGCGCTGGTAGTGCGTGATGACCAGGCAGCCGAAATCGGGGCCCCGCGCGGCGTTCACGCCCTGCGAGACGACCTTGAGGGCGTCGATGTCGAGGCCCGAGTCGGTCTCGTCGAGGATCGCGTACTTAGGCTCCAGCACGAGCAACTGCAGGATCTCGCTGCGCTTCTTCTCGCCGCCCGAGAACCCTTCGTGCAGGTTGCGCTCGAGGATCGACTCGTCCCAATTGAGCGCCTGCACGGCGGTCTGGAGCTTCTGATAGAACTCCATGACCCCGATCTCGTCGTCCTCCGGCCGGCGCGCGTTGAGCGCCAGCCGCAGGAAGTTCGCGATGGAGACGCCCGGTACCTCCACCGGGTACTGGAACGCGAGGTAGAGGCCCGCGCGGGCGCGCTCGTCGGGCTCGAGCTCGAGGACGTCCTCTCCCTCGAGCAGGATCTCCCCTTCGGTGATCTCGTACGACGGGTCGCCCGCGATGATCTTCGCGAGCGTCGACTTGCCGGAACCGTTCGGCCCCATGAGCGCGTGTACCTCGCCGCGCGGCACCACCAGATCGACCCCCTTGAGGATCGTCTCGCCCCCGGCGATGCGGGCGTGGAGGTTGCGGATCTCGAGCGTCTTGTCGGCCATGCGGCACCTCGGTGGAGTGGTCGGGTCGGGCGTCCTCGCGGCCCGCCGGGCGAGCCGGCCGGCCGACGAATCTAGGACTCGTTCCGACTTTCAGTATAAGGGCGACGCCCGACCAATGTCGAGCGGCCCGCTCAAGATTCAGCCTACCGCGCAGCGGGCGTCCCCGGGAACGTCCCGCCGACAGCGCGCGGCGCCGTGGCGTTGCCGCCCCGGATCGGCGGATCGATCGGCCGCGCCCGATGGGGTCCTTGCGGTGCTCAGTCCTTGCGGCGCTTGAGCCAGCCGAACAGGCCGCCACGCTCGCTCGAGTCGCCGTCGTCGTCGCGCCCGGCACGCTTGTCGCGTTCTCCGGCACTCTTCTGCGCCCCGCGGCGGGTCGGGCCGGGGTTGGGCGTCGGCGCGCGCGGCGCGCGGCTGGCGCGCCCCGTCACCGCCCGCTCCTCGGTCGACAGCTCGCGCCCCGTTTCGTTCTCCTTCAGGCCGGAGGCGGCCCGGAAGGCGGTGACGAACTCGCCCACCGAGGCGAAACGGCGCTCCGGGTCGCGCGACATCGCGCGGGTCACGACCCGCGTGACGTTGCGCGAGAGGTCGGGACGGAACACATGAAGGTCCTTCGGGATGCCGGAGAGGTGCGCCAGCATGAGGCCGTCGTAGGTGTCGCCGACGAACGGCCGCTCCCCGGCGATGACCTCGTAGGCGAGCACGCCGAGGCTGTAGATGTCGCTGCGCTGTGACGCGCGCGCGCCCTCGAAGATCTCGGGCGCCATGTAGAACGCGGTGCCCACGCGATCGGTGGAGTCCTCGGCGAGGAACATACCGGTGCCGAAGTCGCCCAGCTTGGCGCTCCCGTCGGCCGCGATGAACACGTTGGCGGGCTTCACGTCGCGGTGCAGGACCGAGCGGCGGTGGGTGTGCGCGAGCCCCTCGCCGACGTCGACGATGAGCCGGAAGCTGGTGGCCAGCGGCAGCTTGCCCTTCTCGAGCAGGAGCTGATCGAGGGTCCCGCCGGCGCAGTACTCGAGCGCAAGGAACGCCCGCTCGCCGGTCGGGAAGCCGTCGTACGCCGCGACGATGTTCGGGTGCGACAGCTTGACGGTGATCTGCACCTCGTTCTCGAACATCCTTCGGAGCACCGGGCGCGACTGCAACTCGGGCCGCGGCAGCTTCAACGCCACGCGCGAGAACTCGGGATGGGTCGCGGCGTAGACGTTGGACGTCTGCCCCGCCCCGAGCTTCTGCACGATCCGATACCCCTCCGGCACGAAGCCGGGATCGTCGCTGGTGGCGCTCATGGCTCCCTCTCCGGCGCCGTCCGTCCGCGCCGGGGCGGGCGGCTGGTTCGCACTGGTAGGTCCACTCTACATGCCGCCGTCGGCTGCGCGCGAGCGAAGCCGGTCACAGCCCCAGCTACAACTCCAACGTCTCGCCCGGCGCGAGCACCGTGCAGCTCGCGTCCGTCTCGCTCTCGACCCGGCTCTTGAACTCGGCGGCGTCCTGCCGGATCACGGGGAAGGTGTCGTAGTGGATCGGCACGACCCGCCGGGGCGACAGCAGGCGCACCGCCTCCAACGCGTCGTCGGGTCCCATGGTGAAGTTGTCCCCGATGGGGAGCAGGGCCAGGTCCAGGCCGCGGCGTCCGATGCGCTCCATGTCGCTGAAAAGGGCCGTGTCGCCCGCGTGGTAGAGGGTCACCCCGCCCATCTCGATCACGATCCCCATCGGCATGCCGCCGTAGGTGCCGTCGGGGAACGAGTTCGAGTGCCAGGCGGGGGTGAAGGTGACCCGGCCGAACGGGAAGTGGTACGACCCGCCGACGTTCATGCCGTGACCCACCATGCCGCGCTGCGACACGTAGCCGGCGACCTCGGCGCTGGACACCACCGTGGCGTGGCAACGGCGCGCGATGTCCTCGGTGTCGCCGTAGTGATCGCCGTGGACGTGCGTCAGCAGGATGTAGCTGGGCTCGAGCTCGTCCGGGTCGACGGGCGAGAGCTCGTTCTCGCTGACGAACGGGTCGATCAGGACCTCGTGATCGGCGTGCCGCAGTTGAAAGCCGGACTGTCCCAGGAATCGCAGGATCATGGCGCCTCCCTCGCGTCGAACGGGCGGTGCGTGCGGCGGGCGCCTCGCACCCACCTGCCCGCCCCCGCTTCGATGTCGGAGCCGAGTGTATCAGCGCCGGCGACGCGTTCTCGTGGCGGGCGGGACGCGCCGGCCGCCCGCCGCGGCACCGCCGAGGGCGGCGGGCGGCCCCGGGCCTACGGGCGGCGGGGCTCACCGACGGGCCATTCGCGCAACGGGACTCACCGACGGGCCATTCGCGCGGCGGGGCGAACCGACGGGGCAATCGGGCGCCGGAACTCACCGACGGGCAATTCGCGCGGCGGGGCTCAGCGCAGGACGTTCAGCGCGAGGAAGTAGAGCACGACCAGCCCGATGGGCGCCGCCGCGATCCCCGCCGCCTCGAGGTGGCGCCGGAACATGTACAGCAGGGCCGCCAGCGCGGCGCACAGCAGCGTCACGAACGGATAGGCGTAGAACAGCCACAGCCAAGCGCCGCGCAGGTCCAGCTGGGTCAGCAGCCCGCCGTTGTTGGTGATGAGCAACACCGCCCCGATGGTCCAGAACAGCGCGATGAAGAGGCTGCCGCCGACGCCGGCCAGGATGCCGTAGACGGCCATGACGCGTTCGCTGTTGGGCTCGACGGGTCGCGGGTCCACACTTGCGGTCTGCACGCTCGCCTCTCCTTCGGCGCGCCCGGACGCGCGGCGCGCACGGCCCCGAGTCTAGCAGAACGTCGCGCCCGCGGCGCACCTGCCTCCGGCCCCGCGGACGGCCCGCGGTCCGCCGTATACTGCGCTGCCGGACCCGGCGCCAGCGGCGCGGCCGACGCCGCTCGCGGCGCACGCCGGCGCGCCGCCATGGCCAGCCCCCTGCTCCTCACCAAGCTCCGCCCCCCGCCCGTCCAGCCCGGCCGGGCGCCTCGAGCCCGCGTGCTCGCGCAGCTGGACGCCGGCGCCGAGCGCCGCCTGACGCTCCTGTCGGCCCCGGCCGGGTACGGCAAGACCGCGGCGCTCGCCGCGTGGCTCGAGCACACCGCGCTCGACGTCGCGTGGCTCGCGCTCGACTCCGGCGACGACGCGCCCTCGCGCTTCCTGCGCCACCTGGTCGCCGCCCTGCAACAGCGCGACGACACGCTCCGTGAGCTCGGCGACTTCGTCGACGAGGGCGCTACCGGCGACGACCTCGAGGCGGCGCTCATCACCGTCGTGAACGACGTCGCCGACAACGAGCGCCCGCTCGTGCTGGTGCTGGACGATCTGCACGCGGTGACGAGCGAGCGGGTGCACGCCCTGCTGCGGTTCCTGCTCGATCACGCGCCGGACCAGCTGCGCCTGATGATCGGAACGCGGGTCGATCCGCCCCTTCCGCTCGCGCGCCTGCGCGTCGCCGGGCAGCTCACGGAGCTGCGCGCCCGCCACCTGCGCCTCACGCAGGCGGAGGCCGACGGGTTGCTGCGCTCGCTGGGGGTGAGCCTCGACGCTTCGACCGTGGCCGAGCTGACCCTGCGCACGGAGGGGTGGGCCGCCGGCCTCCAGCTCGCGGCGCTGTCGCTGCAGGGGCGCGCGGGGGCCGAGGAGTTCGTGCGCTACTTCACCGGCACCGACCGCTTCGTCCTGGATTACCTGACCGAGGAGGTGCTCCTGCGGCAGGGCACGCCCGTGCAGGACTTCCTGCTGCTCACCTCGGTGCTCGAGCGCTTCGACGCCGGGCTGGCCGAGGCGGTGACGCTGCAGCCCGGTGCGCGCGCGATGCTGGACCACCTGGAACGCTCCAACCTGTTCCTGGTGCCCCTCGACGACCGGCGCGAGACGTACCGCTACCACGCGTTCTTCCAGGACCTGCTGCTCCATCGCCTGCGGGAGGCGCGCCCGGACGTGCCTCCCGAGCTGCACCGGCGGGCGGCGCGCGAGCTCGAGCGGCGCGGGGATGCGGGCGCGGCGCTGGTTCACGCGTGGCTCGGTGGCGAGGTCGGGATGGCCGCCGAGCTGCTCCAGGGGCACCCGCGCGCGGGCGCGGTCCGGCGCGCCCTGCTCGGCGCCCTCGGGCGACCCGACAGCGACCTGCCGCTCGCCTCGTTGTTGGCGCAGCTGCACCGGGACGGCGTCCCGCCGGCTGCCCGCGCCGCCGCGCTGGAGGCTCTCGAGGAAGGCGACGACGAGCCGGACGCCGCGCGCGCGCGGCCGCGGGGCGCCGCCTCAGGTCGTGCCGGGGTCGGCACGCCGGACGGCGAGGTCGGGTCGGGCCCGGAGCCCGAGGCGCTCTCCGAGCGGGAGCTCGAGGTTGTGCGTCTCATCACGGCCGGCCTGGCCAACAAGCAGATCGCGCGGCGCCTCGACATCTCCCCGAACACGGTGAAGACCCACGCCCAGAACGCCTACGGGAAGCTCGCGGTGTCGTCGCGCACGGAGGCGGCGGCACGGGCGAGGGAGCTCGGCCTGGTCTGAGCGGGCCCCGCCCTGGTGGGTCTGGCGCGGCCGAAGCGGCGCGGAGGGCCCGGCGCGGTAGGCCGGGCGTCGCGGACCCGCCCGCGCCGGTCCCTGCGCGGGCGGCCGCCCCGGCGTCCCGGCGGTGGCGGCCGAGCTAGCGCGGTGGGCCGTCGAGGTCCACCCCCCACGACCGCAGCGCCTGCAGGATCTGCTCCGGCTCGTCCGCGATGGCGTCCGGCTCCGGCGGCCTCTCGTCCGGACCGCGCCTCGTGGCCGCACCCGGCGCGTCGCCTGCGGCCGCGGTCCCCGCGGCCACCGCACGGCCGTGGGCCTCCGAACGGGCGACATCGAGCCCTTCCCCGCCAGCCCGGGGCGCGCGGGGCCGGCCCTCGCCGTTCGCGAACTCGGCACGCCCGTCAGCGGCGCCCCATCCGCGCGCCTCGTCAGGCGACGCGCGCCACCAGATGGTGCGCATGCCCGCGCGCGCGGCGCCCGCCACGTCCTTCGAGAGGTCGTTTCCGATCATCACCAGCCGCTCCGGCGGCACGCCCCACGCCTCCACCAACGGGGCGAACGCCTCCGCCGCGGGCTTGCGCACCCCCGCCCCGGCCGACGTCACGAGCGGGTCGAAGGCGTCGGCCAACCCGATGGCCTCCATCAGCCCGGCGATGAGCGCGTGCGAGCGCGTGTTCGACATGAGGCCGAGCCGCACCCTCCCTCGCAGGCGTCGGACCACGCCGACCGCGCCGGGGATCCCGCGCATCCCCACGAGGGCCGGCGCGATGAAGCAGCGCTCGAGCGCCTCCACCTCGTGCGGCCCGGCGGGTTGCTCGAAGGCACGCAACACCGTCGCCAGCACCTCGCGCAGCGAGTTGATCTGGCGGTGCCGGGCCCCCTCGGCCGGCAGGTGGCGCCGCAGCCCGAGGAGCGCCCCGGCGAAGCCGTCGAGGTCGGTGAGGCCGGTGGTGGACCGCAGCTCGTTGGCCACGGCCCAGGCGCCGGCCGTCTCGAAATGGTCGTCGGTGCTCCACACGAGTGTGCCGCCCGCGTCGAAGACGACGCCCAGCGGCGGTTCGGTGCTGGTCATCTCGACCTCCGGCGACGACCCTACATGGCCGGGGGCCGACGGCGGGTCGCCCCGCGGCGGGTGACCCGGGCCCTCTCATCCCTTCGGGTGATGCGCGCTCACCCGAGCGGGGATTACCCTCGTTCCATCGGCGCCACGAGGCGCAGGAGAAGGAGGCATGACATGACCGACCAGGACGCCCGCACGACCGCGAGTGAGCACGGCAGCGTGACCGAGGAGTTCAAGGTCAGCGGCGAGGCCGTCGTCTCGAAGATCAAGGAACTGGTGCGCGAGGGCAACGTGCGGCGAATCACCATCAAGAACGACGAGGGCCGCACCCTCATCGAGATCCCGCTCACCATCGGGGTCATCGGGACCGTCGTGCTGCCCGTGTGGGCGGCCATCGGCGCCATCGCCGCGCTCGCCGCGAACCTCACCATCGCCGTGGAGCGCCGCGGCGCGCACGAGACCGACCACGACATCGCGACGCCGTCGGGAGGAACCGGCCCGGCGACCGGCAGCACGACCGAGTGAAGCACGAGTGAAGGAGTGGACATGAGCGAAGGTATGCACGACCCTGCCGGCGGCGGCACCGACAACGGCGTTTGGAACAGCCTCGAGGCCGCCCTTCGCGCCGCCGTCCGCGGCGTGGGCCGGCTGCTGCGGGAGGGCAACCGCCGCCAGCTCCTGCTGCGCGACCGCGACGGCCGCACCCTCTTCCGCCTGCCGCTGACCATCGCCGCCCTCATCGGCCTGTTCCTGCTGTGGAAGGCCGCCCCCCTGCTCATCCTGGCGGTGATCGTGGTGTTCGCGTTGCGCGCCAGCTTCGTGGTCCTCGGACCGTCGGCGCACGGCGGCTGACCCGGCGGCGCGAGGGCGCCCGAGGGCGAAGGCTTCGGGCCCCCGTACGGCGGTCGGGCCCGAGCCACCGAGACGGCGCGCGAGCCCTAGACCGCGCGCGGTGACGGCGGGCAGCGCACGCCAACACGGCCACGACACGGCCGCGGCTTTCGGGCCGCGGCCGTGTTCTCGCTGCCTCGCGGCGGGCGCTGAGATACCGCGGGCGCGGGGGGGTCTGATAAGATGGTGCGTTATGCTCCCGGCGTCCCGATCGCAGCCGCGACCCGGGCGCCCATCTGCCGCTCATGCCCGGCCGCACGGCCGTCCGCCGACAGGAGGGATCTTGCAGGACCTCGTCATCCGCGGCGCTCGCGAACACAACCTCAAGGGCATCGACCTCGAGCTGCCCCGCAACGCGTTCATCGTCTTCACCGGCGTGTCCGGCAGCGGCAAGTCCACGCTGGCCTTCGACACCATCTACGCCGAGGGGCAGCGGCGCTACGTCGAGAGCCTGTCGGCCTACGCCCGCCAGTTCCTCGGCATCATGGACAAGCCGGACGTCGACGCGATCGAGGGCCTGTCGCCCGCCATCAGCATCGATCAGAAGACGACCAGCCACAACCCGCGATCGACCGTGGGCACGGTCACGGAGATCCACGACTACCTGCGCCTGCTGTTCGCGCGCGCCGGCATCCCTCACTGCCCCGTGTGCGGCCGACCGATCGAACGGCAGTCCGCCAGCGAGATCGTCGACCGCCTCCTCGAGCGTTGGCCCGAGACGCGCGCGATGCTCCTCGCCCCGATCGTGCGCGGCCGCAAGGGGGAGTACAAGAGGCTCTTCCAGGACCTGCGCAAGGAGGGGTTCGCGCGCGTTCGCGTGGACGGCGAGGTGCAGACCCTCGAGCAGGCCGAGGCGGCCAACCTCGAGCGCTACGAGAAGCACGACATCGACCTCGTGGTCGACCGTGTGCGCATCCAGCAGGAGGACCGATCGCGCATCGCGGAGTCGGTGGAGCTGGCGCTCGTCAAGGGTGAGGGCCTGATCCGCGTGTGGCTCCCCGACGACGGCGTGGACGAGCTCTTCAGCGAGAAGTTCGCGTGCCCCGAGCACGGCACCTTCCTGGAGGAGCTCGAGCCCCGCACCTTCTCGTTCAACTCGCCCTACGGCGCCTGCCCGCACTGCTCGGGGCTCGGCTACCTGCAACAGTTCGACCCCGACCTCATCGTGCCGGACGAGTCTCTCTCCATCAGCAAGGGCGCCATCCTGCCGTGGAGCGGAGGGCGCTCGGACGGCAGCAAGGTCTTCTACTGGGACCGCTTGCGGGCGGTCGCGGACCACTACGGCTTCGACCTGGCCGATCCGTGGAGCTCGCTGCCCGAAGACGTTCGGCGCGTCATCCTGCGGGGCACCGACGAACCCATCGAGGTGGTGTATAAGCGCGGCGGCCGCGAGACCATGCGCTTCAAGGCCGAGTTCGAGGGGGTCATCCCGAACCTCGAGCGGCGCCTGAAGGAGGCATCCTCCGAGTTCGCACGCGAGCGGCTCGAGGAGTTCATGTCGCTGGTCCCCTGCCCGGAGTGCGGCGGCACGCGCTACAAGCGCGAGGTGCTGGCGGTCACGGTCGCCGACCGCAACGTCGCGGACGTCTCCGGCATGACCGTGCTCGACGCGCGGCGCTTCTTCTCCGAGCTCGACCTGCCCGGGCCGGCCGGCCAGGTGGCGCGCCCCATCCTGCGCGAGGTCAACGCGCGACTCGGCTTCCTGGAGGACGTCGGGCTCGACTACCTCAGCCTCGACCGCAGCGCCAACACGCTCTCGGGCGGCGAGGCCCAGCGCATCCGCCTCGCCACGCAGGTCGGCAGCGGGCTCACGGGTGTGCTGTACGTGCTCGACGAGCCGTCCATCGGGCTCCACCCGCGCGACAACGCGCGGCTGCTGCGTACGCTCATGAGCCTGCGCGACCTCGGCAACACGCTCATCGTCGTGGAGCACGACGAGGAGACGATGCGCATGGCCGACTACATCGTCGACCTCGGACCGGGCGCGGGCGTGCACGGCGGCGAGGTGGTGGCCGCGGCCACTCCGGCCGAGCTGGAGAAGCACCCGACCTCGCTGACGGCCGCGTACCTGCGCGGCGACAAGAAGATCGACGTGCCGGCCCGGCGGCGCGAGGGCAACGGCAAGAAGCTCACGGTCGTGGGCGCGCGCGAGCACAACCTCAAGTCGATCGACGTGTCGATCCCGCTCGGCACGCTCACGTGCATCACCGGCGCCTCGGGGTCCGGCAAGTCCACCCTGGTGCACAGCATCCTGCACGCTTCGCTGGCGAAGCAGCTGTACCGGGCGAAGGCGCAACCCGGCGCGCACACCCGCATCAACGGCAGCGAACACATCGACAAGGTCATCGAGATCGACCAGAGCCCGATCGGGCGCACGCCGCGGTCCAACCCGGCCACCTACACCGGCATCTTCACCGACATCCGCGACCTCTTCGCGCGTGCCCCGGAGTCCCGCAAGCGCGGCTACAAGCCGGGGCGCTTCTCCTTCAACGTCAAGGGCGGGCGCTGCGAGGCGTGCAAGGGCGACGGCACCGTCAAGGTCGAGATGTACTTCCTGCCCGACATCTACGTCCCTTGCGAGGTGTGCAAGGGGGCGCGCTACAACCGCGAGACGCTCGAGGTGAAGATCCGCGGCAAGTCCATCTCGAACGTCCTCGAGATGACCGTCGAGGAGGGGCTCGAGTTCTTCGAGAACATCCCCAACGTCGCGCGCAAGCTCCAGCTCATGAAGGACGTCGGCCTCGGCTACATCAAGGTCGGGCAGCCGTCGCCGACGCTGTCCGGGGGCGAGGCGCAGCGCGTGAAGCTGGCCTCCGAGCTGGGCAAGCGCTCGACCGGCAAGACGCTCTACATCCTAGACGAGCCCACCACGGGTCTGCACTTCGACGACACGCGCAAGCTGCTCGACGTGCTGCACCGGCTCGTCGACGGCGGCAACACGCTGGTGGTGATCGAACACAACATCGACGTCATCAAGACGGCCGACTGGATCGTCGACCTGGGCCCCGACGGCGGGGCGCGGGGCGGCACCATCGTGGCGGAGGGGACCCCCGAGTCCGTGGCCGACGACGAGGGCTTCGAGCACCGGCACCTTCCTGCGCCACGTTCCCGAGATCCGCGCGCGCATCGGCGCCTCGGACGTGAACGACGAGGTCGCGGACGTCGCCTGAGCCACGGGCGCGAAGCGGGCCGCGCGCGAGCGCCCGGCCCACCGACCCGGCCGCCGGGGATCGTTGGGCCGCGCCGCGGCGCGGCCCGCGCTGCACCGACGCCACGGCCGTCAGGGTCGCAATCGGGGCCCGCTCCCGGTACGATGCGATCAGCGGCCGCCCGATCGACCGGATGGCGCGGCCGCCCCGCCCCGCGCCCGAGCCCTGCCGGGCGCCCCGCCCGACCACGAGGTACACGCGAGTACCATGGACAGCCCGCCCGCACCCGCCCACGATCCGCACGAGCACACGCACGCCGCACCGGCCCGCGGCCGGCGCAGCGGCACGGCCACGATGATCCGGACCGCACCCCGACCGCAGAACGTCATCATCGGCGTGTTCCTGTTCCTGGCGGCGGTGGTGGTCGCGGTGGCGCCGATCCCCCCGCTGTTCCGCAGCCTGGGCGTGGTGCTCTTCGCGTACCTGAACTTCGCCACGGCCGGGATGCCCGCGGCGTACCTGACGGCGCTGCTGGCCCCGCCGCTCGGTCTCGTCGGCGGCGCCAGCGATTGGCTCGTCATGCTCCCGATCGTCATGAGCGGCAACCTGCTCGCGATGCTGGGCCTCGAGTACGCCTGGCGCTATCCGGCCGTGGTGGTCTCGCCGCTCCTGCTGATCGTGCCGATGTCGGTGGCCGCCATCCTGTCGTCGCGTCCCCTGTTCGAGGTGAACCTGCCCTGGGACGGCCAGAGCGGCAGCTGGATCCTGCTCCACGCACTGCTCGCCTTCGCCGGCGTGCTCGTCGCGCTCTACCTCGACCGCAGGCGGGCCGCCCGGGGCTGAGGTGATCGGCGGGCCGTCGCGGTCCCTGCTCCGGCAGCGCATGGGAACCTTCCTGCGGCGCGTCTACGAACGCGTCGTGACGACGCGTCTGCAGCTCCTCGCGGCCGCCCTGGCGTACTACGCGGCCTTCTCCCTCGGGCCCCTGCTGCTGCTCCTGGCGGGGTGGCTCGGCGTGGTCCTGCGCACACGCCCCGAGCTCGCCGAGCAGTACCGCCAGGCGCTGGTGGACGTCCTCGCGCAGGTGTTGCCCCTGCAGCCCGACACCGCGGACCTCGTGGCCCGGAGCTTCGACACCGTTCTGGGGGAGCTGAACCAGGGCGCGCTGCTGCGAACCGTGCTGTCCATCGGCGTGCTGGTGTGGGCCAGCGGGAACTTCTTCACCTCGCTGCAGCTCGCCCTCGAGGTCATCTTCGACGTGCGCGAGGCGCGCGCGTTCTGGCGCAAGCGCCTCGTCGCCATGGTGCTGGTGCTCAGCGTCGCCGTGGTCATCGGCTTCGAGGTGATCGGCGGCACGCTCCTGTCGGCCTGGCACGAGCTCTGGGGGGTTCTGACGGTGTGGCTCGAGGAGCTCTCGATCCGGCCCCCGCACCTGCCGGCGGCCCTGCAGCCCGCGCTCGGCCTGCAGCTCGCGCGCCTCGCGGTCGCCATCGGCGCCTTCACGCTCACGTTCCGGTACCTGCCGCGGCGCGGCAGCACCTGGGTGGGCGCGTCGAGCGGCGCCCTGGTGAGCGCACTCGGCGTGCTCGTGGTGCGCTGGGCGCTCCTGCTGACCTTCAACGCCGACCGCTTCAACCTCGTGTACGGCGTCATCACGAGCTTGGTCGCCCTGCTGCTGTGGCTGTACCTGGCCCTGCTCCTGTTCCTGGTGGGGGCCGTGGTGGCGGCGGAGGTGAGCGCCTGGCGAGTGGCGGGCGGGCCCCCGCCGGAGCTGACCGACAACCCCGGCTGAGCGCCACGCGGAGTGCCGCGGACGCGTGAGAAGATGGGACGAAGGAGGGAGCTCATGACGCGTCTCGAACGCTGGATCGACCGGTCACCGTTCTACTGGGTGGCCGTCGCCGTGTTCCGCGCCTACGTGCGCGTCGTGTTCGGCCTCTTCGTGCACGACGCCGCGAAGGTGCCGCGTCGCGGCGGCCTGGTGGTGGCGTGCAACCACCTCAGCGCCTGGGACCCGCCCGTGGTCGGCGTGGCCGTGCCGCGGGAGATCCACTTCATGGCCAAGCGCGAGCTGTTCGCGCGTACGGGCTCCCGTTGGCTCATGCGCGGCCTGCGCGCGTTCCCGGTCGATCGCAGCGCGAACGATATCGGCGCCGTGAAGCACGCGTTGCGCGAGCTCTCCGCCGGCATGGCGATAGGCATCTTCGCCCAGGGTACCCGCAACGTCGGAGACAAGGAGGCGCTCGACGGCGCCTCCTTCCTCGCACAGCGCGCCGGCGTGCTCCTGCAGCCGGCGGCCGTCTGGCGCGAGGGGCGTGGCTTCCACGTGCGCTTCGGCGATCCCATCCGTCCCTCGGGCCGGGGGCGCGCCGACGCGCGCGAGCTCACGGCCGAGCTGATGCGGTGCGTCAACGCGATGTTGCCGGCCCCGGCCGGGCCCACGGAGCGCGCGCCGGGCGCGCCCGGCGCGCGCGACCGCTGAGCGCCGCCGCTCCGCCCTCCGGAGCGCACACCGCGGCGTCGCCCGCCGCCAGGTCGCGTTGTTCCTGCGCGGGACGTTTGCTACAGTGCACACGAACCCCGACCGAAGAGGAGGCGTGCGATGGCGAAGGCGAAGACCGTGTCCAAGGCCGACCTCGTCGATATGGTGGCCGACGAAACCGGCATGAAGAAGAAGGACGTCAAGGACGTCATGGACACCATGCTCGACAAGATCACCGACCATCTCGACAGCGACTACAAGGTGCAACTCACCGGCTTCGGGACCTTCGAGGTGCGCGAGCGCAAGGCGCGCACCGGCGTGAAGCCGGGGACCACGGAACGCATCCGCATCCCCGCCAGCAAGTACCCGGCGTTCAAGCCGGGCAAGAGCCTCAAGGACGGCATCAAGAGCTGAGGAGAGGGGGCGCGCCCCGCGCCGCCCGTTCCCCCAGGATGCGCGCGGGCGGCCGGGTTCGGCCGCCCGCGCTCGTCGTCGACGGGACCGCGGGGCCTCATGGCGGACCTACCTCGAGACCGCCGTCGGAGCCTCACGGCCGCCGTTGGAGCAGGTCGCTGCCCATCCAGGTGAGCACTCCGGCCGCGAGGATGAGGTCGAGCAGGTAGCCCGGCACCACGCTGCGGCCGCTAGCGTGCAGCACGATGCTGGCCGCTCCGAGCGCGACGACCACCACCACGAAACCGTTGCGGGCGGCACGGTCCGCGATGAGGCGCCCCCGCTCGTCGCGTTCGAGCGCCACGCCGCGGGGCCCGGAGCGGACGCCGTAGCGGCCTCCCCCGGGAACGAGGGCGATCGCGGCGCCGGCGGCGCCCGCCACGGCGCCCACCAGCCAGACCGAGCCGCCCGCGAGGGCGGCGAGCAGGGCGAGGGCGACGACGATCGGCAGGCGCGTGAGGACGTACTTCAGACGGATGCTCATGACGGTTCTCCCTGCGCGTCGGCGAGCCAGAACACGGTAGGGAACGGCTCGCTCAGGACGCGTGCGAGGTGGAGCGCGAGGACGGCCGACGGCACGTAGCCCCCGCGCTCGATCGCGATGATGGTCTGCCGGGTGACGCCGGCAGCCTCAGCCAGCTCGGCTTGCGTGAGACCTAGCTCCTGCCGGATCTCGCGCACTCTGTTGCGCAGCTCGGGCTGCGTCGGGGGTGCGGGTGCACGGCGGGTGCGCGCGGGCGAACGCATGTCAAGGAGACTGTACATCACGGGATCGCCGGATGTCAAGGCGCCTATACATGGCGGCCCTGCGCGAGCGGGCGCCGCACGGTGCGCCACGGCGCCCGCAGCCCGGCGGGAGTACACTGCGACGCAATGGGATTGCTGGACATGGTGGGACCGGTGATGGTGGGGCCGTCGAGCTCGCACACCGCGGGCGCGTGCCGCCTCGCGCTGCTCGCGCGCCACGCACTCGTCGCTCCGCCCCGTAGGGCGCGGCTCACGCTCCACGGCTCGTTCGCCAAGACGGCCCGCGGCCACGGCACGGATCTCGCGCTGGCGGCGGGCCTGCTCGGTTTCGCCCCCGACGACGCCCGCATCCCGACCGCCTTCGCCGAGGCCGAGGCCGCCGGGCTCGAGCTCGACCTCGGGACCGCCGACCTGGGCGACGTTCATCCCAACAGCGTGCAGTTGGAGCTGGAGAACGACGACGAGCGCGTGGAGATGTTGGGCTCGAGCCTCGGCGGCGGCGCCGTCCGCGTCTCCCGCGTCAACGGCTTCGAGGTCCACTTCGGAGGCGCGTACCATACGCTCCTGATCCTCCACGAGGACAAGCTCGGCATCATCGCGCGCGTCGCGCGCGTCATCGCCGACGACGAGGGGAACATCGCCACGCTACACTCGGCCCGACGCAAGCGCGGCGGCGAGGCGATGATGTCGATCGAGATCGACCGGCGCCTCGCGGGCTACGCCCTCGACTACCTCACCAACGTGCCCTACATCCGCTGGATGCGCATGCTTCCGGAGGTCATGAGCGGCGACCCGCCGCCGCCGATGGAGGCGGCCGCGTGACGCTCGCGGAGCTCGCCGCCGTGAGCGGCCCGGCGTCCGAGGCCGTCCTGTTCGACGAGGTCGGCGACGACGCCGAGGCGCGCAGCGCGCTGCTGACGAAGATGCGCTCGCGCATCGACGAGATGCGCGACGCGATCGCGCGCGGACTCGCGACCACGGCGCCCAGCCGCACGGGCATGGTGGGCTGGAACGCGCGCACGCTGTGGGAGGCGGACGACGCCCTGGGGGCGCCCCTGCTTCGCCGCGTGCAGGCGTACGCGATGGCCGTGAACGAGGAGAACGCGCGGATGGGCCGCATCGTGGCGGCGCCGACCGCCGGCAGCGCCGGAACCGTTCCCGGTGCCCTGCTCGGGGTCGCCGATCACCTCGGGCGCGGTGACGCCGAGCTCGTCGCGCCGTTGGTCCTCGCCGCCGGCGTCGGCGCCATCATCAGCGAGAGGATGTTCATCGCGGGCTCGACCGGCGGGTGCCAGGCGGAGATCGGCTCGTCGGCGGCGATGGCCGCCGCGGCCGTCACGGAGCTCCTCGGCGGCGATGCACACGCCGCCGTCCACGCCGCGACCATGGCGCTCATGAACACCATCGGGCTGGTGTGCGACCCCGTCGGCGGGTACGTCGAGGTTCCGTGCGTGTCCCGCAACGCGTTCTTCAGCGTTCACGCCGTGTCGTCGGCACAGCTCGCGCTGGCCGGCCTCACCTCCGTGATCCCGCCCGACGAGGTGGTGCAGGCGATGGCGTCGGTCGGTCGGTTGCTCCCGCCGGAGTTGCGCGAGACGGGCGAGGGCGGCATCGCGGACACTCCGACCGGCCGCCGCATCGCCCTGAAGATGGCGCGCTGAGCGCGTGGCCGAGGGGGGTTGGGACGAGATCTACCGCGATGTGCTCGCCCGCGGCTCCGACCTCGACCGCGAGCGACGCAACGCGAGGTGGCTGGATCCGGTCGTCGCCCTCGCCGACGCCGGCGTGCCCCCGCTGCCGCGGCGTGCCCTCGACCTCGGCTGCGGGCTCGGCGGCGACCTCGCGTACCTGAGCGAGCGCGGGTGGGATGCCACGGGTCTCGAGCGCGAACCGGTGGCGGTGGCGGAGGTCGCGCGCCGCCTCGGCCCGGCCGGCGTGAACGCGGTGTGCGGCGACCTGCGCGACCCCCTGCCGTTCGCCGACGGCACCTTCGGGTTGATCGTCTCGAAGCTGGCGATCCACGCGTTGTCCGAGGGGGAGGCGCGCGCCCTGCTGCGCGAAGCGCACCGGGTCCTGGTCGGCGGTGGGCTGCTCGCGTTCGTGGTCAACAGCCGGCGCCACCGGGAGCTGGGGTTGCAGTACGACTACCGCGGCGCCGTCGAGCTCGAGCCGGGCTACTGGCAGATCCCGTCCGTGCAGCGCCGCTACCTCTTCTACACGCCGCGCCTGGCGCGCGACCTCCTCGCCGGCGGCTGGGACGTGCTCGAGGCCGAGGAGGGTCCGCTGCTTCACTGGACGATCGCCAAACGTGTCGTACGCTGCCTCGCGCGGCGCCTGCCCTGAGCCCAAGACCCGCGCGCCCGGCCCGCACCGCAGACCCGGGCTGCTGCCCGGCGGCGCAACGTTGCGCCGCCGCCCTGCCCCGCACGCCCCGGACGCCGGGTCCCACCTGCGGCTCGCCGCGCGAACCCGCCGGCCGGTGTATGGCCACGGCGCGGCAACGTGCCTCGGCCTACACGGGCGCCCGCCCGGCTTCTTGTAATCTATTTCACGAGGGACGAATGTCCCGCTCGACCCCGCGAGAGGGGGAAACGCCATGAGCACCCTGCCCAGAGTCGTCATCGTCGGCGCCGGCTTCGCCGGCCTCAACGCGGCCAAGGCGCTCGCCGCGGAACCGGTGGACGTGCTGATGATCGATCAGCACAACTACCACACCTTCCAACCGCTGCTCTACCAGGTCGCCACGGCGGGCCTCGATGCCGGCGACGTCGCGCACCAGGTGCGCGGCATCTTCCGGCGCCAGGCCAACTTCGACTTCCGCCAGGGAACGGTCGTCGGCGCCGACTTCGAAGCGCACGAGCTCGAGCTGGCCTCGGGCGACCGCGTCGCGTACGACGCCGTCATCATCGCTGCGGGCGCCGTGTACGACGACTTCGGCGTGCCGGGCGTCAAGCAGCACGGCTTCATGATCAAGAGCGTCAGCGAGTCCGCCTCGTTGCGCAGCCATATCCTGCGCCAGTTCGAGATGGCCAGCGCCGATCCGTCGCTCATCGACAGCGGCGCGCTCACCTTCGTGATCGTCGGTGCCGGCCCCACCGGCGTCGAGATGGCGGGCGCTCTCGTCGAGTTGCGCGACCGCGTCCTGCCGCGCGACTACCGCAGGCTCGACGCGCACCGCGCCGACGTGGTGCTGCTCGAGATGACCGACCGGGTGCTGCCCCCCTTCGCGCCCGGCTCGCGCCGCTACGCCGAGCGGCAGCTGCGCCGTCGCGGCGTCGACATCCGGCTGAACGCCAAGGTCTCGGAGGCGCGTGCCGACGAGGTCGAGCTCACCTCCGGGGAGATCATCCCCACGCGGACCCTCATATGGGCCGCGGGCGTGAGGGCGCACCCGCTCGCAGAAGCGCTCGGCGTGGAGCTCGTGAAGGGCAAGCGGGTGGCGGCCGCGCGCGACCTGAGCGTGCCCGGGCATCCGGAGGTGTTCGTCGCCGGCGACCTCTCCGGCGCCCCGGACCCCCGCGGCAACCCGTACCCACAGCTCGCCCAGGTCGCCATCCAACAAGGCAAGCAGGCCGCCCACAACGCCGTTGCCTTTCTGCGCGGCGAGCCGACCGAGCGCTTCCGCTACCGGGATCCCGGCATGATGGCGAT
This sequence comes from uncultured Trueperaceae bacterium, assembly GCA_963798895.1. GTDB lineage: Bacteria > Deinococcota > Deinococci > Deinococcales > Trueperaceae > CAWCUY01. The sequence goes on along the minus strand of CAWCUY010000012.1, from coordinate 858,759 downwards.
GGTCGGCCGCAACGCCGGCATCGCCGAGCTGGCCAGGCGCTTCGGCGGCCTGAAGTTGCGGGGCTTCCTCGGCTGGCTCGGTTGGCTCTTCCTCCACCTGCTCTACCTGCCGGGCTTCAAGAATCGCTTCAGTACCCTCACCAGCTGGATCTACAACTACCTCACCTACGACCGGCATGCGCGCCTCATCCTCGACCAGGCGCCTTCTCCCGGCGAGGTCGCCGATCGCGACCAGGCGATGGCGTCCCCGGAGCAGGCGCTCGACGCTCCCCCCGCGCGTAAGGCCGCCCGGGAACCCCGCGGGAGCGGCGCGGAGCGGCGCGAGGGGTGGCAGCGCGAACGCGGGAAGGCCGCGGCCAGCGACTGACCGCCGGGGGTGGCCCGGCGCTGCCCCTGGGGTATCCTCGCTCCATGCCGCCCACCACCGACCCGCTCGAATCGTACCTGCACACCGCGATCCGCGCCGCGCTCGAGGCGGCACGGATCCAGCGCGCGTACCTCGGCGGCGACCTGCAGATCGCCACGAAGTCCAACGACGTCGACCTCGTGACGCGCGCCGACAAGGAGTGCGAGACGCGCATCCGCGAGATCCTCTTGGGCGCCTACCCGGACCACGTGGTGCTCGGTGAGGAGCAGGGGCAGGATGCCGACGGGCGCGAGCGCTGGATCGTGGACCCGATCGACGGGACGGTCAACTACGCCCACGGCTTCCCGTTCTTCTGCGTGTCGATCGCGCTCGAGGTCGACGGCGAGCTGGCCGTGGGCGTGGTCTACGACCCCATGCGCGACGAGCTGTTCACGGCGGTGAAGGGCGCGGGCGCCAGCCTCAACGGTCGCCCGCTGGCGGTGACGCGCGAGACGCAGCCTCGCCGCGCCATGGTCGGGACGGGCTTCTCGTACGATCCCGCGACCATCGAGCGCAACCTGCCCGTCTTCGCTCGGGCGCTGGCCAGCTTCCAGTCCGTCAGGCGGCCCGGCGCCGCGGCGCTCGATCTGTGCTACGTGGCGTGCGGACGGCTCGACGCCTTCTGGGAGTTCGATCTCAACGCCTGGGACGTGGCGGCCGGCACCCTCATCATCCGCGAGGCGGGCGGTACCGTCACGGGCGCCGGCGGCGCGCCGTTCCGCTTCGAGGAGCCCGCGTTGGTGGCGAGCAACGGTCACCTCCACGGCAGGCTGCTCGACATCCTTCGCCTCGGTGAGGTCCTCGTCTGACGACCGGGCGCGGCGGCCGCCTCCCCGGCAGCCCCTAGGCGAAGAGCTCGGTACTCGTGTAGCGGGCGGCGGTGTCCGCGGCCATCGTCACGACCACCTTCCCCGGCCCCAGCTGCCGTGCCACCTGCAGGGCGGCGAAGACGGCGGCGCCCGACGACATCCCTACGAAGATCCCCTCCTCGCTCGCCAGCCGCCGCGCCAACGGGAACGCGTCCTCCTCGAACACCATGGCGCAGGCATCGAGCAGGGCCAGGTCCAGGTTCTTCGGCAGGAAACCCGGGCCCATCCCCTGGAACTTGTGCGCGCCACGCTCGAAGCCGTTGATGACCGCGCTGCGAGCGGGCTCCACGTCGACGATGCGCACGGCCGGGCTCTGCTCCTTGAGGTACCGGCCGATGCCGGAGATGGAACCGCCCGTGCCGCTCGCCCACACGAACGCATCGATGCGGCCCTGCATCTGCTGCCACAGCTCGGGCCCGGTGACACGGTGATGGTAGCGCGGGTTGGCAGGGTTCTCGAACTGGTTCGGCATGAATGCGCCGGTCTCCTCGCGGATCTGCAGCGCACGGGGGATGGCCCCCTGCATGCGCTGCTCGCCCGGGGTGAACTCGAGCTCGGCCCCGTACGCCTGCAGGGTCCGCACACGCTCCACACTCATGCTGTCGGGCAGCACGATGATGCAGCGGTACCCGCGGACGGCCGCCAGGAACGCGAGGCCGATGCCCGTGTTGCCGCTCGTCGGCTCGACGATCAGCTGGCCCGAGCCCGGGGTCAACTCCCCGCGCTCCTCGGCGTCCTCGATCATCCCGAGGGCCGTGCGGTCCTTGATGCTACCCGCCGGGTTCGCCCCCTCGAGCTTGACCCAGACCTCAGCCATGTCCGGCTCCACCACGCGCCGGAGGCGGATCACGGGCGTGCCGCCGATCAACGACTGCATGGTGCGCGCCGCGGGCGGTTCGGGGTCTGCGTGAGTGCGGCTCATGTCCGAGTCTACGAGCGGCCCGAGCCGGCCGATGTCGCCACCTCTGCTACGCTTAATGCATGAACGGCGACCCCGACGACGGTTCGGCGCCTGTCGGCGTGCTCTGGCGGTACTTCCACGACCTGCGCCAGGCCGTGGCACGCGGCAACCGTGGTACCGACCGCCAGCCCTACCGGCGCGGCACGTTCCTCGTGGACGCTCGCGCGGGCGAGGTGGAGCTGGTGGTGTCGGACGTGACCGAGGAGGACGCCATCCTCATCGCCGGCGAGCTGCGCGAGGCAGGCGTTCGCGCGTTGGTGCGCCGCACCCTGATCTGTCCGGGCTGCGGAGCGCGCGTGCCCGAGCAGGCCCACTGCACCTCGTGTCGCGCGCGCCTGCCCGACGACACGGGGGACCCGCTCGCCTGATCCCGCCCGCGCCGGCGCGGGGCCGCCGCTCAGCCCTCCTCGAGCACGTCGGCGGGCCGGCCGTAGACCCCCTGGAAGACGGTCGCCCGGAGGTCGCGGCGCCGGCGTTCGCGCGACTCCTTGGCTCGAAGGTCGGCCGGCAGCCCCGCTGGATCGCCCCGGTACCCGATGGCCACGGCACCGACGGGCTCGACGCTCTCGGGCAGGACATACGTCTGACGCACGCGATCGGGCAGGATCCCCGACATCGGGTGGAGCCGCAGGCCGAGCGCCACGGCCTGGAGGCCCATCTGGCCCAGCGCGATGCCGAGGTCGTGCCGGGCATGGTCGTTGACGCCGCCCTTGCGTTCGAACACCGTGCTGGTGAGCGTCACCATGAGGACGGGGGCGGCCGAGGCCCACTGGTTGCCCCGCGTCAGGCACGCCACCATCGCGGCGTGTGCCTCCGGCGCATCGGAGGTGGCGAGGAGGAACCGCCAGGGCTGTTCGTTGCCGCGCGAGGGCGCCCAACGGCCCGCCTCCAGCACGGCAAGGAGCTTCTCGCGCTCCACCGGGGTGGGCGCGAACGCGCGCGGGCTCCAACGCCGGCGCACGGCGTCCATCACCGCGACGTTGGTGGGTGCCGCGCGCGCCTCGTCGTCGCTCACGCCGTCTCCCGTGGGCTCACCTCCAGCAACGGTCGCCGCTCCTCCTCGGTGAGGTGCGCGAGGGTCTCGCTCAGGCTCCACAGCCGCCCCGTCTGCTGCGGATCGCGTGCTTCGGCGCGCAGCTCGCGGCGCTTCCTGTCGGCGAAGTAGGCGCCCGATACGCCCTCCACCTCGGGGGAGGTAGCGAGGTACAGGCCGGTGTCCGCGCCCTCAGCCGGGCTCCGGCCGAAAACCCTGCCGGAGAGCTGAACCAACTTGTTCATCCATCCACTGCCGCTCGCGAAGCCGGAGGCGACGAAGCCCGGGTGGAAGGCGTTCACCGTCACGCCCGTGCCCTCGAGCCGCGCGGCGGCCTCGACCGTGAACATGAGGTTGGCGAGCTTCGACTGCCCGTACGCACCCCACGCGCTGTAGCTGCGCTCCATCATCGGGTCGTCGAAGTGCATCCGCCCCATCCGCTGCGCCTCGGACGCCGTGTTCACCACGCGCGCGCCGCCACCGGCGAGGAGTCGAGGCAGCAACAGGACGGTGAGCACGAAGTAGCCGAGGTGGTTGAGCGCGAAGGTGGCCTCGTAGCCGTCGGCCGTGGTCTGCCGTCGCGCGAAGAATCCGCCCGCGTTGTTGAGCAAGATGTCGACACCATCCGTGAAGCCGCGCAGGCTCGCCGCGGCCGCGCGCATCCCGTCGAGCGTCATGAGGTCGCCGGGCACGAAGTGGACGTCGGGATTGCCGGCCTCACGGCCGAGCTCGCGCACGATCCGCGCGCCGTCCCCCGTCGAGCGCGAGACGCCGTACACCGTCGCGCCGCGACCGGCCAACGATCTGGCCATGGCGCGTCCGATCCCGGAGCTCACGCCGGTGATCACGGCGACGTTCCCCTTCAGCTCATCGGTCACAGGACATGGTAGTGCCGTTGCGTCGCTCTCGCCGTGTACCGGGCGTCGCTCACGCGCGCACGTCCGCGCGCTGGGCGACGAGGGACTCGACCCGCCTGCGATCGAGCGTCACACCGAGCCCCGGCCCCGGAGGTACGGTCTGGAGTCCGTCCACGGCGTCGAGCACGGGAGTCACGATGTCCTCGCTCCAGTAACGGGAGGCGCTCGCGGTGTCGCCCGGGAGCGTGTAGTTCTCCAACGTCGTGAGGTGGAGGTTGTGGGCCCGCCCGATGCCCAGCTCCAACATGCCGCCGCACCACACGGGCGCCCCGAAGCTCAGCGCCACATCGTGCACGCGTCGAGCCTGCAGGTGGCCGCGCACGCGACCCACCTTGACGTTGATGACACGGCCCGCGTCGATCTCGAGGCCCTTGCGCGCGTCCTCGGGCCCGTGAACCGACTCGTCGAGGCAGATCGGCGTGGCCAGCATCGCCTGCAGCTTGGCGTGATCGATCAGGTCGTCGTGGGCGAGCGGCTGCTCGATGTAGTCCAGGCCGAGCTCGTCGAGCTCGAGGAACACGCGCGCGTCCGTCAGGCGGTAGGCGCTGTTCGCGTCGACGGTGAGCGGCATGTCCGGCAGGGCGGCGCGCACCGCGCGCATGGGCGCGGCGTCCCAGCCGGGCTTGATCTTGAACTTCAGGCGCCGGTAGCCCTCCTCGGCGTGCGCCTGCGCGAGCTCCACGGTCTCCTCGACCGTCGGCTGGATACCGAGCGACGCGCCCACGGGCAGGGTCGTACGCGTGCCGCCGAGCATCTGCCACAGGGGGAGCCCCGCGGACTTCGCCAACAGGTCCCAGAACGCGGTCTCGACCCCCGCGACCGCCATGTTGTGGCCGCGGATGCCCGCCACCCGCTCGAGGAGCTCCGCCGGCGTGTGCAGGTCGCGCCCGACGAGGCGCGGCAGGATGTGGTCCTGCAACGCGCTCCAGGCGGTATCGGTGGTCTCGTAGCTGTACCCCGGCGCGTTGCCCGCGGTGACCTCCCCGTATCCCTCGAGACCGTCCGCGTGGACGATGACGAGGAGCTTGCGCAGGTCCTGCTCGACGCCGAAGCTCGTCTCGAACCGGAAGCGGAGCCGGACGGCGAGCTCCAGCAGCTCTACACGCTCGATCTTCATGGCACCTCCAGGGCGCACAGCATACCGTTGCGCCCGGGTCGCGCCGCGCCCGCCGCCGCCGGGCGCGCGTTGGCCGCGCGCGAGCTAGAAGTCGTCGGGGAACTCGAGGCGCGGGCGTGGAGATTCTCGCTCGTCGCCGTCGCCGTTCGACGCGCCGCCCGAGGCGTCGTCCGCCGCCGGCCGGCCCGCTGCGTCGGCCTTGCCCGCCTCGCCCGCCTTGCTTCCGGGGAGGCGGAAGAGGCCGGCTCCCGCATGGTCGAACGCGGCGCGCGGGCGACGGTCGCGGCGCCACGCGCGCAGGAGACCGTCGCGCCAGGCGGCTCCGGCGCTCGCTTCCGAGGGGTCGACGGCGTGGCCTTCCCGCCCACCCTCGGAGGGGCCGGTCGCCTCGTCGGCCGTCGGCGGCGCCGGCTCGGGCGCGCCGGTCGATGCGGGTCGCGGCTCGGCGCCACCGCGCCGGGCCCCCTCGCCGGCAGCGCCGTGGGAGCCCGCGCCCGCCGCGTCGTCGCTCCGCGCCGGCTCCTCCCCGGCCGCCCCGCGCCCTGCGCGAGCGTCGCGAGCCGATCCGGGGCGCGCACCCCCCCGCTCCGTCTCGTGCTGCAACGGTGCGAGCGTCGGGGGCTCGGTGAGGGTCCGCTTCGCGATCGTGCGCTCGGCGGCGGCACGGTCGGCGGCCAGCCGCTCTCGCGCCATGCGTTCCGTCAGGTCGCGCACCCCGGGGTCGGAATCGTCGGGCGCCGGATCCGCGGCGGCGCGACCGGCACGGCCCCGATCGGCACGGAACAGATCGGCGGCCCCCCGTTCGGCGGCGCCTCGTTCGGCCGCGCCGCGATCGGCACGGCCCCGATCGGCACGGCCCCGATCGGCGGCGCCTCGATCGGTGTCGGGGAGATCCTCGTCCGGGCGCTCCCTGCTCGCGCGGTCGACCGCCGGGCGATCCGCGCCCGGGCGACCCGTGCTCGGCCGATCGGTGCCCGGGCGACCCGTGCTCGCGCCAGGCGTGCTCGCGCGAACGGTGTTCGGGAGATCCTCGTCCGGGCGCTCCCTGCTCGCACGATCGGTGTACGGGCGCTCGTCGGGGCGGACCCGACGTCCGGCGCTCCCGGTTTCCGGATCCGCGCGGACCCGGTCCCCTCGGACTCGGTCTGCCCCCGTCGCGTCCGCGCCCGTCCGGCCCACGCCCGTCCCGTCGACACCCGTCCGGTCCACCCCCGTCCGGCCGACACCAGTCCGGTCCACGCCCGTCGGGTCAACGCCCGTCCGGTCGACGCCCGTCCGGTCCACGCCCATCGGGTCGACGCCAACCGTGCCGGCGTCCGCGGCGTCCCGGCCGGGGATCGTGGCGGTCTCCCCGGTAGCGTCTTGGTCCGCGTCCCGGGCGCTGTGGCGGCCGGCGTCCTTAGCGATGTCCTGAGCGGCGTGCCGGCCGGCGTCCTCGGCGGCGTGCCCTCCCGCGTCCTCGGCGGCGTGCCTCGAGGCATCGGGCGAGGCGTCCACGCCGCGGGCGAGCTCGCGGCCGTCGCCACCGCCCGGCCCCGGTCGCGCCGCCGGCCCGTGCGGATCGTCGGCGCCTCGCGCCCGGCGGGCGGCGGCGGCCTCGAGGCCGCGCGGAGCCAGGAACGACGGCGCTCGCGGCAGCTCCCGAGGCGGTCTCGGTTCGGCCCTCGCCCCGGCAGCAGGCTCGGCTCGCCCGCCACCGGACGCGTCGGCCCCGGCCTGCGCCTCGTCGCCGCCCCCATCGCGGGCGCCGCCCCGGGCCGCAAGCCGGCGAGCGTCGTTGCCGGGCCCGCCCGTCGTCCCGGCACCGACGTCGCGGGGCGTGGAGGGGCGCGTGCCGCCGGAGCCGGCCGTCGTCTGGTCGGGCCGCCGCGCCGGCCCCCCGGCGCGAGCGGTCGAGGACGGGCTGCCGGCCGCGGGTCGTGGCGCAGCGGGCCACGATCGCGGCGCCGTGTCCGGCTGGTGGCCCGGTCCCGCGGGCTCCGCGTCCGAGCCGGCGACGCCGGCGCGCCGCGGTCGTGAGGGCTGCGCATCGGTGGGATCCCGCTCGGCTGGGCTCCCGCGGACGCGCCGCTGAGCGGCGAGATCGTCTCCGACGCGGCTCTCCGCGATGGGGCGCTCGCGGGCCGGCGTCGCGCGTGTCGGGTTCTCTCTTCCCGAGCCCTCGTTCGCCGGGTTCTCTCTCGCCGGGTTCTCTCTCGCCGGCTTCTCTCTCGCCGGCTTCTCTCTCGCCGGGCCCTCGTTCAGCGGGCCCTGGCTCGCAGGACCCTGGTTCGCAGGACCCTGGTTCGCCGGGCCCTGGCGCCTCGGGCTCTCCCGCCCTGCGGTGTCCCAGGCCGCCGCGTTCCCGGCGGGGTGCCCCCCCGCGCCGGCGCGGTCGCTCGTGCCGGCACGCTCCCGCACGGGGCGCCCGGGCGTCCCCCCCGCAGGCGACGCGTCGCCACGAGCCGTGGCCCCGCGCTCCGGCCACCCCCCCTCGCCCGGCCCGCGCAGCCCGGAACCCGCGCGCTCCGGCGAGACGGGGAGGTTCGTCGGGCGCTCCGCCCTTGGGGCGGCGGGCGTAGGAGCAGGCGTGCCGGAAGGGCGCCCGGCGGGCCCGCCGCCGGGCGGCGAGAGCGGCCGCTCGACGGGTCGGTCGAAGGGGCGCTGCGGCACCTCGCGGCCATCCTCTACCTCCGCACCCACGAAGGCGTCCCGCTCCCAGCTCCGCGGTCTGCGGGCCGTCGGCGTTCCCGTGCGCCGCCAGAGGTCCTGGTCGACGCGGCGCTGGCGGCGGCTCGCGAGGGTACGGACGGGCTCGACCCGCTGATCGAGTGGAACGACCTTGAAGCGCGCGTTCCACGGTTCCCACAGGAGCCGCGCCCTCAACCTGTAGAGCTTCGGGCGCAGCTCGGGAGCGTAGATGTAGATCTCGGCCGTGCCCTCGTCGCCCGCGACACCCTGCATCTCTGCTTCGAGATCGACGGCGCCGTGGGGCGGAAGCAGCGCGGCCACCTCCGCGGTCGACGGCCCGGAAGCCCGCCGCGTGCGCACGGCGAGCTCGAGGATCTGGACCGGGTACGCGCTCAGGTTGCTGAGGGTCATGCGCAGCTCGTACGGCACCCCGGCCGGCGCCGACGTCGCCGCGGCGGCGCGGTCGAAGGCGTCGTCGGCCTCCTCGTCGGCGATGACGAGCTCCCCGTGCGAGATGAGCAGTTCCGGGCGCCGGCTCGCGGGCTTCCGCGGCCTCAGCAGCAGCACCAGCACGAGCACGGCAGCAAGCGCCACGAGCGCCCAGGTGAATCCGCTCCATCGCGTCGGATCCACGGACAGGCCCTGCAACCAACCCTGCAGCGCTTGCCAGGTGGCCGTCAGGGCGTTGTACATCATGGTCAGCACGCGCCTCATGCCGACACCCTCCTACCCCCACGAGTGTAGCCGTTTCCCGTGAGCGGCCGTCGCACGGGCTTCACGTTACCTTCAGGGTTCGAACACGGTCCAGCCCAGCTGCGAGGCGGTCCTGCGCAGCACGCGGTCCGGGTACACGGCCACCGGCCGGTCGCTGGTGAGCAGCATCGGAACGTCCGCCGCGGAGTCGCCGTACGCCGCGTACAGCCGTTCGCGCCCGAGCGCGTCGTGGAGCCTGCGCGCCTTGGCGTCTCCGACGTTGAGCGGGCCCGCCAGGCAGCCCGTGAGCATGCCGGACACGAACTCGATCGGCGACCCCAGCGCGGAGACCGGCCCTGGCGAGGTCTCCCGCATCATGCGCATGGCGAAGGCCTCGACGATCGGCTGGAACGCGCCGGAGCTCACCACCAGCGGCTCCCCGGCCGCCTGATGCACGCGCAACGCCGCCAAGACCTCCTGCCGACGTCTCGGCCACAGCTCCTCGTCCACGACCCAGGCGGCCACCTCGCGGAAGGCCTCCCGGGTGGCGCCGCGGAAGAGCCCGAGCAGGTCGATCAGCCACCGCTCCCGGAAGCCGTCCGTCGAACGGAGCCCGAGGCGGGCGGCCGCGCCGTCCGGCAGACGCCGCGCGAAGGCCGCGCGGTACCGCAATCCGGCCCCGTGCGCCGAGAGGTACGCGCCCAGGGCGCGCCACGACTCGCCCGTGGTGAGCGTGCCTTCCAGATCGCTTGCGACGGCCATCGGCCTACAGTAACGCGGGGCGCCGCCGCGCCCAAGGGCTAGAGTGACGCGGTGGAGACGCGCGTGACGGCGGACGGCAGCCGGACCCTGATGAGCGCGGCGACCGGCGAGAGCTACGGATCTCTGCGCGGCGCCGAGACCGAGGCGCGCCACGTCTTCCTGGAGGGCAGCGGCGTCGGCGCCCGGCTGCGCGAGGGGCGCAGCACCTCCGTCCTCGAGGTCGGCTTCGGCACCGGGCTGAACTTCCTCCTCACGGCCGCCGCTGCCGCGCGCGGAGGCGCGCGCCTTCACTACGTCGCGCTCGAGATCGCCCCGCTCTCCGCCGACGCGCTCGAGCCCCTGGGCTACCGCGACCTCCTGCCCGATCCGGCACCGGCCGACCGGCTGGTGGCGTGGCTCGATACGCTCGCGCGCGGCGGAGCGCGCGGGCCCGCCCGGTTGGCGGCACGGGAGCTCGGGATCGCCCGCGTCGATCTGCTGGTGCTGGTCGGCGACGCCACCCGGGCGCGCCTTCCCGAGGGCGTGGATGCCGTCTACCACGACGCCTTCAGCCCGGCGTCGCAGCCGGAGCTGTGGACGCCCTCCTTCCTGACCGGCCTCGCCGGCGCGCTCGGGCCCGGGGGGTGCCTCGTCAGCTACAGCGTCAACGGCGCGGTGCGCCGCGCCCTCGGTGCGCTCGGCCTGCGGGTCGAGAAGCTCCCCGGGCCCCCGGGCGGCAAACGGGAGATGTTGCGGGCGCACCGTGCGCCGGCCGAGCCGGACGAAGCGGCCGGGAACGGGGCTTGACGCCGTGCGTGGCGGGAGCGACGCGATCGCGATCGTCGGGGGCGGCGTGGCGGGTCTGTCGCTGGCGCGCGAGCTGGCGCGGCGTGGCCTGCGCTGCGTGCTGCTGGAGGGCGCCGGACTGGGCGCCGGAGCGTCCGGCGTGCCCGCGGCGCTGCTCAACCCCTTCCGCGGCCGCACGGCCCGCGCGAGCGCGGCCGATCTCGACGGGCTCGAGGCGGTATGGGGCCTCGCGCGCGAGCTGCGCCGGCGCGGCCACGACCCGGGCGCGCACGCCACGGGGGTGCTGCGCGTCGCGGCCACCGCTCGGCAGGCCCACCTGTGGCGCCACCGCGAGGGCGCGACCTGGCTCGAGCCCGAGGAGGTCCCTCCCCCCTACCGCGCGCCCCACGGCGCGTTGTTCGTCGAACGCGGCGGCTGGCTCGAGCCCCGCCTGTGGCTCGCGGCGCTCGCCGCCGACGCGCGCGAGGCCGGCGCCGAGCTGCGGTTGCACACCCGCGTGCTGGCGCTCGCGCCCGCACGAGACGGCGTTCGCCTCGCGACCGACGCCGGCGCCGTCGCGGCCCGGCACGTCGTGCTGTGCGTCGGCGCCGACACGGCGCCGGGTCTGCCCTTGCCGGAGCTCGAGCGCGTGGCCGGCGACGTCGCGACCGTTCCCTGCAGCCCGGCCCCGCCCTACCCGTTGGCCGGCGCCGTGTACGCCGCCTTCGACGGCGAGCGGGCCCGCGTCGGCGGTCATCACCGCCCCGCCGGGCACGACGACCCGAACGCCGCGGATCACCTCGTGAGCTCGCTTCGCCGCATCCTGCCGGACGCGACGGCGGCCCCCTCGGAGCTGTGGACCGGCGTGCGCGCCCGCGCCGCGAGCCCCACGCCCCTCGTACGCGAGATGGCGCCGGGGGTCACGTTCTTCGGCGCGCTCGCCGGTCGCGGCTTCCTGGCGTCCACCGCGCTCGCGCGCCGCCTGGCGCTGCGGCTCGCCGAAGGGAGCGCGCACGGCGGTAGGGAGGCGGAGGGGTTCCCGGACGCCGAGGACGACGAGCCCGGCTGAGCCGGAAGACGCCCCGTATGGCGTGCGCTGCGAGACCGCGCCTACGAGCGCTCGACGGCGTAGTACTCCGCGTTCGGCTTCCAGCCCAGCGCGTTGGCGAGTCGGTTGGTGAAGTTGAACATGGCGGCCACCTGGGCGGCCTCGAAGATCGCGGCGTCCGACAGACCGAGGTCCCGGAGGGGGTCCAGATCCGCGGGCGTCATCGTGTGCGAGTCGACGGTCAGGCGGATCGCGAAGTCGAGCAGGGCGCGCTCCCGCGGCGTGAGGTCGGCCCGCCGGTAGTTGTGGGTGATCACCTCCGCCTTGACGCGGTCGTCGTCGAGCTCGCGCAGGTACGCGCCGTGCGCGCCCAGGCAGTACTCGCAACGGTTCTCCGCCGACACCGCGAGGCCGATCATCTCGCGCTCCGCGCGCGTGAGCGCGCTGTCGTCGCTGCGCATCAGGTAGTCGTAGTAGCGGAACCACCGCAGGAAGTGCTCGGGCGTCAGGGCGAACACGCGGAACACGTTGGGGAGGATGTCGAGCTTCTCGTCGGCGCGCTCCAGCAGCTTGCGGGCGTCGTCGGGCAGGTCCTCGCGGGACGGCACGTGCAGCCAGCTGATGGGATCCATGACCCAATCTACCCGGATGGGCTCAGGCGCCGTCGAGCGCCAGACGCTCGGCGCCGGCGTAGACGTTGAAGCGTCGTCCGCGCAGGAAACCCACCAACGCCAGGCCGAAGCGCTCCGCGGTGTCGACCGCCAGGCTGCTCGGCGCCGACACCGACGCCAGCACGGGTACGCCGACGGCGACGGCCTTGTGGACGATCTCGAAGCCCGCGCGGCCGGACACGAGCAGGACCGTCCCGGCGAGGTCCTGCGGGCCCTCGAGAAGGCTCCAGCCGAGCACCTTGTCGACGGCGTTGTGACGCCCGATGTCCTCGCGAACGCACAGGAGCTCGCCGCCGGCCGAGCGCGCGTCGAAGAGGGCGGCGGCGTGCAGTCCGCCGGTGCGCTCGAACAGGCGCTGCGCGCCCCGCAGCACGGCCGGAAGCTCGCGCAGAACGTCGGCCGAAACGCGCGGGCCCGGCGGTGCGGCGCGCAGGCCGCGGCGTTCGAGGTTCTCGAGGCCGGCGCGGCCGCACACCCCGCAGGCGCTCGACGCGAAGAGGTGGCGCTCGAGGCGGGCGAGGTCCGGCAGGCCCGGACGCGCGAGAGCGACGGTCAACACGTTGTAGCGCTGCTCCGGGTCGAGGTCGGGGTCGAGGCAGTAGCGCATGGACGCGAGCTCGTCGCGGGAGGTCACCACGCCCTCGCTGCGCAGGAAGCCGGCGGCGAGCTCGAAGTCGTCGCCCGGCGTGCGCATGGTGACCGACAGGGTCGTCACCTGGTCTCCCGCCAGCAAGCGGATCTCGAGCGGCTCCTCTCCGGCCACGCTGTCGCGGCGGCGCGTCGCCGCCCCGTCCTCCACCGCGACGACGTAGCGCCGCGGAGCCCTGCGGTTGCGCCCCGCCCCGCGCGCGGGCGCCCCGCGCCCGGCCCGGGGACCGCGGGCGTGCCGCACGTTCTCGCCCCGCGGCGGTGCCGCGGCTGGCAGCGTGCGCGCGCGGCGGCGCCCGGTGTCGCGAGCTTCGCGCGCCGGACCGTCGCTCATGCCGACGCTCCGTCGCCGCCGTCACCGGCATCGAGCGCGCCGCCGAGCGCCCCCAGGAAGGTGAGCGCCGCCCACAGGCCGCGCCTCACGTCCTCGTCGTTGCTCCGGCCGAGCAGCGCGAAGATGGTCGGCGGGTCGCCGCCGACGCGTTCTCCGGCCTGCTCGAGCCCCGTGCGCACGGCGTCGACGAAGCGTTGAACGGTCCGCGCGTCGAGGTCGCCCAGCACCTGCCCCAGCACCGCGAGCAGGGCCGTGGCGCGCCGCCCCTTGGGCGTGTCGAGCTGCCGCATGAAGACGTCGAGCGCCTCCGGGAAGCGGTCGGCCACCGCGTTCGCCACGCGCAGCGCACCGCGCTCGTGGAGGGTGTGGAGGAGGCGCTCGAGGTCCTCCTCCGGTCCCAGGGTCGGGTGGACTTGCGGGGTGTAGCGCATCGACTGGGCCATCAGGCGTTCCCTCCCTCGGGCCGCCCCGCGGGCGGGCGCGCCGCGGTCGGCTCGGCGTAGTCGGCGCGCTGCCACTTCCTGTCGACGCGCACACCCGTCTGCGGCGTCGGATGCCGGTCACGGTGGTAGTGCTTCCCGAGCACGACGTCGCCGTGCTCCCCCAGCGGCTCCATCTTCACCGCGCACTCCTTGTACGCGGGCGTCGAGCTGTCCGGATCGACCTCGCCGGACGTGAGGAGGTTGACCGGTTGCGTGCGGGAGTTGTGCGGCATGTACAGCTCGTGGCCGCGCACGCGATCGGAGACCTGCACGGTGACGTCGAGGAAGTCCCGCCGGGAGGTGAGGCGCACCAGGTCGCCGCTTCGCAGCCCGCGCTCGCCGGCCAGCTCGCGGGAGACCTCCACGAAGGCCTTGTCGGGCACCTTGTGCACGATGCCGGGCACCTTCCAGGTCATGTTGCCCTCGTGGAAGTGCTCCAGGATGCGGCCGTTGTTGAGCTGCAGGTCGTACTCGGCGTCCGGCAGCTCGTGCGGCGGACGGTACTCGACGGGGTGCAGGCGCGCCTTGCCGTCGGGGAAGTTGAAGCGCTCCGTGTACAGGAGGTCCGTGCCCTGGCCGTCCTCGGCGACGGGCCACACCTGGCTCGCGAAGCCCTCGAGCCGCTCGTAGCTGACGCCGGCGAACATGGGCGTGAGCCGTGCGGCCTCGTCCATGATCTGGCTCGGGTGGGTGTAACCCCAGTCGTACCCCATGCGGTTCGCGATGTCCTGCAGGATCTCCCAGTCGGGGCGCGCCTCGCCGAGCGGCTCGAGCGCGCGGTAGAAGCGCTGGATGCGCTTCTCGGTGTTGACGAAGGTGCCCTCGTACTCGAGCGACGGCGTCGCCGGCAGAACGACGTCGGCGAACTGCGCGGTGCGCGAGAAGAAGATCTCCTGCACCACCAGGAAGTCGACCTTCGCCAACCCCTCCATGACGTGGTCGGCGTTGCCGTCGACCAACGCGAGCTCCTCGCCCACCACGTACAGGGCGTGCAGGTCACCGTCGTGGATGGCCTGCATCATGGTGAAGTTGTTGAACCCCTCGTCGGTGGGCAGCTCGACGCCCCACCCCTTCTCGTAGCGCGCCCGCGCCTCGTCGTCCGAGACCTTGTCGTAGCCGGGGAAGTACTGCCACAGGGCCCCGAAGTCCGACACGCCCTGCACGTTGTTGTGGCCGCGCAACGGGTAGCCGCCCGTGCCGGGCTTGCCGTAGTTGCCCGTCACCAGCAGCAGGTTCGAGATGGCGGTCGAGGTGTCGGAACCCATCGCGTGCTGGGTCACGCCCATGGCCCAGCATCCCACCACGCTCTGCGCGCCCGCGATCATCTCGGCCGCCCGCTTCAGCGTGTCGACGGGGATGCCGGTGACCTCCTCGGCGTGCTCGAGCGTGTACGGCTCGAGGCTGGCGCGGTACTCCTCGAGCCCGTTGACGGAGGCTTCGAGGAACGCGCGATCCTCCAGGCCCTGGTCGAGGATGTAGCGCGACAGGGCCTGCAGCCACACCTGATCGGTGCCGGGGTTGGGGCGCAGGAAGATGTCCGCCTTCTGCGCGAGCTCGTGCTCCAGCAGGTCCGCGACGATGAGCTTCTGGCCGAAGAGCTTGTGCTGCCGCTTGATCTTGGCCGCCAGCACGGGGTGGGATGCGGGGGTGTTGGAGCCCACCGTCAGCACCAACGCGGCGCGCTCGATGTGCGCCATGGTGCCCGAGTCGCCGCCGTACCCGACGGTGCGGAACAGCCCCTTGGTCGCCGGGGCCTGGCAATAGCGCGCGTCGTTGTCGACGCTGTTGGTCTTGAACACGGCGCGCGCGAGCTTCTGCACCAGGTACGCCTGCTCGTTGCTCGACTTCGAGGATGCGATGAAGCCCAGCGACTCGGGGCCGTGCTCGTCGCGGATCTCGCGTAACCGCCGGGTGACGTGCTCGAGCGCCTCGTCCCAGCTCGCCTCGCGGAAGCCGTCGTTGGTCCGGATGAGGGGCCTGGTCAGGCGCTCCTCGGAGTTCACGAAGTCCCACCCGAACTTCCCCTTGACGCAGGTGCTGATGCCGTTGGCGGGCGCGTCGGCCACCGGGTTGACCTTGAGCACCTTGCGCTCCTTCGTCCAGATCTCGAACGAGCAGCCCACGCCGCAGTAGGTGCACACCGTCTTGGTGCGCTTCACGTCCGCCTCGCGGAGCTTCTCCTCGGTCTCCGACAGGCCGAAGATCGGGCCGAAGCCCGTGTAGGGCTCGAGGGACTTGACGATGTCGATGGAGCGCTTCTCCAGCGAGCGCGGCATGCCGGTGAACAGGCCGGCCTCGCCCAGCATCCCCTTCTCCATCAGGGCGTTGCACGGACACACGGTCACGCAGTGCCCGCACGACACGCACGAGCTCTCGTCGATGGGACTGCCGCCGTCCCACAGCACCCTGGGGCGGTCGGCTCCCCAATCGATCGAGAGCGTCTCGGTCACCTGCACGTTCTGGCAGGCCTCGACGCAGCGCCCGCACAGGATGCACTGGTCCGGGTCGTACTGGTAGAAGGGGTTGGAGGCGTCCACCTCGTAGGGCTTCGCCGTGAACGGATAGCGCTGGTGCTCGATCCCGAGGCTCTTGGTGGCGTTGTGGACCTCGCAGTCGCCGTTGTTGTTGTCGCACACGGTGCAGTACAGGTTGTGGTTGGCCAGCAGGCGCTGCATGCCCTCCGCGCGCACGGCCGCCGCTCGCGGGGTCGTCGTCCGCACGTGCATCCCGGCGTGCACCAGCGTCGCGCAGGACCTGCGGAGCTCCCCCTCGACCTCCACGTAGCAGGTATCGCACGTCTGGATGGGACCGAGGGCCGGGTGGTAGCAGACGTGCTCCACCGCCACGCCGTGGCGGTCCAGCACGTCCACCAGGCGTTCCCCGGCCTCGGCCTCGAGTTCGAAGTCGTCGACGTACAGCGCGATGCGCCCGGTTCCGTCCATCGGTTCCCCCTTCGCAGGGTCCCTGTCCAGGGTTTCGGGGCCGACGCGTACCTCTCCGGACCAACTGTAGGGGCAAGCCCGCATGGCGGTGGTTCCCTGCGACGCGTGAGCGGCGCCCCCGATCCCGCGATCGAGGGCGCCACGACCCGCACCGGGGCGGTCCGTCAGGCGGTCAGTCGGCGTGACCTACGGAGAGGGGCGTCACGAAGGGGCAGGCGCCCTGCGGTTGACGCGGGTACATCGGGGTCGAAGGGTGCACGCAGCGCAGGAAGTTGCTGCCGCGGTCGGAGCGGACCAGCCGAGCATGGGCGCACGTTCCGCACTGGCCGCCGCGGGCGACGCTCAGGAGCGCGGCGCGCAGGACGCCCCCTGCGTCGTGGGGCGCGTCGGCGCCGCCGCTCAACCTCCGCGCGAGGCCGGAGCGGGGCCGGAGGCCGCGGCCTCCGGATGGTGCGTCGCGAACAGCTCGTCGGCGAGGCGCACGAGCATGGCCTGCGTGAACACGCGCTTGCCCTCCGCGAGATGCTCCCCGTCCGGCGCCAGCGTCAGCTTCCGGTAGGCATGCGACTCGAACGGGTGCAGCATGACCTCCTTGAACACGGCGTGACGCGGGCTGGCGTTCAGCAGGAGCACCGGCCGGCCCTCCTCGTCGGACAGGCTCGCGGACATCACGGTGGTGGGCAGGTCGTACGGGCGCTCCATGCGGTAGATGTAGTCGGGGAAGTCGGCTTCCTTCTCGAAGCGCGCGGCGCCGGCGTCCGCGGCGTAGGCGCGCATCCACCCGAGGAGTTCCGCCCACGCACGGTAGAAGGCCGGATCGGTGTCGCTCATGCCCAAGTCTACTGCACGCCCCCGTCGCCGCCGCGGGCCCCGCGTCCCGGCACCCGCCCCGCTCAGAATCCGACGGGAAGGGACTCCAGGTACCTGAAGACGTTCTTGGGCAGGTAGCGCGGGGTGGACGTGCGCAGCTCGAGCCGGGGGAAGCGGCGCAGCAGGGCATGGACCGCCGAGGCAAGCTCGAGCCGCGCCAGCGGCGCCCCGATGCAGTAGTGGAGCCCGAGGCCGAAGGCGATATGCGGGTTGGGCGAGCGCCCGACGTCGAAGGTGGCGGCCTCGTCGAAGACGTCCTCGTCGCGGTTGGCCGAGCCGTAGTAGAGGCACACGCGATCGCCGCGCGCGAAGGCGTGCGGCCCGAGGCGGACGTCCTCCAGGAACAGCCGCTCGAAGAACTGCAGCGGGGTGTCGTAGCGCATCATCTCCTCCACCGCCGAGGGCACGAAGCCCGGGTCCGTGCGCACCCGCGCGAGCTGAGCCGGGTGCCTCAGCAACGCCAGGAACCCGTTGCCGAGGACGTTCACGACGGCCTCGTGGCCGGCATCGAGGAACAGGATCGCGTTGGCGACGAGCTCGTCTTCGCTCAGCCGCGCCGGATCCGCGTCGTGCACGGCGACCATGCGGCTCAGCAGGTCCTCCGCCGGCGCCCGGCGCTTGTGAGGCAGGAGCGCGCGCACGTAGTCGGAGAACTCGGCCGCGGCGCGCTGGGCGGCCGCCTCGGCCGCCGGCGTGCGCTCGGGCTCGAACATCCCGATGATGGCCTTGGACCACGGCAGCAGGCGGTCGCGCGCTTCGGCGGGGATGCCCAGGAGCTCGGCGATCACGGTGACCGGCAACGGTTCGGCGAACGACCTGAGGAGGTCGGCCTCGCGTCCGGGGGCGTCCTCGAGCTCGGCGGCGAGGCGCGCCGTGAGCGCGTCGATGCGGCCGGAGAGGGCCCGCACGTGCTTCGGGGTGAAGGCCTCGTGCACCACGGCGCGGATGCGGCTGTGCGCGGGCGGTTCGATCTCGAGCAGGGAGCCGCGCTGGATGCGCTCGAAGGCGCTCTCGCCGCCGGTCCCGGTGCACGTCGCGTTCGGGTCGACGCGGCCTAGGCGTCGGTCGCGAAGCAGGGCGCTCACGTCGGCGTGGCGGGTCACGATCCAACGCCGCCACGGGGCGTGGAAGAACACGGGCGCTTCCGCGCGCAGGCGCCGGTAGGTGGGGTACGGGTCGTGCAGGAAGCCCGGGTCGGTCGGGCGGAAGCGCGCGGCGTCCGCCGCGGCGCTCGCGCTCACGGCGCGGCGCCCCTCACGGGCCACGGCTCGCGCGCCGCCGCTCGCGGGCCGCCGCTCACGGGCCGCCGCTCACGGGCCAACGCTCGCGGGCCGCCGCTCACGGGCCAACGCTCGCGGGCCGCCGCGCCGAGCAGAGCGCGCACGCCTCACAGCCCGTAGCGTTCGCGGAGCAGCGCGTCGAGCGGCTCCACCCCGCCGACCGCGGGCACGCCGAGGCGGGCCGCCTCCGCGTCGGGCCCGACGAAGACCGCCTGGAGCCCGTAGTCCAGGGCGCCGCGGATGTCGGCCTCGAGCGTGTCGCCGACCATCAGGGTCTCGCTCGGGGCGGTCCGCAAGCCCGAGCACGCCAGGGCGAAGATGCGCGGCGCCGGCTTGCGGCAGGCGACGTCCGGATCGCCCGATACCAGCACGACGCGGAAGTACCCCTCGAAGCCGAGCGCCCGCAACGCGGCGCGCTGCATGTCGACGGGACCGTTGCTCACCACGGCCATCGGTACCTCCCGCGCCGCGAGGCGCTCGAGCATCCGCCCGGCGCCCGGCGCGGGCCGCACCTCCTCGGCGTACGCCCCCAACGCCGCAGCGGCCAACGCGCCGAGGTCGGCCGGGGCCCGCTGCTCGAGACGGGTCAGGACGCGCTCGAGCACCCGCTCGAGCCGCAGCTCGCCGTCGCGCGCGAGCTCCTCGCGCATGAGCTTGGCGAAGCGGTTCATGTCGCACGCCTGCAGCATGAGCTCGCTGCGCAGCAGCGACAGGAAGGCGTTGAAATCGCCCGCGTACCCGCCGAGGGTGCCGTCGAGGTCGAAACAGAGCGCGCGGATCACGCGTCCAGCGTAGCGCGCCGGGACGCGGGAGGGGCGCGGGACGCGCGGTAAGATGCACGGGCTGTGCCCGAACACCCGCTCCTCGAGCCCCTCAACGACGAACAGCGAGCCGCCGTGCGGCACTTCCAGGGACCCGCACTGGTCCTGGCGGGCGCCGGCTCCGGCAAGACCCGGACGGTCGTCCACCGCATCGCCTACCTGTTGGCGGAGCACGAGGTGTTCCCTCAGCAGGTGCTCGCCGTGACCTTCACCAACAAGGCCGCGGGCGAGCTCAAGGAGCGCGTCGCCGCGCTCATCGGCGAGCCCGCGCGCGACCTGTGGGTCAGCACGTTCCACTCCGCCTGCCTGCGGGTGCTGCGCACCTACGGCGAGCGCATCGGCCTGCGCCCCGGCTTCGCCATCTACGACGACAGCGACCAGCTCGACCTCCTCAAGGACATCCTCGGCACGGTCCGAGGTCTGGCCGACGTCAACCCGCGCGCGTTGCGCTCGGTCATCGACCGCGCCAAGTCGCACCTGTGGAGCCCCTCGAACCTGCAGGAGGAGGGGGAGCGGCATTGGGGTCCCATGGTGGCCGGCATGCCGCTCGAGGCCGTCAGCGAGGCCTACACCCGCTACCAGGAGCGCTTGGGGCGCGCCAACGCCGTCGACTTCAACGACATCCTGGGCCGCACCGTCGACCTGTTCGACGAGCACCCGGACGTGCTGGACCGCGTCCAGCAACGCGCCGTGTTCATCCACGTCGACGAGTACCAGGACACCAACCAGGCGCAGTACCGCCTGACGCACCAGCTCGCCGATACCTACGGCAACCTCATGGTGGTCGGCGATCCCGACCAGAGCATCTACGCCTTCCGCGGCGCCGACGTGCGCAACATCCTCGACTTCCAGCGCGACTACGAAGACGCCGCCGTGTACCGGCTCGAGCTCAATTACCGCTCCGTCGGTAGCGTGCTGGACGTCGCCAATTCGGTGATCCTGCACAACCAGGGGCGCCTGGAGAAGAGCCTCCGCCCGGTCAAGGGCGCCGGCGACAAGGTGCGGGTGTACCGCGCGACGGACCACCGCGCCGAGGCCGACTTCGCGGCGCGCACCATCGAGCGCCTGCTCGACACCCCGGTGGGCGACGCGACGCTGGGGTACGACGACGTGGCGATCTTGTACCGCACCAACAGCCAGTCGCGCGTGCTGGAAGAGGCGCTTCGGCGCGCGTCGATCCCCGCGCGGATCGTCGGCGGCGTCGGGTTCTACGAGCGGCGCGAGGTCAAGGACGTGCTCAGCTACGCGCGCGCGGCGCTCAACGACGCCGACGACGTCTCGTGGCGGCGCATCCTCAACCGTCCCAAGCGCGGCATCGGGAAGACCTCGGAGGACAACCTCAACGCCTGGGCGGCGCGCCGCGGGGCGCGCTTCGTCGACGCGATCCGCAGCGCAGACGAGGTGCTCGCCGGAACGCCGGCGGTGCGGCGCCTCCAGGAGTTCAGCGAGCTCATGGCCGACCTCGCGCGCGAGTCCGAGGAGCTGCCCGCGGCGAACTTCCTCAAGGCCGTGATGGACCAGAGCGGGTACATGACCGCGCTCCGGAACGAGGGGAGCTTCGAGGCGCAGGGCCGCCTCGAGAACTTAGAGGAGCTGCTCAACGCGGTGCAGGAGTGGCAGGAGGAGAACGGCGGCTCCATCGCCGAGTTCCTCGACGAGGCCTCGCTGCTCGCCAGCACCGACGACCGCGCCGTGAAGGCCGTCAACGGCGAGGTCGTCGAGGAGGCCGTCACCCTCATGACGCTCCACAACGCCAAGGGGCTGGAGTTCCCGGTCGTGTTCCTGGTCGGCTTCGAGGAGAACCTCATCCCGCACCGCAGCGCGACGGGCAGCCTGCAGGAGATCGAGGAGGAGCGGCGCCTGCTGTACGTCGGCATCACGCGGGCGCAGGAGGCCCTCTTCCTCGTCCACTGCGAGGCCCGCATGAGCTTCGGGCGCACGGAGATGGCGCGACCCAGCCGCTTCCTGGAGGACATCCCGACGGATCTGCTACGCGAGGTCGACGTCTTCGGCCAGGAGCTCGGCGATCCGCGCCGGTCGAGCAAGTTCGCGCGGGGCACGTGGAAGCCGCCGCTGCGGCAGGCCGGTGGCGCCGATTCCGTGGGGTCCGCCGACGCCGGCGGCCCCGACGCCACGTTCCGCGGGGGCGAGAAGGTGCGTCACCCGAAGTTCGGTGTCGGAACGGTCGTCGGCATCACGGGCGAGGGCGCCCGCGCCGAGATCACCGTGGTGTTCGACAGCGCCGGCGCCAAGCGTCTGCTCATCAAGTACGCCAACCTGGAGGCGGCCTGATGGCGCCGGGGCGGGGGTCGCCCCGGGTCGCATCGCGACGACCGTCGAGCGCGTCGTGGACGCGCTGGGACCCCCGATCCCGCGCCCCAAGAGCCGCCTCCGCCCGATGGTATAGTTCCGGGAGACCGCACCCGGTGAACACCGGCGCCCACGCGCCGCACGAGGAGGAGCCCCAACTGTGAACGCTAGAGCCATCGTCGTGACGTCCGGCAAGGGCGGGGTGGGCAAGACCACCACCACCGCCAACGTCGGCACGGCGCTCGCGCGCCAGGGAGAGAAGGTCTGCGTCATCGACACCGACGTCGGCCTGCGCAACCTTGACGTCGTGATGGGCCTCGAAGGGCGCGTCGTCTTCGATCTCATCGACGTGTTCGAGGGCCGGTGCCGGTTGCGTCAGGCCGTCATCCGCGACAAACGGGTGGACTCCCTCTACCTCCTCGCCGCCTCGCAGACGAAGGACAAGAGCTCCCTGTCGGAGACCCGCATGAAGGAGACGGTGCGGCTGCTCCTCGACGAGGAGGGCTTCGACCGCGTCATCATCGACAGCCCCGCCGGCATCGAGTCGGGCTTCCAGACCGCGGCGAGCGCGGCGGACGGAGCCCTGGTCGTGGTGAACCCCGAGGTCTCGAGCGTGCGCGACGCCGACCGCATCATCGGGCTGCTGGAGGCGCGCGAGATCCACGAGGTGCGCCTGGTGGTCAACCGCCTCAGGCCGGAGATGGTGAAGCGCGGCGACATGCTCGAGGTCGACGACGTCCTCGAGATCCTCGGCGTGAAGCTCATCGGTATCGTGCCCGAAGACGAACGCATCCTGGTCTCCACCAACGTCGGCAACCCGGCGGCACTCGACGAGGCGGGCGCGCGCACGAGCGCCGGCAGCGCCTTTCGCAACATCGCCCGCCGCATCCGCGGCGAGGACGTTCCGTACCTGCAGCTCGAGCCGCAAGGCGGCTTCTTCTCGGGTCTCAGGCGACTCTTCGGAGGTGGCTGATGTTCGGCCTTTTCGGTCGCAAGCGCAGCAAGGAGCACCTCAAGGAGCGGCTCAAGCTGGTGTTGTCGTACGACCGCGCGAAGCTCTCCCCGGGGCGCATGGAGGATCTCAAGCAGGAGCTCCTCGGGGTGATCAGCAAGTACTTCCCGGCCGCCGAGTCCGACTACGACGTCAAGCTCGAACAGCACGGCGACCGCATGGTGTTCGTGGCCAACCTGCCCGTGTCCTAGAGCACGGCGCGTAGCCGGGTGCCGTCGCGCGGGGCCGCCTCGCCGCGGGACGGGTCGCGCGCCTCGCCGACTGTGACGGACTCGCTCGGGGACCGACCCACAACGTGCTATGGTCCGCTCGAGATATGTCGGCCAGGACGATTCTTCTTGCAGATCCGGAGCCCTTCCAGCGACAACTGGTGGACATGCTCCTCGCCGAGGACGACTACCACATCGTCGGCTGCAGCAACGGCCGTGAGGCCCTCGAACACCTGCGCGAGAACACGCCTTCGCTGATCCTGCTGGCGCTCGACCTGCCCGACATCGGCGGCGACGAGGTGTGCGAGAAGGTCAAGAGCGTCCGCCGCTTGGCGTCCGTGCCCGTGGTGCTGGTCGCCGCGCAGCCCGACACGCCGGGGATCGAACCCGCGGTGCGCCGCCGGGCGCGCGCGGCCGGAGCGGATCTGCTGCTCCAGAAGCCGCTCAGCGACAAGAACCTGCGTGACCGCATCCGGCACCTCATGGCGGGGGTCGACGTCGAGCCCCGCTCCGCGGCGGCGCCGACGAAGACGACCGCCGTCATCGAGGAGGCGCTCGCCGCCCTCGGCGAGCCGCTGCCGGCCGAAGACGCCAGCGCCGTGGCCGCGTCGCTGGCCCGGGAGAACGACGAGCTCCGGTTCGAGATCGCGGCGTTGAAGCGGAAGCTCACGCGGCTCGAGTCCGCGTTGCGCTCGCACGGGGGCGAGGATGCGCGGGCGACCGCCGCCGACGTCGTCCGCGGCGGCGCCACCGCGGAGCCGCGCGGGCGCCGATCCGACGCCGGCGCTCCCGCGAAGGGACCGGCCACCGCCGAGGGCGCGTCGGGCCACGAGCCCGCCAACGGCGACACCGACAAGGACGACCGCATCCGGGACCTCGAGCGCCGAAACCGCGCCCTCAAGGAGGCGCTCGTCAAGGAGCGCGATAAGGACGCACCGCAGCGGGGCCTCTTCGGCCGCCGGCGCGACACCTGAACCGACCGCCGGCACCCCGATGGGCCCGGGCTACGGGGCAACGAACGCTCGTCGCGGGCCGCGGGTCGGGTCGGGGCCGCAGCTCGTTGGGTCGTGGCTGGAGCTAAGAGCCCCCGTCCGCGGGGGCCGCGGCGGCGGCGTATGCGCCGTCGGCGAGGTGCGTCTGCGCCCAGCCGCGGATGGCCGAGATGACGTGCTCGAGCCCGCGCCCGGCGTCGGTGAGCTCGTAGCTGCAACGGGGCGGCGTCACCGAGCGCACCTCCTTCTGCAGGATGCCGAGGCTCTCCAAGCGGCCGAGCCGGTGCGTCAGCGTCGTGGGGTTGCAACCGCCGACCTCGCGGCCGAGCTCGTTGAAGCCCTTCGGACCGTCCAGGAGCGTGTGCACGATGTGCAACACCCACTTCTCCTGGAGGATCTCGATGGCCTCGCCGGCAGGGCAGTGGCGACGGTCGGTGATGGCACTGGGGGCTCGCATGGCTATGAGAGGAATCTACCACGCACCTTCGAATGCGTCCCTGTCGCGGCCGACACGGGACGGAGGGCCGTGGGCCGGGAGCGGGACGGGTGCTAGACTTGCCTCGAAGGCGACCTCGCGACCTCAGGCGAAGGGCCCGAAGGGAGCACCATGAACATCTACAAGCTCATCGGTCGCAACATCGAGATCACCGACGCCATGCGCAGCTATGCCGAGGACAAGCTCGCCAAGCTCGACCGGTTCAACGATCAGATCGTCGACGCGCGCGTCGTCATGTCGTACGACGGCAAGAGCGCCGGCACGAACGGGCCGAGCCCGGCGCGGGTCGAGGTGCAGGTGAACGTGCCCAACGGCATCGTGCGGGCCGAAGAGCGGGGCCAGGACACCTACGCAGCGATCGACCTGGTGGTGGACAAGCTCGAGCGCCAGCTCAAGCGGTTCAAGGGGCGCTTCATCGCGAAGCGCACCGAGGAGAAGCCGCGGCCCGAGGAGCCGGAACCCGAGCAGCTCGGCCCGGCCATCGTCCGCGTCAAGCGCCACGTCCTGCGGCCGATGGCGCCCGAGGATGCCGCGATTCAGATGGAGGCGCTGGGGCACACCTTCTACATGTTCCGCAACATCGCCACCGAGGAGGTCAACGTCATCTACCTCAGGGGCGACGGCGACTACGGCATCCTCGAGCCCGCGACCTGACGCCCGCGGCCTGACGCCCGCCACCTGGGGCCCGCGGCCTGACGCCCGCCACCTGGGGCCCGCGGCGGCCGCCCGATCGCCCTAGTTCGGGTGCGTCATCACGGCGGGAGCCGCCGGATCCGACGGCGCCTGCGCTGCGTCCAGCGCCGTTCCGCTCGGCAGCGCGTAGAGGGCCCGCAGCGTGCTCAGGTCGCGCGCCGTCACGGTCCCGGACGGCACGGCGCTCATCGCATCCCCGTAGTACGGGCTGCGCCCGAGCAGGCCGAGCGCGTGCCCGACCTCGAGCAAGGCGAAGTTCCGGAGCTGCGCGGCGCTGTCCGACGGGTCGAGGATCACCTCCGTGGGCACGAAGCGGTACTGTCCGTCGGCCCGAGTAGAGGTCTTGTAGCGGTACGAGCCGGCCTTGCTGCCGCCCAGATCCTGCCAGGTCACCGCCACGGCGGCCGCGTCCGCCTTGCCCACGAACATGAAGCTCACGAGGTCGGGGGCCGCCGATGCCCACGCGCGGAACGCGCCGATCACCGCGTTGCGCTGCGCGTCGCTCACGTTCCCCTGCGCTTCGGGCACGAACACCGCGAGCGGCATGTCCTCCGGCAGCACGTGCAGGAGGCGGGCGCGGCCGCCCGTCGCGTCGGGCGCCGAGCCCATCTCCGAAAGGTAGGTCTGCGGCTCCGCGGTCGGTTGCTGGGCGAGCGCAGCGCCGCCGAGGGCGAGCGCCGTCAGGAGCAGGATGTGGTGTCGTACGCGCATGCGAACCTCCCTCACGACCGTGCTCCCGCGGCTCCGTCGGGGGCCGGGGCGGCAGCCGGCCGCGGCCGACGCTACCACTCCGTTCGGCGGCAGATGTGAACGCGGTGTCAGCGGCGCTCAGGGCGGCGCGCGCGCGCCGGTGCAGCCCGCCCGCCCGGAGGCGCCGGGCGCCTTGACCCTGGCGGCCGCTCGGTCAGCCCTCGTGCGGACCGGCGCCCGCCGGCCGACGGCCCCACGGGTCCGGCGCGGCGTCCGGCTCGGGCCCGCCCGTTCCTTCGCCCCGCTGCCCGCCCTGGCGCTCCACCGCCTCGATCTCCTGCCGCAGCTTCAGCACGCTGTGCGCGGGGACGATCCCGCGGACCATCGCCCCGTTGTAGATCATGCAGCCGGGACCCACGATCGTTCCGGGCGCGAGGACGGCGTTGCACCCGATGGAGGTACCGTCCCCGACGGCCGCACCGAACTTCCGCAGGCCGATGTCGACGCCCCCGACGCGGACGTGCGCGCCGTTGGTCTTGAAGTTCGCCAGCTTCACGCCGGCCCCGAGGTTCACGTCGTGGCCCACGACGCTGTCGCCGACGTAGTTGAAGTGCGGCGCCCTGGCCCCTCCCAGCAGCACGGAGCGCTTGACCTCGCTGGCGTGCATCACGCGCGCATCGGGCCCGAGCACGACGGGTCCACGTAGGAACGCGGCGTGCCCGACCTTCGCCCCCGCGGCGAGGTAGACGGGGCCTTGCAGGTGGGCATAGGGCCCGATCTCGGCACCCTCGGCCAGGAAGAGCGGTCCCTCGATCACGGCGCTCGGGTGGACCGCGCCGCGAATCTCGTCGCGCACGCTCGCGCCGAACTCGTCGAGGAGGGCCAGCGCCTCCCACACCGCGTCGACCTCGAGCAGGACCGCGAGCTCGGCGGGAACGCGGCGCAGGTCGAACAACTTCGCCGGCGACGTCATGCCCCAGTGTACCGCCGGTTCCCGCGCGCTCCCGGGACGCTTCGCACGCCGGGCGGATAGAATCGCTCTCGAACGTGCTGCATCTCATCTACAACCCGGTGGCAGGCCGCGGGCGCGCGCCCGCGGCGCTCCGGCGCACGCGTGCGTTCCTTGCGGCCGAGCGGGTCGACTTCCGCGTTCACACGACGCTTGCCCCGCGCCACGCCACCGAGCTCGTCGCGCGCCTGCCCCAGGGCGCCACCGTCGTTGCGATGGGTGGCGACGGCACGGTGCACGAGGTGGCCCGCAGCTGCATCGGCACGCCGCGGCCGATGGGCGTGCTGCCGGTCGGCTCGGGCGACGACTTCGCCTTCGCCCTCGGCCTGCGGCGCAGCGACTTCGACGGCGCCCTGCGCGCCTTGCTCAACGGGCGTCGGCGGTTGGTGGACACGGGGAGCATCAACGGAGAGCCGTTCGTGAACGCCGCGGGCGTGGGCTTCGACGCCGATGTGGCGAGCCGCGTCGCGGCGGCGCCGGCGCCGCTGCGCGGGCTGCCCGCCTACCTGTTCGCCGTGGTGGGCGCGCTCGCGGGCCTCTCCCCCGCCCGCGTCACCGCCGAGGTGGACGATGTGGTCGTTTACCACGGGCGTTCCCTGCTGGTCTCGACCCAGAACGGTCCCCGCACGGGCGGGAGCTTCCTCTTCGCCCCGTCCGCGTCGCCCGACGACGGGGTCCTGGACCTGGTGCTGGCCGGCGAGCTGGGCAGGGTCGCAACGCTCCGGCTCCTCCCGAGGGTGATGCGCGGGAAGCACCTCACACACCCGAAGGTGCACCTCGCGCGGGGACGGCGCATCGCGCTGACGTGGGAGCGCGCCCAACCCGGACACGTCGATGGCGAGCCGCTCGAGCCCGCGTCCAACCACACGCTGTCGGTCGTTCCCGCGAGCCTGTGCGTCCTGGGCTGAGCCCGCGCCCGGCCGCGGCCGGCGGCGTCCATCGTCCGCGGCCGTGGCCCCCCCAACCGCGCCCCCCCGACACAGGACGAGGCCCCGCCGACTTGGCGGGGCCTCGTGTCTTCGCGGCGCGAGCGCCGCCTATCCTACCGGTGCGATCAGAAGTCGACCGTGTAGGAGATCTTGAACGCCTGGGCCGAATCCGAACCGAAGGTACGCGAGGTGTTCTCGTACACTCCGTAGGCGAGCTCGAGGTCGTAGTAGTTCCAGATCACTTCGTAACCGGTCGTGGTCTGCTGGAAGTCGCCGTTGTTCACGTCACCATCGCTGATGTCGCTGGCGTGATCATTCTGACCCAGGTTCACGTTGGTGCGGGTCTGGATGTTCGTGCCGTTCCAGGAGCCGTACTTCGCGGTCAAGGTGCTGTGATCGAACAGGAACTGGTTGAGGACGAGCCCGACGCTCCACTGGAGCTCGGAGGCCGTGTAGTCGCCACCGGCGACGTCGGTGTGGTCGGTGTTGCGGTAGTTGACCGCACCCATCAGGCTGGGCTTGAGGAACACGTCCACCGGAGCGGTCGTGAGGCCGGCGCCAGCCTTGAGCGTCGTGGTGTCGTCGGAGAGCGGGTCGGCGTCGTTGACCGACTTGTACTCCGCGTACGGGGTCAGCGAGATGATGCTGACGTTGAGGGCGAAGTCACCCATGGCGTCGATCGTGGTCTTGCTGAAGTCGGCTTCGGACTGCGAGTAGCTCGCTTCCAGGTTGAGACCGTGGATGAGCGCGTTGTCGGCCGAGCCGTCGTGCTTCAGCGTGACGCCGAAGGCGGTGTCGTAGTTGTTGTCGCGGGAGATGTCGGCGCCGCCCGTACCAGGAGCAGCGGTCTCGTCGGCCAGGAACGGATCTTCGAGATCGTCGACCAGGGCCCCGCCGACGCTGACCGAGTGGTAGTACCCGGAGAGCGAGAAGCCGGCGAAGAGGTTGGCGGTCAGGTCCGCGCCGTACGCCTGGATGTCCAGGGCGGCCGGGTTGGTGATCGAGAAGCTGTCGAAGTAGGCCGACAGGTCCAGGATGAACAGGCTCAGGTCGGCGTTGACGCCGAAGCCCGACTGGTCCTCAGCGTAGGGGTAGTCGCCGTCGTCGGCGCCGACGTTGAAGCCGGCGGACGTCCAGTTGGGGGCGATGTCCCGGTAGTTGAGTTCCAGGCTGTTCAGGATCGGCAGCGAGCTGCCGTCCACGCCGAGCGTCGCGTACAGCACCTGACCATCGGCGGTGGTGGTGGCGGTCGCATCGTTGTAGGTGCTGCCGCTGGCCCACTCGGCCGCGAGGTTGAAGAGGCTGACGCTGACGTTGCCGTCGACGCCGTAGACCGTGGTGGTCACGTTGTCGTTGGCGACGTTGTCCTTCTCACCCGCGTTGGCCGCGTCCTGCACGTAGGAGCCACCGATGGTGACGCCGTCGAGCGGGTTCAGGGTCAGGCGAGCGCCGCGGATGTACTCGTTCATGTCGGGCGAGCCGTAGACCACCGTGATCGACGGGTTGATGAACGACAGGAAGTCGGGCGAGGCCATCGTGGCCGCGAAGCCCGCCAGGTCGTTCGCCAGGTTCGTCGTGTCGAGCACGTACGAGGTGAAGGTCGCGTCGACCGCCGTACCGAACTGGAAGGTCAGGGGCGCGGCGCCAACGGGCTCGAAGGTGGTGGTGAAGTCGTCGACGTGGAAGACGTAGCCGGGGTCACCCGCGTAATCGTCCTGGTTGTCCCAGTTCAGCCCGTTGACCTGTGCGAGGCTGAGCGTGATCACCGCGCTGAAGTTGTTGAGCGCGCCCGTGCTGCCGGCGCCGTTCAGCTCGGTCCCGAGGCCGATGTTGAGGTTGAGCGTGACGTCGACCGCGCCGGACTGGGCCGTGATGTCTTCACGGTCCTGCGCGACTTCGCTGACTTCCGTCTGGTAGTCGTCGGTGCCTTCGTCGTCGTCGTTCAGGTCTTCCGCGCCGGAGCTGAAGACGGACGAGCCCATGTCGCGCTCGTTGTTCAGGCCGTAGGCACGGTCGATGTCGAACGGCAGACCGAGCGTCCGACCCACGAAGTACTCGAGCTCGATCGACCCGGAGAGGCCGAGCGGGTTCTCTTCGAGGGCGGTGACCCGACCCTGGAGGTCCTGGATGTCCGCCGTCTGCTGGGCGTCGCTGGCCTCGAGGGCCGAGACACGGTCGCGCAGGGCGACCTGGTCACGACGGAGCAGGATGACGAACTCGCGGATGTTGGCGATGTCGCTGGCGTTGCGCGCGATGTCTCCCTGGATGCCGGAGAGATCCTGCGCGGGCGCCGCGGGCGCCGCCTGGCCACTCATCCCCTGGAGCTTGTCGCTCAGGAGCTGGATGACCTTGTTGGCCGCTGCGATGTCCGCAGCGTTCTGTTCGGCCTGGGACTTGGCCTGGTTGGCCAGGTCGTAGGCCTCGTTGGCCCGCTTGGCGGCGGCGTCGGCCTGAGCCTGCGCGGTGTCGATCGCGACGCGCTGCGAGGCGATCTGGTTCTGCAGGTCACGCAGGACGGACTGATCCGTGCCTTGGGGCATGTTGTTCAACTTCGACTCGAGCTCGTCGAGACGCGACTTGTTGGCGGTCACGTCGTCGGAGAGGCTCGCGATGGCGCTCTCCGCCGAGCTGAGGCGAACCCCTTGCGAGGCGACGTCGGAAGCAACTTCCTGCACGGCGTTACGCAGCGACTCGATGTCCGCCTGGGTCATGGCCAGCGCGCTGTTGACGTTGTTGTTCACCACGTCGAGCATGCGGCTGATGACCAGAGCGGCCTGGTAACGCGTGAAGGCTTCGTTGCCCCGGAACGTGCCGTCGGGGAAGCCGATGACGATGCCCAGGTCGGCGATGCGGCTCACGGCGTCGGCAGCCCAGTGGTTCGCCGGAATGTCCGGGAACGCAGTGTCCTGAGCCATCGCGCCGCTCACCAGCACCGCTGCCAGGAGCGTTAGAAGAAGCTTTTTCATGCTTGTTTACCCCTTGAACGTTAGAAGTCGGAACCGCATTCGGCGGTGCTTCCAGCGTCTGGCACGTGATAGACGGGAGTGTCCGAGTTTCCTCGCCGTCCGGTCGCGCCGTCGTCTGGCGTTCCCGCCGGGATTCGACCGTTTCCGGAGCCGGTTCAAGGTGTGCACCTCCTTTCGGTGCGGCCCAGGACGACGCCAAATCCGTCCTAGAGTATCCCACGGGGCGCTCATCGTGTCAAGGTGAATGAAGACATCATGAGAGGCAGAAAGTGCCGACGCGACCGCACAAACTCGGCTTGTGAAGGAGATCACTCATGCGCCGTTCATGAGAACGCCCCGCCGTGTCTCACGGGCATCGGTCGTCGCGGGCGGCGGCCCGCCGGCGCCCACGGTATGGTGGCGCCATGGCGCGCATCACGGTACCAGAAGCGGAAGCCGTGCTGGACGAGGCTCTTCCCGTCCTCGACCACGGCTTCGTGCGGCTCGTCGACTACCTCGGCGGCGATGCCCGTATCGTCCAGTCGGCCCGGGTGTCGTACGGCGAGGGCACCAAGTCGGTGCGCGAGGACCGCGCGCTCATCGACTACCTGCTTCGGCACGAGCACACGAGCCCGTTCGAGCAGGTGATCTTCACCTTCCACGTGAAGATGCCGATCTTCGTGGCGCGCCAGTGGATCCGCCACCGCACGGCGCGCCTCAACGAGATCAGCGGCCGCTACAGCGTGATGCGCGACGAGTTCTACCTGCCGCGCCCGTTCGAGGTGCGCCTCCAGAGCCGCACCAACCGCCAGGGCGGCAGCGACGCGGAGGTGCCAGCCGAGCTGCGCGCGGCCGTCATCGCCGCGCTCGAGCGCGGCCAGGGCGACACCTACAGGGCGTACGAGGGTCTCCTCGAAGACGGCATCGCGCGCGAGCTGGCGCGCATCAACCTGCCGTTGAGCCTCTACACCGAGATGTACTGGCAGATCGACCTCAACAACCTGTTCCACTTCCTTCGCCTGAGAATGGACTGGCACGCGCAGTACGAGATCCGCGCCTACGGCGACGTGATGGCCCGCCTCGTCCAGGCGGTCTGTCCGATGGCCTTCGAGGCGTTCGAGGAGCACGTGCTGCACGCGCGCAAGTTCTCCCGGCGAGAGCTCGACGTGCTGCGCGCCGCCCTCGATCCGGCGAGGTTGCAGGAGGTTCTCGAGGCCAGCGACCTGCGTCCGACCCGCCGGCGGGAGTTCCTCGCGAAGCTCGCGGCCGAGGAGGCACGTAAGGAGGCGCCCGAGGAGGCACGCGAGGAGGCGCCCGAGGAGCAACGCGAGGAGGCACGCGCGGAGACCGGTCCCCCGGCGCCAGAGCGGGCCTGAGCGCGGCCAGCCGGACGATGCGCTACCGGTTGCTCGCCGTCGGACGGCTCAAGCGCGGGTTCTACGCGGCCGCCTGTGCCCACTACTCCGCTCGCCTCGCGGGATACGCGCAGATCGAACAGGTCGAGCTCAAGGAGGGGCGCGGCGCGGACGCGGACGCCGTGCGCGACGCCGACGCCAAGGCCCTGCTGGCGGGCGCGGACGGGCGCATCGTGGTCCTGGACGAGACGGGCACGCCGTGGTCGAGCTCCGGTCTCGCCGAGCACGTAAGCGAGCTCGAGGTCCGCGGCGAGAGCCGGCTGAGCCTGCTGGTGGGGGGCGCCGAGGGGCACCCCGCCTGGCTGAGGAGCCGCGCCCACGAGGTGTGGAGCCTCTCGCCCCTGACCCTGCCGCACGAGCTCGCCCGCGTCGTGCTGCTCGAGCAGCTCTACCGCATCGAGACCCTCCGCGCCGGCCATCCGTACCACCGCGGCTGAGCGATCGCGGGGGTATCCGCTCAGCCGGCCGGCCCCCCGGGCGGCGGCACCAGCACGGCGTAGAGCGTCATGAGGTCGGTGGCGATGCCCTCCAGCAGATCGAAGGCCGCCGCTTCGGCGCCGTTGCACAGCACCAGGAAGTGCTCGTCGCCCACCACCAGCGACGGATCCCCGCCGCGCTGCGCGAGCAGGCGGTGGATCACCTCCCGCACCGGCGGCGTGAGCATCGAGCGAGCGCCGACCTCGTCGCGCGCGAACACGCTCACCGCGGCGTCGAACCGTTCCAGGTCCGCGAGGTCGAGGCGCTTGCTGCCCGTGCGCCCCGCCTCGATGGCCTCCATCGCCTTGCCGCGGCGCGGCATCGCCCGCAGGGGAGCCGCGACCTTGACCTCGTGCCAGCGCAGCAGCACGCCGCTCCGGACGAACCGGACGGTGCCGGTCGGCCCGCTGCGCTCGCGCGTCTGGTCGAACAGGTAGAGGCTCGGCTGCCCGGGGCGCTTCAGGCCGTAGACGGGCCCCACGGCGCCCTCGCCGAGATCGAGCCAGCGTCGCAGGCGCTCCGCCTGGTCGCTCGCGTCGAGCAGCTCGAGCCGCCCTGCGAACGCCGCCCACTCCGACAACCGCCCGGATGTGCGCCGTCTGGAACGGAACAACATGCGTCATTCAATCACACGCGGCGGGTCGGCGCTCGCCGCCGTCGCGCTCAGATGTTGAAGCCGAACATGCGCATCTGCTTCTTGCCGTCCTCGGTCATCTTCTGGGGCGACCACGGCGGCGACCACACGAAGTCGACCGCCACCCGGCTCACGCCGTCGACCTTCATGGCCGCGAGCTCGGCGTCGGCCTGGATCATGTCCTGCACCGGGCACCCCATGCTGGTGAGGGTCATCTCGATGTCCACGTGACCCTCGTCGTCGACCTCCAGGTTGTAGATCAGGCCGAGATCCACCACGTTCACGGGGATCTCGGGGTCGCGCACCACCTTCAGCGCCTCCAGAACCTCGCCCCGCAACCGCTCCTTGTCGAGTACATCCATGGCCCACACGCTAGCAGAGGCGAGCCGCCACCTGCGTCGCCGGCGCGCGCGTGCCCCCCACCGCGCGCCCGTGCGCGTCGGTGGCGCTCGGAGTGCGATTCGGTTCGCGCGTCCCCCCACGCGCACCGGTCATCCGGGCGCTCCGACGGGCCGGCCCGAACGGAGCCGGCCCGGATGGAGCCGGCCCGGATGGAGCCGGCCCGGATGGAGCCGGCCCGGATGGAACTGGCCCGGATGGAACTGGCCCGGGTGGAGCGGGCCGCGCCCAGCGCACCGGACGCCGGACGACTACCCTCGGTCGACCTCGCCCCCGAAACGGCGCGCCAACGCGTCCTCGGTCTCCGCGATGTCGGCGGCGAGCTCGTCGCGCACGGCGACCACCCGTTGCGACAGCGCGTCGAGGCGCTCGGACATGCGGTCCTCCTGCGCCGCGAGGCGCCCGTCGATGCTCGTCTCGAGCGCCTGGCGCAGGCGCTCGAGACGTTCATCGAACCCCCGGCTCAGGTCCGCGAAGCCGGTGTCGAGCCGGCGGGTGAGCAACGCATCGTCGTCGTCGCGTTGGGCGTCGAGCCGCGCGCGCGTCGACTCGAGCTGGCGTTGCATCCCGGTGACGTGGCGAAGCTGGCCGGCGCGGTCGAGCAGGGACACCAGGAAGAAGATCAGCGCCACGGCCAGCACGGCCACCAGCAGGGTGATCCCGAGCGGCCAGCTGACACGCATGAACAGGAGGTTCAACGGCAGGGTGGTGACCAGCGCTTCCCAGTTGAGGATCGCGAAGACGATACCGAGCACCACGATGACGGTGAGGAGGATGCCGCGAGCGCGCACGCCCCGACTCTAGCGCCCGCGACCCGTCCTGCACGTTGCCCGGCAGGCGAGCCAGTCCCTCACCACTCCGCGTAGCGGTCGCGGTGGACCACGAAGGCGAGCGCCAGCGCGAGCAGCGTGGAGACCAGACTGGTGCCGCCGTACGACACCAGCGGCAGCGTGATCCCGGTGACGGGCGCGAGCCCGAGCGTGACGCCGACGTTCACCAGCACCTGGAAGCCGATGAGCGTCAGCACGCCCGCGATCACGAGCTGATCGCGGTCCTTGGGGCACTCCACGGCCATCGCGACGAGGCGCCAGAAGAGCACGCCGTACAGCGCCAGCAGCGTGATCGCGGCCACGAAGCCGCCCTCCTCGGCAAGCACCGGGAAGATGAAATCGGTCTGTCGATACGGGATGAACCCGAGCTGCGACTGCGTTCCCTGCTTGTACCCCTTGCCCAGCAGCCCGCCGGAGCCCACCGCGATGGTCGACTGGATCACCTGGTAGCCGCTCCCCTTGGGGTCGGCGGCGGGGTTCACGAACGAGACGAGGCGTGTGCGTTGGTGGGGCGCGAGGTTGGGCCAGACGACCGTCGGAACCGCCACCCCGACGAGCAGCACCATGAGCACGAGGTGGCGCCACGGAACGCCGCGCACGAGCATCATGCCGGCCCCGATGGCGAGGAGCACGAGGCCGCTGCCGAGGTCGGGCTCGAGGAACACCAGCGCGAACGGCGGCATCACCAGCACGAAGACCCTCAGATAGCCGAGCGGCCCCCGGATCGGGCGCTCGTGCAGGACGGCCGCGAGGCTGAGGATGAGCGTCAGCTTCGCCAGCTCGGAGGGTTGGAATCCCGGCAGCGGGCCGAGGAACAGCCACGACTTCGCGCCGTTGACCTCGGTGCCCACGAGGTGCACCAGCACAAGGAAGCCCAGGCTCGCCACGTAGAGGTGCGGGATGAAGCGAGCGAGACGGCGCCACCCGAGCCACACCAGGCCGCCGGCGGCGGCCACACCGGCGATCAGGAACACGAGCTGACGCGTGAATTCGTTTGCGGGGGCGGCGCTGCTGAGCGTGAAGAGTCCCGCCGCGAGGATCACCACCACCACCATCGGCAGGCTCAGATCGGCCCGTGCCAAGAAACCGTTACCCCTTCCGTTCCGGCGCCACGCGGCCCCGTCCCGGCCGGCCCGTCCCGGCCGTCCGGAGCGCGTCCGGCCGCGCGCACCAACCCCGCCAGCCTACCAACCGCGCGCCGCGCGAGCGTGAGGAGCGCCCCATCGGGACGCCACGATCAACCGCGCCGCGGGCGCAGGCGGCGCGGCCAGCGCGGTAGGCGCACGCCGGCCCACAGCAGCCACTCCGCCAGGAGGGCCGCGAAGGCGACCAGCAGCAGGGCCAGTCCGAGCGGGCGCACCCCACCGGGCGCCTCCGTCGTGGCGGGCGGGCGCCCGGTCGTCGTGTCCTCCGCGACGGTGGCCGGCCCGTCCAGGCGCGACTCGGCCTCGCTCGCGAGGCTTGCGAGGAGCACGCCGTCGCCGGTGCGGTAGACGCCGGGACGCAACGCCCACGCGACGGGGTCGCCGCCGGAGGTGGTGCCCGCGGGCAAGGGGTCGCCCAGCTCGGCGGTCGCGTCGCCGCGCACTTCCCGCACGAAGTTGGCGATGAGCGCCGGGAACGCCGGGCGCAACACGAGATCGGTCTGGCTCGGATGGAACGCCGCCTGAAGCACGCGCACGGGGCCGGCGGTGCGCACCCGCAGCACGGGTTCCAGATCCGCGGTGCGGGCGAGGACGTCCCAGCCCCGCTCGTCGTCGGGCCAGACCGCGCGGTCCTGAGCCAGCCCGATCACGACGTCGCGCAGATCCACGAACCGGAGCAGCGGAGCGGCACGATCCCACTCGCGCACGGTGTGGAACACCGGCGTGTCGGCGGCCGGCGCGAACAGGATGTAGGCGCCGGGATCGAGCCCGTCGGCCGATGCCCGCGTGAGCACACGCAGGTCGGCCGGGATGGACACCGCCGCGGGGCTGCTGCGGACGGTCACGCCCGGGACGGCCGCCAACGCCTTCACCACCGGCTCGGAGGGGACGTCGACCACGGCCACGAGGTTGCGGGTGCCGGCGTAGGCCACGTCGTCGAGGGCCATGGCGTCGCCGGCCGGCGGCGTGATGCGCGCCTCGAGCACGCCCTGGGCGTCCTCCAGGGGGAACGTCGCGCTCCCCACGCCTCCCGCGGGCACGAGGACCTGCGAGCCCGCCACCGCCTGCCCGTCGCGCAACAGGTCTAGCTGGACCTGCACGGGGCGCGTCGCGTTGGATACGATCCCGACGTACGCCTGCTGGAGTCCGACGTCGAAGGTGCTGATGCCGACGTTCAGGCCGTCGCCGGCGACGTCGTGCGACGTCACGCCGCTGCCGCCGGGGCCCAACTCGTCGCTCAGCACGTGGACCTCGGCGCCCGGATCGACCGCCTGGGCCACCCCCACCGCCCGCGCCAGGTCCGCCCGCCGATCGCCCGCCACGAGCGCGTCGATGGCCGATCGGGCGGCCGCGCGATCGGACGACAGCGGCGCCACCACGCGCGCATCGAGGCCGGCGCGAACGACCGCCACCCGCCCGGTGCCGGTCAGGAGCGAGCGCGCGAGGGTGCGCGCCTTCTCGAGGCGGACCCCGTCCGTATCGCGCGCCGTCATGCTGGCGGACGCGTCGATCACGAGGACGCGGTCGGGCAGGCTGCGGCCGCCGAGCTGCGGCCGGGCGAGTCCGACGGCCGCCAGCGTCACGAACAGGAGTTGCGCCAACAACAGCCAGGTGGGCGAGAAGCGCCGGCGCCGTTGCGCCGCCGTCCGTGCACGCCGCCATAGGAAGAGTGCCGAGACGTCCTGGCGCCGGCGGCGAGAGCGCACGAAGTGGAGGGCCACCACCACCGGGAGCGCCATCAGCGCCCACAGGAACAGCGGCGCCGCGAAGCTCAGCGGCACGGCGCTCCTCGCGCCTGGCGGGGCGTCCGGCGGCGACGCCTCCTGGGCGTTCCCGCGTGCGGCGCGCGGTGCGGGCGGCCCCCGGGCGGGCAGCGGCGGCCGCCCGCACGCGAACGCTCGGTCGGAAGGCGTTCCATGCTCGCCCAGTCTAGCGCGGCGCCCCCACGGTCCCGTGCGACACGCGTCGGCGGGAGCGCCCGGTATAGGTGATCGGGGGTACCCGCCCCATCGGAGGTGAACGATGCAGACGCAACCCGAAACGCTCCCCATCGGTGCGCACGCGCCCGATTTCGACCTCCCGGCCGTCGACGGCCGTCGGGTGGCCCTGACGGACCTCGCCGACGCCGCCGTGTTCGTGTACGTGCAAGCCTGCAACCACTGCCCCTACGTGGTCGCGAACGTCGAGCGCCTCACCCGCCTGGCACGCGACTACGACGATCGCGGCGTCGTCTTCGCTTTCGTGAACTCCAACGACGCGACGACCCACCCGGACGACGACGTCGACGCGATGCGGCGTTTCGCCTCGGAACACGACCTGCCGTTCCCCTACCTGCGAGACGAGGACCAGAGCGTGGCGCGCGCCTACCGCACCCAGCGAACCCCCGAGGTGCTGGTCTTCGACCGCGATCGCCGGCTCCGCTACCACGGTCGCATCGACGACAGCCCGAAGGATCCTTCCGGCGTCACCCACGAGGAGCTGCGGGGTGCCATCGAGGCGCTGTTGCAGGGGCGCGAGATCGAGGAGCCGGAGACCTACGCGGTCGGCTGCACCGTCAAGTGGAAGCCGGGCAACTTCCCGCAGGTCCGTTGAGAGCCGCCGCGCCGCCCGGCCGCCGCACGGGTGGGCCGGCACGAGGGCGGATTGGCCGTGACTGACGGTCGGCGGCCGGCTCCCGGCGGCGGTGCGCCGACGGCGGGCGCCTCCCCGCGTCACGGCCGAACGCTAGTCCGCCCCCCCGCCCGCCAGCCACGCGAGGGCGAGGGCGTCTGTCTCGCGTACGAACTCCGACTTGGCGTCGGTGTAGGCAGCCCGGTCGTGACCCAGCCGCGCCGCGAGGTCGCGTTTCAGCGCGCCGTAGGCGTCGGCGCGTTGCCGGTGCCGGAGCAGGTAGTCGCGGAACGCGACATGGCGCCACCCGTCCGGGGTACCGGCCTCGAACGCGTGCACGTGAACGAGGTAGGGCGCGCCGTCGGCGCCGCGCCGCTCGGCCACGAGGTAGCGCCGGCCGGCGATGCCGTACTCGCCGCGCCAGTCGTATCCCGCGGCCTCGGCCGCACCGCGCCGCCCGTCCGCACCGGCAAGGTCGGGAACGAGGAGCAGCATGTCGAGGATCGGTTTGGCGGCGAGACCCGGCACGGCCGTGCTGCCGACGTGTTCGACCCCCAGGGCCCGACCCGCGAAGACGGTCAGGAGCCTGACGGCCTCTTCGGCGAACCGGCGCGCGAAGGCCGGATCGTGGGGCACGATGGTGACAGGCGTGTCGGCCATGGCCGGAGTGTACCCGGGCGTTCCCGTCCGGCGCGGTGGACCGCGGCGGACCCCCGGCGGCGCGAAGGCGCTCGACAGGGCGCGCCGGTGGCCGCCGACCGCCGGACGCCCCGGGCGCCCGCCACGCGCCGGCGCCGAAGGCCGCGAGGGATGGCGGGCGCGACGAGCGGCGGCCGCGACGAGCGGGGGCCGCGACGACCGGCGGCCGCGACACGAGGAGGCGACATGGACGAAGCGATCTTGAGGCACCAACTCATCACCTTGCTCAGCGGGGAGGGCGCTCACGTCGACGTGGAGCGGGCCGTGGCCGGGCTCGACCCCGAGCTCCGCGGGCGCCGGCCGGAGGGGCTGGCGCACAGCGTGTGGGAGCAGCTCGAACACATGCGCATCACCCAGGAGGACATCCTGCGCTACGTCCTCGATCCCGACTGGCGCTCCCCCGCGTGGCCCGAGGGCTACTGGCCGGCCACGCCCCAACCTCCGTCCGGCGGGTGGGAGGCGACGCTGCGCGGCTACCGGGACGATCTGGCCGACCTCAAGGCCCTGACGCAGGACGCCGGCCGCGATCTCACAGCGCCCCTGCCGCACGCGCCACGGCACACGCTCCTGCGGGAACTGCTGATCGCGGCGGATCACGCCGCCTATCACACCGCCCAGATCGTCGACGCCCGCCGGGCGTTGGGGGCGTGGCCGACGTCCTGAGGGCTCCGGCTCAGACCTGGAACACGCCGGTGCGCAGGGGCTCGGGCTCCGGGCCGAAGGCACATGCCTCGAGGGCGCGCACGAGGCGCTCGCGAAGCTCGAGCGGCAGCACGATGTCGTCCACCCACAAGCGCGCGGCGCCGAAGCGGATGTCCAGCGCCCGGTCGTAGTCCGCCTTGATCCGCTCGTACAGCTCGGCGAGCGTGGCGTCGTCGGGCGCGCGCCCGGAACGCGCGAGGCGGGCGGCCTGGATGTCGAGGATCGTCCGCGCGGCCTGCTGCCCTCCCATCACGCCGAAGCGCGCGCTGGGCAGGGCGAAGATGAACCTCGGGGCGTAGGCCTTGCCGCTCATGGCGTAGTGGCCCGCACCGTACGAGCCCCCTAGGATGACGCTGATGCGCGGCACCACGCTGTTGCTCACGGCGTTGACCATCTTCGCGCCCCGCCGGATGATCCCCTCCTGCTCGCTCTCCTTGCCCACCATGAAACCGTTGACGTCGTGCAGGAAGATGATGGGGACACCAGCCTGGTTGCAGTTGAGGATGAAGCGTGCCGCCTTGTCGGCCGCGTCGGCGTAGATCACGCCGCCCACCTCGAGCCGCCCGCCGTGCTTGACCACCCGCTTCTGGTTCGCGACGATGCCTACGGCGAAGCCGCCGAGCCGGGCGCTGCCGCACACCAGCGTGGGTCCCGTCTCGGCCTTCACCTCGTCGAACTCGGAGGCGTCGACCAGCCGCGCGATGACCTCGCGAACGTCGTACGGGCCCCCGCCGCCGTCGGGCGGCACGAGCCCCTCGAGGTCGGCGGGGGCCTCGGCGGGCTCGCGCGCCTGCCGCCGGTCCCTCGCCCACGCGAGCGGCGTGGGCGCGGCGTAGCCCGCCGCCAGGCGGCGCAGACGCCACAGGGCATGCTCGTCGTCGGGCTCGCGGTAGTCGACCGTGCCCGCCACCTGCGCGTGCATGGCCGCCCCACCGAGCTCCTCGCTGCTCACCTCCTGGCCGATGGCGGCCTTCACCAGCGCCGGACCCGCGAGGTACAGACCCGAGCCGTCCGTCATCACCAGGGTGTCGCACATGACCGGGAGGTAGGCTCCGCCCGCCACGCAGTTCCCCATGATGGCGGCGAGCTGCGGTATGCCGAGGGCGCTCATCCGGGCGTTCAGGTAGAACACGCGCCCGAAATCGTCCTGGTCCGGGAAGATCTCGTCCTGCATCGGCAGGTACACGCCGGCGGAGTCCACCAGGTACGCCGTCGGCAGGCGGTTCTCCATGGCGATCGTCTGCGCCCGGATGACCTTCTTCGCGGTGATCGGGAAGAACGCCCCCGCCTTGACGGTGGCATCGTTGGCGACGATCATCCAGTCGCGCCCCTCGAGGCGCCCCACACCCGTCACGACCCCGCCGGCGGGCGCCCCGCCCTCCTCGGGGTACATCTCCCACCCGGCGAAGCCCATGAGCTCGTCGAAGCGCGCGCCGTCGTCGAGCAGGCGCGCGACCCGCTCGCGGGCGGTCATGCGCCCCTTGGCGTGCTGCCTCCCGGCGGCGCGCTCCCCGCCGCCCGCGGCGTACCCGAGGCGGTCGGCGCGCAGGCGCTCCGCCAGGTCCTGCCAGCCCTTCTTGCGCTCGTGGAAGGGGCGGGAACGGCGCTGCTCGAGCGTCAGCGCGGTTCGGAGGCGGGCGCTCGGTCGGGGGCGCGGCACCCCGGCGTTACCGCGCCCGGCCTTCGGGGCACGTGGCCAGCACCACCAGCAGCCCGCCGCCGGCGTTCTCGAGATGGTGCGCGGTCCCGGCTGGGACCGTCGTGAGCTTGCCCTTGCCGACGCGATCGCTGCCGCCGGCGTGGCGCACGATCGCCTCCCCCTCCAGGACCTGGTAGACGCAGCTCGACGGCTTCGTGGTGTCTTCGTCCTGCTGCCCGGCCTCGAAGCACAGCAGGGTCACGCGTAGGTCCTCGACCGTCACGAGGTCGCGCTTCTGGACGCCGTCGAGCGAGAACCGTCGGGCGTCGTTGATGGTCACGATGTTCATGGCTACCTCCAGCCGCGGCTCCGGCGCACGGCCAGCCTACCGCGCGCGTGCCGGGAAGGCAGCGGGCGCGCGTTGCGGCGACCGGCCGAGCGCGCCGCCACCGCGCGACGCGCTTCCCGGACGCACGGCCGATCGCCGGCGCCGGGAGGCGGCCGGGAGCCGAGCCGGGAACGCGGGCGCGGGCGCGGAACGGGAACGCGTGCGCGGAACGGGAACGGGAACGCGGGTGCGGAACGGGCGCGCGCGGAGAAAATCTGTGGACAACCGCGAAGAACTGTGGATAACTCGCGGCCCTTGACAAGAGCATGAGGATTCTGATAGGGGCCACGAGCTCCCGCCGAATCCCAAGAATGCCGTCCTGCACGCACTCCATCGTGGGAAGTCCCTCCAGGTGGGCATCTACGTGGCGTCGGCCCTTCTTATCCACAGAGCTGTGGAGAACTGCCCCTGCTTGTGGACAACTTGGGCTCATCTGGTGGAACGCGCGGCCCTCACGAAGGCGGCGATGCGCGCCGCGTCCTTCACGCCGGGCGCCGCCTCGACGCCGGAGGCGACGTCCACGGCGTAGGGGGACAGGGCCTCCACCCCCCGGCCGACCGTCTCCGGCGTGAGGCCGCCGGCCAGGATCAGGCGCGGATGGCCGCGCCAGGCCGCGGCCTCCCCCCACGCGAAGGGGGATCCGGAGCCCGGCGAGGCGGCGTCGAGCAGCACGGCGTCGGCCGGGTACGCCGCGAGCGCTGCCGGGGTGACGCCGGCGGCGAACGGGAGGGCGCGGATCACCTTCACCTCTCCCCGGAGCGCGGCCGCGAACGCGGGCTCCTCGCCGCCGTGGAGCTGCACGGCGTCGAGCCGCAGGCGCCGCACCACCGCGCGGACCCGCTCGAGGGGTGCGTCGACGAACACGCCAACCCGGGTGATGAACGGCCCGAGCGCGTCCAGAACACGTTCCGCCTGCGCGATATCGACGCGCCGCGGGGAGCGGTCCGCGAAGTTCAGCCCGATGGCGTCGGCACCGGCGAGCTCCGCCGCCGCGGCGTCCTCGGGCCGCGTCACGCCGCAGATCTTGACGCGCACGCGGCGCCCCGCCCGCTCGCGACCTCCGGCAGCCCCGTCCATGTCAGGCCGCCGCCGGCGCGTACCCCGGCACGACCTCGACCTTGGCACCCAGGGCCGCGGCCAGCAGGTCGCTGCGGCCGTTGGCCTCGCGCACCTCGATGTCGGCCTCGGCCGCGCTCAGCGCCTCGATCTGGACGTAACCGTCCCCGATGTGGCAGCGCACGTCGCGAACCCGCTGTGCCTTGGCGCGCTCGAGGTATTCCGCGGTGCGGAGCAGGCCGGCCAGCAAGCGGACGCGCTGCAGGTCGCCCGGCGCCAGCACGGAGCCGTAGCCCTGGTCGGCAGGGGTGCCGCGCCTATGGTAGCGGACCAGCAGCGCCACCATGACCTGCTCGCGGTGGTCGAAGCCGGGGAGGGGGCGGCCCATCACCAGGTACATCCCGTGCTTGTGGTGCGAATAGTAGTCGACCGCCATGCCGATGTCGTGCACCAACGCCGCCGCCGCGAGCAGCTCGCGTTCGGAGCGACCGAGACCGTGGAGCGGGGCGAGCTGATCGAACAGGCGGCACGCGAGGTGCCGCACGTGGAGGTTGTGGGCGGGGTTGTCGTAGTACTCCCGCATGAGGTTGAGGGCGCTGAACTCCCGCACGTCGGGAGAGAGGTTGTCGGCCTCGTCCGGGAAGAGGAAGGGATAGAACAACCCCTCGCGCAGGCCCTGGCCGCTGATGACGACGTGATCGGCGCTCGCCAGCCGGAGGAGCTCGACGATCACGCGGCCGCCCGCCACGATGATGTCGGCCCGGTCTCGGTTGAGGCCGGGCACGTCGCGGCGCGCCGCCACCGGCATCGCCGTCAGCTCCTCGACCAGGGCCTCGAGCTCGACGCGCGGCAGGCGGTAGCCGTGCAGCAGCTCCGGCCGGTAGCCGTTGCGCCCCTGGACCACGTTGGCGAGGTTACGGAGGGTGCCCCCCATGCCTACCACCGGCAACCCCACCGGCAGCTCGTCAAGGCTGGGCTCGAGCAGCTCCCTCACGCGCTTCGCGAGACTCTTCAGCTCCTTGCCCCGAGGCGGGTCGGAGGCGAGCAACCCCTCGGTGGTCCGCACCGCCCCGAGCGGGTAGGCGCGGCCGCCCGCGAAGCGGCGGTCGGCCATGTGGCTCAACTGCAGGCTGCCGCCGCCGAGGTCGAACACCAGGGCGTCGCGCAGCGCCAGGCTGTTGGCGACGGCCAGCACGCCGTGGCGCGCCTCGGAGTCCCCGGCGAGCACGTCGAGCTCGAGGTTGGCGCGCTCGCGCGCTGCGGCGACGAAGCTGTCGCCGTTGCGGGCGGAGCGCACGGCGCTGGTGGCCGTTGCCCGGATCTCCTCGACGCCGACGGCGTCGCAGTAGCTGCGGAAGGTGCGCAGCACCTCGATGCCGCGTTCGAAAGGTTCGGCGCGAAGGATGCCGCCCGCACCCATCCCCTCGGACAGACGCACCATCTCGCGCAGCTCGTCGAGCAGCTGGTAGCGGTACCCGGGCCGGTACAACAGCGCCACCAGGCGCGCCGTGTTGCTGCCCAGGTCGATGATCGCGACGTTCCGCACGGGGGCAGTATCGCACGCCCCGCCCCCGGTCGGCCGCGTCGCGCTCAGGCCAGCACGTCGCGCAGGTGGGTAAGGCGGTGGCTGCGCTCGTCGCCGACCAACAGGACGGCATCGAACCGGACGGGCGCGGCGTCGTCGGCGGTGCGGGTGGCCAGG
This sequence comes from uncultured Trueperaceae bacterium, assembly GCA_963798895.1. Classification (GTDB taxonomy): domain Bacteria; phylum Deinococcota; class Deinococci; order Deinococcales; family Trueperaceae; genus CAWCUY01. The sequence continues at coordinate 814,489 of CAWCUY010000012.1, read as the reverse complement.
AAGTGACGGGCGGTGCGGCGAAGGCGCTCGAGCTTGCGCCGGTCCAGCGTCTCCGCCGGGTGCCCGAAGCGGTCGCTGCGCCTCTGGCGCACCTCGACGAACACCAGCGTGGCGCCGTCGCGGGCCACCAGGTCGAGCTCGCCGCCGCGGATCGCGTAGTTGCTCGCCACGATCTCCCAGCCGAGCGCCTCGAGGTGCCGCCGAGCCACCCCCTCGGCCCAGTGGCGCATGCCGGTGTCGTGCACGGTGCTCGGGCCCGCTAGCGCCGCGCGGGCGCGCCGCCCGGTGACGGCGGGACCGCCCTCACCATCCGGCCGGGATCACGCGGGCGCCACCTCGACGCGGTCGGCGTCGGCCCACAACCCCTCGAGGTCGTAGAACTCACGTGCCTCCGGGCTCATCAGGTGCGCCACGATGCCACCGTAGTCGAGCAGCAGCCAGCGATCGCTCGGCCCCTCGACGCCGCGGGGGCGGTGGCCGCTCGCCTTCAGGCGGTCGATCACGCCGTCCTCCAACGCGCCGAGCTGGAGGCTGCTCTCGCCGGTGGCGATGATGAACCAATCGAGCGTGGCGGACACGGAGCTCAGGTCCAGGACCACGACATCCTTCGCGCGCTTGTCGTCGAGCGCGTCGACGATGAGCTGGACTTCCTCGGGTACGGTGGCCGAATCGGGCAAGGGTCCTCCTCCGTCGGTCATGGGGCGGTGGCGCCCGCGGGGTCAGGGGGCAGCGCGGCCAGCGCCCGCCCTGGCGCCATGCTCACGGCATCGTGCCCCAACACGAGCTCGATCTGGACCTCGCGGCGCTGGTAGCTCTCCAGGCGGTCGACCTGCTGCTTCCCCGCGTGCAGCAGCGAGGCGTAGTAGTCGGCGTCCTGCCACGCGGGTAACGTCGCGAGCAGGCGCGTCGGTGTCGGGTCGACGGTGGTGTCCTCGCGCGCCAGCACGCGGTCGGCGGGCACGCCGAGCGCCACCAGCCGATCCCGGTACGAGGTCGCCAGGCCGTCCTCTCCGCTGCGGTTGGTGATGAGCAGCGGGGTGTCGGGGGCGTCGGTGAACACCCGCGGGGTGCCTCCGAAGGTCTCGGCCATGAAGGTGTTGACCTGCTGGGCGTCGACCTGAAGGACCGTTCCGACGCCGGAGATCTGGACCTCCTCGGTCGGCACCGTGGCCGTCTCCTTGAGCGCCATGTCGCCGATGCGCGAGGTGAGCTGGCGCATGAGCGCCGGACTGACGTTGGTCTCGACGTCCTTGAAGAAGGTGTTCATCAGCTCCGGCACCTTCGTGACCGCGCGGACGTTGAGCTGCTCGACGCGCCCGAGCATGGCGTAGGCGAGGCGTTTGACGTTGTCCAGCCGGTCGATGTCCCCGCGCACCGTGTGCCTGTAGCGGATGAAGCGCGCTGCGTCCGCGCCGTCCATGTGGCGCGGCCCGGCCGGGAAGTGGATGTGCAGGTTGCCGACGTTGTCGTCGTAGTTCATGGCGTACGGCACGTTGACGTCCACGCCGCCGAGGGCGTCCACCAGGTCCTGGAACAGGTCCATCTTCAGGATGACGTAGTAGTCGACGGGGACGCCTAGGATGGCCGAGACCCTGTCGCGCAACCCGTCGGCGCCCTCCCGGATGTACACGCCGTTGATGCGGTACCCCGCATCGCGCAGGTACACGTCGCGCGGGATCGCGACCATGCGGATGTCGCCGCCCTTGATGTCGACGTACAGCACCGTGTCGGTGTTGGTGCCCGCGGTGCTGCGTTGACCCTTGTAGTTCCAGCCCGTGATGATCGTCTCGCCCCGGCTGTTGCGCCCGTAGATCGGATCGGCCTCGGCCGCGGTGTACAGGATGTCGCGCCCGGCGACCACGAAGCTCGCGTGGAAGGTGTTGCCCGAGATGCCGAGGAGCTGGCGTTGCTCGTCGCTCAACGGGCTGCGATGCACATCGCGCGTCAGCCAGTACCCCGACAGGCCGACCAGCGCCAGCAGGACCCCCGCCAGCATCAACAGACGCGTGTTACGTAGCGTGACGAATCTGCTCATACACCCGTAGGGTCGCCGGATGCACCGGCTTGCCCTTGGCACGCAGGTAGTCGACCTTGGCGTCGACCGCGCGCTGGTAGGCCCGCGCCAGGTTCACGCAGGCGAGATCGCGGAGCTCGGCGTTCACGCCGCGACCGGGTTCGGAGACGTCCGCGATGTAGATCGCCATGCCGACGCGGTTGTCCAGGGGAACCCCGAAGACGTGGCCGGCGATGGCTTCCAGGACTCGCTCGTCGGCGACGCCCCAGCTCTCGGCCAGGGCGCGCGAGGCCCGGCCGTGGACCGACAGCGGATGCTCCCGCTCCAACGCACACTCGGGCGGCGCCAGGCGAAGCAGCTCGTCGGCCGACAGGTCGCGCGCCGCGTCGTGCAGCACCGCCGCCAGGCACGCGGCCCGGATCTCACCCTCGTCGAAGTCGTTGGCGCGGGCGATCGTCTCCGTGAGGACGGCGACGCGCACGATGTGCTCGAAGCGTTCGGGGCCCACGAGCGCACGTACGCGCTCGCAATAGGGCGCGATCGATGGGCGAGTGCAGGGTGAGTTCAACGGAAACACGTCAGATAGGGCCATCGTTCCTCGGCCGCCGCGCGGTGCTGGGACACCCTCATCGACGGCATGCGCGTGCGAGCGTCTGGGTCGGTGCCTTGGACGCCGCCCACGGGGCTCGATCCCCCGGGAGCGTGCCGTTCACGACACCTGTCGAACGCCACCCGCGAGGCGCTCCCCCAGGCGGCACCGTCCATTCAACCACACTCCGCCGAGCCTTCCCGGTGGGGGCCGACCGACCGCCGGTCGCCGCCCGTCAGTGAGAGGCTAGCACGCGCCGGCGCGTCGCCGCAGAGGCCCTCGTCACGGTCCCTCGGCCCGGTCCGCGGCTGCGCCGGGAGCCGCTCGGTCGTCGCGCTCCGCGCCTCCGTCGCCCGCGTCGGCGCCCGCTTCCGGCTCACCGGACGCCGCGTCCGGCTCACCGGACCTCGAATCCGGGTCCCCCGCGTCCGCAACCCCCGCGTCCGAGGCCCCCGCGTCCGGGGCCCCCGCGTCCGAGGGCACCGCATCCGAAAGCACCGCATCCGAGGGCACCGTCTCCGGGGCACCCGGGTGGGTGGCTCCCGTGGGCGAGGCGCCGGGGTCCGCGCCCTCCGAGAAGTACTCGAACTCGGCGTCCCCGATGCTGACCGGCTCGCCGTCGCGCGCGCCGGCCCGCGCGAGGAGCACGTTCACGCCCAGGTTGCGGAAGTGGTGCTGGAGGTAGGCGACCGCCTCGCGGTTCGATGCGTCGAAGCGCTGCACCACGCGCTCGATCTCGCTGCCCGTCACCACCCAGCCCGTACCCGAGAGGTCCCGCCGGACGCGGATCGGCTCGACTCGCACGCTGCGCTCGCTCACGCTCGATACCGGCTCGGCGGCTCGAGCCGGCAGCAGCGCGAAGACCGCGTCCACCAGCTCGTCGAGGCGTTGGAGCTCGAGCGCGGAGACGCTCACGACCGGCATGCCGAAGCGGGCCAGGGCGTGCTCCTCGGCCGCGATCTCGGCGGGCGCCGCGAGATCGATCTTGTTGAGCACCAGCAGCGACGGCCGCTCGAGCAGGCCAGGATCGAAGGCGTTCAGCTCGTGGCGCAGGGCCTCGAGCGTCGTTCCCGGATCCTGCGCGATGTCGAGGACGAACAGCAGCAGTCGCGTGCGGGAGATGTGACGCAGGAACTCGAGGCCCAGGCCCTTGCCGAGGTGGGCGTCCTCGATGATCCCCGGGATGTCCGCCAACGTGAAGCGCTCGTGCTCGCGCTCCACCACCCCGAGGTTGGGGCTCAGGGTGGTGAAGGGGTACGCCGCGATGACCGGCCTGGCGTTGGAGACCGCGGCCAGCAGGCTCGACTTGCCGGCGTTCGGATACCCCACCAGGCCTACGTCGGCGATGGTGCGGAGCTCGAGCCGAAGGCGGCGCTTGCGGCCGGGCGTGCCGTACTCGGCGAAGCGCGGCGCCTGGCGCTGCGCGTTGGCGAACGATGCGTTGCCACGCCCGCCCTGCCCGCCGGCCGCGACCCGCTCGACCTCCCCCACCTCGAGGAGATCGGCCACCACCTCGCCGCTGTCGAGGTCCGTGGCGATCGTGCCGATCGGCACCTCGAGGACGAGGTCGGACCCGTCGGCGCCGGTGCGGTTGCGCCCCTCGCCCTGCTTCCCCGCCTCCGCCTTGTACGACGCGCGGCCCACGAGACGGTCGAGCGAGGTCATCCCATCGATGGCCTTCAGCACCACGCTGCCGCCGTCCCCGCCGTGGCCCCCGTCCGGGCCACCCTTGGGCATGTACTTCAGGCGCAGGAACGAGAGCCCGCCGTCGCCGCCGCGGCCGCCCTGAACGGTGATGTCGAGTACGTCTCGGAACGGCATGCGCTCCCGCCCTTCCCCTTCCGCCCGGTGGGCGCCTTCGCCCCGCCGGGACGGATCCGAGCGGCGCCTTCACGACGCGGCGCGGCCCCGGGGGGCCGCGCCCTTGTCATGGTTGGCGTGCTCGCTTCGTGCGGCCCTGCGGCCGCGCGCGCTGCGTCAGTCGGCGGCGATCGCCTCGGGCTCGCCCGCGTCCATGTCGACGCGGATGAACCGGCCGATGCGCCCCTTGTTCGCGAAGCGCACCACACCGTCGCGCAAGGCGAACAAGGTGAAATCGCGGCCCACGCCGACGTTTCGGCCGGGCTTGAACTTGGTCCCGCGCTGCCGGACCAGGATGTTGCCCGCCTCGACGACCTCGCCGTCGAAACGCTTCACTCCGAGCCGCTTCGACTGGCTGTCGCGACCGTTCTTCGAGCTGCCGACGCCCTTCTTGTGTGCCATGTCGCTGCCTTCCTCGGGCTCAGCCCTGGATCTTCGTGATGCGGACGTCGGTGTACGGCTGCCGGTGCCCGCGGTGGCGGCGGTAGTTGTTCTTCGCCTTGAACTTGTAGATGTGCAGCTTCTCGCCGCGCCCGTGACCGACGATCTCGGCCGTCACGCTGGCGCCACCGACCGTGGGGCTCCCGACCTTCACCTCGTCGCCGCCGAGCAGCAGCACGGGGAGCTCCACGCTCGCCCCGGGCTCGGCGGCCAACTTCTCGACGCGGACGACGTCGCCTTCCGCGACCCGGTACTGCTTGCCGCCCGTCTGCACGATTGCGAACATCTCTCGACCTCCGTGGCCCTGGCGGCGCATCGCCCGCTCGGCCCGCAACCGAGCGCGCGCTCATCGTGCGCCTCGGCTCGTTCTCGGTGGGGTCCGGCGCCACGCCGAATCGGCCCTCGATACGGTGGCCGCTGGCGCGTCGACTGAGGTCGACGTGCGGCGGCGGCCGGCGGGGACCGCGTGCGCCGGGGAACGGGGGCCAGGCCTCCGTTACCAGACCAACCATTATAGGGGAGGCGGCGTGAGCGCGCAAGGACGGGAGGGTGGCGCACCCCGGGCGGGGCGCCCGAGCCGCGCGGAGCGAGGCGCAGCGACGTAGAATCGCTCGACATGATGCAGGTCCATACCCGCGAGTTCGAGCTCCGCACCCGTTCCCCCTTCGGCATCTCTCGCTGGACGCACCAGCTCTACGCTCGCGTGGCGGTGACCGTCCGCGACGGCGACGTGGAGGGCCTGGGCGAGGCCGCACCCAACGCCTTCTACGGCGAGAACGCCGCCACCGTGGTCGCGGTGCTGCCCGAGCTCGCCACCCGCCTGCCCGACGACCCGTTCGCGTTCGACGAGCTGTGGGACGCCATCGAGCGCCCGTTCCCGCACTACCACCGCAGCGCCAAGGCCGCCCTGGAGACGGCGGTCCTCGACGTGGCCGGCCGGCGCGCCGGCGTGAGCGTGCGCCGCCTGCTAGGCGCGCCCGAGCCGGCGGTCGCGACCAGCTTCACGCTCGGCCTGGGAACGCCGGAGGACGTCGCCGAACGCTGTCGCGACGCCCGCGACCGCGGATACGGCACCCTCAAGCTGAAGCTGGGGGGCCCGGACGATGCGGCGCTGCTCGCCGCCGTGCGCGACGCGGCGCCCGACGTGCGCCTGCGCGTCGACGCCAACGCCGCCTGGACGGCGAAGGAGGCGGTGGCCTCCCTGCCGATGCTGGAGGCGTTCGGCGTGGAGCTGCTCGAGCAGCCCGTCGCGGCCGACGACCTCGACGGCCTCGCCACCGTCACGCGGGCCGCGCGCATCCCGGTCGTGGCCGACGAGTCGTTCCGCGGCGCGAGCGACCTTCGGCACCTGGTCGTCGACGCCGTCAACGTGAAGCTCTCGAAGGTCGGCGGCCCGCGCCGCGCGGCCCTCGCCATGCATGCCGCCCGCGCGCTCGGCTTCGGCGTCATGCTGGGCTGCATGGTCGAGTCGTCCCTCGGCGTCACGGCCGCGGCGCACGTCGCGGGGCTCGCCGATTGGATCGACCTCGACGGGGCGCTGCTGCTCGAGCGCGACCCGTACGTCGGCGCGACCTGGGACCCGCTCTGGCGCCCGGTGCTGCCCGACGCGCCCGGGCTCGGCGTCGCACCGGCCTGAGCGGAGCGGCACGTGAGCGAGCCCGAGCCGATCGTAGCGGCGGCACCCTTCCGGCCGCTCCATGTCGAGCGCGAGCACACCATCACGCTCCCGGCTCCGCTCGCGGTCGTCGCGCCGCTGTTCACGCCGTCGGGCGAACGGAGCTGGGTTCCCGGGTGGGATCCGCGGCCGCTGCATCCGGCCGGAGGCGGCGACCGCGACGGCGCGATCTTCGTCACCTCGGAGGGCGGCGAGACCACCCTGTGGGCGACCGCGCTGCACGATCCGGCGGGCGGGCGCTACCGCTACGTCCGGGTCACGCCGGGGTCGCGCAGCGCCCTGGTCGACGTCCTCCTCGAACCTGCGGACACCGCGCGCGCCGCCTCGACCGCGGTCACGGTACGCTACGCGATCACCGCGTTGAGCGAGCGCGGTAACGCCTACCTCCGAGCCTGGACCGCGGAGGCCTTCGCGGCCGGCATCGAAGGGTGGCGCCGCGACCTCGTGGCGTTGCTCCGGCCGTCGCCCGCCCCGGGGCGCGCGCTCGACGCGACGCCTGCCGCTGGCGGCGCCCCCGCCATCCGCGCCGCCGCGGCGACGGACGCGGCGGCCATCGCCCGCATCTACAACGAGGGGATCGAGGACCGCGTCGCCACGTTCGAGACCGAGCCGCGCACGGCGGACGACATCGTGGCATGGTTCGAGGCCCCCTACCCGGTGGTCGTCGCCCTGGAAGGGGGCGAGGTGGTCGCGTTCGCGGTTGCGTCGATGTACCGGCCGCGCGCGTGCTACCGGGACATCGGAGAGTTCTCTGTCTACGTCGCGCGCGCCGCGCGCGGGCGGGGGCACGGCGCGCGCGCGATGCGCGCGCTCTTCGTCGCCGCTCGCGCCGCCGGCCTCCGCAAGCTCGTCTCGCGGGTGTTCGTCGAGAACGAGCCTTCCCGACGCCTGTTACGCCGCCTCGGGTTCCGCGAGGTCGGCGTGTACGTGCGCCACGGCCACCTCGACGGCCGGTGGCGCGACGTCGTGGTGGTCGAGCGTCTGCTGGACGAAGAGGGCGACGCGACGGGACGCTCGGGAGACGTCCTTCCACCGAGCCCGCCCCTATCCTGAGCGAACCTCACGTGCCCCGACGGCGGCCGCGCACGGAGCCGTTCCGGCCGCCCCGAGCGGGGCGGAAGGGAGCGACCATGATCGATTTCACGGAGGCCAACGCCGTGCTGGAAGAGAACGAACTCCCCTCCTTGCGCAGCCAGGGGCGCCTCTACGCCTCCTACGGCGTCGAGTTCGGCGTCCAGGTCGACCCGGAGGCCGAGATGGCCGACGTCGTCTACTCGGCCAGTGGTGAGCCGGTTCGCGACGAGCTCACCGGCCTCGGCCTGGCGCAGGCCGCGCAGATCGCGGCCCTCATGAACCGGCGCGAGGGGCCGTGGGTCGACTCGATCCGGCCCGGCGCCGACTCCGGCTGAGCAACCCTCGGGCCCACCCGGCAACCCTCAGGCGCGCCCGGCAGCCCTCGGGCCCACCCGGCAACCCTCAGGCCCGCCCGGCAGCCCTCAGGCGCGCCCGGCTGCCTTCAGGCGCGCCGGCCCCACGCCTCCTCGAGCGGGCCACCCTCGCCGAAGAGCGGATCGGCGGGGGGCAGCGGTACCGCACGGATGCGGCGCCGCGCCTCGTCATCGACCTGCTCGAGCCTGTCGACGCGCACGAGGTCGGGCTCCTGACCGCAGGGGTAGGCGCCGAGCACGCGGAAGTCCTCGTCGGAACGCTCGTTGCGGTGGCCCGTTCCGGCGGGTAGCACCGCCATGTCGCCGGGCCCGAGGTCGACGCTCCGCCCGTCGACCCCCCCGAACGCGATGCGCGCGGAGCCGCTCAGCACCACGAGGAGCTCGTGGGCGTTGCTGTGCAGGTGGTGGTAGTCGAAGACGCCGCCGGTCCACGCGCCGCACCAGCCGTTCTCACGCAGCGCCTTTCGCAACGCCTTCTCCATCTCCTTCGGATCGCCCGCCGCCAGGGCGGGGGACACCAGGACGAGCGGCAGCTTGGGGTGCGCGAGGGCGGCAGGGGCATCCAAACGCAGCTGCCGCACCTCGCCCTCGGGTCGCGAGGCGTGGCGCTCGTCGGCCGTCTCGCGCTCATGGCTCATGGGATACCCGCCTTCCCGCGCCGACCCGCGGCGCGCATCGCGGTCACTTACCGCTGGCTACCCTCGACGGTTCACCCTCAACCTAGCAGAGCCGGGCGGTCGCGGTCGTGCGCGTCGGAACCCGGGCGGCGCCTCGGCGACGGCCGCGCCGCACGACGTGGGTACCGGCCGAGATCGGTATCTGCGCCACACTGGCGCGGGACTCCGATCTGCTACCATCAGCGCTTGGCGATGTTGAACCTTTTCGAACCAACAACTATTTCTATCCCGCGCCCACCCGGCGCGCGACCCCCCGGCAGGGCGCAACGATGACGCGCGCCACGACCGAGGCCGAGCATCGACTGGACCTGATGCATCAGCTGTACGACAGCACCTTCAGGCTCATGCGGATGACGCAGCAGGAGGCCGTGCGCCTCTTCGAGCCGCTCGGGCTCCGGCCCGTCAAGGCGTTCGTGCTCGAGCTCCTGGCGGAGCAGGCCCACTACCCGAAGGAGATCGCCATGCTGCTCGACGCGCCTCCCTCCGTCATCTCGGTCCTGCTGGGCGACCTGGAGGATCGCGGGCTGCTGAGCCGGTCCGTGGACCCCGACGACCGGCGCCGCATGATGCTCGAGCTCACCGCCGACGGGCACCGCATGGTCGGCCGGGTCCGCGAAGCCTGGCGCGCGGCCAACGACGAGCGCCTATCACGCCTGTCCACGGCGGACCTGGAGGCGCTCACGCGCATCCAGAACGCCCTCCTCGAATGACGGCGCCGCACCGTTCCCGCGCGGGAGCGTTCGCACCGGCCCTGGCGCTGGCCCTGGCGCTCGGCTGCGCCCTGCCCGCCGCCGCGGCGCAGGGCGGGACACCCGCGCCCCCGTCCACGACGACCGGAGCCGCCCAGCCGACCACACCCGATACCACCCCGGGCACGACGCCGATTTCGACCCCCGGCACCCCGGACGATACGTCCGGCGATACCTCGGGCGACGCTTCTCCCGCGCCCGCCGGCGCCGTGGCGCGCGCAGACGTCGCGGCTGCGCTGGGTCCGCTGCTCGCTCCCCTCGGCCGGCACCCCGCCGTGCGCGCCGCCCTGGCCGCCGTGCGCTCCGCCAGGGCGCAGCTCGGCGCCGCGTACGACCCGGTCTCGCTCAGCGCGACCGGCGGCTACTCCGCGTCCGACGTCAGCCAGATCGACACGGACCCGACGACGCCGGGCGTCCAGGGCATCCAGGCGAGCGGTGGGAGCGTCTCCGCGGACCTGACGCTGCGCCCCTTCGTGTTCGGCGACGTCGCCGACCAGGCCGACCAGAGCCGCATCAAGCTGCATCAGGCGCAGCTCGACCTCGTCGACACCGTCACCGGCCTCCAGGTGCAGACGGTGAAGGCCGCGCTCGGTGTGCGGCTCGCGCAGGACTCGCTCGAGGTCGCGCGCGAGGGCGAGCGCCTCGCCCGCACCGCGCTCGAGGCCACGCGCACGCGCTACGACAAGGGCGGAGCCACGGTGCGCGAGGTGCGCGACGCGGAGGCCGGCCTGGCCGAGGCGCAGGGGTACGTGGCCGACGCGCAGGGCGGCCTCGACCTCGCCCGCCTGTCGCTCGCCACGCTCGTCGGCGACGTGAACGTGCCGGAGCTCGGCGGGCTCGACGTTCCTCTGCCCGACGGCGTCGCTCTCTCCGTCCAGCGCTCGCGCCTCAGCGAACAGCTCGCGAACGTCGGCGTGCGCAACGCGCGCCGCTCCGTCTACCCGGTGGTGCAGGCGGGCTACACCTGGAACCTCGACGACCAGAACAGCCTCGGCGTGTCCATCGAATCGCGCACGCTGCAGCCCAAGGTCAGCTACGACTTCCAGGACCCCGGCCGCTCCTTCCCCCAGGACCAGATCCACGGCACGTTCCAGGTGGGTGTGTCCGCCTCGATCTCGCCCGGCGTCTTCCAGGGCCTCGAAGCCACGGACGCACAGCTGCAGGCCGCCAAGGAGGGGGTGGACGCCTCCGTGCAGGCGGCGACCGTGCAGAAGGCCCAGCTCGACAACGCGCTCGCCAGCGCGCGGCGGGCGCTCGAGCTCGCGCGGCTCAAGGCGAAGAACGCGCGCTCCACGCTCGAGGAGGCGCAGAAGCGCGAGGGCCTCGGCCTCGACATCCCCCTCGCCACGCAGCGGGCCGCGCTGGACCTGACCCAGCGCACGATGGACCTGTCGAGCGCCCGTCAGAACGTGCTGGACGCCGTCCTGGCCTACTACGGCTTCTTCGCGCAGCCGCTCGTCGCACCGCCCTACCTGTCGGAGGTTGAACCGTGAAGCGAATCCTGGCGATCCTGATCGTGTTCGGGGCGGCCGCGCCCGTCGCGCACGCCCTGACCCTGGAGGAGGCGCTCGGGGCGGCGCGCGGCCGGCCCGACGCCGTCAACCAGCAGCTCGAGCTGCTCAACGCGTCCAACGCGCTGGTGCGCACGCAGGGCGACCCGCTGGCGCTCAAGATGGACAAGGTCAAGGCGCAGCAGGCCGTCGACTTGGGTCGCGTCCAGCTCGAGAAGGCCTACGACGACGCCCTCGTCGACATCGCCAAGGCCTACACGAGCGTGCTCGAGGCCCGGGAGCAGGTCGGCCTGGCCGACAAGGGCGTCGCGCTGGCTCAGAGCTCCCTCCGGATCGCGCGCATCCGTCTCGCCAACGGCGGCGGGACGCAACTCGACGTGCAGGACGCGCAGGTCCAGCTCGACAACGCCCAGAAGAATGCCGCGGCGGCCGGCAAGGGCCTGTCCGTGGCGCTCGCCAACCTCGAGGGGATGATCGGTCAACAGCTCGACGCCGCCGAGCTCGAACCCGTCAGCGACGACTTCCTCGTCCCGGTGCCCGAGATGGACGCGGCCCTGGAGGCCGTGCGCGGCCACCCGCAGCTCGTCCAGGCACGGCAGGGGCTGGAGCTCGCCCGCCTCGGCGTTTCGCTGCTCGATCCGGCGTACGCCGCCCCGGCCCAGATCGAGAACGCCAAGACGCAGCTCCAGACGACCGAGAAGCTGGTGACGGAGGCGCAACGGGGGATGCAGCTGCAGGCGCGCAACCTCGTGATCCAGGCGCAGAACGCCGCCGAGGGCTACCGCATCGCGCAGGACGACGCCGCCAACGCCGAGAAGCGCCTGGGCTTCCAGAAGGACCGGCTCGACGCCGGGCTGATCGCGCAGGTGCAGTACGACCAGGCGCAGCTCGACGCCCTTCAGGCGCGCCTGGGCGTGACGCAGGCGCGCGACCAGCTGCTCACCTCGCTGCTCGCGCTGCAGGCCGGCACGCTCGTGCCTCTCGACGGACCGCCGGTGCTCGACTTCGAGAACGCCGTCGGCATGAACGCGGAGGGTTCCGATGGCAGGTGAGGCCCGCCGCGCGGCCGCCCGCCGCGCCCCGCGAGCCGCGCTGCTCGCCCTGCTGACGGCCGCGACCCTGCTCCTCGCCGCCTGCGGCGGCGGCTCCGGCACGCCGGCCGGCGACGCGAAGGGGAACGCACCCGCGCCCGCGGCGAGCGACACGACCGTCGCGCAGGGCGGCGCCGCCCCCGCGGGCGGCGCGGCCGGCGCACCGGCCCCGGAGACGGCCCGCCAGGTGCGCGCCGTCTCGCCCACACAGGGCACCCTCACGACCCAGCGCAGCACCTCCGTCACGATCGATCCCGGCAAGGAGGCGCAGGTGGCCGCAGGCGCCTCGGGGCGCGTGCGCAGCGTCCGGCAGCGCGAGGGCGCCCAGGTGAAGGCCGGCGAGGTGGTCGTGCAGCTCGACGACGCCAACGCCCGGTTGCAGCTCGACAACGCGCGCATCGCGCTCGAGAGCGCGCGCGTGAACCTCTCCAAGGCGCAGAAGGCGTCGGGCGAGGGCACGACCCAGGCGCAGGCGGCGCTCGACACCGCCAAGGCGAACCTCGACATCGCGCAGACGCAGGCCGACACGGGGCGGCAGCTGTTCGATGCCGGCGGCATCTCGCAGACCGACCTGAAGGGGCTCGAGGCCCAGCTCGCCCAGGCGCAGGCGGCCTACCAGCAGGCGCAGGACGCCGTCGCCCGCAGCCAGCGCTCGGGCACGGAGGATCTCGAGCTGCTCCGGCTCCAGGTGCAACAGGCGTCCAACCAGGTCGACCAGGCGCAGCGCGCCGTCGACGAGGCGTCGATCGAGGCTCCCTTCGCGGGCGAGATCGCGGACCTCGCGGTCGAGGAGGGGGAGTTCGTGGCGGCGGGGAGCCGCGTGTTCCGGCTCGTGGCCGACGAGGGCCAGCTGGCGCACTTCCAGGTCCCTCCCACCGACGCCCAGCGGCTCACGCAGCAGGGGATCGTGTACGTGCGCTACGGCGGCCTGGACTACGCGGCGCAGATCACCCGCACCTCCGAGGTCCCGGGCGCCTCGCGCCTGGTCGCGCTCACGGCCAGCCTGTACCCCTCCCAGCACCACATCCCGACCGGCACCGTGGCGCAGCTGCAGTACGAGATCCCCCTCGCGAACGGATCGCTCCTGCCGGCCAGCGCCGTGCAAACCACCAACGGCACCACCACCGTGCTGATCGTCGACGCCGCCAGCGGCACGCCCACCGCGGTGCGGACGCCGGTGGAGGTGCTCGGTGAGGCAGGCGGGCAGGCCGCGGTCGCCGGGCTGCCCGACGGCGCGCGCGTCATCTACCCCGTGCCCGCGGACCTGCGGGCCGGCACGCCCGTGCAGGTCGTGCCGGGCGAGACCACGCCGTGACCAGGCTCATCCGCTTCTTCGTCGAGAACTACGTGCTGACCATCAGCATCTTCGGCGCGCTGGTGCTGTTCGGCGTGGTCAGCGCGCTCGGCCGGGGCATCGACCTGTTCCCGGAGATCAAGATCCCGGTCGTCGCCGTGTCGACCACGTACCCTGGCGCGGGCCCGGAGGAGATCTCGCGCCAGATCGCCGAGCCGATCGAGGGCAGCCTCACCACCCTGCCGGGCATCAGCTCGGTGAGCTCCATCAGCAACGAGGGGTTCGGGCTCGTCATCGCGCAGTTCAACGCCGACGTCGACGTGAACCGCGCCGCCATCGACGTGAGCCAGCGGGTGGCGCAGATCAGCGCGTCGCTGCCCGACGGCGCGGGCAATCCCAGCGTGCAGAAGTTCGACCCCAACGATCAGCCCATCCTCGACATCGCGCTCTCGGCGCCGGGCCAGGACCTCACGGAGGTCCAACGCTACGCCGAGGACGAGCTGAAGCCCATCTTGCAGCGCGTCGACGGCGTGGCCGACGTGTCCGTCGTCGGCCCGTCGAGCCGCGAGATCCAGGTGCTGCTCGACCCGGAGCGCCTCGCCTCCTACGACCTGAGCCCGCAACGCGTCGTCGGCGCCATCCAGAGCTCGGCCGTCGACGTCCCGGCCGGGAGCCTGTCGTTCGGCAACGACCGCGTGCTGCTCGCGGGCCGCTCGACGCCCTCGACGGTGCGCGCCGTCGAGGAGATCAGGGTCGATCCGGTGAAGGGCGTGAGGGTCGTCGACGTGGGCACCGTGCGCGACGCCGCGAGCGACGTGTCGTCGTACGCCCGCCTCGACGGGGAGCCCGTGGTGCTGCTCGAGCTCCGCAAGCTGTCCGGCTCCAACTCGGTGGGCACCGCCGACAACGTGCGCGGCAAGCTGGCGTCGTTCGACCTGCCCGCCGGCTACCAGTACCAGATCGTGGGGGACACCACCACCTTCGTGAAGTCCAGCGTGATCGACACGCTCCGGGAGATGGTGCTGGCTGCGGCCGCGGTGTCGCTCATCGTGCTGCTGTTCGTGGGCCGGCTCGGCTCCGTCTTCGCGGTCGTCCTCGCCATCCCCGTGTCGCTCGCCGGCGCGCTCGTCACCTTCAGCTTCTTCGGCTTCACCTTCAACATCATCACGCTGCTCGCGATCACCGTCGCCATCGGCCTGGTGGTCGACGACGCCATCGTGGTGGCGGAGAACATCGACCGCTACCGCGAGATGGGCTACAGCATCAAGGAAGCCGTGCTGCACGGCGCGGGTGACGTCTCGACCGCCGTGCTGGCGGCCACCATGTCGCTGCTGGCCGTGTTCATCCCGATCTCGTTCCTGCCGGGCATCATCGGGCAGTTCTTCGCGCAGTTCGGCATCACCATGGCGGCGACCATCGCGTTCAGCTACCTCGAGGCGATGTTCTTCCTCACGGTCCGCCTCGCGCTCTCCCCCGACCCGCTGCCGCCGGGCTGGCGCGAGGTCCCCAAGGCGGCCGCCCGCGGCGCGGGCGACGTGCGCTCGAGCCCGCGCCTGCTGCGCAGCTGGCTGTTCTGGCTGGTCACGGTGGCGGCCGCCGTGCTGCTGTGGCGGCAAGCCGGCCCGGTCTACGCGCCCCTGGCGCTACTCGTCCCGGTCGTCATCGTGCTCGTGCGTTACCTCGGGCGCCTCGTGCTGACGGTGCTGGGCGCCATCGCGCTCACCTTGTTCCGCGGCGGCGACCGCGTCGTCGCCCTGGCGCGCAACGGCTACGTGGCGTCCCTACGCGCCGCACTGCGCCGCCCCTGGATCGTCCTGGCGATCGCCGCCGGCCTGTTCGCGAGCCTGTTCTGGGTCTTCCCCAAGATCGGCTTCAACTTCCAGCCGCCGACGGACTCGGGCCAGCTCGTCGTCAGCCTCGCGCTGCCGGTCGGCACCAGCCTCGACCGCACCAACGCCGTCGCCACCCGCATCGAGAACGACCTGATGGCCGACCCCGTGGTCCGCACGGTGCAGACCACCGTCGGCTCGGGCTCGATCCTGGGCGGCAGCAACACCCAGGACGCCTCCTTCACCGTCGACCTCGTCGGCAAGAAGGAGCGGCAGCTCAGCTCCAACGAGCTCGCCGTGGCCGTCGACGGGCGGCTCCACCGCGCGCTCGCCGACGTGCCCGAAGCCGACATCAACGTCGGCACGAGCGATCCCTCGTCGGCGCCGGGTACCACGGGCTACAGCATGAACCTGGGATCGAACGACCTCACCCTCCTGCTGCAACGCGCGGACCGGGCGGTCACCGTGTTACAGGACAATCCGGGTCTCCGCAACGTCCGCTCCGACGTGGCCCAGACGGCCAACGAGCGCGTCTTCGTGGCCGACGCGGCGCTCCTCGACGGCACCGGGCTCACCAAGGCCGACGTCTACGGCACGCTCCGCAGCTACAACGTGGGGGTCGAGGCGGGCAAGCTGCGGCAGGGGGGCGAGGAGCTCCCGATCCGGGTGCGCGCCGACCCCGCGGACCTGCGCGACGAGCAGTCGCTGCTCAGCCTGCCGCTGTACGCGCCGGCCCTGCAGACCAGCCTGCCGCTGAGCGCCCTCGGGCACTTCGAGACGCGCGAGGCGCCCGCCAGCATCTCGCGCCTCAACCAGTCGTACAGCGCCACCATCACGGCCGACCTCGCCCCGGGTGCCCAGCTGTCGACGGTGCAGGCCCAGGCGCGCGCCGAGCTGACCCGCGAGGGGATCCTCGATGCCCGCGTCACCGAGGTGACCGGCGGCAACTTCGACCTCCTCGGCGACCTCCTGCTGTACGGCCCGATCGCGTTCGCGCTGGCACTGCTGCTGAACTACCTCGCGATCGGTAGCCAGTTCAACTCCTTCCGCTACCCGATCTACCTGCTGCTCACGGTGCCGCTCGCCCTGGTAGGCGCCGTGTGGCTGTTCTACCTGACCGGCAGCTCGCTCGACGTCATCAGCATCCTCGGCGTCATCATGCTCGTCGGGCTCGTGACCAAGAACGCCATCTTGCTGCTCGACGTGACGATGCAACAGGTGAGGCAGGGAACCGCCTTGCGCGAGGCCCTCACAGAGGCGGGCAGGGTGCGCTTCCGGCCGATCGTGATGACCACCCTCACCGTCGTCGTCATCAGCGTCCCGCTGCTGCTCGGCATCGGCGAGGGCGCCGAGTTCCGCTACCCTCTCGGGCTGGTGATCCTCGGCGGCGTGCTCACCTCGGCCTTGCTCACCTTCTACGTGGTGCCCTCGGCGTTCTTCCAGTTCGAGCGCAAGCGGCTCGAGCGCACGTACGGCCTGGCCTCGAGCGCGACCCCGCCGCCGGACGCGGCGCCCGGGCCGAGGGCCGACGTACCTTCCACGGCGCGTCCGCTGCCGCATCCCGCGCGGGGCGAACGATGAGCGGCCCGGTGGTGGCCCTGCTGACCGACCTCGGTCTTCGCGATCCCTACGTGGCGATGATGAAGGGCGTCATCCTGGGCACCTGTCCGACCGCGACGATCGTCGACGTGACCCACGGCGTGCCCGCGCACGACGTGCGCGAGGGCGCCTTCGACCTGTTCCTCGCGCTCCGCTTCTTCCCGAGCTCGACGGTGTTCTGTGGCGTCGTCGACCCGGGGGTGGGCGGCGAGCGGCGCGCGGTGGCGCTCCGGCTCGATCTGCCCGACGGGCGCCGCTACGACCTCGTCGGCCCCGACAACGGCCTCTTCACGGGCGCGCTGCAGCTCGCCGAGCGCGTCTCGGCCGTGCACATCGAGGCCCGCGCGTTCCAGCTTCCGGTCGTCAGCAGCACCTTCCACGGCCGCGACGTGTTCGCGCCCGTCGCGGCGCACCTCGCGGCGGGCGTGGCGCCGTCCGAGCTGGGGCGCGCGGTCGATCCCTCCTCGCTCGTGCGCCTCCCGTGGCCGCGCCCGCGCGCCGCGGGCGACGGCTGGGAGGCCGACATCGTCCACGCCGATCAGTTCGGCAACCTCGTCACGAACCTTACGAGCGGGTCGTTGGGACCGGATCTCTCACGCTGGCGGGTCCACCTCGACGGCTTCGAGATCGGCGCGGTCCACCACGCGTTCTCCGACGTCGGGGTGGGCCGGCCCCTGGCGTACGTGGGAAGCAGCGGCCTGCTCGAGATCGCCGTGCGCGACGGCCGCGCCGCCGACGTCCTGAGCGTCCTGCCGGGCAGCGTCGTGCGCGTGACCCGCGCCTCCTGAGGCGCCGGTGCGCGGCCGGGGGGCGGCGCGCCGGGCGGGCCCGACCGCCGACGGCGACCGTCGACGGGGGCGCCATGCCGTACCCTGGACGCGCGAACCCGAACACCTTCGCGCTTCACCGAAGGGAGCCTGTCCGCCATGACCGACGAAATCCTCGAACTCCTGGGCGACGACGGCCGCGAGCTGTTGTCCTTCGAGCTCACCGGCATCCCGAGCGAGATGCTCACGCTGCCGGGACCCGACTTCCTCGAGCGCAGCTTCCTCGGGTCCGACAGGAACCTGCGGGTGCTCCGCAGCCTCCAGTCGATCTACGACCACGGCCGCCTCGGCGGCACCGGCTACCTCTCGATCCTCCCCGTGGATCAGGGCGTCGAACACACCGCCGGCTCCTCGTTCTCCCCCAACCCGATCTACTTCGATCCCGAGTACATCCTCGAGCTCGCCACCGAGGGCGGCTGCAACGCCGTCGCCTCGACCTTCGGGGTGCTGGGGGCGGTCGCGCGCCGCTGGGCCCACCGCATCCCCTTCATCGTGAAGCTCAACCACAACGAGCTCATGACCTACCCGAAGACCTACGACCAGATCATGTTCGGGTCGGTCGATCAGGCGTACGACATGGGCGCGGTCGCCGTCGGCGCGACCGTCTACTTCGGCTCCGAGGAGTCCGATCGCCAACTGATGGAGGTCGCCGAGGCCTTCGCCCACGCGCACGAGCTCGGCATGGCCACGGTGCTGTGGTGCTACACGCGCAACGAGGCGTTCGCGAAGGGCGGCGTGGACTACCACACGTCGGCCGACCTCACGGGGCAGGCCAACCACCTGGGCGTCACCGTCCAGGCCGACCTCGTCAAGCAGAAGCTGCCGACGGTCAACGGCGGCTTCGAGGCGGTCGGTTTCGGGCGCACCGACCCCCGGATGTACGGCGACCTGGTGCCGGAGCACCCCATCGCCTGGGTCCGCTGGCAGGTCGCGAACGGCTACATGGGCCGCGTCGGCCTCATCAACTCCGGCGGCGCCTCGTCGGGCGAGAACGACTTCGCCGAGGCGGTGCGGACCGCCGTGTGCAACAAGCGCGGCGGCGGCTCCGGCCTCATCTCGGGGCGCAAGGCCTTCCAGCGCCCGATGGACGAGGGCGTACGGCTCCTCCACCTGATCCAGGACGTCTACCTGGCCGAGGACATCACGGTGGCGTGAGGGTCGCCCCCGCGCCTCGGCGGCGGCCGCCCCCCCTCAACCGGGCGCGTCCACGGGCGCGTCGGCCTCACCGGGCCTCGGCCCGTCGTGCGCGGTGGCGCTGAAGTAGCGCGCGCTGGTGTGTGCGATCTCGGCGCCGAAGAAGAAGATCTGGGCGGAGTAGTAGACCCACAGCAGGAACACGGCCAGCATCCCCGCCGCGCCGTAGGCCGAGGTGATGGCGCTGTTCCCGATGTACGAGCCGATGAGGCTCTTGCCGCCGGTGAACAGGGCCGACGTCACCAGGGCCGCCGGGGCCACGTCGCGCCACCGCACGTCGGTGTCGGGCAGGTAGCGGTACATCAGGGCGATCAGCAGGCCCACGAGCACCAGGGTCACGAGCACGCTCACGGTGGTGAGCAGGGCGATCGGCATGGCCAGGACGTCGCGCAGGACGCCGTTGAGCCCGCGTACCGCGGCGCTCACGAAGAGCGTGACCAGCAGCAGGAAACCCACCCCCAGGACCAAAGCCAGCGACAGCAGCCGGTTGAACACGGCCTGCCACGCCCCCGCGTCGGGATCGGGTTGTACGTGCCAGATGTGGTCCAGTGCCTGCTTCAGGTTCAACAGCACGCCCGAGGCGCCGAACAGGACCAGCACAACGCCCAGCGTCGTGGCCTTGAGCCCGGTGCCGGGCTGGTAGGCGTTGAAGGCGTTCTCGAGCACGGTGGTGGCGACCCTCGCGCCCTCGACTCCGGCGAGGTCGCGCACCTCGGTGACCACCTGCCGCTGCACCTCCGCGCGGCTGAAGACCAGGCTGCCCACGCCCACGCCCACCACCAGCAGCGGGGCGAGCGAGAGGGCCGCGTAGAACGAGAGCGCGGCGCCGAGGCGCGGAACGCGGTCGCGCTGGTACGCCCGGAACGACAGCCACGCGATCGTTCCCACGGTGCGTGCGACGCTCCCGAGCCAGGCCGCCCACGCGCCCGGGCCGCTAGCCGGCATGGCGCCGGGAGCCGAAGTGCCACGCGTAGGTCTGGGTCACCTCCGCCCCGAACAGGAAGATCTGGGCGGCGTAGTAGATCCACAGCAGGACGATCACGAACGGGCCGGCCGCGCCGTACGCGCTCGCGAGCTTGTTGTGGGAGAGGTAGAGGCCGATGAGCCACTGGCCGACGCCGAACAGCACCGCCGTGAACAGGGCGCCCGGCCACACGTCGTTCCAGGCGATGTCGGTGTCCGGCAGGTAGCGGTACATCACGGCCAGCAGCAGCGCGAACAGCGCCAACGCGAGGGCGATGTCGATGCCGCTGATGACGCCGTACGGCAGCGGCACGACGTCGATCACCCGGGTGTTGAAGGCGTGAAGGCCCGACTTGAACACGATCGCGAGCCCGATGGCCAGGGCGAACGCGAGGACCATGAGGAACGACACGAAGTAGTTCCATACGACGTGGAGGAAACCCCCGCGCTCCTGCTTGGGGATGTCCCACACGACGTTCATCGCGACCTTGAGCTGACGCAACGCGACCGAGGCGCTGACGATGAGCACGCCGAAGCCGAAGAGCGAGGAGATCAGGCCCGCGCCAGGCCGGTACACCGCCGAGGCGTTTCCGAGAATGTTTCCGACGGTGGAGGCGACGGCCGGGCCCGTGGTCTGCCGCAGCTGCTGCACGATCTGCTGCTGGACCTGCCCCTGCCCTACCGCCAGGCCGACGAAGCTGACCGCCACCACCAGCAGCGGGGCGAGCGACAACACCGTATAGAACGCGAGCGCCGCTCCGAGGCGGGCCACCGAGTCGGCCGACCACTCCGCAGCGGCGTCCTTCAGGACCAGCCACGTTCGCCGCGCGAAGCCGCTCATGGCGGCGGACGGACCCTACGTCGCCGCAGGCGCCCGGACGCGCCGCGAGCGTTCCGGTCGGCCACCCGCACGACGATCAGCCCGCGAGCTTGGCGTCGAGCGCGATCTCCACGCCCGTCAGGGCCCGCGACACCGGACACCCTTCCTTCGCCGCGCGCGCCTCCTCGAGGAACTCGGACTCGCTCATGCCCGGCACGCTCGCCTCACAGGTGATCCGGCTGCGCGTGATGGTGAAGCCGGCATCCGTCTTCTCGACGGTGACGGCCGCCTCGGCGTCGATCCACTCCGGCGGATGCCCGGCGGCCGCCAACCGGCCGGACAGCGCCATGGCGAAGCACCCGGCGTGGGCGGCGCCGATCAGCTCCTCGGGGTTGGTGCCCGGCCCCTCCTCGAAGCGCGAGGAGAAGCTGTAGCGGCCCTCGAAGGCGCCGCTGCCGAACCTCATCGTTCCCGTGCCCTCCCGGAGGGTTCCTTCCCAACGTGCGTTCGCCCGGCGTGTCGGCATGTGTGTGCTCCTCCCGTTGGCCAGCGTCCGGCGCGACCCGCGGCGCCGCGCGGCCGCCGGCCGGACCCTTGGCGCCTGAGGTGGTCGGCGAGGGGCCACCAGGTGCGGCAGCCGCCCTCGTCCTCGCGGTGCCGGTGCGGGCACCGGCCGACCGTAGCGCTGCGTGACATTGTTGCGTGGTGGCGCCGGCGGATGCGTCGCGCGCCTCACCACGGGCGCGCCAGCGGGCCGCGCGCGGCCCCATCGGTCGCTCTCGAGCGACTTGCGGCGCGGGCGGCGGGGTGCGGCGCAACGGCGCGCCGGGCGCGTCCTCGGCGCCGGCGCTCAGACCGGCTCGAGCGCCGTGGCTGCGGCGCGGATGCCTCCCGCCAGATCGTCGGCGGCGACGTGCCGGGCCAGCTCCGGCCGCGGCACGAGCGAGCGCAGGAAGTCCTGGTCGGCGCTGTCGGTGCCCACCGCGATGAGCGTGATGCCCAGGGCTCGCGCCGCCGCGGCGGCGTCCAGCGTCGCCGCGCGATCGTCCGGCATGCCATCCGTGATGAGCAGCGCCACGCGCCGCCCACCGCGGAAGCGCAGGCGCCACGCGGCCAGCCGGACGGCCCGGTCCATCGCCGTGCGTCCGTCGGGGCGCAGCGCGAACAGGCACCGCTGGAAGCGCGCCGGGTCGCGCGTCGCGCCGCTCAGCACCCGCGCGCCGCTCGCGAAGCCGATCACGCCCACGGCGTAGCGCCGGCGCCACGCCTCGTAGAAGAAGCGCACGGCGCCGCGGACGAGCTGGGGCATCTTGCCCTCGTCGGCCATGCTGGCGGAGTGGTCGAGCACCAGGTACACCGTCCCGCGCAGGCGCTCGCGGCGACCCACGAGCGCGCCGGCGGCACGGCGCAACGGGCCTCCGCCGTAACGCACGGCCGGCGCGCCCGCCGGAGCGCCCGCCTCCGCGCGCGCCGCCGTCGCGCCGCGGTCGGCGCGCTCCGGGCTCACGCCGCGGTCGGCGCGCTCCGGGCTCGCGCCGCGGTCGGCGCGCTCCGGGCTCGCGCCGCCGCTCGCGCCCGTCGTGTGCGCCCGCGGGTCCATGTGCCATCCTAGCGCCGGCGCGCGGCCGCGAGGTGGCGCACGGGGAGCGCGCGGCGGCGCCGAGTCGACGGGGCGACCGCGCGGCGCCGCCGTGTCGCCGGGGCGAGCGCGCGGCCCGCCGTGTCGCCGGGGCACCTCCGCGGCGCCGCCGCGCCGACGGAACGCTCGCCGCGGCCGGCGCGGGCGCCGGCTCAGGGACCGAACGAGAGGGCGAGGACGCGCTGCGCCACGCACAGGCCCTGCGCCACCCCGCGGTCGATCGACACCCGGTAGTGGATGCCGCCGTAGAGGCGGCTGATGGCCGCCTCCGCCGCAGCCGCCTCGAACGACGGGTAGGCCCTGGGCGCGAAGCCGCGCCGGTCGTGGGTGCGGTCCACGAACGGTGTGGCGCCGAACTCGGCGGTGAGGACCGCGGCCGCGGCGGCCGACACCAGCGAGTGACCCGAGGTGTACTCGGGGAACGGCGGCGTGATGACGGGGTCCGTGATGGCGCCGACGTCCCAGCTCGGGTCGATGAGGCGCTGGATGTAGGTGATCGGCCGGATCACCTGGTAGCGGTACTTCGTCACCCAGCAGGTGATGAAGGCGTCGTTCTCCGCGATGCCCAGGCGCGCGTAGGCCTCGGCCGCGATCCGGGCCGAGGCGCCGCTCTGCCGCACGGTCTGCGTGAGGATCGCCAACCAGTGCCCTGGCGGGGTGGACGTCTGCCCCGGGTCGTCCGACCAGAACAGCGCGATCGCGCGCTGGTCCGGCGTGAGGCCGCGCACGGTGTCGTAGACGTCCCGCGCCTGCGCGTAGAACACCGAGCCCGGGGCCTCCGAGTACGTGGGGGGCGGCGGGGCCGGGCACGCCTCGCCGGACGGCAGGATCAGCGGGCGGTTCGAGCCCCACGTCGGTTGCAGCGGCGGCAGGGGCGGCCCGTTGTTGCGCGGCGTCGGCACCCACGCACCGGGTCCCGTGTCGGGAACGAAGCCTCGCGTGCCGCCGAGGTAGCCCTCGGCGCCGCCGTCCCCTTCGGACCACGCCAGCACCGCGGCGCCCACCTCGTCCCCGAAGCGCTGCGAGCGGGCCAGCGTGGCGCCGTCGACGCCGGGCGAGAAGCGCGCGTCGATCCGGCGCTCGAGCTCGTCCACCGCGGCCAGGTAGTCCGCGAACGCCGTCGGGTAGAGACCGCGCAGCACGGACGCGAGCGCGTGGTTGGCAGCTACCTCGCCCAGGTAGGGCGCCGCCGGCCGCGGCATGGCGGTGAGGCCGTTGAGGCGGCCCACGAGCGAGCTCCGGTCGGGCCATGCCGGCACCAGCGCCTCCCACGAGGCCACCCCGGTGTAGGCCATCGCGCGGGCCGCGACCGGCGGGCTGAAGCCGGGCGTCTCCCGCATCATGTCGAGCTGCAGCTCCGCCCAGGCGGCCAGCACGTCGGCGCCGCCGGCATCCGGGGGAAGGGCCGGCGCGGGCGCCTGGGCGCACGCCCGGCCCGCCAACAGCAGGGCCGCCACCAGGGCGCGGACCCCGATCGCGAGCCTCACCGATCGACCGGCGCGGGGAACGGCCGGGCCTGGAACGTGGCCGAGCCGCGGGTGACATCGACGAAGCTGTCGGCCGGCACGCCGGACCAGCTCTGGGTGACGCCGTCCGGCCACTGCACCCGCAGTTCGACGGACTCGGCGTCGCCGAGCCCGACGTGGGTCCAGCCCCAGTGGCCGCTGGCGTGCCCGCCGCCGACGTGCAGCTCGCGTTGCACCACCCGGCCTCCGAGGTCGACCTCGAGCCAGGCGCCGATGCCGGCGGGGTCGGCACCCTCCTGGTGGAGGCGCACCATCAGGGCGTGGCCGAGGCCGACGCTGACGTTGCGCCACAGCTGCGCCTCCGCCTCCCGGTTGACCACCACGAGGTCGAGCAGTCCGTCGCCATCGAGGTCGGTCACCTGCGCCCCGCGCGCGCGCGCGAAGGAGAGCAGGCCCACGTCGGCGGCGACCTCCGCGAAGGTCCCGTCGGGACGGCCGAGCAGGAGGTCGTTGGGGTCCTGCGCCGCGAACTCCGGCATCGCCTCGACGTTGCCCTTCGCCACGAAGAGGTCGAGGTAGCCGTCCTGGTTCACGTCCTCGAACTGCGCGTGCCACGCCGTGGACGGGCGCGTGTCGCCGCCGGTGAAGGGGCGGTGGGCCGACAGCCCGCGCGGGTAGGCGTCGTCGGCGAACGTCGGACCGGCCGCGCCGGGCTCCAGCACCCGAAGGCGGTTGTCCGCCATGTTGCTGAGGTAGAACTCGGGCAGGCCGTCCCCCGTGAGGTCCGCACTCGCCACCCCCATGCCGAAGATGCGCAGGGGGTCCCAGCCGTCGGCCTCGGTGTAGAGGTAGGGCGGAGCGCCCGGGGCGAGGCGCCACATCTGCTCGGTGCCGCTGCGATCGTCGCCGGCCAGGTAGTACTGCTTGTCGTTCGAGACCCACACGTCGGGGACGAGGTCGCGGTCGAAGTCCGAGGCGAGGATCGAGAGGGCGCAGTAGCCCGGCTCGAGCGGCGTGGGTGGTCCGTACACGCCGCCGCGAGGCCGCACCAGCTCGTTGGCAGAGCACGTGCCCCACGGCGATCCAGGAGCGGAGCGGTCGACGTAGTTGCCGACGATCAGGCTGGGCAGCCGCTCGCCGGACTCCCACAGTGCGGCGAAGGCGACGCTCCAGGCGTCGCCGCCGTCGAACCCCCACGCCTCGTTGGCCCGCTCGAAGCCGCAGTCGCCGGTGCCGCGCAGCAGCACGTTCTCGCCGACGCGCAGCACGGCCAGATCGACGTTGCCGTCGCCGTCCACGTCGAGCGGGTAGGCGCCGGTGACGTTCGTCAGGCGCGCAGCCGGGGGCGTGCGCGGCTCGAAGCGCAGCGCTCGCCCGGGCGCACCGACGTTGACGTAGAGGGCCGCGTCGCCGCTCCCGCCGGCGAGGTAGAGGTCCTGCAGGCCGTCACCCGAGCAGTCGAAGGCCGCCACGCCGCCGCCGGGGAAGAACTCCCAGCCGCCGTCGTAGCTGTGGTGGACGCCTGCCTGCGCGGTCTCCTCGACGAACGCGAGGGTGCCCTGGGCGGCGGCGGCGGCGAACGCGAGCAGGCATGCGAGGACCGCGGCGAGACGCGCCAGCCGTCCCGCCGAAGGCGGCGAACCGTTGTCGTCCATGCCTCAGCATGGCGGGCGACGTGCGCCACCGCAACCCCCGCGCCCGGCGGCGCGGCCGCGGCGCCCGCGCCTCATCCCCCGAGGCCCGCCACCAACGCCACCAGGGGCGTGCCGATCACGAGCTGGGCGCCGGTCAGCGCCAACAGCAGGTAGATGATGAGGGCGAACGAGCGCTCGTCGACGCGGCGGTTGAGCCACACGCCGATCGCGGTGCCCGCGTACGCGAACGGCACCAGCGCCAGCGCGATCCACAGGTTGCCGAGGCCGAGGAGGCCGAGCAGGGCGTAGGGTACGAGCTTGACGAGGTTGACGAGGAAGAAGAACCACGCGTTGGTGCCCACGAACACGTCGCGCCGCAGGCCCCGCGGCAACAGGTAGACGGTCACCGGCGGCCCGCCGACGTGCGCGAGCGTCGACGTGAAGCCCGCGAACGCCCCGAGCAGCGGCCCCCAGGTGCGCGACGGGGGCCGGTCGGCGAGGGCCCGGAGCACGCGCACGCGCACCACCTGCCACGCCACGAAGCTGAGCGCGAGGACGCCGACGAAGGCCTCGAGCACGCGCTCGTGGCGCGCCAGCGTTCCGAAGGCGAGCGAGCCGAGGGCGATCCCGACGAGGGCGCCCGGGAGCAGGAGCTTCAAGGTCCGGCACGCTGGCGCGGCGTAGGTAGTGGCGGACCGCGAAGATGTCGGCCGCGATGAGCACGGGGAGCAGCAGCGCGGCCGCCTCGGGCACGGGCATGGTGAGGGCCACGAGGGGCGTGGCGACGACCCCAGCGCCGCCACCGAAGCCGGCCTTGGCGATCCCCACGAGGAGCGCCGCCGCGCCGGCCGCGACGAGCGCGTCGATGGGGAGGCCGGCGAACGTCATGCCCCAGCCTACGCTGGCGCTCGGCCCGCGCGGCGGCCGGCGTCGAGCGGTGGTGCGGGTCGCCGGCCCGCCGGACCCTCACGCGATCTGCATGGAGGTGCCGTACCGTTCCCCCACCCGCCCCCGCGATGGGTCCCGCCGCGCTCCCGCCCCGACGCCGGGCCGCGGCCCCACGCACCTCGTCCACGCCGCCCTCGCGACGCAACCGCCCTCCGGAGGAAGCATGCACCCAAGGAACGCCGTCCGCAGCTCGAGCCGCGCGCAGGGGGCCCCCCGGTTGGCGCCCCGCCGCGCGCCCCATCCGGCACGCTTCGCCGCGCCCGCCCTCGCGCTCGTGCTGGCCGCCTCGACGCTCGCGCTCGGGGAGACCTACGCCGTGGTGCCGGACGGCAGCCACGCGGGCTACCGCGTGAGCGAGAGGGTCGCCGGGCTCAAGCTCCCGCGCGACGCGGTGGGCACCACCGACGGCGTGACCGGGCAGGTCGTGCTCGGAAGCGACGGCGCCGTCATGGACGGCTCCGTGCTGAGCGTCGACCTCACCGGCCTGCGGAGCGACGAGGCGCGGCGCGACCGCTACATCCAGGGCGCCACGCTCGACACCGGCACCTACCCCGACGCCGTGCTCACGGTGCACGGCGTCGACGGGCTTCCCTCGCCGCTGCCGACCGGCGGCTCGGCAGACGTCACGATCGTCGGCGACCTCGCGGTGCACGGCACGACGGTCGCCACCACCTGGCGGGGAACGGCCACCTTCGACGGCGACACGGTCACGGTGGACGCCGCCACCGACGTCACCTTCGATGACCTCGGCCTGCGGCGCCCGGTCATCGGGCCCATCCTGGCCGTCTCCGATCCCATCCATCTCGCGGTGACGGTCGTGGTCCGGCCGGTCGCGCCCTGAGCCGCGGCGGCGGGCGGCGCTCAGGCGTTGCGGCGGCCGCGCGGATCGAGCACGTCGCGCAGTCCGTCGCCGAGCAGGTTGAACGCCAGCACGGTGACCAGGATCGCGAGGGCGGGCGCGGACGACGCCCACGGCGCCTCGGCGATGAAGTTGCGGGTCTCGGACACGATCGCGCCCCACTCCGGCGTGGGCGGCTGCGCCCCGAAGCCGATGAAGCCCAGGCCCGCCGCGGTCAGGATGGCGCTGCCGACGTCGAAGCTCGCCTGCACCAGCAGCGGGGTGATGGTGTTGGGAAGCACGTGGATGAAGGCCTGCCGCGTCCGGGCGGCGCCGAGCGAGCGCGAGGCCTCCACGAAGTCGAGCGTGCGCACCGCGAGCACCTGCGCGCGCAACAACCGCGCGTAGTTCGGCCACGACACGGCCGCGACCGCGATCATCACGTTCGACAGGCTGGGGCCGAGGGCGGCGGAGATCGCCATCGCCAGGATCAACGCGGGGAACGCCAGGAAGATGTCGGTGACCCGCATGAGCAGCTCGTCCCAGATGCCGCCGAGCATCCCGGCGGTCAGGCCCACGCCGCCCCCGACGAGGAGTGCGGCGGCGACCACCGCGAAGCCGATCCCGAGGGAGATGCGCGAGCCCCACACGACGCGCGCCCACACGTCGCGGCCGAGCTGGTCGGTGCCGAACAGGTGGGACGCGCTCGGCGCCTGCAGGCGGTGCCCCAGGTCCTGCGCCAGCGGGTTGCCGGCGAGCAGCGGTGCGGCGAGCGCCAGCGCGACGAGCGCCAGGGCCAGGACGGTGCCCAGGACGGTGCCGGGGTTGCGCAGGAAGCGCCGCGCCGGCTTGCTCCGAAGGAGGCGCGCGGCGCTCACGCGTAGGTGATGCGGGGATCGAACACCGCGTACAGCACGTCGACGAGGAGGTTGATCACGCTGTAGGCGAGGCCGGCCACGAGGGTCACGCCCATGACGGCGGGGAAGTCCAGCCCGATGGCGCTGGAGGTGGCGTAGGACCCGATGCCCGGCCACGAGAAGATCGTCTCGGTCAGCACGGCCCCGGTGAGCAGGCTCCCGAGGAGGCTCCCCATCACGGTCAGGACGGGCAGGGCGGCGTTGCGCAACGCGTGCTTCACGACGACCACCCGCGCCGCCAACCCCTTGGCGCGGGCCGTGCGCACGTAGTCCTGGGACAACACCTCGAGCATGGCGCTGCGCACCATGCGCGCGAGCAACGCCGTGGAGAACGCTCCGAGAACCAGCGACGGCAGGACCAGGTGGCGCACGGCGCTGCCGAACGCCTCCCAGTCACCGGCGAGCGCCGCGTCGACCACCAGCATGCCGGTCACGCGGTGCGGCTCGATGAGGTAGGGGCTGAGCTCGCCCGGCCCCGGCAACCATCCGAGGCGGCCGTGGAAGAACTCGAGCGCCAGGATGGCGAGCCAGTACACGGGCGTCGCGCCGCCCATCAGCGCGAGCGTGCGCACCCCGAGATCGAGCGGCCGGTCCTGGTACAGCGCGGCGACGAGGCCCGCGGGCAACCCGAAGACGACCGCGAAGACCATGGCTCCGAGGGTGAGCTCGAGCGTGGCCGGGAAGAAGTCGCGCAGATCGGCCAGGATCGGTCGCTGCGTGCGCAGCGAGTTGCCGAGGTCGCCCCGGAACAGGTCCCCCATGTAGCGCACGTACTGGGCCCACGCCGGGAGGTCGAGCCCGTACTTGTGGCGGTACGCCTCGATCTGTGCGGGCCGGGCGTTGCTGCCCAGCGCGGCCGCGGCGGGGTCGGTCGGGACGACGTGCGAGATGAAGAAGGCTGCGAAACCCACGCCCCAGACGACGAAGATCAGGTAGCCGAGGCGCCGCAGAAGGAAGGCGAGCACCGCACCTCCGGGAGGGAGACGTGAGGGGAGGGGCGCTCGCGCCCCTCCCCCGGAACCTCAGGGCTGCTTGCTGACCGCGGAGAAGTCGACGTCGCCCTGCGCGCTGCGCGCGAAGCCCTCGACCTTGGCCGTCGTCACGATGGGGACGACCGGCTGGTACAGGATGGCGAACGGGCCCTGCTTGGCGACGAGCGTGGTGAGCTGGCCGTAGAGGTCCTTGCGTTGCGCGGTGTCCGTCACCGTCGCGGCCCGCGTCGCGAGATCGGTGGCGTCGGCGTCGTTCCAGTCGTTGCGCCAGGCCAGCGACTTCGCCTGGTAGTCGGCGAGGGGGTTGGCGTTGCCGGCGGGGTCCGGATAGTCGGGGCTCCAGGCGGCGAGCACGAGCTCGGCGGCCTGTTGACGGTAGATGGTGTAGAGCTGCGCGCCGGTCGTCTGCTTGATGTTCGCCGTGATGCCGATCTGCGCCAGGTCGGCCTGGACCTTCGCCGCCAGGTCGGCGCAGGGAACGCCGCCGCCGCACGCGCCCGTGGAGATGAGGAACTCGACGCTCATGCCGTCGGCCTTGCCCGCGTCCGCCATCAGCTGCTTCGCCTTCTCGACGTCGTGCGGGTAGTAGATGGTGCTGTCGGCGCCCATCAGGCCGTACGGGATGATCGTCTGCATCTTGCGTCCGAGGCCGCCGAGCAGGTCGTTGATGATGGCGTCCTGGTCGACGGCGTAGCGGACGGCGTCACGCACGCGGTTGTCCGCGAACGGCGCGTCGTTCCCCGAGTTCATCCCGAGGTACGTCATCTGGAACGTGTCGGTCTCGAGCGCCTGGAGGTTGGCGTCCTGCTGCGCCTGCTTGAAGGCGTCGGGGGTGAAGTTGTACGCCACGTCGATCTCGCCCGAGTTGAGCGCGGAACGCTGGGCGTTCGACTCCTGCATGTTCCGGAGGATCACGCGCTGGATGGGGCCGCCGTTCGCGTACTCGGGGTTGGCCGTGAGCACGACCTGCGCGCCGCGATCCCACCGGTCGAGCACGTACGGACCCGAGCCCGCGGAGTGGTCGTTCAGCCACGCCTGCCCGTAGTCGTCGTCCGTCACGTGCTGCTGGACCTCGGTCGCGTCCAGCACGCCCCCGATGTTGAAGGTCAGGAGGTTGAGGATGATCTGCGGGTTCACGCCCTGCGGCAACGACAGCTCCACGGTGGCGTCGTCGATCGCCTTGGTCGATCCGACCTTCATGCCCGCGACGTCCGTGAACAGGAAGGCGGAAGGCCCGTTGATCTGGATCGCGCGGTCGAAGGACCATACGACGTCCTGCGCCGTCACCTGGCGGCCGGTCGAGAACGTCGCGTCCCCCAGGTGGAACGTGATCGTGGTGCCGCCATCGGCGGCGTCGGCGATGTCCCAGCTCGTGGCGAGGCCGGGCACCACCTGCGACAGGTCCGTGCCGTCGAACTGCACCAGCCGCTGGTACAGGTTGTCGACGATGAGGGTGCCGGAGAACTCGTACGACACGCCCGGGTCGAGCGTGATCAGGTCGCTCCAGTCTCCGCCGACGACGAGCGTGGTCTCTCGCGCCGACTGCGCGAACCCGACGCCCAGGACCATCGAAAGCACGAGCAGCACTAGGATCGATACGCGACGTCCGTTCATCTCCCACCCCTTGTCCGGCTTCGGCCTTTGGTTCGAGGACCATCGTACCCTCCGACCGCGTCGGCGTGGCTCGGCGCGACGGGCCGCGCCCCCGCGTCGGGTCGGTCGGGCGGCCAGCCCACACCCCCGGGTAGGGCGGTCGGCCAGCTTCTACCCGCGTCGGGTCGGTCGGCCCAGCTTCTACCCCCGCGTCGGGTCGGTCGGGCGGCCGGCCCACACCCCCGCGTCAGGTCGGTTGGTCGGCGCGGTTCCACCAGATCCCGCAGGCCACCGCGCCGGCTGCCGCGGTCGCCACGACCGCGAGCCAGCTGGCCCACCCGAGGCCGGCGTCCCCGCCGACCGCGCCGCTGTAGAGGGCCGGAACCGACCAGGGGAACAGCGCGCCGCGACCGAGGATCGCGAGGATCTGCGCCAGCGCGACGGACAACACGATCCAGCCGACCGGCGCCAGGTACCCGCGCCCCATCGACGCGACGAGGGCCGTGACGGACTGCAGCGCGGCCGTGGCGGCGGCGCACGCCAGCAGCACCAGGGAAGCGTGCACGGCGAGCGCGCTCGAGCCCCCCGGCAACCTCAGCGCCGCGCCGACGACGAAGCCGAACGCGAGCACACCCAGCGACAGGACCATGCACCATCCGAGCACGAGCAGGAGCTTCGCGGCCACCACGGCGGTGCGCCGCGTCGGGTTGGCGAGCAGGGTCCGCAGGGTGCGGTCGCTGAACTCCCGGCCGAACACCCACGCCGCCACCACCCCGAACACGAAGACGCCACCTACGGTGGTCCCTTGCGCCAGGAAGCCGAGGTACGTCGGCCAGTCGCCCGCGCCCCCGGTGAGCATGGCCTTCTGCCCGATGAGCCCGAGCCGCCGCGCCCGCTCCGGATCGGCCAGGATGATCATGAACAGGCCCCCGACGAGCGGCAGGAGCGCCAGGCCCGCGGCCGTGAGGCCGGGGACGATCGAGCGCCGAGCCTTCAGCAGCTCGGCCGCCAGGGCGCCGCGAAGGCCGCTCACCGGGGTGCCGCCCCGCCGCCGACGAGGCCCATGAAGTGCTGCTCGAGGTCGTCGTGGACGCGCGTCAGGTGGTTCGGGGGCTGGCCCGCGCGGCACAGCGCGGCGTTCACGGCCTCGGGGTGCGCGACGGCGTCGCCGTCGTCGAGCACGAGAGCGTCCGCCAGGCCTCCGTCGGCGACGCGGCGCGGACGGTAGCCCGCGTCGAGCAGGGCGCGCTCCCCCGCCGCCGGATCGCTCACGCCCACCACGACACGGCGTCGCCGCAAGCGCTCGAGCCCGTCGAGGTCCAGCTCCTCGACCAGCCGCCCGCGATGGACCACGCCGACGCGCGTGGCGAGGCGTTCGACCTCGCTCAGGATGTGGCTCGACAGGAACACGGTCACTCCCTCGTCCCGGGCCAGGGCGCGCAACAGCTCCCGGACCTCGACCACGCCCGCGGGGTCGAGGCCGTTGATGGGCTCGTCGAGCATGAGCAACCGCGGCTCGTGCAGCAGGGCCCGGGCCAGGGCGAGCCGCTGGAGGTTGCCGAGCGACAGTGCGCGGGCGCGCCGGTCGCGGTACGTTCCGAGCCCGAGTCGTTCGAGGACGGCCTCGAGCCGGGCGCGGGATGCCCCATGCAGGCGGCGCGCGACCTCCAGGTTTTCGCGCACGCTGAGCTCGGGGTAGGCCGTGGCGACCTCGACGAGGTGGCCGACACGGCGCCACAGGTCGGGCGCGTCGGCCCGCACGGGGAGTCCGAAGAGCTCCGCGCGGCCGGCGCTGGGACGCACCATGCCGAGGAGCATCCGGATGGTGGTGGACTTCCCGGCCCCGTTGAGGCCGAGGAAGGCGTAGATGTCCCCCTCGCCCACCCGCAGGTCGATGTCGTCGACGGCGACGACGCGGCCGAAACGCTTGCTCAGGCCGTGGCTGGCGACGACGGGTGCGCTCACGCCGCGGCCCCGCTGCCCAGCCCGCGCAGCACGAAGGCGTGCACCTGATCGATCCACGCGGCCGCGAGGCTCGGGTCGCTGCCGGCGAGCTCGATCGCCCGCAGCGACCCGAGCACGCAGCCCGCGGCCAGACGCGGCTCCATCGAGGCGAACTCGCCGGCGGCCGCCCCGTCCGCCACCACCGAGGCCAGCAGCGGCAGCAGGCGCTGCCTCATCGCCTCGTCCATACGGTCGTGCACCGCGCGGTTCTCGGGCCGGTGGAAGTGCTCCACGAGCTCGAGCTCGCCGGCCCCGTGCGGGATCTCCAGGACCGATCTACCGAGGGCCTGCAGCCGCTCGCTCGCCGGCAGGTCCCGACGCGCCATCACGAGCTCGGCATCCTCCACCCGCGCCTCGACCATCCGCTGCACGAGCGCATCGATCATGCCGTCCTTGGACCGGAAGTAGAGGTAGAACGTGCCCTTCGCGACACCGGCACGGCGGGTGATGTCGGCCACGGTGACGGCGTCGAGGCCGACCTCGCGGAGGGCGCCCTCGGCGGCATCGAGGAGCTCGGCCCGGCGCGCCTCGGGCGCGGCGCGGCGGCGGGTTCGACTTCGTGCTGGCATGGCTTCCCTCCCGCGGTCTTCCGGTCGCCAACTGACTGACCGTCAGTCATAATGACATATCCGGGGCCTCTCGTGGACGCCGACCCCCCGAGCGCCCGCTGCGCACGGTCCTGCGACGCGGGACGCCCGTACCCGCTCGTCGATACGCTCGCGCCTACCGAGCCCCGCCGCGGCGGTCGTAGGCTTGCGTCCGGCCGGGACCGCGTGCCGCGGCAGCCGGCAACCCCATCCTCACCACCGCGACCCCCACGCAGGACCTGTCGCGCCCGGCGGCTCGCCGGCAAGGAGCCCCACGATGATCACGACCCGTGCCCTCTCGCGGCGCGTGCTCCACCCCGACCGAAGCGCGTTGCTCCCGCCCGTCTCCCCCAACGGCTGGCGCGGCGAGATCGATCGTCTCGTCGGTCCCTTCTCGCGCCGCGACGTCGCCGAGCGCTTCGTCGGCGCCACGTCCGATTTCGGGCAGTTCGGCGACCTTCGGTTCCGGCTGTTCGCGCAGGGCGACGCCTGGTACCTCGACGTACGCGAGTCCTGAGACCGCGCGCGCGTCGCGCGCGGAGGGCCGCACCCACCGACACGGTGAGCGCGGCCGCCGCCGCGTGGCCCCGACACACCGCCCCTCGACGACACACCGCCCCTCGCCGATGACCGACACGTCCGGAGTCGTGCACGCCTACCGATATCGTTGCAGGCGGCGCGCGTTGCTGCTCATGGCC
Organism: uncultured Trueperaceae bacterium; assembly: GCA_963798895.1. Classification (GTDB taxonomy): domain Bacteria; phylum Deinococcota; class Deinococci; order Deinococcales; family Trueperaceae; genus CAWCUY01. Next base: position 780,592 of record CAWCUY010000012.1, on the reverse strand, counting down.
CGCATGGAGATCCTTCTGAAGCACTACGAACACGTGGCCGCACCCAGCTGCTACTTCTTCGCCGAGGCCGAGCTCGCCCGCCTGCGGCGCGAGGTGTTGTGCACCCCGCTCAGCGCCGTCGGCGCGCGCCACCTCGCCCGCCGCTGCCTGCGCCACGCACGGGCGCTGCAGGCGGCCATCCGGGAGTGGGAGGGCGAGGAGCTCCTCGCGCTGGACGCGGGCTGACGAACCGTCGTCGGCGACGGGTCGCGGGGCTCGCCCACACAGGACTCACGAGGCGGTCCGTCCGACCTCGCGATCGACCGCCATGGATCTACCTCGCGGGTCGCGTTGCAGTGACTCGGCCTCCTCCAACCACCGGCGGGCGAGTCCGCGGTGCCCGCGGCGCCCGATCTGTTGCGGCAGGAGGTCGACCGGCCTCAGGCGCGACACGCCGTCGTCGAACGAGATCCGGAAGCGCCGGCGGGCACCGCGTGGGATCTGCTGCGCCCCGACGAACGCCACCACCCGAACGGTCAGGATCACCTCCGCCCCCGAACGGCCGAGCGAGCCCTCGCCGCCGTACCTGCGCTCGGCCTCCCCCAGCAGCTCCTCGAACGAACGCAGCTCCAGGTAGCTCCCGGGGCGGATCGGACCGTAGATCCTCTCTTGCACCGAGGTTCCGGTGGCAAGGGCGGCGAGGCTGAACGAGCAGTGCGCTTCGCCGCACGCGGCGTCGATGAGGACCGCGGCCACGTCGACCGTCCGCTCGCTCATGTTGGACACCAGGCACAGGCTGTCGACGTCGAAGGTGCCGTCTTGCTTGATGATGAGGTGCGGCAGCCGCGCCAGCCGGTACTCGCGGTAGAAGATCTGCAGGTACCACAACCACACCAGGAGCGAGCCGACCGAGGACACGGCGCTGATGTAGACGAAGTTCGCCTGCAACCAATCCCGCATGGTCAGACCCCTTCCCGGGAGGCGGCGCGCAGCGCGCCGACGAGACGGAAGCCCGGAGATGTCGTCGACCACGCCGCGAGGGGCGCGTCAGGGCGCGCCGCGGCGCGCACCGGAAGTCTAGCAACCCGTCGGCGGACGGCCGTACCGTGCGCCACGGACGCGCCGGGTGGACGCCGCGGCACCGTGCTAGTGTTGTCGCTCATGGCGCGTTCGGTCGACAGCGAGCACCCGCCGACGCGCCTGGCGGCGGCGGCCGGCTGGATGCTCGGAGCGATGGTGCTGCTCCCAATCATGGACGGCGTGGCCAAGCACCTGAGCGCCACCTACCCGGTGGCGCAGGTCGTGTGGGCGCGCTACCTGTTCCACCTCGCCGTGCTGGTGCCGGTCGCGCTCGCTCGCTACGGCCGGCGGATCGTGCGGCCCCCTCGTCTACCGGTCCAGCTGTTGCGCGGAACGCTTCTGCTCGCGTCTACGGCCCTGTTCTTCGCGGCGATCGCGCGCATGCCGATGGCGAACACGCTCGCGCTGTTCTTCGTGTCTCCGCTGGTGGTGACCGTCCTCGCCGCGAGGCTGCTCGGCGAGCGGGTCGGCGCCTGGCGCTGGCTCGCCGTGCTGGTCGGCTTCGCAGGCGTGCTGGCGATCCTCCGCCCGGGTTCGGGGATGATGCACGGCGCGGCCCTGCTCGCCATCGGTGCGGGCACGGTGCACGGCCTGTACATGGTCACGACGCGCCAGCTCGCGGGCACGTCCGAGCCGTTGGTGACGCTGCTCTATACGGCCCTCGTGGGAGCCGTCGTGATGTCGCTCGTGGTGCCCTTCGTGTGGCGCCTCCCCACGCCGTTGGACATGGCGTTGATGGTCCTGCTCGGGCTCCTCGCCGCGGGCGGTCACTTCTCGATCATCCAGGCGTTCGACCGTGCCACCGCGAGCTGGCTCGCCCCGCTCGCGTACGCCGAGATCGTGACCTCCACCCTGGTTGGCTACATCGGTTTCGGTGACTTCCCCGACGGCTTCACCTGGCTCGGCATCGCGGTGATCGTGGCGGCGGGCGTCGCCATCTCCCTGCGGGAGCGCCGCCCGTATCGCACGGGTCGTCCCGGGGCCTGAGCGCTCCCGGGCCGGCGCCGCGCGATCCGCCGGGCCCTCGCGATCCCGGATCCCGCCGTCCTCCACCCTGCAATCGCCCTGCACACCCCGGTCTACACTGCCCTGACGACACGGGCGGAGAAGCGTCTGCAGCGGCTCCGCCGCCCACGACCACCCTTCGGAGGTCCCTCTTGTCCCGCGCCAAGTGGTTGCTCTTCCTCCTGCCGGTCGCGCTCCTGGTCCTGGTGGTCACCCGCTTCACCAGTCTCGGGAAGCTGTGGGACACGCTGTCGCACGCGCGCCTGGGCTGGGTGGCCATCGCCGCGGCGGTCCACGTGCTGTTCTTCGTCTTGCACGGGTTGCTGTACAAGTACGGCTTCGCGGCGGTGGACGTGCGCGCGGGGCTCTGGAAGCTCCTCCCCATCTTCTTCGCGTCGACCTACCTCAACGCCGTCGCGCCCTCGGGCGGCACCTCCGGCGCGACGGTCTTCATCGCCGACGCGCGCGCCCGCGGGGAGTCGCCCGCGCGCGCGACCATCGGCACCGTCATCGTGCTCATCGCGGACCTCGCCACGCTCGTGCCGTTCCTCGCCGGCGCTCTGTGGGTCCTGTACCGACACCACCAGCTCAAGCTGTACGAGGTCCTCGGCATCGGCGCCTACCTGGTGTTCATCGTCGGTCTGATGGTTGCCCTCGTGGTGGCGCGGCGCCGCGAGGGCGCCGTGCGCAGGGCGCTCCATTGGGTGCAGCGCCAGGTGGCGCGCGTCGCCGGCTGGTTCCATCGCGACGGTCCGCTCTCCGACGATTGGGCCGAGATCCAGTCGCGTGACATGTGCAAGGCATCGCGCGCCATCGCGAACAACCCGGTACCCGTCGCGCGCCTCGCGCTCACGGGGTTCGCCATGCACGTCGTCAACCTCGCCGGCCTCTACGCGCTGTTCGTCGCCTTCGAGCAGAGGCTGACGTTCGGGCCCGCGCTGGCCGGCTTCGCGCTCGGCATCGTGTTCTACGTCATCGCGGTGGTGCCACAGGGTGTGGCCGCCGTGGAGGGCGTCATGGGGCTGGTGTTCACCTCCCTCGGCGTGCCCGCGGCCAAGGCCATCGGGATCATCCTCGCGTTCCGCGGCATGAACTTCTGGCTGCCGCTCGCGCTCGGGCTGTTCTTCCTGCACCGACTGGGCCGGGTGGTGGAGCAAGGCGCCGAGCGGCCCGAGAGAGGCGAGAGCCAGGGCGGTGCGCAGGCCGAAGGGAGCGATTGACGTGCGCGTGGTCCTCGCCGGCCAGGCGTACCCGCCGAGCACCAACGGCCCGGCCGTGTTCATGGCGAACCTCGCCCACGCGCTCGCCGCCCGCGGCCATCGCGTCCTCGTGCTGGCGCCTTCCGAGCGAACGCGATCGTACGAGCACGACGCGGACGGCGTGCGTCACGTGGCCCTTCCGTCGGTCCCCATCGGCGTCGCGGGTCTGCGGGTGACCCTCCACCCGGGACCGGCGATCGACGAGCTGTTCGACGCCTTCGGGCCGGACCTCGTGCACATCCAGGACCACTACCTCACCAGCCGCAGCGTCCTGCGACGGGCGCGCGCCCGCGGCTCGAGGGTGGTCGGGACCAACCACTTCCTGCCCGAGAACTTCGCGCTGCAGTTCCCGTGGCCGTTGCGCTCGTCGGCGCTCGTCCACCGGGTCCTGTGGTGGACCGTCGGGCCGCTGCTGCAGCGTCTGGACGCGGTGGCCGCGCCGAGCCGCACCGCCGCGGGCCTGTTGGAGCGGCGCTGGCCGAGCCTGTCGGTGCGGCCCATCTCCTGCGGAGTCGACCTGCGGAGGTTCCGCCCCCGCACCGCCGAGGAGCTCGAAGAGGTGCGGCCGCGTTACGGGATCGACCCCGCTCGCCGCCTCGTGCTGTACGTGGGGCGACTCGATTCGGACAAGAGCGTCGACGTGCTCGTGCGGGGGTGGCTGCGGCTGGCGCGCGACGACGCCCAGCTCGCGCTCGTCGGGGGCGGGCTCGACGCCGGCCGGCTGCGCGCCCTCGCCGAGGGCGCCGCGCGGCCCGGCTCGGTCCTGTTCACGGGCAAGGTGCCGGACGACGATCTTCCGCTACTGTACGCGGCGGCCGACGTCTTCGCCATGCCCAGCACCATCGAGCTCCAGAGCATCGCCACGTTGGAGGCCATGGCGAGCGGCCGGCCCGTGGTGGCTGCCGACGCGGGGGCGCTGCCCGAGCTGGTGCGGGACGGCGAGACGGGCCTGCTGATACCCGCCGGCGATCCCGCGGCCATGGCGGCGGCGCTCGGGCGCCTGCTCGACGACCGCGGAGCGCGCCACGCCATGGGCCGGCGCGCGCGCGTGGCCGTGCGGTCGCATGCCATCGAACGCACCGCCGAAGCGTACGAACGGTTGTACCGATGCGTGCTCGAGGGCGACGAGGGCGGCTGCGGCGGCCCCGCCGAGGGCGGCGGCGAGCGCCGCCGCGTCGTCCTCACCGCCGACGACTTCGGCGCGAGTGCCGACATCAACCGGGCCGTCTCGAGGGCGCACCGCGCCGGGACCCTCACGAGCACGAGCCTGATGGTCACGGGGGCTGCCGTCTCCGACGCCGTCGCCTTGGCGCGCGAGGCGCCCGCCCTGGCGGTCGGGCTCCACCTGGTGCTGGTGCACGGCAAGGCGGTCAGCCCGCCCCACCTCATCCCCCACCTGGTCGACGCAGGCGGCAACTTCAGCGACGATCCCGTGCGGGCCGGGCTGCGGTACTTCTTCGACCGGCGCGCGCGCCGCGAGCTCGCCGTCGAGATCGCCGCGCAGTTCGACCGCTTCGCGCAGACCGGCCTGCGCATGGCGCACGTCGACGGCCACATGCACATGCACGTGCACCCCGTGGTGTTCGACCTGCTGATCCCGCACGCGCTCCGCCTCGGTGCCGCGGGCGTCCGCCTTCCGCGCGACGACCTGGGTCTCGCGCTGCGCCACGACCGCGAGGGGATCGGCACGAAGCTGGCCTGGGCCGTGGCGTTCGGCGCCCTCACCGCCTGGTGTGCCGGACGCCTGCCCCGAGCGCTCGTGGCGCCGCGACGCGCCTACGGCCTGATGGAGACGGGGCATATGCGCACGCCCTACGTGCTCGACGCGCTCGCCTCGATGAGAACGGAGGACGCGGAGATCTACTTCCACCCCTCCGAGGTGGCGCATCCCGACGCCGATGGACCCAATCCCGGCGACCTGGCCACGCTCCTCGATCCGCGCGTGGCGGAGGCGCTGTGCCGGCCCGGCATCGAGCGCACGACCTATGCCGTGCTCGGCGCTCGCCGCGCGAAGCGGGGACCGGCCCGTGGTTGAGGCGGCGATCGTCGCGCTGCTGGCCGTCAGTTGGCTCTACTGGCTGGCGGTGTGGTGGATGTCCCGGACCTTCTTCGGCCACGCACCGCCGCTCGCGACCGGGCGACTGCCCGCCGTGTCGATCCTCAAGGCGGTGAAGGGCCTCGACGCCGAAGCGCTGCGCACGTTCGCGACCTTCTGCGTCCAGGACTACCCCGAGTACGAGGTCCTGTTCGGCGTGGCCGACGCCGACGACCCCGCCGTGAGCGTCATCGAACGCGTGCGGGCCGAGCACCCGGCCTGCAACGTGCAGCTGTACGTCATCGCGAGCTCGACGCCGAACCCGAAGGTCGGCCTGCTGCACGCGCTCGCGCAGCGGGCCCGCTACCCGGTCCTGGTGGCGACCGACAGCGACGTGTGCGTGCGCGCCGACTTCCTTCGCCGGGTGGTCGCGCCCCTCGAGGACCCCGGCGTGGGCATGGTGACCTGCCCCTACCGAGGCACGCTCCCCCTCACCTTCACGGCGCGCCTGGAGGCGATGCACATGACCTGTGCGTTCCTCCCCGGGGTGCTGATGGCCCGCACCCTCCTCGGCATGCGCTTCGCGCTCGGCGCCACGGTGGCGCTCCGGTCCGCCGACCTCGAGCGCCTGGGCGGTTTCGCCTCGGTCGCCGACTTCCTCGCGGACGACTACCACATCGGCCTGCGGATGGCACGGCTGGGGATGGGGGTGCACCTCTCCACCATGGTGCTGGACACCGTGCTCGGCCCCACCAGCTTCGCCGAGCAGTGGAACAGGGAGGTTCGGTGGGCGCGGACCACGCGCGTGAGCAGGCCGTGGCACTACCCGGGACTGCTGCTGACCTACAGCCTCGGCTGGGCGCTCGCCCTGGTGGGCGTGACCGGCGGCGACCCGTTGTCGCTGGCGCTGTTGGTCGCGACCCTGGCTCTTCGCTGGCGGATCGCGTGGCTGCTCGCCGGGCATGCGGGCGACGCGACGGTTCGACGGTGGCTCCCGTGGCTCCCCGTGCGCGACCTGCTCAGCGCGGCGGTGTGGTTCGTCGGCGCGTTCGGCACGACCGTCGCGTGGCGCGGGCGGCACTTCACCGTGTCGCGCGACGGTCGCCTGCTCGATGCCGCGCCCCCCGCGACGATGGCGAAGCAGTTCGAGTGAAGGACCGCCACCGGGCGGCGCTCAGGGCTGCACACCGTACTCGGCACCGAGGCGCCGCAGCCGCGCGCGGGTGATCGCCGCGCGCGGGTCGCCGTCGGGAAGCGCCGCGTCCGCGGCCTCCCACAGCTCGAGGTCGTCGCCCAGGCGGTCCGCGAGCTCGAACAACGCGTCCGGATCGTCGGCGAGGAGCGCCGCCTGACGGAGCTCCTCCTCCAGCACCTGGCGCTGCTCCTCCACCCCGTGTGCGTGGCTCGTCGGGAGCAGCGGCCCCTGCAAGAGGCTGATGGCCTCGCGCACGCGGTTGCGCTGCAGGAACTCGCGCGCGCGTGTGATGTCGGCCTCGAACGGCACCACGAAGTGGTACGGCGGCTCGCTGAAGGGGAGCAGCTTGCGCAGCCGCTTGATGTGTGCGTACAACGTCTGCAGGCTGGGGCCGGCGTCGTCGCCCGAGGAGACGAACGCGTGCAGCTCGTCCACCGAGATCCCGTCGGGCCGAAGCGCCAGGGCGAGTGCGATCTCCGCGAGCCGGTTCGGAAGGTGAACGACGTCGTCGCGCAGACGGCACCGCGTGGTCCCCAGGAACGACAGGCGCAGCTCGGCGCCGCGCGAAAGCCGGCTCCAGACACCCGCGAACAGCGTCTCGGGTCCGCTGAGGACGCGCAACGCCGTCGGGTGGAGGGTCGACAGCAGGGTGGCGAGGTCGTCGGGGACGTTGTGCGCGGCGCCGTCCGTGATGAGCAGGTAGTGCAACGCGGCCGCGATGCGGCTCTCCGCAAGTACCGCGTCACGCTCCACCATCACCGGCACGAGCGCGTCGGCGGCCGCCTCGTCACCCCGGACCGCGAGCGCCATGCCACGCGCCAGGCACCCGGGGAGGCGACGGTAGTCGAGATCGTGACCGCTCAACTCCACCGCCTCGTCGGCGATCCGAAGGGCGGCGCTCGTGTCGCCCACCTCGTTGAGCGCTCGCACGTACTGGTACGCGAAGCGCGTCTTCATGGCGCGGGGGCTGCCCTCGTAGGTGGCGCGGGCGAGCTCCAGGGCTGCGTCGCCGTGGCCCGTTGCCTGCTCCAGCCAGGACAGGGTGCTCCGGTAGGTGCTGGCCAGCTGTGGAAGCGTACCCTCGAGGGTCACCTGAGCGTCCTCGAGCATCCGACGGAGACCGACGAGGTCGCCGGACAGGATCCTCGCCGACGCCAGCATGTTGACGATGCGCAGGCGACGGATCCCGTCGTGAAGGTGCGCCTCGTCGAAGACCTGGAGCGCCCAATGGGCCCAGCTGGCGGAGCGCTGGAAGTCCCCGACGTGCGCCAGCCGGTTCGCCAGCTCGCTGGCGTTGCGCGCGATGTCGTACGGGGTCCCGAGATCCTCCGCAAGGCGGACGCTGTCGCGCAACACCTCGATGCCGCGGCGGTGATCGAGCACGAGCCGGCCGTACTGCCAGACGGTGAGCGGGGTCCGCTTCAGGGCCAGCGCCTGTTCGGCGAGCGGGAGTCCCTCGGCCTGGGTCAGCGTCCCGGCGCGCCTCGCGCGCAGCTCGGGCGCCCTGAACGCCGCGAGGTGCTCGTCGACCTCCTCGGCGACCGACGCGACGTCATCGACGCTCAAGGCGGCCACCGTGCGCCACTCCAGAACGCGCTCCGCACCGCGGTACGGGTCTGGCAGGCTCGACAGCAGCAGGTGGAGGCGCGGCAGCAGGCCCTCTTCCTGGTACGCGGGCCCCGCCCGCCGAAGGAGCGCCTCCACGAGCTCCGGCTGCCGCATCACCGCGAGATCGAGGGCCTCGACGAGGCGCCCCTCCCGCTGCAGCGCCTGCACGGTGACCTCCGCCGCGAACGACTCGGCGTCGTCGTTGGCGACGGCCGGACCGAACGGGGTGGGCACGTACACGCGCGGGAGCCCCACGGCCCTGGCCGCCGCCCCGGTGAAGGGCGTATACCTGCCGTCCGCGTCCGCGTACAGCGCCTTCAGGGTCTCCGGCGGCAGGCCGTTCGGCGCGATCTGCAGGGCCTCGTGCGGCGACAGCCGCAGCGTGTCCCGCCCGATCACGGTCACGCGCTCGTCCCCGAACACGCCCTCATCGTCGACGCTGACGACCAACCGGTATCCGTCGTCCGCCAGGTCGAACAGGCGGCGCGCGAGGGTCGGCTCGAGGTCGGCGTCCGAGACCGCCACCACCAGCGGTTGCAGGTCCATCCGGTAGTGCCGCATGGCTCGCAGGTGCGCCGTGACCGGCATGGCGTGCGCGAACAGGGTCGCTCCCGCTACGGCGTTCAACGCCTGCGCGAGGGCGTTGCCCTGCCCAACGGGATCGCCGATCATGCGCGGCGTCACCTGCAACCAGGCCACGCGGGTGCGGCCGCGGAGCGCATCGATGATGTACGGCGCGCCGAAGGCTTCGGCGCCGCCCAGGACCACCGGGCGCCGCGCTTCCTCGACCAGCCCGAGGACCCGCGTCAGCCACATGCCAACCAGCATACCGGGGGCGAGCGTCTCCCCAGACGGTCGCCCCCGGTTGAACCCGGCGCTTCGAGCCCCCCTGTTGTCATCACCCGTTCGTATCGGTGGCCGTAGCCTTCTCCTCTTTCGACTCTCGGATTCGAGTGCGCCGTGGATCCCGGAAGGTCATCGGCCTGCGTTCAGGCCGCCTGCTCGCTCATGAGCTGCTCGAGCCTGCGAGACCGGAGTCCCGCTACGGCACGCTCGCTCTGCACCTGGTGGATGCGCTCCAACAACGCAAGATCCCGTACCACGACCCGGTCGCCGCGCGCCTGGAAGGCCCAGGTGCCCTCCAACCGTTGAAGTGCCTCTTGTCTGGTCATCCAACCTGCCTCCTATGGCTCCGAAGGTAGGCCGCCCGGACTGGAAACTCGCTGAAAACCGATGCGGCGCGCGGTTTCAGCGGGCTTTCAGTCGCGCCCGGCTACGGTGCGGGCATCTGAGGAGGTCACGATGACCACGTTCAAGAAGGTCGCTCGCAGCGCAATCCTCGCCCTGGTTCTGCTCGGCTCCGCCGCCGGCGGCACGATGTTCGCAACCCACCAGAGCATCACCTTCGCCGACAGCAGCGGCGGCCACGACAACCTGGACGCTGGCTGAACGAGACACCCTCGGCCCGGTCGGTGCCTGTTCCTCGTGCCCCCACGACCTACCGACCCGTACGGCGCGCACGACCCCCCGGCCGCTAGCGGCCGGGGTGCGCCACGTCTTCCCCTGCGAGCTCTCCATGGCGCTTGAGACACCGACCCCACGACACCCGCACCTCACCGCGCTGACGTACCAGTACCAGCCGGTCCTCGCCGTGCGCTCGGGCTACCTGCCGTGGCACGAGGCGCTCGTTCGGTGGAGGCTTCCCGACGGGACCATCCGCGGGCCGCTGGACATCCTGCCGTACTGGCTCGTGCCCGTTCGGCGGGCGACGTTCACGCGCTTCACCCTGCAGCAGGCGGCACACACGCTCCAGCTGAACCCGCGGGCGAGCCTCAGCATCAACCTCAGCCCGGACCAGATCATGGACGCCGCCGCGGTCGAGACGCTCCGCTCGCTCCACCCGTCGCTCCAGGAGCGGATGATCATCGAGCTGACCGAACAGCCGATCCCCAACGCCAAGGCGTACTGGAACGCGCTCGCCGCGATCCGCGAGCAGTGCGCGTTCGTCCTCCTCGACGACGTCACCTCCGAGGACCTCGACCACCGCTTCCGGCGGGGTGCGCCCATCGACGGCGTGAAGTTCGACCGCAGCGTGCTCCCCGAGATGCTCGGCGGACCGCAGCAGGATGCCGCCTTGAGGTTGCTGGCGCAGGCCCGTGACCGCTTCGACATCATCGTCTCGGAGGGGATCGAGGATCCCACCGTCCTCGGGATCCTGGCCGATCTGGGGATCACCCACGCGCAGGGGTTCGGTGTAGGGACGCCGTCGCCCGACCTCGACGCGCTCGCGGTCGCACCCGGACGGTACGTCCCGGCGCCCGCCGACGCGCGCCCCGAGAACGGGCTACAGGACGACTGACGTCACGGCCCGGCCGGACGCGCCCCTGCAAGGCGGCGAAGCAAGCCATCGCGGCTTCGGCCCGAGGGACGGACCCCATGGCCCTGCCCCGTGCGAACGGCGGCGCTGCCGCCCAGGGGACGGCGAGCGTAGCGGTGCGCGCGCCCTGCCCGCGCGGACGGCGGCGCGGCTCTCGCGTTCAGGAAGTCGTTCGCGCGCCCGGGTCGACCGGCAGCGGCGCGGGAGACACACGCGGTCCGGCGCCCGGGGGCGGGCGCAGGAACGCCTCCTGCGTGCCGCCGCTGAGCTCGCCCCAGGTGACCTCGCTGTCGAGCGTGATCGCGTGCACGGGGCACGACGTTACGCAGGCCGAGCAACCGTTGCAACGCTCGGGAGACAGCAGCAGCCGGACGCCGCCCTCCTCGGGCGGATCGACCCGCCGATCGAAGGCCCTCGTCGGGCACACGTTGGTGCACACGGGGCACAGGATGCAGCTCTCCGCCACGCGCGGCAACACCCAGGGCACCGCAGCGTCGGTGGCGGGCTTCGCCTGGGAGAGCCAGGCGAACCGGCGCTGCGTCTCGTCGGGCAGGGTGCTGTCGAGGTCGCCACCGAAGTCGACCCGGGCGAGGGCCTCCGACGCGCCGGCCTGGACGTTCTTCAGACCCAGCCTGAAGAGGTCTCGACGGCTCACCGCCGCGTGGCGCTCCTCGCGCATGAGCTTGGCGCACTCGACGACCTCGAACGCCAGCGGCCGCGGACGGAACGCCGCCAGAGCGGCAGCCTCGCCCACCACACGTTCGACGGCCTCGACCACGTCGGCGTTGCCGACCGGGCAGGCCGCGCAATCGCGGCGCGCGAGCGTCAGCTTCTCGTGACCGGACGCGACCCGGAGCAGGTCGGTGGCCTGCAGCCGGCCGAGGCACTCCACGCTCTGGGCGTTGCCGTTGACGCGCGAGCAGCGCACGGCCCCGTCGGGCCGCAGCCTCGGGCTCGAGGAGAGCGCCTCCGACGGGCACGCTTCGATGCAAAGGCCACAGCCGCTGCAGTGGATCTCGTCCACCACCACCCGGTGGCCGATCGTGATCGCCTCGTGCGGGCATACGTCGCGGCACGCGCTGCACGCGCCCACGCTCTTCTTGACGGCGATGCACAGGTCGGGCCGGTACTCCGGCTGTTGCCGCACCGCCTTCCCAACGAGCTCGAGCAGACTGTCCACGACACCTCCACGCCCCCGCGGGCTGGCTCAGCCCGCCGCCCGAACGGCGCCTACGTCAGCTCTCGCCGTTCACGTGGGTCGGGGCCGGGACGTCCTTCTCGGCGCGCTCCGGCGCCGCTTCCGAGGAGAGGTCCTTCAGTCCGGTCCTGAACTCCTTGACGGATCGTCCAAGCCCCTTCGCCACTTCCGGCAGGCGCTTCGCGCCGAACAGGAGCAGCACCACGAGCAGGATGACGAGCAGTTCCGGGGTTCCCAAGGGTCCGAGTCGCATAATCAACCTCCGTAGACGAGCCAGGGGATCGTCCCCGTCACCATAGGACAGCCCGGCGACCGTCATGGAGAGTCAGTTGTCCCCCCTCGGGACGAAAGCCCGGGACGGCGGCCCGCGCCGCCATCGCCCGCACCCACATCGCCCGCGCCCACATCGCCCGCGCCCACATTGGCCGTGCCGGCGCCCCGCGGGAGAGGAGATCGCGCGGCCGCCGTCTCCGAGAGCGCTCCGCCCCCGGCGGGGCCCGCCTGCACGACCGGCTCCGTGCTGCCGTCGATGCCGAGGAGGAAGGCGATCAGCGCCAGCTCGTCGTCGCCCCCAAGGCGCGGCCCCGCGTGGCTCGGATTGCCGAGCACGTCCGAGAGGGTCGCGGCCGAGCCGTCGTGGAGGTACGGCGCCGTCGCGGCGAGTCCGAGCAGGGTGGGAACGTCGAAACCGTCCGCACCCAGCCCCCCGCCGTCGGGCGCGTAGGTCCCCACGTCGACGAGGACGGCTTCGACCTCGATCTGGCCGTCGGGCGCGAGGCTGCCCGCGGGACCGGGGAGGAGGCTCGTGGTCCAGGCGGGCCCGGCGTGGCAACGGGAGCATCCGAGGCCCTGGAAGAGCGAGCGTCCGCGCCCCCGGCCGTCCGCGGCGTGGGGCGACGCGGGCACCCGCACGCCCGCGGTCACGAACGCCGCCAGCGCGTCGAGATCGGGTGCCCGCCCGGCGTTCGTCGGGCCGAGCGAGGCATTCGCGGGGCCGGGCGCGAGGCCCACCCCGCCCATCAATCCCTCGATGTCGTTCTCGAAATCCTGCACCTCGTCGCGCGTGGCCGAAGCGTGCAACGGCCCTGCGGCGGCGGCCCACAGCGGCATGGTCTGGCGGGCTCCCTCCGGCGTCGTCCAGGTCGTGTCGTCGCTGCCTCCGTCGGGGTGGCACGACGCGCACGACAACCATCCCAAACGCGACATGCGGGGATCGGCGGCGCCGTTGAACAGGATCTTCCCGCGAAGGACCTCCGGGGACAGCGTCTCCGGGGCGACCGGCAGACGCTCGCCGGCACGCCTCGCGGTCTCGTCGGTGAGATCGAGCACGCTCACGTCGCGCGAGAGGTAGTTCATGACGTAGGCGCGACCGCCGTCTGGGGTGAGCGCGATGCCACGGGGGTTGCGGCCGGTGGGCCAGAACCCGACGAGCCGCGGCACCTCGCCCGAAACGTCGACACCCATGACGCTGTCGCTACCGGCCAGCACGACGTATGCCCGGGAACCGTCCGGTGAGAGGGCCACGGCGCGAGGGAAGTTCGTGGGCGTGGCGAAGTCCGCATCGTTCAGCTCGAGGGCCAGGCCCGCGCCCCGGCCCGGGGCCGCGCCCGCCGCCCCCGCGGCGGGCAGGGGCACGGCGGACAGCGCTCCCGACACCGTGGCGTCGAAGGTGCGCGGAAGCGCGGGGCTGTCGAGCAGATGGACGGTCCACGCCGTCGAGCCGTCGACGGCGAGCGCCTCGAGCACGTTGGGGTAGCCGAAGGCGTACGGGGGCAAGGCGACCTCGGTGGGCCTCCCGCCGGGCGGCACCAGGGTCAACCACCCCTGGGCACCGTCGTTGGCGCCCTCCGAGCCGCCTCTCGTCCGGCGGGCGTAGCGGTGCGCGACGATGAGCGTCTCGTCCTCGTCGAGCGCATCGCCGTCGTCGGTTACGGCCACGGCCCAGGGCTGTGGCCCTACGGGGATGCGCCCGACCACGGCGGCCGCATCGAGCGCGACGACGGCCACCTCCGCGGCCGCGGAGACCGTCACGTACGCCAACCGGCCACTCGGAGACAGCGCCAGGCCGCCCGGCTCCGGACCGACCCGCACATCGGTCCGCCGCCCGCCGACGAGCAGGGTGAGCGACCCGCTCGCCCGGTTCATCACCACGACGGCGCCCGCCCGTCCGACGGCGACGGCCCAGGGCTCTCGCCCCACCGGGATCGGCCGGCCCACCCGCAGGTTCGCCGTGGCGACCGGCGTCACGGCGTCGGCGTCGGGATCGACGACCCACAACGTAGCCCCGTCGGGCGAGAGGGCGATCGCGCTCGAGGCGCTGGCCACGCCGTCGGTCGCGGCCTGTTGCCCCGGGCCGACGCCGGGGCCGTCCACCCGGCAGGAGGTCGCAACGCACGCGACGAACAGCGAAGCCAGCGCGGCGCGGCACGTGAGCCGCGCACGGACCGGCGTCCGCCGCGCGAAGGCGGATGTGCGGGAGGCGCGGCCGCGGCCGCGCCCCTCCGCGCAACGCCGGCTCACGGTCCCGCGAGGCTCACGTCGATCCGCCACGCCCCCAGCTGCCTCGCCAGCTCGTCCTCGAAGATGTCCGCCAGCCACACCTCCACGACGTAGTCGCCGGTCTCCGCGAGCGTGTGGGTGCCGGAGACGCTGCGCCTCGTATCCGTCGTGGCCAACCGCAGACGAACGGGCCTCGCGTAGAACGCCGCGGACCCGAGGGGTTCGCGCAGCGCCATCTGCGCGTTCAGGATCGAGCCGCCGTCGTGGCTCAACGTGACCTCGGCCGTGGCGCCCGCGGCGCCGGAGAAGCGGTAGAACTGGTGGTCGCCCAGGGCGTGCAGCTCGCCCTGCACGGGAGCGGAAGGATCGAACTCAGCCGGTGGAGCGATCTGGGCCAGCCCGAACGTGTACGGGCCGCTGGCGCCGCGGCCGTCCACGGTGAACGAGTAGAGGCCGTCGCCGGTCAACGAGACGAAGCCGGTGTCGAAGTAGTGCCCGCCCGTGGCGCTGCCGACCAGCAGCCCGACCCCACCGGCGTCGGAGAGCTCGTAGTCGATGTGGCCGAGGTTGACGTCCTCCGTGAAGACGGCGAGGTTGATGAGGTCGCCGGCGTGGCCCTCGAAGAGGTAGACGTCGACGCCGCCGAGCGTGCCGGCCGTGTTGCTGTCGTAGTCCACCACCTCGGCGGCACTCCCGCCCTCGCCGAAGAAGTCGAAGTAGACGTACGTCGAGGTCCCGACGGGGGCGCCGACGCCCTCGAACGAGCGCGTCTCGCCCGTGAGCGTGTCGAACGCGACGGCCTCGAACGGTTGACCTTCCGGAACGATCGGGATGTAGACGTACCCGGCGGGGTCCGACACCCCGGTGAACGGCACGCTGATGCCGGCGCCGTAGAAGACCTTGACGATATAGCGGCCGTTCAGGTCGGCTGGGATCGCGCTGGTGCCCGCCGCGAGGGCGCGGACGCCCGAGGCGGCGCCTCCGGCACCTCCGGACGCCGATCCACAGACCTCGCCGCCCGGCGGAACGACGGAGCCCATGCCCGTCACCGATGGCGGCGGCGGCGCTGCGCTCGCGCGGACGTCCCCGGGGGGCGGTACGGGCGGCGTCGGCTCGATGACGTACTGCAACGAGGGGGTCAACGGGGGGAGGCAGGTGTCGGCCGCCGAGGGACCGGTGAGGCAGTCCCTGAGCGTGCCCACGACGCCCCGCAGGCCCGACAGGGCCAGGTACGAGCCGCCGCCGTAGAGCATCCCTGCCGCCACCCCGGCCGGCACGAAGAAGATGCCGACGTTCCCCTCCAGGATGACCCCGGCATCCATGAGCAGGATGCCGGCGCCGTAGCGACCGACGGCGGACCCGATCGAGCTCGCCGAACAGGCCTGGCCCCGAACGCCGCCGCCGGAGAAGCCGGACACCAGCTCCTCGGCATCGGACCCGGCCAGGAACACCGCCACGGCCTGGAGCGTCTCGCTCTCCTCAGCAGTCGGCTGGTCGGCCATCTGCGCGAACAGGGTGCGCGCCTGCTGCAGCTGCGCCGCCGCGTCCGCCGCGTCGGGATCGGCGGCGAGCGCCGTGGCGATCGCCTCGAGGACGCCGTCGATGACGACCCCGGGTTCGTCGGGCAGGGGCGCCGGAGCCTCCACCACCACGTCCAGGACGGCGCTACTCTCGCCCGAGCTGACGTTCTGGAGGACGAGCGTCGCGCCCCCCGGCGCCAGCAGCGGGATGTGCACGGCGACCGTGGGCACGGCACCGGGGTCGTTCGGGTCCGGCTCGACGGAGGCGGGCAGCTCGACGCGGCTGCCGTCGACCAGGGAGGTGAAGACCGCCAGGTTGCCGAACGCCGACATGGGGTTGAGGCCCGTAGGGACCTGGAGCTCGAGCCGCGTTCCGGGGGGTCCCCGCAGCCCGCCCGTCTGCTGCGTGCGCAGCCGACGCGAGCCGGCCGTCCGCGCCACGACCGTGTCGCCCACCTGGATGCGCGGGACGGGGTTCGAGATCACGTCGCCGTTCGGCGCGACGCTGGCGCCGTTGGTGGCGACCAGCTCATCGACCCCGTCACCGTCGGCGTCCGGCACGATGCTGTAGTTGACGACCACCTGACTCGGTTGGACCCTGGCGCCGAATCCGCCCGACGACACCCCGAGCGGCGCCCCGAGAGCGCTGCTCGTGGTGACCTCCTGAGCGCCGAGGAACGTCACGCCGAGAGCGTCGTAGTCGATGCCCGTCGCCAGCTCTACCTCCTGCTTCGTCATGGCCGAGAAGGTTACGACGGCCCCGGCGGTGGCGCCCGGCGGCACGCTCAGCGTGCTGATCGCGCCGCCGTCCTCGGTGGCGCCGAGCAACGCTCCGGCGGCCCCCACCGTTTCCTGCCCCGGCGGATGCCGGACGACGTGAACCGTGATGCTCGCGCTGCGACGCCGGCCCGCCTTGTCGACGGCGGTCGCGGTGAGCCCGAGATCCCCCTCGGGGAAGTCGCCGGGAAGGAGGAAGACGCGGTAGGCGTCCTCGTTCGGGCTGTCGACCGCCAGCTCCGTTCCGCCGGCCACGAAGGTGACCGCGTCCACGCTCGCGGGATCGCGGGGCGCGATGGCGAAGAACACCGGCGAGGCCACCTGCGCGCCGCCGGCGGGGCTGAGGATGACGAACGGCGGTCCATCCTCGCCCTGCGGTGGCGTGCCGCCGCCGGGACCGCACGAGCCCACGAGCGCCAAGGCGACGCCCGCCGTGACGAGGTGCCGCGCCCAGGCGCGGCGTATGAGGGTCAGCATCGTTGCTCTCCTCCCTGCGCGGCGCGGCGGGTCGCATGCGCGACGCTCACCCACGGCCGAGCTCCAGGAACGCCACGCCGAGCGCGACCAGCGTCGTGCCGGCGATCTTGGGAGGCGACCAGCCCTCCCCCAACGACACGGCGCGAACACGGTCGCTCGGGCCGGGCCTAGGGCGTCACGCACAGCTCGTCGATGAACAGCTCGATGCCGCCGATGGCGAGCGTCTCGATGCCGCCGTCCAGCGCGCGCAACGCGAGCGTGCCGCTCCGCGTGCCGGCGCGCCGCATCGGGTCGATCGTGACGGCGACCGCGACCCGCCCGCCGGCCGGGCCGAGCGTGGCGCCGTCGAGCAGGGCCAGGCTGCCGATCACCTCCCGCACGTCCCCGTTGGCGGCGAGGTTGCCGTGCGGCGAGTCCGGCGTGAGGCGCTCCTCGAAGCGCACGGCGACCTCGCGCGATGGCACGTGCGGGACGACGACCGCGTCGATGACGAAGGGCTCGAGCACGGACCCCGTGCCGGCCGCGGCGTCGCGCGCACCGGTTCGCGCCACCCCGAGACGGTGCGCCTGGCCGTCGAGCAGGAACGGCTCCAGGCGGATCTCTGCCAGCGGCGCGGCGATCGTGTCGCCGACGTGGTACTCACCGCTGAGGCCGGTGAAGGCGTAGCACGCCCCGGCCGCCCGCGCGAGAGGCGAGCAGGCGAGCGCGGCGAGCGCGCACGCCACGGCCGCCCGCCGGGCCGGCCCGCGTACCGCGACCGCGGCCACCGTTCCCCACGCCCCGTTCCCCCACCATCCGTTCGCTCGTGGTGTGTGCATGGCGTCGCTCCGTTCCGCGCGCCACGCGGGCGCGCACGGCGGGCGGCTCGCGGCCGAGGACGGCGTGTGCGCGGAGTCGTTGAGGAGGACGCTCGTTGACCTGCCTGGCGACAGTGTCCACGGCCCGCGTGTCAGCAGCGTGTCAGCGGACCGGTCCCGGGGCCGCGCGCGTCGCGGCCGGCGCCGGCACGCCGCGCGGACCCACGCGCGCGGTCGCGACCGGCGGTCGTTCAGGCGGAGCCGCGGCGGGTACGGGCCCGTGCGGGCAGCGCGGGCGAGGCCGGCGGGGCGGCGCGCGCGAGCACCTCGATCTGCCCCGCGATGAGCGCCGCGAGCGAGGGCGGCGACGCTGCGGCGGGCATTGCGGCCGCCGCATCCGCGTCGAGCGATCGCGCGAGCCTGCGGCGCGCCTCGCGCGCCGCGGAACGGATCTCGCTCCCCGCCAGCTCGCTCGCCGCCACGGCGTCGTACAGGGTCGCCGCCTCGCGCGTCGACCCGGTCCCGGCGTGGAACGCCGCGAGGTACGAAAGTCCGTCGAGGAGGTGCCGCGGCGGCACCGACATGCCGGAGGCGAGGCGCAGCATTCGCAGGAAGTGGTCCCGCGCCTCCGCGGCGTCGCCGAGACGCCGCGAGGTCTCCGCCAGCTCCGCGAGGACGTTGAGCTCTCCCCGAACGTTCCGGTGCCGGCGGCTGAGCGCGAGGGCCGCCGCGAGCCGGTCGACGGCCTCGGCGGGGCGGCCCAACTCGCGCTGGAGGGCCCCGAGGTTCAGGAGCGTGGTGACCTGCCCGTCGACGTCTCCGAGGTGTCGCTTGATCTCCAGGCTCTCCCCCAGCAGCCGCAGGCAAGCGTCGTCGTCGCCCTCGTCGTGAGCGATGTCCGCCAGGTTGTTGAGGGCGACCGCCTCGTTCTTGCGCTGGCCGAGGCGGCGGAAGACGGCGAGCGCGCGCAGCGTGTGCCGCTTGACGGAGCCCGCGGGCGCGCCGAGGTGCCCGAGGACGAGCGCGAGCTGCGCGCTCGCCACCGCGCTCCCGACGTCGTCGCCGCGCTTCTGGTACAGCGCGACGGACTCGCCGAGGAGGTCGCGCGCCTCCTCCCTGCGCCCTTGATCGCGCCGAACGAGCGCGAGGGCGAAGATCGCCTCCGCACGGTAGGTGGCGTCGCCCAGCGCGAGGGCGCGCAGGATGGTGGCCTCCGCCGCGACCGCATCGCCCGTCTCGCGGTAGGCCGTGCCGAGCACCTGCATGCCGAAGGTCAGGTCCTCCACGGCATCGAGCTCCCGCAGCTCGGCGAGCGCCTGCCGCAAGGTCCCCTTGGCGTCCTCGAAGCGCCCGAGGTGGCGCTCGAAGACGCCCAGCCACATCCTCGCCCGGGCGGCCGGTCGCGCGGCGCCCGCCGCCTGCGCGGCGTCGACGACGTGCGCGAACACCGCCCTGCCGTCGCGCAGCGTGCCGGCCTCGCGGTGGAACCGGTAGATGGCGCGCAGCGAGCCGTCGAGCTCGGACCAGGCGCCGTGATCCAGGGCCAGGTCGCACGCGGCCCGGACGCTACCGCCCTCGGCGCTCAGCGCTGCGATCGCGTCCGCGTGCCGAGGGCCGCGCAGGTCCTCGGCGTGACGACGCAGCCACCGCAGGACGTACGCGCTCAGCAGCCGTTCGAGCCTGGCGCGTTCGACGGCGTCGAGCTGCTCGAGCGCGTAGTGCCGGACCAGCTCGTGCATGGCGTAGCGGCCGCCGTCGTCGCGGCGCAGCATGGAGTGGTTGACGAGGCCGAGGAGCAGGGCGAGGTGCGTCTGGGCGACGGTTCGCGCCGCCTCGAGGGTGAAGCCGGTCGGGAACACCGCGAGCGCGCTCAGGGCGCCGCGCTCGGCCGCCGGCAGCCGGCGCCACGAGGCCTCGACCACCGTTCGCAGGCTCCGGTGCCGCTCCGGCAGGTCCCGCGCCGGCGCGTCCAGGGCGCCCAGGTCCCCCTCGAGCTCGCGCAGCAGCTCCACCACGCCGACGCTGCGGGTCCAGGTCGCCGCGAGCTCCAGGGCCAGCGGCAGGCCCTCGACCTTCCGGCACAGGCGAGCGACGGCCTCGAGCGTCTCGCCGGAGGCGACGAACCCCGACGAGCGCCGCGCCGCGCGCTCGATGAACAACCGCACGGCGTCGTAGCCCTCGATCGGCTCGGTGGCGTCGGTCGGGGGGTACGCCAACCCGCCCACGTCGAGGATCCGCTCGCCGTTCAGCTCGAGGGCCACGCGCGAGGTCACCACGACCTTCACGCCGGGGGCATCGCGCAGGAGGTCGGCGACGAGCGCGCCGCCCTCGACCAGCTCGTCGAAGTTGTCGAGCACCAGCAGCAGGTGCTTCTCGCGCAGGAACGCCGCGAGCGCGCGGTGGGGGTCGCGCGCGCCCGCCAGGGCGACGCCGACCGCGGTGGCCACGGCGTCCACGAGGAGCTCGGGCGACGCCACGCCTGCCAGCGGCGCGAAGGAGACGCCGTCCGGGAACTGGTCGTGCTGCTGCGCCGCGAACTCGAGCGCGAGCCGCGTCTTGCCGGCGCCGCCGAGGCCGACCAACGTCACCAGCCGGCCGTCGGGCCCGCTCAGCGCCTCCCTCAGGAGCGTCAGCTCGCGCGCGCGGCCCACGAAGCGGGTGGTGGTGGCCGGCAGGTCGTGGGGCGAGGGCGCGTGATGCGGCGGCGAGGCGGGGGGCGAGGGCGAGGCGCCGCGCTCCGGCTCCGGCCACGGCCACGGCCCCGGCCCCGGCCCCGGCCCCGGCTCGAGCAGTGCACGCGTGCTCCGCAGCGGCTCGAGCCGGAGCTCGCGCGCGAGGCCGTCCCGGAACGCTTCGAACGCGGCCGCCGCACGCGCGCGGCGCCCCTCCGCCAGGAGGCGCCGGAGGTACGCCTGCAACGCCTCCTCGTCGAGCGGGTCGGCGCGCAGAAGGCGCTCCAGGGCCGCCTCGGCGCCACCGCCGTCGGCGCCGTCCGCGGCCGCGTGGCTGAGGACCGCGGTGCGCCACCGGCGCCCCAGGTCCTGGCGCTCGAGCTCCAGCCACGTGTCGTAGCCGGGAACGTCGTCGAGGCGGAGACCCTCGAGGAAGGGGCCGCGGTAGAGGCTCAGGGCCGCTTGCCAGTCGCCTCGCTCGAGCGCCGCCTCGAACCGCGCGACGTCGGTATCGACGCGCAGGCGCAGGCGGAGCTTCTCGACCTCCAACGCGGCGGCCCATGGGCGCGCCCGCGCGCGGTAGAGCAACACCCTCACGTTGCCGAGGGCAGTCGCCTCCGGCGCGTCCGGGCGGTACAGGAAGGCAAGCTCGCCGCGTCCGACCCAGTCGGCGCGGCGCGCGAGGTAGTACAGCAGGGAGGCGGGCTTGTCGAGCGGGAGATCGGTCAGGTGACCCGCCGTGCCCTGCCTGGGGACGCCAAGCAGGTGCAGGCTCGCCGGCACGCAACCATCATAGGAGGTCCGCGGCACGCGGCGCCGTGCCGGCGGCGGGGCGCAACGCGCGGCGGGCGGACACCAGGGTGCCCGCCCGCCGCGCATGCCTTGGCGAGGTCCGATGGATCAGATCGGCTGCTCGTAGGCGGTGACGTACGCCGCCTCGCCGGTGTACTTCTCGACCTGGACCACCGTGGTGTGCGCGATGGTGCCCTGGGCGAGCTTGGAGGTCAACGGCTCGTCGAGGGTGAGCACGTTCGCCGACCCCTGCTTGTCCAGCGAGCCCGCCACGCCCGCCTCGTCCGGGTCGTACCAGGAGCCTTCGTGGAGGACGACGGCGCCGCTGACGACGTCGTCGGTGACGACGGCCCCGGCGAGCGTCTGGCCGCGGTCGTTGAACACGCGCACCACGTCGCCGGTCGCGATGCCGCGGGCGGCGGCGTCCTGCGTGTTGAGGAAGGCGGGCTCGCGATCGTCGACCTTGTACAGGTCACGGAGCCAGGTGTTGTCCATCTGGGAGTGGATCCGGTAGAAGTTGTGCTTGCTGACCAGCGCGAGCGGGTAGTCCTTGGCGGTGGCGCCGCCGACCCACTCGACGGGCTCGAGCCACGCCGGGTGTCCCGGGCAATCGTCGTATGCGTACCCGGCGATGGTGTCCGAGAACATCTCGATCTTGCCGGAGGGCGTTCCGACGGCGTTGGCCAGCGGGTCCTCGCGGAAGTCCGCCATGTGGACCTGCGTGCCGGGCTTCACCTCGAACTGGAGCACGCTCGTGTCGTTCCAGAAGGTGTCGAAGTCGGGCATGGTGCCGGACGGGTCCTTCGCCCTGGCGGCGTCGTAGAACGTCTGCAGCCAGCCCATCTCGTCGTGACCCTCGTTGAACGCCTCGGCCAGGCCGAGCCGATCGGCGAGCTCGCTGAGGATGTCGTAGTCCGAGCGCGACTCGAAGATCGGGTCGACGGCCTTGTGCGAGCCGACGATGACGTTGGCGAACTGCCCGAGGTCGTTGCGCTCGAGGTCGCTCACGGCGGGCAGCACGATGTCGGCGAAGCGCGCCGAGGGCGTCCACCAGATCTCCTGCTGGATGATGGTCTCGACGTTCTGGTAGCCGGCGATGAGGCGGTTGGTGTCCTGATGCTGGGTCAGGTAGTTGCCGCCCAGGCCGTGCGCCAGCTTGATCGTCGGGTAGGTGAGGGTGGTGCCGTTGTAGTCGATGGTCTTGCCGGGATTCTGGAACACGTCGACGAAGCGGGCGATCGGGAAGTAGGCCTTGACGGGGTTCGAGCCGGCCGAGAAGCCGGACACGGTCGGCATGTTCGCCCCCGGGAAGCCGCCGTCGCCGGAGGCGTGGTAGCCGAAGGAGAGCCCGCCTCCGGGGAGGCCGATCTGCCCGATCATCGCTGCCAGCGCGGCCATGGACCACACCCACTGCTCGCCGTGGTGCTGGCGCTGCACGCCGTATCCGCCCACGATCATGGTGCGGTCGGCGACCATGCGGCGGGCCAGGTCCTGGATCTTCGCGGCCGCGATGCCCGTGATCCCCTCGGCCCACGCCGCGTCCTTGGGCTGCATGTCGGCGGTGCCGAGCAGGTAGTCCTTGAACGCGTCGAAGCCGACCGTGTACTTGTCCAGGAACGCCTGGTCGTGGAGGTTCTCGCTGAGCAGCGTGTGCATGATGCCGAGAGCGAGCGCCGTGTCGGTGTTGGAGCGGATCGGCACCCACTCGGCCTCGAGGTGGCGGGCCGTGGCGTTGCGCATCGGGTCGATGGCGATGACGTCGATGCCCGAGCCCTTCACGTCCATCCAGTTGCTGATGTTGTAGCCCAGCGAGCGCACGCGCCCGGTGGTGAGCGGGTCGACGCCCCACAGCACGATGCGCTTCGCGTTGGCCTTGAACGTCGGCCAGTCGGTGTAGGCGCCGGTGCTGGACCACGCCACGCGCGGCAGCGTGACCGACAGCGCCCAGTTGCTGTAGTTGCCGACGAAGCGGCTCGAGCCGCCGTACACGTTGTAGAGCTTCTGCACCATCGGCTCGTTGCGGTGGAGCATGGCGTGGTTGGTGCCCCACGAGCTCTTGGCGGTGTAGAGCGCCTCGTTCCCGTAGGTGCCCTTGACCCGTTCGAGCTCGGCGACGACCAGCGCCATCGCCTCGTCCCACGACACGCGCACGAAGTCGCCCTTGCCGCGCAGGCTCCGGTCGCTGTTCTCGCGCTTCGCGAGGAAGTCGCGGCGGACCATCGGGTAGCGGATCCGCGCCTTGCTGTACGTGCGGTCCGGCATCGCCTCGATGTTCGAGATGTAGCCGAACGCCTGCTCGAGCGGGGCGACGTTGGTGACCCGTCCGTACTCCACCGTGGCCCACATGGGCCCGAACACGCCCGTCACGGGAACCTTCCGGAAGCGCGCGCCGGCTGCATCCTGCATCGACGGGAACGCCTGGGCCAAAACCGACGAGGTGCTCAGTCCGGCGAGACCGACCGCGGTGCCCTTGACGAACGACCTACGACTGATCTTGCGCATGGTTCTCCTCTGAACGTGCCGGCGCGACTGGCGCGCCGGCACGTGGGGTCAGCTGAGGTCCCGCCTCAGCTCGGTTGGATAGCCGCGTAGTCGTTCGGGGTCGACGCGCCGTCGTACGCCTCGACCTGGACCAGGGTGCTGTGGGTAACGGGACCCTGCGCCAGCTTCGAGCTCCCGATCTGGCGCGTCAGGACGCTCCCGCAACCGCCCCGGTCGATGCTGCCGACCGTGCCGGGCTCGATGGGGCTGAACCACGACCCCTCCTGCACGACGACCGTCTGCGAGCGGACCCGGTCGGTGACCAGCGCGGCGCACAGGATCGAGCCGCGGCCGTTGAACACGCGCACCACGTCGCCAGTGGCGATGCCGCGGGTCGCGGCGTCGGCGGGGTTGATCCACACCGGCTCGTAGCCGTTGATCTTGCTGTCCTTGTGCAGGGTGTCCACGTTGTCGTAGCTCGAGTGACGCCGCCACAAGGGGTGCTTGTTCATCATCTGCAGCGGGTAGTCCTTGGTGAGCGGGCTGCCCAACCACTCGGTGGGCTCGATCCACTGGGGCGTCGCCGGGCAGTCGTCGTAGCCGTAGCTGGCGATCGTCTCGGAGGTGATCTCGATCCTGCCCGACGGCGTGCCCAGCGGGTTCGCGCCGGGGTCGGCGCGGAAGTCGGCGAAGGCCACGTACGGGGTCTCGTCGATGTCCATCTTCACGAAGCCCTCGTCGCGGAACTGCTCGTAGCTGAGGCCGAAGTCGGCCGACTCGTAGAGCTTGCGGAGCCAGGCGTCCTCGGTGTCGAGGCCCGTCGTGAAGTCGTTCTTGAAGCCGAGCCGGTCCGCGAGGTCCCGGAAGACCTCGAAGTCGGAGCGGGACTCACCGAGCGAGTCGATGACCTTGTGCTGGTACACGGCGTAGCGCCAGAAGCGGGTCATGTCGTTGCGCTCGAGCAGCGTGTTGATGGGCAGCACGATGTCGGCGTGGCGCGCCGCCGGCGTCCACCACGAGTCCTGGACCACGACGGTCTCGAGCTTCTTGAACGCCTCGAGGGTCAGGTTGACGTCGTCGTGCTGGTTCAGGGCGGAGCCGCCGGCCCAGTACAGCAGCTTGAGCTCGCTCTTGCCCGGCTCGGGGTACGCGTACTGCTTGCCGTCGTGATCCTGGACGACGGGCGCCTCGAGGATGGAGGGCGCGAAGCGCTGCTCGAGGATGGTCTGGGTGACGGGGTTGGGGACGCTGCCGAAGCTCGCGGGCGCCTTGCCGATGACCTTGGCATCGCCCACGCCGGCCGAGCCCGGGATCTCGAAGCCCAGGCCGCCGCCCGGCAGGCCGAACTCGCCCTTGATGGTCGCCAGCGCGATGAGCATGCGCACCTGCTGCTCGCCGTGTTCGTTGCGCTGGATGCCGCGGGCCGACGCGATCTTGACGCCCTTGGTCGTGGCGTACTCCATGGCCAACGCGCGGATCTTCTCGGCCGACATGTCGGTCTTGTCCGCGGCCCATTCGGGCGTCTTCGGTGTGCCGTCGGACTCGCCCATGAGGTACTGCCGGAACGGCTCGAAGCCGACGGTGTAGGTATCGATGAACGCCGAATCGTGCAACCCCTGCTCGACCATCACGTACGCCATCGCCGCCATCAGCGCCGAGTCGCCGCCCGCGCGGATCGGGATCCACTCGTCGGACATCGCCGCCGTCTCGGTGTAGACGGGGTCGATGGTGATCAGCCGGATACCGCGCCGCTTCATCTCGACGACCCAGTCGCGGATGCGCTTGTAGCCGACCGCGCGCACCTTCAGCAGGTTCATCGGGTCCGACGCCCAGAAGATGAACGTCTTGGTGTTGTCGAGCGTGTCCTGCATGGAATCGGCCGGGTAGATCTGCCCCAGCGAGTAGGGCGCGCCCCACTGCCAGCAGGCGTAGCTCTTGTTGCCGAGGATGTTGGTCGTTCCGCCGTAGAGGTTGAAGAAGCGGCCGATCTGGTTGTTCTTGGTGTTGAAGTTTCCGGCCGTCTGCCAGCCGCCGATGCTCTGGGCCAGGAAGGCCTCGTTGCCGTAGCTCTCCTTCACCCGCTTCAGCTCACCGGCCACGAGGTCGAGCGCCTCGTCCCAGCTGACGCGCTTGTAGCTCGGCTTGCCACGCGTGGCGCGGTCGCCGCCGCCGCCCGGCGCCCAGTCGGTGCGCACCATCGGGTACAGGATGCGGTCGGGCGCGTACGCGCGCCGGTCCCACGCCAGCCCCATCGGGGAGGCCTCGTTCTCGGGGTAGTCGAGGCTCTCGACGCGGAGGATCATGCCGTTCTTCACGACGACCTGGATGAGGCCCTCGCTGTCGGCCGTCGACAACACCTGCTCGGTGCCGAACGCCGGAAGGATCTCGTTGATGGCGACCGCACGGCCGACGAGGGCCACTCCGCCGCCCACGGCCATGCCCTTGAGGACGTCGCGACGCCCTACCTGCCGACTCCACAAACGCTGCGCTAGCTTCTGTGCCATGCCACGCTCCTGAGGTGTGTTCCGAATCGTGATGCTATGGGAAGATCCTGCCGACGGCGCGCCGCGAGGCGGGCGTCGGATCGTGTGGTCTTGGGCGGCTCGCACCCTCCCGTCTCCCCCGTTTCCCGTCCGGCTACGCTCGCCGGGCGGATCCTCCGCCGGGGGCGGAGCCCCGGCGGAGGGTGTGGGCGAGACGTCAGCTCGGCTGGACGGCCGCGTAGTCGTTGGGGGCGGCCTCGCCCGCGTACTTCTCGATCTCGACCAGCACGGAGTGCACGACGGGCCCCTGGCACAGTTGCGAGGTGCCGGCCTCGCGCGTGAGCACGTTGGCCGAGCCGCCGCGATCGAGGCTGCCGACCTTGCTCGGCTCCGCAGGCCGGTACCACGAGCCCTGCTGCAGGATGACGACCCCTGGCCGCACGGCATCGGTGACGTTGGCGGCGGCCAGCACCTGGCCGCGACCGTTGAACACCCGCACGAGGTCGCCCATCGCGACCCCCCGCTCGGCGGCGTCCTTCGGGTTGATGGTCACCGGCTCGAAGCCGTTGATCTTGCTCACCTTGCGCAGCGTGTCCACGTTGTCGTAGCTCGAGTGGCGGCGCCACAACGGATGCTTCGTGATCACGTTCAGGGGGTACTGCGACGTTTCCGCGCTGCCGAGCCACTCGACGGGCTCGAGCCACTGGGGCACGCCGGGGCAGTCGTCGTAGCCGTAGGAGGCGATCGTCTCGGAGCTGATCTCGACCTTGCCCGACGGGGTGCCGAGGGGGTTGAGCGCCGGGTTGTCGCGGAACGCATCGAACGGGCTCGCCGCGCCTTCGTTCATCGGGAACACGAAGTAGCCCGCGTCGCGGAAGGCGTCGTACTCGAGGGGCGCGTCGGAGCTGGCGTAGAGCGAGCGCAACCACGCGTCCTCGTCTTCCTTGCCGTCCGTGAACGCGTCCTTGAAGCCGAGCCGTTCGGACACGGCCTTCATGATCTCGAAGTCGGACATCGACTCGCCGAGCGGCTCGATGATCTGGTGCTGGTACACCATGTACTCGCCGAGCTGGACCATGTCGTTGCGCTCGAACAGGGTGGCCGCCGGCAGGACGATGTCGGCCTGGCGCGCGCCGGGCGTCCACCAGGAGTCCTGCACGATGTGCGTGTCGAGCTTCTGGAGCGCCTGGAGCTGCAGGTTGATGTCGTCGTGCTGGTTCACGAGGCGCGAGCCGCAGGTGAGGTACGCCAGCTTGATCTCGGACTTGCCGGGCTGCGGGTAGGTGTAGCTCTTGCCGTTGTGGTTGAAGGTGACGCCCGGGTTCATGAGCGAGTAGCTGAAGTGCTGCTCGAGGATGAGCTGCGATACGGGGTTGGTACCCCCGGTGAAGCTGCTCGGGCCGCGCCCCTGGACGTCGGGACGGCCGTGCGTGCCGTAGACGTACACGGCAAGGCCGCCGCCGGGCGTGCCGAGCTCGCCCTTCATGGCCGCGAGGGCCACGAACATGAGCACCTGCTGCTCGCCGTGATCCTGCCGTTGGATGCCGAAGCCGGGGGCCAGCATCACGCCTTTGGTCGTCGCGAACTCGCGCGCCAGGCTGCGGATCGTGTCGGCGGGAACGTCACTGAGCGTCGACGCCCACTCGGGAGTCTTGACCTGGCCGTCGGTCTCGCCCATGACGTACTGCCGGAAGGGCTCGAAGCCGACGGTGTACTTGCCGATGAAGTCCTTGTCGTACAGGTCCTCGGCGATCATCACCTGGGCGATGGCGGCCATGATGGCGCTGTCGGAGCCGGGGCGCGGGGCGATCCACTGGTCGGACAGCTCGCCGGTCTCGGTGTACAGCGGGTCGATCGTGACGATCTTCACGCCGCGGCGGCGCAGCTCGCGGATCCACTTCGCCTGGGCACCGTTGCCGTACGCGGTGCGGGTCGTGTTGACCGGGTCGGTGCCCCAGAAGATGACCATCTTGCCGTTGTCGGCGATGTCCTGCATGGAGTGCAGCGGGTAGCCCATGCCGATGGCGTAGGGGGCCGCCCAGGCCCAGCAGGCGTAGCTCTTGTTCCCGAGGCGGGTGGTGAAGCCGCCGTGGAGGTTGAGCATGCGCTGGAGCTGCGCGTCCTTGTTGTGCAGCACGCCGGACGTCGACCACGTGCCGGTGGTGTAGATGCCCTCGTTGCCGTAGGTGTCCTTGACGCGCTGCAGCTCGCCGGCCACGAGATCGAGCGCCTCGTCCCAGCTCACGCGACGGTAGCGCGGCTGTCCCCGCGTGCTGCGGTCGCCGCCGCCTCCGGGCGCCCAGTCGGTGCGCACCATCGGGTAGAGGATGCGATCGGGCGCGTACACGCGGCGGTCCCAGTTGAGGGCCATCGGGGAGGCCTCGTTGTTGGGGTAGTCCAGGCTCTCGACGCGAAGGATCATGCCGTTCTTGACGGCGACCTGCAGGATCCCTTCGTTGTCGGCGGTCGTGAGGATCTGCTCGCTGCCGAACGCCGGCAGGATCTCGTTGATGGCCGAGGCGCGCCCGACCAGGGCCACGCCACCGGCGACACCCATCCCCTTCAGGACGGCGCGCCGCTCGAACTGCGCGTTCCACCAGGCGCTCGTGCCATACCCGCGGTTCTTGCTCATCGATGTCTCCAAACGAGGTAGTGCTTCACCAGAGGTCGAGAACGGCTACTACGGACGCTTCACGTGCTCCCTTCACCGTTCGGGTCCCATGGAAAAAAAG
This sequence comes from uncultured Trueperaceae bacterium, assembly GCA_963798895.1. Classification (GTDB taxonomy): domain Bacteria; phylum Deinococcota; class Deinococci; order Deinococcales; family Trueperaceae; genus CAWCUY01. Next base: position 751,626 of record CAWCUY010000012.1, on the reverse strand, counting down.
GGGACGGCCCGCGAACGGGCGGTCCCTTTGCAGCACGGCAGGTCATCCGGTCACCCGGCTGGCCCCGGAGGCGCGCGCGACCCGTCGGGTCGTGGCCCCTCGGTCGAGTCGACCCCGCGCTTCGCAGGGTCCGGTCCTCGACTCGGAACTCGCTGGAACGAACCCTACGCCGGTGCCGCGACGGCACCCAGAGACAAGTGTCCCAGGCCGATGCGCGCAGGCCGACGCGCGCAGGCCGCCGGCGGGGCGGCGCCCCGACTGATAGTCGACTGATAGCGCCCGCCTAGGCTCGTAGCAGCGTTGATCTCGGGCGGAGCGCGCCGGGAAGACACCGGGACACCGCGGACGAAGGAGGGCGCCATGCGCACCCAGCAGAGGCCGTGCACAACGAAGCCGTCGATCGTACCCAGCCGCGGGACGGTCGGCACCCTCTACCGCCGCGCCACGCTCGCGGCGAGCGTCCTGGCCGTGACCGTCGTGCTCGCCGCCTGCGGCACGGCGTCCACGCCCGACAGCGTCGACGCCTACGTGCGTGCGCTGCCGTCGTGGGCGAGCCTGTCGCCGACCCAACCCGAGAACGACGGCGTGCCGACCTCCGAGCCCCCCGCCACGAGCCAGATCGACGACGGCGGCACCCTCTACACCTGCACCACGAAGCACTACTCGATCTCGAAGAACCCGGGCGAGCTGGTGCTTGCGACGCCGGACCTCGACGTCATGTGGCCGGGCGCGCTGATCGAGGGCGCGTCCCACCTGAGCGGCCTGGGCTCCCTCACGCCCCTCGTCGTGGACAAGACGCGCCGCGGCCCGATCAGCATCTCCATCGCCGGCGGCGGCGTGCTCGGCATCCCGGGAGGCGTGAGCGACACGATCGACCAGCCCGCGCCGAGCACCGTGCGCGAGTCCATCAACCAGCTCGTCGTGAACGCCATCCAGTCGAACGTGGCCACCGGCGCCGGCATCAGCAACTTCACGTCCACCGAGAGCTTCAGCGGCACGCAGGCGGCGATCTCGGTCGGCCTCTCCGGCCGCTACCTCGGCGCGAAGCTCGACGCCAGCCTGGACTACGCCACCAGCGCCAGCCAGCACACCTACACCGCGTACTTCATCCAGCGCCTGTTCACGGTCGCGATGGACCCGCCGCAGAACCCGTCGGACATGTTCGCGCCGGACGTCAGCGCCGCCGAGCTGCGGCAGCTCGGCGTGGGGCCGTCCAACCTCCCGCTGTACGTCGCGTCGGTGAGCTACGGCCGCATCCTGATGTTCTCGCTGAAGTCGACCGCGAGCAAGAAGCAGATCGAGGCGGCGCTGCAGTTCTCCTACGACGGCGTCGTCGCCCAGGGGAGCGCCTACAGCGAGGCGGAGCTGCAGCAGACCCTGAGCCAGTCCGAGGTCAAGGTCGTGGCCATCGGCGGTCCCAACACGGGCGTCGAGAACCTCATCAAGGACGCCGATCTGAAGTCGTACTTCGCCTCGAGCCTCGAGATCAACCAGGTCGAGCCCATCTCGCTGGTGATCAAGAACCTCGCCGACAAGACCGTCGCCAAGGTCGTCAACACCACCGAGTACGACGTGCGTGAGTGCGCGCCTGCGGTCGCCCTCCCAACGCCCGACTTCTGGTGGCGCGGCGAGGACAGCAGCGACCTCGAGCCCAACGACCTGGGCATCACCGGCTCGTTCGAGAACAACCTGACCTACGGCGCCGGGCGCTTCGGCAAGTCCTTCTCGCTCGACGGCGTCTCGGCGTACGTCGCGAGCTACCAGACGCCGGACCCGAACTCCGAGTACCTGCTGCACACGACGGGGGCCTTCACGGTCTCGGCGTGGGTCAACCCGAGCCTGCCGAGCAACACCTACGGCACCATCGTGGCGGAGATCGGCAAGTACTACGAGGCGGGCAACTTCTCGCTGGGGGTGTGGGCCAACGGGACGGTGTCGTTCCACCGGCGCGCCCTCGACACCTCGGCAGTGGCAGGCGTGACGACCCCCAGCGGTGCCGCGCCCGCCAACCAGTGGAGCCTCGTCACCGCCGTGTACGGCGGCGCGGCGCCGGGCGAGCCCGACCTGCGCATCTACGTCAACGGGGTGTACCGCAGCGGCAACATCTACGCGGGCAGCATCCCCACCACCTACAGCGACGGCCGCACGCGCGTCGGCACGCGCGGGTACGACAGCAACGTCGTGCACGCCTACCCCTACAAGGGGTACATCGACGAGGTGATGCTGTTCGAACGGGCGCTCGGCGCGGACGAGATCGCGTCGATGAACGCGAACTTCGAGAAGATGATCCCGTAGGGCTCGCCATCGCGCGACGGGCGGGGGCGTCGGTACGAGGGACCGACGCCCCCGCGCGTCCGAGAATCACCGACACGCGGCCGCCGCCGAGGCCCGATACTCGTGGCCATGAGCACGGGTGCGACGCGATGAACATCCCCCCCGACGCCGTCTACCTGAGCCGGCGCCGCTTCCTGGCTCGAGCCTCCGGCGCGCTGGCGGGCTTGATGCTGTTCGGGACGCGCGTGCTCGGGCAAGACGGCCCCGTCTGCGACGCCGACATGGAGCTCGACGTGCGGTTCAACGTCCTGTCTCCCCCGTACCGCGCGGCCAACCCGTACATCGCGGTGTGGGTCGAGCGGCCCGACGGCACGCCCGTGCGAACCCTGGGGCTGTGGGCGGACATGGGGCGCGGGGGCCAGTACATCTCCCACCTGTCCCGCTGGAACCGCTGGCCGCGCTTCCCCGACCGCACGCGTGACCACCCCGCGACGCTCGATCTCGCTCGCGCGATCTCCCGCCCGACGTGCATCGCGGGCACCTACGCGCTCGCGTGGGACGGCCGCAACGACCTCGGGCAGCTGGTCGATCAGGGGCCGTACGTGCTGTGCATCGAGGCGGCCCGGGAGCGCTCGGACTACGCGTTGATCCGAGGGAACCTCACGGTCGGCCCGGAGCCGCTCAGCGAGACGCTGGCGGGGACGTCGCTCATCGGCGACGTCGGGCTCAGCTACCAACCCGGCGCCTGAGCTCCGGCCGCCGCGCGAGGTTTGTCGCGGCGGCGCGCGAGGGCATCTCGTAGACTGCCGGGCGTGACGCAGGCGCCCACCCCCCGCACGGACCGGACGGCCTAGCCGTGGGCCGCGGCCGTGTCCTGGTGGTGGAGGACGACGCCCGCCTGTCGGGCGTCCTCGCGGGCGAGCTCGCGCGCCTCGCGGACGTCGACGTGGTTGGCGGAGGCGCAGACGCGTTGCGGCGCGCGGCCGAGACCCCTTACGACCTCGTCGTCCTCGACCTCAACCTCCCGGACATCGACGGCATCCACGTCGCCGAACAGCTCCACGGCACGGGCCCGGCGATCCTCATGCTGACCGCGCGCGCCGACGTGCGCAGCCGGGTGGAGGGCCTCTACGCGGGGGCCGACGACTACCTCGCGAAGCCGTTCCACATGGAGGAGCTGCTCGCCCGCGTGCACGCGCGGCTGCGCACGCGCGAGGCCCCCGACACCGTCCAGGTGGGCGGGCTCGAGCTCCGGGCCGGCGGCGCGAGCTGCACCTTCGAGGGCGTGAGCGTCGAGCTCGCCCCGCAGGAGTTCCAGCTCCTCACCCTGCTCGCGGCGCACCGCGGCCGGATCTTCTCCCGGGCCGACATCGTCGAGCGCCTCTACGACGGCGACATGCCCGCATCCAACGCCATCGAGGCGCTGGTGTCCCGCCTCCGCAGCAAGCTGACGGCGGCCGGTGCGGCGCGCCTCGTCGAGACGGTGCGGGGGTTCGGCTACGTCATCCGCTGAGCCCGCCCGATGAGCCTGCGGCTGCGCCTCACGCTCGTGTCCCTCGCGCTGGCGCTGGTCACCGTCGGCGGTTTCGGCGCCTTCGCGTACACGATGTTCGTGCGCCAGCAGGATTCCCAGATGCGGAGCCTGCTGGCCGGCGAGCTCGAGCGCGTATCGACCCTGCTGGCCCGCCCGCGGCTCGGCGCCAGCCTCCGCTCCGCCGGGGACGGCACCATCCTGCAGTTCGTCACGGGCGACGGCCGCGTGGTCGAGAGCCTGGGCGCGGAGGATCCGTTGCCGCTGGTCGATCGCCCTACCCTGATGGCGATCGGCGGCAGGCCGTACCTGGCCGGCTCCGCTCCCTGGCCGGGCTCCGATGGCACGCTCAGGATGGCGCTCGACGCGTCCGGCGCAACGGCGTCGCGCGCGCGCCTGGCGGGCAGCCTGCTCGTGAGCGGCGCCGTGACCGCGCTGCTGGCGACCCTCTTCGGGCTGCTCGCGACCCGCGGCGCCCTCGCGCCCCTGGAGCGCGTCGCGCGGGCCACGCGCGCGGTCGACGCGCGCGCCCCCAACGAGGTCCCGTACACCGGGCCGCACGACGAGGTGTTCGCGCTGGTGGCGGCCCTCAACGACGCGCTATCGCGCATCCGGAGCCGCGGCGAGGAGGAGCGGACGTTCCTGGTCGAGGTCGCCCACGAGCTCGCGGGCCCCTTGACGTTGGTGAGCTACCACCTCGACGCGGTGCGGCGCGAGCTCCCGGAGCACGCGCAGCTGCGCGCGGCGGCCGATGCGGCCCACGAGCTGTTGCGGACCTCGCAGGACCTCCTCGCGCTCGCACGCGGTGAGCTCGAGCGGCCGCTGGAGATGCGCGTGTGCGACCTGGCCGAGGCGGTGCGTCGTGTGTGCGCCGAGTACCCGGGCGTCGAGGCGCAGGTGCGCGGCGTCACGGAGGTCGTCGGGGACCCCGAGCGCCTCATGCAGGTCGTGCGCAACCTGGTGCGAAACGGCGCGCAGGCCGCGGGCACGCCCCGCGGCGTGCGCCTCGCCCTCGACGGCGGCGCGGACGAGGTCGTGCTACGCGTCGAGGACGACGGGCCCGGGATGAGCCGCGAGACGGTCGACGCGGTGACGCGCGGCGTGCGCGTGCCGGCGCGCCCTGCCGGGACGCGAGAGGCGCGGGCGCCGGCGGCGGGCGGGAGCGCCGCCGGGGTCCTCGGCGGTCCCGGCGGCCCGGGGCGGGTCGGGGTCGGCCTCGGCATCGCGCAGCGCATCGTGTCTCAGCACGGGGGCAGCGTCGAGGCCGTCGCGCGGCCCGGAACGGGCACCGTCCTCACGCTGCGCCTGCCGAGCCTGGCGTCGCGGCTCGAGCGCGCGGACGAGGCGCACGGCACGCCGGGAGGCGAGGCATGAGGCTCCGTAACGCTCCCGTAAGGTACCCGTCCTACCTTGTCCCTGGGTCGAGACCGATACGCCGGGCCCGTGCCCCCCATGTCGGGCCCGGCGCCGACCCGGTCCACGCAAGGAAGGGTGGCATAGGGCACGTGACGAAGCTCCTCCTCGTCGCCGGAACGATCCTCCTGGCAGGCCTGGCACTGGCACAGCAAGCCGTTCGTTACGACGTCCTGCTGGTGGCGCCCGACGGCACCATCGTCGGCGTCGGCAGCGTGGACGAGGCGGGCGACCTGGGCCTGGACGTGCTCGAGGGCTACGACGGCGGCGCCGCGCTCATCGCGACCGCCGACGGAGTCGCGTCGCAACGGCTCGACGTCGACCTCATCGCCGGGGAGCTCGTGATGCTCGGGGAGGACCTGAGCGCCAGGTTGGCCGAGCTCGGGATCGCCTCGGTCCATCTCCATCCCACGCCGGGCGCCGCCCAGGCGGACGGCGGGGTCACGCCCCCGGGCCAGCAGGCAGGGCAGGGCAACGGTGCGGCCTCGACGACGCCAGGTGCGGACGCTTCGAGCGCACGCGGGAACGCCTCGGCGGCCCCGGCCGCTGCCGATCGCGGCAAGGGGAATCCCCCGAACGCCGGCCACGGCCCGCCCGACAGTCCGCCCGGGAAGGGCGGCAGCCCCCCGGGCAACGGCAACGGAAGTGGCAACGGCAACGGCAACGGCAACGGCAACGGCAACGGCAACGGCAACGGCAACGGGAACGGCAACGGGAACGGCAACGGGAACGGCAACGGCAACGGGAACGGCAACGGGAACAAGCCCTGATCCGAACCGGATCGAGATCCGCCGCGGGCCCGCCGCGGCGCCCGGGAACCTAACCGCCCACGAACGTACCCACCCACGACCGGGCCCGCAGGGCCCTGCTCGAGCCTGCTAGGCCGTTGGCTTGCGCAGCTTGAACACCTGCTCCGTCGGCCAGGAGCGGGCCCAGTCGGCGGTCGCGAAGAAGGACACGCGCGCGCCACCCTCGGCGGGCCTCGGCTCGCGGTAGTCCTCGAGCTCGAAACCGACGCGGCGGAACAGCGACAGCCACTCCGACAGCGGCAGGTTGAACTCCACTCCCCCGGGTGAGACCTCGACTCCGGTCCAGTCGGCGCGGTGGAGCTCGAAGTACGGGCGCACGAGCTCGCGCACGATCGGGGTCGAACCGTCCCATGGGCTGCACACCGTCACCAACGGGTGGTTGCCGAGGAACACCAGCCTGCCGCCGGGGCGCAGGATGCGGTACGCCTCGGGGATCCACCTGTACGGGTCGCACCAGATGGCCGCTCCGTACTCGCTGATGCCGAAGTCGAAGCTCGCGTCGGCGAAGGGCGTGGTCTCCGCGTTGCCGTGCACCAGCTCGAGCTCGACCCCGTGCTCGAGCGCCAGGCGGCGCGCCGTCGCGATCTGGCGCTCCGAGTTGTCGATGGCCGAAACGGTCGCACCCCGTCGCGCCATCCACGACGCCACGTAGGCCGTACCACACCCGAGCTCCACGGCGTGCATGCCGGCCATGTCCGGCGGGAGCATCTCGAGCTCGGCCTCCGGTACCCCCCAGATGCCCCAGAACGGATCGGGTGCGTCCCAGGCGCGCTCCCCCGGCGCGACCCACTCGTGCGCCATGCCGTCCCAGTACCGACGGTTCTCCATGACGTGATCGTCGTGTGCGTCCATGGCGCACGATACGACACGCCTCTTCCCCGTCGACCCTGCATCGCGTAGGCTTAGCCACGCCCAGGCGCGTGAAGGTCCAAGGAGGGAAATCATGGCGGACATCGAAGGCCCTCGTCCCCAGGGCACGCCGTGCTGGAACGATCAGGCGTCACCGGATGTGAGCACCAGCGCGACCTTCTATGGGCGGGTGTTCGGGTGGCAGTACGACGCGAGCGGCCCGGAGTACGGCCACTATCACCTCGCGCGCGACGCCAAGGGGCGCGCGACCGCGGGACTCGGCCAGATGCAGGATGGGACGCAGATGCCGCCCGCCTGGACCGTGTACTTCGCGGCCGACGACGTCGACGCGATGTGCGAGCATGCCGCGACGCTGGGCGGGAACGTGCTCATGGGCCCGATGGACATCCCCGGTCAGGGGCGCATGGCCATCGTGCAGGACCCCACGGGCGCCGTCTTCGGGCTGTGGCAGTCGGGGGGCCACAAGGGCGCGGAGGTCGAGGGCGAGCCCGGGGCGATGGCGTGGCGCGAGGTGATCACCGGCGACGTGGAGGCGGCGCGCGACTTCTACACCAAGCTCCTCGGCGCGACGTCGCGCGCGCTCGAGGGCACCGGTACGACCTACTACGCGCTCGTGAAGGACGGACAGGACATCGCCGGGGTCATGCAGATGGAGGCCCGCATGCAGGGCACGCCTCCCCACTGGTTGGCGTACTTCGAGGTCGATGAGGTCAGCGCGGCGGAGGCGGCGGCCACGGCCGCGGGCGGGAAGGTCATCCAGCCCGGCTTCGATACGCCGTTCGGGCGCATCGCGGTGCTCAGCGACCCCGCGGGCGCCATCTTCGCGGTCCACCGGCAACCCGGGTAGGCGCACGCCGGCCGGGCGCGTCTCCCGCCTGCCGGGCGCGGGGGGCGTTGCCGCCGGGCGCGGGGCGGGTCGGCGGGGCGCGTCGCGGCCGGGCCGGCCCCGTGGGGCGCGCACCGTGCGGGAGCGCCGCGGCCCCCGACTCGCGTATCATCGGCGCGTGAGCCACCCATCCGAGCTCCTCGAACGCAACCGCGCGTGGGCGCGGAGCATGCTGGACGAGGACGGCGCGTACTTCCGCCGCCTCGCGGAACAGCAGGCGCCGCGCTACCTGTGGATCGGCTGCTCCGACTCGCGCGTCCCCGCGAACGTCATCGCGGGCCTCGACCCGGGCGAGGTGTTCGTGCACCGCAACATCGCCAACGTCGTGCCCCACAGCGACCTGAACGCGCTGACCGTGCTCGATTACGCGGTGTCGGTGCTCGAGGTCGAGCACGTGATCGTGTGCGGCCACTACGGCTGCGGGGGCGTGAGTGCCGCCCTCGATCGCCACGGCCACGGCCTCCTCGACAACTGGCTGCGCCACATCAAGGACGTTGCCGCGGACCACCACGAGACCCTGGCGGCGCTGCCCGAGGGGGAGCCGCGGGCGCGGCGCCTCGCCGAGCTCAACGCCATCGAGCAGGCCACCAACGTGTGCCGCACGAGCATCGTGCAAGGCGCCTGGGCGCGCGGGAGGCGGCTCACGGTGCGCGCGTGGATCTACGGCCTGCACGACGGCCTGCTGCGCGACCTTCGCTTCGTGGTGAGCGAGCCCGAAGAGCTCGATCCGGCGCACCGGCTGTCGCTCGAGCCCGCCGCGCCCGCCTGAGCCGGATCCGGCCCGAACGCGCGCCGGTCGACACGGTCGCCCGTTGCGGGTCGCGCGCCGATGCGCGCCGGCCGCGAGCCGGCGCCGCCTTCGCCGCCGCCGATCAGAACAGCGCCCGCTGCGGCGACGCCGTGCGCCGTTCGAGCTCGAGCAGGAAGCGCTTCGCCTCCAGGCCCCCGGCGTACCCCGTGAGGGCCCCGTTCGCACCCACAACCCGGTGGCACGGCACCACGATGGGGAGCGGGTTGCGACCGTTCGCCGCGCCGACCGCCCGCGCCGCGCCGGGCTTGCCGAGGGCGCGCGCGACGGCGTCGTAGCTGCGGGTCGCGCCGTAGGCGATGCGCGCCACCTCGTCCCATACGGCGCGCTGGAACGCGGTGCCGACCGGGTCGAGCGGCAGCGTGAAGGTGTGCAGCGCGGCGTCGAAGTAGGCGCGCAGCTGGTCCTCCGCGCCGCACGCCAGGCGCTCCACCCGCTCCCCGTCGGCGGGCCCGGTGTCGTCGCCGGGGAAGCGCACCGCGAGGAGCCCGCGCGCGCTCTCCACCAGCGTGAGCGGGCCGAGGGGCGAGGAGAGCGTCACGTGCCTCACCTCGAACCCGGGCGCGGCGCTCACGCGCCACCGTCCGCCGCGTACGCCCACAGCGCCGTCGCCGCGTAGGCGCGCCATGGGCGCCAGCGCTCGGCGCGGGCCTCGAGCTCGCGCCGGCTCACCGGGCGCCCCGCGAGGGCACCGGCCGCACGCAGCAGCACGAGATCGGCCGAGGGGAACGCGTCGGGCTCGCCGAACGCGCGCATCGCGATCACGTGCGCGGTCCACGGGCCGATGCCGCGCACCGACCGCAGGCGCTCCACGGCGTCGTCGAGTCCGGCGCCGGCGTCGAGCCGCAGGGACCCGTCGCGCACCCGGCCCGCCAGCTCCCGAACGGAGGCCGCCCGTGCGGCCGTGAGCCCAACGGCGCGAAGGTCGGCATCGACGAGGCGCTCGGGCGTCGGGAACGTGTGCGTCACCCCGTCGGCAGCGTCATCGAGGGGCTCGCCCCAGCGCGCGACGATCCTGCCGAGCAGCGTCCCCGAGGCGGCCACGCTCACCCCCTGTCCGAGGATCGCCCGCACCGCCGCCTCGAAGCCATCCCAGGCACCGGCGAGGCGCAGGTCGGTGCGCGCCGCCAGCGCGCGCTCGAGCCACGGGTCGGCACGCAATGCCGGAAGGATCGCGCCGGGCGCGCTCCCCAGGTCGAGCATCCTGGCGACCCGGCGCGACGCCTCGAGCGCTGTGCCTGCCGGTCCCTCCGCCAGCGCGGGCCCGAGCCGCAGGCGCAGCTCGGGCCGGCCGGGCGCGAGCCGGACGGCGATCGCGCCCGCCGTGCCGCCGATCGCGACGCCCCGGCGGTACTCGGCAACGCCTACCTGCTCGAGCCCCGGCACCCGGTGCGCGCCGAACCATCGCAGGAGCGTGCCGGGGTCGAAGGGCTGCCGCGCGCTCAGGGCGAGCTCGAGGCCGCCCTCCGCGAGTGCCGCCGCGTAGCGACGGTCCCGCTCCAGGGCCTGCGCGAGGGTCGTCATGCGCCAAGCCTAGAGCAACGGCGCCGACGTTGCCGGCAGGATGCGGGCGCGGAGGTCGCGCGCGCCGGTTCACGCTCGCAGCACGGCGGGATCGCTGAACAGCGCCAGCATCGCGTCCAGGTCGTCGAGGACCATGGGACGCAGGAGCAAGCGCCCGGTGGTGAGGCTCGCGTCGGCGCGCGTGGACCCAGCCTACGGCGTGGCACTCCCGGGGTGCGGCCGTCCGTGCGGCGGCACGGCGCGCCGCCGCGAGCGCACGGCCGACCCCGCCGCGGCCGGATTCGCGTACACTTCCGCGATGGCACGTTCGGACCGCCTCCGGCCGCCGCACCGGTGGGTCCTCAGGCTCGTCGCGCTGGCCCTCGCGCTGCTGCCGGGGACGTGTGCGGTGGCGGAGGGACCTTCCCGGGCACAGGCGCCGATCGCCACCGGCGGGACGCGGCTCGAGCTCTGGACCATCGCGCTCGCCCCTGCCTTCTCCGGGTACGTCGAGGCCAGCCTGGCCCTCTTCGAGGCCGCGCATCCGGGCACGCGGGTGGTATGGCGCGACCTGCCGCTCGGGTCGCTCGGCGACGAGCTGGCACGACGGATCGCCGACGGCACCCCGCCCGACGTCGTAAACGTGAACGTGCCGCTGGCGCTCGGCTTCACCGAACGCGGCTGGCTCCTCGACCTCGCGCCGAGCCTCGACGCCGCCGACCGCGCCGCCTACTTCCCGGACCTGGAGGCGTCGTTCCGGCTGGCGGGTGGCCAGCGCGCGCTCCCGTGGTATCTGACCATGCCCGTCCTGCTCTTCGATCCGGAGGCCTTCGCCGCGGCGGGCCTGGACCCCGCCCGGCCCCCGGCCACGGCCGCGGAGTTCCGGGCCGCTGCGCAGAAACTCCACGCCCGGCTCGGCGGGCCCGGCGCGTGGCCCAACCTCGGGGCGCAGCAGCTGCTCTACCGCTTCCTCGAGGCGGGCCTCCCGGTGGTAACCGACGGCGGCACGCGGGCGGCGTTCGACACGCCGCAGCACGCCGCGTTCCTGGGCGACCTCGTGGGGCTGTACGCGGACGGCGTGATCCCCGAGGCGGCGTTCGCTCCCGACGCCGCGGGACCGGCCGCCAGCCCGACAGCCGCCTTCCTGCAGGGGATCGTGCCGATGCTCACGGCCAACCCCCAGCTCCTGCCGCGCCTGCGGGCGGAGAATCCCGCGCTCTACGCGAGGGTCGGCGTAGCGCCCTACCCGGCGGGGCCGGGCGGGGTGGTGCACGCCCCGCTCATGGGGCTCGCCGTGACGGCCGCGTCGCAGCGGCCCGGACCGGCGCTGGCGCTGGCGCGCTTCCTGACGGGGACCGAGCGCGAGCTCGCGTTCGCGCGCCTGACCGCCATCCTGCCGGCCTCGCGGCGGGCCGCCGCCGACCCGTACTTCGGCGCGGCCGGCGCGGGGGCCGCGCCTGAGGAGCGCGCCAGGGCGGTCGCCGCCGCGCAGCTCCCGCGCGCGCGCGACCTGACGATGGAGCTGCCGAACGCGTCCGAACTGTTCGCGCGCTTCCAGCGCGACGTCGAGGAGGCGTTCCGGCGCTACCTGTCGGCGCCGGACGCCCTCCACGACGCCGCGAGGTGGTGGGATGCGAAGCTCTGACGACCGGCGCACGCACCGCCCTCTACGCTCGCTCCCGGGTCGGTTCCTGCTGGCTGCCGTGCTCGCCGCGCTGACGCTCGCGTTCCCGGCCACCGCCCAGGACGGCGGCGCGGCGGACACCGTCGCGGCGGTCCCCGGCTCCGCCACGGGGTCGATCGCCGAGGTGAGCGACGCGGTCGCCCCCGTCGGCGGCGCCATCGTGCCGGCCCCGAAAGAGGCGACGCCCCTCCCCGGCGGTTTCGCCCTGGACGCCCGCAGCGTGATCGTGCTCGAGGCCGACACCCCCGCCCTGCGCACGGTGGCAACCGAGCTCCAGCGCGACGTGGCTGCGCGCTACGGCTTGCGACCGCGCATCGAGACGGCGAGCGCGGACGCCGGCGCCGGGGCGATCCGGGTCGGCATCGCGGGCGCGCGCGCGGCGGCCGACCTCTCCCTTCCTGCGGGGACAACCCCGGTCGAGCGGCCCGAGGGCTACCTCCTGATCGTGCGCCCCGACGGCATCCGCGTGCTCGGCGCCGACGCCCAGGGGGCGCTCTACGGCCTGCAGAGCGTGCGGCAGCTGCTCGGCGCCACGCCCACCGTCGACGGGGTGGTCGTGCGCGACTGGCCCACCCTTCGCCGCCGCATCGCCATGGTGTACCTCGATGCCGACTCCGACGCCGTCAACGAGCGGCTCCTGCCGATCCTGTCGCAGCTCAAGTACAACGCGGTCCTCGTGATGAGCGACTACCTGGCCTGGCGCAGCGCGCCCGAGCTGCGGGTCCCCCAGGGCGCGACCCGCACCCAAGCCGAGCGGCTGGCGGCGGCGGCGCGCGCCCACGGGCTCGAGCCCATCCCCCTGCTCGAGACCCTCGGGCACGCCGAGTGGTTCTTCGCCAACGGCGCCCACGCCGACCTGCGGGCCGATCCGAACGCCATTCGCGCGTTCGTCTACGACCCCACCAAACCGGCCACCTACGCCGCCCTCCTCCCCATCCTCGACGAGCTGGTGGCCATCTTCCGGCCCGAGGTCGTGCACATCGGCCACGACGAGGTGCGCCACGTCCACCCCTTCCCCGCCACGCCTGCGCAGGCCGCGATCGGCTTCCCGCGCCTGTTCCTCGAAGACGTCACGCGGCTGCACGATCATCTCGCCGCGCGCGGCGTCGCCACGATGCTGTGGGGCGACGAGCTCCTGTCGCCCGACGTGGCGCCGCTGCTCTCCCGCTTCCCCGGCGACATGCAGGTGGCGGTGTGGAACTACCAGGCCGCCGGCTCCTACCCCCAGCTCGCCACGGCCCGCGCGGCCGGGTTCGCCACGCTGGGGGCCTCGTGGTCGGATCCCGACGGCATCGACGCCATGGCCCGCGCCGCGGAAGGTTCGGGGGCCGAGGGCCTCATCCAGACCCGCTGGACCGGGTACTTCGGCAATGCCGCCATGCTCGCGTCGCAGTACTCCCAGGTCTACGCCTACGTGACCGCCGCGGCGGCGGCGTGGGACCCGGGCGCCCCGGCGAGCGTGGCCGCGCCCGCCTGGTTCCGCGCGGCGTGGGCGGGCGCGGCGGCGAGCACGACGCGCTCGGGTGCGCTAATCAGCCTCACGCGCGAGGCGAACACGCCGCTGGACCGGGGCTTCCTCGGCCTCGGACCCGGCTACGCCATGACGGCACCCCTGAAGGCCGGCGGACGCTTCGGCGGCATCCGCTTCGACCTGTCCGGAGCGATCGCCGTACGCGGCGACGCCCGCCGTGCGCGGGACCTGCCGACCTCCGTGGAGGTGCCCGTGGGCCGGACCGCCCGCACCCTCGTGTTCCTGCACGCCACCGGGTGGAACGCCGCGGAGGGCGACCGGGTGGGGAGCTACGAGGTGGTGTACGTCGACGGCACGCGCCGCACGATCCCGCTGCTGTACGACAGGAACATCGCGTGCTGGACGCAGCTCGAGGTCGACGATGTGGCGCTCGAGCAGGCCTGGCGCGGCACCACCCCCAACGGCCTCGAGGTGGCGCTGTTCCAGCTCCGCTGGCGCAATCCCGATCCCGCGCTCGCGATCGATCATGTGCAGCTCGTCAGTGCGGGCGGCATCGCCACCCCGGTGCTGTTCGGGCTGACCCTGGTCGACTGACCGCGCGCGGCGCGACGGCGGGCACGCGGAGACACCCCCGGCGCGCGGCGCCACGCCAGCCGCGCCTACCTCGCGGGGCACGGCCCGCCGGTCGTGACGGGCGCCTGCGCGGCCCCGGTTGTCGGATCGGCCACACCCCCCCGGGACAAAGCGGCAGGCCGGGACATGTTTCCCTGCTCGCCGGGCGCGGACGGACGTAGGGTCTGCGCATGAGCGCCTTCCTCCACGACCCTACCCTCGACGACGAGGGCGACAGCTACACCGTGCACAGCCGCGGCGGCTTCACCCTCACCATCACCCCCAGCCACCTGAGCGTCTACGACGCCGAGACCGCCGACAACCCGCGCGTCGCCTACCTCCCGCTCGACCTCGGGACGATCCTCGGCGTGGCAGCCAACGACGCGGTGCACGTCACCTCGCTCCAGGGGCGGCATCTCACCATCGTCCTGCGCGAGGACAACCTCGACGTGTGCCTTCGCAGCCCGCGCCATGAGCTCGCGCACGTGGCGCTCGAGCTGCCTCACGCCGCCTAGGGACGGTCGTGGCGGCGTCGGAACCAACCTTGCCCGATGACCCCCCGCCGGCGCCCGGGCGCGCCGCCCTGCGCGAGGCCACCCTGCGCATCCACGGGGTCGGCTGTCACCTGTGCACGGCCTACATCCGCACGGCGCTGCTGGCCCTGCCGGGGGTCATCGCGGCCGAGGTCGATCACGACGAGGCACGTGCGACCGTGCTCTACGACGCCGCGCGGGTGGAGCCGGCGTCGTTCGTGCGGACCGTCGTGAGCGTGGGCGCCGACCGCCACCAGCGTTACGGTGCCGAGGTGGTCCGGGTGAGGGGGCCGGCGGACACGGCGACGCCTCCGGCGTAGCCGGGCCGGGAAGGAGCGCGGCGCCAGCGGCCGTCCTCGGCACCGCGTCGCTCGCGCGCCGCCGCTCGGTACCCGCGGGCCGTACGCGCGCCCCTTGACGCCGTGGGCATCGGGATCGTATCCTTGGTTTCGGCGCGCCTAAATCTGATCGGCCGGCGTGCCGACACGATCTCCCTATGACCGCCTATCATCGATCGATCCCCACCACGACAGCAACGCAAGGTTCGCGCCGCGCGCCGACGGTGCGCCAGGCGGCAACGGCACACCGGTCGCCGACGGCGCGCCGGTCGTCGCCGGCGCGGCAGGGGGTGCATCCGTGGAGGTAGACGGCGCGAACGAGCGCACGCCCGCAGAAGGCCATGCGCCCCTCGGACGTGCGCCTCAACCAGCAGGCTCAGCGCGCGCTGGCGCCGCGCACCGGCCGGCGCGGCCTGGCGCGCTTCCTGCCGTTCCTCGGGCCCGCCTTCATCGCGTCCGTGGCCTACGTCGACCCGGGCAACTACGCCACCAACATCCAGGGCGGAGCCGAGTTCGGCTACCGCCTCCTATGGGTCGTCCTGGGGGCCAACCTCATGGCGATGCTGGTGCAGACGTTGTCGGCGAAGCTCGGTATCGCCACTGGCAAGAACCTGCCCGAGCTCATCCGCGAGCGTTATCCGCGCCCGCTGGTGTGGTTCTACTGGGTCCAGGCCGAGCTGGTCGCCATGGCGACCGACCTCGCGGAGTTCCTCGGGGCCGCCCTCGGCTTCTACCTGCTCTTCGGCCTCCCGCTGGTGTGGTGTGGCGTCCTCGCGGCGATCGCGACCTTCGCGATCCTCGCCATCGAGGGGCTCGGGTTCCGGCCGATGGAGGCCGTGATCACGGTGCTCGTGGGCGTCATCGCGTTGGCTTACGTCCTGGAGCTGTTCTTCAGCCGCCCGGACGTCGGCAGCGTCGCGGCCGGTCTGTTCGTCCCGACCTTCCAGGGAGCCCAGAGCGTCTACCTCGCCACCGGCATCCTCGGCGCCACGGTCATGCCCCATGTGATCTACCTCCACTCGGATCTCACCAAGGGGCGCATCCGCGCCGCGTCGCCGGCCCAGGCGAAGAGCATCTACCGGTTCAGCAAGATCGACGTCGTCCTCGCCATGGGGATCGCCGGCTTCGTCAACATGGCCATGCTCGCGATGGCGGCCGCGACCTTCCACTTCACGGGCAACCAGCACGTGGCCGACATCAACACGGCCTACCGCACCCTCACGCCACTGCTCGGCGGCGCCGCCAGCACGGTGTTCGGCATCTCCCTGCTCGCCAGCGGCATCTCCTCGTCGGTGGTCGGCACCATGGCCGGCCAGACCGTGATGCAGGGCCTCGTGGGGTTCGCGATCCCGGTGTGGCTGCGGCGCGTGGTGACGATGTCGCCCTCGTTCGTGGTGATCCTCCTCGGCCTCGACCCCACGCGCATCCTCGTCCTCAGCCAGGTGGTCCTCAGCTTCGGCATCGCCTTCGCGCTCGTGCCGCTGCTCCTGTTCCTGCAGAAGCGCTCCATCGTCGGCGAGTTCGTCAACGGGCGCATCACCCGCATCGCGAGCTGGGGCATCGCGGCTCTGATCGTGATCCTCAACCTCTACCTGCTCACCACCATCGGCTGACCCGGCGCTGGCGCACGCGGGCGGCGCACCCGGCCTGGCCCGCCGCGACCCGCGCGCCGAGGAACGCTCCCAACGGGGGCGCAACGGCCGCGTGGACGCCGAGCGCGGTCGAACCGCTCAGGGGTGCGCGACCAACCACGCCTCCAGATCGGACGGCGCGATATCGAGGAACACGCTGCTGCCGTTGGAGCCGTACACCTCCAGCGTCACCCCGTTGAGCTCGCGGCGGTAGATCCTGCCGGGCGCGGTGGCCTGGCTCCAGGCCGCCGCGGCCCAATCGCGCGAGCCCGCCGCATGGTTGCCGTCGAACGGGAGCGTGGCCAGCAGGGGGAACAGCCAGGAGGCCGCGGCGGCGTTCGCGCCGACGACCCTCGCCTCCAGCCACGCGACGTCGGACGTGGAGCTCGAGTAGAGGCACACGACGGCGTCGGCGCGGCCGGAAGCCTCGTGCAGCGCGCCGCAGCGTTCGTCGAAGCCCGCGGCGCTGCGCGCCTCGTCGAAGCGCAACCTGAACGGCTCGCGCTCCAGGTCGCGCTGCACGGCGGCCCGGTCGAGCCCGGGCAGCAAGGGGGGCGCACCTCGGGCGCGGGTGGCGCCGGGCGCGGACGTCCAGGCGGGGATGGGCGCGGCGGATACGGCCGCCGCGACCGACGGCTCGAGCGGCGGGAGGGGGGGCGAGCCGGGCGCGGCGGGCAGGTCGAGTGCGGCGGCCTGCCCGGCGCGCAGGGTTCCCGCCGAGGGGCGCGTATGGAGCGCCGCGCCGCTCATCACCAGCACCGGTCCGAACACCAGGGTGGAACTCATCGCCCACACCCAGCGGGCCGGCACGCGCCGGACGATCCCGATGACGACGAGCCCGAGCCCCAGCAGCCCGCCGGCGATCAGGAAGACACCGAACGTGAACAGGGCACGCGCCATCGTCCGCTCCTTCCCGCCTCGGTCCTCACGATAGCGGGAACGGAGCGGGCGGCGTCACACCTCGGGAGTCGCGCGTTCAGAGGCTGCCGCGGCCACCGCGCCCGAGCACGGGAGCGCCGTGCCCCTCGCGCGGCCCGCGCGCCTTGGGCGGCGTGCGTCGCAGCCGGAGCTTAAGGGCCCGAACCTCGCCGTCGGCCAGGTGCGCGTTGCCACGGTCGCGAGACGCCAACGCGTCGTCCACGGCCACGCGCACGAGGTACAGCTCGATGGAGAAGGCGGTCAGCAGGCCGCGCTCGCGCGCCAAGCGCTGCACGTCGGCCAGGGCACGTTCGAGGCGGGCTTCGATGTGCCGTGGCGTGGTGGCCATGCCCGAGCTTGGCAAACGAACATGACGGCGCCCGTCATCTGCCTCCGCGCGCGGCCTCCGGAGGCGCGCAGGAGCGCGTGCGGGAGGCTTCCACCGCGTGCGCGCCCGCACCGGCCGTGTGCGCCGCGCGTCGGCGAAGACGAGGCGCGTGCCCTAGCATGCGATTGGATGGTCCGCCCGCGCCCGCAGCGCCTTCCTGCGACGGCCGGCCGCGCGGGCCGGCCAAACGCCAGGCGCTGAACCATGAAGCCGCGCCACCCACGCACATGAGGACGGCGGTGCAGCTCCAGCATGCGACACGCTCCCAAGCTCACGATCCGTCTCCCTGCCGCGGCCTGCAAACCGCACGTGCTACGGGAGATGTCCCATCTCGACTTCGTCCCCCTCGACGGCGGCTGCGCCGTCACCATGAGCCGCTCGGACGCCGTCAAGGTGCTGCACTACTGCACGGACCGGGGTTGGGCGCCGCGCCCCACGCCCGAGCGACACGCGCTGCGGGTGATCGGGCGCGTGGTGCTCGCCGAGCTGGTGCGGCCGACGCCGCCGGCCGGCTAGGGGCCGCCGGCGACCTCGCAGCCTCGGAGCGCCGCGTCCAGCGCTCGAGCCGCCACCCGCAACGCGAAGCTGGTGCTCTCCGGCGTTGCGTTCCAGCCGTGCTCGACGCAGTAGGTCGCCAGGCGGTGCGCCGTCGGCACGTCCATCTCCAACCTGCACCCTCCGTCGAGCACGGTGACGTCCACGCCGTCGACGCCCTTCCACAGGTCGGGGCGGCAGCACACCTGCGGCAACAGGATCCTGATGGTGTCCTCTACGATGGTGTCGTCTTCGGGCACGGGCACGTTCCGGCCTCCCCGCGATCGCGTCGCTCGTCGGACGGTCCAGGGTACTCCACGCGCCGGCCGCGTGCACGTGACGGTGACGGGCGCGTCCGCAGGTGAGGTGCCCCCCGCGACGGCCGCCCAGCGCTCAACCCAGGCTGTTGACGATGACGTGAACGATGGACGGCGCAGCGATGTTCCGGGTGCGCTCGAAGATCACGCCGAACGCCAGGCCGATGACGGCCTGGTGCACGAGGGTGCTCGCGAGGGCGGGCAGGAAGCCCGCGTGGCCCGTCGTGGTGTAGCCCAGGCCGAGGTGCCAGGCCCCGAACAGCAGGGCCTGGAGCACGAGCGCCCAGCCCGCGCCGAACAACGGCCGCAGGCGCGTCTGCAAGACGCCGCGGAAGAGGAACTCCTCCCACGGGCCGTTCTGCATGACGTTGGAGAGCAGGCGCCCCGCCAGGCGGCCGACCGTGAGCTGGCCGCCCACGAGGGCGTACACGAAGTACAACGCCGGGAGCGTGCACCACACCAGCAAGACGCGTCCGACGTGGCGGCCGCGCGCGAAGCCGAGCGCGGGCAGGCGCGCGCCCGCGAGCAGCAGCACGAGAAGCGGGACGACGGCGTACGTGACGGGGTTGGCGATGTAGTTGTCGTTCCCGAGCCAGCGTCCCCCGGCGTGCCGCAGCGCGTCCGTCAGCGGCGTCCACAGCGGGATCGTGGTCCGCGCGTCGAGGACGCCGTGGAAGGCGAGCCCGGCGAAGCCGGTGAGCGCGGCGAATACGAGTGCGACGGCGACCTGCACGCCGAGTCGGAGCCGCCCTGCGCGTTCGGGCGGCGGCGCCGGAGCCCGCGGCACCGCGACCGCCGTGGCGAGGCTGAGCAGGAGGTAGCCCACCGTCAGGACGAGGCCGAAGACCGGGAAGCCCTTGCCCGAGGCGACCAGGACCGCGGCGGCGGCAAGCCACACGGCCGCGAACGTCCAGGCGGCGGGCGCGCGCACGACCGCGGCCGCAGCCTCGCGCAGGGCAGGGCCCATGCCCTCGGCCGGCCGGCGCGAGGGCGTCCTCTCGAGCTCCATCTGCATACGTCCCCCTCGGGCAACCCGACCTCGGCGACGCGTCGCGGCGCCGCCTCGCAGGCATCCTCCACGCGGCGGGCGGCCACGCCAAGGTGCGAACGTCCCTGGTTTCGCCCCGGGGGGCCTCAGGCGGGGAACCTCGGGTCCCGGGCGGCCCGGCGTGGACCCTGCACGCCGCTGGGGCTCGAGCCGCCTCCACCTGCGGCCGGCGCCGCCGCACGGAGCTCAGATCGCGTCGTGGTCGAGAACGCGTGCCAGCTCCTACAGCAGGGGTCGTTGCCCGCGGTTCACGCGCCGCGATGCCTCGTCGAGGGAGAACCACGCGGCGCGGTCGACCTCAGGGAACTCGCGTTGCAGCCCGGAGCGCGGCGGCCACTCCAGGGTGAAGGTGTTGCTCCGGATCGCGGCGGGGTCGAGGTCGCCGGCGAGCGCCCAGGCCTGCACCAGCTTGCCGCCGGCCTGCCGCACGGGTGCGAGCGCGATCGGATCGCCCGCGGGCGGCGCGCCCACCTCCTCGGCGAACTCGCGCAGGGCGGCGGCGAAGGCGTCTTCCCCGGCGCCGACCTCCCCCTTCGGGATGGACCAGGCGCCCTCATCGCGCCTCGCCCAGAACGGACCGCCGGGGTGCACGAGGAGCACCTCGACGCCCGCGTCCGTGCGGCGATAGAGCAGCAGCCCAGCGCTGTGCTTCCTCGGCACCGTTGCTCCCCTCCGGCCCCGCGCCGGCCGCCGTGGCGCCGCGGCCGCGCCCCTGCTCCGCGTGAACCGCCGCGAGCATAGCGCGCGCTCCGAGGTCGGCGACGGCCGGCGCCGGCGGGCCGCGGTAGGCGAATCCCGGACAGGCGGCGGCGGAGTTCTACCGATGACGCCCGCCGCGTGCCGCCCTAGCGTGACGCGAGGCGCCCCTGCTCGCTCCCCCGGGTGCCGAGGAGGTTCCGATGTCGGTCGCCCAACAAGCCAGAAGGCTCCCCCTCGGGCCAGCGCTGCTGGCCGTCCTCGTCGCCCTCCAGGCGATCAGCGGTATGGCCGGCGGCGCCGTGCTCACCATCGACCCCTCCGGCGGGATCCTCAGCATGCCGGTCAGCGTCCTCCGGCACGGGCCCTTCGCCGACTTCCTGGTGCCCGGCCTGATCCTCCTCCTCGTGTTGGGCGTCTTCCCCGCCGTGGTCGCGATCGCGCTGTGGACGCGCCCCCGCTGGGCGGCGGCCGCGGCCGTCGAGCGCGCGTTCGGAGAGCACTGGGCGTGGATCGCCGCGGGCGTCCTGGGCGTCGGGCTCCTCGTCTGGCTCGCGGTCGAGCTCTGGATGGTCGGTCCCTCGTCGCTGCTCGTGGCGTACGACGTGCTCGCCGTGGCGGTGCTCGCGGTGGCCCTGGTGCCGGGCACGCGGCGGTTCTACCGGATCGAACGGAGCGCCCGCTCCCGCTAGGCGCGGGCAGGCAGGATCCGATCCGATCCGGGCCGGGGCGGCTCGAGCCGCCGCTCGCGCCCCTTGACGCCGCCGAGTCCGCGCCGTACGATTCAATCATGATTGATTCAATGAGTCTTGAGGCGTTGGCCGCCCACGGAGCGGCGGACGAGAGGCTCGAGTCGCTGGTGACGGGTTTCAAGGCGCTCGGGGACCCGACCCGCCTGAGCATCGTCGCCGTGCTGTCCGGCGGCACGCGCTGCGTGTGCGAGATCCAGGCCGCCGTCGACGTGCCGGGAAACCTGCTGTCGCACCACCTCAAGGTGCTGCGCGACGCGGGCCTCATCGCGTCGGAGCGTCGCGGCAGGTGGATCGACTACAGCCTGAACGAGGACGCCGTGGGGGCGCTGAGGGGGGCGCTGCCGCCCGCGGCGGCCAGCCTCGGGCTCGACCTCGCGGCCTGCGACAGCGCGTGCGTTCGCGACGAAGCGCGGTCATGAAGACGGCGCTGCCCCGCCCGGGCGTCCGGCCGCCGCTGGCGGCGTGGTTGGCGCTCGCGGCCCTCGCCTGGTTGGGTGCGTTCCTGGCCGAGGGGGCGCTCTTCGACCGGCTGGTGTACGACGTCGTCGGCCTGGCGCCCGACACCCGGCTGGGCGACGCGGTCCGCTACTTCCTGTTCGACACGGTGAAGATCGCCCTGCTGCTGATCGGGATCATCTTCGTGGTGACGGTCGTTCGGAGCTTCTTCAGCGTCGAGCGGACGCGTGCGCTGCTCGGCGGCCGCCGCGAAGGCATCGGCAATACCCTCGCCGCCGCGCTGGGCGTCGTGACGCCCTTCTGCTCGTGCAGCGCCGTGCCCGCCTTCGTGGGGTTCGTCGCTGCCGGGGTGCCGCTGGGCGTGACGCTCTCGTTCCTCATCGCCAGCCCCATGGTCAACGAGGTCGCGCTCGTGCTGCTGCTCGGGATGTTCGGCTGGCGCATCGCGGCGCTGTACCTCGCGAGCGGGCTCCTGCTCGCCGTCGGCGCCGGGATGGTGCTCGGCCGGTTGCGGCTCGAGCGCTGGGTCGAACCCTTCGTGCTCGAGGCCCGCCTCGGCGGCGTTGCCATCGACCCGAGCCGCGCCCTCACGTGGCCCGAGCGCGTGCAGATGGGCGCCGAGGAGGTGCGCACCATCCTCGGGAAGATCTGGCCGTACCTGCTGGTCGGCGTGGGCCTGGGCGCCGCCATCCACGGCTGGGCCCCGCAGGACCTGTTCGTGCGCCTCGCCGGGCCCGATCGGCCGCTCGCCGTACCCGCCGCCGTCCTGCTCGGCATCCCCCTGTACTCCAACGCCGCGGGCATCCTGCCGCTCGTCGAGGCGCTGCACGCCAAGGGCCTCGCGATGGGCACGCTGCTCGCGTTCATGATGGCCGTCGTCGCCCTCTCGTTGCCCGAGATGATCATCCTCCGGCGCGTGCTCAAGCCGCGCCTCATCGGCATCTACGTCGCCGTGGTCGGCGCCGGCATCGTCGCCACCGGCCTGCTTTTCAACGCCATCTTGTGAACGCCCACGCACCCCAGAGGAGACCCCCATGCCCACCACCGGCCCATCGACACCCGCCAACCCAGAGCGCGCCCACGACGCCCCGAGCCTCATCGAGGTGTTGGGGTCGGGTTGCCCGAACTGCCACCGGCTCGAGGCCAACGTCCGACGCGCTCTCGAGAACCTCGGCCTCGACGCCACCGTCGAGAAGGTCACCGACCTCGAGCAGATCCTCGCCCGCGGCGTCAGCTCGACGCCCGCGCTGGTGATCGACGGCAAGGTGGTCCTTGCCGGGCGTGTGCCCAGCCCGAGTCAGCTCGAAACCCTGTTGCGCCGGGCGTGAGCCGCGGGCGAGCCGTGACGGGCTCGCTGTCGCCGCGCGACCGCTACCTCACCCTCTGGATCTTCGCGGCGATGGCCGTCGGTGTGGCCTCGGGCGCGCTCTTCCCCGGCATCCAGCACGCGCTCGAGCGCGTGCAGGTCGGCGCGACCAACGTGCCGATCGCCGTCGGCCTGATCCTGATGATGTACCCGCCGCTGGCGAAGGTGCGCTTCGAACGCCTGCCCGCCGTGTTCGGCAACCTTCGCGTGCTCGGCCTCTCGCTCGTTCAGAACTGGATCCTCGGACCGCTGCTCATGTTCGGCCTGGCGCTCGCGTTGCTTCGCGACCGCCCCGAGTACATGGTCGGGCTCATCCTCATCGGCCTCGCCCGCTGCATCGCCATGGTCATCGTGTGGAACGACCTGGCGAGCGGCGACCGCGAGTACGCCGCCGGCCTGGTCGCGCTCAACAGCATCTTCCAGGTGCTGTTCTACGGCCTGTACGCCTACCTCTTCGCAACGGTCCTGCCGCGCCTGCTCGGCCTCGAGGGCCACGCCATCGCGATCTCCACGAGCGAGGTGGCCCGGGCCGTGCTGCTCTACCTCGGCCTGCCGTTCGCCGCGGGCGCGCTGAGCCGCGTCGTCCTGCTACCCCTGAAGGGGCACGACTGGTACGAGCGCCGCTTCCTCCCCGCCATCGGTCCCATCACGTTGGTGGCCCTCCTGTTCACGATCGTCGTGATGTTCAGCCTCAAGGGCGGGCTCATCCTCACCATCCCGCTCGACGTGCTGCGCATCGCCCTGCCGTTGGCGCTGTACTTCGTGATCATGTTCCTGCTCAGCTTCTGGATGGGCCGCCGCGCGGGCGCCGGGGGCGCGGTGACGACGACGCTCGCGTTCACCGCGGCCAGCAACAACTTCGAGCTGGCGATCGCCGTCGCGATCGCGGTTTTCGGCATCGGCTCGGCCGTGGCCTTCGCCGCCGTGATCGGGCCTCTCATCGAGGTTCCCGTGATGATGGCGCTGGTCAACGTCGCCCTGGCCCTGCGCAGGCGCTGGTTCCCGGGCGAGGCGCCGCCGACGCCCGAACCCGCGCCCGAACCCGCGCCCGAACGCACGCACGAGCCCGCACACGAACCCGCCCACGAGCCCGCTTACGAGCCCGCGCACGAGCCCGCCCACGACCCCACCCACGAGGCCGCGCAGGATCCCGCCCATGGGCCCTCCCACGCAGCAGCACGCGCCGACGCCCGGGCGAAGGCCAGGAACCGGGCCTGATGCGACTGCTCGTGTTGTGCACCCACAACAGCGCCCGCAGTCAGATGGCGGAAGGCTGGATGCGTCACCGCGCGCGGGCCGTCGGCCTCGAAGCCGAGGTGGTGTCGGCAGGTACCGAGGCGACGCGCGTCAAACCCGAGGCCATCGAGGTCATGCGGGAGGTCGGCATCGACCTGACGCGCCACGCCAGCAAGGCGCTCCCGGACGTTCCCGACCCCTGGGACTTCGACGTCGTGCTCACCGTGTGCGACGACGCCAACGAGTCCTGTCCGGTGTATCCGGCCCGCACGACGCGGCTGCATGCGAGCGTCCCCGACCCGAGCGGCGAGGATCTCTCCGCCTGGCGCGCGGTGCGCGACGGCCTGGGCCGACTCGCCGACGCCCTCGTCGACGCGCTCGCCCGGGGCCGCGAACCGACCGACGACGAGCTGGCGCGCGCGTTCGCTTCGAGCACCGGGGACTGACGTGCTCCGCGAGGCTGCCGGCGCGTCCGGGCGCCGCCTCGCGCCGCGGACGACGTGCTCACATTGACAAATGTCGATGTATCGACTAGCATCGATGCATGGATGACACCCGGACCCCCGCGGATCTCACGATCCGCCTGAAGGCCCTCGCCGACCCCGCACGCCAACGCATCGTGGCGTTCCTGCGCGCGCCCACCGCGGACTGCTGCAGCCGCAGCGACGGCGTGTGCGCCTGCGACCTCGAGAGCGTCCTCGGCCTCTCCCAGAGCACCGTCAGCCACCACATGCGCCAGCTCGTGCAGTCCGGGCTCGTGCGCTCCGAGAAGCGCGGCCGCTGGGCCTACTACGAGATCGACCAAGCCGCGTTCGACGCGCTGCTGCACGACGTGGACGGGCTTCGAACCGCCACCACCGAACGGAACCTGGAGGTCACCGCATGATCGACCTGAAGCTTATGCTCGCCACCGACCGGTTCACCCGGCTCGACCGCATCGGGCGCGTGCGCCACGAGCTCGTCGACGGACTACGCCGCTGGGCGCGCGATCCCGCCCCTCGCCGCTGCTGCCCGCCCCCCTGCTGCTTCTGCTGCTGGGAGGCCCTGTGAATCCCGACGGAGTGAACGCTGAACCCCTGAACGTCGCGGGCGTGAACGCCGGATCCGCGAACGCCGACCCCACGACCACCGGCCCCACGACCACCGGCCCCACGACCACCGGCCCCACGACCACCGGGCCGGCGACGACGGACGGCGTGATCGCCGGCGCCGTCGACACAGAGCCCATCAACGACGCCGGGGCCGCGGCGCGCGAGGCGTTGCGGCGCAGCGTGCGGCGCTACTACACCGACCGTCTCGAGCGCGGCGACGGGTGCTGCGGCGACGCATGCGGTTGCGGCGCATCGGAGTCCGACGAGGCGACACCCTCGTTCGGTTGCGGGCTACCGACCGTCTTCGCCGACCTCGCGCCCGGTGAGGACGTCCTCGACCTCGGCAGCGGCGCGGGCCTCGATGCCTTCCGGGCGGCCGAGGCGGTGGGCGCGAGCGGCACGGTCACCGGCGTCGACATGACGCCCGCGATGCTCGAGCGCGCCCGCGCCGGCGCCCAACGCCTCGCAAGCAAGAACGTCCGGTTCCTCGAGGGGACCATCGAGCACCTCCCCCTGCCGGACGCCAGCGTCGACGTCGTGCTGTCCAACTGCGTCGTCAACCTCTCGGCCGACAAACCGGCCGTCTTCCGCGAGGCCCACCGCGTCCTGAGGCCCGGAGGACGCCTCGCCATCAGCGACATCCTCCGCCACGGCGAGCGCCTCACCGCCGCGACCGAGGCCGGCTGGTGCGCCTGCGTCGACGGGGCGGAAGCCGCCGAGGCATACCGCGGACACCTCGCCGAGGCGGGGTTCATCGATATCGAGATCGACGAGCCACCCTCCGGCGTGCCCGTGGGGGACACCTACAGCGCCTCCATCCGCGGCACCCGCGCCGACCCCCGCCCCGCGCGCGCCGCCGACCTGCCTGCCATCCGCGCCCTTCTCGAGGCGGCGGACCTGCCCACCGACGGACTCGACGCGGAACACGTGCACCTCCACGTCCTCTCCGACGCCGCTGAGATCGCCGGCGTGGTCGGCCTCGAGGCCTATGGCGAGAACGCGCTGCTGCGCTCGCTCGTCGTGCGCGAGGGAGCGCGCGGCCGGGGGCTCGGCCGGGCGCTCATCCGACACGCGGAGCGCGAGGCGCGCGCCCGCGGGGCCGGCACGGCGTTCGCCCTGACCACCACCATCCCGCGCCTGCTCGATCGCCTGGGGTACGAGCGCGTCGAGCGCCGCGCGGTGCCGGCCCCCCTGTTCGCCTCCCCGGAGCTCCGGGGTGCGTGCCCCAGCCACGCCGGCATCTACCGGCGCTCGCTCGACGGGTCCTTCGGCCCTGCCAGCTGACGTGGACCCTGCGACGGAGGTCCTCCGCACCGAACGCCTGACCCTGCGCCGGCTCCGCCCCGGCGACCTCGAGCCTCTCGCCGCGCTGTACGCCGACCCGGAGATCCGGCGCTACTTCCCGGAGGGAACGCGCACCCGCGAGGAGACGCGCGAGGAGCTGGAATGGTTCCTGGAGGGGCACCCACGACGTCCGGAGCTGGGGTTGTGGGCCACGGTCCTTACCGCAACCGGCGCCTTCCTGGGCCGTTGCGGGCTCCTGCCCTGGACGATCGAGGGGCGCGACGAGGTGGAGGTCGCCTACCTCCTCGACAAGGCCTACTGGGGTCGCGGCCTGGCCACCGAGGCCGCCCGAGGGATCGTGCGGCACGCCTTCGGCGACCTGGGGCTCGTTCGCCTGATCGCCCTCGTCGATCCCGCCAACGAACGCTCCCGGCGCGTGGCCGAGAGGGCCGGCATGCGGATCGAGCGCCGGGTGGACGGCATCGACGGCGACGGCATCCCGACCCTCATCTACGCGCTGGAAAGGGACGGGTCTCGCGAGGCGGACGTCGCCGTCTGAGCGCGAGGGCCCGCCGGGCGGAGTCGCGGCCGTGCGCTCGGCGGGCGCGGCCCGTGCCGCTGCGCCCCACCACGAGCCAACGAGTCGCGGCCGTGCGCTCGGCCGGTGCGGCTCCCCTGGCGGTTGACCCATGGCGCGCGCACCCCCTATCCTCGACGGACCCACACGGCAGCGTTACGGCAGGTCACGGCGGTTGCGTTGCGATCTTGTTCGTTCCTTGCGCGCGGCGCCGAGAAGTGCGCCGAGAGAGAGGTGGATCGTGAACCACTCGCCACGTCCCCCCTTCGTCGTAGCCGCCGTACAGGCCGCTCCCGTGTTCCTCGACAGGCGCTCGAGCGTGAACAAGGCGTGCACGCTCATCCACGAGGCCGGAGCCAACGGCGCGAAGCTTGCGGTCTTCCCGGAAGGCTTCCTGCCTACCTACCCGCTGTGGACGTGGTTCATCCCGCCGAACGCAACGCGCGAGCTTCGGCCCCTGTACGCCGAGCTGCTCGACAACGCCGTCGCCATACCGGGACCGGAGGTCGATCGGCTCGGCGAGGCGGCCCGCGAGGCCGGCGTGCACGTGGTGATGGGCGTCAACGAGATCAACGCCGAGGCCAGCGGCACCTCGCTGTACAACACCGTGCTGGTGATCGATTCCGGCGGGCGGCTCCGCTCCAGGCACCGCAAGCTCGTGCCCACCCAGGCCGAGCGCATGGTGCACGCGGGAGGCGACGGCAGCACGTTGGACGTGATCGAGCTCCCCGAGGCGCGCCTCGGCAGCCTCATCTGCTGGGAGAACTACATGCCGCTCGCGCGCTACGCGCTCTACGGCGCAGGCGCCGAGATCCTGGCGGCGCCCACCTGGGATCGTGGTGAGCCGTGGCTGAGCACCCTGCGCCACGTCGCGAAGGAGGGGCGCATGATCGTCATCAGCGCCTGCACCCCCTTCCACCGCGACGTCATCCCGGACAGGTACGACTTCAAGGCGCGCCACCTTCCGGATGCGGCCTGGCTGAACCCGGGCGACAGTGCCATCGTCGATCCGGACGGGAAGATGCTGGCGGGACCGCTGCGCGAACAGGAAGGCATCCTCTACGCCGAGGTCGATCCGGCGTCGTGGCGCGGCTCCCGCTACCAGCTCGACGTGGCGGGCCACTACGCCAGGCCGGACGTGTTCGATCTGCGCATCGACCGGCGACCGAAGAGCATCACGCGGACCCTCGCGCGCGACGTCGGGGAGGCAGGAACCGCGCAGGACGCAGAGGACGCGGCGAGCGGGGACGGATGGTCGGACCCGAGCCGGGCCAAGGAGACTTCGTAGTCGTCGGACGGGGGTTCCCCGCCGCACGCCGCGGCCGCTTGCGAGGGGCGCCCGGACCCTGCCCGGCTCAGCCCATGTACTCCTCGCGGAGCGGCGAGAACACCTCGATCACCACGCTGTCGTCGAGCACATCCACGGCGTGCTCCACGCCGCCCGCGATGCACCAGCTGTCGCCCGGACCGACCATCGACACGTCGGGACCGATCGTGAAGCGCATGCGTCCGGCGACCATGTAGCCGGTCTGCTCGTGCGGGTGGCTGTGCAACGGAAGGTGGCTGCCGGCCGCGAGGTGGAAGCGCATCATCATCGTGTGGGCGCCCTGGACGAGATTCTTCGCGACGATTCCGTCCGTCATCGAGCGATATCCATCCTCGGAGTGGCGGGTGAGCATGCGGCAGTATATGCGCGGAGCTCGACGGCGCCGGGTAGGCGGCCCCAGGGACGTACGGCTCTCGCGACCGTCGCCGCAAGAGAGACGGCGAGTGCACCGGGTGGCCGACCCCGAGTCCACCCGCCGCGCCAGCGTTCGGATCAGCTGAGGTCGCAGGTCCCGTTCAGGCCTCCGACGGCTTCGGTCGACGGCGACGTGAACGTTCCGGTGATCGTCTGCGGGGAGGTACCCCGCTGCGCGCTCAGCGCGCAGGGAACGACGCCAGCGCGTTGCGCAGGGCCGCCTCGAGCTGCGCCGCACCGCCGGAACCGGAGTCGCTCGACGTGTCACGGATCTCGCCGGTCTCCACGTCGACGGCTCTGAGGCGGATGCGGAAGTCGTCACCGGCCCACTGCACCGAGCCGATGACGAGCGTCCTGGCCGGCTCCACCGAACCGGGCTCCACGCACGCGGCTTCGATCGCGCGCTCCAAGGACGCCAGCGACGGGAGCGGCCGCCCGGCCGCATCCAGGCGGAGGGCGAACGGCCGAAGCCCGGCCCCGTCCGTTCCGCCGGCGGAACCGAGCGCGATCTGCTCGGAGCCGGCCCCCGCGGCCGCCACGGCGTCGGCGACGCTCGCCAGGGACAGGGGTGCGCCGGCACCGGGCGCATCCGCGCCGAGGGGTGGGATCGCCGATCCGCCACCGGCCGCAGGCGGCTGCTCGGGCCCCGGTCCGGCCGGGGCGGTTGCGGCCGCCGCGAGCCGCGCAGCGTCCCGCGCGAGGGCGGCGCGCGCAGCTCCATCGTCGCACCGGCTCGAGCGGTCCAGGTTCCAGGCCAGCGTGACGGTGTGCCCGGACACCTGGCCGCTCGTCGCCCCGCGCAGCACGTCGGGGTGGTCCGGATCGACGGCGCCCCACGCCGCGGGCCCGTAGGGCCCGACCTCCGTGGCGGGGAGCGCCGCACCCGGCGGGAGTTCGCCGGCCGGTGGGGAGAAGACGTGCGCGGGCAGGATCGCCGCCACCGCGGGGTACGAGGCGCTGCTGGACGTGCACGCGTCCGTCATCGTGCCCGTCACGCTCGGGGGGTCGGTGTCGCTCGTGCTGGTGAGGGAGTACGACAGGTCATCGAACGGGCCGGTATCGAAGCTCAGCGTCGGGTCCTCGTCGCCACCCTGCGCTTCCATCCGGTACGTGCAATCCCCGTGGACCTCGACGCGGGTCTCGCGCACCGTCCAGCGCGCCGTGAGGTAGGCCCACGAACCCGCCTCGTCGGCCTCCAGCACACGAAGATCGCTCCAGCGATCCTCCCGCCGATAGGAGACCTGCGTGCCGTTCTCGATCCCTTCGAAGGTCTCGGTGCGCACGATCGCGCCGCGCCAAGCGCCGTCCTGCGCCATCGCGGGCGGCAGGGGGAGCAGCGTCAGGAAGAACACGATGGGGAGCCACCGGAAGGCAAGGAACCGCGGATGCACGATGGGCGAGAGCCTATCACGCGGCACACGCCGGGACGATCGCGGTACCGCTCGAGCACCGGGCACCTCGCGCCCAGCGCCTCGCCGCGCCGGAGGAAGGCGCCGCGCTCACGAGGTAGATCGCGTCGCCGGCGTGTCATCATGTTGTCTCCATGATTGCCATCGCAGCGTTCGCGTTCGCCTCCTTCGCCGCCGTCGTGGTCCTTTTCCAGCTCGCACTGGTGGCGGGCGCCCCCTGGGGGTTCCTGACCCAGGGGGGCGCCCATCCGGGGCGCCTGCCCGCGCGTTCCCGCGCAGTGGCCGGCGCGTCGGCCGTGCTCGTCACCGCCTTCGCGATCGCCGTGCTGGCGCGCGCCGGCGCGGCCTTCCCCGCCCTGCGGAGCGCCTCTCACGTCGCGGTGTGGGTCGTCGTGGCGCTCTGTACGTTGACCGCTCTTGCGAACGCCGCCAGCCGCAGCCGCGCCGAGCGGGCCGTGTGGCTTCCCGTCGGGCTGGTGCTGTTGGGGACGAGCCTCGTGGTGGCGTTGGGGTCGGAGGGTTGAACGGAGGTCTATTAGGCAAGACGGCGGAGGCAGTCGTCGGAGAGTCCGACTGATCGGCCACCCTCGGACGCGCGACCGCGTGCAGGCCGGCATCGGCCGCGCGGAACGCCTACCCGGAGAGAGGTCACGGCGGTGACGGCGCTCGGGTCGCTGCCACTGGGCAGGCGACGCGAGGACATCCGCCCCTGTCGGCGAGAACGTGCCGCATGTAGGGTGAATTGGAGCCCGAGCCAGGGGGACCGTTCCGGCGCTTCTGGCCGAGGGGAGACGCCGCTGCGCGGTGTGCTTCCCTCCGGGGCCGGCCGGGCAACCGACCGACCTGCCGACATCGCGAAGGGACTGCTGCTGCAGTCCCTTCTTCGCTTGTTGGTAGCGACGACATCGGCTGTCGAGGCAGGAGGCATCGCAAGCAGGTGGGCGAGCGGGGTGCGGCGGCGGCGCAGCGTCGCGACTCGGTCGGCAATCCTCGACAGCGTTTCGTCAAGAGAGAAGGAACACCGTAATGGCAATCACCCGTCGCAGGTTCTTGCAGGACAGCGGTATGGCGTTGGGAGGGCTCGCTCTCGGCGGCCTGGTTAGCGCGCAGGCGTACGGCGAGATGGGCGCAAGCCTCCCGAACTTCGACACCAGTACGAACCTGACATCATCGCACTTCGGCACGTTCTACGCCGAGGTCAAGGGCGGCCGCTTCGTGCGGGCCATCCCGTTCAAGGACGACGCCGAGTCGACCCCGATGCTCCAGGCGCTGCCAGACCTGGTGTACTCCCCGAACCGCATCAGGTACCCGATGGTGCGCAAGGGCTTCTACCAGAACCGCGAGAAGAGCGACACCGCGGGGCGCGGCGCGGAGCCGTTCGTGCGCGTGAGCTGGGGCGAAGCCATCGAGATGGTGGCCGAGCAGCTCCAGCGCGTCAAGGACACGTACGGAAACACGGCCATCTACGGCGGTAGCTACGGCTGGGACAGCGCCGGACGCTTCCACACCTCGGTGGGCGCGTTGCAGAGGCTACTCGCGCTGTTCGGCGGGTACGTGTACGCCGTGAACACGTACAGCGCCCCCGTGATGCCCGTCATCATGCCGCACGTCGTCGGCGCATCCAGCCCGGAATCGTCGACGTGGCCGGACATCATCCAGAACACCAAGCTGTTGGTGGCCTTCGGCTACAACCCCCTCACGCACAGCCAGGTCATCTACGGCGGCGACGGCAGCCACCTCGACTACGCGTACTTCAAGCAGCTCAAGAGCGCCGCCGTTCCGATCGTGTCGATCAACCCGTTACTGACCGATACCGATCAGTACTTCGGCACGGAGCGCATCGCAATAAGGCCGAACACCGACACGGCGTTCATGCTGGCTCTGGCCCACGTGCTCTTGACCGAGAAGCTGCACGATCAGGCGTTCCTCGATCGGTACACCACGGGCTTCGGCAAGTTCGCGGACTACCTCACCGGCGCCAGCGACGGTCAGCCCAAGAGTCCCGAGTGGGCGGCATCGATCACCGACGTGCCCGCCGACGCCATCCGCAGCCTGGCGCGGCGCATGGCCGGCACGCGCACGTCGATCATCGGCGGCTTCTCGCTGCAGCGCGCCCAGCACGGCGAGCAACCGGTATGGATGATGGTCGCGCTCGCGTGCATGCTCGGGCAGATCGGCCAGCCCGGCGGCGGGCTCCAGATGAGCGGCGCCCGCGTTCCCACGGCCAACGCGCCAAGTGTTCCCGGCCTGCCCAGGGTCACGAACCCGGTCACCGACTTCGTTCCGGTGAACATGTGGACCGACCTGGTGCTCAACCCCGGCAAGACGATCGACTACGACGGGCAGAGGCTCACGTACCCCGACATCAAGATGATCATGTGGGCGGGCGGCAACCCCTTCCACCACGGGCACGACCTCAACCGCGTGCTGCAGGCCTGGCGGCGTCCGGAAGTCACCATCGTCAACGATTACAACTGGACCGCCAGCGCCAAGCACGCCGACATCGTCCTGCCGGCCGTGACGACGCTCGAACGCAACGATCTGACGGCCACCAACCATTACATCCTTGCCATCAAGCAGGTGGTCGATCCATTGTTCGAGGCACGCACCGATTTCGATATCTACGCCGAAGTCGCGGCCAAGCTCGGCCTCGGCGACCAGTACACCGAGGGCAAGAGCGAGATGGACTGGCTGAAGCAGTTCTACGAGGTGGCGCAGACGGCCGGCACCGCCCGCGGGCTGCCCATGCCGGACTTCGATACGTTCTGGCAGCAGGAGTACCTCGCGTTCGAGGAGGACGCCTCCGCGCAGAACGTTGTGGCCTACGCGGACTTCATCGCGGACCCGGCCCTGAACCCGGTGGGTACGCCGTCGGGCAAGTTCGAGATCTACTCCGAGAAGATCGCGTCGTTCGGCTACGACGACTGTCCCGCGCACCCCACCTGGTTGGAACCCTCCGAGTGGCTCGGGAGTCCGCTGGCCCAGCAGTACCCGTTCCACGTCATCACCGAGCACCCCAAGTACCGCCTGCACTCGCAGCTCGACAACACCTTCATCCGGGACTGGTACGAGGTCCAGCAGCGCGAGCCCGTGTGGATCAATCCGCAGGACGCGGCCACGGTAGGCCTTGCGGACGGCGACGTCGCGCGGGTCTTCAACGCCCGCGGGCAGATGCTGGCAGGCGTGGTGGTGACCGATCAGGTGAGGCCCGGCGTGCTCGTCATCCAGGAGGGCGGCTGGTACGATCCGCTCGAGCCCGGCAAGGTCGGTTCGCTCGACATCCACGGCAGCGTCAACACCATCAGCAGCGACGCTCCGGACTCGAAGCTGGCCGACGGAAACCCCTCGCACACGCTCCTGGCCCAGATCGAGAAGTTCACGGGCGCGCTTCCCCACATCACTGCCTTCGAGCGGCCGCCGGAAGAAGTCTAGCAAGGCGACTTAGGCGCGCCCACCGCGTTCGCGCTCACCGTTCGGCTCGGGCCCGGGTGCAGCATCCCGGGCCCGAGCCGGTTCGCGTGCGGCTTCGCTATTGCACAGCGCGGGTCATGGCACGCCGGGCCGACCGAGCCGCCAGCCGGGTGACCCGGTTGGCACCCGTAGCCGGGCGCGGCGATCCGCCCGCCTCGACGCTCGCGCGTTCCCGCCTACCGCGGCCGCGGCGCGTCCCACACCACCGGCAGCGCCTCGAGCGCCTTGAAGCCCGGCAACAACCGGTAACGAAGGGAGTCCTCCCCGTCGACCCGGAGGCCCGGCAGGCGCGCGAGCAGCGTGGTCAGCGCCACGTCCGCCTCGAGCCTGGCGAGTGGCGCGCCGAGGCAGTAGTGCACGCCCTTGCCGAACCCGAGGTGCGCCCGCGCGTCGCGTCCGAGATCCAGGGCGTCGGGCGCCTCGAAGCGCTCGCCGTCGCGGTTGGCGGACGCCAGGATGAGGATCACCGGATCGCCCCGACGGATGAGGTGCCCGTGCACCTCGACATCTTCGGCCGCCCAGCGGTTCAGCGCCCGCTCCACCGAACCGTCGTAGCGCAGCAGCTCCTCCACCGCGCGCGGCATCGCCTGCGCGTCGCCGGCGGCCAGCGCCGCAACCAGGGCGTCGCGCCTGGCCGGGTCGCGAGACAGGGCCAACACGGAGTTGGCGATGAGGTTCACCGTCGTTTCGTGACCCGCCACGATGAGCAGCACCATGGTGCTGAAGAGCTCGCCCTCGCTGAGCCGGTCGCCCGCCTCCTCGGCCTGCAACAGCCCGCTGAGCAGGTCGTCGCGCGGCTGCGCGCGGCGTTCGGCGAACAGCGCGCGAAGGTAGTCCGTGAAGTCGGTGAGCTGTGCGACGGCGTCGCGGGCCGCCGCGTCGTCGAGCACGGGCGCGATGAGCGCGTTCGACCACGCGCGGAAGAGGTCGCGATCGCGGTCCGGAACGCCGAGCATGGTGAGGATGACGCTTGTCGGCAGGGGGAAGGCGAAGTCCGCCACCAGGTCCATGGCGCGGCGCTCCACGACCCGGTCCACGAGCGCGTCGGCCTGCGCCTGCACGCGGGGTCGGAGTGCGGCCACGCGGCGCGGCGTGAACGCCTGTTGCACGAGCGATCGGAGCCGCCGGTGGTCCTCGCCGTCGCGATTGAGCATGTGCTCGTTGATGAGCGCGTCGATCGGCGACTCCGGGAACTCGACGCCCGCGAGCCGCGGGTCGCGCACGAAGCGCCGATCGTCGCGCAACGCCGCCTCCACGTCCTCGTAGCGGCTGAGGAACCACACGTCCACGGTGCCGTCCAGGCTGCGCTGCCGCAGCACCGGGTCGTGCCGGCGCATGGCGGCGAACGTCGGGAACGGATCACACTTGAAGTCGTTGCTGTACAGGTCGTACTTGCGTGCGACGTCGCGCATGGGCACCTGCCTTCCGCCGCCCATGGTACCGGCACGCAAACGAGGCGCGGCCCGGAGCCCGACCGGGTCGCGTCGCCACGACCCGATGGGGCTCCACCACGTTCCACGCCCAGCGCGCACTCCGGTGCGCTCAGGCCAGGTCGAACCGGTCCGCGCTCATCACCTTGTCCCACGCCGCGACGAAGTCACGCACGAACCTCTCCCGGCCATCGTCCTGCCCGTAGACCTCCGCGATGGCGCGGAGCTCCGAGTTGGAGCCGAAGACCAGGTCCACGCGGGTAGCCGTCCACTTCCGCTCGCCGGTCGCACGGTCGCGGCCCTCGAACACGTCCGCGTCCTGTGCGCTCGGCGTCCATTGGGTGCCCATGTCGAGCAGCTCGACGAAGAAGTCGTTGCTGAGCGTCCCCGGGCGATCCGTGAACACGCCGTGCGTCGAGTGCCCGGCGTTCGCGCCCAGCACGCGCAGGCCGCCCACCAGGACCGTCATCTCGGGCGCGGTCAGCGTCAGGAGCTGCGCCCTGTCGACCAGCATCTCCTCGGGCCGCACGGCGTACTTCGCCTTCTGGTAGTTGCGGAAGCCGTCGGCGAGCGGCTCGAGCGGCGCGAAGGCGTCCACGTCGGTCTGCTCCTGCGACGCGTCGGTGCGGCCCGGCTCGAACGGCACCTGCACGTCGTTGCCGGCGCTCCTCGCGGCCTGCTCGACGGCCGCGCAACCGCCCAGGACGATCAGGTCGGCCAGCGACACCCTCTTGCCGCCACTCTGCTCCGCGTCGAACGTGCGCTTGATCCCCTCGAGCGTCGCGAGGACCTTCGCGAGCTCCGCGGGCGCGTTCACGTCCCAGTCCTTCTGCGGCGCCAGCCGGACGCGCGCCCCGTTGGCGCCGCCGCGCTTGTCGGACCCGCGGAAGGTCGAGGCCGACGCCCAGGCCGTGGACACCAGCTCGGACACGCCCAGGCCGGAGGCGAGGATGCGGCGCTTGAGCTCCGCGATGTCGGCCGCGCCGACGAGCGCGTGGTCGACGGCCGGCACGGGGTCCTGCCACAGCAGCTCCTCGCCGGGCACCTCGGGCCCCAGGTAGCGCGACCGGGGACCCATGTCGCGGTGGGTCAGCTTGAACCAGGCGCGCGCGAAGGCGTCCGCGAGCTCCTCGGGGTGCTGGTGGAAGTGGCGCGCGATCGGCTCGTAGATCGGGTCCATGCGCATCGCCATGTCCGCGTCGGTCATCATGATCGGCACGCGCTTGGCGGGGTCATCCGCCGCCGGCGCCGTGTTGCCTTCGACCGACTCCTTCGGCGCCCACTGCGAGGCGCCCGCGGGGCTCTTCACCGGCACCCACTCGTTGCCGAACAACATGTCCAGGTAGCTGTTGTCCCAACGCGTCGGGGTAGGGGTCCAGGCGCCCTCCAGCCCGCTGCCGATGGTGTCGGCGCCCTTGCCGCTTCCGTACCGGCCGGTCCAGCCCAGCCCCTGCTCCTCGATGGGGGCGGCCTCCGGCGCGGGTCCGACGAGCGCCGCGTCGCCGGCGCCGTGGGTCTTCCCGAAGGTGTGGCCGCCGACGGTCAGCGCGACGGTCTCGTAGTCGTTCATCGCCATGCGCGCGAACGTCTCGCGCACGTCCCTGCCCGAAGCGATGGGATCCTGCTTGCCGCCCGGCCCCTCCGGGTTCACGTAGATGAGCCCCATCTGCACGGCGGCGAGGGGGTTCTCCAGCATCCGCTCGGCCGTGTGGCGCGCGTCGCCGAGCCACTCGCTCTCGGCTCCCCAGTACACGCTCTCGTCGGGCTCGAAGACGTCCTCGCGCCCGCCGGCGTAGCCGAACGTCTCGAGGCCCATGGACTCCAGCGCGCAGTTGCCCGCGAGGACCATCAGGTCGGCCCACGAGATCTCGTTGCCGTACTTCCGCTTGAGGGGCCACAGGAGCCGGCGCGCCTTGTCCAGCAGCACGTTGTCCGGCCAGCTGTTGAGGGGCGCGAACCGTTGCTGCCCCGAGCCGGCACCGCCGCGGCCGTCCCCGATGCGGTAGGTGCCCGCGCTGTGCCAGGCCATGCGGATGAACAGCGGCCCGTAGTGGCCGTAGTCGGCCGGCCACCAGTCCTGCGAGTCGGTCATCAGCGCGTACAGGTCCCGCTTCAGGGCCTGGAAGTCGAGGCCGGCGAACGCCTTGGCGTAGTCGAAGCTGGGATCCATGGGCGTGGTGCGTGGACCGTTCTGCCGGAGGATGTTCAGGGGCAGCTGGTTCGGCCACCAGTCGCGGTTCGACCGGGTCTTCGTGCTCGTGTGCGCGACCGGGCACGTGCCCGTGTCCGCGGCGTGTTCGTCCGTCATGTTTTCCTCCAAGCTGCGCCCGCGAAGCGCGGACGCGTCGAGCGCTCGGCACCGGGCTGCTGCGAGCGCGCGGGGCCTCCAGCGACGCGCGCGTGAGCCCGGCGGGTGGGCGAGCCGCCTTCCGCCGTGCATTCGCCTTCGATCGTGGGGTGACGTACCATGCTCCAACCGCCAGCTACATGCCCAGTCTATCGCGTTCGGGGCCGCCCCCGGCGCGACCGCGGAGGCGCCCTGCCGGGGCATGGGTGCCGAGCGGGCGGACCGGACCCCGCGCGCGCACCGCGCACGCGCGGCCTGAGGACCCACGCCCGGCGCCGCTCGCTTCGGCTCAGGCGAGCACGTCGTTCCCGCTCTCCGTCTTGCGGGCGTCCCCGGTCCAACTGATGTCGTAGTGAGGCACGTCGCGCTCCGCGCCGACGCCGCGGGCCTCGGCGGCGATAGCGGTGACGTGCCCGGGGATCTTCAGCGCGGTGCAGCCCGTCTCCCAGTTCGCGCACCAGACTCCCACAGCGACGGGCGCGTAGTAGTGCGAGGCGGTGGCGGCGTAGAAATCCAGGCGAACGCCTTGCGCCGTGACGGCTCCGACCGCGCGTGTCGTCTGGCCGTTGTACGACGACGGCGACCATCGGCACGCTTCGAAGCAGCGCCGGAACGCCGAGAAGGGCGGCGCCGAGGTGTCGAGGGGCTCGGACAGCTCGGCATCGGCGAAGAACAGCGCCGCCAGCGGCAGGCGCCACCTCATCGAGCGCGTGAGGATCCGAACCAGCACCGGCACGTAGCGCGAGCGGTACCCCAGAGCGCACACGCACACGATGTGGTCCGACGCGGGATCGAAGTCGTCGCCGAGGTGCGTCACGATCCCGTCGTGATCGGCGCCGGGGCCGATCCAGCAGGTCGCCACGCCCAGGCGGGTGGCGTCCAGAACGACGTACTGCAGGCTCCGACCCACGTCGACGATGGCCGTGCGGTCGTACGCCTTCGGCGCTATCGCCACCAGGAACTCGTGCGCGCCCACGACGGGCCATACGGTCAAGGGGGACGCGACGTACTGGAATCGTATTGCGCGGTCCCCGATCAACGTCTCCGGCGCGGAATGCGCCCGCGCCGACGCCAGGATGGCGTTGCGATGGGCCGGGGTAAGCTCACGCCGCTGGAACGAGCGGCAGGACCGTCGCGCGCGCATCACGGCGAACGCATCCAGCCCGTCGAGCGGATGGGGAACGCGCTCGGCCGGCCCGACACGCAGCTTGATCGCCACGATCTCGAACGTCGCGCGGCCAAGGCACAGGCCGGCGAGACCCAGCGGGATCCACACCACGACGACCTGCGCCACTCCGATCAGTCGGCCGACGCCGGCTACGAGCAGGAACAGGAGCGCACCCAGCATGGGCGGCAGGTACTGGAGCCAGCCCGTGAACTGCAGACGGAGCTTGATCCTCAAGAGCCATTCGGGAACGCCCGCGGGTTGCCCGTCCCTCGGGTGGATCTCGACGTGGCGAGCCTCGGTGCCCGCCGGCACGCCTTGCGGTCCAGGGTGCTGCATGGACTCCGGCCCCGTCTCCGGCCCCGTCTCCGGCCCCGTCTCCGGCCCAGTCTGCACCACGCTCGAACCTCCCTCTGGGCGTCGCCCGCTCTCGTCCGCCCCCGGAGCGGCGTTTGCGCCTCAACGGTAGCCGAGTCGCAGCATTTTTGCAAGCGTTCACTTACAATAGAACGGGTGCAGGCACCTCGACGGCGCCGCGCACACCCTGGAACGGGACACCTTGCCCAAGATCATCGACCTCGACCACCTCTTCGACGAGACCGTCCGCCTCTTCGGCGAGCGCGGGTATTCCGCCGCTACCACGGAGGAGATCGCGTCCCGCGCCGGCGTCAACGAGGTGACGCTCTTCCGCCGGTTCGGCACCAAGGCCAAGCTGGTGGCGGCCGCGTTGAGCCATGTCCTCGCACGCGCGCCGCTCGGCCGCGTCCGTGCGACCGACGACGTCCGCGCCGACCTCGCCGCCATCGCTCGGGCGTACGCCGAGACCAACCGGACCTACGGCGCCGCCGTCGCGACGCTGATGACCGAGCTCCCCCGCCACGCCGAGCTTCGGGAGGCCGTCCCCGCCCTTCTTCCCAACCTGCAGCGCGCGGCCGCCGTCATCGGCGCCCACCAGCAGCGCGGCGCGCTCGGCCCCGGCGATCCGCTACAGCTGGTGGCCACGCTGATCGCCCCGCTGCTCACCGAGGGGTTGTGGCGCAGACTCGACGTCGCACCGACGCCGCCGCGCTTCGACCCCGACGTGGTGGCGGACGCGTTCCTTCTCGGGCACGCGACCGAAGCCGCGCGCGCGGACATGCGGGCCGAGGAGTAGGCCCACAGGCGCCGACCGCTACCCGGGCGGCCCGAGCGAAGGTCCAACCGCCATGCGGCACCTCCCGGGCCCGCAACGACCACGGCGCGCGCCACCGCGTCTTGCGCCGTAGCCACCGCCGCGTCGGGGCCCCATCAGGACGGGCCGGTCAACGCACGAGCGCCAACGCACCGTCAGGCATTTCGTGGAAGAGTTCCCGGAACCGTATGACGCGATGCTTCCAACGCCACACGGCCTGCGGGAACGTAGCTCGACGCGCGGCGCGAGGCCGCGGACCAACCGCGGCGACCTCGTTCAGGGCGATCAAGACGGCGCTGAACGTTCGTGAGCCAAGGAGCGGTCGATGATGCAAGGCGCCGTTGCAACGGTACATTTGGTCTTGGGCAGGACGATCTTCGACGTCTGCGTAGACATCTCGGTCATCCTCGTCGTCGTCCTCGACGAGCCCACGAAGGCCCATGACCACGGCATTTGCGCGTACGACGCGTACGTCCTGGAGTGCGCCCGACGGTACGCAACGCCCCTCCTTTCGCTCGACGCTCCGCAGTGCGAGCTGGCGAGGAAGCTCGGTATCCAGATTCTGGAGGTGGAGTCATGAAGGTGTACACCTACTCCGAGGCGCGGCAGCAATTGGCCCGAATCCTCGATGAAGCCCGCATAGGCGGCGAGATCAGGATCAAGCGCCGGGACGGAAGCGAGTTCGCGGTTCGTCCCATAGCGCCGGGGAAGTCGCCTCTCGACGTTGCCGGGGTAGATACCGGATTGCAGCGGGCCGAGATCCTGGCCGCGATACGAGAGTCGCGCGAGCGAGAACCCGGCGGCCGGCGACCTCGAGGTGCGCCGCCTGCTCAACGCCTACCGGGGCACCCTCGCTGAGCACGCCCCCGAGTCCGACACGGAGATCTTCGGCGACAACCTGGCGCGCGCCTGGTGCAGCGAAGACTTCCATGATGCACTCGCGGACGCGGAGGACGAGGTCGCCGTGGCCTACGCCCTCCTCGATGCCGAGGTGAGCTCCTACCCGTTCACGCTGACGTTCGACGACGAGGCGGATCCGGGGCGCCCGAGGGAGTAGCGGCGGATCGCACTCGGGCAGAGCCGTGTTGGGGCGCCGGGCCAGGCGATCCAGCCAGCCGAGACAGCCGTAGCCGAGGGCCGCAGGGGCCCCGGGCGTGTCATGCTGGAGCCTCCATGATGCTCGCCGCAACCTGGACCTACGTGGCGCTCGCCGTTGTCGTCGCCCTGTTCCAGCTGGAGCTGATGGGTACCGGCGCCGAAGCGCCGAGCAGGGGGCTCGGGAGCCCGTCCGGGACGCAGGAGGAGACGATCCCATGCCGACCGCAGCGTTGAACGGCACCACCCTCTACTACCAGACCACCGGCCAGGGCCTCCCCTGCCTCGCCATGCACGGCGGGCTCGGCCTCGACCACCACGAGCTCACCCCCTGGCTCGACCCACTGGGCGACGTGCTCCAGCTCATCTACTACGACCACCGCGGCAACGGCGCCTCCGGCCGACCGCCGCACGACACGCTCACCCACGCGCAGCTCGCCGACGACGCGGCCGCGCTGGCGAGCCACCTCGGCCACGAGAAGGTCGCCGTGCTGGGCTTCTCCTACGGCGGCTTCATCGCGCTGGAGTTCGCGCTGCGCCACCCCGAACGCGTCAGCCACCTCATCCTCATGGGCACGGCCCCCTCCCTCCTGCCGGGCGCAGACGTGCTCGCCAACGCGAGGCGCCAAGGCGCCACCCCAGCCCAGTTGGCCGCGCTCGAATCGGAGGACAAGGTCGACACCGACGAGGCTTTCCGCGAGCTCATCGAGGTGCAGTGGCCGCTCTACTTCCACGCCTACCGGCCCGAGTACGATCGCCTGCTCGACGATGTCGTCTACTCCGTGCGGGGCCAGCCGCCGGCCAGCGAGACCGCGGCGTACGACGTCACGGCGCGCCTAGGCGAGATCACGGCGCCGACCCTGATCCTGGCAGGACGCAGCGACATCGTGTGCCCCCCCTCGCAGGCGGAGACCCTGCACCACGGCATCCCCGGCTCGGAGCTGCACATCTTCGAGACGAGCGGGCACATGCCCTACGTGGAGGAACCGGAGGCGACGTTCGCGGCCGTGCGCGAGTGGCTCGCGCGCAACCGCTGAGCTGGTGCGGCAGGCCGGGCCCCGCGGCCGGCTCGGGGCATCGAAGTGTGATGCAGGATTCCGCGATGGTGCTGTTCAGGCGCCGTATCAGCCCATCGCGATTCGACCGACGGCTTGCGGGCGCACGCCGACAGAGTGCGGGCCCCTT
The DNA here is from genome assembly GCA_963798895.1 of uncultured Trueperaceae bacterium. Lineage (GTDB taxonomy): Bacteria > Deinococcota > Deinococci > Deinococcales > Trueperaceae > CAWCUY01. The sequence goes on along the minus strand of CAWCUY010000012.1, from coordinate 709,586 downwards.
CCCGGCTCGCGCCCGAGGGTAGGGGCCCGCCCGCGACGCCCCGCTACTGCAACGTCATCAGGTACCCGAAGAGGTCGCTGATCTCCTGGGCGGTGGGGGGCTCCCCGGAATCGCCCGCGAAGCCCGTCGCCTGCCAGCGCGTCATCGTCGGCGCCAGCGTGGCGCCCACGTCGTCGACGCCCACGCGCACCGAGCGGTTGAACTGCGCGACCGTCCAGCCGGCGATGCCGGCCTCGGTGTTGGTGAGGTTCGGGAAATCGCCGACGCCCTGAGCCATCGGGCCGTGGCACGCGGCGCAGTTCTTGTCGTACAGCTGCTTGCCGTTGGCGACATCCGGTGCGGGGGCGGGCGTGACCGTGACGGGCACCTCCACGGACGCGCCCTGGTACGTGACGGTGGCGGTCGTCGTGCCCTCGTCGGCGTTGGGCAGGAGCACGCTCGGGAAGGCAGGGACGAAGTTGGCGCCGGAGAAGAACGTGGCCACGCCCTCGACCTCGCCCTCGGTTCCGGCGGCCGTCACCTCGTGGCTGGGCGCGAAGGTCCAGTCCTGCGCCTGGAAGTCGGAGCCGGTGGCCTTCAGCTCCATAGTCTGCCCGTCGGCGACGGACGCCACCTCGGGAACCGCGTACCCCGACGCGGCCACCTCGATCGGTTTGGCCTGGAGCGTCAACGCCGCCGCCAGCGCCGCGCCCATCGTTACAGCTCCACCCAACAGGACCCACGTGCGAATGCGCATGCGAACCTCCCTAACTCGGGCAGCCACGGCTGCACCCTGACGATACCCGGTCCCCGACGAGGAGGCCCGAGAACTGGTGGCGCAGTGCCGGGACGCGGGGGCAGCGGCGCCGGCACGAACGCTCGCGCCTCCTCCCCGACCGTGGAGATGGTGACGTAGTGACCCTGCAGTTCTTGCTTAGCCAGGAGCGAGAACCAGGAATTCTCCATGACGCGCCAGGACTCTCTCCCGCCGAGCCTGACGCTACTGGTGCGTCCCCGGCAGGTTCGACCTTAGCGAGGAATCGCGCGCAACGGCTCGCGTATGCTGCGCTGGATGCACGACGCCATCGCCTTTCGCCTTCGCCCCGTGTTGAGCAACGGGGCGCTGAATGGGCTGTTCAGCTCCGGCTGGCCGGAATGGCAGTCGGCGCCCGAGGCCAGCGACTGGCAGCCGGCCTTGGCTCGAAGCCTCGCCTACGCCTGCGCATTCGTGGACGAGAGGCTCATCGGATTCGTGAACGTCGCCTGGGACGGCCGGGACCACGCGTTCCTGTTGGACCCGCGCGTCGCTCCCGAGTCCGTTCGCGCCAAGCCACGGTGCCAGGACGAGCTACGGCGAACCCGGCGGGCCGGCAAGACAACGATTTCCCCTCGGCGCGCCGCTGTTCGTCCGACGGGTTTCGGGGACCAGGGTCGCGATACACGAGACGATGTGAGGATCTGCGGAGCGTTCGCCCGTTCACCCGGTTGGAACACGAAGTAGACGGCGCGCCAGCCAACGGAATCACCTCGAAGGCCGAAGAGTCAGATACGAACAAGCGTTGACAGACCAGCAGAGCCTTATGAACCAGGACGCTCGTCCCTTGCTGGCGCGCGGGGGAAGCCCCATCGTTTGCATGAACGAGGTCTGGGAACGGCACGGCGAAGAGGTCGGGGCTTCCCTCGAACACTACTCGTGCAGACGTCCCAAACGATCCGGCACCAAGGGCCCCACTCGATCCGCCCCCGACTCAAGGCCTCGCAAGATGCACGTAGCTCGAGGGAGGACGGCATGGCAACCATTGGCGCAGGTTTCCTCGTTCTGCACGGCTTGATCACCTCGTTCATCGGTTTCGGTCAAGCCACCCATCCGACCGCTCCCGCAGTGGCACTACCGAACTGGTTCGCTTGGTGGCCAGGACCCTTTGGGCGCTCGTGGCTGTTCGATGCGCTGCACGCTAGCCCCACCGTAACGGTCGCCGGCGGCCTGCTCTGGCTCGCGGCGGGAATCGCACTCGTCACAGCCGGCCTCGGGTGGCTCGGCGTGGCGGCGCTGGCTGGCCCTTGGCAGCTGCTCGCGGTAATCGGTGGTGCTCTAGGTCTGGTCGCTTTGGTCGTGTACTTCCACCCGCTCTATGTTGCGGCCGTCTTGATAAACGTGGCGGTTGTGCTGCTGGTCTGGCGCACTCCAACAGCGGCGGTGTGACGCGACCGGGGAAGGAAGGGCCAGACTCATGAGCGATTCGACCGCCACATCCAACGGATCTCTTCCATCGAGAGAAGAGCGCACCCGTTGGGTCGAGGAACCGGAGGACGATCCTGCAGGGGAGCCTCGCGTCACTTGCCGTCCTGCTGGCGGCATTTGTCGTCGTCACCCTGACAAGCTTTCGTCGTGACCTGAGCGCCGCCCGCGAGAGTCTTGCCAGCATCACAACGCAGGTCTTCCACTCGTCGATGGGCGACATCGAGTACCTGCTGACGGGTGAAGGCCCAACCGTCCTCATTTCCCATGGCGTCACCGGAGGGATCGATCACGGCATGCGCCTCACCGGAGGGGAGTGTTCGGTCACGACTACCAGTTCCTCTACGAGTCCGGGTTCGGCTACCTCAAATCCTCACTCCCTGAGGGCGCTTCCGCGAGGCTCCAAGGGGCCCGTATAAAGAACTGCTCGACCACCTGGGGATCGACAGCGTGACGGTCTTCGGGAACTCCGCCGGGGGACCCTCCGCGATGTGGTTCGCCATGGATCACCCTGAGCGCACCGAGGGACTCATCCTCCACTCCTCCGCCGCCCCCAATCCCCCCGCCGCCACGCCCCCGAGGTGGCAGGTGGGGTGCAACTTCCTCTACTGGCCGGCCGAGCTCCCAGCTTGCGACCGGGCGCTCGTCGCGACCAACTGACGGAAGCAAGCCGTGCATTAGCTCAGACTTGCTTTGACAGCTGGGTCGTTTTCGCCGGCACGCCGGGTGTCAGGTGCTGGGGAGCTCTAGCTCCTCCTCCTTGACCGGGTTACCACCGTCCGAGACCGTCTCCATAGGCTTCTTGCCGTAACAATGTCCAGATATGCCGCCGTGCGCCGTGCCGCAACCCGAAGCGCACGGCGATCGTGGCGGGAAGTGCGCCGCACGTGCGCGACACCTCCGTCCGCGGCGGGGCCCGGCCGGACCGGCAACACGTGCAACACTACACGCGACAGCATCGACGGCCGACCCTCGGCCCGTCCAGACGCTCGACACCGCGAAATCCCTGGTCGAGCACGGCAACGTCGTCGCCCAAACGATCCACGATGCGTTGAACGTGCGCGATTCGCAGGTGCTCGGTGGACACTGTCGAGTCGAGGCCGCCGGCGTCTCATCCCGCCGGTCCGAGAAGGAGGACGAACGATGCGCGTAACCTGTTCGCACGCGCCGAACGGCATCACCGCCTGGCACGAGAGGCCGGTCGCGATCCACAACGCGGCGAACGGCGATGCCATGCTCGCGCTCCCTTTGGGGGGCGCCAGCATCGTCCAGCGTGCGCGGGAGCGCCAGGGCCGGAAGCGGTCCGGATGAGCGGGGATGTCGGGGACGCGAACGGTTGGCCCGCCTTGCCGTACCCCGAATGGGCAGAGACGTGCTCGGCGCTGCACCTCTACGCGCAGATCGTCGGCAAGTACCGGCTTGCCCGCACGCCCTGGCTGAACCACTCCTGGCACGCCACCCTCTACGTCAATGCGCGTGGGCTCACGACCTCGCTCGTCCCGGACAAGCCGGGCGGCGTCGAGATCACTCTGGACCTTCTTCAGCACGCGGTCGTCGGCTCGTCTACGAACGGAAGGGCCGATCGCTTCGATCTCGCCCCGATGTCGGTGGCCGACTTCCATGCACGGTTCGTCGAGCTGCTGGGCGCGATCGGGGCGACCCCGGAGTTCCACGGCCGTCCGAACGAGGTGCGAGACCCGGTGCCCTTCGAGAACGACATCGCTCCACGGCCCTACGATGCCGAGGCGGCGACCCGCTTCTTCCGCGCGAGCGTCGCCGTCGATCGCGTGTTCAAGCGCTTCCGCACGGCGTTCCTCGGGAAGGCGAGCCCCGTCCATCTCTTCTGGGGCAGCTTCGACCTTGCGGTCACGCGCTTCTCGGGGCGCGCGGCGCCGCTGCACGCCGGCGGTGTTCCGGCGCTTCCCGACGACGTCACCCGCGAGGCGTACAGCCACGAGGTCTCGTCGGCCGGCTTCTGGCCCGGCGGAAACGGCGTGGACTTCCCCGCCTTCTACTCGTACGCGTACCCCGCCCCGCCCGGCTTCGCCGGCACATCCGTGACGCCCGCAACCGCCTTCTTCGACCCGAGCCTCGGCGAGTTCCTGCTGCCCTATGAGGAGGTGCGTCGGTCGAGCGATCCCGAGGCGACGCTGATGACGTTCCTCGAGAGCACGTACCTGGCCGCCGCCGATCTCGGCTCCTGGGACCGCCACGCCCTCGAGTGCCCGACAGGCGTGCCCCGGCGACCCCGACCGCTGTGAGGCGCGCGTTCGTCGCGCCAACCGGATCCCGAAGGAGGGATCATGCCGTTACCGGACGCGGAGGACCTGAGCATCGAGCGTGAAGAGGGCCCGAGCAAGGGCCGTTACACCGTGCGATTGCACGGCGCCGAAGCCGACCTGACCTACTCTCGCGCGGGAGAGTCCATCATCATCCTCGATCACACGGAGGTTCCCGAGGCGATGCGCGGCCGCTCCGTGGGACAGGCGCTCGTGCGACGCGCCGTCGAGGACGCCCGTGCGGAAGGGCGCTCCGTCGTTCCGCTCTGCCCGTTCGCCAAGGCGCAGATCGAGCGTCACCCCGAATGGCAAGACGTGTTGAAGCGCTGAAGCGGCTGCCGATGTGCAGTTGATGCGGCCGCCGCGGTGGCAGCGTGTACGCCTGGCGACTTGCCCGGTGTGAGGAGCCGCGACGCGGGCCGGTGGATGACCTCGAGGGCGTCGTGGTCGGCGATCTCGAAACGGAATGGGTGATGGTCGACGTCCAGGCCGCGATGAAGGAACGGCCGCGGGCGCGCGGCTGCTAGGTCAGGTCGAGCAAAGGCTCCACACCGGTCTGGCGCTCGCGTTGCCGCATCGCGTGGGCGATCCTCTCACGCCGCGCCTCCGCGTCACGCAGCGTCTCGGGCAGGCTGGTGCTGACGTCCTTGGTCGCCTCCAAGGCTTGCCGTGTGGCGACGCAGCCCGAGGCGCGGCGGCACTTGGCACGACTCCTCGACCAAGCACGCATCGGCGTGGGGGTCCGGATCGAACGCCGGGACGGAAGCGAGTTCGCGGTCCGTCCCGTAGCGCCTGGGAAGTCGCCTCTCGACGTTTCCGGGGTGGACACCGGATTGCAGCGGGCCAAGATCTTCGCAGCGATACGAGAGTCGCGCGAGCGATATCCCGGCGGCCGGCGAGGTCGAGCTTCCCGTTGGGTACCACGCGACCGAGAGAGGAAGGCCGCAGCTCGGAGGAGCCGCCGCCGCCAGGCGGAGGGGTCGGGAGGGTATGTGTCACCGAACGCCAAGGTTCCGATTGGCGCGTCGCGCGTGTTCCCTTTCTTATCACATGAATCGCGGAGTGATAGGATAAGGAACACATGGCCGGGTCGGACCACGCCCAACATCTCCTCGACCTTCTCCGCGAGCGGCGACTCCTGCGGGCACGCGACGTCAAGAACGCTGGCATCCCGCGCGTCTACCTGACTCGCCTGGTCCGGCAAGGGCTCATTCGGAGGGTCGCCCGCGGCCTGTACGAACTCCCCAATGCTCCCAGCGACGAGCAGGCGTCCCTGGCCGAGGTCTGCACGCGCATTCCCAGGGCCTCCATCTGCCTGCTGTCGGCGGCGCAGTTCCACGGGCTCACCACGGCCACCCCTCCCGCCGTGTGGATCACGCTCCCCAGCCACACGCCGCACCCAACGGTCGACTTCATCCGGCTCGAGATCGTGTACGCCGACCCATCGCTCCTCGACACCACGGCGATCGAGCATCACGACCACTACGGCGCAACCATCCGAGTAACCTCCGCTTCCAGGACCGTCGCCGACATGTTCCGGTACCGCAGCCGCGTCGGCCTCGAGCTGGCGCTCGAGGTCCTCCGCACCTACGCTCAGCGGACGCGCTCGTTCTCCGACCTCCTGCACCACGCCAAGCTCCTGCGCGTCCAGAACGTCATCGCTCCGTATCTCCAAGCCCTCCGCGCATGACCTCCCCCCAGAGCATCCGCGACCGCCTCCGCAACCTCGCGCGCGACCGGCGACTCGACTTCCAACTCGCGCTCACCACCTACGGCATCGAACGCACGCTCCACCGCCTGGGGCTGACGGCGCGCGCCGGCGACTTCATCCTCGAGGGCGCGCAACTCCTCCGGCAATACCTACCCGAGGACGCATACCGCGCGTCGAGAGATGGAGACCTGCTGGCACGGGGAAGTCACGATCTCCAGAACCTCCGCGCCACCATCGAAGAGGCGGCCGCCCTCGACCTTCCCGACGGGCTGAGCTACGACCTGGCCACCCTGACCCTGGAGGAGATCCGCGAGTGGAATCAGTACACCGGCGCCCGCGCCAAGATCAGGGCGACTCTCGCAGGCGCGCGCATCCCCATCCAGCTCGACATCGCATTCGGCGACGCAACCGTCCCGCCTCCGACCACACTGCAGTTCCGAACACTTCTCGACCAGCCACCCCCAACGCTCCGCGGCTACGCCATCGAGACCGTCATCGCCGAGAAGCTCGAAGCCATTACGAGCCTCGGCCTCATCAACAGCCGCCTGAAGGACTACTTCGACCTATGGTTCGTCGCGCAGCACATGGCGGTCGACGAGGCTCGGCTCCAGGCCGCCCTGCGAGCCACCTTCGAGCACTGGGCGATCGCGACGGCCTATGGACGGAGGAAAGCAGGATACAAGGCCTTCGCAAGCAGCCGCCCCGCTCGTCCCGAGCGGGGCGGAATCTACTCCCCTGTTCCTTATGGTGGAGCCGAGCGGATTCGAACCTCCGAGCTTCTGAATGCCATGCTGGACGGGGTTTCTCGGCTCAGGCAGCCCTACTTCGCTGAGTGCGTCCGAGGCGGTGTTGATCGTATTTCGGCTGCGCCCAAGACCTCCAGAGGTTGGCCCAAATCGGGCAGTTCTGGGGAAGTTGACACAACGGTGACACAACACTCTCCACCAGCCCCCGCAAGTGCACTATGGCCGCTGGACAACCCCATGAGAGCGTGGCCGCACGCCTCCGCGATACAGCAGACGCCACGCGCCGTGCCAGATGGGACCCGTCCCACGGGGAGATCCTAGGCACCCTGAAACAGAAGGCCGGAATCCAGCCTGCCGCACGGGCCCATCTTCCCCATCGCATCATCGGCAAGGTTGCGCTGGGCTATCGAACGGGTTCGGCAATACGACCTTGCTAAGCAAAACATATAGCGCTATTCTTTCGTTAGCTGCAGGCTAGTGAAAGACTCTTTGCTAGTGCGGAGGTCATGCGTGCGCACGGCGGAGCCCTCGGGCACTTACCTTCCGACATCGACGGCTGGCGAAACGGTCCGCGCTTTCGTACCAAACGACCTCCCTCCAGAGCCCCCCGTTCGGGTGTCTGGGAACGTCCAGGACCTATATGAGAAGGCGAATCGCGCCCTGGGGCGTTTGGACGGCATCTCATCCCTCCTGCCCGACACCCGCCTGTTCATCTACATGTACGTGCGCAAAGAGGCGGTCTTGTCCAGCCAGATCGAGGGCACACGGTCGAGCCTGTCAGATCTGCTGCTGTTCGAGCTCGACGAGATGCCCCGAGTACCCATCGACGACGTCGTCGAGGTCAGCAACTACGTAGCCGCCCTCAACCACGGGCTTGCACGCCTACGCAAAGACGAGTTCCCGCTGTCCAGCCGGTTGCTTCGAGAGATTCATGGCGTCCTTATGCGCAAGGGGCGAGGTAGCGACAAGCAACCCGGCCACTTCCGAACGTCGCAAAACTGGCTCGGAGGAACGCGCCCAGGCAACGCCAGATACGTCCCACCACCCCACACAAGCCTGCCTGAACTCATGTCCAACCTCGAGCACTTCCTGCACGACGAGCCCACGCGAACACCCACGCTTCTGAAGGCAGGGCTCGCCCATGCTCAATTCGAGACGATCCACCCCTTCCTCGACGGCAACGGACGCCTGGGCCGGCTCCTGGTCACCCTCCTGCTCTGCGCTGAGGACGTGCTCTTGGAACCAACCCTCTACCTCAGCCTGTACTTCAAGGCCAACCGCGACGAGTATTACGCCCGCCTCCAAGCCGTGCGGGACGAGAGCGCATGGGAGCCTTGGATAGAGTTCTTCCTGCGCGGCGTCTACGAGACCGCGCAACAGGCCTTCGCGAATGCACAGAAGCTTACGGCACTCTTCCAGCGCGATCGGCAACGGCTTGAAGGCCTTGGACGGACCGCGGGGAACGTCCTGCAGGTCCACGCATACCTTCAACAACATGTGTTCCTCAGCGTTCCCGACGCGGCCAATACGCTTCCCCTTTCAGCGCCCACCGTCCAGAAGTCTGTGGATGCGATGGAGCACCTAGGCATCGTCCGTGAGATTACAGGCAAGGAGCGCAACAGGGTCTGGGTCTACGGCGACTACCTGGATACGTTGAGCGAGGAGATCTAGGATCGCCTTCCTCTTGCAAGTGAAGACGAGGCACACCCTTGCTTGGTCACCACTGGCCCACCGGGGAAAGGCGGCGCGGACGCGGGAGCAGCGTATGCGCTCGCGCTCGCGAACGGTGCCTGGCGCGTCACCGGCGAGCTGGTGGGCGATCGCCCGTTCGGCCAGGCGGTGGCCATGGCCGGCGACTCCGTCTTGGTCGGCGCGCCCGGCGACGACGACGGCGGTCCTCGGGCTCGGTGTACGTGTTCCAGCGTTGATTCACGGCGAGGCCCGGTGTCCGTACCCTCCGACTACCCGTCGCCCTGCTCCATGTCCAGGGCGGTACGGCCCGCCAACGGCCCGCCCACCGCGTCTCGACGCGCCACGCCCGGAACAGCCCAACGCCAACGCGGCGCCGCGAGACCTCGAGCCGGCTACTCCAGGTGCGCCATGGCCATCAGTCTTGCCGCGAACACCTCGATCTCCTCGCGATAGGCGAGGACGGCCCTCCAGCGCTCGGGAATCGCATCCGCCCCGTAGTACGCACCTGCGAGCTGCCCGTAGACCGCCCCCGTCGTGTCCGCGTCGTTCCCGAGGTTCACCGCCCTGAGGGCCCCCGCCTCGAACGTCGAGGTGCTCGCGAAGGCGTAGAGAGCCGCCTCCAACGAGCGCACCACCCAGCCACTCCCCACGATCTCGGGCGGTTCCCGACGCCGGAACGAGCCTGCCGCCACCTCGTCGATCTGCGGCGCGAGCGCGTGCGCGTCCCAGGAACCGTCCACGGGACTGAAGCGCGGCGCCAGCAGTTCATCCTTCGGCCGCCCCTGCAACGCGCCAACGAGCAGCCCGGCGAAGTACCGGCAGGCGTCGATGCACGTCCGGGCGGCGTGCGTCGTACGCGAGCTCTCGCCTGCCAGATCCATCGCGCGCTCCGGGTCCCCGGCGAACGCCAACGCCACCGGCGCGAGGCGCATCAACGAACCGTTCCCGGCCGTCTGCGGATCGGTCGAGCCCGAGAACGGCTCCCCCGTCTCCAGGAACCTCTCCAACGCCGCGCGGGTCGACACCCCGATGTCGAAGCAACGGCCCGTGCTGCTCCAGTGGCCGTCGTTCCACCAGCGCACGTAGCGCTCCATCTGATCGTGGGCGTCGAAGCCCTGGCGCTCGACGATGCTCTCGGCAAGGCACAGCGCCATCGAGGTGTCGTCCGTCCATTGCCCGGGTTCCAGACCGAAGGGCCCCCCGCCCACGATGGTCGTGAGCGGCTCGAAGCTTCCCGGCGGCGAGAACTCGACGGTCGTCCCGAGGGCATCCCCGGCCGCGAGACCGAGCAGGGCGCCCCTGAAGCGCGACGGCAGGGCAGGCGCCTCTCGCCGGCCCTCGAACCACCGCACGTACGCTTCCTGAGCCTCCGTCTCGATCGCCCCCGGACGCGCTTCGCGCACCTTCCGCATCGCGTCGATCGCGCCGAACCCGAAGCGTGTGAGGGTGCAAGCCGCCACCAGCCCCGAGCGACCGAGGCCGCCGCGGCAGTGGACCACGACCGTAGCCCCCCGCTCCAGATCCGTCGCCAACGACTCCACGACGTCGGCAAACGCGCCGCTCGCGTCGGACCCGGGCACGCCGGCATCCCGAATCGGGACGTGCACCACCCGAAGACCGGCCCGCCCGGCCCGCTCGAGCAGGTCGGGGACGCCCAGCTCCTCGAACTCATGAGGCTCGAGAAGGCTCACCAGCACATCCGTGCCAGCGTCGTCGCGCAGCGCCCGGAGATCCTCGTCCAGGTCGCGCTCCCATACGCCACCGAACAGGCTCGGGCCCCTCTTCCCGGGCGCCAGCGTCATTCCCAGTCGCCCGTCGCAAGGCACGCCATCGATGAAGTCCACGCGAAGTGGATGCGACGCCGAGGTCTTCCGGTCCATCTTCGGATCCCTCCGTCCACGAGCCGGAGCCCCCTATCAACGGACCCCGCTTCGCCCATAATCCAAACACGGACGCGCACGCGAGAAGGCCGTGCACCGGGTGAGCGCCCTGCGCGATCACGGTCAAGCCCGGCCGTGCGTCGACATGCCTCGCACCCCCCAACGCCCATGACGGCACCGACCTCGTTCTCTTCGCCATCGTAGGTATGGCGTTGCTCTCCCTGGCTGGATCCTAGCTGTATTGAGCGCCACGAGAACGGCCCCGGTTCGACTCCGGGGCCGCCTGCGGCGTCCTAGACGCACCTTCTCTGGTGGACAAGAGGGGACTCGGACCTCCGCCTGGTGCCGAGCCCGATCACGGCCGAACATCCAGCGTGGTTGGCGGCACTCGGCTCGCGCTCACGACCATGCGCATCGTGGCGGCAAGGAAGGTGGGAATCACCCGAAACCGCTCACGTATGCTGCGCTGGATGCAAGACGCAATCGCCTTTCGCGTTCGCGCCGCGGTGACCAACGGGGCGCTGAATGCGCTGTTCAGCGCCGGCTGGCCGGCATAGCAAACGGCGCCCGATGCGAGCGACTGGCGGCCGGTCCTGGCTCAGAGCCTAACGTACGCGTGCGTATTTGACTGCTGCCGGCCCGGCGTTCCGCCGCCTTGAGGGGATCTGACCGCTAGCGGCGGTCGGCTCTCCTCACGGCAGAACGCTGCGCCTCGCCATCCTTACCGTCGAGGTCGACGCTCCGGTGTCGGCCGAGCAACAGGTTTGCACGGAGACGGTCGAGCGCCTGGTGGTGACCGCGGACTTAGTGTGGTGGAGCCGAGGGGAGTCGGACCCCTGAGCTTCCTTATGCCATCGCGTTCCGCGGGGTTATCGGCCCGATTTCGTTGACCCCAGCATAGCCCAAGTGGCCGACGCGAAGTGGTGCGTTATCGACGTCCTGGACAGGATTTCTACCACGTGCGGATGAATCATCGCTCACCCACTTACGGTGGTCGCGCGAGGGCACTTGCGCCCCTAGATGTCTCCCGCTCGCACACGATTCGCACACAGCGGCGGGTTGGGATCCTCGGCGACGGCGAGGGCGCTCGGCCGAGAGTAGCGCTCGTGCCACTGGCATCTCGGGGGTCAGCCTATACCCTTGTGACTGCGCACGTGCTGCGCCTTCCATGCCAACATCGGTTGGTCGCGGATGCGCTGCTGCAAGGCTGGATCATCCGTAAGGAGAGCAGGCTGGATCTCGCCCCGATCCAGCAGGGTGTCCAAGAAGGCACGCTCCCTATCATCAAAGGGGAGCACGGCGGCCAGCCCCTCCTGACAGTCGCGGACGAGCTGTCTGCTGTACGTGGCGGGGTCGACGCCGGCCGGGAGGGTGCCGGCGCGCAGCGTTGGCAGCAGTTGCCGCGCCAATTCCGTGGGCTGAACATCGACGAGTCCCGGCGTGACCGAACGCCAGTCGACCCGGTTCATGGCGCCGTACACCACGAAGGCGGGCCTCAGGAGCTCGGGCTTGAGCTCGGGAAGCGCCAGCAGCCGTTGAGCATCGAACAAATCACGCGCCTGGGTGCGCGAGAGCAACGCAGCGAGCTTCCCAGCGGCGAGCTCGTGCACATCGAGAACCGGTATCTGCATTGCGTGCCAATCGCCCATAGGACGCGAATCGAGACGTCTCACCGGCCACAGCGGCACACGCAGGGTGTAGTTCACATCCACCTCGAGTCGCCCGTTCTGCCCGACAGCGCTTGCGTAGGTGAGGGACCACTTTCCTCCGGCGTGCTCCCTCATCGGCGGTTGATGACGCACGTTGAGATTCTCGCGGGCGAACACGGCCTGCAGGGCCTGCTCGACCAAGGGGCGCTCGGCCAGCATCGTGTCGCGGCTGCTGGCACCGATATAGTTCAGGTCGATGTCAACCGACAGACGCGGAACATCGAACTGGAAGAGGTTGAGGGCGGTGCCGCCCTTCAGCACGAGACGATCACGCAAGTAGGGATGGGCGCGCAGCGCATCGAGCAGCTCCAACAGTCTCGCGACCTTCTCGAAGGTGCGCGGGTCGAAGCCCAGACTCCCGGCCTGGGCTTGCAGGTGTCGCCTCGAGATGGTCATGGAATCTCAGCCCACGTCTGCTCGAGGATCTCCTCTGGGACGATGAGGTTCCACTCTGGAATCAGGCGACCACCTTCGCGCTGGCCGCGCTCCAGGTAATGCGGGTGGCTCGGGCGCATCGCACGCAACGCCTTCAGATGCGCCTCGTCCACCATCAGGGCCTCAGCGTGCTGCTCGAGAAAGAAGCCGACCTTCGCCGCAGTCGTGGCGTTGTCGAGCAACTGTAGGTAGTCGAGCACGACGTCGAGATCGAAGAACTCCACGGCAGCGAGCGAGCGCCAGATCTCCTCCCAACTCCCGGAAAGGCTCGGTCGGTCGAGAACGTCCACGAGGGTGCGCTCCAGGCTCGCAACGCGCACCGGAAGGCCGTCTCGCTCCCGCATGCTGACGGCGAAGTGCTCCTGGCCGGCTTCCAACAGGGAAGCGGGGAATCGAGTGCCGCGATACGTGGTGCCGGTGAAGACGAAGGGGGCGCGCGGCCGTCCGGCAACGTAGGTGACCTCGCTGCGGACGCTGTACGCCCGGTCGAAGAACGACAAAGCGCTGTGGTACGCCACCACGGCGTCGGGCGTGACGCGAGAAGCGACCAAGTAGGGGTCGACGGTGGGGTGGTCGGCGTCGTCCTCGTCCGGCACGCTCACATAGAGTCCGCGCCGAACGCGGACGATGCGCCGCGCGTTCAGGTAGTAGTCGAGCAGCCGCTCGCGGGTGCGCTCACCGGGCTCGCCGCGAGACTTCAGATGCTGATCGAAGTCCTCCACCGTGAAGACCGGGTGCGCGCGCAAGAATGCCGTGTGACTCCGCGCCATCGTGCTTGACAATTTAGCACACAACCCACATGATTTGTGTGGGTTTCCGTTCGCATTGTCCAGCCGAACGGCGTCCTCCTCGCCGTGCCCGCCCAAGGGGCTCCGAACCGCCCCGGGTCTTGTAGAGGCTCTCGTCCCACGAAGCCCACCTCATCCACCAGGACGCGCGCCGCACCCAACCAACGCGCGCGGCTCGACGCCGGCAGCCGCTCGACGAGTGCCATCTTCCCACGAACGGCGAGGCCGGTGATAAGCGTGTAGGCCTGTTCCAGCACGCCGTTCCCTGCGCAACTCGCGAATTGCCCGTGCGTCGCGCCTTCCGCGACCGTGGTCCGCCGGCCCTGCACCGCGGTGGTCCCTGCGGCACGCTCGGATTCCGTAGGCTGGGCCGCATGGCCGAGCGCAGCGCTGTTCCCATCGCCCCCGGGGACCGCACCACCCTCCTGTGCGTCGGGCACCAACTCGACGTGCTGCACGCCCGGCTCCCGGCGAGCGAAGGGGACCGGGCGCTGGAGCTGAGCGCCCGCGACCAACGCGCCGTCCCCCGAGGGCGATCGTTCATGGTCCGGCCCGGGCTGTCGCGCGAACTTCCCGTCGCCGGTGCGTGGTTCGAACTGACCGTCGAACGCGCCTGGCGCTTCGGGGGCGGCCACTACCCCACCAAGAGTCCGTCGGCAACCATTTGCTCGTAATCCTCTTCCAATCTCGAACGGCCTCCCCCAACCGGCACCAACCGAATCCCCCCGAACACAGCCGACCGGGAGTCGATCGGCGCGTTCATGGCGTCCTTCTCGGCGAAGAACAGGCTCTTGTGATCGGCGACAGCAAGCGCAAGGGCATCGTCGCCAACGGCAGACGCCGCGATGCCCGCCTCGTCGAGTCGGGCCAGGTCGTACCAGTACCGGGAGAAGCGGTCGCCACGGAGCCTCTGTTGGAGGCCGTACACGTGGGCTGCTGTCGCCTCCCCCAGAAGGTTCGTTCGACGCGCATCACTCGGGGCGACGCGGTCGGGAAGGCCAGGTCCCGCAAGCCCTCCGCGGCGTCGCACCGGATGGCCTTCACCTCCTCGGGCTCGCCGGTCGCCCGGCACCGAGTTCGAGCATCACGGAGGGCCTGGCGTAGCTGGTGCCCACGGCCGTAGGGACGTGAACGATGTAGACCTTGTCCCCGTCGGCCCGGATCGTCGCGATCAGGCCGTCTCGTTCCAAGGCTCGCTCCAGCGTCGGCACCAGCGTGTCGGTGACCCACTCGCGAAGTCGGGCTCGGACTTCCTTGGCCCACTTGGCCGCCTGGGACTTGCTAGGAGGCAACCCGTCCGGCGTCGTGGCCCCGTACTCAGCGAGTAGGTAGCGGACGTCGAGGGTGAGATAGATGTCCTCGGAGAACCGCGAGATCACCCGGTAGACCTTCGAGAGCGAGGTGCCGCCTTTGAGCGCGAGGCGGTTGCCGAAGGGGTTGTCGAACACGGCCCGTAGGGCCCACACGACCCAGACGTACTTCTCGAGAAGGTGCGTAGGTCGCCCGCTTCGGCCGGGCGCAACTGCCAGGGCTTCACGCTGCTCCCCCGTGGGCAGCCCGAGGAACGCGTCAGGCATGGAGCACCAAGGCGCTGACCTCTTGCGCCAGCCACGTCGGGAGTCGCGAGCGTTGCTTCGGGAGCGCCTCGAGCTCCTCCGACGCGTTCCTCCGGACCTCCGCCAGCGCCTTGCGGGCGCCTCTGCGCCCAGCCCACGCGAGCGCGCGGATGGCGTCGCCGGCGGGCCGGTCTGTGAGGGCTACCTGCCACTCCGGGACGTGGTTGAGCTCGATCTCATTGCCGCCGAGGGTCAACCGCCGGCTGGGTCCGGAGGTGACGTACACCATCCGCACCGGCACCTGGGTGGTGAGCCCGAGCTCGTTGGCGGCAGCGGCGCCCGTGGTGCCGATCGACTGTCCCGTGAGCCGCGCAAACCCGGCCACGACACTCTCCGCGGACGGCGGCCGCGTTCCGAAGCGGCCTTCCACGGGCAACACGTAGACACCGCGACTGACACGCAGGAGCTCCCCACGCTTCGCAAGTCGCGAAAGCGCCTGATCGACGGCAGCACGGTTGCCGAGGTGCCGCAACTCCTTCGCGCTGATCGCCGTACTCTCGGGCAACGCGCGAGTGGTCTCGAGAATGGCGGTTGTCAACTTGACCATGATGATCCCTGTCAGAAGTTTGGTACTCTTTCTGACACTCTGCAATCCTAGGTGCCGGCGAGAGGACGATCAGCGCCAACACGCCAGACAACGTCGCGCCGTGAGACGATGGCGAGCACCGCTCAAGCGCGGAACACTTGGTGTTTACGAGTGCCGGTAGTTGCCTGGTAGTTGCCCCACCCTCCAACGAAGCAGGCCGCACCTCCAAAGAGCTGCGGCCTCAGCTTGGTGGAGCCGAGGGGATTCGAACCCCTGACCTTCTGAATGCCATTCAGACGCGCTCCCAACTGCGCCACGGCCCCATGGGATGAGTTGTGACCCGTCAGACGGGCAAGGGAAAGTCTATCGGCTGGCCCGGGGGGTGTCAAGGACAGGCAATCCCTCGCAGGCGGACGGGGTTCGGGTCTGCCGCGCTCGCGCGCCCATAGTGGTGACCGGCCCGTCAACCCTCGAGCAAGGCGTCGAGGGCGTCCGACGGGTAGGCGCGTTCGAGGAGCTCGCGGGCGTCGCGCTTGGCCAGAAGGGCCTCCGCGAGATCGCGCATGCCGGCCAGGGCGGCGCGCGTGAGGGCGCCTCCGAAGCTCACGCGCGCAACCCCGAGGTCCTCGAGCTGGCGAAGCGAGGGGGAGCGCTGCGTCGCGAGGATGCTCACCGGTGCGTCCACGTCGCGCACCAACGAGCCGATCGTCTTCGCGTCGTGAACGTTCAGGTAGAACACGCAGTCGGCGCCGGCGGCGGCGTACGCGTTCCCGCGATCGACGGCCTCGCGGTAGCGCGCCGCGTCGTCTCCCGCCAGGCGGAAGGCGTCGACGCGGGCGTTGAGGAAGAACTCGCTCCTCAGATCGCGCTTCACGCTCATCACGGCGGCGACCTTCTCGAGCTGCGCCTCGAGCGCTTCGAGCGACACGGGCTCGCCGGGCCGGCGCGGCCGGCTGTCCTCGAGGTTCATCCCCGCGGCGCCCGCCCCGATGAGCGCCCGCACCGTGAGGCGGACCTCGTCCGGGCCGCCGTACCCCTTCTCGCCGTCGGCGTTGACGGGAACGGTGACGGCCTCGACCATTCGGCGCACGACGTCCACCATCGCGCCCCTGCCGAGCACCTCGCCGTCGGGCAGGCCGAAGCTCGCGGCGATGCCGCTGCTCGTGCCCTGGATCGCCTCGAAGCCGAGCGATGCGAACAAGCGGGCGGAGAGCGCGTCGTGGGCGCCCGGCATGACGAGCAGCCCGGGGGCCCCTACGAGCTCGCGCAGGCGCCGGCTGCGCTCGTTGGCCGACGCTGCGGCGGCGTTCGGCGCGCGTTCAGCCACCGCGGCGCGCCCTTCGGGCGGCGAGCCGGGAACGGCGGCGGGGCCGCGGGGTTGCGGCGCCCGCCCGCGGCCAAGAACGACCGCGCAGCGTCGCCGAGGCGCGCTGCGCGGTGGTGTCGAGCTGGCGTCGGGGCGTTACGTGCCTGTGACGCCCCATGCGATGCGTCTACTTGCTCGCTTCGGCCTCGCGCGCGGCGCGGGCGGCGGCGCGGTCCTCTTCCTGGCGCCTCGCGTCGGTACGCAGGCGGGCCTTCTTACCGCGCAGCTCACGCAGGTAGTAGAGCTTGGCGCGACGGGTACGGCCGCGGCGGACGATCTCGATCTTGTCGATGAGCGGCGAGTTGATCGGGAAGACGCGCTCGACGCCCTCACCGAAGGAGACCTTGCGCACCGTCACGCTCGAGCGCGCACCCTTGCCGTTCTTCTTGGCGATGACGACGCCCTCGAAGGCCTGGATGCGGCTGCGATTGCCCTCGA
Source organism: uncultured Trueperaceae bacterium (assembly GCA_963798895.1). Classification (GTDB taxonomy): domain Bacteria; phylum Deinococcota; class Deinococci; order Deinococcales; family Trueperaceae; genus CAWCUY01. The sequence continues at coordinate 692,182 of CAWCUY010000012.1, read as the reverse complement.
CGACCTTGTAATCGACGCGGACCGTGTCGCCCGTGTCGAAGTCGGGGATGTCCGTGCGCAGGTAGGGCTGTTCGATCGAGCGCAAGATGGCGCCTTTGTTGTACTTCATGGTCATCTCCCGCAGGGCTGGAATCGCATTGGGATCGCGGCGCTGCCGCGCTGATCGCAGTGCCGGAGGGGGCGCCCTGGCCCGGCCGTCGGACCGGCCTCCGCCTCCGTGCCTACAGCCTTTCGATACTAGCCGAACAACGCACCCAATGCAAGCGAGGGCCGGCAAGGGCCGCAGCCTCGGAAGGACGGAGCGGGCGGCGCGAGCCGGCCGCCGCACCGAGCGCCGAGCGGCGTTGCGAGTCAGCGAGAGCCCGGCCGAAGATCGGCCGGGCTCTCGACGAACGGGCGGTGAGGTGGGGGGTCCTCGCCGCGGAAGGGGTCGGCGTGGGTCGTGCGGCTTCCCGGCCGGCCGCGGCGCGGTCGGCGAGGCGAGGTTCAGCGGGGTCCCATCCTCCCCATCGGGCGGTTGGTCGCGCCGTTGGGGCGAACCGGTCCCGCGCCGTTGCGGGCCGTGACGTTCGATCCGAACCTGGCGCCCATGGCGTACCCGCGCTGGGCGGCCGCGGCGGAGCCGGTTCGATTGGCCTGCGGTCCGAAGGCCTGGGTGCCGCGCGCCGGGCCGTAGCCGTTGGCGAAGGTCGCGTTCGGGCCGATCTCCCGCTGCACCTGGGCCTCGACGACGGCCTCGCTCCGGCTCTTGAGGTAGACGGCCTGCGCGTCGGTCAGCTCGCCGTTCTGGACGGCCTGGTCGATCGCGAGGTTGCGGGCCTCCACCAGGGACGCCTGGAGCGTCGCGGGGTCCTGCCCGAGGTCGGTGGCGATCTCGGCGAGCGTCTTGCCTTCGAGCCGCAAGGCGGTGAGCTCGGCGGGGGTCAGGCCCAACAGGGCGGCGGCATCGTCGTGCAGCGACGTCGCGAGGATGGTGCCTGCACGGACGGGCGTCGCGCCGAAGGCGGCGCCGTAGGTGGTGCGTGTGGAGCTTTGGAACCTCGGGCCGTTGGCGAGAGCCATCGAGAAGGCGAGGGCGGCGATTGCGGTGAGGATGACGGTGCGCTTCATGGTGTCCTCCGTGGCGTGCTTCCTGGTGTCCCCAGGGATGAGCCCACGGTAGGAGTCGCGCGTCGAGGCTTCGGGGACGGTGCGTGCACGTCGCGTGCACGCCGCCCGTCCCCTCGCCCTCCGCACGCGGCGCGCGTCACCGCCGCTGGTTCGACGGCCCGGAGGGCCGGGCCGGGCGCCACCACGCACCGGCGGCGCGCCGTTGTTCGGGCGCGCCGCCGGTCGAGCGTGGACGACGGAGAACCGTCGCCCACGGTGTTGCTCGGTCACTCCCTGCGGTCCGTGTCCTCCCCTTCGGGGCTCGCCGGCGCCGCGGCGCCCGACGCGTCGTCGGTCGAGGGCCGGGGGTCGGACGGGGCCGAAGGTTGCGCCGGAGCCGCCGGCTGCTGAGCTGCGGTCTCGGCGGGAGCCGCGGGCTCGGCAGGCGCCGCAGGCGTGGCAGGGGCGGCAGGCTGGGCGGGAGCGGCAGGCTGGGCGGGAGCCGCGGGCTGGGCAGGGGCCGCCGGCTGGGCAGGGGCCGCTGGCTGGGCAGGGGCCGCGGGCTGGGCGGTGCCGCGGGCTGGGCAGGAGCCGCGGGCTGGGCGGAGACCGCAGGCTGGGCAGGCGCGGGTTGGGCAGGGGCGGCGGCTTGGACAGGGGCCGCCGGCTGCGGGGTCGCCGCGGGCTGAGCTTCGGACGGCGTCGCTACCGGAACCGGCGCTCCGGCGGTGTGCGGGTCGCCGTTCGTGAGCGCGTCGCGCCGGCGGCTCACCATGTACGCGCCGCCGCCGATGAGCAGGATCGGGACGATCCAGCCGCCGCCGGCGCTCAGGGTGAGGATGGCGACGATCAGGCACGCGATGGCCGGGTAGATCGCCCACGACTGGCGGTGTTCCGGCAGGCGGTAGAGCAGGGCGAACGTGGCCGCGAAGCCCAGGAAGAGCACCGTTCCACCGTCGAAGCGCGGCGCGATGCGCGACAGCCCCGCCACGGCCCCGAGCGTGATCAGCACGCCGGCCGGGATGAGCGCCCACCAGTCGCGGGCATCACTCCGGTAGACGGCGGCGAAGCCGAGCCCGAGCACGGCGAGGAACAGCAGGCCCGAGAGGGCCCCGCCGATGACCGCGCCGGCGACCGCGAACAGGGCGAAGGCGCCGATGAGGATGGGGATTCGGTTGCGATGGCCGTTGAACAGCCGCAGCACGAACGCGCCGCCGGCTGCGAACATGACGGCCCAGAAGACGTTGCCCAGGGCGCTGAACAGACCGATGTTGGAGAAGAGCGCCAGCGCGCCGAGGATGATCAGCACCATGCCGATCGGGAAGTTCTTGCCGTTGCGGGTCAGTTCGTTCATCTCGTGGATCCTCCTGACCCAACGCTAGTGCCGGGCCGCGCCCGGCGCCTCCGCGGAAGGGCGGAGCCCGCCGCTCCGCCGAAAGGCGGAGGCGTCCCCCGTTCGAGGGCGGTAGGCTCGGGCAGGACCCCGCCGGGACACGGGCCCCGACGGGTGCGCCGCGCCGCTCGCCCGCACCTCCCCCTGCGGCACTCCGCCGCGCCGCCCAGCTGCGCCACCTCCCCCGAGCGCGCCGATCGGACCCGCATGAGCGATCCACCCACCACCGCCGGGGCCGACACCCCCACCACCGCCCCCATCCGCGTGCTCCTCGTCGACGATCACACCGTGGTCCGCCAGGGGTTGCGCATGGTGCTGTCGCTCGAGCCCCAGTTCGAGGTGGTCGGCGAGGCGGCGAACGGCCGCGAGGCCCTCGACCTCATCGCCTCCACCCGCCCGCAGGTGGTCCTCATGGACCTGCTCATGCCGGTCATGAACGGCGTCGACGCCACCCGGCAGCTCAAGCGCGACCACCCCGACATCGAGGTGGTGGCGCTGACCAGCGTGCTCGAAGACCGCCTCGTCATCGACGCCGTCGAGGCCGGCGCCGCCGCCTACCTGCTCAAGGAGACCGGTCCCGAGGCGCTGTTCGAGGCCATCGAGGCCGCCTCGCGCGGGGAGGTGCGGCTCGATCCGAAGGTGCAGAAGCGGCTCGTGCGCGAAGTGCGCACGCCCGAGATGCGCGAGGCCCTCACCGCGCGCGAGACCGACACGCTCCGGCTCGTCGCGCGCGGCCTCACCAACCGCGAGGTCGGGGAGCGCCTCGGCGTGTCCGAGGTGACGGTCAAGACCCACGTCTCCAACGTGCTCTCCAAGCTCGGCCTGCAGAGCCGCACGCAGGCGGCGCTGTTCGCCCTGAAGGAGGGGCTGGTCGGGCTCGAGTAGCCGTCCGGCGCGCGACCCACCGCCGCGAGGCGTCCCCGCCATGAACGAGATCCCCCTCCTCCAACGCCTGCAGACCCGCCTCGCCCTGCTCATCCTCGTGGTGGTGGCCGTCCTGGCCGTTGCGACCGCGGTGCAGCTGGTGCGCGCCTTCGACCAGGCGCGCCGGGCCGCGGCGCCCGTCGTCGCGCCCGCCGCCCCGGGGGCCGCCACGCAAACGCCCACGACCCCGAGCGCCGGCACGCAAACGCCCGCAACCCCGGGAGCCGCCACGCAAACGCCCACGACCCCGAGCGGCGGCACGCAGGCGGGCACGCCGGCCGACGACGCCCCCGAGCTCACCGTCGTGGTGCGCTCGACCGTCATCAACCTCGTGGCCATCTTCCTGTTCACGCTGGTGGGCGCCACCGTCTTCAGTCGCGGCCTGCTCACCGAGCCCATCGCCCACCTGGTGCGCGGCACGCGCGAGCTGGCGGCGGGAAACCTCGGCGTGACCCTGCCCGTCACCTCGCGCAGCGAGCTGGGCTTGCTGGCGCAGGCCTTCAACCAGATGTCGGTCGGCCTCGCGGACCGCACCCGCGAGCTGGTCGCCAGCCACGAGGCGCTGCGCGAGAGCGAGGCGCGCTACGAGCTGGCCATGGTGGGCGCCAACGACGGCCTGTGGGACTGGAACCTGGAGACGGGCGACATGTACTACTCGCCGCGCTGGGCCGGCATGCTCGGCTACGGCGAGGACGAGCTCGAGCCCACCCCCGAGGCCTGGTTCGAGCTCGCCCACCCGGACGACGCGCCCGACCTGCGCGCCGCGCTCGAGCGCCACGTCGCCGGCGCCGCCCCCACCTTCCAGCACGAGCACCGCCTGCGCCACGCCGACGGCTCCTGGCGCTGGGTGCTCGCCCGCGGCGCGGCCCTGCGCGGCCCCGACGGGCGCGCCCAGCGCGTCGCCGGCTCCGTCACCGACATCACGGACCGCGTGCAGGCCGTCGAGCTGCTCGAGCAGCGCGTGCAGGAGCGCACCGAGGACCTCTCGGCGCTGCTCGAGCTGTCCAACAGCACCGCCCTGTCGCTGGACCTGCAGCCGCTGCTCGACCAGATCCTCGTGCGCCTCGAGGCCGCCGTCGGCTGCTCCGGCGCGACCGTCTACGAGGAGGCTCACGGCGGCGAGCTGCGGCGCGTCGCGGGCCGCGGCGCCGAGCCCACGCGCGACGACCGCCGCCTGCGCGCCGCCGCCGCCGACCGCGCCCTCCAGCACGCCGCCGCGGCCACCGCCGTGCCGCTCATCGCCCGCGACGCGCTGCTCGGGGTGCTGCACCTCGCGCACCCCGCCGACGCCCCCCTGGGGGAGGACCGCGAGCGCCTCGCCGTGGCGTTCGGCAACCAGCTCGCCGTGGCGCTGGAGAACGCGCGCCTCTACCAGCAGGGGCAGGAGCAGGCCGCCTTCGAGGAGCGCCAGCACCTGGCGCGGGAGCTGCACGACTCCGTCAGCCAGGCGCTGTACGCCATCCTTCTCGGCACCCACACCGCCCAGCGCAAGCTCGAGACGCAGCCGTCGCAGGCCAAGGACGCCCTCGAGTACGTCGAGAACCTCGCGCAGGCCAGCATCGCCGAGATGCGCGCGCTCATCTTCGTGCTGCGCCCCGAGTCGCTCGAGAAGGAGGGGTTGGTGGAGGTGCTGCGCAAGCAGCTCGACGCCATGGAGACGCGCCACGGGCTCGACACCCGCTTCACGGTCGACGGCGAGCCCGACGTGCCCTTCGCCAGCAAGCAGGTGCTCTACCGCGTGGCCCAGGAGGCGCTGCACAACGTCGTGAAGCACGCGCGCGCGACCCAGGTCGAGGTGACGCTGGCGCAGCAGCCCGGGAGCGTCACGCTGCTGGTGCGCGACGACGGCGTGGGCTTCGACGCCGGCGGCGACTACCCGGGCCACCTCGGCCTCACGTCCATGCGGGAGCGCGCGCGGTCGCTCGGCGGGGAGCTCGAGCTCACCAGCGCGCCGGGCGCCGGCACCACCGTGCGGGCGTGCGTGCCGCGCGAGGCGCGCACAGGGGACGTCGCATGAGACGTGGCGGGAGGGGCCTCCTCGGCGCGGCGCTGCTCGGCGCCGGCGTGCTCATCGTGGCGAGCCGCATCGGCGTGTTCGGCGCGCTACCCGCCTTCGTGTGGGTCGTGATCCTGTTCGTGGTGGGCGGGGCCGTCTGGAGCGGCGCCGCCGGCCGGCTGCCCATGTGGCAACGCATCGTGGCCTTCTCCGTGCTGGCGGTGCTGGCGATGGTGACCGCCGGGCGGTTCGCGGGCGTGGCCGCGCTCGGCTTCCCGGCGATGGCCTTCCTGCTGGTGTACGGCGGCCGCCGGCGAAGCTGGTGGGCGCTCATCCCCGGCGGCATGCTGGCGAGCATCGCACTGTTCATCACCGCCGCCACCCTCTTCCCGCGATGGGAGCCGGTGCCCCTGATGTTCCTGGGGTTCTCGGCCACGTTCACGCTGCTGTACGTGCTCCCGGCCGAACGCGGCGGCCAGCGCTGGGCGCTCATCCCCGCCCTGGTGTGGATCGGCCTCACGGTGCTGGTGAACAGCGCCGGCAGCGGCCCGAAGTGGCTGCTGCCCACGCTGCTGATCTTCGGCGGGCTGGCCATGGCGCTGGGCTGGGGCAGGGGTCGTCGGCCGGGCTGAGGCTCGCCAAAGGCAGGCAGCGCGCCCGAGACCGCCCGGACCCACCAACCCCCGGGGGACATCACCGCGGGACGGCCCCACCACGCGCGCCGTCAGCCGCTGCGCCGCGCGCCCGCCGCGGGATCGATCGCCGCGTCGCCCAGCAGCTCCTGCAGCGCGTACTCGAGCCGCGTCCTGGCGTTGTCCTGCGACCCGTAGATGCTCCGGACCTGCCGGCCGTCGGCGTCGAACACGAACCAGTGCGGCGTGCCCTCGACGCCCCAGGCGCGCGCCAGGCTCTCGTCGGGATCGATCGCGATGGGCACCTCGAGACGCGCGAAGCTCTCCGCGAAGTGGCGCGCGGTGGCGGCCACCCGCTCCGGCTCCACCGGCCGGTGACCGTAGGTGGTGTGCACCAGCAGCGGCACGAGCCGGTCGCCGTAGTCCGCGGCCAGCCGCTTGAGCAGCGGTATGCCGCGCGAGATGCAGGCGGCGCACTCGAGGTTGAACACCATGACGAGCCCGGGCTTGCCCCAGCTCGTGGGCTCCGCCACGGGACCGCGCCACGCGAAGGTCGTCGGCCACATGTCCATGCCCCACGCTAGCGCCGCGCGGGCCCGCGGCGCGGCTCCAGCACGACGCTGCCCGGCGCGTGCGCGGAATACGAGGGACCGGGGGCGTGCCGGTCCGAAGCGGGCGGGCCCGGCACGCGGGCCCGCGGCGCGGCTCCGGCACGACGCTGCCCGGCGCGTGCGCGGAACGCGAGAGAGCGGTGGCGGGTCGGATCCCTTCCGAGCGGATGCGCAGGCTTGACGCCCATCCCGGCCGGCGCTACCGTGGCCGCGTGCGTGCCTCGTCGCGCCCGGGTACGCGCCTGAACGCCGCCAGCGACGGCGTTCTCGGCTTCGCCCGCGGTGCGCGGCGCATGACCCGGTGCGCCGGGCGGCCGCACCAGGAGGAGCCATGCCCTACCGCACACGCGGTCTGCATCACGTCACGGCCATCGCGACCCGGCCCCAGGCCAACGCCGAGTTCTACGTCCGCACGCTGGGCCTGCGGATGGTCAAGCGCACCGTCAACTTCGACGACCCCCAGACCTACCATCTCTACTTCGGCGACGGCGCCGGCTCGCCCGGGACCATCCTGACGTTCTTCCCGTGGCCCGGCGTCGGCCCGGGCATGCGCGGCGCGGGCGAAGCGGTGTCCGTCTCCCTGAGCGTTCCGCGCGGCAGCCTCGGCGCCTGGCGCGAACGGCTCGAGCGCGCGGGGGTGCCGCTCGAGCCCCGCACCCGCTTCGGCGACGCGGTGCTCGCGTTCCAGGATCCGGACGGCTTGCCGCTCGAGCTGGTCGAACGTGACGGCGCCGCCCCCGCCCCTTGGAGCGGCAGCGGGATCGACGCCTGGCAGGCCGTCCTCGGCCTCGACGGCGTCACGGTGCGCGTGCCGGACGCCGGCGCCAGCGAGGCGTTCCTGCAGCAGGTGTTCGGGCTCGAGACGCTGGCGCGCGACGACGAGAACGGACGGACGCGCACCCGCTTAGCCGCCCCCGACGACGGTTCCGCCACCGTAGGGCGCTACGTCGACCTGCTGGTGGCGAGCGAGGCCTCGCCGGGCCGTCTGGGCGCGGGCAGCGTGCATCACGTCGCCTTCCGCGCCGAGGACGACGCCGCTCAGGCCGAGGCGAGCGCGGCGGCTCTCGCGCACGGCTCGAGCGTCACCAAGGTCAAGGACCGGCTCTACTTCCGCAGCGTGTACTTCCACGAGCCCGCCGGCGCCCTGCTCGAGGTCGCCACGGACGCGCCCGGCTTCACGGTGGACGAGCCCCTCGACGAGCTCGGGCTCGGCTTCAAGCTGCCGTCGTGGCTGGAGGAGGACCGGCAGTTCCTGCGCGGTCGCCTGCCCGTGCTGGCCAGCCCCGAGTACGCCGACCACTGGTCCACCTGAGCGCCCGACCCCCAACCGCCCAGACCCAACCGCCCAGACCCAACCGCCCAGACCCAACCGCACGGGCCCAACCGCACGGGCCCAACAGGACCCATCGAGGGCCCAACCGCACGGGCCCAAGTTCGGGGGCCCAACCGCGCGGGCCGAGGCCCCCCCGGCGGCGCCCCGGCGACGCCCGCCCGCCCCGCCCGCACCTACCATGACGGCGTAGCGGCGCGCCGCGGCGCGCAGGAGCGGCGTCCGCGAGGCGAGGAGGCAGCATGAACATCGCGGTCATCGGTACGGGCAGGGTCGGCTCGACGCTCGGGAAGCTGTGGGGCGCGGAAGGGCACACCGTCGTCTACGGCAGCCGCACCCCGGACGATCCTCGCGTGCGCGAGCTCGTCGAGCAGACCGGCTCCGGCGCGAGCGCCGCCTCGGGCAACGAGGCCGCGCGCGCCGCCGAGGTCGTCCTGCTCGCGGTCCCCGGCCGGGTTGCCGCACAGACGACCCGCAGCCTCGGCGACCTGTCCGGCAAGGTCCTGCTCGACGCCACCAACCCGATGGGCGAGGGGCTCGAGGGCGCCGCGTCCGGCGCCGAGCGGCTGGCGCGCGAGGCGCCGGGCGCCCGCGTCGTGAAGGCGTTCAACACGACGGGCACGGGCAACATGCAGGAGCCGGGGTACAGCGACGGGGCCGCCAGCATGTTCGTGTGCGGCGACGACGACGAGGCCCGGGAGATCGCCGCGGGCCTCGCGGCCGAGGTCGGGCTCGACCCGGTCGACTGCGGGCCGCTCTCCGCCGCCGGGCTCCTCGAGGCCATGGGGCAGCTGTGGGTCCACCTCGCGTACCGCCGGGAGCTCGGCCCCGACATCGCCTACCGGCTCATGCGCCGCTGAGCGCCGCGTAGCGCGGCGGCACGCCCGGGCGCCCCCATGGCACGCCAACACCAACGGAGCGCCCCCACAACACGCCAACCCCGCGAGGCGCCCCGCAACACGCCAACCCAGCAGGGCGCCGCCACACCAAACCAACAGGGCGCCCCGCCAGCGCGCGACCAACCCGCACACCGCCCACGCCCGGTCCCCTGTGTGGCGTGCCACGCAGCGCGCAGCCCCGGATGCCCGTACATAATGGGCCCAGCCCGCCCCCGAGCGGGAGCTGCCATGGCCGATGCGCCCGCCGTCGACGTACACGCCCTGCTCGCCCTGCCTGATGACGAGCGGCGTCTCGATGCCCTGCTGCAGGCGGCCGGCGCGAGCCGCCGGGGAGACCCCGCGACGCTGCGCAGCCTGGCCGAGCACGCGCTGGGCATCGCCAAGTTCCTGCACGACGGGCCCGCCCGCCTTGCCGCGATGGCGCTGCTCGCCCACGCGGCCTTCCGCCAGGCGAACTACGGCGAGGCGCAGCAGCTCGCCCTCGAGGCGCTGCGCAGCGCCCACGTCGATCCCACCCACGATCCCGCCTCCTGGGACCGCGGGATCGAGACGCTGCCGACCCGCGCCCTGGAGGCGCTCACCGAGGCCGCCACCGCGCTCTCGATCGCCACGTTCCGCCTCACGGACTACCCGAACGCCCTGCTGTACGCCAACCTCGAGGTCCACCTGCGGCGGGCGGTGCGCGACGCCGTCGGCGAGGCGCTCGCCCTCCACGGCCTCGGGTGGGGCTACGACAAGGTCGGGCTCTACCAGCAGGCGCTCGATCACCACCTGCGGGCCCTCTCGATCCTCGAGGAGGTCGCACCGGAACGCACCGCCAGCCCCCTCAACGGCGTCGCCGCCACGTACCTCGACCTGGGGCAGCTCGACAAGGCGCTCGAGCACTCGCGCCGGGCGCTCGAGGTCATCGGGGAGCGCACCGACCTGCAGCGCGAGCTGTCCACCGCGCTGCGCGCCATCGGCATGGTGCGCGAGCGGCAGGGCGACGTGCGCGCCGCGGAGCTCAGCTTCCAGCGCAGCATGGCCGTGTCGGACGCGTACGGCATCAGCCTGAACCTGCTGAGCTTAGGAGAGATGTTCCTCAACCTCGGCCGCTTCGACGAGGCTCTGGACCACTTCCGCCGCTGCCTGCAGGACCTCGACGGCGGCGCCCGCAAGCGCTCGCGCTGCCAGGCGCTGCTGGGCATGGCCGAGGTGTACCTGGCCCGGGAGGATCCGAGCGAGGCGCGCGAGCTGCTCCTCGAGGCGCTCGAGGCGGCCCACGAGATCGGCTCCCCGCTCGAGCTCCAACGCGTGTACCACGGCCTCGCCCGCGCCCACCGGGGACTCGGCGACACCGGCAGCGCCCTCGAGAGCTTCGAGGCCTACCACCGCTACCGCGAGCGCCTGCTGCGCGAGGCGTCCGACGTGCGCACCCAGGTGTTGACGCTCGAGTACGACGTCGACCGGCTCCGCCGGGACCGCGAGATCGACCGCCTGCGCAACGTCGAGCTCGCGCGCGCCTACGGGGAGCTCCGGCAGGCGCACGCGCAGCTCGAGCGCCAGGCCGCGGAGCTCGAGCGCCTCAGCAACCTCGACGGCCTCACCGGACTGGCGAACCGCCGCTCGCTCGACGGCCGCATCGACGTGGAGGTCGCCCGCGCCCGCCGCAACGGCACCGAGCTCGCCCTGCTCATGCTGGACATCGACCACTTCAAGGCCATCAACGACCGCTTCTCCCACACCATCGGCGACGAGGTGCTCAAGCGCCTCGCGCTGCTGCTGCGCTCCGCCATCCGCGACGTCGACGTCGCGGCGCGCTTCGGCGGCGAGGAGTTCGTGCTGCTGCTGCCCGACACCGAGCACAGCGGCGCCCTCGCGGTGGCCGAGAAGGTGCGGGCCTCCATCGAGAACGCCGGCTGGGGCAGCGTCCATCCGGAGCTGCGCGTGACGGTAAGCATCGGCGCCGCCTCGCTGCGCGTCGGCGAGGACGCCTCGACCGTGCTGGCGCGCGCCGACGCCATGCTCTACCGCGCGAAGCAGGCCGGCCGCAACTGCGTGGTGGGTTGAGCCGCGACGCGATCCGCGCGCTCGGCCGGCGAACGGCCGCCGCCTTAGCGCCGGAGCCGGCCCGCAACGCCGCGCCTCCCGGACCTCCGACTGATACAGTGATGGCCGTGACGAACGGCGTCCCTCACCGCTCGCGCACGGGCTCGGCCCGGGCCGCTCGTACGCCTGGCGCCGCATCGCGAACCCTCACGGCCCGCAGCACGCCGACCGCGCCCGCCTCCCGCACCCACGCGGAAGGGGCCTGACGACCATCGCGCGCGCCATCGTGCTGGCCATCGCGCTCGGCGCCGTGGGCATCCTCGCCACCTTCTGGTGGTTGGGCGAGGACCTCGGCTCGGTCGCTCAGGTGCCGGCCTGGGCGCTGGCCGTGGGCGTGCTCCTGACGCTCGCGAACTACGGCTTCGGCGCGCTGCGCCTCACCCTGCTCACCCGCCTCGCGGGCCATCCGACGGGCTTCCCGCGGTCGCTGCGCGCGTACGCGCTCGGGTTGTTCAGCGCCGCGGTCACCCCCGGTGGCACGGGCCAGGCGCCGGCCGTGGTGCTGTCGCTGCTGCGCGACGGCGTGCCGGCTCCGCTGGCCTGGTCGGTCAACGTCTACGTGTGGATGCTCGACCTGTTCTTCCTCGCGTGGTCGGTTCCCATCGGGCTCGCGGCGCTGGCGAGCTCCACCAACGTGCTGGGCGGCCACTCGCCGCTGCTGCTCGGCGCCGTCCTGAGCGCCCTGTGCCTGGCGCTGTACTTCGTGCTCGCGTTCCGGCTGCAGTGGGCGCGCGCGCTCATCGGGCCGGTCATGCGGCTGCGTTTCCTGCGGCGCTGGCGTGAGGGCGCGCTGGCCTTCCTAGACCGCGTGGCCGACTCGACGCGCGCCCTGTCGCGCGCCGGCCCGATCCACCAGGTCGCGCTTCACGCGCTCACGGCCGCGCTCTACATCGCCACCTACCTCAGCTTCTGGGTCATCGCGATCGCGGTCGGCGCGCACGGCCGCCTGCTCCCCACGCTCGCGGCGGTGCAGCTCCCGATGGTGGTGTCGTTCCTCTTCCCCACCCCGGGCGGCTCCGGTCTGCTCGAGGTGTTCGCCGCCTCCATCTTCAAGGCGGAAGGAAGGGGCGGCGCGGTCGGGGCGGCCATCCTCGCGTGGCGCGTGCTGAGCTTCTACAGCCGCTTCGTGATCGGCCCGGCGCTCGGCGGCACGGCGCTGCTGCGCCGCAAGCCCGCCACCCGCCCCTCGTGACCCAGCGCCGGCGCCGGACTCAGCGGCGCCACGGCATCGCGCGCCGCTCCACGAACTGCAGGAGCGCCGTGAGCAGCACGCCCAGCGCCATCACCACCACCAGTGCGGCGTACATCTTGGCGGTGGACAGCACCTGCCAGTTGTAGAAGATCAGGTACCCCACGCCGCGCTGCGCGCGCACGAACTCGACCGCCACGATCACGATGAGCGAGGTACCCAACGCCAGGCGCAGGCCCGAGAACACGATGGGCAGCGCGCCCGGCAAGATCACGTGGCGGAACATCTGCCACCGGCCCGCCCCGAAGTTGCGCCCAGCCTCGAGCAGCACCGGCTCGATCCCCTGCACGCCGGCCATCGTGCTGATGGCCACCAGGAAGAACGCGGAGATCGCCACCACCGCGACCTTCGGACCCTCGCCGAAGGGGTCGGGGAACACCAGCATGAGGATCGGGAAGATGGCGATCTTGGGCAGCACGTAGACGGCCGACATGGTGGCATCGAGCATGCTGCGCACGGTCCGGTTGAGGCCCATCACCATCCCCACCAGGACGCCGGGCGCCGCGCCGATCGCGAACCCGATCAGCACCCGGCCCAGCGTCGCCCACAGGTGGCTCTCCGCGAACAGCGCCGCCACCCCCGGCAGCCCGTCGGACGCCAGGCGCGCCGGGATGAGCCACGGTCGGCCCAGCAGGCTGCTCTTGTTGAAGCGGTCGTAGTGCACGCTCAGGTCCCACAGCGCCTGAGCGATGCGCGTCGGCGGCGGGAACCAGCGCGCGTTGAGGACCCCGCCGCGCGACAGGCCCTCCCACGCCGCGAGCATCGCCAACGGGAAGATCCACGCGAGCGCCCGCTGGTAGGCGGGCCGGTGCCGGAAGGCGAGCCGCCCCTCGAGCGCCTCGGCCGCGACCACGAACAGCACGAAGTCGGCGAACAGCACCAGCCACCAGTAACCGTGCCACAGCCGCAGCACGCTGGCGAGCGCGGTGAGCGCCAGCAGGCCCGCCAGGGCCGGGACGAGCGCGCCGCCGGCGAGCCGCGGCGCGCCCGCGGGCGCCCGCCGCGCGGCCCGGCTCACCGCAGCACCGCCCGGCTCACCGCAGCACCGCCCGGCTCACCGCAGCACCGCCCGGCTCACCGCAGCACCGCCCGGCTCACCGTTGCGCCTCCATGGCGGCCCGCACCTCGTCGCGCAGCACGTCCCACACGGCGCCCGTCAGCTCGGCGTAGCGCGCGGTGGCCGCGCTCTTCAGGTCGCGCGGGCGTGGCAGGTCGACCGTGAACTCCGCCTTGTTGGTGCCGGGGTGCGCCGTCATGATGATCACGCGGTCGCCCAGCAGCACCGCCTCCTCGATGGAGTGGGTGACGTACAGCACGGTCTTGCGCGTCTCCTCCCAGAGGCGCAGGAGCTCCTCTTGCAGCACCGCGCGCGTCTGTGCGTCGAGCGCGCCGAGCGGCTCGTCCATCAGCAGCACCTCGGGATCGTTGGCGAGCGCGCGCGCGATCGACACCCGCTGCTTCATGCCGCCGGAGATCTGGTCCGGGTAGTAGCCCGCGAAGCGCCGCAGGCCGACCTTGCCGAGCCAGTCGTCGACCAGGGCCGCGCGCTCGGACGCCGGCACGCCGCGCATGAGCAGGCCGAAGCCCACGTTGTCGCGCACCGTCTTCCACGGGAAGATCCCGTACTCCTGGAACACCACGTTGTTGAGCGGCCGGCGGGGATCGGGGCCGGGCACGATGGCGGCCTCGCCCGACGAGAGCGTCTCGAGCCCCGCGAGCACGCGCAGGAACGTCGACTTGCCGCAGCCCGAGGGCCCGACGAGGCACACGAACTCGCCGTCGGCGACCTCGAGGTCGAAGTCCACCACGGCGGGCGTGCCGCCGTGGACGGTCGGGAAGGTCTTGCAGGCGCCGCGCGCGACGATCTTCGCGCCGGGCGCGCCGGCACGCGGCGCCGCGAGGGGGGTCCTGCCCGATGCTCCGGGGGCGGCCATGGCAGCGGGCATCGTACCGCGCTGCGCGGCGCCGCGGCCGCGCCCGGTCGCGCCCTCAGTTGCCGGCGTCGCCCAGCACGCCGCGCGCCCACTCGGTGAAGTCGGTGGTGACGACGTTGCCGAGGTCGATGGGGGTGTCGTACTCGGTGCGGCCGTTCTCGCGGTGCACGCGCTCGACGTCCGCGAGGCCGTCGACGGGGATGACCATGTTCGGGATCGTAGACCACGGGCGTGCCCGCGCGCAGGGCCTCCTCGGTCGAGTTCACGTACGTCAGGTAGGCGTCGACGTTCGCCTGCGACAGGTACTGGTCGCCCTGCATCAGGCGCGCGGCCTCCATCAGGGCCAGCACGAAGCGCTTGGCGACCTCCGGCCGGTCCTGCACGAACGCGCCGGAGCCCACGAAGGCGACCGTCATGAGGCCCGGCGTGAGGTCGGTGGCGAGCGGCACGGCCGTGCCGGCCTCGCGCACCTGGTCGGCGTAGGGGGAGCCGAGGATGGCGGCGTCGACGGAGCCGTTCTCCAGGCCCGCGGGGATGTCGGCGTTGCCGAGGTTGACGAGCTGCACGTCGCGGATGGTCAGGTCGCCGCGCTCCAGGGCCTTCGACGCCAGGTACTCGCCGCCGCTGCCGGGGCCGCCCGCGACGGCGAGCGTCATGCCCTTGAGGTCGGCGACGCTCTTCACCTTGCCGGCGTCGGCGAGATCCTTGCGCACCACCATCATGGTGGGGCTGTTCTCGAAGGGCTCGAGCGCCCCGGGCGCGATCACGCGGATGTCCAGCCCCTGGTGCCAGCCGTTCCACAGCGACGTGACGATGGCGATCCCGCCCACGTCGATCTGCCCCTGCTCGAGGAAGGCGATCGCCTCGGTGCCCGAGGCGACCCGGTCGATGGAGACGTCGAGGCCGTACTTGGCGAACAGGCCGCGATCGGCCGCGACGTAGAGCGTCGCGAACTTCATGATCGGCACGTACGCGACCTTCACCTTCTGCGGCGGGTCGAGCGGCTGCACGCCATGCAGGTCGGCGGTGACGTCTTGCGCCAGGGCTGCCGGCAGCAGGGCGAGCAGGAGGGCGAGTGCGAGCATCCAACGCTTCATCGAAGGCCTCCATGGCGCGCCGAGACGCGGCGGCCAGGCTGGCGGCTGCGGCGACGGCTGCGCTGATTCAGGTCCGGCCATCGTACCGGGGCGGGGCGCGCCTGTCCACGGATGGACGGACGCCGCCCGCGCGGGCACGCTCTGGCGGTCCCGCGGGCGGCCCTCGGCGCCGCGCCGGGTGGCGCGGCGCGCCCGGCGCACCCGCCACGGGCGCCCCGAGCGGGGCGCCGCCGCCTCGTGCACGCCCGCTGCACGCCCACGGCACGGCGCCTGCACGCCGCGGCAGGAGACTGCCTCTCGTTCGGGTACGGCCCCACGGGCGCCGCACCTCGGCGCCGCCACGATGCCGGCGCCCGGAAGGAGATCCGCATGTCCTCACCCGCCAACCGCCGATCCGTCACGAGGTCACGCTTCGTCACGCCCGCCCTCGCCCTGCTGGCGCTCGCCCTGCTGGCCCTGCCGGCCACGGCCTTCGCCGCCCTTCCCACCACCTTCACGGTGAACACGCAGGCGTTCGACTTCACCGACAGCTCCATCGACACCGCCTACGTCGGCTTCGCCCTGGTGGGCGGCCAGCTGCAGGTGGACCTCAGCAGCCAGGGCTCGCTCAGCGCCGTGCCGGCCATCACCGTCGCGCTCCCCGGCCAGGCGACGGACACCTCCGGCAACACCGTCTACCCGCGGCTGCGCGACCTGAAGGACGTCGCGGTGACGAGCTACGGACCCAACGACAACGCCATCTCCGTGCTCCACAGCGACGTCGGCCTGAGCGCCGCGACGAGCGACTGGACGACCGCCCTCGAGGGGCTCGGCCTGAGCGCCACCCAGGAGAAGGCGCCCAACGTCAACACCACCATCCTCGACTTCACGAACGGCACCATGAACCTGCGGCTGGTGCTGCACCGCGCGGGGTCCGACGTCACGGCCTTCCTGCAGGGGGTGAGCGCACCGGCACAGATGTGAGGTAGCGGCGGCGGCGTGGCGCGGGGGCGGAGGAACCCGCGCCACGGCCATCCCGGAGCCCGGCGATAGCGGCCGCGCTCCGGGACGTTCGTCCCACGGGTCCAACGTCACGGCCCCGTATGATACATACTTACGTGATGCTGGAGAAACGCCGAGAGGCACGCACACCAAACGGATCTCCCGGGACATCGTGACCCCGACGCTGCCCCTCGCCTTCATCGCCGGCGTGCTGTCGTTCCTCTCGCCCTGCGTGCTGCCGCTCGTGCCGACCTACCTCGCGTACGTGGGGGGCAGCACCGACGCGCGGCGCGCCGCCCTCGTGGGCAAGAGCCTGTTCTTCATCGCCGGCTTCTCGCTGATCTTCATCGCCCTCGGGGCCTCTGCCAGCGCCCTGGGCTCGGTGCTGCGCTCCAACCGCGCCCTGTTCATGGGCGCCGGCGGCGTGGTGGTGGTGCTCTTCGGCCTCGTGATGCTGGGCGTCATCCGCATCCCGCTGCTGTACCGCGACAGCCGCATGCAGTACCGCGGGGAGACCCGCACGCCGTGGGGCGCGCTGCTGCTCGGCATGGCGTTCGCCGCCGGTTGGACGCCGTGCATCGGGCCGATCCTCGGCTCCATCCTGACGCTCGCGGGCGCGTCGGGAACGTTGATGCACGGCGTGGGACTGCTGGCCGTGTACGCGCTGGGGCTGGCCGTGCCCTTCCTCGCGGCCGCGCTCGCGCTCGAGCCCTTCCTGCGCGTCTCCAAGGGGCTGCGGCGCTACCTCCCGTGGATCGAGCGCGGGGCGGGCGCGCTGCTGGTGGTGGCCGGCCTGCTCATGCTCACCGGCACCTACACCGTCCTCAACAGCTTCCTCATCCGGGTCACGCCCCCGTGGCTCATCTCGCGCCTGTGACGGGCGCGCGAGCACCTGTGACACCTCGGGCGCGCGCCCATGACGGGCTCGGACGGGCGCCGATGACCGGCGTTGGGATGCACCCGTGGCCCGCCCCGTGACCGACCCGAACTCCGGCCCCGCGCACGGCCCCGCGCACGGCCCCGTGACCGGCGCCCGCGACGACCCCACCCCCGCCGTGTCGCTGCGCGCCCTGGGCAAGCGGCTCGGGCGCGGCTGGGTGCTCGCCGACCTCAGCCTCGAGGTGAGCGCGGGGCGGCTGGTGGTGCTGCGCGGCGCCAACGGCGCCGGCAAGACCACGTTGCTGCGCGTGCTCGCCACGCGCCTGCGGCCGAGCCGCGGCAGCGCCGCCGTGTTCGGCTTCGACGTCGTGCGCGAGGGCGCCGAGGTGCGCCGCCGGATCGGTCTCGTCAGCGTCGTGGGCGGCAACTACCCCATCCTGACGGCGCGCGAGAACCTGCGGCTGGCGGCAGCGCTCGGCGGCCGCGAGGGCGCGGACGTCGGCGCGGTGCTCGCCGCCGCCGGCCTGCTCGACGCCGCCGACCGGCTGGTGCGGACCTACTCCAGCGGCATGAAGAAGCGCCTCGGCATCGCGCGGCTGCTGCTGCTCGATCCCGAGCTGTGGCTGCTCGACGAGCCCTACGCCGCCCTCGACGAGGGGGGCAAGGCGCTGGTCGACGAGGCCCTGCGCGCCGCGCGCGCGCGCGGCCGCACCGTGCTGATGGCGTCGCACGAGCCCGAGCGCAGCGCGGCGCTGGCCGACGCGGTGCTCGAGCTCGAGGGCGGCCGCCTGCGGCGCGCGGGGACCCCGGCGCGCGCGCCCTCGAGCGGCGCCGCCCACGCCCCGGCCGCGCCCGCCGCCCCCGCGGACCCGGGGGCGCGCCGTGCCTGAGACCGCCGCCGGCAACGTGCGCACGCCGTCGGACGTCGCCGTGGTGCTGGCCGTGGCGCGCAAGGACCTGCTGCAGGAGGCCCGCAGCCGGGCGGTGACCGTCGCCACGCTGTTCTTCTCGGCCATCACGCTGGTGCTGATGGCCTTCGCCATCGGCCGCGACCAGGCGCTGCTGGCGCAGGCCGCCCCCGGCGTGCTGTGGGTCGCGCTGGCCTTCGCCGGCGTCATCAGCGCCGCACAGAGCTTCCAGTCCGACCTGGAGGAGGGCGCCTTCGAGCAGCTGCTGCTCTACCCCGTGCCGCGCGCCGCCATCTACCTCGGCAAGCTGCTCGCGAACTGGCTCTACATGGCGGTCCTCGCGGCGATCATGACGCCCGTGGCGTTGGTGCTCTACGGCACCGGCCCGTCGAACGCCGGCGCCTGGTGGCTGGTGCCCACCCTCGCGCTCGGCACCCTCGGCTTCGCCATCGTGGCCACCTTCTACGCGGGCCTCACCGCCAACCTGCAGGCGCGCGAGTCGCTCCTGCCGGTGCTCATGTTCCCGGTGGTGGTGCCGGTGCTGCTCGGCGCGGTGCGCGCCACCGAGGCGATCGTGGGCCTGGGGAACGTCGAGCTGGCCACCGGCTGGCTACAATTGCTGACGGGCTTCGACCTGGTGTATTTCGTGACCTGTACGACGATCTTCCATTTCGTGGTGGAAGAGTGACGGGCGCCGGGCGAGGGCGCACGCGTAGCCGGCGGGGACCGACCGCCGCGCCCGAGCGACGTACACTAGCGGGTGGCCGCCGGCCGCGCCGGCGGGGCGCGCACCGTCCGCCTGCGAGCGGCGGAGCTCGCGCCGCGGCACGCGCCCGCCCCAGGGCCGGCGCTCGCAAGGAGAGATGATGACCCAGACGCATGTGCCCGCGCGGCGCCCCCTCTGGTTGAAGCTGCTCGGCCTGTCGAGCCTCGTGCTGTTCGTCGTCGGAGCCTACCTCGCGCTGGTCGTCAGCCCGCCCGACGTGAACCAGGGGCAGCTCATCCGCATCATGTACGCGCACGTCTCGGTGGCGTGGATCTGCTTCGTCGCGGTGATCGCCTCGGCGGGCTTCGGCATGGCGTTCTTGTGGCGCAGCCGCATGGGAGACGACGCGCGCGCGGCGGCCAACGCCGAGGTCGCCACCTTCTTCGCGGGGCTCACCCTGGTGGGCGGCATGACCTACAGCCGGCCCACGCTCAACACCTTCTGGACCTGGGACGCGAAGCTCACCCTCACGGCGTTGATGTTCGCCCTGCTGGTGGGCTACTTCATCGTGCGGGGCCTCATCGACGACCCCGTGCGGCGCGGACGCGTGAGCGCCGTGATCGGCATCGTGGTGCTGGCGAGCCTGCCCTTCAACTACCTGGCCGCGGAGTGGTTCCGCACCCTGCACCCGGCCAAGAGCATCGCCCTCGACGGCAGCGGCGTGCAGATGAACCCGACCATGCTGCTGGTGCTGCTGTTCAACGTCGGGGTCGCCGGCCTGGTGTACCTCTACCTGGTGTCCGAGCGCGTCCGCATCGGACGGCTCGAGCACGCGCGCCGCGAGGAGCGCGAGCGCGCGGAGGTCCCCAGCGGCGGGGAGGTCGTCCGTGTTTGATCACCTGACGCACTGGCAATGGGTCGCCCTGGCGTGGCTCGAGCTCGTCGTGGCCTACGGCGGCTACATGGCGTACCTGACCTGGCGCGACCGCCGCGCCGTGCGCGGCGACGCCGACCGCGAGGGGGGGAGCCGGCCGTGAAGAAGGTCCTCCACGCCGCGCTCGGCGGCCCCGACGGCACGGGCGGGAGCCGGCCGTGAAGAAGATCGTCTACGCCGTGCTCGGGGTGGCCGTCCTCGGCTTCGCGGGCTTCATGATCGCCAAGGCGCTCAACAGCTCGCTGGTGTACTTCGTGCTGCCCAACGAGTACGCCAAGGACCCGTCGAGCTTCGACGGCCGCCGCATCCGGCTGGGCGGCATGGTCGAGCCCGGCAGCGTCGACTTCAACGACCAGGACCTGCAGCTGACCTTCATGGTCACCGACAGCATCAAGGACTACCAGGTCGACTACCGCGGGGCGCCGCCCGACCTGTTCAAGGAGAACCAGGGCGTGGTCGTGGAGGGTCGCTTCCAGGACGGCGTGTTCCAGGGCGACCGGCTGCTGGTGAAGCACAGCGAGAACTACCGGCCGCCGGCGCCGGGTCAACCCATCGACGTCGACGCGCTCAAGAAGTCGCTGCAGTGACGCCGGACCGCGGGTGAGGGCGACGCCATGATCCATCTCGAGCTCGGCCACATCGGCGCCGTCGCGACCTTCCTGGCCTTCGGCCTGGCCGTCTACGGCGTCCTCGCCGGCGCCATCGGAGCGCGCCGCCGCGACGCGCGCCTGCAGACCTCGGCGCGGCTCGCGGCCGTGGCCACCTTCCTCGTCGCCACCACCGCCGTGGCGGTGATGGAGGCGGCGCTCCTCACCGACGACTTCAGCGTCCGCTACGTCGCCGAGCACTCCCGCATCGCGTCGCCGACGTGGGTCAAGATCGTCACCCTGTGGGCGGCGCTCGAGGGCTCGATCCTGCTGTGGGCCTGGCTCCTCACCGCCTACAGCGCGCTGCTGGCCGTCACGGCGCCGCTGAGCCCCTTGCGACCGTGGGCGCTGAGCGTGCTGGCCGGGGTGCAGGTGTTCTTCCTCGGGGTGGTGGCGTTCGTCGCCAACCCGTTCCAGGTGCTGGCGGCCCCCCCGGCCGACGGGCCGGGGCCGAACGCGCTGCTGCAGAACCACTGGATGATGGCCGTCCATCCCCTGCTCATGTACCTCGGCTTCGTGGGCCTCACGGTCCCGTTCGCCTACGCCATGGCGGCCCTCATCACCCGCCGGCCGGGCACCGAATGGATGACGCAGACGCGGCGCTGGACGCTCACGGGTTGGGGCTTCCTGGGCGCCGCCATCGTGGCGGGCGGCTGGTGGAGCTACGAGGTGCTGGGCTGGGGCGGCTACTGGGCCTGGGACCCGGTGGAGAACGTCAGCTTCATGCCGTGGCTCACCGCCACCGCCTTCATCCACAGCGTCCAGGTGCAGGAGCGGCGCCGCATGCTCAAGAGCTGGAACCTGCTGCTCATCACCACCACCTTCGCGCTCGCCATCCTCGGCACCTTCCTCACGCGCTCCGGCGTGGTGTCGTCGGTCCACGCCTTCGGCAACGGGCCGGTAGGCCCGACCTTCCTCGGGTTCTTCGTGGTGGTCCTGCTGTTCTCGTTCGGCCTCATCGCACTGCGGTGGGACGACGTGCGCGACCGCGCCGAGCTCGACGCCGTCGTCAGCCGCGAGGGCAGCTTCCTGGGCACCAACATCCTGTTCCTGGCGCTCGCCTTCGCGGTGCTGCTCGGGACGCTCTTCCCCCTGCTGGTGGAGGCGATCAGCGGCGCCAAGGTCACCGTCGGCGCGCCGTTCTTCGACCAGGTGACGCTGCCGCTGTGGATGGTGGTGTTCGCGCTGATGGGCATCGGCCCCCTGCTCCCGTGGCGCAGGGCCGAGGGCCAGCGGTTGCGGAGCAACCTCGCGTGGCTCGCGAGCGGCTTCGCGGTGGCCGGCGGCCTGGCGTTGCTGCTCGGCATGCGCAAGATCTACCCCACCCTCACGGTCGCGCTCGCGGGCTACAACCTGGTGAGCATCGGCCTGTTGCTCGCCGGCCCGCTGGTGCCCAGGCTGCGCCTCAGCGGCCGCAGCCCGGTCGCGGTGCTGCGCAGCTACGCCTTCGAGAACCGCCGCCGCACGGGCAGCATGATCGTGCACTTCGCGGTCGTCGTCGTGGCCGTGGGGGTGGCGTTCAGCTCCGGCTACCGCGTCGATCAGCAGATCCGCCTCGACTTCGGCAAGAGCGCCGCGTTCCAGGGGTACACCCTCACGGCCGTGGACCGCTTCATGGACCGGAGCACGGCGCGCATCAGCGCGGGCGCGATCATCGCCGTGTCGAAGGACGGGCGCCAGGTGGCCACGCTGCGGCCGCGCATCAACGTGTTCGGCTCGAGCTCGCAACCCGTGCCCACGCCGGCCGTGATGTACACGCCCTGGCACGACCTCTACCTCAACCTCAACAGCACCGTCGGCCCCGAGAGCGACTTCGTGGTGCTGCGCGCCGTCAAGAGCCCGCTGGTGACGTGGATCTGGGTCGGCGGCCTGATCTTCGTGCTCGGCACCGCCATCACGCTTGCTCCCGGCGGCCGGCGCCTGCGCACGCGCGAGGCCGAGGAGCGGGCGGCGCGCGCGTGAGGCGACTGCTGCTGGTGGTGGTGGTCGTCGCCATGCTGACGGCCCTGTTCCTGTTCGGGCTGTTCCGCCACAGCGACGATCGCGACGTGCCGTCGAGCCTCATCGACAAGCCGGCGCCGGCCTTCTCGCTGCCGCTCTACGATCGCTACCAGGGCGCCTTCGGCGACACCTTCCGCCTCGCCGACCACGTGGGGACGCCGATGGTCATCAACTTCTGGGCCTCCTGGTGTGCGCCGTGCTACGCCGAGGCGCCCGTGCTGCAGAGCGGCTACGAGCGGCACCGCGACGAGGGCGTGCTGTTCGTGGGGGTGCAGACGCAGGACCGCGACAAGTTCGACGACGGCCGTCAGTTCCTCGACCGCTTCGGGCTCAGCTTCCCCAACGGCATGGACAACGACAGCCGCATCGGCGTCGACTACGCGCTGTTCGGCGTGCCCGAGACGTACTTCGTGAACGCGGAGGGCACCGTCGCCTACAAGCAGGTCGGTCCCGTCACGGCCGAGGTCCTCGACCAGCACATCGAGGCGATGCTGCCGTGAGGCGGCGCCGCACCCTGCTCGCCGCGCTCCTGCCGGCGCTGGCGTCCCTCCTCCTGACGGCGGTCTTCGCCCAGGACGTGCAGCTCGACCAGCGCGTCTTCGAGATCGGGCGCCAGCTCCGCTGCCCGGTGTGCGTCTCCGAGTCGGTGGCGGATTCCAACGCCCAGATCGCGCAGGAGATGCGCCAGCTCATCCAGCAGCAGCTGAAGGACGGCAAGAGCGAGACGCAGATCATCGCCTACTTCAAGCAGCGCTACGGCGACTGGATCCTCCTCGATCCGCCCAAGCGCGGCCTGCACCTGCTGGTGTGGGTCCTGCCCATCGCCGCTGCCGTCATCGGGGTGCTGGTGCTTGCGCTGCTGGTGCGGCGCTGGCGCGCCCACGCCGAGGAACCCATCGTGGTGGACCGCCAGGACCTGACGCGGGTGCGCCGCGCCCTGGAAGTGGACGAGGACTGATGCTGACCGCCGTCGTGGTGGTGCTCGTAGCGCTCGTCGCCTTCGCCTACGTGGCCGTGCCGCTCATCGTGCCGGGGCAGGCCGATCCGCTGCCCGACGACCGCGACCCCGTGCTGCTCGACCTCGAGGAGGAGAAGTCCGCGCTGCTGCGCGCCATCCGCGAGCTCGACGCGCGCGCGGACCTGCCGCTCGCCCGGCGCGAGCAGCTGCGCTCGCGCTACGAGGCGAAGGCCGCCAAGGTGCTGCGCGCCCTCGACGAGCGCGAGGCCGAGGTGGCCGGGCGGCCCGCGCCGCGCCGCGCGCGTTCGCGGCGCCTGCCCTACGGCGCCGCCGCGCTCCTGGTGCTGGTGGTGGCCGCGGCCGCGGTCCTCCCCGGCACCGTCCTGCCGCGCGTGGGCGACGAGGCGACGGCAACGACCACCCAGGTGGACGCCGCGCGCCAGCTGCAGGCGCTCCAGCGCGCGGCCCGCGACGATCCCAGCGCCGACAACCTGCTGGCGCTCGGCGACGCCTACTGGGACCTGCAGCAGCCCGACCAGGCCGAGGCGGCGTACCAGAAGGTGGTCGACACCATCTCCCCCGTCCCCGCCGGGGCGTACAAGCGGCTCGCCTACCTCTACCTGCAGAAGGACCTGGACAAGGCCTCGGCCTACCTGCAGCGGGCCCGCGAGGCCGACCCGACGGACGCCGACACGCTCTTCGCGATCGGCGAGGTGGCCTTCGCGCAGGGTGACCTCGAGCGGGCCCGCGGCGCGTACCGCGACCTGCTGAAGGTGCCGGGGCACGAGGGGGACACCCAGGTGCAACAGCGGCTCGCGCTCATCGACGAGGCGGAGCCGCTGGTGGCGAAGGCGAAGGCCGATCCGAGCGTGGAGAACCTGATGGCGCTCGGCGACCTGTACTGGGCGAAGGGCGAGCAGGAGCGCGCCGTCGACATGTACTTCCGCGTGCTCAGCGGCGGCGATCCGGGGAACGTGCGCGCGCTCAGCCGCACGGGCCAGCTCCTGTTCCTGCGGGGGCGCTCGAGCGACGCGGTGAGCGTGTTCGGCAAGGCCGCGGAGGCCGCCGGGGGCCTCGGCGGGCTCGACCAGGAGTCGCTCATGATGTACGGCAACGCGTACTTCTCGCAGCAGAGCTACCAGGACGCCATCCGCGTGTGGAACGTCTACGTGGCGAACGCCGGCGGCCCGGAGCAGGCCGGACGCGTGCCCGACCTGATCGCCAGCGCGCAGGCGCGCATGCAGGGCGTGCCCGACAGCGGGGCGGCCGGCGCCAGCATGAACGCGCAGCAGACGTTCGAGGCGAGCTGCGCCACCTGCCACGGGGCGGCGGGCCAGGGCGGCTCGGGTCCCACGTTGGCGGGCAACCCGCGCGCGCAGGACCCCGGCAACGTCGAGGACGTCATCCGCTTCGGGCGCGGCATGATGCCGGGCTTCGGGGTGCAGCTCGGCGACGCCCAGATCTCGGCGCTGGTCGACTACGTCACGACGGTCATCGCGACCCAGGGGCGCTGAGCGCGGTGGCGAGCGGCGAACGGCCGCCGCGCGACGGGGCTCGAGCGCCGACCGCGCCCGAGGCCGTGGACCCGGGCCGGCGGCTGCTGGTGCGGTGGCTCTGGCGCACGCCCGTCCTGTTGGTGCTGGCGGGCGGCGGGGTGGGCGTGTACGAGGCGGTGCGCATCCATTTCGAGAAGGTCCGGCCCGACCCGCACCCCACCTTCGACCCGCGCCCCGCGTCCCTCGTCGCGCCGCTGGCGCGCTTCGCCGGGGTGTGGGACGCCGTCGAGTTCGAGCTCCAGGGCAACGCCTCGGCGGGTCCCGTGCCGGCGATCGCCGTGCGGTTGCCCGGCCCCATCCCCGGCTCGCTCGAGGTGCCCGCCGCCGACGGCGCCGTCCATCTCGCCGCCTTCAGCCGCGTGTGCACCCACCGCGGTTGCATCGTCGAGCTCAACCGCGACCTGGCCGCCATCGACTTCGGCTTCAACTACACCACGAACCACCCCGCGCTCACCTGCGCGTGCCACCTGAGCGTGTTCGATCCCGAGCTGGCGGGGCGCGCGACGAGCGGACCGGCGCGCGAGCCGCTCCCGCGCGTCGAGCTCGAGCTGCGCGAGGCTCAGCTCATCGCGGTGGGGCTCGAGCCCGTCTGACCCGCTGCGGGTAAGCCTCCCCACCCGCGCGCCGGGCGGACGCGGCGTATCCTGAACGCGCATCTAGGCACCCGATGGGAGGAACCACCCCATGAACAACCTCAAGAAGCTCACCGAGTTCGGACAGTCGGTGTACGTCGACGAGATCCGGCGTTCTTGGCTCACCGACGGCACCTTGCAGACGTTCATCGAGCGCGACGGCCTGCGCGGCGTCACCTCCAACCCGGCCATCTTCGAGAAGGCGATCGCGCAGAGCGACGATTACGACGAGGCGATCGTCGCCATGGCCGGCAAGGGCCTGAGCCCCGAGGCGGCCTTCGAGGAGCTCGCCGTCGACGACATCCGCGACGCGGCGGACATGTTCCGCCCCACCTTCGATGCCTCCGACGGCCGCTACGGCTACGTCAGCCTCGAGGTCTCCCCCGGGCGGGCGCGCGACACCGACGGCACCCTCGAGGAGGCGCGGCGGTTGTGGGCGCGCGTCGACCGCCCCAACATCTTCATCAAGGTCCCCGGCACGGCCGAGGGGCTGCCCGCGATCCGGACGCTGCTGAGCGAAGGCATCAACGTCAACATCACGCTGCTGTTCGGGCTGCCCCGCTACCGCGACGTCGCCGAGGCGTACCTGGCCGGGCTCGAGGACCGCCTGCAGGCCGGGAAGAGCGTGCGCGGCGTCGCCTCCGTCGCCAGCTTCTTCCTGAGCCGCATCGATGCGATGGTCGACCCCCTGCTCGAGGAGATCGCGAAGGGGGGCGGCGAGCGCGCGGAGCTGGCCCGGGAGCTGCACGGCGAGATCGCCGTCGCGAGCGCCAAGGGCGCCTACGCCATCTTCCAGGAGGTGTTCGCGTCCGACCGCTTCCGCAGTCTCGAGGCGGAGGGCGCGCGCGTGCAGCGCGTGCTGTGGGCGTCGACCAGCACCAAGAACCCGGACTACCCGGACGTGAAGTACGTCGAGCCGCTCATCGGTCCGGACACCATCAACACCATGCCCACCGCGACGCTGGACGCCTACCGCGACCACGGCGAGCCGGCCGACCGCGTTCACGACGACATCGACCTGTACGCCCGGAAGCTCCTGCGGCTGCACGAGGTGGGCATCGACCTCGACGACATCACGCGGCGCCTCGAGGAAGAGGGGATCGAGAAGTTCGCGAAGCCCTTCGACAGCCTCCTGGAGACGCTCCGAGGGGAGCTCGAGAAGGCGCCGGCCTGACGAACGCGCACGGTGCGGTGCACGGGGCCCGCCCTTCGAAGGGCGGGCCTTCGTGTACCTCCCCGGCGGCCGACTGATGGGCGACTGATAGCTCCCGAGTACCCTGTGCGCACGCGGCGCCGGCCTGAGCGCCGCTGGCCAGGAGGAGCCATGCATCGACCCGAAGGAACGCCGGACCCGTCGCCCCGCTCGCCACGCGCCGTGCCCCGGCCCGCGCGCCCGTTCGGCCCCGCCGGCGCGCTGATCGCGCTGCTCGTGGTCCTCCTCACGGCCTGCGGCGGCCCCACCGGCGGGGGCGGAACCCCGCCGCCCGGCCCCGATCCGGTCGCGAGCTCGCTCGATCACCTCGGCGTCGACACCAAGGCGAGCGCCCGCGTCGCACCCACCGGTGAGACGCTGGGGGACGACGCGGCCCCGCTGGGCGGTTCCGCCAGCTTCGGCGACGCGGCCGCCTTCACCAGCGAGAGCAGCGCGAACCCGACCATGGAGCTGCTCGTGTCGCGCGACGCCAACCTCACGACGAGCCTCACCGTCGAGGAGATCGCGGGCGCCCAGGTGACGCCCGGCGGCGCCGTGGACTTCGGCAGCGAGTCGACGCTGAAGGACCTCACGCCGGGCAACGACTGGTTCGTGACCCGCTACAGCGACAGCAACCAGTTCCAGAGCCTGCGCGCCGTGACCGCCGGCGATCTCGACGGCGACGGCTTCGACGAGATCGCGAGCCTGTACGTCGACGCCAGCGACGACGTGCTGAAGGTGCGCGTGTTCGACGACAAGGCCCACGGCTTCGCCGCCACGACCGACAGCGTCGGCCCGGGAGCCACGGTGCGCAGCCTCACCCTCGCCGCCGTCGACGGCACCGGCACGGGCACCTTCGGCCTCGTCGCGGCGATCTCGTACGACGATCACGTCGACCTCGAGCCCCTCGAGGTGGACGGTTCCGGCCACTGGTCGCTCGACGCCGCCGCCACCATCACGCTGCCGCAAAGGGCGGCGGGATCCTTGCTGTACGTTCGGATGGCGGCGGGCAACCTCGACTACGACAACGGCGAGGAGCTCGCGGTGGTGGTGAACGAGGCGGTGGGCTCGAGCAGCTCGACCACGGGCCTCGCCACCTACTACGTGTTCGACGACGCCGGCAACGGACGCAGTGAACTCAGCCACGGCACGGTCCAGGCGAGCGTGCCCGGCGTCGTGGCGGCGGCGGCGGCCGACGTCTCCGTAGCCGACATCGACGGTGACGGCCTCGCCGAGATCGTGCTGGGGGGTGCGACGAACCTGGCATGGCAGTGCGACGACCCCTTCCAGGCCCTCCTCATCGCCCTGGACGACGAGGCCCACGGCCTCGCGCAGCTGGACGCCACCGTCGACGATCTGACCTACAACAACTGCCCGTCGTACGGCAGCTGGCACCGCTACTTCGTCTTCGTGACCACGCCCGATCTCGACGGCGACGGGATCCACGAGATCACGGCCAACCAGAACGTGTACGCCGACTTCAGCGGCACGGCCGCCTTCACCCGACTGCCCGACATGCAGCTCCCCGCCGACCAGTTCCTCGTCGACAACAAGGACCAGGGCATGTTCCTCAGCCTGGCCGAGACCAACGTGGTGGCCGCCGACGTGACCGGCGACGGGCGCGACAACGTGCTGATCTACCAGCAGAACCGGCCGACCGTGCCCGTGTGGGGGCTGTCGGCCGTCACCACCATCGGCGGCGCCGCCAACGGCTGGGCGCAGCTCAGCGAGCTCGCCCTGCCGGGCGGGCGCAACGGGCAGTACACCGTGCGGCCGCTCCTGCTGCCCGCCAACGTCGACACGGACGGCCCCGTGCTCAAGTACTCCGCGAGCAGCCACAAGCTGATCTTCACGGAGCCGATCGTGATCGCCGCCCTCGCCGCGCCGCCCTGCAGCAAGGACATCGGCCAGAACTGGGGCGCGTGCGTGACGAGCTTCGGACAGGGTACGAGCACGTCCACCGACGCCTCGCTCACCGTCAGCGTCAAGGCCGGCGTCACGGTGGGCGTCGAGGCCGGGGTCAACGTGCCGTTCGTCGGTGACGTGGGCGTCAACGTCAAGCAGAGCATCACGGCCACCGCCAAGGCCTGGGCAGGCACCGCCTACACCGTCGAGAAGACCGTCACCTACACGAGCGGAGCGCTGGAGGACGCGGTCGTGTTCACGTCGCTGCCCTACGACGAGTACCGCTACACGATCGAATCCCATCCGGACCCGACCCTCGTCGGCAAGCAGGTCGTCGTCCGGATCCCGCGCGAGCCGATCACGCTCATCGCCGAGCGCGGTTTCTACAACGCCTCGGTGCCCGCGACCGCGCTCAAGGTCGACAACCAGGTGTTCCAGCACACGACCGGCGACATCCACAGCTACCCGACCGCCGGCGAGAAGAGCGCTCTGCTCAGCCGCTACGGCGGGCTGCAGTTCGGGCCCAAGGGGGTCGGCCAGGGCAGCGGGCAGACGCAGCAGGAGATCAGCGTGTCGACCGAGGTGAGCCTCGGAGGCTCGCTCGGCATCGAGTTCGAGCGCACCGTCGAGGCGACGGCCGGGCGCGCCATGGCGGGGTTCACGGTCGGGTACGGCGTCGAGGCCGCGCTGAGCATCACCAGCGGATCGAAGACCACCTACTCCGGCGTCGTCGGCAGCATCGATGCCGCGAACTATCAGGCGAACGCCTACCAGTGGGGCATCTTCAGCTACGTCCAGCCGCTCGACGGGCAGGAGTTCGACGTGATCAACTACTGGGTCCAGTGACGCGTTGAACCGCGTGGGCCGGGGTCGGACCCCCGCCCACGCCGCCTCACCGGGCCCGGTGCCGCGCGCCGGGCCCGCTCAGGAGCGCGCCGTCGGCCCCCGCCGGCGGCGCGGTTCCGCACCGGATGCCGGGTCCTCGTCGGCCGCGGCACGCGACATCCGCATCATCAGGGCGGTGTACCCCACCAACGCGATGAGCGTGAACGAGAACCACTGCACCGCGTAGCTCAGGTGCGGGCCGTTGCTCACCACGGGCGGATCGAGCGGCAGGGGCAGCTCGGCGCCGTGCGCCGGAGTCGAGGACGACAGGCGCAGGGTGGCGTCGACCAGCGCGTAGGGCATCTGCGCGGCCAGGCGGCGCACGTCGGTGTAGAACGTGGCGCTCAGCGGGCCCGTGGGAGGGTCGTGCGCGGCCAGGCCGGCCAGCGGGCCTGCCGGTGGGTGCTCGGGCGCCATCAGGAGCCCCTCGATGCGCACCCCGTCCTCCGCCTCCGGCGGCGGCGCGTCGACGATCGGGGGCGTGTCGTCGCGGTAGGGTACCCACCCTCGATCGACCAGGATCGCCGAACCCGCGCGCGCGCCGCCCTGCAGCACGAAGGGCGTCAGGACGTCGTAACCGGCCTCGCCGTCGTGGGAGCGGGAGCGAAGCAGGACCTCGTGCGCCGCGTCGAAGCGGCCGACGGCACTGGCCGGGCGGTAGGACAACGCGTTGCTGGAGGTCAGCGGCGCCTCCGCGTCGTACTCCGCCAGCAGGTCCGCGACGGGCCGCGCCCGCTCGCCCATGCGCGTCTCGATCACGGTGTTGCGCGCCTCGCGCTGCCGCAGCCGCCGCACCTGCCACAGGCCGAGGTTCACGAAGGCCACCACCACGACGATCAGCAGCAGGTGCCCCACGATCCAGCGGGGACGCAACGCGAAGCGCCAGTCGCGCGCCGGAACGTCCTCGGGCGTCGCCGTCAGGCTCGCCCCCGCCCGCGGGGCGCCCGCGGGTCGCGGACGTGGCTGCCGGCGGCCGCCATCAGAAGAGGATGCGGTCGAGCGCCATGCTCAGGAACAACAGCGCGAGGTACACCATCGAGTACTTGTACAGCGGCAGGGCGGAGAGCTTGTCGATGGGCTCGCCGGACTGCGCCCGGGCGAGCAACCGGAGCACGCGCGCGGCGAGCACCACGTTGAGCGCCAGCGCGGCCAGGAAGTACGCGGGGCTGAAGGCGTGCAGGAAGAACGGCAGCACGGTCAGGACCATCGTGAGCAGCGCGTACATCACCATCTGGATGACGGTGGCGCGCTCGCCGATGACGGCCGGCGCCATCGGCACGCCCACGCGCTTGTACTCGTCCTTGATCATCAGGGCCAGCGCCCAGAAATGCACCGGGGTCCACATGAACACGAGCGCGAACAGCACCCACGCCAGCAGGCTCAGCTCGCCGGTCACCGCGGCCCAGCCGACGAGCGGCGGGATCGCGCCGGCCGCGCCGCCGATGACGATGTTCTGCCAGGTGCTGCGCTTGAGCCACATGGTGTAGATGATCACGTAGAACGCGATGCCGGCCCACGACAGCAGCGCCGCCAGCACGTTGGTGGTCGCGGCGATGGAAACGAACGAGGCCAGCGTGAGGGCCACGGCGAACACCAGCGCGTGGCGCGTCGGGACCACCTGCGTCACGGTGGGCCGCTGGGCGGTGCGCTTCATGCGCACGTCGATGTCGCGGTCGTAGACCATGTTGAACACGCCGGCGGCGCCGGCCGACATGTACCCGCCGAGCGTCACGCCGAGCAACGCCAGCCAGCCGGGGAAGCCGCGCGCCGCGATGAACATCGCGCCGATCGTGGTGAGCAGCAGCAGGCTGATCACCTTCGGCTTCGTGAGGGTGATGTAGTCGCGCACGGTGGCGCGCGGGACGGCCGCCGGAACGGTCGGGGGCGGGTTGACGCTCGCGCTCATGCTCTCCTTCGTGGACCTTGGGCCGGGGTCGGACCGGGTGGACGCACCCTGGCCGGCGCTGAGGTTGGGCGCCGACGGGCGCCTCACGCGGGTTCCTTCAGATCGGCGCCGCCCGCGGCGGCCCCGGCCGGCGCGAGCGCGCCGCCGTCGGTGCGGGCGCCGCCCGCACCGCGCGCCGCCGCGGCAGGGCGACTCGACGCGCCGCCGAGCATCTCCAGCGACAGCGTCACGAGCAGGGCGAAGGCCAGCACCGCGATCGACAGGTGCAGGACCTGGAGCACGATCGGCGCCAGGAACGCCAGGTTCGCGGTCCCCACGACGAGCTGCGTGACGTACACCGCGAACAGCGCCCGCGCCGTGCGGCGCGCGCTCGGGGTGGGCTTGATCCACCAGCTCAGCCCAAGGCCCAGGAACAGGTACGTGCCGACCGTGATGGCGATGAGCGGGTGCAGGATGCGAAGCCGGATGAGGGGGTGCGAGGCGGGATCGAAGTCGGCCCGGAAGCCCGCCTGCAGCGACGCCGACGGGTACAGCGTGTTGCCCATGGCGGCGATGCCGCCGGAGAACATCAAGACGAGCATCCCCAGCAGCCCGAGGCCGAGCACCGTCGCGAGGGCGCCCTGACGGGAGAGGCGCAGCGGCCAGGACGGCGGGCGCGGCCGCGCGAACACGACCGCGCCGGTGAGGGTGCCGACGAGCAACAGGGAGTTGACGAGGTGAACGGCGACCAGGACCCCGCGCGCGAGCGACTCGTTGTCGCCCGTCATGTGAAGCAGCACGGTGGCCGCGCCGAGGGCCGCCTCCATCAGCAGGAAGAAGAACGCGGCGAAGGCGAAGCGCGCGAAGCCCGGCCGCTCCTTGCGCAACCGCACCGCCCGCCACAGCAGCCAGACCCCCAGCAGGAGGACGGTCAACGACAGCAGTCGGTGGCTGAACTCGACGAGCGTCTCGATGCTCGCTCCGAGCGGGATCACCTCGCCGTTGCAGGTCGGCCAATGGCTGCCGCAGCCCGCGCCCGAACCGGTGGCCCGGACGATGGCGCCCTGCAGGATCACGAGGGCGTTCCCCCCGAGGGCGAGCCAGGCCAGGGCCAGCGTGCTCGGTCGCCTCGTTTGGGTCATGCGCATCCTCTCACGTGCACGCGCCCCGCGGAACGCGGCGCGGTGGCGCCCACGGGAACGGGGCACCCGGACGTTCGTCCCTGGTGTGCCCCTGTGCGCTCGCTGGTTGTGGTGCGCGGCCGGCGCGCGGCCGCTCGACGGGCCATGCTACCACCGCCGCCGCCAGCGCGGCGCGTCCGGGGAGCCGTTCCCGCGCCCCGCTCGCGCCCCGCGCCGGCGCGGCGGTGGCGCAGCTCCGGAGCGGGTCCGACACGCGGGTCCGGCGCGGTGCCGGCGCGGTACCGGCACGGTCACGGAGCGGCGCCGGAGCGGCAGTGGCACGGCTCCCCCGCGCGAGGGCCGCGCGGCTGCGGGCGCGGCGCGGGAGCGGCAGTGGCACGGCTCCCGGGGCCGCGCGGCTGCGGGTAGGGCAGCGAACGCTCGCCCCATGGGGGCTGGTGCACCCTGGTAGCAATCCGTTCCGGCAGCGGGCGTCCGGGGTCTCCCGTCATGCCGGTCGCGCTCGGGCCGCCGCGCAGCGGGCGAGACCCACGCCCATCCGGGAGGTGCCCTTGTTCCTGCCGCTGGTCCTCTCCTCGATCGCCTCCGGTCTCATCGCGACCGGCGTCATGGTCCTCATGCTGTACCTGCCGGGCCTCTGGAACGGGCCGTTCTACGACGTGCTCGGCGCGCTCGGGTCGTTCTTCCTGCGCGACGAGGGCACGGGCTCCACCGTCCTGGGCGCCCTCGTGTACTTCGCGGTCGGCATCGTCTTCGCGATCTTCTACGGCTGGGTGGCGCTCCTGCTGCTGCAGAACGTGACGGCTTTCCCCCACCTGTTCGTGCTGTCGAGCTGGCCCGTCCCGATCGACCTGATGTTCGTGATCATCGGCATCGGCTTCGGCCTCGCGCACGGCGGTGTCGTCGTCCTGTTCCTCACCATCGCCGTCATCGAGCACCACCCGCTGGAGCAGTTCCGCACGCGCTACATGCTGCTGGCCTCGCAGTTCGGCAGCCATGTGGTCTATGGTGCCGTCGTGATGTTCTTCCAGAGTCAGTTCCTCCGCTTGTTCGGCGCCGGCGCCTGATGAGGCTGTTGGCCGTCTTCTCGCACCCGGACGACGAGCTCGGCTGCGTGGGCACCCTCGCGCGGCACGCGGCGCGAGGCGACGAGGTGATGCTGGCGTGGACCACGCGCGGCGAGCTCGCCAGCCAGTTCCTCGAGCGCGACGCCGAGGACGTGCGCCGCACGCGGCTCGAGCACGGTGCCCACGTCGCCCGCGAGGTCGGCGCCAGGCACGCCTTCTTCGACATGGGCGACTCGCGCATGACCGGCTCTCGCGCAGAGGCGCTGGCGCTCGCGCGCCTGTACGCCCGCTTCAAGCCGGACGCCGTCCTCACGTGGAGCGACGACAGCCCCCACCCCGATCACCGCATGACCGCGAAGATCGCGTTCGATGCGATCACGCTGGCGCGCATCCCGAAGATCCTGGCGGAGGCCGCGGGCCGCGCGCCCGAGACGCTGCCGCCGTTCGAGGAGGGCGACGTGCGGCTCGAGCCGCACCGCACGCCGGTACGCCTCTACCAGTACCCGACGGCCGGTTCCGGCAGGCCGGCGGTCCACGTCGACGTCGGCGACCAGCTCGAGCTCGTCCGCGAGCTGTTCCGCTTCTACGCGGACTTCTACCGCTGGGAGTACAAGGAGGAGGACATGCTCGCCGCGCGCCGAGCCGCCGGCCGGGAGGCCGGGGTCGCGGCGGCCGAGGTGTTCGAGCTGCGGCGCCGGGTGGCGCCGGCACGCGCGTACCTGCCGTGACGCGGCCTCGCCGGGACCGCGCCGTGGCTCGACCGGGCCCGGGCGCGACCGCGCCGGGCCGCATCCCCGCCGGGCCGCCCCCCGCCGGGCCGCGCGCCGGCCGCGAGCGCGGGCCGCTGCGCGGGAACGTCGTGCTGCACACCTCCTTCTCACAGTGAATCGTAATGATGAGCCCGACGGATGCGGGTAGGCGCAGCTTGCTCCAGGCGCCGCCCCAAGCGCGGGGCGCCCCGGGCGGGCGCGTGCGCCGCGTCGCGGCGTGGGGACGCCGTCGCAGCGTCGAGGACGCCCGTACCGTCGACGAGGGCGGCGCCGGAGTCCCGACGACCGGGTGGTAGACTTGCCGCACCCTTGGGATAGTCGGAGGACACGTTGATCAACACCTCGCACAACCGCACGACCGCACTTCGGTGCCTGGCGACGCTCGTACTGGTCGTCGGGCTCGGCGGCGCGCTGGCGCAGGGCACGTCGAACGACACGGCGGCGCAGTCGCAGACCCCGGACGTCCCGACGCTGCTCAGCGACGGCGATTTCTACCTTCAGCGAGGGGACTGCGCCCTGGCGCAGTACTTCTACCAGGAGGCGCTCAAGACCGAAGCCACCAACGCCAAGGCGCTCGTCGGCAAGGGGCGGTCCCTGGCGTGCCAGCGGGCCTACCCCGACGCCATCGACGCCTTCAAGGCCGCGCTCGACGCCGACGCCAACAACGTGCCGGCCTTCGTACACCTGGCCCTGGCGTACCAGGACGAGTACCAGAGCGACCCGAAGTCCTACCCCGACCGCCTCACGGACGCGCTCGACATCATCAAGAAGGCCGAGTCGATCGCCCCGAGCGACCCCAAGGTGCTCAACACGAAGGGGATCGTGCAGTACCAGCTCGGCAATTTGCAGGAGGCCCGCACCACGCTCGAGCGGGCGGCATCGCTGGCGTCCGCCAAGGACTCCGGCCTGACCGACGCCGAGCGCTCGACGCTGCAGGTCAACCTCGGCCGCGTCTACCGCGACGTCAACGAGCTCGACCTCGCACAGCAGGCGTTCCGTCGCGCGGTCGTCCTCGACCCGACCAACGCCTCGGCGCACAACAACCTCGGCAACGTCGCCTACCGCAAGGGCGACTGCTCCACCGCCGAGTACGAGCTGTCGCAGGCCGCCAGCCTCGATGCGCAGTCGCTCTCCGCCGTCTCCTCGCTCGGGATCACGCTCTTCGAGTGCGGCGACGTGGAGGCCTCCGTCCCGAAGCTCGAGGAGGCCCTCAAGCTCGACGGCGCCGTCTTCGTTCCCCCGCTGTACACCTATCTGGCCCGCGCCTACATCCAGAGCGGCAAGGTCGACGAGGCCGTGAAGCGGGCCCAGCAGGGCGCCCTCCTGCCGCCCGAGAGCGCGGAGGCGTACTACTGGCTCGGCCAGGCGTACGAGGCCCGCGGCAACGGCACCGACGCCGACAACGCCAAGAAGGCGTACCAGCGGGCGCTGGAGATCCAAGGGGACTACCAACCGGCGAAGGACGCGCTCGCTTCGATGCAGTAGGCGCGCCACCCGGCCCACGTCGCGGCGGGAGGCCATCCGGGCCTCCCGCCGCTTCGTTGCGGGCCCGGGCGCGCGTTGCGGGCCAGTGTGCGTAAGCCCGTGCGCGCGTTGCGGGCCAGTGTGCGTAAGCCCGCGTGCGCGTTGCGGGCCCGTGCGCGTAAGCCCGGGCGCGCCGCCCCGCGTGTCACGGCGGCCGGCGCACGGTATGCGGGGGTTCCTGTATAGTGTGGAGGTTTGGCCGGCGGCAGCGGGATGTCCGCGGGTCTACGACCGGGCATCGTGCGACACCGGGTTCCCCGGAATCGGGGTCGACCGAATCCAACCTCAACATCCCGCCATGGAGGAGACAGCATGTCCTACCTGGGTATGAAACAGCTGCTCGAGGCCGGCGTCCACTTCGGCCACGAGACCAAGCGCTGGAACCCGAAGATGAAGCGCTTCATCTTCGCGGAGCGCAACGGCATCTTCATCATCGACCTGCAGAAGACGCTGGTCGAGAGCGAGAAGGCCTTCAACTTCCTGCGCGACATGGCCGGCCGCGGCAACACCATCCTGTTCGTCGGCACGAAGAAGCAGGCGCAGGAGATCCTCGCGGCCGAGGCCAAGCGGTGCGGCATGCCGTACATCAACGAGCGTTGGCTCGGGGGCCTGCTCACCAACTTCAAGACCATCCGCACCCGCGTCGACCGCCTCAAGGAGCTCGAGAGCTGGTTCGAGGACGAGTCGGTCCGCCGCTTCACGAAGAAGGAGCAGATCGAGCTCGGCAAGGAGCTGCACAGGCTGCAGCGCTACTTGGGCGGCCTGCGTGACATGAACCGCCTGCCCGACGCCCTCTTCGTCATCGATCCGACGAAGGAGGCCATCGCCGTGCGCGAGGCCAACAAGCTCGAAATACCGGTGGTGGCGCTGGCCGATACCGACAGCGACCCGGACGTCCTCGACCACATCATCCCCGGCAACGACGACGCCATCCGGTCGATCCAGCTGGTCACCGCGCGCCTCGCCGACGTGATCGTCGAGGTCAAGGGCGGCGCCGACGAGCCCGTCGAGCGCCCCATGGAGCCGCTGAACGTCGAGGAGCGTCAGACGCTGCCGACGCCGATGTCGTCGCCGGAACGCACCATCAAGGCGGCGGCCGCGGCCGGCGAGGGCGAGGAGGCGGCGGTGGCGAAGCCCGCAGCCGTGCCCGCGGCAGCGGCCCCGGCCGCGAGCGCGGAGCCCAAGGACGCGGCGTCCGCGACGGGCGCGTCAGCGTCCGCGCCGGCCGCCGCAGCGTCCGCGACCGGCGCGGCGTCGGAGGGCGACTCCGCCGAGGGGGCGGCGGCCGGGAGCGGCGCGGATGGCAAGACCCCGAACGGCGACGCCCCGGACGGTGGCGATTCGGGTTCGGACGCTGCCGACTCGGACGGTGCCGATTCGGATGAGGGCGCCGACGCGACGGACGACGAGGACTGAGCATCTTCTGCGAGGGCGAGCGCCCTCGCGTGCGGGGGCGCTCCGGCAGGCCCGGACACGAAGGCCCCTCGGGAGGTTGGTTGGCCATGGCAGTCAGCACAGAATCGATCAAGAAGCTCCGCGGCATGACCGGCGCCGGCATGATGGACGTCAAGCGCGCGCTCGACGAGACCGACGGTGACCTCGAGAAGGCCGCGCACCTCCTGCGCGAGCGCGGCATCGCCAAGGCCGACAAGAAGGCCGACCGCGTCGCCAAGGAGGGCTTCATCGGGACCTACATCCACCACAACGGCATGATCGGCGTGATGGTGGAGCTCAACTGCGAGACCGACTTCGTATCCCGCACCGAGGGGTTCCAGGAGCTGGCGCGCAACATCGCGATGCACATCGCGATGGCGGCACCGCAGTACGCGCGCCGCGAGGACGTGCCGGAGGCCCTCGTGGCCGACGAGCGCGAGACCCTCGCGAAGCAGGCGGCCGAGGAGGGCAAGCCCGCCAACGTGGTCGACAAGATCGTGGAGGGGCGCCTCGGCAAGTTCTACAGCGAGATCGTCCTGCTCGAGCAGCCCTACATCCGCGACGACAAGAAGACGGTCGAGACGCTGATCAAGGAGGCCGTCGCGACGATCGGCGAGAACATCCAGATCGGCCGCTTCGCCCGCATCTCGGTCGGGGAGTAGCGAGTGCACCGCGTCCTGCTGAAGCTGTCCGGCGAGTTCCTCGCCGGCGCCGGCGGCTTCGGCGTCGCACCGGACGCCACCGACGCACTGGCTGAAGAGATCGCCGCGGCCAAACGCCGCGGCGTTCAACTGGCGATCGTCGTGGGCGGCGGCAACTTCTGGCGCGGCGCCCAGCACGGCGGGAACATGGACCCGGCGACCGCCGACTACGTCGGCATGCTCGGCACGGTCATGAACGCGATGGCGCTGCAAGACGCGCTCGAGCGCGCCGGCGTCGACACCCGCGTGATGACCGCGGTGACGATGCAGGAGATCGCCGAGCCGTACATCCGGCGGCGCGCGCTGCGCCACCTCGAGAAGGACCGCATCGTGATCTTCGCGGGCGGCACCGGCAACCCCTTCTTCACCACCGACACCGCCGCCGCCCTGCGCGCGCTCGAGATCGACGCCGACATGGTGTTGATGGCCAAGAACAAGGTCGACGGCGTGTACGACGACGACCCCAACCGCAACCCGGAGGCGCGCCGCTACCGCACCCTGGCCTACATGGACGTCCTGAGCGGCGGCCTGAAGATCATGGACGCCACGGCCATCAGCCTGTGCATGAGCCGGGACCTCCCCATCACCGTGTTCGACATCTTCTCCGCCGGCAACCTCGGCCGCCTGCTCGGCGGCGACGCGTCCGTGGGCACGCTCATCCGTACCGGAGTCGAGACCGCCTACGACGATTGAGGCCGCCGGCGGCGCGCGCGGCCCGACCTCGCGCACCCCTTCCGCCCCGGCCCCGGCCGGGGCGGTCGCGTTGGGCGGCGCGGTAGACTTGGGCCACAGACGCCCCTACGACGTGGAGGTTGCTATGAAGAGCGTCCTGAAGGAAGCGCGTGAACGCATGGAGAAGTCGGTCGAGGCGTTCGAGTCCAACGTCGCGACCATCCGCACCGGACGCGCCAATCCGGCCGTCCTCAACCGCGTGAGCGTCAACTACTACGGTACGCAGGTGCCGCTCACACAGCTCGCCAGCGTCTCCAGCCCCGACCCTCGCACCCTCCTCATCACGCCGTTCGACAAGTCCGCCGTGAAGGAGATCGAACGCGCGATCCAGGAGAGCGACCTCGGCTTCAACCCGAACAACCAGGGCGACGCCATCTTCATCAACGTGCCCCCGCTCAACGACGAGCGCCGCCGCGACCTCGTCAAGATGGTGCACACCATGGCCGAGGAGGCGCGGATCGCGATCCGCAACATCCGCCGCGACGCCAACGACGAGCTCAAGGAGATGCACAAGGAGAGCGAGCTCACCGAGGACGAGATGCGCCGTGGCGAGGGCGAGGTGCAGAAGATCACCGACGAGTTCACGCAGTCCATCGACGAGCGCATCAAGAGCAAGGAAGAAGACATCCTGGCGGTGTGAGGGACGCTCCCGCCCCGCCCGCGGCCGGTCCCAGGCCGAAGCGATCGCCGGCGCTGCTGCGGGCGCGGTTGCTGTCGGCCTTCCTTGCGTTCGTGATCGCCATGGCGGTGCTGTGGGCGGGGCTGCCCCTGCTGGTACCGGCCTACCTCGCCCTGTCGCTCATCGCCGTCCAGGAGTTCAGCACCATGCTGAACCTGCGCGGGATCCCCGTGCGCAAGCGCAGCCTGTGGGTGGTCACGGTGCTCACGCTGCCGGCCTCGCTGCCCACGACCTATCCGGCGATCCGGCCGCCCGTCACCGGCGTCAGCTGGCGCGAGCTGCTGCTCGGGCTGTTCGCCCTGTACCTCATCGCCCTCGAGATCGCCAACCCCAACCGCAACTCCATGAACGCCATCGTCTACACCCTGTTCGCGTACCTCTACATCCCCTGGCTGCTGGGGTACGCGATCACGCTGCGCTACACGCCGGACGGGCGCCTGGGCCTGTGGTACCTGACGCTGCCGGTTCTCGCGATCATCGCCTCCGACGTGGGCGCGTACGCCTTCGGCTCGCTGTTCGGACGGCGCAGGCTCGCGCCCGCCATCAGCCCCAACAAGACGGTGGAGGGGTCGCTGGGCGGCCTCGGGCTGGCCGTGGTCGTCGTGTCGACCGCGGCCTTCGTGCTCGAGCGCTACGCCCACCTCCACGTCGACCTCTACGACGTGCTCCTCTTCAGCGTGCTGGTGGCCAGCGCCGCACAGCTCGGTGACCTGTTCGAGTCCCTGCTCAAGCGCTGGGTGGGGGTGAAGGACGCCGGCATCTTCCTGCCCGGCCAGGGCGGCGTGCTCGACCGCATCGACAGCACGCTCTTCGCGGTCCCCGTCACCTACTACTTCGTGACCCTCGTGATCCTGCGCTGACGGCCGGTTGCGCGCCCCGGCTCGAGCGCCCCAGGAGCGTCGCCAGCACGATGCCGCTCACGATGAGTGCCGCGCCCACCGCGTGGTAAACGTGCAGGGCCTCGCCGAGGAGCAGCACCGACAGCACCGACCCGAACAACGGCATCAGGTGCATGAACAGGCCCGCCCGATTGGCGCCGATGAGCTCCACCCCGCGGTTGAAGCACAGGTACGACAGGATCGACGGGAAGATGCCGACGTAGGCGAACGAGCCCAGCGCCGCCCAGCTGAGGCGCACGGGGTCGCCCGCAAGGCTCTCCCACAGGTAGAAGGGCAGCAGCATCGCCGATCCCAGGGAGAAGGTCGCGAGCAGGAACGCCATCGGGTGCAGCGGCGGGCGCCAGCGTAGGAACGAGGAGTAGGCCGCGTAGGCGAGCACCGCGACCAGCACGAGCGTGTCGCCGGGCGCGAGGCGCAGCCCGGTCAGCGCGGCGGGGTCGCCGCGCACGATCACGACCACGGCACCGAGCAGCGATAGAGCGATGCCGACGCCCTGCAGCGGCACGATGCGGTCGCGGAACACCAGGAAGCCGAGCAACACGATCAGCACGGGCATGAGCGACTGCATCAGGAACGCGTTGAGCGCGGTGGTGGTGTGCAGGCCCAGGTAGATGAGCGTGTTGAACGTGGCGATGCCGAGCAGCGAGAGCAGCAGCAGGGCGGGCAGGTAGGCTCGCACCAGGTGCGCCTGCCGCCGCAGCGGGCCGAGGCCGAAGGGCGTCACGAGCGCGCCGGCGATCGTCCAGCGCCAGAACGCCAGCGCCACGGGCGGCACCGCGCCGCGCACCGCCCGACCCAGCACGAAATTGCCCGCCCAGAAGAGCACCGCGAGGACGAGCAGCACGACCGGGCGGTCGTAGAGGCGCGGCGCCCGGGTTTCCGAACTGGGCGCGGACGGACCCATGCGCGCCATTGTACGCGCCGCCCGCCGGGCGCCATGGCCCGCGGCCGCCGGCCCGACCCCCCGGCCCAGACGCCAGGGCCAGACGCCAGGCCGCCTGGCCAGATGCCGGGGCGAGGCGCCGGGACAAGACGCCAGGGTGCGTGCCGCGAGGGGCTCGTGCGCTACCATTGGCAACGGCGCCGCGCGGCCGTGCGGCCGCGACGCCCGCGACGCCCGCCACGGCGGTACGACCGCGGCGTCGGTACGACGCGCGGCGTCGGCACGACCGCCGCGGCAGCCGGGCCGCCCGGGCGGTGCACCCGAAGGAGCTGGACAGCGTGACATCGAACGACGACAACGGCACGGCCTCGAGCGCCGAGCGCCTGGTCTCCTCCAACTTCATCACCGACATCGTCGAGGCAGATCTCGCCAGCGGCCGCCACCGGACGGTCGTCACGCGCTTCCCCCCCGAGCCGAACGGGTACGCCCACCTCGGGCACGCGTTCGCGTCGTACCTGGACTTCGGGATCGCGCACGACTACGGCGGCCGCTGCAACCTGCGCTTCGACGACACCAACCCCGAAGTCGAGGAGATGCGCTACGTCTCCTCCATCGAGGAGGACCTGCGCTGGCTCGGGTGGACCTGGCCGAAGACCCTGTTCTCGTCGGACTACTTCGAGCGCCTCTACGAGCTGGCGCTGCGGCTCGTCGAGATGGGCGACGCCTACGTCGACAGCTCGTCGAGCGACGAGATCCAGCGCCTGCGCGGAACCGTCGACCGGCCCGGCACCCCCAGCCCGTACCGCGACCGCGGCACGGAGGAGAACCTCGACCTGTTCCGGCGCATGCGTGCCGGCGAGTTCCCCAATGGCAGCCACGTTCTGCGCGCACGCATCGACATGGCATCGCCGAACATGAAGATGCGCGACCCCCTGCTGTACCGCATCGTGCACGCGGAGCACTACCGAACGGGCAGCGCGTGGCCCATCTACCCCTTCTACGACTTCCAACACCCGCTGTCCGACGCCATCGAGGGCGTGACGCACAGCCTGTGTTCGCTCGAGTTCGTCGACAACCGCGAGCTCTACGACTGGCTCGTCGATCGCCTCTTCCCGGATCAGGAGCGGCCCCGCCAGTACGAGTTCGGGCGGCGGAACCTCGAGTACACGGTCGTCAGCAAGCGGCGCCTCATGGCGCTCGTGCGCGGGGGGCACGTGAGCGGTTGGGACGACCCGCGCATGCCGACCCTGGCCGGCCTGCGGCGCGCGGGCGTGCGGCCCGAGGCCGTGCGCGACTTCGCCTCGCGCATCGGCGTCTCGCGCACCAACCGGACGGTCGACATCGCGCTGCTCGAGCACTCGGTGCGCGACGACCTCAACGGCGTCGCGAAGCGCGTCATGGCGGTCACGCAACCGCTACGGGTGGTGCTCGGCAACGTGGACACCGAGCGTTGGCTCGACGCGCCGTACTGGCCGCCCGACGTGGATCGCAGCGGGAGCCGCGAGGTGCCGTTCGGTCGGGAGCTCGCCATCGAACGCTCGGACTTCGCCGAGCACCCGCCGAAGGGGTGGCGGCGGCTCTCCCCTGGCGCCGCGGTGCGGCTGCGCCACGCCTTCGTCATCCGCTGCGACGAGGTCGTGCGGGACGCGGACGGCAACCCCCAGGAGCTGCGCTGCACGGCCCTGCTGGACACCCTGGGCACGAACCCTCCGGGCGTCAAGGTGGCGGGCGCCATCCACTGGGTCGACACCCGGCACGCGCTGCCGGCCGAGCTGCGCCTCTACGACCGGCTGTTCACCGTGCCGGACCCCGGCGCCGGCGGCCGCGACTTCCTCGACGACGTCAACCCGGCATCCCTGGTGGTCCGCCACGGCCTGGTCGAGCCGAGCGTGGCGGAAGACCCTGACGGCACGCGCTACCAGTTCGAACGGCTGGGGTACTTCTGGCGGGATCCGGTCGACGGTCGAGGCGCGACCGCGTCCCGCGACGGGTCCGCCGCCGGGGCCGCTGACGGGCCCGCCGACGTGTCCGGCGATGGGGCGGGCGCCAGGATGGATCCTGAGTTGGGCGCCGGGCCCGAGTACGCGGCCGCGCCGCTGGTGTTCAACCGCATCGTGACGCTGAAGGACTCGTGGACGCGGCGCCGGGACGCCGCGGAGGCTTCGGGCGGCGCGGATGCGGGCGGCGCGGATGCCGGTAGCGCGGATGCGGGTAGCGCGGATGCGGGCAGCGCGGATGCGGGCAGCGCGGATGCGGGCAGCGCGGACGGCGTGGAGGCCGCCGTGGGTGGCGCGGACGCGGGCGGCGCGTCGCCTCGCCCCGCGAGCGCCTCGGGCGCCGAGCCCGATCCCACGGCCGCGCTCGACGGGCGTCAGCGCGCGCAGTTCTCGCGCTTCGTCGCCGACTTCGGGCTCGATCGCGACGATGCCGCGCAGCTCGCCGGCCGGGACGAGCTCGCCGGGCTGTTCGAGGGCGCGGTGGCCGAAGGCGCCAACGCGCGTTCGGTCGCCAACTGGATCGTCAACGACCTGGCACGCGTCCTCAAGGAACGGCCGTTCGACGAGCTGCGGGTCACGCCGGAGCGCCTCGCGGCCCTCGTTCGCCTCGTCGACGACGGCACGGTGACGGGGCGCGTGGCCAGGGAGATGTTCGACGAGGTGATGGTCCGCGGCACGGATCCGACGCTGCTGGTGCAGGAGCGAGGGCTGCAACGCCTCGACGACGAGGCCGGCCTGCGCGAGATCGTCGCGCGCGTGCTGGCCGAGCATCCGGCCGAGGTCGCCGCCTTCCAGGGCGGCAAGGTCGCGCTGCAGGGGTTC
This sequence comes from uncultured Trueperaceae bacterium, assembly GCA_963798895.1. Lineage (GTDB taxonomy): Bacteria > Deinococcota > Deinococci > Deinococcales > Trueperaceae > CAWCUY01. The sequence continues at coordinate 648,221 of CAWCUY010000012.1, read as the reverse complement.
TTCGTCGGTCAGGTGATGCGCGCCACCCAGGGGCGGGCGGGCCCTACGCTGGTGCAGCGCCTCGTGCGCGAGCGGCTCGAGCAGGGCTGAGGCGCGAGCGGAGCCCTCCGCGGATCCGGAGGCGTGCTCCCCCGGCGCCGCGCGCCGGCGGCGGGCCGGCGCGGCGGCCGCTCAAGCGACCACGGCACGCCGCCGACCGCCGACGATCACCTCTCGTACGCGCAAGTCGCCGTCCATGACGATGAGATCGGCGCGCAGGCCGGGCGCCAGGACGCCGCGGTCGCCGAGGCCGAGGTAGGCGGCCGGCACGGCGGCCGTCATCGAGCTCGCCCGCGCGATCGAGAGGCCCGCCCCCACCGCGTTGCGCAGCGCGACATCGAGCGTGAGCACGCTGCCCGCGAGGCTGCCGCTCGGCAGGCGCGCCGCGCCGCCTCTCACGACGACCCGTTGCCCGCCGAGCTCCGTCTCCCCTTCCGGCATGCCGCAGGCACGGATCGCGTCGGTGATCAGGTGCAGGCGCTGCTTGGCGGCGGCGGCCACGCGGAAGCTCGCCGGGTGCACGTGATGCAGGTCGAGGATGAGCTCGGCGTAGGCGTCGGGATCGGCCAGCGCCGCCCCGACGACGCCGGGCTCGCGGCTGCCCAGGCCCGGCATCGCGTTGTACAGGTGCGTGAAGCCCAGCACCCCGCCGGCCTCGCGCACGGCGCGCGCGAACGCGCCGACGCGCTCGAAACCCGCCACCGTATGGCCGACGCTCACGCGCACGCCGGCGCGCGCGAAGGCGGCGGCGGCGGCCGCGGCACCTTCGACCTCCGGCGCCATCGTCACCAGCCGCACCGCCCCGGTCCCCACCGCCTCGTCGACGAGCCGCAGAGCGGGGGCGACCGTGTGGGGGGGTTGGGCTCCGAGCCGGTCCGGACTGATGAACGGGCCCTCGAGGTGGGCGCCCGGGATCGACGGCAGCTCCTCGTCACCCTCTCGCATGGCCTCCGCTACGCCGTCCAGCGCCGCCAGCACGCGCTCCCATGGGTTCGTGATGGTGGCCGGGTACAGCGTGGTGGTGCCGTGCCCCAGATGGAAGCGGGCGAGCGCGCGCACACCGTCCGCGCCGTCCATGGTGTCCCCGCCGCCCCCGCCGTGGACGTGGCTGTCGATGAAGCCGGGCAGTACCAACGGCAGCTCGCCCCGCGCCACCTCGGGAGGGACTGCGGCGCCCAGGCGGCCGGCGGAACCGGCACCAGACTCCGCGGGCGGCCCGGCCGGCGCCGCGCCGGGCGACCGCGTCACAGCCGTGATGAGCGTGTCGAACTCGATGACCCCGCGGGCGAGGCCGTCCGGCAGGACGAGGACACCTTCGAGCCGCCGCGTCACGCGCGTGGGACGAACGAGGCGACGGCGTCAACGGCGGACGGGACCGACGATTCATGGGTCACTCGAGGGTGAACCCGACCTTCAGGGTCACCTGGTAGTGCGCGACCCGTCCGTTCTCGACGTGGCCGCGGGTGTCGATGACCTCGAACCAACGGAGGTTGCGGACGCTCTCCGATGCCTTCGCGATCGCATTGTTGATCGCGTCCTCGATGCCGCTGGTGGAGGATCCCGTCAACTCGATGTGCTTGTAGACGTGCTCGCTCATGTCGACCTCCGCGATGCGTGCAGGGCGTGGTGTTGGCCCTTCATTCTAGCGCCGCTCGCGCGGCGCACGCGGGGCACGAGGAAGGGCCCGGCTGGTGCCGGGCCCCGAGATCGTCATGAGGTTGACGGTTGGCGCTCAGGGACGGCCGCGGCGGCCGGCGCCGCTGAAGCCGGCAGGTCGTGGAGCTGCCGCGCTCGTCACCGTCACACTCTGGGCTTGCGGGCCTTTGCGACCCTGCTCGATCTCGAAGGTAACGGCGTCGCCCTCGTTGAGAGTGCGGTAGCCGTCGGCCTGGATGGCCGAGAAGTGCACGAACACGTCCTCTCCACCATCATCCTGCGCGATGAACCCATAGCCCTTTTCGCCGCTGAACCACTTCACCGTTCCTGTTGCCATGACCTTCCCTACCGGCTCGGACCCCCTGAGGGGTGGGGCGAGCCCAAGATGGAACTTGGCGGGCTCGACGCGACGGCGTGGAACGCCGTGGTGGTTCGCCCGCGTTCCGGGAACCCCGAACGGGATGTCCTTCGGAACGCCATCACTGTAGGGCACCGCGACGGCCTGGGCAAGGGCACCTGACCCAGGTATGTAGTACACCTGCCTACCGACGCGGGCGGACCCTCGTACCCCGTCGGCCCCCCGCGCCGAGCGTCCCTGACGCGGTCCGTGTCCGCACCGCGGGTGCTGGCTCCGCCCGCCGGCCGCGCTGGCCCACTAGGACAGGCGCACCCCACCTGGCGCACCGGACGTTCCAACCGCACGCGCCGACGCGCCGCTCCAAACCGGCGCACGGGCCGGGCGTCGTGTGCCATGGCAACGGCACGCGCCGACCCGCCGCTTCGACCGGCGCACGGGTCCGGCGTTCCGTGGCAATCCAACCGCACCTTCCACCCGAACGCGCCGACCCGCCGTTCCGACCGGGCGCGCCGACCGGGCGCTCCGCTCACGCCGTGGGGACGGAGGACAACGCGATGCTCAACCGGAGCCCGCCATCGCCGATCTCCACCCAGCAGCGCTGCACCTGGGCGTGCGTCACGCCGCCGTCGGTGCGAAGCTCGAGCGTGGCGCCCGCCGCGGTGGTGCGCAGGAAGGCGGCGACGCGCTCGGGCGCGAGCACGGCTTGCCACACCACGCCGGATGCCTCGGTGCCGACCAGCGCGCCTTCGATGCCGGCCAGCGTGGCGGGCCGTTGCGTCAGGTCCATGGCGCCAGCATGGCAGGAGAGCAGGTCCCGCCGCCGCCGTCATAGGCAGAACCCGAGGTCGGCCGGGCACGGGCCGCGGCGCGACGTGTGAAGCGCGTCTCCGACGCTCATCGCGGCGCCCATGTAGCATGGGCCGTGCCCTCGACGATCGGCTCGCTGAACGAGACGCCGCTCCATGCGGAGCTCAAGCGCCGTCTCGCCCCTCCCGGCAGCCGCTTCGAGGTCGACGTCGACGGCTACGTCGTGGACGCCGTCGCGGACGGACTCCTCATCGAGGTGCAGACCCGCAACGTCGCGGCGATGCGGCAGAAGCTCGGGGCGCTGCTGCCCGAGCACCGGCTGCGCCTGGTCCTGCCGGTGGCCGAGGCGAAGTGGATCGTCCGCTGCCTGCCGGACGGCGGCCACACCCGCCGCCGCTCCCCCAAGCGGGGGCGCGTGGAGGACGCCTTCCGGGAGCTCGTGAGCATCCCCGACCTCCTGGCGCACCCGAACTTCGAGGTCGAGGTGGCGCTCACGGAGCAGGAGGAGTTCCGGCGACACGAGCCGGGCAAGGCGTGGCGCCGGCATGGCTGGGTCGTCGTGGGCCGCTCCCTCCTCGCGGTGCGGGAGCGCACATCGCTGAGGCAACCCGAGGACCTGATGGCGTTCCTCCCGCCGGGTCTCCCCGACGCGTTCACCACGGGCGACCTCGCGGCGCACGCCAGCCTGCCGCGGCGCACGGCGCAACAGGCGACGTACTGCCTGCGCAACCTCCGGCTCCTCGACATCGTCGGAAAGCGCGGCAACGCCGTCCTCTACCGCAGGGCATGAGGCGTCCCGCGCCCCCGCGGCACGCCCTGGCGCGAGCCACGGCGCCCCCGAGACGGCCTCGACCGCAGGCGATCGCCGGCAGCACCTCCTCACGCCAAGCGGAACACCGCCGGCACCGCGTCGAGCCAAACCGAACTCCGCCGGCACCGCCTCAGGCGAAGTCGAACACCGGCACCACCGCCTCTACCCAAACCGAACACCGCCGGCACCGCCTCAGGCGAAGCCGAACGCCGCCAGCACCGCCTCGGGCACCGCGCGTGGCCGGCCGCGCGCGGTGTCGAGCCACACCCACTCGGTGTCGGCGTGCGCCAGGAGACGCCCGTCGCGTGCGCGCCGGACCTCCGTGTGGCGCAGTGCCCTGGCCCCCGTCAGGGCCACGACCTCCGTGCTGACGCTCAGGGTGTCGTTCGGCATCGCCGGGCGCAGGTACCGGATGGTGTGGCTGCGCACGACGGGAACGACCCCCGCCGCGCGGTAGGCCTCGAGGTCGAATCCGCGCTCGGCCGAGTGCCGCCGCGCCGCCTCCTCCGCGTAGCGCAGGTAGGTCACGTTGTTCACGTGCCCTAGCTCGTCCAGGTCGGTCTCCGCCACCTCCACGAGGTGCACGTGCCGCCGCGCGGGGTCCCCCTCGTCCCTCACGCCTCCTCCTCGAACGCGCGTCGAAGGGCCATGTCGTCGAGGGTGACGACCTCGCGCCGGCGCAGGTAGACCAGCCGCGCCGTGGGCCGCGCCCCGAGGGCCTCCTCGACCGCCCGCACGTAGAACGCCAGCTGGAACGCGTACCGCTCCGGCACCACCGATCGGTCCGTCTTGTAGTCCTCCACCACCCAGGCGCCCCGGACGCGGTAGAGCCGGTCGATGACCCCCTGCCACACCGTGTCGCCCACGCGCAGGACCACGGGCAGCTCGGCCCGGTCGCGTTCGCGCATCTCGAGCAGGGGGAGCTCGCGGCCGAGCATCGCGCGGTAGGCGCGCAGCAGCGCGCCCACCTCGCCCAGCACCTCGTCGCGCTCCTCGGGGGAGAACGGGAACATCACCTCCTGCGCCGCGAGATTCGCCATGTGGAGGGGATCGTCCGCCGTCCAGTCCTGACCCACGGCGTAGTGCACGAGCGTTCCGATGGCGAGCGCGCGCCCCGGCAGGGCTCCCTCCGCGTCCGGATCGGACGCGCTCAGCCGCTCCGGCGCCGCGGCGCCCTTGGCCCGCGACGGGCTCGTCACGGGCGGGTGCCGCGGTCGCGCCCATACGCGCTCGGTCCACGGCGCAGCTTCGAGCACCACGGGCTCGCTCCCGGACGGCGCGGCGGCGGCGTCGGGAGCGTCGTCGAAGGCGACGGTGACGATGCGGGCGCCGTCGGCGTCCGCCACCGATCCCGGCGCGGCCGGTCCGAACCCGAGCGCGCTCAGGGCCGCGGCCCACCCCTCGGCGCGGCCCTGCTTGACGCTGCCCGTGACGACGAGGGCGTCCCGCGCGCGGCTCGCCGCGACGTACAACAGGCGGTAGCTCTCCTGCTCGTCGCGCGCGAGCGCCGCTTCCCGGGCCGCGTCGTACCCCTCGCTGCCCGCCACGTACGGCTTCCCCGCCTCCGCGTCGAGGTAGAGCGGCTCGAAGCGCGCGTAGGGCATGCGCCCCGCGTCGAACACGGCCGCGAGCCGGAACTCGAGGCCCTTGGAGCGGTGCACGGTGAGCAGCTGCACGCCGTCGCCGCTCTGCGGCACGTCGCCCGCCTCGGCCTGGGCGCTGAGGAGCTCGAGCCTGTCGAGCAGCACCTCGAGATCGCCCGGCGGTTGCGCTGCGAGCTCGAAGAGCAGCGCGTCGACGTTCTCGCGCGCGCGCATGTCGAGGAACTCGACGTAGCGCCGGCCGTCGACGAGCGGGTCGCGCATCAGGCGCTTGAGCGCCTCGAGCGGCGGCAGGCGCGACAGCCTCCCCATCTCCTCTACTCGGCGGGCCACCGACGGGCGCCCCTTCCGCAGCGCACCGACGGGGTCGGAGGCGCGCAGCACCGCGTCCACCTCGGCCAGGGGGAGCTGCCCGAAGGGGCCGCGCAGGAACGCCGCGAGGCTGAGGCCCGCGGGTTCGATGCCGACGTGCAGGGCATGCACCAGGTCGCGGATCTCGCTGCGGACGTAGTACCCGCGCCCCTGCACCATGATGCAGGGGATCCCCTCGTGCCGCAGGGCCTGCTCGGCAACCGCCAGGCCGCCGTAGGCGCGTGCCAGGACGGCCATCTCCCCGTACCCGATGCCGTCCTCGCGGTGCGCGCGCCGCAGGGCGGCCGCCAGCACGCGCGCCTCCTGTGCCCGCAGCCGGCCGATCGGCGCGTCGCCCACCACCCAGTGCAGCGCGACGCTCCCCGCGACGGCGGCCTGGGCGCCCGCGGCCCGCACCGGCGGCGCCTCGCGCGGCCCGAAACCGAGCTCGCGCTCGGCCAGTCCGTCGGTCACGCGGTTCAGGAAGGCGGTGAGGGCCCTGGCGTGACGCCGCGTCTCGGTGAGCGGGGCGGCGACCTCCCCGGTCGCCTCCGCCGCGTCCAGGGCGCGCCGGAACACCTCGACGTCGGCGTTTCGGAAGCCGTAGATCGACTGCTTGGGGTCGCCGACGACCTCGACCCGGACCCCGCTCGCCTCGAGCCGCTCGAAGAAGCGGCCCTGCAGCGGGTTGACGTCCTGGAACTCGTCGATGAGGGCCACCGGGAAGCGCGACGCGAGACGGGCGCGCGCCTGCGGCACCTCGAGGAGCCGCAACGCGCGCCGCTCGACCTCGCCCGGTCCCAGCAGGACGGCCCCGAGGCGCGCCTCGAAACGGGCGTAGACCGCCTCGTAGAGCTCCACGAGGGCGCGGCCGCGCGCGCCGTCCCCCGGCTCGAGCCGACCCGCCAGCGAACGCTTGCCGAACAGCGCCAGCAGCCACGGCCCGGCGTCCTCGCCGAGCAGGGCCGCCGCGCCGTGCAGAGGGTGCGTCTCGTCGGCCGCCAGCAGCCGCAGGCTGCGCACCTCCTCCTCGAACATCGCGGCCGCCTCCCACTCCCCGACCACCGCGAAGGAGGGGTCGAGCCCGAGGACGGGCGCCGAGAGGCGCAGGGCCGCGATCATGAAGCCGTGGATGGTGCTCAACACGGCGCCGTCGAGCTCGCGTCGCGCGGTGCGGAAGGGCGCGAGGTCGCCGGTGGGCGTGAACAGGCCGCCGAGGTAGCTGCCCCGCTCCAGCACCTCGGTGAGGCCCGCACCGACGCGCTGACGCAGCTCGTCGGCCGCCGCCCGCGTGAAGGTGACGCCGGCGATGCGCCTGAGCGGGCGCCCGTCCTCGATCAGCTCGAGGTAGCGCTGCACCAGGCTGGTGGTCTTCCCGGTTCCGGCCGAGGCGACCCGCACCCTCACGGCCGCGCGCTCCCGTCCGCGCGCCTCACGACCGCCGCCCCTCGCGGCACAGGTCGAACACGCGGCACTCGCGGCACTGGAAACCCGGGGACGGCGGCGTGTCCCCGCGGGCGAAGCGCTCGAGCGCCGCGGCGGCCCGGGACGTGCGGTACCCGATCGTGCGCCACGGGTAGGTGATGCCGTTCGGGAACACGTCGATGGGGTCGCTCAACACGGGCCACACCGTGATGTCCACGCGCCGCACCTGGCGCGGGTAGCGCTCCAACAGGTGACCGGCGGCCCAGAGCTCGTTCCAACGCCCCTTCACGTACGCCTCGGCCGCCGCGGCGCCGTCGACCCGGTCGGGCGCCGTGAATCGCACCACCGTCGCACGGCCCTCGCCGCGCAGGGCCGCGTCCAGCCGGGCCCGCGGCCCCTCGCCAACGGTGGCGGGCAGGACGACGCCATAGGTGAGCGCCGCCAGCCGCTCGGCGTGGGCCGCGAGCCAGTCGCTCGCCAGGGGGAAGGCGCCGCGCAGCTCCTCGAGGCGCGCACGGTCCAGGCGCGGTTCCGCCCGGAGGGCGTCCACGAGGTCGCGCCACCACGGTCGCTCCCGCTGGTCGGGAAGGGCGCCCTCCGCCCAGAAACGGAAGGCGCACGCATCGTAGCGGCGGAGGCGCTCCACCGTCGGGTCGCCGAGCGGCACGGCCTCGAGCTGCGCGAAGAAGCGCGCCGGCGCCGCGAGCTCCAGCGCGCTCCCGGCCGGCACGGGGGGGAGCGGCCCGCCCCCGCCCGCCGCCAGGGCCGGCTCCGGCACCAGCTGCCCCCCCTGGTCGGCCTCCGGGTAGGTCACGACGACCGAGGGGGCCCGGGCCAGCAGCTCCTCGAAGAGCTCCTCGTCGCGCCCCTGGAAGCGGTGCGGCAGGCCGAGCTCGCGGAAGCTCACGTCCGCGTCCACCCGCGCCTCCTCGGGCACGAAGTAGTCCTCCGCCTCCCCTACGCCGTACGCGCCCTCGACGGCGCCGAGTAGGTACAGGCGCTCGAAGCGCCGCCCGCTCGCGAGGGTGGCGCTGAGCAGCGCGACCCCGCCCCGGCGCTCGCGCGGCGCCCGCGCCTGCTGCAGCAACGCCGCCCACCACGCGCGGAACGACGGTCCGCCGGCCAGCCGCGAGGCCTCCTGGGCCTTCTGCAGGGCCTCGGCCGCGAAGCGTTCGAAGGCGGGCCCCGCTTCGGCGCCGGGCGCATCGGGACCCGCGTCGACGCCGGCGGACCCGACGAGGGGCACATCCGAGCCCGCATCCACGCCGGCCGGGCCAGAGAGGGGCGCATCCGAGGCCCCAGCCAGTTCGGGCGCGTCGGGGCCCGCGTCGGCGCCGGCGGGCCCGGCGGGCCCTCCGCGTCCGCTGCCCTGCAGCACGCTCGGCACCACGCCCAGCACGAGCCTTCGCGCCCACGCCACGGGCGCGTCGCCCACCTCGAGCCCGTCGCGCCAGGAGCGCCACGTTTCGCCCAGCCCGAGGCGCTGCGCCAGGGCCGTGATGGCGTCGTCGCCCGCCACGCCCGCCTCCAGCGCGGCGTTCGCGAGGCGTTTGAGCTCCGGCACCGCCAGCAGCCGCGAGGGCGTGGGATGGTCCGGCAGCTCCAGCAGCTCCACCAGCACCCGGCCCGCCTCGGTATCGGCCAGCGCCAGCGGCGTCTCGTCCATGATCGGGAGCCCGTACTCCTCGGCCAGCGCCGCGACGGCACGGGCGCGTTCCGGCGGGGCCACGATGGCGACCCCCAGCGGCTCGAGCCCACCCACGGCCAGATCGCGCTTCACGGCCCGCAGCACCCAGCGCGCCTCGGCCACGGGGTTGGCGGCACGGTAGCGCTCGATGCGCGCCGGGGGTCCCGGCGGCAGCTCCTCGACCTCGGTGTCGTCGCCGGTCCCGCCCGGCGGCAGCCGCGGCAGGCTCACGTGCACCTCGCGCGCCCGGGCGAGCTCGCGGAAGATGCGCAGCTCGAGGGGTCCGATCTCGCGCAGTCCGTCCACCACCACGACCTCCGCCTCGCACGCCTCGGGCCTGACGCGCACCAGCTCGAGAGCCTGGGCCCGGAAGTCGTCGTAGTCCCACGCCTCGCCCTTGATGCGTTCGTAGGCGTCGTACACCGCCGCGAAGCGGCGCCGCTCCGGATCGTCGGCGCGCCCCGCGGCGGCGGGCGACACCCCGAAGCGCTTCGCCTCGGCGATGGCGTAGGCGAAGAGCCGCGCCTCACCGGGCGAGGGCACCTCGTTCGCGACCTCGGCCAGCGCCTGCCCCACGGCCACGAGACGGCCGCTGCCGAGAAGGAGCGGCCGCAGGAGGCGTTCGCGGGCGAGCAGCCGGTAGTACACCTGCTGCGCGGTGAGGAACTCGAGGCCGAGCAGCGCCGTGCCGTCCGCCGCCTCGGTGGCCCGGCGGTAGACGCTGGCGCGTTGCGCCGGCAGTCCGACCCACCACGCGCGCCGGCCGGCCCGGCAGGCATCGCGCGCGAGCCCCAGCAGCCGGGTACTGCGACCGGACCCCGGCGGCCCGATCAGGACGTGGAGCGACACCCGGTCATGCTACCAGCGCCGCGGCCGCACCCGCGGCCGCGCTCAACGGCGGGTGACGCCGTCGAAGAACACCCCGACCATCAGCTCGACCACGGCGTCGGCGCGCTCGGGAGGCGCCGACAGCCCGGAGAACGCCATGCCCAGCAGCAACCAGGTCACCCGGTGGAGGTCGAGCTCGCGCAGCTCGCCGCTCTCGACCCCCTCGCGCAAGACGGCCTGCACCTGACCCACGAAGCGTTCGATGTACGCCCGGTGCATGCGCTCGCGCGCCGGCGGCCCGAGGTTCCCGGCGTCGCTCTCGGCCAGCCGGATGATCCCCTTGCTGCCCGCCATGCCCCCCACGATGTTGCGCAGCAGACGCGACACCTGGACGCGCGCGCTCCCGCCCGCGGCGCGCGCGTCGTCGACGAGCTCCCCCACCCGCTCGATGTTGCGCAGCAAGATGGCGAGGAACAGCGCCTCCTTGTCGGCGAAGTGGTAGTACAGCCCTGCCTTGGACACTCCCACCGCCTCGGCGATCTGGCGCATCGACAGGCCGTGGTAGCCGTGCTCGACGAACAGCACGGCCGCCTCGTCCAGGATGCGCTCGCGCACGTTGCCCGCGTCGGGAGCGTTGCCCTGGGGCCCTGCGCTCAAGCGAGCCCGGGCAGGAGCGGCCGCCACCACGGGATCGCGAACGCGACGAGAAGGAGCCCGAGGGTGTAGAACACCGCGGCGTTCATCGGGCTGTCCTTGCGCCGCCCGCGCGCCGCGCCGATGTGCAACAGCACCAGCGCGATGAGCATGAGCGGCATGTGCTCGACCAGGAAGAAGCGCGTCTGGTCGACCTGCATCGCGGCCCCGAAATCGCGCAAGGCGTTGGTCGTGATGGGGCTGAACACGAGGTAGAGGAGGATCCCGATGAGGACCTGCAGGTCCATCAGGATGGTGAAGGCCCGCCCGACCGTGTTCTGTTGCGGCGTCCAGCCGGAGCGCGACGCCGCCCCCGCCCACGCCATCACGAGCGCGACCAGGCCTACGATCACGACGGCCCAACGGAACAGGTTGTGGAGATCCAGCAGGAAGATGTACATGGTCGATCCGGTCCTCCCAAGGGCCCGGAGAGCCGTGCTCCGGGCGGTCGAATCCCATTGTGCCCCAGAGCGCGCGGCGGGCGCCCGATGCGCGACCTCGCCGCGCCCGGCCGTCCGCACGACGCAGCTTACTGACCGGTCGGTCAGTCCGGTCAGCATACCGCACCGCGGCGGCCCGGCGCACCCTCACGGGCGACCCCGCCGGCGCGACGCTGCCGCGCTCGGCGGCTCAGCGCGGCAGCGGGGTCAGGCCGGCCTCGTCGAGCTGGCGCGCGAGGTCCGACGCCTCGGTCACCGGCAGCCGGCAGGCGCCGCCCCGGCACAGATACGCCGTAGCCCGCCCTGCCAGCCGCTGGCGGCCCGCCGCCAGGGCGGAGCGCGCGGCGAGGGGGTCGTCGGCGTCCGCCAGGGCGAGCACCGCCACGTCCTCGCGCGCGCGCTCGAGCCACACCTCACGCAGGGCGCGCGTGTCGCTCTCCCCCGGCGCGCCCAGCAGAACGAGCTCGACGGGCGCCGCTGCCAGCAGATCTCGCGTCACCAGCGTCGACGCGAAGGCCTGCGGGTAGCGCGCCGGCGCGTCTCCCAGCAACGCCAGGGCCCGTTCGGCCGCCTCCAGGTAGCGCTCGCGGCCCGTCACGCGCGCCAGGCGCGCGAGCAGCTCGGCCGCCGCCGCGTTGTCGGACGGGACGGCGGCGTCCACGAAGGAGCGCGGCCGCACCGGCAGGGCGTCGGCGTCGTGGAGGTCTGCCGACGTCGAGAAGAAGCCGCCGCCGTCGACGTCCTCGAAGCGCTCGACGACGGCGTCCCCGAGATCGATCGCCCACGCCAATGCGCCGCCCTCGAGGGTCACGCGGTACAACGCCAGCAGCCCGAGGCCGACGTAGGCGTAGTCCTCGAGCAAACCCTCGATCCTCGCGCTGCCGGCGCGCCAGGCATGGAACAGCCTCCCGCCGCGCCACAGGTTGCGCCGCAGGAACTCGGCGTTGGCCCGCGCCATCGCGAGCGCCTCGCCGTCACCGAGCAGGCGCGCGGCGTCGGCCAGGGCGGCCAGGGCCAGGCCGTTCCACGACGCCAGGACCTTGTCGTCCTGCGCGGGGCGCACGCGCCGTTCGCGGGCGCCCAGGAGGCGCTGCCGGACGCCGGCCAGGCGCGCGGCCGTCTCGTCGGGGTCCCGACCCGGGGCGAGCTCCTCGGGGCCGGCGGCGCGCCGCAGCACGTTCCGCCCGTCGAGCTCTCCCACCTCGCGGATGCCGAACGCGCTGCGGGCCAGCCCCGCGTCGCCGGCCGCGATCGCGTCCACCTCGGCGGCGTCCCACACGTAGAAGCGCCCCTCGTCACCCTCGCTGTCGGCATCCAGAGCGCTGGCGAAGCCTCCGTCCGAGACGCGCATCTCGCGCGCCAGCCACGCCACGATGCCGCGCCCGACCTCCCGGTAGCGCTCGCGGCGGGTGAGCGCGAACGCCTCGGCGTAGCGTTGCAGGAGCTGGGCGTTGTCGTAGAGCATCTTCTCGAAGTGGGGCACGCGCCAGGACCCGTCGACGCTGTAGCGATGGAAGCCACCCCCCAGGTGGTCCCAGATCCCGCCGTCGGCCATCGCATCCAGCACCGCCGTCGCCATCGACCGCGCGCGCTCCTCGGGGCGCCGCAACAGGAAGCGAAGGGCGCCGTGAGGAGGGAACTTCGGGGCGCCCCCGAAGCCGCCGTCGGCGGCGTCGAAGGTGGCCGCGAGCGCGTCGAGAGCGGCGGCCGCCTGCCGTTCGACCTCCGTCTCCGGCGCGGCGACCGCCGGGTCGCCGCGCGCGGGCGCCGGCTCCGCGGCCGCCGACGCGGCCGACACCGTCCCCGCGCCCGCCGGCGGCGCTCCGAGCGACACGAGGCCGGCGCGCAGCGATGCCGCCGAGGCCTCGACCTCGTCGCGCCGTTCGCGCCATGCCTGTGCGAGGGCGCGCAGCACGCGCCCGAACGACGGCATGCCCGGCCGATCGACCGGCGGGAAGTAGGTCCCCCCGAAGAACGGGACGCCTTGCGGTGTCGCGATCACGCTCAGGGGCCAGCCCCCGCTGCCGGTCATCGCCTGCACGGCTCCCATGTACACGGCGTCGACGTCGGGCCGCTCCTCCCGGTCGACCTTCACGCTCACGTAGTGCTCGTTGAGGAACCGCGCCGTAGCCTCGTCCTCGAACGACTCGTGCGCCATGACGTGGCACCAGTGGCACGAGGCGTAGCCGATCGAGATGAACAGCGGGCGATCGAGATCGGCCGCGCGGCGGCGCGCCTCGGGTCCCCACTCGAACCACTCGACCGGGTTGTTCGCGTGCTGCAGGAGGTAGGGGCTGGTCGCCCGCCCCAGTGCGTTGGGCATGGCCCAAGCTAGCACCGGTTGCGCGCGCCGCGGTGGCGGGGCCGACGTCGGCGCCGCGATCGGTTTCGATCGCGGCGCCGACGTCCTGGCTGGCACAGGAGCACCCGCGGTCGCGGGTGGAGGCGCTGGAGAAAAATCGCAGCAGGTCGGGAAGGGGTCGCAGGAGATCTTCCAGCGCGTCGAGCTCACACTAGCCCCGCGCCCCTTACGGTTTTCTTACCCGAGGTGGGAGCCGGGTCCCTGGCGCGCGTCGCGGCCCGCGACGAGCGCCGACGACCGCCCGCGCCGCGGCGCTCTACACTGCCCCATGGCCTTCGACGACCTCCGCAGGAGCTACGAGCGCGGCCACCTCGACGCCGACGAGCTGGCCGACGACCCGCTGGAGCAGCTCCGCGGCTGGCTCCGCGACGCGATCGAGGCGGGCATGCGGGAACCGAACGCCATGACGCTCGCGACGACCGACGAGCAGGGGCGTCCGAACGCCCGGATGGTGCTCCTCAAGGACGTGGAGGACGGCGCCTTGACCTTCTATACCAACTACGACAGCCGCAAGGGCCGGGAGCTCGCGACGCGCCCGTACGCCGCGCTGTGCCTGTGGTGGGACCGGTTGGAGCGTCAGGTGCGGGTGCGGGGGCGCGTCGAGCCGGCCTCCGCCGAGGACTCCGACGCCTACTTCGCCACCCGCCCGTACCTCTCCCAGCTCGCCGCGCACGCGTCCGATCAGAGCCGTCCGGTGCCCGCCCGGGCCGAGCTCGAGGCCCGCCTGCGCGCGGCCCGCGAGCGCTTCGAGGAGGGCAGCGTGCCGCGGCCGGAGCGGTGGGGGGGCTTCCGCGTTCTGCCCGACGAGATGGAGTTCTGGCAGGGGCGGCGCAACCGGCTCCACGACCGGTTCCTGTACGTGCGCGACGGCGGTAGCTGGATCGCGCGCCGCCTGATGCCCTGAGGGGGCCGTCGCTGCGGTCCGCCTCACCCCAAAGCGGGGGCGCGACCGATCCCGGTCGCGCCCCCGCGCCGTGCGTGGGACCTCCGCTAGTTGCCGGCGGAGCCGGCGCCCGAACCCGCGCCGTCCGTACCTGGCGCGGCGCTACCGGTCCCGTCGGTACCCGCTCCGTCCGTACCGGTGCCGTCCGTTCCGGGCGCGGCGGTACCGTTCCCGTTCGTCCCGGGCGCGCTCGTGTTCGACCCGGCGCCGTCCGTCGCGGGGGCCGCTCCACCCGCGGCGCTGCCGGCCCCGGGAGCCGCGCCGGCGCCGGCATCCGGCGCGGGCGGCGGGGCGGGAAGGCGATCGGGGAACGTCTGCACCTCGGCCGCGTCGACCATGGCCTGCACCTTGCCGTCGACGGCCTTCTGCTGCAGGCTCGACACGACCTGGTCGCGCACGTCGCTAAGCGGCTGCACGCCCGCGTCGGTGTGCTTGGTGACCAGGATGACGTGGTAGCCGAACTGGGTCTTGACCGGGCCGACCGGCGTGCCGACCTCCGCCTTGAAGGCCGCCTCGTCGAACGGCTGGACCATCTGACCCTGCTGGAAGCAACCGAGGTCGCCGCCCTGCGGGGCGCTCGGGCCCGTGCTCTTCGCCTTCGCTTCCTCCGCGAAGTCGGCGCCGCCCTGGAGGTCCTTCAGGACCGCGTTCGCCGCATCCTCGGTGTCGACCAGGATGTGGCTGGCGCACACCGTCTCGGGCTGGGTGTAGTCGGCCTTGTTCGCCTCGTACGCGTCCTGGACCTGCTGGTCGGTGACCTCGACCTCGCTCTGGAGGGCATCGATCTCCTGATTGATCAGGTCGGACTCGCGCACGATGGCGCGCAGCTGGTCCATGCTGGTGAAGCCGCCCTGCTGCAGCACGTCGTCGACGGTGCGTCCGTTGGTGGCGTTGTCCTGAACGCGCTGCACGATGTCGTCGACGTGCGACGCATCGGCAGTGAGCCCGCGATCCTTGGCCGCCTTCAGCAGGACCAGCTCGTGGCCGCGCTGCTCGAGGTACTGCGGTAGATACGACTGGAGCTGCGCGTGCAGGGCATCGCTCATCGGCACGCCCTGGCTCGCGGCGAGGCTGCGGATGGCGATCTCGAAGCGCGCCTGGAGGTCGCTCAGGTGCTCGGTGGTGTCGCCGAGGGCGACGACGACGGGGTCGTCCTGCGCGGCGGCGGCCGCGTTCTGGTCGGTGGCGTTCTGGTCGGTGGCGTTCTGGTCGGTGGCGTTCTGGTCCGTCGCGTTCTGGTCTGCGGCGTTCTGGTCCGTCGTGGGGGCCGGCGCCTCGGGCTGGTTCGTGTCGGTCGTGCCCTGCGCGACAGCGAAGGTGGCAAGGGCGAGAAGCGCGAGGAGGACGGCGATCAGGCGGCGAGGCCGCGGGCGTTCGAAGGTCATGCGGCACCCTACCACCCGAGAACCGGCGTCAGCGGGCACGATGCGACCGCGCGGCCGCAACGTGAAGGGGGAGCGGCGCGCTCTCAGGAACGGCTCAGCTCGCCCTCGCCGGCCGCCCATGCGGGCGCCGAGACGTTCGGCGAGACCCTCGACGGGCACGCGAGCTTCGCGACACGCGAGCTTCGGACACGGGCCGCCGGCAACGGGCGGCGCGGCCGCGACTCAGGAGCGTGCCTTGCGCCCGCCGGAGGTCTTGCCGCCCTTGCCGGCCTTCTTCGCTCCTTCGCCGGTCGCGCCGTGGGCGCCGGCGGTGGTCGCGCCCGCAGTGGTTGCGCCGGCCGCGGCGGTGCCGCCCTCGCCGCCGTCCGCCTGGTCGCGCGGTCCGTCGCCGGCGAGGCGCTCGAGCCCCTGGTAGAGCCGGGTGCGTTCGCTGTCGAGCTCGGCCGGAACGGTGACGCGCACCTCCGCCAGCTCGTCGCCGCGCCCGCCGCCCTTGCGCGGCCAGCCGCGCCCGCGCAGGCGCAGCACGCGGCCGGACGTGGTGCCGCCGGGAACGGTCATGTCCACCGCGCCCTCCAGCGTCGGTACGCGCACGTTGCCGCCCAGGGCCGCGCGGTAGTCGGGAACCGGCACCACGACCCTGACATCGTCGCCGTCGAGGCGGTAGGTGGCGTGCTCCTTGTGGCGCACCACCAGGATGAGGTCGCCGCCGCCGGGCGCCTGCCCGCGCAGCCGCAGCTTCGCGCCGTCGCGCACGCCGGCGGGCAACGTCACCGTGAGCGCGCGCCCCTCCACCTCGATGGTGGTCTCGCCGCCGCGGAAGGCGGTCGGGAGGTCGATCTGGAGCTGCGCCTCGACGGCCCGCGGAACGCTCGCGCGGCGCACCTCCTGGAACGGCTCGCCGAACCCGCCCGCGTACGAGCCCCCCGCGTACGAGCCCCCCGCGTACGAGCCCGTGGTGCGGAAGCCGCCGCCGAAGAGGCTCTGGAAGAAGTCGCTGAAGCCCGCGAACTCCTCGGACGAGACGTTGCGGAACGTCGCCCCGCCCCCGCGGTAGCTGCCGGGATCGAAGCTCTGCCCCCCGGGCCCGGCCCGGCCGTAGGCGTCGTACACCTTGCGCTTCTCCTCGTCGGAGAGCACCGTGTAGGCTTCGTTGATCTCCTTGAAGCGCTCCTCGGCGCTCGGATCGTCCGGGTTGCGGTCGGGGTGGTGCTTCGCGGCGAGCTTCCGGAAGGCCGCCCGGATGTCCTTCTGCGACGCCTCACGCGTCACCTCCAACGTCTCGTAGTAGTCCTTGTAGCCCGCCACCGTTCACCTCCCCTCGACGCCGGGCGCCGGCGGCCTCAGCCGCGCTCCTGGTACACCACCACGCGGGCGGGCCGCACGAGGCGCTCGCCGCGCCGGAAACCGACCTGGATCACCTCGGCGATGGTGCCCGCATGGGTGCCGCCCGCGGGCGGTACGGTGCTCAACGCATCGTGGAGGTCCGGATCGAACGCCTCCCCGACCTCCCCGACGGGCCGGAGGTCGAGCGCGTCGAGGTTGCGCTCGAGCGCGTCCTTCACCGCCCGCACCCCGGGCACGATCGAGGTCGGATCCGAGGCGCTCTCCGCCGCCCGCAGCGCGCGCCCGAGGTCGTCGTACACGGTGAGCACGCTGTGCACGGCGCTGTCGAGACCGGCCTCGCGCGAGCGTTCGAGGTCGGCCGCCGCGCGCCGGCGCAGGTTCTCGAGGTCGGCACGGGCACGCAGGTAGCGGTCCTTGAGCTCGCCGACCTCCTTGCGCGCGTCGTCGGCCTCGCGCCGAAGCTCGGCCACGTCGCGCTGGACCCGGGTGAGCTCGCCTCGCAAGATCTCCACCTCCTGCTCGCGCCGCACGCCCGTCCCGCCCGCCTGCAGGGAGCTGTCGTCCTGCAGGTCGGTGTGCTCGCCGCGATCCGGTCGCTCGGCCGTGCGCGTGAGGTCGGGTGTCGCCCCGCGCTCCTCGGCCCCGGCGGGGCTTCGGTCCTCCCTCACCGTGTCGTCGAAGTTGTCGCGATGGTCGTTCATGGTGGTCGCATCCCGTCCTTGCCCTGATGGCCTGGTGTCGAGGTCCCGCTCGCGCCGCGGCACGCGGGAGCGCGCGGGCTCGCGCCCGCACGCCCTCGCCCGTGTCGGGGCGCCTCAGCCGGCTGGCTTGAAGTCGGCGTCGATGACGTCCTCGTCGTCGGGAGTCGCGGCCTCGTCGGCGCCGCCCTGGTCCTCCTGGGCCTGCGCGCCTGCCGCCGCGGCGACCGCCTGCTGGAACGCCTGCAGCTTCTCGGCGAGCTCGCGCGTGAGCTGCTCGAGCCGCTCCTTGGGGGCGTTCTCGTCGACGGCCTTCTCGGCCGCGTTGGCGGCCTCCTCCACCGGCTGCTTCTGCTCGGCCGTGGCGTTCGTGGCATCGTCCAGCGCCCTGCGCGCCTGCAGGCGCAGGCTGTCGAGCTGGTTGCGGGCCTCGGCCTCCTCGCGCGCCTTGCGGTCGTCCTCGGCGTGGCTCTGGGCGTCGGCGACCATGCGGTCCACCTCGTCCTCGCCCAGCGTGGTCGTGTTCTGGATGGTGATGTTGGCCGCCTTGCCGGTCGACTTCTCCTTGGCGGTGACGTGCAGCACGCCGTTCGCGTCGATGTCGTAGGTGATCTCGATCTGCGGCATGCCGGCCGGCATGGGCGGCAGGCCCTCGAGCTTGAAGCGGCCGAGCGACTTGTTGTGCGAGGCCATCGAGCGTTCGCCCTGCAGCACGTGGACCTCGACCCCGGTCTGGTTGTGGTCGGCCGTCGTGAAGGTCTCGGTCTTGCGCACCGGCACGGTGGTGTTGCGCTCGATCAGCTTGGTGAACACGCCGCCCTTCGTCTCGACGCCCAGGCTGAGGGGCGTGACGTCGAGCAGCACGATGTCCTCTACGTCGCCGGTGAGCACGCCGGCCTGGATCGCGGCGCCCAGCGCCACGACCTCGTCGGGGTTCACGCTCTGGTTCGGCTCCTTGCCGAGGAGCTCCTTGACGACCCGCTTGACGGCCGGGACCCGCGTGGCGCCCCCGACCAGGATGATCTCGTTGATGTCGTCCTTGGACAGCTTGGCGTCCTTGAGGGCCTGCTCGACCGGGTGCCGCACACGGTCCACCAGAGGCGCGATGAGCTCCTCGAACTTCGAACGGCTGAGCTTCTTCTCCAGGTACAGGGGCGCGTTCGACGCCGGGTCCATGGCGATGAACGGCAGGCTGATGGTCGTCTCGGGCAGGCCGGAGAGCTCGATCTTGGCCTTCTCGGAGGCCTCGATGAGCCGCTGCAGGGCCTGCTTGTCCTTGCGCAGGTCGACGTTGTACTCCTTCTTGAACTCCTCGGCCAGCCAATCGACCACGGCATGGTCCATGTCGGAGCCGCCGAGGTGCGTGTCGCCGCTGGTGGAGCGCACTTCGAACACGCCGTCGCCGACCTCGAGGATCGAGACGTCGAAGGTGCCGCCGCCGAGGTCGAAGACCAGGACAGTCTCGTTGCCCTTCTTCTCCAGCCCGTACGCGAGCGCGGCCGCGGTGGGCTCGTTGACGATGCGCAGCACCTCGAGACCGGCGATCTTGCCGGCGTTCTGGGTCGCCTCGCGCTGGGAGTTGTTGAAGTACGCAGGCACCGTGATGACGGCCTTGGTGATCTTCTCGCCCATCTGCTCGCTGGCGTCGTCGACCATCTTGCGCAGCACCATGGCCG
Organism: uncultured Trueperaceae bacterium; assembly: GCA_963798895.1. GTDB lineage: Bacteria > Deinococcota > Deinococci > Deinococcales > Trueperaceae > CAWCUY01. The sequence continues at coordinate 629,114 of CAWCUY010000012.1, read as the reverse complement.
AGATCTCCTCGGAGGTGTACTTCTTGTCGCCGATGACGAACCGGACGCCGCCGTCCTCGCCGCGCGCGACCTCGTACGGCGCGCGCTCGGCTTCGCCCTTGACCTCGTCCCAGGTGCGGCCGATGAAGCGCTTGACCTCGAACAGGGTGCCCTTCGGGTTCAACACGGCCTGGCGCTTGGCGACCTGCCCCACCAGCCGGTTGTCATCCTTGAAGGCGACCACCGACGGCGTGGTGCGGTTCCCTTCGCTGTTGACGAGCACCGTCGGCTCGCCGGCCTCCATGACAGCGATGACGCTGTTGGTCGTCCCAAGGTCGATGCCAACTGCCTTTGCCATGATTCGATCTCCTCTTGGTCCGGGATTGGTTTCACACACGACGTTCGGTCCGCGTCACAAAATCTGAGTATAAAGGACGCAGAACACTCACTGAGTCCGAGTATAGCCACGCGGCAAGCCATTGTCAACAGATATGAGTCTGGTCGTATCAAGTCTGGGGCGGATGCCGGCACGGCTCGGCACGACCCGCGCTCCCGCGCGGCAGGCTCGCCGGGAGGGCGCCTCCTGCGCGCGCTATCCTTGCATCGTAAGCGGCCGCGGTTCACCCGCTCGGTCCGGGCGCGGTCGTCAAGGAGGTCATGATGCTCTTCCTCGTCATCGCCTACGACGGCACGGATGCGGAGGCGCCCGGGCGCCGTCAGGCGGTCCGGCCGCAGCACGTCGAAGGATCGGGCGCCGCCCACGCGTCGGGCTTCCTGCAGTACGCCGGCGCGCTGCTCGACGAGGCCGGCGGCATGATCGGCTCGCTGCTCGTCGTCGAGGCCGGCGACGCCGACGAGGTGCAGGCGTACGTCGACAACGACGTCTACAGCCGTTCCGGCGTGTGGCAACGTGTCGAGATCCACCCGTTCAAGCGCGCCTTCTAGGCGCGGGCTCGCGCGCGCCCTCCGGGCGCGACCTCGACAGCGCCCCCAGCGGGCGTAGGGAGAAGCGTATGGACGCTCACCGCAGCGACGTCGTCATCGTCGGAGCGGGCATCGTCGGGCTGGCCACCGCGCTGGCCCTGCAGGCCCGCTCGCCCGACCTGAAGCTCACCGTGCTCGACAAGGAGGGTGAGGTTGCGCGGCACCAGACGGGGCACAACTCCGGCGTGGTGCATTCCGGGATCTACTACAAGCCCGGCTCCCTCAAGGCCACGCTGTGCGTCGAGGGCGTCAAGCTCCTGCGCGCCTTCTGCGAACGCCACGGCCTGCCGTACGACCCCATCGGCAAGGTGATCGTCGCCACCAGCCAGGCGGAGCTGCCGCGCCTCGACGCCCTGTACGAGCGTGGCGTCGCCAACGGCGTGCCGCGGTTGCGGATGGTCGACGCCGACGAGTTGCGCGAGCTCGAACCGCACGCGGCGGGGCTGCGCGGCATCCATTCGCCCGAGACCGCCATCACCGACTACGGCGCCATCTCGCGCGCGATGCGCGAGGAGCTCGAGCGCGGCGGCGCGACCGTGATGCTGGGCGCGCGCGTGACCGGCATCGCGGCCGGTGCCGACAGCGTCGTCCTCACGACCACCTCCCGGACCGTGGAGGCCGCCCACCTCATCGCGTGCGCCGGGCTGCAATCCGACCGCGTGGCGCGCATGGCGGGCGCCGAGGTCGACGTGCGCATCGTGCCGTTCCGCGGGGAGTACTACTTCGTGCGACCCGAGCGCGGCGACCTCGTTCGGGGGCTCATCTACCCCGTGCCCGACCCGGACCTTCCGTTCCTGGGCGTGCACTTCACGCGAACCGTCCACGGCGAGGTCGAGGCCGGACCCAACGCGGTGCTCGCCTTCGACCGCGAGGGCTACACCTGGTTGGACGTGAGCCTCGAGGATACGTTCCAGACGCTCGCCTTCGGCGGCTTCTGGCGCATGGTGCCGGGGTTCTGGCAGACGGGGATGTACGAGTACTACCGTTCGTTCTCCAAGTCGGCCTTCGTCCACGCCCTGCGCAAGCTGGTACCCGACATCGGCGTGGCGGACGTGCGCCGCGGCGGAGCCGGCGTGCGGGCGCAGGCCCTGGGGGCGGACGGCAAGCTGCTCGACGACTTCGTCATCCGCGAGAGCCCGCGCGCCCTGCACGTGCTCAACGCGCCGTCGCCCGCGGCGACGGCGTCGCTCGCGATAGGGCGGCGGCTCACCGAGCAGGCGGCCGAGCGCTTCGGCATCTGACGCGCCCGCGCGCGGGTGCGCATCGGCGCCCACGTGGTCGCGCCTCAGCCGGTCCGGCGCTCCCCCGCCCCATCGTCGACACCGTCCCCGGCGGCGTCGGCGACCGGGGCGCGGTCCGGCGTGCCACCCAGCAGCCCGCCGTGGCCCCGGCGTCGCAGGAGCGCGGCGAGAGCGACGCTGGCGAGTGCCAGGCCCACCGAGGCCACGACGAACCCCGGGCGCAGGTGGACGCGGGTGGCGTCGAAGCCGCCGGCCATGCCGGCCCCGGCGAGCACGGCGACCGTGGTGCCCGGCAACCCACCGGCCAGCGTGGCCGACACGAACGGCCCGAACGGCAGCGCGAGGGCCCCCGCCGCCCCGTTCACCAGGTCGCCGGGTACGAACGTCAGCCGGCTGACCAGCACGGCCTCGAAGGTGCGCGCGCGCAGCCGCGTCAACCAGGCCGACGGGAGGCGCCCCGAGCGGCCCCGCCACAGCCGCGCCACGGCGTACCCCACCGACGCCGACAGCAAGCCCGCGCCGTGCGCCAGCGCGAGCCCCCACCAGGGGCCGAGAAGGTAACCGCAGAACGCCGTGAGCACCGTGACTGGCAGCAACAACAGGGGGCGCGCCAGGTACAGCCCGGCCAGGAACGCGAGGCCGGCCGGCGAGGATGCCACGAACGCCAGCCACGCCTGCAACTGGCCGACGAGGCCTCCCGGGTGCCGCGAGGCCAACACCAGGAACACGCCGACCCCGGCCGCCCACACGGCCAGCGCGACCACGCGGGGAGCGATCCCACGACGGCGGGGGGGCGCCGGTACCCCCGCCCCGAACGCGCCGCGCGGAGTGCGAGGGGGCCGAGGCATGCGGACCAGTCTACGCCGCTGCCGTCTCGCCTCGCGGGGCGCCGGCGTCGTGAGCCCACGGCAGGGAGGACGCGCGCCCGCCGCCTATGATGGGCCCCATGGGCGAGATGCACGCCTCCACCGGCAAGCGGCCCCGGGCGGGCGCGAAGCGCGCCGGTCTGGCGCTCGCCGAGATCGGCGGGGCCGTGCTCGCGGGCGGCCGGTCGACGCGCTTCGGCACCGACAAGGCGCGCGCGCCCGTGGGCGGCCGGCCGATGGTCGTGCGCGTGCTGGAGAGCCTCGAAGGGACCCGGGAGCGTTGCGTGGTGCGGGTCGCCGGCGTCGGCGAGCCGCTGCCGCCGCTCCCGCCCGGCGTGAGCGAGATCCACGACCTGCTGCCCGGCGGCGGCCCGCTCAGCGGCCTGCACGCGGCGCTGTCGAGCGCGCGCGGTCCCTGGCTCGCCCTCGCCGCGTGCGACCTCCCCTGCCTGTCCCCCGCGTTCTGGCAACTGCTGTGCGATCACGTCGGCGATGCGCCGGCGGTGAGCGTCGTGCACGCAGGCGGGCGGCTCGAGCCGCTCGCGGCGCTGTACCGCCTCGACGCGCTGGGCGTCGTCGAGGCGCGGCTGCGCGCCGGAGATCTCGCCCTGCAACCGCTGCTGGCCGCGCTGCACGCAACGCCGGTCCCGGCCGAGCTCGTGCTCGAGGCGTGCGGGAGCGCGGTGCTCCGCAACGTCAACCGGCCCGGAGACGTGCCGGATCCGGCGCACCCCTGCGGTCCAGGCCCGGGGCCCGCGTGAGTGGCCCCGTGCTCGAGGACCGCACGGAGTACCGCGACATCCTCTTCGCGGGCTTCGCGCAGGGCGGCTCGATCCGCGGCACGACCTTCTACGGCTGCACCTTCGACGACGCCGCGCTCAAGGGCGCGACCTTCGAGGGCTGCCGGCTGCTGGGCTGCGCGTTCGTTGCGTGCGACGTGAGCCTCGCCTCGTTCCGCGGCACCGAGCTCGAGGAGGTGACCTTCGACGCCTGCAACCTCACCGGGGTCGCCTGGGCCCTGGCGGCCGCGCCCAGCGTCGGGCCGCTCGGGGTCGACTTCCGCGACTGCATCCTCGACTTCGGCGACTTCGCCGGCTGCGACCTCGACGGCAGGCGCCTCGACCACTGCCTGGCGCGCGAGTGCGACTTCCGCGGCGCCAGCCTGCGGCGCGCCGTGTGCCGCGGAAGCGACTTCGGCGGCGCGCTGTTCGACGGCGCCGATCTCGCCGAGGCCGACCTGCGTCTCGCGCGCAACTACGACATCGACGTGCGAACGACCGCCGTGAAGGGCGCGCGCTTCTCGCTCCCGGACGCCGCGGCGCTGCTGCGCGGGCTCGAGGTGCACGTCGAGCAGAGGGCGGGCCCGGAGGGTTCGCCCGACGACGCGGGCGAGGCGGCGGGCGAGCGGACTGCCGGGGACGATGCTGTCGCGGACCTCGAACGGGCCGAGGCCGAACGAAGCGACCCGCCACACGAACCGAGCGGTCTCGAACGGTCCGAGGCCGAACGCAGCGACCCCCCACACGAACCGACCGATGCGCAGGGGGCCGAGCCGCATCGCCACGAGCCCGAGCCGGCCGAGAGGCGGGGCGCCGAGCCGGAACGCTGATCGCTCAGGTAGGGACGGGCCCCCCGACCTCGACCCCCTGGCCGATCGACGGGTGTCCGAAGAGCTCCGCGGCGCTGCCGCCGCGCAAGAAGAGCTCGAGCCAACGCACCTCGTGGCCGTTGGCGCGCCAGCCGCTGCTCCCCTGCGCCAGCGCGAGCGCGCCGGCCGGCACGGAGAAGCTCCCGCGGACGAGGACGGCGCTGTGCTCGCGCGTCCCTACGCGGACCCGCACCCGCGATCCCTCCGGCGCCTCCGCCAGCGGGCCCGGGGATCGGACCGTGGTCTTGACGTTGCCGAAGGCGTCCACGTACGCCACCCTGGCCTCCGGAACGGGCGGCACCGACGCGGCCGGCACCACGCCCTCCAACGCCCCGCGCTCCCCTCGCACGATGCGCGCGAGCGCCGCCGGGAAGATGTCGCGGGAGCGGAACTGCGACCCCGCCGCGTCGGCGCGGGCGTAGCGAAGCTCTGCGCCAGACTCCGCCAGGAACGAGAAGGCGTAGCCGGCGTGCACCCCGACCACCGTCACGCCGTTCGGCAACCTCATCGCGGCGAGGCGCTCGCCGGCGTTGTCGGAGCGCGGCGCCTCGTCGTCGCGGCGCGGCGCCACGTTGTGGAACACGACGGCGTCGTTCGGACCCTCGTTGAGGGCGAGCTGCGCCACCGCGAAGCCCGCTGCGAGGGTGGCGAACGGCGGCACCGCCGTGAGCACCAGGTCCGCCTCGGGGAGGAGGTTCTTGATCCGTTGGGCGACCTCGGCGAAGGCGAGGTCGCCGCGGCCGAAGTCGGCGACGACGTGGAGGAGCATTCCAAACCTTATGCGTTCCCCTGCGCTTCGCGTCAAGCCCCCGTCCGGATCCCGGCCGCCTCGCGTCGGGCCACCCTCGGCGCGCCGGCCGCTACGCACGGGCCCCCGTCGGCCCGCCGTGCACTTCGCCCGGCCCCCCCTCGGCCCGTCGGCCGCTTCGCCCGGCCCCCCCCCGACGGCGGCGAGGGGCCCTCGCCGCGCTTCCCCGTCAAGCGCGCGCCGCACGCGGGCCGAGCAGGCACTCGCCCCCCACCCACACCTCGTCCACGCTCTCCTCGCCCGCGAGGGTGATGAGCGCCGCGAGCGCGCCCTCGGCATCGGGCGCGGCGGCGAGCACCTCCGCCAGGGTGGAACCCGCGGGCGCACGCCACACGACCACGTCGGCCTGCTTTCCCGGCCGGAAGTCGCCCACCTCGCCCGCCAGACCGACGGCCGCGGCGCCCGCGCCGGTCGCGAGATGGAGCAGCTGCGCGGGGGTGAGCGGAGGCTCGCCGAGCGCCATCTGGACGTGGTTGGCGGCCAGCGCCTCCTTGAGCAGGCCGAAGCCGGTCCCGGCACCGACGTCGGAGCCGAGCGCGAGGGCGACACCCTCGCGTAGGTGCGCGCGGAGCGGGAACAGCCCGCTGCCGAGCGACAGATTGCTCGTGGGGCAGTGGGCCACCGCCGCGCCGCTGCGCGCCAGGCGGTCGATCTCCACCGCGGTCGGGTGCACGTCGTGTGCGAACACCGAGCCCTCGCCCACGAGGCCGAAGCGGTCGTACGTCGCGAGGTAGGTGTCGGCCCACGGGAAGGCGCGGAGCACCCCCGCGATCTCGTCGGCCTGCTCATTGAGGTGGGTCGTGAACAGCGCGCCGGGGAAGCTCTCGAGCAACGCGCCGCAGCTCTCCAGCAGCGCCTCCCCGGCCCCCAGCGCGAAGCGCGGCGTGACGACGTAGCGCAACCGGTCCGCACCGTGCCAGCGGCGGGCCAGGGCGGCGCCTTCGGCGAACGCGCGGTCGGGGGTCGTATGCAGCGCCGGGCCGAGGTTGCGGTCCCCCACCGTCAGCCCGGCCGCGATCCTCAGGCGCGAGGCCGCCGCCTCCTCGAAGAAGGCGTCCATGGCGCGGGCGAAGTGGGCGCCGAACACCAGCGCCGTGGTCGTGCCGTTGGCGAGCAGGAGGCGCAGGAACGCGCGGGCGCGCGCCCGCGCGTAGGTCGCGTCGGAGAAGCGCGCCTCCTCCGGCAGGGCACGGCGCTCGAGCCACGGCAACAGGGTCATGCCGACGCCCCCCAGGGCGGCTACCTGGGGAAGGTGGACGTGGGCGTCGACCAGGCCCGGAAGGAGCAGGGCGCCGCGGCGATCGACGACCTCCGCCCCCGGGTGCCGGCGCGCGAGCGCCGCCGCGTCGCCGACCTCCACCACGCGACCGTCGCCGATGGCCAGGGCGCCGTCCTCGAACGCCTCGAGCGCCACGCCGGGGAGGAACGGATCCCCCGGGACGTGCAGCACCGTTCCGCGCAACAACACGACGTCGCTGCCAGGCGCCGCCCTCACCCGGGGTCGTTCGCGGCGAGCGGCACGATGCGGCTGCGCACCACGTCCACCAGGCCCAGGTCGGTCAGGCGCAGCTCCGGGATGACCGCGAGCCCCAGGAACGACAGCGTCATGAAGGGGGACGCGAGCGTCGCGCCGAGCGCCGCGGCGGCGGCGTCCAGACGGCCCATCGCCGCACGCACCTCGGCCAGCGGCGCGTCCGTGACGAGGCCCGCGATCTCGAGCGGGAGCTTCGCCAACACGCGGCCCCCCTCGACGGCCACGAACCCGCCGCCGCTGTCGGCCAACGCGCGGAGGGCCACGAGCAGGTCCTCGTCGTCGGCGCCGACCGCCAGGAGGTTGTGGTGGTCGTGCCCCACCGACGACGCCAGCGCGCCGCCGCGCAGCCCGAAGCCGCGCACGAGCCCGAGGCCGATGCCGCCTGCCCGGCCGTGGCGCTCCACGCACACCAGCTTCAGCAGGTCGCGGTCGGGATCGGCCACCACGGCGCCTGCGCGCACCGTGGGATCCACGCGCTCGGCCGCCGTGAGCACGCCCCCGGGGAGCGCGCGGATGGCCCGCACGGCGCCGGCCGGTGCCGCCATCCGCAGCGCCCGCACGCCGAGCTCGGGCAGGTGGACGGTGGCGCGCACCGCCGCGTCCAGCGCGGGCTCGGTCGCCCCGGACACCGCCGGGCGCAGCAGCACCCCGCCCTCCGCCACGACGGCGCCCTCCTTGTACACCCGCTCGGCTCGGAACCCCGCGACGTCGGCCAGAACGATCAGGTCCGCGATGAACCCGGGCGCCACCGCCCCGCGGCGGGGCAAGCGGTAGTGCCGGGCGATGTTGTAGCTGGCGCAGCGCACCGCGTACGCGGGATCGACGCCGGCCGCCACGGCGCGGCGCACCAGCGTGTCGACCCCGCCCTCGTCCATCAGGTCGTGCGGCAGCCTGTCGTCGGTCACGAAGCCGATGCGGTCGGCGTGGCGGGGGTGCACCAAGGGCAACAGCGCGTCCAGGTCGCGTGTGACGGAGCCCTCGCGCACCATCAGGAACATCCCCCCGCGGAGCTTCTCGAGCCCCTCCGCCAGGCCGGTGCTCTCGTGGTCCGAGGAGATCCCGCTGGCGAGGTACGCCTGCAGGTCGCGGCCGCTCAGGCCGGGGGCATGCCCCTCGGGCGTCTTGCGCCAGCGCTCGGCGGCGAGCACCTTGGCGAGCTCGCGCACGTCGCCGGCGACGACGGCCGGGAAGCTCATGATCTCGGCCACGCCGACCACCCGCGGATGCGCCAGCAACGCTTCGATCTCCCTCGGGCCGAGGGCCGCCCCCGCCGTCTCGTGCGGGGTGGACGGGACACAGCTCGGGACGGTCATCCACACGTCGAGCGGGAGCCCCTCGGAGCGCTGCAACAGCCAGCGCACGCCGTCCACGCCGGCCACGTTGGCGATCTCGTGGGGATCGCACACGACCCCGGTCACGCCGCGCGGAACCACACCCTCGGCGTAGGCCGAGGGGGTCACGAGCGACGACTCGATGTGGACGTGGCCGTCGATGAGGCCCGGCGCGACCACCGCGCCGCCCATGGCATCGACCGCGTCGGCCGCGTCGGCCGGGAGGTCGGCGCCCACGGCCGCGACGAGGCGCCCAGCCAGCAGCACGTCGGCGACGATCGTCTCTCCGGTGAACACGTTGAGCACGCGGCCGCCACGCAGCAGCCGGCTTCCCGGCGACCGCCCCGCGGCCACGTCGACCGCGCGGCGGATCTCCTCGAGGGTGGCCGGCGCACCCGCCGGACCTTCCGCCGTTGCCGTCGTGGTTTGCGATGCGCTCTCGGCCATCGGGATCGGGCGAGTATACCGCCGGCGTGGGCGCGGCCCCGACCGTGGGGGTGCGCCCGGGCCATACGAGTAAGACTTCCGTAAGAGTGCTCGGGCTAGCGTGGTGCAATGGCCGACACGCGTGGCGCGCGCACCGTGCTGGTGGCCGACGACGACGCCGGGCACCTGCGCCTCATGGAGCTCGTCCTCTCCGCCCACGACTTCACGGTCGTGACGGTGGAGAACGGCCAGGATGCCGTGCAGTACCTGGAGTCGAACACGCCCGACCTGATGATCCTCGACGTGCACATGCCGTTCATGACGGGCCTCGACGTCTGCAGCCAGGCGCGCGGCTCGACGCGCTTGAGCCGCGTGCCCATCATCATCATGACCTCGCACCGCGATGACGACACCGACCGCAAGGCGCTCGGCGCCGGCGCGGACCTGCTCATGGGCAAGCCCCTCACGGGGCAGGACCTTCGCGGCGCCATCCACAACCTGTTGAGCCGCCCGGGCTGACGCCCGGGCGGCTCGCGAAGAGGAACGTCCCGGCTACTCTGGCCGCGGCTCGTCGCCGCGGCCTCCCGCGGTCACGGGCGCGCTCAGGTCAACGGCGAGCCCTCGCCGGTATCGTCCGGCAGGTAGTAAGGGTTCTCGCCCGCGGCGTGATCGGTGCTGTCCGCCACGCCACGAATCTCGGGCACGTGCTCGCGCAGGATGCGGTCGATGCCCTGCTTCAGCGTCACGTCGGCGGCACCGCATCCCTGGCAGCCGCCCCCGAAGGAGATGTAGGCCACGCCGGCCTTCACTCCTTGGAGCGAGACCGTGCCGCCGTGGCCGGCCACCCCCGGGTTGACCACCGTGTCGATGACGTCCTGCACCTTCTGCGCCAGCGGATCGTCCCACACCGGGCTCGGGAAGAAGACGCGGAAGCCGCTCTGCATGACGCCCTCGACGAAGTCGACGGTGGCTCCGTCCAGTTGACCGGCCGACGTCGGATCCATGAAGACCTCGAAGGGGCCGGGCGAGAAGACGTCGTCGCCCTCCTGTCGATCGCTCTCCTTCACGAGCCAGAGCCGCTGCTCTGCGCGCGTGCCGGCGACGCGCAAGGCGCGCAGCTCGGGATCGTGCTGCACCTCGAGGAAGCGCACCACCCGTTCGGTTGCCGTATCCGTGAACGTCAGCATGACGCCGCAGTATAGGTGGGCCGCGGGCCGAGGCGGGAACGTTGGCCTACGCTGCCGGACGGACGGCCTCGGTCGCCGCCGCTCGCCGCCACGGACGCGCGCCCCGGGCGGTGAGCCCCGGGGCGCGCACGCCCGCCGGCCGGCCTCGCGGGAGGACGGCTCGGCGTCACAGGACCTGCATGACGTAGTCGTCGGTTGCCTTCTCGAGCCCCTCCATGTTGGCGACGTAGACGCCGCGCGTGCCCTCGAGCGCGCCCTCGTTGCGGAGCTCGCCGAGGATGCGCGTGATGGTCACCCGGCTCGAGCCCGTCAGGTCCGCCAGGTCCTCGTGCGTCAGCGCCAGCGGCAGCTTCACGCCGCCGTCGGAGTCGTCGCTCGGCTGACCGAACTGCCTGGCGAGACGGAGGAACGCGCGCGTGACGCGGGCGCCGACCGGCATCTCGGCCTCGTCGAGCATCTCGCGGCTGCGGCGCAGCTGACGCGCCAGGCTTCGCAGCACGTAATCGCGCAGGCCGCGGTCGTTCATCGCCTGCTGCGGGTCGATCGGGGTGAGGCAGGCGTCGTGCACCGCCACCACCGTCTCGGCGTGACGGCCCCCGTCGAGCGCCGACAGGCCCAGCACGTCGCCGGTGCCGTAGAGGTCGGCGATGCGGTCGCGACCCAGGCTCGTGGGCACCACGGCCTTGAGCACGCCGTAGTTCACCACGTACAGGCTGCTCGCCTCACGATCGGCCTCGTAGAGTACCTGAGCCGGCTCGAGCGTCCGCGTCGGAAGCGCGAGCCCGGTCGGTACGATCTCCGGGGCTTCGCAGTTGCTCGGCGTTACGAGCGTCTCGAAGGTGTCCAGCATGATGCAGCATCCTTTCGCCGTTGTGCGGCCGGCGTGCCGGTTGCGTTGTGGAGCTTGAGCGGTGGAGCGGGATCGGTCGAACGGGATCGCGCGCCCGAAGGGCGGCTCTGTGGATACGCGTGCTCGCGGCGAGAGCACGGAAGGGTCGGAACACCAACTACAAAAACTATAGCAGAAGGGTCGGGAATCTGTCTACCCCCCGGCGCCTCTCATGAATCTCAGACAACGGCGTCCTGCACGGCGCTCCTCCGCCCGGGCCGCGGCCGCGATCGGCGCCCCGGTTTGACAGCGACCGTCCCAGGACCTTACCATTTAAGGTACCTCATGAGCGATCTCTCTCCCACCCAACGAAAGGTCTACGAGCGGCTGCGCGAGCAGGCGCGTCGGACGGGCGCGATGCCCGAGCTCGCCGGGCTCGCGCGCGAGCTCGGTGTCCATTACGTGTCGCTCAAGCAGCACCTCGAGGCCCTCGATCGGAAGGGCTACATCGTGTTCGAGAGCCGCGGTCGCGGTCGCTCGCCCCACCTCGCGCTGCCTGCCGAAGCGACGGGCGTGCCGGTGCTCGGCGGCATCCCGGCCGGCCCTCTCAGCGAGGCCGTGGCCGAGGCCGAGGGCTACCTTCCCCTCACCGGCATGCAGGACGGCTCGTTCGCGCTGCGCGTCGAGGGCGACTCCATGGCCGACCTCATCCAGGACGGCGATGTGGTGTTGTTCGCCAAGCGCTCGCCGCAGCGCAGCGGCGAGATCTGCGCGGTCCGCGTGGAGGGCTCGGACGTCACGCTGAAGTACGTCGATCGCCTGGCGGCCGGCTCCTTCGCGCTGCGCCCGCACAATCCGGCCTACCCGACGGTGGAGGTGCGCGGCGCCGATCTCGTCGTCGACGGCGTCTATCGCGGTCTGCTGCGCGGCGAGCTGGTGAGCGCCCTGCTGCAGAACGCGTCCTGAACCGCACGGCCCGCTGAACCACACGACACGCTGAACCACACGACACGCTGAGCCACGCGACGCCCTTCGCCACACCGGCCGCTTGGCCACCCGACCCGCGACGAGCCGTCCTGGGCCGCGAAGCCGCGCGCGAGCGCAACGGCCCACCTCGAACACCTCGCAGCGAACCCCCTTCTCGTCGAGCCGGGCCCCGGGGTCGCGGCCGTGCGCGTCCTCCCGGTGGGTCGATTGACACGCGTCACCCAGCGCCGTAGGCTTTGAGTAACACGCGTTAGTCCAGCGCTCCGGCCGTCCACGGCACGAGGCCGTTTGCCGGTACCGTCGTTGTCCGTCCTTAGGGAGGTATGCGTATGCGACGTCTGGTTCTACCCCTGGTCGCCCTCGCGTTGGCGAGTGGCGCGTTCGCCCAGACCCTCACCGTGTGGGTGTGGGACATCAACAAGGCCGCGCTGGAGAGCACGGTCGACAGCTTCCATCAGGCCCACCCCGACGTCACGGTCGACATCCAGGACCTGGGCAACCAGAACGTCTACGACCGCGGGCTGGCGGGCTGCGCCGCCGGCGGGCTGGACATGCCCGACGTCTACCTCGTCGAGAACAACGAGGCCCAGGTGTTCTGGGCCCAGTTCCCGGACTGCTTCGTGGACCTGCGTACCCTCGGCGCCGACGACCTGAAGCCGAAGTTCCCCGACTTCAAGTGGGCAGAGCTCACGCAGAACGACGCCGTCTTCGCGGTGCCGTACGACTCCGGCCCCACGGCCGTGTTCTACCGCCGCGACCTCTACCAGAAGGCCGGCATCGACCCCGACGCCATCTCCACCTGGGACGACTTCGTGGCCGCGGGCCAGAAGCTCAACACCGCCTTCGACGGCAACGTCAAGATGGGCACCATCGCCAAGGGCACCGACGACGAGTGGTTCCGCATGCTTGCCACCGAGGCGGGCTGCTTCTACTTCGACAACGCCGGCGAACAGGTGACCGTCAACCAGCCCGGCTGCGTGACCGCCATGGAGACCATGAAGAAGCTGTGGGACGCCAGCGTGCTGCTCCCCGGCGACTGGGGCAACCAGATCCAGTTCCTGCAGACCGGCAAGGAGGCGTCGGCCTTCTTCGGCTCCTGGTACTCCGGCACCATCATCGCCAACGCACCCGACCAGTCCGGCCAGTGGGGCGTGTACCTCACGCCGGCCCTGACCCAGGGCGGCGTGCGGGCGTCGAACCTCGGCGGCTCTGCACTCGCCATCCCCAGCTCCTCGAAGAACCCCAAGATCGCCTACGACTTCATCACCAACGCGCTGGCAGACGTCGACAACCAGATCGCGATCCTACGCGACTACGGTCTCACCCCGTCGCTGCTCGCGACGCTCGACGACCCCTACCTGGACGAGGGCGTTCCGTACTTCGGCGACCAGCCCATCTGGAAGCTCATCCTCGGCACCCTCGGTGACGTCCCGGCCGTCGTCGGCACGCAGTACTTCCAGGAAGCGCGCAACGTCATGATCGCCGTCGTGAACGACTACCTCGACGGCAAGTACGACACCGCGCAGGCGGCGCTCGATACCGCCGCGAAGCAGATCGCGCAGTCGACGGGCCTGCCGGTCGCGAACTGACCGCAGCGCGCCGGGGGCGGGGCCGGACGCGGCCCCGCCCCCGGCGCCCCCGAGGACCGGAGGGGCGAAGCCGTGAGCCTGAGCAGCGACACGCCGACCACCGCGATCGCGCCCCGGCGCCGTGGCCGGCGCCGCAACCTGACCCCCTACTATTTTCTCAGCCCGTTCTTCCTGCTCTTCGCGCTGTTCTGGATCTATCCGATCGTCGCGAGCTTCTTTCTCTCGTTCGTGAACACGCGCCGGCGCCCCTGGACGTTCAGCTGGACGTTCAACTGGGACCGCCTGATCCACGACTCGTTCTTCTGGAAGGCGCTCGGCAACACCCTCACGATCCTGGCCGTCCAGGTTCCCGTGATGCTCGCCCTCGCCGTGCTTCTCGCCGTCGCGCTCGACAGCGACCTGCTGCGCGCGCGCGGCTTCTTCCGCTTCGCGTTCTTCGCTCCGCTCGTCCTCGGAGCCGTACCCTACTCCGCGGTCTTCCGCCTCATCTTCAACACGGAGTTCGGGGTGCTCAACTACGGCCTGAGCGTGCTGGGCATCGCGCAGGTGCAGTGGCTGTTCGACCGCCTGCCGGCGATGGCCACCATCATGATCGCCATGACCTGGCGCTGGACCGGGTACAACGCCATCATCCTCCTGTCCGGGCTGCAATCGATCCCGCCGTCGCTGTACGAGGCCGCGCGCATCGACGGGGCGGGGCCGGTCCAACAGTTCCGCCGCATCACGCTTCCGCTGCTGCGGCCGGTGCTGCTGTTCTGCTTCGTGCTCTCGACCATCGGCACGCTGCAGCTGTTCACGGAGCCGTGGCTCATCACCCAGACCGGCCCCGGGGGCGCCACCGAGACGCTGGTGACCTACCTCTACAAGCAGGGCTTCCGCTCCTTCAACTTCGGCTACGCCTCTGCCATCGCGTACACCGTCGCGTTCATCGCCGCCGTCTTCTCCTTCCTCCAGATCCGCCTGGTCGGAGGGCGCGAGGCATGAGGCGGCGGCGGACCGTCTCCGCGGCGCTGCTCAACGCCGGCATGCTCGTCCTGGCCCTGCTGTTCCTGCTGCCGATCGTGTGGATGATCGTGGCCGCCACCAAGGCGAACCACGAGATCCTGTCGGTGCCTCCGTCGCTCGTTCCCGGCACCTCCCTCGCCGCCAACTGGCGCGACCTGAGCGACGACCTGCCGTTCGCGCGCAACGTGCTGAACTCCGTGCTCATCGCGAGCATCTTCACGGTGCTCGCCACCCTCGTGTCCGCCATGGGCGGGTACGCGTTCGCGAAGTTCCGCTTCCGCGGCCGCGAGGCGCTGTTCCTGGTGGTGGTGACCGCCCTGACGATCCCGTTCGAGGTGCGCGCGATCCCGCAGTACCTCCTGATCGCGCGCGACCTGCGGCTGTCGAACACCTTCGCCGCCGTCATCCTGCCGTGGCTGGCCTACCCCCTCGGGATCTTCTTCATGCGCCAGAACATGCTGTCGGTTCCGTCGGAGCTGCTGGAGGCGGCGCGCATCGACGGCGCCGGAGAGTTGCGCATCTTCGCGCGGATCGTGCTGCCGCTCATGCGTCCGGCGCTGGCGGCCGTGGCGATCGTGCTGTTCTTGTTCCAGTGGAACGACTTCTTCTGGCCCCTGCTGATGCTGACCCGGAAGGAGGCGTACACCATCCCGGTGGCGCTCGGGACCCTGGTGGGGCTGACGCGCGTATCGTGGGGCGGCATCATGGTCGGCACGGCCATCGCCACCGTGCCGTTCCTGGTGCTGTTCCTGTTCCTCCAACGCTACTTCGTGGCGGGGATCACCTCGGGTGCGGTAAAGGATTGAGGCGGGCCACGCCCGGAAAGAGGCAACGTCATGACCATCTCCCCCTCCCTCGGCGTGTGCTACTACCCGGAGCATTGGCCCGAGGCCGGCTGGGCGGACGAGGCGGCGCGCATGGTCGACGTCGGCCTGCGCTGGGTGCGCATCGGCGAGTTCGCGTGGAGCCGCCTCGAGCCCGTCCAGGGACGGCTCGAGCTCGACTGGCTCGACCGCGCCGTCGACACCCTCGGCGGCTCCGGCCTGCGGGTGGTGCTCGGCACCCCCACCGCGACGCCCCCCAAGTGGCTCGTCGACCGCTGGCCCGAGGTCCTGCCCGTGGGCCGCGACGGCCGCGTCCGCGGCTTCGGCTCGCGCAAGCACGTGTGCTACAGCAGCCCCGCCTACGCCGGTGAGACGCGCCGGATCGTCGAGGTTCTGGCCGAGCGTTACGGTGCGCACCCGGCGCTCGGCGCCTGGCAGACCGACAACGAGTACGGCTGCCACGACACGGCGCGCTGCTGGTGCCCGCGCTGCAGGGCGGGCTTCCAGGCCTGGCTCGAGCGCCGCCACGGGACCGTAGAGGCGCTCAACGAGGCGTGGTGGACGGTGTTCTGGAGCCAGGAGGTGACGTCCTTCGCGCAAGTGGAGCTGCCGCTGCAGGCCGTCACCGAGTCCAACCCCAGCCACGCGCTCGACTACTACCGCTTCGCGTCGGATCAGGTGGTCGCCTACAACCGCCTGCAGGTCGACGCGCTGCGCGCGCACAGCGACCGCAGGATCGTGCACAACGCGATGGGCTTCTTCCCGCAACTCGACTACTTCAAGCTCGCCCGCGACCTCGACGTGATGGCGTGGGACGAGTACCCGCTCGGGATGCTCGAGGAGAGCCCGCTGCCCGACCCCGTCAAGGAGCGCTACCTGCGCGTCGGGCACCCGGACATGATCGGCTTCAACCACGACCTGCTGCGCGGCCTCAAGGACCGGCCGTTCTGGGTGATGGAGATGCAGCCCGGACCCGTCAACTGGGCCCACTCGAACCCGCTCCCGGCGGACGGCGCGGTCCGGTTGTGGACCCATCAGGCCGTGGCCCACGGCGCGGAGGTGGTGTCGTACTTCCGCTGGCGCGCCGCGCTCGGCGCGCAGGAGCTGATGCACGCCGGGCTCGAGCTGCACGACGGCAGCCCGGACCGCGCCTCGGCCGAGGCGCGTCGCGCCGCGGCGGAGCTGCGCCCGGCGACGGCGCGGCGTCCGTCCGTGGCGCTGCTGCTGGACTACGAGGACCTGTGGGCGAGCGAGCTCCAGCCGCACGCCGAGGGGTGGAGCTACTGGGCGCTGCAGCTCGCCTTCTACGGCGCCTTGCGGTCGCTCGGGATCGACGTCGACATCGCTCATCCCGACCGCGACCTGAGCGCGTACCGCCTCGCGATCGGGCCATCGCTCTACCTCATGAGCGAGGAGCGCGCCGCCGCCCTGCGCGACTGGGTCGAGGGCGGGGGGCGGCTGCTGGTCGGGCCGCGGAGCGGCGCCAAGACGTCCACCAACCTTGCGCACGCGCCGGCGCCGGGGCCGTTGCGGGCGCTCAGCGGCGTGCGCATCGACCGGGTCGACGCGCTGCGCCCGGGCGTCGGCGCCCAGGTGGCGTTCGAGGCCGAGCTCGGCGGCGCGACTCGCGACTACGCCACCTGGGCGGACCTGCTCGAGCCCGAAGAGGGAACCGACGTGCTCGCGCGCTACCTCGAGCCCGCCTACGGCGGAGCGGCCGCCCTTACGCGCCGCGCAGTGGGCGAAGGCGCGTGCCTGACGCTGGGCGCCTGGGGCGGGCCGGAGCTCCTGCGCGACGTTCTGGGGGCCCTGCTCGCCGAGCTCGGGGCGGGCGTGACCCCCATGCCCGAGGGCGTGCGCCGTTCGACGCTGGCGCGCCCCACGCTCGTGAACTTCGGC
The DNA here is from genome assembly GCA_963798895.1 of uncultured Trueperaceae bacterium. Lineage (GTDB taxonomy): Bacteria > Deinococcota > Deinococci > Deinococcales > Trueperaceae > CAWCUY01. Next base: position 611,977 of record CAWCUY010000012.1, on the reverse strand, counting down.
TCCCTGGACGCCACCGTCGACGGGGTGCGGGTCGCGGCTGGCGACGTCACCCTCCTGCCGTGAGCGGCGGCCGCGGGGCGGCGGGCGAGCTGGGTCGCGACTCGCGACGTCGCCCACCTGGCGTGAGCGGCGGCCGCGGGGCGGCGGGCGAGGTTGGTCGCAGCCGGGTCGTCGCGCTCCCGTGAGCACGCGGCGCCGCCCCTCCAGCCAGGACGTGGCGCGCCTCGCGGGCGTTTCCCGCACGACCGTCTCGTTCGTCCTCAACGATGCGCCCGGTGCGAGCATCAGCGCGGCCACGCGGCGCCGCGTGCTGGAGGCCGCCGAGGAGCTGGGGTACGTCCCCTCCGCGGCCGCGCGCAGCCTCGCGAGCGGCCGCACGTGGACGCTCGGGCTGGTCGTGTGCCACGCGCACCACCTCACCACCGACGCGATCATCCCGCAGGCGCTGTTCAGCCTCAACGAGGTGAGCCGCCGTGCGGGCTTCAGGGTGCTGGTCGAGGCGCTGGAGGACGTCGCGCGGCCCGGCGCCTACCTCCAGATGGTGCACTCCAAGCAGATCGACGGGCTGCTGGTGATCAACCCGAGGTCCGATGACAGCCAGCTGCCGCGCCTCGTGCGCAGCGGCTTCCCTCTCGTCACCATGGGCAACCCGCCCGGCGACGAGGGGTACCGCGTCGACATCGACAACGTCAGCGCCTCGCGGGGGGCCGTGGGCCACCTGCTGCGCGCCGGGAGGCGGGCCATCGCCTACGTGAGCTACTCGGAGCCGCACTACCGCTCGTCCGACGAGCGCCATCAGGGCTACCGCGAGGCGCTCGACGGGGCCGGCGTGCCCTTCGATCCGGCACTGGTGGCGCACGGCAGCTACAGCGCGGCCTCGGGCTACGCGGCGATGCGCCGCCTGCTGCTCGAGGGGGCCGCGCTCGACGCGGTCTTCTGCGGCAACGACACGGTCGCGTTCGGCGTCATGACCGCGCTGCGCGAGGCGGGGCGGCGCATCCCCGAGGATGTCGCCGTGGTCGGGTTCGACGACATCCCGATGGCGGCCCACGCGGTGCCTCCGCTCACGACCGTCGCCAACCCGGCGGTGCAGAGCGGCCGGCGCGCGGCCGAGATGATCATCGCCCTGGTGCACGGCGAGGAGGTCCCGGAGCCGGTGGTCATCCTGCCCAGCCCGTTGGTGGTGCGCCGCTCGTGCGGCGTCGCCCAGGCCGTCGCGGCGCAGACCGGACCGGCGGAAGACCGGAGCGGCAGGTACCCGACCGGCGGAAACCGGACCGGCGGAAACCGGACCGGCGAGGGCCGGACCGCCGGAGGCGGGCCCGGCGACGGAGGAATCGGCCGAGGCGGGCTCGGCCCAGGCGGCCGTGGCGCGCGCCGAGCGGACGCGATAGAACGTGGACATGCCCTTCGACGCCACCGAGCACCCCCATCGACGCCACAACCCGCTCACCGGCGAGTGGGTGCTGGTGTCCCCCCACCGCATGCGCCGGCCGTGGCAGGGCGCGACCGAGCCGACGGCTCCCGAACGCAAGCCCGCCTACGACCCAGGCTGCTACCTATGCCCCGGCAACGAGCGAGCGGGCGGCGAGCGCAACCCCGACTACGGGGGCACCTTCGCGTTCACCAACGACTTCGCGGCCCTCCTCCCGGGCACGCCCGAGGCGCCCGACGCGGCGCACCCGCTGTTGCGCGCCGAGGGCGTGCGCGGTACCTGCCGCGTGCTGTGCTTCTCGCCGCGGCACGACCTCACCCTCGCCGAGCTGCCGCCCCAGGACGTGAGGCGCGTCGTCGAGCTGTGGGCGGAGCAGAGCGAGGAGCTGGGCCGGGTGTGGCGCTGGGTGCAGGTGTTCGAGAACAAGGGGCCGCAGATGGGCGCGTCGAACCCGCACCCGCACGGCCAGGTGTGGGCGCTCGACCGCGTGCCGACCTTGCCGGCGCGCGAGGACGAGCGACAGCGTGCCTACCTCTCCGAGCACGGCCGGCCGCTGCTCCTCGACTACGCCGCCGAGGAGCTGCGGGAGGGCGAGCGCGTGGTCGCCGCCAACGCCCGCTGGCTGGCGGTGGTGCCCTTCTGGGCCGTGTGGCCCTTCGAGATCCTGCTGCTGCCGCGCGAGCGGCGCGTCGCCCGGCTGCCCGACGTCACGGCCGACGAGCGCGACGCGCTCGCCGCGCTGCTGGGGCCCCTCCTCGCGAAGCTCGACAACCTCTTCGAGACGCCGTTCCCGTACTCGCTCGGCTGGCACGGCGCGCCCTTCCTCGAGGACGACGCCGGTCACTGGCAGCTCCACGCCCACCTCTACCCGCCGCTGCTGCGCTCGAGCACCGTCCGCAAGTTCATGGTCGGCTTCGAGATGCTCGGCGAGCCGCAGCGCGACCTGACCGCGGAGCAGGCGGCCGCCCGCCTCCGCGACCTGCCCGCGGCGCACTACGCCCACCGGGACGGGGGAGCGTGACCCCGCTGCTGGACCGCGTGCGGCGCGCCTACGCCGAGCGCTTCGGAGGCCGCCCCCAGGCGCTCGTGCGGGCACCGGGCCGCGTCAACCTGATCGGCGAGCACACCGACTACAACGATGGCTTCGTGCTGCCCATGGCGATCGACCGCGAGGTGGCGATCGCGCTCACGCCGAGGGATGACGGGCGCGTGGTGTGCCACGGGCTCGACGTCGGCAAGGATGCGTCCTTCGACCTCGCCGCGCTCGAGCGCGGCGCCGGCTGGCCCGAGTACCTCAAGGGGGTGGCCTGGTCGCTCGCCGAGGAAGGCCTCGACCTGCGCGGCTGGCAGGGCGTGATGAGCGGCAACGTGCCCAACGGCGCGGGCCTGTCGTCGTCGGCGGCCCTCGAGCTCGCCACCGCGCGCGCCTTCGCGGCCGCCTCCGACCTCGCGTGGGACGCGACCCGCATGGCGCTCGCGTGCCAGAGGGCCGAGAACCGCTGGGTGGGGGTCAACTCCGGCATCATGGACCAGCTCATCAGCGCCCGCGGCGAGGCGGGGCGCGCCCTCCTCATCGACTGCCGCACGCTCGAGGCCCGCAGCGCACCCCTGCCGGAGGGCCACGCGATCGTGGTGCTCGACACGGCCACGCGTCGCGGCCTGGTGGGATCGGCCTACAACGAGCGGCGCGCGCAGTGCGAGGAGGCGGCCCGCCACTTCGGCGTTCCGGCCCTGCGCGACGTCGGCCCCGAGCAGCTCGGGCGGGACGCGGCGGCGCTCGCTCCCGAGGTGCTCAAGCGTGCGCGCCACGTGATCGGCGAGAACGCCCGCACGCTGGCCGCGCACGCCGCGATGGAACGCGGCGACGCCGCCGAGCTGGGACGGCTGATGAACGCCAGCCACGAGAGCCTGCGCGTCGACTTCGAGGTCTCCAGCCCGGCGCTGGACGCCATCGCCGCGTGCGCGCGCGAGCGGCCCGGCTGCCGGGGGGCGCGCATGACGGGCGCGGGTTTCGGCGGCTGCGCCGTCGCGCTGGTCGAGGAGCGCGCCGTCGAGGACTTCGAGCGAGCGGTGCGTGCCTGCTACCGCCGCTCCGCGGGGCGGCACGCGCAGGTGTACGTGTGCCGCCCCGTCGACGGGGCCAGCCGGGTGGGTTGAGGCGCCGGCGGTAGGGTGCGTGCCTGCTACCGCCGCTCCGCGGGGCGGCACGCGCGGGTATAGGCGTGCCGCCCCGTCGACGGGGCCGGCCGGGCGGGTCGAGGCGCCGGCGGCCTCCCCGTCGTGCGGCTCAGAACACGCCCCGCGCGGCCGCCAGGCGCCAGTCGAGCGGACGGGCGCGCTCGGTGGCGCGCACGTCCGTGTCGCCCGGCGCGATCACGACGCGGAGCTCGCAGCGGTAGCTCGAGCCGTGGGAGCGCATGCGCGCCGTCACCGGGTAGCGGCCGGCGGCGAGCCCGCCGAGCGCGCCCGTGACCAGCTCGAAGCGATCCGGGTCCGGGCCGGCGCCCTCGTCGTCCCCCCGCCCTGCGATCTCGAGCCGGACGCCGTGCCGGAAGCCGTAGGTGCGGCCGAGCCGTACCTCGTAACCCTCCTCCAGATCGCGCCGCAGCACGTCCATCGGCACGCCGTCCACCCACACGCTCAGCTCGACGCGGTCGCGGCAGAACAGGTCCCGCGTGCTGATGCAACACAAGCTCACGAGCTCCACGCTGGCCATGTCGTCATCCCTCCCCGCGGACGCGCCGGCCGCTCCCGGCGGCGCGCTCGCGCTGTCTCGATCCGGAGGCTAGACGGCGGGCGTCACCAGGGCGTCAACACCCTCCGGCCCCGGGCCTTCCCGGCCCGACGCGGGCCCCCCCGCGCCCGCGTCGGCCATAATGCCCCCACATGGCCCCAACCCTCGACGTGCGCCTCCTCGGGCGCCCCCGACTCGTGCTCGACGGCCGCGAGCTCGATCCGCCGCAGCCCAAGGTGCTCGCCTTGCTGTGCTACCTGGCGCTGGCGGGGCGACCGTGCCCGCGCGACGAGCTCACCGAGCTGTTGTGGGGCCCCGGGCGCAGCCGGAACCTGCGCATGGCGCTGTACAAGGCGCGCGCCCTCGAGGGCGCGGACGCCTGGCTCCGCTCCGGCGATCCCCTCGAGCTCATCGCGGACACGGACGTGGCCCGGCTCGAGCGCTCGCTCATCGCGGCGGGCGCCGACGACCCGGCCGCGGACGGCGCCGCCCCCGGGAGCGAGGAGGCGCTCGCGCCGTTGGAGGGGCTCGACGGGGTAGCGCCCGCGTTCGACGCCTGGCTCGAGCAGGAGCGGCCCCGCCTGCAGAGGCTCGCGCGCGACGCCCTGGCAGCGGCGGCGCGCCGGGCCGAGCGGCGCGGAGACCTCGACGCCGCCGTCGCGGCGGCGCGGAGGTCGGCGCGCGCCGACCCGCTCGACGAGGACGCCGTGCGTCTCGTGATGCGGCTCGAGCACGACCGCGGCAACGACGAGGCGGCGGTGTGGGCCTTCGAACGCTTCCGCGAGCTGCTCGCGCGCGAGCTCGAGGCCGCGCCCACCGAGCAGACCGTCCTGCTGCTCCGCGACGCGGAGCGCGGCCTGGGAGGCGCCGCGGAGCGCGCCGCCCTGCTGCGCTCCCCGGACGCCGTCGAGCGCAGGCCCGACGCCCTGCTGGCGCGCGACGAGCTGCTGCGCTCGGCGGAGGAGGCGCTGCAACCGGGCTCGCGCGTGCTCCTGCACGGCCTCGGAGGCATGGGCAAGACGGCCGTCGCGGCGGAGCTCGCGGCGCGCTGGCTCGAGCGCGAGCGCGGGCCGGTCCTGTGGGCCACCGCGGCCGGCGACGACGCCGAGGCGCTGTTCGACACCATGGCGCGCGCGCTGGAGGGTCCCGACCCCGCCGGCACCGTCGCGCGCGCCTCCGACAAGGCCGCCGCGCTCAGGTCGCTGCTCGGCGCGCCGGGCGTCGCCCTGGTGGTGCTCGACGACGCCCGCAACGCCTTCGTGCTGGGACGGGCGCGCGAGGCCGTTCCCGACGGCGCGGCCCTGCTCGTCACCTCCAGGCGGCGCCATCCCGGCTACCGCCGCGTGAGCGTCGAGCCCCTGCCGCTCGAGGCGGGGCGGGCGTTGCTCGAGCTGCACGCCGGCCGGCCGCTGGGCGAGGTCGGCGCCGAGATCGCGGCTCGCCTCGCGGGCCACCCCTTCGCGCTGCGCGTGGCCGGCCTGCGCGCGGCCCGCGAGCCGGAGGCGGGCTTGGGGGCGCAGCTCAGGGAGGGTCCCCTCGCGCTGCGCTCGCCGCCGGACCAGGCGGAGCCCGGGCGCGGCAGCGTATCGGCGCTCCTCGACAGCACGGCGCAGCAGGTCTCGGACCCGGCCTACGAGGCGCTCATGGCCCTCGGGAGCCTGTTCGTCCCGTCGGTGACCCCGGAGCTCCTGGCGCGCATGCTGCGGCGCGAGGTGGACGCCTGCGAGGAGGCGCTGTTCGAGCTGCAGGCCTGGGGGCTGGCGGAACGCCGCGTCGAGTCCGGCAGCGACACGGTGCGCTACCGCACCCACGACCTGGTGTTCGAGTTCGCCCGGCAGACGGGCAACCTCCGCGCCGCCACCACGGTGCGCGCCGCCGTCGCGTACGCGCGCGCCTTCGAGGACCAGCTGGCCGCCCTCGATGCCGAGCTGCCGAACCTGCTCGCGTCGGCCGGCGAGGCTGCGCGCGCCGGCGACCGCCGCGCCCTGATCGACCTCATGGGCGCGCTCGCGGTGGACGGCCCGTACCTCGCCTCCCGCGGTCACTCGCCCCGCTCGCTCGCGTTGCTCGCGCTGGCCGCCGACGCCGCCGAGGAGAGCGGGCTGCCGCGGGAGGCCCATCACCTGCTCACCAAGCTCGGCAACGCCCGCCGCGAGCTCGGGGCGGACCACCGCGCCGCGCTAGCGGCCTACCTCCGCGCGCTGGCGCTGGCGCGGCAGCTCGGCGACCCGGATCGGGAGGCCATCCTGTCGGCGCTGGTGGGGATCACGCTGGTGCTGCAGGGCGACGCCGGCGCCGACGAGCACCTGCGCCGCGCGCACGACCTGGCGCGCCGCCGCGGTACCCCCGAGACGCTGCTGCACGTGCTCCAGAACCTCGGGGGCGCGGCGGGGACGCGCGGCGACTACGAGAGCGCGCACCGCTACTCGGAGGAGGCGGTGGCGGCCGCGCGCCGCCTCGGCCCCACCGGCGCCGGCGTCGGCGAGACGCTGGCGTACGCCCTGCTCAACCTGGGGGAGGCGCGACGCGATCTCGGTCGACCCGCCGATGCGCTGGCGCCGCTCGAGGAGGCCCTCGCCCTGGCGCAAGGGGCCGAGGCCGGCCTGCTCGAGGGGTTCGCACTCCAGGCGCTGGGCGAGGCCCTGCACGACATGGGCCGGCGACCGGCGGCGGCGGCGCGCTTCGCGGCCGCGGCGGAACGCTACGCACGGCAGCATGCGGGCCCGGAGCTGGCGAAGCTCCGGCGCCTGCTCGAGCGCGGGGGGTACGACCGCGAGGCCGCCGCCGTGGACCCGCGGTCCGCGGCGGTGACGCCCGGGTGACGCGGGCGGGGCATCCTGCGATGAAGGAGAGCGCATGAAGCACACGACCGTTCGCGCACGCACCCTGGCTGTCGCCGCCCTGGCGGCCCTCGCGGCCCTGGCCGCCGGCTGCCTGCCGGGACCGCAGCCGCCGACCCGCCCCCCACGACCCTCGGCCGCCACCGTGCTCGACCTGCCCGACGCCGACCTCGCGCGCCTGCGGGCGGGCCTCCACGGCCTCGGCGCCGGCGGCGCCGGCTCCGATGCGCCCCTCGTGCGCCCCGAGCAGGGCGACTGCGCCGTGACGCCGATGACCCTTCCGGGCCAGGAGTACCGCTTCGCGGGCGGCGGCTCCCCGTTCGCAGCGGTCGACGCGAGCGGCGGGCCGATCGATCCGTCCCTGGTGGCGACGCCTGCGACCGTGGCGGCCCAGCTGCGCGCGGGTCCCGCCTTCGCGCCGCCCCAGGCGGACGTCGGGCTGGTCATCCTGGACGACTTCGGCGGCGGGCCGCTGCGCATCGATGCGAACGCCCTCACGCAGCAGCTGCGGGCGGTGCTGGCCGGCCTGCCGCCGAACGCCACGACCGAGCAACGGCAGCAGGCGCTGGCGACGCGCGCCGACCAGCTCGTGGCGCAGCACGCGGTGTCGCACGGCGGGTTGGTGCTCGAGCACACCCTGGCCCTGCTGGACGCGCTGGGCGCGCAGCTCACAGCCTCCGACGACCGCAGCGGGCGCTACGTCGCGGTGCTGCCCGGCGGCAAGGGGCGCATCGTCGTGCAGGCGCACGACCTCGGCCCCGACGCCCGCATGGCCGACGTCGCGGCCGCGCTGCGCAGCGTCACGGACGCCCTGGCGCGCGAGGTGTCGGGCGTGGTCGTCAACATGAGCTTCGGCGCCGTCCCGTGCGACATCTCGGCCGACTTCGCCCTGAACCGCTCGCGCTATCCGACCTTTGCCGATTACGCGCAGGCGGTCGCCGACGTGGCCGCCAACGGTGCGGCGCTCGAGCGCTTCTTCCAGCTCGCGCTGCGACCCGACGAGCGCCTCGACCTCACGCGCGCGCTGCTCGTCCGCCCGGTGGCGCAGGACCCGCTCGCCTCCGCCACGCGCGAGGGGCTGCCCGCCGACGTTCCGGTGGTGCTGGTGGCGTCCAGCGGCAACTACGGTCTCACGTATCCGCTGTTCCCGGCCGCGTGGCCCGCCGTCGTGGCCGTGGGCGCCCGCGACGCCGTGAGCGCGCCGCTCGACCCGTTGAGCGTCTCCGCGTTCAGCGACGGCGCCGAGGTCGTCGCCGGCGGCGCCTACTTCACGTTGGCGGGGCTGCGCGATCCCACCTCCGCGGCGGCGCTGCCCGCCGTGGTGTACGCCGGCACGTCCTTCGCGGCGCCGGCCGTCGCGCTGCTGTCGGCCGTCGATCTCGGCGCGGCGTCGCCGCGCTGCGGCCGCGGCCCGGGTGGCCTGCCTCGCCTTCACGGCCCCATCGACGACAGCGCCATCGAGCTCGCGGTCGACGCTCGCTGCCTGCCGTGAGGCGCGCGCCGGCTCAGGCGATCGTCGAGAACAGGTTGTTGAGCGACTCCGCGAAGGTGGGGTGAGCGAACGCAGCGTCACGCAGGGCGGTGTAGGGCACGCCGCCCATCATGGCGATCTGCAGCATGCCCGCCATCTCACCGCCCTCCACGGCCAGCATGGCGGCGCCCAGGATGCGCCCGCTGTGCTCGTCCACCAGGACCTTCAGCACGCCACGCGTCTCGTCGGTCTCGATGGCTCGCGCCACCCTCTCCATGGGCAGGCGGGCGACCCTGTAGACGCGGTGCTGGGCGCTGGCCTCGCGTTCGGTGAGCCCCACGCGTCCGAGCTGGGGATCGGTGAACACGGTGTACGGCACCAGGCGCCCCGCCGTGCTCAGGTCGGCGCCCTGGAGCAGGTTCCCGCGCAAGATGCGGAAGTCGTCGTAGGAGATGTGGGTGAACGCCGCGCCGCCGGTGACGTCGCCCATGGCGAACACGCCCGGCGCGCCGGTCTCGAGCTTGGCGTTCACGACCACGTGCCCCGCACGGTCGACCGCCACGCCGCCCGCGTCCAGCTCGAGCGCCTCGGTGTTGGGCGTCCTGCCGACGGCCACCAGCAGGTGCGTCCCCTCGACGGCGCCCTCGCCGTCGGGCCCGCGCAGCTCGAGCCGCAGCTGCCCCGCGCGCCCGGACACCGCGGTCGCGTCGCAGCCCAAGCGCAGGTCGATGCCGTCTTGCCGCAGGATCTCCTCGAGCGCCGTGGAGACGTCCTCGTCCTCCCGCGGGAGCAGGTGCGGGCCGCGTTGGACGAGCGTGACGCGGCTGCCGAAGCGCCGGAACATCTGGCCGAACTCCACGCCCACGTAGCCGCCGCCGAGCACCACGAGGTGTTCGGGAACCTCCTCGAGCTCCAGCATGCCGCTCGAGTCGAGGAACGGGACGTCGCCGAGGCCGTCCAGGGGGGGCACCGACGGGCGCGCCCCGGTGTTCAGGAACACCCGCTCGCCGGCGAGCGTGCGCTCCCCGCCGCCGTCGAGCCGGACGGCAAGGGTGCGCGGCGCCGTGAAGCGCGCCTCGCCGACGATGAGCTCGATGCGCTCGTTCTCGAGCAGCCCCTTCTCGTTGCTCGAGCGGAAGCCCTCCACGACGTCGCGCGCGCGGCGCCGCACGGCGGGCATGTCGACCTCCGGCTCCCCGACGCGTACGCCGTAGGCGCCGGCGCGCCGGACCACGTGGGCCGCGCGTGCGCTCGCCACCATCGTCTTGGTCGGCGTGCAGCCCACGTTGACGCAGGTCCCGCCGACGTGCGCGCGCTCCACCAGGGCGACGCGGCGACCGGCATCCGCGAGCGCCGAGGCGAGCGGCGTCCCGGCCTGTCCCGACCCGATGATCACGTCGTCGAAAGCGTCGCTCATGCGCTCATCCTCTCCCCGTCGCGTTCGTTGCGCGCGCTTCGGCGGCTCGCGCGCGGCGGCGGCAGGTGCGTGCGCCCGCGGCTCGGTCCGTTCGCCCCCGGCAGGAGGCGGGGCGTCGCGCTCCGGCCTCGGGGTGCCTCGCGCCGCGCCGTGCGGCCCGCCGCGTGCCGTCGCGTAGCCTAGCGCGGGCTCGTGCGCCCCGCCGCCAGCCAGGGCACGCTACGGCGCGAGCGAACGCCCGCTCCCGCGGGGCGGCCTACGCCCGCGCCACGCCGTCACGAAGCAGCGCGTCGACCTCGGCCGGCGCCACCCCCAGCTCGCCCTCGAGCACCTCGCGCGTGTGCTGCCCGAGCAGCGGCGGCGCGACCGGCTCCGGGCGGGGAAGGGGCCCGCCGGGTCGCGCGAGGTGAGCGAACGGCGTGGCGACCATCGGCAGGTCGCCGACGGCCGGGTGCCGCGCCGCGACGACCGTGCCGCGCGCGGCCGTCTGCGGGTCGACGAGGGCGTCCGCCAGCCCGGACACCGGCGTGGCAGGGACGCCGGCCCGCGAGAGCAGCTCAAGCCACGCCGCGCGGGGCCGCTCCCGCAGCCGCCGGGCCAGCGCGCCGACCACCAGGTCGCGCCGCTCGACGCGCCCGGCGTTCGTGCTCAGGCGCGCATCCGCAGCGAGATCGGGGAGCTCGAGCGCCGCGCACAACCGCGCGAACTGCGCGTCGTTGCCGACCGCCACCACCAGCGCGGCGTCGGCGGCCTCGAACGCCTGGTACGGCACGATGTTCGGGTGGGCGCTCCCCAGCCGCTCCGGGGACCTCCCCGTCAGCAGGGCGCTCTGCGCCTGGTTCACGAGGCTCGCGAGCGTCACCTCGAACAGCGACAGGTCGAGATGGGCGCCCTCGCCGCTCGCGCCGCGCGCGTGCAGCGCCGCCAGCACGCCGGTCGCCGCGTGAACGCCGGTGAGCACGTCGATCCAGGCCACGCCGAGCTTCACGGGCGGCCGGTCGGGCTCCCCGGTCATGGCCATGACGCCCGTGGCCGCCTGCAACGCGGCGTCGTAACCGGGTTCGCGGGCGCGCGGCCCCGTCTGTCCGAACCCGGTGATGGACGCGTAGATCACGCCGGGATGAACCTCGCACAACGAGGCGTAGTCGAGGCCGTAGCGTGCCAGGTCACCGACCTTGAAGTTCTCGACGACGACGTCGGAACGCAGCGCGAGCCGGCGGACGAGCGCGGCCGCGCGCGCGTCGCGCAGGTCGAGCGCCACGCTGCGCTTGCCGCGGTTCACCGACAGGAAGTAGGCGCTCTCGCCCGCGACGAAGGGTGGGCCCCACCCGCGGGTGTCGTCGCCGCCCGGCGCCTCGATCTTGATCACGTCGGCGCCGAGGTCGGCGAGCAGTTGCGTGCAGTACGGTCCCGCCAGCACCCTGCTGAGGTCCAGCACCCGCACGCCGGCCAACATCCCCGGGCCGGCGGCGGTCGTCTCCGACGGGCGGCCGCTCAGGGCGCCACCCCGGCGGGCAACGCGGCGGCGCCGCCGCGGCCGAGCACGCGCAGCGCGCGGTCGGGGCGGTCCGTGATGAGGCCGTCGACGCCCATCTTCACCAGGGTCCGCATCTGTTCGGCGTCGTCGACCGTCCACACGTCGACGCGTACGCCGCGCGCGTGGGCCGCGCGCACGAAGTGCGGCGTCACGACGCGCAACCCCCCCTGCGTGACGGGCACCTGCAGCGCGTACGCGGGCGGGGAGCTCAGGCGTTCGAGGCGGGCGCGTGCCAGCACGAAGAAGGTGCGGATCTCGCCCGGCGCGCCGCCCGTGGCCACGGAGGGGCAGGCCCGCCGGAAGGCGGACAGGGGCCCCGGGTGGAACGACACCACCAGCACGCCCGAGGCACGTCCTTGGCGGCGGATCAGCTCGCACAGGTCGCGGGCGACCGCGGGGTCGTCCGGCTTGATCTCGATGTTCACGGGCATCGCCGGGAAGGCGTCGAAGACCTCCTGCAGCGTCGGGATGCGGATGCCTCGGCCGCGGTACGGGTACGCGTCCCCCTCGTACCCGGGCGACCAGCGGTAGCCGGCGTCCAGCGCCTTCACCTGCGCCAGGGTCATGCCCGCGACGGGTCCGCTGCCGTCGGTGGTGCGGTCCACGGTGTCGTCGTGGATCACCACCAGGACGCCATCGGCGGTCTCGTGAACGTCGAGCTCGAGCACGTCCGCTCCGAGCTGCGCGGCATGCCTGAAGGCGAACAGCGTGTTGCTGGGCCACACACCGTCGCCCCCCTGGTGGGCGAGCACGCTCACGCCCGCGGGCAGGAGGCTCGCGTAGTCGGGCGCGCGCCGTGCGCGCGCCAGCACGGCCAGGACGGCGTACGCGGCGGCCAGCACCACCACGATGGCGACGAGGATGCGAGCGACACGCATGGGGCTCCTCACGGTCCTGTGCCCCGCCCGAGGACGGGAACCCGGGGCCGGACCGGGTCGAGTCTACCGGCTGCGGCCGTCCGCCGCCCCGGGACGGGTCCCGGCGGTCGCCGCCGGGGCGCGCAGCGGCGGACCCCCGCCGGCCGCCGCCCACGGAGGTGCCCTCGCCCCCGCCCCGGACCGACCCTCCACCGGGTGCCGCCCCGGACCGGCCCTGCAACCGGTGCGGCCCGGGACGAGGCCGCACGCCGAGGGGCGCCACCTCCACGGCGGCGCCCCTCGGCGTTCTCGCGTCCTTCGTCGGGCGACGCGCGCGTGCGCCTCGCCAGGCGACGCGTGCGCCTCGCCAGGCGACGCGTGCGCGGCGCCAAACGCTCAATCCAGGAAGTCGCGCAGCTTGCGCGTGCGGCTCTCGTGGTACTTGAGCTTGCGCAGCGCCTTGTTCTCGATCTGCCGTATGCGCTCGCGGGTGACGCCGAAGTGGCTGCCCACCTCCTCGAGCGTGTGTTCCCGGCCGTCCACCAGGCCCTTGCGCAGCTTCAGCACCATGGCCTCGCGCTCGTTGAGCTTCCCGAGCGCCTCCTCGAGCTCCTCGCTGAGGATGATCTTGCTGGCCTGCTCGACGGGCGACTCGACGTTCTCGTCTGGGATGAAGTCGCCGTAGAAGCTGTCCTCCTCGTCGCCGATGGGCGTCTCGAGGCTGAAGGGTTCGCGCGTGAGCTTGAACGCCTCCTCGACCTTGTCGGCCGTCCAGTCCGGACCCATGGCGTCCGCGATCTCCTCGAAGCTGGGCTCCCTGCTCAGCTCCTGCTGGAGGCGGCGCGACGCGCGGGTGAGCTTGTTGATCGTCTCGACCATGTGCACCGGGATCCGGATCGTGCGCGACTGGTCGGCGATGGCGCGGTTGATCGCCTGCCGGATCCACCAGGTGGCGTAGGTGGAGAACTTGTAGCGCCGGCGGTACTCGAACTTCTCGACCGCGCGGATGAGGCCCTGATTCCCCTCCTGGATGAGGTCCAGGAAGCTCATGCCGCGGCCGTTGTACTTCTTGGCGATGGACACGACGAGGCGAAGGTTGGCCTCGATGAGGTGCTTGCGCGCCAGCTCGCCGTCCTCGACGACGCGCCTGAGGCTGCGGGCATCGCGTTCGCCGAGGCTCGCCTCCTCCTCGTCGAGGCGCTTCTTGGCCGCCTCGCCCGACTCGATGCGCCGCGCGAGGTCGATCTCCTCCTCGAGGGTCAGCAGCTTCACGCGGCCGATCTCCTGGAGGTACTGCCGCACGGGATCGTTCGTCTTGACGCGCGCGTCGGCCATCGCCTCGGCCCGCGCCTCGAGCTCCTCGCGCTCGCTCTCGCCGTCGCTCTCTTCCTCGTCGAGGCTCTCCTCGTCGATATCGTCGTCGTCCATCAGCTCGTCGTCGGCGAGATCGGAGATGACGACGCCCTTCTTCTCGAGGAGCTCGATGAGCTCCTCGAAGTTCTGCTCCTCGGGGTCGAGGCCGAGCACGAGCGTCCCCTTGCGGAACGCCTCGCTGATCTCCTCGGTGTCGAGCGAGCCCGCCTCGACGCCGCGCGCGACGACGTCCTTGACGGGCGGCGAGTCGAGCCACAGCGACCCGCCGGCGGGGGTCGGCGTCGTCTCGGCGGCCTGACCGGCGCCCTTCTTGGGGGGCGCCTTGTCGGCCACGGCCTTGCCGCCGGCCGACTGCTTGCCGTTCTTCGCCGCGGCCTTCGACGCCGCGGGTTTCGCCTTGCCGGCGCGGGGCGCGCCCTTCTTGCCGTTGCCCTTCGAGCTGCCGGTCGTTCCGGTGGTGCTCGCTCCGCCGGACGTTGCGGGCGCGGCGCTCAGCACCGTGCCGTCCGCCGGCGCGACGGCCGTGTCCGTCTTCTTCGCGTTGGCCATCGTGCCTCCTCGTAGGCTCGTGTCGTGGTTTGTAGCGTGGGTGGTTTGTAGCGTGGGTGGTCTGTGTCCTGGTCAGTGGAAACCGCCCGAAGACGCGGACGGTGTCGATTGCATACAGCAACGAAACGGTCCTCCGGCCCTCCACACGGAGCCCCGCAAGACGCCAGTCTACCACGCCCGCCGAGGGGGAGCGTGTACGTTACGCGTCTTGGCGCTCGGCGGCCTGTGCGAGGGCACGCGGGCTCGCCGGGCCGCGGTGCCTACCCGGCCGCGACCGCGCGCGCTGCTACGCGGGCCGCACGTGATCCGCGCGGCGGTTGCTCAGGCCTCGTAGCTGCCGGAGGTCGCGATCCCGTGCCCCGTCCAGTCGACGTGCGTGAACTCGCCACGTTCCCGGTCCACGCGTTCGAAGGTGTGCGCCCCGAAGAAGTCGCGCTGCGCCTGGATGAGGTTGGCCGGCAGGCGCTCGCGCCGGTAACCGTCGAAGAAGGCCAGCGCCGCGCTGAACGCGGGCATGGGGATGCCGAGCCGGATCCCTTCCGCCACCACGCGGCGCCACGCGTCCTGTGCGCCGACGACCGCGTCGCGGAAGTACGGGGCCAGCAGGAGGTTGTCGAGCTCGCTCGTGGCGGCGTAGGCGTCGCGGATGTCGTTCAGGAACCGGGAACGGATGATGCAACCGCCCCGCCACAGCTTGGCCACGCGCCCGAGGTCGAGCGACCAGCCGCGCTCGCGCGCCATCGAGCGCAACAGCATGAACCCCTGCGCGTAGCTGCCGATCTTGGCGGCGTAGAGCGCGCGCCCGACGTCGCGCACGAACGCGTCCCGATCCCCCTCGAAGGTCGCGTCCGGCCCGCGCAGCACACGACTGGCCGCCACGCGCTCGTCCTTCAGCGCCGACAGCGAGCGCGCGAACACCGCCTCGGTGATGAGCGTGACGGGGATCCCCTGGTGCAGGGCGGTGACGGCCGTCCATCTGCCGGTACCCTTCTGCCCCGCCGCGTCGAGGATGAGGTCGAGGATGAGCTTGCCGTCCTCGTCGCGCTTGCCCAGGATGTCCCGGGTGATCTCGATGAGGTAGGAATCGAGGTCGCCCTCGTTCCACGCGGCGAACACGTCGTGCAGCTCCTCCGGCGTCAGTCCCGCGCCGTGCCGCAGCAGGTCGTACGCCTCCGCGATGAGCTGCATGTCGCCGTACTCGATGCCGTTGTGCACCATCTTCACGAAGTGGCCCGCGCCGTCTTCGCCGAGCCAGTCGCAACACGGCTCGCCGTCGACGTGTGCCGCGATGCTCTGCAGGATCGGCTTCACATCGTCCCACGCGGAGCGCGGACCGCCCGGCATGATCGACGGGCCGTGTCGCGCGCCCTCCTCACCGCCGGAGATGCCCACGCCCATGTACCGGAGTCCCGCCGCCTCGAGCCGCTCCGCGCGGCGCGCGCTGTCCTCGAAGTGCGAGTTGCCCCCGTCGAGCACGATGTCGCCCGCCTCCAACAACGGCACGAGCTCGTCTAGGACAGCGTCGACGGCCTTGCCGGCCTGCACCATCAGGAGGACGCGGCGTGGCTTCGCCAGCGCCCGCACCAGGTCCTCGAGGCCGGCCGTCCCGACGATGTCGCGGCCCGCCGCGGGCCCCGCCAGGAACGCCTCCGTCTTGCTCTGCGTGCGGTTCTGCACGGCCACGCGGAAGCCGTGGTCGGCCATGTTCAAGACGAGGTTCTGGCCCATGACGGCGAGCCCGATGAGGCCGATGTCGGCGGGTGGTTCTTGCATGACGTCGAGTTCCTTCCCCGAGAGGCGTGAGGGCGGCCGAGGGAACGGCCGCGGCCCTGCGCACGGGCCGACCCCCATCGTACGTCCGGGGGCCTCGCCGGCGGGCGGTGGGGCGCGCGGCGGCGTGGGGTCTCAGTCGACGAGGAGCAGGGCCGTGGCGTCGGGCTCGGGGGGCGTAGGGTCCCGGCCGATGGCCGCGTACTTCAGCAGGCGCTCCGCACGGAAGGGCTTGAGCGGCTTCGCGAAGTGGAATCCCTGCGCGTAGTCGACCCCGAGCCGGCGCAGGTAGTCGAGCTGGGCGCGCGTCTCCACTCCCTCCGCCACCACCGCCTTGCCGAGCTTGTGGGCCATCGCCACGATCGCCTCGACGATCGGCGCCGCGCTGACCTGGGCGCCGCCCGGGTACGGGTTGAGGGAGGCGATGAACGACTGGTCGATCTTGAGCGTCGCGATCGGGAGGCGCTGGAGGTACGCGAGCGACGAGTAGCCCGTGCCGAAATCGTCGAGCGACGTGCGCACGCCGAGGCGGGCGAGCTTGGTGATGGTGTCGACCGCCAGCTCGTACTCCTTCACCAGCACGCTCTCGGTGATCTCCACCTCGAGCAGCTCCGGCGCGATGCCGCTGTCGGCCAGGGCGCCCTGCAGCGTCGCCAGGAAGCCGGCCTGGCGGAACTGCAGCGTGGAGACGTTGATGGCCATGCGGACGGGTTGCAGGCGCTCCTTCTGCCAGGCCCGGAGCTGGAAGCAGGCCTCGCGCAGCAGCCAGTGGCCGAGCTGGCCGATGAGCCCGGCCTCCTCGGCGACCGGGATGAACTCGCCGGGCGAGACCAGGCCGAGCTCGCCGTTGTGCCAGCGCACGAGCGCCTCGAACGCGACCACGGCGCCCGTGGCGAGCTCCACCTGCGGCTGGTAGTGCAGCTCGAACTCGTGCTCCTGCAGGCCGCGGCGCAGCTGCTGCTCGAGCTCGAGCCTGCGGCTGACGCGCGTGCGCATCTCGATCGAGGAGAAGTAGTAGGAGTTCTTGCCGCCCTCCTTCACCTCGTACATCGCCGTGTCGGCGCTGCGGGTGAGCGCCTCGACCGTGTCGCCGTCGCGCGGGAAGAGGCTCACGCCCACGCTGGCGGAGATGATCAGCTGCTTGCCGTCGACCTCGAAGGGCGCGTTGAGCACCCGCACCAGCGTGCGCGCCACGAGGCTCGCGGACTGCGGGTCGCGCACGTCGAGCAGCGCGACCGTGAACTCGTCGCCGCCGAGCCTGCCCACCAGGTCGCCCTGCCGCACGGTGTCGCGCAGGATGGCCCCCACCTGGCGCAGGAGCGCGTCGCCGGTCTCGTGGCCGTAGGTGTCGTTGACGAACTTGAAGCGATCGAGGTCCACGAAAAGCATGCCGAGGCCGACGCCCTCCTCGCGGGCCGCCTCCAGGGCGGCGCCCAGGCGCTCCTCGAACGCGGCGCGCGTGAGGAGGCCGGTGAGCGGATCGAACTGCGCCTGGACGGACGCCGTCCGGTGGTGCTCGACCTGCTCCTGCAGCCGCCGCAGGTAGCCGAAGGCGACGCCCGTACCGGCGAACGCGAGCACCTTGAACACGGCGTCGCCGGTGGGCATGATCGTGACCCCGAAGGCGCCCTGGCGCATGAGCTGCACCAGCCCGTCGCTCAACAGCAGCCCGACGACGCCGTTGAGCACGCCTCCGCCGATCCCCCACAGCCACGCGCTCGCCGCCACCAGGACGAGGCCGACCACCCGGGCGGAGTCGCCGAGCTGGTCGTACACGAACGGGAAGTCGACGATGTAGGCCGTCCACAGCACGGGAGGAGCGAGAATTCGTAGCCACTTGCGCATCCTGGCCGAAGTCTAGGCAGGCGCGCTTCACGGAACTCTTACACGCCTCGGACGCGAGAACGTGCCTCCCGGCCCGCTCCCCCGCGCGGTAGGATGGCGGCACCGAAGCCGCGACGCGACCCCCGAGCCCGGGCCGCCGATCCAGCCACCCCCTGACGCGGGCAGGACGCCCCGGTACGAGAATGCGAGCCTCCATGAGCCCTGCAGGTCCGGACCCATCCTCCCGCCGCATCCTGTTCGTCGGGGACGTGGTGGGCGAGGCCGGATTGGCGCTGCTCGAGCGCTGCCTGCCCGAGCTCGTCGCCCGGACCCGCGCCGACTTCGTGCTGGTGAACGGCGAGAACGCCGCGTTGGCCGGCCCCAACCCGATGCACGGCGCCGGCATGGCCCCGCGCGACGTCGAGCGCCTGCTCTCGCTCGGCGTGGACCTGATCACCGGCGGCAACCACTCCTGGGACGGCCCCTTCGGGGAGCGGGTGCACGACGATCCGCGCGTGCTGCGACCGCTGAACGCGGGCAGGCTCGCGCCCGGCTGCGGCGCGGCCATCGTGCGCAAGGCGGGCGCCTCGCTCGGCGTGGTCAACCTCGGCAGCCGGACCGCGATGCCCTTCGTGGACACCCCGTTCGACGTGCTGCAGGAGCAGCTCGCTGCGTGGGGGCTGCCGCCCTCCGGGGAGCCGGAGGACCCTACGAACGTGCCGGGATCGGCGCGCGCGGCCCGCCTCGGCGCGCGCGTCGCCCGACGAGGCGCCGGACATGGTGCTCGTCGACTTCCATGGGGAGTCCGTCAGCGAGAAGCAGATCTTCGCGTGGGCGGTGGACGGCTCGGTGACCGCGGTCATCGGCACCCACACGCACGTTCCGACGCTCGACGCGCGCGTCCTTCCGCGGGGGACGGCGTACGTGAGCGACGTCGGCATGACGGGCCCGGGCGGTGGGATGCAGGGGTACGCGCCCGCGGTGTTCGTCGAAGCGATGCGCAGGCGCATGCCGGTCCGGGGAACCGGCGGATGGGCCGAGGGGGAGCCGGAGCTCGGCGCGGTGCTGGTCACCGCCTCGGGCAGGCGTGCAACGGCGATCCGCCGGATCGCCGCAGAGGGCAACATCGAAGGAGGGGCACGATGACGAGCAGGCGAACGGTGGCAACGATCCGCGTGGCCGGGTGGCGGAGGGCGGTGCTCCCGCTGGCGCTGGCGGCGCTGCTCGGGTCGGCGTGGGCGCAGACGCTCACCCTGGCCATGAGCGCGCAACCCGACACCCTCGACCCGCAGGCGACGGCCGCGACCGCGGCCTTCCAGATCGACAAGTCCCTCTACGACACGCTGGTGGAGGTGAACCCCGACGGGGAGATCGTCCCCAGCCTCGCGAGCTCCTACGACGTCTCCCCCGACGGCCTGAGCTACACCTTCCACCTGGTCACGACCAGCTTCTCCGACGGCTCCGCGTTCGACAGCAGCGACGTCGCCGCCACCGTGCAGCGCGTGCAGGCGGAGGCCACCGCCTCGCCCAAGGCGTCGGAGTTCGCGGCCGTCACCGCGGTCGACACGCCGGATCCGCACACCGCCGTCATGCACCTGTCGAAGCCGAACCCGGCGCTGCTCGCGACCCTGGCGTCGGGCTGGGGAGCCATGCTCCCCTCCGAGAAGATCGCGGAGGACCACGACTTCGGCAACGATCCCGTGGGGACCGGGCCGTTCCGGCTGGACGCCTGGGTGCGGGACAGCTCCCTGACGATGGTGCGCAACGCCGAGTACTTCGGGGGAGCGCCGCAGCTCGAGAAGGTCACGATCCGCTTCGTTCAGGACAGCGCCGTGCAGCTGCAGGGGTTGGTCTCGGGCGAGTTCGACGTGATCGATACGGTGGCGGGCGCGGACCAGCAGACCGTCACCGACGCCTCGGATCTGCGGCTGGTGCAGGAGCCGAGCGGGCTGGTGCTGGTGGCAGCGCTCAACAACCGCCACAAGTACCTCGATGACGCGCGCGTTCGGCGTGCGCTCAACCTGGCGGTGGACAAGCAGACGGTGCTGGACGTCGCCTACGGCGGCGGGAAGCCGGTCGGGACGTTCATGGAGGCCGGCAGCCCGTGGTATCCCAGCGACGTGCAGCCGTATGCCTTCGATCCCGAGCAGGCGAAGGCGTTGCTGAAGGAGGCCGGCGTTCCCTCCGACTGGACGCTCGACCTCGTGCTGCCGCAGCCCTACGAGAACCACATCCAGGCCGGGCAGGTGCTGCAAGACATGCTCCACGCGGTCGGCGTGGACAGCAAGGTGCGCATCGTCGAGTGGGGCGTCTGGCTCTCCGACGTCTACGGCGGCCCGCACGACTTCGACGTGACCGTCATCGGCCACACCGGCAAGCTCGACCCCACCGGGCGCCTCGGGGGCTACGGCGACCCCGCCACCAACTACGTGGGCTACGACGACGCCGACGTGGTTTCGTGGCTGTCCGCGGCCGCCACCACGACCGACCTCAGCCAGCGGCGGCAGCTCTACGCCGAGGTGCTGCGCAGGATGCACGACGAGGCGCCGTTCCTGTACCTCGGCACGCCCTACCGCACCTACGCCGAGCGCGCGGCCGTCGACGGGTTCTGGATGACGCCGCTGCTCGACACCTTCGACTTCCGGCGGGCCACCGTCCACTGACGGCCGGCCGCCGGGCCGGGCGGGTGCGACGCGCGCCCCCGCCCGGCCCGCGCCATGACGCGCTACCTCCTCACCCAGGCGCTCAGCTTCGTCGTCACGCTCGTCGTGGTGCTGACGCTGGTGTTCGTGGCGGTGCGCCTGCTCCCCGGCGACGCCGCGACGCTGCGCGCGGGGATGGACACCTCGCCGGAGCAGGTGAGCGCGCTGCGCGCCGCCCTCGGTCTCGACCGGCCGCTCGCGGTGCAGTACCGCGATTACTGGGCCGGCCTGGCACGCGGTGACCTGGGACGCTCGTTGCGCGAGAAGCGGGCGGTCGCGACGGTGCTGCTCGAGCGCCTGCCCGTGACCCTGGCGCTCGCCGCTCTCGCGTTCGTGCTGGCCCTGGTCCTCGGCGTGTTGCTCGGGCTGCTCGCCGGGCTGAGGCCCGACGGGCCGCTCGACCGGCTGGCGTTGGTCTTCACCACGCTCGGTCTGGCCCTGCCGGAGTTCTGGTTCGGGTTCCTGCTCATCTTGCTCTTCGCCGTCAGGCTCGGGTGGTTCCCGGTGGTCGGGATGCCGGGCGCCCTGACGCTGGCGGGGGCGCTCGAGCACCTGCTTCTCCCCGCGGTGACGCTGGCGATCCCCCGCGCCGCGCAGATCGCCCGGCTCACACGCGCTCGCGTGCTGCACGAGCGGAGCGCGGACTACGTGCGCACGGCCCGGAGCAAGGGCGTGGGTGCGGGAGGCGTGGCCCGCCACGTGGCAGGCAACGCCCTGCCGGGGATCGTACCCCTCGTCGCGCTCGAGCTCGGCGGCCTGCTCACCGGCACGATCGTGGTCGAGCAGGTGTTCGGCCTGCCCGGTCTCGGCCTGACCATCCTCGGCGCCATCTCCGCACGCGACTACCCCGTCGTGCAGGGCGTCACCATCCTCGCCGTCACCATCTACATGGTCGTCAACGCGGTGGCCGACGCCGCGCAGCTCCTGAGCGACCCGCGCTTGCGCACGGCATGAGCCGAGCCGCCCCCGCCCGCTCCGCCCGGCAGCGCGGCCGACGCCCGCGGCCGACCCGGCTGCGCCTGGGCGCCGCGCTCGCCACCTTGGTGGCGCTGTCGGCGCTGCTCGCTCCGGTCCTGACGCCCTTCGATCCGATCAAGCCAGATTACGTCGCGCGTTACGCATCGCCCAGCGCATCCCACCCGCTCGGCACGGACGGCCTCGGCCGAGACGTGCTCGCGCGCTCCCTGGCCGGCGGCCGGGTGTCGTTGCTGGTGGCGCTCAGCTCGACGGCCCTGGCGCTCGCGGTCGGCCTCGCCCTCGGCACCACCGCGGCGGGCCTCGGTGGCATGGTGGACACCGCGCTGGCGCGAGCGTTCGACGCGCTGCTCGCCTTCCCCGGGTTCCTGCTGGTGCTGCTGATGGTCGCCATCCTCGGCGGCGGCGCGGCGCAGACCGTGCTGGCGCTCGGCGTGGCGGGCTCGCCGCTGTTCTTCCGGCTGGTGCGCGCGTTCACGCGCTCCGAGCTGCGGCGGGAGTACGTGCTGGCCGGCGTGGCCCTCGGCGCCTCGCGCACGCGCCTGCTGTGGCGCCACGCCCTGCCCAACTTCCTGGGCGCGGTGCTGGTGCAGGCCGCGAGCACCGCCGCCGCCTTCCTGCTCGTGGAGGCCTCGTTGAGCTACCTGGGGCTGGGCGTGCCGCTGCCCACGCCGAGCTGGGGCAACGTCTTGCAGGACGCGCGCTCGTTCCTCACGCGGCAACCGTGGGCGGCGGTCGGACCGGGTCTGTTCCTGGCGGCGGCCTCGCTCGCGCTGCAGTTCCTGTCCGACGGGTTGCAGGCCCACCTGGACCGGCGCGCCTAGGGCGCCGGACCCGTCTCCGGGTAGAGCAGGCAGCGCACCGTGTGCTCGAAGCCGGCGCCGCGGAAGCGGGGATCGCTGACGCCGCCGACCTCGCCCAGCGTGCCCGTGATGCCCACATGTCGGCGGCCGTGCGCCTCGTCACGTTATGCTCGGCCCGGTGCCCGGGGCCGACGCCAACGGCCCGAGCGTGGCGGCGGGAGCGACAGCATGTGGATGTGGACGTTGGACGCGAAACTCATCAACCTTGCCCAGGTCGAGAGCATCGAGCTCCTCGAGGTGTACCCGGACGAGAGCGACCCGGAGGAGATCGAATCGGGGGCGCTCGAGCCGGACTACCTCGAGCTCGTCGCCTTCCTGGCGTCCGGCCGCGATGCGCTGCTGTTCGACTCGGAGGATCTCGACTCGGCGCATCAGGCGTACGAGATCGTCGCCTCGTTCGTCGCGCGCGAGGGCGTGATGGACGGGATCAGCGCGTCGGAGCCGGTGTCGGTCGAGATGCTGCTCGAGCGCGCTCGAAACGCCAAGAACTGAGCCCGCCGCTCGCCGGGTGCGGCTCGCCCGCACGCCGGCGCCGCGCCGGCGGGACGCTCGAACGCCGAAGCGCCGTCGCTGCAGCGGCTGCCCAGCGCCAGGTGGTGCCGAATACCTGGGGGTCCTCAGTGTCAGGCCATGACGAGCGTCAAGGCGCGGGGAGCGTCAGGGCGCGCTGAGTACCAGGGCGCGCCGTGACGCCCGGCACGCCCGGCGTCAGGCGACGATCTCGAGGGCGCGCTCGCCGGCCGCGCGCACCTCGCCCACCACGGCGGCGCGCGGGAAGCGTGCACGCACGTGCTCGAGCAGCGGCTCGAGCGCTTCGCGCCCGACGCTGAGCAGCAGGCCGCCGCTCGTCTGCGGGTCCACGAGCGTCCACCAACCCACCTCGCTCACGCGTTCGCGCCCGGTCACGTGGTCCTGCACGTAGAGCGTGTTGCTGCGGTGCGCCTTGGTGAGGATCCCGCGCGCGAGCGTGTCCTCGGCCCCGGCGAGGAGCGGGACGCGCGCCGCCTCGATGGCAAGGGTGGCGCCGGAGCCGCGCGCGAGGTGGAGGGCATGGCCGAGCAGCCCGAAGCCGGTGACGTCGGTGGCGGCGTGCACCGCGCCGTGCAAGGCGTCGGGAAGGTCGAGACGGTTGACCTGCCGCATGGACGCGATGGCCTCGCCCATGGCCTCCGCCCCGATCTCGTCGCTCTTCCGCGCACCCGAGAGCGTGCCGGTCCCCACCGCCTTGGTGAGGACGAGGGCATCGCCGGGCGTCGCGCCCGCGTTCGACCACAGCCGTTCCGGGTGCACGAGGCCGTTGACGCTGAAGCCGAGCTTCAGCGTGTCGTCCTCGATCGAGTGGCCGCCGACGAGGTAGGCGCCGGCCTCGTTGATGGTTGCGGTCGCGCCCGCCATGAGGCCGCGAAGGATCTCGGGCGGGAGGGTGTCGAGCGGGTAGGCCAGGATCGTGAGGGCGGAGATGGGGCGGCCGCCCATCGCGAACACGTCCGACAGGGCGTTCGCGGCAGCGACGGACCCGAAGTCGACGGGATCGTCCACGATGGGGGTGAAGAAGTCCAGGGTCTGCACGATCGCCACGTCGTCCGACACCCGCCACACCGCGGCGTCGTCGAGCAGGTCGTTGCCCACGAGGAGGTCCGGATGGCGCTGGCGCGGGAGCGTGCTCAGCAGGTCGCTCAGGGCGCCCGCGCCGATCTTCGCGGCGCACCCCCCCTTGGACACGGTCTTCGTGAGGCGGATCGGTCGTTCGTGGTCGGTGGCATCCATCCAGGCCCTCCGGGCGGTTGCGAAAGGGAGCTCGCGCCGGCGCGCAGGCGGCTTCGGGCGGGCGCGCAGGCGGCCTCGCGCGGGCGCGCAGGCGGCTTCGGGCGGGCGCGCAGGCGGCTTCGGGCGGGCGCGCACGGTTGCGGTCGCGCGCAGGCGAAGGCGTACGCGCAGGCGGGCGGGTTCGCGCGGGCGGGTTCGAGCGGGCCCGTTCGAGCGGGCGCGTTCGCGCGCGGGCGGGCGTACGAACGGGCGCGCCCGCGACGGCAAGAGCGAGCCGCCCCGAGCCTTCGCGGCGACGCAGCGCGCGGGGCGCCCCGTCGCGCCCCATGCTACGTCGGCGAGCCACCGACGCCTCGTGCGCGCTAAACTGGTGGACTGGATCTACGGGCGCGCCGCCGAAACGAGACCCGCGAGCGCAGCCCAAGGGGGAGTCATGCACACCCGTCCGATCGACGTCGTGGCGGCACCGCGACCGTGGACGCGTCGCCCCGTGCCGTTCGCCCTCCTGCTGCTGGCCGGGGTGATCGTCGTGTACCTCCTCGCCGGCACCGTCGCGCACCTGCTCGGCCTGGGCCAGAACGCGCTCCTGGTGCTCGCGAACGGCGCCCTCGTCCTCGGGGGCGGCGCCCTGTTGACCGCCCGCGGCGGAACGCGCGCCGCCGGCATCGCCCGGCGGCCGTGGGGACGCGCCTTCGCGGTGTCGGCTCCCCTGTTCCTGCCGGCCGCGGTGCTGCTGGTGCTGGCGCTGGCGCTCGGCGGGGATGCGAGCCTCCCCTCGCTGGCGACCTACGCCGGCCTCGCGCTCATGGTCGGCGTCGCGGAGGAGGTGCTGTTCCGCGGCCTGGTGTACGGCGCGCTGCGCCGGCTGGGCATCGGCCGCGCCGTCGTCGGGTCCGCGGTCGCGTTCGGGGTGCTGCACCTGCTCAACCTCGCCCGCGGAGCCAGCCCGGTACTGACGGCCTTGCAGGTCGTGTACGCCTTTGCGCTCGGGTGCGCGTACGCCGCAGCCCTCGAGCGCGGCGGGCGCCTCGTGCCGCTCGTAGCGGCCCACGCCGCCACCGACCTGCTGGCGTACGTCGCGGGGAACGGCACCTTGATGACGGGTGGCTACGAGGCCGTTACGGCCGTGCTCACGGGCGTGTACATCGTCGTGTTCGGCGGCTACGCGTGGTGGCTGGTCCGCGCCGCGCGTGCGGTGCCGCTCAGAACCTGAGCCCGCGGAGGTACTGCTCGACCTCGCCGGCATCGCCGGCGAACGCGACGGGGCGCTCGTGCCGGCGGCGCGCCTTGAGGTAGAGACGATCGTAGTAGGCCTCGAGCAGGGCGGCGATCCAGCCGGCGTGAGCCTCGAGCTCGAACCAGGCTCCCGCCCGGACGGCATCGTCGAGCGCGCGCACCACGCGGTCGGTGCGCCCGCCACCGAGGCTCTTGCGGATGCGCATGACGTCGGCGCCCAACCGGTCCCGGGCGGCTCCGACCCCGACCGCGCGGCCGAGTGCGGCGACGTACTCCTCGAAGATGTGCGCCGCCCGCGCGGCGAGCGGCACCTCGAGCACCACGAGAGGCGCTGCGCGCATCGCCGCCAGCAGCGGATCGGGAAGGGTGCGCCGCCCGACGTAGCGCGACTCGTCCTCCACCACGAGCCCCCCGGCCGGATCGAGAAGGAGCTCGACGGCGAGCGCGTTCTCGAAGGTCTGCTGGCTCGGTTGCGGCTCGGCCGTCGCGCCGAACGCGCTCCCTCGGTGGCGCGCCGCCCCCTCCAGATCGACCACCTGCAGGACACCCGCCCGCGGCCCGAGCCGGCGCAGCAGCTCGGTCTTGCCCGACCCCGTGAGGCCCGTGAGCACGACGCAGCGCTTGCGGGCCACCGTCGGCGCGAGCGAGCCCACCAGGTGCCGGCGCACCGCCCGGTAGCCCCCCTTCACGCGCGGCACATCGCGCTCCATGAAGCGCACGACGAGCTCGCTGCGCAACCCCCCGCGCCAGCAGGCGATGGCCGCGGGACCCGCCTCGCACACGGCCCGCCAGGCCGCGACGCGCTCCGGCAGATGGGGTCCGACCAGGTCGTGACCGAGCGCGATCGCCGCCTCCTGTCCCGCCTCGGCGTACCGCAGGCCGACCAGGTGGCGCTCGTCGTCCGTCATCAGGGGCAGGGCCCGGGCTCCCGGGAGCGCGCCGCGCGCGACCTCCACGGGAGCGCGCACATCGATCAGCGTGAAGGCCGGACGGCCCGCGCCGTCGGGGTACAGCTCGGCCGGCTCGAGCAGGGTGGCGGAGCGCCCGAGGTCAGGAGCGTTGGCGTGCGTCACGCGTCCAGCCTACCCTCCGCCGGCGCCCTGGCCGGCTCGCGGAGCCGCACCGGGACCCTCCACCAACGCGAGCAGCAGCTCGCGCGCCGCGGCGAGCTCGTCGCCGTTGACCGTGTGCCCCATCCGTGGGTAGATGCGCTCGTCCACCTCAGCGCCGAGTCCCTCGAGCGCGGTGCGGGTGTCGCGCACGCGCGCCAGCGGTATGTGCGGGTCCACGTCGCTGCACCCGAGGAAGACGGGCGTCCCGGCCAGGTCGCCGACGTGCGCGCGCAGCGCCTCGTCCGGGCCGATGAGGCCGCCACTGAGGCCGACGAGGGCGCCGTACCGCCGCGGGTAGCGCGCGACGTACTCGCACGCGAGGCAGGCGCCTTGCGAGAAGCCGAGGAACGCCGTTCGCTGCGGCGGCACGCCGGCGGCCGCCAACGCGCTCCACGGCGTCCCCAACCGCTCGCAGCGCGGAGCCCAGCCACGGTTCGTTGGCCTCGAGCGGCGCGGTGAAGGGGTGGGGGTACCAGGTGTGGTTGCGCGCCCGCAACGCGACACCGCTCACCCCGCGCACCGCGAGCGCCTCGAAGAGCGCCACGAGGTCCTCGGCGGGCGCACCGCGCCCATGGAGCAGGATCACGGCCGGCCCCTCGCCGAGCGGTGAGCCCGCGTAGGCGGGCTCGATGCCGCGGTGAAGGCCGTCGTCGGTTCCTGTCGTGGGCTGCTGCATCGGAGGCTCCTCTCGCCTGCCCCGGGCCGGCGCCGAGCGCGTCGTGCCTTGGCGCGGAACGCGGCGAAGCCGGCGCCGAGCGCGCCTTGCCTTGGTGCGGAACGCGGCAAAGCGGGCGCCGAGCGCGCCGGTTCCGGCGCGTCGGTCCTGCGCGTCGCGCGCCCCGCCCGCATCCTCGGACGCCTCGCCGCGGCACCCCGGGCACCCGGCGCGGTCGCGTCGCCCTCGACACCCGGTCACGTCGGGCGCCGGGCGCGCGTACCCGCTCCGAACCTACCGCGTGGGCCGCGTGGGGGTGCTGCCGTGCGCGGCGGCGTGTGCGCGGCCCCTCGCGCGCGGTGCCGTGTGCGCGGCCCGTGCGCGGACCCCGGCGCGTGGACCCTGGCGCGCGCGGCACGCGTGGGCGGAGCCCGAACCCGCGGGACCCGACCGCGCGGGATCCGCGCGGGATCCGCGCGCGACCCGACCGCGCGTGACCCCACCGCGCGGGATCCGCGCGTGACCCGACCGGGCGTGATCGTGGGCCCCAGCCCGCGTGCGCGGCGCGGAAGGGCACGGGTGCGTGGCCCGGGCGGGGTGAGCCGGCGGGTACGATGGGCCGCGTGAGCGACGCCGGCCCGACCCCGCCACGGTTGCACCTCGACGGCATCCTGGCCGCCGCCCGCGTCATCGACCCCGTGTTCCTGCACAGCCCGCAGTTCCGCGCGGAGGCGCTGGGCGACGCGGTGGGCGTGGACCTCAGCGTGAAGGTGGAGAGCCTCAACCCGATCCGCTCGTTCAAGGCGCGCGGCGCGGAGACCCTCGTGGACGCGGTGGTGGCCCGAACGGGCGGAGCGGCGCCGGTCCTGGTGTGCGCCTCGGCGGGCAACTTCGGCCAGGGGATGGCGTGGGCGGCACGTCGGCGCGGCCTGCGGTCGATCGTGTTCGCTGCGCTCGGGGCGAGCGCCGTGAAGCTCGAGCGCATGCGCGCGCTCGGCGCGGAGGTGCGGCTCGAGGGGCACGACTTCGACGCGGCCAAGGACGCCGCGCGCGCGTACGGCGAGCGCGCCGGACACCTCTACCTGGAGGACGGCCGTGAGCCCGAGGTGGCGCTCGGCGCCGGCACGATCGGGCTCGAGCTGCTCGAGCTCCCCGCGCGCCCTGCGCTGGTCGCCCTGCCGTTGGGCAACGGCGCGCTCCTCGCCGGCGTGGCGACCGCCCTGCGCGCGCTTGCCCCGGACATCCGCATCGCCGGTGTCGTGGCGCGCGGGGCGCCGGCCATGGCGCTGTCGCTCGCGGCCGGCCGCCCGGTCGCGACCGACACGTCCGACACCATCGCGGACGGGATCGCCGTTCGCGTGCCCGTGCCGGAGGCCGTTGCGGACCTCGCGGACCTCGTCGACGAGATCTGGCAGGTGGGCGACGACGTCATCGTCGATGCGATGCGGCTCGCCCACCGGCATCTCGGGGTGGTCGTGGAGCCGGCGGGCGTCGCCGGCTTGGCGGCGCTCCTCGACCGGCCCGAGCGCGCCCGCGCGGCCCGGGCCGCGACGGTCCTATGTGGAGGCAACCTCACCGACGAGCAGGCGCACCGGTGGTTGTGCTCCTGAACGCGCTTACGAGAGGGGCTCCGAGGCCCCCGAGGAGGACGGCATGGATCCCGACATCGACCTGACGCGGCCCGCCGCGGTGCGCTGCGAGCGCGGCGACCTGCGGGCGCTGGAGACCGACGCCCTCGTCATCGGCGTCTTCCGTGGGGAGGAGGTGCCCGGCGGCGAGGCGGCCAGGGTGGACGCGGCGCTCGCCGGCCGTATCCGGGAGCTCATCGCCGCGGGTGACGTGCGGGGCGAGCTCGGCGAGGTCACGGTGCTGTACCCCGGGGGCGCGCTCGCCGCTCGCCGGCTGATCGTGGTGGGCCTCGGGCCGCGCTCGGCCCTCGACGCGGAAGCGGTGCGGCGCGCCGCCGCCGCGGCCGCGATGCGCGCGCGCGCGTTGGGGGCCCGCACCCTGGCCACCGCGCTTCTCGGAGCCGGCGGCGGCACGGGAAGCGCTGACGCTGCGGACGGGGGCCCCGGTCGAGGAGTCACGGGCGGTGGAGTCACCGGCGGTGGGGTCGGCGGCGGTAGGGCCCCCGGCAATGGGGGCACCGGCGAACGGGGCACCGGCGATGGGGCCGCCGGGGACGGGAGCGCCGGGGACGGGAGCGCCGGGGACGGGAGCGCCGGGGACGGAAACGCCGGCAGGCTCGACGCCGCCGACGCGGCCCAGGCGACGGCCGAAGGCGCCCTGCTGGGCCTCTACCGTTTCGCGGGTTGGAAGCACCGGGAACGGCCCGAGGCCGAGCTCGACGAGGTCCTGCTGGTGGTGCCCGACGAGGCCGCGGCGGCCGCGGCGGAGGCCGGGCTCGCAGCGGCGCGGGCGGTCGCGGCGGGCGTTTTCCTCGCGCGCGACCTCGTCAACCTGCCGCCGAACCTCGCGCACCCGGAGCACCTCGCGGCGACGGCGCGGCGCCTGGCGCGGCAGCACGGGCTCGAGGCGTTCGTCGGGGACCGGGCCTGGGCCGCCGAGCAGCGCATGGGGGCGTTCCTCGCCGTAGCGCAGGGGAGCGCCCGCGAACCGGCCTTCGTGGTGCTCGAGCACCGCCCGGCGGCGGACGCGCCTACCGTCGTCCTCGTCGGCAAGGGCGTGACGTTCGACTCGGGCGGCCTCTCGCTCAAGACGCGCGAGGGCATGGTCCCCATGAAGAGCGACATGGGCGGTGCCGCGGCCGTGCTCGGGGCGATGCGGGCCGTCGCGGAGCTCGACCTGCCGCTGCACGTCGTCGGGGTGTGCCCCTGCGTCGAGAACATGCCGGACGGCGCGGCGTACCGGCCGTCCGACGTGATCCTCGCGGCCGACGGGACCAGCATCGAGATCCTGAGCACCGACGCCGAGGGGCGGCTCGCGTTGGCCGACGCGCTCCTCTACGCGAAACGCCACGAGCCGAGCGCCGTGATCGACCTCGCGACCCTCACGGGCTCGTGCGTCGTGGCGCTGGGAAAGGGGGTGGCGGCGGGCCTGTTCGGCAACGACGACGCGCTCCGCTCACGGCTGGAGCGGGCGTCCGCCGCCACCTTCGAGCGGGCATGGCCGCTGCCGCTGTACGACGACTACCGGCGCTCGATCGACTCCGGCATCGCCGACCTGCGGAACAGCGGCGGCCGCGACGGCGGGATCGGCACGTCCGCGGCCTTCCTGCACGCCTTCACGTCGTACCCGTGGGCCCACCTCGACATCGCCGGCATGGCGCTCTCGAGCGCTCCGCGCCACTACACGCCCGAGGGAGGCACGGGCTTCGGCGTGCGCCTCCTGGTTCAGACGCTCCGCGACTGGAGCTGACGCGGCCCGCTCTCACCGGCGACTCGGGCCGCACCGGTTTCCGCCCCGAAGGCGCGCGCCCGCGCGGCTCGCCCTAACCGGCGATGCGGGCCGCACCGGTTTCTACCCCGACGGCGCGCGCCCGCGCGCCGCGGCGCCTCCACCGGCGAGGGCGCGCCCGGCGAGCTTCGCCGGGCGCGGGGTCGGTCGTGATGCGGGCGATGCGAGCGTCAGTCGCGGCCGAAGGTCTCGAGCGGCTCGGGGCGGTTGCCGAGGACCTCGTCGATGCGCCCCATCAGCTCGGGCGTGAGCTGCTCGGCGACGTCGAGCGCCTTCATGTTCTCGGTGATCTGTTCGGCGCGCGACGCGCCGGTGATGACGGTGCTGACGTTCGGATTGTTGAGGGCCCAGGCGAGCGCGAGCTGCGCGCGGCTGGTGCCGAGCTCGTCGGCGATCGGCTTGAGCTTCTTGACGGCCGCGACGTCGCGCTGCCCCTCCTCCGACTCGACGCGCCGGCGCAACCACTCGTACCCCTCGAGGCTGACGCGCGTGCCCTCGGGGATGCCGTCGTCGTACTTGCCCGTCAGGATGCCGCTGGCGAGCGGGCTCCACACCGTGAGCCCGAGCCCGAAGGCGTCGTAGAGGCGCGAGTACTCCCGCTCGACGCGGTCGCGGTGCAGCATGTTGTACTGCGGCTGTTCCATGGTGGGCGGCACCAGGTGCTCGCGGCGCGCCACCTCGTACGCCTCGCGGATCTCCTCGGCGCTCCACTCGCTCGTGCCCCAGTAGAAGGCCATCCCCTGGTCGATCAGGTGGTTCATCGCCCGCACCGTCTCCTCGATCGGCGTGGAGCGATCCGGGCGGTGACAGAACACCAGGTCGACGTAGTCCATCTGCAGCCGCTTCAGCGCCGCGTGCGTGCCCTCGACGATGTGCTTGCGCGACAGGCCGCGGTCGTTCGGACCGCTGCCTCCCCAGTAGATCTTGGTCGATACGACGATGTCGGAGCGCTTCCAACCGGCCCGCTTCACGACGTTGCCCATCATCGTCTCGGCCTGACCCGCCGCGTATGCCTCGGCGTTGTCGAAGAAGTTGACGCCCGCCTCGCGGGCGGTCGTCATCATCTTGAACGCCACGTCCTCGTCGACCTGATCGCCGAACGTGACCCAGGCACCGAACGAGAGCGCCGAAACCTTGAGGCCGGAGTTTCCGAGAAATCGGTAGTGCACGCTTGACCCTCCTCGGGGGTGGTGATCGGTGCGGCTCGCGCGGGTTCGGTGGAACCCGACCTCGAGGGCGCACGTGCGGTGAACGCTTCGTAAGCGTACCCACGATGGCGCCCCGATGAACGCGTGCCAAACGACAGCGCGGCCTCAGGCGCCGACCTGCGGCAGGCCGAGGCCCTGCGGGTCCGCCACGAAACGCTCGAGCAGACGCACGGTGGCGCGCACGCTGGCGTCGAGGTCGCGTACGCGCACGTGTTCGTTCGGGCCGTGCACCCTGGCGCCGGGGTAGGAGCATCCGAGACCCACGATGGGCACGCCGAGGTACTCGACGAAGGCGTGCATCGGCCCCGAGCCGGCCACGTTCGGGTAGACGACGGGCTCGAGCCCGTACGTCTCGCGCAGGGCGGCGATGGTGTGGCGCACCCAGGGATGCGTGGCGTCGGAACGGACCGCCCGCTCGTGACTCTCGAGCTCGAGCACCTCCACGTCGGCGAAGCCGCGCGCGGCGAGGTGCGCGCGCAGCGCTGCGACGATGCGGTCGGGGTCCTGTTCGGGTACGAGTCGCAGGTCGATCTTCGCCACGGCCTCGGCCGGCAGCACCGTCTTCGAGCCGCGCCCGCCGTAGCCGGCGTGGAAGCCGTTGAGGTTGACGTTGGGCTCGAACAGGAGCTTGCGCTGGAACGCCGTGCCGCCGACGCGTCCGAGGTACGCGCCCCGCAGGCCGTAGGCCTCGGCGAGCTCCGCCGACTCGTCGGGGAGCGCGGCCAGCAGCGCCTCGTCGGCGGGGCTCGGCGCAACCACGTCGTCGTAGAAGCCGTCGATGAGCACGCGCCCCTCACCGTCGCGCAGCGACGCGATCGCCGCGCTGAGCCGGTAGATCGGGTTGTCGACCACGGCGCCCACCGACGAGTGCAGGTCGTGGTCGGCCGTGCGCGAGCGGAGCTCCAAGCACGCGATGCCCTTCAGGCCGCAGTAGGTCATCGGCCGTCCCGCCGCGGTCACACCGCCGAACTCCCACACGGCACCGTCGGCGCGCAGGTCGGCGGCGTGCGCCGCGACGTAGCGCGGGAGGTTCGGGCTGCCGATCTCCTCCTCGCCCTCCACCACGAACACCGCCCCGAGACCGAAGTCCGGATCGCGCGCGAGGCACCACCGCAACGCGGCGAGCCGCGCGACGAGCTGCCCCTTGTCGTCGCTGACGCCTCGACCGAAGAGCATGCCGTCGCGCTCGTCGAGATCGAAGGGGTCGGAGCTCCAGAGCTCGAGCGGGTCGGGGCTCTGGACGTCGTAGTGGTTGTAGAAGAGGATCGTCGGCGCGCCGCCGCGTGCGGGGCGGCGGCCGAAGACGACCGGCGCGCCCGCCGTCGCATGGCGCTCGACCTCGAACCCGAGGTCGCGGAGCTGGCGTCCCACCTCGTCCGCCGCCGGCTCCGCGCCCATCCCCTCCGCGGAGACCGACGGTATCGCCACGAGGCGCCGCAGGGCGTCGATGGCGTGGGCACGGAGGTCGGCCGGCACCTCCGGCGGGAGGGGCGGCAACTCCGGCGCGAGGGGTGCGGGCGTGCGGTCCTCCGGGGATCGGTCCATGCCTCCCATCGTCGCACGGGCGGGCGGAGCGTCATCGCGCCGGCCCCGCACCACGGGCACGCGGGCGCATCGAGCGCGGGCGCGCGCGGCGCGGACGGGAGGGTGTCGCGGACCGCCGAGCAACACGCCCCGGGGACGCGTACGTCCCCGGGGCGACCATCTCCGACTCGCGTGCGGGCAGCGCGCCTTAGGCTCCCCTGCTCCCCTTGCGCACGAACTCCACGGACGTCTCGGGCAGGTCGACGTGCTCGACCTTCCAGCCGGCGGAGAGCCAGGCGAGCGCCTGGGCGTGGGAGCCGGTGTTGGCCCACCATGCCCGGTGTGCGTAGGCCGACCTGGGCAGCGCTCTCCCCAACGCCTTGCCGATGTCCTCGAAGCGCATCTTCACCGCCTTGCGATCGCGGGAGACGCCCTCGAGGTGCTCCTGCAACGGAGCGTACCGACTCTTCGGCGACAGCTTGGGTTCCGGTTTCCTGGCACCCTCGTCCCGATCCAACCACACCCCCACCATGCGGTAGAACTCGGGAATTCGCTCTTCGGGTACCAGGACCCTGGCCTCATGATAGGACATCCACGTTCTCCTTGGGGGGTTGGATTGCGGAACCGTGTCACAGTTCCCGTCCCTTACCTTACACGTCCGCTCGCCGTGGCGCACCCGCGTCTGCACGTCCGGTGCACGCTCTACACGCGGCGTGGCGCCCATGGGACCCAAGGCGGTGCGACGGACCCGGGCGGTATCGAGCGCAACCGGATGGTGCGGCCGCGCTCAGGGACCCCTACGAACCGCCACCGGGCTGCCCCACGCCTCGAACTCCTGCCGGTGGCTGAGGAGCAGGATCTGGCGCCCCCCGAGCTTCCCGAGGGCGGCGCGCAGATGCTCCAGCCGCTCGGCATCCCAGTTGAGGAACGGGTCGTCCAGCAGCAGGGGCAGGGGAGCGTCCTCGGACATGTGGTCCGCGATGGCCAGCCGCAGGGCCAGGACGAGCTGATCCTGCGCGCCCTGGCTGAGCTGGCCCGGCAGCATGTCGATCCCGCGCGCGTCGCTCAGGCGCACGGAGAAATCGTCGAGCAACCGGACGCGCCGGTCGTCGACACCGGAGAAGGTCGCGAGGTACGCCCCGGCGGCGCGTTCCAGCCGTTCGCGGTACCCGCTCTGGAACGCCCGAACCGCCTCCTGGAGCTCGGCGTGGGCCAGCACCAGCGCCGCGATCTCGAGCTCCACCTCCGCCCTTCGCGCCTCCAGCGCGCCGATCTCGATCTCGGCCTGGGCGAGGTTGATCACGCGCAGGCCGTGCAGCGCCGCGCGTTCGCGCTCGAGCCGGTACACCTCCGCGGCCGCATCGCCCTGGGCGCGGCGCTCCTCGGCGAGCCGGCCCTCGAGCTCGCTCAGCCGACGCGAGAGCAACTCCGGATCCCTCTCCGGCCCCATCGCAGCCGGAGGAGGCAGCTCCGGATGCGCCTCGTACACGTCCTCCAGGGCGCGGTAGGCCGCCACGGCCTCGATGTTGCGCTGCACGGCGCGGTCGCGCAAGGCGTCCATGGACGCCACCTCGAGCGCGTCGAGAAGCGAGGCGAGGGCATCCCACGGCCGCTCGGCCTCCGCCTCGGCGCCCGCGCGCTCGCGCCAGCGCGCGAGCAACTCCCCAACGTCGGCCGCCGTCTCCAACGCCGGCGCCAGCGGCTCGGACGCGCCCGCGGCGAGCGCCCGCGCGTGCCCGAGCCGTGCGCGGGCCCGCAGCATGCTGGAGCCGCGCTCCTCGACCACGGTCTCGTGGCGTGCGGCCGCGCGCTCCAGGATGGTTCGCCGCTCGCGCCAGGCCGCAGCCTCGCGCTCGGCGGTGGCGGCGCGCTCGAGGGCCGCGCGCCAGGCGTCCTCGTCGAGGCGCTCGAGCGCGACCGTGAGCCTCCGCAGGTCGGTCGGCACGCCTCCCTGGGAGCCGGCGAGCGCCGCGAGCCGCGGCCAGGGTTGCGGCAGCGCGCGTGGATCGAGATCGGGCACCTCCTGCGGCGCCACGCCCCATGCGTTGCGCGCGAGCTCGGCGTGTACGGCGCGGCGCTGCTCGATCGTGCGCGAGACGCCGAGGAACGCCTCGAAGGAGACGCCGGGTTCGGCGAACACGCGCTGGTACGGCAGCATGCGCTCCTCGAAGCTGCGGAGGCGCTCCCGCGCACCCTCGAGCTCCCGTTGCAGCACTCGCAGGTTCTCGCGGCTCGGCAGTGGCTGGCCGCGCCACGCGTCGTACGCCTCGAGCAGGGCGCTCAGCTCGGCCCGGGGGCGCCCGCGGAAGCGTCCGAGGCGGGGCGAGCCGCGCTGCGGCCGGAGCAGCGCGGTCGCTCCGAGGCCCACCACCAACCCGATGGCCACGGCGTACGGCCAGGGAGCCACGCGCAGGGTCATCGCCAGCGCGAGGACGGCCACCGCGCCGCCTCCGCAGAGCTGCAGGGCGCGCAGCAGCCAGAGCGGCACCCGGTGCATGAGCCTCACGCGGATCTCCTCGGCCTCCACGTCGTTGGGAAGGCCCGGGTCGGGCACCAGGAGGCGACGCCGTTCCGCCTCGGCCTCCCGTACGGCGGCCTCGGCGCGCTCCACGCCCACGACGCGTGCTTCGGCCTCGACCTCGTAGCGCCGCAACAGCTCGCGGTCGGGTTCCGACGCGTTCGCGAAGGGCGCGAAGGGTGCCGCGGCGGCCTCGGCCTCGCGCACCGCGCGCTCGCTGCGGAGGTGCGCCCGCCACTGCGCCAGCGCGCGATCGCTCGCCGCGCGCAGCGCGTGCACCTGCTCCACCGTTGGGGCGGCAGCGGGCGGGCGCCGGCGCTCGTGCTCGTCGAGCTCCCGGCGCGCGCGCGCCAGGTCCCGCTCCGCCGACTCGGCCGCGTCGTGCGCCCGCGAGGCCTCCGCCGTCGCGCCGCTCAGCGTGGCCTCGGCCTCGCGCAATTTCTCGAGCAGGGCTCCCACGTCCGTGCCGCCCGGGAGGCCGCGCTCGAGGCGCTCGAACTCCGGCCAGGCCTCCACCACGCGCGCCGCGGCGCGTTCGGCCTCCGCCGCGAGGGCCTCGGCGCGGTGCAGGGACTGCTCCACGCTCCGCTGTGCGCCGCGCCGCTCCTCGTAGGTGCGCGCCCTCTGAAGGTACTCGCGCCGCGCGTCCGCCGCGCTCTGCAGGCGCTCGACCTCTCGGTCGCGCTCGGCGCGCTCGGCCTCCACGCGCTGCAAGGCGGAACCGATCTCCACGGCGCGATCGGCCGCCTCGCGCCCCTCGTCGAGCGCCGTCCGGAGCTCGTCGATGGCGCCGCTGAGGACCTCGAGCTCGCCGTCCTTGCGCTTGTCGCCCGGCGTCACGCCGAGGCGGCCGGCGTAGCGCGTGCGCGCCACCACCTGGTCGGCGAGGTGTGCCAGGGCCGCGTCCACGCTGCTGCGCCCCGTACCGACCAGGAGTCGCTGGACCTCGCGCCCCAGGCCCTCGGGTTCCGGCATGGGTTGCGAGACGCAGAACGTCTCCATGAACGCCTCGCGGCCGCTCACCCCGAGCAGCCGCGCGAGGGTGGCTTCGAAGCGCTCGTTGCGCTTGCGCGCGATGGGGTTGTGGCTGCCCTCCAGAACCTGTTCGGGACCCTCGTCGGTCAGCCGCAGCAGGCGCACGAGGTGCTCGTCGAAGTCGCGCTCGAGCGTGTAGCGCTCGCCGTCGGCCGCCCGGAAGGTGAGGGCGCCTCCGAAGCGGCCCGACCGGCTCCAACCGCGGTAGCGCCCCGCACCGAACTGGGCGGCGTCGTCGACAGCAGGGAGCCCGAACAGAACCGCGGTGAGGCCCGCAACCAAGGTGGACTTGCCCCACTCGTTGGGCCGCACCAGCACGCCCAGCCCGTCGGGCAGGTCCACGTCGAGGCACCCGTGCCGTCCGAAGCCGTCCAGGACGAGGCGTTCCCAGCGCACATCACGGCGCCCGGCGGCGTCCTCGGACGCGGGCGCCGACTCGGGCCGGCCCTCCGATGCCCTCACCGTCGCCCCCCCTCGTCGCCGCGCCGCGCATGCAGGGCGCCGACCCCGTAGCGCAACGCCCGCTCCACGATGGCGCGGTCCGCGGCGGGACGGCCGTCGTCACCGTCCTCGGCACCGGCACCGGCACCGACGCCGGCGCCGCGCTCGGTCGCCTCGTCGAGCCGCCGCAGCATGCGCTCGACGAACGCGCCGCGGATGGTCGGCTCGGCGGCCCAGCGCTCGAGCACGTCCGCCGCCACCACCGTCGAGCGGTCGTCGACCTCGAGGTGGAAGAACGACGCCTCGTGGCGCGCCTGCACTGCGGCCGGGTCGAACCCGGCGAGGTGCAGGCCCCCCTCCAGGCGCACGCGCTGCACAGCGTCGCCGTCGGCCAGCGCCTCGATGCGCTCGTCGATCGCGCGCGCGTCGTCGAGCTGCGTGACGTCGATCGCGGCGTCGCGGATGGGTTGCACGTCGAACGGCAGCTCGTCCACGGTGGCGGAGCGGCCGTCCCAGGCCACCAGCGTGAGGTGAGCGACGCCCGGATCGTCGAAGCCCTTGCCCTCGAGGCAGCCCGGGTACACCGCGGGGCCGGCCGGCAGCGCCGTGCGCGACGCCTGATGGATGTGCCCGAGCGCGACGTAGTGGTAGCCGGCGGCGGCCAGGGCGGCCGCGTCCAGGGGGAGGCTGCGCTCGCCGCCGGGGAGCCCCAGCGTGCCGTGGAAGGCCGCGAGGCGGAAACCCGGCTCCTCGACCGTCGGGAAGTCGCGCAGGGGCGCGCGCGCCGGCGTGACGCCGCCGGTGAAGGCGAGCGACACGAGGTGCAGCGTGTCGCCGCCGATCGGGACCGAGGCGACGAGCTCGGGCAGCGGGTTGGTGACGAGGATGCCGGGCCAGGCGTCGCGCCGGCGGCGGTAGACGGAGGCGGAGTAGGTGATCTCGTCGTGATTGCCGGGAACGGTCACGACCAGCACGCCGGCGGCAGCGAGGCGCCGGAGCTGCGCGAGGGCACGCTCGACGAGCGGCTCGGGCGGGTCGAACGTCTCGAACAGGTCGCCCGCGACCACCACCGCGTCGACGCCCCGCTCCAGGGCGACGTCGACGGCGCGCTGCAGGACCCCGTCGCGACGCTCGCGGCGCTGCGCCGCCCTGACGGGCGGCCAGCTGGCCGGCTGCCAACCCAGATGGAGGTCCGCCAGGTGCAGCAGTCGCACGTGCGCTTTGCCTCCTCCCTGCGGCGGGCGCGCCGGCGCGCGGCGCGAGCGCGCCGCGCTCGTTCGTCCTCGGCCCCCACGGTATCAGGTTGGGCGCGCTCGCGACCCGGCGGCTTCGCTCATGCCCGGAAGCGCACGGCGCGCGCCCATCGCGGCGCCCCCGCGCCTCCCTGCAGGCGTACGATGAGCACGTGGTGGACGCGCCCCCGGCCACGCATCCCGCACCGGCTACCCCCGCCGGGCGGCGGAGGGACCGGTCGGCGCGCCCACGGGAGGCGACATGGCGCGTACGCTCCACCCCCTCGGCAGCGGCTGGCGGCTCGAGCCCGCGAGCTCCGACGACCCGACGCCGATCGCGTTCCCGCCGCAGGGCATCCCCGCCTCCGTGCCGGGCTGCGTGCACACCGATCTGCTCGCAGCGAACCTCATCGACGACCCCTTCCTCGACCTCAACGAGCTCGACGTTCGCTGGATCGGCGAGCGCGACTGGCGCTACCGCTGCGCCTTCGACGCGCCCCCCGAGGCCGCCAGCGCCGACCGGCTCGACCTGGCGTTCGACGGCCTCGACACCGTGGCCACCATCGAGCTGAACGGGCGCGAGGTCGCGCGCACGCGCAACATGCACCGCAGCTACCGGTTCGATGTCACCGACGTCCTTTCGCGGGGCGTCAACGAGCTCGCCGTCACGTTCGCCTCGGCGCTGCGCAGCGCCCGCGACGAGGCCGCGCGGCTCGGCGAACGCCCGCGCGCCTACGGCCCCCCGTTCAACTTCATCCGCAAGGCGGCGTGCAACTTCGGCTGGGACTGGGGTCCCACCCTCGTCACGGCCGGCATCTGGCGCGAGGCGCGCTTAGAGGCGTGGAGCGTCGCCCGCCTGGCGCGCGTGCGCCCGCTGGTCCGGCTCGGCGACGGTGCGGGCGCACGCGGCACGGTCGAGCTGCGGGTCGAGCTGGAGCGCGGCCCATCACCGGCACCGCTCGCGCTCGATGCCGTCCTGCTCGCGCCAGACGGCAGCGTCGCGGCGAGCTCGCGCACCCGTGTGCCCGAGGATGCGAGCGCCGCGACGCTGGACCTGGCCGTGCGCACCCCCGAGCCGTGGTGGCCGGTCGGTTACGGCGCGCAGCCGTTGTACCGGCTCGAGGTCACGCTCGCCGACACCGGCGGCCGCGACCTCGACCGCTGGAACCGGAGGATCGGTTTCCGGCGCGCCGAGCTCGACGCCAGCGAGGACGCCGCCGGGCGCGCCTTCACGCTTCGCGTCGGCGGCCGGGCGGTGTTCGCGCGCGGCGTCAACTGGATCCCCGACGACGTCTTCCCGAGTCGCGTCGGCCCCGACCGCTACCTGCGCCGACTGCGGCAGGCGCGCGCGGCCGGCGTCAACCTCGTGCGGGTGTGGGGCGGCGGGATCTACGAGTCCGACGCCTTCTACGACGCCTGCGACGAGCTCGGGATCCTCGTCTGGCAGGACTTCGCGTTCGCCTGCGCGGCCTACCCCGAGGAGGAGCCGTTCCCCCAGGAGATCGAGGCCGAGGCCGCCGACGCGGTGGTGCGCCTACTGCCTCACCCGAGCCTGATCCTGTGGAACGGCAACAACGAGAACCTGTGGGGCCACGAGGACTGGGGCTGGAAGGCTGCGCTCGGCGGCTCGAGCTGGGGTCGCACCTACTACCTGGAGACGCTGCCCCGGCTCGTGCACGACCTCGACCCGACCCGTCCGTACTGGCCCGGGAGCCCGTGGTCGGGTTCCGAGGCGCTCCATCCCAACCTCGACCTCCACGGCTGCATGCACATCTGGGATGCCTGGAACGAGCGCGACTACACCGTCTACCTGGAGTACCGGCCGCGCTTCGTCGCCGAGTTCGGGCACCAGGGGCCGCCCGCGTGGGCGACGCTGACGCGCGCGGTCACGGAGCGGCCGTTGAGGCCCGACGGTGCCGGCATGCTGCACCACCAGAAGGCCGTGGGCGGCAACGACAAGCTCGTCGCCCGGATGGCCGAGCACTTCCCCGTCCCCGACGACATCGACGCCTGGCTGTTCGCCGCGCAGCTGAACCAGGCGCGCGCCGTGGAGCTGGGCGTACGGCACTTCCGATCGCTCGCGCCCCACTGCATGGGCAGCGTGGTGTGGCAGCTCAACGACTGCTGGCCCGTGACCAGTTGGGCGGCCGTCGACGGCGACGGGCGCCTCAAGCCCCTATGGCACGCTCTGCGGCACGTGTATCGCGACAGGCTGATGAGCCTGCTGCCGGACGGGGCGCGCGGCGACGGTGACCTGCTCGGCGACGGCGGCGCCGCGCCGCGCCCCGCCCGCCTCTCCCTGCACAACGACAGCGACGAGGCGTGGCCCGCGCGGGTGCGCATCAGGCGTGTGCCCCTCGACGCGGGCCCAGGCACGCCCGCGCTGGCCGAGGCGTTGCTGGAGATCCTCGTCCCACCACGGACCGCGACGTCGCGGCCCCTGCCGCCGCCGCTGGGTCTCCCCGCCGATCCCTGCGGCGAGCTGCTGGTCGCCGACGAGGGCGAACAGCGCGCCGTGTTCGCGTTCGCCCGTGACAAGGAGCTGCGCTACGCTCCGGCGGAGCTCGACGCCACCGTCGAGCGCGACGGGCCCGTTCAGCGCCTGCACCTGCGCGCGAAGCGCGTCGTGCGCGACATCACGCTGTTCCCCGACCGGCTCGATCCGAGCGCCACCGTCGACGACGCGCTCGTGACGCTGCTGCCGGGTGAGAGCCACACCTTCACGGTGCTCGCGGGCGCGCCCCTCGCGCTCGAGGCGCTGTCCAACGCGCCCGTGCTCGCCAGCGCCAACGACCTGCGAGCGCCCGCGCCCTCCCGCTGACCCGTTTCTCTCATCGCACGCGCCGGGCGTCTCATCGGGCTTCAAAGCACGACTCATGGCCATGGCCTAGGCTCCGAGGAGTCGGTCGGCGAGCGGTGCCGCCCGACGCCCCGAACCACGCCAAACCTCCGGGCGCCGACGCGGTCCGGTGGATTCCTCGCCTGGCGCACGGCGCCAAGCCCTCGAGAGGAGCACCCATGAAGACACCCAAGACGACAACGGAATGGCGAACCCCCGCGCGCATCCCGATCCTGGCGCTGGCCTTCGTGCTGGTGGCCGCACTGGTGGGAGCCGCGGCGGCCGCACCGAACGTCCGC
The DNA here is from genome assembly GCA_963798895.1 of uncultured Trueperaceae bacterium. Taxonomy (GTDB): domain Bacteria; phylum Deinococcota; class Deinococci; order Deinococcales; family Trueperaceae; genus CAWCUY01. The sequence goes on along the minus strand of CAWCUY010000012.1, from coordinate 570,346 downwards.
ATCTCGGCGCTCACGGTGAACGGCACCAACCTGCAGACGTACCTCGCGCGCAACAGCGCCAACGCCAAGGCGAACGGCCCGTGCTACTCACGCACCAGTACGCCGACCGCCACCTTCACCTGCTACAGCCAGGCGCTCGTCACGACCGGCCTGATGGCGCGCCTCGACGGCGTCGGTGACATCACCCTCTTCGCGCCCACGGACGCCGCGTTCAAGAGCCTGCACGACGCCATCGGCGGTGCGCGGTTCGACCGCTTCATGACCGACTCCGCCGCCCTGACGAGCTGGCTCGAGACCTCGATGGTCAGCGGCCTGCACAACATCCCTACGCTCTCGTACCATGCGGTCACCGCGAGCGGCATCGCCACGCTCGACACCCAGGGCGCGGACCAGCTTCAGGTCACCTTCGACAACCTCGCCGAGGCGCCGAGCCATACCTCGGTCGCGGTCGGGCCGGCCGGCGTCGACGCCCAGAGCTACGTGACCGGCAACAGCGTCCAGTTCGGTCGCGGGGTCCTGATCCCCGTCGACCACGTGTTCGTGACCGGCAAGCAGCTCCCTAGCTCCTGATCGGCGCGACCGCGCGTGAGGCGCCGGCGCGACCGGCGACCCCACGACGTATCGCCCCCGGATGGCCCCGCGCCGCCCGGGGGCGTTCCCGTGGCCCGCGCGCGGCCACGAGCGACGCGTACAGCGCGCTAGCACGTCTTGAAGGGCGTTCCCGTGGCGCGCGCGGGGCCACGGCCGCCCTTCAACGCGTCCCCACCGACCGTTTACGATGGCCTCATCTGCCGCGCCTAGAGTCGAGACGTAGCTCCGCACCGGCACCACGCCCGCATCCGGGACGCCGCGAGCCCGAGAGGCCAGCCATGATCCAGCTCCCCACCACCCGACACGCGCGGTCTCACGCCGCCGCCCGCACCGCACGGCCGCCCGTCCGGCTCCTGCCCCTCGCGCTCGCCGCAGTCGCGCTCGCTCTGCTCCTGGCCGGGCGCGCCGAGGCGGGGCCCCTCATCGACGTCAGCAGCATCACCCACATCACCGGCGACATGATGGCGTACCTAGAGGGCACGACCACGAACGCGGGGGGAGCGGCCTGCTATACCGGCGGCAACGATCCGGACCACACCTTCAACTGCACCGTGCAGATCCTGAAGCGGACGGGCCTCGACCAGACCCTCACGACGGACGGCCCGATCACGCTCTTCGCGCCCACCGACACCGCCTTCCGGAACCTCTCGGCGCTGCTGGGCGCCGCCCGCTTCCGCGAGCTCATCCGAGACACCGACACGCTCACCACCCTGATGCAGGGGCACATGGTGAAGGGCAGCCTCACGACGGCGGACCTCCGCGCCCGGGCCAGCGAGGCGACCGGCAAGGCGCGCCTCGACACGCTGGCGGGCGGCCAGCTCGTCATCGAGTTCGACCGTTTCGTGTCGCGCGAGGGCAAGGCGAGCGTGAAGGTGGGAACGTCGTTCCAGCCGACCTGGCAGGCGTGGGTCAGCGATCACTCCGTGCTGATCGACAACGGTTCGGTGGTGCCGATCGACCTGCTGGTGGTGCCGCAGGGCATGCGCTGAGCCCCGCCCGGCGGGTGGGCGGCCGTGCCGTGTCGTCGGTGACGCGGCGCGGCCGACGCACGCGAAGCGACGCTAGGCGTCGAGGCTGAGCGAGGCGAGGTCACGCGGATAGTGCGTGATCATCTCCAGGCCGTCCGACGTCACCAGCACGGTGTCGGAGTGGCGGAAGCCGCCGAGCCCCGGCACGTACAGGCCCGGCTCGACGCTCAGGACCATCCCCTCCTCCAGCACGCCGGTGTCGCCGATATCCAGGAACGGGCTCTCGTGGATCCGCTGCCCGAGCGAGTGGCCCACGTGGTGACGCCAGGCGCCCTGCAGGCCGTGGTCCTCGACGTACGCGCGCACGGCACGGTCCACGGCCGCGACCGGCGTGCCGGCGCGGATGGTGTCGAAGGCGAGGTCCTGGAGGGCCAGCATGTGCGCGAAGTAGCGGCGCTGCTCGGCATCGGGCGAGCCGAGGATCATGGTGCGCTCGAGCTCGCTGATGTACCCCCAGGCGTCCGCGCCCGCGCCCGTCACCAGCGTGTCCCCCGCCCGGAACTCGACATCCAGCGTGACGGCGTGGGGCAGCGCGCTGTTGGGGCCGATCTGACCCCGGTAGAGCGCCAGCGCTCCCTGGATCCAACGGTTGCGGGGGCGGTACCCGGAGCCGAACGCCGCGCTCATCTCCTGCGTCGCCTCGCGCGACGCGCGCGCCGACACCTCGTTCTCGCGCAACCCCACCGCCGTGTACGCCTGCAGCAGCTCGTGCGCCCGGCCACCCCAGCGGGCCGAGGCCCGGATGAGCTCGATCTCCGCCGCGCTCTTGCGCGCCATCTGCGCGTCGAGGGCCGGCGACACGTGCCGGATCGACAGGCTCGCGCTCAGCGGTCGTGGGGCGTAGCCCATCACGGGCGGGTAACCGTCGTGGTCGACCCCGATCGTCCGCCCGTCGAGGCCCGCGGAGCGCAGGTGGTCGAGCAGCAGCTCCATCGGGTGGCGCTCGCCCGGGTACTCCGGGTAGGCGACCACGTGCTCGACGTCCGCCACCCCCTCGGCGTGCTCGAGCTCGAGCCGCGGCACGAACAGGGTGCGGGCCCCGTCCGGCACGAGGACGAGGGCGATGGGGCGCTCCGTCGGGTGGAACACGAAGTCCGCGTAGTACTGGATGTACTGGTCGTCGAACAGCACCAGCGCCGCGACGCCGTCGGGGACGCGGTCGAACGCGCCGACGGCGCGGCGGGCGCGCTCCTCTGGCGCGATGGGTCGAGGTGCGTCGGTGCGCTCGCTCACGCGGGCGCCCCGCCCCGCTGCGCCGAGCGCTTCGCCGCGTGGCCGGCGACGTGGCGCTCGAGGAACTCCGCCACCACGTCCAGCCAGCGCTCGCGCTCCTCCTCCTGCGGGGCGTGCCCGCTGTTCTCGAACACCACGAGCTCGGCGTTCGGGATGGCGCGGGCGACCTCCTCGTTGGCCTCCAGCGGCGTCACCCAGTCGTGGCGGCCCGCCGTGACGAGGGTGGGCACGGTGATCCGCGGCAGCCGCTCCAGCACGTCGTAGGTGACCTGGTTGCGGGCGAACGCCCAGTTGTGGGTCTGGTAGTGCAGCTGCATCGCCGCCACCGCCCTCGCGTCGCGCTCCGGATCGCGCGTCACGTTGTACAGGGGCATGATCATGCGCAGCAGCGCGCGGAAGTCGTCGTTGCTCGTGGTGCGCCCGGCGAAGAGCCGGTCGAGTTCCGCCTCGTCCATCGGGAAGCCGCTCGCCATCGCCCGCTGCTTGGCCACCCCGTGGTAGCGCCCGTTGGCGACGGTGTCGCGCAGCACCAGCGCGTAGAGGCTCTCCTGGTGCCGCAGGGCGTACTCCAACGCGAGCATGCCGCCGTACGAGCCGCCGGCCAGCACGATCTTCCCGAGGCCGAGCCGGCGCCGGAGCTGGTCGAGGTCGTCGCACCACTGATCGTGGGTGTACGGCGCGCCGTCATCGCTCTCGCCGCAACCGCGATGGTCGTACGCCACGACGCGGAAGCGGTCGGTTCCGAGCCGCTGCGCGAGCGCCGTGAACACCCGCCAGTTGCCGACGCGGTTGCCCATGCCGGGCCCACCGTGGAGCGCCACGATGGGGATGCCGTCCCCGCCGGTGTCGTCGTAGGCCAGGCGCACGCCGTTGATCACGGCGTCGGGCATCAGTACCACACCTCGTCCAGCACGCGCAGCACGTTCCCGCCGGCCGCCTTGGCGATGTCGTCGTCGCTGTAGCCGTGCAGGACCATCCAGCGCACGATGTTGCCGAAAGCCTCGGCCGGGCTCTCGAGCCCGTCCACGAACGCCACCTCGGGGTACTCCGCCTGGCCGCGCGAGGCGCCGATGGAGAGCTCGGCGGCGAGCGCGTGGTGCAGACCGACGTGGTCGCCGAAGAGCGTGTCGGGCCCGAAGGCGACGTGATCGATCCCCACCAGCTCGACGCAATACTCGAAGTGCTCCATGAACGACTCGATCGAGTGACGCGGACGGTTGCGGGTGATGGTGGTGTGGGGCGCGGCCTCGATGCCGATCACCCCGCCGCGCGCGGCGCACGCTTCGATGACCTCGTCGGGCTTGAGCCTGCGCGAGTCCCACAGCGAGCGGGCGCCCGCGTGGGTGATGAAGATCGGGTGCGTGCTCGCCTCGATGGTATCGAGCGCCGTGCGGTCGCCGGAGTGCGACACGTCGATGGCGATCCCAAGCTTGTTCATGCGCTCCACCGCCTTGCGCCCGAAGACGGTGAGGCCGCCGTCGCCCGGCTCCTTGAGGCCGGCGCCGAGCGCGTTGCCCTCGCTGTAGGCGATCCCCAACGCCCGCACGCCGAAGCCGTAGAGGATGTCGATGCGGTCCAGCTCGTTCTCGATCATGGCGGCACCCTCGAGCGACAGCACCATCGCCACCTGGCCGTTGGCCTTGGCGTCGCGGATGTGCCGGGTGCGCGTGGCGAGGGTCACGAAGTCCTGGTGCGCCAGGTCCGACAGGCGCATGCCGAGGTCGAAGATGACGTCGTCGAACTTCCAACCGCCGCGCGAGGTGATCATCGCGGTGCCGTCCATGAGGTTGTCGAACACGGCGTCGAGACCGCTGACGCTGAGGCCCTCGTAGCCCGTGACGTCGCGGCCCCAGCGGCGGTACTCGAGGAACTGCGACAGGTCGTTCGGCGCGACGAAGCAGTGGTCGTGCAACGACACGATGACGTTGTCGCGGAACAGGGCGGCGACGCGCTCCTCCTGCTCGGCGTTCACCTCGACCTTGGAGCTCTTCACGCGCTCGAGCTCGGCCGCCAGCTCGAAGCGCTTGAAGTCCTTGCCGGCCTCTAGGTAGTCGAACGAGCGGTAGCCGTCGTAGCGCTTGGGTTGCATGGGTGGGTCTCCTTCGGGGCGGCGCGGCTCCGCGCCGTTCGGTTGGGAGGGCGCGGCTACTCGCGCGGGTCCAGCACGTCGCGCAGCGCGTTGCCCAGGACGTTGAAGGCGAGCACCGTCAGGGCGATGAAGATGCCCGGGTAGATGGCCAGCATGGGTTTCGCCCAGAGGTACGCCTGGGCGTTCTGGAGCATGTTGCCCCACGACGCGAGCGGTGGCTGGATGCCGAGGCCGAGGTAGCTGAGGGCCGCCTCGCTCAGGATCGACCAGCCCACGCCGAGCGTGGCGAGCACGATGGCCTGCGGCACGACCTGCGGGAAGATGTGCCGCGTCATGGTGCGCGGGTGCGAGGCGCCGAGGGCCTGCGTGGCCTCCACGAACTCGGCGTGGCGGTACTTGCTGAACTCCGCGTGGACCACACGGGCCATCTGCGCCCAGAAGCCCAGGCCGACCGTGACGATCACGGTGGACGGGCGGTTGCCGAAGGCCGTGACGATGACGAGGATCAGGAAGAAGGCGGGGATGGCCATGAACACGTCCACCAGCCGCATGAGCACCGCCTCCGTGCGGCCCCCGAAGTAGCCGGAGAGCCCGCCGACGACCGTGCCGAGCGACAGCCCGACGAGCATCGCGAGCAAACCCACGGCCATGGACACGCGACCGCCCGACAGGATGCGCGCGAACACGTCCCGCCCGAGCTCGTCGGTGCCCAGCCAGTGCGCCGCGCTCGGCGCCGCGAGGCTGTGCAACGGGTTGGTGGTCGTGGGGGACTGGCCGTAGAGGGGCGGGCCCACGCTCACCAGCAGCACGAGCGCCACCACCACCGTGGCGGCGATCAGCCCCATGGGATTGCGGCGGGCGCGCGCCCCGACGCGCGAACGCGGACGGGCATGGGCCAGCGCGACCTCAGCCATGGCTGATGCGCGGGTCCACCGCGGCGTAGAGCAGGTCGACGACCAGGTTGACGACCACGACGATGGCGCCCGCGAGCAGCGTGACGCCGAGGATGACGGGGTAGTCGCGGCCGTTGGCGGCCTCGATGGCGAGGCGTCCGATGCCCGCCCAGCCGAACACGCTCTCGATGACGACCGAACCCGAGAACAGCACGGTGGTGACGAGGCCGAGGATGGCGATGACGGGAACGAGGGCGTTCTTGAAGGTGTGCTTGAGCAGCACGACGCGGGGCCGCAGGCCCTTGGCACGGGCGGTGCGCACGTAATCGGAGTGCGTCACCTCCAACAGGGCGGAGCGCGTCACCCGCACGATGTTGGGCATGAGCGTGAAGGCCAGCACGCCGGCGGGGAGGATCAGGTGCCGCACGCGGTCGCCGAGCGAGAACTGGCGGCCGACCGAGAAGATCCCGGACGACGGCAGCCAGCCGAGCTGCACCGCGAACACGATGATGACGACGATGCCGAGCCAGAACCCGGGGACCGACATGCCGAGAGCGGACACGGAGCTGACCACGTGATCGGGCCAGCGGTTTCGGTACTGCGCCGCCACGATCCCCAGGGCGACCCCGGCGAAGGTGGCGAGGAACAGGGCGCTCAGCCCGAGCTGCACGGTCGCGGCGGCACGTTGCCGCAGCAGCCGCGACACCGGAAGGCCCTGGTTGTACGACGTGCCGAGGTCACCGCGCACCGCCTGGCTCAGCCAGCTCACGTACCTCACCACCACCGGACGGTCCAGGCCGTACTGCTTCAGCACGGCCTGGCGCTCCTCGGCGGTGCGCTCGAAGCTCACCGCCGAGGAGGGGCCGCCCGGGGCCAGGTTGATCAGGAAGAACGTGAAGACGGAGACCAGGAACAGCACGACGGCGCCCTGCAACAACCTGCGAACGATGTAGGCGGTCACCGTCGTGCGCCCGACTCAGGGCTTGACGTACCAGTCGACGGCGTACTGGAACGCCGTGGCCTGGTTGATGTCGGCGATCCCGCCGATCTTGTCGTTGCGGACGGTGATGATGTCCGGGTACCAGAGGAAGAGGTACGGCAGGTCCGTGGCGACCTTCTCCTCGATGGTCTTCACCACGGCCTGCTGGTCCTCGAGGGTGGTGGCGCGGCGCGCCTGGGCCATCAGGTCGTCGAGCGCGGGGTCCTGGTAGTTGGGGATGTTGTTGCCGCCGCCGGCGCCGGCGCTCCCGAAGTACGGCGTGATGTCGGTCGTCGGCGGGGTGCTCCACCACGCCAGGGTCGCCTGGTAGTCGCGGTTGACGACGACCTTCTGGATGTACGCGTTCCACTCCATGACGTTGAGCTGCACGTCGACGCCGATGTCCTTCCAGTACTGCTGCACGAGAAGGGTCGCGTCGACGAGGTAGCCGAACTGGCCGGTGGGCATGCTGACGGTCAGGGGCTTGCCGTCCTTCTGCAGGATCCCGTTCGAGCCGGGCGTCCAGCCCGCGTCGGCGAGCAACTGCTTGGCCTTCTCCGGATCAAAGGGGTAGGAGGGCACGTCCGCGTCGTAGAACGCCTGCTGCAACGGCGCGATCGGGCCGGTGGCGATGGTGCCGTAGCCCTTGAGCACGGAGTCGATGATGGCCTGACGGTCGATCGCCGTGAGCAGGGCCTGCCGCACGCGCACGTCGGTGAAGCGCGGGTCGTCCTGGTTGAGCGCGACCCAGTACCAGATGTTCTGGCTCTGGCGGATGACGTCGAGGTTCGGGTTGCGTTCCACGCCGGCGAGCAGCGTCGGGTTCGTGACCGTCGCCATGTCGACGTCACCGGCGAGCAATTGGGCGAGCTGCGTGTTCGGGTCGGAGACGATCTTGAAGACGATGGTCTTGACCTTGGGCGTGCCGCCCCAGTAGCGGTCGTTGGGCTCGAGCCGGACGTACGAGCCGGGGACGAACTCGGCCACCTTGAACGGGCCGGTCACGACCGGGTTGCCCTTGTTGAAGCTGGCGACCTGCAGCGGGTTGTCCGCACCCTGCAGCACGTGCGCGGGCAGGATGCCGGCGAAGTACGCCAGGTAGTACGGCAGCGACGAGAACGGGCTCTTCAGCACGAACGTCACCGTGAGCGGATCGACGACCTCCACGTGGTCGACGGGCGAGAACGCGCTGGAGTTGTTGGCGCCGAGGTCCTTGTTGAGGATCACGTCGTTGAAGGTGAAGGCGACGTCGTCGGCCGTGAACGGCTCGCCGTCGGACCACGTCACGCCGTCGCGCAGGTGGACGGTCCAGGACATCGCGTCCGGGGCCGCCTCCCAGCTCGTGGCGAGGTCGGGCGACGGCGTCAGGTCGTCGGGAGAGTAGCGGGTGAGCTGCGCGAACAAGATGGTGTTGACGAGGTTCGACTCGATCACGGCGCCGGGCGTCCACGGGTTCAGCGTGGGGTCGGCGTTGGTCACGAACGTCAGGGTGCCGTTGGGGTCGTAGTCCTGGGCCTGGGCGGTGGCGACCGCGAACATCGCCAGGGCCGCCAGCAGGGCCAGCAGGCGCTTCGACCAGTTGGGGGCTGTCTTCATACCTGTCCTCCTCGCCTCATCCCCGATGGCCGAGCTCCTTGGAGATCGCTCCGGCAACCTGGGTGATGAGTCCTGCGAATGTGTCGAGGACCTCGTCGTTCACGCGGAACGACGGCCCCCCGACGCTTACTCCCCCAACCACCTCGCCCGCCGCGTCGAAGATCGGCGCGCCCACCCCCCGGGCCGACGCGTCGTAATCCTCGTCGCTGATCGAGTAACCACGCGCCCTCGTGCGCTCCAGCTCGGCGCGCAGGGCCCCCACGTCCGTCACGGTCGCCTCGGTGTAGGCCGGCAGCTCGGCGAGCTGCTCGAGCACCCGGCTCTGCACGCCCTCGGGCAGATGCGCGAGCATCGCCTTCGGGACCGCGCCCGCGTGGAGCGCCACGGACACGCCCAGCGGCGAGGCCAGACGGACCTGCTGGCGGCTCTCCCGGCTCGCGACGCACACGGCGCGTTCGCCGGCGAGCACGAACAGGTTGACCGACTCGCCGGAGTCGCGCGCGAGGGCGTCGAGATGCGGCCCCGCCACGTCCGCCAGGGAGGCGTGGCTGCTTCCGGCACAGGCGGCGCTCAGCGCGTGGACGACCGGCGTCAGCACGAAACGGCTGTCCGACTCGGAGCGCACGAAGCCCGCCTCCTCCAGCGTCTTGAGGGAGCGGTAGAGCTGCCCCTTCTCGAGATGCATGGTGCTGGTGATCTCGGCCAGGGAGAAGCGGTGCGGAGGCGCCGCGAACGCCAGCAGCACCTGCAGGGTGCGGTACGCCGAGCTGATGACGTACTGGTTCTCCACCGCCGCCTCCTCTCCGGACGTTTCACATGCCGAACTAGTTTCGGATGTTAATACGGTGGCCGGCATATGTCAACGTACGCACGCATAGATGTGCACGGATCCCACCGTGGCCGCCGCGGGGGGCTGCGTCCTACCGTGGCGCCGTCTCGTCAGGTGGGCTCCGGGTCCGCCGCCTCGGAGGCGGGCCCGGACGCCGCCTCCGAGGCGGCGCGCAGGCGCTCGGCGACGGCGTCGGCGGCGCCCCGCACCAGCGCGCGGTAGCGGCGTTCGATCGAGGTGTCGAAGCGGTTCATCGGGCCGGCGATGCCGAGCCCCGCCACCACCTCGCCCGCGGGCCCATGGACCGCCGCCGTGAGCGTGAAGGCGCCCTCGTCGGCGTCGCCGATCCCCAGGCTCACGCCACCCCGGCGGACCTGAGCGAGGTCGTGGCGCACCAGCCCCGGATCGGTCTCCGTGAGCTCCGTGTACGCGGGCAGCTCGCGCTCGAGCAGCCGCTCGAGGAGGCCGCGACCGCCGAACGCGAGGAACAGGCGCCCCGGCCCCACGTGCAGGCCGCGCCGGTCCCCGACGACCGCCACCACCCGGAGCTTGTGGTGCGAGTCCCGCACGTCGGCGACCACCGTCTCCAGGGCGTCGCGCACCACGACGAAGCTGCTCTCGCCGCTGTCGTCGCGCAACCGCTCCAGCTCCGGCCCCGCGAGGGGGACCACCGGCCGCAGGCGCGCGGCCGCCTCGCCCAGGGCCTGCGCGCCGAAGCCGAGCCGGTAGGTCTTGTCGGCCCCCTTCGCGACCCAGCCGCGCCCCTCGAAGGTCGCCAGGATCTTGAGCACCTGGCTGGCGCTGGTGGCGGAGAGCTCGGCAAGCTCCTGCAGGCCCGCTCCCGGCCGTCGGGCCACCAGCGCGAGGATGCCGAGGGCACGGTCGAGCGACTGGATGCGGTAGCGCGCCGCGCCCGCTGGAAGGTCCGGCCGTGGGTCCATGACCGAGTCTACCCGCGCGCCACTTTCCTGGAAACGGGGGCGATTTCCCGTGACGAAAGGGTGCTCGCGCGGCACCCGCCGCTCGCGGCGGCCGCCGCTTCCGGCGACGCCTCCCGGTCGCACGCCCTCGGCGCGGCACGTTAAGATGACCCCCTCAAGATGACCCCCTCGACACGCCGTGCGCCGCGGGCGTGACGGCCGCGCGCGCAGGAATCCTCGAAAGGCACATGTGACACGGCCGGCGTACTCCCGTACCGACCGCCCCCTCATGACCCGGGGGCCGTCCCGCCCCCGGCGCGCTCGCCGCCGGGGGGCCTGAGCCGTGCTGCGCTTCCTCCTGCGCCGCGCCCTGCTGGCGGTCCCCACGCTGCTCGGCATCGCCATCATCGTGTTCGTGCTGATGCGCTCCATCCCGGGCGACGTCGTCACCAACCTCGTGGGCCTCCAGGGCAACGTCTCCGCCGCCCGCTTAGCGGAGCTGCGGCGCATGTTCGGCCTCGACCTGCCCATCCACGTGCAGTTCGGAGAGTGGCTCGGCGGCGTCCTTCGCGGCGATCTCGGCCACTCGCTGCGCACCTCGCGGCCCGTCATCCAGGACCTCGCGCTGCGCTTCCCGGTCACGCTCGAGCTCACCGTGCTCAGCCTCGTGTTCGCCGTCGCCATCGCGCTGCCGGCGGGCGTCGCCGCCGCGGTCCGGCGCGGGGGCCCCGTCGACCTGTTGGTGTCGGTGCTGGCGCTCCTCGGCCTGTCGGTACCCGGCTTCTTCCTCGGCATCCTGCTGATCCTGCTGTTCTCCCTGCGCCTCGGCTGGTTCCCGCCCGCGGGCTACGTGCCCCTCAACGAGGACCTCGTCGGCAACCTCCGCCACATGGTGCTGCCCGCCCTGTCGCTCGGCCTCATCCTCGCCGCGGCGACGGTGCGCATCTCGCGCTCGACCATGCTCGAGGTGCTCGAGCGCGACTACGTCCGCACCGCCCGCGCCAAGGGCCTGCACGAGGGGCGCGTGCGCTACCGTCACGCGCTGCGCAACGCGCTCATCCCCATCGTGACGGTCGTGGGCCTGCAGTTCGGGACGCTCCTCGGCGGCGCGGTGATCATCGAGCAGGTGTTCAGCCTCCCCGGCATCGGGCGCTTCGCCCTCGAGGGGATCAACCTGCGCGACTACCCCGTCGTGCAGGGCGCCGTGCTCGCGATCGCGGCCGCCTTCGTGGTGGTCAACCTGGTGGTGGACGTGATGTACTCCCTCATCGACCCGAGGATCCGCTATGGCTGAGACCGGCGCGAGGCGCGCGCGCCGTGGCTAGCGTCACGGCTCCCGCCGGCGCCACCGGGCGTCGCCGGTCGCGCCGGCGCGGGCCTGCCGCGCGGCTGCTGCGCAGCCCCGCCGGCATGGTCGGGCTGGCGCTGGTCGTCGTGGTGCTCGTCGCGGCCCTCGCGGCGCCCGTGCTGGCGCCCTTCGACCCGATCACGATCAACGCTCCCGACCGCCTGCAGGGCCCTTCCGTGCACCACCTCGCCGGCACCGACCAGTACGGGCGCGACACCCTCAGCCGCATCCTCTACGGCGCGCGCACCAGCCTCACCGTGGCGGGTGCGTCGATCCTCATGGCCGCGCTCATCGGCACCCTGCTGGGGGTCCTCGCCGGCTACTACCGCGGCGCGGCGGACGCGGCCATCATGCGCTTCACCGACGTCCTGCTGTCGTTCCCGGCCATCCTCCTCGCGATCGCGCTGCTCGCGTTCCTCGGGGGCGGCATGACGAACCTCGTGCTCGCCATCGGCGCCGTCTACACGGGGCCGTTCGTGCGGGTGGCGCGGGCCGCGACCCTCAGCGTGCGCGAGGAGGTGTACGTCGAGGCGGCGCGGGCGGTCGGCGCCCGCGACGGGCGCGTGCTCCGACTCGGCGTGCTCCCCAACATCGCGGCCCCCCTGCTGGTGGAGGTCACGCTGCGGCTGGCCTACGCCATCCTGGCAGAGGCGTCGCTGTCGTTCCTCGGCCTGGGGACCCAGCCGCCCACGCCGAGCCTCGGTCAGATGATCGCCGAGGGGCGGCGGTTCCTCTCGCTGAGCCCGTGGGGCTCGATCATGCCCGGCCTGGCGATCATGCTGACGGTGCTGGGCTTCAACCTTCTCGGTGACGGGCTGCGGGACGCCCTCGACCCGCGGCTGAGGTCACGATGACGTGCGGCGCGGGGGCGCCGTGGCGGGCCGGCGGACGGGGTACCCTCCGGCGAACGGAGCGCTCGCACGACGCCGGGCGTGATGGGGCCAACCGGCCCACGGGAGGCACATGATGAAGAGAACCCATAAGCTCCTTGGCATCGTCCTCGTCCTGGCCCTCGCCGCGTTCGGCGCGGCCGGAGCCCAGACCTACGGCGGCATCCTGCGGGCCGGCATGCAGACCGACCCGGTCGGCCTCGACCCCCACACCACCAACGCGACCGCCACCCGCAACATGTTGGAGAACGTCTACGACACGCTCGTGATGTTCGACGCGTCCGGCAAGATCGTGCCCGGACTGGCGGAGTCGTGGGAGACCTCGGACGACAACCTCACGTGGACCTTCCACCTCCGCAGCGGCGTCACCTTCCACAACGGCGACGCCTTGAAGGCCAGCGACGTCGTGTTCTCCATCGACCGCATCAAGGATCCCGACACGGCCTCTCCGAGGCAGGGCGACTTCGAGGTGGTCGACAGCGTCGAGGCGCCCGACGACAGCACCGTCGTCTTCCATCTGAGCCAGCCGTTCGCGCCGTTGCTCGCCAAGCTGGGCTCGAGCCTCAACGTGGTCGTCTCGCAGAAGGTGGTGGAGGCCAACGGCGGCAGCCTGGACAACGCCGTCGTCGGCACCGGCCCCTTCATGTTCAAGGAGTACGTCCCGCAGACCCGCATGGTGCTGGTGAAGAACCCCGACTTCTGGGGCAAGGACGCCGACGGCAACCAGCTGCCGTACCTCGACGGCATCACCTTCACCTTCTACCCCGACCCCACGGCGCGCACCACCGCCGTCCAGACCGGCAACGTGGACTGGATCGAGTACGTGCCGTCGGCCGACGTCGACACGCTCAAGGCCGATGCCAACGTAGAGGTCGTGGGCGGCCTGTCGAACAACTTCCGCAGCCTGTACTTCAACGTGACGAAGCCGCCGTTCGACAACAAGCTCGTGCGTCAGGCGATCGCCTACGCCATCGACGAGCAGTCGATCGTCGACCTCGCCCTGTTCGGCACCGGCGGTGTCGCCGCCAAGGGCACCACCATCCCTGCGAGCAACTTCTACGGCGTGAAGGACAGCCCCTACCAGGGGCGCGACGTCGAGAAGGCCAAGTCCCTGCTGGCCGAGGCGGGCATGCAGGACGGCTTCACCTTCGACCTCTACGTCACCAGCACGTACGACTTCCTGCGCACGCCCGCGGAGATCATCCAGCAGAACCTCTCCGACATCGGCATCAAGACGAACATCGTGGCCGAGGACTGGAGCATCTACCTGCCGAAGGTGCTCGATAGCCAGTTCACGGCGACCATCCTCGGCGAGTCCGGTCAGTCCGATCCCGACGACTTCCTGTACAACCCCTTCCATTCGGACAACCCCAACAACTTCGGGCTGTACGCCAACCCCGACGTCGACAAGCTGCTCGAACAGGGCCGCCAGGTGTCCGACCAGGACCAGCGCAAGGCGGTCTACGACGAGGCGCAGCACCTGATCCTCGACGACTCCCCGCAGGTGTTCCTGTTCCACAGCTCCCAGTTCGAGGCGCTTCGCACCAACGTGAAGGGCTACGAGCACTTCCCGAACACGAGCTACCTCGGGCTGCGCACCACCTGGATGGAGTGAGCGCGGCGAGGGTTCGCCGAGCGCACGATTGACCGCCGCTCCTGCGGCGCGCCCCGCGATCGCCGTCGGATCGCGGGGCGCGCTACGTGGGCTGGAGGGGTGCTGGACGGGTTACGAGGAGAGCGGAACGCGGGGCCGCCGGCACGCGCCGCCAGCCGATGCGCCCTGAGGCGGACGCCCCGCCGGCGCCTGGCCGTCCCTCCGGATCGCGCCGCGGGGCCCCAGCAGCCGTCGACCGGCCGCGGGCACGTCGGCCGCTCGCAGGCCCGCCGCGGCCGCAGGCCCTCAACGCGCCAGGGCGGCCAGCTCGTTGGCGAGCGTGACGTCCGAGAGCTCGCCGATCTGGGTGCGCACGAGCGCGCCCGAGGCATCGAAGAACAGCGACGTGGGGTACCCGAGCGCATCGAGCGCCCGCGACAGGACCGACGGCGGGTCGATCAACACGTTCGGCAGCCCCAGCCCTTCCTTCTCGACGTAGGCCCGCACCGTCGCCTCGCTCTCGCCCTGCGAGGCGAGCAGGAAGTGCACCTCCGGATGCGCGGCCGCGGCGCGCTCGAGCATCGGCAGCTCGCGCCGGCACGGAGGGCACCAGGTCGCCCACAGGTTCAGGACGACCGGCTCCCCCTTCAGATCGGCAAGACGAACCGGCTCGCCGCCGAGCCTCTGCACGCTCACGTCGGGCAGGCCGACCCCGGCCGGTCCGGCCGGCGCCAGCGCGAGCGGAACGAGGAGCCACGCGGCGAGGCCCAGCGCCGCCGCGGCCGCCACCGGCGCCCGCGCGTCGGGCCGGCGCAGCGCCCACGCCACGGTGAACGCCGCTGCGGCAACCACGCCCCACCACGGGCTGAAGCCCCCCTGCCAGAAGGCGACGATGCGCCACGGGGCGCCGGCGAACGCGGGCAGGTTGACGAGCACGAACCCCAACCGCGAGCCCACCGCCACGATCAGGGCAGCGCTCCACGCCCAGATCGCCACCTGCGGACGCCTGCGGATGCGCGCGAGGACCTCGCCGGCCACGACGAGCACCACGAGCGCGACCACCCCGTAGAAGCGCGGCGCGCTCATCACCAGCGGCCCGAACCGGAATCCGCCCACGTCACGAGTGTAGGACGCGCCCGGACGGGGCGTCGCGGGTCGCACGTCCCGTGGCGGGTGCCCGCCTGTCGCGGTGGGCGTGAGCGTGCGCGCGGCACGGCCGCGCGTGCGCGCAACACGGCCGCGCGTGCGCCCAGCACGGCCGCGCGTGCGCGCGGCACGGCCGCGCAGTGCTCAGCGGCCGGCCAGCACCTCGTCGCAGGGACCGTTGACGTCGATGTCGCCCGGCGCGACCCAACCCCGACCGTGCGCCTCCGGCAGGCTCCCGACCGACGTGTCCACCTGCAGCCAGCCGCCGGCTCCCGTCGTCACGGCGCGCGCGTACCCCTCGGAGGGGAGCGTCACGAGCACAGCGGCTCCGGGATCGGGCGCAGCGCGCACGGGGACGTCTCCGAGCGCCATCTCGAAGCACACGCCGGCCGGCGGCGAGGACACGACGGGGAGATCCGGGCACGCCGACACGGGGATGCCCGCCTCGGGCGGCAGCCATCGCCACCGGAAGGGGCCGACGTTCGCCGCCTGCGCCGTGCCCGGCGCGAAGGCCCACCAGCCGTCACGCCCGCGCCCGACGAGCTCGAGGGGATCGTCCGGCGTCGCGATCCCGAAGCGTGCCGCGTCGTGCCCGAGGCGGTCGAAGACGCTCACCTCGTGGTCGACGCGCACCACGCACGGCCCGCCGCCGGGCGCGCCCGCCGCAGGCGCTCCGGGACCGGACGCGGACCCGGCCGAGGCGGACCCGCCTGCGCCCGACACGGACGCATCCGAGCCACCCGCACCCGACGACGCCCCACCCGACGACGGACGGACCCGAGGCCGCACCCGAGGCACCGTCGCACCGGACGACGCCCCACCCGACGACGGCGTACCGGACGCCGCCGCCGGCGGGACCGCTCCGCCGGCGTCACGCGGGGGCGGCGGGCCCGCGCAGGAGGCGACCAGCGCCAACAGCAGGGGCGGTATCAGCAGGGGTGGTATCAGCAGGGGCGCCACCCGCAGGGGCGCCAAGAGCCGGGGCGCCACCCGCAGGGGCACCATGAGCCGGGGCGCCACCCGCAGGGGCGCGGCCAGGGCGAGGCGCGTGCGGCGCACCAGGAGGCGGGCTCGGAGGCCTGCCCGGAGGCGGCACCCGAGGCGGGCCCCGAGGCGGGCCCCGAGGCGCTGCCGCGCGCGCCAACCGGCGGCGACGCGGCGCGACAGGGGCGCGGGCCGGCGGACGGACACCAGCCGGGAGGCGGCTGCGGGCGTACCGCGCTCCGGCGTGGGGGTTGCGTGGACCACCATGCCCGAGTGTAGGCGCCGCAGCCGGCGCGCCCGCGAAGGATGGGTTACGGCCGGCGACGGCTCGCGGGACCATACTGACGCACACCGGGGCGCCCTTCGCGCCCTCCGCCCTCCCCGGCCGCGGGCAGGAAGGAGGAGCCCATGTCCGAACTCCCCGACGTCGAGACCTTCCGTCGCACGATCGAGAAGAGCAGCCTCCACCGCACCGTCCGGAACGTCGTGGTGTCGCGTGCCGAGATCTTGGACGACGGCACCGGCACGACCGACCTCGCCGCGTCCCTGACGGGCCACCAGTTGCTCGAGACGCGCCGGCACGGGAAGCACCTGTTCGCCCGCAGCGGCGGCGGCAGCTGGATGGCCCTCCACTTCGCGCTCGATCGCCGGCGGCGCAGGGCGCTGTACCGCACCATGCGGACCGTCCTCCAGGCCGCCATCGACGCGGGCGCCGAGCCGGCCGCCATGCCCGACGACTTCCTGACCGGTCGTCGCGAGCCGGGCGCAGACTGTCCGCGCTGTGACGGCAGCGTCGAACGCATCGAGGTCTCGGGGCGTTCCGCCTACCACTGCCCCTCGTGCCAGCCGCCGCCGTCGCGCAGCGCGGGGCGGGGCGCATGAGCAAGCGCACGGGCGACCTGCGGATCGGCACGTCGGGGTGGCACTACGAGCACTGGCGCGGGCCGTTCTACCCGGAGGACCTCCGCGAGGACGACCTGCTGCCGTTCTGCGCCGAGAGGTTCAGCGCGCTGGAGGTCAACAACACCTTCTATCAGCTCCCCGACGAACAGAAGCTCGCGACGTGGCGCGACGCCACGCCCGACGGCTTCACCTTCGCCGTGAAGGCGCACCGCTACAGCACGCACAGCAAGAAGCTGAAGGACCCCGAGGAGCACGTGCACAACACCCTGAACGCGCTGAAGCCGCTCGGTCGTGCGCTCGGCACCGTGCTGTTCCAGCTCCCCGGCGGCTGGAAGCCCAACGCGGAGCGCCTCGCTACGTTCCTCGACGCGTTGCCGCGGGGCCGCTACGCCGTGGAGTTCCGCGACGAGCGCTGGCACGTCGAGGAGATCTACGAGGCCCTGCGCGAGCACGGCGTCGCCTTCGTGGTCTACGACCTGGCGGGGGAGCAGTCGCCCCGGAAGGTCACCGCGGGGCACGCGTACGTGCGCCTCCACGGTCCGTCGAAGGACAGCTACCACGGGAGCTACGGCGACGCGGCGCTCGACGACTGGGCGCGGACGGTGTCGCGATGGACGAGCGACGGCGTGGACGTCGAGCTGTACTTCGACAACGATCACGGGGGCAACGCGCCCCGCGACGCGCTGCGCCTGCTCGAGAGGCTGTGAGCCGCCCGCGCGAGGCAGCCCCGCGCAGGACGCCGAGAGCGAAACCCAGGACCCGCTGTGCGCCGCACGCGCGAGGCAGCCCCACGGCCGCGGCCCGCCTCCTCGGGGTCCCGGGAGCGACGCGGCGGCGGGCGGCCGGACAGGGCCGCCGGCCCCGACCCGCGGCTCCCGCCTCAGGCGGCCGCGGGCGTCACGACGGGCGCCCGCAGCAGTGCTTGAACTTGCGGCCGCTGCCGCAGGGGCACGGATCGTTGCGACCGGGCGTTGCCGACCCGCCCGCCGCCCCGCCGGCGCCCGCCGGCAGGTGCGCCGGGCCGACGGCGGCGCCTCGTTCGGTCGCCGGCGTGCCCGCGGTGGACGCGCCCGACGCGCGCTCCGCCAACCACGCCATCACGTTCGCCGGCGGGCGGCCGAGGCGAATCTCCTCGGCCATGAACTCGAACGCGGGCCCGGTGTGGCGGAAGAACGCGAGGTAGCCCTGGCACAACGCGTTGAGGCCCGGCTCGCCGTACGCGTCGCGAAGCACGCGGTCCTTGGGGCACCCTCCGTGGCACAGCCAGCGCACCTCGCACTCCAGGCACTGGCGCGGGAGGGTATCGCGCTTGGCGCGTCCGAAGGCGCGCTGGCGTTCGCTGCCCACCATGTCCACGAGCGGGAGCTCCTGCAGGTTGCCGAGCAGGTGGTCGGGCTGCACGAAGTGATCGCAGCTGTACACGTCCCCGTTGTGCTCGAGCGCCAGCGCGTCGCCGCAGGTCTCCTCGAACACGCACAACCCGCCACGCTCCCCGACGTACTTGCCGAGGGTGACGTCGAACAGTTGGACGTAGACCTCGCCGACGTCGCGCCGTACCCAGGCGTCGAAGATCGCGTTCATGAAGCGCCCGTAGGCGCGTGCGCCGACGGAGCGCTGTGTGAGGGCCTCGCCCTCCTGGAACCCCGTGTCGTTGTCGCGCTCCACGATCGGGATGAACTGCAGGAAGCGCGCTCCAACCTCGTCGCGCAGGAAGCGGTAGACCCGCTCGGGGTGCGGCGCGTTGCGGCGGTGGACCGTGGTGAGCACGTTGAACGCGACGTCGTGCCGCTGCAGGACCCCCAGCCCGGCCATCACACGGTCGAAGCTGCCGGCCCCGCCCTTGTCGACCCGGTACGCGTCGTGCAGGTCGCGCGGCCCATCCAGGCTGATGCCGACGAGCACGCCGTGCTCCGCCAGGAACTCCCCCCAGGCATCGTCGAGTCGCGTGCCGTTGGTCTGCATCGCGTTGTGGATCGTCATCCCGGGGCGGCGGTAGCGCCGCTGGAGCTCGAACGCCCGCTCGAAGAAGTCGATCCCCATCAGCGTCGGCTCGCCACCCTGCCACGCGAACGTCACCTCCGGCACGCGCTGGGCCTCGATGAGCTGGCGTACGTAGCTCTCCAGCGTGGGCTCGCTCATCCGGAAGCTCGAGCCCGGGTACAGCGACTCCTTGCTCAGGAAGTAGCAGTAGCTGCAGTCGAGGTTGCAGATGGCGCCGGAGGGCTTCGCCATCAGATGGAAGGCCGGTGGCGCGGCGGTCGTCATGCCCCCATCCTTGCATCCCCGGGCGCCCGGAGGGTGCGGGGCGCCGGGTCGGCCGAATGGAGCGGGCGTTCGACGCCGAGCCACACGGCAGCCCCGTTCCGCCGCGCCCGGCGTCGCACGCCAACGCACGCGCTCACCGCGCCACGAGCCTATCCTGGGACGTGCGCCCACGGGGGTGGGGCGCGGCGGCGCGCGCTCGCGCGCCGCCTTCGCACGCAACGTGCGTCCACGGGCGTGGGCGCGGAGGGTTACCCATGAGCGAACCACCCACCATCCTCGGCGGCGTGATCGAGGGCTTCTACGGACGACCCTGGTCCGCGGAACAGCGCGCCGCGCTGTTCACGGACATGGCGGCCTGGGGGCTCGACACCTACGTCTACGCTCCGAAGGACGACCTGAAGCACCGGGGGGCGTGGCGCGAACCCTACGACGCCGGCGAGGTGGCGCGCCTGCGCGCCCTGGCCGAGGCGGCGAGCCGCGCGGGCGTCGGCTTCGTGTACGCCCTCGCGCCCGGCCTGGACGTGCGCTACGCCGGCGGCGACGACGAGCGTGCGCTCCGCGCCAAGCTCACCCAGGTGCTCGACCTCGGCGTGCCGTCGGTGGCGCTGCTGTTCGACGACATCCCGCGCGCGCTGGCCCCGGCCGACGAGGAACGCTACGGGACCCTGGCCGCGGCGCAGAGCGCGCTCGCCAACGGCGTCCGCGAGCTCGTCACCGGCCGCGGCGGGCGCCTGCTGTTCTGCCCCACCGACTACTGCAGCCGCATGGCGCGCCCGGGCCTGGCGGAGAGCGCCTACCTGCGCGAGCTCGGGGAACGTCTCGAGCCGGACGTGCTGGTCCTGTGGACAGGTCCGGAGGTGGTCTCGCGGACCATCACGAGCGAGCACGCGCGCGAGGTCGGCGAGGTGCTGCGGCGCAAGCCGCTGGTGTGGGACAACCTCCATGCCAACGACTACGACCTGCGACGCGTCTACCTCGGCCCCTACGCGGGCCGTCCCGCGGCGCTCAAGGACCACGTCGCGGGCGTGCTCAGCAACCCCAACGTCGAGTACGCGGCGAACGCCGTGCCGCTCGCGACCCTGGGCGCGTGGCTGCACGATCCCGACTACGAGCCGCGGCGCGCGTTCCTTGCCGCCGTGCGCTCGTGGCACGCGCGCTTCGCCCTGTCCGGCGGCGAGCCGGTAACGCCCGACGACCTCGCCTTCCTGGCCGACTTCCACTACCTGCCCTTCGAGCGCGGGTCCGCCGCCGGCGCGCTGCTCGACGACCTGGCCTACCTGCTCGCCACCCCTCCGGCCGCCTGGGGCGACACCTTCGAGGGCGTCGCGGGGGCGGCCCAACGCCTCGCGTCGCTGGGCGCGCGGCTCGCCAACCTGCGCGACCGCGACCTGCTCTACAGCCTCCACCCCTACGTGACCGACGTGCTCGTGGAGGTCGGGCGGGCGGCGCAGACCTGCGACCGCCTCCGGCGGGGCGGAGCCGGCGAAGCGCCGCGCGACGGCGTCGCGAACACCTACGGCGGCGGCGTCGCAGCCGCCTTGCGGAGGCTGTTCCCCGCCGAAGGGGAGGCGCCGGACGCGCCGGATGGCGCGGTGCCGCAGGCTCGCGATCGTGGCTGACGACCGCGTGCGCGTGCGACCGTTCGAGGCCCGCGACCTCGACGCGCTGTACCGCATCTGCCTGCTCACGGGCGACGGCGGTGCGGACGCGAGTGCCCTGTACGACGATCCGCGCCTGCTGGGGCACGTGTACGCGGGGCCGTACGGCGCGCTCGAGCCGGAGCACGCCTTCGTGTTGGAAGACGACGACGAGGTGTGCGGCTACACCGTGGGCGCGCTGGACACGCCGGCCTTCTGCACGCGCGTGCGCGAGCGCTGGCTCCCGGCGCTGCAGCGCCGCTACCCCGACCCGCCCGATCCGCCCGAAGCGTGGTCCCGCGACGAGCGCATGATGCACCTCCTGCACCACCCCGACCGCGCCTTCCCTCTCACGCTCCCGGACGCGCTCGAGCCGTTCCCCTCCCACCTGCACATCGACCTGCTGCCGCGAGCCCAGGGGCGCGGCTGGGGTCGGCGCCTGATGGCGGCGCTCCTGGAACGCATGGCTGCCGACGGCTCCCCCGGCGTGCACCTCGGCGTCGGCACCTCCAACGCGCGCGCGCTGGGATTCTACCGACATCTCGGCTTCGCGCGCCTCTTCGACGAGGCCGGCGGCCGCGCAGTCGTGATGGCGCGCGGCCTCGAACGCCCCGCGGCGCGCCCTTAGGGCGTCGCGCGTTCGCCGGCCGGCCCGGGCCGGCCGGCGGGCGGGTGCGGCTGCTGCGCGGCCCGCCCCTCCTGTCGGTCGATCTCTTACGTTCTGGTCGGAGAAGCGCCGACACCGGCGCGCCCGGACCCCCCAAGACTGAGTGCGAGCAACGGTCGCCGCGGTACCCGCGGCAGCGCCACGGGGAGGGCGTCGCGAGCGCGAGCGCCTCGCCCGGTGGCGGAACGGCCGCCTTTCGGCTCCGTCCTTGTGCGGATGCGGCGCCCGCGCGGCCGGCTTACCGTGGCTCCAGGAGGAACCCGAGATGACACCTACACGCCTCGCTCGCCTGTTCACCGGGGCTCGCGCCCCGCACCGGATCGCCCTGTTGTTGTGGGCCGCGCTCGTCGCCGGAGTAGCGCTCGCGGCCACCGACGCGCGCGATCTGGACCTCAGCGCAGTACGCAACGTCGACGCCTCGACCGTGAACGGCGGGATCGTCGTGACGGTCGATCCGTCCTCCACGGGCGTGACGGTCGAACACCGCGGCAACGTCGACTACGACGTCACCGTGCGCGGCGATACCCTCACCCTCGAAGGGCGCAACCGCTCGCTGATCTGCATCAACTGCGAGGTCACGTTCACCGTGCGCGTGCCGCACTCCGTCTCCCTGAGCCTGCGCACCACCAACGGGCATGTGTCGGTGACGGGAGCAATGGAACGCGTGGACGCCGCCACCACCAACGGGAACGTCACCACCGCCGAGACCGGGCCCGCCCCGCTGGATCTCAAGACCACGAACGGGCGCATCGAGGTTCGCGGCGCCGGCGCCGAGATCCGCGCCCGCACCACCAACGGAAGCGTGGAGCTGCGCGATGTCGACCTCCCGTCCGGTAGCGACAACCGCATCCAGAGCACCAACGGCTCGGTGACGGTCCAGGGCCTGTCTACCTCGGCCGCGCTGGACATCAGCGGCCGCCTGTCGAACGGCGGCATCCACGTGTCGCTGGCCGACTTCGACGTCTCGTACCCCAACACCCGGTCGTTCCACGCCATGACGCCAGGCAACGGCTCCGCGTCGCTGACGCTCGAGACCGCCAACGGCAGCCTGACGGTCACCCGATGACGGGTCAGGCATCGCTCCGGCGCGGCGCTCGCTCGCTGCGTAGCACGCTCCTCGCGGCCCTTCTGGCAACGGGGTTCGCGTCGGCCTGGGCGCAGCAGCTCGCCGACACGCCTTACGCCGACCCCGACGGGCGCTTCACGCTGACCATCCCGGGCGGATGGGACGCCCGGACGACGGACGGCATCGTGTCCGCGACCGACCCCGAGGGCGCGATCCAGACCTGGATCGTGGTGGTCCCCTCCGACGACGCCGCCGGCGCGATCGGCGAGGCGTGGCCGCAGGTCGATCCCACCTTCGATCTCGAACCCGACACCACGGTCTCCCCGCCATCCGACGGCAAGGTCGAGGAGATCGTCCAGATCTCCTACAAGACCGACCGCGATCGCATCGCCCTCGGCATCGGGCAGCGCTTCCAGGGCAACGTGTACGTGCTCCTGATCGAGGCACCGGTGAACGCGTTCGTGAAGCGCCAGGCGCAGGTGGCCGTGCTGGCCTCGAGCCTCGACATCGCCGGGACGACCGAGGCCGACTTCGCGGGCGTCACCCCCGCGCGGCTGGCGCAGGTCGCGCCGCCCGACCTCGACAGCTGGATCCCCCAGGCCCTGGCCCGCACGCGCGTTCCCGGCGCGGTCGTGGCGATCGTGCAGGACGGCGCCGTCGTCTACCAGAAGGCGTTCGGGGTGAAGGAGCTGGGCCGGCCCGAACCCATGACGGTGGACACGCAGCTCATGATCGGCTCGAGCAGCAAGTCGCTGGCCACGCTCATGATGGCCACCATCGTCGACGACGGGCTCATGACGTGGGACACGCCCGTCGTGGACGTGCTGCCCAGCTTCTCGCTGGCGGACCCCGACGCCACCGCCAACCTCACGATGCGCAACCTCGTGTGCGCCTGCACCGGCGTGCCGCGCCGCGACATGGAGTTCCTCTTCAACGCCGACACCCTGGGCGCCGAGGACGTCGTTCGTTCGCTGTCGACCTTCCAGCTCTTCACCAAGCCGGGCGAGACCTTCCAGTACTCGAACCAGATGGTCGCCACCGGCGGCTACCTTGCGGCCGTGGCGGCCGGCGCCGACCCGGACGCGATGCTCCCCGGTTTCGCGGCCGAGCTTCAGCGTCGCGTGCTCAGCCCGATCGGGATGTTGCACACGACCCTCTCGATGAACGCCGTGCGCGCGGCCGACACCTACGCCACGCCGCACGGGCTGCGCATCGGTGGCGAAAGCTATTCGTACGTGCCGATCCCGCTCAGCGAGGAGCACCTGCTCATGCCCGTCGCCCCGTCGGGCGCCCTGTGGTCCACCGCGCCGGACATGGCTCGCTACCTCATCACGCTGCTGCAACGCGGCGTCACGCCCGAAGGGGCGCGCATCGTGAGCGAGGAGAACCTCGACCAGCTGTTCGTGCCGCAGGTCAAGATGAGCAACGACGCGAGCTACGCGCTCGGCTGGATGATCGGGAGCTACAAGGGGCTGCGCCTCATCGAGCACGGCGGCAACACCTTCGGCTTCACCACCAGCCTGCTGTTCGCGCCCGACGCCGGCATCGGAGTGGTGGTGCTCACCAACGCGCGCATCGCGAACAACTTCAGCGACAACCTCGCGCAGCGGGTGGTCGACCTCGCGTACGGCCAGGACCTGAAGCACCTCGACGACGCCATGGCCTTCACGCAGGAGAACCTGGACGAGGGTTACGGCAAGGCCGTGCAGCAGCTCCAGCCGGAGGTCGACCGAGAGGCGGTCACGCCCTACCTGGGGCGCTTCTCCAGCCCGGTCCTCGGCCTCATCACCATGTCGCTGCAAGGCGGCCGCCTGTTCATGGACGCCGGCGAGTTCACCGCCGAGCTGCGGCCCAGCATCGCCGACGACGGCCGCCTCACCTACGTGACCGTGGACCCGCCGGTGGCCGGCCTGGCGCTGCTGCCCGGGCGCGACGCCGGTGAGCGGCCCACGCTCACCCTGCTGTCGCCGCCCGACGATTACGTGTTCGTGCGCTCCTCGCGCTAGGCACGCACCCCAGCCGTCGATCGCCGCCCCTCCGGGGACGCGGCGATCGACGGCGCTCGCCGCCGGGCGCCCGGCGCGTCGACCTCGCGGCGACGCCTCAACGAGGGGGATCCGGACTGACGGGCGGCGCCTGATCGGCCCCCACCCTGCCGGCGCGAACGTCGGCGAGGTAGAAGTTCTCGGCGGGAATCGGCGAGCCCGCCATCCGGCGAAGCAACGCGAGCTGGCCGACGTGCGTCATCGCGTCGGCGAGCGGACCCTGCAACGCACGAGCCAGGCGCTCGGCCGGCACCTCGGGGTGCCCGGCGAGGTACGCATCGAGCTCGGCGAGCTTGGCGTGCAGGGCATCGAGCTCGCCCTCCCAGCCGCGGCGCGGGTGCGCATACCGGCCGCGGACGTTGCCGCCGGCGATCGTGATGCCCACGTAGCCCAGCACGCCGTTCATGTGGTGCACGAGCGCGAGGGGCGTGCGGACGCCGGCACCGGCCTCGAACGCCGCGAAGCCGTCCGGCGCGTCGCGAACGGCCTTCGCGAAGCGGTACGCCAGGGCGGCCAGCTCGTGCCGGACGAGGTGCACGCCCGGATCGTGCGCAGACGCGTCCATACCCGGAGTGTACGCGTCCAGCGCCGCGGCGCCGCGGACCGGCCCGCCGCCTTGGTAGATTTGGCGTCGTGCGCGCCGCGGCGCGACAGCACCGCCCGGTGTTCGGTTCCAGCGCGAGGAGGCCCCTTGCAACTCCACGGTGTAAACCCCATCCTGCCCACCCCCTTCGCGTCCGACGGGTCGTTGGACCTCGACAGCCTCCGACGACTCATCGACCTCCAGCTCGACATCGGCGTGCACGGCGTCGCGATCCTCGGCTTCCTCGGCGAGGCGCACAAGCTCACCGACGCGGAGCGCCGCTCCGTGCTGGAGACCGTGGTGGCGTGCGTCGACGGGCGCATCCCCGTCTGGTGCGGCGTGCGCGCGCTGGGCACGGCGGGCGCAGTCGAGCAGGCCCGTCAGGCGGAGGACCTCGGCGCGGCGGCCGTGTTCGTCGCACCCATCGCGCCACAGCATGACGCGGCCCTGTTCGAGCACTTCGCCACGGTCGCTCGTGCCGTCCGGGTGCCGCTCGTGCTCCACGACTACCCGTCGTCGTTCGGCGTGCGCCTGTCGCCCGAGCTGATCGCGCGGTTGGCGAACGAGGGGCACGCCCCCTTCATCAAGCTCGAGGACCCTCCGGTGCTCACGAAGCTCAGCCGCGTGCTCGAGCTCACGAGCGGACGCATCGGCGTGTTCGGCGGGCTGGGCGGGACGTACTTCCTCGAGGAGCTGCAGCGCGGCGCGGCCGGCATCCTCACCGGCTTCGCCTTCCCGGAGGTCCTGCTGCGGATCTACGAGCGCTTCCGCGCCGGCGACGTCGCCGGCGCGGCACGCACCTTCGATCGCGCGCTGCCGCTCATCCGCTACGAGTTCCAACCGGGCATCGGCCTGGCGTTCCGCAAGTACCTCTACCACCGGCGCGGCGCCTTCGCATCCACCCACGTGCGACCGCCGGGCACGCCGCTGGACGAGACCAGCCGCCAGGAGCTGGAGGCCCTCGTCGAGCGCGTCGGTCTGCGTCTCGGTTCCGGCGTGTGCGAGGTTCCTTGAGCGCCCCGGGCGCCAGAGACGCGGACGGGCGGCCGCCCGCCGCACCCACGGAGAGGAAGCCATGGATCTCGGATTGAACGGACGTCGCGCGCTCGTGCTCGCCTCGAGCGCGGGCCTCGGGCTCGCCACCGCGCGGGCCCTGGCCGAGGAGGGAGCTACCGTCGCGGTGTGCGGCCGCGATCGCGCCCGCGTCGACGCCGCCGCGTCGGCGATCGAAGGCGCCACGGGCTCCCGCGCCGTACCCCTCGTGGCCGACGTGGCGGTCGCGGACGGGGTGTCGGGCGTCGTGCATGCCGCGGCGGAGGCCCTCGGCGGTCTCGACGTGCTGGTGTGCAACGCCGGCGGTCCCCCCGCGGGGCCGTTCGAGGCGCTCGACGACGACGCCTGGCGCGTCGCCTACGACCTGACCCTCATGAGCGTCGTGCGTGCCGTGCGGGCGGCCCTACCGGAGCTGAGGCGCTCCGGCGGCGGCGCGGTCCTCGCGCTGGGGAGCTCGAGCGTGCGCCAGCCGATCCGGGGGCTCGCGCTGTCGAACGTCCTGCGCCCCGCCGTCGCGGCGCTGGTCAAGACGCTCGCCGACGAGCTCGCGCCGGACGGCATCCGGGTGAACTGCCTGTCGCCGGGCAGGATCCTCACCGACCGCACGGAGCAGCTCGACCGCGGGCGTGCCGAGCGCCAGGGTGTGCCGTTCGAGGAGGTGCGCGCCGCGTCCGTGGCCGCCATCCCCCTCGGGCGCCTGGGGGAGCCTGCCGAGTTCGGGCGCGTGGCGGCCTTCCTCTGCAGCGCCGCGGCGTCGTACGTCACCGGCTCCAGCCTGTTCGTCGACGGCGGCATGGTGCGCTGCCTCTAGCGGCGCGTCCGGCCCCCCGACCCCGGCGCGGCAGCCCGCGCCGCGCGGGGCATCAGGGGGCGAAGGTGAAGCCGTGGTTGCCGCTCATGGCGTACCACCCGTCGGCGGGCGTCGGCTCGCCCGCCCCCGCCTCGACGCGGTAGATCCCGGTGACGAGGCCGTCGCGGCCGGTGGCGGCGTCGGTCGACGAGTAGCCGCCGACGGTGGTCACCGACCAGTGGTACGCCGCGCCGGCCAGCGGCGTGGCGATGCCGAGGCTGGACAGGTCCGGGAGCGCGGCCTCGCCCGAGGCCGTCACGACGGTGAGGGACGGGCCGGACGCGTCGGGGTTCACGTTGAGCACGTACACCGCGTCCGTCGCGGTCGTCCAGCTGAACGTCGCGTCGGGCGCGACGCCGGTCGCGCCGTCGGCGGGGGCGGAGGCCGCGGCGGGCGCACGCAGGGTCAGATCGATCCCGCTGTCGGCCGCCGTGAGCCCGGCCCGCCAGCCCAGGACGTCGGCCGACGCGGTGGAGCCCGTCGCTACCATCGTCAGGGACGCCGCAGCGGCGGCCGGCAGGGCGATGTCGAAGGTGCCGCTGGCCGGACGCGATGAGGGCGTGACGGACGCGACGCGTTGCCCGTCGCGGAAGACATAGATGCCCACCATCTGATCCAACGTGACGCCCGGAGCGGCCGTCAACGTGCCGCCGACATGGGCCGTGGATACCGGCGCCAGGGGAACGTCGACGCCGCTCACGGTAGCGCCGTCGCTCACCGTCGTGGCGACCGACCCGAAGGCGTGGAACGCCGTCGGTACGCCGCTGGCGTCGACCTCGGCGACCACGCCGAACAGCGTCGCGGGGACGGTGGACGGCCCGTACCACTCGTAGCTGCCGGCGAAGGAGGTGCCGGAGGCGATGTCGATCATCCCGTGGCCCGTCCCGGGACCGCCGACGAGCACGGCGCCGACCTGTCCGGCGGAGACCGACGCTCCGCCGATCTGGCCCGAGACGTCGACGTGCCGCGGCGCGGGCACGCTCTGAAGGGTCTGGACCGTGGGGTCCGCGCGTGTCAGGCCGCGGAGGACCAGCACGCGCTCGGTCGCCGCGTCGACGACCGCCAGATCGAAGGGCACGGCGACCGCCTGGAACGCGAAGGAGCCGTCCGCGGCGGTGGTCTGGGGGCCGCCCGCGCCGCCGATCAGGTACACCTGGAGCCCGACGAGGGGCTGTTGCGTGACGTCCATGACCGTCCCGTGCACGGCGATCGGCCCGGCCGGACCGCTGCAGGCGGCGAGCGCCACGAGCAGCGCGGCCGCGCATAGCGCCAGGATCGACGGTCGGCCGCCGCCGGACCGCGCGCGCCGCCCCCGTGGCGGGATGGACCGAGATGGCTGGTTCATGCTGACCCCTTCTCCCGCGCCGGTCCTGCTCGGCGCGCTACCGGACCACGCGGTACGTGCGCGGCACTCTCCGCGCGCGTCCGTGTCTCACCCTCTGGCGCGCCGCGAGGCCGACCCCGCCGAGCGCCGGCGACGCGCGGCGACGCGCGCTGGCGACGCTACGCCGGCGGCGGGCACGGCGGAGGAAGCCGGGCCGAGCGCTCGGCGTAGGCGGCGACGAACGCCTCCTGCTCCGCGGTCTGGACCGCTCCCTGGCGCGCCGCGCGGACGGCGGCGATGGCCGCCTCGGCATCGCGGCCGAGGCGCGCGAGGACGGCGGACGCCAGCGTTCCGCTGCGCCCGAACCCGCCGAGGCAGTGAACGACGACCGTCTCGCCATCGCACAGGCGGCGTGCGAGCTCGTCCACCACGCTGTCGAACGCGTGGGCGTCGAGCGGCACGGACATGTCGACGATCCCCAGATGAAGCCACGTCATGCCGGAGCGGCGCACCAGCTCGGGGAGCGACGCGAGCCCGAAGCGGTCGAGCTCGTCGAGCGGCATCAGGGTCACCAGCGTCTGGGTTCCGTAGCGGTGCCGGATCCCCTCCAGGTCCCGCCGCAGTGCCGTATCGGGATCCATGCCGAACCAGGCGCCACCGCCGGCGCCCGGCGCGCCCGTGAGCCCCAGCCTCCCCGGCGTCCCGAGCACCTCCGGCGCCAGGAAGTCCACGCGTTGCTCTCCTTGCATCGGTTCCTCCCGGACCGACCGCCCGTGGGGCGGCCGGACGCGATGGTCGTCCTCGTCCAGTCTAGCGGGGCGCGCGACGGGTCCGCGAGGACTGCGTCGCTGCGGCGCACGGCCCGCGTCGCGCGCGGCCCCATCGATCGCCACCCGGTGACGGTGGGCGCGGGAGCATACCGTTGCCGGCGCCGCCCTAGCCGCCCCGTATACTCCTGCCAGGAGGCCGCCCCCATGGTCCGGCTGCGATCGCCCCTGCACGTCCACCGCGCGCGCCGCCCGGCGGCGACGACCGCCCGACGCTGGCCGTCGTGGGCGGCCGTCCTCGCGTTCGCCCTGCTCGGGTTCCCGGTCCGTGCGCAGCCGGCACCCGCGCTTCCCGGTCGAGAAGATGCCGACGTCCCGTCCGCCGTCGCCGTGCGCGGCCTGGTCGTGTCCCACGAGGGGGTCGAACTCAACGGCTCGCTCTACCTTCCCGCCGGTCCGGGGCCGTTCCCGGCCGTGGTCCTGCTGCCCTCCGGAGCGGGCGACGATCGGCGCGACCGCAGCGCCGACGCCGAGACCTTCGTCGCCGCGGGCGTCGCCGCCTACGCGTTCGACCAGCGCGGCGCGGGGGCATCCCAGGGCACCTTCGCCGACGCCACGGTGGCCGACCTGGCGGGTGACGGAGCGGCGGCGGTGGGCGCCGTTCGCGGCCTCGACATCGTCGACGACCGGCGTGTCGGCGTGTGGGGCGTCGGACTCGGCGGCTGGCTGCTGCCGTGGGTGGCCCGCGCGGCCGGCCCGGCCTTCGTCGTGCAGGTCACGGCCGCCGCCACGCCGCTCGGCAGCGCTGAACGCTGGCGCGTGGGCCTGGACCTGGCGCGCCGCGGGTACGGCACCGCGCCCATCACCGCGGCGCTCCGCGGCCTGCGGGTGGAGCAGACGAGCGGGCCCCTCTGGGCTCGCCTCCCGCTTCTGGGGGACGCCTGGTTCGCCAGCCTCGACCCCGCGCTCGATCCGATGGTGGCATGGCCGGGCGTCGGCGCGCCGGTGCTGGCCTTCTTCGGCGCGAACGACGGCCGCATCCCTACCCTCCGCAGCGCGGCCCTGCTGGCGGGCTGGTCGCGCGCCCGAGGCGACACGCTCGACCGCGTGTACCTCTTGGACGACGCCGCGCACGCTCTCGGCGGCAGCGAGCGCAATCGCTACGACGCCTACAGGCGGCCGCTCACCCAGTGGTTGGCCGCCGTCGTGGGTGCCGGCGCCCCGGGGCGTCCCGCGCCGCGGCCGAACGCGCCCGCCCCCGCGCCGCGGCCGACCATGCCCACCCCCATCACCGTGGCCGCCCGCGCCCCCGCCGCGGCGCCCGGTCGGGCGCCGGCGAACGCGGCCGCCGGCCAAGTGCCCGGGAGCCCGCCGGCGAGCAGCGACCTCAGCGGGCGCCTGTTCGCACAGGCCGCCGAGGGCTCCCGCCCATGGCAGGACGCGGCCTTCGGCGTCACGCGCTGGTACGCGGGTGCCTGGCTGCACCTCCCCGTGGCGCTGGCGTTCGTCGTGGTGTTCCTGATCGGCCTGCTCGTGAGCCTCACGCCCCGCCGGCCGGCCCGGTACGCCGGGCCATGGGGGCGTGGGCGCGTCGACCGCGGCGCACCCCTCGTGCGGCTGACGCAGGCCCTGGTGTGCCTCGCCGACCTCGCCATGCTGGGCGGCCTCGGCTACGCGCTGGCGCTGCTGTTGGGGGCGCGCGGTGCGCCCCCGAGCCCGCCGCTGCCGTTCGCGGACCTGTTGCGATTGGGGGCGGGCGTCAGTGGCGGCCTGGCCCTGCTCCTGGCCTTGCTCATGTTGTTCGCACCGTCCGAGGGGTGGCGCTCGGCCCGAGTCGGTACCGCCGTGGTGGTGGCGGTCGCCGCGGCGCTGTTCCTGCCCTTCCTGCTGTACTGGCGCGTGCCGTTCCTGGGCGCGTAGGCGCCTCAGCGGCGGCTGACCTCAGCCCCCCGCCATGCCCGCGGCCAGGCGCGTGACGCGCAGAGCGACATCCGGTAGGACGCCGAGCAGCACCGTGCCGGCGACGCTGGCGGCCAGCGCCGCGACGTAGGCCGCGTCCGCCGGCGACGCCGGGGTCGCCGCGCCGTTCGCGCGGGCGCGCTCCGCGGCGCCGGCAGCGGCGCCGGGTGCGGCACCCGCAGCGGCACCGGGCGCGGCGGCGTCCGGCCTGCGAAGGTACATCTCGGCCACGGGCTTGAGGTACACGTAGAGCCCCACGGCCATGTTCGCGGCTGCGACCACGACGAGCCAAACGAGGCCCGCACCGAGGGCGGACCGGAACACCAGCACCTTGCCCGCGAACCCCGCCAGCGGTGGGATGCCCGCCAACGACAGCAACGACAGCGCCAACGCGGCCGCAGGAGCGGGGGCGGCCCGGCCGAGGCCGCGCAGATTCCGCGTGTCGTCGCCGCCGGTGGCGCGCTCGACCTGCGCGGTCACCGCGAAGGCACCGAGGTTCATGAAGGCATACGCCGCTAAGTAGAACACCGCGGCGGAGACGGCGTCTCCTGCTCCGTCCCCGGAGGCGCCGGCGGCGGCGAGCGCCACCAGAACGTAGCCGGCCTGCGCGATGCTGGAGTAGGCCAGCAGCCGCTTGAGTCGCGTCTGCCGCAGCGCCGCCAGGTTCCCGAGCGTCATCGTGGCGACCGCGATCACGGCGATCGCTGCCGGCCACCCCGCGGCCGCGCCGGGGAGCGCCGTGAGGAGGAAACGCAGCAGAGCGCCGAAGCCGGCGACCTTCGGGACCACCGACAGGTAGCCTGCGACGGGAGCGCTGGCGCCGGCGTACACGTCGGGCGCCCAGGCATGTACGGGAACGGCCGTGACCTCGAACGCGTATCCGACCAGCACGAGGCCGACGGCGGCGGCCAACCACACGGCGTCGACGCCACCTTGCACGCCGCCCCCGATGGCGGGCAGCGCGAGACCGCCGGTGAGCCCGAAGAGGAAGGTCCAGCCGTACGCCATGACGGCGAGCGCGACCGCACCGTAGACGAACACCTTCAGGGCCGCTTCGTTCGCGCGCGGGTCGGTGCGGATGAGGGCGACCAGCACGTACGCGGCGAGGCTCAGGAGCTGCAGGAACAGCAGGATCAGGGCCAGGTCCAAACTGGCGCTCGCGAGCACGCCGCCGAGGGTAGAGAAACTCAGGGCCGCGGCCGCGTGTCCCTCCTTGCCGGTGCCGCGCAGGTAGGCGTGGAGCACCCCCAACGCGATGAGCGCCGCGACGCCAAGCAGGATCTTGAGCACGGTCGCCAGGCCGTCGACCGCATAGGTGCCGCAGAACGCGGTGCGCGCCGGCCTGCCCAGGCGGGCCGCACTGACGGCGACCATGCCGGCCAGACCGAGCGCCGCCACCGCGGTCGGCACCCAGCTCCAGCGCCGGCGCGCGAGCGCCGCCAGGGGCACCAGCGCGAGCGCGACGGCGGCGAGCACGAGCTCCGGCGCGAGCGCTCCCAGGTCCATGCAGGGCACGGCTACCCGCCCCAGCCTGCCAGCGCGGCGTCGACCACGCGCGTCAACCACGCCGGCATCACCCCGATGGCCAGCGATCCCAGGGCGAGCGGGGCCAGCGCCAGGAGCTCGCGCGCCCCCAGACGGGCCGGCTCGCGGGAGGCAGGTGCACCGAGAGCCACCGCGCCCACCACCCGGAGGTACACCGCGGTGGTCAGGATCAGGCCCACCAGCGCGGGCACCACGGCCCAGGCGCTCCAGGCGAGCGTGGCGGCGAGCACCTGCACCTCCGCCACGAAGCCGGACATTCCGGGCACCCCCAGCGACCCGAAGGCCAGCACGCCCAGCACGCCCACGAGCACGGGAGCCCGCGCCATCCACCCCCCAAGGCGGTCCAGCTGGCGCGTGCCCGCCCGATGCGCCAGCATGCCGACCACCAGGAACATGCCGCCGGTGAGGAGCCCGTGGCTCACCATCTGGACCACGGCCCCGCTCAGCGCCAGGCGCCGCACCGCCGGGTCGGCGGCGAGGCCCCATACCGCGACGCCGAGCATCACGAACCCCATGTGGTTCACGGAGGTGTAGGCGATGGAGCGCTTGACGTCGCGCTGGGCAAGGGCCGCAAGGGCGCCGTAGAGCAACGACACGAGGCCGAGGGCGAGGAGCAGCCAGGCGTAGCGTTCCGTCGCGTCCGGCATCGACGGCACGAGGATGGCGACCAGCCCATACCCGCCCATCTTCAGCTGCGCGCCCGCGAGCAGCACGCTCCCCTCGGTGGGAGCCTCCACGTGGGCGTCCGGCAACCAGTTGTGCAGCGGCACCGTCGGGAGCTTCACGCCGAAGCCGAGAAGGAGCCCGAGGAGCACCCAGAGACCCGCGGGCGAGCCTGCGAAGGGCCTTGCCGCGGCGATGTCGGCCAACGCGAAGCTGTGCGGGTCCGTGCCGAGGTAGAGCGCCAGGAAGCTCACGAGCATCGCGAGGCTACCGGCCCGCGTGTAGAGGAAGAACTCGAGCGCCGCGTAGTGCCGCTCCTCGCCGCCGAACATGCCCACGATGAAGTACATCGGCACGAGCGCCACCTCGAAGTACACGTAGAACAGCAGCAGGTCGCGCGCGGCGAACACGCCCAGCAAGCCCGTCCCCATCAGGAGGAACAGGAAGGCGTGCTCGCGGGCCCGCTCGTGCCGCGGAAGCACGTACAGCATGGCCACCGCCAGGAGCAGGGCGGCGAGCGTCGCCAGCGGCAGCGAGACCCCGCTGAGGCCGATCTCGTAGCGCGCGCCGATCGGTGGGATCCAGGCAGCGGAGGCGTGCCAGCGCAGCCCATCGGGTCCGGCCGCGGGCGCCCCCCAGGCTGCGATCGTGAGCGCGAGGGTCGCCAACGACCCGGCGAGCGCGGCGAGGCGAACCGCGCGGCCGGCCGGCAAGGCCAGCACGAGCAGACCCGTCATGAGGGGAAGGAAGATCGTCAGGCTCAGCATCGGGACCCCGCCGGTGCCGCCGCGGAGCGCGCCAACCTCAGGCCCACAGCACCACCGCCAGCACCAGCGTCGCGAGGGCGAAGGCGAGGACGACGAGCGTGTAGAGGTACAACCGCCCCGTCTGCAGCCGGCGCACGACCTCTCCGGCTCCGGCGAGCCCGGCCGCGAGTCCGTCGCCGCCGGCCGCGAACCCGCGACGTTCCGCGCTCTGGACGCCTCCGGCCAGGCCCAGCGCACCGGACGCCGCGGCGCGGACCGCAAGGTCCAGGCGCCGCTCGCCCCGCTCCACCGCCTCGGCCGCCCATAGGGCCGCGGCGCGCGCGGCGACCACCGGCGCCTCCACGGCCAGCTCGAGCGACCGGGTCCACGGGCGCCCGTCGTCCTTCGCCGCGAGCGCGGGAGCGGCGCCGTCGCGCACGGCGCGCAGCACGCCCAGGACCAACCCCGCGACGCCCGCCGCCGACGCCAGCACGGTCCAGAACGGCGCGTGCTCTGGAGGTGCCGGCGCGCCGAGCAGCGGGGCCACGCGGCCGTCCAGGGCGAACCCGAGCCCGGCCGCGCCGGCGGCGAGGACGACCGCGGGCGCGAGGAGGAGCACCGCCGAGCGCCGGCCGCGCCCGCCCGGGGCCCGGCCAGGCGCGGCGCCGCGGGCGGGGCCGAGGTGCGCAGCCGCCCGGGGGCCGCCAGCCGCACCTCGCGCGCCGCCGACGAAGGGCGCGAACGCGAGCGTCCACGCCCGCCCGATGTACGCGCCGCTCAGGAAGAGCAGCACGAGCACGAGCGCGGCGACGGAAGGGCCGGCGCGAACGGCCCACGCCAGCACGCCCTCCTCGCTGAAGTAGCCCGCGAGCGGCGGGACGCCGGCGAGCGCGAGAGCCGCGACGCCGAACACCGCGGCCGCCACCGGGCGCCTGCGCATGAGGGCGAGGGGCCGCCCGAGCGCGTAGCCGCCGCTCGCCAGCCCGACGATCCCGGCGGCGAGGAAGAGGGCCGCCTTGAACGCGGCGTGCGTCACGAGGTGGAACGCCCCGGCGGCCGCGCCTCCCAGGCCGACCGCCAACAGCATCTCGCCCAGGTTGGCGACCGTCGAGTACGCCAGCAGCCGCTTGAGATCGCGCTGCGCGGTGGCCACCAACGCCGCCGACAGGGCGCTCGCCCCGCCGACCACCGCCACCGCAACCGCCGCCGCAGGCACGACGCGTAGCAGCGGCTCGACGCGCACCAGCAGGTACACGCCTGCCGCCACCATGGTGGCCGAGTGCAGCAGCGCGGAGACCGGCGTCGGGCCGGCCATCGCGTCGGGAAGCCATGCCGTCAGCGGGAGCTGGGCGCTCTTGCCGGCCGCGCCGACGACGAACAGGAACGCGATGGGCGTCACGGTGGCGGCCGGCAGTCCGGCAACGGCCTCCAGGGCCGGGCCCAGCTCCGTCGTGCCGGTGCGCAGGGCCAACAGGAGCCAACCGGCCAGCAGCGCCAGATCGGATAGGCGCGTCATCAGGAACGCCTTGGGCGCGGCGGCGCGCGCGTCGTCCTGGCCGACGTGGAAACCGATGAGCAGGTAGGAGGCCACGCCCACCGCCTCCCAGGCGGCGAATAGTAGCAGGAGCGAGGTGCTCGTCACGAGCGTTAGCATCGCGGCCAGGAAGAACGCGAGCTGACTGAAGAACCGGAGGTGGGTGGGCGGCTCCTGGTACGCCGCGGCGTAGATCGTCACCAGCACGCCGACGGAGGCGACGGTGGCGGCCGCGAGGAGCGAGAGGCCGTCCAGGCCCAAGCCCACCGTGAGGCGCACGACGCCGACGTCGAGCCAGGTGGCCGAGACGGCGCGCGCACCGGCGGCGGGCCAGAGGGCCGCGCCGGAGGCCGCCACGGCCACGGCGCACAGCCAGGGTGCGTAGCGTGGCGCGAGCGGCATGAGCGCGGCGGCCGCCAGAGGCAGCAGGGGCACGAGCACCAGGATGCTCATCCGCGCAGCTCCGTGAAGGCGTCGACCTGCTGCGTCCCGCGGGTGCGGTAGAGCATCATCATGATCGCGAGCCCGATGGCCATCTCCACCGCGCCGAGCGTCACGATGACGATCACGAAGATCTGGGCCGAGTCGTCGGCCGGCGCGACGAAGCGCCAGAACGCTGTCATGTTGAGCCCGACGGCGTTGAGCAGCACCTCGACCCCCATCAACACCATCACCGCCGAGCGCTGCGCGACCACGGCGTAGATCCCGATCCCGAAGAGGAGCGCGGCGACCACCAGGAAGGCGGTCAACGGCACGATCACGTCGGCCCCCCGCCCGAGCGCTCCCGGGGCGTGAGCGTGTCATCGTCCAGGGGCGGCGGCGGCACGTCGCGCCCCACGAAGGCGCGGCGGTCTTCGGGCGACGGGTGGCGGTCCGGCCGGCCGACGTACACGGCGCCGAAGATGCCGGTGAGGATGAGCAGCCCGGCCCCCTCGAACGCCATCATGTACTTGCCCATCAGCAGGTCACCGATGTGCCGGGCGGACAGCGGCTGCACGGCGCCGGTCGGGTCGAGCGCCCACGACGGGCGCCACAGGAGCAGAACGATCAGCAGCGCCGAGGTGGCGACGCCGAGGGCCGCCGCCCAGGGACGCACCGGCGTGACCATCGACATGTCCATCCCCTCGTGCTCGTGCCCCTCGTGCCCGTGCCCCTCGTGCCCGTGCCCCTCGTGCTCGTGCCCCTCGTGCCCGTGCCCCTCGTGCCCCTCCCCCGCGCGCTCACGTCGCGCAGGCGCGTCA
Organism: uncultured Trueperaceae bacterium; assembly: GCA_963798895.1. GTDB lineage: Bacteria > Deinococcota > Deinococci > Deinococcales > Trueperaceae > CAWCUY01. The sequence goes on along the minus strand of CAWCUY010000012.1, from coordinate 533,378 downwards.
CGCTCGGGCCCGTCCCCCGCGGGCGCGTCCACGCCGTCCCCCTGCGCCGGCGTGCCCGCGTCGGCTCGAGCCGCAACCCGCACCTCGCGCGCACCGCCGGACCCGCGCGGCAGCAGTCCCCGGCTGAACGTTCGCTCCACCCAGGGGAGCTCCATGCCGGCCATCATGTCGCCCCCCGGATCGTGCGAGAACAGCGCCATGAACAGGACCATCACGAGCATCCCGCCGATGTACATCATCACCTGGAGCAGCCCCAGGAGGTCGGCGGACAGCAAGATGAACAGCCCCGACACCCCCATGAACGACGCCATCAGGAAGATCCCGCTGCGGAACATGCTCATGGTCGTCGCCATGCCGAGAGCGCCCAACACAGACACGAGCGACAGGATCGCGAAGGCCGTGATCTGGGCGGCGGGACCGAGCGTCACGAGGCACCGACCCCCAACAGGATGAGGCCGCCCACCACCAGGACGTTGGCCATCCCGATCGGCGTCAGCAGGCGCCAGGACAGCTGCAGCATCTGGGCCGTCGAGCGCGGCCGCATGCGACGTCCGAGCAGGAGCATGAGGGCCATCAACGCGAACGTCTTGAGCAGCATCCACAGGGGACCCGGCAGCCACGGACCGAGCCAACCCCCGAGGTACAGCACGGCGCCCATGGCCGCCACCTCGAACAGCAGCGCGGCGAGCGCGACCCGCCACAGGAGGGCCTGCCAGCCGCCGATCACGCCCAGGACCCCGCCGTCGATAAGCTCCGAGAACGGCTCCGCGAACGGGGGGCGGTACGCCTGCATGAGGCCGGTGACGAGGTAGAGCGCGAAGCCGATCGGCTGCAGCGCCACGAACCACAGGCCGTGCTGGCGCGCGACGATCTCGACGGTCGAGAGCGAACGCGCCATCATCAGGGCGCCGACGTACGCCAGGCCGAGCGGCACGACGTAGGCCACGAGTTGGGCCGTGATGCGGTAGTACGCGTCCACGGACCGCGGGGTGTTCGCCCCCCACCCCGTGAGCGCCACCCCGAGGACCACGAAGTCCACCACCACGATGAAGTAGAACGCGCCGATGCCGAGGTCGCGCGCCACGAGCCCGCGTCCGAGGGGGATCACGACGGCCGCGAGCGCCACGCCCAGGAGGGCCGCCACCGTGCCGGCCGGGTAGAGCCAGCGGTCCGCACGCAGGGGGCGCACGTCGTCGCGGAAGCGTGCAGGCATGGCGGCGTCGGCGCGGGGGCCGGGCTCGGCCGCCAGGGCGGAGCGCCGCTCGCGGCCGCCGGCGAGGCGCGCGAAGGCGCCCTCGAAGGCCAGCGTCGCGAGCCCGCCGAGGAGCACCACGGCCAGCGCCAGGCCGAGCCCGGCCACCGGGCTCACGCGGTCACTCCCACTCGAGCCCGCCCATCGCCCAGGCGTAGACGATCCCGGCCGAGAGGATGGCGATGAACACGAGCATGTCGAGGAACGCGTCGAGGCCCTTGTCGACGAACACCACCGCCCACGGGTACATGAAGATCATCTCCATGTCGAACGACAGGAAGATGAGCGCGTACACCACGTAGCCGAAGTGGTAGCTGGCCCAGGCGGAGGGGCCCCGGAGCGCGACGGTCGGGCCGCGCCACAGGGCGGCACCCAGCAACGCCACACCGGTCACGGCCAATACGACCAACGCGACGACTGCGTAGCTGTGAACGATCATGGGCGCGCCTCACGTCGAAGCTGGGGGCTCGAGGTCTCGGGCCCCAGGGTAGAGGACGGACTCCCGCCCGCCGGTACACGACGACACGCTGCGGCACGACGAGCGGGGCGCGCCGACCTCGTCGGCGCGCCCCGGGCCGTGTGGCGCGAGCGCTCGATCCCCTGCACCGCGCGCGTCGGAGCGCGCGCCTCGGCTACGGCATGGCGGTGAACGTCGTGCGCAACGCGTACGCGCCGCCGGTGTCGTGGCCGCCATCGAAGCCGATGTCGGCCGCGTCCGACACGGCCAGGCGGTAGCGGCCGGGCGCCAGGTCGGACCACCAGAACGCGTCGTGTCCGTTCCACCCCGCGCTCAGCCGGTCGCCCGCGACGTCGAAGAGCGCCGCTCGCGGCTTTACGGTGTCGGACTCGGGCACGAGGTACGCCTCGAATTCTCCCGTCACCTCGGTCGTGAGCTCGAACCAGTCGACATCGTGCGGGAGGAGGGTCAGCTCGGCGGGTGAGGTCGGCAAGGGCGCCGCCTGCTCCGGCGTGTCGTTGGGCTCCCACGCGTCGGGCGCCGGCCACAGCGGCTCGTCGACAGACATGGCGTAGAGCCCGGTGACGTCGTGGGCCCCGGTGAAGCGGCCGTCCGCGGCGGCCGAGACGGCGACGTAGTACGTTCCGGCGGGAAGGTAGCCGGCGACCGTCCACGGATCGGAGGCGACCGGCGCGAGCCACGCATCGAACAGGCCGATGTGCGCGTCTGCCATGGAGCCGCCCACGACGGTCGCGTCGTAGAGCCGGGCGGCAACCACGGCGCGGCCGCTCCCCGCCACCGTGAAGGTGAACCAATCGACGTCACCCGGCGTCAGGCTCAGGTCGGTCCGGCCGAAGCGGCCGGCCGTGACGCGCGTCGCGGAGTCCGGCGTGTCGTTCGGCTCCAAGGCGTCGCCCGCCACCACCGTCAGGCGCGCCCAACGGACGTCCTGGCCGAGGTCGTCCGCGGCCGTGAGGCGGTAGGAGGTGCTGCTCCCGGGGGCGAGGAACTCGATGCCGGTCCGCCCCGTGACGTCGATGGCGCCGGGATCCAGCGTGAGGACCGCGCCCTCTGCCCCGGAGAGCTGCCAGGCCAACCGTACCGGCGCGCCCGCGACCACGACGCGGGGTCGAGCCGAGAACGAGACGATGGCGGGCGCGCCGGCGAGCGCCGCGGCGGGCCACTCCTCGCGCAGGAGGATCTCGCCGTGGCGCGCGAATCCCGCGTTCGAGGCGGCCCCGAGGGGGAGATCCGCCCCCGCGACGGCGATCCGGGCCAGCACGGAAGCGCTGACGGTGGGAGCCCGCGCGCTCAGCGTGAGCCGATGGAGGCCCGCGCTCCACGAGGCGTCGAAGCCGCCGGACGCCGCGGCGCCTGCGGTCCACGCGATCTGCGCCACCGCGTGGACGGCGGCGCCCGTCGCCGCGTCGATCAGCGTCGCTCCGGTCAGCAGCGTGGCCGTGTGCTCGTCGTCCGCGACGGCGAAGGCACCCGGCGCGAGGGCCACGGCGCCGTCGGTCGTCAGGAGGCCGTCCGGCTCGGCGCAGCCACGCCGCACCAACCACATCCGCAGGGTCCCGGCGGGAGCGGGCGACGGATCCGACGACTCCGGCAGGCGGTCCGGCCGCTGCGCCAGCACGTAGGCCCGCGTCGCGCACGCACCCGCCGCGCCGCCGTCGAACACGGCCGCGGCGAACGAGCCCGACGACGCCTCGGTCACGGCGGCCGGCAGGTCCAAGGGAGCGGGCGTTGCGCGCTCGCACCCGACCGAAAGGAAGCCCGCGAGCGAGATGCTGGCGAGCGGGAGGAGGAACCTTCGAAGCCCCATGAGCCCCCCTCGGCGATGCGGCGCGTCGACCCTCCGCGGGCCCCATGCCCGTGGAGGCGGGCCGTCCACCGAAACGCCGGGGCGCGCAGCGCGATCGAGGGCGCGCGACCCGTGCGGCCGTGCCATGCCACCGGCGGGAGATCGGTAGGTGTCGGGGTCGGCGTCGTCGCAGGCGGCACCCATGGCATACTCCCAGCGCCCCGTCGGCGCCAGAGCCGAACGTCCCACCGGTTGTGCCCGCGGCCATCGCCGCCGCCGTGCCCGCGCCGCCCGACGATGCCGCCCGACGATGGCGCGCCACACCACGACGCCGTCAGGGCCGGGCGGTGGACCGTCGGAGGGGCCCCCCGAACCACGATGCCCGCGGCCTGCCCTACCGCTCCGTTACGGCGTCGCGAACAGGAACGCCAGCCCCAGGACCGCGTACACGGCCACCAGCAGGACCCCTTCGAACCACGTGGTCTCGCCGTCCTCGGCGATGGCGTTGACGATGAAGGCGGCGCCGGCCACGGCGATGAGCTCGAGCGGGTTGGCGAACACCAGGTCCATCGGTTTGCCCATGAAGTACGACACCAGCACCAGGGCGGGCGCCACGAGCAGCGCGACCTGGATGCTCGAGCCCACCGTGATCGACAGCACCAGCCCCATCTGGTCCTTGCGGGCGAAGTACATCGCCGAGATGTACTCCGCCGCGTTGCCGATCACCGCCAGCACGGTGATGCCGAGGAAGAACGGCGTGAGGCCCAGCGTGCCGGCCGACGCCTCGAGGCCTCCAGATACGAGCTCGGCCTCGAGCGCGGTGACGGCGGTGGCGGCAACCAGCACGCCCAGGGCGGCCCACCCCGACCACGTCGCCTCGCCGTGCCCCTCGCCCCGGGCGTACACATCGCTGTGCGTGACGAGCGTGTAGAGCAGGTTCCCGATGTACACCACGATCAGCACGCCCGCCACGCCGAGGCTCAGCCACTCGTCGAGCTGCCCGACGCCGGCGGCGTTGCGGCCGCGCTCGGTGTAGTGGAACAGGGCCGGGACGAGCAGGCCCAACAGCGAGAGGATGAGCAGGCTGGAGAGCAGGCCCGCCCGGGCCCTGCTGAAGGTCTGCCGGTGCCGCCCCACGCTGCCGACCAGGATGGCGAGCCCGAAACCGAGCAGGCAGTTGCCGATGATCGACCCGGTGATCTGCGCCTTGACGACGTCGGCGTGACCGGCCGAGAGCACGAACAGCGCCAGGATGAGCTCGGCGGTGTTGCCGAAGGTCACGTTGAGCAACCCGCCGATCGCCGAACCCGCCATGATCGCGAGCTGCTCGGTGGCGCGGCGGATGTACTCGGCCAACGGCACGATGGCGACGATCGCGGTCGCGAACACGATGAGCGGCGACAGGTGCAGCAGGTACTTCGCGGCCAGCGAGAGGGGGACGAAGGCGAGGAGCCAGGCGAAGATCACGTCGGAAGGTCGTTGGGTGCCGAGGCGGCCGGCTCAGGTCGCATAGTCCTCCCCGGGGTTGACGAAGACGTTGCTCTCCCACGCGTACTGCTTGTCGTAGAGCTCGCGGTAGCGACCGTCCGCGACGAGGAGCTCGGCGTGGCTGCCGCGCTCGACGATCTCGCCGGCCTCCAGCACGAGGATCTGGTCCGCCTTGCGGATCGTGCTCAGGCGGTGGGCGATCACGAAGGTGGTGCGCCCGCGCTGGAGGCGCTCGAGCCCCTCCTGGATGAGCGATTCGCTCTCGCTGTCGAGACTGGAGGTGGCCTCGTCGAGGATGAGGATCGTCGGGTCGGCCAGCAACGCGCGCGCGATCGCGATGCGCTGCCGCTGCCCGCCGGAGAGCTTGATGCCGCGCTCGCCGACCACCGTCGCGAAGCCCTCCGGGAAACCCCGGATGAAGCCGTCGGCGTTCGCGAGGCGGGCGACGTGCTCGACCTCCTCGTCGCTCGCGTCCGGCCGCGCGAAGCGGATGTTGTCGGCCACCGTGCCGTCGAACAGGAAGTTCTCCTGGAGCACGACCCCGAGGTGCCGTCGGAAGTCGCCCAGGCGGATGCCTTCGAGGTCTCGGCCATCGATCAGCACCTGCCCGGCGTCCGGCCGTGCGAACGCCATGATGAGGCTCACGAGGGTGCTCTTGCCGGAGCCGCTCGAGCCCACCAGCGCCGTGGTGGTGCCGGCCGGCGCATCGAGCGAGATCCCCTTCAGCACGGGCGTCCCCGGGTCGTAGGCGAAGCTCACGTCGGTCAGCGTCACGCGCCCGTGCAGCGCGGGCAGCGGCGGGAGGTTCGCATCGCGAGCGTCCTCCTCGTCGAGCTGCAGGATGTCGCGGATGCGGTCGAGTCCGGCGAAGGCCTCCGAGATCTGCGTGCCGATCGACGAGATCTGGAAGATCGGCGACGCCAGCATCCCGATGAAGGCGACGTACATCACCAGGTCGCCCAGGCTCATCGCGCCGGAGCGGATGGCCCCGCCGCCCATCACGATGAGCAGGGTGCCGAGCGCGCCCGTGATGACCGTGCCGAACGCGCTCATGGCGCTGGTGCCCGTGATCGTTCGCCGGATGTTCTGGAACAGGCGCAGCACGCCACCGGCGAACTCGCGCTGTTCGCGCTCCTCCATGCGGTACGCCTTGACCACCCGGATGCCACCGAGGGTCTCCGCCAGGCGCCCCGTCACCTCGGCGTTGATCTGGCCGCGCTCGCGGAAGATGGGGCGAAGCATGCGGAAGGCGTAGGCCACCGCGGCGCCGAAGATCACGAGGAAGACGAGGATCACCAGCGTCATGCGCCAGTTGAGGTAGAACAGCGCGCCGACCGCGAGCAGCGCGGTGAGCGCCCCGCCGACGAGCTGGATGATCCCCGTCCCGACGAGGTTTCGGATCCCCTCGGCGTCGGTCATGATGCGCGAGATCAGCACGCCGCTCTGCGTGTTGTCGAAGAAGCGCACGGGCAGGCGCGTGACCTTCTCCTGCACGCGCCTGCGCATGTCCATGATGGCCCTCTGGGCCGAGATGCTGACCACCTGCGCCACGGCGTAGGACGCCACGGCCTGCAACAGGGTGGCGACGCCCACCGCGATCCCGAGGGGCAGGAGCAGCCCCCACTGCCCCTTGCCCAGCACGTTGTCGATGAGGTACTTCGTGCTCGCCGGCAGGACGAAGCTGAGAAGACGGCCGACGATCATCAGGACGAACCCGATGGCGAGCTGGCGACGGTACGTGCGGAACAGGGCGCGCGACTCGCGCCACACGGCGCCCCGCGTGGGTCGAGTGGCGGCGCCGGGCCCGCTGCGGATGCGCGCGCGTGCGTTCATACCGAGCATCCTAAAGGTTCCGCCCCGCCGCACGGGCGCCGCCACGAACGCCGGCGGCGCGGCGTACCCTACGGGAACCGAGCCGTCGTGCGGCCGGCGGAGGTTCTAGGAGGACGTCATGGACGCACCCCATTCCGGGGGCATCGTCGTCGCGGCGGGCGCGGACCTGCACGCGCGCTCGCGCAAGGTGTTCGGGCTCATGCCCTTCAGCGTCAAGGTGTCCGCCCGCGACACCGCCGGTGGGCTGTTCGTGCTGGAGCAGTCCAACACCTACCGCGGCGGCCCCGCCCGGCACGTGCACCGGGCGCAGGAGGAGTGGTTCTACGTCGTGCGCGGGCGCTACCACGTCGAGGTGGACGACCACCTGCACGTCCTCGGCCCCGGCGACGCGTTGCTGGCTCCGCGCGGCGTGCCGCATGCCTGGGCACTCGTCGACGACGTGCCGGGCACGATGGTCATCGCCTTCTCGCCCGCGGGGAGCATGGAGGCGTTCTTCGACGAGGCCTGCGAGCTCCAAGGCGCCGCGCCGACGCCCGAGCTCACCGACCTGTTCCGGCGCCACGGCATGGACTTGGTCGGCCCACCGCTCGAGGTCGACGAGCGGTGACGGGCGAGCCGCCCCGTTAGGGGGAGGTCAAAAGGGGAACGCGGCACGGGCGAGGCCGCACGGGGGACGCGACACGGGGGACGCGACACGGGCAGGCGAGACGGGGACGCGGCGGCGCGTGCGGGCCGGTGGCCGGCGCGCGGCGAAGGACCCGCAGCGAAGACCTCGTGGCGAGGGCCCCGGGGGGCTCCTCAGGGGCGCGGGTACGTTTCGGGCAGCACGACGTCGCGGAGGATGCGCCGGGTGTCGCGGAACTGCTCGAAGGCCACCGAGTGGCCCGCGTCCTCGAAGGTGAAGACCCGCTTGATGGGCGCCTGCACCGCGTCGAACCACTCGTGGGCGAGATCGCGACGCGCGCTCAGCTCGTGGCCGCCGTCGAACACGTACAGCGGCACCTCGAGACGCGGGACGTCGCGCCGGAAGTCGATCCCCTGCAGCTGCGGGTAGAGCACCGAGAAGGTGTCGAGCAGGCCGCGCAGGACGTTGACCTTGTCCATCAGGTCGTACTCGCTGCCGCCCACGCCGAGGAACCCCAGGTGCGCTGCCGAGCCGCGCTCGACATAGTACGCGGGTGGCTGGTACGCGCCCGCGAGGGCGGGGTACAGGTCCATGACGGCGCCGTAGGCGTTCACGCTGGCGTAGGGGGGCTCGCCGTAGCCGCGCATCGTGCGCGCCAGCCGGTCGTTGCCCGTGTCCGCCGCGTAGGCCAGCACGTCGGCGTACAGACGGCGGTCGGTCTCACGCTGGCTCACCATCTGCCCGCTGCCGATGATCCCGTAGTACAGGTCCGGGCGCCGCTGCGCCGCGAGCACGCCGAGGGTGCTTCCCCACGACTCGCCCAGCAGGTAGATGCGCTCCTCCCCGAAGCGGGCCCGGAGGTTGTCGGTGAGGTCGACCACGTCCTGGATGGCGCCGTCCAGCGTGAGGGTGGCGGTGGGCTCGAGCGCCGGGTACGACTTGCCCGTGCCGCGCTGGTCGAAGCCGACCACGACGAAGTCCTGCGCGAGATCGGCGAGCAGCACGCGGGAGAACGGCAGGTCGCTCTGCCCCGGGCCGCCGGCGAGGTACAGCAGGACCGGGTTGTCCGGGTCGGCGGCGCGGACGTTGATCCACAACCGCCGGCCGCCGAGCTCGACGGGCTCGAGCGTGGCGATGGAGCCCGGTACGGCGCGGCCGTCGGCGCCCACGATCGGCGGCGTCGACGCCGGGCGGAGCAGCAACAGCGCCAGCGCGGCCAGCCCGGCCACGGCCGCACCGGTCACGCCCCAACCGACGGCGCGGCGAACGCGCCCGCCGGCGCGGCGCGGCGCCCGCCGCCGGGCGAGCCCGACGCCGAGGTTCGCGCCGACGGCGATCGGAACCAGCGCCAGGACCGCAAAAACGCCGCGACCGAGCAGGAACGCGAGCACGCCGTAGGTGGTGTCGAGGTGCGGCAGGTCGACGGTGGGGCCGGAGTGCTGCCAGCGCACCAGCTCGAAGACCGCGGTGAACAGCGCGGGCGCCGCGAGCAGGATCCAGCGCGTCGGCGTGAGGTACCCGGCCGTCAGGCCGAGCGCGAGCGCGAGGGGCAGGAGCGTGAGCGCCTGCGCGTCGGTGACCGGGCCGCGCGGCATCGCGAGGCCCACCAGCACGGCCGCGAGCGCGACGAGCAGCGTCGTGACGGCCGCCGAGAGGACGCGCGTTGCGGGCCGAGGTGCGCTCGACGAGCGGCCGCGCGCGCGAGCGCCCGCGCGCCCGGGCACGACGGCGGCGCCGGGACCGGCCTGCGGCTGCCTCGCGGCCTTCCGGCCCTCACGGTGATGTCGCGCGGCGCGGCCGTCTCCCGGCTCCATGCCCTTCGTGCTCGCCATGGCATCTCCTCTCGCGCCGACGTGTGACGCGCTCGCGTACGGCGTGCCGCCCCGGGGCCCCGCGACGAGGTGCGGGCGGTTGGGCGCGCCGCCTTCCCGACCATGACGAGCCTCGAAGACGCGCGCAAGAGACATCCGCCCCCGACCGCCAGGGGCCGCGCCGGCCCGGCGCGTCTAACCGTCGTCTTACCTTCGCCGGGTACCGTCACGGGCCGTGACCCACCCCGCCCTCCCGCGCACCCCCGCCCACGTCCTCGAGCGGTCCGGGGCGCGACCCGCAGCCGACCGGTCCCCCCCGACCGCCGTGCAGGCACGCGCACACCCGGCGGGCGTCTGCACATCTCCTCCACGAGTGCATGCCACACTTCGCGCTGAGGGGACCTCGGAGGTCCGCATGTCGAGCACACCCAGGATCGTGCGCGCGCTCCGTCGCGCGCTAGGGCGACCGGCCGCAGGCACGGAAGCCGCCGCACGCGCCCGCGGGCAGCGCGTGTTCGTGTTCGGCTACCAGAACGTCCTGGGCACCAGCCTCGGGTTATCGATCGCCGCGGCCGACGAGCGCGCCGCCGAGCGCGCGCGCGACGCCGCGTTGGCGGAGATCGATCGCCTGGAGCCCATCTACAGCCGGTTCGACCCCGCCAGCGAGCTCAACCGCTGGCTCGGCGGCGAGAGCGAGCGCGTGTCGCCCGACCTCGCGTGGTTGCTGGCCGAGTCCGACCGCTGGATCGCGCTCACGGCCGGCGCCTTCCACCCCGGGGCCGACGCCCTGCTGGCGCTCTGGCGCGAGGCCGAGACGGCCGGCACGCCGCCTTCGGAGCGCGCCCTCGAGCGGGTGCTCGCGTCGTTCGCCGGGCCACCGTGGGACCTCGACGAGACCGCGCTGCGGGCCCACAAACGCTTCCCCTTCGGGCTCGACTTCAACGCCATCGCGAAGGGCCGCATCGTCGATCGCAGCGCGCTCGCCGCCGCGGCGGCCGGCGCGCGCGAGGTGCTGCTCGACATCGGTGGGGACATCCGCCACCTCGGGTCCAACCGCCAACGCGTCGCCGTCGCCGACCCCCGCAACCCCGCCGACAACGCTCCTCCCGGCGCCGTCATCACCCTGTCCGGCGAGGCGGTGGCGACCAGCGGCGGGACCTACCGCGGCTTCCGGGTGGCCGAGTTGTGGTACTCGCACGTGCTGGATCCGCGGACCGGTCGGCCCGTGCGCGGTACGGCGGCGGCCACCGTGATCGCCCCGGACTGCGCCACCGCCGACGTGCTCGCGACCGCCTTCAACGTGCTCGCGCCCCACGAGAGCCTCGCCCTGGCCGATTCCCTCACCGGCGTCGGCTGCCTGCTCCACACCTCCGACGGCGACGTGCTGTCGAACGCCACGTTCGACCGGCACGCCGCATGACGACGCCCGCGCGACCCGCGCCCGCCTCGACCCCCTGCCCCGAACGGAACGGTGCTCCCATGGATCACGACGCCTCGAGGTTCCTCAGCCGCCGCACCTTCCTGGCGCGCGCATCGGCCGGCCTCGCCGCCCTCGCCCTCTTCGGGACCCGAGCGATCGGGTTCGCGGCAACCGCCACCTGGGACCCCTCGATGGAGCTGGCCGTCAGCTTCAGCACGGAAGCGCCGGGCTTCGGCCGCTACCGCAACCCCTACGTCGCGGTGTGGATCGAGGACGGCGGCGGCGCCTCCGTTCGCACCCTGGCGCTGTGGTGCGACAGCGGTCGCGGGCGCCGCTTCCTGGAGCACCTGTCGCGCTGGTTCCGCGACGTGGGCATGGGGCCGCTCGGTGGGCGCCTGGTCGCGAGCGTGTCGCGTCCGACGCGCGTCGCCGGCACCTACTCGCTCGCCTGGGACGGGAAGAACGACTACGGTCAGCTGGTCGCCCTCGGCGACTACTACGTCAACGTGGAGATGGCACGCGAGCACGGGCCGTATGCTCTCGTGCGTGACAAGATCACGCTCGACGGTACCCCCACCGCGACCACCATCCCCGGCAAGGGCGAGCTCGGAGACGTCGACGTTGAGTACCGCAGCCGCACGTAGGCCCGCGCCACGCAGGAAATCGCTGCGCAACCGCATCTACACGTGGGCCCGATGGCTGCACGTCTACATCTCGACCACGACGCTCGTGCTGGTGCTGTTCTTCGCGCTGACCGGCATCACCCTCAACCACCCCGGCATGATGCTGGGCTCCCAGGAGGTGACCAACACCGTCCAGGGCACGCTTCCCGATGGTTGGAGGCACGACGGGCAGGTGGACTGGCTGAAGGTGTCGGAGTACTTCCGCAACCACGACGGCGTGCACGGCCGGGTCGGCGACTACTTCAACGACGACGTGTCCGGCCAGCTGAGCTTCCGCTCCCCGGGGTACGCGGCCGATGCCTTCCTCGACATGAAGGCCGGCACGTACCAGCTGACGGTGGACCAGCAGGGCTGGCTCGCGCTGCTCAACGACCTCCATCGCGGCCGCGACGCGGGCGGCGCGTGGCGCTGGGGGATCGACGCCGTCGGAGCCTTCCTCGCGCTGGTGGCGGTGACCGGACTCGGCCTGCTGCTCCTGCTGCAGAAGATCCGCCTGCGCGGCCTGCTGACGTTCACCGGCGGCACCATCATCGCGCTCGTCCTCATGCGAATCGCGGCCTGAACCCCTCACGGCTCGGACCCCGCGCGTTCGCCGGAGGGGTGCAGGCCGGGGGCACCGCGTGCCCCGGCGCCGGCGCGCGGGGCGCGACGGCGGGTGAACGCCCGCAGCGCGACCGCCGGACGGGCGAGGCTCGAGCCGGGCGCCAGGAGGCACATGACCTCGAAGAGGGCGCGCGCCAGCACGGGATCGCGATGCGCCGCGGCGGACACTTGCCGGGCGTAGGCGCCGAGCACGCGCCACCGCAGCGTGCGCGGTCCCTCGACGCCCGGGTGGCGGAGGTCGCCGTCGACCGCCTGCGTCCATGTCTCCTGCAGCAGCCCGCGAACCTCGCCGAAGAACGCACGCCCGACGCCCGCGGCCCCCGCACGGTCGAGCGCCCGTCCGAGCGCGAGCCCCTCGAACGCCGCGACGCTCATCCCCTGGGCGTACAACGGGTTGAACGGGCACAGGGCGTCGCCCACCACCACGAAACCGCCGGGGAAGCGAGGAAGCCGGTCGAAGCGCCTCCGGGCGTTCGCGGGGTAGGCGCCCATCTCGGCCGGACCGAGCGGCTCCGCGGCGCGCGCGATGTCGTGCAGCTCGGGCGTCCACAGCGAGCGCGCGTAGGCGAGGAAGCCGTCGAGGTCTCCGGGCGGCTGCTCGCCCAGCATGCCCGTGAGTGTAACGATCCAGCGGTTCCCCTCGACGGCCAGGGCGACGCCGCCGCGGCTCACGCCCGGAGGTGCCTCGACCAGCACGATGCGTTCGCCGTCCCCGGCCGCGGGATCCCGCCGGAACAGGCGGGTGGTGTAGCGGAGGTCGACCCGGACGCGCTCCTCGGTGGGCGCCTCGAATCCCAGCTCCCGCAACCATGCCGGCGCGCGCGACCCGCGTCCCGTCGCGTCCACGACGACGTCACCCTCCAACCATTCGATGGCCCCGGCCCCCGCCGCCGCGGGGTCGGAGGAAGGGAGCACGGCGCGCGCCGCACCCGCCGCGTCCCCCGCGGCTCGCGTCGGTCCGGAGCGCGCGAGCTCGACCCCGGTGACGGCGTCGCCGTCACCGGCGCGTAGGCGCTTCGCCCTCACGCCGCTCCGTACGCGTACGTTCGGCAGGGAGCGGACACGCTCCCGCACGACACCCTCCACGAGCGGCCGCGTCGCACCCACCAGCGCGAAGCCCGGCCGCAGCGTCTCGAGCCGCAGGCGGCCGCCTCCCAGGAGGATGCGGAAGTCCTCCGGCCGGTCGATCATCTCGGCGCCGGCGCCCCGCAGATCGTCCGCCACCCCGGGGAGCAGGTCCCCGAGGGCCGCCAGGCCGGCCGGAAGCAGCAGGTGGACGTGGCGCCCCTGCGGCACGCCCTTGCGCGCCTCGTCGACCCTGGGCAGCGGGTCGGCCTCGATGAGCGTCACCACCCGCGACCGAGCCGCGAGCGCCGCGGCGGCGGCAAGGCCGGCCATGCCGGCCCCCAGGACGATCGCGTGGTCTACCTCGTGCCCGTTCGTCATCGGATCACCGGTCATGGCCATCCTCCCTCCGCAACGGCCGCGATCGCTCGGCCGGCCGTGCACGGCCCCAACCTAGGGGGCGCGGCACACGGCGCGCATCGGCAGAACCGCGTAGTGCCGGGCCGGATGATGTGGGGGATTCCCGCCAGCGAGCGTCAGGCCAACCCGTGCTCGTAGGCGTAGGCGGTCGCCGCGGAGCGCGAGCCGACATCGAGCTTGACGTAGATGTTGCTCAGGTGGCGCTCGACGGTCCGCTCACTGAGGCCGAGCTCCGCCGCTACGCCCTTGTTCGAGGCGCCCGCCGCGACGAGCCGCAACACCTGCAGCTCGCGTCGACTGAGCCCGTGAGGCGCGTCGGAATCGGCTGCCGCCAGGCGCGCCGCGTCGCCCGCGGCGCCGAGCTCGAGGTAGGCGGCGCGGGCCGCCTCGAGCTCGATGGCCGCGGTGTCCAGATCCTGCAGCCGCTCGCAGGCGCGCCCCACCAGCTCGCGCGTGCGGGCCGCCTCGTAGGGCGCGTCGAGCGCCTGCCAGCCGCGCCAAGCGGCACGGAGCGCCACCAGGGCGGCGGCGGGATCGCCCGCGGCGAGCTCGAGCGCGCCACGGCGGTGCGCCGCCACGGCATCGAGCATGCTCGGCGTGAAGGTCCGGGCGACGGCGTCGAGCTCGTCGCATGCCTCGCGCGCGGCCTCGACGTCGGACCCCGCCAGGAGGATCTCGATGAGCGCCGGGATGAGGCGCCCACGTCGCATCGCCCCGCTGCTCTCGTTCAGCGCGCGGCGAACGGCCGCCTCCGCGGCCGCCCGCCGCCCCTGCGCGAGGCGCAGCAGCGCCAGCCCCGGCTGCGGGTCGCGCCCGGCACGGGCCGCCGCCAGGAAGCGCTCCTCCGCGGCGGTCACGTCGCCCTGCAGGCGGTGCAGCTCGCCCTGGGCGTACAGGGCCAGGGCGACGCCGTCGCTGTCGCCGCCGCTGCGACAGCGCTCCTCGGCCTCGACGGCCTCGCTCAGGGCGGCGCTCCAGGCCCCGTGGAGAAGGTGGACCTCGGCCCGGTACACGAGGCACAACCCGGCGTACGGGACCAGGCCCGGCTGCTCGCTGCACCAGGCGTCCAGGGCGGCGGTCCACTCGTGCGCGCGGCGCAGCGCGTAGGCGTTGCGGCACGCCGATATGGCCGAGCAGAAGATCAGGCCCGTCATGATCGGCAGCAGCTCGTCGGAGGCGACGGCGACCATGGCCTCGTCGAGCCGTGCGAGCCCTTCCGCGACGCGCCCCATGCGCAGCAGCACGACGCCCTGCGCGTGGAGCGCGAAGGCGTGGAGATCCTCGTCGCGGAAGCGCTCGGCCAGATCGGTGGCGCGCCCCGCGGCCCGCAAGGCGTCGTCCAGCCTCCCCGACGCCAGCGCGGCCTGGATCTGGGGGATGAGCAGGTATCCGTGCTCCACCCGCTCGACGCCGTCCTCGTCGAGCAGGCGTTGCGCGCGGGTGAACCAGCCGGAGGCGCGGCCGACGTCCCCGCGCTCCGCCAGCCGGAACGCCAGCCACACCGCCGCGCGTGCGGCGAGGTCGCCGCGCCCCTCCTCGAGACTCCGGCGATGCCAGCGCTCGAGGGCATCGACGAACGTGGCCTCGTCGCCCGTCAGGTACGCGGCGACCGCCAGGTGCCACAGCTCCTCCGCGCCGAGGTCGCCCTCCGCCGCAGCCTCGGAAAGGTGACGGAGCGCCTCCGGCCACGCCCGGGCCTGGTACGCGGCCCGGCCGCGCTCGACGGGGTTGTCGCGCGCCATGCTCGGGACTCCCTTCCGGCAGGTCTTACTCGAAGGCTACTACGCCGGCCGGTCCACGCGCCGGCATGCCGCGCAAACGGCGTTTCCGAAGCGCGACGCTTGACCCTGACGTAACGTGAGGCCCTAGGCTCGTCGACGGAAGGGAGGTACGCAGCGTGACCCGACAGACCCCAGCGCATCTCGAACGCGGCGACCTCACGGGCGCCGGGCGCTCGGACTACTCCGTCGGCGAGGTCGCCGCGATCGCCCGCGTGAGCGTCCGAACGCTGCACCACTACGACGCGATCGGCCTGCTCGCGCCCGCCGAGCGCCGCGACAACGGCTACCGCCGCTACACGGCGAACGACCTCGAGCGCCTGCACAAGATCCTCACGTACCGCGAGCTCGGCTTCGACCTCGAGGCGATCCGGACGCTGCTCGACACCCTGGACCGCAGCGACGCCGACGCGGAGCTCGAGCACCTGCGGCGGCAGAGGGCGCTGCTCGACCTGCGCATCCGCCGGCTCCAGGCGATGCGCCACACCCTCGACACGATGACGGAGGCTCGCACCATGGGCATCAAGCTCGACCCGAAGGAGATGTTGGAGGTGTTCGGCGAGTTCGACCCGACCGAACACGCAGCCGAGGCGGAGGAGCGCTGGGGCGACACCGACGCGTTCCGCCAGAGCCGGGAGCGCACCGGCTCGTACACCAAGGACGATTGGAAGCGCATCCAGGCCGAGGCCGCGGAGGTGGAGAACGCGCTCCTGGCCGCCATGGCCGCCGGCGCGGCACCCACGGACGCGCGCGCGATGGACGCGGCGGAGGCCCACCGGGCCCACATCGCGCGGTGGTTCTACGACTGCGGCTACGACGTCCACACCGGCCTCGCCGACATGTACACCGCCGACCCGCGCTTCAAGGCGCACTACGACGACCGCGCCGACGGCTTCGCGGAGTACGTCGCCGCCGCGATCCACGCGAACGCCGCGCGCCACTGATCGGTCGGCGGCACGGCTCCCGGCTGCGCCCTCCCCCGAGCGGGCGGGCGCCGCCGGGAGCTATCCTTCCGTAGAAGCGGTGAGGAGCCCCCATGGCCGAGCACGACCTCGACGACAGCCTTCTTCACGATCACTGGGATCGCGATCTGACGCCGCGACTCGAGATCGACGCCGGTGACACCGTCACGTTCACCTGCATCGACGCCTCCGGCGGGAGCGTGACGCCGGGTTGCGGCACCGACGCCTACCTGGCGAAGGGGCGGTACGGGGGGCACCCCCTCACGGGTCCGGTGTTCGTGCGCGGCGCGGAGCCCGGGGACGCACTCGAGGTCGAGGTGATCGAGCTGCGTCACCGCGGCTGGGGTTGGAACGGCTTCCGCCACGGCGGGATCGGACTGCTGGCCGACGAGTTCGACGCCCCCTTCCTCCAGCACTGGTCCGTGGACGACGACGGCTGCACCTTCGCCGACGGCGACGAGGTGGTGGTGCCCTACGAGCCCTTCTGCGGGGTCATGGGGGTGGCGCCGGCGGGGGCCGGACGGGTCGAGACCGGTCCGCCCGGTGCGCACGCCGGCAACGTGGACGTCCGCGGCCTGACCACGGGCGCCGTTGCCTCCTTCCCGATCTTCGTGCCCGGGGCGTTGTTCTCGACCGGGGACTGTCACGCCGCCCAGGGCGACGGGGAGGTGTGCGGCACCGGCATCGAATGCCCGATGTCGGTCACCCTGCGCTTCGGCGTTCGAAAGGGGGCCGGCGTCTCCGAGCTGCGCTTCACGACACCGAGCCCGCTGACCCGCTCCGACCGCGGGGGCTGGTTCGCGACCACGGGGCACGGCCCGGACCTCTACCAGGACGCGCGCACGGCCGTGCGCTCGATGGTGGACTGGCTGCACGAGGAGCACGGCCTGTCGCGGGAACGAGCGTACTGCCTGTGCAGCGTCGCGGCCGACCTCAAGATCAGCGAGATCGTCGACGCGCCCAACTGGGTAGTGTCGTGCTACCTTCCGCTGAGCATCCTGCGCTCCTGAAGGGGATCCCAGACCGGCGCGTCCAGACCGGCGCGCGAGGCTCCGGCGGCGCGTCCGGCGCGGCCGACGTGCGCGCGGGCTTCGCCGACGGCTTCGGCCGCCTCGGGGCCTACCTCGGGGGCGGGCCGGAAGGCTGCGCATCCGTGGCGCCGGCATGCCGCCACCGGCGTGCGACAGTGGGGCATGGACGCGATCGAAGGCGCCGTCGCCCGGCCGCTCTGGTGGGAGGGCGTGCCGTCGCGGCCGGCGCGGCCGCCGCTTCACGCAGACGCGACGGTCGACGTCGCCGTCGTCGGCGCCGGCTACACCGGCCTGTGGACCGCCTACTACCTGAAGCTCGCCGCCCCCACGCTCGAGGTTCGGGTGGTGGAGGCGCGCCATGCGGGCTTCGGGGCGTCGAGCCGCAACGGCGGCTGGTGCCACGCCGCCTACCCGCTGGGCAGCGCGACCCTCGCGCGCGACGTCGGGGACGCCGAGGCGCTGCGCTTCCTGCGGCTTCTCTTCGGTACCCTCGACGAGATCGAGCGCGTCACCGTCCTCGAGGGGATCGACTGCCACTGGGCGCACGGCGGCAGCGTGAGCCTGGCGCGTACGCCGCTGCAGCTCCGCCGCGCGCGCGCCGCCGTCGCCGAGGAGCACGACCTCGGCCTCGACGAGCACGATCTACGCCTGCTGGACGCCGACGCGGCGCGGGCGCTCGTCGGCGGCGCCGACGTGCTCGGGGCGACCTTCTCCCCGCACGCCGCCGCCGTGCAACCGGCGCTGTTGGTCGAGGGGCTCGCGCGGGCGTGCGAGCGGCGCGGGGTGATCATCCACGAGGCGACCGCGGCCACCGACGTGCGCCCCGGGCTCGTGAGAACCGAGGGGGGTACGCTGCGCGCTGGAATCGTCCTGCGCGCCACCGAGGGGTACACCCGCGACCTGCCCGGCCAGCGGCGCACGCTCGTGCCGCTCCACTCCCTGATGATCGCCACGGAGCCCCTTCCCGCGGATGTGTGGGAGCGCCTCGGCGTGCGCCGGCGCACGCTCTTCGGCGATCACGGCAACTCCCTCATCTACGGACAGCGCACGGCCGACGGGCGCCTCGCCTTCGGCGGCCGCGGAGCGCCGTACCGCTTCGGCTCGCGCGTCGCGCCAGGCTTCGGCGCCTACGCCGGGGTCCATGCCGATCTCGCACGCGTCCTGCGCACCCTCTTCCCCGCCATCGCACCCTTTCGCATCACGCACAGGTGGGGCGGTGTCCTGGGCGTGTCGCGCGACTGGCGACCGTCGGTGTCCTTCGCTCCCGAGAGCGGCCTGGGTTGGGCCGGCGGCTATGTGGGCGACGGCGTCGCCACCTCCAACCTGGCCGGCCGCACCCTTGCCGATCTCGCCCTCGGCCGCACCACCGAGCTCACCGACGCGCCCTGGGTGCAGCATCGCTGGCGCCCGTGGGAGCCCGAGCCGCTGCGCTACGTGGGCATCAACGCCGGCCTGTGGCTCGCGCGTTCCGCCGACGCCGAAGAGGATCGGACGGGCCGGCCGTCGTGGCGCGCCGCGCTCGGCAACCGGCTTCGCGGCAAGACGCGGCGCTTCGAGCGCTGACGCGGCGAGCCGCGGGCGAGACGCGGGCTGGGCACGGCGGGCCGCGGCGCGCTCGAGCCGCAACGTGCCGTGAGGACGGCGGTCCGGCGCCTACGGCTGGGCCGCGCCCTGCTCGCCGGACGGCTCCGCCAGGGGAACGCCGAGCGCCACCGGCTCGCCGAAGTCGGGCGTTCCGTCGGCGTTCCACGTGAAGGGTTGCGCGCGGGTGCTGCGGGTGTTGTCGCAGTGGCTGCCACGCGTGGTGCCTGCGTGGTACACGATCCAGTCCTGCGTGCCGTCGGGCGACGTGAAGAAGCCGTTGTGACCCGGGGAGAACACGCGGCTGGCGTCGTTGCCCCGGAAGACCGGGTCTAGGCTCTTCTCCCACGACGACGGCTCGAGCGGGTCGCCGCCCTTATACGTGAGCATGCCGAGCTTGTAGTCCGAGGTCCAGCAGCCGCTGGCGGAGAACACGATGAACGTCTTGCCGTCGTGCTCGAGCACCTCCGGGCCCTCCTCCACCGGCGCGCCCGACGTCTCCCAGCCCAGCGTCGGTTTCGACAACACCACGGGCGGACCCGACAGCGTCCACGGGTTGGCGAGCGGCGCGATGAAGAGATCCTGCCCGGTGCTCATGAACGTGCCGAGCAGGTAGAGCCGGCCGTCCATCCGCAGGATGCTGGCGTCGAGCGCCCAGCGCTCCGGCATCAGGTCGGCCTTGAAGTGGTATGGGCCCATGGGATCGGCGCCCTCGCTCTCGAGCACGTGCAGCCGCTGGGTCGGGTTGTAGTCCTTCACGTCCTGCCCCGCCACGTAGTACAGGTACCAGCGCCGCCCGTCGGGGCCGTCGAGCAGGTGGAACTCCGGAGCCCACATGTTGCAGCAGCGGCTCGGGTCGTCGCCCCTCCAAACGATGTCGTCCTCGGCGGTGGCGAGCTCCGCCAGGGTGGGCGCCTTGCGCATGGTGAGGTAGCCCTCCCAGGTGGTCGTGGCCAGGTAGAACTGACCCTGGTAGTACGTGAGCCAGGGGTCGGCGCCCTGGATGGCCTTGATCGGGTTGGTGAACGTGGGCGGCGCTTCCGTCTGGGCGAGCGCCAGGCCCGCGCACGCGAGCAGGACGCTCGCGAGCCCCAGCAGCGGCGCACCGGTGCGCTGTCGGTTCATGCCGTCCTCCCTTCGGCTCCCTCTCGCTGCGGACGCGCAGTCGCGGTGCGGCGCGCGCGTTCGACGCGCGCCGGCCCCCGTGTGGAGGCCGTCCCCCGACGCCGTTTCGCCGTCTCGGCGCCCCTACTTGATCGCCCCGGTGAGCTGCGGCGCCAGGAAGCGCTGCATGAACAGGAACAGGATGAGCAGCGGCACGCTCGTGAGGAACGCGCCCATGATCGTCAGGTTGTAGACGGGGAAGCCCTGCAGCGACGTGATCGTGGCGATGCCCCGGATGAGTGGGTAGCGGGCGCTCGTGCTGAGCATCACCAGGGGGAGGAAGTAGTTGTTCCAGATCGCCACGAACGCCAGCAGGATGAGCGTGGTGAAGCCCGGCAGGATGTTGGGCAGGCCGACCCGGAAGAAGATCGTGACGTCGTTGGCGCCGTCGATCATGGCGGCGTCGAACAGCTCCTCCGGGACCTGGTTCCAGTACACCACCATGAGGTAGACGCCGAACACGTTCACCAGCGAGGGGATCAGTACCGACCAACGCGTGTCCAGCAGACCGACGTTGCGGAAGATGGTGAACAGCGGCAGCGCGGTGGCGAACGGCGGCACCAGCGCGAAGCCGAGGATGAGCACGAACAGCAGGCGGCGGCCGAAGAAGCGATAGCGGCGGAACGCGAAACCCGCCAGCGCCGCGACGAACGTGCCGACCAGGGCGCCCACGCCGGCGTACAGGAAGGAGTTGAGGAACCACAGGCCGAAGACGCCGTTCTGGAATGCGAACACGCCGACGGCGTTGTCGTGGATGAAGTGGTTCGGCACGCCGGTGGTCAGCGTGCCCTGGAAGAGCTGCGAGGCGTTCTTGGTGGTACTGACGAGGAACCAGTACAGCGGGAGCAGGAACAACACCGCGAAGAAGGCCGCGGTGACGTGGAACGGCAGGTTGCGCATGGTCCGGAGGCCGGCGCTGCGGCGGCGCTGCCGGGGTGCGGTGAGGGCCTGGTCACGCATGGATGCTCAGCTCCCGGGTCGACCGGTTCAGGAAGAAGAACGACATGGCGAAGATGATGGCTGCCAGCACGATGCCCATCGCGATGGCGTAGGTGAAGGCGCCGTACGAGAAGGCCTGGTTGTAGATGTAGATGGCCGGCGTGAAGTTCGGCGGAAGCGTGATCAGCTGCCCGAGGAACTGCGGTTCGTTGAACACCTGCAGCGCGCCGATGATGTTGAAGATGAACAGCAGCAGCAAGGTGTTGCGCAACATGGGCAACTTGATGTGCCAGGCGACCTGGCCGTAGTTGGCGCCGTCGAGCTGCGCCTGCTCGGCATACTCGCGCGGGATCGACAGGAGGGTGGCGTAGAGGATGAGGGAGGTGTAGCCCGTCCACTCCCAGACCGCGATGGCCAGCAGGATCCACGGCAATGCCGGGTAGGTGATGAGCTGTGGGTCGTGCACGCCGAGCGAGCGGAGGATGGGAAGGAACGGTGACATGGACTTCGAGAACATGTACGACCACAGCAGACCCGCCACGATGCCCGGGAACGCGTACGGAAGATAGAAGATCAGACGGTAGGCCCGGGCCGCACGCAGGCGTTCGTAGATGAGGGCGAACACGACGCCCAGCAGGAGCATGAGCGGGACCTGTACGAACAGCAGGAAGAGCGGGATCTTGAAGCCCTCCCAGAACCGTGAATCGGTGATGACCTGTTGGTAGTTGCCCAAGCCCACGTACCAGCGGCGCGCCCCCCGCTGGCCGAAGAGCGACAGGTAGCCGCCGAACACGACCGGGTACACCACGGCGAACCCGAAGATGGCCAGGAAGGGTGCGAGGAACGCAAGGGCTTTGAGGGTCACGAATCGTCTCATGGGTCCGTCCTCACGGGATCGTCCTCACGAGCTCGTAGCGCACCGCCGCCCTGTCGCGATGGGCGCGCCGCGATGGGCCGCGGCCGCGAACGGCGTGCGCCGAGCGTACGCTTTGGGGGGCGGTGGGTCGCCGGGGCGTTCCCGTCGACCCACCGGCCGCCACGCAGGGCGCCGTCTCGCCGCGGTCGTACGAGAGACCACGCGCCCCCATAGGTCTACATGCCGGGCAGCTGGCCCACGACCACGTTGTTGAACCCTTGCTGCTTCATGAAGTCGGCGACATCGCTCTGCCAGGACTCCAGGAAGCCGTTCCAATCCTGCTTGCCGTCGATCGTGTTCCCCATCTGGGTATCGTTGGAGGACGACACCTGGCTCATGACCGGCAGGGCCGTGAAGGCGGACTTGACCTGCTCCAGCGCCTGCATGCTGACCTGCGTGACCTTCTGGCCGCCGAAGTAGTCGTACGAGGTGTCCATCAGCGACGGCGCGACCTCATCCTTGAACACTGTCGACCACAGGATCGGAAGCTGGCTCTTGTCGTGGAGCTGGGTCAGGGCCTCCTTCTGCGAGTCGAGCCAGAGCACGAACAGCGCCGCGGCCTCGGGGTTCTTCGACTGGCTGCTCACGTAGAAGCCGGAGCCGCCCATCTCGCCGTTGATCGGGTTGTTGGGGTCCCACTGCGGCAGCGTGGCGACGCGCCACAGGCCGCTGTTGTCGGCCGCGTTGAGCTGCAGCCACTCGGGGAACCAACCGCCGTTGATGACGGTGGCCGCCTTGCCGTCCTGCAGCTCCTTGTACCAGTCGGCGTTCCACCACATGTCGGCGTTCACGAGCCCGTCGGCGACCATTCCGCCCCAGAAGTTCATGACCTTCTTGGCGGTGTCGTTGGTGAAGTCGAGGTACCACTTGCCGTCGGCGTAGTCGAAGAGGGTGCTGCCCGCCTGCCACACGATGCCCATGGTGAACAGCACGAAGTTGCGCGGCATGCTGCAGAACGTGATGTCGGGCGCCTGCTCGTGCAACTTCTCGGCCTGCGCGCGGTACTCATCCCAGGTGGTCGGGACGGTGAGGCCGTACTTGTCGAAGATGTCCTTGCGGTAGACCATCGTCATGGCGCCGGAGTCCTGCGGCGTGCCGTAGATCTGACCGTCCATGGCCGTCCACTTGAGGGTCACCTCGGGGAAGTACTTGAGGTACATGTCCTGCGGCACCCACTGGTTGATGGCCTGGAAGCTGCCGTACTCCATGAACTGCGGTGCGTAGGTGTACTCGCTCATGATCACGTCGGGCAGGCCGGTGCCGGCCGAGGTGGCGGCGAGGACCTTCTGGTACTCGGTGCCGCCCGATCCCACGTTGTCCCACTGCACCTTGATGTTCGGATAGGCCTTCTCGAACGAAGCGTAGGCGGCGTCCTCGTTGCTGGTCCAACCCCACATCGTGATGGTCACCGGCGGCCCGTTGTAGGCGGGATAACCGTCTGGCCCGTCGCCCTGAGCGAAGGCGACGGCCGGTAGCAGGGCGAACACCGCCACCAGCACGAAGGTCCCGATCCGGAAGTGGCTTCGACGCATCATCAATCCAACCCTCCCTCTCGCGTCCGGCGGCGGCGCGTGCGTGCGGCCCATCGTGACCGCTCACACACTTCCTCCGAACGCACATCACATCAGCCGTGCGGCGGTTCAACCGGAGAAGCGATCGCCAGCGGCACACCCCTCTCGAGGTCTCGCTAGGGTCCGTCAACCACCCACATCGTGCGATCCACGGACTGGCACAACGCCAGGACGCGTCGGGTGGTCCCCGAGCGGAAGACTTGTGAACGCTAACAATCGTAGCGCGCGGCGCTCTGGATGTCAAGGCTCCATCCTCGATTATGCCGTGCGCGACGCGGTCCCCGCGCTCGGACTCGGCCCTCGGGTGGCGACGACGCGGGGGGCGCCCTCGGGTCCGCCGCGCGGGCTCCTCGCCCCCGGCATGGGGCCCGTCCCCCCTTGGCGCCGGTACGCGCGTGGCCCCGTTGCCGCAGAACGGGACGCCGTTCCCCCTGGGGGTATCATCGCTCCCATCGTGTACGGAACGACCTCCGGCAGCGTCAGGGACGACGTCCATATCGAAACGCCAGCGAGGGCGGCGTGGCGCCGGTTCCGGCGCAACCGGCTGGGCATGGCGGGGCTCACGCTCAGCCTGCTGATCGTGCTGCTCGCCGTGCTCGCGCCCCTGCTGACCACGCACGACCCGTCGACCCAGTTCCCCGACGGCCTGTCGGACTTCGGCGGCCCGTTGCCGCCCAGCGCCACGTTCTGGTTCGGCACCGACAACCTCGGCCGCGATCTCTACAGCCGCATCCTGATCGGCACGCGCACCTCGATGTTCATCGCCGTGGCCGCCAACGTCATCTCGGTGAGCATCGCGCTGCTGTTCGGGACGGTGGCCGGCTACGCGGGGGGCGCCGTCGACACGGTGTTGATGCGCTTCACCGACATCCTCATCAGCTTCCCCGTGCTCCTGCTGGCCGGCTTCCTGGCGGTCGTGCTGCGGCCGGGTGTGACCGTGGTCGTGGTGGTCATCGGCTTCTCGTCGTGGTTCTACCTCGCGCGGATCGTTCGCGGCGAGGTGCTCTCGATCAAGCGCCGCGAGTACATCGAGGCCGCCCGCGCCCTGGGCGTGCCCAGCGCGCGCGTGGTCACCCGCCACGTGCTGCCCCAGATCCTCGGTCAGGCCCTGGTGTACGGCACGCTCAACTTCTCCACCACGGTGCTGTTCGCCGCCGCGCTTTCGTACCTCGGCATCGGCGTGCAGCCGCCGACGCCCGACTGGGGGAACATGATCGCCGAGGGCGCCCAGTACATCACGGTCATGCCGTGGTTGGTGGTCTTCCCGGGCATCTTCCTGGGCCTCTCGGTGCTGGGCTTCAATCTCCTCGGCGACGGCCTGCGCGACGCGCTCGACCCGAAGAACACGGTGGGGGCCTGAGGTGCTGGAGTACCTGGCGCGGCGCGTCGGATGGAGCCTGCTGGTGCTCCTCGCCGCCTCCATGATCACCTTCGCCATCGGCGTGCTCATGCCGGCCAACCCGGCGCGCATGATCGCCGGGCCGAATGCTCCGGCCTCGGTCGTCGACAGCATCTCCCACGAGCTCGGGCTCGACCGGCCCGTGTGGGTGCAGTACGGCCGTTACCTGGGCCGCGCGGTGCGCGGTGATTTCGGACGCTCGTACAAGACCTCGCAACGGGTCCTGCCGACGATCCTGCAGCGTTTCCCGTATACCGCGGAGCTCGCGGTGGCCGGCCTGCTCATCGAGGTGCTCGTGGGCGTCAGCCTCGGCGTGGCCGCCGCCGTTGGACGGGGCACGGGCGTGGACGGCGCCGCGATGGTGTTCGTCCTGCTGGCCCTCGCCATCCCGCACTTCTGGCTCGGGATCATGCTGCTGTACCTGCTCGCGTACGTCGTGCCGATCTTCCCCCTCGGCGGGGCCGCCGGCGGCTGGACGGCGCTCGTCTTGCCGGCGGCCACGCTCGGGTTGACGGGGTCGGCGTTCTACACGCGCATGACGCGCGCCTCGATGCTCGAGGTGCTGTCCGAGGACTACATCCGCACGGCGCGCGCCAAGGGGCTTCGGCGTTGGGGCGTGATCTACAAGCACGCGTTCCGCAACGCGCTGCGGCCGGTCGTGACCATGGCCGGCCTCGACCTCGGCGTGTTCATGGGGGGCGTGTTGATCATCGAGCAGGTCTTCGGCTGGCCCGGCATCGGCACCCTCGCCTGGCAGGCCATCCTCAACGTCGACATCCCGATGATCATGGGCACCGTGCTGTTCACGGCGGTCGTGATCGTTTTCGCCAACACCATCGTCGACGTCCTCTACGGCTTCATCGATCCCCGCATCTCGTTCACGAGGGGGGGTGGGTAGACAGGCACCAACGCCGAGCGCGCGTCTCGTGCCGCCCCTCCGGGCGGCACCGCGCGGCGGACGCGCGTACGCACCCGCATCGCCTACCACGGAGGTTGCCCTTGCGCACCATGCTGAACGCCCTCAAGCTCGCCCTCGCCGGCGCGATCCTCGCCGCGGCCGCGAGCGCCGCCGCCCAGACGGTCGTGAAGGTCTCGTACACGGAGGACATGGCCACGCTCGATCCCGCCATCGGCTACGACATCGAGAACTGGCCGGTCGAGCACGCGTTGTTCATCACCCTCCTGAACTACCACGACGGCACGACCCTCGCCCCGTGGGCAGCGACCGACATGCCGCAGGTCAGCGACGACCTGAAGACCTATACCTTCCACCTCCACGACAACATCACGTTCGCCGACGGGGAGCCGGTCGACTCCGGAGCCTTCCGCTACGCGATCGAACGCATCCTCGATCCGACCTCGCAGTCGCCGCAGGGGGGCATGGGCGGCTGGTTCGGAAACCTCGAGGGGGCGCAGGACTACATCGACGGCAACGCCGACCACGTCTCCGGTATCGCCACGCCGGACCCGTTGACGATCGCGTTCACGTTGACCACACCCGACCGCACCTTCCTCAACATCCTCGCCACGCCCTTCGCCTCGGCCGAGCCGCAGAAGGCCGTCGAGAAGTGGGGGAAGGACTATTCGCACCACGTCGTCGGCAGCGCGCAGTTCGTGCTGAAGTCGTGGGTGCCGGGCCAGAGCATGGTGCTGGTGAAGAACCCCGACTACTTCGACGCGGCCAGCGCGGCGAAGGTCGACGAGATCGACTTCACGTTCAACCTCGACCCCCAGGTCGCGATGCTCCGGGCGCAGCGCGGCGACATCGACGTGGTCGGCGACGACATCCCCTCGGCGCAGTTCCTGGCCGTCGCCAACAATCCGAAGTACGCCGACGACCTGCATCACTTCACCCAGGTCGGCGTGACCTACGTGTTCATGAACACGCAGGTCGCGCCCTTCGACAACCCCAAGGTGCGTGAGGCCCTGAGCTACGCCGTCGACAAGCAGCGCATCGTGCAGCTCATGAACGGGCGCGGGCAGGTCGCCGAGCAGGTGCTTCCTCCCGCCATGCCGGGCTACGACGACAGCGTCCAGGGCGTCGAGTTCGACCCGCAGAAGGCGAAGCAGATGCTGGCGGACGCCGGCTTCCCGGATGGGATCTCGGCCGACTTCATCACGCTCTCCAACCCGCCCGGGCCGCAGATCGCGCAGGCCCTCCAGCAACAGATGGCTCAAGCCGGCGTGACCCTGACCATCAAGGCGCTGCCGCACGCCGAGTACATCAACACCATCACGAGCCTCGGCAAGGCCGCCATCGGTTACAGCGCCTGGTACCAGGACTACCCCGACCCGTCGGACTTCCTGGACGTGCTGTTCAACTCGGCCAACGTCAAGCAGGGCTCGTTCAACCTCGCCGAGTACCAGAACCCGGACGTCGATCAGCTCATGAACCAGGCGAAGGGGTTGCCGATCGACCAGGCGCTCCCGATGTACCAGCAGGCGCAGAAGCTCATCCTGGCCGACCACCCGTGGATCCCCCTGTACTTCCCGGTGGAGTACAAGTGGGCGAACCCGTCGATCACGAACTTCACCATCGACCCGGTGTGGACCTTCGTGTACGCGGACTGGGGCAAGCAGCCCTAGGCGCCGTTCGAGCCCGCGAGCGCCGCGCCGCATGGACCGGGGGGGCGGGCAGGTGGTGCGGGGCTTCGGGGCGGCCCGGCGGGCCCGGCCGGAGACGACGGCCGTGCGCGGGGGAGGTGCCGGCCTCCCCCGCGCGGGGCATCGGCCCCCGTCCCGGAGCGCTCCACGGTCCGGTCAGTACCCCTCCCGGTCAGTACCCCTCCCGGTCAGTACCCCTCCCGGTCAGTACCCCTCCCGGTCTAGTACCCTTCCGATCTGTGGGGTACGTAGGGCTCCTGCAAGCGCCGCAGCTCGTCGGCCCCGAGGCGGAGATCGACCGCCGCCACGGCGTCGTCGAGGTGCGCCTCCCGCGTGACCCCGACGATCGGCGCGGTGACGGCGGGTTGGTGCAGCAGCCACGCCAGGGCCACCTGGGCGCGCGGCACCCCGCGCTCGTCGGCGATCGCGCCGACCGCTTCGACGATCCTCCGGTCGGCCTCCTCGGCCTGGTGGTACAAGGTCTGGCCGAAGGCATCGGTGCGGCTGCGCGAGGTGCTCGCGTCCCACTCGCGCGCCAAGCGTCCGCGCGCCAGGGGGCTCCAAGGCAACACCCCGATGCCCTGCTCCAGGCAGAACGGCAGCATCTCGCGCTCCTCCTCGCGCATGAGGAGGCTCACCTGATCCTGCATCGACACGAAGCGCGTGAGGCCGTGCAGGTCCGCGAGGTACTGCGCCTGCACGAATCTCCAGGTGTCCATCGACGAGGCACCGATGTAGCGCACCCGCCCGGACCGAACGAGGTCGTCGAGCGCCCGCAACGTCTCCTCGATCGGCGTCGCCGGGTCGTACCGGTGGATCTGGTACAGGTCGATGTAGTCGGTGCCGAGGCGCTCGAGGCTGGCATCGACCTGGGCGAGGATGGCGGCGCGCGAGAGGCCCGCACCCTTCGGGCCCGGACCCATGCGGCCGTGCACCTTCGTCGCGATCACGACCTCGTCGCGCCGCGCGAGCTCGCCGAGCACCTTGCCGGTGATCTCCTCGCTGGTGCCGAGCGAGTAGACGTTCGCGGTGTCGAAGGTGGTGATGCCGGCCTCGTACGCGCGCCGCAGGAGCGGCCGCGCCTCCTCGAGCCCCATCGACCATGGGTGCGTGCCGCGATCGGGCGCACCGAAGCTCATGCAGCCGAGCACGATCCTCGACACCTTCAGGCCCGACCGGCCCAGACGGATCTGATCCATCCTTCCTCCGTTCCCCGGGCCGCGCCGTGCGGCCCCGATCGCTCCAGGGTACGCGCGCCGGCGCCGCGCGGCCCCATGCCGGCGAGAGGGCCGCACGCCGGCGCGCCCCTCGCGCACCCTCTCGACCAGGGACTGCCCGACGGCGGCACCGCGGCGTGCCCCTCGCGCACCCCCTCGGCCCGCGACGACGGCCCGTGGGGGGGCAGCGCCGGCGAGGCCAGGCGCGGGACCGGCCCGGGCCCGGCCGCGGGCCGTCCGTCGCGGGCCGCCGGGCGACGACAGGACGTTCGCCCCCTCCGCCCAGGACAAATGGCCCGTGGCGTGTGGGACCGAGGAACCCCATGCCCCACGGCGTTCCCGCTTGTATGTAGGAGTTTCTCCCACAACGGCGTACGCATTGCGACGGACGATGGACACGGTCCCATGCGTGCACCCTTAGCTGAGGCGCGACGCGCGCCCGCCGGGGGCGTTCGGTGCGTTCCGGGGAAAGGGATCCGCCGGGGGGCGGAGGGGTTGCCTATGAGCCACGCCGCGAATCATCACCACCACGAACGCGCCAAGGACGGCCGCGCTACGTCGCCGTCACGGTCCGGCACGCTGGCGAATGTCCGCGTGTTGTTGGCCATCCCGGAGCTGATGCTGAGGCAGGCCCTGGCGGCGGTGCTGACCACGTCGACGGACCTGAGGGTGATCGGGGACGTCGGCACGGGCCACGAGGCCCTCCGCTGGGCGCTCGGCGCCCGCCCCGACGTGACCGTCCTGGACGAGGGTCTGGCGCCGTTGGAGGGGTTCTCCGTGGCCGCCATCCTGCGCGTGGAGAATCCGTCGCTCCGTGTCGTGACGCTGCGCAACGACGGAGAGCCGGGCCGCAACGATCGGGGTCCCGACGACGACGTCGCCGCGCGCGTCTCGAAGTCGCTCGGGATCGACGCGCTCGTGAACGTGCTGCTCCGCGTTGCGGCCGGGGAGCGCCCGGGAGACGTGCCCGCCGCGCGGCCGTCGCTGCCCCTGCGCAGTCCCGTGATCGTGTGCGAGCGCCTCACCCCGGCGGAACGCGCCCTGCTCTCCGTGCTGGCGGACGGCGCCAACAACCACGAGCTTGCGTGCGTGCTCGGCTGCAGCGAGAAGACCATCCGCAACCGGCTGAGCGAGATCTACGCGAAGCTGCACCTTCGCAACCGCACCCAGGCCGCGTTGTACGCGCTGCGCAGCGGTCTTGCGCGACTCGAGCGGCCGGCTCGCGCGTAGCGCCGGGGCCGGGGCGGGACGACGTCTCTCCTCGGCGGACGGCGGCGGGCTGGCGCGCAGGTGGCTGGGCGTGGCGCTCGCGCCCTCAGGTGCCGCTCTCGTACGGTCGCAGCACGGTCCCGAACAGGACCACGTAGCCGAGCTGCAGGGCGCCGGCCAGGAAGAACGGCAGGCTGAGCAGGCCGAGGCCCATCATCCAGCCCGCGGCGGCGGCCCCGATGGCGGAGGGCAACCGGAACGACAGCGCGTTGAGGCTGCCAGCCAGACCGCGCCGTTCGTCGTTCACGAGGCCCATGCTGAACGCCTGGCGCGCCCCGGCCGTGCCCCGGTTGAGGATCGAACGCAACGCGTATAGGCCCGCCGCCCAGCCGTACGCGGGCACGAGCGGCATGGCCAGCAGGGTCAACACGCCGACGGCTCGAGGCCCGACGACGGAGCGCACCACGCCGACGCGGGCTCCGACCTGCCCGGTGACCAGCGACGAGGCGGCGGCCAGGAAGAAGGTCAGGGCGTAGACCGATGCGATCTCCTCGACGCCGGCGCCGAAGCGAACCGCGAACCAGTACGGCAGCAGCGGCCCGACGAGGCCGATCCCGAGCGCGTTCACCGTGTTGACGCCGACGAGCAGGCCGAGGGCGACGTTCTCCCGGTGCCGGGTGCCGCGCGACGGTGCGTGCGCGGTGCGTCCGTCCGCGCCTTCGGCGACGGCCGGCGTCGGCGGCCGGGTCGTCCCTCCCCCACCCTCGCCCGCTCGCACCACGTCCCGGGGGCGCGCGCCCAGCGCCCCGGCGTCCGGCGCGCGAGCATCCGGCGGGCGGCCGCCTGGGCCCGGGACGCCCACCGCCTCGCCCGCCTCGCGCGCGCCCAGTGCCCCGGCGTCCGGCGCGCGGTCGCTCGGCCGCGGTACGTCCGCCGCCTCGCCCGCCTCGCGCGCGCCGCCCCGATCGACCGCGTCGGGGGGCGACCGGCGGCGCTCGCGCAAGCGGGCGATGAGCCAGGTCGTGACGAGCGCGACGAGCACGTTGAGAACGAACAGCGGCTGGTAGGCTTGCGCGCCCGGCAGCACGCGCGCGAACAGCGGCACCGCGGCCCCGACGAGCGTGCCGATCCCCATGCCGAGGAAACCCACGGCCGCGTTGAGGCTGAAGACCTGGCCGCGCGCGGGAGTGGCGACCGTCCCGGCGAGCCACGCCTGCTCCACGGGCGAGAAGGGGCCGGCCGAACCGTTGGCCCCGCGACCGTAGCCGAGCAGCACCGCGACGAGCGCCAGCACCCAGCCGTGCGGCCACGCCACGACGGCCACGGCGCCGAGGGCGGCGGCGAGCTGATACCCCAGAAGGAAGGGGCGGCGGCCGAAGCGATCGCTGAGCATGCCCGCCATCAGCAGCAGGACCGCGCCTGCGGCGCCCTCGGCCCCGACGATGGAGCCGATCGCAGTTGCGCTCCACCCGAGGTCCTTGAGGTACAGCACGAAGTCCACGACCAGGGCGCCCTGCGCCACGCTGCGGAAGAAGCGGGTGACGAGGAGCCCCCGGGCCACCGGGTCGAGCGCCCGCCAGCCTCGCGGGGTGAACGGTGGCGCGTCCGTCGACCGGCGCGCCCGCGGCCGGGCCGGCCCCGTGGCATGTTCGCTTTGTCCTTGCCTGCTCGTCGGGATCGGCTCCTCAGCTCACGCGCGCTGCGGAAGCGAGGCGCGCCAACCTTCCATCATGAAACATCTTGGCGCGTGCCCGCGCCGCCTGCGGTCCGCCGGGCGACCTGTTCCGGTCCGCGCACCAGCGACGCGATCACGCCGAAGGCGGCGATCGCCGCGCATACCAGGAACGCCACGTGGAACGCGTGCGTGAACGTGTGGCGCAGCGCCTCGGGGGTAGCGGCGGCCGGCGCGCCGACGGCCGCCACGCCGGCGCCGGTGCGCGCGAGGCCCTCGAGGCGCGCGCCCGCCTCGGCTCCCCCCAGGCCGATGAAGATCGCCCCGGCGAGTGCCACGCTCACGCTCTGTCCCACCACACGTCCGGTCGCCAGCAAGCCGGCCGCCACCCCCTGCCGGTGCGCCGGGGCCGAGCCCATCAGCGCGCTGTTGTTCGGAGACTGGAACAGGCCCTGCCCGACGCCGGTCAGCATCAGCGTGGCGACGACGCGCCAGAGCGGCGTGACGGCGTCCAGCGTGCCGATGAGGACGAGCGACAGGCATGCTACGGCCAGGCCGCTGGAGGCGAGCCAGCGGGTGCCGATGCGGTCGGCGAGCGAGCCGCTGAACGGGGCGATGAGCGCCAGCGTGAGCGGGAGCGGCGTGAGCAACAGCCCGGCGTGCAGCGTGGAGAGGTCGCGCAGCTCCTCGAGGTAGAACGGCAGCAGGAAGCTCACCGCGAACAGCGCCAGGAAGCTCAGCACAAGACTCACGTTGGCCGCCGCGAACAGGCGGTTGCGGAACAAGGAGAGGTCGACGATCGGATCGGCGAGGCGGCGCTCGACGAACAGGAGGGCCGTGACCGCCGCGGCGCCGACGCAGAGCGTCCACAGCAGGCGCGCCGAGCCCCACCCCCAGGCCTCGCCGAACGACAGCCCCAGCGTCAGCGCCCCCAGGCCGAGGGCGAGGAGCGCGGCGCCGAGCGGGTCGAAGCCGCCGCGGCGGCGCGTGACGCGGCGGCGCAACAGCAGCGCGGCGGCGACCACGCCGGCGATGCCGATGGGGACGTTGACGTAGAAGATCGCCCGCCAGGTGAAGGTCTCGGTGAGGACGCCGCCCAGCGTCGGGCCGGTGCTGACGCCGAGGGCCACGATCACGGCGTTGAGGCCGAGCGCCCGCCCGCGCTCCTCGGCCGGGAACGCGGCCGTCAGCATGGCCGGGCTGATGGCCATCAGCATCGCTCCGCCGATCCCCTGGAAGGCTCGGAAGCCCACCAGCGAGCCGAGCGTGGGCGCCGCGCCGCACATTGCCGAGCCGAGGGTGAACAGCGCCAGGCCCGCCAGCCAGATGGGCTTGTGGCCGATCATGTCGGCGAGTCGCCCGAGCGTCAGGAGGACCGCGGCGACCGCCAGCAGGTACGCGATCACCACCCACTCGACCACGCCGTTGAGCGGGACGCCGAAGCGCTGCGCGATGGCGGGGAGGCTTATGTTGACGATCGACGAGTCGAGCGTCGCCATGAACACGCCGATGCCCACGATGCCGAGCGTCACCCACTTGCCGGGCTGCGACCGCGCGATGGGCGGGGCGTGATCGGGCTGCGGGGGCGCCATCGGAGAAGGGTACGCCGGTGGGGCGCCGAGGGCGCGTGTCGCAGTGGACACGCTCGGGGCAACGCGGGCCGGGGCGGGCGGTGCGTGCGGGTGGGCGTAACGGAGACGGGCGGGGGCGGGGGCGTAACGGGGAGGGCCGGGGCGGGGCGGAGCAGCGCGGGCCCGGGCGGGGAGGGCCGGTTCGGGGAGGGCCGGTTCGGGGCGGGCACGGGCGGGGCGGGCCGGAGCAGCGCGGGCCCGGGCGGGGAGGGCCGAGTCGGGCGGTGCGTACGCCGGGCGGGAGAGGGCGGGGCGGCGAGCGCCGACGCCGCGTCAGGGGGTGCGCGGCGGCCCCGCGAGCGCGTCGAGCACCACGGCCGCGAGCTCGTCGGCATCGCGCGAGGGGTCGAGCGGCACGACGTCGACGTCGTAGGCCTCGTCGGGGGTCGCGACATCGACCAGCACGATCGGCCGGCGGCCGCCGCGCCAGCCGAGGGCACCGCGCGCGCCGACCACGCGGCCGCCGCGCGTGAGGTCCACGTCGATCAGGTTCGGATCGGGTGCGGCTGCGCCCGCGGCGCGCAGCGCCCGGGCGAGGGGCAACCACGCCTCCTCGAAGGCGGCCAGCGTGGTGAGCGCGAGCTCCCAGTCGTCCTCCCCGTGCGGTGGCGGCGCCGCGACGCCGCTCGCGGGCCGGCGCGGGAGCACGTGCCGGGCGTAGGGTCCGAGCGCGGCGCGCTCGAGCGTCACGGGCTCGAGCCCGCCGCCTTCGTCGGCGGGCGGTGGCGGAGCGGGGAACGTTGCGGTCGCGGCGTCGTGGTCGACCCGCTCGCACTCCACGCCGGCCGCCTCCAGGCCCGGCGCCATGGTGTCCAGCGCCCCGCCGCGCTCGCCCGCGGCCGTCAGGAGAAGGCGGTCGCGGGCCCGAGTGAGCGCGACGTAGAGGACCCGCCGGGCCTCCTGCTCGGCTCGGCGGCGGCGCTCGTGCTTGAGCAGGGTGTAGAGCGCGGGTTCGACGGTCTCGCCCTCGTCGTCCTGCAGGCGCAACGCAACACCCGAGCCGCGTCCGAACAGCACGCGCGGCAGCGCGCCGTTCGGGGTGCGGTCGAGATCGGCCACCACCACCACCGGCCACTCGAGCCCCTTGCTGCGGTGGATGGTCAGCAGGCTCACCGCGTCGTCGGCCTGCAGCGTAGGGCGCGGCACCTCGACGCCGGCGCCCAGCAGGCGACGCAAGCGGCGGACCACGCTGAACGTGTCGGCCATCCCCTGCTCCAGCGTCCGCACGAGCTCGATCGTGCCCGTCCAGTCGGCCAGGCGCCGCTGCGCTCCGGGGAGGCCACCGAGCACCGCCGTGTAGCCGGTGAGCCGGTCGGCGAGCGCGAGCCGGCGGCTCGGCGGCCATGCACGCGCGGAGCTCAGCTCGTCGAGGACGCGGAGCGCGGCGCTCATGGTCTCGGGGAGGTCGTCACGGTCGTGCAGCACCTGCCACCAGGCGGCGTAGGCCGTGCCGGGCCTGCGCGTGCGTTCGTCCTCGACGACGGGCAGGTCGCGCGAGAAGCGGTAGAGGGTCACGTCGTCGATCGCGAAGAACGGCCCGCGAAGCACCGCCACGAGCGCGACGTCGTCGCGCGGATCGGCCAGCACCCGCAAGAGCGCCATGGCGTCCTTGGCCTCGCGCGTGTCGAGCAGGTTCCCGCCGCCGGTGTGCACGGCCGGGACCCCGAGCGCCGGCAGGACCTCGCCGTACACGCCGAGCGGTTGCCAGGTCCGGGCCAGCACCGCGATGTCGCCGGGGCGCAGCGGTCGCAGGCGCCGGCTCGGCTCGTCGAACACCGGCGTACCGGCGTCCAGGAGCTCGCGCAGGACGCGTGCGATGAGGCGCGCCTCGCTCACCTGCCGCCTGGGCCGGCCGTCCTTGCCGCTCACCAGGTGCGCGCTGACGTGCGGCGGTGCGTGCGGCGCCTCGGTGCGTACGGCCCGCAGCTCCTGATGCTCCGCCCCCAGTACCTGCGCGAAGGCGCGGTTGACGGTGAGCGCGAGGGCCTCGTGCGCACGGAAGCTCTGGTCCAGGACGATCTCGCTGCCACCCTCCTCGAGCAGGCGTCGGCGGTAGCGACGGAAGACCTCGACGTCCGCGCCGCGGAAGCCGTAGATGCTCTGCTTCTCGTCGCCCACGACGCTCACTGTCATGCCGACGGACAACAACTCGAGCAGGCGTTCCTGCACCGGGTTGGTGTCCTGGAACTCGTCGACCAGCACGGCGCGCCAGCGTGACGCGTAGTGCTCGCGGACCTCGCGCCGCTCGAGCGCGCGGAGGGCGTGGACCTCGAGATCGGCGAAATCGAGCACGCGCCGGCGACGCTTGTCCTCGGCCAGGGCACCCTGAACCGTCCGGAACGCGACGCGCAGGTGCTCGAGCAGGCCGGCGAGGCGCTCGTCCGCGTCGCCGAGCTCGAGCGCCACCAGCCCCTCCTTCTCGGCCGCTCGGGCCGCCTCCCGCAATGCCTTCAGCGCCCCCTTCACCGCCGCGAGGTCGCCGGCCGCCCAGGCGTCCTTGCGCCCCCCGCGCAGGTCGACGCCGCCGACGCTCGCGAGCCCACCGACGTCGCCGAGCGCGAGGAGGTCGAGGCCGCGCACGGCCGCGGTGCGTGCCGCCTCGGCCTTGTCCCCCTCGCTGCCGCGGCAGGCGCGCACGGCCGCCGCCGCCTCCCGCCACGCCGGGGCGCCGGTGAGATCGCGCAGGGCGCTCTCGCGTGCCTCGGCGACGAGCTCGCCCCAGGCCTCGGGCGCGCACGCGAGCGCAGCCTCCGCCTCGACCGGGTCGGCCAGCAGCGCCCGTAGCGCCTCGCGCAGCAAGGCGTACGGCAGGTCGTCGAACACCACGGCGGGGAGCTCGGCCAGCGCCTCCTCGAGCCGGTCGGCCAACCACACCTGCCCCTCGAGCTCGTCGAGCACCGAGAAGTCGGGCGGAACGTCGGCGGCCTCGGGGTGGTCGCGGCAGATGCGCGCCGCGAGGGCGTGGAGGGTGCTGATCTGCGCCGCTTCCAGCGCGACCGGCACGTCCGGCCGGTCGGGGAACGCACCCGCGACCAGGGTCCGGATGCGCGCCCGCAGCTGCGCGGCCGCGCGCTCCGTGAAGGTGACGGCGACGATCTCGAGCGGATCGAGCCCCTGTTCCAGGTGGTGCAGGAAGCGGTGGGCGAGCATGTGCGTCTTGCCGGTGCCCGCTCCCGCGACGACGGCCACGCTGCCGGGGGCCGTGGCGGCGTCCGCCTGGGCGGGCAGCAGCCCCTCGCCGGCGCGGCTCATGACCCGCCCCGCTCCGCGGGTTCGCGCGCGTCCCCGCCGGGCGGGTCGAAGGCGCCGTCGCCACGCATGCGTTCCGTGCGCGGCCCCTTGCGGCAGACGGCGTCGAAGTCGCAGTACGCGCACGCCTTCCAGTCCACATCGGGGGCCACCGGGTAGGCGCCGGCGGCGAGGCGCGCGAGGGTGCGGTCCGCGAACGCGGCGAGCTGCGCGTCGAGCTCGGCGTCGATCGTCACGCTCCGGAGCGTCTCGCCCTTGGTC
Organism: uncultured Trueperaceae bacterium; assembly: GCA_963798895.1. Classification (GTDB taxonomy): domain Bacteria; phylum Deinococcota; class Deinococci; order Deinococcales; family Trueperaceae; genus CAWCUY01. The sequence goes on along the minus strand of CAWCUY010000012.1, from coordinate 496,730 downwards.
AGGGAGTAGTACTCCGCGCCCGCGGCCACCTCGCCGCCGAACAGCGAGGGCGCGGCCGCTTCGACGTACAGCGGCAGCTGCAGGTCGAGGCGCGCCCTGCCGCTGTCGTCCTGGGCGCCGACGGGCGGGCTGGCGCGCGTCTTGTAGTCGACCAGGGTCAGGCCCCGCTCGCGCCGGTCGGCCCTGTCGACGATGCCGCGCACCCTGAAGCCGCGCCACGCGACGGGCGGATCGCCCGGCGCCGGGAAACGCCGTTCGAGCGCAACGATCTCGGCGCCGTCCGGCAGGAAGCTCTCCGCGCGCAGGACGCGGCGGAGCTGCCGCAGCTCGTGCTCGCGTCGCACCGGCCAGGCCGGCACCGAGGTGGCGGCCAGTTCCTCCTCGGCGCTCGCGAAGGCCTCGTCGAGCGCAGCCAGCGCCGCGGCCCGCACGGCGGCGGCCGGCGCCGCCGGCCCCGCCACGACGCGGGCGACCGAGAGGGCGCGCGCCAGCGTGAGGTGGTACAGCCGTCCGCGCAAGAGCGGGCTGACCTCCTCGTCGGCCTCCTCGGGAGCCGCGAGCTTGAGCGGCACCTGCGCGAACCAGCGGAACGCGCACTGGCCGAGGCTCAGCAGCTGCGTGGCGCTGAAGACGTGCCCCCGCACGTCGAACGCCTCGCCCACCACGCCGTCGAAAGCGTCCGGGGCGCCGCCCTGCTCCCGCCTGCGCTCCACCTCGAGCGCGCGCCGGGCGGCGGCCGTGACCGGATCGTCCGCTGCCCCCAGGATGCCGCGCCGCCGCTCCTCCTCCTCGCTCGCGGCCGGCTTGGGCCCGGGAACGCTGGGCTCGAGCCCAAGGTCGCGGATGTAGGGGCTGGCGACGCCGCGATCCTCGGGGAACGTCAGGGTGAAGGTGGGCGCCGGTGAGCCCGGTCGCTCCGTGCGATCGAACGCCCACACGACGGCACGGAACGACAGCGCCTCGCGCCGCGCGGCCTCGACCGCGCCCTCCAGCGCCAGTCCGGAGGCCAGCGCCGCGCGGCGTTCCGCGAAGTCCAGCACGGGGTCGTCGCTCACGGGCCTGGGAAGCGCGCCCTCGACGGCTCCGAGGACGAACACGTGGCGGTAGCGCGCGCCGTAGATCGCCAGCGGCGTGTGCAACTCCACGCCACTGCGGCCGACGTCGACGGGCACCGCGAGGAGCGTGGTCAACGCGCCGACGTCGTGGAGGAAGGCGGCCCGCGCGAGCTCCTCCTCGGCGGGGAGCGCGAGCGCCGCCGCCGCCGTCTCGAGTCGCTGGAACGCCAGGGCGTCGGCGGCGGTCCCCCGGGCGCGCCGCCGTACACCGAACGCGTCCCACGCCTCCGTGAGGCGCCGGTGGAAGGTCGCCCGCGTGGCGCGCCGGGGCCATGCCAGCAACGATGCGCGCGCGTCGATCGGGCTCCATGCCCCGAGGCCGCGCGGGTGGCGCGTGCGCGCGGCGTCCCAGGTCTCGGCGGGGAGGCCGTCGGAAAGGGGGTGCGCCAGGAGCCTCGCGACCGTCTCGAACGGCAGGTCGTCGCGCACGGCCTCCGCCAGCGCGGTGGTCCACGCGCCCACCGGCGTGGCTTCGAGCGGGACGGCGTACGACGCCACGACCGGCAGCTCGTACTCCCATGCGACGTCGCGCACCAGCGGCCCGTAGGCGGCGTCGTCGCGGGAGACCAGCACGATGTCGGTAGGCGTCGCGCCCGCGGCGAGCAGTCGCTTGACCTCCGTGAGCACGGTCCGGACCTCCGCGTCGCGCGAGGGCAGGCGCCAGGCCTGCCGCCTCCCCTCCTGCGGGGCGGGCGCCGAGGAGGGCGCGGGTTCGCGGGCGGGTGCGGCGGCCGCGTCCGGAGCCGCCCCACCCGGGAGCGCGTCGCCGGCGGGCGCGCTTCCCGAAGGCGCCGCGTCCGGGGCCGCCGCGCTCGGGGCCGCCGCGCTCGGGGCCGCCGCGCTCGGGGCCGCCGTGCTCGAGGCCGCCCCAGCGGCGGCCGCGTCGGGCGCGGCGGGCGCGGCGCGGGCAGCGAGCAAGGGATCGACCCGCTCGACGCGCCAGCCCCGGGCCGCGAGGTCCGCGGCGGCGCGCTCGGAATCGGCGAAGAGGCCCGCCGTGCGCCCGTCGCCGTCGCGGCCGGGAAGCTCGAGCACGCTGCCGGGCCCCGCCACGGCAGCGAGGAACGCCACCTCCGCGGCGCCGATGCGCGGGTAGCCGATCACGTGCAGTGCACGCCCGCTCGCGCGCCGTGCGGCAGCGGCGGCGCCGGTGGGCCCACGGCGGTCGGCCGCCCACCACAGGGCCTCGGCCGGGTCCACGAGGCGATGGTCCAGGAGTCGCGCGCGGTATGCACGGGTGAGGGCGAGCACGCGCTCGAGCCGCTCGGATCGCGGCGCGGCCGCGTCCGCGCCGGATGCGTCCGGCGGCAGGCCGGCGCGCAACACCTCGCGCACGGTGGGGGCCAGCGCCCGCGCCGAGCCGTCGACGTCGGTCGCATGCCAGACGTCCTGCACGACGTGCCGCAACGCCCGCCACCGGGCCAGCTCGGAGGCGGGCTGCAACCCCATCGGCCGAAGCTCGTCGCGCGCGAGGCGCTCGAGCGATACCGGCCGCGCGCCGGCGGCGCGGGCGGCGCGCGGGTTGGGCGTGACCACGACGGCGTCGCGCGCCGGGCGCCGGCCGGACGCGCGGCCTCCCTCGACCAACAGCACGACCGCCTCGGCCGGGTCGCCACTCGACCGGTGCGGCCCCGCCGCGCCGCCGCGCGGCTCGGGCGCCGAAAGCCCCTCGTCGTTCATCGGTCCCCCTCCCCCGCCGCGATGCGGCATCTACCTGTTCAGCCGTTGCACGATCCGGCTCCCGCGATCGCTGTGCTCGATGAGCAGCTGCGCGGGGATGCGCCGCTTGAGCTCGTCGACGTGGGTGATCACCCCGACCAGCCTGCCCGACGTGTGCAGCTTGCGCAGCACGCCGATGACCGTCTCGAGGGCGGCCGCGTCGAGGCTGCCGAAGCCCTCGTCGACGAACAGCGCCCCCAGGCGGCTGGCCCCGCTGTTGCGCTGGGCGCTGTCGCTCAGGCCGAGCGCGAGAGACAGGCTGGCGAGGAAGCCCTCCCCGCCGGAGAGCGTGTGCACCGGCCGGCGATCTCCTCCCGAGAAGCCGTCGCTCACCTCGAGCTCGAGCCCGCGGTTGCGCGCCGCGTCCTCCGCCTGCACCAGATGGAGGGCGTAGCGCCCGTCGGTCATCTCGCCCAGGCGCTCGTTGGCGGTGGCCAGGACGTCCGCCACGATGCTCTGCAAGACGAACGTCTCGAAATCGATCTTCGCGCGCCCCTTCAAGGCGCCCGCCGCCAGGTCCCGCAGCTTCCGGGCCGCGTTGGCGCGCTCGACGATCCCCTCGTAGCGCCGAGCGAGCTCGTCGAGCTCGCGCCGAACCCCCTCGAAGCGCTCGAACTCCCCGTGCGCGGCGCTGAGTTCGGCATCTGCCTGTTGCCATGCGGCCTCCGCGTCCGACCGACCTCGTGCGCGCCTGCTCGAGGTCGGGCCGGTCCTGACCTGCCAGGGCCTCGGTCAGGCTCTGCACGGACGCCCTGCTATCACGCAGCTCCGCCTCGAACGCCTCCACCTCGGCGGCAAGGCGGCGCAGCGCCTCGGGCTCGAGCTCCGCTGCGGCGAGCGCCTCCAGACCGTCGAAGCCCTCCTCGGCAAGGCGTTCGCGCAGCTCCCGCTCGGCCACGCGCGCCGCTTGCCGAGCCTGCCCCAGTGCCTGCTCCCGTTCGGTGACGGTGCTCAGCTGAGCCGCGTTCCGCCGCTGGACCTCGGCCAGGTCCGTCTGGGCCGCCTGCAACGCGTCCGCCAGGGAGCGGACGCCCGCCTCCGCTGCCGCCATGCGCTCCTCGAACGCCCCCGGGGCCAGCAGGTCTGGCTCGATGCGCTCGCCCAGGCGCGCGATGGCCTCGCGCGTGGCCTGGAGCCGCCCGCCGGCGCCCCCCACCTCGCCGCTGAGCCGCGACCGGTCGGCGTTGGCCGCGTCCACCTTGCCCGCGAGTTCCTGCAACCGCAGATCGATCTCGCCGACGCGGGCGCGAGCCGCCTCGATCGTCCGCAGGCGCTCCCGGGCCGCGCCCAGCTCCGCGCGAACGGCGTGCGGGTCGGGCCGCCCGCCGGCGCGCCAGCCCTGCGCCTCGTCGATGGCGGCGACTCGCTTCTCGGCCTGCTCCAGGCGCACCTGATGCGACGCCGCCACGGCGTTCTCCTCCCGGTACGCGCCGAACGCCGCGGCGATGACGTCGGCGTCGGCCACGGCGTGAGGGTGCGGATGGGAGGCGCTGCCGCACACGGGGCAGGGCTCGCCGTCGGCGAGATCGGCTGCCAGCACGCCGGCGGCGTGACGGCGCAGGTCGCGCAGCCAGTCGCGGCTCGCCTCCTGCTCGGCGCGCAACCCTCCAAGAGCGGAGCGCTGGGTGGCGATCTCGTCCATGGCGTGCGCCAGCTCGTCCAGCGCCCGCTCCTGCGCCCCGAGCTCGTCGAGGCGAGAGCGGGTCTCACCCTCGCCGGTCTGCTCGGCCGAACGCGCCTCGCGTTCGCCCAGCAGCTCGGCGCGGGTCCCGAGGAGGGCCTCCAGCGCCGCCTCGAGTTCCGCGGCTCCGGCCTGCGCGCTCTCCAGGGCCTCGGCGTCGACCGCTTCCCGTGCGCGCAGCGAGGCGAGCTCGCGGATCGGCTCGCGCAGCCCCTGGAGCGTGCGCAGCTGCTCGCCCGCCGCCTCGCGCTCGTCGGTACGCGCCGCCTCGGCGTCGAGGTCGGCGCCCGCCTTCTCGAGTGAGAGCGCGCACGCCTCCAGCGCGGCGCGCGCCTCGTCCAGCTGCCGCCCGGCGCCGGCGGCACGCTCCAGCTCGCGCTCGTGCGTGACGCGGAAGTGAAGGACGCGGGCGGCGCGGCGGCCCGCCTCGAGACGTGCGCGTTCGACCTCCATCGCGGCGGCGCGGGCCTCCAGCGCAGCGGCCGCCAGGCGCTTGCGCTCCAGCTCGTCGAAGCGGCGTTCGAGCGCCTCGGCGACGGCGAGACCGGAAGCGGCGGCGGCACGTTCCCGGTCGGCCTCGTCGCGCCGCGCTGCGGCCGCGTCGCGCGTGCCCTTCGCGGCCCGCACGCGCTCCTCGAGCTCGCCGACGCTCGCTACGGCGCACTGATCCAAGAGCTCGGCCCGGCGGTCCTGAAGGGCCTCGGCCGAGCGCTCGAGCGCGCTGGACGCCTCCTTGAGGCGCTCGGTGACGCGCGCGAAACGGTGCGTCTCGAAGATGCGCGCCAGCACCTCGCGCCGCACGCGCGCGTCGGTGATCACCTTGCGGAACTCGCCCTGTGGCAGCAGGACGGTCTGCCGGAACTGCTCGACGTTCATGTGCAGCAGCTCCTCGATCCGCCGCGTGGCCTCGGTGGCCTTGTCGGCGAGCACGGCCGGCTCGGTCAGGTCTTCGAGGAGCGCCTCGGCCGGGGCGTTGGTGAACCCCTCGCCGGTCTTCTTGCGACGTTGCTGCGCGGGCCGCCGCTGGATGCGGTAGCGGCGGCCCAAGTGCTCGAACTCGAAGGTCACGCACGTGTGGGCTCCTGGATCGAGGGTGCTCACGAAGTCGGCGCCGCTGCGCTCGACGCTTCCCCCCTTGGGGTCGAACAGGGCGAAGGTGATCGCGTCGAGCAGGGTGGACTTGCCGCTCCCCGTCGGCCCGTGGATGAGGAACAGTCCGTAGGGGAGGAGCGCCTCGAAGTCGACCGCCTGCTCGCCCGGGTAGGGGCCGAAGGCCTCCAGCACGAGGGCCAGGGGCTTCACGGCGCGTCGTCCTGGTCGGGAAGCTCCTCGACGACTTCGTCCTGCAAGGCGGCGCGGAACACGTCGGCTTCGAGGCCGCTCAACTCCTCGCCGAAGACGTGGCGGTAGAACGCGCGGAAGGCGTCCTCGACACCGATGGTGCGGGCGTCGCCCTGGAACGCGACGGCCGCCGCCTCGGCGCGTCCGGCGGGTTGCTGGAGCAGGGCGAAGGGGTACAGCTCGCGCAACCGCTGGAGCGCATGGTCGATGGGGCCCTCGTCGGTCACGCGCACCTGCACGTAGTCCCGCCGCTCCCGCGCCGGCACGGCCTCCGCCTCGGCGAGGACCTCGGCGAAGGTGCGCCCCTCGATGACGCGTACCCTGCGACTGGCCTCGATGGGAACCCGGCGCACCGTCGCGCCGGCCGGGCCCATGTCCACGACGTCCACGCTCTTCACCGTGCCCGCTTCGCCGAAGGCGTAGGGGTAGAGGCTGCCGCAGTAGCGGACCGACCCTGTCGCGTCCAGCGCGCGAGCGCCGTGGATGTGCCCGAGGGCCACGTAGTCGAAGCCCTCGAACGTGGCGGCCGCGACCGCGCCGGCGCCGCCGACCTGGATGGCGTCCTCGCCCTCCGGTTCGTCACCGGCACCCGCAACGAAGGCGTGACCGACGAGCACCGCCGGAGCGCCGGCCGTGCGGGCGGACCGCACCCGTTCCAGCACGCAGCGCATGGCGCCGTCGTAGTCGGCGTCGTCGGGCGCGCCCTCGGCGCCGAACGCCACGCGCACGTGGGCAGGCTTGTGGAACGGCACCCCGAAGAACTGGGCGCCGGCGACCTCCACCGGCACGTGCGCCTCGCTCAGCTGGTTGAGGATGTACAGCCCGGCCCCGCGCGACACGCGGCCGTTCATGCCGAGCCGGTCGGGATGGTCGTGGTTCCCGGGGATCGCCACCAGCGGGATCCCGCGCCCGGTGACGAGCTCGCCGACGAACCAGTCCCACGCGTCGAGCGCGGCGAGGGGCGGCACCGGCGTATCGAACACGTCGCCGGCGACGACCACCGCGTCCGGCGCCTCGGCGTCGACGACGTGCAGCAGGCACCCGAGCGCCTCGCGTTGGTCGTCGGCGAGCACGAAGCCCTGCAGGCGCTTCCCCAGGTGCCAGTCGGCCGTGTGCAGGAATCTCATCGCGCGTCGTCCCCTTCGGCCCGGGCCACCGCCGGGCATCCTCTCTGGGTCCATCACACCCGTGGACGCGCACCGGCGTCAAGCGTCGCGGGTCGCGTGCCGTGCCCCCTTGGGCTCGTGCCGATCGGCGCGGGACGACGTTCGCCGGAGGTGCCATGCTGCGGCCGACCCTGGACGCCGGCGCTCAGGGCTCGGTGTGCATGTACACCCCGAAGGTGCCCGGACCGACGTGGGTCGCCACCGCCGTGCCGATGGCGTAGACGCGGCCGCCACGGAACGGCAGCTCCGCGTCGCGCAGCGCCTGCCTAAGCCGCTCCACGCTCTGGAGGTCGTGAACGTGCATGAACGTGAGCACCAGGGAACCGCCGTGGTCGCGCGCGAACTCGCGCACGTAGCGCACCATGTAGCGCACGGCCGCGACCGCGCCCCGAACGGTCGCGATGGGAACGGCGCCCGAGCCCTCGTGGCTGAGGATGGGCGTGACGCGAAGCAGTCCCCCCAGCAGGGCGCTGGCGCGGCCGATCCGGCCCCCCTTGCGAAGGTGCTCCAGGTTCGTCACGGCGAACAGCGGCTTCAGGCTGTCCCGGATCGGCGCCAGTCCCTCCAGGATGCCGGCCAGGGGCACGCCGCGGCCCCGCAGCTCGGCGGCCTTGCGCACCACGTCACCGAAGCCTGCCGTGGTGGCGCGGCTGTCGAACACCGTTACGGGCAACGGCGCCTCCAGCGCGGCCTGCAACGCCGACGCATGCGTGCCCGAGAGCTCGGAGCTGATGGTGATGCACAGCACCTCGTCCGCACCGGCCGCGTGCGCCTGCCGGAACGCCTCGACGAAGGCGGGCGGGTTCACCTGGCTCGTGCTGGGCAGGTCGGCGCCGGCGGCGATCCCCTCGAGGATCTCGTCGGTGGTGATATCGATACCGTCGAGGTAGGTCGCTCCCCGGAACTCGACGTGCAGCGGAACGAGGGCGATGCCGAGCTCCGCAACCTCCGCCGCCGGCAGGTCGCAGGTGCTGTCCGCGACGATCGCCAGCGCGGACGCCGCGGCCTCCGGGCTGCTCGGGCGTTGCGTGTCCATGCCCAAGCCTACGCCACGCCGGGCCGGGCGGGCGTGGCGCTCCGGCGGTCGCGCTCAGGCGCCGTCGGCCGCCGCCTCGAGCCCGGCGATGTCGATCTTCCCCATCTGCAACATCGCCTGCATCGCCCGCTTCGCGCGCGCCGGATCCGGATCGCTGAGGAGTTGCCCGAGCCGCTTCGGTACGATCTGCCACGAGAGACCCCAGCGATCCTTCAGCCAGCCGCACGGTCCCGCCTCGCCGCCCTCCGTCAGCGCGTCCCACAACCGATCGACCTCCGCCTGGTCATCGCACGAGATCTGGAAGGACACGGCCTCGGTGAACCGATACTGCGGCCCCCCGTTGAGGCCGACGAACGGCGTTCCGGCGAGCGTGAACTCCACGGTGAGGGCCATGCCGGCCGGCCCGCTCGGCGTCTCCGCCGCCGACCGGTTCACGCGGTCGATGCGCGAGTCCGGCACCAGAGATACGTAGTACGCGGCGGCCTGTTCGGCCTGCCCGTCGAACCACAGACACGGTGTGACCTTGCGCGCTTCCGCCATGCTACCGACCTCCCTTGGATCGTGCCGGCACCATACGCGATTCCAGTCGCCGCGGCGCGCGCGCGCCGGCAGCGCGCGCTCGCGCCCACGCGCGACGCGCTCACAGGCCGCGCATGCCGAACCGGCGCCGGTACGCGCCCGGCGTGAGCTGCGTGATGCGCTTGAACACGCGCCGGAAGAAGGCCGTGTTCTCGTACCCCACCGCCACGCCGATCGCCTCGACGGGAGCGGTCGTCCGCTCGAGCCGGCGTTTGGCCTCCGCCACGCGCAGCTGCTGCACGTACGCCATGGGCGCGTGGCCGGTCGCCTTCCGGAAGCGCCGCTCGAGCGTGCGCCGGGCGAGCCCGGAGCGGGCGACGACCTCCTCGATCGGGTTCGCGGTGGCGTGATGGTCGGCGAGCCACGCCTGGCAGCGCGCCACGGGTCCGTCGCCGTGGTCGAGCCGCGGGACGAACTCGATGTAGGGAGCCTGCCCCTCGCCGTGCCACTCCAGCATCAGGAAGCGCGCCATGGCCCGGGCCGCGGTCGGGCCGACGTAGCGGGCGATGAGGTGCAGCGCGAGGTCGTGCCACGACATCACGCCGCCGGTCATCACGAACTCCTGGCGCTCGCCCGAGGCGATGAGCACCTTCTCGGGGTGGAGCCGCACCTCCGGGAAGGCGCGCCGGAACGTCGGGGCGAAGGCCCAATGGATCGTCGCGTCGCGGCCGTCCAGGAGCCCGGTCTCGGCGAGCAGCAGCACTCCGGTGCAGGCCGACGCCAGCAGGGCGCCGCGACGGTGTTGAGCGCGCATCCACGCGACCAGCCCCGGGTAGCGGCCCGGCGCCCAGTCGGGGCCCTCGACGGTCATGAGCGGCACGATCACGATGTCGGTGTGCTCCACCTCGTCGTGGGTGCGGTGGGCACCGAGGGTGAGGCCGGTCGCGCCGCCAACGGGCACGTCGTGCGGTGCGACGATGTCGACCTCGAAGGGGCGCTGCGGCAGATCGGGCTCGACCTCGGCCAGCAGCGGGAACGCCTGGAGCGTCTCGAACAGCCCGCTCAGGGGCCCGACCTGCGCGTCGGGCGTCGCGACGAGCGTCACGTGCAGCGGCCGGTCGCCGGCGGGCCGGTCGCGCACGGAGCCATGGCCGGACGGTCGGTCGGCACGGGGGCGGTCGCCGGCAGGCCGGTCGCCCTCGGGCCGGTCGCGCACGGAGCGATCGCCGGACGGTCGGTCGGCACGGGGGCGATCGCCGGGCACGCCGGTCGTCCGGCGGGCCGGTCGCCGGCGGAGCGGCCGCGGGCGCGGCGGTCGCCGGCCGCCGCGGCCCCGCGTGGGGCGGCGCGAGGCGAGAGAGCGCTGGCCTCCATCGGTACCTCCTTGGCGCGAATGGAACCAAGACGTCGGATCCGGACCTTGGCGCCAGTCTACGGAGAACGTAGCGTCGCGATGGAACATCACGGTTCCCACGCATTCGAGGAGGTAACGGATGACGACGGTACGCAACGGTTGGGATGTCGAGGCCATGACGGAGGCGATCGAGGGGGTCAAGCGGGACCCCGCCTCGGGCAAGCTCACGTGGCGCAGCCGCGTGGCCTGGGACGGCGGCTTCGGCCTCGACGTCCGCGTGCGCGAGATCGAGCAGCTCGGTCGACCCCTCGAACGCCACTTCACGCTGCGCGGGGACCACCCGCAGGAGCTCCTCGGCCAGAACACGGGACCGACGGCCATCGAGACCTGCCTCGCCGCGCTCGGCGCGTGCATGACCGGGAGCTTCGCGGCGCAGGCCACCGCGCGTGGCGTGGACCTCCACTCGTTGGAGGTCGACCTGGAAGGCGACATCGACCTCAACGGCTTCTTCGGCATCCGACCCATCCGTCCGGGCCTGTCCGACGTGAAGCTGGCGTTCCGGGTGCGCGCGGACGCCGACGAAGCGGTCCTGCAGGAGATCCTGGACGCGGCGCAGAACCTCTCGCCGATCTTCGACACCGTCACGAAGCCCGTGGACGTGCGGGCGACGCTCACCAGGGTCTAGCCCACGCAATCGCGGCCCCCACGGCGGGTGCGGTTCCCGAAACCGCTCGCCGGGGGCGAGCCGCCGCGCGGGCATGCGTCGATCGGCCGTCGCAGGTTGCGACGGCCGATCGAGGCGCGGTCCTGCGCCGGGCCGACCGGCCGGGATGGGGGCGGCAGCGACTCCGGTCCCCGCGCGAAGGGCGTGGTGCCCGTCAGGACGGGCCCGCGGACGCGCGGACCCCTCGAGGTGGGGTCCGCGCATCCGGGTTGGCGTGCCATTCCCGGAACCCCGCCGCCACCCCTGCGTCCGGGATGAGGGAGGCGAGCGCATCGACGATGGCCGCGGCGCGTTGCCGTGCCGTTCGTGCCCGCGACGGCACCGCCGCGGCGGCGAACGCGCGGGCCGCATCCTGCCACGCGCGCAACTCGTCGAGGGGGAGACCGGCATCGTGCCACGCGGCCGCCGCCCCCTCGAAGCGCTCCGCCGCGGCCGCCTCCTCCCCCCGGAGCTGGGCCGCGAACGCGCACGATTCCGCGGTCGTGGCGGCCCCCGGCGCCTGCCCGAGGTAGGGCCCGGCCTGCGGCAGGAGCTCGATGGCGGTTCGTAGCGAAGCCTCGCACTCGGGGCCACGCGGCCCGCGCGGCAGGCCGCGCAACCACCAGCGCGCCGTGTCGCGGAGCGCGTCGGCGAGGGCGTCGAACATGACCAGGCCCGACGTGGCCAAGGCGACGAGCTCGAGCCCGCGCCCGTCCGCCTCGTCGGCGTGGCCGAGCGCGGCCGCGAGCCCGAGTCTCGCGCGCAGGTACGGCACGCGCCATTGCGGCTCGACCTGACGCTCGAGAGCGTCCGCGAAGCGCGCGAGGTAGGCCGAGGCGACCGCCGGCCGGCCGAGGTCGAGCTCGAACCCTGCCACGAACACCGAGGCGGTCGTCGGCTTCACGCTGTCGGGCTCCATCCCGGTGATGATCGCGTCCAGCTTCGGCCGCTGCTCGAACACCCATGCCCACGCCCCCACGCGCCACTCCAGAAGGCTCCGCGCCAGGATCCCCGCGTGCTCCATGGCGAAGATCTGGTGCCTCGAGGCCAGCGCGATGAGCGCGCGGAAGGTGCCGCGGGCGCGGTCGAACTCGCCGTACGCGGCCTCGAGGTTCGCAAGGTTGTACGCCGCGCGGCAGCCGTCGTAGACGAGACCAAGGTCGAGCGACCGGTCGTAGCTGCGCTGCAACATCGCCAGGCCGTCCGCCCTTCGCTCCCCGGAGCCGTTCGCGAGCGCGCAGCCGACGTTGTTGAGCGCGTGGACCGTGACGTCGTGCGCGCCGACGCGCTCGGCGATCGCGAGGGCGCGCTCGCCCCACGTCACCGCCGTGGCGAAGTCCGACGACAGCATGTGGAGCTGCGCGACGCAGCTCACGGCCCGTGCCAGCACGGGGCTCTCCGGGCCGGCCTCGAGTGCCGCCACCGCGCGCTCGAAGCCCCCCATGGCGGCGTCCCTCCTGCCCTGCTCGTACCAGACGCGCGCGACGGTGAGCTGGACGGCGGCGGCACGTAGCGCGTCCCCGAGCTCGTGGAAGAGCGCCTGCGCCTCGCCCAGGGCCTCGAGCGCCGGGGCGTAGCGGGAGCGGAGCCACAGACATTCGCCGAGCGACGCGAGCAACTCCGCGCGCCAGCGCGGCTCGGGATCGGCGGCATGCGCGGCGGCCGCCCGGTAGTGATCGATCGCCTCCTCCAGGGCCGCGGCGCGGCGCGCCCGGTCGCCCGCTGCTCGCAAGTACGGCGAGGCCCGTTCCGGCGCCTTCGCGCGAAGCAGGTGGTGCGCCATGACCCCGGGGTCGACGGCGCCTACGTACAGGCGCTCGAGCGCGTCAGCGACCGCGCCGTGCAGGCGAGCTCGTTCCGCATCCTCGAGGCGCTCGTACACGAAGCGATGGATCAGGTCGTGGCGGAAATGGTGCCGGGCCACGGTCGCGTCGCCGATCCGTCGCAGCTCGCCGTGGGCCACGAGCCTGTGGCGCACCACGAGGTCGCCCACGGCCCGCGCGACCGCCGCGGCGTCGAGGCCGAGCACGTCCGCCGTCACCTCGGTGGTGAACTCGGTGCCCTCGACGCTCGCGACACGGAGGATCTCGCGCGCCGGCCCGGGCACGCGGGCGAGGCGTTGGGCGAGGGCGCCCGCGACCCGGTCGGGCACGGAGGTCCACTGGAGGCTCGGCGACGCGCTCCAGCGGCCGTCCTTGCCGCGCACCACATCGCCGCGCTCCCGCAGATCGTGCAGCAACTCGACGGTCAAGAGGGGTTGACCCGCCGTCTGGCGCCAGAGCGCGCCGCGGAAGCCCTCGTCGAAGACGTTCGGCTCGCTGTCGAGATAGGCATCGAGGAACGCGCGGGCGTCGGCGGCCGCGAGGTCGAGCACCACACGGCCGGATCGGCGCTCGAGCTCCCGCAGCACGACGTCGAGCACGTGCCGGCGATCGTTCTCACCCGCCGCCACCTCCGACGCGCGGAAGGCCCCGAGCACCATGAGGGGCACAGACCCCGCGCTGAGCGCGACATGGAGCAGCAGCTCCGCCGAGCTGCGATCCACCCACTGCAGGTCGTCGAGGACCAGCAGCAACGGGCACGCATCCGCCACGGCCGCCAGCCCGGCGCTGACCTCGGCGCGCAGCGCCGCCTCCGGCACGCCGAAGCCGCTGGCGGCGAGCGTGTCCGGCGATCCCGGGGGAGCGCCCGCTTCCCGCCGACCGTCGACCAGGGCGTCCAGCGCGTGCGGGGCGATGCGCTCCAGTATCGCGCGGGCACTCCCCGCCCGGCGCCGTAGCCGGTCCGCGCGCGCCGCATCGGACAGCTTCGCGCCCGCCCCCACAGGTGCGTCGCCGACGAGTTGCGCCAGCACCTGCCGGAACGGCAGGAAGGGATCCCCCGCGCCGACGTAGGCGTTGCACGTGCCGCCGGCGACGAGCAGGCCGGGGTGCCGCTGCACCGCGCTGGACACGAAGCCACGCAAGAGGGCCGACTTCCCCTGGCCCGCCTCCCCGGCCACCATCACGACGCGGGTCTCGCCGGCAAGCGCGGAAGCGAGCTCGGCCGACAGCCGCCCGAGCTCTGCGTCGCGCGCCACGAAGCGGTCGTCGACGGTCATCGCGCGGCGGAGCGAGGCGGCGGTTCCGGCGGCGCTGCGCGGGGGGGCGCCGGCACGAGCATCGGTGGACGCCGGAGGAGCGGACGTCGGCGCGGGGGCCCCGGCGGCCGGCGGGCCTGCCGCGGGGGCCCCGGCGGCCGGCGGGCCCGCCGCGCCGGCCGTCCCACGCCACGGCCGGTCGAGGGCCGGATCGGGATGGGGCGGAGGCACGTCGGCCCAGCCGCCGCGGGCGAAGCGCATGAACGGCTCCAGCTCGCTCTCCTCGACCCCAAGGCTCCGGCCGAGCGCCGCGGCGATCCGCTTCGAGGGTCGCCGGTCGTCGGCCTCCAGCTTGCGGATGGTCGCCGCCGAACAACGCACGCGCGCGGCGAGCTCGCGCTGGGTCAGATCCAGCGCTCGCCGCCGCCGCTGCAGCCAGCGGCCGAACAGGGACTGGTCGTCCATGCGAACTCCCATGAGGGCACCGTGACGGTTCGAACTCGACGGGCGGCGATTGTAGCACTCCCTGTCACCCTCCTGTACCGCTCGTCGTGACCCGCGGCGACGAGGCGTGTCCTCTACTGGGGCGGTGCCCGACAGGCACCGGAGGGAGCGATGATCGACGATGGATCTCGACCGGCTCGAACGAACCCTGGAAGGGCAGCTGCTGCGGCGAACCGACAGGGCGTACGACGAAGCGCGAAAGCTGTGGAACGGCATGATCGATCGCAGGCCGGCGGCCATCGCGCGCTGCGCGGGGGCCGCCGACGTGGCGCGGGTGGTGCTGTTCGCGCGGCGAGAAGGCTTGCCCCTCGCGGTACGCGGGGGCGGTCACGGCGTGGCCGGCAGGGCGAGCGTCGACGACGGGATCGTGATCGACCTTAGGGACATGCGGAAGGTGGACGTCGACCCGGCGGCCCGCACCGCACGCGTCGAGGCGGGCGCGACCTGGGCCGACGTCGACGCCGCGACGCAGGCGTACGGCCTGGCGACCACCGGCGGCATCGACTCCCGCACCGGCGTCGGCGGCCTCACCCTCGGCGGGGGGCAGGGCTGGTTGGCGCGCAAGCACGGCCTCACCATCGACAACGTCCTGCGTGTCGAGCTCGTCACGGCCGAGGGGGAACACCTGCGGGCCAGCGCCGACGAGAACCCCGACGCGTACTGGGCGTTGCGCGGCGGGAGCGGCAACTTCGGCGTGGCCGTGGCGTTCGACTACAGGCTGCACGCCGTCGGCCCCGAGGTCCTGACGGGGCAGGCGTACTACCCGTTGTCCGACGCCCCCCTGGTCCTTCGCGCGTATCGCGAGCTCATCGCGCGGGCACCCGAGGACCTGTCCGTCTACGCGCTGCTCATGCGCGTGCCCCCCGTCGCGCCCTTCCCCGAGGAGCGGTTCGGCGAGGTGATCGTCGCGTTGGTGGGGTGCTGGTTCGGCGCTCCGGACGAGGGCGCGAGCCTGCTGGATCCCCTCGCGGACATCGGGCATCCGATCCTGTCGGCGGTCGCGCCGATGCCGTACGTGGCCTGGCAGCAGGCGTTCGACGCGGGCACGCCGGATGGCGCGCGCTACTACTACAAGGCCCACTACCTGCCCGAGCTGGCGGACGGGGTCCTCGACGCCCTCGTACGCGTCGCCGGCACGCTCACGGGTCCGCTCAGCATGGTCGGCCTCGAGTGCCTCGGTGGGGCCGTGGCGCGCGTGGAGCGTGACGCGACCGCCTTCCCGCACCGGGACGCCGCCTTCTCCCTCGGCATCTGGGGCGGTTGGCTGGACGCCGGCGAGGACGATGCCGTGATCGCGTGGGTGCGGTCGGCCTCCGAGGCGACGCAGCCGTACGCATCGGGCGCCTACGTCAACTACATGTCCGGTGACGACGACCGCGCGGGTGACGCGTTCGGGGGGAACCTCGGACGCCTTCGCGAGGTGAAGGCGCGCCTCGACCCGAAGGGGGTGTTCCGTGGCAACCAGGTGCTCGCGCCGGCGCCGTGAGGGCGCGGCCTGCAGCGGCGGCTGGGACGCCGCGGGGCGCGCATCGGCACTCCCGACGCCGTAGGCGATCGCGGAGCGATCGGCCGGCGCCCTCCCCGCGCCGGCCGATCGCTCCGCGTGCCCGGGCGCGGCGGCCCGGCGCCGCCCGCCGGCTCAAGCCTTCGACGAGCCCCCCTTCGTCGGCGGCCGCCTGACGACCGTGCGGCGCGTGCCGCGGCCGCCGCCCTTCGCGGGTTGCGCGCCGCCCGGCTCCTTCGCGAGGTCCACGCGCAGCCGCGCGCCCACCTCGCACAACACCACCAGGCTCTGGCCCGCGTGCATCGCGGGGGGCTCGCCCCCGAACCCCTCGCGGCCGAGGCGAACGAGGGACGGTCGATCGGTGCGGATCCGCTCGCCCTCCGGCAGGCCCACGCGCACGGTCATGGCGCGCTCGACCTTCTCGGCCCGGAGCTCGTAGCTCCCCGGCCGCGTGAGGGTGACGGCGAACAGATCGCCCGCGGGGAGACCCTCGCCGTTGTCCGCAACGGCCCGTTCCTCCTTGTCCCCGGCCCGCGCGATGCGAACCGTGAAGCCGCCAACGCCCGCCGAAGGGTAGAAGCCCATGACGCCGCCGACGGCGAGCTCGTACGCGTCGTCGTCGCCGCAGCACCCGCCCCCGTCGCCCTCGACCAGCGCGGTGAGGTCCACGTTCTCCTGCAGCTTCGCGGCGTCGGCCGTCACGCGCACCACGAACGAGCGCTGCGGGCGGCGCGCGTGCGTGACCCGCACGTGGTAGCGTCCCGCGTCCCGGAACTGGTGCAGCCAGCTGGTCAGCACGCTCAGGGCGTCACTCGAGAACGACGTCTGGCTGAACACGGGTCGGTTCAGCACGGCCTTCCTAGGTTCGGTCTGCATGGCTCACGCTCCCACGTCGGCCGAGATGACCATCTCGACGTCGTCGACCCGCACGTCGAGGTTGCGCACCGGGATCGTCACGGGCACCAGGGTGACCGGCGCGCCGCTGAGCAGCACGCCGGTGCTCACCTCGGCCGACAGCACCTCGAACGGGTCGTCGATGCGGTAGAAGGGGATGCAGTTGCCGAAGACGTCGAGCACCAGGGTCGCGAGGAAGTCGAGAAGGCCGAAGCTGACGTTGAACAGGTCGCTCAACCACTCGTCGATCTCGTCCGGGATGTCGAGGACGAAGCGGATGAGGTCGGCCACCCCGCCGATGATCGCGAGGATCACGTCGCGCACCCAGCCCCCCGGGATGATCGCCGTGACGGCATCGGTCAGGGCGTTCTCGAAGAGGTCGCCGACGATGTCCGGGAAGTCGAAGAGGTCGATGTCGACCGTCTCCGTATCGATGAACAGCTGCCATTGGTTCGTGGTCGGCGCCGGTCCCAGCAGCCCGACGCTCGTGAGGACGCTCTGCAACAGCGCGCAGGGGTTGAAGCCCGGCGGTGGGGCGGCGGAGGCGTCGAAGTAGCGCGCGCGGATGCTGCCGATGAAGCTGATCTCCTGGGCCACGAAGGCGGCGAAGTCGGGCGCGATCTGCACGTCGGGATCGGCGCTGAAGACGCACACGCGCGGCAGGCAGATGTCCGGCAGCGGGAACGGGAGGTCGAGGCAGCCGCCGCCGACGCAGATCTCGGGGATGTCGAGACCCAGGCTGACCTGCAGCTTGTCCCACTTGATGTCGAGCTCCTTGATCTCGATGGTGTTGTCGGCGCGCAGGTCGAGCGTGCCGCCCTCGAGGTGACCCTTGACGTGGTAGCCGGCCGTGAACGGGCCGAAGTCGACGGAGTCCGCCTTCTCCCACTTCACGCTCTCGACCAGCACGTCGACCGACTTCTTCAGCGCGCCCTCCGAAGCGGCGACGGTCAGATGTGCCATGAACGGACCCCCTCACGCGCGTCTTCGGGGAGCCACGAGGCGCCTTCGCGGCGCGCTCCGTACCGGACGCAGGGGCGGCAGGCGGCGCGCGCGACGCGACGTCGGGCCGCGCGAGGGTGCGCCGTCACGGCGCCACGTCCGTCACACTCAGCGTGATGAACGCCTTCAGCATGTCGTCCTCCACCGCCGGGTTGTTCGGCACCTGCGCGGGAACCGTAGAGGGGCCGAGCGTGACCTGCTTGCCGAGCGCGAAGCCCTGCTTGCGGAGCACCTCGGTGACGTCGAGGATCATCGTCTCGATCGGTACCATCAGTCGCGGCAGGATGCCGAGCCTCAGGACCGTCATCGCGTAACACTCGAGCGCGTTCTCCATCTTCTCGGGGCGCAGGTCGACGATCTCCACGCCGTCGACGCGGGGCTTCAACCAGGGTTGGCTCGAGCCCGCCACCGGACCCCACTCGGTGTGTCCGACCACGAACAGCTCGAGGCAGAAGCACGCGAGCTCGCGCGTTGGCAGCACGAACACGCCGCGGGGCGGGAGCTGGAGGGAGCCGCGCGGCACGTGCAGGCGGGGGTCGGTGGGCGCCAGGATCGAGACCCCGCGCGCGTACTCCGCGGGGGCGGTGGAGCCCGCGCCCGAGTCGCCGGAGGCCGCGTCCATCGAGGGCCGCTCGCTCCCCGCGGGAGCGGCGAGCGCGCCGGCGGCGGGCCGCGCCAGGCGCCGGCCGGAGCGGTCGCGGATCGCCGGCGACTCCTTGAGGTCGCCGGCCGCGATCTGCTGCGCAACGAGGTAGGCCTCGATCGCGGGCAGCAGCTCGTCGACGATGTCCTCCGGCGGACAGCTCATCCCGGCACAGGCGCGCGCGTGCAAGGCGAAGTGTTGCGGTGGCAGTTCCCCGAGCTCGCTCGGGAGGCCGAAGACGTTCCCGGGGTGGAAGTCCACCTCCGCATCCGTCAGTTGGAGACAGAAGTCGATCCCGAGCGGGACCGGGGAGCCGAAGACCGGCAGCGGCTCCTGCTCCGTGAACGTCGGGTTGCCGGCGTCGAGCACCTTGCGGGCGGCCTCGATGGGCCGGCAGAAGAGCTCGGGGCGGCTGTGGAAGACCGGTGTGGCGTAGTTGAAGAGCGACGGGCGTTGGCGCATGACGTGCCGAACGACGCGATCGATCCCGTCTTCGTGCACGCTCCCGAACAGATCACTGTGGTCGGTGAAGGCCATGGGACGGCTCTCCTAAGGGTCGGGCGGTGGTGCGTCGGAGGGTTGAACCGGGGGCCGAGCAGCGGGCTCGGACGCAACGGCGTCCGTGTCATCGACGGGTCGCTCGTCACCTTCACGGGGGCATGGCCGGCCTCCTCGCGCGCATCGGGGGCGAGCGCGCCGTCGAGGGCCGCGGCGCGCGCGCCGTCCGCCGCCCGTTCGGAGCGCGACCCGTGCGCGTCTCCGGCAGGACGCGCGTACGCGCCGCAGCGTCTCTTGCGCCGGGCGAACGGCACGCCCACGGCGCGACCGATCCCGACGCACCCCATGCTCGAGACAGGTGCGAGCCGGGGCCGGAACCGCGGGACGGCGATGCAAGACGCGGATGAGGGGGAGGGAACGTGGCGGACGCCGGGGGCGCCCTTCGCGCAGGAGGTTCCTCAGGATAGTGGGGCGCGGCCGGTCGCGGGCCGCAGTCGGCACACCGGCGGCCGGGAGGCACGGGTGCACGATGGTCCGATCGCCCGGGCCGTGACCGAGCCGCCCGATGGCGATAATCCTCGTTCCCGAGGCCCTTCCTTGCCGAGGAAGGCTGCGATGGGACCCCGCGTCACTCCCTGGTGTTGCCACTGCGCGCCGCCTCGCGCTCGAGCCTCCGCTCGCGCTCCGATGCCGACTCCAGACGCCGCACCAGCCAATCGTTGACGGCATCGTAGCGGCCGAACACGACGCTGCCGAGCGCCACCATCAGCACGACGTACAGCGACGTGCCGCCCAGCAGCGCGTCGCGCACGGCAGCCGGAAGGACGGGTACCTCCGCGGCGAGGCTTGCGATGACGAGCGAGAACTCGCCGCGCGGAAGCAGCATGAGCCCGTGGCCCAAGCTGGCGCGCCGGCTCAACCCGCTGGCGCGTCCGCCGACGAACGCACTGGCGAGGCCCGCCACGACGGACACGAGCGCCAGCAGGGCGGCCAGCGGGAGGTAGCGCAGAGCGCTGGCGACGTCCACGTGCAGCCCTACCACCAGGAAGAAAGCCGCCGCCGCCACGTCGTACCAGGCACGCAGCGCGCGTTCGACCTGCTCCGTGTGGCTCGTCTCGGCCACGACCATGCCGAGCAGGAATGCGGCGACGGCCTCGGGGAAGCCGAGCGCCAGCGCCGCCATCGCCACCAGAGCGACGAGGGCGAGGGCGAGCAGCACGAGCGCCTCGCCTTCGCGCGCCAGCAGGCGCTCCAACACCCCCTGCCCGTAGCGGGCCACCAGGCCGAACAGTGCCAGGAACGCCGCGGCCCCGACGAACGTCCACCATGCCCCGCCGGCCGAGGCCAGGCCGAGGCCGCCCAACACCACCACCATCGCAAGGTCCTCGAACACCAGCACGCCCAGCGTGCGCTCCGCCTCGGGGTAGGCGACGAGGTCGTTCTCGCTGAGCAGTCGCGCGATCACGCCGGAGCTGGATACGTACATGATGCCGGCGAGGAACGCGGCTGCCAGCCACCCAAAACCCAGCGCCAGGCCGAGCGCCAAGCCGACCGCGAGGTTCGCGAGGTCCGCAGCACCGGCCCGGACCGTGGGACCGCGGCTCTCGAGGAAGCGTACGAGGGAGAACTCCAGGCCCATGTAGAACAGCAGGAGCAACAAGCCCAGCTCGCCCAGGAAGGTCGTGGTCGGACCGAGCGTGAACAGCGGCACCAGCCCATGGGGTCCCAGGGTGATGCCGAAAAGAAGGTAGCCGACCACGGGCGACAGGCGCACGCGGCGGCTCGCCCAGCCCGCCACGAAGAGGGTGGCGGCTACCAGGCCCAGCTCCAAGACGGGCGCCATGGCTAGTCTTGGAACCCGCTCAGCCGCCCAGGAGCTCGCGAGCCGCGTCCGTCTGCTCGTGCGATCCGATCAGCAGGAGGATGTCGTCGGTTTCGAACACGGTGTCGACGGTCGGATTGGCGATGGCGCGCTTGCCGCGCAACACGGCGACCACACTCGCCCCGGTGCGCTGCCGAAGCTGCGACTCGCCGAGGGCGCGGCCCACCAGCGGAGACCCGCGTCGCAGCGTGACCCACTCGATCTCCAACGGCCCGAGTACCAGGTCCATGTCCTCGAGCTCGGGAGCGTGCAACAGCTGACGGCCCAGCAGGCCGGCGACCTGCTGCGCCTCCTCACGGTCGAGCTTCACGACATCGCAGGGGCGATCGTCGCCCTCTCGGAAGTGATAGATCTGGCGGTCCCCGTCGGGCCGCACCACGACGGCGAGGTTCCCACCGTCCCGAAGCAAGACGACGTACTTCTTCCCGACCCCGGGGAGGGTGGTCTCCAGCACCGCGGTGCCGGCTTTCCGGGTGGCGTCGTCCATGGCCGCAGGATAGCAAACAGCGTGTCGCCGCCCACGCAGCGCCGCGCGGCCGGCGCGTCGTCCCGGTCGCCGGCGCGCCCGTGGCGTAGTCTGAGACGTGGCCGATCCGTTCCTGGTGGCCCGGAACCCGACGCCGGGAAGCCGGCTGGCCTACCTCGTGCGACTGCCCGTACCCGGCGCACCCATCGTCCTCGCGGCGCGCGAGCCCTGGCCGGCATCGAAGGACGTGTTCTGCTACGAGATCGAGGCGTGGCCGGAGGACGCCGAGATCCTGGAGTCCGTGCCGGTGACGAGCTGCCAGCGCCGGGGGCAGTCCGTGGATCTCGTCTTGCAACGCGCCCAGCGCCGCCGTTCCCTCTTCGTCTGGACCCGGAAGGGGGAGCGGACGTTCATCTTCTGGCGCAGCCAGCGCTCCATGCGCGCCTCCCGCCCGGGCGTGCGCGTCCCGCAGGCGCGCGGCCTCGAGGGCCCTCTCGTGGTGGCCGTCGACCGGCGCGAGCGTTACGCCTGGCGCTTCGCGGACAAGCGGGTGACGATCGAGCGGCGCGCGCTCCCCGCGGGCGACTACGCGGTGTTCGACGGCAACGACGCCTCGGCCCGCCTGGTGGGCGCGGTCGAGCGGAAGCGCGCGCTCGAGCTCGCGGGAGACGCCGTGGCCGGCAAGCTCGCCCTCACCCTCGCCGAACTGTCGGCGCTCCCCCGCGCGGTCGTCATCGTGGAGGGGAAGCTCAGTCACCTGCTCAAGCCGGACGTGCCGGCCAGCCCGGGCTGGCTCCTGAACCTCGTCGCCGGTCTCCAGGCGGCGTACCCGAACGTGCCGATCCTCTTCGCGGAGAGCGCCAAGCTCGCCGCCGACCTGGCGTACCGCTGGCTGTCGGCC
Source organism: uncultured Trueperaceae bacterium (assembly GCA_963798895.1). Taxonomy (GTDB): domain Bacteria; phylum Deinococcota; class Deinococci; order Deinococcales; family Trueperaceae; genus CAWCUY01. Next base: position 474,723 of record CAWCUY010000012.1, on the reverse strand, counting down.
TGCCAGCGCCTGGACCGCGCCACCCGCGAAGGCGCATCGCTGGCCGAGGCCCTGGCGTGGGACGCCGCGGCGGGGGAGCGGGCCCGGGAGGCCATGCCCGGCGACGGTGCGCCGCTGCAGTCGCCGCTGTTCGACCCGCCGGCGATCCGGCGTGGCACCCCCGTCGTGCGTGGCGATGCACCGCTGTCCCGCGCGGCGCGGCAGCGACTGGCGCTCGAGCGCGCGCGGGCCGGCGAGACCTGGACGCTCGGCACCTACGCCGAGTGTTACGGCGTCGGGAAGCCCACCGCCAGCGGCGACCTCTGGGAGCTCGTCGCGCGCGGCGAGCTGAGGGCCCTCGGGAACAAGCGGAGCCTGCGGTTCGTGCTGTGGGTGGAGGAGGCCGACGAGGGGGCAAGCGCAGGATGAGAGGGCGTCCGGCACCGAGCGGGATCCCGTTCTGACCGGCGGGAGCGTCGTCGGCGTGGTGCGCGGGCGGCCGGCAGGGCTGAGTCGGCCGCTCAGGACCTTCCTGCGGCGTGGCACGGTGCTCGCCCTCCTCTGGTTGACCACCACGGCGGTCGCCTGGCGGCGCATCGTGCGCCGCGACATCCGGGGCCACCGGGCCTGGATGGTGCGCAGCTTCGCGCTCAGCTTCGCAGCGGTCACGCTGCGGCTAGCCCTCCCCGGCCTGATGGCCGCGGGCCTCGATCTGAACGTGGCCTACCCGATGGTGGCGTGGCTGTGCTGGGTGCCGAACCTGGCGGCCGCCGAGGTGGGACTGGCACGCGTGCGCCGGCAGGCGACCACGACCCGCCCGCCCGCCGAAGGACCGGTGGCCACCGCCGCCGGAACGCCGTGAGGCACGGGCCGGTCCTGGAGCGGGCGAGCGGCGGCACCGTCGGCGATGCAGCGCAGTGCGGCGACGGCGAGCACCGGCAGGTCGATGGCCGACAGGTCGTCGGCCGTGACCGCGGTGCGGGCGCTCTCGAGCGTTGCGAGCAGCAGGGGCGCGTTCTCCAGGTAGCGCCGTCGCCGGTCCGCGCCGAGGCGTCGCCACACGCCCGGCGCCACCACATGGAAGAAGGCCTCGAGCATCGCTCGCGGGTCGCCCCCCTCGCCCGCGCCCTCGATGGCCGCGCCGATCTCGGCCAGGAGCTCCCGCCCGCCATCGGGGTGGATGCCGAACATCGCGGGCTCCGACAGCACCGCCGCACGCGCGGCGGCGGGCCGCCGGTGGAGCAGCTCGATCGCGACCGCGCCGCCGGTCGGCCAGGGCGCGCGCGACCAGCCCCGCCCGGCTCGGCAACGACCGGCCGCGTCCCACCGTCCGGAAGACCGCGCTCAGCCCCTCCGCGCGGGAGCCCATGAAGGCGGGCGCAAGCCCGGCCAGGAACGCGCGTTCGTCGCCGCCGGCAACGGCCGCGCCCTCGGCGGCGTCGGCCGTGCACCCGAGGAAGCGGAGCAACGCGACCTGGTACACGGTCCGCGTCTCGTGCGCGCTGCATCCCGCCTCTCGCGCCAGCGCCGCGCCCAGGTACGACGTGCGCAGCGCATGCCCGAGGGGCTGCCCCATGCCCGGGTCGGTCGCGAGGGCGATCGCCATGAGCAGCTCGCTCAGCCGTTGCGGCTGTCCGGGCTGCACGCGAACGTCCGGGCGGTCGCCGGTCATGCCTTCCTCCCTCGTGCGGTCGTGGTCCAGGGTACCGCGGGGTGACGGCACCGGAACGCGGGCGGCGCCCTCGGCCGGAGAGCGGTCACGTCCGGCGGGCGCGCCCCCGACGCGCCGCGTACGAGCGCAACGAGCTGCTGCTATGATCGCCCGTCACGCCCCCGTGCCCGATCCCCCCTCACCCACACGGGCTCGGCGTGCAAGGGGTGTCGCATGGCCGGTGCGAACGACGGGCCTTCGGGCCGCTCGCCGACGGACGAGGTGGCGGCGAACGAGGCCAATCTCGCGGGTTTCCTGCGCTTGCAGCAGGGCATGACGGGCTCCGCGGTGCGGTCCGCGTCCGAGGCCACCTGGGTCGCGAACGCCAACCCGTTCTTCTGGTTCAACATGATCGCCGCCGTCCGGCTCTCCGAGTCGAGCGTGCCGGACTTCATCGCGGGCGTCAAGGCGGCGCACGAGGAGCTCGGCACCGATGTGATGCTGTGGCTCTCGCCTGGCACCGCGCCGGTGTCGCTCGCCGCCCGGCTCGATGCCGCCGGCATCCCGCGGGTCGGCTCCACGCCGGGCATGACCGCGGACCTCGACGCCGTCACCGCCCCGCCGACCCCGCCTGGCGTCACCGTGGAGCGCGTCGGCGACCCGGACGCCTTGGAGGCTTTCCTGCAGGCGCTCTGCGAGGGTTTCGGCGTCACCGACGCCCTCGACCTCTGGCGCGAGTTCTTCTTGCTGGCGGGCCTGTCGCCCGACGGTCCCGTCCAGAGCTTCCTCGCGCGCGTCGAGGGACGGCCCGCGTCGGTGGGCACCGCGTTCCTGGCCGACGGCGTCGCCGGCATCTATTGCGTCGCGACCGTTCCCGCCGCTCGCCGGCGCGGCCTCGGCGCCATCGTCACCAGGGCCGCCCTGGACGAAGCCCGAATCCGCGGTTGCCGCACGGGAGTCCTGCAGTCCTCGCGCCAGGGGTTCGGAGTCTACGCGCAGATGGGATTCCGCCACAGCTTCGACTACGGCATCCACCGGTGGTCGCCCCCCGCGAAGACGGACGGGTGAGCGACACCGGTGCCGCGGCCGCAAGCCGGCCGGTAGCGCCGCGTTCGCGCGCGCAAGCCCGGACCTGCGCCCATGTTCGCCGCTTCGTTCGCGGCTCGAGAGGGGCATCGATGCCCTGGCTCCGCGCGAGCGCGGCGCGCACAGAATCTTGAATTCTAGAATTCAGGCAATGGCGCCTGGCTCCGCGCGAGCGCGGCGCGCACCCTGTTCGCGATCGTGTGCCTCGCCTGGGGGTTCTGCCACAGGGCCGCCACGCTCCCGTCACCGTCCGGGAAGCGCCGCACGATGACGCCGCTCAAGCGTTGGAAGCGTCGGAAGAACCCGCTCGCGTTGCGAAACCCGTGACGCTCGAGCAGCACGGCGTCTCCCCCCTCGGCGCGCCGTTGCAGCCGCACCATGGCCGACGCCACATCTCCCGGCTCCACGGGGGCGGCGGCGCCGATGAGGAGCACGTTGGGGCGGCCCGGCGCGAGCTGGGCGAGCTTCCGCGCCACGACCGCGGCCACCATGGCGCCGTGCGCGTCCAGCGGGCCGGCCTCGGGCCCGCCCGACTCCCCGGCCGCGCCCGAGCGTGGGCGCATCCGCGCGACCTCCAGGATGAACGACGCGCTGGTGGTGAAGGTGACCTCGAAATCCGGCGCGCGTCCACCGGCGGCCTTGGTGGGCTCATAGGCGAGCGACAGCGAGCGCTCCGACAGCAGCCGGTACGCCGTCTCGAGCTCGAGCCACAGGTCGAGCAGGCTCTCGGGATCCGAGCACCCGCGGATCTTCTTTCGGATCTTGTCGTCGTAATCCGAGGCGAAGCGGCGGAAGCGCGGCGCCCGCGCCGACCACGCCGAGATGGCCTCCAGGAACGCTTCGGCGCTGGTCAGATCGTCGCCGGGTTCGACCACGGAGCCATTGTAAAGAGGGGGCGGATGGTGCCGCCCGCGAAGGCGGCCAGACGGGGCCGCCTCGCCGCCGCGGAGCGGCCCGCGCGCTCCTGGGCGTCTCGATGCCTACGTGCCGTCCCCGCCGTCGCCGGCATCGACGGAAGCTGCCCAGCGCGCGATGGCCTTCGCTACAGGTCGACCCAACGCCGTTCGCGGTGCGCCAGCACGATGGCGTCGACGATCTCCTGGCTCTTCGCCCCGTCGTGGAAGGTGCCCTCCTGGGGACCGTCCTCGAGGATCTCGTCGCAGAAGAGCCGGATGAGGTTCCGGTAGTACAGCTCGGGCCACGGCGTGCCGACGTCGGTGCCGGGCGGGAACGCCTCGGGCTCGAGCTCCACCGCCTCGAACTCGACGCTTCCTGCGCTGGCGACGCGCAACGTTTCCATCACCCCGCGCTCCTCGACGAGCCGGGCCACGGCCGCGCCCTTCGATCCGTACACCCGGATCTCGATGCCGGGATAGTTGCCGACGGCGACGTACGACGTCTGGAGCATGCCCTGCGCAGCGTTGGCGAACTCGACGAGGGCGACGGTGCCGTCATCGATCGGCAGGCGCACCCGCCCCTCGTACCCCCGCACGGCGCGCTCCGGTACGAACGTCGCCATCGTGCCGACCACGGACCGGAACTCTCCGCCGACCCAGCGCATCAGGTCCACGAGATGCGAGCCGTACCCCACGATCGACGACGGGATGATCCCGCCTCCCGCGTCCGCGCCGGCCGGCACCTGCCTGAGGGGGAACGACGGGTCGAGGAACTGCGAGTTCTGCTCCAGGCCGTGCAGGTGGAAGATCTCGCCCAGGTCTCCGTCCGCCGCCCAACGCTGCAGCTGGCGTAGGGCGGGCGAGTAGCGGAAGGTGAACCCGACCTTCGTGCGTACGCCGCGCCCGCGGGCGAGCTCGGCCAGCTCGAACGCGGTGGCGGCGTCGCGTGCGAGCGGCTTCTCACACAGCACGTGCTTGCCGGCGGCGATGGCGCGGCGCGCCAGGTCGGCGTGGGTGTCGGTCGGGGTGCACACGTCCACCAGGGCCACGGCCGGGTCCTGCAGCACGCTGTCCACCTCCGTCGTCCAGCGCCCCGCGCCGAAGCGCTGCGCCAGGTCCCGCGCCCGGCTCTCGACGACGTCGCACACGACCTCGATGCGCGCGCGCTCGCAGGCGGCGTAGCCGGGCAGGTGCGCCTTCTCCGCCCAGCGGTGCGCCCCCAGCACCCCGACGCCCACGCTCCCCGTCACGGAAGCTCCTTGCCGATCTCGCGCAGGTAGGCCTCGAGCTCGTCGTAGTTGTGGAACCCGAGGCTGCGCTCGCCCGCCTCGATCTCGTAGATCATCTGGCACATCCTCTGGTTGAGACGGACATCGGCGCCCGCCGCCCGCCCGTACTCCACGAGGCGGCCGTTCGACGCGCGGACCTCGGACGGACGGTTGCGGTAGACGATGTCCCACCAGATGCCGGAGCCCTTCTTCTTGAAGTCGTGGTCGCGCCGCACGTCCTGGTCCTTCTTGAGCAGCCAGATGGCGTGCTGGATGTTGTCGAGCAACTTGCGGGTGTCCTCGGGCGTCTCGGGCCGGTAGTTGGCGGGGTCGAAGAAGTCGAACGGTTCGACGTCGATGCCGTTCGCTTCGGCGATACCGAGCGCCTCGCGCACGACCGCGCCCGCGATCCTGGCGTAGCGCTCCACCCCGAGGCTCTCCCGGATGGGGGCGTCGACCAGCGCGGAGAACACGACCTGCGCGCTGTACACCTCCTTCGACCAGACCTGACCCCAGATGTTGTCCGACAGCTGCACCTCGGTGAGGCTCTCGAGCATGCCTGCGAGCGTCCGGAGCCTGGGCGTCGTCGCGCCGGTGAACTCGCCGAGCTGGATCGGCCCCTCGTGCACGAACTCGAGCGTTCCGGGATCGACCAGAGCGCCACCGTAGTTCGGGATGGAGCCGATCACGTCGTCGGCGCCGGCGCGTCCGGCCTCGCGCATCAGGTCGGCGAGGAGCGGCTCGTTGAAGCCGTTCTGGAAGGACACGAGGAAGCCGTCGGCGGCGAGACGAGGGATCGCCCACCGCGCCGCGGCCTCGGTGTGTTGGGACTTCGTCGCGATGAGCACGGCCTCGAAGTCGCCGCCGGCATCCTCGGGGGTCGCCGCCCTGACCTTCACGTTCAGGGGCCCGCGCACTCCGTCGATCGACACGCCGCGGGCGTTGAGCGCCTCGACGTGCTCGCGCCACCGGTCGACGAGCAGAACGTCGTGTCCTGCCTTCGTCATGTACGCGCCGGCCAGGCCTCCGATGGCTCCCGCACCCACGATGGTCGCCTTCACGCTCCGCTCCCCTTCCGCCGGCGCGCGTGCCGCCGCCGTGCCGCGGCCATCACGCCGGCTCCGCCACGACGTAGGTCATGGCTCCGCCCTCGATCGTCGTCACGTGCGGACGCAACAGGAGCAGCGCGGTGCGCGGAAAGGGCGCGCGGAACGCGAAGCGCTCCTCCAGGGTGCACGCATCCAGCACGCTCCCCAACAACGTCTCGCCTTCGACCACGGTTCCGACCGCTTCCTCGCGGAGGGCCGGGACGAAGATGCCGCCGTGCGGCGGACGCAGGACCCGGCTCGGCCCCACGTCGACGCTCGGCGTCGGCGCGGGCTCCTCGCCCCCGTCCAGCACACCGGCATGAGCGAGCACCCGCGCCGTCCCGTCGGCGATGCGCCGCATCCAGCGGGCCTCGTCGCGCGAGCGCCCACCCATCTCGATCGCCACCGCGCGGGCGCCGTGCGCCATCGCGAAGTGCGTCAGGGTGCCGTGCTTCTCGGGGGCGTGCACGACGAAGGGCGCGCCCACGGCGGCCGCCAGCGGCTCGGAGCCGGGGAAGGCGAAGGCGAACGCGTTGACGCACCAACTTCCGCCGCCGTGCAGGTCCACCGCGACGTCGCACTCGGCGAGCTCGCCCGCCAGCGCGTGGGCCACGCGCTCCGTGTACGAACCGTCCGCGGTGCCGGGGAAGGTCCGGTTGAGATCGAGCTGGTCGAGCGGGGCGTTGCGGGCGTCCGCGTCGAAGGCCACGGGATTCGCGGTGGCCACGACGCTGAGGTGGCCCCGCAGGGTCGACCGGTCGCGTTCCAGCAGGGTGCGGATCGCGAGGGCGCCCCACGCCCCCTCGTCGCCATGGACGCCGGCGGTCACGACCGCGCGCGGCGCACCGTCCCCGACCTCGCCGACCATCAGCCGCGCGGCACCATTCGACGCCGTGCCCGGCACATCGACACGTCGCCAGCGGACGTGGGCGAGGAGCGCCCCCGCGGCCGTCACAGGGGTTCGGCCAGCGCGTACAACAACGCGCCGGCCTCGATCGCGCACACGTGAGGGCGCAGCAGCATCATGGCCGTGCGCCCGAACGGCGCGCGCAGCACCTCGAGCTCCTCGAGCGTGGTCAGGTCCAGCACGCGCGCCAGCACCGTGCCCTCGTCCACCAGCGTCCCCACGGCGTCCTCGCCCACCTCCGGCACGAAGATGCCGGCGTGGTCCGAGCGCAGCGCCACGGTGGGGCCGACGGGCGTCCCCTTCGGGGCCGGCGCCGGCGGGGTGGCGGGCCGCAGGACACCCCCGTCCGCGAGGATGCGAACGACGCCCTCCGCGATCTGCGCCTCCCACTGCCGCTCGCGCAGCCCACGTCCGCCGACCTCGATGTTGATGACCTTGGCACCCTGAGCGCGCGCGTAGGTCGTGAGGCCGCCCGCCTTGTCGGGCGCCGCCCGGTGGAACGGGGCGCCGAAGCTGGCCACCAGGTCCTCGCTGCCCTCGAACTCCTTGGTGAACGCGTTGACGCACCAACTGCCCCCACCGTGCAGGTCGAGCACGATGTCGGCCTCGGCCACGAGGGGCGCGAGCTGGGCGGCCAGGCGTTCGCTGTGCGACCCCTTGTCGGAGCCCGGGAAGGTGCCGTCGAGGTCGACGCAGTTCGGCGTGTCGATCGGGGCATTGCGGGTGACGGCCTGGGCGGCGAGCGGGTTGGCCGTGAACACGACCCGCAAACGACCGCGGAGCTCGTCCGTGGAGCGTTCGAGCACCGACCGGATGGCCAGGGCCGACCATGGACCCTCATCGCCGTGGGTCCCCGCGATCAGGAGCGCCAGGGGCCCCCCGTTTCCCACATCGCCGACGGCGAGCCCGACGCTCGGGGCGGCGGCGGTTCCGGCGACCTGCAGGCGGGTCCACTTCAGTGCATCGTAGAGGGAGGGCAACGGCTGCCTCGCTTTCTTGACGAGAACCTTGGGTCTCGAATAGACTTCCGAAACGCGATTCCATTCTAAGCGCGAGCACAGGCTCGAGCGCAAGCCCACCGGGCTGCCCACGAAAGGTCGTGACCACGAGATGACGCGAGCGCTCCTTGGCCGACACCGCCGAGGATGAGGCACCTCCTGATCTGCAGCTACCTCGAGCCGCACCTGGTGGACCGCATCCGTGCCGTCAGCGACGACGTCGAGGTCGACTACCGACCCGATCTGATCGCCCCGCCCCGGTTCCCCGCGGATCACGTCGGCGCGCCGTTCCGACGGGACCCGGAGCAGGCCGACGTGTGGCACGACCTCATGGAGCGAGCGGAGATCTGGTTCGACTTCGATCACACCGATCGTGGCGGGATCGTGAGCCACGCGAGCCGCCTGGCGTGGGTGCAGGCCACCAGCGCGGGCGTGGGCGACTTCGTTCGCGCCTACGAGCTGGGCCGACTGGGTGCCGTCATCACCACCGCCGCGGGCGTGCACGCTCGGCCCCTGGCGGAGTTCGTGCTGTGGGCCATGCTGGGGTTCGTCAAGAGCTACCCGCGGGCGCGCCGCCAGCAACGGGAGCACCACTGGGAGCGCTTCCACGGCGACGACCTCGCCGGCAAGACGCTCGCGATCGTCGGCCTGGGGAGCGTGGGCAGGGAGGTCGCCCGCCTGGCGCGTGCGCTGGGGGTTCGCGTCCTGGCGACGAAACGCGACGTGGCCGGCGTGCGGCCCGCCGACGTCGGCGTCGACGCGCTCCTGCCGCGTGAGGAGCTGAACGTGCTCCTGGGCCAGGCCGACTTCGTATGCCTCGTCGCCCCCAACACGCCGCATACCTCAGGCATGATCGGACGCGACGCGCTCGAGCACATCAAGCCCGGCGCGGTGCTCATCAACATCGGACGCGGAGCGCTGGTGGACGAGCCCGCCATGCTTCGCGCGCTGGAGGAGGGCCGTCTCGCGGGAGCGGTGCTCGACGTCGCCGCCGTGGAGCCGCTCCCGCCCGAGCACCCGTTGTGGGACATGGACAACGTCATCGTGTTCCCGCACTCCGCCAGCACCTCACGGCACGAGAACGAGCGCCTGACGGAGCTGTTCGTGGACAACCTGCGGCGCTACCTCGACGGTCGACCCCTGCGCAACGTGTACGACCACGACCGGCAGTACTGATCGCCCGCGCGCTACGGCGTGCTCGCGCGCTCGGCGCGCGCGCCGCCGCGCTCCGCTACGCCACGCTCATCTCCCGCTCGACGTGGCCGAGCTCCACCGAGATGGCCGCTGCGGTCGCGAGCAACGAGCGGCGCACGTCGTCGATGATCTCGTCGGTCAGGTGGAAGATCGGCCCGGCGACGCTGACGGCGGCGATGACGCGTCCCTGCCGGTCGCGCACCGGCGCCGCCACGCAACGGATGCCGATGCCGCGCTCCTCGTCGTCGATCGCGTAGCCGTCGTCGCGGACCTGGCGCAGGCGGCGCAGCAGGGCCTGCGGCTCCACGACCGTGCGGTGCGTGAGCCGCTTCAGGGGGCGGTCTCCGATGCGTTCCAGGATCTCGTCGTCGCTCAGCTCGGCGAGCAACACCTTCCCCAGGCCCGTCGCGTGGGCCGGATGGCGCCCGCCGATCTCGCCCTGAATGCCGACCTCGCGCTGGGCGTGCTCGATCGCCACGTACACCACGTCGAGCCCGTCGAGGATGGCCATGCTCACGGTCTGCCCGCAGGCGGCGGCCAGCTCGGCGAGGTGCCGTTGCGCGACGTGATGCACGGACAGCGTGGAGAGGTACACGTTCCCGAGCTCGAGCACGCGCGGGCCGAGCCGGTACGACTCGTCGTCGCGTATCAGGAGACCCTCGATCTCGAGGGTGCGCACGATGCGGAACAGCGAGGTCTTGTTGATCGCCAGCGCGCCGACGAGCTCGTCGAGCGTGAGCACGGGACGTGCGGTCGAGAACGCGAACAGCACAGCCAACGTCCGCTCGATCACTTGAAGTCTGTAGCGGTCGTCGCCGCCGTCCTGGGTTCCCACCGACCCACCTCCTCGAGGCTCGTCCGAGCCCAACGTAGGTGCAACGTCGTTTCTGTACGGTATCACGCCAGGACGCGGACTCCCCGGGCAACGCAACCATCGGCGGCGCCCGCTGCTGCGGCTCGCGGCGCCCGCCCGCCTCCTCCCGCGGTGGACGCGGACGTCGCTTGACAACCCCTCAGGCGGGGGCTACCATCGGCGAAACGCCGTTCCATTGTTCGCCCCGTTCCAGGTAGTGCCCCCGTCAACCCTGGCGACACCGCTCTAGCAGCGCAGGACGAGTTGTACTAGGAGGAGGATCATGACCCGTTGGCGAGCCGCTTCCCTCATCATCGTGCTGGCCGCGCTGTCGTTCGCCGGACAGGCGCTGGCTCAAACGATCGTGTACGGCATGGCGGGCACGTTCGACCGCCTCGACCCGAACGCCACGACCTTCACGCGCGTCGGACGCATCACCATCCACGTGGTCGAACCGCTGGTGTGGGAGTCCTCGCCCGGGAACTTCGAGCCGGGCCTGGCGAAATCCTGGAGCGTCAACGACGACGCGACGGAGTACACCTTCCAACTGCGCGACGACGTCACCTTCCAGGACGGAACGCCGTTCGACGCCGCGGCCGTCAAGTTCACGTTCGATCGCATCGTCGACCCGGAGACGAAGTCGCAAACCGCCTTCAGCCTCATCGGGCCCTACAAGGAGACGCAGATCGTCAACGACCACGAGGTGAAGGTGACCTTCAACGAGCCCTTCGCGCCGTTCCTGGACAGCGCGGCGTCGCCGTACCTCGGGATCATCTCGCCGACGGCGTACCAGAAGGCCGGCGCCGCCGACTGGGGGATCACCACGCTCGTCGGCACGGGGCCGTTCACGCTGAAGTCGTACACCGCCGACAGCGAGGTCGTGCTGGAGAGGAACCCCGACTACAACTGGGCGCCCGCGTTCTTCGGGCACACGGGCCCGTCGGACATCGCGGAGATCGACTACAAGATCATCCCCGAGCCTGCGACGCGCACCGCCAGCATCCAGACCGGCGAGGCGAACTTCATCGAGGACGTCCCGGAGATCGACTTCGCCGACCTGAAGTCCGACAGCTCGATCACGACGCTGCAGACGCCGCAGCCGGGCTCGGGCTGGTCCCTCATGATGAACGAGCAGCGCTCGCCCACCGACGAGCTGGCCGTGCGCCGCGCGATCCAGCTCGCCAGCGACAAGGAGGGCATGATCCTCACGATCTGGAACGGGATCGGCACGCCCTCCTGCGGGCCGATCACGAGCGTCATGTTCGGCTTCGACAAGAGCATGTGCGACCTGTACACCTACGACCCGGAGAAGGCCAAGCAGGTGCTCGAGGACGCCGGCTGGACCGACCAGAACGGCGACGGGGTCCGTGAGGCCCACGGCGTCGATGGCGTCGAGGACGGCACCGACCTGGTCATCGGCCACTACTACCAGGCGGATTCCGCGCTCAGCCAGCAGATGGCGGACTACATGAAGGCGGACCTCGCGAAGGTCGGCATCGACGTCGAGCTGCACGGGCTGTCGAGCAGTGGGTACTTCGACGCGGTCCGTTCCGGGCAGCACAACACCCAGAACTGGTGGGAGACGGCGACCGACCCGGACGTCGTGCGCATCCTCTTCTACAGCAAGAACGCGGGCGGCGGCACGAACCGCAACAACTACGTCAACGACGAGATGGACAAGCTCATCGACCAGGCGGCCGCGACCACCGACCCGACGAAGCGCGCCGACCTGTACGGCCAGATCCAGAAGAAGGTCAAGGACGAGGCCATCATGGTCTTCTACGACGACCCCGACACGCTCTACGCCTACGCCGACAGCGTCAGCAACCCCGTGCTGTACCTCGCGGGCCTCTACCCCGACTTCTACGCCGCGACCGTCAAGTAGGCCGGCGGCGTCCCAGCACTCCACGCGGCTTCCCGGCCCCCGGCGGCCGGGAAGCCGCGGCACCGAAGGGCCGAGCGAACCCCAACCATGACCGATCCATCGGACAGCGGCTCCCTCGAGCGGCGCATCCACGACACCCTCCGGAGCCTGTCCGCGATCCCCGCTCCCGTCGGGCGGGAGGGGCGCCTGCACGAACATCTGCGCAGGCGCTGGCTGGCGCGCGCCCAGCGCGCGTGGATCACGCCCGTCGGCAACCTGATCGTCCACGTCGGCGGGACCGGACCCAAGCTCCTGCTCCTCGGGCACGGCGACGAGATCGGCTTCACGGTGAGGCACATCGACGAGCGCGGCTACCTCTTCCTCGCGACCGGGCAGCGCCTCGGCACCGACCGGCCCGAGATGCGCGGCTCCTATGCCCTCCCCACGAACCAGAGCGCGCTCGTCGTCACCGACGGGGAGCCCGTGCCGGGCATCTTCGCGACGTTGACCGGCCACGTGCTCGCCCAGCGCCAGCGGGAGACTCCGCAGCTCGAGTGGACCGACCTCTGGGTCGATGTCTTCGTGTCCTCGCGCGAGGAGGCGCACGCGAAGGGGATCCGCGTCGGCGACCGGGTGGTGTGGAACCCCCCGTTCGTGCGCAACGGTCCCTACCTCACGGGCAAGGCGATGGACAACAGGATCGCGCTGGCCGTGCTGGACCTCCTCCTGGAGCGCCTCGACACGGAGCGCTGCCGCTACGACCTGTACATCGGATCGGCCGTGCAGGAGGAGATCGGGCTGATAGGGGCACACTCCATCAACCGGTCGGTGGGTGCGGAGCTGGCGGTGTCGATCGACATCGGCCTCAGCGGCGACGTCCCCGGCGTCGATCCGCGCGACGTCGACGTTCGCCTCGGCGGCGGTCCTACGCTGGTCCACAAGGACCTGTACGCCTACAACGAGTACCTCAACCGTCACCTGCGCCGGGTCGCCGACGGTGCGGGCATCGCTCTGCAAGACGCGGTGTTCGGGATCTTCGGCAGCGACTCCGGCGCCCTCCTGCGGGAGGGGGTGGCGGCGTCCCTAATCGCGGTTCCCACGCGCTACACCCACAGCCCCGTCGAAACGGTGCACATGGCGGACGTGGCCGCCACGGTCGACCTGCTCGAGGCACTGGTGACGGGCGAACCACCGGCCCTCGGCGAGACCGCGCAAGGGTGAGCACGGTGCTCGTCGATGAGGCGGAGGGGACCCAGGCGTGCTGCAGTTCGTTGTGAAGCGGCTCATCGCGGCGCTCCCCACGCTCTTCCTCATCTCCGTGCTGGTGTTCTCCATGCTCTACCTGACCCCCGGCGATCCCGCGGAGATCTTCCTGGGTGAACACCGGAGCACCCCCGAGCTGCTGGCGCAGGTGCGCCACGACATGGGCCTCGACCGGCCGGTGATCGTGCAGTACGGCGACTACATGTGGAAGATCGTGCGCGGCGACTTCGGTCGCTCGCTAAACAGCGGCCAGCCGGTGCGCCGCGAGATCTTCGGTCGCCTGCCCTCGACGCTCCAGCTGACGGTGGCCGCGTTGGTCATCGCCACGATCCTCGGGTTCGGGCTCGGCATCGTGTCGGCGGTGAGGCACAACACGGCGGTGGATACCGCCGCCATGGTGGTGGCCCTGCTCGGCGTGTCGATGCCGGTGTTCTGGTCGTCGCTGCTGCTCATCTTCCTGTTCTCGGTGCGGCTCCACTGGTTCCCGGCCATCGGCGAGGGGGGCCTGTCGCGCCTGGTGCTGCCGAGCTTCGCGCTCGGCCTCATCAGCGCCAGCACCCTCGCCCGCCTCGTGCGCTCGTCGATGCTCGACGTGCTCGGGCAGGACTACGTGCGCACCGCGGTGGCCAAGGGACTCACGAGCCGCCGGGTGGTGTTCTTCCATGCGCTCAAGAACGCGCTCATCCCCACCGTCACGGTGCTGGGGATCCAGTTCGGGCAGCTCCTGAGCGGCGCGGTCATCACCGAGACGATCTTCGCCCGCCGCGGCATCGGCAAGCTCTACGTCGACGCCCTGCTCAAGAAGGACTTCACGACGGTCCAGGCACTCACCATGCTGATCGCCGTGGGCTACGTGCTCATCAACATCCTGGTGGACATGTCCTACGCGGTGCTCGACCCGAGGATCCGGTACGAATGAGGAGCGCGGCGACCGGTACCCCGGCCGAAGCGGCCCGGGCCGTCCACGGCCGCAGCCTGTGGCGCGACGCCTTCGCGCGCCTGCGACGCAACCGCGGCGCGATGGTCGGGCTCGTCGTGATCGTGCTGCTGGTGGCGGCCGCCCTGGCGGCGCCGTGGATCACGCATTTCGATCCCGTGGGGCTGGCGCCCCGCGACCGCCTCATCCCGCCCTCCCCTGCGCACTGGTTCGGCACCGACGCCTTCGGGCGCGACGTCTTCACCCGCGTCGTGTACGGCGGCCGCACGTCGCTTCAGGTCGGCTTCGTGGCGGTGGCGATCGCCATCGCACTGGGGGTGACGGGCGGGCTCCTGGCGGGGTACTTCTCCGGCTGGACGGACACCATCGTGATGCGCCTGGTGGACGTGATGCTGGCGTTCCCCGGCATCCTGCTCGCCCTCGCCATCATCTCGATCCTCGGCCCGAGCCTGGTCAACGCCATGATCGCGGTGGGGATCTCGGCATCGCCGCTGTACGCCCGCGTGGTCCGCGGGTCCGTGCTGCAGACGAAGGAGCTGGACTACATCTCGGCGGCGCGCCAGAGCGGCGCGCGAGCCTGGCGCATCATCGGCTTCCACGTGCTGCCGAACGTGCTGGGGCCGATCGTCGTGATCGCGACGCTGGGCATCGCGAACGCCATCATCGCGGGAGCGGCGCTGTCCTTCCTGGGCCTGGGCGCGGCGCCGCCGACGCCCGAATGGGGCCTGCTGCTCAGCGACGGACGCAACTACCTGCGGCACGCGTGGTGGATCTCGACCTTCCCGGGCGTCGCGATCATGGTCACCGTGCTGGCGATGAACCTGCTCGGCGACGGGTTGCGCGACGCGATCGACCCGCGCATGGGCCGCTGAAGGGAGCGACACGTGGTGAACACGAACGGGCGGATGGACGGCAAGGTGGCCCTGGTCACCGGGGCCGGACGCGGCTTCGGCTGGGGCATCGCGCAGGCGTTCGCGCGGGCCGGCGCCAGGGTGGCGATCACGGACCTCGCGGGCGACGGTCTCACGCGCTCGGTCGCCGACGCGCGGGCGAGCGGGGGCGAGGCGATCGGCCTGGAGATGGACGTGGCCGACCTGGAGCGCACGCGGCTCGTCGTCGAGCAGGTGGTCGAGCGCTGGGGGCGCCTCGACGTCGCGGTCCACAACGCCATCTACATGCCCCTCGTCGCCTTCGAGGACCTCACGCCCGAGTCGTGGTGGCGCCAGCTGCACGTCGGCCTCGGCGGCCTGTACAACGTGACCAAGGTCGCCTGGGACGTCATGGCGGCCCAGGGCGGCGGTCACGTGATCGGGATCGCCAGCGGCTCGAGCGTGCGTGGCTACCACGACGAGGTCGCGTACTGCACCATCAAGCACGGCCAGGAGGGCTTCGTGAAGGCGCTCGCGACCGAGTCGCACCGCCGAGGCATCGCCGTGAACACCATGGGCCCCGGCAAGCCCATCAAGCCGACCCGGCTGACGTGGCAGGAGCTCGAGGCCGTTCCCAAGGAGGAGAAGAACGCCTGGCACGATCCCGCCGATCTCGGGCGCGCCTTCGTGTGGCTGGCGTCGCAACCGACCGACCGCTTCAGCGGTCTGCGATTCGACGCGGGAGCGATCGTGGACACGCTGAACGCGGAGGGCGAGGACTTCGCCTTCGCGACCCGCAAGGTGACGCTCTACCCCGACGACTTCGACGCGCGGCGCCGGTGGCTCGCCGAGTACCCGCAACCGTGACCTCGGCGGACGCGCGGACGTTGCGCTTCGGGATGCTGAGCACCGCCAACATCGGGCGGAAGGTCGTCGCCCCCGCCATCGTCGCCGCCAGCGGATGCGAGCTCGTCGCCATCGGCAGCCGTTCCGCGGAGCGGGCCCGGCAGGTCGCGGCCGAGCTCGGCGCCCCCCGCGCCCACGGCTCGTACCAGGCGCTGCTGGACGATCCCGACGTGGACGCCGTCTACATCCCCTTGCCCAACAGCCTGCACGCGCCGTGGACGGTGCGCGCCGCGCGTGCGGGCAAGCACGTGCTGTGCGAGAAGCCGCTCGCCCTCGATGCCGACGAGTGCCGCTCGATGCAAGCGGCCGCCGACGAGGCCGGGGTGGTGCTGATGGAGGCCTTCATGTACCGCTTCCACCCGCGCACCGAGGCGCTCGTGTCGTTGTGCGCCGGCGGCGGCCTCGGCGCGATCCGCCTGCTGCGCTCCACCTTCACGTTCCATGTCCGCGACCCGGCCGACATCCGGCTCGACGCGGCTCTCGGCGGCGGGTCCGTGATGGACGTCGGGTGCTACTGCGTGAACGCGGTCCGCACGGTGCTGGCCGACGAGCCGGTGGCGGTGCAGTCGACGGCGCGCTGGAGCGGCTCCGGCCCGGGCGCGGGCGTGGACCTCGGCATGACCGGGACCCTGATGTTCGCCGGCGGCGTTGCCGCCCAGTTCGCCAGCGCCCTCGACGTGCAACGCGAGGAGGTGTTGCAGGTGGTGGGAACCGAGGGCCGCGTCACGCTCGAGGGCGCGTTCCTCCCGGGCACGGAGCCCACGCAGCTCGTGGTCGTGCGGCCCGACGGCTCGCGCGACGCGTGGGACTTCGACGGCGTCGACGAGTACCGGCTCATGGTGGAGCACTTCGCGAGCTGTGTGCGCGAGGGCCGCCGCCCCCGGTACGACGCCGGCGAGGCCGCGGCGAACGCCCGCGCCATCGGCGCGCTCCTCGCCTCGGCGCGACGCGGTGGCGAGCCCGTGCCGTTGGCGTAGGGCTCGTCGCGCGGGCCGGCGCGGCTCGAGCGCCGGCCCGCAGCGAGACGCGGGGCACGAGGTCCCCTACAGGTAGCCGAGCAGCACCAGGATGAGCAGGATGACGAGGATCACGCCGAGGCCGCCGCTCGGGCCGTATCCCCAGCGCCGGCTGTACGGGTAGACGGGCACCGTCCCGAGGACGAGAACGAGCACGATCACGAGCAGGATGATTCCCATGAAACCTCCCGATGCGGAGTCGTCTCGGGGTGTCCTGTGCGCACGTGCGCACGGCCCCGGCGCCGTTCATGATAGCAGCACGTCGACCACCGAAGCGTCCTCGTGGCGGCGATTTCGTACCCATCCAGGAGGCGACCATGGTTGCCAGCAGCTGGTTCACGCGCTTCACCAAGGGGATCTCGCACGCCGCCGGCCGTCCCGCCGCCTTCATCGCCGCCGCGGCCGTCATCGTGCTGTGGGGCGTCACCGGGCCGGTGTTCGGCTTCAGCGACACGTGGCAGCTCGTGATCAACACGGGAACGACCGTCGTCACGTTCCTGATGGTGTTCGTCATCCAGAGCACCCAGAACGGCGACACGGCGGCCCTGCAGGTGAAGCTCGACGAGCTCATCCGTGTGACGGAGCACGCCCACAACGCCCTGCTCGACCTCGAGGAGCTCGACAACGAGGATCTCGAGCGCATCCGCAAGGAGTACCGCCGCCTGGCCACGGAGGCGCGTCAGGCGGGCGGCGAGGTCCACGCCGGGGTGGCAGAGGCGGCGGACGGGTCGGGGGCCGCGGTGGCGTAGCCGGCGGGCGACCCGGTCAGCGCACAGGAACCGTGGCGCGCGGCACCGACCGCGATCGCCCGCCCGCACGCCTGCCGCCAAGCCGTGCGGCGCCCGCGGGGTCCGATGCGGTTCGACCGGCGCCCTCAGGCCGGGTCGGGCGTCAGCAGGACCTTGATGGCGCCGTCGGCCAACGCGGCGAAACCCTGCTCGAAGTCCCGCAGTGCGTAGCGGTGGGTGATGAACGGCGCGAGATCCAACCGGCCGCTCTCCAGCAGCGCAGCCAGCGCCGTCCAGGTGCTCCACATGCGGCGGCCGAAGACGCCGCGCACGGTCAGGCCCCGCTTGTTGACGTCGCCGGTGATGTCGATGGGCACGAGACCGCCCGGATGTCCGACCGTGACCACGGTCCCCTCCCGGCGCACGATGCCCAGCGCCCACCCGTACGCCTCGGCGGCCCCGCTGGCCTCGATGAGCACATCGACGCCGCCGCGCGTGGCCGCGAGCCGCGCGACCTCGTCCATCGCCGAGGCGCTCGTCGGGTCCAGCCCGATCGCCCCCAGGTCGCGCGCGGCGCTCGTGCGGCGCGGGTTCACGTCGAAGCACACGACGCGCGAGGCGCCGGCGAGCTGCGCCAGCCTCGCGCTCATGAGGCCGATGGGCCCGCAGCCAACGACCGCAACGGTGTCCCCGGGCCTCATCTCGCTGCGCTGGATGGCGTGCATCGCCACTCCGGCCGGCTCGAGCAGCGCGCCGGTCTCGAACGTCATGCCGTCGGGCAGGCGGAACAGCACCGACTCGGGAGCCGCCGCGTAGCGGGCGAACGCGCCGTCGTGATCGATGCCGAAGAGCACGACGTGCTCGCAGTTGTGGGCGTTGCCCGTGCGGCACGCGTAGCAGCGCCCGCACGGGATGTGGGTCTCGAACGCGACCCGGTCGCCCACGCGTACGCCGCGCACGGCTTCGCCGGTCGCTGCCACCGTGCCGGCGGCCTCGTGCCCGATCACGCGCGGGAGGCTCAACGGGAAGTTCCTCGCGGCGGCGTCCCAGCGGTAGAGGTGTACGTCGGTGCCGCAGATCGCGGTGGTCGCGATCTCGACGAGGACGTCGGCAGGCCCGAGCTCCGGAACGGGCGCGTCGTCCACGTACGTGAGTCCGGCTTCCTCCGTCGTCTTCAGCAGCGCTTCCATGGTGGCTCCCATCCCGCGACCCACCCCCAGCTTAACCGGTTAACATGAGGCGGGGGCATACCTTCGCGCATTCGGCCGCGAAACCTGGAGGGCACCGTGAGACTCGGCATCAGTACCTGGGCGTTCCCGTGGGCCATCGGCGTGCCCGGGCACGATCCGGACCCCCGGCTCGATGCGATGGGCGTGCTCGAGCGCGCGGCGGAGCTCGGCGTGAGCGTGGTGCAGTACGCCGACAACCTTCCCCTGCACGAGATCGGGGACGCGACCGTGCACGAGATCGGCCGTCGCGCCGCGGAGCTCGCGATGGCTGTGGAGGTGGGAACGGTCGGGCTCGAGCCCGACCACCTGGAGCGCTATCTCGGCTACGCGAGCGTTCTCGGCTCACCGCTGGTGCGCGTCGTGATCGACACACCGCGGAGCCGGCCGTCGGTCGACGAGATCGTGGCCACGCTGCGCCGGCTGGCTCCGGCGTTCGCGAGCCGCGGCGTCCGCCTCCTGGTCGAGAACCACGACCGCTTCCCGGCCGAGACGCTCGCCGCCATCCTGACGTCCGTCGACAGCGACGCGATCGGGATCTGCCTGGATACCGTCAACTCGCTCGGGAGCCTCGAGACGGTGGAAACGGTGCTGGAGCGTGTGGGTCCATGGATCCACAACGTGCACCTCAAGGACTTCGACATCGGGCGAACGGAGGACCGCATGGGCTTCGTGGTGCGGCGGAGCGCCCGCCGGCGCCGGCCGCCTCGATGTCCCGAGCCTCGTGGCGCGGCTCGCGGCCCTTCCGAACGAGGTCGACCTCATCCTCGAGCAATGGCCGCCGTTCGTCGGCGACCTGCGCCGCACCATCGAACAGGAGCGGCGCTGGGCGGCGGACAGCGTGCGCTACCTGCGCGGGGTGCTGTCCGCCGCCTGAGCGCCGCGATGGGCGCGCCGCGATGCCGCTGCCGCCGGTCGACCGCGACCGGCGGCAGCCGTCGTCTCGGCTCAGGCCCCGTCGGCGGCGTCGATGCAGCGCTGGTAGTTCGCTGCGGCCGTATAGGGGGGCACGAAGACGGTGGCGAGCTTCAGCTCCTCGCTCCCGGTGTTCTTCATCTGGTGGTACTCGCCGGGCTCGATCCAGAACACCATGTCTTCCTGGATCGGCATCTCCTCCCCCTCGCACACGGCCGTGCCGCGGCCGCGAACGATGTAGATGAGCTCGCCGCGGTCGTGGACGTGGTAGTCCGTCTGGCTCCCGGGGGGGATGAGCGCGTGGCTGAACGTCAGCTCGCCCACGTCCTCCTTGTCGGGCGCGAACAGCACCTTGATGCGGCGTACGTACGGCGTCGAGATCACGACGCCTTCGTCTTCCCATGCGTTGACGACTTTCACGTGTACGACTCCTTTCCGAGGGCGGCCGGCGGGACGCCGGTCGCTCGGCTAACGCGATGTGCGTGCGAAGGCCTGCCGGGCGTAACCGACGAGGCGCACGATGAGGGAGAGCGAGATGAGGGCGAACCCCACCAGCACGCTCGCGTACCAGATCGGCGTGGGCAGGTGGAGCATGGGGCTGGCGCGGCCGGCGGACGCGCCGACGAGCTTCCAGGACGAGCCGACCAGCACCAGGGCCAGCGCGAGGCACACGAGCACGATGGCCGCGTGGGCGACGAGGCGGGCGCGAGGCCCGCGGAGGAGCAGGAACACGACGGGCACTTCGATGTTCTGCCACTCGTGAACCAGCACCGCGGCGCCGACGAACACCATCCAGGTGAAGCCCAGCGTGATGATCTCCGTCGGGATGTCGTATCCGCTCAGGTTCAGGACCCGCACGGCGATGTTCCAGGCGAGGACCACGAGCAGCCCCACCAGCAGGGCGCCCACCAGGACGCGGAGCGCCGACGCCACGGCGTTCGCTCCGGCGGCCCACACGGGGGGCAGATCCAGCGACGGCGCGATCTCGAGTTCGTCGACGGCCGGGAGCGGGGCTCCCGGCGACAGGGGCGCTGTCGGGGCGGCGCGTCCGGATCCGGCGTCGTCGGGCACATGCGTCGGCATCTCAGCCTCCGTATCCCATGAGCCAGCGCGGCACCGCCAGGACCATGCCCGGCCACACGGTCACGATCAAGAGGGCGACGAGGAGCGCGAGATAGTAAGGGGTGAGCTCGCGCAGCAACACCTGCATGGGCGTGCGCGACACGGTCATCACGGCGTAGAGCGAGAGCCCCATCGGCGGCGTGATGAGGCCGATCATGATGTCGAGCGTGAAGACGACGCCGAAGTGCACGGGGTCGATGCCCAGCAGATGGATGGTGGGAAGCAGCACCGGGATGGCGATCAGCATGATGCTGATCCCCTCCATGAACATCCCGAGCAGCAGGATGAGGGCGTTGATCGCGAGGAGGATCGCGACCTGGCTCCCCTGGTACTGCCGGACGACGCCCACGAGGGCGTCCGGGATGTTGAGGTAGGTCAACACGAAGCCGAACGCGGACGCCGCGGCGATGATGAACAGCACCTGGATCGAGCTGCGCGCGGTGTCCCACAGGATCTTCGGGACGTCGCGCAGGCGGAGGGTACGGTAGGCGAAGAGGCCGAGGATCAGGGCGTAGAGGGACGCCACGACGGCCGCCTCGGTCGGCGTGAACCAGCCGAGGATGATGCCGCCGACGATGATGAAGACGGTCCCCAGCGCGGCGATCGCGTCGACGAAGCTCACGAGCACCTCGCGCGCGGTCGGTCGCCGCTCGGCCTTCGGGAACTTGCGCCGGCGCGCGACGAGGTACACGGCGAACATGAGCGCCAGCCCCATCACCAGGCCCGGAAGGAAGCCCGCCAGGAACAGGGCGCCGACGGACACGCCGGCGAGGCCGCCATAGATGACGAACGGGATGCTCGGCGGGATCACGGGCCCGATGGTCGACGACGCCGCCGTCACGGCGGCCGAGAAGGGGCGGTCGTAGCCCGCATCGGTCATCGCCTTGATCTCGATGGCGCCGAGCGCGGAGGCGTCCGCCACGGCGGATCCGGACATCCCCGAGAAGATCATGCTGGCCAGCACGTTGACGTGACCGAGGCCGCCGGTGAAGCCGCCGACGAGGTAGTTGGCGAAGCGGAAGAGGCGGGTCGTCATGCCGGCGGCATTCATCAGGTAGCCCGCCAGGATGAAGAAGGGGATCGCGAGCAGCAGGAACGAGGTCGTCCCGGAGTACATGCGCTCGCTGATGGCCGGCACGAGGTAGAGAGCGCCGCGCGACCACAGGGTCACGAGCGCGGCGACGGCCATGGCGAAGGCCACCGGGACCGCCAGGACGATCAGACCGACCAGCGCGATGAAGGGCACCCACAGCATCAGGGAACGCTCGCTTCTCTGCGTGGGACGTCCCGGGTCCGGCCGTGCGCGTTGCGCACGCCGACGGACCCGGGACGAAGGACCGCACCGGTCACACCGCCCGCATCGGCCGGGAGCCGGCCGACGTCATCCGCGGGATGGGTGAGCGGGTGCATGAGGATCCGCGGGCGTCAGCGCGCCGCGTCGACAGCCTTCATGAACTGGTCCGCGAAGTCCGCGCCGACGAAGTCGACGACCTTCTGCACGGCGGGCTTCACGGCCTCGCGGAAGGCGGCCACGTCGGGATGCGTGACGGTCACGCCGGCGTCGTCCATCTCCTGGATCTGCTTGTCCTGCGCGTCGGCATCGAGCTTCCGAACGAGGTCGCCCGCCTGCTTCGAGGCGTCCACGAAGACCTGCTGTTGCTCGGCCGAGAGCTTGTTCCACGCGGGCTTGGACATGACCAGCATCTGGCTGTTGTACGCGTGGTTGGTGACGGCGAGGTACTTCTGGACCTCGAAGAAGCGTTGATCGTAGATCGTCTGGATGGGGTTGTCCTGGCCGTCGACGACCTTCTGCGCCAGGGCCGTGTACAGCTCCGGGAAGGCGATGGTCTCGGTCTGTGCACCCAGGGCCTGCATCATGTCTCGGATCTGGAACTCGTTGGGCACGCGCATCTTCAGCCCCTTCATGTCCTCGGGCTTGAGGATGGCGCGCGCGGAGTTGGTGATCTGCCGGAAGCCCCATTCCCAGTTGCTCAGGATGATGAAGCCCTGCTGCTCCGCGACCTGCGCGAGCTGGTCGCCCGCGGGCCCGTCGAGGACGCGGTGGGCGTGATCGAGATCGTCGAACAGGAAGGGCGTCTCGATGATGGCGTACTGCTTGATGTACTCCTGCATCTGCCCCGACGTGACGAGGCCGAGGCCGAGCGTGCCGAGCTTGATCTGCTGGGTGTACTCGGGCGCGGCCCCCAACTGGCTGTTCGGGAAGATCTTGATCTCGTACGCGCCGTTGGTGCCGTCGTTGACCAGCTTGGCGAACAGCTCCGCTCCCTGCTGGGCCGGCGACGACGCGGTGGAGATGTGGGCGAGGCGCAGGGTCTGGGTCT
Organism: uncultured Trueperaceae bacterium; assembly: GCA_963798895.1. Classification (GTDB taxonomy): domain Bacteria; phylum Deinococcota; class Deinococci; order Deinococcales; family Trueperaceae; genus CAWCUY01. The sequence goes on along the minus strand of CAWCUY010000012.1, from coordinate 451,615 downwards.
GGGCCCAGGCAGCGCCCGACAGTGCGAGGGCGAGGGCGAGGGCCGTCAGGAGGGTGATCGTGCGTTGGATCGGTGCATTCACGTGCGTGCTCCTTCGAGGTAGGGACGTATGCCGTCTCGTCGCGACGGGCATGGACGGGCGCGGGATCTACAGGCGAGCACCCCCTTCGGGCGTCGGGCGCTCCGGCGCCTGCGCGACGGACGCTCCTCGGTGGAGGGTCGGCTCGAGCCGTACGTGGCGCGCCGTCGCGGCGACGCTCCCTCCCGCGCGGAGTTGGATCGCGTCCAGGAGCAGCGTCGTCGCGGTGCGCCCCATGTCGTAGCCGGGCTGCTCCACGGTCGTGAGGGGGGGCGCGACCAGGTCGGTCCAGGTCGGGCGGTCGAAGGTGATGAAGGAGACGTCGCCGGGCACCGCCACGCTCAGCTCGAGCAGTGCCTGCCAGGAGCCGACGGCGTGGATGCCGCTGGCGCAGAAGATGGCCGTCGGCCGGGGTGCCTCGCCGCTCTCCAGCAAGGCGCGGGTGGCGGCGTAGCTCGAGCCGGCGTCCAGCCCCACGAAGCGCACGAGGCCGGCGGTAGGCTCGAGCCCCGCCTGCGAGAAGGCGGCGTCGTAGCCCGCGACGCGTTCGGCGTGGGTGCTGACGTCGCGCGGGCCCGCGATCATCGCGATGTGCCTGTGGCCCAACTCCAACAGGTGCCGCGTCGCGGCCAGCGCTCCGGCCCGGTTGTCGGTCGTGACGAGGTCGGCCTTCACGCCGTCCAACGTGCGGTTCACCAGCACCAGTCTTCCGGCCCACGCCTCGATGCCGCGCGGAGGCCGGCGCTGCTCGCTCGCCGGCGACAGCAGGAGGCCGTCGATGTAGCGGTCGACGAGCTTCTCGAGGTACTCCTCCTCGCGGTCGACGCGCTCGTTGCTGTCGCCGACGAGCACCAGGTAGCCGCGCTCACGCGCCACCTCCTCCACGCCGCGGAGCATCGGCGCGAAGAAGGGGTTCGCCACGTCGCTCAGGACGGCGGCGATGGTGCGCGAGGACTTGGTGGCGAGGGTGCGGGCCGCCTGGTTGGGAACGTAGCCGAGCTCGGCCGCGGCCCTACGGACGCGCTGCTCCGTACCGACGCCGACCTTGCGCCGACCGTTGAAGACGTACGAGACGGTCGCCGTCGACGTTCCGGCGAGGCGAGCTACGTCCTTGATGGTTGGCACCGCCACCTCCAGTTAAGCGCTTAACCCGCGGCATCGATGACCGCCCCTGGGGGTCGGCGCCGGCGCCCCCCTGAGCCAGCTTCGATTGGCTACCTAGCGACAACTTAAGCGGTTAACCACGGCGGTGTCAACCACGCCCGCGTCGCGTGGGAGTACAACGCTGCGGCCCGCCATGCGGCGCCAACCGGCTGCCGGGGCCGCGTCCACGGCGCCGCACCGCCGCGCGCGGCCCGCCGCCGCGGCCGCGGCAGGAGCGGTCATGCGGGGGCGGCGCCCGCAAGCGCCGGGAGCGCCCCCGCAGGCGCCGGGGCCCGCCCTCGGAGGCGCCGTGTTCGTTTGCCCTTGCATTCTCCGCGCAGGCACGCTACGCTGCTCCTCGTTCCGAAACAGTCGATGAGGCTTTCTCGTAACACGGGCTGCGGCTCGTATGTGACCTCGCCCGGCGATGTCGAGCGATCTTGGAGATGAACAGAATGGCAACCGGAAAAGTGAAGTGGTTCAACGGCGAGAAGGGCTTCGGCTTCATCGCGCAGGACGACGGCGGCAAGGATGTCTTCGTGCACTTCTCGGCGATCGAGGGCGACGGCTTCCGTAACCTCAACGAGAACGATGCGGTCGAGTACACCGTGCAGCAGGGCCCCAAGGGCCTTCAGGCCGCCAACGTGAGGGTCACCCAGCCCGCCGGCTGAGTTCATAGACCTGCATGACGCGCCGTTTCGCGGCGTGTGTCGCCCCGCTCGAGCGCGTCTCGGGCGGGGCGGCGTCGTTCCGATGGCGGCACGGCTCGCGCGGCGGAACGCGCCGCCGGCCCTCTGCGTCGCCGGCCCGACCGCTCACGCGACCGGCACGAAATCGCGCGGCGCAGCGCCGCGAGGTGGAACCCGCCGGCCGCGTGCGCCGCTCGGTGCCACGCCCACGGGGGCGGCAGATTCCTGCACACGTTGACAGCCCGGGATCACTCTGTCATAGTCACTCCATTGCCTCATCAGGATGCTGCGCGCCTTCGCATAGGCCGCTTGACCGACAGCACCCACGCGGTGCCCCTCCGGCGAACGACCCGTTGCCATTCAAACGTTACGGTCCGAGGCACCCAGTGTCGCGGCGGGCAGCATGGGATCCGCGGGACGAGCGTCCGGTAGTCCGGCGCGCGTCGGCTGTCGGCCCTCGCAGGGCCCGGGGGTCCCCGCGGGCAGCCGCGAGGGAGGTCGGATGCACATCGTGTGGTTTGACGACGAACGCAGTCGCGACGTTTCCTTGGTCGGCGGCAAGGCGGCGAGCCTGAGCCGCCTCGCGGCGCACCACCGCGTCCCCCCGGCCTTCTGCCTGACGACCGACGCGTACGAGGCGTGGGCCCGGATCGCGCGGCCGGCGCATCCGCAGGCGCCACCTCAGCTCCCCCCGGGCCTGCGCGAGGAGATCGTCGACGCCTACGCGGAGCTCGCGCGGCGCTGCGGCGCCGACCCATTGCGGGTCGCGGTCCGCTCGTCGGCGGTCGACGAGGACGGCGCGGACGCCTCCTTCGCCGGGCAGCACGAGACCTACCTCAACATCACCGGGCCGGAAGCCGTCACGGAGGCGCTCGTTCTCTGCTGGACCTCGGGGCGCAGCCAACGCGCGCTCGCCTACCGGCACAACAGCGGTCTCGAGAACCGGCGCGTCCGGCTGGCGGTGCTGGTGCAGCAACTCGTCCCCTCCGACACCTCCGCGGTCGTGTTCAGCGCCGATCCCGTCACCGGGCGCCGCGACCAGGTGCTCATCAACGCCTCCTACGGGTTGGGCGAGAGCATCGTGGGCGGCACCGTCACGCCGGACTCCTACCGCGTGGACAAGGCCACGGGCTCGGTGCTCGAGCGCGACGTGGGTTCCAAGGCGCTCATGTACGTGTCGGTGGTGGGGGGCACGCGCGAGGTGCCGGTGCCCAGACCCCTGCGCGGACTGCCCGCGCTCACCGACGAGGCATGCCGCTGCTGCGCCGAGCTGGCGGCGGACCTGGAACGCGACCTCGGCCAGCCGGTCGATGTCGAGTGCGCCTTCCACGGCGCCGATCTGTACCTCCTGCAATGCCGGCCGATCACGCGTCTGCCGGCCGACCCGGCCGAGCAGCCCGCCCACGGCGACGTCACGACCGGCGACGTCGTGGCCGGGGACGTCCCGGTCGGCGACGGCAGGGCCCGCGCCGCCGGGTCCAGCGCCGACGGGACCAGCACCGACGGGTCCAGCACCGACGGGACCAGCACCGACGGGACCAGCACCGACGGGACCAGCACCGACGGGACCAGCACCGACGGGACCACCGCCGAAGCGGCGAGCCCCGGCAGCGCCCCCGCAGCCCAGGCGACCCCGCCGCCGCGCCACAGCGCGTGACGGCAGCCCCCGAAGGGAGCACCACCGTATGAGCGACCCGCACGCCCGTCCCGACGCCGCCCCGACACCCATCCCCACCCCCGAGAACTTCCCGATCCACTGGCAAGATCCCGACGCAGCGCACCTGCTGTGGTCGCGCGACCGCATGCACTTCCCCGAGCCGGTCTCTCCCGCGCTCGAGCTGTTCTTCGAGGCGCACAACGCCGGCTTCCGGCACGCCTTCGCCCTCTACGAGCTCCCGCTCGTGGGCATGGAGCTCCGGCGCATCAACACCTACGCGTACGCGGGTGTGATCCCGCGCCGCCTGTCGCACGACGAGATGGCGGCGATGGGGCGCAAGGCACAGGAGAACCTCGGCGCGGCCATGATGCGCTCCGCCGGCCATTGGACGGGCGAGCTGCTGCCCGAGGTGAAGGAGCACCTCAGGTTCTGGCAGGACGCCGACCTGGCCGGCGCCTCGCTCGACGGTCTCCTCGAGCTCGCCGAGGAGACCCGCCGCCGCTGGGTGCGGTTGTGGGAGATCCACTTCGAGCTCATGGTTCCCACCCTGCTCGCCGGATCTCTCTTCCAGGAAACGTACGCCGACCTGTTCGGGGCCGATCGGGCGTTCGACGCCTACACGCTGCTGCAGGGCTTCGGCAACAAGACCACCGAGATCAACGTCGAGCTGTGGCGCTTGGCACGCACGGCGAGCGACGAGGTCCGCACCGTCATCCTCGGCGTCGACCCCGACAGCGTGGCGCTCGCACTGCGCGCCACGGACGACGGCCGCAGGTTCCTCGAGGCCTTCGACGCCTACCTCGCAGCGTACGGGCGGCGCAGCGAGACCTGGGAGCTGGACAGACCGACGTGGCTGGAGGACCCCACGCCCGTGTGGCGCATGCTGCGTGAGCACCTCGCCCATCTCGACGCCGACCCGGCGGCCGAGCTCGCGCGGTTGGCCGCGCAGCGTGACGCGGCGTTGGCCGAAGCGCGCGCCCGGCTCGCCGAGTACCCGCGGCCGGTGGTGGAGCACTTCGAGGCGATGTTGCGCGCGGCACAGAACGGGGCGGTGATCTCGGAGGACCACGGCTTCTACATCGACTTCGAGGGCGCCTACCACGTGCGGCAGGTGCTGCTCGAGCTGGGGCGCCGGCTCGCGGCCGCCGGCGTCCTCGACGCGGCCGACGATGTGCTGATGCTGACGCTCGACGAGACGCTGGAGACGGCGCGCTCGCTCCCCGCGATCGACCGTCGCGCGCTCGTCTCGAAGCGCCGGCAAGAGATGGAGCACTACGCCGCGGTCGAGGAGCCGGAGATGCTGGGTACCCGCCCGCCCGGCCCGCCCCCCGACGACGCCGTGGGTCGCGCCATCGGCCGCTTCTTCGGCACGCCGCCCGAGCCCAGCATCGATGTGGACGTGCTCAAGGGTCACGCCGGCTCGCCGGGCGTGGTGCGCGGCGTCGCGCGCGTCGCGCGCACGCTGGCCGAGGCGCAGGACGTCCGGCGCGGCGAGATCCTCGTCGCGACCATGACCGCGCCCTCGTGGACCCCGTTGTTCGGCACCGTGGCGGCCGTCGTGACCGATACCGGGGGCGTGCTGTCGCACAGCGCGGTGGTCGCGCGCGAGTACGGCATCCCGGCCGTCGTGGGCACGCTCCGCGCCACCTCGGTCATCCGTGACGGCCAGCTCATCGAGGTCGACGGCCGCGCCGGCACGGTGCGGCTCGTCGAGCGCTCGCCCGCGCCGGCGTGAAGCGGCGCGCCCGAGCGAGCGCTCTCGCCGCCGCGAGGCCGGGCACCCCGCCGCGCCGCCGCGACCGGCCGGCGAGGCGCCGCGACGGGCGCCGGTGACGAGCCCCACCCCGGGCGCCGGCGCACCGCCCGGCGCCGGCGGCGAGGCCCGGCTGGTCGTCGCGGTGGCCCTCGCCACCATGCTGGCGCCGCTGAACTCGACGATGATCGCGGTGGCGCTGCCGCCCATCGCCGCCCAGTTCCAGGCGGGCGTGTCGGCGCAGTGGCTCGTCACCGGCTACCTCATCGCGATGGCGTCGCTCCAGCCGGTCGCCGGCAAGCTCGGCGACCGGCTCGGGCGGCGACCGCTCATGCTCGGCGGCCTGGCGTACTTCGCCCTCGCGTCGCTGGGCGCGGCGCTCGCGCCCAGCTTCGGATGGCTGCTGGCTTTCCGCATCCAGCAGGGCGTTGCGGGGGCGCTCGCGTTCCCCAACGGCGCGGCCCTGCTGCGCGAGGCCATACCCGACGCGCGCCGCGGCAGCCGTTTCGGGCTCGTGGGCGCCGGCGCCGGGCTCGCGGCCGCCGTCGGGCCCCCGCTCGCGGGCGTGCTGGTGTGGCTGACCGGTTGGCAGGCGATCTTCTACGTCAACGTTCTGCTCATCGTGCCGGCCACCTGGCTCGGGTGGCGGGCGTTCCCGCGCGGGCGCCCACGGGGCGAGGCCCGCCCGTTCGACCTCGCCGGCGCCGCCCTCCTGTCGGTCGCCCTCATCACCGTCGCGGCGGAGCTCACGCACCGCGGCCCGCTCGGTGGCTGGGCGTGGGCCGGTTGGGGCGTCGCGGCGGTCGCTGCCGTCGCGTTCGCGCGGGTGGAGTGGCGCCATCCGGACCCGGCCGTCCAGCTGCGCCTCTTCGCGCGCCGCGCCTTCGCCGCCGCCAACGCCAGCGTCGCCACCAGCAACTTCGCCATGTACGTGACCCTGCTGGCCGTGCCCCTGCTGCTGGCCGGCCGGCCGGGCGGGGCGGTCGCGGCGGGCGGTGTGCTGGCCGCCATGTCCGGCGCGATGTTCGTGGCCTCCCCCATCGGCGGCGCGCTCACCGACCGGTGGGGGCGCCGGCGCCCCGCGCTGCTCGGCCTCGCCCTGCTCCTCGCGGGAGCGCTGCTCCTGGCCGGCGCGGGGCCCGGCGTCTCCACGCCCATGCTGATCGCCGCGCTGCTGCTCGTCGGGCTGGGCATCGGCACCGGGACCGCCGCGTTGCAGACGACGGCGGTCGAGTCGGCACCGGCACGCGACGCCGGCATGGCGTCCGGCGTGTACACGACCAGCAGGTACCTCGGCAGCATCGTCGGTTCGGCCTTGCTGGCGCACCTGCTGGGCGGCGTGAGCCCGCGCGCCGCCGGCGCCGCCACCGCCGGCCCTGCCTTCCTCGGCACCGTGTTCGCGATGGTGGCCGTCGCCGCCGCGCTGGCGCTCGTGGCCGCCCTCGGGCTGCGAGACCGGCCCGCGCCGCTGCCCGATGGGCGCCTCGAGCCGTCGGGTGTCACGTAGCCCGGGCCCCGTCGGGGTCCGGCACCGCTACGCTCCTTCGGCGCGCCCCGCGAGGTAGACCAGCGCCGCCGCGGCCCACGCCTGGGGGCGGCACGCCACCGGATAGGTGACGGGTGGCGCGGCCCCGCGCGCGTACCCCGCCACGAGCTCCGGGGGGCGCAGGTCGGCCTGCCCGGCGGCGAGGTCGAAGATGGCGTCGCGCAACCGGGCGGCCTCGGCCAGGAAGCCGTAGCGCGCGAGGCCGCCGGCGATGATCGCGGTGTCGTGCGGCCACACCGAGCCGTTGTGGTAGCTCACGGGGTTGTAGCGCGCCTCGCCCGCACCGAGCGTTCGGATCCCCCAGCCCGAGAACAGCTCCTCTGAGAAGAGCGTCCGCACCAGGGCCGGCGCGACGTGCCGCGGCACGATGCCGCTCCACAGCAGATGTCCCGCGTCGGACGCCAGCACGGCGAGGGGTCGCTTGTCGCCGTCGAGAGCCAGGGCGTACGTCTGCAGCTCCTCGAGCCAGAACGCCTCCTGGAAGCGCTTCTGCAGCGCCTCGGCCTCGCCCCGCCAGCGGCCGGCCGCCTCGGGCTCACCGAGCGCGTCGTAGAACTCGGCGGCCGCCCCGTACGCCGCGAAGGCGTAGCCCTGCACCTCGCTCACCGCGATCGCGCCCGTGGCGAGCGTGCCGTCGGCGTGACTCAACGCGTCGTGCGAGTCCTTCCACGATTGCACGGTGAGCCCCTCGCCGGGAGCGGCGCCGGCGAACTCGAGGAAGCCGTCGCCGTCGGGGTCTCCGTCGGTCTTCATCCAGCGCAGTGCAGCCTCCCAGTTGGGTCGGAGCTCGCGCAGGAGCTCCTCGTCCCCTCCCGCGCGGTAGGTCTGGTGCAGCAACACCACGAACAGCGGCGTCGCGTCGATGGTCCCGAAGTATCGGCTGAAGGGGATCGCCCCGGTGCGGGCCAGCTCCCCCGCACGGACCTCGTGCAGGATCTTTCCCGGCGCCTCGGCACGGTAGGCGTCGCGCGTCGTCCCCTGCCGGGCCGCGAGGTAGCGCAGGGTGCCGCGTGCCACCTCCGGCGCGTGGGGCAGGAGCATCGACGCGGTGATCAACGAATCGCGCCCGAAGGGCGTGACGAACCAGGGTATGCCCGCGGCCGGGACCGGGCCGTCCTCGGTGAACAACAGCAGCGCCCGCAGGTCCTCGATCGCGCGGGCGAGCACGCGCCCGTGCGGGGTCGCGAGCTCGCGGCCGGGCGCGGCCGCGGGGAAGGCCGCGCGCCACGCGTCGTAGCCGATGCCGGGTCGGGCCGATTCGAGCGGGTTGTCGATGCCGACGGCCACGGTGAGGTCGAAGCCGGCGTGGGGCTCGAGCCGCAACTCGAACGACGCCTCCCCGTCACCGAGCCGCGTCGGCGGCCGCGAGAAGCGCACGCGAACGGCCTGCTCCAGGCCGTCGGCCGCCCTGTACGCCACCTGCACCTCGTCGTCGCCCAAGCGCACGGTGGTGGCGTGCGTGGCCTCGAACCAGCCGCGCGCCTCGAACAGGTCGGCGAAGTCGGCGGCGAACGCCAGCGTCAGGGTCAGCGACTGCGGCGAGACATCGGTGTTGGTGACCTCCACAACGTCGCGCAGCTCGGTGGCGGTGACGGACAGGCGCCGGTGGATCCCGACGGCCTGCGACGGCCCCTCGATGACGCCGTGGTGCACCTCGAAGCGGTCGGGGCGGGCCGTGTGCGCCAGCAGCACCTGCGTCGGGCGGTCGAAGGTCCAGGCGTAGCGGCTGAGGAAGCGCGTGTCGCGGTTGTAGAGCCCGCGTTCGCCGCCCGTGACCATCCCTGCCCCGTCGGCGACGACGAAGGTGTAGTTCTCCTTGAGTACGAGGTTCTTGCTGAAGTCCATGGTCTCACGGCTCCCGGGGGGCCCTGCGGCGCATCGACGCTCCCGTCACTCCTTGCCGCCCCCGTAGGACACGCCCTCGAGGAAGTAGCGTTGGAACACGACGAAGAGCACGATGATGGGCAGGGCGCTCATGACGGCGCCGGCGAGGATGAGGCCCCAATCGCCGGTGGCGCCGTACACGTTGCGGAACGTCAGCAGGCCGATGGGCAGGGTCTTGATGTCCTCGGGTGTGGTGAGCACCACCAGCGGCCAGAAGAAGTCGTTCCAGGCGCCCTGGAACGTGAGGATGGTCAACGCGCCGAGGGCGGGCCGGGCCATCGGCAGCACCACGCGCGAGAAGCGCTGCCAGTGGTTGGTGCCGTCGATCATGGCGGCCTCCTCGACCTCCCGCGGGATCGACTCGAAGAACTGCTTCATGATGAACACCGCCCCGGCCCCCACCAGCCCGGAGAGGATCACGCCCGCGAGGCTGTTCAGCAAGGTGGTCTGCCCCCACAGGCGCGACACGCCGAAGATGCCGTCGCGCAGCACGAGGTAGTTGCTGATGAAGATCACCTGCGGTGGGATCATCTGCGCGAACAAGATGAGCACGAAGAACAACCCCCGGCCGGGGAAACGCAGGCGGGCCAGCGCGTACCCGGCCATGGAGGCGAAGAGCAGCGTCGTGAGCACCTTGGCGATGGCGATGATGAAGGAGTTGGCGGTCCAGCTGAGGAACAGGCTGCGTCCGGTGGTGACGCTGCGCGCCTCGTCGAAGACGCGGCGGTAGTTGTTGAACGTGTAGCCCAGGGCGCCCGGCGTGATGTTGTTGTACGAGGCGACGAGCCCGAGGCGCTCGAGGCGCGTGGGCGGCAGCGTCGAGCGGACGAACGCCTGGCTCCGCGACGGCGCTTCCACGTCGATGGGCAGCCGATCGATGGTGGGACCCGCGCCACGGTAGGCGATGTGCACGCGGTAGGTCACGAAGGTGCCCGCCACCTCCTCGCCCCGCACGGTCCAGCTGCCGGCCTCCCGCGCGACCTCCGCGGGCGCGGTCACGTCGGCGTGGTCGGCGGCGTACTCGATGGCCTGCACCGCGCCGAGGCCGCCGCCGGGCCGGCGCCGCGCGACCGTCACCGTGGGCGGGGCCGCCTCGGTTCCGCTGGGCACGAAGTAGGTCAGCTCGAACGGGACGTCCGCGCCGGGCGCGAAGCCGCCCCAGAGGGGCGCACGGGCCCCGGCCCGGCCGAGGCGCGCGGCCGCCGCCCAGTTGGCGGGCGAGAGCTGCGGGATCGCGAGGGTGGGGGGATACTCCAGCGGGTCGGTCTTGAGGCTCGAGAGCGTGGCGAACAGCAACGGACCGAGGAAGAGGAGGGAGAACAGGAGCATCGCGAGGTACACGAAGCCGGCGCGGGCCCAGCGCCGGCGCGCCTCCCAACGTTGGATGTCGCGCGCCCGCCGCGTGGGGGCGGGCGGGGCCAGGGCGCTCACCGCACGCCCTCGGTGCGGATGAACAGCCGCTGCAGCAGCACGATGACGAGCGTCAGGACGGCCAGGAACATGGCGGCTGCCGAGGCGAAGCCCACCTCGGGGAGCTGGGCGCCCGGGAACATGCGGTTGTACACGAAGTACGCGAGGGTGATGACGCTCCGGAGCGGGACGGCGTTCCCGAAGATGGCCACCTGGTCGAACATCTGCAGCGTGCCGATGAGGCCCAGCGTGACCACCAGGAAGGTCACCGGCTGCACCGCGGGGATCGTGATGAAGAAGAACTGCTGGGTCGGCGTCGCGCCGTCGAGGGCGGCCGCCTCGTAGTGCGCCGCCGGCACGTCCTGCAGCGCCGCGAGGAACATGAGCATGAAGGTGGGGACGGTGGTGAAGACGTTCTGCAGCATGATGGCGATCAGCGGCACGGGCGCGCGCAGGAAGGGCGGGAAGGCGCCAGGTACCTCCTGGCGCGTCTGCAGCCACACGAAGTCGACGGGCCGCACGGCCGTGGGGGCCACGACGCCGACGAAGTCGAGGGCCCACGTGCCGGCGGCGGCGATCAGCAGCGACACCACCAGCAGGGCGGGGTCGAGCCAGCTCACCGACAGGCCGCGGGAGCGCTCGAGCAGCACCTGCCCCGCCTGGACGACCACCACGATCACTGCGAAGACCCCGAGCAGCGGCAGATAGGAGACGAACTGGGTGGCGAGATAGTTGAACAGGCCGCGCCGCTGGTACATCCACAGGAAGATCAGGGTGATGACCACGCTGCTCGTGATGCTCGGCATGTAGAACGCGGAGCGGAAGAAGCCCAGGCCGCGGATCTTCTGGTTGAGGACGGCCGCCATCACCAGCGCCCCGAACGTCTGCACCGAGGTCACCACCGCGGCGAACACCAACGAGTTGCGCAGGGCCGTGAGGAACAGGTCGTCACGGAAGAGGTTGGCGTAGTTGCGGAGGCCGACCCAGGTGGGGGCGTTGAACAGGTCGTAGTCGGTGAAGCTGAAGAACACCGCGCGCGCCGTGGCGAACAGGAAGAAGATCGCCAGCGTGACGAGGAAGGGCGTCAGGAACAGGTAGGCGGCGGTGAACTCCCGGCGTCTCGCGCCCATGGCGGCACCAGCTCTCGTGCGAACGAGCGGGGAGGCGGCGGGCGCCGCCTCCCCTGAGCGAGCGGAGCGTTAGTTCTGGCCGCGGGCCAGCAGCGCTTCGAGGTCCTTCTGCGCCTGCGTCAGAGCGGTCTGGCTGTCCGCCTGGCCGGTCATGACGACGTTGAGGGCGTTGTTGATCGGATTCATGTAGTCCGTGCCGACCGAACCGAACTGGAACCCGAGCACGTTGCCCGCCGACGCGCCCTGGAAGACCGTGAGATTCCCTTTGGCTTCGGCGGTGTCCTGCTGGAAGTACGGGTTGTCGGCCAGCGCGGAGCGGCTGGGGATCGCCAGGCCCTGCTCCAGGATGAACTGCTGGGCGGCGGGGCTGGTGAGGGCCTGCAGCACCTTGACGGCCGCGTCCTGCACCTTGCTGTCGGCGTTCACGCCCCACGCGACGGTGTAGATGAAGTTCCCGGTCTTGCCGGTGTTGGGGGAGGTCGGCAGCAGCGACGAGCCGTACTGCAGGTTCGGCGCGTTGTCGCGCAGGAAGCCGAGGATCCATGCACCCTCGATGGCGACGGCCGCCTGCTCGTGCGCCAGGCAGTCGCCGGGCCAGCCGGCGCCGACGTCGGCCGGCTGGACGGCCACGCCCTTCGTCACCAGGCCGGTGTAGAAGTCGAACGCCTGCGTGAAGGCGGGATCGAGCAGGTTGGCGCTGCCGTCGGGCTGCAGCGGCGTCCAGCCGTTGGCGAAGGCGAAGGCGCCCATGCGTGCGAAGTCGGCCGGCAGGCAGGCTCCGTGGATGTTCGGGTCCATCGCGGACACCTTGGTCAGCTTGTCCGCGAAGCTGTTCCAGTCGTCGTCGGCGTTGGGAACGTCGACGCCGGCGGCATCGAAGATGTCCTTGTTGTACCAGACGGCCAGCGTGTTGAAATCCTTGGGGATGCCGTACACCTTGCCGTCGATGGTGTAGACCTGCATGAGGTTGTCGAGGAAGGCGCTGGTGTCCACCAGGCCGTCGAGGGGCAGGACCTTGCCCGTGGCGATGATGCCGGGGGCGGTCTCGCCGGGGATGTAGAACACGTCACCGGCGGTGCCTGCCGAGAGCGCGTTGGTGAGGACCGCGTTGTAGTCGGTCTCGATGGGTTCGTACTGGATGGTGATGCCCTGATCGGCGAGGTCCTTGCCGATCACCTCGTCGATGAGGCGCTGGACGATGGCCGGGTCGGAGCCGCCGTAGCCCTGGACGCGCACGGTGGTCTGCGCCAGGGTCGTCGACACGACCAGCGCGGCGAGTAGGGTGACGAGTACACGCAACTGTTTCATGGGATCCTCCGAGAATCCTCGAGGTACGACGAGCCGCTGTCCGCGAACGCAACTGCCCCTGACTCACTCCCTCCTGCGGGCCGTAGTCCCCCGCACCACGAGCTGTACCGGAACGGTGACGTTGCGCACGGGCGCTCCGCGCATGCCTTCGCGCAACAGGTCGACGGCGGTGGCCGTGATCGTGCCGATCTCCTGGCGCACGGTCGTGAGGCGCCCGCCCGTCTCCGGCAGGTCGTCGAACCCCACCACGGACACGTCGAGCGGCACGCGCAGCCCCAGGTCCTCGAGGGCTGCCACGGCGCCGAGCGCCATCTCGTCCGAGGCGGCGAAGACCGCGCTGGCGCGGAGCCCGGCCTCGAACGCGCGGCGGACCGCGCGGTAGGCGGAGAGGGTGTCGAAGTTGCCGTCGAGGAGCCACCGGTCCTCGGCCGCCAGGCCGGCCTCGACCAGGGCGTCGAGGTACCCCCGGTAGCGGTCCTGCGTCGCCTGGTGGCTCATGAGGCCGCTCAAGTGGACGATCTCACGGTGGCCGAGGTTGAGCAGGTGGCGCGTCGCCTCGCGGGCCCCGCCGCGGTCGTCGGGCATGACCCAGCGGGTGCCGGGCGCGTGCCCGACCAGGACGAACGGCACGTCCGCGGCGCGCAGGTGCGCGATGCGCGGATCGTCGTCGTGCACGCCGTGCAGGATGACCCCGTCGGCGAGCCACCGGGGGAGGCCGTCGTCGCCCGCCGGGATCTCCTCCAGCCGATAACCGTGCTCCTGCAGCTCGCGGATGAGGTGCTCGAGGAAGAGCATGAAGAACGGGATGAGGCGCCGCGTCCCGGTCGCGAGGCTCAGCCCGATCCGCAGCGGGTGCCGCGACAGGGCGCGCGCCGAGTGGTCGGGGCGGTAGCCGAGCGCGCCGATGGTCTCCACCACGCGCCGCCGGGTGTCCGGGCTGACGCCCGGCCGGTCGTTGAGGACGCGGCTGACGGTGCCGGTGGACACCGCGGCCCGCGCGGCCACCTCCTGGATGGTGACCCGCCGACGCGCACCCTCGGCGCCACGACCGCCTGCGCCGCGGGTTCCGGGAGTGTTCTCGCCGTTTGGCGCAACCTTCGGCACGTGCCTCCTCGTTGGGACCCTTGCCGGCCCCGTCCTTGCCGGCCCGTCCTCGCCGGCCCGTTCCCGCCGGCCCGTTCCCGCCGGCCCGTCCTCGCCGGCCCGTCCTCGCCGGCCCCGTCTTCGCCGGCCCGGTTTTCGCCGGCCCGTCGTCTCGGGCCTCGTCCTCGCCCGCCCGATCCCCGCCGGCCCGTCCTTGCAGGGGGCCCGCGCGGTGCCTGCCGGCCAGCATGCCGCGAGGTGCGGCCGCGGGAACGCGTCGTCCAGCTTCGTAACCGCTTACGTTCTCTGTGCGCCCAGCTTAGGTGCTGTCTGGGCGCGTGTCAATGGTGCAGGCAGAACTCACGTTCCCCAGGCGTTCTCTGCGACATCTCTCCCGAGGTTCGTGGTGCGCAGCTCGCGCGCTGCGGCTCGTAATCGCTTACGGCGGTACGACCGGCGCGCTCCGCGGGCGCGCAGTAGAGTGTCCGTCGGAGGCCACGTGAAACTCGCTCGCCATCCCGCCAGCCCGGTCCTCACGCCCCTGCCCAGCAGCGCCTGGCAATCGCTCAACGTGTTCAATCCCGCCGTGGTTGTGCACGGTGGCCTGTTCCACATGCTCTACCGCGCGCAGGGAAGCGACTACGTGTCGCGCATCGGGTACGCGGTGTCGGGCGACGGTGTGGCGTGGAACCGGCTCGAGCGGCCGGTCCTGGAGCCTGCGGGAGCGGACGACGCGCGCGGCGTCGAGGACCCGCGGGTCACCTTCCTCGACGGCCATTTCTACATGGCCTACACGGCGTACGGGCGCGGCGGCGCCCACCCCGTCCCCGGGGCGATGCCCACCGGAATCACCCCGATGTTCGCCGTCAGCGACAATCTCATCACCTGGGAGCGGCTCGGCCCGCTGGTGCAGGGCGAGGACGACAAGGACCACGCGCTCTTCCCCGCACGCGTGGGGGGGCGCTACCTGAGCTTCCACCGCCGGCCGCCGAGCGTGTGGCTCGCCTCCAGCCCCGACCTCAGGCGCTGGGGCGACCACCGCGAGATCTTCGGTCCGCGCCCCGGCCTGTGGGACGGCAAGCGCGTCGGCGCGGGCGGCCCGCCGATCGAGACCGCCGCAGGATGGCTGACGATCTATCACGGGTACGACGACAGCCACACGTACCGCCTGGGCGTCGCGCTGCTCGACCGCGACGAGCCGTGGCGCGTGCTCGCCCGTCCCGAGGGCAGCATCCTCGACCCCGAGGAGCCCTGGGAACTCAAGGGTGACGTGCCCAACGTCGTGTTCAGCTGCGCGAACCCGGTGGTGGACGGCACCGTGTACGTGTACTACGCCGGCGCCGATCGGGTGATCGGGCTGGCAACCGCGCCGCTGGACGCGTTGCTGGCGTGGACGCTCGGCGCCGCCTGAGCGCCCCTTGGTACTGGCGGCAGGGGCGAGACGGAGGCGGCGCGGCGTTCCGCGACTGCCTGCGCGGCCGCGGCGGCACCCGCCGCCAACCGCCCACGGCCGCG
Source organism: uncultured Trueperaceae bacterium (assembly GCA_963798895.1). Lineage (GTDB taxonomy): Bacteria > Deinococcota > Deinococci > Deinococcales > Trueperaceae > CAWCUY01. The sequence continues at coordinate 436,418 of CAWCUY010000012.1, read as the reverse complement.
TGGGTCGCGACGCATCACCGGGCCCGACTGCGCCCGATCTCGAGCCCGCTCTGTGCGACTCCCGTCAGCGGCGGCGCGCCAGTCGCGTGGCGAGGCCGGCGGCGATGCGCAGGACCTCGGCGTCATCGACGGCTTGCCCCGCCTGCCGCGCGTCGGATGTGGCCCCCATGCGCTCGGCCTGCCGCCGTGCGAAGTAGGAGGATGCCGGGTGATCCGCCACGAGGGCGAGCAACGCCGGGGCGTGGTCGGGGTCGAGCCCGGCGCCCACCAGGCACGCGCTGAGGGCCAGCGGCGCGAAGCGCAGCTCGGTGGCGACGGCGAGGCTCGCCACGAGGTGATGGCGGGCGGCATCGAGTGCGCCCTGCTGCGCGTGCGCGGCCGCCGCCACGACGCGCGCCAGGCCCCGTTGCACCTCGTTCTCGCGGGGAAGGTTCACGAGGCGCGCGCCGGGCAGGCGCTGCGCGAGCAGGCGGATCGCCTTCCGGCCATCCCCCTCGTCGAGAGCCAGCGCAGCGCGAAAGACCACGACGGCCGTAGTCTCGGCGTCGGCGGCCGCCCAGCGCGCCAGGCGGCGCGCCTCGGCGCGGTCTCCGCTCGCGAGGGCCACCATCGCGAGAACGAGCCTGGCGCGCGAGCGCACCTCCCACACGTAACCCACCTCGAGAGGCGTGGTGAGCGCGAGCGCCTCGCGCGCCAGCTCGCCGGCCCGCTCCAGCTCGCCCAGGTGTAGATCCGCCAGCGCCGCATCCCCCAGCCATCCCCCGAGGGACCGAGGATCGAGGCTCGCGGCGCGCTCGAGCTCGATCGCCTTGCGCAGCAGGGCTCGCGCCTCGGCGTACGCTCCGCGCGTGCGCATGAGCTCCTCTGCCGTCACGCCATGCTGATAGATGATGGCCTCACGACTCCGCGCGCGACCGTTCAGGCTCTCCGCCTCGCGTACCAGGGCCAGCTTCTCGTCGTGGTCGATGGAGAGGTCGCCGAGGTTCAGAAGGGCGGCCTGCAGCGGCCGTACCTCGTCGACCTCCCGCAGGCGATCGATCGCTTCCCGGTACCACGCGCGCGCGTCGTCGAAGCGCACCTCGAGCGAGGCGATGAGCCCGAGGAAGTACGCGCTCCAGCCGACGCCCCTTGCGTCGTTCAACGCTGCGAACGCGTGCTTGGCCCGCAATGCCGGAGCCGCGGCCTCGTCCGGGTGGTCCATCATCGCGCGTAAGGCAGCACGGAGCAGGGTGAGGTGCGCCCAGGCCCGGTGCGACCTCGGCACCGCTCCGATGGAAAGGTCGAACAGCGCCACGATCTCCTGGGCCCGGCCCGTGACGAGGTACGCGATCATCCCCATCGGGCCGCAGAGCTCGAGCAGGTCCCAGCGCTGTGCCCCGACCGCCCAGCGCCACGCCACCGCCAGGTTCGCCCGCTCCGCCGAGAGGCGCTCGAGCGCGGCCGGATCGCGGTCGCGCTGCGCAACGCGCTCGTAGCTGGCGAAGTGCGACAGCGTCACGGCGGCGTGGCGCGCCCGAAGCTCCTCGAGTGCGGCCACACTCTGGGTTGCACGTTCGCGGGTCAGCGTCTCGATGACGGGGTGGAAGCCGAAGCGCCCGTCGGACGCCGCGGCGAGGAAGGACTTGTTGCGCAGCGCCAGCAGCAGGGGAACGCCGACCTCGGCGACGCGCGCGGCGGCTTCCGCCGTGAAGCCGCCGTGGAAGACCGAGAGGCGGGCGGCGGCTCGTCGCTCCCGGTCCGTGAGGAGGCTCCAAGAGCTCTCGTAGACCGCGCGAAGGCTGGCATGCCGCGGTTCTACGTCGATCGCCGTCGCGTGCAGGGGATACGCGCCCGTCTCGAGCTCGGTCGCGACCGCCTCTGGAGCGAGTACGCGAAGCGCGCCCGCAGCGAGCTCCAGAGCGAGCGGCAAGCCGCCCGTCGCACGCGCGATGCGGCGGATGGACTCTTCGTCCCTGACGCCGTCGAGGACGACACCCGACGCCCGCGCCCGCTCGAGCAGCAGCCGAACGGACGTCGAGGTGCGCAGAGGGTCGCGCGTGGCGCCCGGCACATCCAATCCGGCCAGCTCGAGCACGTGCTCGTCTTGCAGATCGAGCCTCACGCGCGACGTCGCCACCCACCGCACCCCCGGCGCCCCGCTCCTCATCCGCCGCAGCCACGGCACCAGGCCGCGCACCTGCTCGACGTTGTCGATCACGATCACCATGCGGCGGTCGCGCATGGCGGCGAGGAGCGCGGTCGCCGGGTCGCCATGCAGCGGGATGCCGAGGACCGCCGCCACCGCCGGCGCGACGCCCGTCGCATCCTCCGTCGTCGTGAGCGGCACGAAGTAGGTGCCGTCGGGCGGCGCGCCGGCGTCGCGTGCCAGGAGCTCCGCAGCGAGCCGGGACTTCCCCACGCCGCCCGGCCCGAGCACGGTCACGATGCCCACACGCGGATCCTCGATCCACCCCGCAAGCACGTGCAGCTCGTGCTCCCGTCCCACGAATCCGGCGCTGGCGCGCGGCCGCACGGCAACGGACCCGCCGTCGACGGGGGTGCCAGGCGAGGCATCCGGCGGCCGCGGGTCCGGATCGACCGCCCCCGCAATCGAGCGCGCCACCCCGGCCAACCGCTCCGTCTCCGGGCTCGGCTTGACGCCCAGCTCCCGCATGAGCCGATCACGGAAGGCGCCGTAGCGGCCCAGCGCCTCACGGCGCCGCCGCAGGCCCACCTCGAGCACCATGGCTCGCCGCACGACCTCCTCGTCCAGCGGATCGTCCCTCAAGATCGCACCGAGAAGGCGCAGGGCGTGAGGGCCGTCCCGATCCTCGGCGGCGCGCAGCCGTGCGTCGCGGAGCCGCGACTTCAGCCCGTCGCGCTCGAGCTGCAACCAGCTCTCGAACTCGGGGGCCCGGTCGAGACGGAACCCCTCCAACAAGGGAGCGACCGGGGCCAGCAGCACCGCGTCATCGACCGCGACGCGGGCGAGGTCGGACTCCACGGCCCAGCGAACGGCGTGGTGACGCACCTCCAGCCGCTCGGCGTACGGGAGCCGCCTGGCCGCCACGAGGAGCTGGCGAAGGTTCGCCCGGGCCCGCTCCTCGGCCGAATCCGGCCACAGAAGCACCAGCAGGTCGCCCCTCGGCACCCATTCCTGCCGATACGCCAGGTAGTACAGCAGCGCGCTCTTCTTGCCCGGGGGAAGGTCGACGACCAGGCCGTCATGCTCGACGAACGGGCGCCCGAGCAGGCGGACGCGGGTCGGCATGACGCATTGTAGGGGGACCCGGCGCCCGCGAACGGCGGCGGCCGAGCGACGCTTGCGGACGGTGACTCCCGAGCCGCTCCGATCCCCGCCGGCCACGAGGTGCCCGCACGACCTCCGCGCAGAGCCACCCGAGCATCACGCTGACATCACGCCCCGCGCCCTACCTTCCGGCCGTAGGGGCCGCCGGCGCCAGCCGCGGCCGGAAGGGAGTGGCCATGACGACCCGAGGTACGTTCCAGCCGTGCGCGGCGCTCGCGATCGCGCTGATCGGGGCCGCCGCGCTCGCAACCGCGTCGGCGCAGCAGGCGGCCCCGGTCCCCTCGTTCGCGGACGAGATGCGCCTCGTCAAGCTCGACGCCAGGGCGTACCGCGCCGCACTCGCCGGGCGGCCCCACCCCGCATTACGGCAGGCGGTCGCGACACCCACGCCGGAAGCGGAGTTGCGCCTCACGCGGCTCGACGCGAACGCGTACCGGCTGGCCCTGGCTTCGGCCACCGCGCAGGGGGTTTCGGCCGCGGCGGCGCCGACGCTGGAAGATGAGCTGCGCATCTTGCGCCCGCTCATCAACGCCTACCGGGCGGCGGCGCAACGGAGCACGTCCGAGCTGAACGCCGTCGCACCCTGAGGCCGGCCGGTGACGTGCCGCCCAAGCGACGCGTCACCGGCCCCCTCGCCGCCCCGGACCCGAAGCCGATCGCCCGCGACGCTCGCCATGGCGTCCCACGCGCTCGGCCGCGGCGACGGCGCGTTCGTCTCGCGCCACCGCCGTTGCGTCCTCGGTGGGAACCGGGCGCGCATGCCCTGGGGGGCGCCTGCGGCGCAGCAGGCGCCGCCCGGTTGCCGCGCAGCCTCCGGGCAGCGTTATCCTTCGTGCGCCGCGTGTGGGCTATCTGTCGTACGGTGCGGGGATGATGTCTCACAACGAGGCGGCCGGAGGAGAGCGATGAAACGACGGGTCTTCGGCTTGACGGGCCTCGCGCTGGCGTTGGTCCTGGCGTCGTGCAGTCAACCCAACGGTCCATCCACTACGTTCACGGTGAGCCTCGGGAGCAGCGGTGACACGGTTCTCCGCGGTGACGAGGTCACGGTGCAGGTCGACGCGAACCACGCCACGGGCCCCGTGAACCTCTCCGTGAGCGGCGTGCCGTCGGGCGTGACGGCGACGCTGGCGAACACGACGCTGAGCGGTGGCGCGACGTCCACCACCCTCCACGTGACGGTAACGCCCGCGGCCACGGACGGCAACGCCACCCTGAGCATCGACGCTGTGAGTGGCGGCAAGACCGCGTCCGCGACCTTCGACCTGACCATCTCCAGCTTGTCGGTGAACGGGACGGTGACAGACCTGTTCGGAAAGGGGATGGCCGGTGCCACGGTCGCGATCCAAGGGACGACCGATACGACCGACTCGAACGGCGCCTTCACCATCACCGGGGTCGCGGTCCCGTATGACTTGATCGTCAAGCAGACGATCACCTCCGCCGAGGTCGCCCAGTCGTTCGAGGGCCTGACGAGCCCGACGCCCGACGTGAACCCCTACGGGTCGATCATCGGGGGGTCGTCACCTGCGATGGGCGCCACGATCTCCGGCAACCTGTCGTCGGCCGTGACGGCGGGGTACGAGGCCCTCGTCTGCGCGCAAAGCAGCGTGGAGTGGATGTCCGGTTGCAACGCCGTATCGGCCGGGAACACCAGCTACGCGATCTCCGTCGAGTGGCTGTACGGCACCCCGATGCCGGTCACGCTGTACGCCATCGAGGTCGCCACCGATACGAACGGCTTTGCGATCGGCTACCATCGCTACGGCACCGCCTCGGGGAACGTGAGCAACGGCGGCAGCCCCACGATCGACGTGGCCTGGAGCGGCACGCCCTCCGTCGCGACCATCGATACCACCGTCGACGTGCCCGCTGGCTTCCTCCTGCAAAGCTTGAAGGGTGCCGCCGACATCGGACCGACGGCCACGCTTCCCCTGTTCGGAGCCGTTGCCGGCACGCTGCCGAGCAACTTCGCTGCCGTCGTCCCGGCCCTTGGTGCCGGGGGACACACCCTGTTCGCGTCAGCGGCTTCCTCCTCCGGTGGGGGACAGTCGTTGGCGTGGAAGCACGGCCTCAGCGGCGGGAGCAGCACCACGATCGACTTGGCGGCGCCACCCACGCTGGTGTCACCGGCCGACGGCGCCACCGGCATCGGGGTGGGCTCGACCATCCGCCTCGATGGGCTGACCGGCGCGGCCACGTACGTGATCTCCGGAAGCTCGAGGTTCATCGTCGTGACCACGATGAACCCCGCCATCACCATCCCGGACCTGACCAGCGTAGGTATGGACCTGCCCTCGGGCACCTACATCTGGCAGGCACTCACGATGCCGACGGCGTCCACGCCCGAGCAAGCGGCGTCGGGTTGGATCCGCGAGTACCTCCTGACCAACAGCGCCGTCGTGGACGGTGGCACGAGGGGCAACCTGAGTGAAGGCGCGATCACCGTAACGCCATCGCGCACCTTCACCGTGCCCTGAACGCCCCACGAGAACGGCGTGGCGGCAGGCCGAGGAGGCTGCGCCGCGGTCGTTGAGCCGCGATCGGGCCGAAGTCCTGGACCTCGGCCGCGACGACGTGCCCGAAGGATGCGTCTGGCCCGCGCCCCGCCGCCACCTCGTGGCAAGGCGCCGGTCGCAGCCGCGGGGGCGGGGTGTATCCTGCGTAGGCGAAGCAAAGTCTGGGCAACGGGAGATCGTTTAGGGAGGGGTTCGCGCCGCGTCGCAACGCGCAGCCTCGCCCGATTCCGGCCCCTGGTGGCGGCGGGACCTGCCCAGCTGGAGCGCCTCGAACACGATCTCACCACCCTGCCTCGCGCCCTGGGCTGGCTCGCCCTCGCCGTCGGCGTCGGCGTCGCGCTCCAGACGGTCCTGGTCGACCCTGCGTCCCTCGGACTTCCCGCGGTCAGGGCGCCGGTCCCCTACGCCTTCAACGGCCTGACGCTGGCCTACACCGTAGCCTCGATGGCGGCCCTGCTCCTCCGGACGATCCGCCAGCTCGCCATCGTGACCGGCTTGCACCGTCGCGCCGCCGGTCTCGACCTGTTCGACCTCCGCCCCGCCCACGCCTTCGCGACGCTAACGGCCCGTGCCGGCATGGGACTGGCCCTGTTCCTCGCGTTCAACGTGGTCCTTCAGGAGGTGACGGGCGACGCCGGCGCGCCGGTCTTCGCGATGCTGGTCGCAGGCGCCCTGACGGTCGCCCCTTCGCCCAGCAGCTCCCTCCCGCGTCCGCCGCGTAGGTTGACGATCGCAAGGCCATTGGTACCATCGGGCGGATGTTCATCGAGGCCTACACCCGCTCGAAATACCCTCATCGCCCTTCCGCCAACGAGGATCGACTCGTGGTCTTGCCCCCGGATGTCTTTGCCGTCATCGACGGCGTCACGGACAAAGGCGGCCGGCGATACGGAGGCCTCACGGGCGGGCAGATCGCCGGTCGGGTCATCGAGCGAGCCGTTCGGCAGCTGGCGGACAGCGACTGGCTGCTCTCGCCCGACATCGGTGTTCTCCTTCGTGAGATCAACGCGGGGTTCGCTCGCACCTACGCGGACCTGGGGGTGAGCACGCTGGTGGCATCCGACCCCTCCGCCCGCTTCTCCGCGCAACTGGCGCTCGTCACGTTCGGAGACGAGGCGCATACGTTCGTGCTCGTCGGCGACGCCGGCTTGAGGATCAACGGCGCGCAAACGTACCGCACCTCCAATCCCGGTGACGCCGTCCATGCTGAATTGCGGGCCGCCGTGTACGGGCATCTTCTCAACCGTGGCATCGACCCGGAGGCCTGCGCGGCCGTCGCCCGCATGTTCGCCCTCGAAGGCCTTGGGCGCTTCAACGCGCGGCACGAGTCCTACGTGGATCGCGAGGCTTGGACGACGCTTCGCGAAGACCTCAGGCGCAACGTGCCGGACCGATTCCCGACGCTACCGCGCCCCGTGATCCTCGCCCTGATCGATGAGGGCATCGTGGGGCAGGCTCGCTTCAGGAACGTGGAAGGTCCCGGGGGGTACGCGGCGCTCGACGGATGCCCCGTGCCGGAGCGAAGGATCACCGCCTTCACACGGCCAGCGGCCGCGGTGGACGTCGTAGAGCTCTTCACGGACGGCTACTTCGACCCAGGCGAGGAGGCCACGGTAGCTTCCTGGGAACGACGCTTCGAGGAGATCGAGCGCCTCGACCCGGCAAAGGTGAGCGCTTTTCCGAGCACGAAGGGCTCCTCGCACGAGCACTTCACGGACGATCGCACCCTCCTCGTCGTCAGGCCAGACCGGGGCGCGGGCCCCCCTATCGGTCCCTACGGCGACGGTTCGTCACGCCCGGGCGCGTAGGGCGACGTTCACGAGAGGGTGTAGGTCCTGCCCGCCTCCGGGATCACGACATCTCCGGTGAAGCTGCTCCGCGCCGCCGACAACAGCCGGCCGGGCTCCTCGTTCAGGTAGTCGATGTGGCACAAGAAGAGCCTTTCGACCGCCGCCCGCCGCGCCACCTCCGCTGCCTCCCTCACGGTCGAGTGGCCGTTGTCCCGTGGATCGGACGTTCCGTTGCCGACCTCGTGGATCAGCCACCGGGCGCCGGTCGCCTCGCGTTCGAGCCGGGCGGCAGGGCCCGTATCCCCCGAGTACACGAGCGCGCCCGCGTGGTCGACGATCTTGAGCCCGAGGGCAGGCACACCGTGTTCCACCGGGAAGACGCTCAGCTGCATCTGGGGCAGCCCGGGCACCGCGCCATCGTCCGCGACGAACCACCGGATGTCACAGGTCCACCGCCGATCCCAGAGACGCATCACCCGGGTGATGTCTTGCGCGTGCTGAACGGTGGCGTGGTTGCCCACGATCGACAGGGGCTTGCTCCGCTCGAGGATCCACATCTGGTGGAGCAGCGACGGAAGCGCGTAGAGGTGATCGATGTGGCTGTGGGTCAGCACGATCGTATCGAGGTCGCGCACCGACACACCGGCACGCAGCAGGCTCTGGCCCGGACTCCCCGACACGTCCACGAGCACCGACCAGCCCCCGCCGCTGACGAGCGCGCTGGTGTTGCCACTCGCAACGGATTGGGCGGAGCCTGCGCTGCCGAAGAAGACGACCTTCATGGTTCTCTCCGTGCCCTCCGGCGTGCGGCGAGGATCGGGACACCGAGTGACAGCACGGCGAGGACGATGAGCGCCAGCGGTATCGGGTGGGCGAAGAAGATCGACACGCTCCCCCGAGAGAGTTGGAGGGCCCGGCGCAGCGAGGACTCGAACGGGCCTCCGAGGATGAGGCCGAGCACGATCGGGGCCAATGGGTAGTCAGCCTTCTTGAGGAAGTACGCCAGGATCCCCAGTCCGAGTGCAATACCCATGTCGATGGTTCCAGCGAGGCTGGCCTGTCCCCGAATGGCGAAAGCGCCGACCAGCGAGAGCATGATGATGATCGGCAGCAGAAGGCTCATCGGGACCTTGAGCACGCTGGGGTAGATCCGCACACCGAGGAGTTGGAACGAGATCATGAAGATGTTCGCGAAGAGCAGGGACACGTAGATCGCGTAGACCACGTCGAGGTGGTTCGCGAAGAGTTGGTAGCCGGGTACGACGCCCTTGACGAGCAGGGCGCCCAGAAGGACAGCGGCCGCAGCATCCCCTGGGATCCCCAACGAAAGAACCGGTACCAACGCGCCCCCGATCACCGCGTTGTTCGCGACCTCCGGGGCGACCACGCCCTCCAGAACGCCCGTGCCCACACGACCCAGCTTGCTCCTGGGGTTTGCAGTCAGGCGCTTCGCCCGGTCGTAGCTCAGGAACACGGCGATGCTCGCGCCCGTCCCCGGGATAGCACCGATGAAGGTCCCGATGCCCAACGATTCCACGATGATGCGCCACATGCGAGCCAGCTTCCTGAGCGGCGGGAAGACCCGGCCGAGCTTCACCTGCGGCGGTGCAAGGAAACCTTGGTGCACGCGTTCCATGTCCAACAGCACCTGGGAGATGCCGAACACCCCGATGAGCGCGGGGATGAGCGAGATCCCGCCGGCGAGCGGCGTCTTGATGAGCGCATGCGGGAAGGGCAGTCGACCGACGTTGGTGAACGGATCCGTTCCGAGAAGGCTCAACATCACGCCAAGGATCCCGGAAACCAATCCCTTCCGGAGGTTTCGGGCCGACACCGAAACGATGATCGTCAGGCCGAAGAAGTAGAGCGCGGCAAGCTCCGCAGGACCGAACCTGAGGGTGAAGGCGGCCAGCAACGGAGCCAGGAATACGAGGAATAAGAGGCTGCCGATGCCGCCGATGAACGATGCGACCGCGGCCCCGCCGAGCGCCTGACCGGCCAGTCCCTTCTGGGTCATGCGCAGGCCGTCCTCCACCGAGGCGATCGCGTTGGGATTCCCGGGGATACCGAGCAGGATGGCCGGGATGGATGCGCCGGCGACGGCGCCCGCGTGAACGCTGACGAGCAAGGCGATCCCGCTCACCGTGGGGAGTTGGAACACGATCGGCAGCATGAGCGCCATACCCATGGTCGCGGTCAATCCCGGGAGGGCGCCGATGACGATGCCGACGACCGCCCCGAGCGCGCTCCACGCGAGCACGGACGGCTGAGCGACCTGTGTGAATGCGTTGGCGAGGATCTCCATCCGTGTCGAGCGCCTTAGCGGGGGAGCAATCCGGGGGGCAGATTGACCTGGAAGATCTGCCGAAAGACGAGGTAGAGGACCTGCGTGGTGCTGAGCGACGCCACCATCGCTACACCGAAGTCCGCCAGCCGGGCGCGGCGGCGGAAGCGCCGAACGAACAGCAGGAGCGCGAAAACGAAGATCCCGGTGGCCAGCAAGGCGGCGATGACCAGGAGGAAGCGGTTGGACAACAGCGCCACGCCCGCCGTCCGGCCATAGCGCGCGGCCCAACGCATCAGCCAGCGACTGAGAAGGAAGACACCCACCGTCACGCCGGTGCTGAGGACAGCACCGACCGCAAGCGGACCGTAGCGAATGCGCGCGCCCAACGGCAACCTCGCGCGAACCACCAGGACGAAGAGCAGCACGCTCGTCGTTGGCACGAACCCGATCGGACGCAGCAGGACCACGTAGAGGATGCCGAGGACGATCGTGGTAACGACCAACCCGAGGTCGGGTCTCGACGCCCTGGCTCCCGCCCCGGCCGCGGCCCCATCGGCCGCCTCCGCGGTACGGCCGTCCGATGTGCCGCCCACCACGCTCGGCGAGCTCGTGCGGTCCTCGACGGCGGCGCTGGCGCGGTCGTGTCCCCGGTACGCCCCGATCACCAGGGAGACCGACAGGGCCAGCAGTGCCCACCCCAGGACGAGGGGAACGGTGCGCGACCCTGGACCGGTCATTGCCAGGTTCCCGATCGTCCGCTCCTCGATCGATCCCGCGAAGACGAGGTACAGCACCGACAGCACCACGAGCCCTAGGGAAACGATCTTCTCGGAGTTCATGCGGTGACCTGGATTCTCACTAGACCGTCGCCGCGCGACAGGGAACTCGCGCGCGCGAGGGTATTCGAGACCGCCCGCCACCTACGCCCGCCGCCTCGCGCGGCGGGGCGGACGAGTGGAGGCAATGGCATTGCCCCCCGAGCGTCTACTGCGCCAGCAACCCGGCCTCTCGGAGGATCGGCGTGAACCTCTGCTGCAACTCGGCCATGTAACTGTCCAGCGCGCCCAGTTCCATGTACGACGGCAGGAGGCCGTTGTCTTTCATGAAGGCTTGATAGCTATCGGAATCGAACGCTTGTTTGACGATGCCGGCGAGAATCTGCTTGATCTCTGGCGGCGTTCCTGCCTTCACCGAAAGGGCGCGGAACGACCCGCCCGGCACGTCGATTCCCGGATACCCGGCCTCGGAGAGCGTGGGAACGTCGGCCAGCTCGGGCAGCTGGCTCCGCTCGCTGTACAGGATCGTGAGTGGCGCGAGCTTGTCGAGATTCGCGATCACCTCGCTCTGCGAGAAGATCCCCACCTCGCAACGGCCACCCAGGACGTTGGTGAGGAGGTCGGCCCCGCCTTCGAACGAGATGACGTTGAAGACGTCGTCGAACGCGAGGTTCAGGCCGACCGAGGCGACGCCCGTGGCCCCACCGAGACCGGCATTCCCGATGCAGAACGTACCGGGCTTCTGCTTCGCCGCAGCGAGCAACTCCGAGAACGTGCCGTAAGGGCGACTCGAGAGAACAGCAACGACGAACGGGTCCCAGTTCAGCCCGGCGATCCCCTCGAGATTCCTGTTTCCCTCCGTGAGACCGGACAGCATGGCAGCCACCGTGTGCGTTCCACTCGCGAGCAGGGTGTACCCGTCGGCAGGCAGTGTGAAGACCTCATTGGTTCCATTGGCGCTTCCGGCCCCTGGGACATTGCTGATGATGACGTTGGCGTCCGAAAAAGCGTTCATCTCGTTGACCAACGCCCGGATCACGAGGTCGGTTCCGCCCCCGGCACTGTACGGAACGACGACCGTGATCGTGTTGTCCGGGTCCGGAAAGCTCTGGGCCAGCGTCACCCCGAAGAAGCCGAGGAGCGCCGTTGCCAAGGTCAGAAGAACGTAGCGCTTCATAGCGAAGTTCCCTCCTCCCCGGCCGCACTTCGGCCGGAGCCGATGCCGCAACTGCGTCATGGTAGGTGCGGCCGATCTTCCTCGCCGGTGGCCCACGCGGGGGACTGCCACGTCGGCGAACGCTCCCAACGACCAACCTCCATCACCGGGGCCGCGCGCCAAGATTCGCCGCCAGAGTGCCGCCGCGTTGGAAAACCGCTTGCACCGAAACCCTGATCACATGTTGGTCGGTCCATCCTACATCACACGGTTGGGCTCGCGGGGCGCGCTCACCCGGCATCGCGCCAGGCGACGACGGCTGCATCGACACATGCCCCTGTCGACGAAGGCATCGCCTTCGAAGCGCGCGCGAAACACGCCTCAGGCGGGCGCCATGCATCACGCGTGATAGCATGATGGCATGGAGCGCACCACCATCTCCCTGCCCGAGAGCCTGCTCGACCGGCTGCGCGTGGTGGCCGCCGAGCGCCGCACGTCCATGGCCAACCTCATCCGCGAAGCGGTCGAGGAGAAGCTGGCGGAGTACCGTCCACGGCCCCGGAGCCTGGGCGTGGGCGCCTCGGGCCGCTCCGACACCGCTCGACGCGCGGGCGACACGCGGGCCGAACCGCGCTCGTGGCGCTGATCCTCGACACCGGCCCGCTGTACGCCTCGCTCGATCGCAGCGACGCCGACCACGCCGCATCCCGCGCGCTCATCGAGGAATCGACGGAGGCCCTCGTCATCCCGGCACCGGTGCTGGTGGAGGTGGACTACTGGATCCACGCCCGCATGCATGCGGGCGTTCTCCTTACCCTCCTCGACGACATCGTCGAGGGCGCCTACCGCGTCGAGGAGCTGCAGTCGACCGACTACCGGCGTGCTCGCGACCTGTGCGACGCCTATGCCGACAGCGACATCGGCTTCGTGGACGCCGCCGTGTTCGCGGTGACGGAACGCCTGGGAGAACCGAAACTCGCCACGCTCGACCGCCGGCACTTCGGCACCCTTCGCCCGCGCCATGTCGAGGCGCTCCGGTTCCTACCGGAAGGGTAGGTGGCGCTGGGACCTGCCCCGCAGGACACGGGTGTGCCCGGGCAACCCGGCGGGCAACGAAGAGCGGCGTAGCGGCAGGCCGAGGAGGCGGCCCCGCGGCTGGAAGCCGCCTCTACCGCGGACCTTCGAGGAACGGACTCGGCGCGGCCCCGCACGACACCAACAACCGCTCCCGCGCCCGGGTGCAGGCGACGTAGAAGAGGTTTCGCTCCTGCTCCACGAAGGCGGCGCGCTCGACCTCGTCGGGCTGCCGACCCAAGGCGAACCGGTTCGGCAGGTAGCCCTCCTCGCAGCCCATCACCGCCACCGCCTTGAACTCGAGGCCCTTCGCTCGGTGCATGGTGCCGATGGCGATGCGCTTCGCCTCCAGCGGCTCGTCGTCACGCAACAGGTGCGGCTTCAGTCCGAGGCGACCGACCACGTGCCGCACGCGCCTCTCCACCAGGTCGTTGGTACGGGCGAAGATCGCGATGTCCGACGCCGCGTAGCCGTTCGAGAGGAGTTTCTGCAGCCACGCGCCGACCTTCTCGATCTCCTCGGTCACGCTCCTCGCCCTCAACACCTCCGGGTCGGGACCGGAGAAGAGCGAGAAGGCGTCGCGCTTCTCCTGCTCGTCGCCATCCGGATCCTCGAGAAAGCCAGGAAGGATGCCGTCGGCATAACGCCGGATCTGCTCGGTCGTGCGGTAGTTGAGCCGCAACCGGGCCGAGCGCCCGCGCACGTCGATGCCCGCGCGCCGGAAGCTGGTGCGGCCCTTGTAGATGCGCTGACCCAGATCTCCCGACAGGAACAAGGTCCCGCCCTCGCCCGCGAGCGCTTGCAGCAGGCGGAGCTCGGCAGGGCCGAAGTCCTGGATCTCGTCCGCGACGACGTGCTCGAAGGGTGCGTCTGGCCCGAGTCCCGCGGCCACCTCGTGGCACAGGCCCTCGTAGGTGCGCAGGCCTTGCCCACGGAGCTCCTCGTGGAGCGCCTCGAACACCCTCCACGCCGCGATGCGCTGGGGGGCGCCGAGTGCGACGCCGCGTCCGACGCGCGGGAACGTCCTGTACTCGTCCCAGCTCTCGATCCCTTCGGCGTTCACGACGCTGTCCCACTCGGAGCGCAGGAACTCCAGCGTGAGGCCGCCGGTGCCCGCACGGCCGACCGCGGCTGTGAGGCATGCCTCGAGCCGTTCATCGTTGGCGAGGCGGAACGGCCCTTCGTGCGCCTCCTTCCAGAGGTCCATCGCCGCCTGGTGGAGATGCGTCACACGGACGCGGTCGAGCGCGGGCACGCCGTCCCCTGACCCGTCGCCCAGCAGCCGGGTGAGATGCTGTTGCAGCCGCGCCGCGAGCGTGCGGGAGTAGGTCGTCAGGAGGATCCGCGCCTCCGAGTTCTCCCGCGCCAGGCGCGCCGCGCGATGGAGCGCAACGACCGTCTTGCCCGTTCCGGCACCGCCGGTGACCCGCGCGGGCCCGGTGAAGGCTCGATCCACGATCTCCTGCTGGCTGGGGTGGAGGAACACCACCCACTTGTCCCAAGGCGCAGCGAGCGCCTGCGCCAGCTCGCGGTCGTCCTCGATGATCCGGAAGCGACGCTTAGCGTCCGGGTGCCGGAAGGGGTCCGTGCCCGCGACCGAGAGCGGCCCGGGCCGCGGCACCGCCTCGCCCATCGCCAGCCGCACGAGCGCCTCGGACGCCTCGGCCGGAAGTTCGTCCACGAGCTGATCGAGGAACTGTTCCTCGTCGGCCATCTTCACGGGGTCGAGCCACTGCGGGGGGACACCGAGCGCGAGAAGATAGCCGTCGTCGTACTTCGCGAAGATCGCCTCCCCCACGACCTCGGCCGTGTGGATGAGGTGGACGACCTCCCGCTGCCGCTCCTCGATCGCTACGAACTGGGCGGCCCCCGTGACCTCGTTGACATCCAGGCGGCGACGGCCCGCCCAGGCGTACGCCGCGTCGTGATGATCGGCGTAGCAGACGGTCGTGTTGTCGCCGTCCTTGTGCACGATCAGGCGCAGGTCGTCGTTCACACGGGCCGACCAGAACTTCCTCTCCTTGACGCCGTCGAGGCGGTGGAGCCGGAACCCCGGGTGGTCCGGGTTGGCCCTGAAGTCGAACACGGCGGCCGCGACCAGCCCCTTGTCGCTCTGATCGAGGCGCGCGAGGCTGTCGGTGAAGGTCTCGGAGATGATGAACGGCAAGCTCGACCTCCCCAAGGTGGCGTGCTCGTTTCACTTCTACCATCCGCCGCTGACGAGCCGGCCAGACGCGCCGCGTGGGCCTCCGACACGCACCGCCGACGCCTCGACCACGATGAACCTGCCCCGTGGCGACACGCGACGGGCCCCTACCCGCGGCCAACCTCCGCCGGGTGGTCTTCCCGGTCGGGCCGGGCCGCCGTCCCGTCTAGGACCGCGTGCCCGGGTCGCCGGGCCGCTCACGCAACGCGCATCCGGTTGTTGCGCTTCTCGTGCTCCACCTCGGCCCTCCCGAGGGCCTCGAGGACCGGCGGGACGTACACCGCGAAGCGGCCCCGCAGGCCCTTCTTCAGGCCGTACCACCCGCCGACCGGGTTGTCCGCCGCGCGCGCCCACGCCTCCACGCTCCCCTCCGGCGCGGGCTTCTGCTCGTCGGTCCCGCCGAGCGGCATCCAGTCGGCGTGCCGCGCGAGCATCGCGTGGAGGTCGTCTAGGCACCGGAGGTGGTAGCGGAGCTGGGTCTTCCCGACCTGGACCACCAGCGCCGGCGGATCGGCGTCCTCCTCGCGCCACGCCTGGAAGGCCGAGGAGCCCGGCGGCGTGTGGAGCTCCCAGGGGTCGTCGCGCGTTCCCGTTCCCGTATGTCCGGGTGCTGCGGACGTGCTCATCGTTCGACCTGCCCTCCCCCACGCGCCGCCGGGATCCTGCGCAGCGGGGCGCCGCCGGCGCGCGTGGTGCGCAAGTATAGGGGCGCGGCCTACCGGCGTCATCACGGACGGGGAGACGCGGCGCACGGGGCGCACCAGCGGCGCAGGCGCCGGTCCGTCCCCGGGAGTGTGACCCGGCTCGAGAGGCCCCACGAGCAAGGAAGGTGCGCTCGCCGGCCTGCGTTCAACGTGAGATTTCCGTCGTTCCGCGCGGGACGTTTGTCCTACGGTACTGGGATACGCCTGTACACCCAAGTTCGGCGAGGAGGAACGGTATGAAGCGATGGATCCCCATCTTGGCCGCGCTCGCGTTGGCTGCGGTCCTGGCATCGTGCAGTCAACCGGCGACGTTCTCCATCCAGCTCGGTAGCAGCAGTGGCAGCGTCGTTCGCGGCGATCAGGTCACGGTGCAGGTCACCGTGAACAACGCCTCGGGCACGGTGAACCTCTCGGTCGCCGGCGTGCCCTCCGGCGTCACGGCTACCCTCGCCGACACGACGCTCAGCGCGGGCGCCACCTCGACGAGCCTCGACCTGCAGGTGACGCCGGCCGCCACGGACGGCGACGCCACGGTCACGGTCAACGCCGTGGACGGCGGCAACGCGGCGTCGGCGACCTTCGATCTGACGGTCACCAGCCTGTCCGTGAACGGCACGGTCGTCGACCTGTTCGGCGCCGGCATCGCGGGTGCCACGGTGGCCATCCAGGGAACGACGGACACGACGGACTCCAGCGGGTCGTTCACCATCGACGGTGTAGCGGTTCCCTACGATCTGATCGTCAAGCAGACGATCACCTCATCCGTTGTCGCTCAGGTGTTCGAGGGCTTGACGAGCGAAACGCCCGAGGTGAACCCCTACGCCTCGATCGTCGGCCCGTCGTCCCCGCCGATGAGCGCCACCGTCTCCGGAAACCTCTCGTCGGCGGTCGGTGCCGGGTTCGAGGCGGTCGTGTGCGCGCAGAGCGACACGATCTGGATGACGGGCTGCGACAGCGTCGCGGCCGGCGCGACGAGCTACTCGATATCCGTCGGGTGGGCGGCCGGCTCGAGCGTGCCGTACACGCTTCACGCGCTCGAGGTCGCGACCGACTCCGACGGCTTCGCGACCGGGTACGACCGCTACGGCACCGCCTCGGGGAACGTGAGCAACGGCGGTGCCCCTACGCTCGACGTCACCTGGGGGAGCACGCCGTCGTCCTCCGACATCACGGCGAACGTCAACGTCCCGGCCGGGTTCGGCATCCAGGACGTATACGGGGCCGCCGCACTCGGCGCGATGGCGACGCTCCCGCTGTTCGATGCCAGCGGGTCGAGCGTGACCCCGCTGCCGACGAGCTTCGCGGCGAACGTCCCGCAGCTCGGCACGGGCGGCGCCACGCTGATCGTGGCTGCGTACCCGCCGTCCACCGGCGGCGCGGCCACGATCGCCTGGAAGCGCGGGCTCAGCGGCGGCAGCGCCGTCACCATCGACTTGCCCACGCCACCCACGCTCACGGCGCCGGCCGACGGTGCAACCGGCATCGGTGTCGGCTCCACCCTGAGCGTGAGCTCGGCGAGCGGAGCGACGACGTTCATCATCAGCACCTCGTCGCAGGTGATCATCGTGACGACCACCAACGCCAGCATCACCATCCCCGACCTGACGTCCCTGGGCATGCCACTGGTCCCGAGCGGGTCGTACTCCTGGCAGGTGATCGCAACCCCGACGACAACCACGCCGGAGGAGGCCGCCGCGGGCTGGATCCGCGACTACTTCCTGACCTTCAGCGGCGTCCAGAACGGCGGCGCATTGGGGAGCACGACCGACGGCTCGATCGTGGGGACGCCGATGCGGAGCTTCACCACACCCTGACCCTGACGAAGCGAGACGCGGCGTGTTGTGTGGAGGCGGCCCAGGCGGGCCGCCTCCACACCCAATAGTTCGTTGAGCTCCCACACGGCCCCGCGGGCACGGCCTCGGCCGCCCGGGAACTCGTCGAGGATCGGCGGCGGCGGCAGCCCCCGCTGCCCGGCCGCCGGCGCACGTCGCGCGGCTACAGACCCATCCGCCCCATCAGGATCGACACGACCCGCTCGATATCGGCGCGGTCGTGGAGTTCGATGCCGTACATCGACAGGACCTCGCCCAGCCCGCGCCGCATCGTCGCCAGGTCGGTCGGCGTCGTGTCGTAACCCTCCCACGGACCCTGGAGCGGGCGAGCCGCGGCGGCGCGCACCATGTGTTCTGCCTGGCCAACGATTCCTGCCATCTTGCCGTACGAGAGCGTGTCCGCCGTATCGGAGGGGCGGTGGTAGTGCGGTCCGTGCGCGCAGGTGAGGAAGAGGTACGGCACCTCGGCGAGCCGGAACGCGTGGTAATCGCTCATGTCGCCCACGTACCGGGTGAGGGCCGTCACGACCCGCACGCGCGGATCCGCCGGAAGATCCAGGACGACGCGCTCGAGACCCGCATCGCTCTCCATCCCGGTCACGAACAGGAGGTCTTCACCACCCACGAGCGGCACGTCGTGCCCAACGAGGTCCATGACGATCGCCGCATGCACCGGCCGCTTCGCCTGCCGCTCCACGAACACGGTCGATCCCATCGTGCTGGTGAGATAGTAGGGGGGCTCCTCGGCATCCGCGTCGTGCGCGGCCGTGTCCACCATGCGACCCAGCGGCGTCGCCAGCTCCTCGACGATTTCCCGCAACTCGCGCTCGACGGCCCCGACCGCCGACGCCGCATCTTGCCCGACCGCTGACCCCGTCACCGCTCGCCGATCCTTCCGCGGCTCGACGGCGCCGCCGCCAACGCCTGGCACAACGGCCGCAGCCAGGTGCGCCTGGAGGGAATGTCCGTGACGGCCGGGGCCGCCCCAGCGATCCGGCTGGCGGGCTCGGTCGCGGGCCGGTTGCGGAAGTCACGCGCGGGGCCCGCCGCGTCGTTGCCGCGGGCGCCGCATCTCCGCGCGCCAAGGCCGGGAAGGAACTCGGGAATCTCGTGTGCCATGTGAGACCTCCTCGTCAGGCAAGCGTGAGGGAACGACCTGCGATGTCCAGGTACGCGTCGCGAACCCTCACCTCGGATAGCACGAGACGCACGTGCAACGGCCGATCGCCGCTCAGCAGATGCCGCCGGATCTCGCGCAGGGCCACCTCGGCCGCCACCTCGGGCGGGAAGCCATTCGTACCTGCCCCGACGGCCGGTACGGCCAGAGTGGTGAGGTTCATCCGGGAGGCGAGCTCCAGGATGGACCTGTAGCAGCTGGCGAGCAGCGCCTCCGCCTTCCCCAGACCGTCATCCCAGACCGGGACGGCCGTGTGGAGCACGAACTTCGCGGGAAGGTCGAAGCCTGGCGTGACGACCGCCTGCCCGACCTCGACGCGCCCGATCTCCCGGCACGCGCGCGTCAGTGCCCGGCCCCCGCGGCGGTGAACGGCCCCGTCTACCGACCGGCCGGTGCCGAAGAGCCTCGGGTTGGTCGGGTTCATGAGCCCGTCGACCGGCTCGGCCGTCACGTCGCCCACGAGGAGCTCGATGGTGGCGGCGGTGCCGTCGGCGCGTCTCACCGTCAGCCTGTGCGCAGCAGCGACGGCCCCGGCGGGCGCCTCAGCCGGCGGGGCCGGCTCGGGGCGAGTGGTTCCGTCGTCATCCGGTGCCACCGCGAGGCGCTCGTGGTAGAAGCTGCGCCGCTTGCGGTAGACCTGCGCCTTCGCGCGCTTCCGCGCAAGCACGTCGTCGCGCGAATCGAAGGCCATCCGGAGCGACTCCAGGTCCGCCACCTCCGAAGGTCGGCGCATCTCGCACGGGAGGGCTTCCAGCCGCTGCTGCGCACGGGTGATCAGACGGAGGGCGCCGTCGCGATCGCCCCGATCGAGCGCGAACGTCGCCTCATCCTTCAAGCGCGCGATTCGCAGCTCCTCGTGAAGGGCGCCCACCGCGTGATCCACGGGTGCTGCCTCGTACGATGCGGCATCCAGCGACTGCAAGACGACGGGCACGGCGAGCTCGATGGGCTCGCCGCTCGCTACTGTCCAGCGCAGCAGGACCGTGCCGAGGTGCGCCTCGCCGGGCTCGGTCGGGGGTACGCGCAGGCTGCCCGCGATGTCCTGCGGCAGGCCAGCGACGAGGTCGGGCAGGCGCAGCTCCTCCCCCTCGATGGGAAGATCGTTGAGGATCTCCGCGACCTGCGCCCCGCTTCCGTTCATGCGGAAGGCCAACCTGACGCGGCGCCCGAAGGTCGCCGAGAGGCCGCGCAGC
This sequence comes from uncultured Trueperaceae bacterium, assembly GCA_963798895.1. GTDB lineage: Bacteria > Deinococcota > Deinococci > Deinococcales > Trueperaceae > CAWCUY01. The sequence goes on along the minus strand of CAWCUY010000012.1, from coordinate 416,415 downwards.
TCGGCCTCGAGCACGGCGCGCAACCCCTCGGAGCTCTCGACCAGGTAGGTGTTGCCGCCTCCCGCTTGGGCCATCGCCTCGAGCAGGTCCTCGTTGAACTGCCTGCCGAGCCCGACGGTGCTGGTGCTCACGCCGGTCTCCCCCACCGACGCCGCGTCCGTCGCGATGACGTCGGGGTCCGTCACGCCGACGTTCGCCATCCCGTCGCTGAGAAGCAGGACGCGGTTCAGCGCCCTGGCGTCGAGGTGGGACGCGACCTGCGAAGCGCCCTCGAGCCAACCGGCGTGCAGGGCAGTCGTGCCGCCCGCCTGAACGGTGGCGATGGCCCGGCGGACGTGGCGGCCGTCGCCGACCGGTGTCGAGGGAACGAGGGCGTCGACCGAAGCGTCGTAGGTCACCACCGAGATGTGGTCTTCGGGGTCGAGCATCCGCACCGCCCGGTCGGCGGCCTGCTTGGCGTGCACGAGCGGTATGCCGGCCATCGACCCGGAGCGGTCGAGCACGAGTCCGAGGTTGAGGCGCGGGCGATCCGCCCGCTCGGGAAGCGGCGGGGGCGCGAGGCGGAGGCGGAACGGCACGTCGCCGCCCGCGGCCGGGATGCCGCCCTTGAGCGCGGCTACCTCGATCGACGGCGTCGCCGCGTTCCTCTCGTGTGCGTCGTGGCTCATGTCATCCTCCTCTGGGCGATCTGGATGAGCAGGCGGGTGATGTCGTCGAGGAGCCGGCGCTGCGCGTCGGGGCTGGTGGGCACCCGGACGTCGTCGCGCACGTGGAGCTCCACGCCGTCGAAGAGGGTGAAGCGCTCCCAGGCCTCGGCCGCGGATGCATCGGGGACGGGGAGCGAGAAGCGGTGCGCCGCGAATCGAGGGGTCGTCGATGCGGGCGGCGGGGTCTCGGCGGAAGGCGGGGGAGCCGAGCCCGCGAGCCGCGAGCGGATGGCGGCGATGCGCCCCAGTGCCTCGGCGCGTGCGTCGGCGGACACGTCCAGGGCGAGGCGCGTCCGCCCCTCGATGATCGCCAGGAGCTCCTCGCGTTCCTTCTCGACGATCTCACGGCCGATGGAGGTGGATACAACCCCATCGGCGAGCAGGCGCCGCAGCGCCAGGAGTTGGAGGAGGTGGTCGACGGTATATCGCGCCTCGCGCCCCACCCGCAACGGCGACTCGAGCACGCCCTGCGTCGTGTAGTAGCGCACGAGCCGCGGGTTGACCTCCACCGTCACCCGCGCATCCGACGTGGCCGGCAGCAGGTCGGGAAGTAGCTCGTTCGCCACCACCACGAGCCGATCCAGGTCGAAGTCCGGTCGGTCCGTCAGGAGTCGGGCAAGGGCCTGCATGCCTGAGCGTAATCGTTGCAACGTCTACTGTCAATGACAGCACCCTGCCCGGGCCCGGCCGACGACCGAGCGCCTCCCGGCTACAGACCCGCCCGCCCCATCGTCTATCCTCGAGACACCACACCCGGAAGACCACGCACGGGGACGTAGCGCGCCTCCGCCGTGGACGACGCCCATCCAGCGGCCCACGCGGTGCGACCGGCCCGAGCGTTCGCTCCCGTCCCCTAGGAAGTGATCCTGACCGATGCCACACGGCTCCCCCTTCGTCGGCCGTCGCCGCGAGCTCGCAACGCTGCTCGGCGCGGCGCGCGGCGCCCGCAGGCAACACGGGATCGCCGTGATGATCACCGGCGAGGCGGGGATCGGCAAGACGCGCCTCGCCCAGGAGGCAGGGCGGCGCGCGACCGAGCTCGGTTTCGGTGCCCTGTGGGCACGCTGCTCGGACGCCGACGGCACGCCACCGTATTGGCCGTGGATCCAGGTTCTCCGGACCGCCGAACAGCACGCGCCGCCGCCCAGCGTGGCCACGGACGCCCGGCAGCACGGGGGACCGGAGGACCCGGACCCGACGACGGTGCTGCTCGGCGACGTCCCGGCGGTCGCCTGGAGAAACCTCACCGATCCCGTCGTCCTGCGATACCGCCTGTTCGACGCGGTGCGCAACGCGATCCTCCGCGAAACGCGGTCGCGCCCGCTCCTGCTCCTCCTCGACGACCTCCACTGGGCCGACCCCGCCTCGCTCGCGCTGCTCGAGATGGTGGCGCCCGAGCTCCCGAACGCGTCGCTGATGATCGTCGGTACCTACCGCCCGTCGGAAGCCGGCGCGGAGCACGCGCTCACGCAGGTGCTCGGCTCTCTCGTGCGCGGGCCCTACATCGGCATCGCGTTGGAGGGCCTGAGCCGATCACACGCGAAACGCGTGATCACCGCTGTCTCCGGGGCGGAGCCGAGCCCCGAACGGCTGAGTGACATCCATGGCCAGACAGCGGGAAACCCCTTCTTCCTCACCGAGGTCGCCAAGCTCGATACGCTGGGAGCGACGTTCCCCGTTCCTGAAACCGTGAGGGTCGCCATCGCCCGCCGGCTCGCAAGCCGCAGCCATGCCACGCGCGGGATGCTTCGGCGCGCCGCGGTCATCGGCATCGAGTTCGAGTTCGCACTCCTCCGCCGCATCGGCGACGATCCCGAGGAGAGCGTCTTGCGGGCGATCGAAGACGCGCTCGACAGTCGCTGGATCCGGTCCACCACTGAGCCCGAGCGGTACGCGTTCACCCACGAGCTCATCCGTCGGGCGCTCTACGAGGAGCTTCCGCCCGGTCGCCGGGTCCGCCTGCACGCGCTCATCGCGCGCGCTCTCGCGGGCGCTCCATACCAGGCGGCCTACGAACGCGGCTCCCGCCTCGCACACCACGCCTGGGCCGCGCGCAGCGTGCTGGAGGACGACGAGGTGCTGCAGGCGTTGCTGTCGGCGGGCGAGTCGGCCCTGGAGGTGCACGCGTTCGAGGAGGCGCGCCAGCACTTCGGGCGCGCGCTGCGCCTGGCCACGCCGGTCCCGGGCGAGGTCGAGGCCCGGCTGCGCCTCGGACTCGGTCGCGCTCTGGCAGCGACTTCCGATCGCTGGAGCAGGCAGGACGCCTGGGGGCACATCCGACGCGCCGCGGAGCTCCTCCTGGAAGCGGGGCGACACTCCGAGGCAGCGGAGGCCGCAACGGACCCTTCGCTCACGCCCGAGGGCGTCGCCGACATGGACGAAACCCTGGCCAAGCTCCTGATGCACGTTCCCGAAGGGTCCGTTCAGGAGGTTCACCTGCGCGCTCGCGCGGCCGTGGCGCAGTTCTTCTCCGGTGGTTCGTACGCCCGGATGCAGGGCACGCTGGCGGACGCGCTCGCCGCTGCACGGCGCGCCGGGGATGCGGGGCTCGAACTGCGCTTGCTCGCCTACGCCACCTCGGCGGCACACTTCGCGGTCGCGTGGGACGACGTCCTCGTGAACGCGCGCACCGTCGTCAGGCTCGCGACGCGCGCGGGCGACCTGCAGGCCGAGGCGTACGGACGCTACAGGACCGGCTTCGCGCTGGCGTGCCAGGGCCGGCTCGCCGCCGCCTCCCGTCAAGCCGAGGCGCAGCTCACGGTGGCCAACCGTCTGGGCGATCGCGGCCTCGTCGGGGACGCCCTGTTCCTCAAGGCGCTCCTCGCGCACGTGCGCGGCGCGTGGGACGACGAAGACGAGGCCCTGCGGCGGGGCCTGGAGATCTCGCCCCACAACCTTGCCCTGCGGCACCTTCGCGCCGTGTCCCTGTCGGAGCGCGGCGATACGGAGAACGAGGACACGCTGTTCAGGGCCCTGGCCGAAGCATCGCGCACGTCGGGCCCGTACCCCTTGCGCGGCGTCCTCGCCGCGGTGGCGGTCGCGCACGCCGCGTGCCTTCGCGGCGGCGGGCGGTCCGTGGAGCTGGACGCCTGGCTGGACGGGGAGCCCTCGTCGGTTCCCGTGGCGCGCGGCACGCTGGAGGTCGCCCGCGCGCTCCTGGCGACCGACGCGCGCCCCGACGAGGCGAAGGGCCACCTCGAAGCGCTCGAGCCGTACGCGGGCGTCAACTTCGTCCCTCCGCTCGTGACCTCGCGGCTCCTGGGGCGCCTCGCCTTGGCCGCCGGCCGGCCGGAGCTCGCGGTGACCTACTTCGACGAAGCGGAAGCGGCATGCCGCGGCTCCGGCCTTCGACCCGAGCTCGGGTGGACGTGGGCGGATTCGGTCCCAGCACTGCTGCGACTGCGTGAGCGCGCGGCGCGCCGCACCGCTGCCACACGTCTCCGACAGGCACGGGCGCTGGCCGACGAGCTGGGGATGGTCCCGCTCCGGCGGTACGTGACGGCGCTGCTCGAGCGCCACGCGCCGGTTCTCGATGCGGACCTCACACCGCTAACGGCACGCGAGCTCGAGGTCGTCCGTCTGGTCGCCACGGGCCGCCGCAACAAGGAGGTGGCGTCGATCCTCGGCATCAGCCCTCACACCGTGGCCGTGCATCTCGCGAACATCCGCGCGAAGACCGGCACCACGAATCGCACCGAGCTCGCCCGCTACGCCGTCCGCACGGGTCTCGACGAGGGGTAGTCCATTTCGGCTATGGCCGGCATGCGCACCACCGACTACCGTGAGGCGAACTCCCGGAAGGAGGCACGTCATGACGACGCAGCCGAGGCACGGCGCCCCAACTCCCAGCGAACGGCCCGGGGAGATCGACCTCGCCCCGCTCGAGACGGCGCTCGGTGACCACCTGGTCACGCGCAACGACCCGGGCTTCGACGACGCACGGCGGGTGTGGAACGGGATGATCGACCGCAGGCCACTCGCCGTCGCGCGCTGCCGGGGAGCCGCCGACGTGATGGCCGTCGTGGGCTTCGCTCGCGACAACGACCTTCCGCTGGCGGTCCGCGGCGGTGGGCACAACGTTGCGGGCTTCGCGACGTGCGACGACGGGCTCGTCGCGGACCTCTCGCCCATGGGCTCCGTCCGGGTCGACCCCGCGAGACGGCGCGCGTGGGTGCAGGGCGGAGCGACGTGGGGCGACGTCGACCGCGAGACGCAAGCCTTCGGTCTCGTCGCACCCGGTGGCATCGTTTCGACGACCGGCGTCGCAGGGTTGACGTTGGGCGGCGGCCAGGGTTGGCTGCGGCGGAGTCTCGGCATGTCGTGTCACAACCTCGTGTCCGCCGACGTGATCACGGCCGATGGCCGCCTGGTCACCGCCAGCGAGACGGAGAACGCAGAGCTGTTCTGGGCGATCCGTGGCGGCGGCGGGAACTTCGGCGTGGTGGTGACGTTCGAGTTCGAGCTCGCCGAGCTCGGTCCCGAGGTCATGTTCGCGTGCCCCGTGTACCCGGCCGAGGCGGGCGAGAGCGTGCTCGCGGGCCTCAGGGGCTTCCTTTCGTCCGCCCCCGACACGGTCACGGCCAGCGCGATCTGGTGGACCATCCCCCCAGCGCCGACCTTCCCCGAGGCCCTTCACGGAGCCCGCGTGGTGAGCACCGCCGCGATGTACGCCGGCGATGCGGCGGACGGCGGCACCCACCTCGAGGCGCTGGGCACGTTGTCCGAGCCCGTCGCCGACCTGTCCGGCGTCATGCCGTACACCGCGGTGCAGCAGCTCTTCGACGCGTTCTTCCCGGCACACGCCTTGCTGTATTACTGGAGATCCCTCTACCTGGACGGACTCGACGACGCCGCGATCGCCGCGCTGAACCGCGCCGCGGAGGAGCGGCCGTCCGAGCTCTCGATGCTGAGCCTGTGGGGGCTCGGCGGCGCCCTGTCGCGGGCCGACCCGGAGGGGACGGCCGCGGGCCGGTGCGACGCTCCGTACCTCGTCGAGATCCTGGCTACCTGGGCCGATCCTGCGGACAGCGACGCCAACGTGGCGTGGGCCCGGGGTGTCGATGAGCGGTTGCGCCCCTTCGGGTCCGGCCGCACCAACATGAACTTCCAGGGATGGGCCGAGGAGAGCGCGGGGTCCGTGAGGAGCGCGGTGGGCGCGCACTACGAGCGCCTGGCGCGGATGAAGGCGCGCTACGACCCGACCAACCTGTTCCGGCTGAACCAGAACATCGCTCCCGGCGGCTGACGCCGGTCGACGGCTCCCGACACGGCCATGCGGAGGGTGGGCCGCGGCCCGCGGCCCGCCCGTGGCATGCGGCCCGCCCCGCGCCCGCGGCCCGGCGCACTCGAGAGATCCTCCGCGCCGGCGGGGCAGCGGTCGCTACAGCCAACCCGGGCGCCGGGCCCCGGGCACGCCGCCGCGTCAACCCCCGGCCGCACGCACCGCCAACGCCTCGATGTAGCCGATCCGGATGATGCGCTCCTTGCCGCGCCCGAGCGTGGTCGCGAGCAGGTAGGGCAGCGAGCCCTCGTACGCGACCTCGTCGGGCCGGACGCGCTCGTGGCGCAGGGCCCCGCGCGAGCGGCGCGCGGTACCGTAGCGGCCCGTCCGCTCGCGCTCGCTCGCGTAACGCAGCTCGAGGGCGTGCCCGGCGCGGATCGCGTCCTCGATGAGCTCGCGCATCTTGCGCGTGCTCAGCCCCTCGAGCAGGGGTCCCTCACCCTCGGCCGCGAGCTCCGCCCCGCGTTCGACCAGGTCGGCGCCCACCGCGACGCCGAGCGCCGCGAGCTCGGCGCTGAGCGCATCCGCGGCGCCCTCCTTCACGAGGTAGGTGCTCGGGCTGAGCTGGGAGGCGAGGTGCGGCGCGACCCGCGGATGCTGCGCCCAGGCCGAGGCCTCCGGGTGCCGGAAGAGGGTCGCGGCGCCGACCGCCGGCGCCGGCGCCTCGCCGCTCCAGGCGCGCAGGAGGGCGTCGAGCGGGGCGGGCAGGCCGCCGCGGGCGCGCGCCTCGAGCAGCCCTCGGACGGCCGGCGTGAGCGCGCCGGCGCGGATCGCCTGCGCGTCGAGCTCGAACGAGCCCCGCCGCCCCGGCCGCGCTACCCGCCGCAGGGCCGCGCGCGCGGCGAGGTCGAGGGTCGCGTGGACGCGCACGGCGCCGCTCGCAGCGAAGGTGAGCGTGCGCTCCGGCACGTCGTCGTAGCGCTGCTCGCGCGCGCTGTCCGGCGCGGCGGCGCCCGGCGCCAGCAGCGCGAAACGCTCGCCCAGCGGGCGCGCATCCACGGCGCCGCCGAGCGCACCGTCACGCTCGGCGCGCGAGGCGTACTCGAGCACGCGCACGTCCACGCTCACGCGCAGGCGCTCGCGCTGCGCCGCCCAGTCGCGCAATGCGCCGGCCACGTTGTCGGGTACCGCCGCGGCGTGCCGCTGGAGCCGCGACAGCACCTGCTCCACGCGCGAGCCCAGCTCCATCGCCCGGTGGAGGCTCTCGCGGGTCAGGCGGAAGCCGGCCGTGCGCGCGTCGACCCGCACGAGCTCGGCGCAGTCGAGGGCCGCCAGCGAGGCCGCGTCGAGCCGGTCGAGGTAGACGAGCACGTCGAAGTTGGGCTGCACCAGGAGGGCCGGCTGCCCGTCCGCCCCAGCTTCCGCCCCGCGATTGGGCGCCCACGCGGCATCGTCCGCCGCGCCCCCGCCGGGGTTGCTCCCGACCTCGTGATGGTGCAGCAGCGCGCGCGCCCGGGCGTACCAGCGTGCGCCCGAGGAGGGTGCGACGAGGACCGGCGGCGCGGCCTCCGGTGCGGCGGCTGCCGCCGCCGCGACCTCGGGCCCACTCGCCACCGCCCCGTCGCCGCCCACCGCCAGCAGCCCCAACCGGGTGAACGGACCCGAGAGCAGCGCGCGAAGCGCCTCGTGGGCCCGGTCGGTGCCGTACGTCTCGACGGCGCGGGGGCCGAGGTAGGCACGGGCCCCGTCGCGCGGGCCGAAGAGCACCGCCTCGTACGCCCCCGCGCCCTGCGGCGGCATCGGGGCGGGGCCGAAGACCCGGCTCAGGACCTGCTCCCACAGCGCCGCGGCCGCGTCCTCCAGCGCGACCGGATGGTCGGGCAGCGCCACCAGCGCGTCCAGCGCCGCGCGCCAGAACGCCTGTCCGGAGCCCCGGAACGGGGCACGCTCCCATGACGCGTGCACCGCCGGTGTCGCCCGCGATGACGGTCGCGTCGACCACCGATGCGTACTGCAGCGGTAGCGGCAGGCGTCGCAGCTTGGCGACGGCGTCCGCGTCGACGGGCCAGGGCCGCCGTGCGCCCTCGTCCTCGTCCGGCCGGCGCACGATCCCCAGCGCGGCGAGCCGGTGGAGGAGCCGCTCGAGCCGGTCGGCGAGGGCCGGGCGCTTGCGGGCGAGCCGCGCGAGGTAGGGCTTCGCGACGGCGCCCCGCAGCGTGACGGCCAGGCCGCCCTCGCCGGCGACGAGCTGAACGGCGTCGAGCAGCTCGATAACGGACGCGGCAGGGTGTCGCGTCCGCAAACCCGCGTCGGCGGCGGGCGGCAGCTCCAACCGGATCGGCGACCCGGCCGGGGCGTCCGGCACGGCAGCAAGCAGGCGCGGGTCGGCGGAGACGAGGTTCTGGGAACCGCCCCCGTAGCCGTACGCGAACCACGCCGAGGAGGTGGTGGCCACCAGCAGCAGCCCCTCGCGGATGGGACCGGCGAGGAAGCCGGCCGCGGCGGAGCGTTCGAACCGCTGACCGTACGCGAGCTCGTTCGCGATCGGCGGCGGGCGGTGCCCGCGCAGGGCGAGGAAGGTGGCGAGCTCGTAGCCGTCCGCCGTCCCGCCGCGGCGTTTCAGCTCCTCGACGAGGGCGCGCTCGAGCGGGGGCAGTCCCGCGACCACGGCGGCGAGCCGTGACGGCGAGGCGAGCGCCCGCTCGACCTGCGCGATCAGGTCGGCCTTGCGGGTCGCCTTCGCGCCGGGCGCGTAGCGCGCCACCACGCGCTCGAGCTGCTCGACCTGCATCCGCTGGAGGAACGGCTCCAACGTTGGCGCGATCGGACCGAACGTGATCGTGGACGGGTCGCCCAGGCCGGTCGCTTCGAGCCACTCGGCCGTCTCCTCCTCGGCGTCCTCGTCGTCGAGCCGCGCCAGGTGGTCGAGCCAAGCGCGTTCGTCCGGGTCGGCCATCACGGCCCCCCGCTCACCGTCGCGCTGCGACCGGAGCGCTTCAGCTCGAGCAGCAGCTTCGGCGCCGCCTGCGGCAGCACCAGAGCGGCGCGCTCGCCGATGCGCGCCAGCACCAGCGGCGCCAACCGCGGGTCGCTCAGCAGCGCGACGAGGTCTGCCTCTGTGCTGGTCTCGATGACGGTGAGGCCGTGGTGCAGCACCACCTCGCCCGCGGCCGGCGGCACGACCCCGTCGTGACCCGGCGCGGGCGCATCGTCGGCGGGTCCGGCCATCGTCAGTTCAGCCCCTCCCGTGGCCTGGGGGCCAACCAGGCGCCCTCGTCGGTGATGGCGTAGCCGTACCCCTGCTCGGTCAGGAAGCGCTGGCGGTTGTGCGCGAACGCCTCCTCGTCGGTCTCGCGCGTCACGAGGGTGTAGAAGTGAGCCTCCGCCGCGCCGGCCTTCGGTCGCAGCAGGCGGCCCAGCCGCTGCGCCTCCTCCTGGCGCGATCCGAACGCGCCCGACACCTGCACCATCACGGCGGCGTCCGGCAGGTCGAGTGCGAAGTTGCCCACCCTCGAGAGCACCAGGGTCGTCTCCGAGCCAGCGCGGAAGGCGTCGAAGAGCTCCTCCCGTCGCGGCTGTGGCGTAGAGCCGGTGACGAGCGGCGCTCCCAGGTCGCTCGCGATGTGCTCGAGCTGGTCCAGGTACTGCCCGATGACGAGCGCCGGGGAGCCCCGGTGGTGCGCCAGGACGGCTCGCACCAGCGCCCGTTTGCGCTCGTTCTCGGCCGCTAGCCGGAAGCGGGCACGCGGGTCGGCCAGGGCGTACGCCATGCGGTCCTCCGCCGACAGCGCCACGCGCACCTCGCAGCAGGTGGCCGACGCGATCCAGCCGCCGCGCTCGAGCGAGCGCCAGGCGGCGTCGAAGCGCTTGGGCCCGATGAGGCTGAAGACGTCACCCTCGCGCCCGTCCTCCCGCACCAGGGTGGCGGTGAGGCCGAGGCGGCGCCGCGCCTGGATCTCGGCGGTGAGCCGGAAGACCTGCGCCGGCAGCAGGTGCACCTCGTCGTAGATCACCAGGCCCCACCCGTGCTCCCGGAACAGGTCCAGGTGCGGGTAGGTCGCGGCCGCGTCGTCCCCGCCCCGGCGGCGGCGGGAGGTGAGCATCTGGTAGGTGCACAGCGTCACGTCCGCGACGGCCTTGGCGCGCGGGCCGTACTCGGCGATGCGGTCCTCCGTCAGCGTGGTCTTGGCGAGCAGCTCGCGTCGCCACTGGTTCACGCTGGTGCGGCTGGTGGTGAGCACCAGCGTGCGCTGGCCCACCATGGCCATGGCCGCCAACCCGACCACGGTCTTGCCGGAACCGGGCGGCAGCACCACCACGCCCGAGCCGCCCGCGCGGCTGCCCGCCAGGAAGAACGCCTCGGCCGCCGCGCGCTGGTAGGGCCGCACCTGCAGGTCGGGCGCCAGCTCGAGCGGCAACGCCCGGCCGTCGTCGTAGCCCGCCAGGTCCTGCACCGGCCAGCCGAGCTCGAGCAGCGCCTGCTTGATGCGCCCCCGATGCCCGAGCGGCACCCCCACGGCGCGCTCGCCCGGCGCGCCGCCCAGCAGCGGCGCCACCCGGTCGTGCCGCGTCACCTCGACGAGCAGGGCCTCGTCGCCGGGACCCACGCGCAGCGCCAGCGAGCCGTCATCCCGCTCGAGGCGCAACCGACCCCAGCGCCCGGCCAGGTCGCGCACGGTGACGAGCACGGCGTCCGGCACCGGGAACTTGGCGTAGCGGGTGAGCGCGCCGATCATGGCGCCGCTCCCGAAGCCGGCGCTGGCAGCGTTCCACACCGACAGCGGCGTGATGCGGTAGGTGTGCAGGTAGTCGGGGCTCTTCTCGAGCTCGGCGAAGGGCGCGATGGCCGCCCGCGCCTCCTCCGACAGGGCCTGGAAGGTCTCGAGCGCCAGCGTGCCGTCGGCGTGCACGATGAGCGGGTTGGCGAGCCGGTCATCCGCCGGCCCCGGATCGAGCGTGTCCGGCCGCGTCACGATGCCGAGACGATACCGCGCCGTGGTGGTGGTGTGCGGTCGTCGCGTAGGCTGGCGTACGAGCGAGCGGAGGTGGACGCGTGGCACGCAACCGCAGCGGCACAGCGAACTGGCGATCACGGAGACCGCCGCGCCGGACAGGCAGAGCCGGACGCGGCCGGGACCGGAGCCGCAGCGTCCGGCGCCGGCCAGGCCCGCGAGGACCTGGTCGTGTTCTGGACCCTCAACGACGCCGTTTGCTCGGAGTGCGGCCAGGGGTTGGGACGCGGCAGCCTGCTGCGGTTGGAGAACGACCGCGCGCTGTGCCCGGAGTGCGCCGACCTCGACCACCTCGTGTTCCTGCCCCGCGGCGACGCGGCGCTCACGCGACGCGCGACGAAGCACTCCGCACTGCGCGGCGTGGTCTGTGCGGTTCAGTCGCGCGCGCAAGCGCTACGAGCGCCAGGGGATCCTGGTCACCTCGAGGATTTCGCCGCACGCAGCCTCGAGGCATTCCTCGACCGCCCGGTCCGGCATGGGTCTCGCCCAGTTCCTCGCGTACAACGTGGTCCTCCAGCAGGTGGCGGGCGATGCGGGCGTCTGCCGACGGCCGCGCATCATTTTCATCAGGTGGTGCTACACTCGTCGCATGCGACGGGTCACGGTCACCATCCCCGATCACCTCGAAGCGAAGCTCGACGCGCTGCGCGCCAGGCAGGATGCACCGCCCAGCGTCACGGCCGTGCTGCAGGCCGCGCTCGAGGCGTACCTGCAGGAGCAGGAACTGCGAGACCGCGGGTATCGTCCCGCCCGAGTCCCGTTCCGTTTCGAACCCCTGGACGAGGTCGACGATTCCGGCGAGCCCGACGTGAGCACCAAGCATGACCAGTACCTCGCCGGAGGCGTGCCGGTCGAGCGGTGAGGCACGCCGTGCTGGCGGACACGGGTCCGCTGTACGCCATGCTCGTGCGATCCGATCAGCATCACCTGCGTGCCCGCGAAGAGATCACGCGGCTCGCGAATGCCGATCTCACCGTGGTGATCGCGCATCCGACGGTGATGGAGACGTACACGTTGCTCCTGCGACGCGTGCCACCTCGCCGAGCTGCCGCCTGGGCTCAGGACGTGGGGCGGAAGGGTTCCTGCGTCAGCCCCACGCGCCGAGACTACGAACGCGCCGTCGAGCGCGTGCGCACCTTCGATGACCAACCCATCTCCCTCTTCGACGCGCTCGTCGCTGTTCTCTCCGAGCAACTCGAGCTCCCGGTCTGGACGTTCGACGCGCATTTCGACGTGCTGGGCGTGCCGGTCTGGCGCTGAGCGAAAGCGCCCGGCAGGACGACCTCCGGCGCGTCAGCCGGAGGGCGCCGTGACCGGCGGCGGCCAGGGCGTCGAACCCGTCCCGAAAGGCGAACGCAACGCCCGCCAGCGCCGCGACCGCCAGGTCCGCCCGCGCGTGGTGGCTTCCGGCAAGCGCGCGGTCGCGCGGCGCGCGGCGAGCCACCACGCCGCGGGCGCGGTCTCGGCCCAGCCGGTTGGGGCGTGTCGACCGGGTACGGCGCGACCTCGCGCGCCGCCACGACGCAGGCGCGATCGATCACGGCCGCCTTCAGCGAGGTGGTGCCCAGGTCGAGCGCGAGGACGAGCGGCTCGGGCGGGGTCGCGTTCCGCGGGCTCCGGCCGCGCAGCTCCGGCTGCTGCCACGGAGCATGAAGGTAGTCGGGGCTCTTCTCGAGCTCGGCGAAGGGCGCGATGGCCGCCCGCGCCTCCTCCGACAGGGCCTGGAAGGTCTCGAGCGCCAGCGTGCCGTCGGCGTGCACGATGAGCGGGTTGGCGAGCCGGTCATCCGCCGGCCCCGGATCGAGCGTGTCCGGCCGCGTCACGATGCCGAGACGATACCGCGCCGTGGCGGCCCGCGCCGTCGTCGCGTAGGGTGGTCTGCGAACGAGCGGAGGTGGAGGCGTGGCACGCGAACGCAGTGGCCGAGCGAGCGGACGGTCTCGTCAGACTCCCTCCCGGACGGGCGAGCCGGACGCGGCCGGGACCGGAGGCGCAGCGCCTGGCGCCGGCCAGGCCCGCGAGGACCTGGTCGTGTTCTGGACCCTCAACGACGCCGTCTGTTCGGAATGCGGCGAGGAGCTGGGCCGGGGCAGCCCGCTCCGCCTGGAGGACGGTCGTGCCCTCTGCCTCACCTGCGCCGACCTCGACCACCTCGTGTTCGTTCCCCGTGGGGACGCGGCGCTGACGCGGCGCGCGAGCAGGCACTCGGCCCTGCGCGCCGTGGTGGTGCGTTTCAGCCGCGCCCGCAAGCGCTACGAGCGCCAGGGGATCCTCGTCGAGGAGCAAGCGCTGGAGCGCGCCGAGGCGGAGTGCCTCGCCGACGCAACCGCGCGCGCGGCGCGCCAAGCCCGCGACGCGGAGCGGCGCGCGCTGCGCGACGCCGCCCACGTGGCGAGCTTCGCGGCGCGCATCGGCGAGCTCTTCCCCGGCTGTCCCGCCGACGAACGCAGCGCCATCGCCGAGCACGCCTGCGAGGTGCGCTCGGGCCGCGTCGGGCGCACTGCGGCGGCGAAGGAGCTGGAGGCGGGCGCCGTCGAGCTGGCCCTGCGGGCGCACGTGCGCCACCGCCATACCGCCTACGACACGCTGCTGGCGGCCGGGATCGACCGCGGCGCGGCGCGACTCGAGGTGAGCGACGCCGTGGAGGCCGTGATGGACCGCTGGCGGACCGCCGGCCCGCCTCGACGGAAGGGGTAGGCTCGGGCGTGCCACCCGAACGACCGCTCCCGTACGCCGCCGGCGACCGCGCGACGCTGCTCTGCGTCGGAGTCCAGCTCGACGTGGTGTACGGCCGCCTGCCGGAAACGACGGTGGACGCCGGTCGCTCGAGCCTGAGCCGGCGCGACCGCGCCGCGGTGCCACGTGGGCCCTCGTTCCTCGTGCGCACCGGGATCTCACGCGATCTGCCCGTGCCCGGCGAGTGGTTCGATCTGGAGGTCGAGCGGGCCTGGCGCTTCGGGTCCGCGAACTACCTGAAGGGCTCGGTCGCGCGATGCTGGCTGGATCTGGACGCGCTCGCGCTCGAGCCGCTCGCGATCGTCCACGAAGGCGTGTGGACGCTGTCGGGCTGGCTCCGTACGAACGGCCTGGGCGTCGAGGACCTCGAACCCGAATATGCGAACGTGGTGGCGAACCCCGAACGCCGCGAGGTCGAGATGGAGCAGGTCCTGCCGGAACCGTTCTCGCCACTCGAGTACGAGGAGGACGGCATCCTCGAGGCGGTCGGCTGGAAGGAGTCCGGCGACCACGCGACCTGTGAGAAGATCCTGAGCGAGATGCTGCGCCAGGACCTCCGGTGCGTCGACGCACACGCACACCTGGGGAACCTCTTCCTGGATGGGTTCTGGGGCCGGCCGAACGCGGCCCGCGCCCTGCGGCACTACCGGGTGGGCGTCGAGATCGCGGAGCGTTCGCTGGCGCGCGACGGCCGCGACCTCACCCCCAAGGGTTGGGTCGACAACCGCCCCTACCTGCGGGCGCTGCACGGCATGGGTCTGGCTGCCTGGGCGCTGGGTGACGTCGTGGAGGCGGAGCGATGCTTCGCGAAGCTGCTGTGGCGCGACCCGTCCGACGGCGCGGGCGCCCGGTTCCTGCTCCACGACGTGCGCGCGGGCGTCGCCATGGAGCGGGCGGCCGGGCCGCGCTGACGCCAACGGGGCGTAGCGGGCGCAGCACGGAGGCCATCGACGTGGTCGAGGACCCGCCCTACGATGGGACCGATGAAGAAGACGGTCGACGTCCGCGAGCCGAGCACGTACTGGGACGCCGCGATCCTGGAAGCCGCCCGAGCGCTGGGCTGCGCCGTGGTCCCGTCCGAGGACCTGAGTCTCGGCAGTGACTGCGACGGGGTGCGGGTGGAGGATCCCTTCCGCTGACACCGGCAGAACCTTCGCGGCGACGAGCGGGCTGAAGACGACCGGCTCGGGATCGGCGAAGCGGCGCGCGTGCTCGGCCGCCTCGGCGGCGGCGCGGGACCACGCCTCCACGTCGCTCTTCGTCCGCTCCCGGGGTCGGACACCGACGACGGTCGCATGGTAGAAGTTCCGGTATCCTTCTACCATGAAGCAGACGAGCCTCAAGAGCGACCGCGTGGCCCAACTGCTGGACGAAATCACCGAGAGGACGCACGAGACGAGGGTCGAGGCGGTGACCGCGGCGCTCGAACGCCGGCTCGACGCCCTGCAACGCAGCGACCGAGCGGAACGCGCTCTGGCGTGGCTCGAGCACGCCGTCTGGTCGCGCCTTCCGGCGGGCGCGCGCGGCAAGGCACCGAGCGACGAGGAGCAGGAAGAACTGCTCGGCTTCTGACGGCCGGCTCGGCCGAAGGCGTCTCGCTACTCGCAGGGGAGCGTTCCTCGATGATCGTCGACACCAGCGTCCTTCTCCAGATCCTCTTCGACGAGGCCGGCGCCGAAGAGGCGGTGCGTACGCTCGCGAGCGGGCACGCGCTGAAGGTCGCGGCCCCCACCGTGCTGGAGACCGAGATCGTGTTCGGCGCGAGAGCAGGGTTCGAGTCGGGCTCGGTCCAGGAGCTTCTCGATCGTCTCGCGATCGAGATCGTGCCGTTCGGCACCGAACACCTCCGCGAGGCGAAGCTCGCCTACGCCCGCTTCGGCAAGGGGCGTGGCCATCCGGCGCGCCTCAACCTCGGGGACTGCGTGAGCTACGCGCTCGCGAGGGTCGAGAACGAGCCGCTCGCGTTCAAGGGAACCGACTTCGCGGCGACCGACATCGACGGCGTGCGGCTGGGCTGACGCGGCGACGAAGAGCCGCGCGGGGGCGGTCCGGGACGCGGGTGGCGGACCGCGGCGAACTGCAGGGCGTCCTGGAATGCGTGGCGGTCGACGGCGTTGGGCGTCGTGACGTAGGGCTTCGTGGCCTCGGGTTCCCTCGGGATATGGGGTTCCTCTCGGCGGGCGTGGGCCCGGGGCTGGCAGGTTCGATGGTCGTCACGTTGCGTGGTCGTCGGGCTCGCCGGTACTCACGCGTTGAGGCTCACGCGGATCCGGCTCCCGCGATCCGTCGGCTCGACCAGGAGCTGCACCGGGATGCTGCGCTTCAGGGCGTCGACGTGGCTGATGACGCCCACCATCCTCCTGCCGTCCTGCTGCAGGTCTCGCAGGATCTCGACGACCTGCGCGAGCGCACGATCGTCCAGGCTACCGAAACCCTCGTCCACGAAGAGTGCACCGAGCTCGGCGCCGCCGCTCTGCCGCTGGGCGATCTCGCTGAGCGCGAGGGCCAGCGCCAGGCTCGCCATGAAGCCCTCCCCGCCCGACAGCGTACGCACCTCGCGCATCTCGCCGCCGCTGGCGTGGTCGCTCACGTCCAGCTCGAGCCCGCGTGCGCTGGCGCTGTCGTCCATCCGCAGGTGGAGCGAGTAGCGCCCGGCGGTCATGTGGTGCAGGTGGTGGTTGCCCACCGTCAGGACCTGGTGGAAGATCGACTGCAGCACGAACGTCTCGAAGTCCACCCGGGCCTGCCCGGTGAGCTGCCCGTTGGCGGTTTCGGAGAGGCGCTTCGCGGCCGCCGTCTTCTCGCGCAGTTCCGCCTGCGAGCGCTCGATCTCCTCGAAGCGCGTCCAGGCCCGCCCGAGCTCCGCACTCCGCGCCTGGGCCCCCGTCCATGCCGCCTCGTCCTCGCCGTACTCCTGCCTCCGCTCTGCCAGGGCCTTCTCCAGCGCCGCGACGTCGGGCCGCTGCTTGCCCTCGAGCTTCGCAGCCGTTTCGGCGACCGAACGCCGGACCGATGCGAGCCGAGTGAGGCCGAACGTCATGCCACGAGGCGTCCCCCGGCCATGACCGACTCCAGGTACGGCCGAACCCGGCGACTGCCCGACCATTCGGCGGAGCTGAGTCGAGCCCCGTCCGGGTTCGAGCGGGGCGTTTCCGTGCGCGCCGGCGCGGTGACCCGCGCCGGCGCGCTCCTGCACGGGACAATTGGCTTTGCCCCGGTGCCTACGCCCCGCGTACATTCCAGGCACGAGTTCCGAGCCGGAGTCTGAGCCCTGCCAGGTGTGGGGTGCCTCCGGCCGAGGAGTACGTAGCTTCGATGGTTGCGCTCCTCCGGGGCCACTCGGGCAACCGATTGACCTGCCGCGACGCAAAGGAACTGTCCGCTGTTCGGGCAGTTCCTTGTTCGTTGTTCGGCAGATGGGGGGAGGGCAGGACGACTGACCGACGACCGACTGTAGGGCGAGCATCTCTCTTCTCTCAGGAGCATCGACATGACAATCAAGCACGGACAAGGCTGGTTGAGTCGCCAGGTTGGTCGGCGGGACGTCCTCAGGGGCATGGCAGTGGGTGGTGGCGTGGCGCTGGTGGGGCGCGCCGCCGCGATCAACGAGATCCTCCCGGCGTACGGCACCGAGCAGGTCCTGAGCACGGCCGATAACGAGGGCCTCATCCAGGTCGTCGTCAAAAACGGCATGATCCTTCGCGTCGAGAGCCTGGACGCACCGACGATGGAAGCATCCCACATGGCGCTGAACTGGGATCGTCGCGTCTACGCCTCCGACCGCATCCTGTACCCGATGGTCCGCGTGGACTGGCAACCGGGCGGGGCCGGCGACCGCACCACGCGTGGCGAACCGCGTTACCGGCGCGTGGGCTGGGACGAGGCGCTGGATCTCGTTGCCGCAGAGCTGAGCCGCGTCAAGGACACGTACGGCAACGAAGCGATCTTCGCCAACAGCGTGGGGGGCTGGTCGACCAAGGGCAACTTCCACTCGAAGAACGCCCAGCGTGGCCGCTTCATGAACCTCTTCGGCGGGTCGACGGGCCTTCAGGGCAACAAGAGCTATGCCTGCTGGGTGTGGTCGGCGCCGCATCACATCGGGATGGGGTATCCCAACCACTCCATCAAGGACATCCTCGAGCACGGCAACCTCGTGATCTTCTGGAGCGGCGACCCCGCCAACACCACCCGTGTCGGCACCTCGACGGGTCAGCACATCAAGTGGATCAAGGAGCTCCGGCGCAAGGGCGCGCGGGTCATCACGATCGATCCGCTCTACACGGAGACGGCCGAGCTGTCCGACCAGTGGATCGCTCCTCGCCCGGGATCCGACGGAGCCATCATGGCGGCGATCGCCCACGAGATGATCGCGAACGACCTGTACGACAAGGAGTTCATCGCAAACTACACCGTCGGCTTCGAGCCCTTCCACGCGTACGTGATGGGCACCGCCGATGGGCAGGCCAAGACACCGGAGTGGGCAGCCGAGATCAGCGATGTGCCCGCCGAAACGATCCGGGCCTTGGCGATGGAGTACGCCACGACCGAGCACGCGCTGCTCGCGCCCGGCTGGGGCATCAACCGCCAGGAGTCTGGTGAGCACGCGTCCGTGATGCTCCCGATCGCGCTCGCGTCGATGAAGGGCGAGCTCGGGACGGACGGTGGCGGCTTATCCGTCTACATCTGGGGTGGACACGGGCGACCCCAGGCGGTCGGACGGGGTCCTGGGCGCCTGTCGGCGGGAACGAATCCGGTTACCCAGAAGATGCTCGAGCAGTACATCGCGCCATCGATCCTCAATGCGCCGGTTACCCACAACTACAACGGCGAGCCGATCACCTACCCGGAGCCGGGCAAGTCCGAGGTGAAGCTGTTCTATTGGCTGGGCGGCTCCAGCCTCAACCAGCAGGACAACATTAACCAGACGCTCGAGGCGTTCCGCAAGCTGGAGACGATCATCGTGCAGGACTCCTGGTGGACGCCCGCCAGCCGATTCGCAGACATCGTGCTCCCCATCAACACCCTTTTCGAGCGAAACGACTTCAGCCAAACGGACGAATACGTCGTGTACCAGCACAAGATCATCGATTCGCTGGGCGAGTCGCGCTCGGACTTCGACGTGTTCACGGCGCTCAGCGAGCGTCTCGGCTTCAAGGACGCCTTCACGGACGCCAAGGAAACGGAGGAGGCCTGGCTGCGCGAACTCTACGCCGCATCCGACATACCGATGACCTACGATGAGTTCCGTGAGGCCGGGTACCACGTGTTCCCCACCCAGGACAGCCCGGAGATCCCGGCGAGCCCGTTCCACGCGTTCCGCGCGAACCCCACGTTGAACCCCCTTGCGACGCCGTCCGGCAAGATCCACATCCACTCGGACGTGGTCGAGGCGTTCGGCTATCCGGAATGCCCGGGTACGCCGCAGTGGATGGAGCCCACCGAGTGGCTGGGCAGCCCGAACGCCGAGAAGTTGCCCCTTCACCTGATCACCAAGCACCCGATGTGGCGTCGTCACTCCTCGTACGACAACGTGGATACGCTCCACGGCGCCAGCAAGGTCAATGGCTACGAGCCGGTGAGGATCAATCCCGTCGACGCGGAAGCGCGCGGGATCAGCACGGGCGACGTCGTGCGGGTGTTCAACGATCGCGGCCAGACCCTCTGCGGTGCGTACGTGACCGACGCCGTGCGCCCGCACGTCATCGTCGTACAGGAGGGCTCCTGGTACAGCCCAACCATGTCGGGCACGATCGGTAGCCTCGATGCGGGCGGCTGCGCCAACATGCTCACGCGCCAGGCCGGCAGCTCGCAGGTGGCGCAGAGCCCGATCGCCCACAGCAACCTGGTGCAGGTGGAGAAGTACGAGGGCGACGCGAAGCCGAACGACTTCGCACCGATCCAGCCCGTCTGACCACCGAAGGGATGACCACATCACGCCGGGGCGCGCGCCCCGGCGTGATCTTGCGCCCGCAGGGGTTCCCGGTCTTGGGGCGTGGCGGCCCACGGGGCGGCCCGGTGCCGGGCGACCGAGGCAAGGTCGCGGAAGCTGCGGCATTCCCATCTCGAAAGGGAACGCGAAGCGCACCAGGAACACCGGCGCGAGCAGGAGGAACCGACCGCCGGCGAGGAACCCGGCGGAGTCCCACCATGCGTTAAGCCGGCCGAGGGCGCTGTCGCTCACGGACTCGGCGGGCGTCGACGCCGGGCGCAGATTGATGGCGAGAACGTAGCACGACCGGGGAGGACGGCACGGGCACGGCGCCGGGGACGATCCGCGCACCCGGGAAGGTTCGCGCCGCGGGGACGAGCCGAGCACAGGCCACGACGCGCACACCGTACGCGGGGGCCGGCACCGGCGCTCAACCCGCGCCCTTCCGCCCGACGACCACGTGCCAGTCGCCCGTCCCGTCGCGCGCGGCGGCAACGTGGTACCCGGCCACGCGCAGCCCCAGGTCCTGCAGCACCACGGCAAGGTGTGAAACGGTGAGCGACACGAGCCCCTCGGAGCGCACCGGCCGGCTGATGACGATCGCCGCCCCACCCGCGGCCAGCGCGGGGAGCGCGCCGGCGACCATGGCGCCCACCTCGTCGGCGTACGCCTCGACCGTGGCCGTGGAACGCTGCGACCGCGGGAGCGCGTCGCGCCAGGTCGGGTAGGTGGGCGGGTGCACGACGACGGCGTCGGCGGCCCCGCGGCCGGGGTTCGGTCCGGTGCCGCCGAAAAGCGCACGCGCGTCGGCGCCTTGGACGAACGGCGCCGCCGGCGCCAGATCGCTCGACCACGTCGACACGCCGAAGTGCCGCGCGGCCAGCGCGATGGTGCCGGCGCCCGCGGTCACGTCCACCAATCGACCGCCGTGCGGGAGGTAGGTGGCGACGAGGGCCTCCACCACCAGCCCCGGCAGGATCTCGGCGTGGACCGACGCGCGGCTCTGCGGCGGGTAGATCCACACGTCGCCGCGGGGCCTCCGGGGCTGCGGCGGCGAGGCGTCCCCGGCCAGCCAGCCGCTCGCCGTCGCTTCGGCCCTGCCGACCGGAGCCGCCTGAGCCGCCAGCCACCGCCGCGCCGCCCGCTCCACCGCGGCCGACAAGCCGCGCGGCAGCAGCGCGCCCCCGGCCGCGCTGCCCGGGCCGCCGCCCGCAACGCCAAGAGCTTCGCGCAGCGGCGCGAGCACCTCGGTGCGCGCCGCGTCGTCCTCGATGCCGTTCACCAGCCGCGCCACGCGTAGGGGGAGGCCGCGCCGCAACGCGTCCACCACGTCGGGCGCGAAGCGCGCGATCGACAGCAGGTGGCGCAGCACGTAACCCGTGCCGACGCCCGCCCCGTCCATCGTCCGGCGCAACCCCTCCGGCCAGGCGTCTGGATCTGCGCGCAGCTGCCGCCGGAGCCACGTCACGGCCTCCTCCGGCGACCCTGCGTCCGGTGCTGCGCGCAGGAGATCCTCGAACAGCGCCAGCGGTTCGCGGGCCATGTCGACCCCAGCGTCGGCCCATCACGGCAAGATGTCAACTGAGTTGATGTCCGACGGCCTCCATACTCGAGGTGTCCGAACCGGACGAACCTGCTACGCATCGCCCGGCCAACGCCTCGCCCGACCAGCCATCGCCTGCACGAACCATCGCCTCGCCCCGAAAGGAGCCGCCATGCGCGGAATCCCCGACCCCACCCTCGCCTCGCAGACCGCGCCGTCGCCCCTCGTGGCACGTTTCCGGCAACTCGCCGAGCACGGCGTCACGGAGCCGTTGCGCACGCTCGGCCAGCACGCCCTCGCGATCGTCGGGGACGCCGGCCGGGAACCGGCGAGGCCGAACCCCGTCGCGCTCACCCTCGCCGCGTCCCCTCGACGGATCCGGTGCACCACGTGGGACGAGGAGATCCTGGCACAGCACCTGGCCCGCTACTTCGGCCTCGCGCACCGCTGGGCGGCCGGCGATGCCGGCGCGGTCGAGCTCCTCGGCGATCCACGCCTGGCCGTGCTGGCGGAGCGGGCCTTCGAGCACCTCCGGGGTGGCTACCGCGAGCACCTGCAGAACGCGGCCTGGTTCTCGCTCCACAAGCGCATGCCTCTGCAGCAGCCGGCGGCCACGAACTGAAGGGGCGCCGCTGCCGCCCGCCGCCGTGCTCCCGTCCCGCGACACGTACGCGGATCCGTTGCCCCCGGCCCATAAGGGATGCTGCAACGCCGGACGCTCCGCCGGTGCTCCCGTGACCCGTACGTCACCGCTACCCCGTCCCCCGCTACCCCGTCTCCCGCTACAGCGTCTCCCGCTACCCCGCCTCCCCCCACGCGTCCTCCCCCACCGGGGCCAACGCCAACCCGAGCAGGTGCCCCTCGGGCCCCTCGTCCTCGCTGAAGCGCAGCACGAGGTCGATGAGCGCCTGCTGCAACTCGCGTGCGCGCTCGCGCTTCAGGCGGAGGGGGACCCACCCGAGGTACATGGGCGCGGCGGCGTGGCGCAGCAGGTCCATGAGCGCGCTGGGATCGGCGTCCGGTGCGGGGGCCGGGCCGACGGCCACGCCGCGCTCGCTCAGGCGGAGGAGCCACCCCCAGGTGTGCATCCCCTCGTCGGCGGACTGCATGGCGCGCACGGCGTTGCGCACCGCCAGCGCCTGCCACGGCCGCAACAACGCGTCCACCATCTCCACCAGGTCCGGCTCGGGCAGCGAGGCGAACGGCACGAAGTACGCATGCGGCGCGCGGTAGCAGCGGATCGCTCGGCCGCCGCGGGGCTGCTCGCGCACCAGCTCGAGCAGCCCCATCGCCAGGAACCGCTTGACGCGGTACGCCATGTCCTTGACCGACACGCCCACCTCACGCGCCGCCTGGGACGTGCTGCGCTCGCCGCGCATGAACGGCACGAGGAAGCGCTGGCGCGCCGGGTCGAGGAGCAAGGTGGCGGCGGGCGTCTCGCGGATCACGCGGGTAGACCTAGTCGAATCGTCATCTTCCATGTCGACTAGCCTAGCTCCTACCGTGGCCCCATGAACGAGACCCCCACTGCCACGAACCCGCTGCGCACCGGACCCTTCCGGCTGCTGTGGCTGGGCGAGACCGTCTCCGTCATGGGCGACCAGTTCTACCTCGTCGCCCTGCCGTGGCTCACGCTGTCGCTCGGCGGCGGCGGCGTGGCGCTCGGCACCGTCCTGATGACCGCCGCCGTCCCCCGCGCGGTGCTGATGCTGCTCGGCGGCGCCGTGAGCGACCGCATCGCGCCGCGCACCGTGATGCTCCTCTCCAACGCATTGCGCCTGGTGGCGGTCGGGCTGCTGGCCTACCTCGTGGCCGGCGGCGCCGCCACGCTGGCGCACGTCTACGTCCTCTCGGCACTGTTCGGCACGGTCGACGCCTTCTACCACCCGGCGCTGCTCTCCATCGTGCCGTCGCTGGTGAAGCGCGAGCAGCTCGAGCCCGCCAACGCGCTGGTGCAGGGGAGCGAGCAGCTCGCCCTTCTTCTCGGTCCGGCCGCCGCGGGCGTCCTGGTGGCGTCGGTGGGGCTGGCGCCGGCGTTCGCCATCGACGCCCTCTCCTTCTTCGCCACCATCGGCACGCTGCTGGCGCTGCGCGCGCCGCGCACCGAGCGCGCCGACCCGCAGGGCAACGTCGCGCGGCAGGTGCTGGACGGCCTGCGCTACAGCCTCGGGCGCCCCGCCGTCCGCACCATGCTCCTCACCATCGCGGTGCTCAACGTGGCCGTCACGGGCCCGGCCGCGGTCGGCCTGCCGCTGCTGGCCGAGCGCGTGCTGTCGGGCCCGACCAGCTTCGGCTGGTTGATGTCGTGTTTCGGTGGCGCCGCGCTCGTCGGTGCGGCGCTGGCCGGCACGCTCCTACGGGCCGCGCCCCTCGGGCGCCTGATGGTCCTGACGCTGCCGACCTTCGCCGTCGCGCTGGGCAGCCTCGCGTTCGCGCACGCCCTCCTCCCGGCGCTGGCCGCCGGAGCGGTGATGGGCCTGAGCATCGGCGCGCTCAACGTACGCGGCGTCTCCTGGCTGCAGGCGCAGGCCGACGAGGCCTTCCGCGGGCGCCTGATGAGCCTGGTGATGTTCGCCTCGGTCGGCCTCGCGCCACTGTCGCTGGTGGCGGCGGGTGCCCTGGTGGCGATCGGCTTCGGCCCGCTGTTCCTCGGAGCCGCGGCGCTGGTGCTGGTGGTGACCGGCGTCGTGGTAGGCACGCCGTCGCTGCGCGGGATGGGGCGACCGGCCACCGTCTGAAGGGCAAGACGGCCCACCGCACCCTCGCCGTCCCGCGGCCGGCGTCGGCGGCGCGTGCGCCGCCCCCCTCCGGGAGCGCTCCCGCCCGGAGCGCGGGTGGCGCCGCGGCGCCACCCGCTCTACCGGCCCGCCACACCGACCCGCTCCACCGACCCGCTCCACCGACCCGCTCTACCGACCCGCCACACCGACCCTTTACGCAGACGCGTTACACCCCCGCCAACCTCCGCCGCTCGCGAAGCACGTACCCGACGATCGCCCCGTGCAGCACCACCGCCGCCACGATGCCGAGCGCGTGGTAGCCGACCCCCACCGTCCCCGTCCTGCTCACGACCCACGCGCCGACGCCGCCGACGGGAAGCAGCAGCAGCACCGCCGTGACGAGCCCCGGATTGTAGCGGCGCGCGGCCACGCCCACGGCGATGTGCACCAGCGCGTTCACGAGCGCGGCGTAGACGGCGATGAGCCCGAGCCCCAGATTCACGGTGGCCGCCAGCCAGATGCACAGGGCGTCTAAGAGCCACACGCCGCCGATGTTGATCACGAACACCGCCGCCGGGCTCAGCACCTCGCGCCCGCCGCCCACGTGCTCGTTGACGAACGCGCGGAACCGGTCCGCGTCGTGCTCCTCGTACTGGTGGATCATGTACAGCGGCAGCTGCAGCACCACCATCACGAACGGCAGCGCGAAGCCCACCAGGAACACCGGCGCGAGCAGCAGGAACACGATGCCCGCGAGGAAACCGCCGTACACCCAGCCGGCCGCCAGGCGGCCGAAGGCCGTCGGAGGCGACGATCCCGGAGTCGCGTCCATGGCGCGAAGGTAGCACGGCCGAGGGGCGCTCCCCTGCCCGCGCGGCGCCCATCACCCACCGCCGAGCGACACCGTGGCGATCGAGGGTGCGGGCTCGAGCCGCCAGGTGCGGCAGGGCGCCACGGTGAACCTGGACGTCCGGGGGTCACACCTGCTGGGCATCACGAGCGCGGAGCTCGGCGAGGGCGCCGACGCCGTCCCCATCACACCCGCCGGCACGCCCGCACCGTCGGACGGCGAGGTCATCCTGGTCCTCGTCACGCCGCACGGCGCCGCGCTCGGCCCCAGGAGCCTCCACCTGACGTTCGCCGGCGGCGTGACGGACGTGCCCGACGCGCTCACGGTCACGCCCGTCAGCGTCTCTCCCCACGGCGACGACGACGCCCGCGGCACGACCGACGCCCCCTTCGCCACGCTCACCCACGCCCTGAGCGAAGCCGGGGCGGGCGACACGGTCGCCCTGGCTGCCGGCACGTACGGGGCGAGCACCACCGGCGACGACGGCTTCCCGTACGACGTGACCGGCCTCGTGCTGCAGGGCGCCGACCGGACGACGACGGTGCTCGAGGGTGGGGGCGGGACCGCGACCGGCCTCGAGGCGAACGATGGCACCACCCGCGTGGCCGACCTGACCCTCCACGGCTTCGGCATCGCACTGCACGTGTCGCTGGCGGACGCCGACGTGACCGTCGACGACGTCGCCATCTCCGCACCGGCCTACCACGGCATCGAGTTCGTCGGGACGGGCCATCTGAGCGTGCTCGACAGCCTCGTCGCCTCGGCGGGCATGAACGGCATCGACCTGTCGCAAACGGCATCGGACCTGCAGGTGGAGGTGACGGGCACCACGGTGCAGGACGCGGGCGGGTACGCGATCTACGCCGCCGACGTGAGCCGGCTCACCCTGACGGACAGCGAGCTGACGGGCTCGGGCGGCGACGGCCTGCGCCTGCAGGCGTCGCGCGCCACGCTCACCGACACGGCGCTCACGGGGAACGACGCGGGCGCCGTGGCGACCTACGGCAGCGAGCTGGCGCTCATCGGCGGCAGCGCGAGCGGCAACGCCGTGGGCCAGCTCGTCGACCTGGGCACCAACGACGACCGCGGCTACAACGACCTGCACGACAACGGCGGCACCAACCTGGTCGACGACCGGGCGTCGGGCGCGGCGGCCGTGATCCACGCGAGCGGCACGCTCGTGGGCGGCGGCGCCGCGCTGGGCATCAAGACGGGGGTCGCCAGCGCGTTGCCGTACTGGCAGATCACCGGCGCGGGCAACCAGATCGACTTCGGGATCGCGCCGTGAGGGAGGCAGGCTGCGGCTCGCCCGCCCCGGCGACGGCCCGACCCCGCCACCGCGGCGGGCCCCGGCAGGCCGCTCGGTTCATGGTGCGTTCATGGCCCAGGCGCCACCCTTCGAGCAGGCGGGCCCGAGGGCCCCCGAACCGCGAAGGGAGTCGCCATGGACCACGATTTCGACGTGATCGTGCTGGGTTCCGGTCTCTCCGGGTCCACCGTCGGGGCGGCGATCGCCGCCGCCGGCGGGCGCGTGCTTCTGGTCGAGAAGGGTCGTCATCCGCGCTTCGCCCTGGGGGAGTCCACCCTGCCGCAGACGTCGTACTGGATGTGGCTCATCGCCCAGCGCTACGGCCTCCCGGAGCTCGCGCACCTGGCCAGTGCCGACGGCATCCGCCGGCACGTGGGCCGGAGCAGCGGCATCAAGCGCTCCATCGGTTTCGCCTACCACGAGCCCGGCATGCCGCTCGACGTCCGGGGGCACACCCATCAGTTCCTCGCGCCGGAGGTGCCGTTCCTGTCCGAGAGCCACCTGTGGCGCGCGGACGTCGACCTGTACATGGTGCGCTCGGCTCAGGCGCGCGGCGCCGTGTTGCGCGAGGGCGCCACCGTCACCGGCGTGCGTCTCGCGTCCGACGGGGTGAGCGTCGAGATCGACGGGGAAGCGCCCGTGACGGGGCGGTACCTGGTGGACGCCACCGGCTTCGCCTCCATCGTCGCGCGCACGCAGGGGTTGCGCGAGGAGCCGACGCGCCTGAAGACGCGCTCGCGCGCGATCTTCACCCACGTCGAGGGGGTGGCGCCCTTCGACGACCTCTACGACCCTTCGGACCTGCCGGGCCTGAAGTACCGCTGGCACGACGGAACCCTGCACCACGTGTTCGACGGCGGCTGGCTGTGGGTGATCCCGTTCGGCAACGGGCGCGCGTCGTCGAATCCCGCGGCGAGCCTCGGTCTGTGCCTGGACCTGGGTGCCTTCCCGCCGAGCGGGCTCGAGCCCGAGGCGGAGTTCTGGCAGATCGTCCGGCGCTTCCCGACCATCGCGCGCCACCTCGCCAACGTGCGGGCGACCAGGCCGTGGACCGGCGTGCCGCGCCTGCAGTACTCGAGCACGGCGTGCCTGGGCGAGCGCTGGTTCGTCACGCCGCAGGCGTACGGGTCGGTCGACGCGCTGTACTCCCGCGGCATGATCATGACGTTCCGAACCCTGTATGTCTTCCTCGGGCGCCTGCTGGCCGCGTTGCGCGACGACGACTTCTCGCGCGAGCGCTTCGCGGCGCTCGAGCCGCTCCAGCGCACCCAGCTCGACGACCACGATGGGATGGTCAGCAACGCCTACGAGGCCATGGCGGACTTCGGTACCTGGGACGCCTGGACGAAGATCTGGATCGCCAGCAAGCTCTACGGCGACCTGTGGCTCATGCGCACCTGCATGCGCGCGATGGCGTCGCACGAGCGCGACGCGCTCGAGGCCGTGGAGCGCGAGGAGGCGCCGTTCGCGGCGCGCATGCGGGCCGTCGTCGACAACGCCACGCGGGTGCTCGACGCGTCGCGCAGCGGCGAGCTCCATCCTCGCGAGGCCGCCCGCTCCATGCTCGCTTCGCTGCGGGCGAGCGACTGGCTGCCGCACAACGTCTACCGGTGGGGCGATCCGGAGGCCCGCCACGGCGACTTCACACCCGAGACCACGATGCCGCGCGTGATCCTGTGGGGCAAGACCGCTGCGCCGAGGTGGGTGCGGCGCGGCCTGTTCGACTTCCCGGTGGGGCCGCTGCTGCGCATGAAGCTGTCGGAGAAGCTGGGGCGCCGGGCAGCGGCGTGAGGGCCGGCGCCTCGGGCGCCGACGCTCGCGCGCGACGCACGCCCGATCCCGCGCGTGCCACCATGATCCTCCAGGCAAGCCGGAGGTGAGGGTGCATGAACTGGGACGACCGCGGCCGCAGCCGCAACCTCGAGGACCGCAGGGGCCAGCGCGGCCCCAGCCGTGCCGGGCTGTCGTTGGGGATCGGCGGCATCGTGGTCGTCGCCGTGCTGAGCCTGCTCACCGGTACCGACCTGTTCTCCGTGCTCGGCATCACGCCCGGAACGTCGCCCACCGTGCAGGCTCCGCCCTCCCAGCAGAGCCTGCAGGCGGAGGAGGCCACCGTCCACTTCGTCTCGTTCGTCCTCGACGACGTGCAGCAGACCTGGTCGGACATCTTCGACAACAGCAACCTGAGCTACCACGACGCCAAGCTGGTGCTCTACCGCGACGCCGTCGACTCCGGTTGCGGCGTGGCGCCCGCCAGCACCGGACCGTTCTACTGCCCGGTCGACGCCAAGGTCTACCTCGACCTCAGCTTCTACGACGAGCTCAAGAACCGCTTCGGCGCACCGGGCGACTTCGCGCAGGCCTACGTGATCGCGCACGAGCTGGGCCACCACGTGCAGGACCTGATCGGCACCAGCGACCGGGTCGACCGGCAGGAGCAGGCCAACCCCTCGCAGGCCAACCGCTGGTCGGTGGCCCTCGAGCTCCAGGCCGACTGCTACGCCGGGGTTTGGGCGAACTCCGCCGACGCTCGCGGCGTCATGGGCGGCGGCGACCTGCAGGAGGGGCTCACCGCCGCGGCCGCCGTGGGCGACGACCGACTCGCGCGGCAGGCCGGGCGCATCCCCAACGCAGAGACCTTCACGCACGGCACGTCGGCCCAACGCACGCACTGGTTCGAAACGGGTTACGACACCGGCGATCCCCAGGCCTGCGACACGTTCGCGTCGATGTAACGGAGAACGGCCCGGGCGGCGGGCACGCGAGGCTTCGCGTGGCGACCGGGGTGGACGCGCCGCTGTACGACGCGACGCAGCCCTAGGCGGCGGGCGCCGGGCAGCCGAGGTTCACGCATGCGGGGGGCCGGGATCCCGGCCCCCCACGTCGTAGCGCCGCGGCCGCGTCGCGATGACCGCGCTTGCGTAGGCGATCGCGCCCTCCACGGCGTCCTCCAGCGGCCGCCGCGCACCCAACCGCGCCAGCAGCGCAGCGTTGAAGCAGTCGCCCGCGCCGACCGTGTCGGCCACGCGCTTCGGCGGCGCGGCGAACGCCCGCTCCTCCGTGCCCGGGCCCACCACGCACGCGCCCTCGCCCCCGCGCTTCAGCACGACGGTGGTGCCTCCCCGAGCGAGCACGCGGCATCCTGCGCCTGCGTCCCGCGCACCGGTCCAACCCATCACCTCGGCCTCGTTCGGGGTGACGAGGTCGAGGAACGGCAGGGCGGCGTCGAGCTCGGCGCGCACGGCGTCCGTGAAGCCCTCGCTCGGCCAGCCGGTGTCGAACACGACCGTGTGGCCGGCGGCCCTGGCGGCCCGCAGCACGCGCTCGATGCCCGCGCGCAGGGGCGGCAGCAGGAAGTACCCGCACACCAACACGAGCCCCGGGTCCGCGCTGCCCAGCTCGTGCGCCAACCGCTCCACGTCGAGCCGGTCGAGGTGACCGAGGCTCGTCAGGAACGTGCGCTCCCCGTCCGGGTGCCCCAGACCGACGGAGTACGCGGTGGGCGCGTCCACCGCCCGGAGCTGCGCGCCGGCCGGCCCCATGCCGCGGCGTACGACCTGGCCGAAGGCGTCGTCCCCGACGGTGGCGTGCAGCGTGAACGGCACGCCCATACCCTGCAGCGCCAGCGCGCTCACCCCGGCGGCGCCCCCCACGCGCACCTCCTGGCGCTCCACGATCGTCTCGGTGCCGGGCGTGGGCCACGGCGGCACCGGGCCCATCACGATGTCCAGGTTGACGTTGCCGATCACGTGGATCGGCAGGCGCACCGCCGGCTCCGGTCCGAGGTCGCCGCCACCCACCGGGCGCGACCCCGCGACACGGCTCTCGTCGCCGGCCGTGCCGCGCGAGGGCGACGGCTCCTCCTCACTCCTCACGCGTCACCTTGGACGACCGGAGCGGAACGCCCGGCGTCACGCCGCGCGCCTCGGCCAGCGCCACGGCCAACCGTTGCGCGGCGACGGCCATCGGCAGCACCGCCGCCACCTCGTCGGCGGGCGGGAGCGGGACCTTCACCATGGGTCCCGCGCCGGGCTCGAGCTCGCTGCCGGCGTCCAGCAGCACCGTGGGGCTGTCGAGCGCGGCGAGCTGCGCGGCGAAGCGGCGCACGAGTGCGCTGGTGTCGGAGCGGGCCGAGAGCGCGACGACCGCCAGCCCTCGCCCCGCAGCCTCGCGCGGGCCGTGGCGGAACTGGGCGGCCTCGATGCCGGCACAGGGCAGCCGCGCGAGCTCCATGAGGAGCAGCGCGACGTAGTCCGCCAGGCCGTGCAACGGGCCGCGGCCGGTCACGAAGATGGTCGAGGCCGTCTCGAGGCGGGCGCGCGCTTCGCCGAGATGCTCGAGCTCGCCCAGCGCGGGCCCGATCGCGTCGGGCAGGCCGTGCAGGTCCACCGCGACGCCCAGACGCATGGCGAGGCCGTACAGGGCCGCGAGGGTGGTCGTGAACGAGCGTGTCGCGGCGAAGGCGCGTTCGGGGCCGCCGGGGATCACGCCCGCCCCGTGGCGGCCCAGCGGGCTGTCGGGGTCGAGGGTGAGGCCGTGGACGTGCTCCCTCGTTCGCGCGGTCGCGGGTTCCTTGGAGAGCTCGAGCAGCCTCTCGATCTCCACCGATGCGCCGGATTGACTGATCACCAGCACGGGCTTCACCGGCAGGCGCTCGCCGTAGTACAGCAGCTCGGAGCTCGGCAGGGCGGTGGCCCGAAGGCCGTGCCCACGAAGCATGCCGGCGACGATCGAGCCCGCGTGCAGCGACGCGCCCATGCCGGTCACGAGCAGCTCGCCCGAGTCGCGCACGGCGCGCGCGAGGCGGTCGAGGTAGCGGTTGAGCGCAGCGTCCTCCAGCGTGCGCGCCACACTGTCCTGCTGCCCGGCGATCTCTCGCCGGAGCTCGGCGCCCAGCTCGGCGCCCGGCTCGCCGGCGCTAGCCGGCGCTGTGCCTTCGGATCGTCCGTCCATGTCCAGACCGTCCCTTCGCTGCCGCCCTTCGCTCCGGCCCTTCGCTCCCGCCCTTGACTGGCGCCCTTGACTGGCGCCCGTCGCTGGGGCCGCGCCGCTACCGGGCCTCCCGGCCACCTCGCGCCCGTCTCACCCCTTCACCCCGCCCGCCGTCAACCCCGCGATGAGGTACCGCTGCAGCGCGAACGCCAGGATGAGCGGCGGCAGCGCGGCGATGATGCCGCCCGTCGCCATCAGCCCGAAGTCGACCGCGTGCCGGCTGGTGAACTCCGAGATGGCCACGGGGAGCGTCTTTGCCGCCGCCGAGCTGGTGAAGATGAGGGCGTAGAGGAACTCGTCCCAGGCGAGGATGATCCCGAACAAGATGGCGGTGATCACGCCGGGCAGCGACAGCGGCAGCACGACCCGGACCATCGATCCCACGCGCGTGGCACCGTCGATCATCGCGGCCTCTTCGAGCTGCTCGGGGATCGCGTCGAAGAAGCCCTTCAGGATCCAGGTGAGGAACGGCGTCAGGAAGCTGGTGTACACCAGCGCCAGCCCGATCGTCGAGTTGAGCATGCCGAGCCGGCTGAGGATCAAGTAGATGGGCAGCAAGATGGCCACCGGCGGCGTCATGTAGGTGGCGAGCATCAGGTACAGCAGGCCCGTGCGGCTGCGGCTCGGGAAGCGCGAGAGGGCGTAGGCGCCCAGCATCCCGGCCACCAGGCTGATGCTCGTCGCGATGCCGGCGACGACCGAGGAGTTGCGCAGTGCGAAGCGGAACTCGCGCCCGTCCGGGCTGAAGAAGAGCGTCTTGTAGCGCTCGAGGGTCGCGTGCGGCGGGATCCAGGAGAGCGGCCGCTTGATGAGGTCCGCGAGCGGCGCCACGCTGGAGATGAACAGCCACACGAACGGCGCCACGATGAACGCGAACAGCAGCACCGCCCCGACGTACGTGAGCACCTGCTCGACCGCGCTTCGGCGCTTCGGGCGCCCCATGCCGGGCATCCGGGTGGCGGGCGTCGTCATCCGGCCACCCCCCGCGACTGCAGCAGGCGGATGTAGATGCCGACGAAGATCATGATGAGCGCCACCGTCAGGAACGCGTCGGCCGCGGCCGTGCCGAGCTTCAGGAAGCTGAACGCCTCCTGGTAGACCATGAACGACAACGTCTTCGTCGAGCTGGCCGGCCCGCCGCCGGTCATGACGTAGATGATGTCGAACACCTTGAGCGCCTCGACGGTCCGCAGCACCAGCGCCACCAGCAGCGCCGGCCGGATGCCGGGAAGGGTGATGAAGCGCGTGCGTTGCCAGGCGCTCGCGCCGTCGACGCGCGCGGCGTCGTGCAGCTCCGCGGGGATCGTCTGCAACGCGGCGAGGACGAGCAGCGCGACGAGCGTGAAGTTCTTCCAGACGTCGGCCAGGATGATCATGTTCATCGCGAGGCCGGGCGTGCCGAGCCACGATCGGTAGCCGGGAAGGATGTGGGTCTGCGTGAGCAGCGCGTTGAGGGCCCCGTACTCGGGGTTGTAGATCCAGCGCCACATGACCGCGTTCACCACGGTGGGCAGCGCCAGCGGCAGGATGAGCAGCGCGCGCAGCACGCGCTGGCCGAAGAACTCCCGGTTCAGGAAGATGGCCACCGCGACGCCCAGGACCAGCTCGATGCCGATCGAGCCGACCGTGAAGTGCAGCGTGTGACCGATGGCCGCGCGAAATTCGGGCGTCTGGAACGCCTGGAGATAGTTGGCCAGCCCCACGTAGGTGCGGGACCGGCCGAGGAGCGGAGCGTTGAAGAATCCGAGATAGAAGGTGCGCAGGAACGGGTAGCCGACGACCCCACCGACCACCAGCAGCGCGGGCAGCAGCATGAGCCACGCCGCGGCGTTGGAGCGGCGCGCCGTCATCGGCAGACCCCGGCTCGCGACGGGCGGCGGGGGGGCGCGCTCCTCGCGCGCTCCCCCTCACCGGCTCCGCCAGGTCCGGCGCCGCGGCTGCAGCCGGGGCCCGGGCGTGCGGGCATCGTGGGCACCTTCGTCCTCCTGCCCTTGCGCGGGCGGGACCCTCGGGCGTGCAAGGGTCCCGCCCGCGAGGTCGCCTACTTGAGGTTGTTCTGCTCGACTTGCTTCGCGGTGTTGTCGAGCGCGTCGGCCGGCGTGGCCTGCCCGAGCAGCGCGCGGTGGATGTCGGTCTGGAGCCACGTGCTGAACTGCGGGTACTGGACGAGCAGCGGGCGCGGGTACATGGCCGGGATGGCCTTCTTGGCCGCCTCGATGAGCGACTCCTGGTCCTGCGTCACGGCCGGATCGTCGTACGACGACTTCCAGATGGGCAGCGACAGCTTGGCGTACTTGTTCTGCACCTGCTGGCTGGTGAGGAACTGGATGAGCTGGAAGGCCTCGTCGGGGTGCTGCGAGTTGCTCGTGACACCCAGACCCATCGAGCCGTTGACCGCCGAGACGTCGCTGTTGGTGCCGTCACCGGGGGCGGGCTCCACCTTCACGCTGCCGGCCACCTGCGACTCGTTGGGGTCGTTCGCGAGGTTGTACATGTAGGTCCAGTTGAGGGCGAAGGCCGCCTGGCCCGACGAGAAGATGCGCCGCACGTCTTCTTCGAGCGACTCGGTGGAGGCCGGGTTCGAGAGGCCCTTGTCGAGCGAGTCCTTCATGAACTGCAGCGCGTTGAGGCCGCCGTCCTCGTTGAAGGTGG
Source organism: uncultured Trueperaceae bacterium (assembly GCA_963798895.1). Taxonomy (GTDB): domain Bacteria; phylum Deinococcota; class Deinococci; order Deinococcales; family Trueperaceae; genus CAWCUY01. Next base: position 382,744 of record CAWCUY010000012.1, on the reverse strand, counting down.
GCGCGCCGTTGTCGAAGAAGCTCCCGCCGAAGGCGGACACGAGGGTGGTGTAGTCGCAGATGATCGCTTCCGCCTGCCCCCAGCTCCACACGATGGGGTACTGCACGATGCCGGCGTCCTTGATCTTCTGGGACTGGTCGAGCAGCTCCTGCCACGTCTTCGGGGGCGCGGAGATGCCGGCCTTGTCGAGCATGTCCTGGTTGTAGAACAGGTACTTGGTGTCCAGGATCCACGGGATGCCGTAGTAGTGGTCCTGGTAGGTGACGGTCGTCCACGCGCCCGGCCACACCTGGTCGACCATGTCCTGCGGGATCTTGTCCGTGATGTCCATCAGCACGTTGTTCTCGGCGAACTCGGCGGGCCAGATCACGTCGAACAGCACCACGTCGTAGCCCGAGCCGCCGGCCGCAGCCGCGGTGATGATCTTGTTGTGGAGCGCCTCGTAGGACACGAACTCGGGCTCCACCGTGACGTTGGGGTTCTGCGCCTCGAAGTCGGAGATCATGCTGCGCACATCGTCGTTGCTGTAGGCGGCCTGCTCCATGAACAGCGCCTTCAGCGTGACGTTCTGTGCGAACGCGAGGCCCATGAGGGCTGCTGAGAGGACGAGAGCCAGGTTGCGGAGGTGCTTCATGCGGTTCTCCCTTCGGTCGTGCGGGTCGAGCGGCGGATCGTGGTGCGGGTAGGGGCGACGATCGGGGCGAGGGCCGAGGCGGGGAAGGAAGCGAAGATCGGGCCGGAGGCAACGGCGGGTGCGGGGACGGCCCGGCGGACCGGGCGTGCGGGCGGGCGCCGGCTCAGCGCTCCCCCGCCGGCGGGGCTCGGGGTGCCGCCGCGGCTGCGCTTCCGCCGCTCGGCAACGCGCCGGTGACCTCGGCCTCCAGCTCGGTCCAGGCCTCGTCGAGCGCCGTGCGCACGGCGCCTTCCAGCGGGGCGGCGTCGCCGAGCTCGCTCTCGACCAGCTCGATGGCGTAGGGCAGGGCGCCGCTCAGCTCGCGCCGCAGGTCCACCAGCCAGGCACGGCCGCGTGGCAACTCCGAATGGAACACCACCCCCTCGAGGTCGAGCAGGGAGAACGCGGTCGCGAGCACGGCGGCGAGCTCCGTCACCGCCTCCTTCCCGCCGTGCGCGAGGACGTTCTCGAGGTTCTCGAAGCGCACACGGGTGCGCAGCAGGCCGATCTCGCCGGCGCGGCCGCGGCGCCCGGTGTGTAGCCGGCCGCCCAGTACCAATCCCATGCCGATGCCGCTCCGGCGTAGATCGAGGAACGCGAAGTCGCGCCACGCCGTGGCGGCACCGGAAGCGCCCTCGGCCACCGTCGCGGCATTGATGTCGTTGAGGATCGTCAGCGGCACGGCCGGCAGCCGCGCCTGCAGCTCGTCGAGCAGCCGGACGTCGTCGAGGTAGCGGGGCTTGCCCGAGAAGCGCACCACGCCATCATCCTCGACGGTTACGGGCACGGACAGGACCACCCGGCGGATGTGCCGGCCCCGCTTCGCTTCGGAGCGCACCTCGCGCGCGACGAGCTCGAGGAACGCCTCGAGCGTCCCCGGCGTGGCCAGGCGGCGGTTGCGGGCGGCCGCGCCGCGAAGGTCGGTCGACCGGAGCCGCACGCTCGCGTCGTCGACGTCGAGCGCGACCGCGCGGCCGAGCGCCGGGTGCAGGTCTACCACGGCCGCCCGGCGACCGACGCCGCCGGACGCGCGCTCCGTCTCGACCACCCAGCCGCCCGCGAGCAGGCCCGAGGTCACCGCGGAGGCGGTCACCTTGCTCACCCGCATGCACGCGGCGAGCTCGCTCCGGGTGAGCGGACCCCGGTCGCGCAAGGCGCGCAGCGCGTGCCAGCGGTTCTGCTCGCGCAGGTGCGCGGGGCGCCGGAGCGCGAGGCCAGGCACCGCCGACGCGCGCGCCGACGGCTCCGCGCGCTCGATCGAGCGGGCGTTCGCAGGACCCTGGTCTCGTTTCGGCCCGGACACGTGGGGCGTCCTCCCTTGCCTCGCGGTCGTTCCTCGCGGTCGGTTCCCGAAGGTCTTCCGGTTCCCGGCGGTCTGCCCTCGCGACGCCCCGCCTCCCGCGGTCGGAGCGCATGCACGTTCGTTAAGAAACTTTGCTAAATAAGTAGCGCGCCGGCGGGGTCGCTGTCAATGGGTACGAACGTCCCGGTGCCGTGCGACGGCGCGCCGGGTGCGCACTCGGGCGCCTGCCTGACGCAAGGTGGGCATCTGCGGCGCGGCGCGCGCCCCGCGTGCCCGAGGTGGGCCGGCACCCGCGGCGCAACGCGCCCCACGGCCGGTCGAAGCGCGATGCACGCCGCCGGTCGGCATTCCACGTGGCGGCGCGGTGGCGCGCCGGCATCGGCCGGCCCCCGTACCTCGTGTCGGAAGCCAACCTCAGCGGCGCGCCACCAGCGGCCTTCTACCTGCTGAACCCGTAACGAGACGCGAGCGAAGGCGCCGGGGCCGCCGCCGGCTTCATGCCGAAGGTGGAGCGCGGCGCGACCGCGCCCGGCACGCCGGCAACCTTCCGACTCCAGATGTAACGCGATCCGAGCGTGGCCGGCGCACCCGCGACCTTCCGGCCCCAGATGTAGCGAGACGCGGTCGGCGCACCGGCGACCTTCCTGGTCCAGATGTACCTGGACGCGGCGCTGCGGAAGGCACGGGACCGCGAACGCTGCCCCGACGGTGCCGACGACCGCCACGACGAGGAAGAGGAAGTAGAGACGACGCATGCGCTCGCGCCGCCTCCCGGTCTTGCGTCCGGGAGGCGGCGTCCGTTTGCCGTGGCCGCCGGTCCCTCCCCGGACCCCCCGGGACGCCCTGCGTCACAGCGCCACGGGCACGGCCTCGATGTCCTGGACCACTCCGGACGGGCGCCGCCAGGCGCGCGCACGTTCTCGACGACCCGGCCGCGCTCCAACAACCCCGACGCCACCTCCGCACGGTCACCGGACCGCCGCCCACCTGATCAGGGCGCGCCGAGCGACCACGCCGGCATGGGCGCGAACGCCAGCGTCCCTCCCGAGTCGAAGCCGCCCACGCTCGTGAAGCTCGCCCCGAGTGGCGGCGTCCCGCTGGCCACTAGGTCGGCGGCCGCGATCATCCCGACATGGCCCCCGTGGCTGAAGGTCGGGTCGTAGTTGCTGCTGAGCCACAGGTTACCGGCGTTGTCGAACGCGAGCCGCAGTGGGTTCACGCCGACCCCGGTGAGGCGCACGAACGGGTCGGGCGTTCCGCTCACGGCGATGTCCTGCGGTCGGAACTTCTCGACGGCATTGCCGCTCCAACACGCGACCCACAACGATCCGGAGGCGTCGAACGCGACGCCGCGCGGGTTGTTCAGGGACGTGCCGTTGCTCTCGAGCACCACGTCCGGCTCGAGCGCGCCGCCCGTAGCGAGCTGGGAGGGCGAGAAGCGCAGGACGGCCCCTCCCAGGTTCGCCAACCACAGGCCGCCCGAGGCGTCGAACGCGAGCTGGTGCGCTGCCCCCACGGGATGCGACGCCGAGCCGGTGAGTGTAACGTCCGGCGTGGGCGACCCAGAGGCCGTCCGCTGCGACGGCGTGAACCCGACGATCGCTCCGCTTACGGCCGCCCACAGCATGCCGTCGGCGCCGAACACGATCCCGTTCACGTCGGTGCCGCCGGAATCGAGCACCACCGCAGGGGCGGGCGTGCCCGACGAGGCAAGGTCGTCCACGGCGAACTCGAGCAGCTCGCCGTCCTGCGTGCCGGCCCAGGCGTTGCCCTCGGCGTCGAACGCAACCGAATACGGGCGAATGCCGGAGCCGAGCCCGAGCGCCAACGACGGGGTGACCCCCGCACCGCCGTTCGGGAGCTGGCCGTCGTCGAAGGCGATGAGCTTGGTGCTGCCGTACACCGCCACCCACAGCGCCCCAGTACCGGGGCGGTGCTGGTAGCTCACCGTCGCGGTCGCGGTGGCTCCCGCGCTCACCTCCACGGTGCCGCCATCCGAGACCGCGGCGTCGAACAGATCGTCGACCAGCGTTCCCGGCCGGCGGGCCGGGGCGGCGGTCACGTGGTACGTCCCCGGCGCCAGTCCGCCGAGGGTTTGCGTCGTGCTCACCGTCTGCGCATCGCCTCCCGGACCGGTCACCTCGACGCTCGCGTCGACCCCGGCGGGCGCCGTGACGGTGAGGGCGAGCTCCCCCAGCCCGCCACCCGCCGGACCGGCACAGCCCACCACGCCCAGAACCAGCAGGACCGCTGCGCCCACTGCCGCCCCACGCCACCCCGCGCTCCGTCCCACCATGCCCACCTCCGTGATGTCCGCATTGTAGCGTCGTCACGGCGCGACTCACCCGGCCTCGGGCACCGCCTCGATGGCCTGGAACACGCCGAGGAAGCGCCGGCGCGAGCGCACGACACGCAGCCCCGCACGCTGAGCCAGGGCGACCGGGTCGCGGTTCCAGTGACAGCCGAGCTGGCTCGAGAAGCGATGCGCGTGACGGTCCTGCCAGCGGCCCGCCACCTCCCAGCTCGAGCGGCCGTGCTCGAGCAGCAGCACCCGGCCCCCCGGGCGGCAGACCCGCGCCATCTCGGACAGCGCCCGCACCGGATCGGGGAACGTGCAGACGCTCATCGACGACGCGACGGTATCGAAGCTGTCGCTGTCGAGCTCGAGCATCTCGGCGTCCATCACGTCGAAGCTCGCGCGCCGCCCCAGGCGCTCGGCGCGTCCGCGCGCGACGGCGAGCATCCGTGGGCTCAGGTCGACGGCCGTGACGTCGCACGCGGCCGGGAAGTGGGGCAGGTTCACGCCCGTCCCGACCGCCACCTCCAGCACCCGCCCCGAGGCGCGGCCGAACACGTTGCGCCGCATGCGCGAGATCCCCAGCCACTCGAGCGGCGCCTCGGAACGGTCGTAGCGCGACGCCGCCTCGTCGTACCCGCGTCGCAGGTCGTCCTTGGTCCAGTCGCTCATGTCCCATTGTGGGCCGCGGGCCGCGCCGTGCCCACCCGCCCGCGCGACGCGCGAGCGCCCGCGCGGGCGGAGGCCACCGGCATGGAACGCCGCCGACAGCCTCGAGCAAACCCGGGCGCCGGCGCGGGCGGAGCCGAGCGCCGTCCGCCTGCCTTCGCGGTCGCGCAGCGGTCCGCGACGCGGACGCCGGGCGTACCGCAGCGTTGCGTCGCGCGCGTTGACACGTCCCCAGGGCGCCCCTATACTTAAGGGGCGAAAATAAAGCGGTCCCTGGGAGGTTTGGCATGCAGCGGCACACACGCTCGTTGGCGTTCGGAGCCATCGTCGCGCTCGCCCTGGCCCTGGCCGGTGCAGCGTCGGCGCAGACGTATCACTTCAAGATCGGGCACGCCAACGCGCCGCTCGAGGACTCCGCGCTCCACGTGGCGTCCACGGCGTTCGCCGACGCGCTGGAGAAGGAGTCGGACGGGCGCATCACCGCGACCGTGTACCCGTCGGCGCAGCTCGGCACCGACGCCGAGATGATCGACCTCACCGTCTCAGGCGCGCAGGAAGTCCTGTGCACCAGCCTCAACCTCATCACCAACTACGCCAACCGGCTCGACGTGATGATCCTGCCGTACATGTTCCAGGACAGCGCCAGCTTCCGCCAGGCCATCGACGTCCTGTGGCCCGACTTCAACGCCTACCTCGCGGACCAGGCGAACCTGCGGCTCGTGACCCTGTGGGACTCGGGCTTCCGCCACGTCATGTCGACCAAGCCCGTGCACACCCTCGCCGACCTCCGCAAGCTGAAGTTCCGGGTGCCGCCCAGCCCCGTGATGATCAAGATGGTCGAGTCGTGGGGCATCAGCCCGACGCCCGTCGAATGGTCGGAGCTGTTCAGCGCCATGCAGCTCGGCGTGGTCGACGCGTTCGAGGTCGACGACTCCGTGCTGATCTCGGCGCGCATGAACGAGGTCGTCAAGTACATCACCGACGACGATCACATGCTGCAGGTCTCGACCTGCGTGCTCAACAACGACACCTACCAGGCGCTGCCCGACGACCTCAAGGCTGCCGTCGACCGCGCCTCCGCCGACGCTCAGCAGGTCACGATGAGCCGCTCGGGCGAGATCCTCGACAAGGCGCGCCAGGTCTCCGCCGACGAGCACGGCGTGCAGTTCCTCGGCCGGCCCGACGACTACGCGGCGTGGGCGGAAGCCGCGCGCGCGACCTGGCCCTCGTTCTACGAGCGCATCGGGGACGGCGACAGCGCCAAGGGCGAGGAGATCGTCAAGAAGGTGGCCGCGGCGGCCGGGCTCTAGCACCGACCGCGCAGCCTTCGATGATCCGCGTCGCTCCCGGGGTTCGCATCCGGGAGCGACGTCGCTTGCCTGCGACCAACGCGGGAGCGGCGCGCCTCCTCGGCGGCCAGGAGCAGCATGGTGCGAGTCCTTAGGTTCGTCGACGACAAGTTCGAGGAGATCCTCGGCGTCCTCGCGTTGACGGTGGTGGTGAGTCTCATCTTCGTCGGGGTCGTGGTGCGCCTCACGGTCTCTTCCGGCATCCCCTGGCAGGAGGAGTTGTCGCGCATCCTCTACGTCGTGGTCGTGTACCTGGGCGCCAGCTACGGCGTGAAGAGCCGCGATCACATCCGCGTCACGATCCTCGCCGAGTACCTTCCGCCGCGCGGCCGCCGGGTGCTCGCCGCCGCCACCGACGTGGTGTGGATCGTGTTCAACCTGGTGGTCGCGAAGCTCGCCATCGACGTGTTCCGGTCGATGAGCCGCTTCTCGGGCCGCAGCGCGGTGCTCGACATCCCGCTCCAGTACATCTTCCTCGTCGTCCCCTTCGCCTTCGTGCTGATCAGCTTCCGTCTCGTGCAGCGCTGGTTCCGCCCGCCGCCGGCCCCCGCCGCGCCGGACACGCTCCCCTAGCATGCTCATCGCCCTCACGCTCGTCGCGCTGTTGCTCACCGGCCTGCCCATCTACGTCGCGCTCACGCTGACGTCCCTCCTGTTCTTCTGGCTCCACCACCTGCCGATGCACATCCTGGTGCGCACGCTCTACGCGGGCGTCGACCAGTACCCGCTCATCGCGGTCACCGGCTTCCTGCTGGTGGCGAGCCTGTTCGACAAGGCCGGCATCACCGACGACCTCGTGACCATGGTCAAGCGCTTCATGGCCTTCTCCCGCTCCGGGCTCGCCGTCGTCACCATCGTCGCCTGCGCCGTGTTCGCGGCCGTCACCGGATCGGGGCCGGCCACGGTGGCCACCATCGGCGGCGTGATGATCCCGGCGATGATCCGCGCGAAGTACACGCCGCAGTTCGCCGGCGCCGTGGCGTCGAGCGGCGGCGCCCTGGGGATCCTCATCCCGCCCAGCAACCCGTTCATCATGTACGGCGTCATCGCGAGCCAGTCCATCGGTGCGCTGTTCGTCGCCGGGCTCATCCCCGGCCTGCTGATGGCGGCCGCCCTGGGCCTGACGTCCGTCATCCTGCTGCGCTGGTTCCCGCGCCAGGCGAGCGCCGGGACCGAGGACGTGCCGGATGCCCGCACCCTCGCCCCGCGCGAGGTCCTCGGCGTGTTGTGGGACGCGCGATGGGCCCTGGGGGCGATCGTGCTCCTCCTCGGCGGCATCTACGCCGGCTTCTTCACCCCGATCGAGGCGGCCGAGGTCACGATCTTCTACTCGCTCGTCGTGGGCCTGCTCGTGCGCCGCAGGATGACGCTACGCGACGTGTACGTCGCGCTGACCACCACGCTGCGGCTCTCCGGGACGCTCATCATCCTGGTCGCCGCCGCCTTCGTCTTCGCGCGGCTCCTGACCATCGAGGGGATCCCGCAGGCGCTCGGGCACTCCATCACGACCCTGTCGGACAACCGGCTCGTGATCCTGTTCATCATCATGGCGTTCATGCTGTTCGTCGGCACCTGGGCCGAGACCTTCTCGCAGATCGTCATCCTCACGCCGATCTTCCTGCCCATCGTGACGTCGCTCGGCATCGACCCGATCCACTTCGGGGTGCTGTTCGTCGTGACCGCCGAGATCGGCTTCCTGACCCCGCCCTTCGGCGCCAACCTGTTCGTGGGCATGAAGATCGCGGACGTGTCGCTCGAGGCCATCTCCCGGTCGGTCCTGCCGTTCATCCTGACGTACGTCGTGGTACTCGTCATCCTCGTATTGGTGCCGGACATCTCGCTGTTCCTGCCGCACCTGCTGTTCGGGCGATGACGCGGCACGCGGGTGGTGGCGAACCGTGCGCGTAGGGCTGCTGGGGTACGGCGGTTGGGGCAGCATCCACGCCGCGTCGTTGGCCGCGCTCGATGAGCACGAGCTGGTGGCGATCTTCTGCCGCGGCGACGCGTCGGCGCAACGAGCGGCCGCGACGCACCCCGGCGTGCGCATCGAGCGCGACGCCGACCGGCTCCTGCGCGCCGGCGACGTCGACGTGATCGACGTCGCCCTCCCTACGCACCTGCACGCCGACGCCGCCATCGGCGCGCTGCGTGCCGGCAAGCACGTGCTGCTCGAGAAGCCGATGGCCGGCACGCTGGGCGCGTGCGACCAGGTGATCGACGCGCAGCGCGAGAGCGGCAAGCTCCTGTCGTCGGTCCACGAGCTGCGCTTGTCGCACCAGTGGTCGGCGGTGAAGCGCGCCATCGACGAGGGCGCCATCGGGGACCCCCGCTACGCCCTGCTCAACTTGTTCCGCTTCCCGTACCGCGACGGCGCCGCGGGCTGGCGGTACGACGCCGACACGGTGGGCTCCTGGATCCTGGAGGAGCCCATCCACTTCTTCGACCTGCTGCTGTGGTACTTCGAGGCTCACGGGGCGCCGCGGAGCGTCACGGCGTTCGGCGACTCCACGCGCGGTTCCGTGGCCCTGTCCGAGAGCTTCACCGCGGTGGTGCGGTTCGCGGGCGGCGCGTACGGGGTGATCGCGCAGTCGCTCGCGGGCTTCGAGCACCACCAGGTCGTGGAGGTCTCGGGCTCGAGCGGCGCCCTCCGCTCGCTGTGGTCGGGGGCCATGGACCGCACCGACCGGCCGGAGTACAGCGTGCACCTTCGGCGCTCCGGGGCGGCGGCGCCGGAGCGCCTCCCGGTCGAGGGTCCATCGGGGGAGCTGTTCGAGATCGGCGCGTGGCTGCGGCTCGCGCTCGACGGCTTCGCCCGCGGGGAGGCGCTCTACCCCGCGGAACGCGAGCGGGAGCTCGTGCGGTTGTGCCTGGCGGCCGAGCGCTCGATGCGGGAGGGGGTTCCCGTTGCCCTCTAGCCGAGGCTCGGCGGCGGCGGACGAGCCTGCGCCGGCGGGCGGCCGCGCCGCGCAGCGAGCGCTGCGCAACGAGGACATCCGCGACGCCAACGCCAAGCTGGTGCTCCGCATCATCCGGGCCCGGGGTGCCGTGTCGCAGTCGCAGATGGTGCCCCTGACGGGGCTCACGGCCCCGACCGTGTACCGCATCTTCACCGCGCTCGCGGCCCGCGGCCTCCTGCGCGAGGTGGACGAGGGCGCCGCGCCGCGCGACCGGCGCGGGCGCCGGCCGTCGTTCTACGCCCTCGAGCCGAGTGCGGCTTACGCGCTGGGCGTCGATCTCTCCACCCGCGAGGCGGTCGTGCTCGTGGTGGACCTCACGGGTGCCGGCGTGCACCGCACGAGCGTGCCGATCGCGGGGAGCGCCGACGGCGACGACCTCCTGGAGCGCGTCGCCGGCGCGTGCGAGCGCGCGCTGGCGGAGGCGGCCGTGCCTCGCGAGCGCCTGCTGGGCGTGGGCATCGGGGCGCCGGGCGTGGTCGACATCGAGGCCGGCGTGGTGACGGTGTGCCCGCGCTACCCCCTGCTCGACGGCGTGCCGGTCGCGCAGCGGCTGGGTTCACGGCTGGGGGTGCCGGTCTTGCTTCACAACAACACCTCGGTGATCGCGCTGGCCGAGTGCCGCTACGGCGGCGCCACCGACGAGCGGTCGGCGGTGGCGATCCTCTTGCGTGCCGGCGTGGGCGGCGCCTTCGTGCAGGACGGCCGCGCCTTCGTCAGCCACGGCACCACCGCGCTCGAGGTGGGGCGCTGGATGGTGGACATGGGCGCCGGCCCCATGCGCACGGACGTGCTGGAGGAGTACCTGTCGGAGGACGCCATCCTCGCGCGCGTGCGCGCCGTGGATGTCGGCGTGACCGACGTCGACGATGTGGTCGCCCGGCTCGCAGCCGGCGACGCAGCGGTCGGCGCCGTCGTGACCGAGCTCGCCGGGCTCCTGGGGCGGGCGATGGTGAACATCGCGCTGCTGCTGAAGCCCGAAGCGTTCCTCCTGATCACGCGTTCGCGCGAGCTGTCCCTGGCGCTCGTCCTCGAGATCGAGAAGCAGGTTCGCCCGCCCGACGCGCCGCTCGGCGGGACGTTCCCGCGCCTGCTCGCCCTCGGCTACGACGCCGAGCGGGCCTGCAAGGGCGCCGCCGACCTGGTGTTCGACCCCTTCTTCGCTACCGCCTGAGCGGCCGGGAGCTCAACGCGACAGGATCCGCCGCACCTCGTCCCATGGGAGCGTGTGCAGCACGAGCGGCTGCGCGCCGCTCGGCTGCGACTGCTGCCACGTGGCCGTGAGGCCCGCGTCCGTTGCCAGGGCATGGATGTAGCGCGCGCTGCCCGTCCCCCACGGCGAGACGAAGCGCGGCAGCTCGCTCTCCACCCGTTCGATGCGATCCAGGTCGGCGCCGGCGAACGCGGCGAGCCCGGCGATCTCCTCGCAGGAGTATCCGCGCGGGCGCGTCACCGCGCTGCGGTGCTGCTCGTGCTCGCGGACGCACTCCGCGCCGTCGTAGAACACCAGCTGCACGTCGTCGCGCCCCCCCGACAGGTCGGCCGGCACCGTCAGCACGTCGGTGATCCGGGAGACGGCCACGTCCCAGGTCTCGCCGCGCGCGAAGAACCCCGTGCGCAGCGGGCCGAACGCGCCCTCGCCGGAGGGTCGTACGCAGTAGGCCGCGTTCGACGACGACCACGTGAAGGGGTGCGTGCACACGATCAGCACGGTGGCGCCCGATGCCGTGCGGTGGACGACCGGATCCTTGACGTGCACGAATCGGGGGTCGGCCGACGCGATCAGCGGCTCCGGCCGGGCGCCGGCGAGCGCGGCCACGTCCGGCGCCGCAAGCCGGTCGACCGACCAGACCCCCGTGCCGGGCTTGAGGAACACCTCGTATCCCGGCGGGTACCCCACGCCGCTCTTCTCCGTCGAGACGAACAGCTCGACGCCGCCGCCCGAGATCGCCAGCGCGGCGCCCTCGATGGACAGCACGGCGCGGTCGCCGACCGCGAGCGACGCCTTGTCGAGGCTCACCACCTTCTCGAAGCTCGCCCCGCCGTCGCGCGACGAGAACACGGCGAGCTCGCGACCGCGAACGCCGAGGCCCACGCCGGTGCGGGAGTCGCCGGCGTCGCGGTAGCGCCCCACCAGGTAGAGCGTTCCGTCGGGCGCCTGGACCATGTTGCCGCCGCCGAACCAGAAGCCGGCGGCGTCCTGGGTGGGCGGCACGACCACGCGCGCCTCGTGTTGATCGACGAGGGCGTCGGCGAGGGCCGCGAGGCGAGGAGCGACGGTGGCATCGAGCATGGGCATCCTCCGGAGAGACGGCGGGAAGGCGTGACCGGGACGGGCGGGAGGTGTCATCGCGCCGCGGCGCCCGGGCGGGCCGCCGCCGCGGGACGCGGTGTGCATGCGGGGAGACGCGATCAGAGCGACAGGATGGCCTCCAGGTCGGCGGCGAGCCGAGGGGGCAGACGGTGGGGAGCGAAGCGGTACCAGTCGGGCTCGACGCCGATCCAGCCCTCGTAGTGGATCGCGCGAAGCGCGCCGGCCACCGCCTTCCAGTCGACGTCCCCCGAGAGCAGCTGGCGGATCTCGCCGCGCTCCCGCACGGCGTCCTTGAAGTGGACCTGGCAGATGCGATGGCCGAGCTCCAACAGGTACTGCTCGGGGTACCCGAGGCCCAGCAGCACGACGTTCCCGACGTCGAGGTACATCTTCACGTTGGGATGGTCGATCTCGCCCAAGAGCTCGCGCCACTCGCGCACCGACAGCGGGAAACGCGCCTCGACGTTCTCCAGCCCGATGACGAGGCCCGCCTCGCGCGCGATCTCCCCTGCGGCGCGCGCGTACTCGACGACGCGCGCCCAATGCTCGTCGTAGCGCACCTCGGGCGAGGCCTGCCCGGGAACGACGAGCAACACGGAGCCGCCGAGGGCGGCCAGGCAGTCGCAGGCGCGTCGCGTGTGCTCCAGCGCCGCCCCCCGCTCCCCCGCGTCGGCCGACGGGATGGTCGACCAGGGGCGTCGACCGGCCCGCATGCTGGGCACCGCCAGCCCGAGGTCGTCACACAGCGCGCGCAACGCGGCCGCCTGCCTGGGGTAGTCGGCGGGAGATGGGACGGCGCCGTCGAGGAAGGTGGGCTCGACCCCGTCGAAGCCGGCCCGGGCGATCCACGGGAGGCGTTCCTCGGCCTCGGCGCGGTTCGGAAGCACGAGCGAGAAGAGCGTGCGCATGGTCCAGAACACAATACTTTCTGCAGGCAAACAAATGCTAGTCTGGGGCATCCCCACCCCCGCCCCGCGGGCGGCCGCGACGGGCGGCGCAGGAGAGAGGCGTCAGCGTGCGCGATCCGGCTCCGGACATCCTCGCCATACCGCCCGACCGGCTGGGCGACGGGACGCCCGTCGCGGTGAGCGTGGTCGCCACCGACGTGGACGTGGTTCACGCCATGCGCGACGAGATCGTGGAGCGCGTGCAGGCATGCCGTGACGAGGGGCGGCCGGCGTGCTTCATCGTCCCGGTCGGCCCCGTGGGCCAGTACGAGCGGCTCGCGCGACTGTGCAACCGCCGGCGCCTGTCGCTTCGCGACGTCACGTTCGTGGCCATGGACGAGTACCTGCGAGACCCGCACGGCTGGATCGACGCGAGCAGCCCCCTGAGCTTCCGGCGACATCTGCAGGAGCACTTCTACGACCTGCTCGACGGCGCGCTGGCCCCGCGCCCCGAGAACCGCATCGTGCCCGATCCGGCCGATCCCGGGGCGGTAGCGCGGGCGATCGAGCGGGCCGGGGGGGTGGACACCTGCCTCGCGGGTGTCGGCATCACGGGGCACCTGGCCTTCAACGATCCGCCGCCGCCGGGCACGAGCGAAGAAGCGTTCGCCGCGCTGGGCACCCGCGTCGTGGAGCTGGCGCCGGCGACGCGCGTCATCAATGCCGTGACCGCGGCCGGCGGCGATCTCGACGCCATCCCCCGGCACGCCGTCACGGTCGGCATGCGCGAGATCCTGGGGGCGCGGCGCGTGCGGGTCTACATGAACCGGCCGTGGCAGAACGCTATCGTCCGGCGCTGGCTGCACGGCCCCGTCACCGCCATGGTGCCGGCGTCGCTGCTGCGACGCCATGGCGACGTCCACCTCACGATCACCGAGGAGGCCGCGCGCCCGCCGGCGGGCCGGTTGCGGTGAGCCGCGGGCGAGGCGGCGGCACGCTGCTGGTGACCGGCGGTACGGTCGTCACGCCCGGCGGTCTCGTGGCCGATGGGCACGTGGCGGTGCGCGACGGGCGCATCGTGTCCGTGGGCGAAGGGCCGGGTCCGGACCTGCCCGGCGCGGCGGCGCGCATCGACGCCGCGGGCGGCTTCGTGGCGCCCGGCTTCATCGACCTGCACGTGCACGGCGGCGGGGGCGGCGACGCCCTCGACGGCACCGACGGCGCCCTGACGGCGCTGGCGCGGCTCCACGCCGAGCACGGCACCACAGCGCTGCTTCCCACCATCATGACGGCGCCGCCCGACGCCATGCGGCGCGCGACCGAAGCGCTCGCGCGCCGCATGGCCCTGGCGGACGAGCGACCGCCCGGGCGCGCAACGGCTCCGGACGGGGCGGAGCTGCTGGGGGTTCATCTCGAGGGACCGGCGCTCGCGCGCTCGCAGCGCGGCGCGCACGCCGCGCAACACCTGACGACGCCCGATGCGCAGGTGCTGCTCGAGTGCCTGTCGCCGGTGGTCGGTGTGCGGCGCGTGACCCTCGCGCCCGAGTTGCCCGGCGCGATCGCCGCCGTTCGCACCCTCGCCGAGGCAGGGGTGCTGGTCTCGTTGGGACACAGCGACGCGACCCTGGCGGACGTGGAGGCGGCCGTTCGTGCGGGAGCGACGCAGGTGACCCACCTGTACTCGTGCACGTCGAGCGTACGCAACGTCGGGGGGGAGAAGGTCCCCGGCCTGGTCGAGGCGGCCCTGCTGCTCGACGAGCTGGCCGTCGAGATCATCGCCGACGGCCACCACCTCCCCCCGGCGCTCGTGGCGCTCGTGCTGCGCGCCAAGGGAGCCGAGCGGGTGTTCGCCGTGACCGACGCCATCCGCGCTGCCGGGCTCGGTCCGGGCCGCTACGAGCTGGGCGGGGCACCGGCCGTGGTGGCGGGCGGCGTGGCGCGCACGTCCGACGGGGCGCGCTTCGCCGGCAGCGTGGCCACGATGGACGTTTGCCTGCGGTTCCTGTGCGGGCCATGCGGGCTCGAGCTGCCGCTGGCGTCGCGGCTGCTCTCGCTGAACCCCGCGCGGGTGTCGGGCGTCGACGAAGAGCTGGGAACCCTCGAGGTCGGCAAGGCCGGCTCGCTGGTGGTGCTCGACCGGGACCTGCGCCCGAGGGCGACCGCGGTCCGCGGCCGGCCGCTCGCGCGACCGCCGCCCGCCCGCCCCGGCCCCTGACGGCCGCTCGGGGCACGATGCCGCGGACGCTCCGGGCCGCGACGCCGCGCTGACGCGTGGCGCCGCCTCGCCTGCGCGCGCCGGGCCATTTCGAATGGAACAAGCGTCACGGCACGCTCCGAGGGCGACGTGGTGCAATGCACCGCATCTCACGAAGCACCCCCGGGAGGACCATGGGAACGGCGAAGTACCTACGCGTAGGTCGGTGGTCGTGGCGGGCGGTCGGGTTCATGGCCGCCGGCCTCCTGCTGTTGCTGACGGCGTGCGGCGGTCCGGGCGCCACGACACCCCGGATCGCCCGCATCGACGTGACGCCCGGCGCGCTGCTCTTCACGCGAGCGGGCGAGACGCGCACGCTCACGGCGCAGGCTTTCGATTCTCAGGGGGATCCGCTCGACGCCACCTTCCGGTGGACCTCGTCGGACCCGTCGGCCGTGCAGGTGGGCGACGACGGGAGCCTGAGCACCGCGGCGGACCTCGGGAGCGCGTTGATCACCGCCTCGGCCGACGGCGTGGACTCGTTCCCCGCCTCCGTCGTCGTCGCGCAACCGGTGGCGGGCGCCGTGCTGCTCACCGACGACCAGATCGTCGCGGGGCCCACCCCCGTGGACGGCACCTCCGATCCCATCGAGCAGCACGTGACGCTCGACGGCGTGACCGGCGTAACCGCGGGCTCGATCCTCCTCGGCGCCGAGGCCATCGGCGTGGGCGGCAAGGTCGTGGCGGCAACCCCCAGCGGCGGGAAGCTCGAGGTCGTCTACGACCCGCTCCCGCCGCAGGAGCTGTTCGACCGCCTCGACCTGGAGCAGGACTACGACCTGTCCGCCGCCGTGCCGGTGCCCGCGGGCGCGCTGGCGCCGAGTGCCAAGGTACACCGCGGCGCCGACGGCGCCTTCGTGCTGGACCTGGGCGCGACCGCCGGCCCGGCGCCCCTGGCCACCACCTGCGAGGGCGAGGCGAGCTTCATCACCATCTCCGGCCTGCAGAGCACCCTGGAGAACGATCTGCGCTTCTACCTCCACGAGCGCACCGACGCCGGCGACCCCAAGGCCGCCGGCGCGTACGTGCACGGCAAGCTCGTGCAGAAGGTGAGCGGCTCGCTGAAGGTCGACGCGGGCTTCAACGGCACCTACACCTGCAAGAAGACCCTGTGGGAGGTCCCGATCCCGGTGAGCGGCGTCGCCTCGATCCTCGCCCGGCCGGAGCTCCCCATCGGGGTGGCGGTGAGCGGGAGCGGCAGCCTCACGCTCGCCGGCGCCACACTCGGCGTGGAGGGAAGCGCGGGGCTGAACGTCAAGGCCGGCTTCACCTGGGACGACTCCGGCGACGTCACCCTGCTGCACGCGGTGGACCCGATCGTCGAACCACCGAGCATCACCGCCGACCTCGTCACGCCCCCCGACTTCCGCGTCGGCCTGGGTGCCTTCACGGGGTTGTCGAGCGGCGTCGACCTGAAGGTGGCCGGCATCGGCGACGTCAACATCGTGCAGGCTCAACTCGGGCCCAAGCAGAGCCTCGACCTCGCCGGCTTGAACGCGCAGGCCTCCGACACGCACTACGCGTCGTCCTACGACCTCACCGGGGTGGCGTCCGTCGCGATCGGAACCGACCTGAGCAAGCTCATCTCGTGGCTGAAGCTGCCGGTCACGCTGCAGGCGCTCCAGGTCCAGGAGACGCTCCCCATCTCGCACTCCCCCACCGGCTCCGTCGCCGTGTCGACGACGAGCGCCGCGCCGGGGGACACCGTCCACGTGCACGTGGCGCTCGACCCGGACCACGTGACCTACCTCGGCCACTACAACGTGCGCCGGGTCCTCGTGTACGCCTTCGAGGATGGGCAGGACCCCGCGCTGGTGGGGACGATCGAGCTGAGCGCGTCGAACCAGACCAGCTTCGACACCGATTGGGACACGAGCGGGCTGCCGGCGGGCGACTACCACGTGGTCGCGTTCGTGGTCGACGACCTCCTCGCGCGGATCCACGAGCTACCGCTGGAGGTCAGCGCCGATCCGAAGCAGACCGTGCACCTCGGAAACGTCTGCGCCGCGTCGGCCGGTCGCGTGCGCGCGCAGAACGCGTGCTCCGGCAGCGCGAGCTGGAGCGAGGTGCAGGACCCCACCGCCAACGGCGTGGGCATCGACGTCCACACCTCCAGCTCCGCGTACACCTTCGTGCAGGACCCGAACGACCCGAACGTCTTCCACATCACGGCGGCGACGGTGTCGTGGACCGACCGCGCCGACTACTACAGCGGCGAGACGCTCACCTGCAGCATCACCAGCTCGGGCGACGACGTGACCGTATCGACCACCGACCCGAACGCGGGAACCTACGTCAGCGGAGCGCTCATCTACTACCCGAACGGCGGCAACGGCATCGCACCGGGCTCCTACACCGGTGGCGGCAACATCGTCATCGCCGACGGCGCGCACGACGGCTGCCACGGCACGACCTACGACGAGAGCGTGCCGCTGTTCTCCCCCGGCTTCGCGGGCGACGGGCAAGGGATGCGCAAGGCGCAGAGCGACGGCAGCGGCGGCACCCTGTTCGCCGGCAGCGCGACCTTCACGAGCGACCTGACCGGCGCCGTGTCGACCTCGACCTGGAGCTTCGACTTCACCGACCTGCCGTCGCCGTAGCAGGCCTGCGCCACGGGCGAGCGAGGCCGGCGGACCCGGTGCCCGCCGCCCTCGCTCGCCTCGCGGGTCGGCACGGCGCGGCGGCGGATCCCGTCGCGTCCGGTGCGTTCATGGTCCGTTCACGCCCGCCTCCGTACCCTTCCTCCACATCCGCGCCCGGCGCCGGGGGTCGCAGGGTCGCGGGGGAGGGAGCACCAGGATCACGAGCCCGGATCGACGTCGACAAACGGGCACCTCGGGTCGCCGGGTGCGCCGGCAGGCCCGCGCTCCTCGCGCCGCTGTGCGCGGGGGCGCTGGCGCTGGCGGGCTGCGCGACGGCGCCGGCGCCGGGGCCCTCGACGGCCGACGCCCCCGCCGTGGATCAGGTGGCGCTCGCCGGCCTAGGGGACAGCCTCGAGGCGCGGCAGGGCGAGACCGTGCACCTTCGGCTGCGCGGCCGCCACCTGCTGCGCGTTCGCACGGCGTCCCTCGGCGAGGGCACGAACGCCATCGCGCTCGCGCCCGACCCCGCCTCCGCGCCCGCCGACGGCGAGATCCTCCTCATCCTGGTCACGCCCCACGCGACCGCACCCGGCGAGAGGAGCCTCCACCTCGGCTACGACGCCGGCACCGTCGACGTCGCAGACGCCATCGACGTCACGGGCGTCGCCGCCTCGCCCCAGGGCGATGACGGTGCCCGCGGCACTCCCGACGACCCGTTCCTCAGCCTCGCGCACGCCGTCGAGGTGGCGCAGGCGGGCGACACGGTCGTCCTGGCCGCAGGTACCTTCTCGAACGCGACGACCGGCGACACCTTCCAACTGGACGTCTCCGGCCTCACCATCGCGGGCGCGGCGGGCGGGGTCACGCTGCTCGACGGGGGCGCCGGCGCCCCGGGCCTGCGCATCGAGGACGCGGACGCCTGGCTCGAGCACCTGGAGATGCAGGGCTTCGGCACCGCCGCCTACACCTCGGGCTCGGGCGCCGTCCCGCTCACGCTCCACCTCGACCACGTGGTCCTCCACGACAACAACGGCGGCATCGTCGCGCAGGGTCCCGACCGCATCGACGGCGACTACGTGACGGTGCAGCACAACACGCTGTACGGCCTCGATCTCTACGGCTCCGGCGCCAGCGTGCTGTCGCACGCCGTCCTCAGCGGGAACGGCGGGGCCGGCGCCGTGCTCATGGGCCCGGTGGGCCTCACGCTCACACACGGCGTGCTGAAGGCCAACGCCATGGGCCTGCAGATGGCCCTCGGGGCGTCGGCGGGGCTCACGGACACGATCGTGGAGTCGAACGCGGGAGTCGGCCTCGAGGTCGACGCGACCGCGACGCTCACGATGCACGGCGGCGAGGTCATGAGCAACGGCCTGTCCGGCATCGACGCCTCCGGGGCCGGGCCGGGCACCGTCGCGCTCGACGGCACGAACGTCCACGACAACGGCGACGCCGGCGTGCAGTTCGGCGGCCCCCAGGGCACGCTCGTCCTGAGCCGCGTCACCCTTCACGCCAACGCCGGCGACGCCGGTCTCGTGGTCAGCGATGCGCCGGAGCGCCTGGAGCTCGACCGCGTCACCGCGACCGCCAACGACGGAGCCGGGGTGGAGCTGCGCAACGGTTCGGACGCCACCGTCACCGGCGGCCGGTTCGACGGCAACGGCAGCGACGGGCTGGTGGTCGAAGGCAACGCCGCCATCACCGCGCCAACCCCGGTGTCGATGTCGGGCAACGGTCACTTCGGGCTGGTGCTGTTCCCGAGCGCCACGGCGTCGATCGTCGGCGGCGCCACCATCGACGGGAACGTCGCTACGGGCGTCTACCTCGCGGCCGAGGCGGCCTTCGAGATGGCGGGGGGATCGATCAGCCACAACGGCGGGAGCGGACTCGACGCCACCGACCTGAGCGACGGCCACGACGTGTCGCTGCAGTCGGTCGCGGTAGAGGACAACGCCTCGGACGGCATCCTCACGGCGTCCGACGACGGTACCCTTGTCCTGCGGGCATGCCAGGTCCGGAGCAACGGCGGCGACGGCGTGCGCGTGCAGGCCGACCCCTCGATCGTCGACCTCGGTACCGACGCCGACCCGGGCGCCAACGACATCGAGGGCAACGCCGGCACACAGCTCGTCGACGCGCGCCCGGCAGGCGCGTCCGCCACCATCCACGCCGCCGGCGACGATCTCGGCAGCGTCACCATCATCACCGGCCTCCAGACCGGTACCGACAGCGCCCCGCCCTACTGGGCGATCGTCGGCAGCGGCAACCAGATCGACTTCGGCTCCGCCCTGGCGCCGTGACGCCCGGAGCCGACCCCGCGGCCGCCGCAGCGGCCGTTCGCCCCCCGGATCCACACCTGAGAAAGGGGAATCGTATGCGAAGAAGCGCGCTACCTGCCGTCGCCATGTCGTGTCTCGCCGTGGCCCTCGTGAGCTGCTCCACCTCGGCCCCACAGGGACCGACCCCGACTTCGGGGCTCGCCCTGAAGACCTTCCAGGCCGCGTCCGTGGTCATCGGCCAGCCGACCTTCACGTCCGACACTCCGGGTACGACGCAGTCGGTGTTCGGCGAGGTCTACGGCAACCCGGCCGTGATCGGCGGCGTGCTGTACGCGCCGGATTGGGACAACAACCGGGTCATGGGGTACTCGGGCGGCATCCCCGCCGCGAACGGCGCCTCGGCGGACTTCGTGCTCGGGCAGCCGAACTTCACCTCCTTCGCCGCCAGCGCCGCGGCGGACGGCATGGGCGGCCCCCAGACGGTCAGCAGCGCGATGGGCAAGATGTACGTCGCGTCGTACGCGAACAACCGGGTGCTGGGTTGGAACACGCCGCCGACGACGACCCAAGCACCCGCGGACTTCGTCCTCGGCCAGAGCGGTTTCGGCTCCAACTCGTTCGCCTGCACCGCGACCGGCATGGACTCGCCGGAGAGCCTGATCGCCGTCGGAAACCACCTCATCGTGGCCGACAGCGAGAACAACCGCGTGCTCATCTTCAACGGCCCGCCGAGCTCGAACGGGGCTGCCGCGGACGTGGTGCTGGGTCAGGACAGCTTCACCACCTGCGCGTCCGACGACGACGACCAGGACGGCGCACCCGACGCCAACCCCAGCGCCCGCACCCTCGACTACCCGGTCGGCGTCTGGTCGGACGGGACCATGCTGATCGTTGCCGACGCGGACAACAACCGCGTGCTGATCTGGAACAGCTTCCCGACGAGCAACTTCACGCCGGCCGACGTCGTCGTCGGGCAGTCGAGCATGTCCGGGGAGGCACCGGGGGTCGGGCCGGCGCGCTTCGCCTTCCCCGAGTTCCTCACCAGCAACGGCGACCAGCTCTTCGTCGCCGAGGCGGACAACGACCGGGTCGTGATCTTCAACCAGATCCCCGGCAGCAACGGCGCCTCCGCCGATGTGGTGCTGGGACAGGGCGACTTCACCCACACGGCGCGAAACGACGACAACCAGAACGACCTGGTGGACCCATCCCCCACGGCCCGCACGCTCTACGACCCGGCGGGCCTGCTGGTCACCGACGACGCGCTGGTGGTCGTCGACAGCGGCAACAACAGGATGTTGGTGTTCAAGCCCTGAGCGGGCGTCTGGACCGGGCCTGAACCCGCGGGCCGGCTCCAGGGCCGGCCCGCTGCTTGCGACGGGCCCGATCCGCCTGCAACGGGTGCGCCGGCGCGACAGGCGTGCCCCGTCGGGACCGCCCGGCGCCTCTCACGCACCCGTCCCGCTGGTCCCCGCCGCCCGCGCTCCGTCGGGCGCGCGCCCGACGAGCCACCACACCGCCTCGTCGAGGTCCGCGGGGCCGCTCTCGCGAGCGAGGCGGAGCGGCGCGCCGGACGCGTCGATCAGCGCGATGCCCTCGAGCCGCAGCAGCGCCTCGGTGCGCGCTTCGAAGGACGCCGCAGGATCGCTCGCGGCCACCGCCCGCAGCGTGCGGGCCGCCGCCGCGTCCCCCTGCACCTCGCGCGCCTCGGCCAGCCTCACGATGGCGTCCAGCGCGCAGGGGCGCGCCCCCATGGCGTGTGCGTCCGCCAGGACCCCGAGCAGCTCCGTCTCGGCCGCCGCCGCCTCGCCCGCACGCAGCAGCGCCGTGCCGGCGAGGACGCGCGCGGCAGCCTCCTGCAAGCGGTCGTCGGCGGCGCGACCGGCGCGGGCCGCCTCGAGGGCGTCGCGCCTGGCGCGAGCGACCTCGCCAAGCGCCAGCGCCGCCGCCGCCTGCCCGGCAAGCACGTAGGGCAGGAGCGAATCGAAGCCGTGCTCGCCGGCGACCTCGGTGCTCTCGCGCAGCAGCGCGCGCGCCTGGTAGGGGCGGCCCATGGCGACCATCAGGCAACCGAGGTTCTGCAGGGCGTTCGCGGCGCGAACGGCGGCGTGTCCGCCGCGGGCCGCGTCCAGGGCCTCGCGGTAGTGCCGGCGCGCGAGGTCGAGCTGTCCCAGGGCGCGCGCCACGTGGCCCAGGTTGTCGAGGTAAGCCACGGTCTCGCTGCGGGCGCCGGCGCCGCCGTCGGTACGCGCGAGCTCGAGCGCCTCGGCGTAGCTCGCCCGCGCGTCGCGGTAGCGGCCGGTGTAGAGGGCCACACCGCCGCGCAGGTTGAGCGAGCGCCGAACGCTCGAGGTGTTCCCGCCCGCCCGCAGCAGCGGCAGGCCGCGGCCGACGAGCTCGTCGGTCTCGCGCAGGCGCCCGGCGTAGAAGGCGAAGATCGCCTGGTACAACAGCAGCTCGCCCAGGAGCGCCGGCCGCTCCGGTGTGGACGGCAGGGCCTGCAGCCGCGCCACGGCCGCGGCGAACAGAGCCATCGGGTCGTGCCCGGCGCCGCGGCGGTAGCAGAGGTCGAGCAGGGCCGCCGCGGCGCGCCGCACCGCCGCGTCGTCCCCGGCCGTCACCGCATGGTTCCACGCGGCCAGGACGTTGGGGCGGTCTGCCTCGAAGCCGGCCATGGCGGCCAGCGGCGCGTGCGGAAGGTCGACGTGCCAGCGGTCGAGCGCGCCGAGGTAGTGGGCCGCATGACGCTGCGCCACCTCGACGCGCTGGTCGGGCTCGAGCTCCAATCGGGCGCGCGCGAAGCGCTCGACCAGGGCGTGCAGCGAGAAGCGTCCGCCGCCGTCCGCGTGCAGGAGCGACTTGTCCACCAGCGCCGCGAGCACGCCGGGGCCCGCGCCCGCGACCCGCTCGGCGGCCAGGGCCTCGAACCCCCCGCGGAAGACCGACAGGCGCGCGAGGACGCGTCGTTCCTCGAGCGTCAGCAGGCGCCAGGAGTGGCCGACCACGGCGTCGACGCTGCGGTGGCGGGCGGGCACGTCGCGGTCGTCGGTGCGGAGCAGCTCGAGCCCCCGCTCCGTGCGCGCGACCATCTCCGCCAGCGGCACACTGCGCACCCAACCGGCGGCCAGCTCGATCCCCAGCGGCGAGCCGGCGACGACGCGGCAGACCGCGGCCGCGTGCCGCCAGGCGGCGTCGTGCGCCATCGAGCCGGGACGCTTCCGCTCCGCCCGCTCCGCGAAGAGGCGCACGGCGTCGGCCGCCCGCAGCTCCGCGGGGCTCGCGCCCTCCCCGGGCACGGCGAGGCCGCCGAGGTCGACGATCCACTCGCTGCTGAGGTGCAACCGCGAGCGCGAGGTCGCGATCACCCGCACGTGCGGGCAGGCGCTCAGGAGCCGGCCGACGGCTTCCGCCGCCCCCTCGAGGTGCTCGAGGTTGTCGAGCACGAGCAGCAGCTCACGGTCGCCGAGCTCGGCGGCCAGCTCCTCGAGCGGCGCCGACGTGACGGGCAGCCGCACGCGCGAGGCCTGCGCCACACGCAGCGGCAGCTCCTCGACGGTGCCGGCGGAGGCCATCGATGCGAACACGACGCCGCCCCGGAAGTCGCCGCGCTGCCCGGCACGCTCCGCCACGCGCAGCGCGAGGCGCGTCTTGCCGTTCCCGCCCGCGCCGGTGAGCGTCACCAGGCGGCACGCCGGCGAGCCCAGCAGCTCCTCGAGCCTCGTCACCTCCGCTTCGCGGCCGAAGAACGGCGTGGTGGCCGGCGGGAGGCTCGCGGGCGCAGGCGCCGGAGGGACGGCGTCCAGCGCGAGATCGTAACTGGCGGCCTCGGCGCGGACGGCGGCGAGCAGGGGGCTAGAGCCGCGCAGCATCAGCTCGTGGAGCCGCGCCAGCGTCTCCGGCTCGCACGGCGGCGCGCCCGCTACGCGCCAGGCGCCCTCGGCGTAACGCACGGCATCGCCGGGGTCGGCGGCGCACGCCGACGCCTCGGCGGCGCGGACCAGCGCCTCGCGCAGCTCGGCGGCGAGCAGCTCGCGCGTGGCGTAGACCCACTCCTCGAGCTCGACGCTCCAGTCGCGCAGGCTGACGCCGGCGAGGAACGCGCCCCGATACAGCCCCTGGGCCGTGCGCGCGTCCCCCGCCGCCACGGCAGCCCGCAAACCAGCCACGTCGCTCCCCACGAGCGCCGCGGCGCGCGTCGCGTCGACCCGCAGGACCTCCGGTGCCGCCGCCCGCAGCTGCGACAGGGCCTTGGCGAGGCTGTTCCTCGGGTCGGCGGCGTCGGGCCAGAACAGCCGTGACAGCGTCCGGCGGTCCTTCGGACCCTCGAGGACGAGGTACGCGAGCAGCACAAGGGGTTTGACGCGGTGGAAGTCGGATGCGCCGAGCTCGAGCCCTCCCAGCGTGCGGAGGCGCATGGCGAAGTGTAGCGCGCGGCTCGCGCGCGCGCGCCGCGCCACGCACGCCCGGCGTAACGAGGGCCGTGAGGAGCGACGTCAGCGGCAACGACGAGGGCGGCGGCGCCGCTCACGCCGCGGTCGGGGGCACCTCGATCACCGTCGCCTCCCCCTGGCCGACGCCGACGCACAGGGTGGCCAGCCCGTAGCGCATGCGCTCGCCGCCGGCCGCGCGCCGCCGCATCTCGTGCAGCAACGTGGTGAGGATGCGCGCGCCGGAGCAGCCGAGCGGGTGGCCGAGTGCGATGGCCCCGCCGTTGACGTTGGTGATCTCGTCGCGCAGACCGAGCTCGCGCATCACGGCGATGGACTGCACCGCGAAGGCCTCGTTCAGCTCGACCAGATCGAGGTCCTCGACCTCGAGGCCGGCCCTCCCGAGCGCCTTGCGGCTGGCGCGCACGGGCCCGAGCCCCATGACGCGCGGGTCGATGCCGGTGACCCCCGAGGCGACCCAGCGCGCCATGGGAGCGATGCCGAGCGCTTCGGCCCTGCTCGCCGCCATGACGACGAGCGCGGCGGCGCCGTCGTCGAGGCCGCTGGCGTTGCCGGCCGTGACCGTGCCACCCTCCCTGAACGCCGGGCGCAGCTTCGAGAGGCTCTCGAGGTCGGTGTCGAGCACGAAGCGTCCGCCCTCGATGCGGTAGCGCGGGTGCTCGTCGACCTCGACCACCGTCGGTTCGCCGCGGCGGCGCGCGACGCGCACGGGCACGATCTCGTCCCCGAAGCGCCCCGCGTCGATGGCGGCGACGGCTCGAGCGTGGCTGCGAAGGGCGAAGGCGTCCTGCTCCGCGCGCGTGATCTCGCCGCCGGCGATCGCGCCTTCGCGGCTGCGTGCCCAGATGTTCTCGGCCGTCTCCCCCATGGCCTCCAGCGGGTAGAGGGCCTCCATGGCAGGATTCGGGAAGCGCCATCCGAGGGTGGTGTCCCACGCCGTCGCGTTGCCGGAAGGGCCGTAGGGGCGCGGGTTCTTCGCCAGGGCGTAGGGCGCTCGGGTCATGCTCTCGACGCCGCCGGCCACGTACACGTCGCCCTCGCCCAGGGCGATGGCGCGCGCCGCCTGGTTCACCGCGCTCAAGCCGCTGGCGCACAGCCGGTTGACCGTCAGGCCCGCCACCGTGTCCGGCAGGCCGGCGAGCAGCAGCGCCATGCGCGCCACGTTGCGGTTGTCCTCGCCGGCCTGGTTGGCGCAGCCGAGGATCACCTCCTCGACCTCCTCGGGGGGCACGCCCGCCCTCCCGACGGCCTCGCGCACCACCAGCGCTGCCAGGTCGTCGGGACGCACGTCGGCGAGCGCGCCGCGGATGCGCCCGATGGGGGTGCGCACGGCGCTCACGATCACGACGTCGCGCGCGCCGGCGCGCGCACCGGTTTCGGCTGCTGGCGGCATGCTTGCCTCCGTTCGGGTGGCGGGCGGCGAGGCCGCCCTGCGTGGGATGGCGGGGCCGGAAGGCGCGGGAGGCGGCCGCCGCAGGGGCGTGCGGACGCGAGAGCCGGGCTCGTGGACGGCAGGGCCGTGCGGACGCCGGAGTCGCCGTCGTAAACAGCAGGGCCGTGCGGACGCGAGAGCCGGCGTCGTGGACAGCAGGGCCGTGCGGACGCGAGAGCCGGGGTCGTGGACAGCAGGATCATAGCGTGCGCCGGCGCCGGCGGGAGCCCCCGGCCCGAGGCAAGTGGGCGGCCGCTCGCGGTCGCCGGCCCGCCGAGGAGCGAGGGAGGGCCCGTTCACCCCCAGGGCCTCGGCCACGGGCGAGCGAGGCGCGACGCGCAGCCGGGACCCATGTCCCTGGAGTTCCCGCCCCCCGGGCCCTAGCATCGTCATGGCTCTTGGGTCTTTTTGGGAGCTCGGTTCGGAGCCCACGCGATGGGACGACCCTTCGATCTCACCCGCCGTCAGGAAGCATTCATCCGTACGCTGGTGGACCTCTACAGCGAGACGGAGGAGCCGATCCACTATCCGAAGCTGGCGGAGCGGCTCGGCGTGAGCCCGTTCACCGCGTACGACATGCTGCGCCTGCTGGAGGAGCGGGGTTACGCCCGTTGCGAGTACCAGGTCGCCGAGGGCAAACGGCAGCCCGGCCGCTCCATCGTCATCTTCGCGCCGACCACCAAGGCCCACCAGCTCATGGCTTCGCTGCGGGCCGACGTCCCCGAGGGGGACTGGGAGCGCGTCAAGGACGTGCTCGTCGCCCTGCTGAGAAGCGGCGGCTTCGAGGACCACGAGCTCGCGCTCGATGTTCTGGCGCGGGTGCCGCAGGGGGACTCGCCGGTGCTGCGCTACTGCACCGAGGTCGCGACGGTGCTCATGTTCCGTCTGTGGCGCGCGGGGCGGCTGGCGAAGGCGCGCCCCTACCTTCGCCCCTACCTCCCGCCCGACGACGCCGGAACCGGGCAGCCCGACCATGCCGGAACCGGGCAGCCCGACCATGCCGGAACCGGGCAGCCCGACGAGGCCGGGACCGGGCGGCCGGACGAGGCCGAAAGCGGCCCCAGCGACGACGGGGCCGGCGCCGGGGTCGGCGACGACGCAGGCGCCGGGGTCGAGCACGACGCAGGCGCCGGCGCCGGCTCGGGCGGCGCCGCGAAGGGGGACGCCCCGGACGTGCGCGCCGACCTCCTTCTGCTCGCCGGCTTCGCGGTCGGGGCGCTCGCCGCCGGGGACGAGGGGCCCGAGGCACACGGCAGCTCGAGCGACGCCGCCTGGGCCGACGAGGTCGCGAGGCACACCCGCACCTACCTCCTGTACGTGAGCCGCATGGACGCCGCGACCTGCACCCGGCTCGCGGAAGACCTGGCGGCCGTGCTGCGGCCGCTGCTCGAGCGCTCCGACGCGGGCGGCGCGCCGGGCGACGGAGGCTGAGCATGCGATTGACGCACCGCCAATTCTTTGGTCTCTCGGGAAATCCGGGCGCACCGTGAGGTGGGTCGCCGACGTCGTGCTGGCCCGCAGCCGCCTCGTCATCGCGATCTTCGCGATCGTCACGCTGGTGCTCGCGGTGGGCCTGCTGCGCCTTCGCCTCGACAGCAGCATCGAGGCCATGTACCCCGACGGCTCGCAGGTCACCAGGCTGCGCAGCGAGGTGGACGCCACGTTCGGTGCGGGGGATCTGCTCGTCGCCGTGCTGCAGGGCGACATCTTCGAGCGCGACACCCTGCTGGCGCTGCGCCGCACCACCGACGACCTCGGGCGGCTGGGCGTGGTGCGACGCGCCACCAGTGCCGCGAACGCGAAACGCATGCAGGACGACGACGGCTTCCTGCTCATCCGAGACCTCGTCGATCCGGCCCGACTCGGCCAGGAGGACATCGCATCGTTGCGCTCCTTCCTGGCCACTTCCGAGCTCTACGGCGGCAACCTCCTCGTGAACGCCGCCGGCAGCGCCGCAACCATCGCGCTCGAGGTCGATCCCGACGCCGACGCGCAGGCCGTGCTCGGCGCCGTCCAGGACGTGCTGGCGCGCGATTGGCCCGGCCCCGCCCATGTCGCCGGCGGTCCGCAATTCGAGGCGGCGATGCACGACATCGCGCGGCGCGACCTGCCCCTCCTGTGCGGCCTGGCGGCCCTGATGATCCTGGCGATGCTGGCGCTGAACTTCCGTTCGGCGATCGGCACCGCGCTGCCCATGCTCACGGTCCTCGTCGGCCTGGCCTGGTCGATGGGCGCACTGGGATGGCTCGGGGAGCACCTCACCACCCTCAACATCGTCGCCCCGGTGGCGATCCTCGCGGTCGGCAGCTCGTTCTCGCTGCACCTGCTGGGGCGCTACGTCTTCGAGCTCGGGCGGGGCGTCGCGAAGCGCGATGCGATCCACCGGGCCGTGTCCGAGACGGGCCTCGGGGTGCTCATCTCCGGCGTCGCGATCTCGGCGGCGATGTGCACCTTCTTCCTCTCGAGCATGCCCACCGTGCGCGTGCTCGGACTCTTCACGGCCGGCGGGGTGCTCGCCACCCTGCTGGCGTCTCTGTTCCTGCTGCCCGCGTTGCTGATCCGGCTCCCCGTGCCCCGTCACCTACCGGGCGCCGCGGGCGTCGGCCCCATCGAGGTGGTGCTGGGGCGCCTTGCGCGCTTCGTCGCCCGCCACCGGTGGGGCGTGCTCGCGGTGACCGGCGTGCTCCTCGCCGCCGCGGCGTTCGGCGCCACCCGCATCGTGCCCGACACCGCCGTGCTCGCGTACTTCCGTAAGGACTCCCCGGTGCGCCAGAGCTACGACGTGGTCGAGCGCACCTTCGGCGGCGCCAGCCAGCTCCAGGTGCTCATCACGGGCGACCTGAACGACCCGGCGCTGTTGCGTGCCATGCTCGACTTCCAGCAGCAGGCGGAGCAGGTGGACGGCGTCGGCTCGAGCGCCTCCATCGCCACCGTGTTGCGCGAGATCCACAAGGCGCTCACGGGTGACGAGGGACTCCCCACGACGCGCGAGGCCGTGGCGCAGGAGCTGCTGGTGTACCAGCTGTCGGGGGACGTTCGGGACCTCACCCAGTTCGTGACGCTCGATTCCCGCCAGGCGCTCGTCACCCTCACGACGACCTCGCGCTCGACGCAGCTCCTCCACCGCACGTTCGCGGGCATCCGCGCGGTCGCCGACCGCACGCTGGTCGGACGCGCGGAGGTCGGCTACACGGGTCTGTCGCTGCTCCAGCTCGCCATCGAGGAGGCGCTCCTCCACGACTTCCTCGTGAGCCTCACCCTGGCGGTCGCGTTGGTGATCGTCATCGACGGCGCGGTGCGCTCGATCCGCGCGGCGCTGGTGACCATCCTCGCGCTGCTCGTCACCATCGCGCTCCAGTACGGCGTGCTGGGGTATTTCGGCATCCCGCTGGACCTCGCGACCATGCTGCTGGGCGCGCTCGCCATCGGCGTGGGCGACTACGCCATCCACCTCACCGTGCGCTACATGGAGGAGCGCCGTCGCGGCAGCTCTCCCGAGGTCGGGATGGAGCGCGCGCTGGTGACCTCGGGCCGCTCGATCCTGTTCACGGCGCTCACGCTCGGCGCGGGCTTCGCCTCGATGACCATCAGCGACTTCGTGCCCATCCGCACGCTCGGCGGGCTCATGACCTTCACGGTGGCTTCCGTCGGCGTCATGTCCCTGACGTTGCTGCCGGCGGCATGCCTGATCTTCCTCCGCAACCCTCGCGTTCCGAGATCCGCCCGCCTGGAGGTGCCGCACCATGCCTGACCCGCTCGTTCGCCCCGCCGCCCATCGAACCCTCCGCCTCGCCTCGGCGCTCTTCGCGGTCGCCTTCGCGCCTCTTGCGGGCGCCCAACGCTACGCGACCGGCAACGAGGTCATGGACGCCGTCGAGGCGCAACCTACCCCGCCCGGCCTGGTGTCGAGCATGACCATGACCATCACCACCGGGTCGGGCCAGACGCTGACGCGCAGCATGCAGAT
This sequence comes from uncultured Trueperaceae bacterium, assembly GCA_963798895.1. Taxonomy (GTDB): domain Bacteria; phylum Deinococcota; class Deinococci; order Deinococcales; family Trueperaceae; genus CAWCUY01. The sequence continues at coordinate 353,340 of CAWCUY010000012.1, read as the reverse complement.
CTGGTCCGTCGGCGACGGAGAGAAGCAGGTCGTGAAGTTCACGGCCCCCGCCGACATCGCGGGCTCCGGATTCCTGTCGGTCGAGCAGGAGGACGGCTCGAGCTCATCGATGATCTACCTCCCCGCGCTGGACCGCGTCCGGCGCATCGCCGGCAACCAGGAGCAGGAGGCGTTCTTCGGCTCGGACTTCAGCTACGAGGACATCAGCGGCCTGCGGGGCGGCACCCGGGAGGACTACGACGACGAGCTCCTCGAGGTGCGTGACGGACCCGTCTACGTTGTCCAGGGCACGCCCAGGCCCGGAGCCGACACCAGCTACGAGCGCATCGTCATGGAGATCCCCGAGGCCACCTTGTTGCCCACGCGCATCGAGTTCTACCGTGACGGCGGCCTGCTGAAGGTGATGACCATCGACGCCACGCAGACCGTCGACGGTTACCTGCTCCCCACCCATCTCGGCATGAGCACCGTCGCGAGCGGCTCGAGCACCTCCCTCGAGCAGGGCGACTTCACCGTCGAGTCCCAGATCCCCGACGAGGTGTTCAGCGAACGCTTCCTCCGGAGGTAGCGCCATGCCCGCCTGGGACCGACTTCACAACCGTTTCCTGCACACCGGTCGCGCGCACGCCCGTGCGCTCGGCCTGCTGCTCCTCGCGGCGGTCCTTGCGCCGGCCGCCGACGCCCAGAGCGGCGTGTCGTTCGTCGGCGAGGCGCGCACCACCTTCGGGGTCGCGGTGGACGGCAGCCTGCCGGTCGCGTCTGCCTGCCTGCGCCTCGGCGCCGGCGGTGAGGTGGGCAGCGGCCTATTCCCCGATGCGAGCTTCGAGGCCGATCTGCGAGGGTGTTACGACGCCGCCACGGGCGACGCGACGGTGCGCCTCGGCAAGGCCTTCGCCACGCTCTACCTCGGCCGTCTCGACCTGAGCGTCGGACAACAGGTCGTGTTCTGGGGATCGGTGGACGCCGTCAACCCGGTGGACGTGCTCAATGCGCGCGACCTGTCGTACCCGGTGGCCGATCCGGCGGACCAGAAGCTGCCCTCGCCCATGATCCGCGCCACCGTGCACGCGCCCGACGACGTCACCATCGACCTGGTCCTGATTCCGGTCTTCACCGCGTCGCAACTGCCCGACGCTCGCTGGCAGCCCGCCGGCGCGGCGAGCTTCACGCCGCCGCCGGGCGTCACCATCGTGGGGCAGGCGCCGACGCTCGACCGGCGCCCGGCCGCCGACCTGGCCAACGTGCAGTTCGGTGCCCGCGTCACCCTGGCGCTGGACGTGCTCGACGGCGCGGACGCCAGCGTGACGTACGTGCGCGGCCTGCGCACCCGGCCCACCGTGAGCGCTCGGCTCGTGCCCACCGCTACGCCGGGAGCCTACCTGCTGCAGGGCGTGCTCGATTACGACCGCTACCATCTGCTCGGCATCGACGGCTCCGTGGCGCTCGCCTCGGTGGTCGTGCGCGCCGAGGCCGCGTACACCTTCACCGACGATCCGGGCGGCACCGACCCGACGGTCGGCAACCCCGGCGCGCGGGCGGTGCTCGAGGTCGAGCACACCTTCCCCGGCGGCGCCCTGGGCACGCTCCACGCGATCGTCGAGCACGTCGGCGGCGACGCGGGAGCCGCGGGGAGCACCGACGTCAGCGGACTGGCTACGATCCGCTACGAGGTCGGGCCGCGGCTCACCGCCGAGGCGGCCTGGCTGCACGACCTCAGCGACGGCAGCGGCATGTTACGGCCGCGCCTTGCCTACGCCTTCGCCGACGGCGTCACGGGCAGCGCCGACCTGGCGCTGTTCTACGGCCGCGACGGCTCCACCTACGGCGCGTGGCGGGACAACGGCCAGCTCCGCGTCGCGCTGATCTACGGCTTCTGAGTGCGCACGGGCCGCGGCCCCGCTCCACGTCGGCGGCGCTCGCGCGCCCGCTGCGGATGCGGCGGGGCGGCGCGAGCGCTCGCCGCGGTTGCGACGGCGCCGCGCGCCGGCGCGGCGCGCGGCGCGGGCCGGGCCGGCGCGCGGCGCGGCGCCCCTACTGCCCCAGGATCAGGGCGAACATCAGCGGCGCCACGATGGTGGCGTCGGATTCCACGATGTGGCGGGGCGTGTCGACGGCGAGCTTGCCCCAGGTGATCTTCTCGTTCGGCACCGCGCCGGAGTACGATCCATAGCTCGTCGTGGAGTCGCTCACCTGGCAGAAGTAGCCCCACATGGGCACCCCCGAGCGCTGCAGATCCTGGTGGAGCATCGGCACGACGCAGATGGGGAAGTCGCCGGCGATGCCGCCGCCGATCTGGAAGAAGCCGACGCTGCGTTCCGCCGCCACGCGCGTGTACCAGTCGGCCAGGTACGTCATGTACTCGATTCCGGTGCGGACCGTGTGGATCTTCTCGATCTCGCCGGTGATGATGTGCGCGGCGTACATGTTGCCGGTGGTGGAGTCCTCGAAGCCCGGCACCACCATCGGCAGGTCCTTCTCCGCGGCCGCCATCAACCAGGAGTCCCGCGGGTCGATCTGGTAGTGCTCCTCCAGCACGCCGCTGCGCAGCAGGCGGTAGAGGAACTCGTGGGGGAAGCGGCGCTCGCCGGCGGACTGCGCCCGCGTCCACTCCTCGAGCAGGACGTGCTCGAGCCGCCGCATCGCCTCCTCTTCGGGGATGCAGGTGTCGGTGACGCGGTTCATGTGGCGCTCGAGGAGGGCGCGCTCGTCCGCGGCGGTGAGGTCGCGGTAGTGGGGCACGCGCTCGTAGAAGTCGTGCGCGATGAGGTTGAAGACGTCCTCCTCGAGGTTGGCCCCCGTGCAGCTGATGGCGTGCACCTTGTCCCGGCGGATCATCTCCGCGAGCGACAGGCCCAGCTCCCCGGTGCTCATCGCGCCGGCGAGGGTGACCATCATGGCGCCGCCGGCGTCGAGGTGGCGGGTGTAGGCGTCGGCGGCGTCGACCATCGCCGCCGCGTTGAAATGGCGGAAGTGGTGGCGCACGAAGGCGCTCACCGGGCCTTCCGTGCGGGCGGGCTGTTCGGGACCGATCATGGGCCTATCGTACGGCGGGGCTCCCGACCGGACGCCCGCGCCCGTAGCGCGCCGGCCGACCGCCTCGCTCGACCTGGAGGTCCCCATGGCACACACGACCGGCATCCGGCTCTTCACGATCGGCTTCACGGGCAAGACGGCCGAGCGCTTCTTCGGGCTCCTCCGAGGCGCCGGGGTGGAGCGCGTGATCGACGTGCGCACAAGCAACACCTCGCAGCTCGCCGGCTTCACGAAGCGCGCCGACCTGCCGTACTTCCTGCGCGAGCTCGCCGGCATCGGCTACACCCACCTCGCCGAGGCGGCGCCGACGCTCGCGATGATGCGCGCCTTCCGGCGCGGAGAGAGCGACTGGCGCACCTACGCGAAGCAGTACCTGGAGCTGATCGAGGCGCGCCGCCTCGCCGAGACCCTCGAGCCGCGGACCTTCGACCGCGCCTGCCTGCTGTGCAGCGAGCCCGAGGCCTCGGAGTGCCACCGCCGGGTCCTCGCCGAGTACCTCCGAGACGCGTGGGCCGGCCGCGCCGGAGTCGACATCGTCGACCTGTAGGGCCGCCTGCGTCCGCCGGCTCGGTGCCCGCGCCTCCTCGCGTCGCGCGACGCCCGGTCCACGCCGCGGCCCGCAGGGCGGGCGTCGCGCGCCCGCCGATGGGCACGCCGCCCCCGCGGATCGGCCGCTCTCGCGATGGGCCCGCAGCGCCCTTTCCGGCACAGGGACATATCTCCCACCCCTCCCGGTCTACGGTGGAGGTAAAGAGAGCGAGGAGGACCGGATGAAGGGTTCCGTGTCGGTGGACGAGGCGCTATGCAAGGGGTGCGCGCTCTGCACGAACGTATGCCCCAAGGAGCTGTTGCGGATGGCGCCGTACCGCTTCACGGCCCGCGGCCACCACCCCGTCGAGCTGATCGATCCCGCCGGCGCCTGCACGGGTTGCGTGCTGTGCGCGACCATCTGCCCCGAGGCGGCCATCACCGTCTACCGGGCGCAGGCGGCGGCGTAGGGGGAGCGCGCATGCCACGCGAGCTGCTCAAGGGCAACGTCGCCTTCGCCGAGGCCGCCATCCGGGTCGGCTGCGAGGCGTACTTCGGCTACCCCATCACGCCCCAGACGGAGGCGCTCGAGCACATGGCCGCGCGCCTGCCGGAGCTCGGCCGCGTGTTCGTCCAGGCCGAGAGCGAGGTGGCCGCGATCAACATGGTCTACGGCGCCGCGGCCGCGGGCGTGCGCACCATGACGTCGTCGTCCAGCCCGGGCGTGAGCCTGATGATGGAGGGGCTCTCCTACATCGCGGGCTCCGAGGTCCCGGCCGTGCTCGTCGACGTCATGCGGGGAGGCCCGGGGCTCGGCAACATCGCGCCGAGCCAGAGCGATTACAACCAGATCGTCAAGGGCGGCGGGCACGGCGACTACCGCATGATCGTGCTGGCCCCCGCCACCGTGCAGGAGCTCATCGACCTGACGGTGCTGGCGTTCGACCTCGCGGAGCGCTACCGCTGCCTGGCGGTGGTCCTGGCCGACGGCAGCCTCGGTCAGATGATGGAGGGTGCCGAGCTGCCGCCGATGCGCCCGGTGCGCCGCTTCTCGGAGCGCCCAGCGTGGGCGCTCACGGGGGCGAAGGATCGGGCACCCAACCTCGTGTCCTCCATCCACCTCGACCCGCTCGAGCAGGAAGAGGTGAACCGCAAGCTGCAGGGGATCGCCGACCGAATCGCCCGCAACGAGGTTCGCTTCGTGGAGCACGAGCTGGGCGGAGCGCGCGTCGGCGTCGTCGCCTTCGGGACGGCCGGACGGTTGGCGCAGACGGCCGTCGCCGCGGCCCGCGCCGAAGGGATCGCGGCCGGCCTGCTCCGACCGGTCACCCTGTGGCCGTTCCCGGAGGAGCGCCTGCTGGCCCTCGCGAAGCAGGTCGACGCGCTCCTGGTGGTCGAGATGAACGGCGGCCAGATGGTCGACGACGTGCGCCGCGTGGTGCAGGGGCACGCGCCCGTGAGCTTCTTCGGACGCAGCGGTGGCGTGCTGCCCATGCCCGAGGAGGTGCTCGACGCGATCCGCGCGGTCGACCCCGACACGGCGCGGCGGGCGCGCGCGACCGCCGACGGATGGGCCGTGGCACGATGATCGCCGAACCGCCCTTCGCGGGCCTCACCCCCGTCACGCGCTACCCCGACGCGCTCGCCGCCACGCCCACCCACTACTGCCCCGGCTGCACGCACGGCATCGCCCACCGCCTGGTGGCCGAGGTCATCGACGAGCTCGGCGTGCGGGAGATCACGCTGGGCGTGGCGTCGGTCGGTTGCTCGGTCTTCGCCTACGACTACTTCAACGTCGATTTCGCCCAGGCACCGCATGGCCGGGCGCCCGCGCTGGCCACCGGGCTCAAGCGCGTCAACCCGGACCGGCTCGTGTTCACCTACCAGGGCGACGGCGACCTCGCGTCCATCGGGGCAGCCGAGATCCTGCACGCGGCCGCTCGCGGCGAGAACATCACCGTCGTGTTCATCAACAACGCGATCTACGGGATGACGGGCGGGCAGATGGCGCCGACCACCCTGCTCGGCCAGACCACGACCTCGTCCCCTCTGGGGCGGGACGCGGCCACGCAAGGTCACCCGCTGCGGATGAGCGAGCTCCTGGCGCAGGTGGACGGCGCCGCGTACGTCGCGCGCCGCAGCCTGCACGACGTCGTGAACATCCGGCGCGCCAAGAAGGCGATCCGCACCGCCTTCGAGGTCCAACAGCGCGGCCTGGGCTTCGCGATGGTGGAGCTGCTGTCGAGCTGCCCCACCAACTGGGGGCTCAGCGCGGAGGCGTCGCTCGCGTGGATCCGCGACGAGATGGTGCCGGTCTACCCTCTCGGTGACCTGAAGGTGCCGACCGAACAGGTGGGGACCAAGGCAGGCGCGCGCGGTTCCGGGCCGGGCGAAGAGAGAGGGGCGGAGTCATGCAAACCGAGATCCTGATATCCGGTTTCGGCGGCCAGGGCGCGCTGTTCGCGGGGCAGTTGCTGGCGCACGCGGCACTCGACGCGGGGTTGGAGACCACCTGGTTCCCCTCCTACGGACCCGAGATGAGGGGCGGCACGGCGCATTGCACCGTGATCGTGGCGGATCGGCCGATCGGCTCCCCGGTGGTGCGCAACCCCAGGGCCGCCATCGTCATGAACATCCCGTCTCTCGAACGCTACGAGCCCGTCGTCGCCTCGGGCGGCGTGCTGGTGGTGAACGCGTCGCTGGTGGACCGGGCGCCGAGGCGCATCGACGTCGACGCGCTGATGATCCCGGCGGGCGAGCTCGCCCAGGAGCTCGGCGATCCGCGCATGGCGAACATGGTGCTGCTGGGCGCGCTGCTCACGCGCATCGTCATGCCCGACCTGGCTCAGGTGAAGGCCACGTTGCGCAGGGTGCTGCCGGAGCGCAGGCGGGCGATGCTCGAGCCCAACCTGAGCGCGCTCGACCGGGGCGCGCTGGCGGCCGGTACCCCGCTCCCGCCGGCCGGCGCGGGGCGCAACGCCCACCCCGCGTAGGGCGCCGATCCGGCGCGGGCCGGGTGCACGACACGACCGTGCCGGTCGCGCCCGCATCGGCCCGCCCCGGCGCGCGCGGTCAATCGCTCTTGCGGACCCAGCGGTCCTTGGCGTCGTCCTTCGTGTACTCCTGCTTCACCGCGTTCCACGCCACCTTGTGCGAGGTCTCCTCGCGCGAGGCGTCGCCGCGGCGCTCGTCGGGGTCGGAGTACTGCTCCCACGCGCTGTTGTACGCCTCCTTGTAGATCTCCTGGGCGTGCTTCGGCAGCACGTTGCGCACGTTGTCGGGTAGGTCGGAAAGGTTCGAGTACGGCACCATGGCCTCCTGACGCCGCGCCGGCCGTCACGGGGCCCCGCTCGACCGCGATCCCGATTCGGACGGCGGTGCGAGCGGGTGCTACCGCGCGGCTCCACCGCCGCGAACGGCCTCATGCCGTGCGTCGACGGCGTTGCCGGCACCCGGGGTCGGGCGAGGAGTTGACCCCGGCGGACGCTCCGACCTTAGGGCATCGGCGCCGCCGGGCCAAGGAGCGCGCGTACGCGCCCGGGCGCGACCGTCGTACCGCGGCGCGACCACCCCCGCCGGGACTCCGGACACGGCGGGAGCGCGGGGGCCGGGCGGCCCACCCCGTCGTGGCGCCGCTCGCGCCGGTTGGGACGCGCGTCCGTCAGTCCGCCCCGGCGATCTCCGACTCGATGCGGGCGAGCAGTCGCCGGTGCGCCGCGAAGACCTCGTCGTTCGAGCCGACCGAGGCGCCGGGTACGGTAGGCGACACGAACGTCGGCAGCGTCACCCCGCGCTGCCCGAGCAGGCGCGCGGTGCGGGCCACCAGCTCCTGGGTCAGCGCCATCGCGACGATCGTCGAGGCGCCCGCCACGGGGCGCTCCCAGCCGTCGACCTCGACGAGGGCGTCCTCGATCGGAACGCGCGTGTCGATGACGATGTCGCTGACCTCGGCCAGGCGCTTGCCGCTGCTGTGTTCCGGCGGCCTCTCGAGGTTCGCGGTCGAGGTCACGCCCACCACCGTCAGGCCCAGCCGGCGGCCGTACATGGCCGTCTCCACCGGCGCGGCGTTGCGCCCTCCGTGCGAATACACCACCAGCACGTCGCCGGCGCGAAGCGGTTGGTGGCCGAGGAAGCGCTCGACGTACCCCTCGGTGCGCTCGAGCCACAGCAGCTCCTTCACGCCGCCCGGCCCGAGCACGTTGTGCCACATCAGGCGCGGGTCGTTGAGGGGATGCAGGCCCACGAAGCCGCCGTAGCGGGGGAACGCGTCGAGGGTCGGCATGTGCGAGTGCCCGCTGCCGTAGAGGTGCACGAGATGGTCGGCCGCGACCGCGTCCGCCATGGCCGCGGCGGCCGCGTCGAGCTGCGCGTCCTGCCCCTCGGCGACCTCCTCGAGGATCTCCACGAGGCGGGAGAGGAAGGGGGAACGTTGCGCGTCGATCATGGTGTGTCCTTTCGTGGCGGGTGGTCCGTGCCCGGCCCGTCGCCGTCGTTGCGGAGCACCCACTGGATGCGGTAGCGGTCGCCTCGCATGAGCGAGGCGGTGAACTCGATGGCGGAGCGAGCGTCGGCGGCCACCCGCTCCACCCGGAAGGCGCAGTCGCCCCGCGCCACCTGCAGCACCTCGGCCTCGTCCTTGCCGACCTGCGCGACCCAGAACGTCTCGCGCGCCTCGCGCAGGCGCGTCCCGAAGCGTCGGGCCAGCACCTCGTAGAGCGAGCGGTCGTCGAGCGGTTCGTGCTCGAGGCCGGCGAAGCGGGCCCACGGGAGGTACGACGTCTGCAGCCCGATGGGCTTGCCGTCACCCGTCCGCAGGCGGCGCACCTGCACCACCTGGGCGGCGACGTCGAGACCGAGCCGGTCGGCGACCAGCTCGCCGGCCCGCGTCAGCGATACCGACAGCACCTGCGCGCCGGGCGTGAGCCCGAGGGCGCGCATCTCCTCGCTGAAGGAGCGCAAGCCGCGCACGCCGGCGGTGAGCGTCGGCTCGCGCACGAAGGTGCCGCGCCCGCGGCCGCGCACGAGGTAGCCGTCCTCCACCAGGGTGCGCAGCGCCTGGCGCATGGTCACGCGGCTGACGCCGTAGTCCTGCCCGAGGCGCTCCTCGGACGGGATCTTCTCGCCGGGCGACCATTCGCCCGCGAGGATGCGCCTGCGAAGCGCCATCTCGACCTGAACGTAGAGCGGCTCCGGACGCCCGCGATCGACCGACCTCATCAGGCGAACGCCTCCTCCCCTTCGAGCGCCAGGGTCACGGCGCCCCACACGCCTGCCCGGCTGCCCAGCGCGCCCACCCGCACGGGCACCGCGCGCGCCGTCGGCGACGCCAGCGCCCGCAGCGCCTCGAGGACGGCCGGCTCGAGCACGTCGTAGGCGTCGCTCACGCCGCCCGTGAGGAGCACCACCTCCGGGTCGAGGGTGCTGGCGACCGTGGCGACGGCGGCGCCCAGCCAGCGACCCGCCTCCGCCATGCGCGCCAACGCGCCCGCGTCTCCCCCTCGGGCCGCCGCGACGAGGGCGGCGCCGTCGGCGAAGGCACCCTCGCGGCGGGCGAGCTCGCCGAGCGCACGGCCCGAGGCGAGCCGTTCGAGCTGGCCGTGGTCTGGGTCTCCGCCGCGGCGCGCGTCGACGTTGATCCAGCCGAACGCACCCGCTGCGCCCCGCGCCCCGCGCAGCACGCGGCCGCCCACGAGGATCGCGCCCCCGACCCCGGTGCCGAGGCTGAAGAGCGCGGCGCTGGCGCGGCCGGTCGCGGCCCCGTGCCGCGCCTCGCCCAGCAGGGCGACCTGGGCGTCGTTGGCGAGCACGGCGCGGGCGCCGAGCGCGTCCTCGACGTCGCGCGCCAGGGGCCGGTCCACGACGTGCGGCACGTTCGGCACCCATACGGCCCGGTTGTCGCGCACGACGCCCGGCAGGCCGATGCCGACGGCGTCGACCGCACCCGCACCGGGGCCGTCGAGGGCCACGCGCTGCACGAGGCGCACCAGCTCCTCGTACGAGGCGGGGAGCGGCCATGAGCCGAGGAGCTCGGGCCCGGAGCCGCGATCGACCGCCGCGCGCACGTGGGTACCCCCCACGTCGATGCCCAGCGCCGCCCGCGACGGCCCGCTCGTGGCGCTCACCCCTTCAACCCCGTCTGCGCGATGCCCGCGATGAACGACCGCTGCAGCAGCAGGAACAGCACCACGTTCGGGAGGATGCTTATGGCGGCGCCCGCCATCACCACGTTCTGGAAGCGCACGGCGGAGGTGTACGACACCAGCCGGTTGAGGCCGAGCACGACGGTGTACATGGTGTCGCTCTGGAGCACGGTGAGCGGCCACAGGAAGCCGTTCCAGTGGAACACGAAGGCGAACACGACGAGGGCGGCCACGGCGGGCCGCAGGAGCGGGGTGACCACGCGCCACAGGATCCCCCACTCGCTCGCGCCGTCGATGCGGGCGGCGTCGAGGAGCTCGTCGGGCACGCCGGCGATGAACTGCCGCATGAGGAAGATCCCGAAGGCGTTGGCGAGGTTGGGGAGCATCACGCCGAGGTAGCTGTCGACCAGGCCCATCGACTGGATGAGCCGGTAGAGCGGCACCAGCAGCACGATGGGCGGCAGGAACATCGTCGCCAGGACCAGCGAGAACAGCAGCCGGCGTCCGCGGAAGCGGTGCTTGGCGAAGACGTAGCCCGCCATGATGCTGGTGAGCACGATGCCGACGGTGGTGCCGCCGGCGATGACGACCGAGTTGAGGAACATGCGCGCGAACGGGAGCTGCTCGAACACCTGGGCGAAGGCCGCCAGACTCGGATGCGCCGACCACCACACCGGCGGCGCCGCCTGCAGCTCCTGCGCCGACTTCAGGCTCGACGCGAGCATCCAGAACAGGGGGAAGAGGGCGCTGGCCCCGACGATCACCATGGCCAGCACCTGGGCGCCGGTGGCGGCGGGAGCCGACCGGCCGGAGCGCGCGCGGCGCAAACGGACGCGCCTCATGCGCCGTCCTCGTCGCGCAGCAGCCGCATGACCACCGCCACGGCCACCACCAGGATGACGAAGAGCACGAACGCCATGCTGCTCGCCCGGCCGGCCAGCCCGTACTCGAAGGCCGACTTGTAGATCTGGTAGGAGAGCACGTTGGTGGCCCCCGCGGGACCACCCTGGGTGAGGACGTACACCGGGTCGAAGACCTGCACGGTGTTGATGACGCCCATGACCACCACGAACAGCAGGGTGCGGCGCAGCAGGGGCAGGGTCACGAACGCCAGCCGCTGGAGCGCGCCCGCCCCGTCGATCACGGCGGCCTCGTAGTAGACGTGAGGGATCTGGGTGAGGCCGGCGATCACGAGAACGGTGTAGTACCCCACGGTCTGCCACACGTTGAAGATCACCAGCGACACCATGGCGAGGTCGACGGAGCCGAGCCACGCCTGTCGGGGCAGGCCCACCCACTGCAGCATCTGGTTCAGGGGGCCGTAGAGGGGCGAGTACAGGTAGCTCCAGATGATCGCGACGGCCAGCGTCGGGATCATGTAGGGCACGAACAGCACGGTACGAAGGGCCGGCTTCCCGGCGATGGTGCCGTGGAACAAGAACATGCCGAAGGCGAGCGCCAGGGGCACGATGAACGCGATGCTCAGCCCCGCGTACACGAGGGTGTTCCGCAGCGCCTGGCGGAACGTCGGGTCGCCGAAGATCGACCGGTAGTTCTCGAGCCCCACGAAGCTCATGCCCCGGATGGGGGTGTACATCGACCACTGGTGCAGGCTGATCCAGGCGGTCAGGACGATCGGCGCGACGATGAACACGACGATCACGCCCAGCCCGGGCGACAGCAGCACGGCGGACCAGGCGTGTTCGAGTTTGCGGCTTCGCATCGTCAGACCGAGGGCACCGTGGTGCCGGAGGGGCGGGGCGGCCGGCGACGCCTCACGGCTGCGTCACCGGCCGCCCCGCGCAGCGCGCTCAGTAGTTGCGCTGCAAGATCGCGTCGATGTCCTTCTGGGCGCCCTGCATCGCCTCCTGGGCGGTGGCCTGGCCGAACTCCATGCGCTCGAGCCACTGCTGCAGGGAGTTGGTCAGCTCCTCGCCGCCGAGCACGGCCGGGAACGCGATGGCCGCGTCGAGCTGCGACACGTACCCGGACAGGAACGGCGAGCCGAGCTTGTCCTGGTGCGCCGCCACGTCGCTCGTGCGGCTGGGCAGGATCCCCATCGACATGAGGATGTCGCCCATCGCGGAGCTGCCGTTCGCGCCGCTGTCGGGCCCGTCGAGCCAGGTGAGGAACGACCACGCCGCCTGCTTCTGCGCATCGCTGGCGTTGGCGTTCACCATGTTGAGCCAGGTGTAGGAGACGGGGTGGGAACCGCTGCCGTCGGGGCCGGCCGGGATGGGCGCGGTGCCGATGTCGCTGAAGCTGTCGCCCATGCCGTCGCGCAGCGCGCTCTCCCACCAGTTGGCCATGATGATCATGGCCGTCTGGCCGTTGGTGAAGTTCTGCAGGTACGGGCCGGTGGTGCTGGCGTTGGCCGTTCCCATCGCGGGATCGGTGACCTTGTCGTCGAAGATGAGCTGGTGGTAGAGGTCGGTCACCGCCTGGGCCGGCGCGGAGGTGAGCTGCGGCGTGGTGCCGTCGAGCAGCTGCCCGCCGTCGGAGTAGACCAGCGAGAGCCACGGGTGGACGACCCCCGCGGGCCAGCTGTTGATCAAACCGAAGCCCTGCTGCACGATGTTCCCCGAGGCGTCGCGCTTCGTGAGCGCCTTGGCGTCCGCCACGAGCTCGTCCCAGGTCGCTGGCGGGCCATCGATGCCGGCCTCCTGGAACAGGCGCTTGTTGTAGTTCAACGCGTACAGGTCGATCTCGTTCGGGTAGCCGTAGACGCCGCCGCCGACGCTCACGGAGCCGACCACGCCGTCGGGCCAGTTGGACTGGACGTCACCGACGATGTCGGCGGGGGCCTGATCGGCGATGCCGTTCTGCACCAGCTCCGGCAGCCACAGCATGTAGATGCCGGCGATCGTCGGCCCGCTGGGGCTGGTGGCCTGCGACCGAAGGGTGCTCAGGAGGTTGCCGAACGGCACGGCCCGGACCGTGACGGTGACGTCCGGGTGGTCCGCCTGGTACTGGTCGATGGCGGTCTGCAGCTTCGCCACGGTGTCCGGCGGCCAGTGCGTCAGGTAGGTGAGGTTCACCTTCTGCGCGCCGGCCATGCCCATCACCGCGGCGAGCGCGAACGGAAGCATCCAGCGTAGCCACCTCGTGGAAGTCCTCATCCCTTGCTCCTTTCGACTCGGTCCGATCCAGGATTAGATTGTAGTAACTTTATATCAATTCGACCGGGTTGTCGATGGCCCACCGCCGCGTCGGTGGTCCCGTCGCGCCTCCGCGGACTCCGGGGGGTGCGTCGGGCCGCCGCTCAGCGCGGTTGCCGCACGCGCTCGAACGTGCGCCCGCCGTCGGCCGTCGCCACCTCGGCGAAGCCGGTGCGGAGCAGCACCGCTACCGACGCCTCGTTGTCGCGCGCGGTGTACGCCACCACGCGGCGCAGCCCGAGGCGCTCGAACGCGAAGGTGACCACCAGGCGCACGGCCGCGGACATGAGGCCGCGGCCACGGCACTCCGGGCGGAGCACGTAGCCGATCTCGCCGACGCCACCGTCGAAACCGCGGTACAGGCCGCAGGTGCCCGCGACGCGATCGCCCTCCGGCGGGACGACGATGGCCCAGTGAAGGCTCTCTCGCTTGGCGGTATCGTGCCGGACGCGCCGCAACATCGCCAGCGCCTCGCCCTCGTCCCGGGCGGCGACGCCGTCGTAGTACGAGATCTCCACCAGATCGGCCACGTCGTCGTCGCGGACGGGCCGGAGCGCGACGCGTCCGTCGCCGAGGCGTGGCGGGCCCGACGGGTGGAACGGATCTCCCGGCCCGTCGCCGGCGCGGCTTCGCTCCATCGCTCGCAGCGTAGCCGATGGTGCCGCCCGGGGGATCCCGGCTCCGGCGCATGACGCGCCCTCTTTACGTGGAATGTAGGCTTTACAAGTCGGGTGGGCCGTACTAGCATGGGTGCTGCGGGCCACGCCCGCGGAGGACGCCATGCAGAACATCGTTCGGGAGTTGCGCGCACGGCGGGGATGGTCGCAGGCCGATCTGGCCGCACGCCTGGGGGTGTCGCGCCAGAGCGTGAACGCGCTCGAGACGGGCCGCAGCGACCCGAGCCTGCAGACGGCGCTTCGCATCGCGTGGTTGTTCGGGGGGGCTGTCGAGGAGATCTTCGCTGTCGACCTGGAGGAGAAGATGACGCTGCTCGAGGAAGCCTGGGAGTTCCAGGACCGCACGGCCACCGCGCTCGACGAGGTGGGGGTGCTGGACGAGATGGGGCGGCAGGGTTGGGAGCTGACCGGCTTCGGGCCGCTCGTGCTCCATTTCCGCCGACCGGAGAAGCGCGAGCTGCGCGTCCCGTGGCGGTACCTGCGCGTGACCGAGGTGCTGAGCACGGCGCAGCGCCGGCGGGTCGAGGCCGACGGCTGGACCTACTGCGGCTCGTGGATGGGCACGCTGCACTACTTCAAGCACAGTGGCTCCGAGGACGGCGGCGCGACCGAGGTGACCGGCGCCACGGGCGAGAGCGTCAGGGGCGAGGCAGGTCCGGTCGAGCGGTAACGGCAACGGGGGCACGGGCGAGACCGGAACTCGACGCGGAGGCGCCTCGCCGAGCGCACAACGAAGGCCGAGCGCACCACGAGAGCCGAGCGCACCACAAAAAACGCGCCCCGGGGGCGCGCGCTCTCGATGTCTGATAGCTTTCAACATACCCCGGTATGCGGGATTCGTCAATCCCATGCGGCCGCGCGCGCTCGCGAGGCCGGCATGAGGGCCCGAACGAGCGGATCATGCCTCGCAGGGCGCCCCGATCGGCCCCCGAAGGAGCCCCTTCTGCCCGCCCTGCTCCGCTCGCCGATGGCCGAAGCGGCTCTGCCCTGCTCGCCCCCGCCGTGCTAGGCGGCGCCCTGCTAGGCGCCGTCCTGCTCGCCGATGTCGATCATCACCTTCAGGGCCGCGCGTTGTTCCGAGATGGCGAGCCGCATCCCCTCCGCCGCCAGCTCGAGCGGGACGTGGTGCGTGACCATGGCGTCGACCAGCTCGGGTCGCGCGTCGAGCAGGGCGATCGCCTCGTCGTAGTCGCGCCGCACGTACATGAGCGTCCCGACCAGCTCGAGCTCCCGGTCTTGCACCAGCGCCATGTCGAGCGGGATCTTGCCCGCCGGCACGCCCAGGATGACGATCGGCGTGCCCTTGCGGGCGGCATTCACGGCCGCGTCGAGGGTAGCGCCGAGCGTGACGCTGTCGAAGATGGCGTCGGCCCGGTCAGGTCCGAAGACGTTGGCGAGCTGCTCCGACAGCGGCTCGCTCGACGCGTCGCGCGCGTGTTGCACGCCGAGGGCGCGTGCGCGCTCGAGCCGCTCCGGAACGCGGTCGGTCACCAGCACCTCGGCCGCGCCGGCCGCGAGCGCCGCAAGCGCGGTGACCAGGCCGATGGTGCCCGCGCCGATCACGGCCACGCGCGCGCCCGCCGGCAGGCGCGCCTGTCGCACCGCGTGTACGCCGACCGCGAAGGGCTCGACCAGCGCCGCGCGCTCCGGCTCCCACCCCTGCGGCACGCGCACGACCCGGTCCGCCGGGACGACGAAGCGCTCCTGCATGCCGCCGTCGGGGCCCACGCAGCCGATGACCTGCAGGTCCTCCGCGATGTTGTAGCGGCCCAGCCGAAGGTTCACGTCGTCGGGCCGGCCGCCCCGCGCGCCCACCACGTTCGGCTCGACCGTCACCAGGGTGCCGGGGGCGGGCCCGTCGACGCTCGCACCCAGAACATCCACCACCGCCGCGACCTCGTGGCCCAACACGATGGGAGGGCGGATGAAGGGGTGGGTCCCGTGGAAGGCGTGCATGTCGGAACCGCAGATCCCCACCCGCAGGGTGCGCAGCCGGATCTGGCCGGGGCCCGGAGCGGGCACCGGGCGCTCCTCCAGCTCCAGGCGCTCCACGCCGCGGTAGACCACGGAGCGCATGGTCTCACCCTGCGCGGCCTCACCCTGCGCGGTCTCACCCTGCGCGGTCTCGCCCTGCGCGGCCTCACGTGTCACAGTCTCGCCCTGCGCGGCCTCACGTGTCACAGTCTCGCCCTGTGCGGCCTCACGTGTCACAGTCTCACCCGGCCCGGCCTCACCCGGCTCGGCGTCACGCGGCACGGTCTCACCGGGCGCGGGGCCCGTCCCCACCGTGCCACCCCGCGCGACGCCATCACGGACGCCGTCGTCCTTCGCGCTGCGAGCCTGTCGGGTCATGGTGCCATCCTCACCGCTCGGGTGGCGATCCCGAGCTGCCGCGCGTGATCAGCCGCGCCGGGAAGCGCTGCTGCGTGATCGGCGCCTTGGGAGACTCGATGCCGTCCAGCACGAGGTTCGCGGCGGCCCGCGCCATGGCCTCGACGGGCTGCTCGAGCACGTCGAGCGGCGGGGTGGTGATCCGCGTCCAGCGGTAGTCGTCGAACATCAGCAACGACACGTCGCGCGGGAGCTTGAGACCGAGCTCGTTCAGCGCGCGCAGCGCGCCGACGCCGCAGGTGCCGGTGAGCGCGAACAGGGCCGTGGGCGGCTCCGGCAGCCGCATGAGCTGCAGGGTGAGCTCGTACGCCTGGTCCGCGGACAGGCCGGCGTGGCGCCGGAAGGCGCGCGGCAGGTACGCCTCGGGCAGAGGGAGCCCCAGCTCGTTCATGGCGGCCGCGAACGCCTCGGCCCGCTCCTCGTGATGCTCCGGCGTGTGCTGCATCGACACCTGGGCGATGCGGCGGTGCCCGAGGCCGGCGAGGTGGCGCAGTCCGTCGCGCACGGCGCCGTGGTTGTCCAGCATCACGTGGCTGAAGGGGCTGCCGTCGTGGACGTAGTCGATCTCCACGACGCTGGTGCCGCGACGGCGCATGCGCGTGAGGTACTCGTAGTTCGTCCGCCGGTACGAGGAACGCAGGATCAGGCCGCTCACCCTCTGGCTGCGGAAGCTGCGCAGGTTGGCCAGCTCGAGGTCCGCGTCGTACATGCTCTCGGCCACGACCAGCACGTATCCCCGCGCCCGCACGACCTCGCCGATGGTGCGCGTGAGCTGCGAGAAGAAGGGCTCGAGGATGTCCCCGAGCAGCAATCCGATGATGCGGCTGCGGCCGCGCCGCAACGCTCCCGCGGTCTCGTCGGGCTCGTACTCCAGCTCTTCGATCGCCGCGCGCACGCGCGCCAGCGTCTTCGGCGCCAGCAGGTCCGGCTCGCGGATGGCGCGCTTCGCGGTGGTCGGGGAGACCCCCGCGCGCTTCGCGACGTCGACGATGCTGGCCACGAGGCCATGCTAGCACGGCGGCCTCCGTCCGCCTCGCCGGCGACATCGCCCGAACGGCGTCCCGGACGATGTTCCCCTGCCGTTGCAACGGCGTGCGCGAACGACGGAGCCGGAGGGGAAGGCGCGTTTCCCGTGCCGCTGTCCGCCGCGTGCGCCCCCTCGGCACGCGCCGCAACGGGGCGACCCCCACGCGCCTACCCCGCAGGAAGTCCGACGCCAACGGCGTTGTCCTCGTTACGGCCGGCGGGGGGTGGACAAACCCCTGTCGACCTCGTAGGATGGCCACGAGTTCATCAACTGCGACGTCTTGATGGGGCCGTCGGGCCGCAGATGGCGGTCGGGGGTCCGGCTCGAGGACGCGGCCGTCGAGGTCTGACGCGCCTAGCACGCTCTTCTTTCAGGGAGGTGAGGCACCGGGTTGACTCCGCACCGCGATGGACACGTGTCCATCTTGTCCACCCCTAGGGACACAGGCCACGGCCGCACGTCCCGAGCGCCCCAGGAGGTCCCATGAGAAGGTTCACCCCGCAACGCCTCGCTACCGCCCTCGCCGGCATCCTGCTGATGGTCGGCCTGATCTCCTTCGCGGCCGCCCAGACCACGGTGACCATCGCGTCGGTCAACAACCCCGACATGGTCACCATGCAGGAGCTGAGCACCGCCTTCGAGGCCGCGCACCCCGACATCAAGCTCGAGTGGCTGTTCCTCGACGAGACCACCCTGCGCTCGCGCCTCACCACCGACATCGCCACCGGCGGCGGCTCCTTCGACGTCGTCACCGTTGGCGCCTACGAGACCAACCTGTGGGGCAAGAACGGCTGGATCGAGTCCGTCTCCGGTCTCGCCGACCAGTACCCCGACATCGCCCAGGGTTACGACTTCAACGACCTCGTCCCCGCCGTTGCCAAGGGGCTCACGCTCGACGGCCAGCTCTACGCGCTGCCGTTCTACGCGGAGTCCAGCTTCACGATGTACAACAAGAAGCTCTTCGACGCGGCGGGCCTGACCATGCCCGAGCAACCGACCTGGCAGCAGATCCGCGACTTCGCCGACAAGCTCAACGACCCGGCGAACGGCGTCTACGGCATCGTCATGCGCGGCAAGCCCGGCTGGGGCGACAACATGGCGCCCATCACCACCGTCGTCAACACCTTCGGCGGCCAATGGTTCGACGCCGAGGGCCACCCGATGATCGACACCCCGCAGTGGCACGACGCGCTCACCTTCTACGCGGACCTCGTGCAGACGGACGGCCCTCCCGGCGTGACCGGCATCTCGTTCCCCGAAGCGCTGGCGCTGATGAGCCAGGGCAAGGCCGCGATGTGGGTCGACGCCACCGTGGCCGCCGGCTTCCTCGCCGGCAGTCCCGCCGGCCCCGACATGGCCTACGCCCTGGCCCCGGTCGGACCGGTCGCCAAGGGCAACGCCTGGCTGTGGTCGTGGAACCTCGCCATCCCGTCGTCGAGCAAGGCGAAGGAGGCCGCCTTCCAGTTCATGACCTGGGCCACCTCCAAGGACTACGTCAAGCTCGTGGCGGACAAGAAGGGCTGGGCCGCCGTCCCGCCCGGCACCCGGCAGTCGACCTACGCCACGCAGGCATACCTCGACGCCGCGCCGTTCGCCGAGATGGTGCTCGGCGCCATCCAGAAGGCAGACCCGACCGACGCCACGGCGCAACCGCAGATCGCCCCGGGCGTGCAGTTCGTTCAGATCCCCGAGTTCCAGGGGATCGGCAGCGACGTCGCCAAGCAGGTGTCCGCCGCCCTCGCCGGCGACATCAGCGTCGACGAGGCCCTGAAGCGCTCGCAACAGCTGGCCGACTCGGCCATGCAGGACGCCGGCTACTACTGAGCCGCGCCTGACGGTCGCGGGTGCGGGCGCGTCGCGCGCCCGCACCCGCGACCGTCGACCCTGACCCCGGAGGCTCCACGTGGCCGTCACCACCGCAGCACCACCGCCGGCGCGGTCCGCCCGACCCCGCCGCGACCCGCGTCGCTTCCTCTCCGCGCCAGGGCTGATCTTCCTCATCCTCGTCACGCAGGTCCCCTTCGCGCTGACGATCTATCTGAGCTTCACCAACTGGAACCTGTTGCGCCCGGCCAGCCGCGGCCTGTTCCCGCTCGACCGCCTGTTCCGCAACTTCGGACGGATCCTGACCAACCCCGACTTCCTCGGTGTGCTGTGGAACACCGTGCTTCTCACGGGCGCGGTGGTGCTCCTCACGTTCGTGTTCGGGCTCGTGCTGGCCCTGCTGCTCGACCGGCCCTTCCCGGGCCGGGCGATCGCGCGCACCCTGCTCATCTCCCCGTTCCTCGTGATGCCGGTCGCCGCCGCGGTGTTGTGGAAGAACGTCATGCTGGACCCGACCTTCGGCCTGTCCGCCTGGATCATGAAGGTCCTCGGCATGAAGAGCTTCTACCTCATCGAGCGCTTCCCGATGGCGTCGGTGGTGGGGATCACGACCTGGCAGTGGACGCCGTTCGTGATGCTCATCTTGCTCGCGGGCCTGCAGTCGCTGCCGCAATCGACGCTGGAGGCGGCACGCATCGACGGCGCAGGACCCGTTCCGATGTTCCGCTTCATCGTGCTGCCCCACCTGCGCCGCTTCATCGAGATCGCCCTGCTGCTCGAGACCATCTTCATCCTCAACGTCTTCGGCATCATCTTCGTGACCACCACGGGCGGCCCCGGCATCCGCACCACGAACCTGCCGTATCAGATCTTCCTGGAGGCGTTCTCGCGCTGGAATGTCGGCCGCGCCAGCGCGTACGGCATCTTCGCCATCATCCTGGCGAACATCGTGGTGACGCTGTTCCTGCGCGTGCTGCGCGACCAGCAGAAGGCGGAGGGAGCCGCATGACGGGAGCCGCGAGCGTCCGCCCGACGGCCACAGCCGGCCGCCGGCGGCCCCGCAGCGGGGCCGCCCTGCGCTGGACCCTGACCATCGTCACGCTGCTCATCGCCTTCGCGACGTTCTTCCCCATCCTGTGGATGGCCCTGACGTCGCTGAAGAACGAGAACCTCGCCATCGCCTTCCCGCCGCGGGTGTTCTTCACGCCGACGCTCGAGAACTGGCGCGCCACCGTGTTCAACCCGCGATCGCCGTTCTTCCAGTACCTCGTGAACACCACGGTCATCACCGGCATCTCCACGCTGCTCGCGCTGCTGCTCGGCGTGCCGATGGCGTACGCGATGGCTTTCTACGCCACGAAGCGCACCGACGCCTCGATGCTGTGGATCATGTCCACGCGCATGCTGCCGCCTGCCGGCGTGATCGTGCCCATCTACGTGCTGTTCCTCAACCTCAAGCTGCTCGACACGCACGCGGGGCTGATCCTGTTGTACGCGGGCATGAACCTGCCCCTCGTGGTGTGGATGGTCCGGTCGTTCATGCTGGAGCTCCCGTACGAGATCCTCGAGGCCGCCCGTCTCGACGGCGCCAGCCTGTGGCAGGAGATGAGCCGGGTCATCCTGCCGCTGCTCATCCCCGGCCTCGCCGCCACCGCCCTGCTGGCGCTCATCTTCACGTGGAACGAGTTCTTCTTCGCCGTCAACCTGACCTCGCGCGACGCCTCGCCCCTGTCCGTCTACGTCTCGACGTTCAAGGCGGCCCAGGGCAACCTCTTCATCGCCAAGATGTCCGCCGCCGCCACCGGCGCCGTGATCCCCGTGCTGCTCGCGGGATGGCTGGCGCAGCGGCAGCTCGTGACGGGGCTGACGATGGGCGCGATCAAGTAGGGCCCGCCGACGCGCGCGCGGTGGCAAGCCTCGTAGGCCGCGGTCGTGCGATACGTGAGCGGCCCGCCGACGCGCGGGCGGGTGGTAAGGAGAAGCATGCATGCTGCCGAGATCACCGCACCGGGCGCCACACGCCTCATCGAGACCGACGTGCCGACACCGGCGCCGGACGAGGTCCTCATCCAGGTCCGGCGCGCCGGCATCTGCGGGACGGACCTCCACATCCTCCACGGGGTGTACCAGGCCACCTACCCCCTGATCCCCGGACACGAGCTCAGCGGCGAGGTGGTCGCCGTGGGCGACGCGGTGCGGTACTTCGAGATCGGCGACCGCGTAACGGCCGACCCCAACATCTTCTGCAACCGCTGCGAGAACTGCCAGCGCGGGCAGCCGAACCAGTGCCTCGACTGGCACGGCGTCGGCATCACGCGCTCGGGAGGCTTCGCGGAGTACGTCACCGTGCCCGAGGGGAACGTCTTCTCCATCGGCGACATGGCGTTCGAGGATGCCGCGTTCATCGAGCCGCTCGCCTGCGTCGTGTGGGGCATCCATGTGGTGCGCCCGCGCGTCGGCGACCGTGCCCTGGTCTTCGGCGCAGGTCCGATGGGCTGCCTGGTGATGCAGAACCTCAGGGCCGCCGGCGTGACCGACGTGACCGTGGTCGATCGCTACGAGGCCCGCCTGGCAACGGCGCGCGCGCTCGGAGCCGACCGCGCGTTGCTCGCCGACGAGGTGACGCCCGAGGCGATGATGCGCGTCGCGCCCCTCGGGTTCGAGGTGGTGGTCGACGCCACGGGCGTCCCCGCCGTCATCGATCGAACCTTCGCGTACGCGCGCGCGCGCGGCACGGTATGGCTCTTCGGCGTGGCGCCCACCGACGCCACCGCCACCTTCAACCCCTACGAGGTGTTCCGGCGCGACCTGCGCATCGTGGGATCGTACGCGGTCAACAAGACGTTCCACGAGAGCATCGCGCTGCTCGCCAGCGGCGCCGTCGAGGTGGGCCCCCTGCTCTCGCACAGCCTGGCGCTGAGCGAGTTCGAGGAGGGCATGCGCATCGCGGAGCACGATCCCGAGCGGATGAAGGTGCAGTTCGTGCTCGGCTGACGCGCTCGGCCGACGGGCGGGCAGGCGGCGCCCCGCGCCCCCACGCGGAGGCGGGCGCTATGCTCGAACGGGCCGCCCTTGGCGCGGGAACGAGGGCCCGCCGCCATTCGCAGTCGGGAGGGGAAGGCATGCCCTACGCCGTGGACTTCGAAACCGTTTCGACCGTCGGCCTGGAGTCGTCGCCCGTGGCGGCCGCGCTCGCGGGTCTGCGGGCCAACGAGGCTCGCTACCTCAAGAACAAGTACGACCACGTGTTCACGGTGGAGCCCGCGAGCGACGCCAAGGCCGCCGTCGACTGGGTGCACCGCATCCTGGACGAGGAGCGTGGCATCGCGATCGCGTCCCGCCCCCTCGAGGCGACGGCCTTCCAGGTCGAGAACATCCGCATGGCCTACGTCTTCTATCAGAGCGGGCTGTCCATCAACGTGATGTACACCGTCGACGACGCGAAGAAGCGGGCGGTCGGGTTCAAGCTTTCGGAGGGTATGGACGTTCCGGACGAGCTCGCCTCGCGGTTCAAGTTCGCGCGCCAGAAGTCGAAGCTCGCGGGCACCATCCGCGGCTCGTTCTTCGTCATCAAGGGCGAGTACTGACCCGCGGGCCGGCCTACGGGGGCGAACCTCCCCGGCCCGACCGACGCCTACGGAACCATGCATCCCGTGAGGAGGATCCGCGATGCCCGTCCACCCCTTCGAGGACCGTGACGCCTGGAAGATGCTGATCGGCGGGGCGTTCGTGACCGGCAGCGGCAGCGAGCGTCTTGTCGTCACCGACCCCGCCACGGGCGAGGCCCTGGGGGAGGCGCCGTCCGCCACGGCCGACGACGTCGACGCAGCGGTCCGGGCGGCGCGCGAGGCGTACCGAACCTGGCGCTGGTCCCGCCCCGAGGCGCGCGGCGCGGCACTGCACGCCATCGCGCAACGCATCGGCGAACACCACGACGAGCTCGTCGACCTCGAGACGTGGGAGAACGGCAAGCCGCGCGCCCAATCGGCCCGCGACGTCGCCAACGCCGAGCGCACCTTCCGGTTCTACGCCGGCGCCGCCGACAAGTTCTACGGGCATGCCGTGCTCGACGGCGACGACGAGATGCGGAAGATCGTGTTCGAGCCCCACGGGGTGGTGGCCGCCATCATCCCGTGGAACTGGCCGCCGATGCACACCGCCGACTTCACGGCGCTGGCGCTCGCCACCGGCAACACGATGGTCCTCAAGCCGGCGCCCGAGACCCCGCTGTCATCGCTGCGCATCGCCGAGCTGGCCGCCGAGCTCCTGCCCGCGGGCGTCCTGAACGTGGTGACGGGTGGCGTCGAGACCGGCGTGAGCCTGGTGGAGCACCCGGGCATCGACTTCATCACGTTCACCGGCAGCGACCGCACCGGCGAGAAGATCCTGGCGGCCGCGGCGCGCCGCATCCTGCCGACCATGATGGAGCTGGGCGGCAAGAACGCTTCGCTCGTGTTCCCGGACGCCGACCTCGACGAGGCCGTGCGCGGCCTCACCCAGAGCGTGTTCTTCAACAGCGGCCAGGCGTGCTCGGGCACGGAGCGGCTGCTGGTGCACGAGAAGGTCCACGACGAGTTCCTCGAGCGCTTCACGCGCGCCGTCCGGGACCTCACCGTGGGCGAGGGGTTCGACGAGCGCTCCGTGGTGGGCCCGATGGTGAGCCGGCGCCAGCAGGAGCGGGTACGCGCCATGCTCGACGCCGCCGGTCGGGACGGCGCCACGGTCGCGGCCGCGGCCTCGTTGCCGGAAGACGGTCGCTTCGCCGGCGGCTTCTGGATCGCGCCGAGCGTGCTGACGAACGTGGATCCGCGCGCCGACGTCATGCGCAGCGAGGTGTTCGGGCCGGTAGCAGGCGTGATGCCCTTCGCGGACGAGGACGAGGCCGTGAGAATCGCGAACGACGTCGACTACGGCCTGACGGCAGGCGTCTGGACCCGCGACCTGGGCACCGCCCACCGCATGGCGGCGAAGCTCGAGGCGGGGCTGGTCGCGGTCAACACCACCAACAACGGCATGCTCGGCCTGCCCTTCGGCGGGTACAAGCGCAGCGGCATCGGGCGGAAGAAGGACTTCCAGGAGGCGATGCGCAGCTTCAGTCGCGTCAAGGCCGTGCAGATGCACCTCGACTAGACGGCTCAGTCGCGTCAAGGCGGTACAGATGCGACTCGACTAGGCGCCGTCGGCCGAAGCGGTGCGGCGGCAACGCGAACGGGCGGCCGCCGTCGCGTCGAGGGGGGTCGGCGGTTACCCGCGCGGGTCGGCCGGCTCGAGCGCGCGTCGCCCGAACGGCGCGAGGAGCGCGAAGGCGATGCGCTACGAGCACGGGGCGGGGCCGGAAGGGGCGCCGGCCGCCGCTGCCATGCTCACGCGCCCGGGGCCTCGACGCGCACGCCCAGCGCGCGGGCGGCCTCGGCCATGCGCCGATCGAAGGTCACTACGCCGGTCAGCGCGGCGCCCACCGCGAGGGCCGCCGCAAGGTGGATGGCGTCCAGCGATCGCAGGGGCGCGGGCTCCAACGTGGCCGCCGCGTCCAGCAAGGCCTCGTCGAGACGGATCAGGGCGAGGGTCGCCAGGACCTCGCGGGCTCGCGGGACCGCCTCCGGATCGGCGCGCCTCACCGCCCGGATCACCTCCACGCGGCTCAGATCGGAGCTCACGAACTCGCCGCGCTCGCCCAGCCAACGCATCAGGGATCGCGATTCGGGCTCCGCGACCACCGTCTTGACGATGGCGGAGGCATCGAGGTACCAGGCTCCGCGCTCAGCGCTCGTCGGCACGGCTTCGGTCCAGCTCCGCGCCGGGCAGCGTACCCACCGAGGAAGGCGCCCGCGGAGCGCCGAGGTCGCGCAGATGCCCCGCACCCGGGCGCGCCCGACCGGTGGCGACGAGCTCCTGCAGCCCTTCGCGCTCCGGCTTGGGCACCAGCAGCGCGACGGTCCGCCCGCGATCGGTCACCTCGAACGACTCGCCGGCGGCCACGCGCTTCAGCCACCGGCTGGCGTGCTGGCGCAATTCGCGGATGCCGATCCGTTCCATGTGCTACACGGTAGCACAACCACGAGGATCGGTTCGCGATCCGCTTCCGGCCGTTGCCGCTCCTCGCGCCGCGGCGACGGATGGCGCGCCGCGGCCCACCGCCTACTTGCGCGCCCAGTAGTCCTCCGAGGACACCGTCTTCTCCATCGCGTCGCGCGTCTCGAAGCCCGGCGCCAGCGACGCGTCGCCCTCGTCCATCAGCTGGTGGTGGCCGATGTCGAGCAACCGCAGGAAGCTCTGCTGGCCCAGCGTGAGCCCGATGAAGTAGCCGAGCTCCACCAGCTCGGGCTCGCTGAAGTGGCGGTGCAGACGGTCCCAGTCGTCGTCGGTGAGGTCCGAGTGCCACGCGATGGCCTGCGCCAGCGACAAGGCGGCCTTCTGGCGGTCGTCGTAGCGGTCCGACGTCTCGAACTCCATGAGGGCGCGGTAGTCGTCCTCCTTCAGACCCCCCTTGGCGGCCGCCATGGAGCGCTGGTTCCCGCAGTACTCGCACTTCACGGAGCGCGACACGTACACGCGGCACAGCTCCTTGACGGCGTGGTCGCACACGCCGTTGCGGAACACGTCGCGCCAGGAGTCGGCGAACGACCAGAACACCGCCGGCACGTGTGCGCGCACCGCCGAGCTCTCGGGACGGGGCGTGCCCTCTCGGGCGCAGCGGCGGAGCTCCTCGAGCATGGCCGGGTCCGTCAGGGCCGAGGGGTTCACGTAGCTGATGCGCTGCTTGCTCATCGTTCGCCTCCTTCGCGATTCATGGCGGCCGGGTAGGCCGCCGGTTCCCCACGTCCTGTGTAGCGCACGACGAGCACGACGTCGGTCGAACGCCCGACGCCGGCTCACGCCCAGGAGAAGGCCCGCCCGCGCGTCCGGCTCTTCGCCGGCCCGCTCACGCGCTCGCCACCAGCGGCTCGAACGGGACGCGGTGGAGCGACTGTGCGCCGTCGTCCGTCACCACCGTCAGCGCGCCGAGCTGCAACCCCATGCCCTCGTCGCGGGTGATCGGGTTGGGCTGGATCACGATGGCCATGCCGCGCTCGAAGCGACGCCCGGCGGGCGCCGGGCGGTGCTCGTCCCAGGGCCAGTAGCGGCTGCACGAGCGGTCGATCAGGGGCGGGTGGATGTCGACGCCGTAGCCGTGGATGAGGTCGTCGTAGATGTCGTAGCCGCGCTCGCCCAGCACCGAGGCGGCGCGCACCACGTCGCCCTCGTGAGCGCCGGGCCGGATGGCCGCGGCCATGCGCAGGTACGCCTCGTGGGCCGCGTCGAACATGCGCCGCCACCGCTCGGTCGGGTCGGCCCCGACGAACACGGGGCGGTGGATCTGCCCCGAGTAGCCCCACCACGACGCGCTGATCTCGGTGATGATCACGTCTCCGCGCTCGATGCGCCGGTCCGACGGGTTCTGCGCCGGGAGGCAGCCGTTGGGCTCGGCCATCGGCATGGAGCGCAGGAACGCGATGTGTGGAAGCCCGCCCTTCGGCCGGTATGCGTGCTCCACGATGCCGAGCAGCGCGTACTCCGGCATGCCGGGGCGCACCTCGGCCTGCAGCGCGAGGACGGCGTCGTCGGTGAGGGACGCGGCCCTGCGCAACCAGGCGATCTCCTCCTCGGACTTCACCGTCCGCAGGCGCGCGAAGTCGGCGGTGACGTCGACGAGCTCGAGCTCCGGCAGCGCGCTCCGCAACGACAGGCGGTGCTCGAACGGCATGCCCATGGCGAAGGTGGCGTTGACGCCGACCAGCCCGACGCGTCCGCGCCCCAGCCCGAGCTCGCCGATGCGCTCCGCCACCCGCGAGGCCGGGTCGTACCCGCCCCACGCGATGCGCGGCACGTCGCTCACCTGGCGCGCGTTGGGCACGTGGTTCGTCAGGCCCACCCAGAGCGTCGCCTCGAGCTCCTCGTCGCGCGGCGCGAGCAGGTAGCAGTGGTGCAGATCGAGGTGGTTCGAGAGCCAGAAGACGTTGGCCTCGTTGTGGCGGTTCACGCCGGAGTTGCCGAAGAGCAGCAGCGCGTCCAGGCCGTGCCCGTCCATGAGCGCGCGGGCGTCGCGCCAGCGGCGGGCCATCTCGGCAGGCGAGAACCTATCCCACACGGCGCGCGCCCAGGCGTTCGGCCATCCAGTCGGCCGCCAGCGGCCGGTACTTGTAGGGGATGTTGTTGCACACGTGGTTCCCGTCGGGGTACATGACCAGCTCGGCGTTCGGCGCCTCGGCGGCCACGCGCTCCGCCTGCTCGAAGGCGATGAGCCGGTCGAGCTTCCCGAAGATCACCAACAACGGCTGCGTGACGCGCTCGAGCACCCCGCGGAGGGTGAGCTGCCCGGCGCGTTCGCGCGCCTCCTCGTCGTCGGCGGCGCCGCTGTGGTGCAGGAACGTCTCGCGCGTGAGTCCCGGCAGGTCGTCGTACCCCTCCCCGAAGTCGTAGGGGCCGCCGATGGCGCAGGCGGCCTTCACGCGCGGCTCGAAGGCCGCGGTCCGCGGGGCGTAGTACCCGCCGAGGGAGACGCCCACCACGCCCACGCGCTCGAGGTCGAGGTCCGTCCGGGTGGCGACGGCGTCGAGCACGGCGGTGGGCCCGACCTCGTAATCGTGGCGGATGAGCGTGTGCGTCCCCGTCTCGCCCTGCCCCGGCCCGTCGAGCGACAGGGTGGCCATGCCGCGGCTCAGGAAGACGTCCTCCCAGCGGAAGAACTCCTCCTTCGTCGAGTCGAGCCCCGGCAGCAGGAGAACGAGTGGGGCGGGGCCGGTCGGACGGGCCGAGTCGCCGGGCAGGCGCAGGTTGGCGACCATGCCGCCGTCGCCGAAGGGCACTTTGATTCGCTCGGCGGTCGGGTCGAGCAGCCGGTGGGCGCTGCGCAACGCGGCCACGGCGCGCTCGGCGGCCGCGGCGTGCCTCTCGGGGTCGACCATCCACACGAACTTCGCGAAGTGGTAGCTGAGCGCGGCGCGCACCCACGCCTCGCCGGCCGAACGCAGCCGGCCGCGCTCCTCGGCCTCGCGCGCGAGGGCGGCGTGCTCGTCGCCGTTGGCGCACCACGCGCCGAGCCACTCGTCCCAGCGCTCGAGCCCCTTCGTGACGCGCACGAAGTCGTTGGGGTCGACGCCCTGAGAGGTGAACCTCGGGGCCCAGTTCGCCACCGCCGCCTGTACACGGGCGTCAGGCACGCGCGATCACCTCCTCGAGGCTGGTGCCCAGGTCGCGCAGCATGACGATGGCGGCGTTGCGCCCCGGCGCGCCGGATACCGAGCCGCCCGGGTGCGTCGTCGCACCCGTCTGGTACAGGCCCTCGATGGGCGTGCGATGCGACGCCCAGCCGGGCACCGGGCGCAGGGCGCCCGACTGCGCGGGCGAGGCGTCCCCGCCGTGGCACGAGCCGTGCCAGTTGTGCTCGTTGAAGCGCTCGAGCCCGAGCGGGCTCTCGATGACGCGCGCGAGCAGGGTCTCGGCCGTGAGGTTGGGCGCGAAACGGCGCAGCTGCGCCAGGTTCGCGTCGGACACGCGCTCCTCGAGGTCGTCCCAGCGCTCGGGTCCGCCCTCGAGCTCGTAGGGCTGGAACCCCACGACCTTCAGCGTGTGCCGCCCGGCCGGTGCCCGCGACGGGTCGGCGACCGTCTGACACAGCACGAGCAGCACGGGGTCGTCGTCGGCCACGCGCCCGCGCGCGAACTCCGGTGCCAGCCTGAGCATCCGTTCGACCGACACCGGCGCGCCCGCCGCCGAGCTGACGAGCGTGCCGCCGTCCGGCGCGGCGAAGCGCGGCGGCTCGGTGGTGGCGTAGTGCGTGACGAACATCGATACCCCCGCCTTCCAGGAGCGCACGCCCTCCACGAACGCCTCGCCCCACGAGGCCGCCGGCGCCATGTCGACGAGGTGCTTGATGTGCACCGTGGACAGCACGGCGCGCTCGGCCAGGAACGTCTCGCTGCGGCCTTCGGCGAGGTCGCGCGCCTCGACGCCCACGCAGCGACCGCCCTCGAGCAGCAGCCCGGTCACGCGCCGGCGCGTGAGCACCGTGCCGCCGTGGTCCTCGATGAGGCGCCGCAGCGCCGCGGGCAGGGCCCCGGAGCCGCCCTCGGGCAGCGTCCACGAGTTGCGCTGGCGGCCGTACACGAGCGAGTGGGCCAGCGGCCCGGTGCCCGGCCGCTCGGGCGGCTGCATCGTCATGAACGCCATCCACAGCAGGAACGCGCGCACGTGCTCCTCCTCGAAGGCGTCCTCGATCACGTCCCAGGCGCTCATCGCCTGTCGCCGCAGCCAGCGCCCGCCGCCCGGGCGCTCCCCCAGCAGCTCGCTCAGGCTCGGGCCCCAGCCGATGGGCGTGTAACGGTAGCGCCCGAACAACGGCGCCACCTCCTCGTACTCCTCGAGCAGGGTGCGGTAGGCGCGCGCGTCGCGGCGCGAGAAGCGCGCCAGCTCGGCGGCGGTGCGCTCCGCGTCGCGCCACATCGTGATGCTCGCGCCGTCCGGGAAGGGCACGTGCACGACCGGATCGGGGTGCAGGTAGCGCAGGCCGTACGCGCCGAGCCCGAGCTCGTCGTTGCGCAGCAGCGGGCTCGCCTGGATGAGGTTGTGGGCCGTCGAGCAGGCGTCGTGCCGGAAGCCGGGCAGCGTGAGCTCCTCGGTGTTGGTGTCGCCGCCCACCTCGGCGCGCGCCTCGAGCACCAGGCAGCGCAGTCCGGCGCGCGCGAGGTAGGCGGCCGTGACCAGGCTGTTGTGGCCCGCCCCCGCCACCACCACGTCGACCCGCCGATCGGCGGTCACGCCGGCACCTCGAGGCCGAGCAGGCGGGCGGCGTTGCCGCCGAGGATGGCGGCCTCGTCCTCGGCGGGGAGCCCCAGCGCGCGCACCTCCGCGACAGGGCGGGCGGTGCCCATGTCGAAGGGGTGGTCCGATCCCAGGAGCACGCGACCCACACCGGCGTACCCGATCAGCGCGCGCAGCAGGTCGGGGTCGAAGGTGACCGTGTCGTACAGGAAGCGGCGCAGGGAGTCGTCGAGCGAGCCCTGGAGCCGCGCGCGGGCCTGCGGCTGGAAGCCCGCCGCGTGGCGCAACCGCCCCCGCAGCGCCAGCAGGGCGCCGCCGCCGTGGGCGAGCAGCACGCGCAGGCGCGGAAAACGCTCGAGCACCCCCGCGAACGCCATGTGCGCCGCGGTCACGGCCGTCTCCATCGGGTTGCCGACGGTGTTCCACAGGTAGTAGGCGTCGAACACGGGCAGGTCGAAGCCGCGCGTGGTGGGGTGGACGAACAGCAGCGCGCCCGTCTCCTCGGCGGCGGCCCAGAAGGGCTCGAAGCGGTCGTCGCCGAGGTAAACACCGCGCACGCTGGCGCTGAGCTCCGCGCCGCGCAGGCCGGGCACGCGCATGAGCGCGCGCAGCTCGTCGGCGGCGAGCTCTGGGTCCTGCAGCGGCACGGCCCCCAGCGCGCTCACCCTGCCAGGGTTCTCGCGAACGGCGCGCGCCAGCCCCTCGTTCTGGAGCCGGCACACGTCGAGCGCCTCGTCGGGCTCGAGCCCGAACGGCAGCAGGTTGACCCACGGCGACAGGACCAGGTGCTCGACGCCCGCGGAGGCGGCCTCCTCCAGCATGCGCTCGACGCGCACGAACTCGCGCACGGCGGAACGGATGCGCTTGCCCCTCCACGCCACCACCTGCCGGGGCGGGCCGCCGTCCGGCCCGGGCTCCCAGGTGACGGCCGGGCGCCACGCCTCCTCGCGGCCGGCACCGCGCAGGATCTCCGGCACGATCACATGGACGTGGGCGTCGACGATCCCGCGTGGCGTCTCGCCGCGAACGTCCGCTCGCTCACCCATCGCGAACCGTGCCCCCCAGGTAGAGGTCGGCGATCTCGGGGTTGGCGAGCACGTCCCCGGCGCTACCGCACAGCCGCACGCGGCCGCTCTCCATCACCACGCCGTCGTCGGCCGCGCCCAGGCCGAGGCGGACGTTCTGCTCCACCAGCAGCACGCTGCAGCCGCGGTCGCGCATGTCGGCGATGAGGCGCCACACCTGCTTGAGGCTCCCCTGGTCGAGCCCGAGCGAGGGCTCGTCGAGGAGCACGAGCAGCGGGTCGAGCATGAGGCTGCGGGCGAACTCGACGGCCCTGCGCTGGCCGCCCGACAGGTTGCCCGCCTTGTCCGAGGCGCGGTCCCGCACCAGCGGGATGATGTCCTCGACCTCGCGGTAGCGGCGCCGCACCAGGGCGGGTTGGCGGCGGAGGATGTAGGCGCCCATGAGCACGTTCTCCTTCACCGACAGGCTCGGGAAGAGCGCGTTCTGCTGCGGCACCTGGGCGACGCCGCGGGCGAGGATCTGCGCCGGGGTCAGGCGGTGGAGCTCGGAGACGTCGCCGGGGGCGCCGCCCCGGCCCGCGCGCCCAGGGGCGGGCGCGCCGCCCGCCGCGGTGCGACCCCGCAGCACCACGCGGCCCTGCAGCACGCGGCATACGCCGCTGACGGTCTTGAGCAGGGTCGACTTGCCCGCGCCGTTGGGGCCGACGATGCACGTGATGGAGCCCGCGCGCACCTTCAGGTCGACGCCCTGGAGCACGCGCGCGCCACCGTAGCCGGCGACGACGCCTTCGAGCTCGAGCACGCAGGCGTCGGAGCTCGCGGCGGGCGCGGGGGCGGTCGGTGCGGCGCGGCCGGGGATCACGCGCCCACCCCGTCCGCCGCCTGGTTCCAGTCCTGGCCGAGGTACGCGTCGAGCACGTCGGGGTTGGACTGGATCTCGTCGGGCGCGCCCTGCGCGATGACCTTGCCGGCGGCCATCACCAGCACGTGGTCGCTGAGCTCGAGCACCATCGGCATGTTGTGCTCCACGATCAGGAAGGTGAGCCCCTGCTCGTTGAGCTGGCGGATGAGCCCGGCGAGCCGCTCGATGAGACCGGGGTTGATGCCCCCGGCGGGCTCGTCGAGCAGGACCACGCGGGGCTCGAGCATCAGCACCTGCGCGAGCTCGACGAGCTTCTGCTGCCCGAAGGAGAGCTGGGCCGCGGGCTGGCGCGCGAAGTCGACCATCCCGACGAAGTCGAGCAGCTCCTGGGCGCGCCGGGCCTCGCGCCCGCTGACGGCGTCGGCGGGGAGGTTGCGCCACGCGAACTGCCGCAGCGGCGCGACCACGTTCTCCATGACCGTCATCTTCGGGAACAGGCGCGTGCTCTGGAAGGTCCGCGCCATGCCGCGGTAGGCGCGGTCCCACGGCATGAGCGCGTCGATGCGCTCGCCGTCGAGGGCGATCTCCCCCTCGTTGGCGCGGAGCATGCCGGTGACGAGGTTGAACACCGTGGTCTTGCCCGAGCCGTTGGGCCCGATGAGGCCGGTCACGCTGCCGTCGCGCACGCGAAACGAGCAGCCATCGACGGCCGTGATCCCGCCGAAGCGCTTGACGAGCCCGCGGACCTCGAGCGCGTCGGCTCCGCGCGGCGCGCTCCGTGCCGCGGACCGCTGCACGATCCTCGGCACCTCCTGCCGGCGCTCGAACGGCACGGCCTCGCGCGCGCCGCGCCGGCCGCGCAGCCAGCCGGACACCGTCGGCAGCAGGCCCTGCGGCAGGAACATGACGACCGCGACCAGGACGATGCCGAACACGAAGAGGTGGACCCCCTGGGCGGCGATCACGTCGTTGGTGAGCTCGTTCATGGGCACCACCAGCGCGGCGCCCAGGACCGGTCCCCAGATCGTCCCGAGCCCCCCGACGAGGGTGGCGAGGACGATCTGGACGCTGACGAGGATGTCGAACATGCCGCGGGGGTCGATGAACGTCAGGTAGTACGCGTACACGCCTCCCGCGACGCCGATGAGCACGCCGCTCGCGACCGTCGACAGGATCTTGTAGACGGAGGTGCGCACCCCGATCGAGGCCGCCTTGTCCTCGTCCTCGCGGATGGCGACGAGGCCCATGCCGAACTTCGTCCGGCGGATCCACCAGCTCATCAGCACCGACAGCGCCATGAGCCCGAGCAGGATGTAGTAGAACGGCAGGTTCCCGATCGAGCGCCCCCACGACGGCAGCGGCAGCGTGATGCCGTTGGAGCCGCCGGTGAGGGCGGGCAAGTTGAGCCCGATCGCCTGCATGAGGAAGAGGAACGCGATCGTGATGATCACGTACGCGTGCTCGCGGGCGCGCGTGATGGTGGACCCGAGGAGGACGGCCATGAGCGCGGCGACCACCCCCCCGAGGGGAGCGAGCGCCAGCGGGTGGACGTGCACGTGGGGGGCGAGCAGGCCGACGGTGTAGGCGCCCAGGCCGAGGAACACGCTCTGGCCCAGCGAGATGTAGCCCGTGAAGCCGGCGATGACGTTCCAGCCGCTGGCCATGACCGCGAGCAGGAAGACGAGGATGAGGACGGTCTGGCGGTACAGATCGTCGGGCCGCACGAGCGGGAAGGCGAGGAGCAAACCCGCGGCGACGAGCGCGACGATCCACCGCAGCGCCCCCGCCCGCCGCGCGGGCGAGGCCGCGGCTGCGCGCGGCGTGGGCGTGGGGGCGGGCGTGGGCGAGGTCACGCGACCACGTCCCTGCGCGCGCGGAAGCCCATGATCCCCTGCGGCCGGATGAGGAGCACGACCAGGATGACGACGTAGAACACCACCACGGCCCACTGGGTGGAGACGTAGGTGGCCGTGAGCGTCTCGGCCACCCCGAGCGCGAGCGCACCGATCACGGCCCCCGGGAGGCTCCCCATGCCCCCCAGGACGATGATCCCCAGCAGGCGCGAGATCCACACGTAGAGGCTCGCGGGGAACACGCTGTAGAGGATCGACATGATGCTGCCCCCGACCCCGGCCGTGGCCGTTCCGATCGCGAAGGTGAGGGCGGCGACGGACGCGATGTCGATCCCGACGAGATGGGCGCCCTCCGGGTTCTCGGACGCGCTGCGGATGGCGCGGCCGGCCCAGGTGCGCGTGAGCAGCAGATAGAGCAGCAACAGCACGATGACGGCCGCGATGCAGCCGTACACCTGCGCCTTGGGCAGCACGAGCGCGCCGAGGCGGAACGACTGGTTGAAATAGGAGGGTGTCACGGACCTGAAGACGTTCTTCCAGGTCATCCCCATCGCGCCCTCCATGGCGATGGCGAGCCCGAAGGTGAGCACGACCGACATCGACACGGGCCCGGAGCGGACGCGCGCGATGAGCAGCTTGTACACCAGCCAGCCCAGCACGAACATCAGCGGCGTGGTCACGAACACGAGCAGGAGGGGATCGATGCCCGTGCGCGACCACAGCTCGTAGGTGACGAGGGCGGCGAGCACCAGGAAGCCGGGGTGGGCGACGTTGACGATGCCCATCACCCCGAACACGAGCGTGAGGCCCGAGGCGAACAGGGCGTACACCCCCCCGATGAGCAGGCCGAGGAGGATGGTCTGGACCAGCAGCGTCATGCAGCACTCCGTCGCGCGGCGGGCGCCGCGTGCGCCCGGGATGGGGCGGCCGGGCGCCGCGGGTGGGGCGGGACCCCCGGGAGGGGGCCCCGCGCGAGCGTCCGGGTGGTGCCTACTGCCACGCCGGTTTCGGGTAGGTGATCGTGGGTGACGTTGCCAGATCGCGCGGCAGCACGATCTCGGACTTGCCCTGCTGCCATTGGGCGAGAAGGAACGACTGCTGCGGCGCGCCGGTGTCGTCCCAGGAGAGCGTGCCGAGGATGGTGTCGACGCTGTTGGCGTGCAGCCAGTCCTTGATGGCGCCCTGGTCGAGGGAGCCGACGGCCTCCACGGCCGCCTGCAGCACCTGGGCGGCGGCGAAGGCGTCGGCGGCGTCCTCGGCCGGGAGCTGGTCGCCGAACATGTCGTGGTACGTCGACAGGAACGTGCTGTTGCCGGTCGTTCCGGCCTCGGGGCTGTAGCTCACGGTGTAGAAGATCCCCTCGGTGTTGCCCTCGCCGATGGCGCTGGAGAACTGGTCGCTGTTCGACGGCGCGGAGGTCTCGAACAGCACCTTCGGGCTGTACCCCAGCTTCTGGAACGAGCGGATGATGCCCACGCCGTCCTCGAACACGGCTCCCTCGGCCACCAGCTCGGCGCCGCTGGACTTGATGGCGTTGGCGATCGTGTCGAAGTTCGAGGTGTCCGGCGGGTAGGTGGTGGTGTACACCGTCTCGACGCCGCCGGCCTCGAGCTGGCTGCGGATCCCCTCGATGACGGGCTTGGTGAAGGGGTCGTCCTGGGTGGGGTAGGCCGCCGTCTTCGGGCGCTGGTCCGCCGGCAACGACAGCACCCACTTCGCGAACTCGTCGGCCTGGTGCGGCGCGGTGGCCTGCTGCGCGAAGAACAGGTACTCGAAGCCGCGGTTGAACATGTTCGGCGCGCCGCCCGCGGGCTCGACGTAGACCATCCCGTACTTCTCGGCCACGGCCGAGGCGGGCAGGTTCAGCAGAGACGAGAAGGTGCCCAGCAGGAGGTCGACCTTGTCCTGGCTGATCAACCGGTTGTAGTCGGCGACGATCGTGTTCTGGTCGCTGGCGTCGTCGCGGATGACGAGCTGGACGGGCCGCCCGAGGAGGCCGCCGGCGTCGTTGACGATCTTCTCCCAGACCTTGTAGCCCTCCTGGGCGGCCCCGCCGGGTTGCGAGAAGTCGCCCGAGAGCGGTAGCGAGATGCCGACCTTGATCGGGTTGTCCTGGGCCAGGGCCGCGCCGCCGAGCGCGAGCGCGAGGGCCGTGAGAGCGAGTGCGATCCGTTTGACCATGGTCTTACCTCCAGTGCGGTTCGTTCGGTGTGTCCGCCTCCGGCGCGGCGGCCGGGCCTCGGCCGGGTCGTCGCGCGCGTCGGGCTGGTGCGTGGGCCGCGCGGGGCGGCGGCGCCGGCCCGGGAGCGCACGCCTGTTCCTCGCTGCGCGTGTACCGGTCCTCGTCGCCGGGACGGGGTTCGTGTGGCCTGCTCACCTCCTCGTTCGTCCGGCCGCCGGCGCGCGCCTGCGCGCGCTCCCGGCGCTCCGGCCTACCTCGCCGGGGATCTCGAGTTGAGCGTCAGCAACTTCATCTCGCTCATCTCCTGGATGGCGTAGCGCAGGCCCTCCCTGCCCGCTCCGGATCGCTTGACGCCGCCGTAGGGCATGTGATCCACGCGGAAGGTGGAGACGTCGTTGACGTTCAGGCCACCGACCGCGATGCCATCGAAGGCATCGCGGATCACGCTCCAGTCGTTGGTGAACAGGCCCGCCTGAAGCCCGAACTCGCTGTCGTCGACCGCCCGGATGGCGTCGCCGACGTCGCGGTAGGGGTAGAGGCCGACCACCGGCGCGAACACCTCCTGGCGGCACACGCGCATCTCCCGCGTGACGCCCTCGAGCACGGTCGGCGGCCACAGCGCGCCGTCGCGGCTCCCGCCGGTGAGCACGGTGGCGCCGCCCTCCTGCGCCTCCCGCAGCCAGCTCTCGATCCGCTCCGCGGCCTGCGCGTCGATGACCGGCCCGATGTCGGTGGCCTCGTCGAGGGGATCGCCGACGCGGAGCTTCGCCACGCGGGCGAGAAGAGCGTCGCGGAAGGCCCCATAGACGTCCTCGTGGACGTACACGCGTTGCACCGAAACGCACGATTGCCCGGCGAACTGGAAGCCCCCCCAGGCGATGCGTTCGGCAGCGTAGGGCACGTCGGCGTCGGCGTGCACGATGACGCCCGCGTTGCCGCCGAGCTCGAGCGTCACGCGCTTGCGCCCCGCTCGCTGCCGCAGCGACCAGCCGACGGCCGGGCTCCCGGTGAAGGTCAACAGCT
This sequence comes from uncultured Trueperaceae bacterium, assembly GCA_963798895.1. Classification (GTDB taxonomy): domain Bacteria; phylum Deinococcota; class Deinococci; order Deinococcales; family Trueperaceae; genus CAWCUY01. Next base: position 316,817 of record CAWCUY010000012.1, on the reverse strand, counting down.
CGATGCGCTCGTCCTCGACCAGCGGGGCGGCGTCGGCCGTCGAGCTCGGCACGACGCTGAAGGCGCCGGCGGGCCAGCCCGCGCCCTGCACGATCTCGGCCAGCTTCAGCGCGCTCACCGGCGTCTGGCTGGCGGGGCGCAGCACGATGGCGTCGCCCGCCGCCAGGGCGGGCGCGACCTTGTGCGCGACGAGGTTGAGCGGGTAGTTGAAGGGGCTGATGCCGGCGACCGGCCCGAGCGGGACCTGGTGCACGTGCGCCTCGCGCCCCTCGTTGCCCGGGATCCAGTCCAGCGGCACGATCTCGCCGTAGATGCGCTTCGCCTCCTCGGCGGCCACGCGGAACGTGAACACGGCGCGGTCGACCTCCCCGCGGGCGGCGGCGATCGGCTTGCCGGCCTCCAGCGCCATCGCCCGCGCGAGCTCCTCGCGGCGCGAGCGAATGCCGTCGCTGATGGCCTCCAGGCCCTCCGCGCGCTTCCACGAGGGGAGCCGCCGGGTGGTGGCGAACGCCTCGGTTGCGCCGTGAATGGCGGCCTCGATCTGCGCCGGACCCGCGCGGTGGATCACGGCCACGAGGGCGTCGTCGAAGGGGCTGCGGACCTCGACCGTGACCCCGGTCTTCTCCCACGCGCCCGCGACGTAGCAGCCGAACTCGCCCAGCGCGGGCGTCTCGTCGCCGCCGCGGCGACCCACCGTTGCCCCGCGCAGGCGTTCCATGTCCGTCACTCGCCTCGCCTCCGCCCTGCTCCGGCGCTGCGGGACCGTGCGTCGGAGCGCGTCACGTCACGCCACCCCCGCCAGGCGCGCCAGCACCTGGAACACGACCGCGAAGTCCTGCTCGGCGAGGCCCATGCCGCGCGCGGCCGTAAGGAACTCGTTCGTCGTCGACGTCGTCGGCAGCGGCACGTCCACCTGGCGGCCGAGCTCGAGCGCCAGGTTCATGTCCTTCTGCATCATGTTCACGTCGAACCAGGCCTCGGCGGGCATCTCGAGCACGAACGGTCCGCGGTACTTGACCATCGGCGAGGCGATGACGCTGTGCAGCAGCACCTCCGCCGCGACCTCGCGCGGTATGCCGCTCTTCTCGGCCAGCAGCACGCCCTCGCTGAAGGCGAGCATCTGCACCGCCAGGCTCAGGTTGGTGGCGATCTTCATCGTGACGGCCAGACCGTTGCGGCCCACGTGCGTGGCCTTCGGGCCGATGTCCAGCAAGATGGGGCGCACCTTCTCGAACACGTCCTCGTCGCCGCCCACCATCAGCGTGAGCTTGCCCTCCTCGAGGGTCACGACGCTGCCCGAGACGGGAGCGTCCAGCATGGCCGCGCCGCGCTCGGCGGCGCGCTCGGCCAGGGCCCGGCTGAAGGCCGGGCTGACGGTGCTCATGTCGACGTAGGTCTTCCCGGCGGAAAGCCCCGCCAGGACGCCGTCGTCGCCGTCCGCGACGGCCTCGAGAGCGGCCGTGTTGGTCACCATCGAGAACACGACGTCGGCCGACTCGGCGACCTGACGCGGCGTGTCGGCCAGCGCCATCCCCTGCTCGACCAGCCAGGCGGCCTTGGAACGCGTGCGGTTGTAGCCCGTGACGTCGTGCCCCGCGTCGAGCAGCCGCTTGGCGACCCTGCCGCCCATCACCCCGAGGCCCACGAACCCTAGCTTCGCCATGCGACATCCTCCTCGTGCCGACCGCGCGTCGCCGCCGCTCCCGCGACGCCCGGGCGCGGAGCTCGATAACTATACGTGGTGTGCTGGTCATACCACTTCGTGCGTCGGACTGCGCGGAACGCCTGGACCACCTCGGATCGTTGGCCACGCGAGCCTGCAGGCAGCGACCTGCGGCGCAGCGCGGGGGCGAGCGTGTTGCGTGGAGAATCAAGTTGTGGACGCGGCCAACGTTAGCACACGGCTCCCGCAGTGTCAAACCCCCCGCGCCGCTGCCGTTCCTTGACAGGCGAAGAACACGCGTGCTAGGTTCACTCCATTCCTTCGGAGGTATGACCACCATACATCGTGCAATTGTTTACATTCCATGCATGGAATCTCGACCATGACCGACGTTCTGCAACACCGCACGCTCTACGAGCAGGTCGTTCAGAGGATCAAGGACCTGATCCTCTCCGGCGAGGTCCACAGTGGCGACCAGCTGCCCAACGAGCGCACGCTGGGCGAGCGCTACGGCGTGAGCCGTACGGTCATCCGGGAGGCGATCAAGACGCTCAGCGAGAACGGCCTGGTGGAGGTGCGACGCGGGCAGGGGACGTTCGTCGTGGACGGCACCGCCAACGCGCTGAAGCAGTCGCTTCGGCTGATGATGGGGTTCGCGACCAAGGATCGCGCGGAGGAGATGGTGGAGGTGCGGGAGCTGCTCGAGCCGGAGATCGCCGCGCGCGCGGCGATCCGGCGCACGCCGGAGGACCTCGACGCCCTCGAGCGGGCCGTTCGGGACATGGACGCGGCGCTCGGTGACGTGGACCGCTTCATCGAGGCCGACAACCGGTTCCACGTCGCGCTGGCGGTCGCGACCCAGAACCACGTCATCCCGCGCCTGCTCGACTCCGTGGTCGACCTGCTCCAGGAGCTGCGGGGCCACATCTTCCGCGTGGAGGGCGGACCGCAGCGCGGGCAGCACCACCACGGCAACATCCTCCGGGCGGTGGAGGCGGGCGACGCCCGCGTCGCCCGCACCGCGATGCTCGAACACCTCGCCCAGGTGCGCGCCGACAGCTACGACGCCCTCGCCGCCGCGGCGGCAGGGGCACAGGCGGCGGCCGGAGCGCCGGCGGAGGCGGCCGGCGACGCGCCGGGGACCGCGCGCACCCGCCGCGCCGGTCGCTCGTGACGCGCCGGGCGGGGGCCGGAGCTCCTGCGGGTAACGAACCTGCGGGCGACGAACCTGCGGGCGACGCGGCGTCCGGGCCTGCACAGGCCGTCCCCGTCGACCGGGCGGGCGAGGCGGCGTTGGCCGACCGGCCGGACGTCTTCCTGGGCGCGTACCGCCAGATGATGCGCATCCGCGTCTTCGAGGAGCACGCCAACGAGCTCTACCTCAGCGCCAAGATGCCCGGCCTGACGCACATGTACTCGGGCGAGGAGGCCGTGGCCGTGGGCGTGTGCGAGGCGCTCGAGCCCGCCGACCTGATCACCAGCACCCATCGCGGCCACGGCCACTGCATCGCCAAGGGGGCCGTCTACGACCGCATGTTCGCCGAGCTCCTCGGCAAGCGCGACGGGTACTGCCGGGGCAAGGGCGGCTCCATGCACATCGCCGACCAGGAGAACGGCAACCTCGGCGCCAACGCCATCGTCGGAGGCTCCGCCGGCATCGCCACCGGGGCCGCCCTGTCCGCGCAGATGCGCGGCAGCGATCAGGTCGTGGCGTGCTTCTTCGGGGAGGGCGCCCTCGGCCAGGGTCTCCTGTACGAGGTCATGAACATGGCCCAGCTGTGGAGCCTGCCGGTCCTGTACGTGTGCGAGAACAACCGCTACAACGAGTACACGCGCTTCGAGGAGACGACGGCCGGAACGATCCTCGGGCGCCCCGCCGCCTTCGGCATCGAAGCGCGCGAGGTCGACGGGCAGGACGTCGCGGCGGTGTACGCCGCCACCCTCGAGCTGGCGCGACGGGCCCGCGCCGGTGGCGGTCCGGCCTTCTTGTTGTGCCACACGTACCGCTACCACGGGCACCACGTCGGCGACATCCAGCGCGACTACTACCGCTCGAAGGACGAGGAGGCGTTCTGGAAGAGCGAGCGCGACCCCCTCGTGCTGCTCGCCCGCCGGCTCGAGGAGGCCGGCATCGCCACGGCCGAGCGGCTGCGCGAGGTCGAGGCCGAGGTGCGCGCCGACGCCCAGCGCGCCGTGGAGTACGCGCTCGACGCGCCCTACCCCGATGAGAGTGAGGTCGCCCTGCATGTCTTCGCCTGACGCGCGCGGCGCACCCCTCGCCACCCCCGGGGCGGCCGGCGCCACGCGCTCGATCAGCTTCGCGCAGGCCGTCAACGAGGCCCTGGCCGAGGAGATGCGGCGCGACCCGCGGGTGTTCATCCTCGGGGAGGACGTGGCCGAGGCCGGCACGCCGTTCAAGGTGCTGTCCGGGCTGGTCGAGGAGTTCGGGCCCGCGCGGGTGCGCGACACCCCGATCTCGGAGGCGGGCTTCACCGGTATCGGGGTCGGCGCCGCCATCACAGGAATGCGCCCCGTGGTGGACGTGATGTTCGGCGACTTCCTGACGCTGATCATGGACCAGCTCGCCAATCAGGCTGCCAAGACGCACTACATGTCGGGCGGCAAGCTCAAGGTGCCGCTCGTGATCCGCACCACCCTGGGCGCGACCCGGCGTTCGGCGGCGCAGCACAGCCAGAGCCTGCACGCCTGGGTGAGCCACGTGCCGGGCCTGAAGGTCGCCCTGCCGTCCACGCCCTTCGACGCCAAGGGGCTCATGAAGGCGGCCATCCGCGACGACAACCCCGTCGTGATCTTCGAGGACAAGCTCAGCTTCCAGGAGAAGGGGCCGGTGCCCGAGGGCGAGGTCTTCGTGCCGCTGGGGAGCGCCGACGTGAAGCGGGCGGGGCGCGACATCACCTTCGTGGCGACGAGCAGCATGGTCGCGGTGGCGCTGGAGGCGGCCGACCGGCTCGAGGCGCTCGGGCTGTCGGCCGAGGTGGTCGACCCGCGCTCGATGGTGCCCCTCGACAGCGCCACCCTGGTGGACTCCGCCCGGAAGACCGGACGGGTCGTGGTGATCGACGAGGGCCACCGGAGCTACGGGGTCAGTGCCGAGCTGGCGGCGACCATCGCCGACGGCGCGTTCTACTGGCTCGACGCCCCCGTCCGGCGGCTCGCGGCCATGGACGTGCCGGTGCCGTTCTCGCCGGCGCTGGAGGACCTCACGGTCCCCACGGCGGCCCGGCTCACGGAGCTGGCACGGGAGATGTGCGCGGGCGCCTGAGCGCCCGCGCGCGCACGCGAGAGGAGGCGACCGCATGGCGATCCACACACACGGCGTGATGGGCGTCGATTGGGAGCAGCGGATCGATTTCGAGCGGCTGCGCAGGCAGCGTCTGGAGCGCATCAAGGAGGTGCTGGCGAGGAGCGAGGCGGGCGCGCTGCTGTGCTTCGACATGAACAACGTCCGATACGTGACCGCGACGCACATCGGTACCTGGGCGCAGGACAAGGTCGCGCGCTTCACCCTCCTGCCCCAGGGCGACGAGCCCATCTTGTGGGACTTCGGCTCGGCCGCCAAGCATCACCAGCTGTACTGCCCGTGGCTCGACGGCGCCGAACGCTCGCGGCCGGGCGTGTCGATGCTGCGCGGCACCATCTCGCCGGAGATGGGGCGCGCCGAGAAGGTAGCGGGATGGATCAAGGACGAGCTCGAGCAGCGGGGCCTCGCGAGCGATCCCGTGGCCATCGACATCGTCGAGCCGCCCGTGCTGTTCGCGCTGCAGGCGGCCGGCATCACGGTCGTCGACGGCCAGCAGCTGATGCTCGAGGCGCGCAAGATCAAGACGGTCGACGAGATCAGCCTGCTCACGCACGCCGCCGGCATGGTCGACGCGGCCTACGACCTGCTCTACGAACACCTGCGCCCCGGCGTGCGGGAGAACGACCTCGTGGGGCTCGTGACCGACTTCCTCTACCGTCACGGCTCCGAGATGATCGAGGGGGTCAACGCCATCAGCGGCGAGCGCTGCAACCCCCACCCCCACGTCGCCTCGGACCGGATGCTGCGTCCCGGCGATCCGGCGTACTTCGACATCCTGCAGAGCTACATGGGGTACCGCACCTGCTACTACCGCACCTTCGCCGTGGGCAGCGCCAGCCAGGCGCAGGTGGACGCCTACGCCAAGTGCCGCGACCTGCTCGACCACGCCATCAGCATGATCCGGCCGGGCGTCACGACGGCCGAGGTGGTGGAGATCTGGCCGAAGGCCGAGGAGTTCGGGTTCCCGAACGAGGAGCTGGCGTTCGCGTTGCAGTACGGCCACGGCCTCGGCCTCAACATCTGGGAGAAGCCGATCTTCAGCCGGTTGGTCTCCTTCGACCATCCGGAGGTCATCGAGGAGGGGATGGTGTTCGCGCTCGAGACCTTCTGGCCGGCCTCCGACGGGTGGTCCGCGGCCCGCATCGAGGAGGAGCTCGTCGTGACGGAGGACGGCTGCGAGGTCATCAGCCGCTTCCCGGCCGAGGAGCTCATGATCGCCGGGCCGAAGTACTACACCTCGCTCGGGCCGCTGCCCGGCGTGCGGGAGACGGAATCGAACTACAACAACGCGCGCGTGTTCCCGGGCGGAAAGCCCGGTGTGCCCGGCGCGCCGGTCCCCGCGCGGACGCGGGCGCAGGGCGGCCCCAACGGCGGCGTGAAGGCCGGCAGCGACGACTGAGCGTCCGGCGCGCGGCCGCGGCGAGGCTCGCGGACCCGGGCCGGCACGAGGAGGCGGACGAGCGGTGGCGAAGGACGTGATCATGCCCGTGCTGGGCATGAACCAGGACACGGCGGTGCTGCTCGCCTGGCTCAAGCGGGAGGGCGACGCCGTCCGCGAGGGGGAGCCGCTCATGGAGGTCGAGACCGACAAGGCCACCATGGAGCTCGACGCGCCCGCCAGCGGCCGGCTCGCGGACGTGAGCGCCGTGGCGGGCGACGAGGTGCGCGTGGGAAGCGTGATCGCGCGCATCGTCCGCGAGGGGGAGGAGCCTGCGGGCGCTCCGGGGCTCGGCGCGGCCGCGGGTTCGGACGATTCGCCCGCCGCGGGGCCGCCCGCCGCGGGGCCACCCGCCGCAGGGCCACCCGCCGCTGGGCCGCCGTCCGCGGGGCGCTCGGGCACGGGCACGCCGCAGGCGGGGCCGGCGTCCACGGAGCGGCCGTCCACGGAGCGGCCGTCCACGCACCGGTCGCCCGCGGGCACGGGGCCGGCGCGCCCGGCGCCGGCCGGCCCCGCCGCCGGCCGGAGCACGCGGCTGATGGCCGCCTCGCCGAAGGCGCGCCGGCTGGCCGCCGAGGCGAACCTCGACCTCGTAGAGGTGACGGGCAGCGGGCCGCACGGGGCCGTGCTGGCGCTCGACGTCGCTCGCGCCCTCGAGGCGCGCCCCGGGTCGGAGGGTGCCGGCGCGGGGCGTGCCCACCCGGGGCGCACCCCCGGGACCGAGGGGGCGGGCACGACCGGGGCCGCGCGCGCGCCCACGCTGGACGGCGTCCTCCCCGCCGCCGGCCTGCGCGGCGCCGTGGCCAGAGTGCGTCGGCTGCGCCGCGGCGACGCGGTCTTGTCGCGCACCGAGCCCGGCGACGTGGTAGCCCGGCTGGTGTCGGCCGCCTGGAGCGCCGGGCGGACCCGGGGCATCGGCGGCGGGCTCACGATGGCTCGGGTGGCCGACGGGAGCGCCGTGCGCTACGGCGCACCCCCGGGGGCCGGGCTGCGCGACCTCGTGCAGGCCAGGATCGCTGCATCGCAGGGGGGTGAAGGCGCCGCGGGTGCGGAGCCGACCGCGGACGCAGCGGGGGGCCTGGCGATCGTCGATCTCGGCTCGAGCCGCATCGACCGGGCCGCCGCCCCGGCGCTCGCGCCCCCGGGCGCGGCCGCCACCCTGGTGCTGGGCCGCGTGCCCGGCGAGGAACGAGGCGACACCCTCACGCTCACGTTCTCCTTCGATCCGGCGCGCCTCGACGCGCTCGAGGCCGCAGCCTTCTTCGACCGTGTGCTCGGGCTCGTCGAGGACCCCGCCTCGCTCCTGCTGCTCGCCTGACCGGGAGCCGCCCCCCGCCGCCGGGGAACGCTCAGGCCGGCGGCACGAGGCGCGCCCAGCCGGGGCCGGGATCTCCCGCGAAGAACCGCGCCAGCTCGATCAACCGCCCGTTGGGCGGGGCGCTCCACGTGCCGTCGCGCGCCGAAGGCGCCCGCCCAAGGGCCAGCACCGCCCACGCCAGGTGATACCAGAGCACGCGCGCCTCGCTCACCTCCGGCACGCCGCCCGCCTCGCGGTAACCCTCGAGCGCTGCGGGCACGGTACGCAGCGGGAGCTTGGCGAACTCCGCTGCGGGGTCGCGCAAGGCCGCGTCGCCCCAGTCGACCAGCGCCATGTAGGCCCCGCCCCCTTCCTCGACGAGAACGTTGCTCGGACCGGCGTCGCCGTGCGTCGGCACGGGCGGCAGGGGCGGCCACCCCTGAGCGGCCAGGGCATCGAGCCACGCGAGGAGCCAGGCCCCGCCGTCCCCCACCAGCAGGCCCCGATCGACCAGCGCCGCCGCCGCGGGGCGCGGGTCGGGGTGCGGGTCGCGCGGCAGCGCCGCCGCGAGCTCCGGGGGCGCGTATGCCCGGTGGAGGCGCGCGAGATCGCGCCCGAGATCGCGGTACACCGCGGGGTCGGAGCGCGCCACGCGAGCCAGGTTGGCGCCGTGGACGCGCTCGACGATCATGTAGGGCAGCCCGAAGGGGACGCCGCTCGCGTCGAACGCCACGATCCGGGGCGTGCGCACGCCCGCGGCGCGCGCGAACGGCACGACGCGCGCCTCGCGCACCAGATCCTCGGCCGTCGAGGCGTCGTGAGGCACGCGCAACACGTGCTCGCGACCCAGGAAGATCACGCGGTTGGCCGCGGCCGGCGCGTCGACCGCCGCCGGCGCCTCGGCGGGCACGCCGTGCCGCTCGCGCAGCAGGCGCAGCGTGGCCTCGTCGAGGGGACGGCTCGGATCCATCCCGACAGGGTACGGCGGCCGCCGACCGGCGTGGCCGGGACCGTCGGGCTTCGGCCGCCGCGCTCCGTCGACGCCGGCCGTACTCCGGGCATGGCCCGGACGCCGTACGCCTCCGACCGCGGCCGCACCGGGGTCCCCCCTTACGCGCCCAGGGGAGGCACGGTCGCGGCTCGTCCTCGCGGCACTGCTGTGCGGCTACGCCGCCGCGTCCGTGGGGGCCGCCGGCCCGGACCCCTCGTGGGCGATCAGCACGGGGCAGCGCGCGCGCCGCGCCACGCGCTCGGCCACGCTCCCGTTCACGAAGTGCGCCAGGCCCGTGCGGCCGTGGGTGCCCATCACGATGAGGTCGGCGCGCCACTGTGCGGCGGTCTCGAGGATGGCCTCGGGCGCCGTACCGATGACGGTGCGCTGCTCGTCCCCGGGAGCGGCGCGCTGCTCGAGCTGCGCGTGGATGTCCTCCGACAGGCGCTCCCGCTGCTCCGACGGGTTCTCCTCGCCGGTGTGCACGCTGGTGAGGCGTTGGGGCTCGAGCACGTGCAGCAGGCACACGCGGGCGCCGGGGAAGTGGTCGCGCGCGAGCGCGAGGGCGGCATCGGCGCTGGGCGAGAAATCGGTGGGCACGAGCAGTCGAGCGAACATGGGAGGCCTCCGAGGTCCACCCCGAGTGTAGTCGCGGGCGGCCGCCGTGTACGGGACATCCGGCCCGGCGCCGGCGACTCCCCCGCCGCTATCGTGGGTTCCGGGAGCGGGGCGCCGTCGGGGCCCCGCGCCCACGGAGGCGCATGACCGGCAGCATCCTCACCGTCTTCTTGATCTTGGGCGCGACCATCGCGCTGTTCGTGAGCGACCGCGTCCGCCTCGACCTGGTGGCGCTCCTGTCGCTGCTCGCCCTCACCCTCACGGGCTCGATCACGCCCGCGCAGGCGGCGGGCGCCTTCGGCGATCCGCTCGTCATCATCATCGCGGCGTTGTTCGTGGTCAGCGGCGGCCTCTTCCGCACCGGTGTCGCGGCGCGCGTGGGCCGCCTGCTGGGCCGCCTCGCCGGGCGCGACGAGGTGCGCCTGATCGCGCTCACCATGCTGGCCGTGGCGTTGCTCTCGAGCTTCATGAGCTCGACGGGCGCGGTCGCGGTCATGCTGCCCGTGGTCGTGTCGCTCGCGTGGGACGCCGGGATCAGCCCGTCGAAGCTGCTCATGCCGCTGTCGCTGGGCTCGCTCTTCGGCGGCATGCTCACGCTCATCGGCACCCCGCCCAACCTGGTCGTGAGCCAGCAGCTGAAGAGCGCCGGGCTGGAACCCTTCAACTTCTTCGCGTTCACGCCGCCGGGCCTGGCGGTGCTCGCCGTCGGCCTCGCGTTCATGCTGGTCATCGGGCGGCGCCTGCTGCCGTCGCGCGCGCCGGCCTCGCAAGGAGGTCGCGACGCGGCCGAGGAGCTGAGCACCCGCGAGCTGGCCGACATCTACGGCTTGCCCGGTCAGCTGGTGCACCTGCGGGTACGCGACGATTCCCCGCTCGCCGGGCGCTGCCTGCGCGACGCCGACCTTCGCGCCCGCTACGCGGTGAGCGTGCTCGCCATCCGCACCGCGGGCGGCGAGGCCTCGCGCCCGATGGTGCCGGAGACCTGCTTCGAGGGCGGCGACGAGCTGTTCGTGCAGGGCTCCGCCGCGGCGGTTCGCGAGATGGCGGCCGGAGAGGCGCTCGAGCCCGTCGACGGCCGCAGCCTGCTCCCCGGCAACCTCGGCCTGGTCGAGGTCCTTCTCACGCCGCGCTCGCGCCTCATCGGGCAGACGCTGCGCGAGCTGCGTTTCCGCGAACGGTTCCGCGTGACGGTGGCCGGGATCCAGCGCGTCGGCCGCGCCGTCGAGGGCGACCTGGCCGACGTACGCCTGCGCTTCGGCGACACCCTGCTGGTGAAGGGGCCCTGGAGCCACATCGACCTGTTGCAGGGGCAGCAGCGCGATTTCGTGGTGGTGTCGCACCCGCCGAAGCGGGAGCACCCGGACCCTTCGGAGCGCCGGGCGCCGGTCGCCATCCTCATCTTGCTGGGCATGCTCGTGGTCATGACGACGGGGGTGCTGCCGACCTTCACGGCCGTGCTCCTGGCCGCGGTCGCGATGGTCGCCACCGGCTGCCTGGGCATGGAGGAGGCCTACCGCTCCGTGAACTGGCAGAGCGTGGTGCTCATCGCCGCCATGCTGCCCATGGCCACGGCGCTCGAGGCGAGCGGGGGGATGCAGCTCATCGTCGATGGCCTCACCTCGCTCGGCGGGAGCGGGCCGTTGCTGATGATGGCGGTCCTGTTCGTCGTGACCTCCCTGCTCAGCCAGGTGATGTCGAACACCGCGACCACCGTGCTGCTGGCACCGATCGCGTTCCAGGCGGCCGTGGCGCTGGGGACGTCCCCCCACGCGCTCCTGATGGCGGTGGCGATCGCGGCCTCGACGGCCTTCTCCACGCCCATCGCGTCGCCGACGAACACCATCGTCCTCAGCGCGGGCGCCTACCGCTTCGGGGACTACCTGAAGGTCGGCGTGCCGCTCCAGCTGCTGACGCTCGTCGTCACGCTGCTGGTGGTGCCGGCGTGTTCCCGCTGTAGCGGCTGCGTCGCGCCGGCCGGTGAGCGATCGGGACGCTGCGCGGCACCGGTGCGTCGGGCGGTGCTTGACAGGGCACGATGCGGGGCATAATGATTGATTTACTAAAGTAATCAAGAGAGACCGTTCGGGAGTCCCGATGCCACGACCCGGAACAGGCGCAACCTCACGCGAGGATCTCCGACGCAAGAACCTCGCAGCCATCTTCGACGCGATCCATCGCGTCGGGCCGGTATCGCGCACCGATCTCGCCAACACGCTGGGCCTGAGCCCGGCCACCGTCTCCTCCATCACGGCCGACCTGATCCGCACGGGCATGGTGTACGAGGCAGAGCAGGGCGTTTCTTCCAGGGCGGGGCGCAAACCTATCCTGCTCGACATCGATTACGACCATGATTTCGTCGTCGGTGCCAAGCTGAGCGCTACCACCCTCACCGTCGCCATCACCAACCTGCGGGCCGAAGTTCGCGTCGCACGCGACGCAGCCCTCGCCGACCATGCCCCGGAAGACGTGGCCGACGTCATCGCACGGACCGTCCACGCGGCCGCGCGGGCCGCGGGGCTCGAGGAGGCGGCGCTGGCCGGCATGTGCCTCAGCGTCCCCGGCATCGTGGACGCCGCCACCGGTCGGGTTCGCCACTCGCCGCTGCCCGCCTGGTGCCAGGCGCCGTTGGCCGACCTCGTGCACGATCGGCTGGCCATCCCCGTGATGATCGAGAACGACGTGAACGCGCTGGCGGTCGCCGAGGCGTGGTTCGGCGCCGGCAGCGACCACGCCGACTTCCTCGTCGTGACGCTCGGCCGCGGGGTCGGCTTGGGCATCGTTCTCGACGGCCACGTATACCGCGGCCCGGCAGGCGGCGCGGGCGAGTTCGGGCACACCGTCCTCAGCCTGGCCGAGGACGGAACCGTGACAACGGTCGAGGACCTGCTGTCCGACGAGGCCCTGCTCCGCCGCGCTCGGGGGCTCCTGCGCGAGACCGACGCGCCGGCCCACATGCCCGCGCTGCTGGCGCTCGCGCACGCAGGCGAGGGCCCGGCACGCCAGATCCTCGCACGGGCCGGCACCGAACTCGGCGTAGCCCTCAGTACGCTCGTCAACATCTTCGCGCCGACGCTCCTCGTCCTTGGCGGCGAGAGCGTGGGTGCCGCGCCGTTCCTCCTTCCCTCCGCCCGGGCCGCCCTGCAGCGGTACGCCTTCGGTGACCTCGCCACGACGCTGGAGATCGTCGTCGAGCCGTGGGGCGACGACGCCTGGGCGCGCGGGGCCGCCGGGCTCGCGGCCAGTCGCTACCTCAGCGAAACCGGCGCCAGGGGGGTGATCCGCAAGCATCATCCGTGATTTCGAAACCCCCGTTCCCCTCAAGGAGGCGAAGCCATGAAGCGAATCCTGATCCCCCTCATCCTCGCGCTGCTCGTCGTGGGCACTGCAGCGGCACAGACCGTCACCTACTGGCACACCATGAGCGACGCGGAGACCACGGCGCTCGCCACCGTCATCCAGAACTTCGAGGCGGCGAATCCCGGCATCACCGTGAAGGCGACCCGGTATGCCTACGACGACTTCAAGTCGGCCTTGCTGACGAGCCTGGCTGGCGGGGAAGCGCCCGATACCGCCAGGCTCGACATCATCTGGGTCCCCGAGTTCGCCGAGCTCGGGGCGTTGGCGCCGCTCGACGCCGCCATGAACGACTTCGCACAGATCGCCGACGGCGTGTTCCCGGGCCCGCTCGCCACCAATCACTGGAAGGACCACTACTACGGCCTCCCGCAGGACACCAACACCCAGGTGCTGTTGTGGAACAAGGCCGATTTCGACGCCGCCGGTCTCGACGGGCCCCCGGCAACCCTCGACGCCTTCAAGGATGACGCCTGCAAGCTGACAAAGGGTGACCAGCAGTACGGTTTCGCCCTGGGCGGCACGTACTTCTGGGCGCCCGCCCCGATCTTCTACGCCATGGGCGGCAAAGTCGTCGACGACGCGATCACCACGGCCGACGGGTACATCAACGGACCGCAGAGCGTCGCGGCCTTCCAGCTACTGGTCGACCTCTACACGCAGGGGTGCCTGTCGCCGAATCTCCTCGGCGGCGGCATCGGCACATCCCAAGGCCACGGTACGGGCCAGTACGCGATGATCATCGACGGGCCGTGGATGGTCGACATCTACGCGTCCGACTTCCCCGACTTCGACGTTCACTTCGCCCCCATCCCCGCGGGACCCGACGGCACGACGAGCTCGGTCGTCGGAGGGGAGGACGTCGTGGCGTTCGCCAAGGACGGCGGCCCGAGCGACGCAGCCCTGGCGTGGATCCGGTACCTGATGAGCGACGAAGCGCAGCTCACCATGGCCGCCAAGGGCCAGATCCCGACGCGCACCGATCTGATCGGCAACGAGCAGCTCCCCGCCTACTTCGGCGTTTTCCTCGACCAGCTCAAGACCGCGCAGGCGCGCGTTCCCCATCCCAAGTGGTCGGAGATGGACAACGCGATCAACAACGCCTTCCAGCGCATGCTTCGGGGCGACCAGACGGTCCAGGCGTCCCTCGACCAGGCCGCCAAGGAGATCGACGGCCTCCTCGCCCAGTAGCGACTGCACGGGGCCCGTCGCGATCGCGACGGGCCCCGCCCATCCTCATGAGCTTCCTGCGCCGCATCCTCGGACCCCACCCCTCCGGCTGGCTCTTCCTGCTGCCGGGGATGGCCCTGTTCGCGCTGTTCGTGGCGATCCCGCTCCTCTACTCGGCGCGCATCAGCCTCTACGACTGGAACATCATCGCGCCCTCACGCAGCACGTTCGTGGGGTTGCACAACTACGCGCGCGCCCTCGGTGACCCGATCTTCCGACGGGCCGTCGTGAACACCGTCGTCTACGCCCTCGTCACCGTGCCGGTCCAGATGGCGCTCGCGCTCCTCGTCGCCGTGCTCTTGAACGAACGCGTGCCGGGCCAGACGTTCTTCCGCGTCGCGACCTATCTTCCGGTCATCACCTCGTGGGTCATCGTGACCCTCGTCTTCGAGTATCTCTTCAACGGCCAGGCGGGCCTCGTCAACTACGTTCTGGTCGAGGTACTACACGTGGCGGGCAAGCCGATCCAGTGGCTCGCCAGCCCGATCCTAACCATGGTTCCCCTGCACCTTCTCGGCATCTGGAAGGGCGTAGGGTGGTCGGCGATCATCCTGCTGGCCGCGCTCCAGGCCATCCCTCGCAACCTCTACGAGGCCGCAGAGGTCGACGGCGTGGGCACCGGACAGCGCTTCCGTTACATCACCCTGCCGCTCCTGCGCCCCACGCTCGTCTTCCTCCTCGTCGTGCTGGTGATCGGCGCGCTCAACGTCTACATATCCGGGCTGCTGCTCACCAACGGCGGTGACCCGATGGACCTCACGCATTTCGTGCTCACGCTCATGTACGAGAAGACCTTCTCCAACCTGCAGTTCGGCTACGGCGCAGCCATCTCGTACCTGCTGACGATGTTCATCTTCGTGATCAGCGTGGTGCAGATCCGCCTCCTCAGGCGCCGGGCGGTGTACTGATGCGTCGGCGTTCGCTTCGCCGCCGTTGGCTCGTGTTCGCCCTCCTGGTGGCGGGCCTGCCGCTGGTTCTGCTGCCGTTCTGGCTGATGGTCACGACGTCGCTCCGGCCGCAAGCCATGTCGCTGGAGTATCCGCCCCACCTGCTGCCGCACGACGTCACCCTCGCCAACTACGCGCGAGCCCTGCGGCTCGAGAACTTCGCGCTCTATTTCGCGAACAGCCTGATCGTCGCCGTCGCCACGACCGCGTCCACCGTGCTGCTCTCGTCGCTCCTCGCCTACGCGTTCGCGAGGCTGCGCTTCCGGGGCAAGGAGGTCGCCTTCTACGCGCTCCTGAGCGGCATGATGATCCCTCCCGTGATGTTGATCATCCCCCAGTTCCTGGTCGCGAAGCAGTTGCACCTGCTCAACAGCCTCGGCGGCCTGGTCCTCGTCTACATCGCCATGAACCTCAGCATGCAAACGTTCCTGCTACGTGGCTTCTTCGAGGACATCCCCCAGGACCTGGAGGACGCGGTGCTGATCGACGGGGGCACGCGCTGGACCATCTTCTGGCGGATCGTGTTGCCTCTCTCACGGCCCGGGCTGGCGGTCGTGTCCATCTTCACGTTCCTGTACAGCTGGGACGAGTTCCCCTGGGCGCACGTCGCCATCCAGGAAACGACACGGCGCACCCTGCCGATCGCCATCGCTCTGTTCCAGAACCAGCACCTCACCCAGTGGGGCATGGTCTTCGCCGCCAGCATCATCGCCCTCATCCCCGTGGTGACCGTCTTCACGGTGTTCCAGCGCTACTTCATCGAGGGCATCTCGACCTCCGGCCTCAAGGGATGAAACCCGTCCAGGAGATCCTGTGATCCAGTATCAGCCCTCCCTCGTCGACGCGAGCCTGCGCACGATCGAGCGCGGCCAGACGCGTCACGGCGCCTACCTGGCCGCGCCGACCTTCCCCACGTACCGCTACAGCTGGTTCCGCGACGGCGCCTTCATCGCGCGAGCGATGGACGCCTGGGAGCGGCACGACAGCGCCTCGGCCTTCCATACCTGGGCGTTGCGGACGCTCGACCGGGAGTTGCAGGGCATCGGGGAGATTGCAGCGCGCCCATCCCTGCCGCCGGACAGGCAGCTCCACACCCGTTACGCCCCGGACGGGAGTGCCGGACGCGAAGACTGGCCCAACTTCCAGCTGGACGGGCTGGGCACCTGGCTGTGGGCTTACCGCGATCACGTGGCCCGCCTCGGAACCACGCCGAGCGCAGCGGACCTAGCGACGGTGGCGCGACTGGCGGCGTACCTGCGGGCCGCCTGGCCGCAACCCAACTTCGATTGCTGGGAGGAGCACGGCGACCGGCTCCACCCGTCCACCCTGGGCGCGATCGCAGCAGGATTGCGCGCCGCGGCCGACCTCCTGCAGGATCCGTCCCACGGAGGCGCCGCCGACGTGATCGCGTCGTACGTCCTCACGCACGGCGTGAGCGACGGTACCTTCGTCAAGCACATCGGTTCGACCTCCGTCGACGGGAACCTGCTGTGGCTCGTGCACGGTTACGACATCGCGCGAGCCGACACGCCCCTGGCATGCAGGACGGTCGAGCGCGTTCTCGAAGACCTGCAGGACCCGGACGGGGGACTCCGCCGCTACCGGGGCGACACCTATTACGGGGGCGGCAGCTGGATCCTGCTCACGGCTCTGTTGGCGGAGGTCGAGGTCCAGCAGGGTCAGCACGAGGCAGCGGCGCGTCGCCTGCGGTGGATCGAGCGCCAGGCGACCGAAGACGGCGAGCTCCCCGAGCAGACCGCCCACCACCTCCAGGCTCCCGAATACCTGGAGGAGTGGGAGCTACGCTGGGGGCCGAGCGCTTGCCCGCTCCTGTGGTCGCATGCTTCGTACCTCAGCCTGGTGGCGTCCGTGCGGAGCCAGACATGAGCCCCGCCAACGAGGAGTGGACGAACCCGGCGCTGCTGGACGTGCACGCCAACAAGGCGTGCGCGCGTCCCGGGAGCCGCGAGACCATCGCGTGCGAGGTCGACAATCCTGGACCACCCCGCGCAGCCTCCCTGCGGATCACACTGGAGGATCTGACGACGGTGATCGCCGCCGTGGACGTCGACGTCACCGTCGCCCGTGGCCCGCATAGGCTCACCGTCGAACTCGAGGTGCCACGGCGCGATGCCTGCGGGTACGTGCTCCGCGCGGCTCTTCGCGGCGAGGGCGAAGGCCGCGAACCGTGGGCGTGCGAGGCCCTCGGGGCGTTGCTCGTCGTCAGCCATTGGCGCTACGCGCCGCGCTACGGCTTCCTTAGCGAGTTCCGCGTCGATGAAGACCGCCCCGGGAAGCTCGAACGGCTCGCCCGCTTCCACCTGACCGCGCTCCAGTTCTACGACTGGATGTACCGCCACTACGCCTTCCGGCCCCCCGAGGAGAGCTTCCTCGACGGCATGGGGCGGCGCTTGTCGATGGAGACCGTCAGGGCCCGGGTCGCGGCGTGCAAAGCGCTGGCGATGGCGCCCGTGGCGTACGGCGCCGTGTACGGCGCAGAACGGGAGTACGCCGAGGCGCACCGCGATGAGCTGTTGTTCGATGCGGTAGGCAACCCCTTCGCGCTCATCGAGCGCTTCTATGTCACCGATCCACGACCCGGTCCGTGGCGCCGGCGGCTTCTGGGCGAGTACGCATGGGCGATCGGCGATACCGGCTTCGAGGGCATCCACATGGACCAGTACGGCGTGCCGAAAAGGGCGTTCGACGCCACCGGCGCGCCCGTCGACCTCGGGCCAGCGCTCCGCGACCTGGTGGACGAGGCGGCAGCGCAGTTGGCCGAGGTGACGCCGGGAGCAGCCGTGATGTTCAACGCGGTGAACGACTGGCCCGTCGACGAAGTGGCGCGTTCTGGCCAGGCAGCCGTCTACATCGAGGTCTGGGAGCCGCACGTGCGGTACCGCGATCTCGTGCGCCTGGCGGGCCGCGCCCGGGATCTCTCAGGCAAGCAGGTGGTGCTCGCGGCCTACCTCACGCCCTTTCGGGAAGGTGGGCCGCGCGCGTTGGCGGCCGCGCGTCTCGTAACGGCGGTCATCGCCACCGCCGGCGCGCACCACCTGCTGCTCGGGGAAGGTAACGGTGTGCTGCGCGATCCGTACTACCCGAACCACGGGCACCTCGACGACGAGGGGGTGCGTCACCTCCAACGAGCCTACGATCACACCGCGGCCTTCCACCGCTACCTGTTCGACACGAGCGCGGTCGACGTCAGCCGCACGTTCGCCACTGGAGAGAATGCCGAACTCGAGCTTGTCGGCGCGCCGGTGACGGCGGAGCCGCAGGCCGGCGCCGTGTGGATCCGCACGGTCCAGATCGGCGACGGCACGTGGGTCGTCAACCTCGTGAACCTCGTGGGCCTCGACAACGATCGCTGGAACGAAGCCCATGGGTTACCGACGCCAATGAGCAGCCTCGATCTACGCCTAGGCCCGTTCGTCCGCCCCGGGCTGGCGGTATGGCACTCGCCGGACGACGGTGCGGCACCCAGGAGCCTCCGCTGGGACGCGGACGCTTCGGGCGCGAGCGTCGTGCGCCTCCCTGCACTCTCGGTGTGGGGAACGCTCGTGCTGCAGGAGACCTGAGGTACCCAGTGCCAAGGCGCGATGTGCGCGCCACGTGCCGAAGCTCACACCCGCCGTGCTCTTCTCACCGGGTACGGGCGTACGGTCACCCGCGTACGCGGCCGGGGGGAATGCGGAGCCGGGCACCGACCGCGCCGAGGAGGATCCGATGATCGATCGAAGCCATTCCTGGCGTTACCTTCCCCACCTGGCGCGCCGCGCCGCCCTCGGCGTCGCCGTCGCAGCGGTGCTCGCCGCGCCGGCGGCCGCCCTGGCGCAGTCCGGCACCAAGACCGACGAGGCGCAGCCCGCGCAGGTCCTGAACATCGACGTGGGCGAGATGTACTTCCAGCTCCAGGGTCAGGACAAGAACGCGCCCATCACGCTAGCCGCGGGGACCACCTACACCCTCGTGTTCCACAACCTCGGCGCCGTGCTGCACGAGATCCAGTTCGGGCGTGACCCGGGCACGGACTCGAACGGGCAACCACACGACTACCAGACGCTGCTGTTCGACGGGGTCGAGTCCACGGTGAAGGCCGCGGGCGCCGCCACCGTGAGCGACACGCTGGCAGAGATCCAGCTCGACAAGGGCGCGAGCGCCGAGCTGACCTTCACGCTGCCCGCGACGACGACCGGCGATTGGGAGATCGGCTGCTTCCAGCCCGGCCACTACCAGGCCGGCATGCACGCACCGATCGTCGTCCAGTAACGTCGTTCGAACGCACCATCGTTCCGGCCCGGCGGGCGATCCCGCCGGGCCGGAACTCCCTCTCGCGTCGCTCCCCTCACAGCGTGGCTGCCGAGACCGCTCGGCTCCCCCCCGCCGCCCGGCTCTTCCCACCGCCCGGCTCCCCTCAGCGGGGCGGCTCTCCGCTCGGCGGGGCCGCGCGCGGCGCGGGGGCCACCGCGGCAACGTTCTCGCGCGCGAACCAGCGGAAGCCCGCCACCGCGAGCGGAACCCCGAAGGCCAGCATGCTCCCCACCTTCATGACGATCCCGCCGAGCTGTTGGTCGGCCGCCGGCGCCAGCCCCCACACCCGGGGCGCCGCGATGTAGGTCGCATACATGGGGTTCGGGTCGAACGTGAGGATCGCCGCCACGATGAACTGTGCCAGCGGCAACACGAACAGGTAGAGGATCTGGCCCGGGTAGTCGAGCGACGGCACCTCGGGCACGTTCCCCATCACCGGCCACCACATCAGCATGGCCAGCACGATGAGCCCGATGTGCTCGGCGTTGTGCAGGGTCTCGTTGTGCAGCGCGGCCTCGAAGGCGCCGGGCAGGTGCCACAGGGAGAACAGCCCGCTGAACAGCAGCAGGGCCACGACCGGCCGCGTGAGACCGATCGCGACGGGTCGGACCACGCGGTTCGCGAGCACGGGCCGAAGCAGCCACGCCGGCAAGCCGCCGAGCAGGAGCGGCGCGACGGCGTAGACGAGCAGGATGTGCTGCACCATGTGCGCGCTGAACAGATAGCGGTCCGATAGCGAGTCGAGTGGCGAACCCACCGCCAGGAAGAAGAGTGCCAGGCCAGATAGGAACAGCGCCGCGCGACCCCGCGGGTACGGCGCGCCGGGCGCGAGGCGCGCGCGCAGCGGGCCGAAGCCTACGAGCGCGACGACCGCCACCGCGAGCGTGCCGCCGATAAGCACGGGATCGAGCTCCCAACCGATGCTCATGCCAGCGTCCTCCGTTCCTCTCCCCGCCCTCTGCGGCCGGGCCGCACCCGGGCGCCCGCGGCGGTGTTCCCGAGGGCGCGGCGGCGCGCGCGGCGGCCCGCGCGCGACCTCGCATGCTACGCCCGCCCGGGGGAGCCGCGCCGTTCACCGGCCGACCGCGGCGCGCGACCGCCGGCGCCCGTGCGCGCGGACGCCGGGCTCCGCGGCGCCCCGCCGGGCGCCCGCGACGCAACGAGCTCCCGCCAGGCGCCGTCGCGGCCTTGCCTCGCGGGCGGGCGGACCGGCCGACGCCCGAAGAACGAACGACATGACGTGCCGAAGGTTGCAAGAAACCTTCACCCCTGCCATCATGGGGTTGAGGTGAACACGTCGAGCGATGGGGTCAAGCCGGACGCCCGCGAGCCGGAGCCGGCGCAGGCCGCCGACTCGACCGTGCTTCGCCAGCTCAGGAGCGTGCGCGAGTCCGTCGGCCCCGCCCGGCGCAAGGTGCTCGACTACGTCCTGGAGCACGCCGATGACGTGGTGGATCTGAGCGTCACGGAGCTCGCGGGCAACACGGACACGTCGGAGGCCACCGTCGTGCGGCTGTTCCAGGAGCTGCGCTACAAGGGCTACCAGGACTTCAAGATCCAGCTCTCGCGCAGCCTGGCGTTGCCGCGCCGCTCGTTCGGCATCGACATCGATCCGGACGATCCTCCCGCCGCAGTGCTGGAGGCACTCTTCAACACCTCGATCGTGACGCTGCGCGACACGCTGCAGATGGTGGACCGTCACGCGCTCGCCTCCGCCGTGGATCTGCTGTCGCACGCCAAGCGCATCGAGTTCCTGGGGGCCGGCGGCTCGGGCGCCGTGGCCCTGGACGGGTTCCACAAGTTCATCCGCCTCGGCATCCCCGTCAACGCGCTCAGCGACGAGCACAATGCCGCGCAGGTGTGCGCCGTGCTGTCGCGCGGCGACGTGGTGGTCGCGATCTCGCACTCCGGGTCCACGCGCAGCGTGCTCGAGGCCGCCCAGCTGGCGAAGGAAGCCGGGGCTTCGGTCATCGCCATCACACGCTTCGGCCGCTCGCCGCTCGACCGGATCGCCGACGTCGTGCTCCACACGCTGTCGCCCGAGACCTCGTTCCGTAGCGAGGCGATCGCGTCGCGCATCGCGCAGCTCGTGCTTCTCGACTCCCTCATGGTGTCGGTGTACCTCGCG
The DNA here is from genome assembly GCA_963798895.1 of uncultured Trueperaceae bacterium. Lineage (GTDB taxonomy): Bacteria > Deinococcota > Deinococci > Deinococcales > Trueperaceae > CAWCUY01. The sequence goes on along the minus strand of CAWCUY010000012.1, from coordinate 295,515 downwards.
CTGCAGCCGGAGAGCGACGCGGCCGTCGGCCGCGCCCGAGGCGCCCTTCGCGGGAAGCGCGTCTGAGCTCCGTAACCATTGACACGTGGGCGGCACGTCCGTACACTTCAAGATGAAGGTTTTTTTCAGGCGCGCGCCCGCCATCGAGCAGGAACGGGTGCACGGCGGGGGTGCGGCCGCACGCCCGCACCGCACCCGGACGACCTAGGAGGAAGCTCAATGAAGAGACGTTTCGTCGCACTCGCGATCCTGACCGCCCTCGTGGCGGGCAGCGTGGTGTACGCCCAACAGTTCGACTGGAAGCAGTTCGACGGCACGAAGATCCGCTTCCTGATGAACCAGCACCCCTTCACCGACTTCATCCAGCCGCTCGTTCCCGAGTTCGAGCAGCTCACCGGCATCGACGTGACGTTGGAGACGTTCCCCGAGAACCAGTTCCGCCAGCGTCGCCTGCTCGAAGCGAGCAGCGGCGCGGACACGCTCGACGGCTACATGATCATGCCCGGGCAGGTGGGCGCGCAGTACCTCAGCGCCGGCTGGGTCCGCAACCTCGACGACTTCATCGGCGACCCCACCATGACCAGCGCCGACCTCGACCTCAACGACTTCTTCGGCGGGGCCCTGAACACCTTCAAGAACGACGGCAACATCTTCGGCCTGCCCCTGCAGAACGAGACGAGCCTGCTGTTCTACCGCAAGGACCTGTTCGAGAAGGCCGGCATCCCGCATCCGCCGCGCACGATGGCGGAGCTCCTCGCGGACGCCAAGCTGCTCGACGACGGCCGCACGGCGGGCTTCGCCATGCGTGGAGGCGGCGCCAACGCCACCTCCCAGATCGTCAACTTCCTGATGTCCTTCGGCGGATCCTGGCTCAACGACGACGGCACCTCGGCGCTCGCCAACTACCAGAGCGAACAGGCCCTCGCCTTCTATGCCGACCTGCTGCGGAACTACGGCCCTCCAGGCGTCGACCAACATGTCGTGGCCCGAGGTCACCGGGCTGTTCGCCCAGGGCCAGGCGGCGATGATCTTCGACGCCAACGTCTTCCGCTCCATCATGGAGGACCCCGAGCAGGCCATCGACGTGGTCCGGAACAACGTCGGCTACTCCACCCTGCCGGAAGGCCCGGCGGGCCTCAAGCCGGTCGTCCTGGTGTGGGGCATGAGCGTCAACCAGGCCTCGAAGAACCCGGGCGCGGCCTGGTACTTCATCCAGTGGGCGCTCTCCAAGCAGAACCAGGAGAAGGCGATCCTGGCCGGCGTGCCCGCCGCCCGCACCTCGGCCTGGCAGAACGAGGAGTTCCAGGCGACCGCTCCGGCCGATTGGATCGCGTCGTCGCAGGCCCACTTCGCGGTCGGGGATCCGAACTGGAACCCGCCGGTCAAGCCCGTACCCGAGGTTCGCGACGCCTACGGACAGGCGATCGTGGCCGCCCTCGAAGGCAAGCCGGTCGCCCCGGCCCTCGAGCAGGCGAGCAAGGCCATCGATCAGATCCTCTCGCAGCAGGAGTAGGGCGAGAGCAAACATGACGTCCTGGCCGCCGGATCCCGTGAACGAGGTCCGGCGGCCGCGTCGTCGGGCGCTGCCCGCCGACGGAGGCGCCCCACGAGCATGACCGAACGCGCATCCCGCTTCTTCGACCGCTACGCCCCGTGGCTGTTCCCGCTGCCTGCGATCGTGGCGATCGTGGTGCTGATCGTCGGCCCCGTGCTGGCGAACGCCTACATCTCGCTGCACGCATGGTTCATCGGCAGCACGCCGCACTTCGTGGGCCTCGGCAATTTCGGCCGGGCGCTCACGGACCCACGCTTCTGGAACGGGCTAAAGAACACCTTCTATTTCACCGGCCTCGCCGTCCCCATCGAGCTGGTGCTCGGGCTCGCGATGGCGGTGCTCTTCAACCGCGACTTCCGCGGAAAGGGTCTCGTTCGCACCGTCATCCTTCTGCCCATGGTGGCGACCCCCGTGGCGATCGCCCTCATCTGGGCGCTCATGTTCAATCCGAGCCTCGGCGTCCTGAACTACTTCCTCGAGGGGCTAGGGTTGCAGCGTTCCCTGTGGGTCGCCAACAGCAGGCTCGCCATCCCGTCGCTCGTGCTGGTCGACGTGTGGCAGTGGACGCCGATGGTCGCGCTGATCCTCCTCGCGGCCCTGCAGGGGGTCGCCCGCGAGCTGTACGAGGCCGCCCTCATCGACGGCGCCGGCGCGTGGCAGGCCTTCCGCTTCGTCACCCTGCCGTCGATCCGGTCCGCCATCGTCATCGCCGTGATCCTGCGCAGCATCGACGCCCTGAAGACCTTCGACATCATCTACGTCATCACGCAGGGCGGCCCAGGAACGGCGTCGGAAACCCTGAACGTGTTCGCCTTCAAGACCGGCTTCGAGTTCTTCCGGGCGGGCTACGCCGCGTCGCTGCTGATCTTCCTGCTCGTCGCGGTCCTCGGCGTCTCGATCCTGCTCAACAGCCTTCGGAGGACCTCATGAGCAGCGCCGCCGCCGGGCCCCGCCGCCGCGTCGCGACCTCCGCCGCCGGCGATCGCCGCGCGAAGCGGCTGCGCCTGCTCGGCATCTACCTCCTCATGGCGGTCGTCATCGTCCTTCTCCTCTTCCCGTTCTACTGGATGATCCTCACGAGCCTGCGCAACCAGGTCGACAACACCAGCCCGGTTCCCGTGTGGTTCTTCGTCCCCACCCTCAAGAACTACCTGAACGTCATCCGCGAGAACAACTTCCTCGCCTATACCTGGCACTCCCTCGTGATCGCCACCCTGGCCACCGGCTTCGGGCTGGTGCTGGGGCTGCCTGCGGCGTACTCCATCGCGCGGTTCAAGCAGAACGGCCTGGCCTTCGCCATCCTGCTGGCCCGCCTCACCCCCTACATCACCTACCTCGTGCCGTGGTACATGGCGTTCCGCGCACTGAAGCTCATCGACACCTACACCGCGCTGACCGCCACGCACCTGATCGTGGGGATGCCGCTCATCATCTGGATCATGATCGGCTTCTTCGAGGACGTACCGATCGAGCTGGAGGAGGCCGCCTACGTCGACGGCGCCAGCCGCCTCGGCACCTTCGTGCGGATCGTGCTGCCGCTGTCCGCTCCCGGTGTGGTGGCGGCCAGCATCCTGTCGTTCATCTTCAGCTGGAACCAGTTCCTGTTCAGCCTGGTGCTCTCCGGCCCGAACACCAAGCCCGTGCCCGTCGCGGTGTTCAACTTCATCAGCTACGGTCAGATCGACTTCGGCGGGCTCGGCGCGGCCGCCGTGCTGATCACCCTCCCCGTGGTGGTGCTGACGCTGGCGATCCAGCGCTACATCGTCACGGGCCTGACGATGGGAGCCGTCAAGGGATGAGCGCCCGTCCGGAGGTACCCCGATGAGGGCACTGCGCAAGCTCGCGGAGGGCGACCGTCACCTGACCCTGTGCGACGTGCCGGAGCCGCGTCCCGGCCCCGGAGAGGTCGTGCTGCGACCCGCGGCGACCGGGATCTGCGGCACCGACCTTCACATCCTCGCCGGCGAGTACCGGTCGCGGCCTCCCGTCACGCTGGGTCACGAGGTGGCCGGCGTCGTCGAGGCCGTGGGCGAAGGCGTCGCCGGTTGGCGCGTGGGCGAGCGCGTGGTGACGGAGACCTACTTCTCCACCTGCGGCCACTGCCGCTGGTGCCGTTCGGGGCTCCCCAACCTGTGCGGCGAGCGCCGCAGCATCGGCTCCATGGTCGACGGCGGCTTCGCCGAGCTCCTGCTCGTCCCCGCCGTCAACCTGCACCTGCTGCCCGAATCGCTCGCGTTCCCCGAGGCCTCCCTGACCGAGCCGCTCGCGTGCGTGGTGCGCGGCCTGCTGGAGACGGGCCGGGTGGAGGCGGGCGAGCGCGTGCTCGTGACCGGCCCGGGTGCGATCGGCGTGCTGGCGACCCAGGTGGCGCGCGCCGCCGGCGCCCGGGTCGTCGTGGTCGGCACCCCGGCCGACGAGGCCCGGCTCGAGCTGGCGCGCGCCCTGGGCGCCGACGCCGCGATCGCCGTCGACGGGGACGAGACCGACGACGCCGTGCGCGACCTGCTCGGCGGCGACGCGGACGTCGCCGTCGACTGCAGCGGCGCCGCGGCCGCGGCGCGACTGCTGCTGCGGCTGGTGCGCAAGGGCGGCCGCTTCGTCCAGGTCGGCCTCTACGGGCGTCCCATCGACCTCGACTTCGATCAGGTCTGCTACAAGGAGCTGATCGTGAGCGGCAGCTTCGCCACCGTCCCGAGCTCGTGGGAGCGGGCCCTGCGTCTCGCCGCGGCGCGCGACGTATCGCTGGCCGCCACCGTCGGCCGGTGCTACCCCCTCGAGGAGCACGAGGCGGCCTTCGAGGCGGTGCGCTCGGGCGTGCCGGGCAAGATGCTCCTGCTGCCCGGGGCTTGAGCGGGACGCACGGGTCTCCGGCCGCGGTCCCCGCGCCGGCCGGGGCGCCGTGGACGTCGTCCGCAACCCCGATGGCGACGTCCGAGTTCTATCGGCCTGCACGACGTTCTCAGGGGCGTTAGCATGGTCGTGGCGGCCGAACGGGAGGGGCCCGGGCCGCTGCGGGCGGCGGAGCGCGGGGTGCCGCCGACCCTTCGGATTGGGAGGACCGCGTGAAACGAAGAGAGTTCCTGAAGAAGGCGGGCGTGAGCGTGGCGGCGAGCACGGTCTTCTCGCCCTACGTGTTCGCGCAGGGCACGACCTATCGGTGGGACATGGTGACGTCCTGGCCGACCTCCCTCGACACCCTCCAGGGCGGCGCGGAGCGGTTGGGCAAGCTGATCACCGACATGACCGATGGCGACGTGAGCGTCACCGTCTATCCTGCCGGCGCGCAGATCGGCGGCCTCGAGGTCTACGACGCGGTGGGCAGCGGGGCCTTCCAGCTCGGCCACACCGCCTCGTACTACTACATCGGCAAGGACATGACGCACGCGTTCTTCACCGCGGTGCCGTTCGGCCTGGACCCGGCGCAGCAGAGCTCCTGGTTCGTCTCCGGTGGGGGCCAGGAGCTGTGGAACGAGGTCAACGCGCCCGACGGCCTCATCGCCTTCCCGGCCGGAAACACCGGTGCGCAGACGGGCGGCTGGTTCAACAAGGAGATCAACAGCGTCTCGGACCTCAAGGGGCTGGTCATGCGCTTCCCCGGCCTCGGCGGGCAGGTGATGGCGAACGTGGGCGTGAACATCCAGAACCTTCCGGGCGGCGAGATCTACCTCGCCCTGGAGCGCGGCGCCATCGACGCGGCGGACTGGGTCGGCCCGTACGACGACCAGATCCTCGGCCTGAACAAGGCCGCGAAGTACTACTACATGCCGTCGTGGGCGGAGCCGGGTCCGGCCGTAGGGATGTACGTGAACCTCGAGCTCTACACCTCGCTGCCGTCCGACCTGCAGCAGGTGCTGCAGACCGCCGCGGCGGCCACCGACCGCAGCATCCTCTCGGAGTACGACGCCAAGAACGGCAAGGCGCTGCGCGAGCTCGTCGACGGCGGGACCGAGCTGCGCACCTTCCCCGACGAGGTGCTCAAGGCCTTCCAGGACGCCAACACGAAGCTCCTCGACCAGTTCGCGGGGCAGAACCCCGGCTTCAAGAAGGTCTACGACAACTGGAGCGCGTTCCGCGACACCGTTCGCTACTGGCAGAAGACCGGCCAGTACGCCTTCGACCGCTTCACCTTCGAGGGTTCCTGAGGGTTCCGAGCCGCTCGGCATGCTCGCGGGCGTGACGCGGGGCGTGACGCGGGGCGGGACCCGGGGCCGGACGGGGGGCGGGCCGCGGCCCGCCCCTCACGTCTCGCGGCCCGCGGGCGCCAGCGACGACCACACCCACCGCGCTACCGCGGCGAGGTCGGCGGTGTCGATCCACTCCTCGGTCGAGTGGATGGCGTGCATCCCGAGGCCGACGTTCACGCTCGGTAGGCCCTTGCCGTTGAGGACGTTGGTGTCCGATCCTCCGATGGAGGCTACCGTGCGGGGCGCGAGCCCGGCCGACGGGGCCGCGGCGAGGAGGCGCGCCACGGGGGCGGCGCCCGCTGCGATCGCGTAGCCGTCGTACAGGCGGCGCCGCTCGAAGCGAAGCCGCGCCCCGCGCGCGGCCGCGGCGGCTCCGGCGCGCGCGCGCATCGTATCGATCAGATCCTCCAGGCGCTCCCGCGTGAAGGCGCGAGCCTCGCCGGTCATGACCACCTCGGCGGGGACGACGTTGCTGGGGCCGCCGCCGCCGATCCAGCCCACGTTGCTCACCTGGTCGTCGGCCACGCGCCCGAGAGGGATCGCCCGAACGACGTCGGCGGCCGCGAGCAGGGCGTGCACCCCGCGCTCGGGCTCGAGCGCGGCGTGCGCGGCGCGGCCGGTCACGGTGAGCGTGAGGGCCTCCTTGAACACCGCCGAGGTGATGAGCTCGCCCACGGGCACCTCGCCGTCGAAGACGTACCCGAAATCGGCGCGGAGCCCGCCCACGTCGAGGTGCTGCGCGCCTTGCAGGCCCACCTCCTCGCACACCGTGAACACGGCGACGAGCGTCGGCCGCTCGGACTCGGGCGTCGCGGCGGCGCGCCCCACCAGCTCCAGCACCACGGCGACGCCGGCCTTGTCGTCCGATCCGAGGATCTGCCGCCCGCCCGCCCGGACGACGCTCCCCTCGACCTCCGGTGCGAGCGGCTCGGCGTCGACCAGCGGAACGGTGTCCATGTGCGCCGCCAGCACGATGCGCTCGGGTCGGCCGCCGGGCAGCTCGGCCACGAGGTTCCCGGCGTTGCCGCCGGTGCTTCGCGCCGCGTCGTCCTCCCGCACGCTCGCCCCGAGCGCCTCGAGGCGCGCCCGGAGCACGTCGGACACGGCACGCTCGTCGCGGCTCGGACTGGGGACGGCGCAGAGCTCGAGCAGCGTGGCGCGCAACCGCGCCGCGTCCACCGCGCCCGCGTCCCGGCCGCCGCCCCGTGGCGCGCCCCCGCTCACGCGTCCACCAGCGGCGTCAGGATGCGCCTGCCCCGCACGTCCACCACGCCCCGGTCGGTGATCTTGTAATCGGGGCTCACGCTGAGCGGCAGCAGCGTCAACAGCAAGACGGGTTGCTCGACCGTCATTCCGGCCGCGCGCAGCTCGCGCTCGAGCGCCTCGAACGCGGCGCCGACCTCGGCCACGGGGTCGTCGGACAGCAGGCCCGCCAGCGGCAGGGGCAGCACCACCGGCGCCCGGCCGTCGCCCGGCGCGAACGCCATGGCGCCCCCGAGCTCGACGACGCGCTCGAGCGCCGCGAGCATGGCGCGCGGCTCGCGGCCAAGGACGAACACGTTGTGGCTGTCGTGGGCGAAGCTCGTCGCGAAGCCGCCGCGCCGCAGGCCGAGGCGCGCCACGAGGCCCACGACCGGACGGTACGGCGCGGCCCCCGGCCGCAACGCGGCCCGCGGCAGCACGGTGGCGAGGGCGAGGTCGGGATCGGTGGGCACGCCGCCGTCCAGCTCGACCTCGCGCTCCTCGAGCCCGGTGAGGCTGTTGGCGTGCTGCACGACGATCACGCGTGCGCGCACGCGCGAGCGAGCTCCCGCCCCCTGCGGGGACCGGCCGCGGGCGCCGTCGAGGCCCGCGGCGACGCCGGCGTCCAGCCGGAAGTCGTCCTCCACCAGGGAGCCCAGCGCGAAGGCGGGCCGCAGCCCGGCGGGCTCCGCCGCCGCCCCCGGCGCGCACGCGGCGCGCATCACGCCACCCTCCGCGACGAGCACGCCTCCCACGTACACCTGCCGCGGGGGGTAGGCGGCCGGCCCGTCGCACACCAGGAAGTCGGCGCGCGCGCCGGGCGCGAGCAGCCCGAGGTCCGTCAGCGCGAGGTAACCGGCGGGCCGCAGCGTGGCCGCGGCGATCGCGTCGAGCACGTCCCACCCGAGCTCGGTCGCGCGCCGCACGAGCCGGTCCATGTGCCCGCCCGGCAGCCGGTTCGGCATGACATCGTCGGTCACGAGCATCACGCGGCTGCGGTCCCGCAGCCCGACGATCGCCTCCACCACCTCGGGGGTGAGCGACTTCTGCTGGATCATCACGCACATCCCCTTGCGGAGCTGCTCGCGCAGCTTGGCCGGGGTGGCCAGGGTGTGGTCGGACCGAACCCCGTGAGCCGCGTAGCGAGACAGCTGGATGCCGCTGAGGGTAGGCACGTGCCCCTCCACGCTCAGCCCCGCCCGGACGGCGGCGTCCACCATCGCGACGAGGTGCGCGTCGTCCTCCACCAGGCCCTGGAAGTCCATCACCTCGCCGAGCGCGATCACCTCGGGCTCGCGCGCCAGCTCGACGACCTCCGCCGGGGCGATGCCGGCGTTGGGCGTCTCGATGTCGGGGCCGGTGGCCGGCACGCAGCTGGAGATCGCGGCGTACACGCGCAGCGGCAGACCGCGCGCGCTCTCGATCATCCAGCGGATGCCGGCCGCGCCGAGCACGTTGGCGACCTCGTGCGGGTCCTGCAGCACGGTGGTGGTGCCGCGCGGGAGCGCCGCCTCTGCGAAGCGCCGGGGCGTGACGAGGCTGCTCTCGATGTGCATGTGCGCGTCGATCATGCCCGGCTGCACCCAGGCGCCCCCGAGCTCGAGGCGCCGCTCCGCCTCGAGCCCCGCGAGGTCCGCCGCGCTCGGGTCCCCCTCCTCGACCTCCACGAAGCGGCCGCCGGCCACCGTGAACCAGCCGTGGTAGCTCGTCAGCGTCACCACGTCGACCAGGGTGGCGCCGGTCACCAGCAGCTCGCGCCCCGTCATGAGGAGGCGTGCAGGTCGTCGACGGCGGCGCAGGCGATCGCGATGGTGGTGCGCTCCGCCTGCCGGAACAGCGCCTCCTTCTCCTCGCGCGTCGGTTGCGGATCGAGGTAGATGTTCGAGTCGGTGCCGAGGACCGCGCCGACCTTGACCCCCAGCAGCGCGCCGACCACGAAGATGGTGGAGCACTCCTGCTCGGCGGCCACCACGCCCGCCTCGGTGAGGCGGCGGTTGAGGCCGTCGTCGCGGCGGTAGAAGGCATCGCGGGTGTAGACGACGCCCTCGAGGGCGCGCGCGCCGAGGTGGCGGGCGGCCGCGCGCCTCAGGGCGAGCGTCACGTCCAGGTCGGCGACCGCTGGGTAGCCGAGGGGGACGTAGTCGAGCGAGGTGCCGTCGCCGCGGTAGGCGGCCGTGACCACGACCACCGAGCCGATGGGCGTGCCGGGCTGGCGCCCGCCGGCCGAGCCGACGCGCACGAAGTGCGTCGCGCCGATCCGGGCGAGCTCCTCGACGGCGATGGAGGCCGAGGGGCCGCCGATGCCGGTGGAGCACACGCTGATGGGCGTGCCGGCCTGCGTCGTGCCGGTGAACAGGACGTACTCGCGGTTGCGCGCCACCAGGGCGGGCTCGACGAAGGTCGCCGCGATGCGCTCCGCCCTACCGGGGTCGCCGGGGATGAGCACGTACGGCGCGACGTCGCCGGTGCGGGCGCGGAGGTGGCGTTGGAGATCCTCGGACGGGGGCATGGCGTTCCTCCGAAGGGGCGGCGCGGCTCAGCGCGCCGCCATGCGCGGGTCGTTGGCCTCGGTCAGGCCGTCTCCCAGCAGGTTGAAGCCGAGCACGGCAAGGCTTATGCCGACACCCGGGAACACGCTCATCCACCAGGCGCGTTGCACGTAGCCCTGCGCGACGTTGAGCATGCCGCCCCAGCTCGTGAGGTTGGGGTCCCCCAGCCCGAAGAACCCCAGGCTCGCCTCGAGCAGGATCGCCTGGGCCACGTCCAGCGACGCGACGACCAGCACGGGCGCCATCACGTTGGGCAGGATCTGCACGAAGATGAGCCGCGCCGCGCGCATCCCGAGGGCGCGCCCCGCGTCGACGTAGGGAAGCGTCTTGTGGCTGAGGTACTGGCTGCGCACCAGGCGAGCGGCCTGCGGCCAGCTCAGCAGGCCGATCACCAGGATGAGGTTGATCAGGCCGGAGCCGAAGAACGCGACCACGATGAGGGCAAGCACGAAGCGCGGGATCACCTGGAAGAACTCGGTGATGCGCATCAGGAGCTCGTCGAACCAGCCGCCGGCGAACCCGCTCAGGGCGCCGACCAGCACGCCCACGACGGTCGCCGTGGCGGCGGCCGCGATGCCCACCAGGAGCGACACGCGCGAGCCCCAGATGACCTGGGACAGCACGTCGCGCCCGAGATTGTCGGTCCCCAGTAGGTGGGTGCTCGAGCCCAGGGGAGGCACGAACGCGGCGCGCGAGGTCGTGAAGGGGTCGTGCGGCGCCAGCAGGGGCGCCCCCAGCGCGAGCACGCCGAGCGCCAGCACCATCGCCAACCCGGCCATGCCGGTGCGGTTGCGCCGGAAGCGGCGCCAGGCACCGGCCGCCGTCGCGCTACCGCCCGCGCGATCGACGTCCGCGGCCGCGGGCCCGCCCGTAGCGCCCGCCATCAGTACCGCACCCGCGGGTCGAGGACGGCGTACATCACGTCGGTGACCAGGTTCACGGCGATCACGGTGATGGACACGAGCAGCAGGATGCCGAGCAGCACCGGGTAGTCGCGCGAGAAGATGGAGTCGTACATCAGGCGGCCGATGCCGGGCCAGCCGAAGACCGTCTCGACGAGGGCCGATCCCGCCACGATGAACGCGAAGTTGTAGCCGATGACGGTCACGACCGGCAACGCCGCCGCGCGCAGCGCGTGGCGCCACAGCAGGCTCGCCTCCGTCACGCCGCGGGCGCGCGCCGCCACGATGTACTGCGCGCCCATCACCTCCAGCAGCGAGGCGCGCGTGAGGCGCGTCGTGAGCGCCATGTAGCGGAACGACAGCGCCGCCATCGGCAGCACCATGTGCCGCGCGAGGTCCACCACCGCGGCGAAGCCGGTGGCCTCCAGACGCACGTTGCGAAAGCCCCCGGCCGGAAGCCAGCCGAGGCCCACCGCGAACACCAGGATGAGCAGCTGCCCGAGCCAGAACTCGGGGATGGCGTAGCCCGCCAGCGCGAATCCGGTGGCGGAGCGATCGATGACGGAGTGCGGCCTCCAGGCGGACGCCACCCCGAGGCCCAGACCGATCGTGGTCGCCACGATCACGGTGCTCAGCATCAGCACCAGCGTCCGCCCGAGGCGCTCGAGCAGCAGCCTCAACACGGGCTGGCGGTTGGCGAAGGAGAACCCCAGGTCCCCCTGCGCCACCTTCCCCAGGTACCGCACGAGGCGCTCCGGCAGCGGACGATCCAGGCCGTAGGCGTGGCGGACGTTGGCCACGTACTCCGCCGGCGCGGGGTACTCGCCGATGAGGGCGGTCACCGGATCGCCCGGCGCGAGCGAGATGAGCACGAAGTTGACCACCACCACGCCCAGCACCAGCGGCAGGGCGTTCACGAGCCGCCGCAGGATGTAGCGCGCCAGCCCCTGGCCGCCCTCGCCGCCGTCGTTCACGATGCGTCCCTAGGCCGTCACGGCCTCACTTCGCGAACCACAGGAACTCGAGCCCGTCGCGCTGGTCGAGCATGGTGCGCATCCCGCGCAGGGTGCCGGACGAGGCCTCGCTCGCGAGCTCATCGAACATCACCATGGTCGGCACGTCCTGGGCGAGGATCGCCATCGCGCGGTCGTAGACCGCCGCGCGGGCGTCCTGGTCGGCGAGGCCCGCCGCCTGTTCCAGCAGCGCGTCGACCTGCGCATTGGCGTAGCCGGTCGCGTTCACGAAGGCGGTGCCGGGGTCCGCGCTGTGGTAGATGCGGTGGTAGCCGATCGCCGGGTCGCCACCGGACGTGAACGACTGCATGCTGAGGTCGAAATCGCCGTTGTACACGCGGTCCACCATGACGGCGCGCTCGACGGGCTGCAGCTCGAGCGTGATCCCGACCCCCCGGAGCTGGTCGCGCATGATCTCGCCGGCCGCCGCGAACGCCCCGCGGGCCGAGTCGTACACGAAGCGCAGGGTGAGGTCGCTCACGCCCGCGTCGGCCAGCAGCGCGCGGGCCTTCTCGGGATCGAAGGGGTAGAGGGTGCGGTAGTCGGTGCTCTGGTCGTAGGCGTAGCGGAAGCCCGCACCGAACGGTCCCGACGCGCTCTGCCCCAACCCGCCCTGCGCCTGCTCCACGATCTGCTCGCGGTCGACCGCGTACATCAGCGCCTGCCTCACGCGCGCGTCGTCGAGACCCGGCGTGCGGTTGTTGACGAACACGAAGTACAGCGCGGGGATGGTGATGCCGGTCCAGGTCTGCAGGTCCGGGTTGGCCTGGAGGCGCGGCAGGTCCGCGGGGGGCAGGTAGAAGCCCCACAGCAGGTCGGCCTCGCCCGTCTCGAGCGCCGTGGAGCGCGCCACGTCCTGCGGCACGATGCGGAAGATGATCTTGTCGAGCAGCGCCTTGTCGAGGAAGTAGTCGTCGTTGCGCACGATCTCGATGCGCTCGCCGCGAACCCACGTCGCGAACTTGAACGGTCCGCTCCCGATCGGCTCGCTGTTGGCCGGGTTGGTGAGCGGATCGGTGCCCTCGTAGACGTGCTTGGGCAGGACCGGCGCGTCGAACACCGTGAGCAGGCCGATGAGCGGCGCGTAGGGCTGCTTCAGCGTGATCACGACGGTGTGCGGGTCGGGCGCCTCCACGGACGCCATCTGGGCGAAGGCGGTCTTGAAGCGGCCCTGGTTGGCGGCCAGGATGTCCGTCATGCTGTAGACCACGTCCGCGCTCGTGACGGGGGTGCCGTCGTGGAAGTTCGCGGCGCGCAGCGTGAAGGTGTACACGAGGTTGTCGTCCGACACGGTCCAGGACTCCGCCAGGTCCCCCTCCGCTCGCCCTTCGGCGTTCAGGCGCACGAGCCCGCTGAAGATGTTCGCCCCCACCGCCCCCACCGGATACCCGGTGCTCAGGCCGGGGTTGAGGTGCTCGGGATCCGAGCCGAGGATCACGATCGCGGTGCCGCCCGGCACAGGGGTCCCCTGCGCGAACGCGGGCAGCGCCAGCAACGCGGCGGCCAGGAGGACCACGAGGCGCTTGAACGTCGGCGAAGCCATGGGTCACCAACCTTTCGGACCTTGCCAGCCGATCATACCAGGCGCCGGCGCGTCCCGGCCGGGGTTTTCGCGCGACAGGCGGAGCTTCCGGCGGTCCGCGACCGCGCCAGGCGGCCGATGAGGAGCGCCCGCGCCCCGCGCCTCGGCTAGGGCGCCGCGCCCGCCGGCGGCGTCCACGGGTAGCGGTCGTAGTTGGTGAGCTCGACGTAGCCGACGCCCCCGCGGGTGCCCTTCACGTCGACGGCACCCTCCCAGTACACGACGCCGGTGGTCGCCCGGGTATCCATCTCCTGGGCGTCGAGCTCGGGCTCGACGTCGAGCTCGAGCCCGAAGCGTGGCACGCTCACGCGCCACCCGAGCGGGTACACCGCCCCCGTCGCCGGGCTCGTCCAGCTCGCGCCCGTCGGGTCGACACGGAAGTCGTCGCGCGCCAGCCTCAGCGTGCGTCCGTCGGGCGTGACGTAGCTCCCCGCCGCGCTGACGTAGCTGCCGTCGGCTGCCCGGATGAGGTACAGCATCACCTCGGTGTCGTCGTCGAGTTGCAGGCTGTACCAGTCCCATCCGGCGAAGCCCCGGACGTCGAAGTCGCCCCACTGATGGTCGTACCAGGCCTGGCCGGTCACCGCGCTCCGGCGGCAACCGAAGAACCCGCACGAGGTGCCGAGCGTGCCGCGAACGTCGAGGCGCGTGTTGGACACGTAGTAGCTGGTGCCGCCGGGGCCCATCGACTGGATGCCGGGAGGGTCGCCGTGCAGCGCGTCGGGCTTCTGCGGCGTGAGGGTGAGGTCGAGGTCGTAGCCTGGCGGCCCCGCCCGCAGCCGAACGCTCGAAGCGGACGCGTCGCGGACCACGCGCCAGTCGCCGACGTGCACGTCGAGGCGTTCGGCGGACGCCCCGGCGTCGTAGCTCCACAGGTCGGAACGCTGTGCGCTGGCGAAGGCGCCGCCGGTCACGTCCGTCACCGCGACGTGGGCCACGAACACGCGATCCTTGAGCAGCGCGAACGGCAGGAACCCGAGCACGCGCGCCTGCGGCGGCACGTACACCTTGAACATCGTCAGCTCGAAACCGTAGCGGTGCCCGTCGGCGGCCCGCAGGTGGCCCGTGTAGTACCACCACTCGACCGGCGAACGGTGCGCCGCGTCGTCGCGCGGGAGGTCGACCGGGCGCACCGGATACGGGCGGTCGTAGACGCTCGGCACGCAGCCGCCGAGGAGCGCTGCGAGGACGAGGACCAGCGCGGCCAGGACCGGCGCTGTCCGCATGGGCCCCTCGCGCACGGGCCGATCCCGAAGCGGCCCGTGTCGAGAGGGCGCGTCTCGGACGGGCGCGGCAACGCCCGGGGCGGCCGGGGTAGCCGGGGCCGGGATAGCCGGGGCCGGGGCAGCCGGGGCCGGGGCCGGGGCAGCCGGGGCCGGGGCAGCCGGGGCCGGGGCAGCCGGGGCCGGGGACGTGCGTCCGCGGCGGCGCGCGGGGCGCGCCCCTGCCCGGGTGCGGGGGTGCTCCATGCCCGCACGCTACCGCCCCGAGGCAGGGCACGTCCGTGGCCGGGAGCCCCGAGCGGACTCGCGAGAAGGCGGCGGCTCGCCGTGCTCCCGCGTGGCTTGCGGGCGCGCCTCGCGCGCGCGGCCGAACGCGCGAGGCGCCGGGCGGTACGCTGGGCGCGCGCTCGGAGGCGCGCCGCTTCGCCAGCGAGCGGCGCGCCTCCGGGAGCGGAGAGGCGGCCGCGGTGTCGATCGAGCGTTACGTCGAGAGCGTCCAGGCGATCCTTCGCGCCATCGTCGAGGAGGAGGACGGCGCCCTGAGACGCGCCGCCGCGATGGTCGCGAGGGCGGTCGAGGGCGACCGTCTGGTGCACACCTTCGGCACGGGGCACTCGTCGCTCCTCGCGTCGGAGGGGTTGTACCGGGCCGGCGGGTTGGCGAACGTCGACGCGGTGCTCGAGCCCGCCGCGACCTTCGAGGTCGGCGGCGTCGGCGGCGGGCGGTACGAGCGCCTGCCGGGGCAGGCCGCCGCGCTGCTCGACCGCTACCGCGTGGGCGCGGGCGACGTCTTCGTCGTGTTCTCCAACAGCGGCGTCAACGCGCTGCCGGTGGAGACGGCGCGCGAGGCAGCGGGGCGCGGTTGCGACGTGATCGCCGTGATCTCGCGGGCGTACGCGGCGCGCGTGGCCGAGGACCGGCCGGGCATCGCGACGCTGGCCGAGCTGGCGCACGTGGTGATCGACAACCACGTCCCGCCGGGCGACGCGCTCGTGCCCTTCTCGGCCGGCGCCGCGGCGTCGGCCAGCACGGTCGCGGGCGCGTTCGTGTGGAACGCCGTGCTGGCGCAGGCGGTGGCGGAGCTGGACGCACGCGGTGCCACGGCGCCGGTGTACGTCAGCAGCAACATGCCGGACGCGGCACGCACCAACGCCGCTCTGGTGGAGCGCTTCCGAGGGCGGGTGCGCCACCTCTGACGGGCCCGCCTCCTCCTGCGCGGCCGCCGTCAGGCGCTCGCCCGCCGGCCTCCCACCCCCGTCGCGGGCCGCACGCCCCTGGAGCGCCGCAGCGAGCCCAGCACCGCCAGCTTCACGCGGTCGGCGATGAGCATGAAGGTCAGGGCGTAGCCCCACAGGGCGCCGACGAGCCACCACGGGATGGGCGCCACCAGGAGTCCGAACCCCACGATGGCGACCGCGACCGCCTGGGTGCCCAGGATGGCGGCGAGCAGGACGGGCGCCGGGAACGGCCGCGCCCACAGCGGGCGGCGCGTGCGCGTGACGAAGAGGGTGAGGTGGCCGGCCACCGCCAGCTTGAGGTACACCAGCGTCTGCAGCTGCGCGGCGTCGAGCGCGAGGTAGGCGCGCGCCAGCGCCAACAGCGTGAAGGACGACACCACGCCCAGCAGTCCGAGCGCGGTCGACAGGGTCAGCACCCGGCGCATGTCCCAGCGCACCGGTCTGGGCTCGAGCGGCGCGCGGTCGAACGCGATGGTAAGGATGGGCACGTCGTTGAGCAGGGCCAGCAGGATCACCATCACCGCGGTGATCGGATAGGTGTGGAAGAAGATCATCGCCAGCGTCACGAAGAAGATGATTCGGATCGTCTCGGTGATGCGGTACACGGCATAGGCGTTCATCCGCTCGAAGGTGCGGCGCGCCTCCTCGACGGCGCCCACGATCACCGACAGCCCCGGGGCCGTCAGCACCAGGTCCGCCGCGGCGCGCGCCGCGTCCGTCGCGCCGCTCACCGCGATCCCGACCTCCGCCTGCTTCAGCGCGGGCGCGTCGTTGACGCCGTCGCCGGTCATGCCGACGATGTGGCCGCGCCCCTGCAACGCGCGCACGATCTTGTACTTGTGCTCCGGCACGACCTCCGCGAACCCGTCGGCGCGTTCCACCCATTCGCCCGTCTCGGCCTCGGGCGCCCCGTCGTCGAGCAGGTGACCGGCCCGCAACAGATCCGCGCCCAGGCCCAGCTGCGTCGCGATTTCCTTGCCGATCGCAAGGTTGTCGCCCGTGACCATCTTGACCTCGATGCCGTGCGAGCGCGCCTCGGCGATGGTGGCCGCGGAGTCCTCGCGCGGAGGATCGGCCAGCGGCAACAGCCCGAGAAGCACCCACGGCCCGTCATCGACGGCGCGCGCCACCGCGAGCGTGCGCATGCCGCGCCTCGCCATCTCGCCGACGTCCGCCTGCACGCGATGCAGGGTCGTCTCATCGAGCGTGGCCAGGGCGAGCACGGCCTGCGGCGCTCCCTTCGTGACGCGCCAGACGGGCCCTTCGGCGAGGCGCACCTGCGCCTCGCTGCGCTTGCGCACCGGATCGAAGGGCACGTAGCGCTCGCGCCGGCAGGGCTGCGCCGCGCTCGCGCCGGCGGCCCGCAGCACGGCCTCGTCGATCGCGTCGGCGTTGGCCTCGTCGGAGGCGAGCGCGGCGGCGGCGAGCAGCGCCTCTACGCCGACCCCGCCGTAGAGCACGGGCTCGCCGAGGTGCAGCTCGTTGAGCGTGAGCGTGCCCGTCTTGTCCGTACACAGCACGTCCATGCCGGCCATCTCCTCGATCGCTTCGAGGCGCGCGACGATCGCCTTCCGACCCGCGAGAGCGCGTGCGCCCATCGCCATGGTGACGCTGAGCACAGCCGGCATCGCTACCGGGATCGACGCGACCGCCAGGATGAGCGCGAACTGGACGATCTCCAGCAGGGGCGTGCCCTGGAAGAGCTCGACCACCACCAGCAACGCGACCAGGCCGAGGCTCAGGAAGATGAGGTAGTCGCCGATCGAGAGCACGGCGCGCTGGAAGTGCGACACGGGCCGGGCGTGCGCGACCAGATGCGCGGTGCGCCCGAAGAACGTCGCGGCGCCGGTGGTCGTGACGAGGGCCGTCATCTCGCCCTGACGCACGACGGAGCCGGAGTACGCGAGGTCGTCCCGGCGCTTCTCGACGGGCAACGACTCGCCCGTGAGCGCCGACTGGTCCACCATCAGGAACTCGCCGTCGTCGAGCACGACGTCCGCCGGAACCACGTCGCCCAGTCGCACGCGGACCACGTCGCCGGGCACCAGCAGGGCGGCGTCCACGCTGGCCCAGGCGCCGTCGCGGCGCACCCGCGCGCGCACCGCGAGATCGCGCTTCAGGGCGTCGACGGCGCTCTCGGCCTGGTGCTCGTGCCAGAAGCCGATGGTCGCGTTGAACACCAACATGGCGAGGATGATGACGAGATCGGTTCGGTGGCCCACGATCGCCGACAGGATCGCGGCTACCTCGATCATCCAGGCGATGGGGCCCCAGAAGTACGATGCGAGCCGCACGAGGGGGTTCGGGCGGCGCTCCTCGACGGCGTTGCGGCCGTAGCGCTCGAGGCGCCGCGCCGCCTCGTCGGCGGCCAGCCCCTCGGGGCCGGACGCCAGCGTCGCGTAGAGCTCCGCTGCGCCGCCGGCGTCGGACGATCGATCGGGAGGTGGGTACGTCTCCGGGAGCTTGGATGGCGCCATGGGCGCCTCCCTTCTCCCGTGGATTCCGCCATGCGCCGGCGGGAGGCACGGGTCGTCACCCCCGGCACCCTGCCACCATGACGCCGCACGCCCCCCGCGACAAGGGCCACATGCCCCGCGTTGCGGGCCGCGAGCCGCGCTCGCGAACCGGCCGACGTGCCGGCGCGCGTCGGGGCGTCATCATGAACGCGAGGTGACCATGGACCACGACCCCGAACACGACCCCCGGCCCGGGCACGACCCTCGGCCCGGGAGCGATCCGGGGCCGGCGGAACGCGAGCGTGCGTCCGCGGGCGGCGCGCGGGCAGCGGATCCCGGGGCGGAGGGTTACGAGCGCGCGATCTCGCTCCTGCGGTCGCTGCGCACGGAGCACGGCTTCCTCGCCAGCGCCGTGGAGCACGCCAACTACCGCCGCGTCTGGGGGCGCGACAGCCCCATCATCGGCCTCGCCGCCCTCGCCACCGGCGACGACGAGCTCGTCGAAGGCCTCCGCGCGAGCCTGCGCACGCTGGCCCGGTACCAGGGGCCGCACGGCGAGATCCCCAGCAACGTCGATCCGCTGAGCGACAGCGTCAGCTACGGCGGCACCGCCGGCCGCGTCGACGCCGACCTGTGGTTCGTGGTGGCGTGCGGCCAGCTGTGGCGCACGACGCGCGACGAGGACCTGCTGAACGACCTGCTGCCGTCGCTGGACAAGGTGCGCTTCCTGCTCGGGGCCTGGGAGTTCAACGCCCGCGGCCTGATCTACCTCCCGCAAACCGGTGACTGGGCCGACGAGTACCTCCAGAACGGCTACGTCCTGTACATCCAGGCCCTCTACCA
The DNA here is from genome assembly GCA_963798895.1 of uncultured Trueperaceae bacterium. GTDB lineage: Bacteria > Deinococcota > Deinococci > Deinococcales > Trueperaceae > CAWCUY01. Next base: position 276,728 of record CAWCUY010000012.1, on the reverse strand, counting down.
ACGCGCCCTCGCCGACCTCGCGATGGTGCAGAGCGAGCTCCGTGGCGGCCGCGACCTCGGGCTGCGGGACAAGGCCCGGCGCCTGCGGCGCATGATCCGCGCGAACTACTGGTTCTCCACCGACGAGGGTGACGCCGTCCCCGAGGACGTGTACCACGAGGTCATCTACCGCAAGGGGCGCACGGCCGCGAAGCGGGTGGCGGGGCGCCACTGGCTGCCGTTCTTCTCGCCGCACGGCTACGGTTACCGCTTCGACGCCTTCGCCAACGTGCTCGCCTCGCTGCTCGGCCTCGCCGACGACGACCAGCGCAGGGAGGTCGACGCCTTCATCGACGACGAGATCGTCGACGACGCCGACCTGCTCCCGGCCTTCCACCCGGTGGTGCGGCCGGTCGACCGCGCCTGGGAGGACCTGAAGGTCAGCTTCTCCAACACCTTCAAGAACCAGCCGTTCGAGTACCACAACGGCGGGTTGTGGCCGATGGTCACCGGCTTCTATGTGGCCGACCTCGCCGCCCGCGGCGAGCTCGCGCGCGCCCGACGCTTCGCGGCGGGCATCGATCGCGCGAACGCCCTGCCGATGAACGGCGAGGGCTGGAGCTTCCCGGAGTACATCCACGGCCGCACGCACGTGGCGGAGGGCACCCGCCTGCAGGGCTGGAGCGCGGCAGGCGCGGTCATGGCGCACCGGGCGCTGGCGGGCTCCATCGTGCTGGCGGAGCGACCGGGTGCGTGACGCGGCGCCGGTCCGGCGCCGCGTCCGAGTGACAGCGGGCGAGGGAGGAACGGGTGGCCGACCGTAGCTTCTGGGAACGACCGGAGGTGGTCGCGCGCTTCGCGGCGCGCGCGGCCGACCTGCGCCTCGTGGCGATGCTCGGGGAGGAAGGCGGCGAGGGGCTACGCTGCCTCGACCTGGGTTGCGCCGGCGGGCGCAACGCGACCTTCCTCGCGCAGGCGGGCGCCGACGTGTGGGCGCTCGACGCGTCGGCCGCGATGGTCGCGGCGACGCGCGAACGGCTGGCGCTCCCGCTCGGGCCCCAGGAGGCCGAGCGCCGCGTGCTGCGCGGGAAGATGGACGACCTTGGCGCGTTCGGCGACGCCACCTTCGACCTCGTCGTGGCCCTGGGCGTGTACCAGGACGCGGCGGACGTCCGCGAGTTCGGTCGCGCCGTGGCCGAGACCGCGCGGGTGCTCCGGCCCGGCGGCCGCGCGCTCGTGGCCACCTTCTCCCCCGACGGCAGGCCGGGGGGTGAGCCGCCCGTGGCCGTGCAGGGGCGGTCCCACGTGTACCTCGGTCACGCCCACGACGGCCGGCCGATGACGCTCCTGCGCGAGAGCGAGCTCGACGCGCTGTTCGCGAGCCATGGGCTCGAGCCGCTCGCCCCGACCCGCGCCGTGCGCGTCGAGACGGAGCGGGGCTACCGCATCACGCTCAACGCGCTGTATCGCCGCACTCCCTGACCCGCTCCCGACACCGCCCCGCCGGGTGATAAGCTCGCGCAACACCGCAGTACCCGCGGGCGGCGGGTCGTTTGTGACCCCCCGTCATTGCATCCGCGACGCGCGCCGCCTAAGGTGGCAGGAACGCACAACTCGTCGCCGGGCGCCGCGGTCTCGGGTGTCCCGGGCGCGCTCGGCAGGGCCGGAGGTCCAGCTCCGGCAGAAGGCGGTGAACGATGACCGTGAAGTCGACCGAAGAGCTCCTCAATTACGTCGGGGGGAGCTGGCGCAAAGCGTCGGGGGAGCGCCTCGACGTGCGCAACCCCGCGACCGCCGAGGTGATCGCGCGCGTGCCCCTGAGCCCGCGCGAGGAGGTCGGACAGGCGGTGGCTGCCGGCGTGCGCGCCTTCGCCGAGTGGCGCCACACCCCGGTGGTGGACCGCATCCAGCCCCTGTTCCGCCTCAAGACGCTGCTCGAGGACGCCATCGACGAGCTCGCCGCGACCATCACCAACGAATGCGGCAAGACGCGCGCCGAGGCCGTCGGCGAGATGCGGCGCGGCATCGAGGACGTGGAGGTGGCCTGCGGCACGCCGATCCTCATGCAGGGGCGCAACAACGAGGACATCGCGCGCGGCATCGACGAGCACATGATCCGCCAGCCCCTCGGGGTGGTGGCGGCCGTCACGCCGTTCAACTTCCCCGGGATGATCCCGCTGTGGTTCCTCCCCTACGCCGTCGCCACCGGCAACTGCTTCCTGCTCAAGCCGAGCGAGAAGGTGCCGATGACCACGCAGCTGCTGTTCCGGCTGCTGGAGCGGGCCGGCTTCCCGCAGGGCGTCGTCGGCCTGGTGAACGGCGGCAAGGACACCGTCGACGCCATCCTCGAGCACCCGGACGTCAAGGCCGTGTCGTTCGTCGGCTCCACCCCCGTCGCCAAGTACATCTACAGCCACGCCACCGCGAACGGCAAGCGCGCCCAGTGCCAGGGGGGAGCCAAGAACCCCGCCGTCATCCTGCCCGACGCCGACATGGACATGACCAGCCGCATCCTCACGGACTCGATCTTCGGCTGCGCCGGGCAACGCTGCCTGGCCACCTCGGTCACGATCACGGTCGGCGAGGCGCGCCCGGAGTTCACCGAGCGGATGGTGGCCACGGCGGAGAAGCGCAAGGTGGGCTACGGCCTCGACGAGGGCGTCGAGATGGGCCCGGTCATCAGCGCCGATTCGAAGCGGCGCATCGAGGGGCTGGTCGACAAGGGCGTGCAGGAGGGAGCGAAGCTCCTCGTCGACGGCCGCGGGCGCGGCGTCGACGGCTTCGCCGACGGCTACTTCGTGCACCCGACGATCCTCGACGACGTGAACCCCTCCGGGGAGATCGCCCGCACCGAGATCTTCGGCCCGGTGCTCTCGATGATGCACGTGGGCAGCGTCGAGGACGCGATCGCGCTGGTCAACGACCGCGCCTACGGCAACCAGGCCTCGCTGTTCACGTCGTCGGGCGCCGCGGCACGCAAGTTCCGCAACGAGGTCAACGCCGGCAACGTAGGCATCAACCTCGGCGTCGCCGCACCGATGGCGTTCTTCCCGTTCAGCGGCTGGGGCGAGAGCTTCTTCGGCGACCTCCACGCCCAGGCGCACCACGGCGTGGAGTTCTACACGCAGACGAAGGTCGTGATCGAGCGTTGGCCCGATCACTGGAGCCGCAAGTTCTGAGCGCGGCCGCACGCGCCCAGCGAAGAGGAGCCAGCGTGATCACGACGTCCGAGACCCCCACCACCGGCAGGACCGACGACATCCTGCAGCGCCAACGCCAGGTGATCTACCCGATCGTCAGCAAGATGTTGATGTACGGCGAGCACCCGCTGGCCGTCGAGCGAGCGAAGGGGCTGCGCCTCTGGGACGTCGAGGGGCGCGAGTACCTCGACTTCTTCGGCGGCATCCTCACCGTCTCGGTAGGGCACTGCAACGACGAGGTGACCGAGGCCACCATCGCGCAGCTGCGCACGGTGCAGCACACCTCGGCGCTGTACCTCAACGAGATCACCGTGAAGATGGCCGAGAAGATCGCGCAGATCACCCCGGGCAACCTGACGAGCTCGTTCTTCACGTCGTCGGGCAGCGAGGCCAACGAGACCGCCATCATGACGGCCCGGATGTACACCGGCCGCACCGACGTCATCACCCTGCGCCACGCCTACAGCGGGCGCACGCAGACCGCCATGAGCCTCACGGCGCACGCGTCGTGGCGGAGCGGCCACGTGTACGACGGCTACATCAAGCACGTGCGCAGCCCCTACGCCTACCGCGCGCCGCTCGGCCTCGACGAGGACCAGCTCCTCGACCTCTGCGTGCAGGACCTCGAGGAGACCCTGGCGACCGTCACCGACGGCAAGATCGCCGCGTTCATGGCCGAGCCGATCCAGGGGGTCGGCGGCTTCATCGTGCTCCCGCGCGACTACTTCAAGCGCATCGTGCCGATCGTCGAGGAGGCCGGCGGCCTGCTCATCGTCGACGAGGTGCAGACGGGCTGGGGTCGGACGGGCGGGCACATGTGCGCGATCGAGCACTGGGGCGTGCAACCGGACATCATGGTGTTCGCCAAGGGGATCGCCAACGGCTCGCCGGTAGGCGTGACCGTCACCACCCCCGAGATCGCCGCGGCGGTCGACAAGCTCACGATCGCGACCTTCGGTGGCAACCCGGTGAGCATGGCGACCGCGCTCGCGACCGTCGAGTACATCGAGCGGCACGACCTGGTGGCCAACAGCGCCGAGCAGGGCGGGCGCCTGCGCGCGCACCTCGATCGGCTGGCCGAGGACCGCCCCTTCGTCGGCGAGGTCCGCGGCATGGGCTTGATGCAGGGCATGGAGATCGTCGCGCCCGACGGGAGCCGAAAGCCGGACGCCCAGCGCGCCGCGGCGTTCGTGAACGCCGCCCGGGAGGAGGGGGTGCTCATCGGCAAGGGCGGGCTGTACGGCAACGCCATCCGCATCGCGCCGCCGCTGACGGTGAGCGCCGCCGAGGTCGACGAGGCCGCCCAGCGCATGGGGCGCGCCCTCGCGGCGGTCGCCTGAGCCTCGCGGGCCGCGCGGGCATGATCGCTCCGGCTCATGGCGGGCGGCGCATCCGCGACGGGGCGGGCCGCGGCCCGTCGCACGCCCGCCCCACGAACACGACGAACCACGGATTCCGGCGCAAGGAGGGCGAATGGCGCGCATCGTGAAAGGCGGCCTCATCCAGGCCTCGAACCCGATCCCCGGCGACGACGATCTCCATGCCATCAAGAAGGCGATGATCGACAAGCACGTCCCGCTCATCGAGGAGGCGGGGCGGCGGGGCGTGCAGGCCTTGTGCCTGCAGGAGATCTTCTACGGCCCCTACTTCTGCCCCTCGCAGGACGCCGCCTGGTACGAGACGGCCGAACGGGTGCCGGACGGGCCGACGACGCAGATGATGATGCAGCTCGCCAAGGAGAACGGCATGGTCATGATCGTGCCGGTCTACGAGGAAGAGATGACCGGCGTGTACTACAACACCGCCGCGGTCATCGACGCCGACGGCACCTACCTGGGGAAGTACCGCAAGACGCACATCCCGCAGGTGGCCGGCTTCTTCGAGAAGTTCTTCTTCCGCCCCGGCAACCTGGGGTACCCGGTGTTCGACACGGCCGTGGGCAAGGTCGGCGTGTACATCTGCTACGACCGCCACTTCCCGGAGGGGGCGCGCGCCCTCGGGCTGCACGGGGCAGAGATCGTCTTCAACCCCTCGGCCACGGTGGCGGGACTCTCCGAGTACCTCTGGAAGCTCGAGCAACCCGCCCACGCGGTCGCCAACGGGTACTTCGTCGGCGCCATCAACCGCGTCGGGCACGAGCGTCCCTGGGACATCGGAGAGTTCTACGGGCAGTCGTACTTCGTCGACCCTCGCGGTCAGTTCCTGGCCGAGGGGAGCCGCGACGCCGACGAGCTGGTGGTGGCCGACCTCGACATGGGCCTGATCCGCGAGGTGCGCGACCTGTGGCAGTTCTACCGCGACCGCCGGCCCGACATCTACGACGATCTGGTCGCCCCCTGAGGGCGGCGACGCGAAGGCCGCCGTGGCGCCTCCGACGCGCGACGGTGCGCGCGGCCGGCCGGACCGAGGAGTCGCACACGTGAGCACCGAGCGAGAGCCCCGAAGCGCGAGCGAGACGCATGCCTGATACCGCGCTGACCCTGGACCACCTGCGAGATCGCTTCAGCGAGACGCACCCGCCGCTCTCCCGGCGCGAGGCGACCGTCGAGGCGGAGCGTTGCCTGTACTGCTTCGACGCCCCCTGCATCCGCGCCTGCCCCACCGGCATCGACGTGCCCACCTTCATCCGGAAGATCGCCACCGGCAACGTCACCGGCGCCGCCACCACCATCCTCGAGTCGAACCTGATGGGCCACACCTGCGGCCGCGTCTGCCCCGTCGACGAGCTGTGCGTGGGCGCCTGCGTCCTCGGCGCCGAGCACCGCCCCATCGCCATCGGCCGCCTTCAGCGTTACGCCACCGACCACCTCTTCGCGGCCGGCGGCACGCCGTTCGAGCCCGCACCCGACAGCGGCAAGCGCGTCGCGGTCATCGGGGCGGGACCGGCGGGCCTGAGCTGCGCCGGCGAGCTTGCACGGCGCGGCGTGGGCGCGACGGTGTTCGAACGCAGCGAGCTGCCCGGCGGCCTGTCCACCTACGGCATCGTGGTGCTGCGCGAACCGATGCGGGTCTCGCTCGAGGAGGTCGCGTTCATCGAGCGGCTCGGCGCCGCCGTGGGCACCGAGGTGCGCACGGGCGTCGAGGTGGGACGCGACGTGAGCGCAGCCGAGCTGTTGGAGGGGTACGACGCGGTGTTCGTGGCGGCCGGGACGGGCGCCGTGCCCGATCTCGGCATCCCCGGCGAGGACTTACTGGGGGTCACCGAGGCGCTGACGTTCATCGCCCAGACCAAGCTGGCGGAGAGAGACGGGCTCGAGCGCCTCCTCGATCTCCCCGTCGGCGACCACGTCGTGGTGGTCGGGGCCGGCAACACCGCCATCGACGCGGCCACGGTGGCCCGCCGCCTCGGAGCCGAGCGCGTGACGATCGCCTACCGCCGCGACGACAGCGCCATGCCGGCCTACGACTTCGAGGTCGCGTTCGTGCGCAACGAGGGCGTGGAGTTCCGCTTCCTCGCGCAGCCCGTCGAGGTGGTCGGCGAAGGCGGGCGCGTAACCGGACTGCGCTGCGTCAAGATGGCGAGCGGCGAGCCCGGCCCCGACGGGCGCCGCAGCGTGCGGCCCGTGCCCGACAGCGAGTTCGTGCTGCCCTGCGATCAGGTCATCAAGGCCATCGGTCAGGGGCGGCTCGAGCCGCTGTTCCGCGAGCTGGGCGTGGCGACCGAGGCCGGTTACGTGATGGTGGACGCCGACCTGCGCACCTCCCACCCGCGCGTCTTCGCGGGCGGCGACTGCGTCCGGCTCCGCGGCCACGCGCTCACCGTCACGGCCGCGCAGGACGGCAAGATCGCCGCGCGGTCCATCGCAAGGTCGTTGGGGATCGAGGACGACCTGCCGGTCGCGGCCGCCGGGCGCGGGGCTACGCAGGGGCAGCGGCCGCTGCCCGTGGGCCTGAGCCGCTCGGGCGCGGGGCGCGCCGCGCGCCCGCACGGCGGCGCCTTCCCGCCGCCGGGGAGCGACGACGCGCCGAGCGCGTCCGGTACGGAGGCTTCTCGTGGCTGACCTGCGTACCAGCTTCGCCGGGATCGCCAGCCCCAACCCCTTCTGGCTCGCCTCCGCACCCCCGACCAACAGCGCCTACCAGGTCAACAAGGCGTTCGAGTACGGCTGGGGCGGCGCGGTCTGGAAGACCATCGGGGCGCCGGTGCTCAACGCCTGCAACCGCTACGGCGCCTTCGAGTTCGGCGGAAACAAGCTCGTCGCCATCAACAACATCGAGCTCATCAGCGACCGCCCGCTCGAGGTCAACCTGCGCGAGATCCGCGAGGTGAAGCGCCTCTGGCCCGACCGTGCCGTCATCGTCTCGGCCATGGTCGAGTCGTCGCGCGAGGCATGGAACGAGATCGTGCGCCAGATCGAGGACACGGGCGCCGACGGCATCGAGCTCAACTACGGCTGTCCCCACGGCATGTCGGAGCGCGGCATGGGCTCCGCGGTAGGGCAGGTGCCGGAGTACTGCAGCATGATCACCGGCTGGGTGGCGGAGGCGTCGTCGATCCCGGTCATCGTGAAGCTCACGCCCAACGTCACCGACATCGTGCCCCCCGCGCGCGCCGCCCTGGCCGGCGGCGCGGACGCGGTCTCCCTCATCAACACGATCAACTCCATCGTGGGCGTCGACCTCGACAGCTTCGAGCTCAAGCCCAGCGTGGGCGGCCGCGGCGGTCACGGCGGCTTCGCGGGCCCCGCGGTGCGCCCGATCGCGCTGCACATGCTTTCGGCCGTCGCGTCCGACGCGGAGTTCGCGGCCGGCGCGCTGCCCATCTCCGGCATCGGCGGCATCCAGACCTGGCGCGACGCCGCCGAGTTCCTGTTGCTCGGCTCGACCAGTCTGCAGGTGTGCACGGCCGTGATGCACTACGGCTTCCGCATCATCGAGGATCTCGTCGACGGCCTCTCGACGTGGCTCGACGACAAGGGGATCGCCTCGGTATCGGAGGTCGTCGGTGCGTCCCTGCCGCGCATCTCGTCGTTCGGCGATCTCGACCTGGCGTTCAAGTCGGTCGCGCGCATCGACGAGACGACCTGCATCCACTGCAACCTGTGCTTCGTGGCCTGCGACGAGGGCGCGCACCAGTGCATCGACCTGACCGTCGACGGCGCCCGCATCGATCCCGCCTCGCTGGCGGCCGGCGCGTACCCCGGCGCCACCCCCCAACCGCGGGTCCGCGAGCAGGACTGCGTCGGCTGTGACCTGTGCTCGCTCGTGTGCCCGGTCGACGGCTGCATCTCGATGGTGCCGGTCGCCTCGGGGCGCGAGAGCGTCACCTGGAACGAGCTCGTGCGCGAGCGGCCCGAGGTCACGCGCCGATGGGCCGCCATGAAGGCGTACCGCGACGAGACGGGGATCGACATCCACTAGCGCGCGCCCGGCGGGCGTGGCGGAGCTTCACCTGGAGGGGCATGACGTGAGCTTGCTGATCAGGAACGGCGACATCATCACCGCGGGCGGCCGCACCACCGCCGACATCCTGTGCGAAGGCGAGACCATCGCCCGGATCGGCACGGACCTCGACGCGCCGCCCGACGCCGAGGTGATCGACGCCAGCGGGAAGTACGTGTTCCCCGGCTTCATCGATCCGCACGTCCACATCCACCTGCCCTTCATGGGCACGTTCACGAAGGACAGCCACACCACCGGGAGCCAGGCGGCCCTGGTCGGCGGGACCACCACCTTCATCGAGATGATCGCCGGCGGCCCCACGCAAGGCGCGCTCGAGGCCTACGAGGAGTGGACCTCCATGGCGGAGGGCGCCAGCGCCTGCGACTACGCCTTCCACCTCGGCGTGACGCACTTCGGCGACGACACCGCCGCGCAGCTTCGCCGGGTCGTGGAGGACGGCACCACCTCCTTCAAGGTGTTCCTCGCCTACAAGGGCGCGCTCGACGTGAGCGACGACGAGCTCTACAGCACCCTCGAGCTGGCGCGCGAGCTGGGGGTGCGGGTGACTGCGCACTGCGAGAACGCCGAGCTCGTCGCGCGGCGGCAGCAGGCGCTGCTCGCGGCCGGCAAGAGCGGGCCGGAGTACCACGAGCCGAGCCGGCCCGTCCGCGTCGAGGCGGAGGGCACCCATCACTTCGCCACCTTCCTCGAGATGACGGGTGCGAGTGGCTACGTGGTGCACCTCAGCAACGCCGCCTCGCTGGAGGCCGCGCTGGCCGCGAAGGCGCGGGGCGTCGATCTCGCCATCGAGGCGGTCATCCCGCACCTCATGCTCGACGAGAGCTACGCGCAGCGCCCGGGCTTCGAGGGAGCGAAGTGGGTCATGTCCCCGCCGTTGCGCACCAAGGCCGACCAGGCGGCGCTCTGGCGGGCCCTGGCCGCGGGGCTCATCGACACCGTCGGCACCGACCACGCGCCGTTCGACTTCCACGGCCAGAAGGACATGGGCAAGGGCGACTTCACCAAGATCCCCAACGGCATCCCCGCCATCGAGGACCGCGTCAACCTGCTCTACACCTACGGCGTGAGCCGCGGCGCGCTCGACCTGCACCGCTTCGTCGATGCCGCCTCCACCCGCGCGGCGAAGCTCTTCGGCCTGTTCCCGCGCAAGGGCACCATCGCCGTCGGCAGCGATGCCGACCTGGTGGTCTACGACCGCGATCACCGCGGCACCCTGAGCGTCGCGCGGCAGACCATGAACGTGGACTACAACGGCTTCGAGGGCGTCGAGATCGACGGTCGCCCCAGCACGGTGACGGTACGCGGCCGCGTCGCGGTGAGGGACGGCGCCTTCGTGGGAGACCCGGCGCGCGGACGCCTGCTCCGGCGCCCGACGCTGCACGGGTGAGCGCGGGACCCACCGACGCCGGCGCGCTTCCGCTCCCCGCGGGGGTGCCGGCCGTGGACGCCGGCGATCCTTCCCGGGCCCCCGTCATCCGCGCCCAGGGCGTAGGCAAGATCTACCGCGTGCGCAAGCTCGAGGCGGTCGCGCTGGAGGGCGCCGACCTGGAGGTGCGGACCGGCGAGTTCGTCAGCCTCATCGGGCCGTCGGGGTGCGGCAAGACCACGCTCCTCAGGCTCATCGCGGACCTGATCCAGCCTACCTCGGGCACCCTCGAGGTCGCGGGCAAGGCGCCGCGGGCCGCGCGCGAGGCGCGCGAGTACGGCTACGTCTTCCAGGCGCCCGTGCTCTACGACTGGCGCAGCGTTCTCGCGAACGTCACCCTGCCCCTCGAGATCATGGGCTTCCCGCGGGCCCGGCGGCGCGAGCGCGCCACCGAGCTCCTCGCGCTCGTGGGCCTTGGAAGCTTCCATCGGCAGTACCCGTGGCAGCTTTCGGGCGGCATGCAGCAGCGCGTGTCGATCGCGCGCGCGCTCGCCTTCGATCCCAAGCTGCTGCTGATGGACGAACCCTTCGGGGCGCTCGACGAGATCACCCGCGAGACGATGAACCACGAGCTGTTGCGCATCTGGGCGCGCACGGGAAAGACGGTCGTGTTCGTGACGCACTCGATCGCGGAGGCGGTGTTCCTGTCGTCGCGGATCGTGGTGATGACGGCGCGTCCGGGGCGCATCCAGCGCATCATCGACGTCGACCTGCCGTACCCTCGCGACACCGAGACGCGCGAGTCGAGCCGGTACTTCGAGCTCACCACCGAGGTGCGCGAGGCGCTGCGGGTGGGCCAGGAGGCCGCCGGCGACTCCGCGGCCGGGGGGGAGGCGCCGGCAGCCGGTGCCGGGCCCGGCGGGCGTGGGAGGCGAGGCGCGCCGTGAGGTGGCTGCAGCGCGTGTGGCCCGTCGCCGTGGTGATGCTCGCGACCGTGGCGCTGGGCTACCCCGTTGCGCTGCTGTTCGGCCTGCCCCTCGCGCGCCAGCGCATGGATCAGCTCAGCAGCTGGCGCAAGGCGACGGTGGAGGCGGCGCCGGTCGCGGAGGTCCCGCCCGACGGGGCGGACGCGCTCACCCTCAGGTTCGGCGGCGGCCCCGCCGACGCGGTGTTGATCGCGAACGGCAGGCCGGTCGGGACGATCGCGAGCAGGGACGGGGATACCGTTCGGCTCGAGCGGCCCCTGCCGCAGCCTGCCGTGACGCTGGGTCCGCCGCTGCAGGGCCCGCTGGACGACGCCGGGCTGGTGTACCGCCTGCCGGACGGGGCGGGGCCCGGGACTCCGCTGTACGGCGGCGACACCCTGCTGCGGCCCGGCGCGGCGGAAGCCCGCGAGCGGGCCGACGGCCGCGTGACCCTCTTCACCTTCGACGTCGATGTGGGGCCCGTGCTGGTCGGTGGCGAGGTGGCGCAGGAGGGGCGCGACGTGACCAGCGAGGGGAGCAGCGTGCGCTTCGCCTCCCCGCCCCCGTTCAACGCCGAGGTGCGCCGCGTGACGGGAGACTACGCCGTGCTCGACGCCGGCGCCGGGACCGTCGCGCTCGCGCGCCCGACGGCGAGCGCGCCGCGCGCGGCCCGCGGCGCGGTGCGGCTGGCCGAGCGGCTCGCAGGCGAGGTGGACGGCAGCAACCGTGTGTTCGGGCTGGCGCACGCCCCCGTGGTGGAGAGCGACGCGGACCGCCGCGTCTACGAGGGCGGCGACGAGCTCGTCTCCACCCCGGAGCGGCCGCGGGAGCGGGTGGACGGGCAACGCGCGTCGTTCACGTTCCCCTCCCGGCGCGGCATCGTCACCGTCGACGGCGCACCGCAGACCGAGGGCGCCGACTTCACGCGCGCCCCGGCGGACGGCGGCGGCTCGCTGGTGCGCTTCGCGCGACCCCCGCGACGAAACGCCAACCTCCGCCAGTACCGCGACTACTACGTGAGCGACATGCGCCGTGGCGTCCTCACGCTCGCGCGAGCGCCGGCACCCGGGAGCGTCGTGTGGGCGGGCGCCTACACCTACTACGCCGAGCCCGCCTGCGGCGCGACCCTGCTGGCGTGCTTCTACGCCATGCCGCAGCACCCGGTGCCCTTCCCGAACTGGATCGCGGCGCGCATCGGCCCGTTCTTCGGGCAGTACCCCATCACGGACGCGCGCAACATCCTGCGGGCCGTGTTGTACACGTCGGCCGGAACGCTGTTCGCGCTGCTCCTCGGGGGCGCGTTCGGGGTGCTGCTGGCCGTGCTGTTCGTGTTCCTCAGGCCGCTCGAGCAGGCCCTGCTGCCGTGGGTCATCGGCTCGCAGACGGTGCCCATCATCGCGCTCGTGCCGGTGCTGCTGCTCGTGCTGGGCAACCTCGGCATCACCGTGCAGACCAGCCTCGTCCCGACCGCGCTGATCGGCGCCTACATCGCCTTCTTCCCCGTCACGGTGGGAACGGTCACCGGCCTGCGCTCCGTCGACCCGCTGGCCCTCGACCTCATGCGAAGCTACGCCGCCAACCCGCTGCAGGTGTTCCTGAAGGTCCGCTTCCCGGCCGCGATCCCGTTCCTGTTCACCAGCCTCAAGCTCGGCACCGCCGCGGCCCTGGTGGGTGCCCTGGTCGCCGAGACCGAGTCGAACAACCGGCGCGGGCTGGGCTACGCGATCGTCGGTCAGGTGCAGGCCGGCAACGTCGCCGACGTCTGGATCCTGCTGCTGGTGTCTGCGGCGCTGGGCATCGGCCTCGTGGCGCTGGTGGGCGCCGTGCAGCGGCTGAGCGCGCCGTGGGAGCGCGCGTGAGCGCCTCGCCCGCGGCGCGGCCCGGGCGACCCGGGCGGCGCCGGCGCCCGAGCCGGCCCGCGCTCGCCGCGCTGGCTCTGGCGTTGGCGGGGGCGTTCGGCCCCTTCGCGCCGGGTGGACCGGACGCGTTCGGCGCGCTCGGCGCGGGGCCGGCCTCGTGGCTCGCGGCGGCATGGGCGGGGTGCATGGCGCTGGCGCTCGCCGGCGGCCTGCTCGCCGGCGCCGCTCTCGGACCGCTGGCGCTGGCGGGGGCGTTCCTCGCGCTGCTGGCGCAGCGCGGCCTCGACGCCGGCGGCGCCTGGGGCTACTGGGCGTCGTTCTGGGGGTTCCTGCTCGCGGCGCTGGTGGCCGTCGGCACCGTCAGCCTGAGGGCGCTCGAGCCCGACGCCCCCGCCCTGCTCCGGCGCGTGCAACGCTTCCTGCCGGCGGGCATGGTCCCGCTCCTGGTGCTGCTGGTGTGGGAGGGGCTGGTCGTCGGCTTCCGCGTTCCGAAGGGGATCTTCCCCCGCGTGTCCGACATCTGGAGCGCGCTGCTCGCGTCCTGGCCCGTGCTGCTCGACGACAGCTACGTCACGTTCGTCAAGGAGGTCCTGCTGGGGTTCGGCATCGGCCTCACCACGGGCTACCTGGCGGGCGTGGCGATCTCGGCGAGCCGCTTCCTCCAGCGCGGCTTCCTCCCCCTGGCGACCGCCTTCGGCGCGGTGCCGATCGTGGGGCTCGCGCCCGTGCTCGGCCGCGCCTTCGGCGTGGACTGGCAGTCGAAGGCGGCGGTGGTCGTCATCGTCACCTTCTTCCCGGTCGTGCTCAACACCGTCCAGGGCCTGACGCGCGTCGACCCGCTGCGACTCGAGCTGTTGCGGGCGTACGCCGCGACCCCGCGCCAGGTGTTCCTCGCCCTGCGCCTGCCCAACTCCCTGCCGTTCGTGTTCAACGCGCTCAAGATCTCGGTCGTGGTGGCCATCGTGAGCGTGATCGTGGCGGAGTTCCTCATCCCCGGTCCCCCCAACGGGCTGGGCCAGCGCATCAGCCTGTCCGCCCACCGCGGCGCCTTCGACGTCGTCTTCGCCGCCATCCTCGTCTCGAGCCTCATCTCGATGGCGCTGTATGCGCTCATCACGGTGCTCGAGCGCCTGACCACATCGTGGCACCCGTCGGCGAGGGGATCCTGACCATGGGACCTTGAGCCCGAACGCCCGCCCCGTGCCCCGCGCCGGAGGGTTCCCGCGCGGCTCGAGCCGCACGCGCGCCCCTCCCGCGAGGCCCTCCCGCCCCGTTCTTGTTCCGCACTACCGCACACCCCGGAGGAACGACGATGAGACCAGCCCACCGCACGCTCGTCCTGATCGCCTTCGCCCTGCTCGCCTTGCCGTTCGCCATGGCGCAGGACCTCGTGAAGATCAACTTCCAATCCAAGTGGTTCCCGCAGGCCCAGTTCGCCGGCTACTTCGTGGCCCAGGACAAGGGTTTCTACGCGGACGAGGGGCTCGACGTCACGATCCTCGACGGCGGCAACGTCAACCCCACCGTTCAGGTCGCGTCGGGCAACGCCGACTTCGGCACGGACTGGGTCGCGAACATGCTCACGCAGCGCGAGCAGGGGCTCGACGTCGTGACCATCGCGCAGATCTTCCAGGCGTCGGGCTACCGCATGGTGGCCCTGAAGGACTCGGGCATCCAGAGGATCGCGGACCTCGCCGGCACCACCGTGGGGGTGTGGGGATTCGGCAACGAGTTCGCCGCGCAGGCGGTGTTCGCCGCCGCCGATCTCACCTCGAACCTCGACCCGACCGTCCAGAACGCCGACGTGCAGACCGTCGTGTACGCCTTCGATCCGTCGCTGGTGTTCCCGGACAAGGTCGACGTCGCGAGCGCGATGACCTACAACGAGCTCGACCAGATCGTCGGGCTGGGGTATCCGCTGGACTCGCTGCAGATCCTCGACCCCGCCGACGTCGGCGCGAACCTGCTGGAGGACAACATCTTCACGACACCGGACGTGCTCGCCAGCGCGGACTTCAAGGGCTCGGGCCTGTCGGGCATGGAGGTCGCCACCCGCTTCCTGCGCGCGAGCATCAAGGGCTGGGACTACGCCGTGAACAACCAGTCGGAGGCCGTCGACATCGTGTTGAAGCACTGCGGCGACACGTGCGCGGGCTCCGGCAGCCGGCAGAGCCCGACCGTGCACCAGACCTGGCAGATGAGCGAGGTCGCCAAGCTGGTCACGCCCACCGCCGACACGGCCATCGGGGCGCTCGACCAGGCCGCCTTCGACCGTTCCGTCGACCTGCTCGTCCAGGTCGGGCTGCTGAAGAACAAGGTGAGCTACGCCGACGCGGTCGACACGCGCGTGTACGACGCGGCCACGAAGTAGACGCGCGCGTCGGGTGCCCGGGGAGGCTGCTCGGGCACCCGGCGCGCGCGGCCCCGCGTCGCGGCCGACGACCACGCCACGCCCGCCGGGCTAGGCTGGCCCCCCGATGCCCTTCCCGCAGCTGCCCCTCGGCCTGGACCTCGGGCTGTTCCTCGCCGCGACGGCCCTCATCGGCGTCGCCGGCACGCGCCTCGCCGGCGCGGCGGACCGCATCGCGGACCGCACCGGCCTGGGCGAGGCCCTCACGGGCGTGCTGCTCCTCGGCTCCATCACCGCGCTGCCGGGCATCGCTGCGTCGGTCACCGCGGCCCTGCAGAACCACCCTGCCATCGCCATCGGCAACGCCGTAGGCGGCATCGCGATCCAGACGGTCGCCCTCGCCTTCGCCGACCTGAGCTATCGCAAGGCGAACCTGGAGCACGCCGCGGCCTCCGTCGCCACCATCCTGCAGACGGGCACCCTCGTCGGCCTGCTCACCATCCTGCTGCTGATCCTCAGCGGGCCGGCGGTGACCCTCGGGCCCGTCCACCCCGGCACGCCGCTGCTGTTCCTCGCGGCCGCCGGGGGTTTCGTGCTGACCCGGCGCGCGGGCCGGGACCCCATGTGGCGACCGCGCATGACGCGCGAGACGGTGCGCGACACGCCCGAGCCCGGCGAGCGCGGCCTGCCGATCGGTAGGCTGCTCGTCGAGCTCGGCATCGCTGGGGTCGCCGTGCTCGCGGCGGGCGCCACCGTCGCGGCCACCGCGGGCGAGCTGGCCGGCGCGACGGGGATGAGCGGCACGGTCGCGGGTGGCCTGTTCACGGCGATCGCGACCTCCCTGCCCGAGATCGTGACGGCCATCGCGGCCGTCCGCCGCGGCGCGCTCACGCTCGCGGTGAGCGACGTGGTGGGCGGCAACTTCTTCGACGTCCTGTTCGTGGCGCTGGCCGACGTGGTGTACGTCAGGGGCTCGCTCTACCACGCGCCCGGCATCGGCTCGCGCGAGGTGTTCCTGACGGGCCTCACCATCCTCCTCAACGCCGTCCTGCTGCTGGGGCTGGTGTTCCGGCAGCGCCAGGGCCCGGCGCGCATCGGCTTCGAGAGCGTGCTGATGATCGCCGCGTACGTGGGCGGCTTCCTGGTGCTGAGCCTCGCGATGTGACGGCCCTCGCCGCGGCGGCCGCCGGGTGCGCGCCGCGGCGGCGGCGGCCGGGTGCGCGACGCCGCGGCGGCGGCCGCCGGGTGCGCGACGCCCCGGCGCCCGCGCTCCCGTCAGCTCCGTGCCGGCGCCAACGCCTCGGCGAAGAACGCCACGGTCGCGCGGCGGCTCTCGTCGGCGACGGCCGGGTTCGGGACGAAATCGACCTCGCCACCGCGCCCCTCGTGCGCGTGCGGGTCTCGCACCGTGACCGCGGCCTGCAAGCGGTCGAAGGCGTGCGTGGCCCCCGGGTAGACCCGGACCCGGAGGTGCCGGCGGTCGAGGGGCTCGAGCGCGGCGACCATCTTCTCGCAGCCGTCGGGTTCGTCGTACGCGTCCAGCTCGCCGGCCTGCAGGAACACGGGGGCGCCCGTGAGGTCGCCGAACTCGTAGCCCGGCACCCGGTTGTAGAACCAGCACACCGGGTAGAACGGCGCGTGGGCGGCGAAGCGCAGCGGCGGAACGCCCTGGTACGCCGACGCGTAGCGCCGGGTCGCGCTGAGCATCGAGACGACGCCGCCCCACGAGAAGCCCGCCACGCCTATGCGCCGCGGGTCGATGTCGCCGCGGGTCGCCAGGTAACGCAACGCCCCGAAGGCGTCGGGGAGGGTCTCGGCCGGGTGCGACGGCCGCGCGAGCCCGCCCGCCAGGCCGCGGGGGGCCCACATGTCGATCTCGAGGGTGGCGACGCCGGCCTCGTTGAGCGCGCGCGCGAGGCGCTCCCCGCGCCCGTCGACGCCCGCCGAACCGTGCAACAGCAGCACCGCGGGCAGGGGCTCGGCGGGCCGGGGCTCGGCGGGCGGGGGCGGCAACCGGAGCTCGCCGGCGACCGTCAGCGGCTCGTCGTGGAGCGTGGCGAAGCTGACGTACGCCACCGTGGCCCCGGGCGGGTAGCTCGGGTCGTCGTGCCGCGCCACCACGCCCTTCATGCGGCCACGGCCGTCACAGCCGCAACTCGATGGGCGTGCGGGCCGCGTCGAGCAGGGCCGGCAGGAAGGTGCCGAAGATGGCGTCGTTCGTGAAGCGGTCGGCCGGCCCGGCCGCCGAGATCGACGCCACCACCTCGCCGACGCGGTTGTACAGGGGGACGGCGACGGCGGAAACGTTGAGCGTGAGCTGCCGCCGGTTCACGGCGTAACCCTGCACCCGCACCTGCTCGAGCCGCTCGAGGATCGCCGGAAGCGTGCAGGGCGTGAACTCGGTGAAGCGCTCGAACGTCCCGTCGGGGTAGAGCCGCTCGAGCTCGTCGGCGCGACCGAAGGCGAGCAGGACGTGCCCCATGGAGGTGGCGTAGGCCGGTGAGGTCTTCCCCACCTGCGCCATGTAGGTGAGCGAGGAGTTCGCCAGGGCGCGCGCCACGTAGAGCACGTGAACTCCGGCCAGCACGGCGCAGCTGGCCGTCTGCTCGGTGCGGCGGCAAACGGTCGCGAGGCGGTCCTCCACCTCGGGCAGGGCGGACACGGCGCGGGCCTTGGCGGCCAAGCGCATGAGGGTGAGGCCGGGCACGTAGCGCTTGCTGTCGTGATCGAAGCGCAGGTAGTCGAGCGAGGCCCAGGTCTTGAGCAGGCGGTGCGCCACCGTGGTCGGGAGGTCCAGCTGCTGGCTCACCTCCTTGAGCGTGACGGCGTCACGCTCCAACAGCAGGTCGAGCACACCCGCACCCCGCGCCAGCGTTTGCAGCGTCGATCGATCGCGATCCTCCGTGCCTGTCTGTTCGCCCATGCACACCACCCCCAGTGGCCGCCCTTCCTCCGCACACCGTAGCGCGATACCGGCATGGTAGCGCGCCCGGCACCGGGGCGGCGCGTGCGCCCGCCGGCCGCGCGCGCGGCGACGCACCGCGTTGGTGGGCCGCGGCGACGCCGCGAAGAGCCGGCCTACGTACACTGGGGCCACATGCGGATCCTGAGAACCACCGCCTCGGTCGCGCGCCTGCCGGTGAACGTCCGGCGCGGCGTCGCGCTGCTGCTGGCCGTCGGCGTCGCGTACCTCGACGTCGTCACGGGCTTCGAGCTGTCACTTTCGCTGTTGTACCTCGTGCCCACCGCGTTCGCCGCCTGGGTCCTCGGCCGCCGCTGGGGCCTGCTGCTCGCGCTGCTGAGCGCCCTGCTGTGGCTCAGCGCCGACCTCCTCGCCGGCCACCTGTACACCTCCTCGGCCATCGCCGCCTGGAACACGCTCATCCGACTCGGCTTCTTCCTCGTCGTGGTCGCGCTGCTCCTGGCGCTCAAGGAGCAGCTCGAGCTGATCACGCACCTCGCCCGAACGGACTCGCTCACCGGCCTGCTCACCCGTGGCCCGTTCTTCGATGCGCTCGAGAGCGAGGCCCAGCGCTCGCGCCGCTACGCCCACCCGCTCACGGTCGCGTACCTCGACGTCGACGACTTCAAGGTCGTCAACGACGCTCACGGTCATCCGGCGGGGGACGCCGTGCTCATGACGCTCGCCGACACGCTCAAGCGCGGCACGCGCGCCACCGACGTGGCGGCGCGCATCGGCGGCGACGAGTTCGCCCTCCTCATCCCCGAGTCCGACGAGGTGGCGGCGCGCAGCACGCTCGAGCGCCTTCGCGAGTCGGTCAGCCAGGCGACGGCCGCCGACGGGTCGCGGGTCACCGTCAGCGTCGGCGCCATCTGCTTCCGGCAGCTGCCGGAGGACACGGCCAGCGTGACCTCGGCCGTCGACGCGCTGATGTACGACGTCAAGCGCGCCGGCAAGAACGCCGTGCGCTTCACCAGCGCGCCCTGACGTCGGCGCCGCGAGGGCCGAAACCCGAACGCTGCGATACCCGGCTCCGGCGCGCACGTCGTGGCGCACGCGGCGCGCCCGCGACCGCGCCGCCGCACCGCCCCGGGGCAGGGCGCAGCGATCGCCCGCGTACGCGTGTCCGGTCCATCACCGACCCGGGCCGGGCCATCGGGCCGTACGGTCGACGTGAACGGCGAACGTGCGGTGTGCCGGGGAGCCGTAGCGCGCCGTGCACGGGAGGTGTACGAGATGCGTAGAGGTTCTCGTTGGATTCTCGCCCTGGCCCTGCTCGTGGGCGCATGGGCGTCCGCTCAACTCGTGGTGTACTCGAGCGTCGACGAGGAGAACGCCCGCAAGCTGCTCGGAGCGTTCTCGGACGCAACCGGCGTGCAGGTTCAGATGGTGTTCCTGTCGTCCGGACCGGCTCTGTCACGCATCGAGGCGGAACAGAATCGGCCGCAGGCGGACGTGTGGTTCGGGGCGCCGAGCGAGAACCACATCCTCGCCAAGGAACGCGGCCTCACGCAGCCGTACGTGTCGGCCAACGCTTCCGCGCTCCCCGCCGCCTTCAAGGACGCGGGCGGCTCCTGGCACGCGATCTACACCAACCCGCTCGCCGTCGGCGTGCGGACCGACATCCTGGCCGACCGGGGCGCGTCGGTTCCCGTCAGCTGGGCCGATCTCGTGAAGCCCGAGTATCGGGGCCTCATCCAGATGCCGTCGCCACAATCCTCGGGCACGGCCTACAACGCGGTGCTCACGTTCCGCGAGCTCTACGGCGAGGACGGCGCCATGGCCTACATGGCGCAGCTCAACCCCAACGTCCAGACGTACACGCAGAGCGGCACGGCGCCGAGCGGTGCGCTCGGCGTCGGGGAGACGGCGGTCGCGATCCAGTTCAGCCCCGGCTTCCTGAAGCTCATCGACGAGGGGTTCCCGGTCTCCATCGTGTTCCCCACCGAAGGTGTCGGGTACGAGGTGGCGGCCCTCTCGATCCTGAAGGGCGCCACGCACCTCGGCGAGGCCCAGCAGCTCGTCGACTGGATGACATCCCGCGAGGGGCAGCAGGCGCTCGCCGCACAGAAGACCTACTTCATGCCCATCCGAGGCGACGTGAGCGCGGGTCCGGGCGTGCCGTCGCTCGACGCCATCCACCTCGTGAGCTTCGACCCTACGTTCGCGGCCGGCAACCGGCAGCGGTTGGTGGACCTCTGGGTCGAGAAGGTCCTGGGGCAGTAGACTCCGCGGTCGGGTGGGGCCGGACGGCGTGATGCCCCGGCTCCACCCGGCGAGCGCGCCAACGTGTTCCGCCGCGCCCGTACCCAGCTCCGAATCCTCGCCCGCGATCCGCTGCTGTTCGCCCTGGTAGCGATCATCGCGATCGCGCTGATCGTCTTCGTGCTGTACCCCCTGGCGCGCGTGATGGCGTCCAGCCTGCGTACGCCGGGTGGATTCGGCTTCGACAACTTCGCGCTGATCGCGCGCCGCAAGCTGTACCGCAATGCGCTCGTCAACAGCCTCGTCGTAGCGATCGTGGTCGCCACGGTCGGGGTCGTCCTCGGCTATGTCACGGCCTACAGCCTGGCGCGGACGCGGGTGCCGGCGAAGCGCGCGTTGCACACCCTCACGATCCTCCCGATCATCTCGCCACCGTTCTCCGGTGCCATCTCGATCCTGTTCCTGTTCGGCTTCAACGGGCTCGTCACGCACCAGCTCCTTGGACTCGATCACGTGCGAATCTACGGCTTCCCCGGCGTGGTCCTCTCCCAGGTGTTCACCTTCAGCCCGATCGCCTATCTATCGCTTCGCGGGGTGCTCGCGTCGATCAACCCGACGCTCGAGGATGCCGCCCTCAACATCGGCGCGAGCCGCTGGCAGACATTCTGGCGCGTCACCTTCCCGCTGTCGCTGCCGGGCGTGGCGAGCGCCTTCCTCGTCGTCTTCATCGAGTCGATGGCCGACTTCGGCAACCCGCTGGTGCTCGCCGGTGCCGCCTTCCCGATGCTGGCGCCGCAGGCGTACCTCGAGATCACCGGGAGTTTCAACCTCGCCCGGGGCGCGATGCTCGCCGTGGTCCTGCTCGTCCCGTCGCTCACCGCCTTCGCGATCCAGCGCAGCTACCTCGCCCGGCGCCAGTACGTCACGGTCACGGGCAAGCCGACCGCTTCGGTGAGCAAGGGGACATCCCGCTTCGCCAAGTGGTCGATGTTCTGCGTCGTCGCCGGCTTCGGCGCCATGGTAGTGCTGTTCTACGGGGTCATCCTGGTTGGTGCCGTTACGCGCGTGTGGGGCTATGACTACGGGCTCACGCTTCGCCACCTCGCGTACGTCTTCCAGGTCGGGCTGGGCACCGTACTGGACACGGTCGTGGTGGCGGTCGTCTCGACCCCCATCAGCGGCATCCTGGGCATGCTCGTAGCCTTCCTCGTGGTGCGCCGCTCGTTCCCCGGCAAGGGAGCCATGGAGTTCACCTCCATCCTCAACTTCGCCGTGCCGGGCACCGTGGTGGGCATCGGCTACATCCTCGCCTTCAACCGTCCGCCGCTCCTGCTCACGGGTACGCTCGCCATCCTCGTACTCAACTACGTCTTCCGCTACGTCCCGGTCGGCATCCAGTCCGGCATCGCGGTCCTGCGCCAGATCGACCCCACCATCGAGGAGGCCGCCCAGAACCTCGGTGCCGACGGGCTGACCACCTTTCGCAGGATCACCCTCCCACTCATCGGCCCGGCCTTCTTCTCGGGGCTGGTGTTCGCGTTCGTGCGAGCGATGACGGCTATCAGCGCCGCGATCTTCCTCGTGTCCGCGAAGTGGAACCTGATGACGGTGCAGATCCTCAACGAGGTGGGGTCGGGCCGGCTCGGGGTGGCGGCGGCGTTCAGCATGGTGCTGCTCGTCATCGTCCTGATCGCGATCTCGATCATCGGCGTGGTCGTCGGCCGCCGGGCCGATGTCGCCAGCACGATACGGTTCTAGCGGGCCGCGAGGTCCGAGGGGGTGGGAATGGTCGCGGACCTGGCGTTGCGGGGCCTGCGCAAGGAGTTCGAGAGTCCGAACGGGCCCAGCGTCGTCGCGGTCGACGACGTGGACCTGACGGTGGAGAAGGGCGCCCTGGTGACGCTCCTGGGGCCGTCGGGCTGCGGCAAGACGACGCTCCTGAGGCTCATCGCGGGCTTCGAGGAGCCCACCGCCGGCGAGGTGTGGTTCGGGGAGCGGCGCGTCGACGGCGAGGCGCCGAACGTGCGCGACACGGCGATGGTCTTCCAGTCGTACGCCATCTTCCCCCACCTGAGCGTGTTCGAGAACGTCGCCTTCGGGCTCCGCCTGAGACGGTCGGCGCGCGGCGAGGTGCGCGAGAAGGTGGCCCGCGTGCTGGACCTCGTGGGCCTGACGGCGCTGGCGCAACGGCCGCCCAGCCAGCTCTCCGGCGGCCAGCAGCAGCGCGTCGCGCTCGCCCGCTGCATCGTGATGGAGCCCCGCGTGCTGCTCTTCGACGAGCCGCTGTCGAACCTGGACGCCAAGCTTCGCGAGCAGATGCGCGTCGAGATCACGGGATCTGCAACGCCGCCTCGGTATCACCAGCGTCTACGTGACCCACGACCAGATCGAGGCGATGAGCATGTCGGACGTGGTGGTGGTGATGAACGGCGGGCGCGTCGAGCAGTCGGGCTCGCCGCGTGAGGTGTACGGCCGGCCCGTGAACCGCTTCGTGGCCGACTTCATCGGGCGTGTCAGCTTCGTGCAGGCGCGTCTCGACGCGGGGGGCGCCGATGTCGGCGGGGTGCATTGGCCGCTGGCCGAGCCCCCGGCATTGCCCGACGGCGCGGCGATGACGCTGGTCTTGCGCCCCGAGGCGCTGCTCGTCGACCCGCCGGGTCCGGCGCTGGAGGGGACCGTGCGCCGGGTGCAGTTCCTCGGCAGCCACGCACAGTACACGGTCGATGTCGACGGTGTCGGCGACCTCCAGGTGGACGTGCCGAACCCGGCGGTCGTGGGCCTACGGCAGGTCGGCGCGCGCATGCGCCTCGCGCCCGTTCCCGGCGCGCTCCACGCGCTGCCGGCCGACGACGCGTGAGCTTGACGAGGGAGGCGGGCGTCACCCGCTCGGCTGCCGGCACGGGGTAGACCTGCACCGGCTCGCTGCGTAGACCCGCACCGGCTCGCTGCGCCCTCGCGCAACGCGCTCCAGCCGCCCGGGCCCCCGCGGCGCAGGTCGCGCGCACGGCAGGTCACCCCCACGGCCGGTCACCCCCACGGCAGGTCACCCGAACAGCAGGTCACCCGCACCAGGTCACCCGCACCAGTCACCGCGCACCAGGACACCCGCACGGTAGGTCACCCGCACCAGCACGTCACCCGGCACCCGGAACCAAGGCACCGCAACCATGTCACCCGCACACGCGTTGTTCGTCCTCGCGTACACTGTTGTCCAACCGCGGACAACGATCAGCGCCCCCGCGGTCGGGAGCGACGTTGAGCCAGGAGCTTGGGATCGTCACCACGCTGGGCGCCGTCCTGACGGCCTTGGGGGTGCTGGCCGCCCTGTTGTCGAACATGGCCAACATCCTGCGCTTCGTGCACGACCGCCGGGAGCGCGCGCAGGCGCGCCGCCGCGCGCGCCTCGCCGGCGCCGCGCCCGATCCGTCCTCGCCGACCGCCCGGGGCCCGAGCGACGACCTCGTGCTGCCCGCTCACGCGTCGGTTCCGGCGGAGCCGAGCGCGACGCTCGAGCTACGGCCCCTCCCGGCGGCGCTCACCTCCTTCGTGGGGCGCGCGCAGCTCCTCGAGGAGCTGCTGCAGCTGCTGCTCGAGCCCGACACCCGGCTGGTGACGCTGCACGGACCGGGCGGCATCGGGAAGAGCCGGCTCGCCCTCGAGGCATGCGTACGGCTGCGCGAGGAGGGGCGCACCGCGCGCGCTCCGCGCGCCGCGGCGTTCGCCGACGGCGTCGCCTTCATCGGGCTGGACGCGGTGCGCGACCCGGACCTGCTGGCCACCAAGATCGCGCAGCAGCTCGGCATCGTGGAGGTGGCGGGCGCGACGACCGTGGAGACCCTGCTGGAGGCGCTGGGGCCGAAGCGCTTCCTGCTCGTGCTGGACAACTTCGAAGGGTTGACGGAGGCGGCACCGCTGGCGAGCCAGCTGCTGGTGGCGGCGCCGCACCTGAAGGTGCTGGTGACGTCGCGCACGGTGCTCCGGCTGACGGGCGAGGTGGCCTTCCCGGTCCCGCCGATGGGCTTGCCCGACGACGCGGCACGGCGCGACCCTCCCCGGGCCCTGCGGACCGGCGCCGTGGCCCTGTTCGTGGAGCGCGCCCGCGCGGTCCGGCCCGACGTGGCGCTCGACCCGGACAACCTCGGGGCGATCGTCGACATCGTGCGCAGGCTCGACGGCCTGCCGCTCGCCATCGAGCTGGCGGCGGCGCGGGTGAGCACGCTGCAACCCGTCGCGTTGCTCGCCCGCATGACGCATCTGCTGCCCCTGCTCACGAGCGGGCCGCGCGACGCTCCCGCACGTCAGCGCACCCTGCGCGACACCATCGATTGGAGCTTCGAGCTCCTGACCGAAAACGAGCAGCGCCTGCTCGCCCGCATGGCCGTGTTCGACGGCGGGGCGTCGCTCGCCTCCATCGAGGAGGTGCTGGGGGGTGCGCCGGTCCTGCTCGACGAGCTCGCGTCGCTGCGCGACAAGAGCCTGCTGCAGCAGTCGCGCGACGGCGAGGGGCGCTTCGCGATGCTGGAGACCGTCCGCGAGTACGCGGCCGAGAGGCTCGAGCTCGATGCGTCGGCGCCGGACCTGCGCCGTCGGCACGCGACGCACTTCCTGGCCCTCGCCCTGCGTGCCCGGCCCGAGCTGACACGGGCCGATCAGGCCGCGTGGCTGGACCGCCTGCGCACGGAGGAGGCGAACCTTCGCAGCGCGCTCGCACTCCTCCTCGCCGAGGGCGCGGCCGAGGACGCGCTGCACATGGTGGCCGCCCTGCGCCCCTTCTGGATGGCCACGGGGATGATCGAGGAGGGGCGTGCGCGCGTGAACGACGCTCTGAGGATCGGGACCGAGGCGGCGCCCGCGGCGCGCGCGCCGGCCTTGGCCACGGCCGGCGTGCTCGCCTGGCGTCAGGGCGACCTCGGGGCGGCGGACCCGCTGCTGGCCGAGAGCCTGGCGCTGTTCGAACGCGCCGGCGTACCGGCGGGCATCGCCGGGACCAAGCGCGCCCTCGGCATCCTGGCGCACAACCGAGCCGAGTACGCGAAGGCCGAGACGCTGCTGCGCGAGAGCCTCGAGCTCTACCGCGGGATCGACGACGACGAGGGGATCGCGAACGCCCTGCTCAGCCTCGGCAACATCGCCCTGGACCGGGGCGATCCCCGGGCAGCCGACATCTACGCCGAGAGTCGCACCGCCGCTCAGCGCATCGGCGACGTGCTCGGCATCGCGTACGCGGTCGACAACCTCAGCGTCGCCGCCTGGTACCGCGGCGACGGCGCGGAGGCCGAGCGGCTCGCTGCCGAGGCCCTGGCGCTGTACGACCGTATCGGCCACCTGGCCGGGCGCGCCAACATCGACCACCGCCGCGGACTGCTGGCGTACGGACGCGGCGAGCTCGACGCCGCCGAACGGGATCTCGCCCGCTGCCTGCGCGTGCGCCGCGCGCAGGGTGACGGGCGGGGGCAGGCCTTCGTGCTCTACGACCTCGCGCGCGTCGCGCTGCGTCGCGGGCACCTGAGCGAGGCGCAGGCCCTGCTGCGCGAGGGGCTCGCGCTGGCGAACGCGCAGGGCGCCCAGGTCATCGAGGTGCTGTACGTGGAGGGCGTCGCCGCGTGGCTCGCGAAGGCCGGCGACGCCGCGACGGCGCAGACCCTCCTGCTGGCCGCGCGAAGCTGGCGCGACGCGCTGGGCGTTCCGCTGGCGCCCATCAACCAGGAGCGTCAGGCTCGGCTCGAGCGCCGCATCGCGCGTTCCCTGTCGACGGCCGAGCTCGAGCGCTCGCGCGAGCTCGGCACGGTCCTCACGCCGGCCGGGGCGATCGCTCGGGCGCGCGAGGCCCTGAGCCGCGGCCGCCCGCTCCCGGCTCACGCCGCGGTCACGCTCGGCCGAATGCCTTCCTGAGCGTGTCGAGCGCTCCCGGCCGCGTGACGCGGACCTTCCGCATCGGCGCGACCCGTTCGCAGAGGTCCCGCTTGTAGTCCTGCAGCTCCCGTCCGAGGTCGAAGGTGTGCAGGCCGAGGGCGATGGCGTGACGCATCGCCTCGGCCCGGACCAGCGTGCCGACGGCGGCCGTCGCGTACGCCGGATCCCACCCCGCCTGGCAGCCGTGGTACGTGCCGCGGCGACGATCGACGAACCCCACCTGCACGGCCACCAAACGATCGCGGTGCCAGATCCCGTTGGCGTGGAGCAGGCCGCGATGGAACGTTCCGCGGAAGACTGCGTCGTGGAGCGCGCGGTAGCGCTCCGTGGCCGGCCCGAAGCGCAGCCGGTGGAGGCGGTGGAAGGCCGCGAGGTACCTCTCGAAATCGCTGCGCTGCGCGTGCGCGTGGCGCATGCCCGCCTCCGCGGCGCGGCGCTCGCGCCGGCACAGCTCGCGCCGCCGGGTCCCCGTGACGCGGTCGCGAAGGAACTCGTCCCAGCTTCCCGTGAGGTCGGCCCTCGGGCTGGGCTCGTCGGCCGACGACCTCACGTCGAAACCGGCGGCGCGGAGCCTCTCCGACAGCCGCAGGATGCGCGGGTCGGAGACGCGCGCGATGTGCAGGCGGTACCAGCTGGCGTCGTCGATGAGGAGCGCCGCGAGGGCATCGAGGGCGGGCGCCTCGAAGGCGGGGTCGCACAGGAGACCTACGTGGTTGATCACGGGTTGCCCCGCGATGCCGTACGACGCCGCACGGAGCAGTCCACCGAGCGCCGGGGTGGAGGTGCGCCGGAGTACCAGGAGGGCCCGCGCCGCGCCCGTGCTCCCCTGTCGCACGACGAACGCGTGCGTCGGCGCGCCCGTCGCGAGCTGCCAGGCCCGGAACCAGCCCGGGTGCTGGAAGACGGTCGCCGACGGATCGGCCTCGAACAGGGCACGCCAGTCCTGCGCCAACGCATTCCACGCGTGCGCGGGGTCGACGATCTCGGCCCCGACGACGCCGGGCGGGGCCGCACGGCGGGGGTGGTACGTGTCGCAGCGCATACCCTTCCTCCGGGGTCACCCTAGGCGCTCCACATGAGCGGGCGCCCGCTCGGGCATGGGTAGCCTGAGAAGACCCGCTCCCGTCCTGCGGCGCCCGCGCCCGCCCGCTCAGGGGACCGGCGTGCCGGCGCCGCCGAATCCCCTCACCATGGCGCGCACGATGGGCTCCACGATCTCGTCCGCGTCCGCCTCCCGGCCGAACAGTGCCTCGAACGCCACCGCGCCGAGGAAGGTACGGGCGACGCCGGCCGCCGGCGGGTCTCCGCCCTGGCGCAGCGGCTCGAGCCGCTGCGCCAGGGCCTCGGCGGCGCCCGCCAACGACGCCTCCCAGCGCTCCCGCAGCGGCTCGCGCTGCAGGGCCTCGCGCACCACGATGCGCACCGATGGCACCGTGCGGTTCGCGGCGCGGTAGAGCGCCCGGCCGACGTCGCGCAGCAATCGCTCGAGCGTGTCGGCCTCGTCGGTCGCCGCCAGCCTGCGGAGCGCGGGGAGGAAGCTGCGTTCCTCGATCAGGGCCTCCAGCAGCCCTTCCTTGGTACCGAAGTAGTAGAACACCAGGCCCGTCGTCACGCCTGCTCGAGCGGCGATCGCGCTCGCCGGGGTGGCGTGGAAGCCGCCCTGGGCGAAGAGCTCCTCGGCCGCGTCGAGCAGGCCGCGCCGGGCTACGGAGGTGGCCCTGTCGACCCTCGGCCTGCCGGGCTTGCGGCGGACGGGACGTTCCCTCGAGGCGGACGACGGCGGGCGGTCGAAACCGCCCGCCGCATCCTGTTCATCGTGTGTCATGCGTCTTCGCCCGCTCGCCGCTCAGGCGTGGTGCGTCATCTCCTGGCGCCTACGCGAGCCGATCTCCACGGCCGACCAGAGGGCCAGGACGGCGACCAGCGCGCCGACGATCCACGCATTCCACGCAGCGACGCCGACGAGGGCGAAGCCCAGGATCCACGGGGCGAAGAACGTCCACGCCCCGAACAGGACGTTGAACCACTTCGCGTTCTCGGGCCTGCCGCTGCGCATGGCGGCGATCGCCACCAGGAAGATCAGAGCGCCCAGGATCCACGCGTTCACGGAGCTCGCGACGTTGAACGTGGTCGCCAGCACCCACGGCGAAACGAACAGCCATGCACCCAGGATGAAATTGAACCATGTCTGCCAACGGATCTCGTTTCTCATGCCTTGGCCTCCTTTCGGAGTCTCGACTTGAGCTGCGACAGGGAGTTCATTCCCTGATCGCTTAATCAAAGAATAGGGGAAGATCCGGGTGCTGTCAACCGACGGCGCGTCACCGCCCGTCGCGTTCGGGCTGCAACACGGCCCGGAGGTGCTCCCAGGCGACAGGATCCACCCGCGGGCCGCCGATCCACCGCTCCTCGAGGTTCTCCACGCCGAACATGCTCTCGAGGGCGCGCTCCGTCGCCTCGTCCCAGGCGCCCGACGGCACCCCGCCCAGGTAACCTCCGGCGATCAGCCGCTCCTGCAACCACGCGATGTCGGTGGACGACAGCTCGCGCGGCGGGCTCGACGGACGGTCCAGGAAGAGCCGGTGAAGCCGCAGCAGGCGCTCGAGCTCACCGACCGGCGCGGGGTGGTCGTCGACCCGCAGGTCGATCCAGCGGTCCGTGAGGCCGCCGTACCCCTTGCCGCTCGACACCACCAGGAGCGCGGCGGACTGACGCCCCCGCCTGTCGCCGCCGGCGGCGTCGGCCGCAGCGAGCGCGGCCACGAGGCGCTCCGGGAAGGCGAGCTCGGCGCGCGCCAGACCGCGCACGAGCGCATCGACCACCTCGGGACCCGCCAGGATGTTGCCCTGCGCCGCGAAGCCGGGCCCGGAGACCCCACCCGCCCAGGCATGACACGAGCGTCCGGTGAAGCTGGCGCTGCGGCCGTCGGCCGCGACGATGCCGACCTGGCGGACCTCCGCGTGCTCGTCCGTGGTCCGGAACGCGCCTACGCAGGCGTCGGGGCTGGCCCCCTCGGCCATCATGCCGAGCGCCCGCAGGCCGTAGCTGGTGTTCACGTGCGCCTGGCTGGCCACGGCCCCGACGCGCGCGACCGCGCTGGGGACGACGGCGCCGACCGCCAGGAACTTGCTGGCGACGGCCACGCCGAGGTCGCCGGTGTCCGGATCGCGGGCCGCCAGCGAGAAGGTGGCGACGGGCCGCCGCGGCGGCCCGTCGCGCGCCTCGGTGGGTGCGGCGCGGTCGCGACGGGTTGCCCCCGAGCCCACGTTCCCCTCCGGAGCGCCGGCAGCGCGAGCCGACGGCATGGAGAGGCGCCTCACGGGCCGGCGATCCGGGGCGCCACGGCGGCCGGTTCCCCGGCCTGGGGCGCGCCCGCCTCCTGCGCCGAGCGAGCCGCCACGGCCGCTTCGGGCTCGGCGGCCGCGACGCTGCGTCGCAGGGGGATCTCCGGGATGAGGGCTACCAGCATCCCGCCGACGAGGATCACGCCGAGGCTGACCTCGAACAACAGCCGTATGCTCACGGCGAAGCCCTGCTTGACGCCGTGATCGACCTGCGCCGAGAGGACTGCGGCCTGTTGGTCGAACGAAACGCGCAGCGCGCCGAGCGCACGCTCGCGCGCGGCCGGAGCCATGGAGGCCGCGGCCGCAGCCGCCCCCCTGACCTCCGCGGGCACGGCGGGATCGGCCCGCAGCGCCGCGAGCGCGGCCGGGTCGCCCGCCGCCGCGACCGTCCGCGCGTAGAGGGCGTCGAAGCCCTGCGCGATGGCCGCGCCGACGTCACCGCCGGCTCCGCCGCCCGCGCCTCCCCGGAGCGCGCTCATGTCGAAGGTGTGCCCCC
This sequence comes from uncultured Trueperaceae bacterium, assembly GCA_963798895.1. Taxonomy (GTDB): domain Bacteria; phylum Deinococcota; class Deinococci; order Deinococcales; family Trueperaceae; genus CAWCUY01. The sequence goes on along the minus strand of CAWCUY010000012.1, from coordinate 246,686 downwards.
GGAGCGCCGGGACGTCCGGGAGGTAGCGCGGGATCTCGCGCCCGACGCTCAGGGTCAGCAGGGTGCCGAACACGGCGAGGCCGATGGCCGACCCGATCTGCCGGAAGAACTGGCTAGCGCTGGTGGCGACACCCATCTGTGCGAACGGCACGGCGTTCTGGATCGCCAGGGTGAACAGGCTCTGGGCCGGGCCGAGCCCGATCCCGACGATCACCATGCGCCAGGCGAGCCCGAACTGGGTCGTCGACAGGTCGATGCGCGTGAGGAAGTACACGCCGACCACGAGAACGGCCGATCCCACCAGCATGAACGGCTTGTACCGGCCGGTCCTGCTGACCAGCAGGCCGGCCACCATGGAGCTGACGATCAGGCCGCCCATCAGGGGCAGCAGCGTGAAGCCCGAGTTGGTCGCGTCGATGCCCAGGACGAGCTGCATGAACAGCGGCAGGAACATCACGACGCCCAGGAAGGCGACGTTCACGACGAAGGCCGCGGCGTTGGCCGTGGTGAAGACGGGGATGCGGAAGAGCTCGAGCGACAGCAGCGGATCCGCGGCCCGTCGCTCCACCACCACGAACGCCGCCAGCGACGCGGCCGACACGGCGAACAGGCCGAGGATCTGGAGCGAGCCCCACGGCGTAGGCCGAGCCGGCCCAGGTGAGGGCGAGCAGCAGCGGCACGAAGGAGGTGACCAGCAGGGCGGCACCCGGGTAGTCGATGCGGCCGCCCTTGCGTCCGCCCTGCAGGGCGGGCATCCGGGTCGCGATGAGGAGCAGGGCGAGCGCGCCGACCGGCAGGTTGACGTAGAACACCCAACGCCACCCGGCCACGACGTGGCCGAGGAGCGTGACGGTGCCGTGGTCGGTGAAGAACCCGCCGACGATCGGCCCCACGACCGACGCCAGCCCGAACACGCCGCCGAACAGGCCCTGGTACTTGCCGCGCTCGGAGGCCGGGATCATGTCCGCGATGACCGCGAATGCGCTCGAGAACAGCGCGCCGCCGCCGAGACCCTGGATCGCCCTGAAGACGATCAGCTGGATCATCCCGCCGCCCAGCAGCGGGAGGTTGCCGAACTCGCCGGCGAGCCCGCTCAGCATCGAACCGGCCAGGAACAGGCCCACGCCGAAGAGCAGGATGGGCTTGCGGCCGAAGAGGTCGGAGAGCTTGCCGTAGATGGGCACCACGATGGTGGAGGCGAGCAGGTAGCCGGTGGTCACCCAGGTGTAGAGGTTGAGGCCGTCGAGCTCGGCGATGATCCGCGGCATTGCGGTCGACACGATGGTCTGATCGAGGGCGCCGAGAAGGAACACGACGAGCAGGGCGGCGAGCGTGATGTTGCGCTCGCGCGGCGTGAAGCGGGGGATCGGGGCGGCGGTGGCAGCGTTCATGCGTGGTCTCCGAGTCGTCGTTCGATGAGGTCCGCGAGCGCTCCGAGCCCTGCGGTGAGGCGGGCGCTCTCCTCGTCGCCCAGCTCCTCGAGGAGCGGGGCGATCGTGTCCTGGATGGTGGCCTTCACGGCGGCACGGGCATCGCGGCCCGCCGGCGTGAGCTCGAGTCGGGTCCGGCGGGAGTCGGCGCGGTCGATGGCACGTTCGATGAGCGCGAGGTCGAGCAGCTTGTGCACCACCCGGCTGGCCATGTCCTTGGTGATGGAGAGCTGGTCCGCCAGCTCCGTGGGGTAGTGGCAGCCGCGATACACGGCCGTGAGCGTGAGGTAGTCGCGCAGCTCGAGCCCGTGCTCGCGCTCCAGCAGCGGGGCCAGCGTATCGCCCAGCGCGCGGCCCGTCTTCCAGTACGCCAGGAAGAAGCGGAAGCTCGGCGACAGCGCGCCGGGGAGCCCGTCGGTGCCGGGAGCGTCGCCGTCCGCTCCGGCGGGCGGACCGGTGCCGGTGCGCCCGGGCGCGGCAGCGCGCGGCGGTGTGTCGGATCGATCGGTCACGAGGGGGGATGATAGCACGATAGTCGCGCGATGCAACTATCTGGGCGACCGACGACCCTGCCTCGTAGGATCCCCCTTCCGCGAATGGCGACGCATCCTGTCGCCTTCCGCGGCTACGCTTGGGGTTGAAGGAGAGGTGCATGAACGAAACCCACCACACGACACCCCCCGCGGGCGCGACCCCTGACGCGGTGCTCACGCCCGAAGCCTTCCTGACCCATTGGCAGGGCCACCGCGGGCTCACCCGCCGGACGATCGTCGCCTACCCGGACGACGAGCTGTTCACCTTCAGCGCTGGCGGCATGCGCACCTTCGGCGCGCTCGTGCACGAGATGCTCGGGATGGTCCGCCCCTCGCTTCGCGGGATCGTCGAGGGCGCGTGGGACGGGAGCTCGTACGGCAAGGGCGGCCCGACGACGAAGCCGGAGCTGCTGGCGGCCTGGGACGACACCACCCGCCACATCGACGAGGTGTGGCCCTCGGTCACGCCGCCCCGCATCCACGCGGTCGACTCCCCGTTCGGCATGTGGACGGCACCGAACCACGTGCTGCTCATGTACCTGGTGGACAACGAGATCCATCATCGCGGCCAGGGCTACGTCTACCTGCGGATGCTGGGCGTGGCGCCCCCCGCCTTCTACGAACGCTGAGACGGCCGCGGCGCGCTGCGCGCACGCGGGCTTTGCGGCACCGGCCCCGACGGGTCACCATGGTCGCAATCCCGGCCGGTCCCGCCGGGACCTGGGAGGTCGCCATGACCGCAACGCCCGACTCCGAAGCGGGCCCCGATCCCGACCCGGATCCCACGCCCACGCCCGCCCCCGGACCCGATCCCCATCCGGACGCCCGACCGGCCGCCCGACCCGACCCGGATCCGGGCCGCGCCCCCGGAGCCGGCTCCGGCGCGCGCAGCGGCGGGCCGCCCGGCGCCCCGCGGGAGGCGCTCGAGCCCCGTCAGGTGGACGCGCTCATCGAGGCGGCCCTCGCCGCGCAGGGCGTGCCGCTCGACGCGGAGGCGCTGCCGGCGATGCGGGCCGCTGTGGCTTCGTGCCTCGCGGCGCACGAGCTCCTCGCGCGCGTCGCGCCTCCGGGGCTCGACCCCTTCGAACCGGAGCGGGCGGCGGCCCGGCGGGCGGACGCCGGCCGGCCGGGCGATCGGCGGCCGGACGATCAGCGGCCGGGGAACCCTGCGCCGACGCCCGACACGCCCCCGACATGAGCGCGCCGTACCTGTCGGCCGCCGAGCTGGCGGTCGCGTACCGCGGCGGCGAGCTGACCCCGACCGCCGTCGTCGAAGCGGCCCTGGCCCGCCTCGAGGCGCTCGAGCCCCGGCTCAACGCGTTCGCGACGGTCCTCGCCGAGGGCGCCCTCGACGCCGCCGCCCGCGCGACGCGCGAGCTGGCCGCCGGGGTCGACCGCGGCCCGCTGCACGGCGTGCCGGTCGCCGTGAAGGACCTCGTGTCCGTGGCCGGCGTTCCGACCGGCTTCGGCTCCCGCGTCGGACGCGTAGCGCGCGCGGAGAGCGACGCCGAGGTGGTGGCCCGGCTGCGAGCCGCCGGCGCCGTGCTGCTCGGCACCACCAACCTCCTGGAGTACGCCTACGGCGCCGTCCACCCCGCGATCGGCGCGACCCGCAACCCCCACGACCTCTCCCGCACCTCCGGCGGCTCCTCGGGCGGTAGCGCCGCGGCGGTGGCGGCGGGCATCGTGCCCCTGGCCCTCGGCACCGACACGGGCGGCTCGATCCGCATCCCCGCCTCGTACTGCGGCGTCGTGGGGCTCAAGCCCAGCTACGGAACGGTCCCGATGCGGGGGGTGTTCCCGCTGTCCTGGACCCTGGATCACGTGGGCCCGCTGGCACGCAGCGCGGCGGACGCCGGCACGCTCCTGGCGACCATCGCGGCCGGCGAGCGCGCCGCCGGCCGCGGCGCGGGGTCTCGCGCGCCGGCGCTCCGCGGGGCGCGCATCGGCGTGCCGCGCGCCTACACCCGTCGCGTGGAGCTCGAGCCGGCTGTCGCGGCGGCCCTCGGCGCGGCCGAGCAGGCGCTGCAAGAGGCCGGGGCGACCCTGGTGGAGGCGGATTTCGACGGGCTCGAGCTCGCCAACGAGGCGCTGCCGTCCATCCTCTACCCCGAGGCCAGTGTGCTGCACGAGCAGTACATCCGCGCGACGCCGGAGGGGTACGCCCCCGCCACGCGCGCCCAGATCGAGCTCGGCTTCGCCATCCCCGCGACGGTCTACCTCCGTGCGCTGCAGGCGCGCCGCGCCCTGACCGAGGCGTACGACCGGCACATGCACGGCCTCGACGCGCTGCTCACCCCCGCGGTCAACACCGTTGCGCCCGCCGAGGATCCCGTCGTGAGCGGCTCCGAGGGAGCGGCGGAGATGCACTTCAGCGGCCCCTTCAACGTCGTCGGCGCGCCCGCCGTGGCCGTGCCGTTCAACGCGGCCCCCGGGCTCCCCGTCGGCCTGCAGCTCGCCGCCGCCCGCGGCGACGACGCCCGCCTGCTGCAGCTCGCCGACGCGCTCGCGGCGCTCGCCCCGACGCGGCCGCCGCGTCCGCCGCTGGAGCCCGCCTAGACCCGGCGCGCGCCCGCCGCGCGGCCGCGCGAAACTCCATGCAATTGACGGCAAGAACCCTCACTGTTATATTCCGCCATAACAGTTGACAGGCGGACCACGAGCAGCGGCACGGCCGACCTGTAGCTGTTCCACCTAGGGAGGTAGGTATGAAACGGCTCGCAACCCTGCTCGTGGCCGTCCTGGCCGTGCTTTCATTCGGCACGGCGCTCGCCCAGACGCGCGGAGGGCAACTCGTCTTCGGCCGCTATGCCGACTCGCTGTTCCTCGACCCTGTCCTGAACGACGCGAACCTGGACATCTGGGTGCTGACCGCGCTCTACGACCCGCTCCTCCAGCCCGCCGACGACGGCATCGGCATCGACCCCGACCTCGCCACCGACTACGCCTTCTCGGACGACGGCCTGACCCTCACGCTGACGCTGCGCGACGGCATCAAGTTCGCCGACGGCAGCCCGATCACCGCCGAGGACGCCAAGTGGTCGCTCGACCGCGCCCGCAACCCCGACAACGGCATCTGGAACTTCACCCTGGAGTCGATCGACTCGATCGACGCGAACGGCAACCAGGTCGTGATCCACCTGTCGCGTCCCGACCCGGCCATCATCCCGGCGCTGGCCATGTTCAACGCCGCCATCATGCCGCAGAAGCTGTTCGAGGCGGCCGACGGCGCCACCGATGCCGAGAAGGCGCGGTCCTTCGCCGAACACCCGATCGGCTCCGGCGCGTTCGTGCTGTCCTCCTGGAAGCGCGGCTCGTCGATGGTCCTCGACCGCAACCCGTACTACTGGCGCATGGGCGCCGACGGCAAGGCCCTCCCCTACCTCGACAGCATCCGCTTCGAGATCGTGCCGGACGATGCCACCCGAATCCTCAAGCTGCAGTCCCGCGAGCTCGACATCGCCGAGTTCATCCCGCTCTCGCGCGTCGGTGAGCTCGACGCCGACAGCAGCATCGACATGGAGCTGTACCCGTCGACGAAGGTCAACAACGTGCTGATGAACAACCGGGAGACGCTGCCCGACGGCACGCCCAACCCGCTGTCCGACCTGCGCGTGCGCCAGGCGCTCAACTACGCCACCAACAAGCAGGCGCTCATCCAGGTCGTCAACTTCGGCATCGGCACGCCCATGAAGTCGTTCATGTCGACCACCACGCCGTACTACGCCGCGATCCGGGGCTACGAGTACGACCTCGAGAAGGCCAAGTCGCTGCTCGCCGACGCCGGGTACCCCGACGGCTTCGCGGTCACCGCCATCTCCACCGCGGGCAGCCAGGATGACCTGGCCCTGCTCACCGCACTCCAGAGCATGTGGGGCGACATCGGCGTGCAGCTCAAGGTGGAGCAGCTCGACGCCGCCACCAAGACCGAGCGCTACCGCAACAACGACTTCCAGATGCGCACCTCGGCCTGGACGAACGACATCAACGACCCCAACGAGATCACGTCGTACATGGCCGTCTACGCCAACGTCCAGTCGCTGCACACGGGCTTCCAGTCCGACCGCGTCGACGAGCTGTTCGCAGCGTCCCAGCAGGAGCTCGACAGCAGCAAGCGCGCCGCCGAGTACAAGGAGATCCAGCAGATCTTCATGGACGCCTCGCCGATCATCTTCCTGTACGAGACGCCCTACCCCGTCGCCCTGCGCTCGACCGTCAAGGGGTTCAACCAGATCCCCCTGGGCAACTACATCTTCAAGACCGCCTACAAGACGGCCGACTGACCTCCGGCCGGGGTGGCGCCGCGCGGCCGCGGCGCCACCCCGCCACCGGCCACCCCTTCCGACCGCCCTCGGGCGCACCGAAGCCACAGCCCCACAGGAGGCGTCGCGCGTGAACCGCTGGCAGTACATCGTCACCCGGGTCCTGCAGATGATCCCGACGCTGCTGGTGATCATGATCCTGGTGTTCGCCATGGTCCGGTTGCTGCCGGGCGACCCCGCGGTCGCCATCCTGGGCGACCGCGTGACCGACCAGGCCGTCGCCCGGGTGCACGCCGAGCTCGGCCTCGACAAGCCGCTCCCGGTGCAGTTCTGGTACTTCCTGGAGCGCATGGCCCGCGGCGACCTCGGCACCAGCATCAACCTCAAGGTCGACGTCGTCCGGCTCATCCGCGACCGCCTGCCGATCACCCTCGGGCTGACGCTCTACGCCGGCGTGCTCGCGGCCCTGCTGTCGGTGCCGGCCGCGATCCTCTCCGCGCTCTCGCGCGGCACCTGGATCGACAACGCCATCCGCACCGTGTTCCAGATCGGCCTGTCGCTGCCGGTGTTCTACGTGTCGCTGCAGCTGCTCGGCCTGTTCGGCGCGCGCCTGCACTGGTTCCCGGTCGGCGGCATCGGCCCGACGTTCACCTCGAACCTCTACTATCTGTTCCTACCGGCCCTTTCTCTGGGCTTCTATCTAGCCGCCATCCTCATGCGCAACCTGCGCTCGTCGATCCTCGAGGTGCTCACGGCCGAGTACGTCGACTTCGCGCGCGCCAAGGGGATCCGCCCCCGGCTCGTGCTCGCCAAGCACATCCTCCGCAACGCCCTCATCAGCACCGTGACGCTCTTCGGCCTCTCGATCGGCCAGCTGATGGGTGGAGCGGTCATCACGGAGACGGTCTTCGCCATCCCGGGCGTCGGCCGCCTCATGGTCGACGCCATCTTCGGGCGCGACTACACCGTCGTGCAGGGCCTCACCCTCGCCTTCGCCATCGTGATCATGCTGGTGTTCCTGTTGACCGATCTCGTCTACAGCGTCCTCGATCCGCGGACGGTCGTCGCGTGAGCGGCGCGTCGCGCCGGGGCGGCGCCTGATGGCCGCGTCGACTGCCGCTCCGGGAGCGCGCCGCGCCCGCGCGCGGCTCCTGCGCGTCCGACCGAAACCGACCCTCGTGCTCGGGCTCGCGATCGTCGGGCTCATGCTGGTGCTCGCCCTCTTCCCCCACGTCATCGCGCCGTACGACCCCAGCAAGTTCGACTACGGCGCCATCCTCGAGGCGCCCAGCGGCGCTCACTGGTTCGGCACCGACAACTTCGGCCGCGACGTCCTGTCCCGGGTGGTGTACGGGGCCCGCATCGACCTCCAGATCGCCCTCTTCACGACGCTCTTCCCGTTCCTCTTCGGGACCGTCGCCGGCGCCATCACCGGCTACGTGGGCCGCTGGCTCGACGCCATCTTCGGGCGCATCGTGGACGTCGTGATGGTGTTCCCGTTCCTCATCCTGGTCATCGCCATCGTCGCCATGCTCGGGCCCGGCCTGCGCAACATGTACCTCGCGGTCGCGGTCGTCGGTTGGGTGTACTACGCCCGCCTGGTGCGCGGCGAGACGATGGTGCAGAAGCAGTCCGAGTACGTCCAGGCCGCGCGCGTCATGGGGTACTCCCCGAGCCGCATCGTGTTCCGCCACATCTTCCCGAACGCCGTCACCCCGGCCATCGTGTACTGGATGACCGACATGAGCCTGGGGATCTTGCTGGGCGCGTCGTTGGGATACCTCGGGCTGGGGGCGCAGCCGCCCACCGCCGAATGGGGGGTGATGGTCGCCGACGGCAAGAACTTCATGGTGACCGCGCCCTGGATCTCGACCTTCCCCGGGCTCGTCCTCACCCTCGCCGGCGTAGGCTTCAGCCTCGTGGGCGACGGGCTGGCCGACCTGCTGAGGCCCGACAAGTGACCGGCGCACCGGCCGGCGCGGCCATGCTCGAGGTGCGCCACCTGGAGACCACCTTCCACACGCCCCGCGGGCCGCTGGCCGCCGTGCGCGACGTGAGCTTCGACGTCCGAGCAGGCGAGGTGCTCGGCATCGTGGGGGAGTCGGGCTCGGGCAAGAGCGTCACGCTGCGCTCGATCCTGCGCCTGCTCAAGCCCCCCACCCAAATCGGCGGCAGCGTCCGCTGGAACGGCGAGGACCTCCTCGAGGTCAGCACGCGGCGGATGCGCCAGGTCACCGGCGGCGAGATCAGCATGATCTTCCAGGAGCCGATGACGGCCCTGAACCCCGTGCTCACCGTCGGGGAGCAGATCGTCGAGAGCCTGCGGGAGCACGAGGGGTTGCGGGGCGCCGCGGCGCAGGGGCGCGCCGCGGAGCTGCTCGACCTGGTCGGCATCCCATCGCCCCGCGAGCGCCTGCACGCCTTCCCGCACGAGTTCTCGGGCGGGATGCGCCAGCGCGCGATGATCGCGATCGCCCTGGCGTCCTCGCCCCGGCTGCTGCTCGCCGACGAGCCCACGACGGCGCTCGACGTGACCATCCAGGACCAGATCCTCAAGCTCCTGCTGCGCCTGCGCGAGCAGCTCGGCATGAGCGTCATCCTGGTCACGCACGACCTGGGAGTGGTCGCCCAGACCTGCGACCGGGTGGCGGTCATGTACGCGGGCAGACTCGTGGAGACCGCGCCGGTGCGCTCGCTGTTCCAGCGCCCCCTGCACGCGTACACCCTCGGCCTCAGGCTGTCGCTGCCGGGCGGCGGGACCAACCGCCAACCCCTCAAGCCCATCCAGGGCGCCCCGCCCGACCTGCGCGCGCTGCCGCCGGGCTGCCCCTTCGCGCCCCGCTGCGACTTCGCCACCGACGCCTGCACGGCCGAGGAGCCGCGCCGCGTCGAGGTCGCCCCGCAGCACACCAGCGCCTGCATCCACCACGCGCAGCTGCCCGCGCCCGCGGAGGTGGGAGCGTGAGCGCGCGCAGAGGCGAGCGCGCTGGAAAGGTCCGCAAGTCGCAGGCGACGGCCGCGCCGGTCGGCGGGTCCGGCGCCGCCGCGGACCTCGGCGCTCCCCCGGCCTTCGAGGTGCACGGGCTGGTGAAGACCTTCCCGGTCCAACGCACGCTCTTCGACCGGCTCCAGGGCACGCCACGACTGGCGGTGCGCGCGCTCGACGGCGTGTCGCTGAGCGTCGCGCGCGGCGAGACGCTCGGCATCGTGGGCGAGTCGGGCTGCGGAAAGTCCACCCTCGCACGCTGCCTGGTGCGCCTCTACGAGCCGGACGCCGGCACCGTGAGGTACCGGGGCGAGGACGTGCTGGCGTTGCAGGCCGACGCCCTGCGGCGCTACCACCGGAAGGTCCAGATGATCTTCCAGGACCCCTACTCGAGCCTGAATCCGAGGATGAGCGTGGGGCAGATCCTGCGCGAGGCGCTCACCGTGCACCGCATGCGCCCACCGAAGGCGGTGCCCGAGCGGCTGCGCGAGCTCCTCGCCCTGGTCGGGTTGCCGGTCGACGCCCTCGACCGCATGCCGCACGAGTTCTCCGGCGGCCAGCGCCAGCGCATCGGGATCGCACGGGCGCTGGCGCTCGAGCCCGAGACGCTGGTGGCCGACGAGCTGGTCTCGGCCCTCGACGTGAGCGTCCAGGCGCAGGTCATCAACCTCCTGCTCGAGCTCCAGGAGCGCCTGCACCTGACCGTCCTGTTCGTCGCCCACGACCTGCGCCTGGTGCGCCACATCTCGCACCGGGTGGCCGTCATGTACCTCGGCCGCGTGGTGGAGGTGGGCGAGACCGAAGCGCTGTTCAGTGATCCGCGCCACCCGTACACGCGCGCGTTGCTGTCGGCGGCGCCGTCGCTCGACCCGGAGCGTACGACCGAGGCCGACGCCATCAGCGGCGAGCTTCCGAGCCCGCTGCGGATCCCCGCCGGGTGCGCCTTCCACCCGCGCTGCCCGCGGGCCTTCGACGTCTGCGACACGCGCGTTCCGGACCTGGTCTTGCGCGAGGGGCGCCCCTGCGCCTGCCACCTCTACGCCGCCGACGCGCCGCACGAGGGCCGCGGCGCCGCGGCCACGCCGCCGCCGGGGCGCGGGGAGCCGGCGTGACGAAGCGGGAGACGAAGCGGGAGGGGATCGCGCGCCCCACGCCGGGCGCGGCGGCGGCCACGGGTGCGGGACCGCTCGCCCCCGAACGGCCGGGGGAACGGACGGCCGAGCACACCGGTGCACGAGCCGGGCAACCGACCGGCGAGGGGGCGGGCGAAGGGGGGGACGCGCCGACGGTCCGGGCCGCCCCGGGCGCCGCGGCGCCCGGGTCCGACGCGGCGGCGTTCGCCCTCCAGCTCGACCGCGGCCTGCCCCTGCCCGTCGGGACGCAGCTCCGCGGTCAGATCGAGTACGGCATCGCCACGGGTGAGATCGCGCGCGGCACGCGCCTGCCCTCCGTGCGCGAGCTCGCGCGCCAGCTGGAGCTCGCCCCCGCGACCGTCGCCCAGGTCTACAAGGAGCTGCGCGGGCAGGGCTTGCTGGAGAGCCAGCAAGGTCGTGGCACCTTCGTGCCGGAGCGCCTGCCGCCGCACCAGGAGCCGGCGACGATGGTCGCGCTCAGGCGGGCGGTCGACACCTTCTTCGCGGCGGCCGTGACGCTCGGCTTCTCGCGCGCGGCGGCGGCCGAGGCCGCCACCCTGCGCGCAACCCACGCCCCCACCGGGGAGCGCGGCCTGCACGTGCTGTTCGTCGGCATCTTCGACGACGCCAGCGAGGCTTACACGGCAGCCATCCGCGACCACCTGCGACGCGGCGACTCCATCGCCTGGACCACCTTCGAGGCCGGAGCGGTCGCGCCCCGCGCCGACCGGCGCCGCCCCGACGTGTACGTCACCGTGGCGAACCGCGAGAGCGAGCTGCGCGCCTTGGTCGGGGGCTCGGCACCCGTCCTGAGCCTGACCTTCATCCCATCGCGCGAGACGCGAACGCGGCTGGCGGCCCTGCCCCCCGACGCGCGCGTGGCCGCCGTCGCGAGCATCCCCGAGTTCCTGCCGACGTTGCAGCGCAACGTCACCCGCTTCTGCCCTCACGTCAAGCAGGTGGAGGCCGCCCCGCTCGGTGCGCCGTCGATGGCGCGGCTGCTGCGCTGGTGCAGCGCGCTGGTCTACGCCACGGGAACCCGCGCGGTCCTCACCTCCGTTCCACCTCAGGTCGACGCCTTCGAGTTCCGCTACGAACCCGAGGCAGGTTCCATCGCGCGCCTTCTGCTCCCCACGCTGGAGAGCGTGCGGCACGGGCGCGCTCCGAGGAGTGATGCATGATCCATGCCATGAACTGGATGCAGGTCGAGCAGCAGCTCGCGCGCGACGACCGCGCCGTCGTGCCGATGGGCAGCACCGAGCAGCACGGCTACCTCAGCCTGGCGGTCGACAACATCCTGGCCGAGAGGGTGGCGCGGGAGGCGGCCGAACCGCTCGGGGTGCCGGTGTTCCCCACCCTCAACTACGGCGTCACGCCGTACTTCCGCTCCTATCCCGGCTCCATCGGGCTGCGCCTCGACACCTACGTGCGCATCGTGGTGGACCTGCTCGACGGGCTCGAGGCCAGCGGCTTCCGGCGCGTAGTGTTCGTCAACGGCCACGGCGGCAACAGTCCCGGCGGCTCGGTGTTGCAGGAGTGGATGAACGACCACGCGCACATGCGGGTGAAGTGGCACAACTGGTGGAACGCTCCCCGCACCCTCGCCACGGTGCGCGCCATCGACGAGCAGGCGTCGCACGCCTCCTGGATGGAGAACTTCGCGTGGACCCGGCTGCCGGGCGTGCAGCTGCCGGAAGGCGGCAAGCCCATGGCCGACATGGCGCGCATGCGGCTCATGAGCGCGCCGGATGTGCGCGAGCTGCTCGGCGACGGCAACATGGGCGGCGCCTACCAGAAGCCCGACGAGCAGATGGAGAGGGTCTGGCGCGCGGGCGTCGAGGAGACGCGCGACGCGCTGGAGGGGCCGTGGGGCTGAGCGGCGGCGCGGCGCCCGGAGCGACCGGCAGTGCGACCGGCAGTACGACCGGCGGCACGCCGCTGCGCGCCCTCGTGTGGGGGGCGGGCGCCATCGGCGGGGTCATCGGCGCGCACCTCGCGCGCGCCGGACACGACATCACCTTCGTCGACGCCGACGAAGCCCACGTCGCGGCGGTGCGCGAGCACGGCCTGCGCATCACCGGGCCCATCGAAGCCTTCACCGTGCGGGCGCCGATCCTCACCCCCGCCGAGGCCGCCGGCACCTGGTCCTGGGTGCTGCTCGCCGTCAAGGCGCTGCACACCGAGCGCGCCGCCGCGCAGCTCGCGCCCCGCGTGGCGCCGGACGGCTGCGTGGTGTCGCTGCAGAACGGCCTCAACGAGATCGCGATCGCGGCGGCCGTGGGGGAGGCGCGCACCCTCGGCGCCTTCGTCAACTTCGGCGCGGACGTGCTCGAGCCCGGCGTGGTGCAGTTCGCCGGCCGGGGCGCCGTGGTGGTCGGCGAGCTCGACGGCGCGGCCAGCGCTCGAGCCGCGCGTCTCGTCGACGCGCTGCACGCCTTCGAGCCGGGCGCCGAGACCACCGCCAACATCTGGGGTTATCTCTGGGGGAAGATGGGTTACGGCGCGATGCTGTTCGCGAGCGCCCTCACCGACGCGAGCATCGTCGACGTGCTCGGTGACGAGGGCGCGCAGCCGGCGCTGAGCGCTCTCGCCCAGGAGGTCCTCGAGGTCGCCGGCGCCCGCGGAGCGGCGCCCCTGGGCTTCAACGGCTTCGACCCCGCTGCCTTCGCGCGCGGAGGCAGCGAGGCGGCGCGGCGCGCCTCGTACGAGGCCATGGTGGCCTTCAACCGCCGCTCGGCCAAGACCCACAGCGGCGTCTGGCGCGACCTCGCCGTGCACCACCGCCAGACGGAGACCGACGCCCAGTTCGAGCCCATCCTGCGCCTCGCCGACGCCGCCGGGATCGAGGTGCCGCACCTTCGACGGCTGGTCGAGCTCATGCACCAGGTCGAGCAGGGCGCACGTCCGCGCGCCTGGGACAACCTCTCGGAGTTGCGCCTGCCGCCGAGGGAGGGGACCGCCCGTGCACCTGCGCTTTGACGACCGTACCGTCCTGGTCACCGGCGCGGCGCACGGCATCGGCCGCGCCATCGCCCTCGGCTTCGCGCGGCTCGGGGCGGCGGTCTTCGCCTCCGACGTCCTCACCGCCGAGCTCGACGAGACCGCCCACCTCGCCTCGGAGGCGGGCGCGGACCTGCGCAAGGCGGTGGTCGACGTATCCGACAGCGCCGCCGTGCACAGATGGGTCGACGAGGCGCGCGCGGCCACGAGCCGCGTCGACGTGCTGGTGCACGTCGCCGGCGGTGTCCTGGGGCAGGTCGGCAGACCGCTCGAGGAGGTGAACGACGCCGATTGGCGCGCCATCTTCGCCGTCAACCTCGACGGCGCGTTCCATGCCAGCCGCGCCGTCGCCCCGCTCATGAAGGCCGCGGGCGCGGGGCGCATCGTGACCATCTCCAGCGGTGCGGGCCTCGGGGTCAGCCTGACGGGGATCCAGGCGTACGCCGCGGCGAAGGCCGGGCAGATCGGCTTGACGCGCCAGCTGGCTCACGAGCTCGGGCCGTGGGGGATCACCGTCAACGCCATCGCGCCGGGCTTCGTGCGCTCCAACCCCACGACCGAACGGCAGTGGGCGTCGTACGGCGAGGAGGGGCAGGGGCGGCTGCTGCAGGGGATCGCGCTGCGCCGCCTCGGCACGCCGCAGGACATCGCCGACGCCGCGCTCTTCCTCGCCAGCGACCACGCCGGTTGGATCACCGGGCAGACCCTGTCCGTCGACGGGGGGCGCTGAGTGCCCGACGCCGACGCCGCGACGGTGCGCGACCCCGTGCTCGAGCGCCTGGCGTCGGGCTACCCGGCGTACCTCGAGCTGCTGCGCGAGTTCGTATCGATCCCCTCGGTGAGCACCGACCCGCAGCGCGCCCCCGACGTGCGGCGCGCGGCGGCGTGGGTGGCGGAGCGCCTGCGCGCGGCCGGCGAGCTCGAGGTGGAGGTATGGGACACGCCCGGCCACCCCGCCGTCTTCGCGCGGTGGGACGGCGCGGTGGCGCCGTCCACGGGCGGCGGGTCCGGGCGCCGGCCCCTCACCGCGCTCGTGTACGGCCACCTCGACGTGCAACCGCCCGACCCGCTCGACGCCTGGCGCACGCCGCCGTTCGAGCTCACGGAGGTGGACGGGCGGCTGTACGGGCGCGGCGTGAGCGACGACAAGGCCTCGATGCTCATCCCCATCCTCGTGGCCGAGGCCTTCTTCGCGTCGGGCGAACGGCCGCCCGTGAACCTGCGCTTCTTGTTCGAGGCGGAGGAGGAGGTCGGCAGCCCGAACCTCGCCCCGTTGGTGGCGGCGCGCGCCGAGGAGCTCGCGTGCGACGTGGTGCTGTCGGCCGACGGCGGCATGTGGCGCGCCGACCTCCCGACGCTCGTGATCGGCGCGCGCGGCATGACGACGCTGGAGCTGACGGTGCGCGGAGCCGCCAAGGACCTGCACTCGGGGCGCCATGGCGGCGGCGTCGCCAACCCGTTGCACGCCGTGGCCGAGCTCATCGCCTCGCTCCACGACGGCGGGCGCGTCGCCGTCGAGGGCTTCTACGACGGCGCGCAGGCGCCCGACCCCGCGACGCTGGCCGCCCTCGAGGCGTTGCCGTTCGACGAGCGCGCCTACCTCGAGGAGGTCGGCGCCCCCGCAGCGGTCGGGGAGGAGGGGTACACCACGCTGGCCCGCCAGTGGTACAGGCCGACCCTCGAGGTCAACGGCCTCTACGGCGGCTACCAGGGGCCGGGCAGCAAGACCGTCCTGCCGAGCGAGGCCCACGCCAAGCTGAGCTGCCGCCTCGTTCCCGGCCAGGACCCGCACGCGGTGGCCGCGAAGGTGCGCCGGCACCTCGAGGCGCACCGCCCCCCGGGGGTAAGCCTCGAGATCCGCGGGCCCGGCGCGGGCGCCGAGGCCTACCGCGTGGCGCCCGACCACTGGGCGGTGCGTGCCGCGGCAGACACCCTGGCCGAGGTGTTCGGCAAGCAGCCGGCGCTCGTGGGGATGGGCGGCAGCATCCCGATCACCGCCACGTTCCGGCGTGCGCTCGCCGCCGACACGGTCTTCTTCTCCTTCAGCACGGGCGACGAGGACATCCACGCGCCCAACGAGTTCTACCGCCCCGAACGCTTCCGCCTCGGCCTGCAGGCGTGGGCGCGGCTGTGGCGCCGGCTGGCTGCCGTGGGGAGCCCATGACCAGGACCGAGGACGTGCGGCGCATCGTCGCCGAGATCAACGACGTGCTGTGCGCCGTCAACCTGCTGACCTGGGACGCGCGCACGCAGATGCCGGCCGGCGGCGCCGAGGCGCGCGGCAAGCAGCTCGCGACGCTCTCGAAGCTCGCGCGCGAGCGCCTGCTCTCCGACGAGCTGGTCGGGGCGCTGCAGGAGGCGCGCGCCGACGCGCGCGGTCCGGGCGACGCCGCCGAGCTCGAGGCGGTCGCCGACGCGATCGACCTGCTCGCGCGCGTGCCGGACGGCTTGCTCGAGGCCGTCGCGGAGCACCGGTCGCGTGCGCAGGCGGCCTGGGAACGAGCCCGCGCCGCGAGCGACTTCGCGGCGTTCGCGCCGGCGCTCGAGCGCATGCTCGAGCTCCAGCGCGCCCTGGCCGACGCCATCGGCTATGCCGAGCACCCCTACGACGCGCTCGTCGGCCTGTACGAGCCCGGCATGAGCGCGTCGCGCCTCGCGCGCCTGTTCGGGGAGCTGCGCGAGACCGTCGTGCCGCTGCTCGCCGCGGTGCGTGCCGCGCGGCCGCCGGAGCGTGACTTCCTGCTGCGCGACTACCCCGAGGAGGGGCAGCGCGAGGCCGCCCTGCACTTCGCCCGCCTCATCGGCTACGACCTCGAGCGCGGCCGCCTCGACGTCTCCGCGCATCCCTTCGAGATCTCCTTCACTCGCGACGACGTGCGCATCACGACGCGCTTCCGCCGCGATCACCTGCCGATGAGCCTGTTCGGGGCGCTGCACGAGGCGGGCCACGCGCTGTACGAGCAGGGCGTCGACCCGGCCTACGTGCGCACGGCCTTCACGACCGACTTCGCCGGCCTCTACGCGGTGGCGGGAGCCAGCTACGGCACCCATGAGAGCCAATCGCGCCTGTGGGAGAACCTCGTCGGCCGCAGTCGGGCGTTCTGGCGCGCGCATCTCGGCGAGCTGCGCGGCTTCTTCGCGCGTCGGCTCGACGGCGTCGACGCCGAGGCCTTCTACCGGGCGATCAACCACGTCGCGCCCAGCCTCATCAGGGTGGAGGCCGACGAGCTCACCTACAACCTGCACATCATGCTGCGCGTCGAGATCGAGATGGCCATGCTGGACGGCACGCTGGCGGCGCGGGACGTGCCCGACGCGTGGAACGCCGCCGTGCACGAGACGCTCGGCCTCGAGGTCCCTGACGACGCGCGCGGCTGCCTGCAGGACATCCATTGGTCCACCGGCCTGTTCGGGAGCTTCCCGACGTACACCATCGGCAACGTCATGAGCGCGCAGTGGCTCGGCGCCGCGCGGGCGCAGGACCCGGCCGTCGCGCCCGCGCTCGACGACGGCGATCCCGCGCCGCTGCGCGCCTGGTTGCAGGAGAACGTCTACCGCCACGGCCGCCGCTACGCACCCGACGCCCTGCTCGAGCGAGCCACCGGCCAGCGACTGTCGGCCGCGCCCTACCTGGCGTACCTGAACGACAAGTACACGGACCTCTACGCCCTATGAGCCCGCACCCACGCTTGCCGGCGGTGGGGAGGTGAGCGTCGACGAGGCCGTTCGCGCGCTCCACGAGGCGCTGGCGGAGGCCGACCTCAGCTGCCTGCTGTGCGACCGCGGCGTCGCCCGCGCCACCGGCCCCGTGTGGGGCCTGAGCATCGGCGGCGGCTTCGTCGGGCGCGCCCGCACGGTGGCGGCGCCCGCCGGAGACCTCGACGCCGTTCGCGCCGCGGCCGCCGCGGTCCGCACCGGCGAGGTGCTGGTCATCGCCGCCAACGGCACCGAGCTGGCCCTGTGGGGCGACCGCCTTACCCGAGCCGCCCGCGCGCGCGGCGCGGCGGGGGTGGTGATCGACGGGTACGCGCGAGACGTCCGTGCGCTGGCCGCCAGCGGCCTCGGCATCCGCGCGCGCGGCACGATGCCGATGCGCGGCGCGGCCACCGGTGGCGGAGCGCAGGACCTCCCGGTGACGCTGGCGGGCGTCCACGTCGCCCCCGGCGACATCGTGCTGGCCGACGCAGACGGCGTGGTGGTGGCGCACGCCGAGCGGGCGGCGGCGATCCTGGACGGGCTGCACGCGTGGTTGGATGACGAGCGCACCGGCGACGGGCGCTGACGACGAGCCGGCGCGCTTCGCGCCGCACGCCTAGAGCGCGGCGTGGACGGAAGGGACGGAAGCATGAGCGACACGACGACGGCAGTTCTCGAGGGAAGGGTGGCGCTGGTGACGGGAGCCTCCAGCGGGATCGGCGAGGCCACCGCCCGCGCCCTCGCGGCAGAGGGCGCGAAGGTGGTGCTGGCGGCGCGACGGCGAGAGCGCCTGGAGCGCCTGGCGGACGAGCTGCGGGGTGCGGACGCGGAGGTGCACGTCCACGCCGCGGACCTCGGCACGGCCGAGGGGGCGCAGGGGGCGGTCGACGCGACGGTGGCGGCCTTCGGGGGGATCGACGTGCTCGTCAACAACGCCGGCGTGATGTTCCTCGGGCCGATCGAGGAGACCGACCCGAAGGACTGGGAGGCGATGATCGACGTCAACCTCCTCGGGGTGATGGTCGCCTGCCGAGCCGCCATCGCACCGATGCGGTCCCGCGGCGGCGGGCACATCGTCAACGTCAGCTCGGTCTCGGGGCGCTTCGCCGGGCCGACGCAGGGCGGCTACAACGCGACGAAGTGGGGCGTGAACGGCTTCAGCGAGGCGTTGCGGCGCGAGGTCAACGGCGACGGCATCAAGGTGACCCTCATCGAGCCCGGCGTCGTCGCGACGGAGCTGACCGACCACATCCCGCACGCCGCCACCAAGGAGCGCTACGAGACCAACATCGCGAAGATGGAGATGCTGCAGAGCGTGGACGTGGCGGACGCGATCCGGTACGTGGTGACGAGGCCGCGCCGCGTGAGCATCAACGAGGTGCTCATCCGTCCCCTGGACCAGGGGTGAGGGCCGACCGCCGCTCGAGCGGGAGGCTCCCGACGCCGCCCGCCGATCAGCGCCCCGGCGCCCGTTGGTCCGGCCTCCTGGACGTCCTTCCCGGCGAGGCGCCCGCCGTCCCGTGCCACGTCGTGCAGGGCGCGGACCCGGACGGGCCGACGCTCGTGGTGACCGCCGGCGTCCACGGCGCCGAGTACGCGTCGATCGTCGCCGCGCAGCGGCTTGCCGCCACGCCGCCCGATCGCATCCGCGGGCGCCTCGTGGTCGTGCCCATCGTCAGCACCGCGTCGTACTTCGCGCGCAGCATCTACGTGAGCCCGCTCGACGGCAAGAACCTCAACCGCGTGTTCCCCGGCGATCCCGACGGCAGCCCGACGGAGCGCCTGGCGCACTGGCTCGTCGAGGCGCTGCTTGCCGGCGCCGACGCGTACCTCGATCTGCACGGCGGCGACCTCGTCGAGGCCCTCACGCCGTTCGCCATCCACGTGCGCGCCGACGAGGCCGCGACCGCGATGGCCGAGGCCTTCGGTCTGCCCTACCGCATCGAGGAGGAGCCGCGCGGCTCGATGAGCTTCGTCGCCGCCCACGGCCGCGGCGTGCCGGCGGTGCTGGCCGAGGCCGGCGGCCAGGGGTTGTGGCCCCGGCGCGCGGTCGCGACGCTCGAGGAGGGCGCGCGCCGCGTGCTGCACCACCTTGGCATGACCGACGCCGCGCCCGCCGGCGGCGTTCGTTCCCGCGTCATCGGCCGCTTCGCGTGGTCGCGAAGCGAGCACGACGGCTGCTGGTATCCCGAGGTGGAGGCCGGTGACGCCGTGCGCGCCGGGCAGCTCCTGGGCACGCTGCGAGGCGTGCTCGGCGAGCCGCTGCAGGATGCGCGCAGCACGGACGACGGCACCGTGCTGTTCGCGGTGACCAGCCTGGCCATCAACGCCGGCGATCCGCTGGTCGGGGTCGGCGTCCCCGCCTGAGACGGCGCGCCGCGGCGCGCCGGCCTCGGCGAGGGGCGCTCGCTCCCGGTCCGCGCGGCCCCGCTCGCCCGCGGGAGCCGGGCCACCGGCCCGGGACGGCCCGGTGGCGGGTAAGCTTGGGCCCACGGAGGCGATCATGATCCTGGTCACATTCGAGGGGCCCGACGGGGACGCGCTCGTGGGCGTCAAGACGGACACGGGCGTGGTGCCGACGCGGACCCCCGCGGGGCGGCTCGCCGAGGACGGGCTCGCCGTCCTGCCGGAGCTCGAGCGTGCGGCGCGGTCGGGGGCCGCGGCCGCCGCCGAGGGGGAGCTGCGCCTGCTCGCGCCCGTGCCCCGCCCGGGCAAGGTGCTCTGCGTCGGACTCAACTACCTGCGCCACGCCCGCGAGTCGGGCATGGAGCCGCCCACGGCCCCCGTGCTGTTCTCGAAGTTCGGCAACGCGGTGGCCGGCCCGGGCGACGACGTCGCGCTGCCCCGCGAGGCCGAACGCTACGACTACGAGGCGGAGCTGGTGGCGGTGATCGGTCGCCGCGCGCGGCGCGTGAGCGAGGAGCACGCGCTCGAGCACGTGCTCGGCTACTGCAACGGCAACGACCTCAGCGCCCGCGACCTGCAGATGCTCAGCGGCCAGTGGCTGCTCGGCAAGACGCTCGACGGCTTCCTGCCGATGGGCCCGTACCTCGCCACCGCCGACGAGGTGCCCGACCCGCAGGATCTGCGGGTGCGCTGCTGGCTCAACGGCGAGCAACGCCAGGACTCGAACACCGCCGACATGATCTTCTCGGTGGCGGAGATCGTCGCCTACGCGAGCCGCTACATGACGCTCGAGCCGGGCGACGTGATCGCGACCGGCACCCCCGAGGGCGTCATCCTGGGGCGCGCCGAGAAGCGCTGGATGGTGCCGGGCGACGAGGTCGTGGTCGAGGTCGGGCCGCTCGGGCGCCTGGTGAACCGGATGGTGGAGGGGTGAGCGCCCGTGCCCCCCGCGGCCCCGGCGCCCCGGCAGCCCGCGGCCCCGGCGGCGGGGAGCCGGGGCCGGGCGGCGAGCGCATCGCGCTGCTCGTGGCTTTGCTCGAGCAGGCGTACGACCGGTCCGCGTGGCACGGACCGAACCTTTGGAACGCGGTGCGGGGCGTGGACGTGGCGCGCGCCTCGTGGCGTCCCGCGCCCGGGCGCCACGACGTGTGGGAGGAGGTGGTGCACGCCGCGTACTGGAAGTACCGCGCCTGGCGCGACCTCACCCTCGCGCTGGGCGGCGAGGCGCACGGCTTCGGCGTGAAGGGCTCGGACTGGTTCGAACGCCCCGAGGGGGGCGCGCCGACCGAGGAGGCGTGGCGCGGGGACCTCGAGTTCTTGCGGGCGTGGCACGGGCGCCTGCTCGAGGCGGTGCGCGTCTTCCCCGAGTCGCGTCTCGACGACCAGGTGCGCACCTCGCGCCGGACCTACGCCGACGTGGTGATGGGCGCGGCGTCGCACGACGTCTACCACGCGGGCCAGATCCGCTTGCTGCTCCGCCTGCAGGAGGGAGTGGACGCCGGCTGACGCCACCGTCATCCGGGGGTGGGCGGCCGCACCCACCCCGGCGTGAGCCCCTCGAGCCGCTCGGCCGCCGCGAGCCCGCGCCGGGTGGCCAGGTGTCCGCGACCGCCGACGCGGGCGCCCCCGCACGTGAGTCCAAAGGTACACGCTAGCCCGGCAGCACGAACCAGCGCATCATCGCGGCGTGGCTGGCCCAGCCGGCGAGCACGAACACGTGCCACAGCTCGTGGAATCCGAACACGCCCGGTGCCAGCCGCGGCCGCTCGAGCGCGTACACGATGGCACCCACGCTGTAGAACACGCCGCCCAGCGCGAGCCACGCGATACCGCCGAGAGGAAGCCCGCGCGCGATGGGCTGGAGCGCGATCAGCGCGAGCCAGCCGAGGCCCACGTACAGCACGGTGGAGAGCCGGCGCGGCGCGAGCGGCCAGAGGAGCTTCGCCAGCAGGCCCGCGAGCGCCAGGACCCACACGACGGCGAAGAGCGTCCAACCCCAGGCCGGGGAGACACCGCGGAGCGTGACCAGCGTGAGCGGCGTGTAGCTTCCGGCGATGAGCAGGAAGATGGCGCCGTGGTCGAGCCGGCGCAGCCGGGCGGCGGTGCGCGGGCCCACCCACAACGCGTGCAGCAGCGTGCTCGCGGTGAACAGGAGGACCGACGCGAGACCGAAGACGGCGAAGCTGACGAGCCGCCACGGCTCCCCGTTCGACGCGACGAGGAGGAGAACGGTGACGGCGAGGCCGAGCGCCACGCCGGCGAGGTGCGTGAGGGCGTTGACCGGCTCACGCAGCCACCGCCGCAGGCCCCGCGCCGGGCGGGCGGCGGCGGGACGGGGGTCGCGGGGGCGCCGCGGATGCGCGGTCATCACGCGGCAGTCTAGCAACGGCGGCCCGGGACGTCGGTCCCGCCGACCGCCGTCGCGAGTCCGAACGCGGTCGGCGCGGGCGTGGTTGAATGGCGGACCGACCGGGTGCTCGCGGGCGGGGGTCGGGGAGCCACCGAGCCCGGATCGGGAACTTCCAACCTGGAGGTGCGTGATGATCGCATCGCGCCCCGCGCCCGGGCGGCGCGGACTCGTCGTCGGCTTCTTCGTCGTGGCCTTCGCCCTGTCGTGGTTCGTCTGGCTCACCACCATCCTGCAGCAGCGCGGGACGTTGGGCTGGCACATCCCCGAGGGCGCGTTCGCCTACCTCGCGCTCACGGTCGCCGCCCTCGGCTCCGCCGCCGCGGCGGGGCCCGCGGGGCTGCGCGACCTCCTGGCGCGCATGTTCCGCTGGCGCGTCGGGGTGACCTGGTACCTGGCCGCGCTGCTCGTTCCCGTCGCGCTTTCGTTCGCGGCGCTGGGGCTCGATCGGCTTCTCGGCGGCGGCGCGCACGTCGGCGCGGTCGCGCCGCCCGCGGCGGTCGCGGCCTACTTCCTGGTGTTCTTCCCGAAGATGATCGGAACCGAGGAGCTCGCGTGGCGGGGCTTCGTTCTCCCGAGGCTGCAGGCGCGCTGGTCGGCGCTGGTGAGCAGCACCGTGCTGGGCGTGCTGTGGGGGCTGTGGCACGCCCCGCTGTTCCTCATGCAGGACACGGCCCAGGCGAAGTACCCGTTCGTCGCCTTCGTCCTCTTCGCGGTCGCCGAGAGCGTGCTGGTGGGGTGGATCTTCAATCGCAGCCGCGGCAGCGTGATGCTCGCGGCGCTGTTCCACGCGTCGACCGACGCGGCCCTGGTGCTCACCGGTACCTTCGGCACCGGCGATCTCGGCAGCTTCTGGATCGTCTTCGGGGTCTTCTGGATCGCGGCCGTGGCGGTGATCGTTGTGGAGGGACCGGCGACGCTGGCGGGGCGCCGGCGGCCGGCGGATCGACCGGAGTACGTCGTGCCCGTCGAGGCGCTCTAGGGCGCCCGAGCCCGTGGACGGCGCCGCCCGCCACCCGAGGCGCGCACGCCGCGAGGTCGTCGTGGAGAGATCGGCGTGCGTCGACGCGTGGTACGACGAAACCATGCGGACATCCCATACCGGAGTGGATCCCCTTCGAGCGGTCCCGGCCGGCGACGGCCGCTGCCGCGACCGCGTCGAGGTGCCGCCGCGCCTCCCAGGAGCGCGCGCGACAAGGCGGGTGGGGGCGGTCGTCGACGTGACCGCCGGCGCCTGCCTCGCGGCGCGCGAGGCCGTCGCGTGAGCGCGCCGGCGTTCGCCAAGAGCCTGGCGCGCCTGCGCGTCGCGCTGCGCGAGCTCGAAGCGTACCGCGACCTCGCCACCGCACCGCTCGGGGCGGCGGCGGTGCGGGGGCCGAACGGTGACGCGGGCTCGCTGTCGGTGGGCGAGCCCTGGCCCGACGCCGGCTTCCCGCTGGTGTTCACGTTCGAAGGCCAGGTGCCCGAGGTCGGCCGTCTTGCGGGCGACAACGCCGCGTCCGCGAACGACACGGAGGCCGCCCCCGCGGCGCACGGCGGCGCCGCGCCGGACGGCGGCGGTCGCGCCGGACCCCTCCTGCGGCTCGACGTGGGCGGCGAGGCGCTTGCCAGCGTGAACGGTGCGCGCCTCGGCGGCGTCAACCCGTACCACCGCGAGCTGGCCCTGCCCTCGACCCTGGTGCCGGGCACACCCGTGACCGTGCGCGTCGAGGCGGTGCCGCACGGGCTGTTCGGCACGCCCACCCCCGAGCCCGCCCTGCGAGAGGCCTGCTGGGTGTGGCCCGACGCGCTCGTGCGCGCGCTGCACGAGGACCTCGCCGCCGCCGTCGACGCCGCCGAGGTACTGGCGGACGCGCGTCCCGAGGTGGCCGAGCTGCTGGCGCGCGCGACGGCCGACACGGTGGCCGAGCTGCGCCTGCCGCGTGCGGACACCGAGCGCTTCCTCGCGCGCCTCACGCGGGTCGAGGAGGACCGCCGGGTGCAGGCCGGCGTGTGGGAGGCGTGGCGCTTCGCGGGCGAGGCGTCCGTCCTCGACGAGGCGGCGCGCCACCGGCTGCAGGTCGCGCGCGCCGCCCTGCGCGAGCGGCTCGAGGCGGTGCGCGAGCGCTACCCCAGCGACGGCGAGCTGGTGCTGTCGGGGCACGCCCACATCGACCTGGCGTGGCTGTGGCCGTTGGCGGAGACGCGGCGCAAGGCCGTGCGGACGTTCCGGACTGCGCTCGCCCTCATGGACGGGTACCCGGGGTGGACCTTCAACCAGTCGACGGCGCAGCTCTACCAGTGGCTCCAGGAGGACGACCCGGACGGGTTGGAGGCGATCCGGCGCCGCGTGGCGGAGGGGCGTTGGGAGATCGTCGGCGGCATGTGGGTCGAGCCGGACGGCAACCTGCTGGCCGGCGAGTCGTGGGCGCGGCAGCTGCTCTACGGGCAGCTCGGGCTCGAGCGCCTCACGGGCGACCGCGCCACGGTCGCATGGCTGCCCGACACCTTCGGCTACGCCGGCAACCTGCCGCAACTCTTCCGGCAGGCCGGCATGCCGCACTTCTTCACGACCAAGCTCAACTGGAACGAGACGGACCGCTTCCCGCACGACCTCTTCTGGTGGGAGGGGATCGACGGCACGCGCGTGCTGGCGCACGGTTTCCACAACCCGCGCCACGCCTACAACGGCGTCGTGCAGGCGGGCGACACCACCGTCGTGTGGAACGCCTTCCGGGGCAAGCGCTACCACCGCGCGTCGCTGTTCACCTTCGGCTGGGGCGACGGGGGCGGCGGGCCGACGGCCGAGATGCTCGAGCGCTTCGAGCGGCAGCGGGCCATGCCGGGGCTGCCGGCGCTGCGCCACGGACGCGTCGACGCCTACTTCGAGGCCGTGGAGCGCTCGGGTGCGGCCCCGCGCCTGCCGGTGTGGGTCGGCGAGATGTACCTCGAGTTCCACCGAGGCACCTACACCACCCAGGCGCGCGTGAAGGCGTTGCACCGGAGGCTCGAGCACGAGCTGGTGGAGGCGGAGGCCGCCGCCACGCTGCGCTGGCGGCTGCTGGCCGCGCCCTACCCCGAGGAGCGGCTGCGCGACCTGTGGCAGACGCTGCTCCGCAACGAGTTCCACGACATCCTTCCGGGCTCCGGCATCCGCGCCGTGGCCGCGGAGTCCGAGGAGGAGCTTGGAGCCGCGTCGGCGGCGGCGCGCGCGCTGCGCGACGAGGCGCTGAACGCGCTGGCGGCCGCGATCGCCGGCGGGCCCGGCGTGGTGGTGTGGAACCTCTCCCTGCACGACCGTCCGCTGCGCACCGCGCTCCGCGGCGGCGGTGCGGGCGGCGGGGCGGCCGAGGTGCTGCGGGCGGCCGGCGCACGCGTGCAGGAGGTCGACGGCGCGCTGTACGTGGACGCGCCCGAGCTGGTCGTACCCGGGCTCGGCTACCTGGCGCTCCCGGGGCCCGGAAGCGCGGTGGCGGAGGCCGGACGCGGGGCGGCCGGAGCCGAGGCGGCCGAAGCCGAGGCGGCCGAAGCCGAGGCGGCCGAAGGCGAGGCGGCCGAAGGCGGGGCGGCCGAAGGCGAGGAGGCCGGAGGCGGGGCGGCCCGGGCGGCCGCGGCGCGAGACGGCGCCACGGCCGACGGTCGCCGCCTCGAGAACGAGCACCTGCGGGTGACGGTGCTCGACGACGGCAGCGTTCACGTGTACGACAAGGACGCCGGCCGCGACGTAATGGCCGCGCCGGGCAACCGGCTGCGCGCGTTCGACGACGTGCCGCGCGAGTACGAGGCGTGGGAGCTCGACGCCGAGTACGAGGCGTCCGGTCGCGATCTGCCGCCGCTCCAGCCTCCCCGGGTGGTGGCCGCCGGGCCGTCCGCCGCGGCCATCCGCGTCCGCCGCGGAGCCGACGGCATCGAGGTCGAGCAGGACTACCTGCTGCGGAGCGGCGCTCGCCGCCTCGAGATCGTCACCCGCCTCACGGCCCACGCGCGGAGGACGCTGCTGCGCGCGTACTTCCCCACCACCGTGCGCGCCGCCCGGGCGAGCTTCGAGACGGCGTTCGGCCGCGTCGAGCGCCCGACGCACCGCAACACCTCGTGGGACGCAGCCATGTTCGAGGTTCCGGGCCTGCGCTGGGCGGACCTGTCCGAGCCCGGGTACGGCGTCGGCCTCGCGAGCGACGCGAAGTACGGCTATGCGGCGCACGGCTCGAGCCTGAGCCTCACCCTGCTGAGGACCCCGGTCCATCCCGACCCCTTCGCCGACGAGGGCGAGCACACCTTCACCTACGCCCTCGTGCCGCACCGCGGCGGAACGCCGGAGGCGACCCTCGCCGAAGCCCAGGATCTCAACGCGCCCCTGCGGATGAGCGTGGTCGCGTCGGCGGCGGACCCGGCCGGCAGCACCACCGCGCCCCGTGCCGTCCGCCTGCTCGAGGCGGGTCCCGGCGTGGTCCTCTCCTGCCTCAAGCGGTCCGAGGACGGCCGCGACCTGGTGGTGCGCCTCTACGAGCCGCTGGGCAACAGGGTGCGGGCGGCCCTCCGGGGCACGCTGGTCGACGGGTCGGGCGGCATCCGCCTCACGAACCTGCTGGAGGAGGCGCCCGGCCCACCGATCGAGGACGGTATCGAGCTCACCGCGTACCAGGTCGCGACGCTGCGCCTCGGCGCGGGCGACGACGCCCCCACGACCTGAGCCCTGGGCGCGGCCCGGCACCGCCGCGCCCGCCCGCCCGCCAAGGAAGGGGAACCATGGAATTGCGCGTTCTCGGCCGCACCGGAGTGCGGGTCTCTTCGCTGTGCTTCGGCACCATGTCGTTCGGCGACCAGGCCGACGAGGCCGAGTCGGCCAGGCTGTTCCGGCGCTGCCGCGAGGCCGGCATCAACTTCTTCGACACCGCCGACGCCTACGGGCGCGGCCGCTCCGAGTCGATCCTCGGCGGCCTCATGAAGGGCGAGCGCGATCGCCTCGTGATCGCCAGCAAGGTCTTCGGTCGCATGAGCGACGACGTGAACGACCGGGGCCTGTCGCGTCGCCACATGGTGCGGGCGGTCGAGGCGAGCCTGCGCCGGCTCCAGACCGACCGACTGGACGTGTACTACCTGCACCAGTTCGATCCCTCGACGCCCATCGAGCAGAGCCTGCGCTCCCTCGACGAGCTCGTCCGACGCGGCCTCGTGATCTATCCGGCCGTCAGCAACTGGGCCGCCTGGCAGATCGAGCGAGCGCTGGGGGTCAGCGCCCTCGAGCACCTCGCGCGCTTCGAGGCCGTCCAACCGATGTACAACCTCGCGAAGCGCCAGGTGGAGGTGGAGATCCTTCCGATGGCGGCGCACGAGGGGCTCGCGGTCGTTCCCTACAGCCCGCTCGGGGGCGGGTTGCTGACCGGCAAGTACGGCAGGGGCCGCCGGCCGGACCGCGGCCGCCTGGTGGACAACGACATGTACGCCAGGCGCTACGGGGGCGAGCGTTACACGCAGATCGCCGAGGACTTCACGGCCTTCGCCGCGGAGCGCGGCGTGCACCCCGTCACGCTCGCCGTGGCCTGGGTGCGCGCGCACCCGCAGGTGACCGCGCCCATCATCGGCGCCCGCGACGTCGAGCAGCTCGAGCCCTCGCTCGCCGCCGCCGACCTCGACCTGAGCCCGGAGGCGCGCGCCGAGATCGCGGCCCTGACGCCGCCGCCCCCGCCTGCCACGGACCGCAGCGAGTAGCCGAGCTGCCGGGGCGCGGCCGCGCCGCCGTCGACTAGGGCAGCTCGACCCACACCGGCTCGCGCCGGCGGAACGTCACCAACCGTCGGCGGCCGAGCCCCGCGAGGAGACCGATCGCCTCCTCGTACCCCATCCCCAGGTGGTCGCGCGCGTGCGCGTCGGAACCGAACGTGATGGGAACGTCGCGCCGTACCAGCTCTGCGATGAGCGCCGGCGCGGGGTACAGCTCGCCGACCTTTCGGAGTCCAGAACCGTTGATCTCGACGGCGACGCCGACGTCTGCGATGCAGTCGAGCGTGCTCGCGATCTCCGCCGTGAGGTCGGCGCGCGGGGCGGGCGCGAGCGTCTTGATCGCGTCGAGGTGCGAGATCACGTCGAACAGCCCACTGGACGCGGCCTCCCTCAGCGCCCGCCAATAGCCGAGGTGGAACACGTCGATGTCGTCCAGGTCGGCCCAGGTGTCGGGCTGGAAGATCTGCCAGGGCCCGACCTCGTGCACGGAGCCCAGCACGTAGTCGAGCTCGTCGCGGGCGAGAGCCGACGCGTAGGCGCGCCCAGTGCCGGGGAGGTAGTCGGCCTCGACACCCAGCCGTAGGTCCAGGTCGGGCAGCGCCCGCGCCAGCTCGGCGCGAAGCGCCGTCGCCTCTCGCAGGTACGGCTCCCATTGAGAACGCGCCATCTGCACGCGGGGCTTCGGGTGGTCCTCGGGGTCGGCGAAGCGCGGTGCGTGGTCGCTCCAGCCGAAGATGCGCACGCCCGCGGCGTAGGCGTTGCGCGCCACCTCCTCGAGCGTTCCGACGGCGTGGCCGCAGCGTGCGTGGTGCGTGTGCAGATCGATCACGGCGCCACTGTACCCGCCCACGGGCCGTGGCCGGCGGCTCGGCGAGCGCCGACGCTCAGTAGCGGAACAGGGCGGCCAATCCCGCGCCGCGTTCCGGTGCTCCGTCGCCGCCGTCGGGCGCGCCGCCGTCTCCCGCGCCGTGGCCGGGCGCGCCGTCGCGGGCGCCGTCGCTGGGCGCGCCGTCGCGTGCGGCGGCGCCATCGCCGCCCGGCCGCACCATCGGCACCTCGTCGGGCGCCACGGCGAAGACCCGCCCTCCGTTGCGCAACGTGCGCATGGCGGCCAGATCCAACAGGTCGCGGCTGTCGGGGCGCTTCGGGTCGTGGGCCTCCACCACCCGCCGTTGCGGGTCGAACCGACCCCAGCGCTGGCGTCCGAGCGCCACGAAGAGGGTTTCGACACGGCCGTCGTGTGCGGCGGTGACCACCTCCGCCAGATCGGCGCTCGCGCGGCCGGTGCCGGCCTGCGCGTGCAGGCGCTCGATGACCTCCTCGCGCACGCGGTCGAAATGCGGTCGGGCGACGTCCCACGCGCGGGCGTGCAGCTCGACGGCGCCCCAGGTGTCGGGGTTGCCGCGCACATGGTCGTCGAGCAGCGTGTCGTAGTGGTTCGCCTCGCGATACAGCGGGAACAGGAAGTCGACCCCGACGAACACCAACGGCGCGTGCTCCGTTCCGAGCCTGCGCCGGACGCCGTCGTCCAGCGCGCGGAAGAAGCGCAGGATGTCGGTCTTGCGGCGCTCGTCGAGATCGTCGACGCCGAACGCGATGGCGCCCGTCCCCCCGCCGCCGCGCGACACCTCCTGCTGCCCGCGGTCCTTCTCGAACTCGTCGAAGCGCAGGGCCTCCGCCAGGCTCGTCGGCGTGTCGCCCAGGTCGACCTCGCTCACGGAGTAGTGCGTCGCGCGGTAGAGGCGCGCCTGCGCGAGGCTGACGGCGAGCACGTGGAAGGTACCGTCCCCGGTGACCAACGGGAGCAGCGGCTTGAGGTGCAACGCGTCGGCGACCACCGTCAGCTCCTCGAACGGTTGCGGGACGCGCCAGGTCTGCAGTCCGTCGGGCCCGAGCAGCACCGCGAGGCCGTCGAGCTGGTGCTGCCAGAAATCGTTGTCGTTCACCAGGTCGTGCGCCGGCCGCAGGTACGCCTCGGCGTCGTCGCGCTGCCAGCCGCGCTCCTCGAGCTGCCGTTGCGCGTCGGACAGGCGATTCTTCATCCGTATGGCGTTCTCACGGGTGTCGCTGCCGGCACGTTGGGTCGGGAGGTAGATCGAGACGAGCGCTTCCGCGTGGAGCTCGCTCAAGCGCTCGAGCTCGGCGCGGTCGACGATGTCGGCCGCGAGTGCGGCGCTGTCGAGTCGTTCTTCGTTGCTCACGGTGCCTCCTCTCGCAAGGGGCTCGGACGTGAGGCGGGCGCCCCGCGCGGAAGCGGGACCCGCCGAGGACAGTGTAGGAGCGTCGCGCGAAGCCTCCCGTCGCGCGGGCGGGCCCGCGAGCGTGCCCCGAGTTCCGGGCCGCCAGGTACGGGCCCCGGGCCGGCCAGCTACGCGCCGCCAGCCATGCGCCACCGGCCACGGGCCGCCAGGTACGCGCCGCCGGCCACGCACCCCCAGCCACGCGCCGCCGGCCCCGGGCCGCTAGTTGCGGGCGCCGGCTTGCGGCCCTCCGCCGGCGGACGCTTGGCCGGCCGGCCGGAGGAAGCCTGCCACCGCGTCGACCAGGCCGGGCGCCAGCGGAAGGCTCGGATCGGCGTAGGCCGCCAGGTTGGCGGCGCGCTCCTCCGGCGCCACCTTCAGGACGTGGTTCATGCCGTCGATCACCACGAGCCGCCCCTCGCGGGCGGCGCCGGCCAGGGCCTCCGCGTCCCGCGCCGTGACCTGCAGGTCCGTGGTCCCCTGCACGATGAGCGAGGGCGCAGCCAGCCGTGCGATCTCGTCGACGGGGTCCAGCCGCATCCAGCTCGCCAGGTACGGCCGTACCGACGGCCGGAACAGGCCCTGGGCGATCTGCGGCACGGCAGCGATGCCGGCCGGCAGCTCCTCCACCGGTTGACCGCGCACCAGCCGGTCCACCACATCCATCGCCTCCTCGACGACGTCGGGGGGAAGCTGGGACTCGAGCTGGCCGCGCAGCACCGCCGGAGCGGGGCGGCCCGCGCCCTCGAGCGACACGAAGGCCGCGGCGTCCTCCTGCGCGGCCGCCATCATCCCCAACAGCGACCCCTCGCTGTGCCCGATCACCGCGAGTGCACCGAAGCGCCGGTCTGCGCCCAGCAGGCGCAACCAGCGCGCCGCGTCGTCGACGTAGGTGCCGAACCGCAGCGTGTCCTCTCCCTGCATCGCGTCGGCGCTCGCGCCGATCCCGCGCTTGTCGTAGCGCAGCGACGCGACGCCCCGCTGCGCCAGCCCACGGGCGAGCATCGCGAGCGAATCGTTGTGGCCGGGGAGCACCGCGCTGTTGCCGTCGCGGTCGGTCGGCCCGGATCCGGCGATGATCAACGCGAGCGGAACGGCGTCCGCGGCGATGCCCGGCGGCAGCTCGAGGGTGCCGTAAAGAACGCCGGTACCCGTGTCGAGCGTCACCTCCATCGAGCTGGACGAAGAGAGCGTGGCCTGGGTACCATCGTTCGCGTTCATCGGGTCCTCCGGTCGGCGCCCTTTGGCGTCGGGCGCGCGCGCAGCGCCAGGGGTGCCCGGGGCGTTCGTGGCCCCGCGGCCGGCACGCCCGCGCCACCGAGCACGATAGGCGTACCGGCCGTGAGCAGCGTGAAGCGCCTTGGCTCGCCCCTCGGGATGCACCCGCGCCACGACGCGGTCCCTGCCGCGCCGCTATCCTCGTACCCATGAGTCGAGGCGCACGTCCGAAGTACGACGCCGTCATCGTCGGCGCGGGGCCCAACGGGCTGGCCGCCGCCGCCCTCCTGGCCCGCGAAGGCTTCGCCACGTTGCTGCTCGAGGCCTCGACGACGGTGGGGGGCGGAACGCGCAGCGCCGAGCTCACCCTGCCCGGGTTCCTTCACGACGTGTGCTCCGCCATCCACCCCATGGCGGTTGGCTCCCCGTTCCTCACCGAGCTCCCCCTGGCGAGCCGCGGCCTCGAGTGGATCCACCCGCCGCTGCCCCTCGCACACCCCCTCGACGGCGACGACGCCGTCGTGAGCGCGCGCGACCTCGGCGAGACGGCTGCGGGCCTGGGCGGCGACACGGGCGCATACCGGGCACTCTTCGGGCCGATCGCATCGTCGTGGGGAGCGCTGGCCCCGGACATCCTGGGGCCGCTCCTTCGGCTGCCCGCGCATCCCGTCGCACTCGCTCGCTTCGGCGCGCGCGCCCTGTGGCCGGCGAGCGCGCTGGCGCGCGTGTCGTTCCGCGGCGAGCGCGCGCGCGCGCTGTTCGCCGGCCTGTCGGCGCACGGCATGCTGCCCCTCGAGGCGCCGGCGAGCGCCGCGATCGCCCTCGTGCTCGGCGCGCTCGCGCACGCCCGCGGGTGGCCGCTGCCGCGCGGCGGTGCGCAGCGCATCGCCGCCGCCATCGCCGACTACGCGCGCGACCTCGGCGCGGAGATCGAGACGGGCCGGCGCGTCGACGCGCTCTCGGAGCTCCCCAGCTCCCGCGTCGTGCTGCTCGACCTCACCCCGGTCGAGGCGCTGCGCGTAGCCGGCGACCGCCTGCCGTCCGCCTACCGCAGGGCGCTGCGGCGCTACCGCTACGGCCCGGGGGTGTTCAAGGTCGACTACGCCCTCGACGGGCCGATCCCGTGGCGGGCCGCGGCATGCGGACGGGCGGGCACGGTGCACGTCGGCGGCACCCTCGCCGAGGTTGCCGCCGCCGAGGACGAGGTGGCGCGCGGACGGCACCCGGAGCGCCCCTTCGTGCTGGTGACGCAGCCGAGCCTGTTCGATCCGACCCGCGCCCCGGCCGGGCGGCACACCGCGTGGGCGTACTGCCACGTGCCCAACGGCTCCGGAGTCGACATGACGGAGCGGATCGAGGCGCAGCTCGAGCGCTTCGCGCCGGGCTTCCGCGACCGGGTCCTCGCCCGCCACACCCGCAACGCGGCCGAGCTCGCCGATTACAACCCGAACTACGTGGGAGGCGACATCAACGGCGGCCTGCTGGACCTGCGCCAGATCGTGGCGCGCCCCGCGCTGCGCAGGGTGCCGTACGCCACGCCGGACCCCGACCTGTTCCTGTGCTCCTCGGCTACGCCCCCGGGCGGCGGGGTGCACGGCATGTCGGGCTACCACGCCGCCCGTGCGGCGATCGCGCGCCTGGCTCGCGCGCCCGCCGGATACTCGCCGTGAGCGGAGCGCTGCACGCGCTCGTCGGCGACGGCTTCCAACTGGGCCGCTTCGCCTTCCAGCGGCTGCTCGGGGGTGTCTACCTGTGCGCCTTCGTCGCCGCCGCCCGGCAGTTCGTGCCCCTGCTGGGGGAGCGCGGCCTGATGCCGATCCGCCACGTACGCGGGCCGCACCTGTTCCGGCGCCGGCCGAGCCTGTTCCATCTGCACTACTCCGACCGCTTCTTCGAGGCCCTGGCGTGGTTCGGCGCCCTTCTCGCCGCCTGCGCGACGCTCGGGCTCTCGGACCTGGGGCCGCTGTGGCTCTCCATGCTCGCCTGGTCCCTGCTGTGGGCGCTGTACCTCTCGATCGTGAACGTCGGTCAGGTGTTCTACGGCTTCGGTTGGGAGACGCTCCTGCTCGAGGTCGGGTTCCTGGCCATCTTCCTCGGCCCCTGGCCGGTGCGCGCACCGGCGCTCGTGGGCCTGCTGTTGCGATGGGCGCTGTTCCGCGTCGAGTTCGGAGCGGGGCTCATCAAGCTCCGCGGCGACCCGTGCTGGCGCCGGCTCACGTGCCTGGACTTCCATCACGAGACACAACCGCTGCCCAACCCCGCGAGCTGGTACGCCCACCACCTCCCGCGCGCGTTCCACCGCCTCGAGACCGGCGCCAACCACGTCACGCAGCTCATCGTGCCCTGGGCGTTGTTCGCGCCCCAACCGGCGGCCTCGATCGCCGGAGCGATCATCCTGGTGACGCAGGCGTGGCTCGTCGCGAGCGGCAACTTCGCCTGGCTCAACGCCCTGACCATGACGCTGGCGCTCTCGGCCTTCGGCGACGGGGTGCTCGAGCGCGTCACGGGCCTCGGGCCGGCGGTCGGGGCCCCGCGCCCGCTCGGACTCGACCTGGCCGTCTACGCCGTGACCGCCCTGGTGATCGTCCTGAGCGTCCGCCCCGTCCGCAACCTGCTGTCGCGCGCTCAGCTCATGAACGCCAGCTTCGATCCCCTGCACCTCGTCAACACCTACGGTGCCTTCGGCAGCGTCACGCGCGAGCGCTTCGAGATCGTGCTGGAAGGCGCGCGGGAGGGGGGGCCATGGCGCGCGTACGAGTTCCGAGCCAAGCCCGGCGACCCCGCCCGGCGTCCGCCGCAGGTCGCCCCGTACCACCTGCGGCTCGACTGGCTGCTGTGGTTCGCGGCGATGTCGGGTCCCTCGCACCACCCCTGGATGCTCACGCTGGCGCAGCGCCTGCTCGAGGGCGACCGCCGCACGCTGGCGCTCCTCGGGCCCAACCCGTTCCCCGACGCTCCGCCGACCCGCGTTCGGGCGCGGCTGTACCGCTACCGCTTCACGTCGCCGCGCGAACGGCGGGCCACGGGGCGGTGGTGGAGCCGCACGCAGGTCGGCGAGTACCTCCCGCCGCTCGCTCTCGGTCCGGGCCGCGAGCTGGTGCGCGCGCCCTGACGAGCGCGGGCCGGCCCCCCAGTCCACAGCCGCCGACGCGCGACCGGCGGGAGTCGGGGCGCGCGGTACGGTCGGCGATGACGGAGGTTCCCATGCGCGTGAGCGAAGGCATCGAGGTACTCTCGATCGAGATGGCGCTGGCGTCCGGCACCAGCGTCCTGCACCCGACCGTCCTGCGCGACGACGCGGCCGGCGTGACGCTGATCGACGCTGGGCTGCCGGGCGCGCTCGAGCCGTTGGGTCAGGCACTGGAGGCGGCCGGCACGCCGCTCGCCGTGCTCCGGCGGATCATCGTGACGCATCAGGACATCGACCACATCGGCGGCCTTCCCGAGATCCTCGCCGCCGTCGGACAGCGGGTGGAGGTCCTCGCACACGCCGCCGACCGCCCCTACATCGAGGGGGAGCTGCGCCCCATCAAGTTCGACCCGAAGCGCCTGAAGGGGATGCTCGAGCAGCTCCCCGCCGACCGGCGAGCGGCTCTCGAACGGCTGCTGCTCGATCCGCCGAAGGCGCCGGTGGACCGCACCCTGGACGACGGCGACGAACTCCCCATCCTCGGCGGCCTGCGGGTCGTCGCCACGCCGGGGCACACGCCCGGGCACATCTGCCTCTACCATCCGGCGAGCAAGACCCTCATCGCTGGGGACGCGGTCGTGGTCGAGGACGGGCGCGTCCGCGGGCCGAATCCCCGGGCCACGCCCGACATGGAGCGTGCCATGGCGTCCGTGCGCAAGCTCGCCGCGCTGGACATCACGACGCTCGTGGCCTACCACGGCGGCGTGGTCACGCGCGGCGTAGGCGACCAACTGCGGGAGCTCTCGCGGGGCGCCTGAGAGTCCCGGGGCGGCCCGCGCGCGCCCTCGTCGCATCGCTGACTCGACCCTCCGGCCCGGGTCGTATCATGAACCTCAACCCCACCACGCCTCCTGCGTCATGCACGGGGAACGGCAGTCGCTCACGCACGTTCGGCTCGTCGCTAGCTCGCCCCGCAGCGCCGTGGCACCCGATCCGCAGCGCTTCTCGCCATGCTCCACCCTCACGCGAAGCGCTCGCATCACGCGCTCAGTCGTCGTCCGGCTCGACCCTCGTGCCGCTGGCCCGACGCCCGCGGCGGTCGAGGACACCGCGGTCGCCCTCACGGCCGCAGGAAGGCGGAACCGCTCGTGGCACGCATCAGCAAACAGGCGCCGGGGTCGCACCACGTCGCAGCGCCGGGAGGGGGTGCGCCCGAAGGCGGAGGGCCCGAAGCTGGAGCGCCCCGCGCCCGCGGTCGTCCCGCCGGGGCGATCCTCCCGTTGGGCGCGGCCGCCCTCGTGGCCCTGGGCTTCGTCGCGGGTCGCTCGAGCGCGCCCCCTGGCAACGGCCTCGCATCGAGCATGCCGATTGCGGCGCCGGCCGCGAGCGCCGCGCCGGCGGCCGGTAACGCCTCGCTCGCGCTCGAGCCGGCGTCGGCGGTCCGCGCGACCGGCGCGCGACGGGCGCGAGCGTGGCTCGTGCAGGACGCCGCTTCGCCTCCGCCGCCGGGCGCCGGCGCATCGCCCGATCCACGGGAGATGATCCCGTTGCCGGGGCAGGGCGGTCAGCAACCGGGCCAGGGCGCCGCGCCCCAGCCGGGCCAGCAACCGGGCCAGCAACAGGGGCAGCAGCAGGGGCAGTGCCAGATCCTGCTGTTCAGGGACGGGCGCATGTTCATGCTCCCCGCCCCCGGTCAGCAGGGCAACCAACCGGGCCAGGGGCAACCACCCGGCCAGGGGCGCGGCGGAGGACCCGCCGAGCTCATCCCGCTGCAACCCGTGCCGAGCCCCGACGCGCCGGGCTCGCCCACGCCGCCCGGCCCGCGCCAGGCGCCGCAGGCGCCGATGCCCGCGCCGCACCAGGCGCGCCAAGGACCCAACGCCGGCCCCACGGCGAGCGCCGCGAACGGCTCGCCCGCCCGTGAGTCCCCCGCCCGCGCGTCGGACGCCCGGAGCGGCGCCCGGACCGCCCTGTGACGGAAGCTGGAGGCACGCCGTGACGACCGACAACCCGCAGGTCCCCGAAGGAGCCCGCAACCCCTCGCCCGAGGTGGTGATGGACGCCGCCTCCCGCCTCCGCGGCCTGCTGCTCGAGACGAAGAAGGTCATCGTGGGGCAGGACCTGATGCTCGAGCGCATGATGGTGGCGCTGCTCGCGCGCGGCCACATCCTCATCGAGGGCGTGCCGGGGCTCGCCAAGACGTTGGCCATCAAGACCCTCAGCCAGGCGTTGGGCACCACCTTCAAGCGCGTCCAGTTCACGCCGGACCTGGTCCCCGCCGACCTCCTCGGGACGCGCATCTACAACCCCAAGGAGGGTGCGTTCGACGTCGAGCTCGGGCCGATCTTCGCGAACCTGATCCTCGCCGACGAGATCAACCGCGCGCCCGCGAAGGTGCAGTCGGGGCTGCTCGAAGCCATGCAGGAGCGCCAGGTCACCATCGGGCACCGGACCCACCTGCTGCCCGATCCGTTCCTCGTGCTGGCCACGCAGAACCCGATCGAGTCGGAGGGCACCTACTTCCTGCCCGAGGCGCAGGTCGATCGCTTCATGTTCAAGGTGGTCATCGACTATCCCGCGTTCTACGAGGAGATGTCGGTCGTGGACCGGGTGTCGCAGAGCTTCGAGCCGGTCCACGTGCAGCTGGGGGTCGAGGACCTGCGTTCGCTGCAGGCGCTGGCCGACCACGTGCACGTGCACCCCGCCGTGACCGAGTACGCGGTGCGTCTGGCACGTGCCACGCGCGACCCCGGCGACGTCGGGCTCGCCGAGCTACGGCCGTACATCGCGTTCGGCGCGAGCCCGCGCGCCAGCGTCAACCTCATCCTGGGCGCGAAGGCCCTGGCCGTCGTGCGCGGGCGCGAGTTCGCGCTGCCCGAGGACGTCCGCGACCTGGCGCCCGAGGTCCTGCGCCACCGCGTGACGCTGTCGTACGACGCCCTGGCCGACGACGTTCAGCTCGAGCCCACCGTGGCCTCGCTGATCGACGCGGTGCGGGCGCCGCGCGTCCACCTGGGCGACCCCCATCGCGACGTCCGAACCGCCGACGGCGGCGGCTCGCGGACGTCGGCGTAGCGGCCGGGTCGTGCGCCCATGATGCGCACCCCGAGGGCATCGCGCTCCGCCGCGCCGGCGGGCGCCCTGCGGCCGCGTACGGCGCGCCGCGCACGGGCGCCGCAACCGCCCACCACGGCCCCCGAACGAGGCGAGCTGCCGAGCGAGCTGCTCCGCCGGCTCGAGTTCATGGTGCTGCGGCGTCTCGACGGCTTCTTCTTCGGCGACTACACCGGCCTGTTCTACGGGCCCAGCCTCGACCTGGCCGAGGTGCGCGAGTACCAGCCGGGCGACGAGGTGCGGCGGATCGACTGGAACGTCACCGCCCGCACGGGCGCCGTGCACGTGCGGCAGTACCGCGAGGAGCGGGAGGTGACGGGCTGGGTCGTGCTCGACCGTTCCCCTTCGATGGCCTTCGGCACCCGGCGCACGCTCAAGGAGCGGCTCGCCCTGGAGTTCGCCGGCGCCGCGGCCGCCATCCTGACCCGGCAGGGCAACAAGGTGGGCGCGCTCGGCTTCGGTCCCGGCGGTAGCCGCGCCACGCCCCTGGCGGGAGGGCGCCGACAGGCGCTGGCGATCCTGCGCGATCTCGAGCGGGCGCCAGAACCGGGGCGCGGACCGACCGAGCTCGACGGCGCCCTGCGGCACGTCGACCGCACGCTCCGCCGCCGGACCCTGCTGTTCGTGGTGTCCGACTTCCTGCAGTCCGGCGAGGAGGGGGAGGACCCGGCGTGGTTCGCGCCGCTGCGACGCCTCGCGGCGCGCCACGACGTGATCGCCGTGCGCGTGGCCGACCCGGCGGAGCTCGAGCTCCCCGACGCCGGCGAGCTCAGGCTGCGCGACCCCGAGAGCGGACGCGAGCTCTGGGTCGATACCAGCGACCCCGCGGTGCGGGCCGCGCACCGCGCGCTGGTCGAGGAGCGGGAGAAGGCGCTCGCCCGGGCGGTGCGCGCGGCCCGTGCCGACCTGCTGTTGCTGCGCACGGACCGCGACCTGCTGCCGGATCTGGTCCGCTTCGTGCGTAGGCGGAAGGGGCGACGCGCATGACCTTCACCTGGCCGTCCGCCCTGTGGGGCCTCGCGTTGCTTCCGCTCCTCGTCGTCCTGCTGTTGCAGGCAGGCAGGCGGCGGCAGCACACGGCGTCCTCCTACGCCGACGCCCACCTGATCGGGAGCGTGGTCCGGCGGGGTCCGCGCCGGCACGAGCGCTGGGTCCTCGGACTCCAGCTCGGCGCCCTGGCGCTGCTCCTGTTCGCCGCGGCGCGGCCCGTCGCGGCGGTGCCCTGGCCGCGCAACGAGGCCGCGGCCGTGATAGCCCTCGACACCTCGCAATCGATGCTCGCCGACGACGTCTCGCCGTCGCGTTTCGAGGCGGCCCGGTCGCTGGCCCAGGCGTTCGTGCGTCAGGCTCCGGCGAGCACGCGCATCGGCCTCGTCGGGTTCTCCGACGTGGCGTCCCTGCTCGTGTCGCCGACGACCGATCACGCCCAGGTGCTGGAGGCCCTGGCCCAGGTCGAGCCCGCCAGCAACACGTCGCTGGCCGCCGCGGTCATCGCCGGCGTTCGCATGCTCCCCGGCCGCGAGCACGTGCGGCTGCCGGCCGAGCTGCGCCCGAGCGGCACGGCGGCCCCCGCCTCCGACCCGCAGGGTATCGATCGCGCGATCGACCCTCCGCCGGGCAGCCTGCTGGTCCTGTCGGACGGCGTCTCGAACGTGGATCCGAACCCCTCGGTACCGGCCGACCTGTCGCTCACCCTGGCGGCGCGCTTCGCCGTCGACAACCAGGTCCGGGTGTTCACCGTGCCGTTCGGGCGCGACGGTGGCGCCGTGACCCGCATCAACGGCCAGGACTACTTCGTCCCGTACCAGCCGGACACGCTGCGAAGCCTGGCCGACGAGAGCCAGGGGGACGTGCTCGATCCGACCGACGATAGCGCACGGCGTGACCTGTTCCGACAGCTGGGTACCGCGATGCGCTGGCGCAGCGACGCGGCGGAGGTCACGGCGCCGCTGAGCGCCCTCGCGGCCGTGCTGATGCTCGCCGCCGGCGCGCTGGCGCTGCGCTGGCAACGGAGGGTGCCATGAGCGGATTCTTGTGGCCGTGGGCGCTGGCGCTTCTCGCGCTGGTCCCGCTGCTGGTGGTGGTGTACCGACGCGGTCGCCGGCCGCCGGCGGAAACGGTCGCCCTGCACCCCGATCTCGCGCTCATCGCACGCGCGACGCCCGGGCGGCGGCGCTGGCGGTCGCACCTGCCGGCCCTCCTCTACCTGCTGGCCTTCGCCGTTGCGCTCGTCGCCTTCGCGCGCCCCACGTTCCTCGTGCCCGAAGCGAATCCGGCTGCGGGCGTCATCCTCGCCATCGACGTGAGCCGGTCGATGCGGGCGACCGACATCAACCCGACGCGCTTCGACGCCGCCCGCGAGGCGTTGCGGGCGTTCGTGCGCGAGCTGCCGGCGCACGCCCGTGTCGGTCTGGTGGTGTTCTCGGGCTACGCGCGCACGGTCGTCCCCCTGACCCCGGACCACCAACGCATCCTCGACGCCGTGAACCTGTTGTCGCTCGGCAGCAGCACGGCCATCGGAGAGGCGATCCTGGAGAGCCTTAGAGACCTGCCGACGGTCGAGGAGCGGAGCAAGACGGGCGACGATCCGTCCCGCCTCGCGACCGTCATCCTGCTGTCCGACGGGCGCAACCGAACCGGCGCCGACCCCTTCGAGGCCGCCCGCAAGGCCCGTGACGACGAGGTGACGATCCACACGGTGGGCGTAGGCACCAACGATGGCGGGACCGTTCCGGGCGTGGGAGACCGCTTCGGCTTCGCGAGCCGCTTCGACGAGACGGCGCTCCGTGCGATCGCCGACGAGACCGGCGGGCAGTACGTGTTCGTCGACTCCGCGGCAAGCCTCGACGACGTCTACCGCAAGCTCAGCAAGGCGGTCGCCGTGTCCTTCCATCGCGACGAGGCGAGTGCCCTCGTGGCCTTCGTCGCCGCCATCGTTCTGGCGTTGAGCATGCTGTCGAGCGCGTACCGCCGCCGCGTCGCCTGAGCGGCCGTCGCCTGAGCGACCGCCGCCTGAGTCACCTCCGCCCGAGCGCCCCCCGCCGGTGCCGCCCCCGCCTGTCGCGGCGTGCGGGTTCCCGCCGGGGGCGCGCGGCTTCGGCCGGATCTCGCGCGCTCACGGCCGCGGGACGGGCCCGCTAGCGATCCGCCCGCCGCCGAAGCGGCCTTCCACCGAGCCGGTCACTGCGCGCGCCGCGCGACCCGAAGGCCCGCGGCGGCCGCGCCGCGCAAGGCGCGCGATGATCAGCCCGCGGGCCCACGCTCGGCCTGCACACGGCCCGCGGCAGCGGCGGCCACGAGCATGAGCAGGACCCCCGCGAGGAGGACCAACCAGCCGTACTCGAACCGGAAGGAGCCCAGGACGGCGCGCCCGAGGGCGTTGCTCAGGTCGTCCTGTCCGCCGCCGCGCGCCGCCCCCAACAGCCTCGCCAGGTTCACGTAGGTGTAGCCCATCAGCACCAGACTGGCGACGGCGGGCAGCGCCACCAGGCGCACGCGGCGGAAGCCCAGGAGGACGACGGCCACGGCCGCGAAGCCCAGGTGGTACCACCCGTCGCCCCGGCCGCCCGCCCAGTACGTGAGGGTGACCCCGAGCGGCCCGCGGACCAGGGGGAGGAACACGCCGGCGGTCACCAACAGCGCCCCCGCGAAGGCCGTGACCTGGGTCCAGGTGAGCGCCGGCATCGACGCGGGCGCGCGCCCGCGCCGCGCCGCGTCGACCGCAGTCGTGGTCTGTCCACGCAGGCGATCGGCGGGAACGACGTCCCGCGCCGATCGACGGCCGGGCCGGGTCCCGACGGGCGCCTCGGCGACCCGGTGCTCGAGCGCCGCGTCCCGGCCCTCCGTATCCGCGGCTACCCGTTGCGCAGCTGCGGAGTCGCCACCGAACGGTTCCGCAGCATGGGGTTCCGTAGCTGCACGGTCCGCACCCGGTGGGTCCGCGTCCGAAGGTTCGGGGGGCCTGGGTTCCGCGTACGAAGGTGCCGGGGCCGTGGGTTCCGGGGCCGTAGGTTCCGCCGCCATCGGTTCCGCATACGAACGTTCCGCGTCCGAAGGTTCCGCAGCTGTCGGCCACGTACCCACCGTCTCCGTGCCCGCCGGTTCGGTACCCACAGAACCGGTCGCCGCGGGCTCCGTACCCAGGGGCTCCGTACCCACGGGCTCGGTACCCACCGGGCTCCGTACCCACCGGCTCCGCACCCACGGGCTCCGCACCCACGGGCTCCGCACCCACGGGCGTCCTCACCCACCGGCTCCGCACCCACGGGCCAAGCGCCGCCAGACTCGCTGCCGGCAGGCCCTCTCCCAACGGGCCCTCTCCCAACGGGCCCTCCACCGGCAGGTCCTCTATCAACAGGCTCGGTACCGACAGGCTCGGTACCGACAGGCTCGGTACCGACAGGCTCGTTACCGACAGGCTCGTTACCGACAGGCTCGTTACGGGCGGGCTCGGTACCGGCGGGCCCGGTACCGTGAGGCGCGCTTGCGGCGGGCCCGGCACCGACCTCGTGGTCGCCGACCGTGGCAGGCGCCTCGCCGTCGATGTCGACCTCGCGCACCTCGACGCTCGCGCCCGCACCTCGCAAACCGGCCGCGACCCGGGTTGCGATGGACGCCTCCACGGGCTTCGTGAGGTCACGCCCGGGGCCGCGCGCGAGCGCGCGCTCCAGCGACCCCGCCGGCACGCCCAGGTCCACCGCGGCCGCTTCGGCCACGCCCCTCGCCTCCCCGGACGGCAGGCCCTCGCGCAATCGCACCGTGTACCTCGTCACGTCGTCCCTCTCCTCCGTCTGGTGGGCCCAGGATACCCCCGCGCGGCGGCCGATCCGCCGAGCCGCCCTTGAGCCGCCAGCCCCATGGCCGTAGGCTAGGGTGAAGGATCACCGAAGCGCAAGGTACGGACCCTGGAGGTGGATCATGCCCCAAGCACGGGTCGCCGGCCCGGAACGGAAGGCCAGAGCGGCGCTGACGCTTGTGCTCCTCGCCGCTATGCTCGTGCTCGGCCTTTCCTCCTGCGGACCGAGCCGCAAGGAACGCGAGCTCGAGGCGCAGAACGCCCTCCTCCAACAGCACGTCGCGGACCTGCAGAAGCAGCTCGACGCCGCCACGGCCAAGTTCGCCGATGCAACGGCGCGGGCCACCGAGGAGGCCCGTCGGGTCGACGAGACGTCCAGCAGGGCCGACGCGGCCGAGCGCGACCTCGCCGACGCCCAGGCCGAGGTGGCCACGCTCCGCACGACCCTCTCGACGCGCAGCGATGACCTCGCGCAGGCCACGGCTCGAGCAGCGGAGCTCGAGACCCAGCTGCAAGCCGCCGCCGCCGAAGGGCAGCGGTCCGCGCGCGTCGACGCTGCGCTGCGCCGCGCCCTGGCCGGGGCGAACGCGCATGCCGACGCCCTGGGCGCGCGGGCGACCAGCCTGGCCTCGGAGCTCGACACCGCGAGCGCGGCGTTGCAGGCCGCTCACGATGCGACGGCCCGGGTGCAGGCGGCCAGAGCCGGGGACCAGGCCGCCCTCGTCCGCGCCCAGGGGACCCTGGCTGACGCGCGCAGCGAGCTTGCGGGCACGCGCAGTCAGCTGGCGGGCGCGCGCAGCGACCTGTCGGTGGCCAACGACCGCATCGCGGGGCTCGAGACGGACCTCGCCGGCCAGCGGGTGCGCGCCGACGGCGCGGAGCAGGCGGCCGTCGAAGCACGCGCGCGCGTGCTCGAGCTCGAAGGGCAGCTCGCGCGGCAGGACGACGCCGTGACGGGTGCCCGAGCGACCCTGCGGAAGGTACTGACGCGCGTGGGTTCCCTGTCGGCCGAGGTGCAGGCGCTCACGGGCGCCCGCGACGACCTGCGCCGACAGCTGGATGGCGTCCAACAGGCCCTGGCCGACGAGCGCGACCGCAGCGCCACCCTCGAGGCCCGCGCCGCGCAGCTCGACGACCAGGCCGCCTCATCGCGCGCCGAGCTCGCCGATGCGCGCACGGCTCTGGACCGGGCAACGTCCGAACGCGAGGCCGCACGCAACGAGGTCGTTGCGCAGCGACAGCGCGCGATCTCGTTGGCCGCACGCAACGACACGCTGCAGGCCGACCTCGCCACGGCGCGCGCTCGGTCGGCCACCCTGACCACGGCGCGCGACGACCTCCAAGCACGACTCACCACCGCACAGCAGCAAACCGCCACCGCGACCGCACAACGCGACGACCTCCAAGCACGACTCACCACCGCACAGCAGCAAACCGCCACCGCGACCGCACAACGCGACGACCTCCAAGCACGACTCACCACCGCACAGCAGCAAACCGCCACCGCGACCGCACAACGCGACGACCTCCAAGCACGACTCACCACCGCACAACAACAGACCGCCACCGCGACCGCACAACGCGACGACCTCCAAGCACGACTCACCACCGCACAACAACAGACCGCCACCGCGACCGCACAACGCGACGACCTCGAGGGCCAGCTCACCGCCGCTCGAGAACGCGCGACGAACCTCGCGGCCGCGTTGGGCGACCTGCGTGCGCAGCTCGCATCGACGGAAGCCACGCT
The DNA here is from genome assembly GCA_963798895.1 of uncultured Trueperaceae bacterium. Taxonomy (GTDB): domain Bacteria; phylum Deinococcota; class Deinococci; order Deinococcales; family Trueperaceae; genus CAWCUY01. The sequence goes on along the minus strand of CAWCUY010000012.1, from coordinate 202,886 downwards.
GACCGAGGCGACGCAGGCGCGCGACGCGGCCCGTGCGGCCCTGGACGAAACGAAGGCCCGATCGAGCACGCTGCAGACCCAGCTGGCCTCGACTGCGAGCGAGCTCCAGACTGCGCAGGGCCGCGCGCTCGAGCTCACCGGCAACCTACGGACGCTCGTGACCGGCCGCGACAGCCTCCGCCAGCTCACGCAGGCGCAACGCCAGCAGCTCAGCGAGGTGCGGTCCCAGCTGGAGAACGCTCAGAGCGAGGTGGCGCGCCTCACCGGCGCACGCGGCATCTACACCGTGCAACCGAGCGACTCCCTGTCCTCGATCGCTACGTTCTTCTACCGGGACGGCAACCGCTGGCCGGAGATCCTCGCGGCGAACGCCCACCTCATCGACGACCCGGACCTCATCTTCCCGGGCATGGTGCTGATCATCCCCACGCTGACCTGAGGGCACAGGCGCGGGAGCAGCGACCCGACAGCACCGGCCCCAACGCACCGGCCCAAGAGCGCCGCCCCCAGCGCACCGGCCCCAGCGCACCGGCCCCAGCGCACCGGCCCCAGAGCCCGGCCCCAGCGCACCGGCGCCAGAGCGCCGCCCCCAGCGCGGCGGGACCAGGGCACCGGTCCCAGAGCCCCCGGCCCAGAGCGGTGACCCGGGAGCCGACTCCACCGCCCGCCGACCGGGCGGGCGACCCTTATCGGGCTCCGGCCGCTGTCCGAGGCGAACCGGCGGCAGCCTAGGTGCCGCCGCTAGGGGGCGGCGGGGACGGGCGCGCCGGCGCGCTGCACCACCGAGGCTCGAGCCGCCGTCACGCTCACCCCGTTGCCGCTCTCCGCCACCACCAACACGAGGTCGTCGACCCAGGCGCTGTAGAGGTGTCCGTCGGGAAGGTCACCGACGCGCCAATGCACGTTGCCCATGCCGAGCTGCGTGAACACGTCGCCGCTCGTGCGGTTCGGCAGGCGCACCATGCACGCCCCATCGTCGTGGGCGCACGCGCGCTCGCCGTAGGCGTACTCCATCGCGTTCTCGGTCATCACCTGCGAGGCATCTCGCGCCCCGAGCCGGATCATCGCTTCGTACGGCGTTCTCGCGGGCGCGGTCACGTCCGGGGGGAAGGCTCGCGCCGCGCGCGACGCGTCGTCCAGCGCGAACACCACCCGCCCCTGTGGGCCGGGCACGTACAGTACGACGATGCCCGTCGCGTCCAGGGCGAAGAGCGCGAAGCGCGCCGCGACCGCGTCGCCTGAGGTCCAGGATGCGACGGTGCGGAAGCGGTCGGGCCACACCGCGGCGGCGCTCCAGGCGGCCCGGAAGGCGTCGAAGCCGTCGAAGGCGTGGCGGTAGCACACGATGCGGCTGCCCTCGGAGAAGAGCGCACGCACCGACGAGGAGCAAAGCGACGTTCGCAGGTCCAGCCGCCCCGCCACGCTATCGAGGAAGGCGAAGGCGACCCCCGGCGGCTCGTACGCCAGCGCCCGCGGGGCGAGCCCGCCGGCGACCAGAAGCACGAGGCCGACGGCCAGGAGGACGGCTCGCAGGCGAGCGCGGGGCCCGGGCCCGGCTCGGGGCCCGGCTCTGGCGCCGGCGGGACGCCGTACGCGGACCGAGCGAGGCGATTGGAAGAACGCACCAGATGGCAATACACGAAGCACCGACGAAGACACGCCCACTCCCTTCGTGCGGGACACCCACGTTTCCGGTGCGGCAGATTCCCCCGGCGCCTCCCACCGGAGACCTTCTCGCAGGATCTCAGCCTACAGGTTTCCGCGACTCGGCGGCGGCCGTCGGGTTACCACGTAACGCAGTCGGCCGCCGCGAGGTTCCTCACATGTGGGGCGTCGCGCGTCAGCCGCGCCAGCCGTTCGCCAGCGCGTAGTACGCCTCGCCGAATCGCAGGTCGCGCCGGAACTCCCGGAGCGTGGTGCGCTCGTCGATGACCACCAGCTCGACCCCGGCGATCTCGGCGAGATCCTCGACCTGCTCCGTGCTCACGGCGTAGCTGAAGGCCGTGTGGTGCGCGCCGCCCGCGTAGATCCAGGCGGCCGCCGCGGTCTTGAAGTCGGGCTTGCACACCCACATGGCGCGCGCCACCGGGAGCCTCGGGAGGGTCGGCGGTACGACCGCCTCGACCTCGTTGACGATCAACCGGAAGCGGTTCCCCAGGTCGACCAGCGACACGTTGACGGCGTTGCCGGCAGGCGCCTCGAACACCAGGCGGACGGGGTCGGACTTGCCGCCGATGCCCAGCGGGTGGATCTCGAGCCGCGGACGATCGACCGCGATGGCAGGATCGACCTCGAGCATGTGGGCCCCCAGAACGCGCGGGCGCCCCGGCCCGAGGTGGTACGTGTAGTCCTCCATGAAGGCCGTGCCGCCCGCGCGCCCGCGCCCCATGACCTTCGCGGCGCGCACCAGGGCGGCGGACTTCCAGTCGCCCTCGGCGCCGAAGCCGTAACCGTCCGCCATGAGGCGCTGAACCGCGAGGCCCGGCAACTGCTTGAGTCCGTGCAGGTTCTCGAAGGTCGTGGTGAAGCCTTTGAAGCCGCCGTCCTCCAAGAACGACCGCAGGCCGAGCTCGATACGGGCGCCGTCGCGCAGCTCGCCGTGGCGCTCCCCTCCGGGCAGCAGCTCGGGCGCCACGTCGTAGCTCTCGCGGTACTCGCCGACCAGGGCGTCGATGTCCGCCTCGGTCGCCGCGTCCACGCGCTCGACGAGGTCGCCGACGCCATAGCCGTTGACGGAGAAGCCGAAGGTCGTCTCCGCCGCGACCTTGTCGCCTTCGGTGACCGACACCTCGCGCATGTTGTCGCCGAAGCGGGCGATGCGGGCACCCTGAAGGTCGTGCCAGCCCGCGACGGCGCCCGTCCAGGCCGCGAGGCGCTCGTGGACCTCGGGGTCGGACCAGTGCCCGACGACGACCTTGCGGCGGAGGCCGAGGCGTGCGTGCATCGAACCCGCCTCGCGGTCTCCGTGCGCCGCCTGGTTGAGGTTCATGAAGTCCATGTCGAGCTCCGCCTCGGGGAGTTCGCGATTGAACTGGGTGTGCAGGTGGCACACGGGCTTGCGCAACCCCTTGAGGCCGCCGATCCACATGCGCGCGGGAGAGAACGTGTGCATCCACAGGATCACGCCGGCGCAGCCGGGGTCCGCGTCGGCCTCGAGGCAGGCGCGCCGGATCTCGTCCGGCGTCGTGAGCAGCGCGCGGTAGCGCACCGCGAGCGGCAACCGGCCCGAGGCGTTGAGGCCCTCGACCACGACGCGTGCGTTGGCCTCGACCTGCTCGAGCGGGCCCGGGCCGTAGAGGTGCTGCGAGCCGCACAGGAACCACAGCTCCGGGCCGGCGCCGTCGCTCAGGCCGGTGCGCGTCACGGCCGACCCTCCGTACCCGAGCGTCCGGCGGACCCCCCGACGCCGCGGCTCACCGTCCCACCTCGATCAGCACCTTGTGGACTCCCTGCTCGTAGGCCGCGTTGAGGGCGAAGGCGTCCGCCGCCTGCTCCAATGGGAAGCGGTGCGAGATCAGGGCGTCGAGGTCCACCTGCCGACCGCCCTTGCCCGCGAGCCGCAACGCGCGCGGGTAGGTGTGCTTCATGCGCCGCGAGAGGCGGATGGTCAGCCCCTTGCGCCGGGCCGTCGAGTGCCGCAGCCGCAGCTCGTCGTCGCCGGGGATGCCGACGAGAACGACACGTCCGCCGTTGCGTGCCATGTCGGACGCCTGCTGCACGGAGGCGTCGGCCCACGCCGCTTCGAACGCGACGTCGACGCCGCGCCCTTCCGTGACCTCGGCCACCTTGGCCACGGCGTCGGTGCCAGGCACGACCCAGGCATCGGTCGCCCCCCAGGCGCGTGCCATCTCGACGCGCCACGGGAACCGGTCGAAGGCGTACACCGGCCGCGCCCCAGCGAGCACCGCCAGGCGCAGGATGAGGAGCCCGATGGGGCCGCAGCCGAGCACCGCGACGCTGTCCGCCACGCGCAGCTTGCCGAGGTCACAGGCATGGATGGCTACCCCGAGAGGCTCGAGCATGACGGCCGCGGCGTCGCTCATGGCGTCCGGCACCGGGAAGCAGCTGCGCGCGTCGACGATCATGCGCTCCTGCAGCGCGCCGTCGGTCGGGTAGAGGCCGTAGAAGCTGTGGTTAGGGCAAAGGTTCGGGTCGCCGCGTTCGCACATCTCGCAGTGGCGGCACGGTACCTCGGGGTCGACCGCCACGCGCTGCCCGGGCCTCAGGGGCCCGTCATGGCCGCCGACGGCCCCCTCCCCCACGGCCATCACCATGCCCGCGAACTCATGGCCGAGGATCGCGGGGCGCTCCACCGTCGTGTCCCCGATGCGGCCGTCCTGGTACGTGTGCAGGTCCGATCCGCACACGCCGACCGCGCGGATGGCGAGAAGCACCTCGCCCGCTCCGGGGGCGCCGGGTCCCCCCACGCGCGTGGTGCGCAGGTCACGCGCACCGTGGAGGTGCACGCTCAGCATGTCGGCGCCGACCTCCGGCGCCCGGGTCGTGGTGTTCATGGCGACCTCCGTCGCATCCTGCTACTGGCCGTACACGTTGGTGTAGCGGGCGTGGAGCTTGTCGATGTCGGCCTGCGCGATCGGCTCGGGGTCGCCGAGCTGAAACGCGTGGTGCACGGTGCGGGCAACATCCTCGCACATGATCGCGGCCTTGACCGCGTCCTTCGGGGTGCGGCCGATGGCGAACACCCCGTGGTTGCGCAACAGCACGGCGGGGGAACGGTGACCTGCGAGCACCCGCACCACCTCCAGCCCGATCTCCTCGCCGCCGATCAGCGCGAAGCCGCCGCAGGGGATCGGCCCCCCGAACTCGTCGGCCATGGCGGTGAGCACGCACGGGATCTCACGGCCCACGGCCGCGAAGGCCGTCGCGTAGGCGCTGTGGGTGTGGACGATGCCGCCGACCTCGGGCATCGCGCGGTAGATCGCCGCGTGGGTCGCCGTGTCGGACGATGCCTTGTAGGAGCCCGTCACCGCCAGCGTGGGGATGTCCACCTCGCACATGGCGCCCGGCGTGAGGTCCTCGAACGCGACCCCGCTGGGCTTGATCACCATCGTCGCGCCGTGTTCGGCGCGCCCGCTGATGTTGCCGCTCGTCCACGCGACGAGCCTGTTCGCGGGCAGCAGGGCGTGGAGCCTGCACACCTCGTCTCGTAGCTCGGTGAGCCTCACGCTTCGACCTCCCGTTCCCGCACCCCCGGCTCGCGCCGCGGCGGCGAGCCGGCCGTCGTTCACCCGTGGGTCCCGTGCTCGGGCCCAAGAGCCCGGCCGCAAGGAGCCGCGCAGCGCGATGGCCCGGCGGAACCCGGGGCCGAGGCCACGCCCATCGCGAACGCTCCCATGACGAACGTCACCATGGTAACGCCGCCGACGTGTCCTTTGTTGTGAACGGTAACACGGGGGGCGCCACCCCGTCAACGCGCGGCCCCGCCGGCAGCCCGGCCCGGCGGAGCACCGGACGGCCCCCGATCCGAATACCGCAGGGCGCCGCCCAGAAGACGCGTCTCCGATGCGACGCCCGCCCTGGCCACGGTCCCGGGCCGAGGGCGTACGTCGGCCCGCCGGGGTCCGCGCGCGCGACGCGCGGGGAGCTCCCCGTTGCGACTTGTGGGCCGGCTTCCGTGGTCGTAGAGTGTGAACGGTATCAATGCGCCGGAACGACGCCCCGACCAAGGGCCCCAACCGTGGCCCGCGATCGCGGGCGCGGACCGACGGCCCCGGCGAAGACCACAACGGAAGTCCACGTTGGAAGGACCGTGAGCGCAGTGCCGCGCGCCCCCCTCAAGGATCGCAAATCCACCCTGCATGACGTGGCGCAGCGGGCGGGGGTATCGCGCCAGACGGTGTCACGGGTCGTCAACCACCATCCCAGCGTGGCGCGCGCCACCCGAAGCCGGGTGCTGCGCGCCATCGAAGAGCTCGACTACCTGCCGAACCGGGCGGCGCAGAGTCTCGCCAGCCGGCGCTCGCGTTCGATCGGCATCCTCAGCCTGGGTACCCGCTACTACGGGCCCGCGCAGATGCTGGCGCACATCGAGGCGGGCTTGAAGGCGCGCGGCTACGGTCTCGTCTACGCGGCGGTCGAGGACGAGGGTCTCGACGCCATCGGGAAGCAGATCGCCACGCTGCGCAGCCAGCTCATCGACGGGCTGGTGCTCATCACGCCGGTCGACACGGTGCCTCTGCCCGACGTGCGCGCCCTGCTCGGCCTCCCCTACGTCATGGTCGACGTGATGCTGGGCGAGCAGGTGCCGTCGGTGGTCATCAACCAGGTGCACGGGGCGCACCTGGCGGCGGGCCACCTCCTGGATCTCGGCCACCGGCGCATCTGTGAGATCACCGGGCCGCTCGCCTGGTTCGGTGCGCGCGAGCGGCACGAGGGCGTGACGGCCGCGTTGGCGCGCGCCCCCGTCGAGCCTCACGGGGTGGCGCACGGCGACTGGACCGCGGCGAGCGGCTACCGCGCCGCGCGCCGCTTGTTGCACGACACTCCCGGCTTCACGGGCCTGGTGGTGGGCAACGACCAGATGGCTCTGGGCGCGCTGCGCGCGCTGCGCGAGGCGGGCCTGCGCGTCCCCCAGGATGTCTCGGTGGTCGGCTTCGACGACCAGCCGGAGGCGGCGTACTTCGAGCCGCCGCTCACGACCGTGCGCCAGGACTTCGAGGCGCTGGGGCAGCAGGCGACCCAGCTGCTCATGAGCTTCCTCGACGCCCCCGAGGCACCGGCGCAGCAGCGCGTGCTGTACCCCAGCCTGGTGGTCCGCCGCAGCACGGCCGCGCCGCGCCCCGACTGACGGCGTGAGCGCGCCGATCCGGCGGCGCACGCGACAGGGGCCTCAGGGCACGCTCGGCTCCGCCACCCTCACGGCCTCCGAGCCCGTGTCCCGCGCGTCGCGCGCCAGGCGCCGGAGGCGCTTCATCACGCCGCCGGGCTCGTCGACCCCGGCCCTGCCGAAGGTATCGTGCAAGAAGAGGTAGTCGGCGTAGAGCCGGTCGTACGTGTCGGCGTGCTCGGCGATCGGGTGGTAGATCGTGGAGCTGAGGCCGCCCATGTGCGCGGCGGCCTGTCCGATGTCGGCGTACACGCCGGCCGCGACCGCGGCGTGCATGGCGCTGCCGAGGGCCGGCCCCTGTTCGCTCTTCAACACGTACAGCTCCCGACGCAGCACGTCGGCGTAGATCTGCATCATCAGCGGGTTCTTCGCCGGCAACCCGCCCGCGGCGATGAGCCGGGTGACGGGCACGCCGCTCGCCTCCAGCGTCTCGATGATGAGCCGCGTGCCGTACGCCGTCGCCTCCAGCAGGGCCCGGTAGATGTCCGGCGGACGCGTCGCCAGCGTGAGCCCCACGATCAGCCCGCTCAGCTCGGCGTCCACCAGGATGCTGCGGTTGCCGTTGAGCCAGTCGAGGGCGAGCAGGCCGTGCTCTCCGGGGCGCTGCTTCGACGCCTCGCGCTCGAGCAACCGGTGGAGGTCGATCCCCTCGTCCCGCGCGCGCTGGTGATACTCCGGCGTGACGCCGTTGTCGAGATACCACGCGAAGATGTCGCCGACACCGCTCTGGCCGGCCTCGTAGCCGTATGCGCCGGGAACGATGCCGCCGTCGACCACGCCGCACATGCCTTCGGCGTCCCGCCTTTCGTCGCCCACCAGCACGTGGCAGGTCGAGGTGCCCATGATCATCACCATGGTGCCGGCCTCGACGTGGCCGGAGGCGGGCAACGTCACGTGCGCGTCGACGTTCGCAACGGCCACCGGCGTGCCGGCCCGCAGGCCCGTCCAGCCCGCGGCCTCCTCGCTCAGACCGCCCGCCCGGCTGCCGAGCTGCGCCAGCTCGCGCGACATCTTCTCATCCACCACGTCGGCGAAATCGGGATGCAGGGCCGCGAAGTACTCCCGCGGAGGGAACACACCGTCCTGGTAGATGGCCTTGTAGCCCGCGGTGCAGGCATTGCGGGTCTCGACGCCGGTGAGGCGCCACACCACCCAGTCGGCGGCCTCGATGAGCCGGTCGGCCCGCCGGTAGATCTCGGGCGCCTCGTCGAGGATCTGCAGCGCCTTGCTGAAGAACCACTCGCTGCTGATCTTGCCCCCGTAGCGCTCGAGCCACGCCTGGCCCTTCGCGCGCGCGACCTCGTTGATGCGGTCGGCCTCGGGCTGCGCGGCGTGGTGCTTCCACAGCTTCACCCAGGCGTGGGGCTCGCCCGCGAGCTCCGGCAGCGCGCACAGCGGCGTGCCATCCGCGAGCGTGGGCATCATCGTGCAGGAGGTGAAGTCGATCGCGACGCCGGCGACCTGCGCCGGGTCGACGCCGCTCTCGCGCAACACCTGCGGGACGGTGGAGCGCACGACCTCGAGGTAGTCCTCGGGGTTCTGCAGCGCCCAGTCGGGGGGGAGTCGGCGGCCGCCGCCGGGCAGCGCCTCGTCGATCACTCCGTCCGCGTAGGGGCGCACGGCGCTGGCGATCTCGGCGCCATCCTCGACGCGAACCAGCAGGGCGCGTCCGGATTCCGTGCCGAAGTCGATGCCGATGGTGTACATGGAGCGTCTCCTCTCCCACTTCCCCGCGTTCGCGGCAGGCTCAGGGAGCGTCGCCCGCGGCGCCCGCCGCGCGCGACGAAGGATCGGTACCGACCGCGACGGGCCAACCGTCGACCCACGCGAGCGGCCGGATACGCAGGGTGGGGCGGCCGCCCGCCTCCGCATCGTACGCGTGGTACGCCAGCAACCAGCCGTCGTCGACGCGTACGACGGCCTCATGGCCGGGGCCGTGCCAGCGGCCCTCGGCACTCACCACCAGGGTACCGCCCCCTTCGAGCATGCTCACGCCGTCCCGGTCGGTGTAGGGGCCCGTGATGGCGTCCGCCCGCCCGACCCGCACGTTGTAGGTGCTGTCGGACCCGCGGCAGCAGAAGTCGAACGACACGAACAGGTAGTAGTAGGGCTCCCGGTAGATGAGGAACGGCGCCTCGATCGCGTGGGGGCGTTCGGGCCGGCTCGCGAGGTCGTAGAGCGTCGTGTCGTCGCCCGCGGGCTTGCCGGTCGCGGCGTCGATGCGGCGCAGCTTGATCCCGCTCCAGAAGCTGCCGAAGGCGAGCCAGGGCCGCCCGTCGGCGTCGAGGGCAAGGTTGGGGTCGATGGCGTTGAAGTCGTCCGACGCGTGCGACTCCAGCACCTTGCCGCGGTCGGTCCAGGCATACGTGGGGTCGTCGGGGTCGAGCGTAGGGCTCGTGGCGAGGCCGATGACCGAGCGGTTGCTGCCGAAGGTGGAGATGGCGTAGTACAGGTGCCAGCTCCCGTCGAGGTAGGAGATGTCGGGCGCCCACACGTCCTTGACGCCCGGGACCTCCTCCCGGAACCAGTCCGGCGGCTTGAACCACACGCGGCCGCACAGCCTCCAGGTCTGGAGGTCGGCCGAGCCGCAATGGATCGAGATGCCCGGTCCCGTGCTGAAGGCGTACCAGGTGTCACCCTGGCGCGCGAGCGCCGGGTCGTGCACCTGTCGGATCCCGTCCTGCAGGGGCGGGCCGACCACGTCGTCGCCGAACGGGGCGGGAGCGGCCGCGTCCGGACCCGTCGTGCCGCGGCCCGTCGCGCCCTGACCGAACGCCGCGCTCACCAGGAGCAGCAAGGCCGCGACGGCCGGCGGGACGAGCGCCCGCCGGAGGCACCGCGTCGCGCACGCGCGCGCACGCCGCCCGCTCACGCGAGGTCGAAGCTCAGCGCCGTGACGCTGTGCGGCTCGAAACCGATGTCGAAGCGCGTGCCGGACGCCTCCAGCGCCGACTCGCGCACGCCCACGGCGCCGGGGTCGTCGAAGGTGTTCACCGCGTCGACGCTGCGACCGTTGATGATCTGGGCGGTGACCGGACCGGCGAAGCGGCCGGCGTCGAGCACGATGGCGGCGTCGAGCTCCGCGTCCTTGCTGCGATTCACCACGAACACGGCCAGGCGCTTGCCGCGCTCGTCGAGCGTCGCGGACACGTCGAGGGTACGCGTCGCGTCGGCGGCGACGCTCGAGAAGGTGTCGCCGCTCCAATGCACGTCGAGCGCGACGTCACCCGCGACGCGGCGGATCACCTCGAAGGGGAAGAACGTGGTCTGCAGCAGCAGGCCGTCCGGGCGCGTCACGATGGGCGCGATCACGTTCACGATCTGCGCCAGGTTCGCCATCGTCACGGTCCTCGCGTGGCGGAAGAAGGCGTTGAAGTGCATCGCCACCACCATCGCGTCCGCCAGGTCGTACACCTCCTCGAGCTTCTCCTCGTTCCCGGTCCGGTACCACACGTTCCACTCGTCCACCGCGATCGGGATGGGCTTCTTCAGGCCGTTCGCCACCTGCAGGGCCCGCACCAGGCCCTCGTAGGCGCTGAGGCGGTCCTCCATCTGCTGCGAGATCGCCATGTAGGCCGCGTAGTCGTCGTTGGCGTACCCACGCTCGGTGTTGTTGCCGACGTACCAGTGGAGCGCCAGGTAGTCGATGAGCTTGCCGGCCTGCTCGACGAGCAGCTGGGTGCGCTCCACCCACTGCCGGTCCCACAGGCTCACGGCCGACGCGACGAGCTTGATGCTCGGGTCGGTCCACTTCATGACCTTGGCGTACTCCGTATAGGCGCGGGCGTACTCCTCGGGCGTCTTCATGCCGATCTGCCACGGTCCGTCGACCTCGTTGCCGACCCCCCAGTACCTCACGTTGTGGGGGCGCTCGTAGCCGTGCTCGCGGCGCAGCTTGACCAGCGCGGTGTCCTTGGTGCCGTTGCAGTACTCGAGCCAGTCGCGCGCCTCGCGCATGTCGCCGTCGCCCACGTTCACCGCCAGGTAGGGCTCGGTGCCGAGCTTGCGGCAGAAGTCGACGAACTCGTTGGTGCCGAAGCTGTTGGGCTCCACGTCGTGCCAGGCCAGCTCCATGCGGGCCGGGCGCCGCTCCTTGGGCCCCACGCCATCGCGCCAGCGGTAACCCGACACGAAGTTCCCACCCGGGTAGCGCATCACGGGCATGTCCAGCCGTTTCAGCGCCGCGAGCACGTCGCGCCGCACGCCGTCGTCGTCGGCGAGGCGCGATCCGGGCTCGTAGATGCCGCCGTAGATGCACCGTCCGAGGTGCTCGGCGAACCCGCCGTAGACGTTCGGGTCGATGCGTCCGACGACGCGTTCGAGGTCGATCTTGATGCGGTTGCCCATGATTCCTCCTGGTCCTCGCGGGTGTGAGGTGGCGCGTCAGTGCGCGCCGTTCGTCTGCGGGGTCGGGAACGTCGCCGCGATGCCGGCGTCGCAGTACTGGCCGTAGCCCAGCCGGCGGCAGTGCAACGCAAGCACGTTGCGCCCGTCGACGAGCGCGGCCGCCGCGCCCGGGCCCAGCGCCACGTCCACGTAGTCGGGGGTCGAATACGGCAGCGTGACGAGCTTCGCGCCGTTGAGGTAGACGTCCACGTCCTCGTCGTGATGCACGCGCAACACGAGGTCGTTCGGGGCGGGGCCCGTCCCCTCGTCGAACGCGAATGCGGTGCGCAACCACAGCTCGCGGCTCGTCCACGGCGTGCGCACGATGGCGCCGGGCGATTCGGACCGGCCGAATCCGCTCTTCCCGGCGTCCCAGGCCGTGTCGTCGAAGTCGGGTCGCGCCCACGCCGCGGGAGGCGCGGCGGCCGTGAAGCGCCACGACGTGCCGCCGTCGCGTTCCGCGGTCGGCACCAGCGTGACACGCGCCGGCAGGGGCCAGGAGAGCTTCCGGGCGGCCTCGCGAAGGCGCGTCGGTTCGGCCTTCACGAGCGACCGGTCGTAGGTCATCAAACCGTTGACCTCGCTCTCCACATCGGTGAGCTGGGTGTACACGGCGGCGGCCAGCCCGCCGTCGAGCTCGAGCCGGCGCACCTCCTCGAGGAGTGCGCCGTAGGCCTCGGACCACGCTATCGGGTCGTCGAAGCCGCGGTACCCCCACGACCCCTGGTCGACCCAGGTGAGCCCCGCGATCGCCAGGCCGAGGCCGCCGAACTCGCCCAGCACGGCCGCGCGCGTCCCCTCCGCCGGCGCAGCGCCGGGGCCCGGGTAGCGGTGGACGTCGATCACGTCGCCCACGCCGAGAGTACCGACGGTGACGTCGTTCCAGCCGCTCGCGGCGTCCACCAGGCGGGTGGGGTCGAGGTCGCGCAGGTGCGCGGTGAGGCGGGCCGTGTCGAACTGCCCCCACCCCTCGTTGAACAGTACCCACATCACGATGGAGGGGTGGTTGGAGAGCGAGGCGACGATGCGGTCGAGCTCGAGCTCGAACTGCGCGGCGGAGGCGGCGTCGCGGCGGATCTCCCCGCCGCCCTGGCGCGCGCTGGCGTCGCCGCTGGGCATGTCCTGCCACACCAGCAACCCGAGCCGGTCGGCCCAGGCGTAGTAGGTCGCGGGCTCCACCTTGACGTGTTTTCGCACCAGGTTGAAGCCGAGCCGCCTGGCGGTGAGCAGGTCGTGTCGGACGGCCTCGTCGGTCGGGGCGGTGTACAGCCCGTCGGGCCAGAAGCCCTGGTCCAGCACGCCGTACTGGAACAGGGGTTGGCCGTTCAGCAGCAGGCGGACGGGTTCGCCGCCGCCGCCGCCGAGCGCGATGGACCGCATGCCGGCGTACGAGCGCACCGTATCGACCGTCCCGCCCCGTCCGCCGAGCGTCACCCGGAGGTCGTAGAGGAACGGATCGGCGGGGGTCCATGGGTGCGCCGACGGAACCGTCAGGACCAGCGTGGCGCTCTGTTCGCCGCGGGCGCGCGCGACTTCGGCGCCGTCGGCGAGCAGCACCGCCTCCACCGTTCGCGAGCCGGAGGCGACGGCGCCACCCGGCGTCGGCGCCACCACGACGGCCGTCACGCGCAGGACGCCGGCGTCGAGATCCGGCACGATGCGGAGGCGCTCGATGTACGAGTCCGGGACGGGCTCGAGCCACACCGTCTGCCAGATCCCGCTCGAGGGCGTGTACCAGATCCCTTCGGGGCGACGCACCTGCTTGCCGCGGGGCTGGGCGCCCGCATCGCTCGGATCCACCACCCGCACCACGACCTCCTGCGGGCCGAAGGGCCGAAGCGCGTCGGTCACGTCGAAGGTGAAGGGATCGAAGCCACCCCGGTGGCCGCCCACCGGCCGACCGTTCACCTCCACGGTGGCGTCCCAGTCCACCGCACCGAAGTGGAGCAGCACCCGCCGCCCGGACCAGGCCCCGGGCAGCTCGAACGTGCGCCGGTACCACAAGGCGCGCCCGTCGACGGACTCGCCGATACCGGACAGCGACGACTCCACGGGGAACGGCACCAGCACGGAGCGATCGAGGACGGGCGGCGGGCCGGCATCCCGCGGAGCGAACGCGAAGCGCCACAGGCCGTTGAGGCTCATCCAATCGCTGCGCACGAGCTGCGGACGGGGGTACTCCGGGTGTGCACGGGCCGGGGTCACGTCCGCCGCCCAGGGTGTGCTCAGCGGCGTGAACGCGGGGCGCCAACCCCCCTGCGCGCCCGCCAGCGAGCAGAACGCAACGACGAGCGGAAGTGCGAGCAGGGCGCTCCCGGCAGCTCGTCGGGGCCGCACTCCTCGTCGCGGACGGCGCCCGAGCCCGCGTTCCCTGTTCGTACCGACCATCGTGCCGCGCGCCTCCCGAGCGTGTTCGACTATCCCTTGATGCCGGCAGTGGCCATGATGCCTTCGGTCACGCGCCGCTGGAAGACCAGGTATCCCAACGTCACCGGCAGGCCCGCGAGCACGGCGACGGCCATGGTGCGCGCGTACTGCACCCCGAACATGTCGTTCACCTGCGTGATGCCGACGGGGATCGTCATCATCTGCTCGGAGGTCGTGATGATGAAGGGCCAGAAGAAGTTGTTCCAGGCCCCGATGAACGTGACGATCGCCAGCGCCCAGGTGATGCCCCAGTTGATGGGCAGGTAGACGTTGAACAAGATGCGCCACTCGTTGGCCCCGTCGATGACCGCCGAGTCGCGAAGCTCGCGGGGGACGCGGTCGAAGAACTGCTTGTAGATCACCACGGTGATGACGGCGATGACCTGCGGCAGGATGATCCCCTGGTAGCTGTTGACCGAGTTGAGGTCGTTCATGAGGATGAACAGCGGCACGGTGAGCGCCTGGAACGGGATCATGAAGCCCGCGAGCAGGGACCAGAACAGCAGGTTCTTGCCCGGGAAGTCGAGCTGCGAGATGGCGTAGGCGCAAAGCATGCACAGGAACACGACCAGGAACGTGATGACCGCCGCGGTACCGATGCTGTTGAGGTACCAGCGGACGAGGCCGCTCTCCTGGAAGACGCGCACGTACGCCTCGAGCGAGAACGGGATGGGCACCCAGCGACCCTTGAGGACCGTGTTCTCGGGCTTCATCGAGGTGATCACGGCCCAGTAGATCGGGAAGATCCACAGGGCCGCCATGAACAGGGTGAACAGCGTGCCGATGATGCCGGGCACGTTGGGTCCGCGAACCACGCGGGCGCTGTTGCGCGCCTCCTGGCCGCGGCGGTTGCGCTCCGCGCTCGCCGACTTCATCGTGCCGCCCCCGTCCTCAGGAACCGGTACTGCAGCAGGGACGCCACCAGGATGATCACGAACAGCGCCATCGAGATGGTGGCGGCGTACCCGCCGTGGAAGCGGACGAACGCCTCCCGGTACATGTACAGCAGCGTGACCAGCGTGGTGTTGAAGGGGCCCCCGTTGGTCAGCAGGTACACCTGATCGAAGATCTTGAACTGCAAGATGAGCTGCAGCGTGAGCACCAACGCGGTGATGGGCCACAAGAGCGGCCAGGTGATGTACCGGAAGACCTGGAAGTTGGTCGCGCCGTCGAGCGACGCCGCCTCGTAGTACTCGCTGGAGATGCCCTGCAGGCCGGCGATGAACAGCAGCATGTTGAAGCCCACGGTCCACCACACGGTGACCAGCGCGACGACCGGCATGGCCCAATCCTTGCTGCCGAAGACGTTGATCGGCTTGCCGGCAAGGAAGGTGATGATGGGTTGCGCGATGCCGAACTGGGTGTTGAAGACCCACTGGAAGATGAGCACGACCACGCTCACCGGCAGCATGTAGGGCAGGAAGAACGACGACAGCACGAGGCTCTTGAGCCCCTTGAGCCGCACCACCATGAGCGCGAACATCAGACCGACGAGCGTGTTGGGCACGACGGTTAGGACGACAAAATAGAGGGTGTTCCGGAGCGAGCGCCAGAACATCGCGTCATGGATCAGGCGGTCGAAGTTCTTCAGGCCGATGTAGTCGCCCGCGCCCACCAGCGGGGAGTTCGTGAAGCTGAGCTGGACCACCCGCACCGTCGGATAGATGAAGAACAGCAGGTAGAGAGCCAGGAACGGAGCCACCAGCAGGAACGCATCGCGCCACATCCTGTACTTCCGTCGCCGGGATCCTCTCGTGCGAACCGAACGCGTCATCGCATCGTCTCCCTTCCTCCCTGACGGCTCGGGGCGGCCCCGGACCGGCGCGTGCCGGTCCGGGGCCGAGCCTCGCTGCGGTTACTGCATCATCTGCGATTGGACGTCGTCGGTGAACATCTGCAGCGCAGCCTTGGCATCGAGCTGCCCGTTGAGCGCGGGCTCGATGTAGTTCTGCACGGCATCGAAGATGGGCGATGCGACGCCCGCGACGGGGGTCTGCGGGTCGAACACCGCGTGCTCCTTGAGCGGCGCGTACGAGGCGTTCGGTTCCATCTCCTGGTACGCGGCGCTGTCGGTCACCGGCTTGTACGCCGGGATGTGACCGCCGCCGGCCCACGCCAGGCTGTTCTTGTTGAACCACGCGATGATCTGCATGACCGCCGCGCGCTTGTCGGCCGAGACCGGGCTCTTGGCGCTGTTGGGGATCGCGAAGGTGTGCGAGTCGGCCCACGTGGCGGGCTGGTCGAAGAGCGTCGGAACGGGCACGGCGCCCCAGTCGAAGAGCTGGTTCTTGGCGGCCAGGTCGACCATCGTCGGCACTTCCCACACGCCGTTGATCATCATGGCGCACTCGCCGCTGGTGAACAGGGCGATGTTGGAGGTGTAGTCGACGTCCTGCTTCTCGTAACCCTTGGCGGCCCAGTCCATCATGGTCTGCAGCGCGGTGAGGTTCTTCTCGTCGTTGACGACCTGATCGCCATCCACGACGTTGCCGCCCTGCTGCTTGACGAGGGTGTAGTAGACGCGCCACTCGGTGCCGGGGTCCGCCGAGGTGGAGTAGCACAGGGGCTGCTTGCCCGCGTCCTTGATCTTCTGGAGCGCGGCGTTGAAGTTGTCGAGCCCGTCGAGGCCCTGCGGCTTGCCGTCACTGCCCAGCAGGCCCGCCTGGTCGAGGATGCCCTTGTTGTAGTAGAGGATGATCGAGTGGATGTCGAAGGGCACGCCGTAGAGCTTGCCGTCGAAGGTGGCGGCGTCGATGAGGCCCGGCTGGTAGTCGTCCTTCGACAGCCCGGCGGCGGCGAGCTCCTCGTCGGTGATGGGGGTGAGCGCGTTCTGCTGGACGGCGAGCGGGTAGCGCGACAGGTGGTAGGTCATGATGTCCGGCTGCTCGCCGACGGCCTCGGACGTCTGGACCTTGGTGTAGAAGGGCGTGCCCCACTCGAGCGTGGTGGCATTGATCTTGATATCCGGGTGGGTCTGGTTGAACTGGTCGATGAGCGCCTTCATGCGGACGCCGTCGCCGCCGCTCAGGAAGTCCCACCAGGTGATCTGCATCGGTTGGGCGAACGACAAACCGGCGAGCGCCATGAGGGCGCCGAACATCAGGGTACGGATGCGCATGCTTTCTCCTTACGAGTGGACCTTGTGGAGCAAAGGCTACGGCGAGGGTTGCGTGGAGATCGCGAGCGGCTCATCGGCCAGGGCGTCACCCCCCTCCGCGTGTGGCCGCCGACAGCGCCTCGAGGGGCGCCTTCGGCCGGCGGTCCGAGAAGAGCAGACCGTTCTGCTCCTGGAACGTGTCGGCGAACTGCGTGTAGCAGAAGCCGGCGAGCCCCGGTGCGGACGCGGCAGCCACCAGCTCGCGGTAGAGGGCGACGAAGCTCGCCTCGTCCTCGACCTGCTGGTAGCCCCAGCCGTCTGCGCCAGGGTGGAAGCGAACGCCTCCGAACTCGGACAGCACGATCGGCGGCCCGTCGGCGGCAGGCTCGCTGGCGGGGGCCGCATCGAGGCGGGCGTGCGGAAGGACCGTGAGCCGGCCGTGATCGAGCCGACCGGCCACGCTCGCCTGCGCCGCCTCGCGCGTGCCGAAGCGGCGGCGCAGTGTCGCCGGATCGGCGGCATAGTCGTGGACGGTGAGCAGATCGGTGGCGACGTGCTCCCAACCGTCGTTGCCGACGACGAGGCGGGTCCCGTCGAGGCTGCGCGTGAGATGGTAGAGCGCGGCGACAGCGTGGCGTTGCTCGCGCGACGCGGCGAGGAGGGGAACGCCCCACGACTCGTTGAAACAGACCCACGCCACGATGCACGGGTGGTTCCCGTCCCGCCGCAGGACCTCGAGCCACTCTCGCGTCAAACGCTCCACGGTGCGGCCGCCGAAGATGTAGGCGCTGGGCATCTCCTCCCACACGAGCAGTCCGAGCCGGTCGGCCCAGTACAGGTAGCGCGGCTGTTCGACCTTCTGGTGCTTGCGCACGCCGTTGAAGCCGAGGGCCTTGGCGAGCTCGACATCGTGCCGCAAGGCGTCGTCGGACGGCGGCGTGAGGAGCCCGTCGTCCCAGTACCCCTGGTCGAGCGCGAGCCGGAGACGGTACGGGCGCTCGTTGAGCAGGAAGGCGCCCGCCTCCGTGCGCACCGAGCGCAGTGCGGTGTAGGTGGCGATCTCGTCCAGCACGCCCCGATCCCCCACCAGCGCGAGGTGTACGTCGATCACGTTGGGATGTTCCGGGCTCCACAGGAGCGCGCTCACGTCGTCCATGGTCGGCCGGTTGAGGTGCACCGTTCGCGCCACCGAGAGGGAGAGGCTGCCGCTCTCCGGCGCGGGCACGGTCCAACGGTCGCTCGCGAGCTCGCGCTCGCCGAGCGTGAAACGAACGTCCAGGAGCGCACCCGCCAACCCCCGCGCCAGATCGCCGGCCAGGTCGACCTCGAGCCGGATGGCGAACGCCGCCAGGTCGGGGATCATCCGCACGGCGGCCACGTGGGTCGCCGGCACGGCCTCGAGCCACACCGACTGCCAGATGCCGGTGGTGCGCGGGTACCAGATGGCGTGCGGCTCGGCCCGCCAGTCCTGTTTCCCGCGCGGCTTCGCGACGTCGTGCGGGTCGTCTTCCGCGCGCACCACGAGCACCTGCTCGCCGTCGACCAGCGCGTCGGTGACGTCCGCCTCGAAGGGGGTGTGTCCCCCCTCGTGGCAGGCCACCAGCGACCCGTTGAGGAACACGCGGGCGGCGTAGTCGACCGCGCCGAGATGGAGGACCACGCGGCCGTCCGCCCAGGCCTCGGGCACGGCGAAGGTGCGCCGGTACCACGCGACGGAGTGGTAGCCGCCCTCCTCGACCCCCGACAAGGGCGCCTCCGGCGCATACGGGACCTCGATGGTGCCGCGCCACGCAACGTCGTGCTCGGAGGTTGCCGTGGAGAACGCGAAGCTCCATGGACCGTCCAAGGAGGTCCAGCGCTTCCGTTCGAATTGCGGGTTGGGATGGACCATGGTCCCCATGCTGCTCTCCTTGTGCTGCGAGACCCGGGGGCGGGGTGGCCCGGCATGGCGGCATCCGCGTGGCGGCAGCAAGCACCGCCATCCTCGATGCCCCGGCTCGGCGCCGGCGGCACCGGAATTTGTGAACGCTCTCAGCATAGCGGCCCTCCGAGGCCGGCGTCAAGGCCGTTCCCGTTCATGCGCGTCTCACGCGCGCACCATGCGCCGTGCGGCGGGCATAGGCGGTTCGATCGGGTCCAGGAGAGCCACCGGTACGGCTTGAAGCGGGGGGTATTCGGGTGGTACGATGTGAACGTTCTCAGGACGTTCCTCGTTCCCGTGACACGAGACGGGGTGAGCCATCTGTCGAAGCGTGCCGTAAGCGGTCGAAAGCCCACGCTGCACGACGTAGCCGATCTCGCAGGCGTTTCGTACCAGACCGTCTCGCGCGTCGTGAATCGGCACCCGAGCGTGGCGAAGCCGACGCGTGCCCGCGTGCTGCGGGCGATCGAGTCGCTCGACTACTCGCCCAACCGCGTGGCGCAGAGCCTGGTGACGCGACGCTCGAACTCCGTCGGCATCCTCAGCTCCGGCACGCAGTACTACGGGCCCGCGCAGATGCTGTCGAACATCGAGGCCGCCCTCAAGGCGGAGGGCTACGGGCTCGTGTACGCTGCTGTCGACGACGTGGCGGAGGACGAGCTCGAGCGCCGTATCGCCGCGATGCGCGGTCAGCTGGTGGACGGCCTCGTGCTCATCACCCCCATCGAGGCGTACCGCGTCGACGAGATCGCGGCGCGGATCCACATGCCCTTCGTGATGATCGACGTGAACCTCGGCGAGCGCGTCGCCTCGGTCGTCATCGATCAGCGGCACGGCGGCATGCTGGCCACCTCTCACCTGCTCGAGCTCGGACACCGACGCCTGGCCGAGATCTCGGGGCCGCGGCGCTGGTCCGGCGCCGAGCAGCGCCACGCGGGCTTCCTCGCCGCGCTCGAGGCCGCCGGGCTCACGGCCGCCGGCTTCGTCGAGAGCGACTGGACCGCCGCGGGCGGCTTCGCCGCCTGCCGCCGCCTGCTCCAGGGCGAGCCGTTCACCGGGATCGTGGTCGGGAACGACCAGATGGCGCTCGGCGCGCTGCGCGCCCTGCGCGTCGCCGGCCTGGCCGTTCCCGGGGACGTATCGCTGGTGGGATTCGACGACGTGCCCGAGGCCGCCTACTTCGACCCGCCCCTCACCACGGTGCGGCAGGACTTCGCCGCCCTGGGCCAACAGGCCGCCGAGCTCCTCTTGTCCCTCATCTCCACGCCGCAGACGCCCGCGCACCAGCGCGTGTTGTATCCGCACCTGGTGGTGCGCGCCAGCTCGGCGCCGCCGCCAACCGTCCCCGGCCGGCCGCTGCGCACCGTTCGCGGCACCTGAGCAGGCGGCGCGCGCGCGCCGAAGGCCCGCTGGCCACGCGCCTGGCCGGCCCCGCGTCCCCGAAGGGAAAACATCGTGAGAGACGACCCATCCCTGCCCCGTTCAGCCGACTACCCGGTCCGCCCCGTGCCGTTCACGGCCGTCGCGGTCAACGACGCGTTCTGGGCGCCGCGGTTGGAGACGAACCGGTCCGTGACCGTGCCCTACACCCTGCGCCGCTGCAACGACACCGACCGGGTCGCCAACTTCGAACGCGCCGCGGG
This sequence comes from uncultured Trueperaceae bacterium, assembly GCA_963798895.1. Taxonomy (GTDB): domain Bacteria; phylum Deinococcota; class Deinococci; order Deinococcales; family Trueperaceae; genus CAWCUY01. The sequence goes on along the minus strand of CAWCUY010000012.1, from coordinate 182,565 downwards.
GCGCTCCAGCGGGCCGCACGTGGGCACGCAGTTCAACGACTCCGACGTGTTCAAGGTCATCGAGGGGGCGTCCTACGCGCTGCACACCCTTCCCGACGCCCAGCTCGAGGCGGAGCTCGACAGGCTCATCGAGCTCATCAAAGCCGCCCAGGAGGACGACGGTTACCTCTACACCTCGCGAACCATCGCCTCGACGCCGCTCAGGGAGGACCGGGAGGGGCTGAGCCGCTGGTCGCACCTGTTCATGAGCCACGAGCTGTACAACCTCGGACACCTCTACGAGGCCGCGGCCGCCCACGTCCAGGCGACAGGCAAGCGTTCGCTGCTCGACGTCGCCCTGCGCAGCGCCGCCTTGGTGCACAGCGTGTTCGGGGACGGCGGTCGCTTCGACCCGCCCGGCCACCAGGAGATCGAGATCGGGCTCGTGAAGCTCTACCGCGTCACCGGCGACGAGACGCACCTGGCGCTCGCCCGCCGCTTCCTCGAGGCGCGGGGGCGCCCTGAAGGGCGGGCCCCGTACGGGCGCTACTCTCAGGATCACGAGCCCGTGACGGAGCAGCGGGAGGCTGTCGGGCACGCCGTGCGCGCGGGCTACATGTACACCGCCATGGCGGACGTCGCGGCGCTCGCGGGCGACGCCGCCTACCTCGACGCCATCGACCGGATCTGGGAGAACGTCGTGGGGCGCAAGCTCTACCTCACGGGCGGCGTCGGCGCGCGCCACGACGGCGAGGCCTTCGGCGACGACTACGAGCTCCCGAACGCGACGGCCTACGCCGAGACCTGCGCGGCCATCGCCAACGTCCATTGGAACCACCGCATGTTCCTGCTGCACCGCGACGCGAAGTACCTCGACGTGCTCGAGCGCTCCCTGTACAACGGGGTGCTGTCGGGCGTTTCGCTCGGGGGCGACCTGTTCTTCTATCCCAACCCGCTCGCCTCCGACGGCCGCTGGGCCTTCAACGTCGGGGAGGGCGCGACCCGCAGCCCGTGGTTCGAGGTGTCGTGCTGCCCGACCAACCTCGTGCGGGCGCTGCCGGCACTTCCCGGCTACCTCTACGCGGTGGACGGGGACGCGTTGTACGTCAACCTGTACGTGGGAAACCGCGCGCGCCTCGACGTCGGCGACGTCGGCGTCACCCTCATTCAGACCGGCGACTACCCGTGGGACGGCAACGTGAGGCTGGTCGTCGAGCCCGACGAGCCGGGCGAGTTCGCCCTGCACCTGCGCGTGCCCGGTTGGAGCCGCGGCGAGCCGGTCCCGAGCGACCTGTACGCGTACCTCGAACCCGGCCACGGCGCGGTCGAGCTCCGGGTCAACGGGGCCATCGCCGACGCCGCCTTCGAGAGGGGGTTCGCCGTCGTGCGGCGCACCTGGACGGCGGGTGACGTGGTGGAGCTCCAGCTGCCCATGCCCATCCGCCGCGTCGTGGCACACCCGTCGGTGGAGGCCGACGCGGGTCGGGTGGCGATCGAACGCGGCCCCCTGGTCTACTGCGCCGAAGGGGCCGACAACGACGGGAAGGCGCTCGACCTCGTGTTGAGCGACGACGTCGCGCTCGAGCCGCGGCGGCGCCCCGACCTGTTGGGCGGCGTGGTGACGATCGCCGGCGGCGGGCTCGAGCTGGTGCCGTACTACGCGTGGTCACACCGGGGCGTCGGGGAGATGGCGGTGTGGCTGGGCCGCCCCTGACCCCCGCCGATACCCGGCCGCTTCACACCGGCCGTCGCGGGCGGTCCCTATCCTGGACGGGGTGACCTTCATGCCGTGCCGCCGCCTCGAGCTCCACCACCGCGCACCAGACGACCCGGCGCTCATCCTTCGCCGGGGACGCCGCCACCCGGCCGTTCGCGGCCGCGCCCTGCGCCGTCTCACGCTGGCGTGGGTCGCCACGCTCGGCCTCGCGGGCGCGGTCGTGCCCCGCACCGCACTCGCCCTCGGCGCCGCGGGCATCGTAGACGCCCTGAGCGCTCGCTTCGAGGCGACCTCGCAGTACCTCGATTGCCCGTTCGGGGGCACCGCCCGCGCCTGCTTCCTCCTGCCCGCGGGGGCACCCGGCACGGGCGCAACCGTGGAAGCGGAGCTGGCGGCGCTCGGTGCCCGCCCGGCCCGCACGGACCCGGCCCGCACGGACCCGGCCCGCACGGACCCGGCCCGCACGGAGGCGGCCCGCACGGAGGCGGCCCGGGCAGGAGCGGCCGGTGCGGGGCCAGGGCCGGCGGGGGCGCGGCCGAACGCGGCCGGCGCGCCCGCGGCGCCTCCAGGCGGCGCGGAGCCGCGCGCGTCCCACACGTTCACGGCCGCCGGTACGACCTTCCGGGTCGTCACGGGGCCCAGCGTCGGGCACCCGGGCCGGACCGCCGCCACCGTCCGCTACGCGCCTGCGGGCCCCCTCACGTGCGCCCCCGTGACACGGTTGTTCCAGCTCGCGAGCCGCGCCTCGCTCACGCCGTTGGAGCGCGCCGAGCTGAGCGAGCAGATCGCGTGCGCTCCCCACGAGCCCAGCGACGCGATGGGGCGGACGCCGCTCTATCTGGCGGCCGCCGCCGGCAACCTCGACGGGGTGCGCGACCTGCTGCGGGCCGGGGCCGATCCGAACCGCCGGACCCTCGAACGCCACACGCCGCTCCTCGCCGCCGCCCGCCACGCGCCGGCCGCGCTGGTCGAGGCGCTCCTGTCGGCCGGTGCGGACCCCTCCTACGTCGCACCGGATGGAGCCTCGCTCGCGGCCCTGGCGCCGCTGAACCCGAAGCTGGCCGGTCGTGTCGGCGCGGTGCTCCACCCTCCGGTGGGACCGGGCTTCGCCTTCGATCCCGCCGCCACGCGGCCTACGGCGCCCGACGCCGCCGGCCCAACTGCGGGCAGCGCCGCCCGGCCACTACCGACGCAGCTACCCGCCGAAAGCGCGCGCGCGACCGGAACGCGCGACGAGCCCGCGCCCATCAAGGACCCAGCCATCAACGGCCCAGCCATCAACGGCCCAGCCATCAACGGCCCAGCCATCAACGGCCCAGCCAACGGCACATCCATAGGCGGCACATCCACGAACCGCACATCCGACCGGCCCCACACCCACGCGCCGCGCACCCATAGGCCAGGCGCCTGTGCGGGCCTCGCCCGTCTCCGTCGCGCCCGTAGGCACCACACCGGCCGCACCGGCCGGCGCGGCGCCCGCGACCGGCCGAGACCCCCGCCCGCTGCCGGCCCCGAGCGCGCTCGCGATCCTCCTCGTCGTGTCGGCTCTCGTCGCGCGCGCCAGGGCGCGGCCACGCGGGACGCCGGCGCGTGAGCCACGTGGCGCGCGCAACCTGACGCTCGCGACCCTGGTGCTGCCCGCCCCGCTCGAGCACGAACCCACGCACGGGCGGGACTGAGACCGCCGACACGCCCGTACCGGCTCGAGCGCGCAAGGACCCTGCGCGCTCGCTCAGGTGTCGCGGCCGGTGAGGCCCTGCACGGTCGACGACGCCGACCGGAGCAACGCCCCGCCCACCCGGCGCGTCCTCCGCGATCCCGACGCCGCCAGCCGCGCGAGCCGGCGCGTGCCGCCGCCCATCGCGCCAACCGCGCGCGAGGCGGCATCGGTCACGGCGTGGCCGAGACGCCTCTCGTCGAGCCCGCTGAGGGCCCGCAGGCCGCTGCGCCAATCGGCCACCGCCTCCGGCCCGTCGCGGAAGTAGGCACGCGCGCGTCCGCCGATGACCCAGGTGGACACCACGTTGATGCCTGCCGAGGCGGCCACGCCCAGGATCGGCAACGCGTGCGCGAGCCAGCGTTGCGCGAAACGTTCGCTGATGCGCGTCGTGACACGCTGGCCGGCCCGCTCCGCCAGCGCGCTCGTGCCGACGCTCGTGCCGGTGACCAGGAGGACGAGCTTGCGCCGGTCGATGGCCTCGACGGGGAAGCCGTAGGCCGCCGCGATCTCGAGGACCATCTCCGCCTGCAGGCGGAGGGTCAGCGTGATGTCCGTCGCCAGGCCCACGGTGAGCGAGGCCAGGGTGCCGACCGCAGGGATGATCGCCGCGCCCGAGCTGGCGGCGCCGATGGCCGCCGTCCGACGGCACATGATGTCGATGATGTGGTCGACGAGCTGCTCGGGGGTCGAGTCGGGTCGCTCGCGACGCAGCTGCGCCACCCGGCGTTCCGCCGCCGCGGCATCGGCGTCGCTGGCCGCCTGCAGTAGCGCGGAGACCGCGCGCGTCACCCACGGCCGCTCCCCGAGTGCACCGGCACGCTTCAGGCCCGCGTGCAACGAGCTCGCTTCCACCGCATCCATCACGCCCAGCGCGCGCCGCTTCAAGGGTGTCTCGTTCGACATGATCCCGCCCTTCCAGGTGCGACGAGTGTACGGCGGCGGAGCGCGAGCGAGGGTGCGCCGCGCATGAACGCGCGCTGATGCGGCCATGAAGGCAGCGTGTGCCCGGCACTACCGGGATCGGCCCCGCTACGGCCGAACCTTGACCCGACGCCGCACCCGCCGCCACCTCCCGCCAACCGGGGCCGCTATCCGGGGTCCGCCGGACGCGTACGACGGGCGGCGGAGCAGCACGCGAAGAGGAGCTGATACAGATGCCGACGAACGTCACACCGCAACCGAAACGGCGGACGAGCTTCCTCCCGGCCCTTCTGGCCGCCACCGCCCTCCTGCTCTCGATCGTGCCCGCCGTGGCACAGGACGCCAACCAGCAGACGAACGACCAGACCACGACGGACCAGCAGAACGGTGCGCTGCAGACCGCCTCGTTCCAGCTCTTCCCCGTCGAGGGCAGCGGCGTGAGCGCGCAGCTCCAGGTGACCAGCACGGTCGACGGCGGCGTGAAGCTCATCATGTCGGCGTCCGGCATCGATACCGGCTCCACCTACGGCGCCGCCATCTACCACGGCGATTGCGGCCCCGATCGCGCCCTGGCCCTCGAGCTCACACCGGTCGGTTCGGCCCCCAACGACCCGTTCGCCAGCACCACCGAGACCTCCAAGCTGAGCTTCGACGACTTGACGACCGGCAACTACTTCGTCTACCTCTTCGACGGCAACGGTATCGACCGCCCCGAAACGTTCGGGCTCGACACGCCGGCGTTGGCGTGCGGCGAGGTCGGGAAGGGCGCGAACCGCTGAGGTAGCGGCGGCCCCGCGCCGGCGGGGCGGACGGCGGCCCGCGGGCGCGCGGTCGGGACCGCCTGTATCCTGCAGGCGATGTCGCGCCTCCGATCCGAGCGGGCGGCGGCGCCGTGAGGGGTGTCCATGCCGCGCGTTGGGGTCACGTCGCTAGAGATCGCCACGCTGCGCTTCGACTTGGTCGAGGCCTACGGCCTGCCGGAGGGGGAGCTTCCGGCCGCCGTCGTCCCGATCCCCGTCCTCGGGTTCCACCTCGACCTTCCGGGGCGCTCGGTGCTGGTGGACGCACCTGCCTACGAGGAGGCGGACACGCCCGAGCAGTACGTCCTGCCAGGCTTCGTGCCCCCGCCCCCGCTGCGCGACCAGCTCCGCGAGCTCGGTGTGGAGGCGGAGAGCGTGACCGACGTCGTCATCACGCACGCTCACTTCGACCATTATGCGGGGCTCGCCCGGGACGAGGCCGGAACCCTGCGGCCGGCGTTCCCGAACGCGCGCCACTGGCTCGGCCGCGCCGACTGGCCCGTACGGCCGGCGGCGCTGGCCCGGCGCACGCTGGTGGTGGTCCGGGAGGCCGGCCTTCTCACGCTCGTCGACGGCGACCTCGACCTCGGCGACGGTCTGTCCCTGGTAGCCGCGCCCGGCGAGTCGCCGGGGCACCAGCTCGTTCGCGCTGAGGCCGGCGGCGAGGTGGTCTACGCGGTCGGCGATCTGTACCATCACCCCCTCGAGTTCGCCGATCCGGACCTCAACGTGACGTGGGTGGATCCCGTGGCCATGGGCGCCAGCAAGCGCGCGCTCATGGCGCGCGCCGAACGGGAGGGTGCGCGGGTGCTCTTCAGTCACATCGCCGGTGCCCACCGCGTCGTGAGAGACGCGCGCGGTCCGCGCTTCGCTCCCGCCGGCGGAGGTTGAGCCGGGCGAAGCTTGCGGCGCGCAAGACCGGTGGATCCGCCGCGCCGCGGAGCCGGCTCATGTATGATTTCTCACATCCTGTCGGGATGGGAGGAACCCCTTGGTTGGTGGAGCGAAGGGCGGCAGCGTCGGCCTGCGCCGGCTGTTCACGGCGTTGACGTTGTGTGCCGGGTTCGTGGCGCTGACGCCCTGCCTCGCGCGGGCGCCGGAGCGAGGCGGCGCCTCGGCCGCGGCCGAGGTCGAGACCTCCGGCGCGCAGGCCGGGGTTGCCGCGGCGGCCCCGCTGTTCCCCGTCTCGCCCTTCGCCCCCGCCGCGCCTGAGGAGCCGGTCGGCGAGCCCGTGCCTGCCACCCGCGGCTCGCCCGGCGGCGCGTCGCGGCCGCCCGCGCGCGGCGCCCTTGCGCCGGGCACGGACGCTGTCGCGAGCGGACGGCCTCACGTCGTGGGGCCCGGCCCCGACGGGCCCAGCGTCGAGCGGCCCAGCGTCGAGCGGCCCAGCGTCGACAGGCCCAGCGTCGACAGGCCCAGCGTCGGGGTGCCCAGCCTCGTGGGGCCAGGCGTCGTGGGGCCGGGTCCCGGTCGGTCCCACCTCGGGGGGCTCGACCTCGCTCGTCCGCCGGAAGCGGGAGCGGTCACCGCCGGAGCCGCCGGCACCCTCGACCCCTACGCGGGGGTGCCGCACGCGGGCACGTCGCGGCCGGGCGCCCCCGGTGAGGGCGCGTCGACCCCGGGCGCGTCGACCCCGGGCGCGTCGACCCCGGGCCCAGGGGCCGCGGGCGCCTCCACCGCCGGCGCAGCGAACGCCGGGGACCCGCCCGCCGCGCCCATCGAGGTGGCTCTGAATACGTCGAACGGCACCACCGAGCTCGACGGCGTGCTGCTGCTGCCGCCCGGGATCGGGCCCTTCCCGGCCGTGGTGCTGGTGGCCGACCCGTCGGCGGACGCCATGGACGCGTCGCTCCCCGATGCGCGTCTGTTCGTGCAAGCCGGCGTCGCCGCGTACGTCTTCGAGCGCCGCCCCGCCGCCGTGGACGCGGGGTGGCGCGGAGCGCCACGGGTGGACGACCTCGTCGGCGACACGGTCGCGGCCGTGGAGGCGGTACGCCGCGCGGGCGGGGTCGATCCCGAGCGTGTGGGCGTGTGGGGCGTCGGCGAGGGGGGTTGGATCCTGCCGTTCGTGGGGGCGAGGGCGGACCTCGCGTTCCTGATCCTGGTGGACGCGGCGGCCGTGCCGCTTCCCCAGCAGCAGATGTGGCGCACCGGCAACGCGCTGGCAGCGAGTGGCGCCCCGGCGCCGGCGGTGGGCGCCGCGGTCCGCGGCATGCAGCTCGCGTACAGCGTGCGGCCGATCGTCGCGCGGGTGGTGCCACGCGAACGCCTCGGACCGCTGGCCGACGACCCCGGTCTCGCGCCCGCGACGGCCCTCGCGGGCTCGCACGCGCCCATGCTGGCCGTGTTCGGCACCGGCGACGCCGCGCCGGTGGTGGCGAGCGCCGCCGCCCTGCGCGCCGCGGTACGCGACCGCGACGAGCCGCTCGACGTCGTGACCGTTCTCGACGCGCATCCCCACGACCTCACGGGGTCCGGCCGCGCCACCGACCCGGCGTACCGCCAGACGGTCCTCGGCTGGGTGCGCACGGTCGTGTCGGGCGGCCCTCCGGAGGCGCTCGCCCCGGAGGCCGTGCGCGGCATGACCCGCGGGTTCGCGCCGCTCGGCGTCGAGGCGGCCGCCGGCGCGGGCGCGGCGGGCGCGGGCGCGGCAAGCCCGGGCCCGGGAGGCGCAGGCGCGCCAGGCACAGGCCCGGCAGGCGCAGGCCCGGCAGGCGCAGGCCCGGCAGGCGTAGGCGGGGTCGGCGGGAGCGCACTGGGCGGGAGCGGTGGACCCGGCGAGGCCGCGGCCGGAGCCGCGGGCACGATCCCGGCGCCCGCGTTGCGCGGACGGTGGTTCGCGGGCTCCGAGCACGGCACGCCCTGGTACGCGGGCGCGTGGTTGCAGATCCCGGCCCTCATAGCGTTCCTGCTGGCCTTCGCCCTCGGCCTCATCGTGAGCCTCGTGCCGGCGCGAGCGGCCGGCCGCACGGCGGGTACCGAGGGGTTCTCGGCAACGGCGCACCGTGCCCGGAACGTGCGCGCGACCGCCGCCCGCGGCGGCACGGCAGCGGCCGCTCGCCGGCACGTGCCGCCGGCGCGGACCGGGACGGGCGCGGCACTGCGTACGCTGCAGGGGCTCGTGAGCCTGGTCGACCTCGCGCTCCTCGCGGCCCTGAGCCTCACCGTGCTCGAGCTCCTCGGCCTGGTCCAGGCCCCGCCGCTCGCGGCGCGGGCGGTGCGACCCCTATCCGCCGCGAGCGGAACCGTTGCGCTCGCGCTCGCATGGCAGGTGCTGTTCCTCCCGCGCACCGGCTGGCGCGCCGGCCGCACCGGCGTCGCCGTGGGCGTGGCCGTCGCCGCCGCGTTGTTCCTGCCGTACCTGGTCTACTGGCAGGCTCCGTTCCTGCGGGGCTGATCCCCGGCCGCCGCGGCGCAGGCGGCCGGCCGGTCAGCCGCCCTGCATCAGCCCGCTCACCGCGCCGTCGGCGCCCACGCGCACGTGCCTCGCCGCGGGGTCGCGCGGGAGGCCGGGCATCGTCATGATGTTCCCCATCAGCGCCACCAGGAAACCTGCGCCCGCCGCGGGCCGGACCTCGCTCACGGTGAGCGTCATCCCCTTGGCGAGGCCGCCGGCCTTCGGATCGTCCGAGAACGACAGGTGCGTCTTCGCGACGCACACGGGCAACCGGTCGAGGCCGGCGGCCCCGAGCCGATCGAGATCGCGGCAGGCGTCGTCGGTGATGCGGACGCCCGCGGCGCCGTAGATCGTCCGCGACAGCACGTCGATCTTGGCGTTGAAGGGCGCGTCCTCCCGGTAGAGGTAGCGGGGCTCGGGGACCTGCGCCTCGCCGGCGTCGAGCATCTCGAGCACGCGCCGGGCCAGGACCTCGCCGCCCGCCCCGCCGTCGCGGAACGCAGTCACCCGCGCAGACGCAACGCCCAGATCCGCCGCGCGGCGCTCGACAGCGGCGAGATCCGCCTCGGTATCGCCGTCGAACACGTTGACCGCCACCACGACGCCCAGGCCGAAGGCGCGCACATTGGCGACCTGGCGGTCGAGGTGCTCGAGCCCCAGCGCGACGTCCCCCCCGCCATGCGATGCGAGCGCCCGCACCGTCGCGACCAGCACCACCAGCCGCGGCCACACGCCCGCCTGCCGCGCCTTGAGGTGCAGGAACTTCTCGCCGCCCAGGTCGAAGCCGAAACCCGCCTCGGTGACGACCACGTCCGCGTGTCGCAGCGCCAGGCGCGTCGCCAGCACGCTCGAACAGCCGTGCGCGATGTTCCCGAAGGGACCGGCATGAACGAACGCGGGGGTGCCGTCCATCGTCTGCACCAGGTTGGGACGCAGCGCGTCGCGCAACAGCACGAGCATCGCGTCGACCGCCTCGAGATCGGCGGCCGTGACCGCAGCGCCGTCCGACGCCCAGCCGACGACGGTGCGCGCCAGGCGGGCGCGCAGGTCCTCCATCGACTCCGCCAGGGCGAGCACGGCCATGACCTCGCTCGCCGCGGTGATGTCGAAGCGCGTGCGGCGCTCCGCCTTGCGGCCGGCCGCCACCAGCACGCGGCGGAGGGCGCGGTCGTCCACGTCCAGGACCCGCGGCCAGGTGACGCCGTCGGCGGTGAGGCCGCTGCTCGCGCCGAAGTGGAGGTCGTTGTCGATCATGGCGGCGAGGAGGTTGTGCGCGCTCGTCACGGCGTGGAGGTCGCCCGTGAAGTGCAGGTTGATGTCGTCGGCCGGCACCACCTGGGCGCGGCCGCCGCCGGTGCCTCCGCCCTTGGCGCCGAACACGGGACCCAGTGACGGTTCGCGCAGGCACACGGCCGTGCGGGACCCGGCGCGGCGAAGGCCGTCGGAGAGCCCGACGCTGACGGTGGTCTTGCCCTCCCCGGCGGGCGTCGGCCCGATCGCGCTGACGAGCACCAAGCGCCCGCCCGACGCGCGCTCCGGCCGCATCGCGGGATCGACCTTCGCCTTCGTCGGACCTAGGGGGGTGACGCCGTCGGGGTCCAGATCGAGCTCCCGTGCGACGTCGAGGATGGGACGCAGAGACGTGGCCATGGTGCCACGGTACGACCCGGTCCGAGCCACCGAACGGGCCGAACGTCCCTGCCCGCGGCGCGCGCCCGGACACGCGCCGGGCGCCCCGAGACGGCGCGGGCGGCGTAGGGCGGCGCGCTGTGCAGGGTGCGCTGTGCAGGGTGCGCTGTGCAGGGTGCGCTACCTCGCATCGCCGGTGCGCCCCCCACACTGCACACGTTGGCGGCGCCCGCGCGCGTCTCGGGCGCTGCGCGCCCGCCCACGTTTGCATCCCTACCCTCGCGAAGGAGGCAGCATGGCACACACGTCCCCCCACCCGACCACGAGCGTCGGCCTGATCTCCGTCGGCCTGCCGAAGTTCGACGCCGCCTCGGCGCAGGACATGCTCGCGGCCACGCGTGCCGGACTCGCCGGCCGGTTCGAGGTGGTCGGCCCCTCCGAGATGGTCTCCGACTCCGCCGACCTCGAACGCGCCCTCGAGACCCTCCGCCTCGCCGACGTGCTGCTGCTCCAGATCGGCACCTTCCCTGACGGGAACGGTCCCGCCCGGCTGGCCGAGGCGCTCGACCTCCCGACCGTGGTGCACACCTTGCCGGAGCCGAGCCTCGCGCGCGACGTGCCCATCAACAGCCTGTGCGGCGGAGTGATGACGACCTTCACGATGTCGGCCATCCACCGCCCCTTCACCTTCGTCCACGCCGACCCGAACACCGACGGCGGCATCGAGGCGGTCGCGCGCCAGCTCCGCGCGGCCGGTACCCTCGCGTCCCTGAGCGGCCAACGGGTCGGCCTCCTGGGGCACCGCGCCGAGGGGTTCTTCCCGGCGACCTTCGACGAGCTCCTCCTGCTCGAGACCTTCGGGACCCGCGTGAGCTTCCAGGATCTCCACGGCGTGGCGCGACGGCTGGCCGACGGGGTGCGCTCGAGCGCCCCCCACGACGCCTACCCCGCCATCGAGGGAGGCGAGCTGGACGCGGACGTCGTGCGCGGGATGGAGACCTACTACGGTGCCCTGAGCGGCGCAATCGAGGAGGGTGGCTACGACCTCGTCGCCGTGCGCGACTGGCCGGAGATCGGGGAGTTCGAGCCCGGCGTTCCCGGCGGCGTGTGGCCCGCGCTCAGCTGGCTGCAGGACGACGGCATCGACGTCGGGCCGGAGGGCGACGTCAACGGCGCCGTGACCGTGCGCGTGGCGCACGCGCTCAGCGGCAGGCAGCCGTTCTTCGCCGACATCTGCGCCTTCGACGAGGAGCGCTCGACCTTCACGCTGTGGCACTACGGCGGCGCCACCGAGCTCGCGCGAGACCCCGGCGAGATACGGTTCGGCGCCGACGGCCGCGAGCTGGAGTACACCCTTCGCCCGGGCCGCGGCAGGTTGCTGCGCATCGGGCTGCGCGACGGACGCCTGCGCATGCTTAGCGTCGCGGTCGAGATGCTCGACGAGCGCGTCACGCTTCGCCGCGGCGCGGGCCTCGCGCGCACGGACACGCCCGTGAGCGAGGTGCTCGGCGAGATGATCGACGACGGCTGGGAGCACCACGTCATCCTCGCGTACGGCGACCTGCGCGAGGAGGTGCGGTCGTTCGCGAAGCTCGCCGGGATCGACCTCACCGAGATGTGAGCGCGGCCGCCTGGCGGTTGACGCCGAGGCGGGACCACCGTACCCTTGCCGTGTCGAGGTCCGGGGAAGTCCGGTGAGATTCCGGCGCTGTCCCGCAACGGTGACGAGCGGCACGCTCGAAGCCCGAATGCCGGTCCTCGAGTTCGGGTGCGCGCGACTGTGCGCACCGCCTTGCGAGGACGAGGAACGGCGTCGCGATCCCGCCACGGGCGGCGGCGCCTCCGCGGCCGGTGACCCGCGCCAGGGCGCCGACCGCTCTCCCCAAACTCGCAGGAGACGACGGGAGGCTTGCCATGAGCCGACGGTGGATCCTGCTGTTCCTCTTGCTGGCGTCCGGGGCGCTCCATGGGCGCGCCCTGGCCACGTCCTATCCGCTCACGATCACGGATGACCTCGGGCGCGAGGTCACGCTCACGCACGCGCCGGAGCGCATCGTGAGCATGATCCCGAGCTCCACCGAGACGGTGTGCGCGCTCGACGCCTGCGACCGCCTCGTCGGCGTCGACGAGGCGAGCGACTACCCCGCACGGGTGCGCGAGCTCCCCCGGCTGGGGAACGCCTACCAGCCGAACCTCGAGGGGTTGGTGCAGCTCCGTCCCGACCTCGTGCTGGTCGATCAGTTCAGCGCCCTGGCCGACAAGCTCGAGGCCCTCGGCGTGCCGGTGTACGCCGGCACGCCGCAGGGGTACGACGCCATCTTCGACACCTTCGCCCTGTTCGGCCGCCTCCTCGACGAGGAGGCCGCCGCCTCGCGCCTGACCGGCCGCGTCCGCGCCGCGGTCGGGGCGGTCGAGCGCGCGACGGCGGGGACGGACGCGCCGAGCGTGTACGTGGAGATCGACAACGGGCTCTACTCCGCCGGCCCCACGTCGTTCCTGGGCCAACTGATCGCCCGGGCCGGCGGGGACAACATCGTGCCGGCGCGCCTCGGCGACTATCCGCAGCTCGAGCCGGAGTTCGTGCTGGCGCAGGATCCCGACCTCATCCTCCTCGCCGACGCACCCGCCGGCACGACGCCGGCCAGCGTCGCCGCCCGCCCCGGCTGGGCGACGCTCACGGCCGTGACCACGGGCCGCGTGATCGCGCTGAGCCAGACCCAGGTCGACGAGCTGAGCCGGCCCGGCCCGCGCGTCGCGGACGCCGTGGCGCTCCTCGCGCGCCTGCTGCACCCCGGGATCCCCGGGAACTAGGGTCCGCCGGCAGGGACGGGGCCGCCGGCAGGGACCGGGCCACCGGCAGGGACCGGGCCGCCGGCAGGGACCGGGCCACCGGCAGGGACCGGGCCACCGGCAGGGACCGGGCCACCGGCAGGGACCGGGCCACCGCTCGCACGCGCGGTGGCATCATGGTTGGACGGCGCCCGGTCGCGGGCGCCTCGAGGAGAGCACATGGGGCACCCCACCATCACCTTCATCGGCGCGGGCAGCACCGTCTTCACCAAGAACCTGCTCGGCGACATCCTCTCGTACCCGGAGCTGGCGGAGAGCGAGATCCGGCTGTTCGACATCGATGCGAAGCGGCTCGAGCTCTCCGCCCATGTCGCCCGTCGCGTCGCGGAGGCGTTGGGCGCGCACCCAGACCTGATGGCGACGACCGACAGGGAGCGCGCGCTGGAGGGTGCCGACTACGCCATCGACACCATCCAGGTGGGCGGCTACCGGCCGGGCACCACCACCGACTTCGAGATCCCGAAGCGCTACGGGCTGCGCCAGACCATCGGCGACACCCTCGGCATCGGCGGCATCCTGCGCGGCCTGCGCACGATCCCCGTCATCCTGGAGATGCTGCGGGACATGGAGCGGTTGTGCCCCGACGTGCTGCACCTCAACTACGTCAACCCGATGGCGATGATCACGTGGGCGGCCAACGCGTCGTCGCGCGTCCCGACGATCGGGCTGTGCCACAGCGTGCAGGGGACGGCCGCCGAGCTGGCGCGCGCGCTCGACGTGCCGCCCGACGAGATCGACTACCGCTGCGCCGGCATCAACCACATGGCGTTCTACCTGCGGCTCGAGCACCGCGGCGAGGACCTCTACCCGCGCCTGAAACGGCTGGCGGCCTCCGGCCGCGTCCCGCGCCACGACCGCGTGCGCTACGAGATGCTGGGGCACCTCGGGTACTTCGTCACCGAGTCGTCCGAGCACTTCAGCGAGTACGTGCCGTGGTTCATCAAGGCGAGCCGTCCGGAGCTGCTCGAGCGCTTCGCGATCCCCCTCGACGAGTACCCGGGCCGGTGCGAGACCTACGAGGTCGCCTGGCGCTTCATCGCCGACGAGCTCGAGCGCCCGGGCGGCCATACCGCCGAGGAGCTGGAACGCGCTCTGGACGAGGCGGGGATCGTGAGCATGCCCGAGTCGCGCGCCGCGACGGTCGAGAGCTTCCGCCACATGCACGAGGTGCGCCGCTCGCACGAGTACGGCGCGCTCATCATCCACTCCGTGCACACCGGCACCCCGCGCGTCGTCTACGGCAACGTCCCCAACGCCGGGCTCATCGACAACCTGCCGGACGGATGCTGCGTGGAGGTACCCTGCCTGGTGGACCGCAACGGCGTCCAAGCGACGGCGGTCGGCGCGCTACCGCCCCAGCTCGCGGCGCTGATACGCACGAACGTGAACGTGCAGGAGCTCGTCGTCCGGGCGGTGTTGCGCGAGGAGCGCGAGCACATCTACCACGCGGCGATGCGTCGATCCGCACACCTCCGCCGAGCTCACGCTCGACGAGATCCACGCCATGGTCGACGACCTCCTCGCGGCCCACGCAGCGTGGCTGCCACGCTGGACGCGCGCCGGGAGCGGCCACGTCGCCGCGCCACCGGAGGCTTGACGTGCCCCGAGCCGGCGGCGCGCGGGAGGTCCGCAGCGAGAGCGTCGAGGTCCCGGGCGACGGCGCCACGCTGGCTGCGCACCTGGCGCTGCCGGACGCGCCGGGGTCGTGGCCCGGGGTGGTGGTCATCCACGAGATCTTCGGCCTCACCGACCACGTTCGCGGCGTCGCCGACCAATTCGCCGCCGAGGGGTACGCGGCGCTCGCGCTGGACCTGTTCTCGGGCCGCAACAAGGCCCTGTGCATGGCCCGCTTCATGGCCGGACTGCTGATCGACTCGCTGCACCATCAAGGGATCCGCGACCTGAAGCGGGGGCTGGATTGGCTCGCCCTGCGTCCCGAGGTCGACGGAGCTCGCGTCGGGGCCATCGGGTTCTGCATGGGCGGCTCCTTCGCGATCGCCTGGGCGGCGAGCGACGAGCGGCTGAAGGTGGTCGCCCCGTTCTACGCCCAGAACCCGCGGCCCTTCGGCGCCGTCGAACGCCTCTGCCCCGTCGTCGGCTCGTATCCCGGGAACGACTTCACGGCCGGCATGGGCCGCCGCCTCGACGCCGCGCTGGACGACACGGGAGTCGCACACGACATCGAGATCTACCCTGGAGCCCGCCACTCGTTCTTCAACAGCGCCAACCCCGCCCGGTACGACGCGGCGGCGTCCGCCGACGCGTGGCGGCGGACGCTGGCGTACTTCGACCGCTGGCTGCGCACCCCGCCGTCGGGCGAGGCGTCGCCCCCATGAGCCTCCGCGTCGTCGGCGCCGGCTGCCCGCGCACCGCGACGAGCTCGCTGCGCCGCGCATTCGAACGGCTCCTCGGCCGACCTTGCCTGCACATGAGCGCCATCGATGGCCACCCCTTCGACCTCGGGCCCGTGTGGGACGGCGCGCTGAAAGGCGAGCCGCAACCGTGGCACGAGATCGCCGACGCGTTCGGAGCCACGGTCGACTGGCCCGCCTCGCTGTTCTGGCGCGAGCTGCTGGGCGCCGCTCCCGACGCCGTCGTGGTGCTGTCGACCCGGGCCTCGGCGCGCGCGTGGTGGGAGAGCGTGGACGCCACCATCCTGCCTTACGCGCGCATGGCGGCCGCGCCCGACTGGCATCGCGGACGCGGCCTGCCGGCGCTGCTCGAGCGCTTCACCGGCACCACCGCGTGGGACGACGCCGACACGCTGATGGCGGCCTACGAGCGCCACAACCAGGCGGTTCGCGACGAGGTGCCGCCCGATCGGCTGGTGCAGTGGCGGGCGGAGGAGGGGTGGCTGCCCCTGTGCGCGGCGCTCGGAGCGGCGGTGCCCGACGAGCCGTTCCCGTGGACGAACCGGCGCGAGGAGTGGCGCTGAACGCGCTCGGCGCGCCGGTGACCCGCGCGACCTGCGCGCCGATACACCGCGCGCGAGGCCCCGGTCGCGGGGTGCCGACCCCGCGCGCGGCCGCCGCGCCTACCGCCCGCGCGACCGGCTCCGGCGCCAACGCGGCGCGCCTATCGGCGGTCGCCGCGAGGCCCCGCGCCGCCGGCCCCGCCCGTGCTCACCACTCGGCGAGCGTCCCGTCGTCGTTGCGCCAGATCGGGTTGTGCCAGTCGTGGCCGCGTTCGGCCGCTGCCCGCACCGCCTCCTCGTCGACCTCGATGCCGAGCCCGGGGCCGGTCGGCAAGAGGACCCGGCCCTCCTCGTAGCGAAGCGGTGCCCGAAGGTAGGCGAACGGGTCGAGGCCGGCGTTGTAGTGGATGTCCTGGCTCTGCTCCTGGATGAACGCGTTGGGCGTGGCGCCGTCGACCTGCAGGCAGGCGGCCAACGCGATGGGGCCGAGCGGACAGTGCAGCGCGACGGCGACGTCGAAGGCCTCCGCCATGGCGGCGATCTTGCGGCACTCCAGGATCCCGCCCGCGTGCGAGACGTCGGGCTGCAGCACGTCCACCACGCCGGACAGCAGGGCGCCCTTGACGTCCCAGCGGGTGTAGAGCCTCTCGCCGAGCGCGATCGGGACCGCGGTGTGGCGCGCGATCTCGCGCAGGGCCTCGTCGTGGCCCGGCGGCACGGGCTCCTCGATGAACATCGGATGGAGCGGCTCGAGCTCGTGCGCCAGGACCTTCGCCATGCCGCGGTGGACGCGCCCGTGGAAGTCGACCGCGATGTCGAACGCGGGCCCGCCGGCGGCCCTGGCCGCGGCGACCCGCTCGAGCACCCCGTCCACCTTCGCGTGCGAGTCGATGTAGTGCAGCTCGGAGGTGGCGTTCATCTTGACCGCGCTCACGCCGCGTTCGAGCTGAGCCCGCACGCCCGCCTCGACCTCGGCGGGACGATCCCCGCCGATCCAGTTGTAGACCCGTATCGACGAGCGTGCGGGGCCGCCGAGCAGCTCGTGGACACCGACGCCGAGCGCCCGCCCCTTGATGTCCCAGAGGGCCTGCTCGAGCCCGGACAGCGCGCTCGCGAGCACCGGCCCCCCGCGGTAGAAGCCACCGCGGTAGAGCGCCTGGAAGTGGTCCTCGACGGGCCGCGGGTCCTTGCCGTGCAGGTAGGCGCCGAGCTCGCGCACGGCCGCCACGACGGTGTCGGCTCGCCCCTCGAGCGAGGGCTCGCCCCAACCGACGACGCCGTCGTCCGTCTCCAAGCGCACGAACACCCAGCGGGGCGGTACCTTGAACGTCTCGATCCTCGCGATCCGCATCCCTACCTCCGCACCTGCGTCGCGCTCGAAACGCCGCCCAGGAGGCGCGCCATCTCGGCGCGGTCGGTGGTGAGCAGGTCGCCCTCCTGCGACAGCGCGAGAGCGGCCAGCACCGCGCCCCGCTCGAGCCCCGCGGCCACGTCGCCGTCGAGCCAGCCGTCGATCACGCCGGCCGCGAAGGCGTCGCCGGCGCCGAGCCTGTCGACGACGGTCGCCGCGACGGGAGCGACGCGCACGCGCTCCGAGCCGAGCGCTGCGAGGGCGCCGGAAGATCCGAGCGTCAGGACCGTGAAGCGCGCACCGAAGCGCTCGACGAGGGCTTCGAGCGCCCGCTCCTCGCCCACCGTGCCGAACAGCGCCTCGGCGTCGGCGCGGCCGCACAGGAACACCTCGAGCCCACGGGCATGCCGGTCGACCCAGGCGCCGGCGTCGGCGGCGGACCACAGCCTGGCGCGATGGTTGACGTCGAAGCACACCGGCACGCCCCGCTCGCGCGCGCGCTCCAGCGCCGCCTCGCTCACCGCGCGGGCGGGCCGACCGAGCGCCGGCGTGATGCCGGTGAGGTGCACCAGGCGCGCCGACAGCAGGTAGTCCCACGCCACGGCGCCGACCTCGAGCTCGGACGCGGCGGAGCCGCGCCGGTCGTAGAGCACCTCGATGGGGCGCGGCGGCGAGCCGAACTCCACGAAGTACAGCCCCTGCCGGGCACCCGCGACGCGCGCGGCGCGGCTCACGTCGACCCCCGCGCCACGCAGCGTCCACAGCACCAGCTCGCCGAGCGGCGAGTCCGGAACGGCGCCGGCCCAGCCGACGCTCCGGCCCAGCGAGGCGAGCGCCGCGAGCGTGTTGCTCTCGGCGCCGCCGACGTGCACGGCGAGCGCCGAGGCACGCGCCAGCCGCTCGCCCGGCCGCGCCGCCAGGCGCAGCATGGTCTCGCCGATCGACGCGACCTCGAGGCTCACGTGAGCTGCAAGCCCGGTCCCGTGCGGGCACCGTCGATGGCCGAGCGAAGCGCCCGCGCCTCACGCGCGAGCGCGCCAACGTCCTCGGCGTGTCGGGTCAGGGAGCTGCCGACGCCGACGGCAGCGGCGCCCGCGGCGATGTAGGCGCCGGCGTTACCGGCATGAATGCCGCCGGTGGGCACGAACGCGAGGTCATCGAGAGGAGCGAGCAGGGCCCGCAGGTACGTCGGTCCGAGCAGCTCGCTCGGGAACAGCTTGAGCATCGGGCAGCCGGCGAGGTGCGCCCACTGCGCCTCGCTCGGCGTCAGCACACCCGGCATCAGCAGCCGACCGGCCTCGCGGGCGGCCGCCACCACCTGGAGATCGAGGTTGGGGGCCACCAGGAACTGCGCTCCGGCGTCGACCGCGCGCCGCACGTCGTCCGCGGTCCGCACCGTGCCAGCGCCGACGAGCGCTGCGTCGCCGAGGGTCTCGCGCAGACGAGGGATCGACCGCAGCCCCTCGGGACTGTTGAGCGTCACCTCCAGGACCGGGAAGCCGAGCTCGACGAGGGAGCGTGCCAGGTGTTCGGCGCGCCCGGGGGCCAGACCGCGCAGCACGACGACCGCGCCGCTCGCGCGCACGGCGGCCGCCACGCGGCCCGGTGGTTGCGGATCGTGGTCCATGGGTCCCTCCGAGGGAGAACGGAATGCGGCCGGACGTTGCGTCAGTCTACGTCGCGTCCGCCACCGTCCGGGAACCCACCGTCCCCGTCGTCCAGGCTCCGTCGACGTTGCGCCAGATCCCGAGAGGGTTGGCGTCGCGCAGCTCCGCGGGCAGCCGCGCGTCGCGCACGTTGTCGTACGCGCGCAGCGCGGCGAAGCGCCGTATCGATGCCGGCAGGCCGACCGACGTGAAGCCCGGGTGTCCGGTGGCCGGGTACGGACCGCCGTGCACCATGGCCGGGCTCACGGCCACCCCCGTGGGCATCTTGTCGTTCAGCAGCCGGCCGACGCGGCGTCGCAAGACGGGCGCGAGCTCGGCGTAGAGCGCGTCGTCGCCGCCGTTCGGGTCGCTGTAGACGCTCGCCGTGAGGCTCCCCTCCAGCGCGGCGGCCACCTCACGCATGCGGCCGGGCTCGGCCAGGACGATCAGCCCGACGGGGCCGAAGGCCTCCGTCTGGAAGGTCGCCGGTTGCGCCAGGAACGACGCGGCGTCGATGCGCAGGAGCGTGGGCGCGAAGCGGAACCCCGGCGCGTCGACCGGCGCACCGCCCTCGACCACGCGCGCGCCCGCGCCGGTGAGCGTGGCCACCGCCTCGACCAGGGCGCGCACCCCCGACGCCGCGAACAGCACCCCGGGCTCCCGTTCGCGGAACGCCGCGGCCACGGCGGCCACGAAGGCCTCGCCGAGGTCGCCGGCGGGCGCGACGCTCAGCCCGGGATTGGTGCAGAACTGGCCGCCGGCCAGCAGGCAGGAGGCGCCGTACGCCGCCACGACCTCGTCGAGCCCGGCCTCCAGGGCACCGGGCAGCAGGAACACCGGATTGACGCTGCCCATCTCCACGTAGATGGGCGTGCCGGCCCGGTCGGCGGCGCCCTTCAGGGCCATGCCGGCCCGCCTGGAGCCGGTGAACCCCACGGCGGCGACCTCGGGATGGGCGACCAGCTCGAGGCCCACGGCCGGCGGCATGTCGTAGACGAGCTGCACCGTGGCCTCCGGCAGCCCCGCGTCGCCGCGGGCGCGCTCGGCGAGCTCGGCGAGCAGCCGCGTGGTGCCGGGGTGCGCGGGGTGCCCCTTGGCGATCACGGGATTCCCCGCCGCGACGGCGGCGGCGAAGTCGCCCCCCGCGACGGCATTGAAGGCGAAGGGGAAGTTGTTGGGACCGAACACGACGACGGGCCCGCCGAGCGCCTCGAACTGCGCGCGTATGCCGGCGGCCGTATCGATGACGGGCAGGCACCAGGAGCGCTCGCGCACGGCGCGCGCGGCCTGCCGGAGCTGGCCGGTCGTGCGGGGCAGCTCGACGCCCGCCAGGCGCGGCGCCGCGGGCAGCGCCGTCTCGCGTTCACCCACGGCCGCGAGCTCGTCGCGGTGCCGCTCCAGCAGGTCGGCGTAGCGTTCGAGGAACGCCGCGCGCAGCTCCGGCGCCGCGTCCGCCAGGCGCGGCGCGGCGCGCGCAGCGGCCTCGACGGCGCGCGCGATCTCGGCCTCGTCGCTGATCGGGAAGCGTTGCGCCAGCTCGGCGCCGGTGGTCGGGTCGTGCGCTCGGAACGTCGACGTGCCGGACGACGCACGCCAGCTTCCGTCGACGAGCACGGGGCTCGTGTCCATGTGCAGCTCCTTCGTCGGCTGGCGCCGGCCGCGGCCGGCGCCGATGCCTTCCGGACGCCAGCGTACCCGACGTCGTGGCGCGCGCGGCCGGCGCGGGGCGGCGCGTTCGGCCCCGCGGCCGCGCCACCCAGGCCTCCGCTACGGGACCTCGGAGAAGGCGGCGGGCGGCGAGAGGGAGCGCCAGTTCACGCGGCCGTCGCGCAGCGGCGGCCACACGACGGCCGTGGCGCGGCCGGCGATGTCGATCGCCCGCACCGCGCCGAAGTAGCGCGAATCCTCGCTTCCGTAGCGGGCGCGGTTGTCCCCCATCACGAAGTAGTGGCCCGCGGGCACGCGCAGGCTCCCGATGACGGGCACGCCGTCCGGGGTGCCCGGCGGTGCGGCCAGCGTGTCGACGATCGTGCCGTAGAACAAGCGCACCCGCGGATCGTCGACCGCCACGAAGCCGGTCTTCTGGTGTGCGGTGGGGAGCACGGGATACGGCACGCCCGACGGCATCGTCACGAACCCGATCTCGAGCGCGTCGACCGCGCCGCGGCGCACGGTCACGCGCGGGAAGTCGACCGGCTGGACCGCTACCTCGCCCGTGGCCGTGATGAACCCCTGGTCGATCTCGACGCCGTTCACGGACACCCGGCCGGCGTCGATCGAGACGACGTCCCCCGGGCGGCCGATCACGCGCTTGATGAAGAACGGGCGGCAGCGGTCGACCAACGGCGAGGCGAAGCAGCCGCTCACCTTGTCTACCAGGTAGTCGGGCGACGAGGTGGGCTCGCGCAGCACCACGATGGCGCCGCGGTCGTAGGGTCCGAGCACGCCTGCGCGGCGCAGCCAGGTATCGATCTTCGGGATGAACACGCGGTCGCCCACCAGGAGCGAGCGCACGGCGCGGTCGCCGCCGCCGTCGAGCGAGGGGCGCATCGAGGCGCCGACCACGCCCACCGTGGTGAACAGGAAGGTCACCACGAGGAAGGCGAGGGCGAAGGCCTGCAGGTAGCCCCGCAGCTCCCGGGCGACGGCCCGGCGCAGGCTGATCGGCGATCGAGCTTCCCCCTTGGCGGTAGCCCGGGCCTCGTCGGTCGACGTCGTCATGTCCTCCCCTCCCCACAACGAAGTCGAGCCCGGGTTGCCCCGGGCTCGACGCGGACGCGGTTGGCGTCAGTAGCGGCCGGCCGCGGCCTTCGTGACCTTGACCTGGCTCGCCTGCAGGCCCTTGGGGCCCTGCTCGACGGTGAACTCGACCTCGTCGTTCTCGTTGAGGCTACGGAAGCCGTCGCCCTGGATGGCCGAGAAGTGGACGAAGACGTCCTTGCCCCCGCCGTCCTGCTCGATGAAGCCGAAGCCCTTGTCGCCGTTGAACCACTTGACTTTGCCTGTTGCCATGACAATCTCCTAAGTCGCCCGGCTCATGCCGAACGTGCGATGTTCCGGGCGTGCACGCTGTATGCGAGGTCGCCCTAGTTACAAAAGAGTCCTGATCGACTGTTCTGGAACTGCACATAGGATACGCGGCGGCGGGCGAAAGCGCAAGGGATGACGAACATGCGCGGCCCCCACGTGGATACCGGCGCCATGAGGACGCGCGCGACACCGAACCCCCGGCGAGCGTCCGCCGGCGGCGCGCGCGTGGCCCCCCGGCGTGCTAGCGTACGGTAACTCCTGAGGACATCCAAGAGAGGCTCGCTTCCCCCGGTCCCGGTGGCCGAGCTGCCCAGGACGATGCGCCCGGGCCGACCCACCAGCTCACGCTGGGACGTGGCGCCGCGCGTCCAGCTGGACGCCGATGCTTTTCCCCGCGTGTGCGCCAGACCGCCGTACGTGGCCGGTCCCGGCGCGGCACGCGCTCCGAAAGGTCTCCTGTATGACCCGACAAAGCTCCTCCGCCTCCCACGCCCCCGGCTGGCAGGCCATCGTTCGCCGCTACCAACAGCCCGACCTGCGAAAGAGCCTGTGGCAGGTGGTCAACTCGTTCGGCGGCCTCCTGCTCACGCTCGTCCTCATGTACCTGGCGCTGGGCGTCGGCTACTGGCTCACCCTGCTGCTCGCCCTCCCGGCGGCCGGCTTCCTCGTGCGCGTCTTCATCATCCAGCACGACTGCGGGCACGGCGCCTTCTTCCGCTCCAAGCGCGCCAACAACTTCGTGGGCGCCGTCAGCAGCGTCGTCACGCTCGCGCCGTATCGCTTCTGGCGCAAGGCACACGCGATCCATCACGCGCACCATGCCGAGCTCGAGGAGCGGGGGATCGGCGACGTCTGGACCATGACCGTCGGCGAGTACGTCGCCGCGCCGTGGTGGAAGCGCGCGGTCTACCGCGTGTTCCGCAATCCGCTCTTCCTGTTCTTCGTGGCCGCCTCCATCAACTGGGTGCTGCTCCAGCGCCTGCCCCTCGGCGCCGAGTCGAACTGGCACACCGGCGAGCGCGCGTCGGTCTGGTGGACCGACGCCGCGATCGCGGTGCTGTTCGCGGGCACCGGGCTGCTGATCGGTTTCCTGCCCCTGGTCGCCATCGCCCTGCCGGTCGTGGTGCTCGCGGCCAGCACGGGGACCTGGCTGTTCTACGTGCAACACCAGTTCGAGCGGACCTACTGGGAGCACACCCCGGAGTGGGACTACACCCTCGCGGCGCTCCACGGCAGCTCCTTCTACCGGCTCCCCAAGGTCCTCCAGTGGTTCACCGGAAACATCGGCTACCACCACATCCACCACCTGAGCCCGCGCATCCCCAACTACAACCTGCAGCGCTGCCACGACGAGAACCCGATCCTGCAACGAGTGTCGGTGCTGACCCTCACGAGCAGCCTGCGGACCGCCGTCCTGTCGCTGTGGGACGAGGAGCAACGCCGCCTGGTCACCTTCCGCGCCGCCCTGCGGGCGCGCGTCGCCGCCGGCTGAGCCGGCGCGCCGGCGCTCACGTCGGCCGTCGCCCGCGGCGCGCGGTCGGCGAGGCTGCAAGGTTCGTCATAACGGCGTAAGGTTCCCCCCGGTAGTGTTGGGGGGCAGCAGGTGGCGGCAAGAGACCCAGTCTCCCTCCGCCTGCACGGCTTGGAGGCGGACGAGCTATGCAGCGAGGCCACGGGGAGGCCGCGAGGGACCCGGCACCACCACCGGAGAGCGACATCGTGCCCGCGGGTCTGCCCGCGGGCACGCGCCGGCCCGCGGGCCCGCCCGCGGACGGCCGGGTCGAGCTCTCGGCGGCGCAGCGCTTCTTCGCCCTGTCCGAGGACATCTTCGTGGTCGTCGATCTCGACGGCGTGGTGCGCTACCTCAACCCGGCGAGCGAACGGCACCTGCGGCGCCCGGCCGCCACGCTCGTCGGCCAACCCCTGGCCACCTGCGTCGCCCCCGAAGATCGGGCGTCCACCTGGAAGGCGTCACGGCGCGCCATCCGCGATGGCGGGCTCCACGGCTTCGAGAACCACCTCGTGCGCGACGACGGCAGCCGCGTGCGGATCCAATGGAACATCCAGGTGGACGTCCACCGGAAGCTCGCGTACGGCGTCGGGCGCGACGTCTCCGAGCAGCACCGCCTCAGCGTGGCCCTGCGGGCCGCCGCCGAGCGCGTCACCCTCCAGAACAAGGTGCTGGCGTCCGCCGAGGCCGCCATGGTCATCACAGACCGCAACGGCACGCTGCAGTGGGTGAGCCCGTCGTTCACGCGCCTCACGGGGTACGAGGCCGCCGAGGCCGTCGGCCGACGCGCCAGCCTGCTGAAGTCCGGGGTGCAACCGGCCGCGTTCTACCGTGAGCTGTGGGCCACCATCACGAGCGGGGGAACGTGGCGGGGCGAGCTCATCAACCGCCGCAAGGACGGCAGCCTGTACGTGGAGGAGCAGACGATCACACCGGTCGTGGGCGACGGCGGCACCATCACCAACTTCATCGCCATCAAGCAGGACGTGAGCGACCGCCGTCGCGAGCAGCAGGCGCTGCGCGAGGTGGAGGCGGGGTTCCAGCACCTCTTCGTGAACAACCCGCTCCCGATGTGGGTCCTCGACCGGCGCGACGAGCGCTTCCTGGCGGTGAACGAGGCGGCCGTGGAGCACTTCGGTTACGACGAGGCGCGCTTCCTGGACATGACACTCGCCGACCTCGGGCCAGACGACGCCGGCGCGACGACCCTCGCCGATCTGCACGGGTCCGCGAGCGGCGTGCACCACACCGGGCCGGTACGGTTGCGGCGCCTCGACGCGAGCGTGCTGCAGGCCGAGCTCACCGCCCACGACCTCACCTTCCAGGGCCGCGAGGCGGTGCTCGTGGTGGCCAGGGACGTGACCGCGACGTTGGCCGCGGAGCGGAAGCTGCAGCAGAGCGAGGAGCGCTACCGCATGCTGGCCGAGAACGCAACCGACGTCGTGTACCGCTACCGCGTCGGGGCCGACCCCGGCTTCGAGTACGTCAGTCCGTCCGCCACGGTCCTGACCGGCTTCACGGCCGAGGACTTCTACGCCGATCCCCATCTGGCGAACGCGATGATGGATCCGGTGGACCTCCGGCGGGTCGAGGACGCCGTCGCGCACGACGGGCCGTACCTGCACACGGTTCGCTTCGTGCGCAAGGACGGCACGCCGATCTTCATCGAGCAGCACGTCCGCCGCGTACCGGGCGAGGGCGGACGCGGCGCCGCGCTCGAGGGGATCGTGCGCGACGTCACCCAGCGGGTCCTGGCCGAACGCCAGATCATCGACCTCAACGCCCAGCTCGAGGTGCAGGTGAGCCGCCTGAAGACCGTGCACCGCCTGGACACCGCGCTCCTCCTCGACGAGCCCATCGAGGTCGTCCTCGAGGCGATCCTCGACGCCATCAACGCCGAGATCGGCACGGACGCGGCCGCCGTGTTCCGGCTCGAGCCGGACGGCATCGGGTTGCGCCGGACCCTCACGCGCGGTGCCGAGGTCGGCGTGGACCGCCACGAGGTCGGCCGTGGCGCGGCCGGTGCCGCGGCGGCCGGCCGCAGGTCCGTGTACGTGCCGGACGCGTCCGAAGCGCGCGACGCGGCTTCCCGGAACGTCGTGCCGATCGACGGGATGCGCGGCTACTTCGCACTGCCGCTCGTGAGCATGGGGCGCCTGGAGGGCGTGCTGGAGTTGTTCTCGCGCGAGCCCCTCGCGCTGGACGAGGACGCGCGCGTGTTCGCGGACGCCGTCGCCCAGCTGACGGCCATCGCCCTGCAACACGACGACCTGGTCGCGGGGCTGCAGCGCGCCAACGCCGACCTGGCGGACGCCTACGACCGCACCATCGAAGGGTGGGCCCGCGCGCTGGATCTCAAGGACGAGGAGACGGCCGGCCACAGCCAGCGGGTCACGGACCTGAGCCTGCGACTCGCCGAGCGCCTCGGTCTCGCCCACGGCGAGCTCGTGCACCTGCGGCGCGGGGCGCTGCTCCACGACATCGGGAAGATGGGGGTGCCCGACAGCATCCTGCTGAAGCCCGGCCGCCTCACCGCGGAGGAGTTCGAGGTCATCCGCCGGCATCCGACGTACGCCGTCGAGATGCTCAGGAGCATCCCGTTCCTTCGTCCCGCCCTCGCCATCCCGCACTACCACCACGAGCGGTGGGACGGGTCGGGCTACCCTCACGGGCTCGCCGGCGAACGCATACCCCTCGCCGCCAGGATCTTCGCGGTGGTGGACGTGTACGACGCCCTCACCAACGATCGGCCCTACCGCAGCGCGTGGGCCCGCGCCGATGCGTTGGAGCACATCCGTGTCCGCGCCGGCACGCAGTTCGATCCGCGCGTCGTCCACGCCTTCCTGCAGCTCGTCGGCTCTGGCGCCTGAGCGCAGCGCGCGACCGGCGGCCGGCGGTGCGCGCCGCGGCGCCGGCGCGAGCCGCACGCGCCGGGTCGCGATGTAGGCGAACGTCCGACGGCGACGTCCGACAAGGACCCTCCTCCGGCGAGGGAGATGCGCCTACCCTGCTCGCGAGCGACGGGCCGGAGTGCCCGCGTGCGGGAAGGTGGGCGCGATGGCACAAGCAGCGGTGGCCATCCGGGGCCTGAGCAAGGCCTTCGGCCCTCTGCGCGCCGTGGACGACGTCACCCTCGACGTTGCGGAGGGCGAGATCCTGAGCCTGCTGGGCCCGAACGGGGCCGGCAAGACCACGTTGATCTCCATGCTCGCGGGCCTCGAGAGGCCCGGCGGCGGCGACGCGACGGTCATGGGCCATTCGGTCGTGAGCGAGCCTCGCGAGGCGAAGGCCGTCCTCGGCATCGTGCCGCAAGAGGTTGCCCTCTATCAGGACCTCACGGTGATGGAGAACCTGGTGTTCTGGGCGCGCGCGAACGGCGTGCCGCGACGCGCCGTGGCGGCGCGCGCGAGGGCGGCGCTCGAGGTCATCGGCCTGGAGGATCGCCGCCGCAGTCGCGTCGCGACCCTGTCCGGCGGGATGAAGCGTCGCCTGAACATCGGCGTCGCGCTGCTGCACGAACCGTCGGTGGTGATCATGGACGAGCCCACGGTCGGCATCGACCCGCAGAGCCGGCGGCACATCCTCGACCACGTGCTCGAGCTCAACGGCGCCGGCACCACGATCGTCTACACCACCCACTACATGGAGGAGGCCCAGGAGCTGAGCGACCACGTGGCGATCATGGACCAGGGCAAGCTCATCGCCTACGGCAGCCAGGAGGAACTCGTCCAGGTCGTCGGCGAGCACGACAGGGTCGAGCTGCGGCTCTCCGACGCGGCGCCGCTGTCCGCCGAGGCGTGGCGCGCCGTGCCCGGCGTGAGCAGCGTGACGCGCCTCGACGGCTCCTGGATCTTCCTCGTCCAAGACAGTGCCGCCACCGTTCCCCACCTGTTCGAGGCCGCCGCCCGCCACGGCGCCGCCGTGACCGAGGTCAGCATCCGGAAGCCCAACCTCGAGGCGGTGTTCCTGCACCTCACGGGGCGCGCCCTGCGCGACTAGGAGCACGGCATGAGGTTGTTCGTCCTCGCCCGCAAGGACCTGCTGCGACAGGCTCGCAGCGCCTTCGCCATCGCCATGATGTTCGGCGCGCCCCTGCTCGTCACGGGGCTGATGTACGCGGCGTTCGGCGCGGTCGCCGGGGGCGGCGCCCCCGCGCCGACCCGCGTGGTGGTCGTCCAACCCACCCTGGCCGGGGCGCCGCTGCGTGGGCCTCGACTCGCCGAGTTCCTGCGCTCCCCGGGGTACGCGACGCTCTTCGAGGTCGACGAGCTCGACGATGCGGAGGCCGCCGTGGCGCGGGTGGATGCCGGACGCGCCGCCGTCGCCGTGGTGGTGCCGCGTGACCTGGCACTCGTGACCGCCGCCCCCGGCGCAACGGCGACCATCGTCCTGACGGCCGATCCCACCCTCACGGTGGGGCCGGCCCTGGCGCACGACGCCGTGCAGCGCTACGCCGACACGGTGAGCGGCGCGGCCATCGCGGCGCGTGTCGCCGCGGCCCGCGCGGTCGCGGCCGGTGAGGGCGCCGATGCCGCCCGGGCCGCCGGCGCGGCGGCAACGGCCTACGGCGCCTGGCTCCAACGGTCCGAGGCGCGCGTGGCCCCGGGCAGCGCCGCGCCGCCGGCCGGACCCACCGACGCCGGTTCGAACGGCTCCGCGAACGCATCCGCGGGCCTCGGCCGCACGCTCGGGATGGTGATGGCCGGCATGACCATCTTCTTCGTGTTCTTCACGGGCGCGAACATGGCCGCTTCGGTCGTGCGCGAGCAGGAGGAAGGAACGCTCCACCGGCTGCTCGCGACGACCACGGGCAGCGCCACCATCCTGGGAGGCAAGCTGCTGTCGATCCTCGTGGTGCTCGTCGTCCAGGCCACGGTGCTGGTGGTCGTGTCTTCGTTCCTCTTCGGCATCGCCTGGGGGGGCGCGCTGCCCATGGCGGTGGCCATCGTGACGTTGGCCCTGGCGGCGGCCGCCTTCGGCCTGTTCGTGATGGGCTTCGTCTCGAGCTCCCGGCAGACGGGCCCCGTGCTGGGGATCGTGCTGACGCTCACGGGCGTCGCGGGCGGCCTCATGACGACCGGCTTCACCGCCCTGCCCCCCGCGTTCGCCGCGCTCCGCAGGTTCACGCCGCAAGGCTGGGTGCTGGACCTCTGGGACCGGGTCCTGGCGGGCTCGAGCCCGGGCGCCGTAGCCGGCCCGACCCTCGCCTCGCTCGCCTTCGCCCTCGTGCTGTTCGCTGCCGGCCTCCCCCTGCTCCGCAGGCGCCTGGCCCGACAAGGACGATAGTGCTCCCCATCGCCCGCAAGGACCTGCTGCAGATCGCACGGGACAGGAAGACGCTGCTCTTCTTGATCCTCATGCCCGTCGTGTTCACGCTCTTCTTCGCGATGGCCTTCGGCGGGCTGTCCGGCCCCGCATCGACGGCGCCGCCGACGGTCCACATCGAGAACCGCGACGCGGACGACCCGCTGAGCCGCGCCTTCGTCGAGCAGCTGCGATCGTCGAACGCGCTCACGGTGCTGCCGGGGGCCGATCCGGAGGGCGGCGCGGCGGCCACGCTGACGCTCCCGAGCGGCTTCGGCGGCGCGCTCTCAGGCGGCCGCGACGCCGCCTACGAGCTCTCCGTTCGGGCCGATCCCGCGGCGGAGAGCCGCGTGCGCGGCGCCGTCGACGCGGCGCTGTCGCGCGTTGCCTCCGCGGTCGCGACCGGCACGATCGTCGCGGGCGCGGAGCGCGAGCTGCGCGCGCCGGCGATCGAAGGGGCCCTGCAGGCGTGGCGCACGCCGCCCGTGCGGGTGCAGGGATCGGAGGCGGCCGCGGGCGCCGCGGCGGCCGCGTCGCCCGCCACCCTGTCGCCGTTCGCGCAGGCGTCGGCGGGCATGATCGTCCAGTTCGCCGTCTACGGCCTGATCCTCTCCGCCACGCTGTTGGTGCTCGAGCGCCGCTCGGGGACCCTGCAGCGCCTCGCGGCCACCCGCCTGTCTCGCGCCAGCGTCCTGGGCGGTCATCTGCTGGCGATGTTCACCGTCGTGTTGGCGCAGACCCTGCTGCTCCTCGCCTTCGGGCAGCTCGCGCTGGGCGTGCCCTACGCGCGCGCCCCCCTGGCGGTGCTCGTGGTCGCCACCGCGCTGGCGGCGTGGTCCGCCGCGCTCGGCTTCCTCCTCGGCTGCCTGGCCAGAACCGAGGAGCAGGTCGTGATGGGCGCGCTGGTCGCGATGTTCGTCTTCTCGGCACTCGGCGGCGCGTGGTTCCCGCTGGAGGTCACCGGCGGCACCTTCTCCGCGGTCGGGCACGCGATGCCGACGGCGTGGGCGATGGACGGCTTCAACGACATCCTCGTACGCGGCCACGGCGCGGGTGCCGTGCTGGCGCCGGCCGGCATCCTCATGGCGTACGCCGTGTCGTTCTTCGCGCTGGGCTGGTGGCGCTTCGATCCGCGCCCGTGATCAGCCCAACACCAGCAAGGTATAGGCGGCCATCGCAGCGAACAGGGTGAAGGCGCCCAGAGCGCCGACGGCCAGCGTCCGCGCGCCGACCCGGCGGAAGGCAGACACGTCCGTGAGCAACCCGATACCGGCCATCGCCGCCGTGGTGAGCGCAAGGCTCGCCTGCGCCATCGCCTGCGTCGCCCCCATCCCGAACGCGCCGAGCGTGTGGAGCAACGCCATCAAGAGGAAGCCGACGAGGAACGCCGGCACGAGGCGCAGCGAGCGCCACGACAGCAGCGACCTGCGCCCGCCGACCTCGCCTCGCCGCCGCACGACGCTCAGCACCACCAGCGTCGGCGCCAGCAAGGCTACGCGCGTGAGCTTGGCGAGGGTCGCGACGTCGCCGGCCTGCGCGCCGGCCGCGTAGCCGGCCGCCAGCACCTGGCCCACCTCCTGCATGGTGAAGCCGATGAGGAGACCGTAGGTGACCGGGGCGGGGTGCAGCAGCGCCGCGCCCGCCGCGAACGCCACGACCCCGACGGTGCCCAACACGCTGATCATGCCAACGGCCACCGCGCCGTCGCGCTCCTCGATGTCGAGGGTCGGCAGCGCCGCGAGGATCGCCGACGCCCCGCACACGCCCGTCCCGACCGCCAGCGATGTCCGCAGCCCCGCGGGCAGACGCAGCAACCTCCCGAGCCGGAGGACGACCGTGATGCCCAACGCGACCGCCAGCACGCTGCCGAGCAACACGGGCAGGCCGACGCGGCCGAGGACCGCGAAGTCGAGGCGGACGCCGAGCAGCACGATCCCGAGCTTGAGCAGGACGGAGGCCGCGAAGCGCGCGCCGGCCGTCGGCCACGTCGCGCCGCCGAGGACGGTGCGGACCGCGAGGCCGAGGAGCAAGGCGAGGAGCAGCGGCCCGAAGAGGCCCAGGCCGGGGATACGCGCGAGGGCGCCCGCCGCCAGCGCGAGGGCGACGACCACGGCGAGACCGGGGAGTCTCGAACGCTGGGCGGCCACGACCGCGATGATAGGCGGGCCGGTCCTATCCAGAGAAATTCGAGCTGGTGTACCAACCATCGAAATCGTGTATATCTTGGTCGTGCCCCTCGATGCCGAGCACCTCATCACCTTCGCCGCGGTCGCGCGCCACGGCAGCCTCACCGCGGCGGGGCGCGCGCTGCACCGCAGCCAGCCTGCCCTCTCCGCCCAGCTGAAGCGGTTGACCGGGGACGCGGGCGTGGCGCTCTACCGCCGCACCCGGTACGGCATCGAGCTCACGATCGCGGGATCGCAGCTGCTGCCCTTCGCCGAGGCGATCGTGCGTGCACGCGATGGTGCGAGGCGCCTGTGCGCGGACGTGACGGCGGGTGAGCGCGGCGTCCTGCGGTTGACGGCGAGCATGACCGCCGCCGTGTACCTGCTCCCGCCCATCCTGGCGAGCTACCGCGCCACACGGCCGGCGCTGCAGGTCGACCTCCTCACGCGCAACTCCACGGACGCGGTGGCGCTGCTCGGCAGGGGCGAGGCCGACCTCGCCTTCGTCGAAGGCCCATCGACCGTGCTCCCGGAGGGGTTCGAACGCCACGTCGTGGTGCGCGACGACATCGTCCTCGTCGTTCCGCCCGGTCACCCGCTCGCCGTGGCGGCCGCGCCGGCCTCGAGCGACCTCGCCGCGTTCGGCTTCGTGCGCCGGGAACGGGGCTCGGGCACGCGCGAGGTCGTCGATCGGGCGTTGGCGGCGGCCGGCGCGGCGCCGCTGCGGGCGGCGGTCGAGGCCACGGGCATCGACGCGGTGAAGGAAGGTGTGCTGCATGGGCTCGGGCCCGCCTTCATCTCCGCGCTCGCGGTGCGGCGCGAGGTCGCGTCGGGCGACCTCGTCCAACGGCGCCTCGAGGCGCCCGGATTCTCCCGCGAGATCAGCGTGCTCCACCCGATCCCCGACCTGTGCCCGCCGGCCACCCGGGCGTTCCTGGAGCACCTGGCGCGGGCGCCGTCCCGAGGCGCCGGACCGCGTCCACTGTGATGCGCGTTCCGATGACGCGGTAGCGGGTCGGCTACCGTCTGAACAATCCGGGGCCGGGGTCGGGTTCACAGCTCGTACTATGCCCCGTATCGGGGATCGTCTCGAGGGCACGGCGCTCGAGGCGGCGCATGGGGGAGGAGCATGGCGCGAGCGAACACAACGGGCGCTCGAGACGATGGGGCGATGGTGGCGTCTGGAGCCTCGGCGATCGAAGCGGGAACGCCCGCGACGTCCGGTGTCGGACCCGGACCGCGCGTCCTTGCGGGCGGGCTCGTGCTGGTGTGCGTGGCCGTGCTGGCAGCGCTGGTCGTCGCCTCACGGGTGGGCGCCTCCTACGATCCGGCCGTCCTGCTCGCATGGACGGCCTTCACGAGTGCCGCGGCCCTCGCCATCGGAACGCTCGAGCTCGGCCGCCACGTCGCGGGCGGCGAGAGGGTGTTCCTCGTCCTCGGCGTGACGCTCACGGCCACGGGCGTGGTGCAGGCGAGCCACCTCGCGTTGGCCCTGCCGGGCGCGGCCGCCGCCGTCACGGGGCGCTGGACCGAGGTCGCGACGCAGGGCTCGTTCGCTGCGCGGCTCCTGATGCCACTGCTGGCCATCGTCGGGCTCGTGGCAACCGGCCGGGACGCACCGGCGGCCCGGCGCTCCGCAAGCCATCGCAACGCCTATCTGATCTTCGCCCTCGTCGCGACCGCCACTGCGGCCGCACTGCCGCGGTTCGCGGGGCCGCCCGCCGCGACCGCCGCCCCGATGGTCGTCGCGCACCCGCGTGAGCTGTGGGCAGCCGCGCTCTACCTCCTGGCGATCCTCGCTGTAACCCGGGACGCCGACATGGTGGGCTCCGCGGCCGGTCGCGGCCTCGGGGTGGCCCTCTTCGTCGGCTTCCTCGACGAGATCGCGATCCAGGCGTTCGCGCGCTCCCCGGTGGGCGCCCTCGCGGCGACCGGTGCGGCCGTGCAGGCGCTGGCGATCGGCATCGTGGGTCTGGGCGTGATCGCGAACGTGGCGCTGTCGACGCGCCTGGAGCGGGAGGCGACGGCGGCCCTGCGGCGCGAGGTGGAGCGCCGCAGGCACACGGAACGGGCGCTCGCGCGGGAGGCGGCGCGCTACGCGCGCTCCAACGAGGAGCTGCAGCAGTTCGCGTACGTCGCCTCCCACGATCTGCAGGAACCGCTGCGGATGGTGTCGAGCTACCTTCAGCTCATCGCCCGCCGCTACGACGACGTACTCGACGACGACGGGCGTGCGTTCATGGACTTCGCGGTGGACGGCGCCGTGCGCATGAAGCAGCTCATCAACGACCTGCTCTCGTACTCGCGGGTCGGCACCCGCGCCAGACCGCCCGTGCTGACGGACGCCCACGCCGCGCTCGAGGAGGCGATCGAGAACCTCGGCGTTGCCATCGCCGACGCCGGCGCCCAGGTCACGGCGGGTCCCCTTCCGAGCGTGTGGGCCGATCCGGTGCAACTGACGCAGCTCTTCCAGAATCTCATCGGCAACGCGGTGAAGTTCCGGCGCGAGGGGGTCGCCCCTCGCGTGAACGTGAGCGCGCATGCCGACGGTGATCGCTGGCGTTTCGAGGTCGCCGACAACGGCATCGGCGTCGAGCCGAAGTACCGCGACCGGGTGTTCGGCGTGTTCCAGCGCCTCCACGGCGACGCCACGTTCGATGGGAACGGCATCGGGCTGGCGGTGTGCCGGAAGATCGTCGAGCGTCTCGACGGTCGCATCTGGATCGCCGCCGGCGAAGGCGCCGGCACGACGATGCACTTCACCCTGCCCGCCACGCAACCGGACGACGACGTGGCGCGCGACTGGCGCGACGATCCCGCGCTCGACGATCACGTCCGCACCCTCATCGAGCGCGCCCTGGAGCTGGTGTGAACGGCGCCGCGCTGCTCGGCCTGCTCGCCCCGACGGTCGCCGCCGCGGTCTTCACCCGGGTGGGGTGGGAGCTGACCGGGAGCACGTCGGCCGATCGCGACGATCGCCTCGCGCGGGCGCTGTTCGGCGTGTGGTGGTTCGGGCTCGCCGCCGGCAGCGCCCTCGGCGCCGCAACGAAGGTGCTCGCGGCCGCCGGCGCCTTGACGCTCACCAGCGCCGTGGCGTTCCAGCTCCTCGGCCTCGCGGGCGTCTGCGTCTCCCTCTGGGCCCTGCTGTACTACCTCACGTATCTCTTCACCGGCAGCAGCGCCTTCTTGTGGCCGCTCGCCGTCGGCTACGCGGCGTTCGCCGGCTGGCTGCTGCACACGGTGGCGCGGTGGGATCCCACGGCCGTCCGCGTCACCACCTGGCAGGCCGCACTGATCTACGCGTCGCCCCCCGCGGGGGGCGAGGTCGCCGTTCTCGCTGCACTGCTGCTCGGTCCGCAGATGCTCGCGGCCGCGGCGCTGTACGGCCTCGCGAGCCGCCTGCCACGCGGCGGGGCACGTCGACGACTTCTCATCGTCGCCAGCGGCATCCTGCTGTGGTTCGGGAGCGTTGTGGCCGGCGCGCGCGGCGGCGCGGAAGGGAGCGAGACGTGGTCGGCGATCCAGCAGCTGGTGGGGGTCGTGGTCGCGGTCGCCGTGCTGGCCGCCTACCGGCCGCCCGCCTGGCTACGGCGCCACCTGCCACCCCTCGATCCCAGCGCCGGCGAGCGCGGGATCGCCCGCGAACCATGAGCCAACGCGGAGGGGCAGCATGATCGGCCACAGCAAGATCATCGACATCCTGCTCGTCGAGGACAGCCCTGGGGACGTCCGGCTGACCAGGGAGGCGCTCGCGGAAGGCAAGATCCGCACCAACCTGCACGTGGCCAGCGACGGCGAGCAGGCGTTGGATTTCCTCTACCGCCGCGGGGCCTTCGCCGACGCGGTGCGTCCCGACCTGATCATGCTCGACCTGAACCTGCCGCGCGTGGATGGGCGCGAGGTCCTGGCCGACATCAAGGCCGACGAGGGCCTGCGCCGCATCCCCGTCGTGGTGCTGACCACCTCGGCCGCCGATGAGGACGTCCACCGTGTGTACGGCCTCAACGCCAACAGCTACATCGTCAAGCCGGTCGACTTCGACCAGTTCATGCGCGTCGTCCGCTCCATCGAGGACTTCTGGCTGACGGTCGTGCGCCTGCCCTCGGAGGATCCCGGGGAGGTGACGTGACCGGAGGCGAGCTGCGCCTGTTGCTGGTGGAGGACAATCCCGGCGACGCACGCCTCATCCGGGAGATGGTGCGCGAGCTCGGCTACGCCGCGGACGTCGTCGAGGTCGCACCCACACTCGGCGACGCCATCGGTCGGCTGGCGGACGCGCCCTTCGACGCGGTCCTGCTCGACCTCGGGCTTCCGGACAGTCAGGGGCTGCCGACGTTGGAGCGCGTGATCGCGCCCTGGCGCGACGTTCCGGTGATCGTGCTCACGGGGCTGGCCGATCGCGAGGTCGGGCTGAGCGCCGTTCGCCACGGCGCGCAAGACTACCTCGTCAAGGGCGAGGTGAACGCCGACATGCTGGGCCGGGCCATCCGCTACGCGATCGGGCGCCACGTCGCGCGGGCTGCGGCCACCATGGCGTCGGTGCGTGCCGCCGCAGCGGAGGAGCGCTTGCGCGCGACCGAGGAGGGTCGTGCCGCCCTGGAGCACGAGATCGAGCAGCGCCGGCGCGCGCAATCCGATCTGGAGCGCACCCTGCGGCGCCTGCAGGCACTGCGGGCGATCGACGAGGTGATCATCACCCAGCGCGCGCTCGCACCCATGCTCGAGGAGGCGCTGCGGCAGATCGTCGC
This sequence comes from uncultured Trueperaceae bacterium, assembly GCA_963798895.1. GTDB lineage: Bacteria > Deinococcota > Deinococci > Deinococcales > Trueperaceae > CAWCUY01. The sequence continues at coordinate 146,884 of CAWCUY010000012.1, read as the reverse complement.
GCATCTGTCGGTCGAGGCCGCGACCGTGCTGCTCGTCTCGCCCGGCTCCGACGAGCTCCGCGTGGCGGCGGCTCGCGGACTGCCGGCGGGCCACCTCGGCACCACGCGCTTGCCGCGCCACGATCCGGTCTTGTTCCGCGCGCTGCACGACGGGCACGCCGCCGTGCAGGCCGAGGGCCCGGAGCCCCCGCCGTTCGCCCGCCAGGAGCTGTTGCGCAGCGCCGGGATGCGCCGTTACGAGGTGGTGCGGCTGATGGTGCGCGCCGAGGCCCTGGGGGTCATCGAGCTCTTCGAACGCGGCGGCGAAGGCCACGGCGGCGACTGGGACGCGTTCCGCGACACGCTCGCCGGCCAGACGGCCATGGCGATCGACAGCGCCCAGCTCCAGGAGGGCGCGGTGCTCGCCGGGAAGCGCCTGGCGGGGGCCTATGACGAGACCATCGAGGGGTGGTCCCGCGCCCTCGACCTGCGCGACCGGGAGACCGAGGGGCACAGCCGGCGCGTCACCGCGCTCAGCGTGCGCATGGCCCGGGCCGTGGGGATCGTCGGGGCCGAGCTGCTTCACCTGCGGCGCGGCGCCCTGCTCCACGACATCGGCAAGATGGGGATCCCCGACCAGATCCTCCAGAAACCCGGCAAGCTCAGCGAGCCGGAATGGGAGCTCATGCGGCGGCACCCCCTGTTCGCACGCAACCTGCTGCAACCCATCGCGTTCCTTCGCCCCGCCATCGTCATCCCGTACGCACACCACGAGAAGTGGGACGGCAGCGGCTACCCGCGGGGGCTCGAGGGCGACGACATACCGCTCCCTGCACGCGTCTTCGCGCTCGCCGACGTGTACGACGCGCTCACGAGCGACCGCCCGTACCGGCCGGCCTGGACGCCCACCCGCGCGCGCGCCCACATCGTCGAGCAGGCGGGTGCGCACTTCGACCCCGATCTCGTGCCGACCTTCCTGGAGACGCTCGACGCGGCGCACTGAGCGACGCACGGAGCGACGCAGCGACCGGCGCACCGACCGACGCACCGACCGGCGCACGGTGCGGCGAACCGTGCGGGACGGCGCCCGGTAGACTCGACCGATGGCCACCCCGACCCCCTCTCTCCCCGCTCGCGCCGACGCCGACCCCGCCTTCACCTGGAACCTCGCGGCCCTGTACCCCGACGACGCCGCGTACGACCGCGACCTCGAGGCGGCCGGCGCCGCGCTGGACGAGGTCGCGGCCCACCAAGGCCGTCTCGGTGACGGTGCCGGCACCCTGGCGGACGCGCTCGAGCGCTACTGGGCGCTTCTCGCGCGCCTCCAGCGGTTGCGCCTCTACGCCAGCCTCCCGGTCTCCGCCGACCAGGGCGACCAGGCGGCGCGCGCGCGTCTCGGGCGTTTCCAAGGCGTGGCGTCCCGCTTCAGTGCACGGACGGCCTTCCTCCGCCCGGAGCTGCTGGCGCTCGGGCGCTTGCGGCTGGACGCGTTCATGGCCGAGGAACCGCGGCTCGCCCACCTGGGGCGCTGGTTCGACCGCCTGGAGCAGAGCCGGCCCCACGTGCGCTCGCCGGAGGTGGAGGGCGTCCTCGGGCGGCTCGACGACCCGCTCGGTGCACCGGAGCGCGCCTACAACAGCCTGACCAACGGGGAGCTGCCCTTCGCGCCGGCCGTCGACGCCGAGGGCCGGCAGCACGAGGTGGCGCGAAGCACCTACCCCGCCCTGTGCATGTCCACCGACCGCACGCTGCGCCGCACCGCGTTCGAGAGCTACACCGACGGCTTCCTGGCGTACCGCAACACCCTCGCCGACCTGTACCTCGGGCGCGTGAAGGAGAGCGCGTTCTGGACCGACGTCCGCGGTTACGCGTCTACGGTGGACGAGCAGCTCGCGCCGCGTGAGGTGCCCCGCGCGATGCTCGACGCGGTCGTGAGCACGTTCCGCTCGAGGCTCGGGGTATGGCACAGGTACTGGGCCGCGCGTCGGACGATCCTCGGCCTGCAGCGGCACGAGCCGTGGGACATCTTCGCGCCCCTCTCCCCCGAACCGCCCCGCGTGCCCTTCGAGCGCGGCGTCTCCTACATCCTCGAGGGGCTGGCGCCGCTCGGGGCCGACTACCTCGAACCTCTGCGGCGCGGGTTGGAGCGCGAGCGCTGGGTCGACGTCTACCCCAACCGCGGCAAGCGCGACGGCGCCTTCGCCACGCGCGCGTACGGCGGGCAGCCCTACATCCTCATGAGCTATCAGGACGACCTGGAGAGCGTCTCGACGCTGGCCCACGAGCTGGGTCACGCGATGCACTCCAAGCTGATGGACCGCGAGCAGCCGCTCTGTTACGCGAACTACGCCATGATGGCCGCCGAGACCGCCTCGAACTTCAACCAGGCGCTGGTGCGCGCCCGCCTGCTCGAGGAGCTCACCTCCCCCGCCGACCGCCTGGCCGTGCTCGACGAGACCTTCCACAACTTCCACCGCTACTTCTTCATCATGCCGACCCTCGTGCGCTTCGAACTGACGGTCCACGGGGCCGTCGAGCGCGGCGAGGGGCTCACCGCCGACGGCATGGACGCCATCCTGCAGGGCCTGTTCCAGGAGGGGTACGGCGACGAGATCGAGGCCACCGACCGCACCGGCATCACCTGGGCCCAGTTCGGTCACCTCTTCGTTCCGTTCTACACCTTCCAGTACGCCGCCGGCATCGCGGCCGCGGCGGCCCTGGCCGACGACGTGCACCGAGGGCGCGACGGCGCCGCGGAACGCTACCTGGGTTTCCTCCGCGCAGGCAGCTCGGTCCCGCCGATCGACGCGCTGCGCGGCGCCGGCGTCGACATGACGACGCCCGAGCCCATCGAGCGCGCGTTCGCGGTGCTCGAAGGCTACGTCGAGGAGCTCGAGGAGCTGGCGCGCCGCTGAGCGGACGACGAGACGCGCACGAGGGCTCAGGCGCCCGGGTGGCGGCGCGGCGTCGCGCGCTTCGTGCGCGCCGCGCGGCGGTTCTCCTCGGCTCGGAAGCGCGCGATGCGGGCGATGAGCTCCAGCGGCATGGGCCGGTCGAGCGGGAACCGGACCGAGCCCTTGCCCTGCTCGTAGGGCGCGAGCTCCTCACGGAAGGCCTCGATGCCCGAGGGGATCGGATAGAAGCCGATGTGCCGCCGGAACGCCCCGAAGTGCAGCAGGTTGCGGCCGTTCAGCTTGAACGTCGGCATGCCGTAGCCGATGGTCTCGACGGCGTCGGGCACCGCCTCGCGGATCGCCGCGCGGACCTGCTCGAGCGCCGCGCGTGCGGGCTCCGGGGTGCCGGCGATGTAGGCCTCGATGGTGGTCGGGTTCGGCTCGTCGGGCATGGGGGCTACTCCAACCGCGGCGGCGGCGTTGCGGGGCCTGTCCTACGCATTCGATCAGGCCGGGCGGGAGTGGGTCAGCTGCGCCACGGTGCCCACATCGGCTCCTCGGGCGGCAGCGGGTGGCCGTTGGTCTTGAGGGCCAGCAGGAGCTGCCCGCGGTGGTGCGCCTCGTGCACCATCATGTGGATGAGGAACGCGTTCCCATCGGTGTGTGGCGACCCGTCCGCGCCGTTCGGGTGTGCCTCCGCCGCCTCCAGCGCGGCGGCGGTGGTGCGCTCGAGCACGTCGCGGATGCGAGCGAGATCGTGCTCCGCCACGAAGCCTTCGGCCTCGGGATCGTACAGGTCGGGTAGTGCAGCGATGGTCTCGCCGCCGAGCCTCGCGCCCCAGTTCTTGGTGGCGCCCACCATCTCGGCGAGATGCTGCGCTACCGTGTACCCGCCCCCCGGGGTCCGGGCGGGCATCATCGAGGGCTCCAGGTGGTCCACGAGCGCCAGGTTCACCGCCAGGCTGTGCTCCCACGCGGTCCGTACCGACGAGCTGAGCTCGGCCATCGTCATCCTCCTCGGGGCTCCCGCTCAGGGTAGCTCGCGCCGTGGCAGGAGCTCGCCTGCATCATCCAACATGGCACGTACCTGCGCCGCGTCCCCATCCGTGAGCTGCCACGTGCCGGCCTGCGCGTTCCGCCGCACCTGCTCGGGGGAGGTGGCGCCCGCGATCACGCTCGCCACCTTGCGGTGCGCCAGGAGGTAGGCGAAGGCGAGGTCGACGAGCTCGCGCCCGCGGTCCGAGGCGAAGGCGGCGAGGCTCTCGACGAGATCGAGCGTTGCCTCGAGCATCGACTCCCAGCGTTCATCGCCGGTCACGCGTGTGCCCTCGGGCATGGGCCGCCCCTTGCGGTATTTGCCCGTCAGGATGCCGCTGAGGAGCGGGAAGTACGGCAGGAAGGCGAGGTCGAGGCGTTCGCAGGCGGGCAGCACCTCCTCCTCAGCATCGCGGCGCACCATGCTGTACTCGTTCTGGACGCTGACGAAGCGCGGCGCGTCCGCGCCCGCGGCGTCGGCGGCCTGCCGGAGCCGCTCGGCGGAGAAGTTCGAGCACCCGATCTCCCGCACCTTCCCTTCCCGCACGGCCTCGCCGAGCGCGCCGAGGGTATCGCCGATCGGCACCTCGTCGTCCGGGAAGTGGAGCTGGTAGAGGTCGATGTGATCCACGCGAAGGCGCTTCAGGCTGGCGTCGAGGGCTCGCCGGACGGCCTCCGGGCGTGCCCCGGCGGGATTCTCGGTGTTCCCGGGATGACCGAACTTGGTGGCGAGCACCACCGCGTCGCGGCGTCCGCGCAGCGCCTCACCGATGAAGCGCTCGCTGTCGGTGCCGCCGTAGAGGTCGGCGGTGTCGAGGAAGGTCACGCCGACGTCGATCGCGGCATCGATCACGCTCGCCGTCGCCGCACGGTCCAACCTCCCGCCGAAATTGTTGCAACCCAGGCCGACCACGGAGGCCTGCAGGGAACCGATAGGGCGCGTGCGCATGAGGATCTCCTCGTGACGTTGGGCGAGAGCGGCGACCGCGATGTCCGTACCGACCGCACGATGACACGCTCCGCGAGCCGCGGTTCGTGCCCGGCCGACAGGCGCCGCGAGGGCGAGCGCGCGAGCGGTCCAGGGACGAACCTCCCTGGACCGTTCCGCTCGGGTCTGGCATCCTGGTTGCGGTACCCGAGCCAGGCGCGCCCCAGCGGCGAACCTGGCCGAGGGATGCGCTCCTCCGGAGTGGGTTCCTCCGGGGCCGTTCGGGCAACCGGACGACCTGCCGCTCACGCAAAGGGACTGCCTCGTGCAGTCCCTTCTTTCGTCGTTTGCAGCGGCGGGACCGTGAGGCGTGCGGCGGATGACCGCCGCCGTCCGAGGGGTGACGCATGAAGAAGTTCGCTCGCCGCACGTTCCTCAAGGGCACGGGGGCCACGCTCGCCGGCCTCGGCATCTCGTCGGTCCTGGCGCAGGCCGTGCCCGGACTGCAGGAAGCCCGCCAGGGGCGCATCCGCCAGGTGGTGGTGAACTCCACCCTGGGCGCGATGCTCGCCACGGTGGAGTACGGCCGGGTCACCAACGTCAGCCCGTTGGCGCAGCAGATCCTCTACAGCTCCGGGATCCAGGCGATGCCCGACCGGCTGTACAACAAGGCGCGCATCCGCTACCCCATGGTCCGCCGCGACTTCCTCGCCAAACGCGAGAACAGCGACCGCACCCAACGCGGCAAGGGCGACTTCGTCCGCGTCAGCTGGGACGACGCCCTCACCCTCGTCACCGACGAGATGCAACGCGTCAAGAGCACCTACGGCAACGAATCGCTCTACACCGCCAAGAGCTCCTGGGGCACCAACCACGCCCACCTCCACCGCAACGAACCCATGCTCCAGAAGCTCTTCAACCTCTACGGCGGCTCGCCGCGCTTCGTCGGCAGCTACTCCACCGGCGCCCTGTCGGTGATCTTCCCCCGGGTCGCCTGGTCGAGCAACTCGGACAGCACGGACTGGCCCATCCTGAAAGCGAACACGGAGCAGATCGTGATCTGGGCGTCCGATCCGCTCGTGAACGGCCGCGTGCGCTCGATCGGCTACAACACCGGGCAGTGGACGGATCTGAAGGACACCGGGATCCCGGTCATCGCCATCGACCCGTTCTACAACAACACCGCGCGCTACCTCGACGCCGACTGGGTCCAGGTCAAACCCAACACCGACGTCGCCCTCGCCCTCGGCATGATGCACACCCTGCTCAGCGAGAACCTCCACGACCAGAGCTTCCTCGACACCCACACCGTCGGCTTCGACACCTTCAAGGACTACCTCCTCGGCACCACCGACGGACAGACCAAGGACGCCACCTGGGCCGCCGCCATCACCGGCGTACCCACGGCCAAGATCCAGGACCTCGCGCGCTCGATGGCCGCGAAGCGCACGATGATCACCGCCGGGTACGCGATCCAACGGCAGGACCACGGCGAGCAGGGGCCGTGGGCGTTGATGGCGCTGGCGGCGATGCTGGGCCACATCGGTCTGCCGGGCGGCGGGCTCAGCTTCGGTTACCACTCGGGCGACGGCGCGATGCCTGCGCCGGTCATGCCGACGATCCCGGGCTTCTCGGCCGGCAAGAACCCCGTCTCCACCATCTTCCCCATCGCCCGCTTCGTCGACGTCTACGAGAACCCCGGCAAACAACTCGACTTCAACGGCACCACCATCACCTACCCCAACCTCAAACTCCACTACGGGCTCGGCGGCAACTACTTCACCCACCACCAAGACACCAACCGCCTCATCCGCGCCTACCAGAACATCGAAACCGTCATCCAAGGCGAACCCTGGTGGACCCCCTCCACCCGCTTCGCCGACATCGTCCTCCCCGCCGTCAGCGACTTCGAACGCAACGACATCGGCCAGGTCGGCAACCTCATCCTCGCCAGCCACAAAGCCGTCGACCCCATCTTCGAAGCCCGCTCCGACTACGACACCCTCAGCGAGATCGCCGACCGCCTCGGCCTCGCCGAAGGCTTCAACGAAGGCCACGACGAGATGGGCTGGCTCGCAGCGTTCTACGCCACGGCCCTAAAGCAGGCCGCAAGCATGAACGTTTCGATGCCAGACTTCGACAGCTTCTGGAACGGCGACGGGGTCCTGGAGTTCGAGTTCGGGGAGCCCAGCCACGTCAACCAGGCCGATTTCCGGGCCGACCCGGCAGCCAACCCTCTCGGCACCCCGTCGGGCAAGCTCGAGATCTTCTCGCAGACCATCGCCGGCTACGGCTACGACGACTGCCCCGGCCACCCCGCCTGGATGGAACCCGTCGAATGGCTCGGCAGCCCCAAGGCCGCCAAGCACCCGCTCGCCCTCGTGTCGAAGCACAGCATGTACCGCATCCACTCCCAGATGGACAACACCTGGCTGCGCGACCTCTACAAGGTCGCCGACCGCGAGCCCATCTTCCTCAACAGCCAGGACGCGGCAGCCCGCGGCATCGCCACCGGCGACGTCGTGCGCGTCTTCAACGACCGCGGCCAGACCCTCGCCGGCGCCATCGTCACCGACGACATCCGCGAAGGCGCCGTCGTCCTCCACGAAGGCTCCTGGTACGACCCCACCGAACCCGGCGTCATCGGCACCCTCGACAAGCAGGGCGACGCCAACGTCCTCACCCTCGACGAACCCCTCAGCTCCAAGCTCGCCCAGGCCACCATCGCGCACACCACCCTGGTGCAGGTCGAGAAGTACACCGAGGCGATCGCCGGGATCACGGCATACGAACCCGTGATCTAGCCTCGGGCTCCGGCCGTACACCTGCGCCGCAGCGTGAAACGTTGCGGCGCAGGTGCGGGATGGGAGACACGTCGAGCGGCCGCCGCGGCCGGAACGCGGCGGCCCGGGATGGCCGCTACAGGTCGTCGGACTTGTCCGCGTACATCCGTTCGTCGGCGCACCGGAGCAGGGCGTCCATGTCGACGCCGTCGACGGGGTAGACCGCCACCCCGATGCTGACCGAGATGGTGAGCTCCGTGCCGTCGATCTGGTACGGCGCGGCCAGCGCCGCGCGGATCCTCGCCAGCACGTTGGTGCCCGGGTCCGGCCCGGGCAGCTCCGGCACGAGCACCGTGAACTCGTCGCCGCCGATGCGCGCGACCGTGTCCGAGGCACGCACGCACTGCAACAGCCGATCGGCCACCGCCCGCAGGAGCACATCGCCCGCGTCGTGCCCGTGCGCGTCGTTGACATACTTGAAGTCGTCGACGTCCAGGTAGAACAGCACCACGGGGGCCTCACCGCGCGCCGCGCGACGGAGCGCGAGACCGCAGCGGTCCTGGAACAACGCGCGGTTCGGGAGGTCCGTCAGGGCGTCGTGCAGCGCTCGGTGCCGCATCTGATCCTCGGCGTCCTTCCGCTCGACCACCGTCGCGATCTGCGTGGAGACGAACCGCAGGAGCTCGAGGTCGTCGTCGCGGTAGCCCGGCTCGCCCGCTTCGGTGCGCAACACCAGGACACCCACGACGCCGCGGTGCGCGGAGAGCGGCACCGCCAGCCAGTTCCCGCCGCCTTCGGCGGCGACCCCGTGCGCCCCGCCGTCCTCGCCGACGCGCGTGACGAGCGCTCGGCCCGTGCGCACCACCTCCGCCAAGGGCCATCCCGCGGCGAGCTCCGGGGCGCCCGTGGAATGCGCCAGCGTTCCCGCGGCGTACGGTACCCAGAGCGCGCCCGTGGACGGATCGAAGCGCGCCACCATGAAGTTCCCGGCCGGCACGAGCTCGCCGACGATGCGCTGCAGCACCGGGTACAGGGCGGCCAGGTCGTCGCTCTCGTGCGCCGCCTCCGAGATCCTGAACAACGCGTTCTGCATGCGCGCGGCGCGCTTCAAAGGGGTCACGTCGCGGGCCACGGCCAGGCGGATGCCGTCCTCCTCCGACCAGCGCGCCGACCACATGATGTCCACCGGCCGCCCGTCGCGGCGCAGCCAGCGGTTCTCGAAGTGCGCCTGGGGGACTCCCGACATGACCTTGGCGGCCACCCCCAGGGTGCGCTCGCGATCGTCGGGGTGGACGAGCTCGATCATGTTCCTGCCGAGGAGCTCGTCGGGCGCGTAACCGAGGAGGAGCTCGCTGGACGCGCTCACGAACACGAAGCGGCCCGCAGCGTCCACCACGCAAACGGTGTCGACGAGGAGGTCGAGGATCTTGTCGAGGAGGGAGGGCGTGTCCATGATCACGGCGGGTGGGTGAAGCGTACACCGCGAGCCGCCGGCCTGCCAACGGAGGGGTGCGTGCCCGGGTGCGACGGTGCGTGGCGCCCGGTCGCTGCCGGCGGCGACCACGCGCGGCGCGCCCCGGCGGTAGGCTGACATGCCCACGGAAGCCTCCACGAGGGACGGAAGCGAGGAGAGAACCATGCGAACGATCAAACTCGGCGCCAGCGACCTGGACGTGCCGGTCGTGGCGGTCGGCTGCATGCGCATGAACACGCTCGACGCCGGCGACGCGGAGCGCTTCGTCCACGCCGCGCTCGAGCAGGGCGCGAACTTCTTCGATCATGCCGACATCTACGGCGGCGGGGCGTGCGAGGAGATCTTCGCGCGGGCGATCGGCATGAACGACGGGGTGCGCGAGCGGATTCTCCTGCAGTCGAAGTGCGGCATCCGCGAGGGGATGTTCGACTTCTCGAAGGAGCACATCCTCGCGGCGGTCGACGGCATCCTGTCGCGGCTACGGACCGACTACCTCGACGTGCTCCTGCTCCACCGTCCGGACACCCTGATGGAGCCCGAGGAGGTGGCCGAGGCCTTCGACGAGCTGGAGCGCTCGGGCAAGGTCCGCCACTTCGGCGTCAGCAACCAGCACCCGCACCAGATCGAGCTGCTGAAAGCGCACGTGCGCCAACCGCTGGTGGCCAACCAGCTCCAGCTGAGCATCACCAACGCGACCATGATCTCCAGCGGCTTCCACGTGAACATGCTCGACGACGACGCCCTCGACCGCGACGGTTACGTCCTGGACTACTGCCGCCTGCACGACATCACCATCCAACCGTGGTCGCCGTTCCAGTTCGGCTTCTTCGAAGGCGTGTTCCTGGGCAACGAGGCGTTCCCGGAGCTCAATGCCAAGCTCGACGAGGTGGCCGCCGACCACGACGTGAGCCCGGTGAGCATCGCCCTCGCGTGGCTACTGCGGCACCCGGCACGCATGCAAGCCGTGATCGGCACCATGAACGTCGATCGGCTGGCCCACTGCTGCGCGGCGGCCGACGTGCGCCTGTCGCGCGAGGAGTGGTACGGCATCTACCGGGCGGCCGGCAACCGGCTGCCCTGAACGCACCGGTCGCCGAACGACGCCGCGGCGGGAGCGCGCCGGCCCTCGCCGCCGTCACGCCGCCCGGTAGCCGGCCAGCTCCCGGGCGGAGGCGCGCTCGAGGTAGGCGACCGCGTGCGGAACCGTTCGCAGTACCGAGCCCGGCAAGGCGGTCGACACCGGCTCCTCCAGGCACGCCCGCACGGCCTGCGCCTTGCGCGCCTCGGGCACGATGCACAGGATGTGCCGCGCTGCCAGGAGCGCGGGGATGGTCAGCGTGATGGCGTGCGTCGGCACGTCGTCCAGCGTCGGGAACCGCCCCTCGCTCACGGGCTGACGGCGGCTGCGATCGGACAGCTCGACGACCTTCACGCGCCGAGGATCCGCGAAGTCGGCGTTGTGCGGGTCGTTGAACGCCAGGTGGCCGTTCTCTCCCCACCCCAGGGAGGCGAGGTCGAGCGGGTGCTCGTGCAGGAACGCCTCGAACTCGGCGACCAGCGCGTCGACGTCGGCGGGACGGCTGGGCATGACGAGCACGCGCTTCGCGCGCACGTGGTCGAGCAGGTGCTGCTGGAGGAACACCTTCGTCCCGAGGCGCGCGTCGTCGAGTCCGAGGTACTGATCGACCATGACGATGTTGACGCGCGACCAGTCCACGGCCGGCGCGATCCGCAGCGCCTCGAGGTACGCCATCTGCGAGTTCCCCGTCGCGACGACGGTGGTGGCCTCGCCGCGGCGGTCGATCGCCTCGCGCAACACGGTGGCGGCGTCGCCCGCCGCAGCGCGGGCGAGGGCGCCGGCATCCGCGTAGATGCGAACGCGAAGGTCGTCGTAGGTCAGGCTCTGGATGGGTTCGCCGGGATCAGGCATGCGCGGTTCTCCTCTCGGTCCTTGGTCGGTCGTTCGGGGGCGTCACGCGGGCTGCCGCACCCTCACCAGCCGATCGCGTAGCTCATGCGGCGGGGGTCGGCGCCACCCGCGACGACACCCGTCGCGTCGTCGCGATGCGCGACGCACACGCCGCCGGCGTAGGCGCTCCGTTCGGGCCACGCCTCGACCTCGTGACCCAGCGCCTCGAGGCGTGGGCCGACGGCGTCGAAGAGGGCAAGCTCGAGCCGCACGAGGTTCGGAACGGCGGGGTGGGGATCCTCGGTCAGCGGCACGCTGTAGCTCGCCCAGCGCGGCGCGGAGACCGCCTCCTGGAGCGAGGCGCCGCGGTCGAGCAGGTTGACGAGGACCTGGACCATGGCCTGCGTCTGCACGTCACCCCCGGGCGTCCCGTACGGCATGACGCTTCCGGGTCCCAGGACGAGGCCCGGGTTCGGCGTGAGGCGCGGGCGCTTGCCCGGCGCCACGCTGTTGGGGTCGGCCGGATCGAGCGACGCCTGCAGGCCGCGGTCGGAGGGGGCGAAGCCGAGGCCGGGCACCATCGGGGTGTGCAGGATCGTGCTATCGCTCGGCGTGGCGGAGAACGCGTTGCCGAACCGGTCGACGACGCACAGGTAGGTGGTGTCGCGCGACGCGCGGCCGGGCCGGCGCCCGTGGGGCGACGGCGTGGCGCGGTCCATCCGGATCTGCGCGCGCTGCTCCTCGCCGTAGCGCTTCGACAGCAGCCTCTCCATCGGAACGGACACGACGTCCGGGTCCCCGTACCAGCGGTTGCGGTCGGCCAACGCGAGGTGGACCGCCTCGATCGTCACGTGCGCACGAAGTGCGTCGTCGAGCGCGGCGAGGTCGAACCCTTCGAGCACGTTCAGCATCTGCAACACCGCCGGTCCCTGCGACCAGGGACCGCACGCGTACACGCGGGAGCCGCGGTAGCTCGTCGAGACGGGGGGCTCCTCGCGCACCCGGAACGAACGCATGTCCTCGGCGCGGAGCAGGGCGCCGATCTCGCGGGCGAACGCACCCACCTCCTCGGCCACGTCTCCCGTGTAGAACGCGTCGCGCGCGGCGCGCACGCCCTGCTCGCGGGTGCCGCCGGCGGTTCTCTCGGCATCGGCCAGGTGCCTCAGGGTCCCCGCGAGGGCGCTCTGGACGATCGGCTCCCCGATCTCGGGCGCCCGCCCGTGCGGGAAGAACACCTCGCGCGAGTGGGACCACGCGAGCATCCGGTCGCGCGCGTCCAGCAGGTTGTGGCGGATGAAATAGTTCGCCGGGAACCCGTCGGTGGCCAGCTCGATGGCGGGCGCCAGGACCTCGCCCACGGTCATGGTCCCGTAGCGTTCCAGCGCGGTGAGCCAGGCGTCGACCGCGGCGGGCGTGACCCAGCGGTGCGGTCCGAGAGGGATCACGCCGCCGCCGGCCGCGCCGATCGCGTCGAGCGTCGCGCCCGCGGGCCAGCGACCCACCCCGCTGATCGTCGTGACCTCGCCCGTGGCGGCCGGGTAGAGGATGATCGGGGCGACGCCGCCGAGGTTCGCCATGTCGGCCTGGACCACGTTGAGCGCGAAACCGCCGGCCACGCCGGCATCGACGGCGTTGCCTCCGGACTCGAGCACCGAGTACGCCGCCGCCGCGGCCAGGTGGTGGCCGGCGACCACCATGTGCTTCGTTCCCATGAGGGTCGGTCGGTCGGTCGGGGGGGAGATCAGTTCCATGCTGCGCCACCTCGCTCCGGCGTACGCACCGGGCTAGCTCTCGTGCCCGCGGAGCCGCGGGTCGAGGATGTCGCGGAGGCCGTCCCCGAGGAGGTTGAAGCCCAGGACGATGATCATGATCGCGGCTCCGGGGATGGTGGAGGCCCACCACGCCTCGCGGATGAACTGCAGGCCCTCCTGGATCATCAGGCCCCAGGACGGGGTGGGGGGCGACGGGCCGAGGCCGAGGAAGGCGAGGGATGCCTCCGCCAGGATCGCCATGCCGATCATGACCGTCGCCATCACGAGCAGCGGCGCCAGGATGTTGGGCAGGACGTACAGGAACATGATCCGCCCGGGTCCGACGCCGAGGGCGCGGGCCGCCTCCACGTACTCCCGCTGCTTCGCGGCCAGCGTCTCGCCGCGGGCGAGCCTGGCGAAGGTGGCGAAGAGGGAGGCGCCGACGGCGATCATCGTGTTCGTAAGCGACGGTCCGAGGATCGCCATGATGGTGATCGCGAAGAGCAGCAGCCGGAAGGCCATGACGATGTCCGTCAGGCGCATCACGAGCACCTCCAGCCAGCCGCCCACGTAGCCGACCACGAGCCCGACGACGGTGCCGCCGACGGCCCCGATGGCGACCGCGCCGAAGCCGAGCAGCAGCGACAGGCGCGCGCCGTAGAGGATGCGGCTGAGGATGTCGCGGCCGAGCTGGTCGGTGCCGAACCAGTAGCCCGGCTGCGGCGGTTGGAGCCGCAGCCGGAGGTTCGTCGCGAGGGGGTCGTGCGGGGCGATGAGCGGCGCCAGGACGGCGAGCACGACGACCACGCCGACCATCACGATCCCCACCACGGCCGCGCGGGAGCGGAGCACGCGCAGGGCGCCCCGGCGCGTGGTGGGCGCCCTCGGGCGGGCCGAGACGCCGTCAGTCATATCGGATCCGTGGATCGATCCAGCCGTAGGCGAGGTCGACGAGGATGTTCATGGCGATGGCGACGGTCACGTACAGGATGAGCACCCCCTGCATCTGCGGGTAGTCGCGCGCAAGGATCGCCTGCACCAGCGTTCGCCCGAGCCCCGCGCGCGCGAACACCACCTCGATCACGACGGTGCCCGTGAGCAGCTTGGCCGCCTCGATCCCGATGACCGTCACGACGGGCAGGAGCGCGTTGCGAAGCGCGTGCCGGAAGACCACGCGCGGCGGACCGAAGCCGAACGCCCGCGCCGTCCGGATGTAGTCCTCGGACAACACCTGCAGCATCGACGAGCGGGTGAGGCGCGCGAGGACGCCCGCGCTGCTGAGGCCGAGGACCAGCGCGGGGAGCACCAGGTGCGACACGGTGGAGCCGACATCGCCCGGCGTGCCCAGGCCGGAGGACGGCAACCAGCCGAGCTTCAGCGAGAAGGTGAGGATGAACACGATGGCCAGCCAGAAGCTCGGCGCCGACAGCGCGAGCAGCGCGAGCACCATCGTCGCCAGGTCCGCCCCGCTGTTGCGCTTGGTGGCCGCGATCGCGCCGGCGGGGATGCCGACGGCGAGGGCCACCAGCAGGGCCGCCACCGCCAACGAGACGGTGTGCGGGATCTGGCTGCCGATGTTGGCGGCCACGGGCCGGCGGTTGTAGAACGACCTTCCGAAGTCGCCGCGCACCGCGTTGGCGAGCGACGTGAAGAACTGCGTGGTGACCGGGCGGTCGAGACCCAGCTGATGCTTCACGGCCTGGTAGTTCGACTGGGTGTAGTTGTCGCGCATCACCAGCGCGACGGGGTCGCCCGGCACCAGGCGAGGGATCAGGAAGATGAGCAGGAAGGCGCCGAGCAGGGTGGGCAGACCGATCAGGAGACGGCGAGCCAGGTACGTCACGTGGGGGATCCGCGGATCGTTGTCGTCGTCATCCTACGGCCTTCGGACTCGGCGGCGGGAGGGGTGGCGGGCCGACGTGCCCTCCGGCGCTCCGACGCCGGGGGGCACGTCCGCGTCGCGCCGGCCTCAGGGGGCCAGCGACAGGTCGGCCGCGTTGATGGTGAGCAGCGCGAGCTTCACGCCCTGCAGGTCGGAGCGGAACGCGAGCACGAACACCGGGCTCAGGATCGGGATCACGGGCGCGTCCTGCGCGGTGATCCTCTGGATCTGCTCGTAAACGGCCTTACGCTTGGCGTCGTCTACCGTGACGCGCCCCTGGTGGACGAGGTCGTCGACCTTGGCGTTGCTGTACTGCGAGGAGTTGGGGTAGGGGATGGCCGCCGAGTCGTAGAAGTAGCTGACGTACTGGTCGGCGCCGGATCGGGCCAGCGCGCCCATCACCAGGTCGAAGTTGCCCGCGCGCCGCGCCTCGACGATCTGCGGGAACTCGCGCTGGGTGATGTTCACGCTCACCCCGACGTCGGCCCACATCGCCTGGATGGCCTGGGCCATGGCCGGGATCTGGTAGTTGCCCTGGATGAGCAGCTCGAACGAGAGGTCGTTGGCGTGCCCGGCCTCCTTCAACAGCGCGCGCGCCTTGTCCGGGTCGTAGTCGTACAGCTGCGCGTCGAGGTAGCCGAAGACGCTCGGGTTCAGGACGGTGTCGGAGACCTTGCCCTGGCCCAGGAGGATGGTGTCCACCAGCAGCTGCCGGTCGATGGCGTACCACAGCGCCTGCCGCACCCGCACGTCGTCCAGGCCCGGCTTGGTGATGTTGTCCTGGATGTAGATGGTGCGCGGCGCCGGCATGCTCAGGGCCGAGTAGGTGGTGCTCTGGACGGCGCGCTGCTGCACCTGCGGATCGAAGATCCAGCCGATGTCGACCTCACCGTTCTGGAGGGCGATCTCGAAGACGTTGTCGTCGGGGATGATGACGTACTCCAGCTTCGCGAAGTACGGCTTCGGGCCAGAGTAGTCCGGGTTGCGGACCAGCACCACGCGGTCGAGCGGGGTCCACGATTGCAGCATGAACGGACCGCTGCCGACGGGCTGGTCCATGTACCGATCGCCGAGGTCCTCGAGGGCCTTCTTGTTCACGATGAAGCCCGGCCGGTACGACACGAAGTCCTGCAAGAAGGTCGGGTACGGCTGCGACATGACCACGCGGACGGTGTAGGGATCGACGGCCACGACGTCCTGTATGGGGTCCGCCGACGTCTTGTAGACCGACGCGAGGGCCTCGTCCTTGTGGCGCAAGAAGGAGAAGCGGACGTCGTCGGCCGTCACCTCGCCGTAGCCGTGCTGCCACATGACGCCGTGCTTGAGGTGGAAGGTGTACGTCAGGCCGTCGTCGGCGACCTCCCAGCTCTCGGCCAGCTCGGGCACGATCGTGTCGAAGGTGCCGGGCTTGACGGCCACCAGGGTGTCGTAGATCTTGTACGCGACCTCGTTGCCCAGGCTGTCTTGGAGCAGCACGGGATCGAGGTTGACCATGTCCTCGTACCAGCGGATCTTGAGGGTGGGCCCTGTCGCGTCCTGCGCGAAGGCGAGGTGCGGTGCGGCGGCGACCAGCAGCGCGACGAACGCGAGCAGCGTGAGCCTGAGCGAAAATCCCAACGAGCGCGGTCTCATGTGAACCTCCCTGGTAGCGGAGCCACCCCCACCGGCATGCGGCGAATCCTGCGAAGCATTCTCAGCGTTGGCCCTCCTTCGTCTGGAAGATGGCGTAGAGCTCCGGATAGCGTGTGCGGGAAGCCGTGACGTCGCGCAGAGCGGCCAGGTGCCACGCCAGCAACTGGAGCGGCACGACGCCCACGATCGGGGCGAGGGGCGCGAACGCGACGGGGGGGAGCACGAGGTCGACCGCGATGACCGGCTCGAGCGAGGCCGCCGCGGCGGGCGACGCCACCACCACGCGCGGCGCGCCTATCGCGGTCACGGCCCGGGCGAAGGCGCTCAGGCGCGACGTCTCGGTGAGGTCACCGGCGACAAGGACCATGCCGGTCTCGGGTCCGAAGGCGTTGAACGGTCCGTGCAGGCTCTCCTCGAGCTCGAACGAGGCGACCATCAGCTTCGCGACCTCGAGGATCTTCAGGCCGCCCTCGCGGGCGGCGGGCCACTGCGAGCCCGCCCCGACCACCGCCACGGACCGGCTCTCGGCGAAGCGGCCCGCGAGGACGGGCATGGCCTCGCTGGAGGTGGCCACGGCCTGCGCGACCGCGTCGGGAAGGGCTCCGAAGGCCGAGCGCACACGCTTCAGGCGCGGCCGGGACGCGGGATCGGTCGCGTCGGCCAGTGCGAGGGAAACGAGCGACGCCGCGGCGGCCGTCGTCGCGAACCCCTTCGTCTTGGCGTAGATCGGCTCCGGCCCCGTGCGGCTGTCGACGACCGCATCCGCCGTGGCGGCGAGCGGGGAGGACGGTTCGGCGGTCACGGCCACGGTCGGGCACCCGCGTTCGCGCGAGCGCCGCAGCAGCTCGACGAGGGTGCGGGTGCCGCCGCTCTGGGAGATCGCGACGACCACCGTTGAGGGGCCGAGGTCGCGGGCGTCGAGGGTCTGCAGGCAAGGCAACGACGGCAGGCAGGTTGCGTCCACGCCGAGCGCCGCGGCCACCTGCACGGCCACCTCGCCCGCGTAGCGGGACGTACCCGAGCCCGCGAACAGGAGTCGGGCGCCGGGCGCCGGGTCGAGGGCCGCGACGGCGTCGGTGACACCATCGCTGCCCGCCACCGTGCGCCGCAGCGCGTCGGCTTGCTCGCCGAAGCAGCCACCGAAGGGTGCGTCAGTCATCGCGTGCGCATGCTCCTTCCCGCTCCGCGCCCTCGAAGGCGAGCGCGGCGGCCCCGACGAGGCCGGCCAGAGCGCCGCTCTCTGCGACGCCAACGTGGACGAGCGAGGCGGCGGCGCGCTCGAGCGCGGCGCCGCGGACGGCCCGCGCCAGCCAGTGGACCGCCGCCGCGTCCGTCGTGAAGCGGCCGCCGACGAGCACCACGGCGGACGGGTTGAGGAGGTTGACCACGTTCACGATGCCCAGGGCGAGGAAGGCGAGCCCCGGGTCGCTCGCGGGCTCGACCCGACCGCCCAGGTCGGGGTGCCGCACGTCCGCCCCGGCGCGCGCCCGCTGCACGATGCTCTCGAGGCAACCCGGCAGGCCACAGGCGCACGCCTCCGCGCCCTGGTCGACGCTCATGTGCCCCAGCTCGCCGGCGACGTTGCCGGCGCCGCGGTAGAGCTCACCGCCGAAGACCAGGCCGACCGCCAGCCCGGTCCCCGCGTTGACGACGAGGAAGTCGCGGTGGTGCCGCCCCACGCCGAAGCGGATCTCACCGAGAGCCGCGGCGTGCAGGTCGTTGTCCACGAAAACCGGCACGCCGTGTTCGGCGGCGAGCGTCGAGCCGACGGGAACGTGGCTCAGGCCCAGCGTCATCGAGGAGTGGAGCGTGCCGTCGCTGCGGTCCACGAAGCCGGTGGTGCCGACGCCGATCGCTGCGACGGTCTTCCCCAGCGACCTCGCGTGCTCGACCATGCCGCGAACCAGGGCGCCCAGATCCGCCAGGTAGGTGTCCGCCCGGGTGCGAACCTGCCGCGTGAGCAGCGCCTCACCGGTGTCCGTCACCACACCCGCCAGCATCTTCGTGCCGCCAACGTCGACCGCCACCACAACGCCGATGGGTGATCACCTCGGATCGAGGGTCGGAGACCCCGTGGGGCGCTCCGGGGACCTGCCCGGAGCGCGACGATGACCCGGCGCAGCGGACCCGGGCCTTTTTGTTCGTCTACTAGACAAACATTTAGCGCAGGTAGCGCCCGCTGTCAAGGGGTCGGCTCCGGACGTGCGCCTGGACGCGCACCGTCGCGGCGCCCCTCACTCCAGCTCGGGCAGGCTGAACATCGCGTGGTACACGAGGATGGCGCCGCCCAGGGCGCTCGTGTCCGCGCCGAGGGTGGAGGTGCTGATGTCGATGGAGCGGCTGCCGGGCAGGTGCTCGTCGCGGATGCGCGCGACGACCCGCTCGCGAACGTGGGCCACGAGCGCGGTCAGCGGGCCGCCGAGCACGATCCTGCGGGGGTTGAGCACGTTGAGGATGGTGAGGAGCCCCTGCGCGAGCCACCCGCCCCAGGCGCTCACGGCCGCCTCGGCCGCCTCCTCCCCGAGCGCCAGACCGTCGATCAACGCGGCCAGGGTCGCGACCTTCCCGCCGTGCGCGACGTAGTCGTGCAACAGGGTGCGCAGGCCGCAGAACGCCTCGAGCGTGCCGACGTTGCCCTTGGTATCGACCGGTCCGTCGGGAGCAAGGCGCACGTTGCCGACCTCCCCCGCGGCCCCGAACGCGCCGCGGTAGATCTCACCTCCGATGACGATGCCCGCGCCGACCCCCTCGCGCAGGAGCAGGTACACGAGGTTCGGCGCCTCGTCCTCGACGTCGAAGTAGACCTCGGCCAGCGCCGCGGCGTTGGCGGCGTTCTCGACGAGGATCGGCAGGCCCGTGGCGGCGGCGAAGCGGTGCTTGACCTCGACGTCCGCCCACCCGAGCGCCGGCGACAACACGATGCGCCCGTCGACACACGTGCCCGGCACGGTGACGCCGATCCCCTTGAGCCGCCCGTCGTGCAGACCGCGGGCGGTGCGAACGCCGTCGATCATCGCGAGGAGCCTCTCGAGCACGTCGGCCGGCTCCTCGTCTGCCGAGAACACCGCGCTGTGCTCCTCCACCACCCCGGCTCCCAGGTCCAGGAGCAGGACGCGAAGCACCTCCTCGCCGACATCCGCACCGAGGAAGTAGGCGCCCTCGGGGCGCAGCTCGAGCCCGATCCCGGGCCGTCCGGCTCCCGTCGCGCCGGCCGGCTTCCCGCTCTCGACCACATAGCCCGCCTCGAGCAGGTCGTGCACGAGATTGCTGAGGGTGGAGCGGGTCAGCCCGAGCGCCTTGGCGAGCCCGGCCCGCGATGACACGCCGTCGCGCCGCAGCAGGTTGAGAACGCTGACCTCGTGGATGTCCCGCAGCAGGCTGGGGCTGGCCACACGTGCATGATACAGGTTTGTTCGAAAAGCTTACAAACCGGCTGCCCGGGCGCTCCGGCGAGGCGTCTGCGCCCGACCCCGCCGCCGCCCTGCCGCGAGACGACGAGGAGGGACCGGGCCGCCTTCCGGCACCGGTCCCTCCTCGACGTCCTTCGTTGCGTGATGTCCTGTCCGCCGTCGGGCTCGAGCCCGCCAACGGCGCGTTCAGGCAGGCTGGAGCACGCGCCGCTCCCAGCGCGTGACGTTCACGCCGCGGACGAGAAGCCAGCCCATCACGGCGAGCTCGCCGACGAACGTGTACTCGCTCAGGACGACGCCGAATCCCGGCGCGAGGAAGAAGGTCGCGACGTCCACCAGGTAGCCGGCGCAGGCGATCATCAGGAGGATCCCGATGAGTCTCGGGAGGAAGCCGGACCGGTAGATCAGGTACCCCAGGGGCAACAGCCAGAGGCCGAAGAAGACCTGGGCGATGAGGTAGCCGGCGTGCTGCAGATCGAGGAAGGCGAGCGCGAGGGCGTGCAGTTGGGCCGTATCGAAGGCGCCAAGGTAGGGGGCGCCGCTCAGCAGCAGGAGCGGGGCGAACTGGTTGAGCATGTTCAGGCAGGTGATCGCGACCGCCAGCACCACGAAGGTGACCATGAGCCTGGCCTGCCGCCGGTCCACGCCCCCGAGCAGGCGGTACAGCGCCATCACCAGCAGCACGAAGACCACCTGCCCCACGAGCTCCGCCACGATACCGAGGCGGAACAGGGGGGTGGAGGCCATCAGGTTCGCGACGGTCGCCTCGGCGTCACCGCGAACGACGATCGCCCGGCGCACGAAGAACTCGGCGAATCCCCCGCACACGGCGAGGATCAGGTAGAGCAGGCCGGCGGTGCGGGCAGTGGTCTGGACGGAGCGGGGGCGTTCCGGGCGGGTCATCGGGGTTGCGGTCATGATGGTCTCTCCTTCGGTGCCGGGGCGGGATGGGTTGCGGCGCTTCGGACCGGGCGTCGGCCGAGGTCGCGCGGTACGCGTCGGCGTCTACGGGGTGAGGTCGCCGGGCGGGGGTTCGGCGTCGCTCGGCTCGCGGGTGACCGAGAGCAACGGCACGCCGAGGTCCCGGATGCGGCGCAGGAGCGCGTGGAGGGCGGCCTGATCGGTGAGCGTGCCCGACAGCAAGGTGACGCCCCCCTCCTCGCGCCGCAGCGCGAGGCCCTCGAATGCGCCCGCCCATCGATCGGCGAGATGGCCCCGCACGCGGATCTCGTACCGCTCGGGCGCACCGCTCGCGTTGCGGGGTAGGTCGCTTGCAGACATCGGTTCCTCCTTCTCGGCGGTTCGCTCCGGACGAGCGGGCTCCCTCGGAGTCCCTCGGGCCGTTCGCAGCGTTGGGAGGAGCGTAGGCGGCGACCTGGTGAGGCGTCGTCACCCGATGTGGTGAGGGGCTACGGCGTCACCCGCCGAGCGGCCGCGACGGGCGCTCGGCGAAGCCTCCGGCCTACAGCAGGTCGAGGTCGCGCGCGCGGCGCACGGCGCTGCGACGGCTGTTCGCGCCGAGCTTGCCGTATACGTTCTTCGCGTGCGTTCGGAACGTGTTGAGCGATACCCGGAGCTCGCGGGCGATCTCTGGGCCGCTCAGGTCGCTCCCGAGCAGCCTCAGCACCTCGCGCTCGCGTTCGGTCAACGCGTGAGGCGCCTGGAGCGGCCTCGCGCCGCCACCCGCGTCGTCGCCGAGAGCGTTCAGCAGCCGGCGAACGAAGTCCGCGGGGGCGCCGCGTCTCAGGGCGGCTCGGAGCAGGCCGGCCATCGGTCGTCCCGCGTCGACGAAGGTGGCGACCCACCCCTCGGGCTCGGCCAGCTCGAGAGCCCGGGCGAGCGGCGCCCGGGCGCGCGAGGGCTCGCCCCCCGCCTCCTCGGCGAGCGCCTGCAACACGGAGATCTCGAGGGCGCTCCCCATCCTCCCGCCCGACCGGGCCGCGGCGAGCAGGCGCTCGAGCAGCCCCCGCACACCCGCCATGTCGGCGTCGAGGCCCTGCCGGCCGCGCGCGATGAGCGTCCGCGCGAACACCAGCAGCTCGAACTCGCGCAGGAAGGTGGGTTCGTCGGCGACCGACAGGCCGCGCGCGCGCGCCCACGACCAGGCGTCGTCCAGCCTCCCCTGCTCGAGCCACACGCGGGCGCGCCAGGCCGGCACCGGGCGGAGGTCGGGCATCGGGCTGCGGATGTGCAGGCGCTCCGCCTCGTCGAGCAGCTCCAAGGCCCGCTCGGCGTTCCCGAGGCCGACCTCGAGCCACGCCATGAGCGCGCGCAGCCGCGACTCGTCACCGGGCAGCACGGCCCCCTCGCCGAGACCCTCGGCGCGCCGTAGGTGCCGGGCCGCGGCGTCCAGATCCCCCTGCTCACGGCGAACGACGCCCATCCCCACGTGGAGCTCGGCCGCGCCCGGGATCGTCGCGGCGCTCACGGAGACGTCGGGCGCGCCGTCCGCCGCCGCGGCATCGACCAGGCGCAGGGCGTCGTGGTAGCTCCCGGCGGCGTCGCGCAGCCGCCCCTGAAGCAGGCGGATGTCGGCGAGCCCGAAGACGCCGCTGATGGCGGCGACCACGTTGCCCGCGGCCCTGAACCCCGCCATCGCCTCCGACAGCATGCGGTGGGCCTCGTCGAGGTCGCCGTTCGCCCACCTCGCCAGCGACAGGATCCCGAGCGGAACGCCGCGCCGGACGTGGTCCGATTCCGGCAGGAGCTCGAGCGCGCGCCGCGCGTGCTCGACGCTGGCGGCCGGCTCCCCCACGGCGAGGGCATGGTAGGCGCGGGCCGACGCCACCGTGCCCGGCAGGGTCCGCAGCTCCTCGTCGTCGCCGGCCACGGCGTCGCTCGCGCCCGACGGGGGCGGCCCGACCGCCTCGGGCGCACCGGACGCGGGCGGCGGCGCCAGGGGCGGCGGCGATAGGGGCGGCGGCGATAGGGGCGGCGGCGACAGGGGCGGCGGCGATAGGGGCGGCGGCGAGGGGGGGGAACCGGGAGGCGGCGGCGCGGCTGCCGGGGATGGCGGCGGCGCCGCGGGCGCGGCGTCCATCGCGTCCAGCCACCCCTCGACGGCCCGCAACCGCGCATCGGCCGCCTCCAGCTCGCCGGCGTTGAGGTGCGCCCACGCGATGCCGACCCCGAGCACCGGCCGGGAGCCGACGAGCTCGGCCGGCAGGCGCTCGGCCCAGGCGAGCCAGGCGGCCGAGCGGAACGTGCTGTCCATGCCGCGCCACGCGAGCTCGATCAGGCGCGCGGCGCGCTCCATGTCGCCACCTGCGAGCGCGTGACCGACGGCCTCCGCGGCCATGCCCTCGGCCTCGTACCAGGCGCTCGCGCGCGCGTGCAACACGACCGACCGCGCGGGGCGCTCGTGGGCCAGGTGTGCCTGCAGGACGTCGGCGAACAGCCGGTGGTAGCGGTACCAGCGCCGCCGGTCGTCGAGGGGAACGAGGAAGAGGTTTCCGCGCTCGAGCGCATCGAGCATCGCGCGGCACCCGCTCCGGCCCGTCACGGCGTCGCACAGGGAACCGCACATTGCGTCGAGGACGGAGGTGTCCAGCAGGAAGCCGCGAACGTCCTCGGGTTGCCGCCTCAGCACCTCGTCGACGAGGTAGTCGACGATGTAGCGGTGGTCTCCGGCGAACGCGTCGAGGAAGGCCCCGACGTCGTCGCGCCCGCGCATCGAGAGCGCCGCGAGCTGAAGCGCCGCGATCCACCCCTCGGTGCGGGCCTCGAGCGCAGCCACCTGCGGCGGCGACAGGTCCAGGCCGGCCGCCCGGTGGAGGAACGCGGCCGCTTCGTCGTTCGTGAAGCGGAGGTCGGCGGCGCGCAGCTCGACGAGCTCGTCGCGGGCGCGCCAGGTGGCGAGGCGCAGGTCGGGATCCTCGCGGGTCGTCACGACGAGGTGGGCGCACGGCGGCAGGTCGTCGAGGATGGCCATGACGAGCTCGTCGATCGCCTCGTCCTGCGCCTCGTGGTAGTCGTCGAGGACGAGCACGACGTCGCTCGACAGCGCGGCGAGATCGTTCAGCAGCCCGGTCACGAGCCGACGCGCCGGCGGCCGCTGGGGCGCCTGCAGTCCGGCCAGCACGCCCTCGCCGACACCCGGGGCGACCGAGCGCAGGGCGGCGACCACGTAGGTGAGGAACGAGGATGGGTCGGCCTCCGCCGGCCCGAGCGACACCCACGCCGGCAGCCGCCCTCGAGCGGCCAACCATCCGCTCACCAGCGTCGTCTTGCCGAAGCCGGCCGGGGCCGACAGCAGCGTGAGCCTCCGGCGCGCGCCCTCGTCCAGCCGTTCGAACAGCCGGGGACGCGGCACCGCCTCGGCGCGTTGCGGGGGCGCGTAGAGCTTGGTCGTCAGCACCTGAACCGGCATCGTCGGGCTCCTGGACCCACTCTACCGAGCGGCCCGCCGGCGAGCCTCGCGGCCCGCCGCCTTCCTGCCATCCGCGGACGCGCCACGCGTGCCGGGGCGGGGCCGGCGCCGGCCGCCGCTCACGACACCAGGGCCCGCCGACCCACCGCGCGGCGGCCACGCACGAACGCCAGCCAACCGAGCACCGTGCCGACCAGCAGCGCCAGCATGGCGACGGCGTGCGACGGACCCGAAGCGAACAGGCGCGGCGCCAGCACGCTCGCGATGAGGGCGAACACCGCCGTCTGCACGAACGCCTGAACCGACGCGGCCATCCCGCGCCGCGCCGGGTAGAGGTCGAGCGCGAAGATCGTCACCGCGGGCGCCTGCAGCGCCAGACCGAAGGTGTAGAGCGGCAGCGGCAGCAGCAGCCACGGGACCGGGGGCAGCGGCAAGGCGTTCACCGCCAGGTTGAGCGCGGCCCCGGCCGTCATGATCGCGAGGCCGAGCCCGACGAGGGTCGTCGGCCGGACGTTCTCCGCGACCCGGCTCACGACCGCGGAGCCGGCGATGAGCCCCGTCACGATGGGCATGAACAGCCAGCCGTACTGCGTCGCGCCCAGCCCCAGGACGTTGGGCACGAAGTCGGCCGCGGAGGCCACGTAGATCAGGAAGCCACCGGAACCGAACGCCAGCGACAACGACAACGCCTGGAAACCGGGATCGAGCGCGACCCGGCCATAGGCGCGCGCCAGGGGCACGGCGCGCAGCGGCCGGCGCTCGGAGCCGGGGAGGGTCTCCGGCAGCAGCCACAGGCTGCCCAGGGTCAGGATCGCCCCGAGCAGCGCGAGGAAGCCGAACGAGGCACGCCAGCCGAACGCCGCGTGCAGCAGACCGCCCACCACCGGCGCCACGGCCGGCGCGAGCCCGACCACCATGGTCATCTGGGCCATGAGCCGTTGCGCGCGCGCGCCCTCGAAGACGTCGCGCACGATGGCACGGCCCACGATCATGCCGGCGCCGCCCGCCAGCCCCTGCAGGGCGCGGGCCGCCAGCAGCCACCCGAAGCTCGGCGCCAGCGCGCAGGCGATCGCGGTGACGGTGTACAGCGACAGCGCCGCCACGATCACGCGGCGCCGGCCGAACGCGTCGGAGAGCGGGCCGTGCACCAGTGTCATGACGGCCAGGGCGGTGAGGTAGACGCTCAGCGTGAGCTGCACGTCGGCCTCGCTCACGGCGAAGTGGCGGGCCATGGCGGAGAACGATGGGAAGTACGTGTCGATGGAGAACGGGCCCAGGGCCCCGAGCCCACCGAGCAGGATGGCGTATCGCGCGATCTTCATGTTCACTCGCAGCGGGCCGGCGCGCGCCGCCCTCCCATTGTGACGCGCGCGGGCGCGGGTGGCGGCGTGCTCGGCGCGGGGGCGGTCGACGACGTGCCCGGCGCAGGGGCGGGCGACGCCGTGCCCGACGCAGGGGCGGCCGACGGCGTGCTCGGCGCGGGCCACGAAGCGCGGGCGGGCCGCTATACTCGGGGTCACCGAATGGAGGCAAGGGGTGCTTGGCGTTGGAAGGGTCGAGCCACCGTTGTCCCGAGCGCTCGGGCCCGCCTTCCGCAAGCAGGCCGGGGTCGCGCTCGCGTTGTGCGGCGAGGCGGGCATCGGGAAGACCCATGCCCTGGCCGCCGCGCTCGCCGTCGCGCCGTGCCGGCACCACACCGTGCGGGCGGCCGGGCCGCTCGCGCAGGCGCTGAGCGCCGAGCGGCCACGCACCCTGTCGGTCCTCACCGACGCCGTGCTGAGCCAGATCTCCCGCGGCGACGCGGTGGAGCCGGGAGCGGCGGCGCGGGCGCTGGCCGACCTCATCGGCAGCCTCGCTCCGTTCGTGCTGGCGTTCGAGGACGCCCACGAGGCCGACGAGGGGCGCCTGGCGCTGCTCGACGAGCTCGGCCGGCTCGTGCGCGGTGTCCGCGGCGGCGCCGTGGTGCTCACGCTGCGCCACGAGCCGCCGGCAGCCTTCCGGCCGCTGCGGCTCGAGCCCCTCGACCGCGATGCCGCGGCCGCCGTGCTCGAGGGCGAGCTCGGCCACCGCGTCCCCGAGGCCGCCCTCGATTGGATCCACGCCCGGGCCGCGGGCAACCCCCTGTTCACGCTCGCGTACTTCCGCCATCTCGCGCGCCAGGGGCACGTGTGGAGTGACGGCCGGGCCTGGCACTGGCGGCGGCCGCAGGAAGACTCGATCCCGACGACGGTCGAGGCCCTGCTGGAGCAACCCATCCGGCTGGCACGCGAGGCCGGCCTGGCGGACGTGCTCGAGGCCACCGCGCTGCTGCAAGCCGGCACGCCGGCCTCGGTGCGGGCGGCCGTGGCGGGCACCTCCGCAGCCGCGCTGCACGCCGCGGACCGCAGCCTCGAGGCCCGCGGCCTGCTGCGCGGGCCCGACTTCGTGCATCCGCTGTTCCGCGAGGTGACGACGCGAACGATCCCCCCCGGCCGACGAAGCATGCTGGCGCGGCGAGCCGTGGCCGCGCTCGCCGCCGCGCCCGAGAGCGCCGCCCGCTACGCGAAGGACGCCGGGCTCCCCAGCCACGAGACCGCGCGCCTGCTGATCGAGGGCGCGCAGCGCGTGCGGGAGCGCGACCTGGCGGAGGCGGGGCGTCTGCTCGCCGCGGCGGTGCCGTTCGCGCCGCCCGAGCAGAGGGCCGGGCTCGCCGTGCAGGCGGCACGGATCCTCCAACGCATCGACCACGCGGAGGCGAGGCGCCTGCTGCAGGGGGCGCTCAACGACGAGCCGGGGAACCGCGACGCGATCTTCGCGCTCGCCGAGATCGAGGCGCTCGACGGCCGCGCGGAGGACGTCGCCGCCCTCCTTTCGCGCCTGCCGTCGCACCCGCAGGGCGACCCGGACTGGACCGCGCGCACCGTGAGGCTGCGCTTCGCGATGGGGGCGTACCGGGAGGTGGTCGAGGCGTGGCGGGGCCGGCCCGATCCGAGCGCGGCCGCGACGCCGGGGCTGGCGTACCGCGTCGCCTTCTCCCTGGTGGTCCTCGGCGACCTGGAGGACGGGGACCGTCTCGCGGCGTCCGCACTCCAGGCCCCGGCGCTCAGCGCCCTGCACCGCGCCCGACTGCTGAGCGTTCGCGGCCTGGCGGCCTCGTACGCCGGCGACCGGGCGCGCGCCGGCCCCCTGTTCGAGGAGGCGGTGGCGGCCGCGCGCGCGAGCGGCCACAGCACCTACCTGGCCGCCGCCCTCCACAACCGGGCGACATACTTCGAGGAGACGAACGACGTTGCCGCCATGCTCGCCGACACGCGCGAGGCGCTCGGGCTGTACGCGGAGGCGCGGAGCACCCGCCCCTACGCCAGCACCCTGACGAAGCTGGCTCGCATCCTGCACGAGATGGGGCGCTACGAGGAGGCGGAGTCCCACTTCCTCGAGAGCCGCTCGATCCACCTGCAGGGCGCGCCGTCGGCCTTCGCCGTGACGTGCGAGGCCCAGCTCGGGCAGCTCTACGTCGACTGGCGCTCGCCGCACGCCCGCGCGCTCGCCCACAAGCACGGCAAGGCCGCGCTGGCGGTCGCGAGGACGCTCGACAACCCCGACAAGACGTTGCAGGCGTACACCTGCCTGTCGATCGTCGAGACCTGGCTGGGGCACCCGGACCGCGCGATGGCCCTGCTCGAGGAGCTGGAGACGGCGTTGCCGGGACGCGGGGACGCGACCTACCAGACGGTCTTCGCGCGCGCGTGGGCGCTCGAGCGTCTGGCCGGACCCGGCGAGGCGGAAGCGGGCTACGCGCGCGCCATGGCGATGGCGTTCGAGGGCGACTGGCACGTGTACGGGCACAAGATCGGGCTCGAGCTCGACCGGATCCGCGGCGACGTCGACGGAGCGGCGCGCCGCCTGGCGTGGTTCGAGGCGTACGGCCTGCACAACGGCGCGAACCTGGCGCGCCACTACTTCCCGTCGATCTGCGGGGGCGCCGCCCCGGAGCACCCTCCGGCAGCGTCCACCTTGCACCTCGCCGTGCTCGGGCCGATGCGGGCGACGGTAGGCGGCCGGGAGGTCCCCCTGCGCGGCCGCAAGCGCCGCGAGCTCCTGGCAGCGCTGCTCGACGCCCGCCTAGCCGGGGTGGGGGGCGTGACGACGCCCGAGCTCCTCGACGCGCTGTACCCGGGAGCCTCGGACGCCGCGGCCGGCGACGCCCTCAAGCAGCTCGTGTTCCAGGCGCGCAAGGCGCTCGGATCCGACGCCATCGTGGCCACGGCCACGGGGTACGCCCTGGGCCAGGTAGGCTCCGACGCCGAGGACTTCCTCCGGACGCTCGACCCCACGCTCTGGCGCGGACCGTACCGCGAAGATCTCGAGCCGGGAAACGGTGGCGTCGAGGGTGCCCTCAAGCACGCCCTGGCGACGACGGCGACGGCGCTGGTGGAGCGCGATCCGGACGAGGCGAGACGCCTGGCCCTGTTGATGCTGCGCGCCGATCCGTACGACCGGCGTTCCCTCCTGCTCGCCCTGCGCGCCCTCGCCATGGACGGGCGCGACGACGAGGCCCGCGCCGCCTACGCGGCGGCGCGCGAGCGCCTCGCCGAGGTGGGCGACGACCTCCCCGCCGAGTGGCGGGCCTTCGTGGCAGAGAACGCCGCCGGGAACGCCGGAGGCGGCGCGGCGCCGCCGGATATCACCGGCATCTCACCGGCACCGTCCTAGCCTCCGCCCATGGACGGCGTCAGATGAGCGTGTACCGGATCTGTCCGACCTGCCTGCGGGCGACCCCGCAGGAGGCGAACGAGGTGTTCTGCCCCATCGACGGCACCCGGATGCTCGCCGGCTGCCCGCGCTGCGGCACACCGATCCACACCCCCTACGCCCGCCATTGTGCCGCGTGCGGCTCAGATCTGGCCTCGACGACGCGCGACGCGCGCTCGTACGAGGACCGCGAGGAGGGATCGGCATGAACGACGGCCAACCGAACCGCCGGCAGCTCGCGTGGCTGCCCGTGGCGCTGCTGTTGTTGCTGACGGCGTGCGGAGGGGGAACGGCGCCCGAGACGCTGTTCCAGCAGGAGAACGCGTGGACGGCCCCGGTACCCGCCGAGGCCGACGTCGTGAGCCCGGACGCCTTCAGGCAGGGCGTCGCCTCCGGGGAGCTGGCGCTCATCACGCCGGCGATGCTGGCCGAGCAGGCGCGGGCCCGCGAAGCGACCTACGACGCCGACGTGAAGACCCTCGAGGGGCTGAGCCGCAAGTCGCCCGCCGTCGTCGCACTGTTGCAGGAGGACGCGGGGGTGCCCGACTTCCAGGGCGAGCACGACGTGACGCTTCCCAGCGGCGAGACCGTATCGCTCCTGGGCCTCGGAACGCAGACGCGCAACGTTGCCGACGCCGTGGCCCTCGCCGCCGATCGCGACAACGTGCTGGCCGACTACGCGCTGAGCTTCGCGCTGTTGCCCGCCGACCTGCAGGCCCAGCTGCCCACGCCCGGCAGCCTGACCGGAGCCTCTCTCAGCGACCTCCGAGCGGCGCTCGCGCAGCTCGAGGGCTTGCTGGAGTCCGCCTCGAGCGCCTCCCTCCTCGGCGCGGCGCACCTCGAGAAGGGCGGCGCCGTGTGGCCCCAGGCCATAGCCCCGGGGAACGGCACGGACAACGACGGCGCGTGCAGTCCCACGAACCTCGCCGGGCTGTACTGGTTCCCCCTCAAGAGCTTCGTCAGCCCGATGAAGCAGCAGGCGCGCCGCGGAACCTGCTGGGCCTTCACGTCGATCGGCGCCCTGGAGAGTCGAGAGCGCGTCCAGAACGACAATTCTGCCGACCTCTCGGAGCAGTTCCTGGTGAACAAGGTCAAGCAGGACTGGGACGCAAGCGACTACACCGATGGCTACTTCGCCGAGCGGGCGATGAACCTCGCCGCGGACCGCGCTCAGCAGTTCCCCTCGGAGGGGTCGTGGACGTACAACCCGTCGCCCAACCGCGCGGACTCCGGCGGGGGCAGCGCCGCGGCGTACGGCGGCACGTGCACCGGCTACACCGGCACCTGCTCGTCCACCGCGCACGAGAGCCGCGAGGTGTGCACCACCTTCGTGTTCGACTTCTGCAGCTACGCCACCGTGACCTTCGGCGGACCCGGCGTCGCCCCGTCCCGCGCCGTTCAGATCTGGAACAACGGCGACCCCTTCGACCTCAACCGCTACCGCATGCTGCTCGCCCAGGGGCACGTGATCATGGCCAGCTTCCCCGTCTACAAGGGGTTCATGGACGACGTCGGCGCCGACGGGATCGTGAGCAACTACGCCCGCACGAAGCTCGACGACAAGGGCGCGGAGGTCGACGGCTCCTACGGTGGCCACGCCGTGCAGATCGTGGGCTTCCTCAGCAACCTCGACCTCACCAAGGCGGGCGTCACGCCGGACATCGGCGGGGGCGGGTACTTCATCATCAAGAACTCGTGGGGCTGCGGCGCCGGCGACGGCGGCTTCTACTACGTCCCGGCCGACTACGTCTCGTCGATCTTCAACAGCCTCAGCGTGCTCGACTTCGATACGCGGCGCAGCGCGCGCTGGATCTCCGAGCAGAACGCCCCCGGGGGCAGCGTCGCGCCGACCGTCACCATCAAGGCCAACCCCGCCGTGGTCGACCTGCGCGTCGAGACGAACCTGGCGCAGTACTTCTCCGTGACCCACCCGGTGGCGAAGAGCGTCACCCTCAAGGTCACCTCGGACCGCGACGGCGTCCTCTACAACGGCGTGTGGAGCACCGATCCCAACGCCCTGTTCGGCTCGGATCTCAAGCGCACGTTCGGCAGCAAGGGGCTGCGCACCCTCACGCTGGAGGCCACCTACGGCACGGGCCGCAAGGCGGCCAACCTGTTCGTCAACGTGGTGAACACCGCACCGACCGTGACGCTCAGCTACGCGGGGACCGCGTACATGGGCGAGCCGTACCCCATGAGCGCCCTCATCACCGACAAGAACGAGGCCAACGGCACCGCGCTGTGCGCCAGCACGACCTGGTCGGCCGACGATCCCGATACGCTCGCGTCGGCTACGGGCTGTGCCCAGGTCGTCACCTTCGGTGCCACCGGTTCGCGGCGTGTCAGCGTACGCACGGTCGACAGCGAGGGCGCGGTCGGCGCCCGCACCGTCGACCTCGACGTCCAGCCGGCACCCGAGAACCCCTACCCGAAGGTCACCGCGTACGGCATGTTCGCGCGCGACGCCATCTTCCTCAACGGGCAGTTCATCGGTTGTGACGACGTCCCGGTCGCCGCGGGGGCCACCATCGACTTCCGCGAGGACGGCTGCACGCTCTCCGTCCTGACGCCGCCGAAGCGTTTCAAGGCGACGGTGAGTGTCGAGAATCCCGATTCCGAAGCCCTCACCTACGACTGGCGCACGATCGTCACGTACGGCGGTGGGGACCACACCATCAACGCGACCCTCGGCTCGGCCAGCGCGAGCTTCACCCCCTACTCGCCGGGCAACGCCATCGACGTCACCAACGACTGCCGGGTGACCCTCACGGTCAACGCGCCCGACCCCACGCGCAGCAAGAGCCTCACCGTGTGGACCGGCAAGTGCACGTACTGGTCGACGATCCTCAACTGAGGCCGGGCCGTGGCCCGAGGGGACGGGGAGGCGCGCGCCGGGCGCGCCTCCCCGCTTGCGCACGGCGCACGGTCCCGCCGGCGGCGGCAGGGCGGCGTTGGGCGCTTGCGCCGCGCCGTGCTAGCGTGACCGCATGCTGTCGGGTGACTCGGTCCGGCGGTCGCGGCGGGGACCGCGCCGCGCGCCGTCGGGAACGCTCCGTTCCCCGGTCCGGGCCCGCGTAGCGGCGCTCGCCGGCGGCACCCGGGGCGCACCATGGTGAGCGCGCGCCGGGCGGGCCCGGCGCTCCGAGCGGGTGTCACCGCCTACGCCGTCACGACGCTGGTGATGGCGCTGGCGTGCTCGCCGTTCGTTGCCACGCACCTCGACTTCAACCACGTCCATCCCGCCGGCACGCCGCCGCACACGCACGCGATCTCGACCGTGTTCACGGTGAACCCGGCGGCGGCGCTCTCGCCGCTCGCCATGCACCAGCGCCTCGTAGCCTTCCTGCCGGTCGCGCGCCTCCGGCCGACCCTGCCGGCCGGTTGGCCCGACGCCCCCCATGCCCGGGACCCACCCGCGGCCGCCGCGACGCCCGCCTGATCCCACCCCAGACCCACCCCGTGCGCTCGGCCCGAACGAGCGCTGCCCGATCCACCCCCGAGCCGCGTTCGTCGACGCGGCCTCGGAAGATGACGCGCGCACGCCCCGAGGGCGCGCCGCCCGGAGGTCCGCATGCCCCTGCCACCGGGACGCTCGCATGCTCCGCCCGCCACGACGCCGGGCCAGAAGCCGGGCACGACACCGGGCCCGACACCGGGCCCGACCGGTCCACGCCCCGCGCCGCAGGGCGGCACCGCCGCGCCCGCGCGCGGTGCGGGCTTCGTCGACCAGCCGACCGGCTTCGACCTGTTGCGCCTGCCCGGCCTCCGCCGCCTGGCGCGCTGGCGCTACGCACGCTTCGCGTTCCAGCTGCCGCTGCTGCTGCTCGCGCTCATGGCCGTCGTCGACGGGCTCACCGGGCGCCAGCTGGCGCCCCGCAACGTCGCGACGGCGAGCGTCTGGCTGCACTACCGCGGCCTGGTCGTGATCGCGCTGGCGCTGTTCGGCAACGCCTTCTGCGCCGCCTGCCCGCTCATGCTCACCCGCGGGCTGACCCGCCGGGCGGAGCGCTGGCTGCCCCGCAAGCTGCGCTGGCCACGACCGTTGCGCAACAAGGGGCTGGTCGTGGGCCTGATGATCGCGTTCTTCTGGAGCTACGAGACGTTCAACCTGTGGGCCAGCCCGTGGCTCACCGCCTGGTTGGCCGTTGCCTACTTCGCCGGCGCGCTGGCGGTCGACACGCTCTTCCCCGCGGGCACCTTCTGCCGCTACGTGTGCCCCCTCGGGAACTTCAACTTCGCCCTGTCGAGCGCTTCGCCCACGCAGATCCGCGCCATCGACGCCGATGTGTGCCGGTCGTGCGAGCACAAGCCTTGCCTTCACGGCCGGGAGACCGCCGCCCGCCCACCCGTGGGCGGCCGATCCGGCGCCACCGCCGCGCCGCGCAGGCCGGCGTTCATCCCGCTCGACGAGATCGTCCACCCCAACGGCGAGGGCGCCTTCCCGGGCTGCGAGACCAACCTGTTCGTGCCGGCCATCGAGTCGAACATGGACTGCACGCTGTGCCTCAACTGCGTGCGCGCCTGCCCGTACGACAACGTGGCGCTCACGCTGCGCGCCCCCGGGCGGGAGCTCAGCCGCGCCCCCTGGGCGCGACGCGGCGGCCTCGCGGTGTTGCTGTTGGGCGTGCTGCTCGCCTTCTGGGGCGTCATGAACGCCTTCGCCATGGTGCCCCCGTACTACGCGCTGGCTTCGACCCTGTCCGGCGCGCTCCACACCACCAGCAAGGGCCTCCTCATCGCCCTGCTCTACGCCGCGGTCACGGCGCTCGGGCTGACCCTCACGGTCGCGGCGGGGATGCTGGCGGACGCCATCGGGGGCGCCCGCCCCCACGTCGTGCGGAGCTTCCGGCGCTGGGGTTACGTCGTCGTGGCCCTGGGCTTCGGCTTCTGGGCCGCCCACTACCTGTTCCACTTCCTCACCGGAGCGGCCGCCGCGGTGCCCGTGTTCGAGCACTTCTTCAGCTACCGCGGCCTCCCCATCGATCCCAACTGGCGGCTCGCGCAGATGGTCCCATCGCGCTGGCTGTTCCCCATCCAGGCCGGCATCACGGCCGCGTACAGCGTGCTGGCCCTGGTCACGGCGCTGCGTATCGGCCTGCGCGATTTCGGCCGGCGCGGCGTCCTCGCCATGTGGCCCATGCTCGTGTTCGTGCTGGCGTTCGCGGCCACGCAGCTCCTGGTGCTCGCGCAACCGATGCAGATGCGCGGCACCCTCCTCGGACCCACCTACTGAGAGGCGGTCGCCCCCGCGGGCCGC
Source organism: uncultured Trueperaceae bacterium (assembly GCA_963798895.1). Classification (GTDB taxonomy): domain Bacteria; phylum Deinococcota; class Deinococci; order Deinococcales; family Trueperaceae; genus CAWCUY01. Next base: position 112,850 of record CAWCUY010000012.1, on the reverse strand, counting down.
CGCCTCGCCGCCGACCGACCGCCGCACACGAAGGAGCCGACCATGCCCTCCACGCCAAGCACCGCCCGTTCCCTGTCGACGCTGCTCGTCCTCGGCCTGCTGATGGCCGCGCTGAGCGCGTGCAAGCCGCCGGCCGGCGCCGGCAACGACGCCGCGACGTCCGGCAGCTCCACGGGCATCGCGATCTCGGCCAAGGTGGACGACCACCCCACCGTCGGAGCCGCCACCATCGTCGTGAGCGTCACCAAGGATGGCGCCCCCCTCGAGGGAGCGACCGTGAAGGTCACGGGCGACATGACGCACGCGGGCATGGTGCCCGTCCTGGCGGACGCCGCGCCCAGCGGTGGCGGCACGTACCGCACGCAGGACTTCTCGTACACCATGGCCGGCGACTGGGTCCTCACGATCGACGTGACCGCGCCGGACGGCACCAAGGCGACGCAGACGACGCAGGTGAGCGTGGCGCGGCCCTGACGGCGGAGCGCTCACGCGAGCGTCAACGCGATCGCGTCTGGCTCGCGGGTGGAACGGAGACCCGTTCCAGGGCTTCGTCCGGGGTGTCGACGGGCAGGCGCCTCATCCTCTCGAGTCCCTCGGCGTTCTTCTCCGTCGACGGCATCAGGTCGTCCCACCCCTGGACCTGGGCGAGGCTGCGTTCCGCCCACGCGTCGACCATGTTGAGCAGGCTCACGAAGAAGTCGACCGCGAAGGCCCTGATGTAGACCTGGTCCTGGGTGACGTTGATGCCGTCGATGAACTCCTGCTTCACGTCGCCGGCGAAGCGGAGCATCTCCTGGGCGTCGGCCCGAACCTGGCGGAGCGTGCGAAGCACGTCCCCCTTGCTGCCGAGGGGAGCCACGAAGATCCGCAACATCGCCTCGAAATCCATCGAGAAGGGGGAGATCGGCGTTCCCAGCCACGCGCGCAGCGCCTCCGTGCCCTCGTCCGTGATCGAGTAGACGGTGCGCGCGCGCTTGCCGGTGTACTCCGTCCTGCCCTCGATCAACCGCATCGAGGAGAGCCGCTTGACCTCCCGGTAGATGGCGCTCTCGGCCCGAGGCCAGACGTATCGGAAGTAGCGGACTCGTTGCTGCGCCAGCTCGTAGGTGGACCAGGGTCGCACGGCCACCTGAGCGAGCACGGCGTAGGACGTGGTCGTCAATCGATCGCTCATCGGCACCCCTTGACATACTCCAAGTTGGAGCATAAGATTACTCCTAATTAGAGCATAACACGGCCCGGCATGAATCGGCCCGGCATGAATCGGCCCGGTCACGCCACGATCGGCGTTAGGAGGCAGGCCATGGCACCGCAGACCATCGAGATCCGTCGCGTGCATGCGCCCCCGATCACCCTCGGGGAGGATCAGCTCTCGGAGCTGCGCGCGAGGGTGCGAGGGCGTCTCCTCCTGCCGGACGACGACGGCTTCCGGGACGCGGTCCGTTGCTGGAACGGCATGGCGGCCACGACCCCGGCCATGGTCGTGCAACCGGCATCGGCCGAGGACGTCGCGACGTTCGTCCGCCTCGCGCGGGAACGCGACCTCCTCGTCAGCGTCCGGGGCGGGGGACACAACATCGCCGGCACCTCCGTCGCGCCGGGCTGCGCCACGGTCGACATGGGCCTGATGCGCTCCGTCTCGGTCGATCCGAGCAACCGGCGCGCGCACGTGCAACCCGGCTGCACCTTGGGGGACGTCGACGCCGCAACGCAACGCCACGGCCTGGCGACCGTCCTCGGCTTCGTGTCCGAGACCGGCGTCGCAGGTCTCACCCTCGGCGGGGGGTGGGGGTACCTCACCCGGCGCTTCGGGTGGACGGTGGACAACCTCGAGGGCGTCGAGATCGTGACCGCCGACGGACGCGTGCTCACGGCGAACCGAGCGGAGAACAGCGACCTGTTCTGGGCGGTGCGCGGCGGGGGCGGGAACTTCGGAATCGTGACCCGCTTCACGTATCGACTCCACGACATCGGTCCGCGCATCACGGCCGGGCTGGTCGCCTGGAGCGCCGACCGGGCCGACGCCATCCTCGACGCCTACAAGGACATGACGGAGGCCGCCCCGCTCGAGCTGACGCTGGCGGCCGTGCTGAGAAGGGCGCCCCACGCCCCGTTCGTCCCCGGGCAGTGGCACGGCAAGCCCATCGTCGCGATCGTCGCGTGTTACACGGGCGACGACCCGGACACCGCCCTCGGCCCCCTGCGGCGACTCCCGGACAGCATCGTCGACACCCTCTCCGAGATGCCCTACACGGCCCTGCAGTCGATGCTGAACGCCAACGAGCCCAGCGGACCCCATCGGTACTGGAAGACCGAGTTCCTCCCCGAGCTGGCCGACGGCTTCCTCCGGGCCTTCCGGTCGGGCGCATCGCGGCAGACGAGCCCGTTGAGCCAGTCCGTGATCTTCCACCTCGGCGGCGCGCTCAACGACAGGCCGTCGGACGACGGCGCGGTCGGCAACCGGGACGCGCGCTACATCGCCGGCTTCTCGGGCACGTGGCCGCCCGACGCGCCACCCGACCCCCACATCGCGTGGGCGCGAAGCTCGTGGGAGGCGATCCGCCCCTACTCCACCGGCGGCAACTACATCAACTTCCAACTCGCCGACGACGACGACCAACGCCTCGAAGCGGCCTACGGACCGAACTACGCGCGCCTGGCACGGGTGAAGGCGAGCTTTGATCCCGACAACTTCTTCCGCGTGAACCGCAACATCGCGCCGGCGACCTGACGAACGCCCTTCGGGTGGGCGCGCTCAGCCCGGGATGTAATCGAACGCGTCCGGGTTCGGTCCGGTGCGTCCCGGCTCGCCACGGTCCAACGCGGTGAGGGCGTCCATGTCGTCGGCGCCGAGCTCGAAATCGAAGAGCGCGAAGTTCTCCTCCATCCGCGACGGCGTCACCGTCTTCGGGAACACCACGTCGCCGCGTTGGATGTGCCACCGCAGCACCACCTGGGCGGGCGTTCGCCCCGCGTCGTGGGCCACGCGCCGCACGGTCGGGTCCTCGAGCACGCCGCCCTGTGCGATGGGCGACCACGCCTCCGTCACGATGCCGTGATCGCGGTCGTATGCACGCACGACGTCGTTGGTGAAGAAGGGATGCGCCTCGATCTGGTTGACCGCCGGGACGGTGTCGGTCTCGGCCGCCAGGCGCTCCAAGTGGGCGACCTGGAAGTTCGAAACGCCGATGGCGCGGGCGCGCCCGTCGCGCGCGAACTCCTCGAGGGTCCGCCAGGTGGAGACGAAGTCGCCACCGTAGGCACCCGGAAGCGGCCAGTGGATGAGGAACAGGTCGACGTACGCGACGCCGAGATCGGCCAGCGTCCGTTCGAACGCCCTGCGCGCATCGTCGGGGCGGTGGAAGCCGTTGTTGAGCTTGCTGGTGACGAACACCTCGTCGCGGGGGAGCCCCGACGCCGCGATGGCCGCTCCGACCCCGCGCTCGTTGCCGTACATCTCGGCGGTGTCGATGTGCCGGTAGCCCACCTGCAGGGCGCGCGCGACCGCCCTCTGCGTCTCGTCGGGTGGGATCTGGAACACGCCGAAGCCGAGTTGCGGGATCGAGGTGCCGTCGTTGAGGTCGATCGATGGGATCATGCCGTCCACTCCTCCAAGGGGCGCCGCCCCGCGGGCCGGGTACGGGTCCGTGCGCAGGCCTCGCGCGCTGCGCTCACCAGGCGGTATAGCCGCCGTCCACGACCAGGTTCGAGCCGGTCACGTAGCGCGAGGCGTCCGACGCCAGGTACTGCACGGCGGTCGCGACATCGTGCGGTTCCCCCACGCGTCCGAGCGGCGTCATCTCGAACCACGTCCGCCGCCACGACTCGTTGCTCAAGCCCGCCTTCGTCAGCTCCGTGCCGATGTACCCCGGCGACACGCTGTTGATGCGAACGTTGAACGGTGCCCACTCGGCGGCGAGGGACTTCGTGAGCATGATGACGCCCGCCTTCGACGTGTTGTAGTGCGCTTGCGGTTGCGGTTTGTTGACCACCAGACCCGACATGGACGCGATGTTCACGATCGATCCGCGCGCCGCCGCGACCATCACGCGGCCGAACTCGCGCGAGCAGTAGAACACCCCGTTCAGGTTCACGTCGAGAACGTGCCTCCACTCCTCGTCGCCCATGTCGAGGGTCGGCGTGTTCTTCACGACGCCGGCGTTGTTCACGAGCACGTCGATCTTCCCGAAGCGCGCGGCCAGCGTCTCGGCCGCGCTGCGGACCTCCGCCGAGTTCCGAACGTCGACCACCAGGGCCACGTGATCGCGCCCGTCGCGCTCTCGCAGGTCGCCGGCCGCGGCCTCGACGCGAGCGCGATGCAGGTCGAGGAGCGCGACCGTCGCCCCGGCCTCGGCGAGCGTGTTCGCGATCTCCCTGCCGATGCCCTGAGCCGCGCCCGTCACCACCACGTGCTCGTTGCCTAGCTCGAACTCGCTCATCTCGGTCTCCTGCCGCGACGGCGAGGGTGAGCGCCATCGACCCCATGGTAGTCGAACCCGACCGGAGACCGCGAGGCCGGGAGGGGGCGGGCACGACGTCACGCTCGAGCGCCGCCCCGCGGCGCCGGCGCACGGACGCAGCGGCTCGCCGGTAGTGCCGGGCGGGCCGGCTCCACCTTTCGGCGGTTCCCGCACGCGCGGCCCCCTGCTAGGCTCGGTTCGGCGCGGGGGACGCCGGCCCCCTCGGCGACGCCGCCACGGGGCGCGCCATCCCGACGTCCGGGCGCCGGGAACATCCTTCCGTTCGGGGGCATGCGCATGAGCTTCGTTCTGAATCTCCTCTGGTTCGTCCTCGGTGGCGCGCTCGCCGCGCTGCTCTGGTACCTCTTCGGCGCCCTGCTGTGCCTCACCGTCGTCGGCATCCCGTTCGGCGTCGCCGCGTTCAGGATCGCCGCCTTCACCGCCTTCCCCTTCGGGCGCGAGCTGGTGGACGTGCGGCTCCTGGGGGAACGGCGGGTGCCCGGCACCGCGGTCGCGAACGTCGTCTGGGTGGTCCTCGCCGGACTGTGGCTCGCGCTCGCGCACGCCGTCCTCGGGATCGCGTCGTTCGTCACCATCATCGGGATCCCGTGGGGCGTCGCGCACTTCCGGCTCGCACAGGTGTCCTTCGCTCCCCTGGGGCAGCGCGCGGTACCCCACCACGTGGCTCGCCGGGCGCGCGAGATGGCGGCGGACCGGCAGCTGACGCGGAGGTCGGCCTCGGCGTCGTGACGGCGGGGTCGTGATCAACGGCATCCTCCGCGTCGAAGTCTCGATGGCGCCGACATCGAAGCGTCGCCGATGGCGCTCGCGTGGGATCGCCGCGTCTACGCGCCGGACCGCTCCTATCCGATGGTCCGCGCGCTGGGCGCCGGGCGGGGCCGTGCGCCACCCGCGGGCAGCCGCGCTACCGGCGCGTGACCTGGGACGAGGCGCTGGACCTCGTCGCCGGCGATCTCTCGCGCGTCTAGGTAACGTTCGGCTTCTTGCGATCATGGGCCAGCCATCACGGTGGTGGACGCTCGGTTTCCTGCACAACTAGAACTCGCAGTCCCGACGCTTCTTCGGCTTGTTGGGCGGTAACACGAAGCTGCTGGCACAAGAGCTACGCCTGCTGGCAGTGGCCGCACCCTACTCCATCGGCATGTCACGCCGCAGATGCCCCTCCAGGAATCGTTGGACAACAGCAATCTCGTCTCTTCTGGGGCACCGACCCGTACAACACGACGCGCACCTTCTTCGCCAACGGCTTGCAGCAGCGTTCGATCGAGGACCTGCGACGCAAGGGCACCAGACCATCGATCCGTTGTTCACGGAGACCGCGGCCCGCTCAGCCAGTGGGTGCCGCCCGGCCCGGCTCGGACAGCGCGATCATGGCGGCCATGGCGTAGTGATGCTCACCGAGGGGCTGCATGACCAAGGGTTCCTGGACAAGTACACCGTCGGATTCGGCCGTTCCGGCAGTACGTCATGGGCGGAGCGACGGCCAACCGAAGACGCCCGCCTGGGCCGCCGCGCTCAGCGACCTGAGCACCGACACCATCACGGCGCTCGCGCGCGAGTTCGCCACCACCAAGAACGCGCTGCTGGTTCCTGGCTTCGGCATACAGCGTCAGGATTACGGCGAGCAGCAGGTCCGCATGATCATCGCGCTGGCCGCCCTCAAAGGGGAGCTGGGACAGCCCGGCGGCGGCCTGGCCATCTACGTCTACGGCATCCATGGCCTGCCATCCACCCATCCGCGCCTTCGGCTCCTTCCCCGGTACCTCCAATCCGGTGGCCAGACGACCTCGAGCAGAAGTTCGCGGAGTCCATCCTGAACGCGCCCGTGACCTTCGAGCACAACGGCGCCAGCTACACCTATCCGGAGCCCGGCAAGTCCGAGCTCAAGCTCATCCACTGGAACTGCGGCAGCAGCATCAACCAGCACGACGACATCAACCAGACGCTGCGGGCGATGCAGAAGATCGAGACCATCATCAGCAGGACTCGTGGTGGACGACGGGCATGCGTATAGCCGACATCGTTCTGCCGATCGCGAGTCTCTTCGAGCGCAACGACCTGAGCACCTCGTGGCGCTACGCCTGTACCAACACAAGATCATCGAGCCGCTCGGCGAGGCGAGAAGCGACTTCGAGGTGTTCCGGGACCTGGCCGGACAGCTGTCGTTCAAGGACGAGTTCACTCAAGGTCGGGAGACCGAAGAGGATTCGCTGCGCTTCCTGTTCGATACCGCCGAGTTGCCGATGAGCTACGACGCGTTCAAGGAGCAGGCTCGTGAAGTTCCCGATCACCGGTCAGCCGCGAACGACTTCGCCGCCTTCCGCGCCTATCCCGCTTGAACCCGCTCAGCACCCCATCCGGAAGATCGAGTTCTCCTCTGCGACGATCGCAAGCTACGCTACGACGACGTCCCGCGAGTCCGCAGTGGCTGGAGCCCGCTGAGTGGCTGGGAGCCCGAGCCGACACGTATCCGCTGCACATGGTCACGAAGCACCCGTGTGGCGTCGCACTCGTCGTACGCCAACGTCTACACCCTACGCCGGAGAGCAAGTCGACGGCTTCGAGCCCGTTCTGCCAACCCGCCGACGCTGAGGCGCGCAGCATCGTCCACGGTGACCTCGTACGCGTGTTCAACGACCGGGGCAGGCGGTGTGTGCGGCGAAGGTCACGGCCGACGTGCGCCCGCGCGTCGTCATCCTCCAGCGGGGTCGTGGTACCGGCCCGTCGAGACGGGTGGTCGGCACGATCGATCGTGGCAGTTGCGCAAACACGCGCTCGCCAGACGGCACGTCGCGCTTGCGATGCCCTGCGCACTCAACCTTACAGATCAGAAGTACGAGGAAGCATCGAGCCGAACGACTTCGCGCCGATCGTTCCTACTTGATGCCGTGAAGGGTGCGGGTGGCGGACGGTTGCCGCCCACCCCGTTCGTCCCGCCACCTCCTCGCCACGACTGCGCGCGTACTTCGGACTCGTCGTCTCCATCTCGCATCCCCGTTCTAACACACCCCACCACACCCCTCACAACCCTCCCGGCGCGCGTCGTCGTGACGGCGGGGTCGTGACGGCGGCCGCGCGTGCTACCGTGCCGCCATGCCTGAGAACGAGGGAGGTCCCGCGCTCACGGTTCGGGCGCTCGGTCCCGACACGTGGGACGCGTTCGCGGACCTCGCCGAGCGACACAACGGGGTGTGGGGCGGGTGCTGGTGCACCTGGTTCCATACTGCGCACGCCGAGAAGACCCACAGCGCCGAGGCCAACCGCGCGCTCAAGCAGCGCCTGGTCCGGGAGGGCAGAGCGCACGCCGCGCTGGTATTCGACGGCGACCTCGCCGTGGGCTGGTGTCAGTACGGCGCGCCCGACGAGCTCCCCAACATCAACCACCGCAAGCAGTACGAGGCCGGCCTGAAGGCGTTGCCCGACTACCGCCTCACGTGCTTCTTCGTCGACAAGCGTTACCGCCGCCGGGGCGTCGCGGCGGTCGCGCTGGGGGGTGCGCTCGACCTCATCGCGCAAGCCGGCGGTGGCGTGGTCGAGGCGTACCCGCAGGACACCGGGGGCAAGAAGATCTCGGCATCGTTCCTCTACAGCGCCACCCGGAGCCTCTTCGAGAAGGCAGGGTTCACCTTCGAGCGCCCCAAGGGCAAGAACCATACGGTCATGAGGAAGACGGTGGCCGCCGCCTGAGTCGGCGCGGTGACGTTCCACGGCGCGCGCTCCACCGGCCGTCGGGCCGGGAGGCGCGCCGTTCGTGCGCGCGCAGCGTAACGGTGGGTGCAATCCCATGGCGCATGGATCCGCGCCGCCGCGAGGCGCGCGGCCGTCGTGCGCCCGTGGCGGGTGGTTGTGGCGCCCTTGTGACGGCTCCTCGGTACCGTGTCCCCGCACCACCTCGAAGGAGGACCCGATGGAACCATCCCGCACCGCGACCGCTTCCCCGTGCCGGCCCTCGCGTCGCGGCCGCCGTCGCGGCGACCGGCGTCTCCAGGAATCCGATCCGCCGCGGACGGCTCCCGCCGCCGCACGCCGCGCCACCAGAGGCGTGGGTAGCGGCGATGCGAGCCGGTGGGCACCATGACGCAGCGCCCCCGGCCGTCCATGCGGCTGCGCTACGGCCTTCCCGCCCTGGCCGCCCTCGCGCTGGGCATCTGGGGCGCGGCCGTGGACCTCCCGTTCCACTTCAAGGCGGGCGACGTGATCAGCGCGGCCCAGATGAACCAGACGCTCGACGCACTCGACCAAGGGAAGCAGGAGCGCGTCGACCACGCGTGTGCGGCGGGCTCGAGCATCCGCGCGATCGCAGCCGACGGCGGCGTGACGTGCGAGGTCGACGACGTGGGAACGGGCGGCGGGTCGGGCGTCGACGCGCTCAACGCGATGACCGGCGCGATCACGCTGCAGGCCGGCGCCAACGTCTCCATCGACGACAGCCAGCCGGGCCAGATCGTCATCAGCTCCTCCGGCGGATCGGGAGGCACCGGCAACCCCTTCGGCGAGACCTGGACCGGCACGAGCCAGACAACGCCGGGATTGCGCGTCGTGAACCTCGCTCCCGACGAGAACGGCACCAGCGCCATCGTCGGGCGTGTCGGTGACCAGAGCACGTCCCTGGGCCTCAACGCCACCGGCGTGTGGGGCGAGGTGCCATCGGGCGCGGGCGTGGCGGGATCGAGCCCGAGCGGCTACGGCGTGTACGGCCAGAGCGTTACGAACATCGGCGTGATCGGCACGAGCGACTCGGGCGCCGGCGTCTCGGGCAACAGCGGCGCGGGAAACGGCGTCGTCGGCTCGACCTCGGCCGGGAACGGGGTGTTCGGGCTGGCGGGCGGCGGCATCGGTGTGTGGGGCAAGAGCGCCGCACGTGGGGTGGTCGGCACGCTGGGGGCTACGTCCTGCGCGGGCACCTACGGCGTGGGCGGTTGCGCGGTCGATTTCATCGGGGTTCACGGCGCCAGCACCACCAATACGGGGGTCGACGGCGCGAGCACCGACGGCATCGGCGTGTACGGCCGGAGCAGCAACAACGCCGCCGTGCGCGGCGACAGCACCGGCGGCACGGGCGTCCTGGGGCGCTCGGCGCAGGCGGGGGAGAGCGGCGTGCACGGCGAGACGGTCGGCACCATCGCCGCGTACGGCGTCTCCGGCTTCAGCTCCGGCGGCATCGGCGTGTACGGCGAGAGCGTCAGCAACGCGGGCGTGTTCGGCAAGAGTCGGGACAACAACGCCGCGTTCTTCACGGGCGGCTCGGGCGGCTCGGGCAGTTGCTTCTTCAACGGCGGCGCCGGCTGGAGCTGCACCTCCGACCGCAACGCCAAGCAGGACTTCCGCAGCGTCGACCCGGCGACCCTGCTCTCGGACCTCGACGCGATGCCCATCAGCACGTGGGCGATGAGGGGCGACGTACACGCCGCGAGGCACCTCGGTCCCACGGCGCAGGACTTCCGCTCGGCGTTCGGTCTCGGCGACGACGACACCACCATCAACACCGTGGACGCGCAGGGGGTGGCGCTCGCCGCCGCGCAGGCACTGTACCGGCAGGTCGAGGCGCAGCAGGCGAAGATCGACGAGCTCGAGGCCCGCATCGCCGCGCTCGAGACCTCGCGCACGAGCCCCTGACCTGCGGGCGGGGAGGTGCGCGCCGCGTGCGCCTGCGCTACCGCAGGAGGCGCGACGCCCTCGTCGGCGCCCTCGGGCGACGCCTCCCCGCGGTGGAGATTCGCGGTGCGGCGGCGGGGCTCAACGTGTTGCTGCCGCTACCCGACGTGGGCACCGAGGAGGCGGTCCTGAACGCCGCCAGGGCCCGCGGCGTGGGCGTCGAGGGGCTCACCTCCGGCGGTTACTGCGCGAGCGAACGACGCGCGGGGCTCATCGTCGGCTACGCCGCGGCAGCCGAACACAGCTTCGGCGCCGCGCTCGAGGCGCTCTTGAGCGCGCTGGAGAGCGTGCTCGCCTGAGCGCGCCGCCGGAGCTCGAGCCTCACCGCCGCGCCGTAGGGGCACACCGCAGCGCGCGCCGGGTCCCGCGGGATGGGGAGAGATGGCGCGACAGACACGAATCGCGCACCGGAACCGGTCCCCCCGCGACACGCCAATGAGATATGACACTGACGTTTCCGCATGTCGAATGGTAAGTTCCTTACACCAGACAATCTGCATTGCGATCACTTCCGGTCTGGCCGAATCGTTGCCGGTACGGAGGAACAGTGTCTGGCGGAGCCGACGAGATCACGCGGGATATCGTCACCTGGGCGCGGGCCGTGGTGCCGGAGCTGGACGTCGCGGCGCGCCCGCTGCGCGACGAGGCACGGGGAGCGGGGGTCGACATCCGCCTCGTAGGTCTGTCCCCGCGGCAGACCCCGCGCACCTCGAACCCACCCGCGGCCATCGATCTCGACTACCTCATCACCGTCCAGATGGACGACGCGTTCGCCGAGCAGAAGGCGCTGGGCGAGCTGCTGTTCGCCAGCGCCGAGCGCAGCGACTTCGATGTCGTGCCGACCAGGTCGGCCGCCGCGATCTGCGCCGATCTGGGCATCCCCGTGGCCGCCGGCTTCGTGGTCCGGATCGTGCTCGTGCGCGAGCGCGAGCGCGGGGCCGCTCCCCTCGTGCGCGAACCCATGAGGGTCGACACCGCCGCGATCGGGGTCGTCGAGGGCCAGGTGCTCGGGCCGGGCGACGTGCCCGTGGCCAACGCCGTGGTCTCGCTGCCCGGATCGGGACGCGAGGTCCGCACGAACGCCAGGGGCCAGTTCCGCATCACGGGCGCGCCGCACAACGACCGCGGCACGGCCCTCAACGTCAGGGCACGCGGCGTGGAAACCACCGTAGAGGCCACGCCGGGCCAACACGTGGTCCTTCGCCTGCCACTGGAGGTGTGACATGCCGTCGTATCTGAGCCCCGGCGTCTTCGTCGAAGAGGTCCCGAGCGGACCGCGCCCCATCGAGGCCGTCGGTACCTCGACCGCCGGCTTCGTGGGCGAAGCCCCGAACGCGGGGGCCAGCCTCGATGAAGCGGTGGCCATCAACAACTGGAGCCAGTTCCTGCGCACCTACGTGCGCGACGGCGACGCCGGCACCGACCTGGCCAACGCCGTCTACGGGTTCTTCCTCAACGGTGGGTCGCGCTGCTACGTCGTGAACACCAAGAAGGGCGGGGCGATCTCGGGTAAGGGCAAGGGGCTCGATGCCCTGGCAGCCATCGACGAGATCGCCATCATCGCCGCTCCCGGGATGACCGACGCCGCATCGTACGCCGCGCTCCTGGACGCGGCCGAGTCCCTCGGCGATCGCGTCGCCGTGCTGGACGCGCCCGCGACGGTGGACGACGTGGAGCGCCTCACGAGGGTGGTCCAGGTCGGCTCGTCGGACGACGCCGGGGGCGGAGGGAAGGCCACGGCGCGGTCCGGGCTTCGACCCCGCGACTCCGACGGGGGCTATGGCGCGCTCTACTTCCCCTGGCTCCGCGCCCGCGACGCGATCGAATCGGACAAGATCGTGTCCGTGCCCCCGTCGGGATGCCTCGCCGGGATCTACGCGCGCACCGACAGCGAACGCGGCGTGCACAAGGCGCCGGCCAACACCACCGTACGCGGCGCCCTCGGCGTCACCCAACAGGTCAGCCGGGCCGAACAGGACGTGCTCAACCCGGCAGGCGTCAACTGCATCCGCTTCTTCGCCCGCGAGGGGATCAGGGTGTGGGGCGCCCGCACCCTCGCCCCGAGCGCGAGCGAGTGGCGCTACCTCAACGTGCGCCGCCTGTTCAACATGGTCGAGGAGTCCATCGCGCAGAACACCCGCTGGGTGGTCTTCGAGCCCAACGATCGCCCCCTGTGGAAGGCCATCGAACGGGACGTCGGCGCGTTCCTGACGCTGCTGTGGCGCCAGGGAGCGCTCGCCGGGGCGACCCCGGCGGAGGCGTTCTTCGTCAAGTGCGATGCGGAGACCAATCCGCCGGACGTGGTCGACGCCGGTCGCGTCGTGACCCTGATCGGCATCGCTCCGGTGAAGCCCGCCGAGTTCGTCATCTTCCAGATCGGGCAGAGCCAGGCGGGTACGCAGGTCGAGGCGGCCTAGAGCCGATCTGAAAGGACCGAACCATGCCCGACGCGCAAGACAATCCTGCCCCCAAGGTCGGCGTCACCGTCGATCCCTTCCGCAACTACAACTTCCGCCTCGAGGTGAAGGAGGTCGGCGAGGCGCGCTTCACCGAGTGCATGGGCCTCGGCATCCGCGTGCACCCGATTCGCTACCGGGAGTCGGGGGCCGGCCAGGTCGTCCGTGCCCTTCCGGGTCCGGTCGAGTACGGCGAGGTGACGCTCCGCTACGGGCTCACCAAGGCCACGGACCTGTGGAAGTGGCTGCTCGATACCGCCCACGGCCACATCCGCCGCAGCCACGTCTCCGTCGTGATGCTCGACCTCGACGGCAGCCAGGAGGCCATGCGCTGGAACCTGATCAACGCCTGGCCGTGCGAGTGGCGCGGCGCTGTCCTGGACGCCCTCGGCCGCGAGGCGGCGATCGAGGAGATGCACCTGGTCTACGACGCGCTGGATCGGAGCTGAGCGATGCGCCGTCCCCCTGCGGCCGGATTGCTGACGCGACTGGCGGCGATGCTGCGCCGGCTCGCGGCGACGCTGGAACGGGCGGCGCGGCCGCGCAAGGCGGCCGACGTGCGCGCGCTGGCCGCGCGCTTCCCCGGCGCCCCGGACCACTGGCTGGCCTACATCGCCGATCGCGCACCTCACCTCGCCCAAGCAAGCGACCCGGGCGGGGCCGACGATGCGATGGGCACGGCGGAGCGCGGGCGCGTCGCCGAGGTGCGCTCGGCGCCTCCCCCACCCGTCGACGCGGTGGCAGACGCTCCGCGCCGGTCCGGTCGGCCCGCGTTTCGCCCGGCGGGAGAGCCCGCCGCAGCCGACAGCGGCGCCCGGCCGGGCGCGCGCGAGCGCCCGCGCCTGCGGTTCCGCACCGAGGCCGAGGAACGCGCGGGGGCGCGCGAGCCCGAAGGGGCACCGTTCGGCGAGCGGGCCACGCCCGAGCGCGGCGGCCGAGCGCCGATCGCGGGCCTTCGAACGCTCGGCGACGGGAGCCGCCCGCGGCGGCGGTGGTCGCGCGTGGCTCCGCCGGTAGCGGTCGGCGGCGTGCCTCCCGACGCGCCGGCGGTCCCCCCGCACGCGCCGGACACCGCGGGAGCCCGGTCAGAAACCACGGCCCTGGAACCCCTCGACCCGCAGCGCGCCCGCCGCGCCCGGGCCGCGCGCTCGAGCACGCCGGGCCCGACGGCGCCGCCGGCCGAACCGTCCCGGCCGCCGGTCGAGGGGCGGGAGGGGCGAGACGGCGCGTTCATGGCCTGGGCCGCCAGGCCCGCGGCGTCCCGGACCGCGGCGCGGGGAGGCGAGCGGCCCGCGGACGCCCACGCCGACGCCCACTCCGTCGCGCTTCCGACGCGCCCGCGCGATGCGGCCCTCCGCACCGAGGAGGACGGCGTCGCGCCGGCATGGCCGTCGCTCCCGCCGCCGGCGGCGACGGCGCCGCCGATCGACGTTCCTCCCCCCGACCTCGAAGCGCTCCGCCACGAACAGGAAGACGGGCGATGGAGCGAGTAGCGTTCCTCATCGAGCGCACCGGCGAACGCATCTCCTGCCTCCTGAACCCCGAGCACCTGGAGATGCGCCGCAGCGCCGGCGTGCTCACGCGGCGGGAGGCCGGAGGGTACCTCGCCGGCCGCGCCCGGACCGACCACCCCCTGCTGGCGACGGGCGGCGGGACCACCGAGTTCGACCTGCAATTGCTGTTCGATGCCGAGGTCGCCCGCGGCGAGCGCCCGCAGCCGCCGCGCACCGGGGCCGGCCGAGCGGCCGACGTCGCGGCGCCACCGCCGATCACCGACATCCGCACGCTGACCCGGCCCCTCTGGGATCTCGCGGAGAACGCCTTCTCCGGGGGATTCGGGGCGCCGCCGGCGGTCCGCTTCATCTGGGGCAAGGCGTGGAACATCCCGGGGGTCGTCGTAGCGGTGGCGGAGCGGCTCGAACGCTTCGACGCGAACGGAACGCCGCAGCGCTCGTGGCTCAGCCTCCGGCTCCGCCGCGTGGAGGAACCGGAGCCGCGGGCGGCGCCGAGCAAGCCGGCGACCCCCCAGTTCGAGGTTCCCGCCCCCGGTGGCAGCGACGGGGACACGGAGATCCCCCTGCTCGACGTGCCGGTCGACGGCGACGGCACGCCGCTGAACCGCCTCGACCAGATCGCCGCCGAGCACTACGGCGATCCCGAGCTCGCCGGGGCGCTCGGTGCCTTCAACGGCCTCGACGACCTGCTGACGTTGCCGGAGGCCAGCGCGCTGGCGCTCCCGCCCATCGCCCGGCTCTGGAGGCTCGCGTGACCTCCGCCTTCGCGAACCGCCCTCTCGTGATCACCGTCGGCGGCGCCGAGCTCGATGCGGAGCTGGCGCGCTGCGCGTCGTCCGCCATCGTGCGGCAGGCTCTCGGCGCACCGACGGTGGCCGAGGTCGCGTTCGCGGAGCCACCGGCCGGTCGCGGGCGCGTCTTCGCCTACGGTAGCGAGATCGAACTCCGACTCGACCTGGGCGCGGTGCTTTTCCGCGGCGAGATCACCACGCTGGAGTGGCAGTGCGACGGCGCCAGCGGGAGGATCCTCCGCGTCCGTGCCTACGACGAGCTGCACCGGTTGCGCAAGACGCAACGCGCCCGCACGCTCGCGGACGTCACGGCGGGCGACGTCGTTCGGCAGGCCGCCGGCGAGCTCGGACTCGACAGCGCCATCAGCGAGGATGGACCGCCGCAGACGCTCGCCGTGCAGTACGAGCAGAGCGATCTCGAGTTCATCACGGAGCTGGCCGGCCGCTCCGGCCTGTACGTCTACCTCGACGGTCGCACGCTCAGGCTGCTCAGCCTCGCCGGCTCCGGGAACGCGATCCCGCTCGCCCTGGGGCGCGAGCTCGCCACCGCGAACGCGACGGCGACCGCCGAGACCGTGCGCCGCGCGTCGCACGCGCGGGCGTGGAACGTCCTGCGAACGACCGCGCAGGAGGGGGACGCACGGACCGCGCGGCAGGACGCCGAGGAGATGCACGCCCTCGACCTCACGGCCTTCGGGAACCTCGGAGAGCGCACCCTCTACAACCGGGTGGCGGCCGGCGTCGCCGACGCCGTGGGGGTGGCGCAGGACGACCTGGATCGCGCCACCGCGGGCGAGGTATCGGTCACGGGCGCCGCCGACGGCGATCCGGCGTTGCGTCCCGGCGCGATCGTCGCGATATCGGGCGTGGACGACGCCGTCGACGGCCGCTTCGCCCTGACGCGGGTGTTGCACCGCTTCAGCGCGGCGGAGGGCTACATCACCGAGTTCTCCACGGCCCCCCCGCGCCGCGCGTCGCGCGGGCGGGACCCGGTCTTCACGTTCGGCATCGTCTTCGACGTCGACGACCCCGAGCGGCTCTCGCGCGTGCGCGCCCGGCTCCCCTTGCTCGGCGACCTCGACTCGGCGTGGATGCCCGTCATGCTTCCCGGCGCGGGCGCCCACAAGGGCTTCTGCGTCATGCCCGAGCCAGACGACAAGGTGCTCATCGTCTTCCCCGACGGCAACCCGGCGTATGGCATCGTCCTCGGCGGGCTCGCCGGCGAGGCGGAGTCGCCGGGGGTGGCCTCGGGGCCGCCCCGCAGCTACGTGCTGCGCACCGGGAACGGGCAGACACTCACCCTGGACGCGGCCAACGAGGTGGCGCGGCTGGAGACGAGCGGAGGCGACGCCCTGGAGCTCGGACCCAAGGGGAGCCGCCTGCACGCGGCCCGGGACCTGTTGATCGAGGCGCCGGGCCGGACGCTGACGATCCGGGCGGCGGCCGTCGAGTTCGAGAAGGGTTGAGATGCGCTGGCTCACGCAAGATGCGATCTTGGTATGCGATCACGGGGGGAAGGTGCAGCTCGCCGCGACGCAGGATCTCGTGCGGATCGAAGGGCGGCGGGTATCGGTCGGTCCGGATCCCGAGGGGCGGCGGATCGCGGGGTGCCCGAACGCCAACCCCACCATCGGCATCCGCCCTTGCCTCCACACGTTGAAGGTCGAGCGCGGCCACTCGCAGTTCGTGCGCATCGCGAAGCAGCCCGTCTGCCTCGACGCCCTCGAGGGCCTCACCGATGGCTCCCCTCCCGGCGTCGTGGACTACAAGGTGCGGTCGCCGGGCCAGAGCCTCGTGGAGGCGTCGGCATGACGGCCGCCCCGCTCCGCGGATGGCTCTTCGAGGGCGCCGCGTCGGAAGCGACGAGGAACGACCTCGGCACGGGGGGCCCGAGGTTGACGCCCGCGGGCCGGATCGCCATGGTGCAGGGCGATGCCGCGGTCCGCCAGGCGATCGTCATGCTCCTCACGACCCTGCCCGGCGAGCGTGTCATGCGCCCGGACTACGGCTGCCCGCTTCACAGGCTCATGTTCGCCCCCAACGATGCGACCACCGCGGGCCTGGCCATCCACTACGTCCGTCACGCCCTCGTGCGCTTCGAGCCGCGCATCGAGATCGTGTCGCTCGACGCGCAGCCGGATCGGGACAGGGACGCGAGCCTCATCGTCTCCCTGACCTATCGCGTGAGGGCCACGAACCGCCGGGCCAACCTGGAGTTCGGCATCGACCTCGACGCGGGGACCCTCTGATGCCGCTCGCCCTGCCGAAGCTCGACGACCGCACCTACGCCGACCTGGTCGCCGACGCCCTCGGCGTCCTCGACCGGACGTGCCCGGAATGGACGGACCGCAGCCCCGGCGACCCGGGGATCACGCTCCTCGAGCTGTTCGCCTTCCTCACGAAGAACATGCTCTACCGACTCAACCAGGTGCCCGAGAAGCAGTACCTCACGCTCCTGAACCTCGTCGGCGTGACGATGCGCCCGCCGTCGGCGGCGGCCGTGGAGCTCACCTTCTCCCGCCCCGATCCAGGCGGCGGCGAGGTCGCCATCCCGCGGGGCACCCTGGTAGCCGCCGGCGACGGCTCGGTCGTGTTCACCACCTCGAGCTCCGCGACGCTCGCGGCCGGGGAGACGAGCGTGCGCGTGGCAGCCCTCCAGTGCGAGACGGTCGACGGGGAGTTGCTCGGCACGTCCAGCGGCGGAGCGTGGCAACACCTGAGCGTCGCGAAGCCGCCCATCATCGGCCCGTCGGGCGACGGGCTCGACGTCGTCGTCGGGGTGGAGCTCGAACGCGACGAGCCGGCCGGCGACATACCGACCCGCGGCGTCGGAGAAGAGGGGTTCGCCATCTGGCAGCAGGTCGAGAGCTTCGCGGACGCCACCCCCGACATGCGGGCGTACCAGGTCGACCGGGCCAGCGGGACCGTGCAGTTCGGGGATGGGACCACGGGCGCGGTCCCCGCGGCGGGCCGCGAGATCAGGGCCTGGTACCGGCGGGGCGGCGGGCGAGCCGGCAACGTGGCGGCGGGCACCCTGACCGTCATCAAGAACCCGCCCCTGAGGCTGGGCGTTTCGAACGCCGCGCGCGCGTCCGGCGGCGCCGACGGCGAGACGCCGCAGGAGACGATCCGGCGCGGCCCGCTCGAGCTGACGGCCATGCGGTGCGCGGTGACGGCGCGCGACTTCGAGCGCGTCGCCCTGATGTCCGGAGGCATCGCCCGCGCGCACGCCTACGCACAGGCGCAGTTCTGGCGCCACGCGGGCCGGGGATTGGTGGAGATCCAGCTCGTGCCGAGCATCGAGCCCGGCCCCGACGGCGCCGTGAGCGCCACGATGATGGAGGACCACCGTCGCCCCGAGCTCTACGACCGCACCGACAGGGTCCTGAACCAGCGCAGACCCCTGGGCGTGCGTACCGTGCTGGGCTGGACGAAGGTGCGATCCGTATCGGTGTCCGCCCGCATCGTCATCACCCGCGGCGAGGACGGCGCAAGCATCGCGGGGAGGCTGCGGCAGCGCCTCAACACGTTGTTCTCCCCCCTGAGCGACCGGCCCTTCGGTCAGGCGCTCCGCGCATCGGACACCTACGAGGCGCTCCTCGCGGAGCCCGGCGTCCGCTACGCCGATCAGCTCCGGTTCACGATCGACGAAGCGCCCACACGGGACGTCAACGACCTGGTCGCCGACCCGCACCAACCGCGATGCTGGTTCGCCGCGACCGCAGGCGGCGTGTACCGCACCCTCGACGACGGCGACAGCTGGGAGTCCGTCCTCCGACCCGAAGGCGACGAGCCGCGCTTCGTCCGGTGTCACCCCGACAGGCCCGGATTGATGGCGGTGGGCGCCCGGCGCGGCGGCGACGGCGCCATCCACGTCTCGTCCGATTGCGGCGAGACCTGGACCATGACGGCCGCCCTCTTCAAGAGCGAGGTCAGCGACGCGGCCTGGATCACGCGGGACACCCGGCCGATCCTGCTGATCGCCACGGGCGGGGGCCTTCACCAGTTCGATCCCGGCGCCGATGCCGGCCCCGCCCCGATCGCCGTCGACAAGACCGCCGACCCCAAGGGCTACTACTCCGTCGCCGCCACGACGCTCGCCTCCGGCCTCGTGAGCGTCGCCGTGGCGGCCCGCGAGCTCGGCGGGGTCTTCCTGTCCGCCGCGGGAGGCGTTTCCGACAGCTTCCACGGCATCGGGCTCGTCGGGAAGGACATCCGCACGCTGAGGACGCACCGCTTCAACGCCCGCGACTTCCTGTGGGCCACCGCCGCGGCCGAGGCGGGGGAACCCGGGGAAGGCGCCTTCCGCTATGAGCTGCGCGCAGGTGGCGCCGACGATCCCGAAGGCTGGTCGCCCTTCAACATCGGCTGGCAAGGAGGATCGTGCGAGGCCATCACCCTGCTCGACCAGATGGCGTTCGCCGGCTCGAACCGGAGCGGCACGCTGAGCCTGGACACGACCGCGGCCGAGCCACGGTGGCGGGCCGTGGGCCTCGACGCGGGCCTGCCGATCCGTGACAAGGAGCGGCTCCTGGACGTCTGCGAGGCGCTCGCAGCGGCCTCCAGGACGACCGGGACGATCGTCATGACGGGGGGACCGCGCGGCGTGTTCGCGAGCCGCGATGGGGGCGACACGTTCGCCCTGGCGTCTCCCGTCGCGTTCACCGACCGCATCCCGCTCCCTCCCCACTGGCTGTACTGCGCGGGCACGCACGCGCTCGAGCTCGTCAACGAGGAAGACGAGGGCTGAGCCGTGGACCCGCGGCGCATCGCCCGCCTCCTGCCCGAGACCTACCGCTCCGCCGTCGTGCCCGGCGAACCGCTGGCCGCGATCCTCGAGGCGATGCACGCGCTGCACGCGCCGAGCGAAGCCGTGCTCGACCGGATCGACGACTTCGTTCATCCCCTGCGCGCGCCCGACGACTTCGCCGTGCTCCTCGCGTCCTGGCTCGACCTCGACCGTTACCTGGACTGGAGCGGCGAGCACGAAGGGGTCGGCCGGGCCCGATACCCCGCGGGCCTCGGG
Organism: uncultured Trueperaceae bacterium; assembly: GCA_963798895.1. GTDB lineage: Bacteria > Deinococcota > Deinococci > Deinococcales > Trueperaceae > CAWCUY01. The sequence goes on along the minus strand of CAWCUY010000012.1, from coordinate 92,927 downwards.
CATCTTCGGGTGCTCTCCACCCTTGCCACACACCTGCTTCGCTGGCGAGGAACCCGCCACGGGCTCGAGCGATTCCTCGTCGCCGCCACCGGGATCCCCGGCTTCGCCGTGGACGAGAACCCGCCGGGGCCCGACGGTGCGCCGATCGAGTTCCACATCCGTGTCCGCGCGCCCGCCGCCTCTCGGCGGCTGCGCGACCTCGTGCACCGTATCGTCGACGCCGAGCGGCCGGTATACGTGACGTACGACATCGAGTTCGCGACCGAGGAAGACCGCGAGCCGCCACGACCTCAGTAGGGGGTGCGATGCCAAGCTTCGAGATTCCCGACGGCCCCACCACGATCGCCCTGAGCGAGACGACCGTACAGGGCCAGCCCAGACGAACCGGGACCGCGACGTTCAGCGTTACCAACAACGCGACCCAGCCGCTCGCCGGGCGCTTCAGCGTGGTGACGCAGGGGGACGCCAAGCCCCAATGGGTGGAGGTGATGGGCGACGCGCAGCGCACCTTCGCGCCATCGGAGACACAACAGGTCTCGGTGAGCGTGAGCGTGCCGGCCGCTGCCCCACCCGGCGACTACACCTGCCGCCTGCGGGTCGTGAACGTCAACGATCCCGACAACGACTACACCGACGGCGCCGCGGCATCGTTCACGGTCCCGACGATCGTCCCCCACCACGACGACGGCTTCCCGACCTGGGGTTACGTCGCGATCGGCGTGGCGCTGGTGGTCATCGTCGCCGGCGCTTCGTTCTTCCTGCTCCGCCCCAAGCCTCTGACGGTGCCGGACGTGACCGGGATGGCGTTCGACGCCGCCAGCGCTACGCTCACCGGCCAGGGGTTCAACCCGATCAGGGCCGACGTCGCGCCGCAGGGAGCGAGCCCCGGCACCGTGGTCGGGCAGGATCCGGCCGCACTGGCCAAGGTTCCCAAGGACGCCAAGGACGTGACGTTGAGCGTGGACCCGGGCGTGGGGGTGCCCGACATCAGCAGCACCAAGAACCTGACGTTCCAGGCGGCGTACAACCGGCTGCACGACGCGGGCCTCGCGATCGGGAAGCAGAGCTGCAGGTTCGACACGGGACACGAGGGCATCGTGCTCGACCAGACGCCGGAGCCGCATCAGCAGGTCGCGTCGGGAACGGAGGTGGCGCTGGTGTTGGGATCCAACCTGCCCTGCATCCGCTGGCGCCCCCTCAAGGTGCCGAACGTCCTGGAGCGGGTGCCGGACCACGTGCTCCCGGTACCGAACGACTGAGGGTGCGCCGATGGGCCGCCCACGCGAAGGAGTGGACCCGTCATGAGCGAGATCTTGTCACCGACCGCTGTCGCGGCCTCCCTGCTCATCGGTGGGGCCGGCGGTGTGCTGGCGTTGAGCGTGCGATTGATCAAGGGTGACCGCGCGGGCGCGCTCTGGCGCATGCTCGAGACGTTCCTCACCGGTGCGCTCGGCGCCCTGCTGGCGCACGCCTTCGTGGTCCTGCTACTGCGGGCCGGCGGGCATAGCGACACGGCCGTCACCCTGACGAGCCTGTTCTTCTTCATCTGGCCCGGCCTGATCAACGTGGCGGCGCATCTGGCCACCGGGCACCCCGTGATCGCCGAATCCGGCGTGCTGTGGATCTCCCTCGTGGTGGGTGGGGCCGTCGGCGTCATGGACGGGTTGTGGGCCACCCATCGCTGGCTGGGCGTCGGACCCATCGCATTCCTGCTCGACGTGACCTGGGGGCTCGGCGGCTCGACCAACGGGTTGCTGCTGCACCTCTTCGATACCCTTGCCGGGCGGCACGCCGACGCGCCGGCCGACGTCCGCCGCGAGTCGCACCGGTACGCCGACGGCTTCCACGTCAAGCCCAACTACGTCTTCACGCAAGGCGCCGTGATGAGCGATGCGGCGTCCGCCCCGCCGGGATCGCCCCTGTTCCGGCACGAGACGCTCCACACCTGGCAGAACCGCATCCTCGGCCCGTTCTACTGGATGTCCTACGTCGCCTGGATGGTCGTCTCCTTCCTCCCGGCGCTCATCGTCGGCGCGCTCGAGGGGAAGCTGGCCGACACCATCCAGTGGTGGACGTACTACAACAACACCTGGGAGGTGATGGCCTACGGGATCGCCGATCCACACGACCGCGACGGCTGGCCGGCCGGGACGGTCACCTCCTGGATGTGCTGGCCGTGGCCGCTCGTCGTCGTCGTGGACCTCGTGGCGACGGCAGGATTCGCCGCCGTCTTCGGGTACGCGTTCCTGAAGGCCTACGGCTGAGGCGGCGATGCGTCGCATCGTCATCGTCCTGGTCGTCTTCGCTGCCGCGTTCGTGGCGGTGGCGGTGTACGGCAGCGTGCGTACCGGCAACGGCTCGAGCGGGGCCTGCGGCGCGCCTCCCGGGGGGGCGAACGGCCGGGTCGACGAGGACTCCCTCGGTGACTGGCACCCGTGCGGGCCGGCGGCGTGGCTCGGCAGCATCACGTCGTCGTTCGCCCCCGGGCTCGAGCTGGACGCGCCCGATGTCGCGCTCCCGGCGCACGGGTCGGCGTCGCGCGAGGTCCCGCCCTTCCACCGCTGGATCGGCCCGGAGACCCGTGTGGCGCGCATCGCCATCCAGGACGCCGGAGGCGCTCTCGTGCGCTACCAGTGCCCTCCCACGCGGCAACGGTGCTCACCGCCCACCGTCTGCGTGTGCGCGACGGGCGCGACCTTCGACGCGGCGGAGGTGGCCGGCTGCCCGGAGAGCTGGGGCAAGCAGCACCTGGACGGTTACCGCTCGGGTCCGCTGGTGCCGCGCACGTGCCGGGCCGACAGCGGCGACGCATCCTTCCCGGTCTACCCGGACGCCGGCGGCGCGCTGTCGTTCACGGCCCTGGGCAACGCCGGCGTGACGGTCGGGGTGCGCTGACCGCACGCGCCCCCGAGGACCCCGCGCTCCCTGCCGCGGGCGCCCCGGCGCGGGGGCCGATCACACCGCGCTCCTGACGGCCTTGACCACGCCGACCAGCGAGCCGACCAGCAGCAACACGAGCCACACGATGCCGACCACGGCGATCACGAGCGCGCCCAGCACGTCCGCGATGCTCACCAGGAAGCCGGGCGGGAACCCGACGAGGAACGCGACGAGCCAGGTGGCCAGCAGCGACACCGCCGTGAGCACGACGAGGCCCTTGTTCTGCACGAAGCGTTGCTGGGCGAGCAGGAGCAGGCCGCAGAAGGCGAACTTCAGGAACATGATCAGCCCGAGCGCGGCCTCCGCCCGGCCCGCCGGGAAGTGCCCCCAGACCGCCATGTAGGCGATCGTGCCGAACGGCACGGCAACGAGCAGCGAGATCATCAGGATGAGCGTCGCCAGGGCAAGGAACGTCAGCACGATCGTGCCCAGACAGCCGAAGAACGACAGCACCAGCGCGACGATGCCCTGCACCCTGCCCACGACGGCCCGTGGCAGGACCATGCCCAGGCCCATGGTGAGGACGGTGTAGAGCAGCAGGGAGTCCAGGATCGCGAGGTAGCGGATCCCCCAGCCGGGCGCGCCCGCGTCCACCTGAGCGCTCGCGATGCCGGGCAGCATGGCCGACGACGCCAGCTCGATCGCGACGGCGAGGACGAGCGCGAGCCCGGCGAGCCAGAAGAACGGCCTCCTCATCGTCTCCATCGATGCCACACCTCCACTGAGCGGCGAACTCCGGTCAGGCGGCCTCAGGGCGCTCGGGAAACGACGTCAGGAACACGGAAGCGTCACCAAGTCTACAACACGTTCGGGGCGCGTAGCGGGCGTGCCGCGATCGCGAGCTGCACGCGCGGTCGACCGCGCCGACGCGCGGGCAGCGGGGCGGTGGCTCCGACCCCGAGAAAACGTAGCGTGAATGACATTCCGGGCGCGCGCCGGGCGTATCGTTCGGCGAATACCCATCACGTGATGAGCCGGTCGGCGGTACGTCGTGCACGCGCCGTAGCCATGCCTTCGATCCCGGGCCCATCGAACCCTGGCACCGAGGAGGGGACTACGGATGAAGAGGTTCTCGATCGTCGTCGTGGCATTCGTGACCGTGGCTTTGCTGGCATCGGCGTGCGGCCCGGCGGGACCCCACTCGCGTCCGCTCGCGATGACCTCGTCTCAGTTGACGCTCGATTGGGGCGTCACCCGAGACCAGGAACTGGGCTGCGGCGGCGACGAGATCGCCGGGGGATCCGACAGCGGCACCGCCACCTGGACCGATCTGGGTACGGTGCAGGTGCACCTGACGGCGGCCTGGGACATCGGGAACCTGCTCGACCCCGGGGCTACGCAGTTCACGCCGGTGGGCCCGACCGGCGGTCCCGTCGCTCCCGTGCTCGGCCAGGCCCGCTACCCCTACGCGTTCCACTACGATCCCCTCACCGACACGTGCGCCGACGCGGTCACCGCCGACGGCATCCTGACCCTTACCAACGGCGCCGGCGACACGGTCCAAGGCGAGGTGACCGGCGGCGAGACCTACAGACTCGACTTCCAGCAGCCGGGCGACGGGACAGAGAGCTTCATCATGATCGACATCGTGGGGGGCACGGGCGCGTTCGCGAGCGCAAGCGGCAGCCTCGTCGTGCACGACATCGTGCAGTTCGACTTCGGTAGCGGGACGTTCGTCACGAACCTCGCCGAGGTGTTGCCGGGCGCTTCGATCACCTACTGACGCGGTGCAGCCCCGCCCGTTCGCGACGGAGCACGACCCCGACGTGGTCGCGGCCCCGGACGTCGGTCCGGTGGGCGGCGCGGGGCGAACCGGTATCGCGATCGTCGGCATGGCGTGCCGCTTCCCGGGCGGCGCCGACGGCCCGGCGCGTTTCTGGGCGCTGCTGAGAGACGGCGTCGACGCCATCGGAGAGATCCCGCCGGACCGCTTCGACGTCGACGCGGTCTTCGACGCGGACCCCGAGGCGCCGGGCAAGCTCTCCTCGCGCTGGGGCGGTTTCCTGGCGCGGGTCGACCTGTTCGACGCCGAGTTCTTCGGCATCTCCCCGCGCGAGGCCCGCCGCATGGATCCGCAGCAGCGCCTCCTGCTCGAGGTCGCCTGGGAGGCCCTCGAGGACGCCGGCCAACCGGCCGCTAGGCTGACGGGATCCGACACGGGGGTCTTCGTCGGCATCGCCGGCCACGACTACGGCGACCTGCAGACGACCCCCCGCTGGCGGCGCCACATCGACGCGTACGTCAACTCCGGCAATGCGGCGAGCATCGCCGCCAACCGGATCTCCTTCGCGCTGGACCTCCACGGCCCCAGCGTGGCGGTCGACACCGCCTGCTCGTCCTCCCTCACCGCCGTCCACCTCGCCCGCCGGAGCCTCATGGCCGATGAGTGCGAGCTGGCGGTCGTCGGCGGCGTCAACGTGATCCTCGCGCCGGAGCCCGCCATCGGCTTCTCCAAGGCCAGGATGCTGTCGCCCGACGGCCGCTGCCACGCGTTCGACGCCGCCGCGAACGGCTACGTGCGGGGGGAGGGCGCCGGCGTGGTCGTGCTGAAGCGCCTGGAGCGTGCACTGGAGGACGGGGACCGGATCCATGCCGTGATCCTGGGAAGCGCCGTCAACCAGGACGGGCGAACCAGCGGCTTGACCCTGCCCAGCGCGCCCGGCCAGGAAGCCATGCTGTGGCGCGCCTTGCGGGACGCGGGGGTCGCGCCCCGCGCCGTGCAGTACGTCGAAGCGCACGGCACCGGCACGGTGGCCGGCGATCTGACGGAGGCGGAGGCCATCGGCCACGTGCTCTCCACCGACCGCCCCAAGGACGCCCCCTGTCTCATCGGTTCGGTGAAGACCAACATCGGGCACCTGGAGGCCGGCGCGGGGATCGCGGGCCTCATCAAGGTAGCCCTCGGCCTCGAGCGACGCATGATCCCGCCCAGCCTCCACTTCTCGACGCCCAACCCCTCCATCGCGTTCGACGCCTTGCGCCTTCGCGTGGTGACGGAGCTCGAGCCGTGGCCCGAGACGACCGGCCCGGCCATCGCTGGGGTGAACTCGTTCGGATTCGGCGGGGCCAACGCCCACGTGGTCCTGCAGGAGCCGCCGCGCCCCGCCGCGCCCGGACGCGCCGAGGAGCCGGATCGCGGGGCCCAGCTCCTGAACCTGTCGGCCCACACCGCGCCGGCGCTGAGGCTCGCCGCCGAGCGCTTCGGGCGCTACCTCGCCGCCGGTGACCGCCCGCCCCTCGCCGACGTGTGCTACACGGCGGCGGTGCGGCGGACACACCACCAACACCGCCTGGCCGCGGTGGCGGACGACGCCGCCGAGATGGCGGGGCTGTTGACGGCGTACCTGAACGACGAGCCGCGGCCCGGCCTCGCCGTCGGCCGCGCCGGACGAAGCGCCCCGGGCCTCGCCTTCGTCTACACCGGCATGGGACCCCTGTGGTGGCAGATGGGGCGCCAGCTCCTGAACGAGGGGGGCGTGTTCCGCGACGCCGTGTTCGAGGCCGACGCGGCCCTGACGCCGCTCGCCGGCACCTCGCTGCTGGCCGAGCTGCTCGCCGACGAGACCTCCTCGCGCATCACCGAGGAGTTGTGGCTGGCAGACGTGGCCAACCTCGCCATCCAGCTGGGCCTGACGGCGTTGTGGCGGTCGTGGGGCGTCATACCCGACGCGGTGGTCGGCCACAGCGCCGGAGAGATCGGTGCCGCCTGTGCGGCGGGCGCGCTGAGCGTCGAGGATGCGGTGCACCTCGCGTACCATCGCGGCCGGCTCCAGCAGCGCGCCGTGGGGCGTGGACGCATGCTCGCCGCCGGCATCTCGGCCGACGAAGCCGAGGCCGTGGTCGACGAGCTCCACGGGAAGGTCTCCCTCGCCGCGATCAACGGACCCACCTCCATCACGCTCTCCGGCGACGCGGACGCCTTGGAGGGGGTGGCGACGGACCTCGCCGCCCGTGACGTCTTCGCTCGCTTCTTGAAGGTCGCCGTGCCCTACCACGGGCCGCAGATGGAGGAGATCCGGCAGGAGCTCCTCGATGCGGTCCGGAACCTGCGGCCCCGGAACGCCGAGATCCCTCTCGTCTCCTCGGTCACGGCCGGAACCGTGCGGGGATCCGAGCTCGACGCGACCTACTGGTGGCGCAACGTGCGCCACCCCGTGAGGTTCCAGGAGGCGGTCGAGGCGCTCGCCGAGCGCGGCTGCGAGCTGTTCGTGGAGATCGGCCCCCACCCCGTCCTGGCGCCCTCCATCCGGGAGACCCTCGCTCGGCGGGAGCGTCCCCCGACGATCCTCGCGAGCCTCCGGCGGGGCGAGGACGAACGGCGGGCGATGCTGGCGACGCTGGCGGCGCTCCACGTGCTCGGCCGGCCCGTCGACTGGCCCGCGGTCCAGCCCCGCGGACGTAGCGCGCCGCTCCCGTCGTATCCCTGGCAGCACGAGCGCCATTGGTTCGAGCCGGACGACGGCGAGACGCCCGACCGTTCGCCGGCCGCCTCCGCCGACACCGGACGAGCGCTGCTGGCCACGCGATTGAGCGCACCGCACCCCACCTGGGAGGTCGACCTGGGTCGCCCCGAGCTCGCCTTCCTCGGCGACCACAAGGTGCAGGACACCACCGTCTTCCCTGCTGCCGGGTACGTGGAGATGCTCCTGTCCGCGGCGGCTCTGCTGTGGGGCGACGTACCGGTGAAGCTCGAGCAGGTCTCGTTCACGCGTGCCCTGGCCCTCGTAGAGGGAAGCTCGACGAGGGCGCAGCTCCACTACGACGCCGGCAAGGGCTCGGCGACGATCCACGCTGCAAGGGCCGACAGCGAGGCGTGGACCCTCCACGCGGAGGCGCGCGTGAAGCCCCGCGACGGGGATGCCGACGCTACGGCGGTCGATCTGGGCTCGCTGCGCCGGCGCATCTCGACGGCCATCGAAACCCGGGAGATGTACGACGCCTCGCGCGCCGCCGGCCTGCAGTACGGGCCTTCCTTCCGCGCCGTGCGACAGCTGTGGCGCGCGGAGGGCGAGGCCCTGGGGCGCATCGAGCTCCCGGGCGGCGAGCCCGGGCGACGGGAGGACTTCGTCCTCCACCCCGCCCTGCTCGACGCCGCCTTCCAGGTCCTCGCGGTCGCCGCGGGCGTCGTGCGGCGTGCAGGCGGCCCCGTGGTGCCGGTGGGCCTCGCGCGGCTCGAGCACCTGGCCACCGTGGGCGCAGCGTGCTGGGCGCACGCGCGCGTCGCGGCCCGGGCGGGCACGGTGGGGGACGTCTTCCTGCTCGACGACGCGGGGCGGGTGCTGGTCGATTGCCGCGGGCTCACCCTGCGCGCGCTCCAGGACGAAGCGCCGGCCGAGGACGTGTCGTCGTGGCTCCTCGAAGCGGTCTGGCAACGAGAAGCGGGACCGACCGGTCCCGTGCGCCTCGCGCGCACGGCGTCGACCCCGGACATCGTGGCGGAGATCCGCGACCGCGACCGCGACGAGTCCCTCGCCCCGCTGCTCGAGTACTACGGCTCCGGCGAGCCGGACATGGAGCGGCTCGCCCTCCACTACGCGAGGGACGCGCTGCGCGCCCTCGGGTGGAGCGGCGCGCGCAACGGCCCTGGCGCGGCGGCGCTGGCCGACGAGCTGGGGGTGGCGCCGCCACACGCGGGCCTTCTCGCGCGCCTCGCGGACGCCGTCGCCGAAGCGGACGCCGTTGCGGAAGCAGACGCCGTTGCGGACGACGTCGGGTCTGCGGGCGCGGTCGCCGGTGCCGACGGCGCGCCCGAGGTGGCGCGCGCCGGCCCCCGCGACCGGACGCGGGACCCCCGGACTGGCCCGTCGGGCCCGGCGACCCGGCCGCCGGCCGAACAAGAGGCCAGACCCACCGCCGAACACAAGGCCGAACCCACGGCCGAACACAAGGCCGAACAGGAGGCCGAACAGGAGGCCCAACCCATGGCCGAACCCCATGGCGAGGAGCCCGCCCAGGTCGCCCTGCTCCGGCGCTGCGGGGCGCGCCTCGCCGAGGTACTGCGCGGGGAGCTGGACCCGCGCGAGGTCCTGTTCGGCGATGGCTTCGCGACCCTCGTTCGGCTCTACGGCCGCAGTCCGGTCTCCACCTTCTACAACGAGTTGGCCGCCGACGTCGTGGCGCGCGCCGTGAACGGCGCCGGCGCCGATCGGCCGGTGCGGCTGCTCGAGGTGGGGGCGGGCACCGGTGGCCTCACGTCGGCCGTCCTGGGAACGCTGCCGTCCGGGCGCGTGGACTACACCTTCACCGACCTCTCGCCCTACTTCCTCACGCGCGCCCGCCGCCACTTCGGGGACACCGCGGGAGTGCGCTTCGGTCGCCTCGATCTCGAGGAGGACCCCGTGCCTCAGGGCTTCGCGCCGGCGTCGTTCGAGGTGGCGGTGGGAGCCAACGTCATCCACGCCACGGCCGACGTCCGCCGCAGCCTGCGCCACCTGCGCCACCTGCTGGCTCCCGGGGGGCTGCTCGTGCTGCTGGAGGTCACGCGCCGGGCCCTGTGGTTCGACCTCACCTTCGGGATGCTCGAAGGGCTGTGGCGATTCGACGATGCCGGCCTGCGATCGCGGCACGCGCTGCTCACGCAGGACGAGTGGCGTGGAGCCCTGCGCGACGCCGGCTTCGAGGACGTCGCGGCGGTGGCCGACCCGCCGCAGGAGGGCGGCACGATGCAGTCGGTGCTGGTGGCTCGAGCGCCCGTCGCGCACGCCGCCCACGCCGGGCGCTGGCTCGTGCTCGCCGATCGCCATGGGGTCGGCGAGCGCCTGGCGGACGCCCTTCGGCGGCGCGGCGAGCACTGCGTGCTGGACCTCCCCGACGCACCCGCCACCCCGGACGCGCCCGCCACCCCGCCTCCCCCGGACGACCTCGCGGCCCTGCTGGAGCAGGCGTCCTCCCAGGGCGAGCTCGACGGCGTCGTCCACCTGCGAAGCCTCGACATGACGGGCGTCGAGGGCGCCGACGCCGACGACGTCATGGCGGCGCAGCGGCTCGGCTGCGAGAGCGTGCTGCACCTGGTCCACGCCCTCGAACGCCTCGAGCCGGCGCCGGCCGTCTGGCTCGTCACGGCGGGCGCGCAAGCCGTCGGCGGCAGCGACGGCGCCGGCGTGACGCAGGCACCGTTGTGGGGCCTCGGGGGCGTGTTGCGTAGCGAGCAGCCCAACCTCCGTGCGCGCCTGGTGGATCTCGCTCCCCGACCGACCGACGCCGAGCTCGACGCGCTCGCCGCGGAGATCGCGAGCGGCGGACCGGTCGCGGAACGCGACGGGTACGGCGTCGCGTACCGAGACGGCGCCCGCTGGGTGAGGCGCCTGCGGACCGTGGCGGCGCCCCCGAAGGCTCGAGCCGAGCCGACATCCCGCGTGAGCAGCCAGCACGGCTCGTTCGTGCTCGATCTGGCGCGCGTCGGGGAGCTCGACACCCTCGGCCTGCGCGCCTCCACGCCGCCCACTCCGCCGCCGGGTCATGTGCTCGTCCGCGTGGTCGCCGCCGGGCTCAACTTCCGGGACGTGCTGCTCTCGCTGGGCCTCTACCCCGGTGTCGCGCCCGACGGCTGGGCCGACGCCCAGATGAGCGAGTGCAGCGGCGTGGTGCTCGCCTGCGGCGAGGGCGTGCGTGCGTTCCGGCCCGGCGACGAGGTCATCGGCCTCGGCCTGGGCGGGTTGGGATCGCACGTGGTCGCCGACGCCGAGCTGATCGCGCCCAAGCCTGCCCGCCTCACCTTCGAGGAGGCGGCCGCGTTCCCGGTGGCGCACCTCACCGCCCGGCGCGCGCTGGTCGACCTCGCGCGCGTGAAGGCGGGTGAGCGCGTGCTCGTCCACTCCGCCACCGGAGGGGTCGGCCACGGCGCCCTGCAGCTGTGCGCGCAGCTCGGCGCCGAGGTGTACGCGACCGCGGGCACGCCCGAGAAGCGCGACTACCTGCGTCGCCTCGGGATCGGGCACGTCATGCCGTCGCGCTCGCTCACGTGGGCCGACGAGGTGCTGGAACGCACGGGCGGCGAGGGCGTCGACGTGGTCCTCAACTCGCTCGCGGGCGACGCGATCGGCAAGGGCCTGGAGGTGCTACGCCCGTACGGCCGCTTCGTCGAGATCGGCAAGCGCGACATCGCCGGGGATTCGCAGGTGGGGCTCGCGCCCTTCGCGAAGAGCCTGGCCTTCTTCGCGGTGGATCTCGCGGCCGTGGCGCGCGACCGGCCGAAGGAGCTCGGCGACGCCCTGCGCCGCCTCGCCGCGGACGTCGAGGCGGGCGCCGTCGATGCGCTGCCGCGGACGGATTTCGACGTTTCCGACGCGTCTGAGGCGTATCGGCTGATGGCGCGGGCGCGCCACATCGGCAAGGTCGTCCTCGCCTTCCGCGGGACGGCGTACGCGCTCAGGCCGCAGCACGCCGCGCCGCGGTTCCACCGCGACGGCGCGTACCTCATCACCGGCGGACTGGGGGGCTTCGGGCTCGCCGTCGCCGCCTGGATGATCGCCCGAGGCGCGCACCACCTGGTGTTGACGAGCCGCTCGGGCGCCGCGAAGGACGGGGGCGATGCGCTGGCCCGGCTGCAGGCGTCGGCCGACGTGCGCGTCGTTCGCGCCGACGTGTCGCGCGAGGAGGACGTCGCGGGCACGCTGGCGGAGATCCGCGCCGGCGGAGCTCCCCTTCGCGGGGTGTTCCACCTCCCCATGGTCCTGGACGACGCCCTCCTCGGCCAGCTCGACGTGGCCAGGTTCCGCGCGGTCATGCGACCGAAGGTCGCCGGCGCCTGGAACCTCCACCGACTCACGGCGAGCGACCCCCTCGACCACTTCGTGCTCTTCTCGTCGGTGGCTTCGATCGTCGGTCACCCGCTCCAGGGTAGCTACGCCTCCGCCAACGCCTTCCTCGACGCGCTCGCGGCGTACCGGCGTTCGCGCGGCCTGCCCGCCCAGGCCATCAGCTGGGGGCCCGTGTCGGACGTAGGGTACGTGGCGCGTCACGCGGACATCCTCGACCACCTGGGCCGCCTGGGACTCCGGAGCCTCACGAGCGCGGAGGCCGTCACCGCGCTGGAGCACATCCTGCGCGACGGCAGAGCGCACGTCCTCGCCGCGCGCCCCGGGCCGCGGCTGGTCACGACGAACGGCGACGCGCCGCGGGAGCCGCGCCGCGGGGTTGCGGCGGACGCCGCACGGGACGCGGGCCCCACCCCCGCCGGGGCGCCCCGGGACCTCCTCGCGCGCCTCGAGGAGGCGGAGCCCGCGGACCGCCGCGGCGCGCTCGAAGCGCACGTCGTCGGGCGCGTGGCCAGGTCGCTGGGGATGGAGCCGCAACGCGTCGATCCGCAGCGACCCCTGGTGGAGCTGGGCTGCGACTCGTTGCTCGCGGTCGAGCTCCTCGCCGCGCTCCAGACCGACACCGGGGTCCACCTGCCGGTCATGAGGGTGCTGCAGGGCGCGAGCGCACGCGATCTGGTCGGCCTGCTGCTCGCGGAGCTCGGCCTCGACGCGCCGGCACCCGGCGACGACGGCGCCGCTCCCGCGGAGGGTCCCGAGGCGAAGCTGGCCGCCGGCCGCGAGGAGGACGAGCGGGCGCCCCACGCCGGGCGCGGCAGCAGCCGGGACGAGGAGCGCCTGTCGAGCGAGCAGCACCGTTTCTGGCTCCTCGACCGGTTGGTGCCCGGCAACCCCGCGTACCATCTGTACGGCGGCGCACGCATCGAGGGGCACCTCGACCTCCGCTCGCTCGAGCGCGCCCTCGAACAGCTCGTGCGTCGCCACGACGCGCTACGGGAGGGCGTGCTCGACGACGGCGGTCGCCCGCGGAAGGTGACCGCGGCGCCGGGGCCGCTCCCCATCGCGCTCATCGACCTTCGCCAGGTGGCGCCCGACCGGCTCGAGCGCGAGCTTCAGCGGGTCGCTCGGGCGGAGATCCGGAAGCCGTTCGACCTCTCCGCGCCGCCGCTGCTCCGGTGCGTGTGCCTGCACCTCGCCGACCGCGCGTTCGCCGTCATCCTGGTCGTGCATCACATGGCGGCGGACGCGTGGTCGATGACCGTGCTCGCACGGGAGCTGATGACGCTCTACAGCGCTGTGTCGCGCGGCCAGGCTCCGGCGCTGGCGCCCCCCGCGATGCGCTACGCCGACTACGCGGCCAACCAGCGCCGCAGGCTCGACGAGGCGCTCGTCGGACCCCAACTCGCCTACTGGAAGGCGCAGCTGGCGGGCGCCCGGCCGTCGGCGCCGTTGCCTCCCGACCGAGCCGGGTCGCGGGCGCCCGCCGGCTTCCGCGGCGCACGGCTGCGCTTCGAGCTCTCCGCCGCCCTGTCGCGCGCCCTGCGCGAGCTGGGTCGGAGCGAGGGAACCACGCTGTTCGTGACCCTCCTCGCCGCCTTCACGGCGGTTCTCCACCGGCACACGGGCGCCACGGACATCGTCGTCGGAACGCCGGTCTCGACGCGCTCGGAGCGCGCGATGCAGGGCGTGGTCGGGCCGTGCCTGAACACGCTCGCCCTCCGCGTCGACCTGTCCGGCGATCCGCCCTTCCGGGAGCTGCTGCGGCGCGCGCGCGCCACGGTGCTCGCCGCGTTCGAGCAGCAGGACGCGCCCTTCGAACGGGTCGTGCAGGAGCTCGGACCCGAGCGCGGGGGAGCCACGCCGCTGTTCCGGGCCATGTTGAACGTGCTGAAGCTCCCGGCGCCGGAGTCGTCCATGGCCGGCGCCGCGGTCGAGCCGCTGGCGGTCGATGCCGGCGCGACGGTCACCGACCTGACGATGATCGTCGACGACGCCGAGGCGGTCGGCGGGGTGGTGGACTACAACGCCGACCTCTACGAGGCCGGCACCATCGAACGGTTCGTCCTTCGGCTCCGCCTGCTGCTCGAGGCGGTGGCCGCCGACCCCGGCACGCCGCTCGCGTCGGTCCCCCTGATGGACGACGACGAACGCCGGCGTCTGGTTCTCGGCTGCAACGACACGGACACCGATCTCGCCGGTCCCAGGCTGCTGCACGAGCTGGTTCGCAGGCAGGCGTCCGCGACGCCCGACGCCGTGGCCGTCGCCGGCGACACGGCGACGGCGAGCTACGCCGAGCTCGAGCAGCGCTCCAACGCCCTCGCCCGCCGGCTGCACGCCGACGGCGTCGGGCGGGGCGTCGTGGCCGGCGTCCTGCTGGACAGGACGCCCCTCCTCGCCGTGGCGGCTCTGGCCGTGCTGAAGGCGGGCGGGGCGTTCCTGCCGCTCGACCCGGATCAGCCGCACGAGCGCTCGCGCCGCATGCTCGCCGATGCCCGGGCGCGCGTGGTGCTGACCACCCGGCAGCGCGCGCTCGGCCTCTCCGGTCTGCCGTGCCCGATCCTGCCGGTCGACGAGGTTCCGGCGCCGTCGGGAGGCGACGCACCAGGACCCGGCGACGGCGCGATCACGCCGGACGATCTCGCGTACGTGCTCTACACCTCGGGTTCAAGCGGGGAACCCAAGGGCGTGCTGGTGCCGCACGGGGCCATCTGCAACCAGATCCTGTGGCGCCAGCACGCCTTCCCCTTGGGGGTCGCCGACGCCGTCCTGGCCCAGACCTCCACCGGCTTCGACCCGTCCGTCTGGGAGCTCTTCGGTCCGCTGGCGGCGGGCGCCCGCGTGGTCGTCCCCCGCGCCGGCCGCGCCCACGACCCCGCCTACCTCGTCGACCTCATGGCGCGACAACGCGTGACCACGCTCCAACTCGTGCCCTCCATGCTGGAGGCGCTGCTGGAGGAGCCGGGTTTCGAGCGGTGCCACCACCTCGCGCGGGTGTTCTGCGGCGGCGAGCCGCTTCGGACCGACACGGTGCGGCGGTTCTTCGCGCTGGGCCTGGCCGCCGAGCTGCATCACCTCTACGGCCCGAGCGAGGCCGCCATCGACGCGACCGTATGGACCTGCCGCGGGGACGAACGCGGCCCCTACGTCCCCATCGGTCACCCCATCGCGAACGTGCGCGTGCACGTCGTCGACCCGCAGCTCAGGCCGGTTGCGCTCGGCATGGAGGGCGAGATCGTCATCGGCGGTGCCGGCCTCGCTCGCGGGTACCTCGGCCGCCCCGCGCTGAGCGCGCGCTCCTTCGTCCCGGACACCGTGAGTGCGCCGCCCGGGGGGCGCCTCTACCGCACGGGCGACCGGGCGCGCCGGCGGGCCGACGGCGCCCTCGAGTTCGTGGGGCGCATCGACGGGCAGGTGAAGGTCGCGGGCGTGCGCGTGGAGATAGGCGAGGTGGAGCACGCCCTGCGGGCCCACCCGGCGGTGCGAGAGGCGGCGGTGGCGGCGGACGGGCAACCGGTGCGCCTGACCGCCTACGTGGCGGCGGCGCCGGGCCCCGCACCGCGACCCGAGTCCCTGCGCGAGTTCCTGACGGCGCGCCTCCCACGCGCGATGATCCCGCACGCCTTCGTGAGCCTCGACGCGCTGCCGCGAACCCCGCGGGGGAAGCTGGACCGAAGAGCGCTGGCCGCGATGCGCGAGGCGCCGTCGACGGCGACCGAGGCACCCACCGAGCCCCGCGATGAGGTGGAGCGGAAGCTGGCGTCGATGTGGGAGCAGCTGCTGGGCCGACCGCCGATCTCCATCACGGACGACTTCTTCGCCCTGGGAGGTCACTCCCTGCTGGCCATGCGGCTCGTGGCCCAGATCCGCCGCGGCTTCGGCGTCGACCTGCCCGCGTCGATCCTGGCGGGCGGGTGCACCGTGGCCGCCCTCGCGGACCTGCTGCGGGAGGTCCCAGCGACGCCCGCCGATCGGGTGGTGGTCGCCCTGCAGGACCGCGGCGCCGGCCGGCCGCTCTTCCTGCTCCCGCCGCTCGGCGGCGGCGCAGCCGCCTACACCGGGCTGGCCCGGGCCCTGGGCGACGGGCGGCCCGTCTTCGCGCTCGAGTCCCCGGGGCTGCACGGGGAGGAACCACCCGACACGATCGAGGGCATCGCCGCGCGTTGCCTTCGCGCCGTCCGGTCCGTGCAGGCCGAGGGTCCCTACCTGCTCGCCGGATGGTCGATGGGTGGCGCGGTCGCCTTCGAGATGGCGAGGCAGATGCACGCCCGGGGCATGGAGGTGGCGCTCCTCGCGCTCCTGGACGCGGCCGGCCTGGTCGCGGGGACGGCCCCCCTCACGGGCGCCCGCGAGGCGGAGGCGCGGGGGGCGGAGGCGCGGGGAGCGGAGGCGCGGGGAGCGGAGGCGCGGGGAGCGGAGGCGCGGGGAGCGGAGGCGCGCGAGGCGGAGGCGCGCGAGGCGGAGGCGCGCGAGGCGCTGGCCCGCGACCTACGCACGGACCCGGAGGCGCTCGCGCCCGTCGTCCGCGCGTTCCTCGAAGGGACGCCCGGCCGACGTGTGGACCGTGTCCTGGACGCGCTCGCACGCCTCGAGATCGTCGAGGACGGCGAGGCCCCCTGGCTGCGGTCCCGCGTGGCGACCTTCGCCGCCAACCTGGGCGCCATGCGCGGCTTCGAGGCCGGATGGTATCCGGGGCGGGTCGTTTCGATCGAGGTCGAGACGCCCCGCGCCGAAGCGTCACCGGCCCCGGCGGCCGACGTTCTCGGTGCGGCCTCGGCCCCGTGGCCGGCGGCAGACGTCGAGCGCCTCGCGGTGGCCGGCGGCCACCACACGATGTTGCAGGACCCCGTCGTCCGTGACGTCGCACGCCACGTGCGTCGGTGCCTGGAAGCCGTGGAGGGGGTCCGCGCGTGACGCCGACGGTGCGAGGGTCGGGTCGCTCCACAGCGTTGCGAACCTCGTCCGGCGCCGCCGACGGGCGACCCCCTGCGGCTCCCCCGCGGGCGTGGCGGCTGCCGCCTTCCACCGCCCGCCTGCCGTGGAACGAAGCGCACGTCTGGTGGACGGAGCTGCCGCGATGGACGACGTCCGCGAGTCGCTTGGCCGCGCTCGAAGACGTGCTCGGTGACGTCGAGCGTGCGCGGGCGGACGGGTACGCGTCGCCGACGGAGCGCGACCGGTTCGTGGCCGCGCGGGCGCTCCTGCGCGTCTTGCTCGGGCGCTACCTGGGCGTCGAGCCGCGCCACCTCGCGCTCGCCACCGGCCCCTTCGGCAAGCCGACGCTCGACCCGGGTCGGGCCGGCGTCGCCCTCGAGTTCAACGTGTCCCACTCCGGCGACGTCGCCCTGTTCGCGTTCGCGCGCGGGGGCCGGATCGGGGTGGATGTCGAAGCCCGCCGCGCGGTGCCGGAGGCGCTGACGATCGCGCGGTCCCACTTCTCGCAGCGAGAGGCCGCGGCCTTGACCGCCATGCGGGGGGAGACGCGCGAGCGCGCATTCCTGGGCGCCTGGACCCGCAAGGAGGCTTGGCTGAAGGCTCTCGGAGACGGCCTTTCGCGCCCCCTCGTGGAGGTCGAGGTGCCGATGTGCGCCCTCGCGAGGGCGGCGACGCTCCACCTTCGGGACGCGCCGACGTCCGCGCCCCGCTGGCGGGTCGAGCCGCTACCCGCCGGCCCCCGGTTCGCCGCGGCCGTGGCGGTCGAGGGCGGCGCGCGGCGCACGCGGTGCTTCCGAGGGCCACGCCCGCCTCCGCGTGGCGTACGCGCGGCGAGCGCTCGACGTTCACGTGGCAGCGCCTAGTCCGTTCGAGCCCGTGAGCGGTTGGCAGCGCGACCCGTCAGGTGGGTGCCGCCGCCGGCCGCCGGGCCAGCCGCGTCGAGGGGTGCACGAACAGGTAGTAGATCGCCAGCAAGGCGCTGTAGGCGATCACGATGAGGTACACGACGAGGTTCCCCCGCAAACCGGGCGCCACGGCCGGCAGGCGGCGCACGAAGGGCACGATCAGGACCACGTCGTACGCGAGGAAACCGGCCAGCTGCCCGCCCGCGTTGAACCAGCCCGGACGCAGCAGGCCGTACGCGAAGTACGCGGCCGCGCCGAGGAACATCCAGCCGTAGATGACGGTGGCCGTGGTCGAGACCTGCCACGGCAGGACGTGCGTGTCCCCCAGCACCATCCGACCTCCGGCCACGACCAGCGCGACCACGAAGACCGCGAACGACAACCGCACCGGCCGGGGCACGGGGCGCGCGTCGCGGACGGGCGCTCGCAGCGCGACGACGAGGAGCACCAGCCCCAGCACCACGAAGACCACGCAGGACGCGCCGAAGCGCAGCAGGGCGCCGTTCACGCCGCGCGAGAGCCGGAACATCAGGATCGAGGTAGGGATGAAGATCGCCAGGTAGTCGAGCGCCACCCCGGCCACGGCCGCCGTCTCGCCCCTCGCCACGCACCACATCGTGGAGGCCACCGCGGCGAACGCGATCGACGCCAGGAACGTGAACGACATCGTCGTGGTGTACGGCAGCGGCCAGAGGCGCGTGACGAGCGGGATGTGCAACACGAGGCCGGCGGCGGCGGCGAGCTGGAGCAGGCTTATGAGCGTGAGCGCGTAGCGCATCGACCGGGTCATGACCGGATCTCCGATCCAGAGGTATGCCGGCTGACGGCGTGGAACGCCGACGCATGACGATGCAACCCCTTGGTTGGAACCAGGTATAGGGCCTCGCGGCTCATCGCGCAAGCCCCGCCGTCGGAGCTCCCGAAGCGCGGGACGGCGCGGGTCGACCCCGGGGCAGGGCTACTCGCCGGCGAGGGCGGCCTCGACGGGCACGTCGATCGGGGCGGCATCACCGTGGCCGGGCCTCAGGAGGAGACGACGCGCCGGCCGCGCGCTATGCTCCAGGTCGGGGACCGGAGGAGTCGTGCCAGACGCTGGTTCCGCGCTGGATCGCCCGTTCGTCCAGGAGCTCTTGCGTCGCGTTCGCCCCGTCGCGTCGAGACGCCTCGGCGTGGCGCTCGCCCTCGTCGGCACGGCGGGAAGCGGGAAGACGTGGAGCGCGCGGGAACTCGTGCGCCGGGCTCCCTGCGCCTCGCTCGAGGTGCGGGGCGCGCGGGTGGCCGTCGAGCTCGCGCGCGGCCTGGCAAGGCTGGGTGGACCGCCGTGGGCGATGTCCACCCTCGAGCGCGCGGTCGCCGGGGAGCCGGTCGGCCCCGAGCCGCTGAGCGAGGCGATCGCGGGCGTCCTCGCCGCCGCGACGCCCATCCTCGTGCTCGTCGACGATGCGCACGAGGCCGACCCGGGCGGCGCCGAGCTGCTCGAGCGCCTCGCGCGGCGCATCCACCGGATGCCGGGGGTTGCGCTTGTGCTCACGAGCCGCGGCGAGGCTCCGGCCGCCGCCACGAAGGTCGACGTCCCACCCCTCGACGAGGCCGAGACGCGCAACGTCGTGACCGCTCTGCTCGAGGCCGAACCGCCGGAGCAGGCCGTCTCCTGGACGCACCGCCACGCGCACGGCAACCCCCTCTTCACGATCGAGTACGTCCGGCTGCTGGCCCAGGCCGGGTACCTCTGGAACGACCTCGAGCGGTGGCGCTGGAGGCCCGCCCCCGACGGGCTGCTGCCGGTCACGGTGGAGGGCGTGCTCGAGCGCAGGATCGCGGACGCCGGCCTGCTGCCGGCGGAGCGCGCGGCCTTGGAAGCCCTCGCGCTGCTGCACGAGACGGGAGTGGCCGATGCCTGGGCGCAGACGGCCGGCCTGAGCGAACGCGCGTTGGGCGCGGCCGCACTAGGGCTCGAGCGTCACGGGCTCGTTCGCGCCGCCGAGTTCCGGCACCCGCTGCTGGCGCAGGTGGTCGTGAGGACCACGCCGCCCACACGCCGGCGCGAGCACGCACGACGTGCCGTGGAGGCGCTTCGTGCGCATGCGCCGGAAGCGGTCGCGGCCGTTGCGCTCGCCGCGGCGTTGGATGCGGCGGAGACCGTGGACCTCCTCGGGCGGGCCGCCGAGGCCGCGCGGGAGCGCGGCGACGCGCGCACGGCGGCGTCCTGGTGGTCGCGCGCCGCGGAGCGCGCCGATGGACCGCAGCGCGCCCGCTTCGCGAGCCTGGCGGGGCGGGCACTGCTCGCCGTCGATCCCGAGGCGAGCGTCCCGCACCTGGAGGCCGCGTTTCGCGCCGCGCCGGACGACGCCGAGCTACCCTGGCTCCTGGCCGAAGCCCACGCGCGGGCGGGCAGGCGCGAGGCGATGCGCGAGGCACTAAGGCGCGCCGCACCCGAGGCCGACGCGCGTGCTGCCTGGCGCGAGCTCCACCTGCTGTTCGTCGCCGGCGCACTCGACGAGGTGCTCGAGCTCTGGCGCCGGCGCCTGGACGGTCTACCGCTCGAGCCGGGCGCCGCGGTGTACGACGTTGCCTACGCGTTGATGGATCGAGGCGAGCTGGGAGCGGCGATGGCGCTCGCCGAGAGAGGGCTGGCCACCTTCGACGCGCCCGTCGACCGGGCCGGCCTGTTGGAGATCTGCGCGGCCGTTCACCACTACCGCGGCGAATACGCCGTCGCCGACGAGCTCTTCGCCGCCGCCCTGGCGGCCTTCGAAGCGGTGCCGGACGCGGCTCCCACGAGCACCGCGAACGTGCGGCGCAATCGCGCGCTCAACCGGTTGTTCTCCGGCGCGTATCGCGAGACGCTGCCGGACTTCGCGGCGGCCCTGGCGGCCTACGCCGCAGCGGGCGACAGCGTCCGGTACGCGCAGACGCTGGTGATGGTGAGCGAGGTGCACGGCGAGCTCGGTGACGTCGCGAGCGCTCGCGCGGCGCTCCTCGAGGCCCTGAGCGTGTTCGAGCGCATCGAGCCGCAACCGTTCCTCATGAACGCCTACGCCGGCCTCGCGACCCTCTACCTTGGCGAGCGCGACGGGGACGACGGCCGTCCGAGACGGGCGTTGGCTCTGGCGCGCGCGTACGCCGAGCGCGCCTCGGCGACGGCCGCGGCGCTCGCGAATCCCGTGAAGGTGGCCCATGCCGACGTCGTGATGGCCCGCGTGTTGGCCCGCGACGGCGAGGCCGCGAGGGCCCTGCAGCTGGCGGCGCGCGCGGAAGCGTCAGCAGACGCCATGGGGTTCCGCGAGATCGCCGTGCACGCGCGCTGGGCGCGCGGCGCCGCCCTCGCTGCGCTCGGCCGCTCCGCCGCCGCCGCCGAGGCGCTGCGCGCGGCCGCGGCGTTGGCGGCCGCCGACGGCATGGCGGTCGAGGCGCACCGCCTCGAGGCCGAAAGGGCCGAGCTCGAGGGTGACGACGAGGCCCGCCTGGCGGCGCGAGCGTGGCTCGAAGCGCGCGGCCTGCACACGGGACCGGACGCGCCGCAAGGCGGCTCGACCGGCGACGGGGCGGGGAAGGGCACCCGCGTGCGTCTGGAGGTGCTCGGCCCGATGCGCGTCGCGCTGGGCGCCAGGCGGATCGCGGTGCGTGGCCGCCAGCGGCGCCGGCTCCTCGCGCTGCTGGCGGAGGGACGCCTGGAGGGGCGCGACGAGGTCCCGCGCGACGAGCTCCTCACCGGGCTGTACGGCGAGCGCGGGGCTCCGGATGCGCTCCGCTCGCTGAAGCAGTTGGTGTACCAGGCCCGCCGGTTGCTGGGCGACGGCGCCATACGCACGACGGGCAACGGCTACGCGCTGGTCGCGACCACCGATGCCGAAGCGTTCCTCGAGGACGGCGAACCGGTCTGGTGGCGCGGGCGTTACCTCGAGGACGTCGACGATGCCTGGCTCGGTGAGGTCGCGGGCGCCGTGTCCGCCGCCCTCGCGCGAGCCGTGGAGCGCCTCGCGCTGGCGGGCGCGCCCGAAGCCGTGCGTCTCGGGCGCGTCCTGGTGGACATGGAGCCGTACGACGTGGCGGCCCTCGCCAGTCTCGAGCGCGCCCTGCTGGCGGCGGGAGACGTGGCGGGAGCGGAGGCGGTGCACGCCGCGGGACGCGCTCGGCTGGCGGATGTGGGGGACGAGCCGGACGGCACCATGGGCGACTTCCTTGCCGGCCACCCCCCACGGACCGATGCGGTGTGACCGGCGTGTTACCCGGCGAAGCGGACCCTGACGCGAAGGAGGTCGACATGTATGGGTCCGAAGGTCGTCGCATACCGTCTCTGCCCCCGCTGCGCGCGGGCGACACCGGCCGAGGCCGGGGAGCGCTTCTGCCCCAACGACGGGCAGCGCATGCTGAATGCGTGTCCATCCTGTGGCGCGCCGATCGGCACGCCGTTCGGAAGTACTGCGTCGCCTGCGGTGCGCAGTCTGATGCGTTCGAGGGCCGCCAGTGAAGCGCACGCGTAGATCCCTGCGTTCCGCCGCCGTCGGCGCCACCTTGGCCCTTACCCTGGCGGCGTGCGGAGCTCCGCAAGCGCTCCGACCAACGGCTTCGTCCTACCCGCCACGACCAAGATCCTCACCGACGCGACCCTCTCCCTGCTGGCGTCGGCGACGGCCGACGGCGAGCTGGTCTTCTCCGGCACCGGCCCGCAGCTCGACGCCCTCCGTCCCGGGGACATCGTGGTGGCGGGGGTCGGCCCGCAGCTTCCCGCCGGGATGCTGAGCCGAGTCACGGCCATCACGCCACACGGTCCCGGGGTCACTCTCGAGACACAGGCCGTACGGCTGCAGGACGCCGTGGAGAGCGGCCATGTGGCCGTGGCGCGCTCGCTGCACGCCGACGACGTGCGGACCTCCGCCCTGGCGAACGGCGTCCGTCTCCTGTCGCGGACGGCCGGCGGTGGGGCCGGGTTCACGGTGGCCGTCGACGTGCCCCTCGACGACGCAGGCGACGCGACGCTGAGCGGCTCGTTGGGCGTGGCGGCCGACGCGGGGATCGACCTCGGCCTGACGCTGGACGTGAGCGACTTCGGCCTCGACACGTTCGACCTGAACGTCGGCGCGCGGGAGACGTTCCAGGGTGACCTGGCGGTCACCGGCCACGCGGGCTTCGACCAGCGCGTCACCCTGGCGACGTTCCTCTTCGCCCCCATCGTGATCCCGGTTCCCACACCCGCCGGGGTGTTCCCCCTGGTGCTGATCCCCGAGCTCGAGCTGTTCGCCGGCGCCCACGGCAGCGTCGACGCCGGCCTCACGGCCAGCGTGACGCAGGACGCGCAGCTCACGATGGTCCTGGGGTACCAGAACGGCTCGTGGGTCGCGAACGGCTCGAGCGACTCGCACGAGATCCACAGCCTCCCCGCCGTCGACGCCGCCGCCTCCGTACGCGCCTACGCCGGCCCGCGCGTGTCGCTCGCGCTCTACGGGATCGTGAGCGCGTACGCCGAAGCCCAGGCGTCGCTCGGCCTGAACGCCAACCTCAGCGGCACCCCGCCATGCTTGCGATGGGACCTCGACGCCGCCGTCGACGCCAGCGCCGGCGCGACCTTCATCGCCGACCACGACGCCTCCCTGTTCCACGACGCCGCGACCCTGCAGTCGTACGACGGTTGCGGGGGCGCGCCCCCACCGCCCGCCGGTTCGACGTGGGCCCGCAGCCTCCACCGTGTGGGAAGCGTGGGCGAGAGCGCGCGCGCGTTCATCGCGGTCGGCGGAGGATACATGGCCCTGGCGCAGTCCGACCTGATCGACGGCGTGACAGGCGCCGGCGCGGCCTGCTGGCTCGTGAGGCTCGACGGCGACGGTAACGTCGTGTGGCAGAAGGCCTACGGCGACGCTCGCTACGCCGACCCCATCGGGCTCGTTGCCGTGCCCGACGGGTACGTCATCGCGCTCGCGGACGGTCTCATCGCGGTGGACGGCGGCGGCGACCTGCGGTGGGCTCGGCGCTACACCCCTGCCGGCGCGGCGTACGGCCGCCTCGCGTCACTCGTGCCGCTGCCCACCGGCGGGTTCATCGGCGTCGGCCAGGCCCGCTCGGCGACCGACGGCTGGATCGTGCGGCTGGCGAACGACGGCTCTGTCGTGTGGTCCGAGACGCTCGGTCACGACGTCGCAGGCGCCCAGACCAACGAGTGGCTCAACGACGTCGTGCTCACCTCCGACGGCGACCTCGTGGCGGTCGGAGCCGACCAGACGGCGGCGGGCCTGGAGGACGTATGGGTGGTGCGCTTCGGGCTCGACGGCCGCGTACGCTGGCAAACCAGCCTCGACGACCGCTACGACAGCAACGGCAGCGATCCCGGCGGGACGCTCGGCCCCGGGAACGAGGTCGGGTTGGGGATCGCGGAGACGGCCGACGGCTTCGCCATCGCCGCGGAAACGTTCACGCAATACAACATCATCAACGGCATCGGATCGAGCGCGTGGATCGTCGCCATCGACCGGGACGGGAACCTGGTGAGCAACACCATCCGGACGGTGCTGCAGCAGTACGCGGCGGGCTTCGGGGTGCTCGTCGATGGTGACGTCGTGGTGATGACCGGCGAGACACGCGACGCCGCCGCCGCCCCCAACGACGCGTGGCTGGCGGTGGGCGACGCCTACCGGGTGTTCGGCGGCGACGGCAACGACACGGTCGGCCGGGACCTCGCCCACCAGGACGGGCGACCGATCGCGCTCGCTCCCGACGGCGGCATCCTCCTCGACGTCACGACCGACTCGTTCGACGCGAACGAGGAGATGTGGCTGCTGCGCCTCGGCCCCACGGGCAACGTGGCGTTCGCGCCGGGCTCGGGTGCGCACGGCACCAACGTCGCCGGCCAGGCGCAAGCGAACGCCGACGCCATCGCGTACGCGGTCGCCGGAACTCCGGCCGATCTCGCCCTCACCGTCTCCGACATCACGGCGGGCCTGCACGTCGAGAGCACGCCGTACGTCGTGACGACGCAGGCGCCCTGAGCGGAGGCCTGATGGGCCGGCCCGCCACGCATCGTGCGCCGCGGGCCGGCCCGCCGCGTGCCAGGCGTCGCGGGCCGGCCGGCATCACCTCGGTCGGCCGGCGCCGCTGGGGCGGCGCCGCTGGGGCGTCGCCCCCGTCGCGCCGCGCTGCCGGCCCCGCCGCACGCGCGCCGCCGCGCCCGCAGGCGCATCGTTCAGGGGCCCGGCGCGATCGACGGGCGCCCGCCGGAAACCGTCAGGCGCGCCCGCGCCGCACGGATCTTCGAGAGGGTCCGGTCGTCGCCCGCCGCGCTCGCGAGGGTGAAGGCCTCGTCGAGGAGCGCCGCACCCGCGCCCTGCTCGCCGCTGTCGAGATGCCAGCCGGCACGCATCTCGAGCGCCCGCATCAGGCTCCACGTCTCGCCGTTGGCGCGGCACAGGTCGCGGCATCGGCGGTAGCACCGCTCGGCCTCCTGCATGTCACCGAGGTCGTGGTGCACCAGTGCGAGGAGGAACAGGGCGTGCGACACGAGCGATACGTCCCCGAGCCGGTGCTCGAGCGCCAGGCTCTCCTCGAGCAACGGCAGCGCACGCTGCGCCTGCCCGTGCTTCTGGTACTCCGACGCGAGGTTGTTCAGGACGTGGCTCACCATGTTCTGGTCGCCCAGCTCCCGGAACAGCGCGAGGCTGGCGCGGTCGAGCTCGACGGCCTCGCCGAAGCGGTCGCCGTTGGCGGCGTCGATCGCCAGGTTCAGCAGCGCGATCCCTTCCCCGCGGCGGTCCCCGACGGCCCGGAACAGCTCGAGGCACTGCCCGTTCAGCTCGTGCGCAGCCGCGAGGTCGCCCAGGTACGTCAGGACCGTGGCGAGGTTCAGCAGGGTCTTCGCGCGACCGAAGCGGTCACCCAGCCCCTCCAGGAGGTCCGCGGAGGCCTCGTACTGCGCGCGCGCCGCGCGGTAGTTGCCCAGCTCGACCTCGAGGGTGCCGCTCAGGCGCCGGCTCACCGCGACCAGTGCGGCATCGCGCCCGCTGGCCAGCGCGAGCGCCGCGGCGAAGTGCCGCGCCGCGGACGGGTAGTCACCCTCGTGGTGCTGCGACACGACCCCCAGCCCCAGGTGCGCCTCGGCCCGCAGGGACGGATCGTCGCCATGGCGAAGGACGTCTCGGTACGTTTCGCGCGCCACCGCGGGGTCTCCCGCGAGCCACGCGAGGCGGCCGGCCATGAGACGTGCACGATGGCGCAGGTCCTGGGGGGGCGGCGTGACGCGGCCAGCCGCTCGAGCACCGCACGCCCCTCGGAGAACGGCCCGCGCACCTCCCACGCGTACCCCAGCGCAGTCGCCAGGCGCAGGGCCGCGACCTCGTCGCCGGCGCGCTCCAGCGTCTCGAGCGCCGCCCGGAGGTTGGCCTCCTCCTCGGCCAGGCGCGTGAACGCCTGCACCTGGTGCGGGCCGCGCAGCTCGGCGGCGGCCTCCTCGGCGAGCGCGAGGTAGTGCGCGGCGTGGGCGCGTCGCCGCTCCTCGAGCTCGACGGGGTTCAGCGCCAGCTTCTCCAGCGTGAACTGGTGCAGCAACGGGTGACGGTCGTAGCGGCCCACCGCCGACATCGTCAACAGCGAGCCGTCGACCAACGCCCCGAGCAGCGGGATGCTCGCGCCCGCCACACGAGCCGCGGCGTCCCGCCGGAAGCCGCCCTGGAACACCGCGAGGTCGCGCATCACCTCCCGCTCGCGTTCGGGCAGGCGCTGCCACGACCCCTCGAACACCGCCCGCAGGCTCCTGTGGCGCGCCGGCACGTCCCGTCCCGTGGTGGTCAGCAGATCGAGGTTGCCCGCGACCTCGGCGCCGATGTCCGCGCACGGCATGAGCCGCACCCATCCGGCGGCCAGCTCGAGCGCAAGCGGCAGCCCGTCGAGCCGGCGGCACAGCGACAGCACGTGGGGCAGCTCGAGCGCGAGGTCGAAGCGGGGCTCGAGCTGTCGGGCGCGCTCCGCGAAGAGGCGCACGGCCTCGGCCTCCTGCGCCTCGGCAGCGGGAGCGCCCACCGCGGGCAGCGACAGGCCGCCGAGCGGGAAGAGGTTCTCCTCGGCGAGCGACAGCCGCAGACGTGACGTCACGACCACCTTGAGGTGCGCGGACGCCCGGAGCAGCGCCGCGATCCGTGGAGCCGCCTCCAGCAGGTGCTCGAAGGTATCGAGCACCAGCAGCAACCGGCGGTCGGCGGTGGCCACGGCCAGCCGCTCCCACGGGTCGCCCTGCGACGGCGCCACGCCCATCGCGCGCGCCACGGCCGTGGGGATCTCGTCGGGCCGCCGCAAGGGCTCCAGGTCGATGAAGAAGATGCCGTCGGGGTGGGAACCGGCCTCGAGCCGCGCGGCAGCCACCCGCTCCGCGAGCCGGCTCTTGCCGGCACCGCCCGGCCCGATCACCGTCAGGAGCCGCACCCCCGGCCGGTCGAGCGCGGCGCGGGCCCGGGCGATCTCGGCCTCGCGGCCGACGAACGCCGTGGGGCGCGCAGCCAGGTTGTTCGGCGTGGCCGTGCCCGGCGAGGCGAGGGCAGCGCGCGCGTCGTCGGTCGCGAGCCGCAACGTGAGCCCGTAACTCGCGAGCTCGCGGCGCACGATGGGCGCGGCGCGGCTGCGGCCCGCGCTCAGCAGGGTGTAGAGCCGCTCGAGCACCGACGGCTCCGGCCCGGCGGAGCCGGGAAGCCGGTAGGCGCGTTCGGCCATGGCCGCGGCGCCCGCGAAGTCCCGGTCGCGCGCGGCCCCCTCCGCCAGCATCAGGAGCGCGTACTGGACGCGCTCTGCGAGGTACTCCCGGGTCCCCACGACCCACTCCTCGAGCTCCGGGCTCCAGTCGTCGAGGCCCACGCCGTCCACGAACGGCCCCGTGTAGAGCGCCGCCACGCCGCGCCAGTCGCCGCGGTCGAGCGCGTCGAGCAGCGCCGTCGCGTCGCTCGGGGCGGCGGTCCAGGCGCGCTGCGCGTCGGCTCCCACGAGGTCGGGCGCGGCCTGGCGCAAGCGCGTCAGCGACATGCGAAGGCTCTTCCTCCGGTCGCCGGCGGGCCAGAACAGCTCGGCCAGGCGCCGCCGCGGTTGAGGGCCCTCGAGCGCGAGGTAGGCGAGCAGGAGAAGGGGCTTGGGTTGCGTGAAGCCACCCGGCTCGAGCCCCAGGCCCCCCAACAGCCGGATGCGCGTCAAGCTCCTCACCCCTTCCCGGCCACGCTTGTGCTGTGGCGCGATTGTAGGGCATCGGGGCGGCCGCGGCGGCCGCAGGTGCCGCGGCCTGTGGCGCCCTTGTGACGGCCCGCCGCTAGCGTTGCGGGGAACGACGCCCGAAGGAGGCTGCCCATGAACCGACCTCGGCCCGGCCGCGATCGCGCTCGCGTTACCCATAGCCCTCGCCGACGGCGTCCTCGCGCGCGACGGGGACGCGCCGCGATCGCGGTGTGGGCGGCGGCCCTGGTGCTGACGACCGTGTCGCTGGCCGCCTGCGGCGGGGGCCAGACCCCCGGCACGACCGCCGCCACGTGGGACTCCGCCTCATGGGACCGCGGCCGTTGGGGGCCGTGAAGCGAGATGCGAAGGAGGCTTCCATGATCCGCACGAAACCGGGCCGATGGCTCGCGCTACTGCTGGTGCTGCTCGTCGCCGCCTGCGGCGGCCCCCCGTCCCAACCGCTACCCCCGATCGCCCTCACGGTCGATCCCTCGCTGGCGCCGTCGGTCGATGCCCTGCCCGGGTTCGCGGACGGCGAGCCCCGTCCCCTCGCGGTGGTGACCGGCGACGGCGGCACCACGGCGGAGTTCGTGGCGAACGAGCTGTGGCTGCGCTCGGAAGACGATGCGCAACTCCAGGCGCTGCTGGACCGCTGGCATGGCACCGTCCTGCAGAGCCTGTCGGTGCCCGGCGCCGGCGGTGCGACCACCCACTACCTGGTCCGCGTCGATGCCGCCGCGGCCGACCTGTCCCGCCTCCCCGACGACCTGCGCGCGCTCGACCCGCACGCGACCGGCGATCACCGCGTGTCGAGCCAGGCGGGTCTGGACCTCATCGCGGCGGCCGGCCACGAGGCGGCCGGAGGCCTCGCCCTCGGCCTCAACTTCGTCGGCGAGGGCGCGCAACGCTTCCGTGAGCGCATCTCCAACGAGGCCCCCACGGGGGGCGCCCTCGCCGGGATCGCGTACGACCCGAACGCCTTCACGTGGCCCTCGCACAACCTCGGTGCGAGCAGCGTGCAGCAGATCGGGGTGGCGGAGGCGTGGCGCGCGCTGCAACTCGCCGGCGTCCACGACACCGTGAAGGTCGCCGTGCTGGACATGGGCTTCTCGCCCGATGCCGACTGGTCGAGCGGGTATACGGCGATCGGCAACGTACCCCTCACGCCGCCCATCGGCACGGCGAACCTCCTCGGCTGCGGAAGCGGCAACCCCTGCCCGTGGCACGGCACGGAGGTCGTGAGCGCGCTCATGGCGCTTCCCGACAACGGCTACGGCAGCGCCGGCCCGGCCGGCCCCGTGGCTCGACCGATCGCCGTGTTCACCCTCTACGACTTCTTCACGTCGATCTCGGCGCTGCTCGCCGCGAGGCTCGACGGCGCGAAGATCGCCAACATGAGCTACGCCGCGCCCGTCCCCTGGTACCTCGGCTGGAGCGTCCTGCCGTTCGAGGCCGCTACGGCCGGCATGCGCGCCACGGGGATGCTGCTGTTCGCGGCGGCCGGGAACGACGGCAAGGACGTCGATGCCGAGGGGTGCACGTTGGGCGCGTGCTGGGAACGCACCTGGTACACGCCGTGTGAGAACGCAGGCGTGATCTGCGTCGGCGGGCTCCGGCCCAACTCGACGCAGCGCGCGGCGAGCTCCAACTACGGCCACGATCAGGTCGACATCTTCGCGCCGTTCACGCTGTGGCTCGGCCCCGACCCTGATCACGGCGCGAACCAGGTGCAGACGCTGAGCGGGACGAGCTTCTCGTCGCCGTTCGCGGCCGGCGTCGCGGCCCTCGTGTGGGCGGCCGATCCCTCCCTCGGCGCCGATGGGGTGGAGAACCTGCTGTACCAGACGGCCCACGCCAGCAACGACCCCGACGTGGGGCGCTACGTCAACGCGCTCGGCGCCGTGAAGGCCGCCCTCGGCAACATCCCGCCCAGCATCGAGCTCGGCGCCGGCGGCGACGTGCCACTCGACGTGGAGCTCACGCTCGACGCCGACGTCACCGACTTCGAGGACGCCTTCCCGTGCTGCAGCGTCACCTGGACGTCGAACGTCGACGGCGCCCTCGGCTCCGGTTACAGCGTCACCCACACGTTCACCACCCAGGGCCCGCGGACCGTGACGGTGACCGCCGTCGACAGCGGAGGCGCCACGAGCCACGCCAGCATGCAGCTGAACGTCGTCAACTACGCGCCCGAACCCGCGATCGCCGGCCCCGCCGACGGCGCCTCGCTCTACCGCGGAGCGAAAACGGTGCTGCGAGGGCGCGCAGACGATCGCAACGAGCCGGACGGGGCCCTCGCCTGCGACCGGCTGGTGTGGACGAGCAGCGTCGGCGACGATGCGTTCCCGCTCACCGGCTGCGAGCTCGAGGTCGCGTTCGACACCGACGGCGAGCGCACCCTCACGCTGAGCGCCACGGACCCTCAAGGCGCGAGCGCGACCGACACCGTCACCGTGAACGTGGTGGCGCCGCCGCCGAACCTTCCCCCCTTCGTCCACATCACCGGCCCGCACGACCACGCCAACGTGCCCTACGACCAGCCCATCGCGCTGACCGGCGGCGCTACCGACCCCGAGGGCGCGACGGACCTGACGTACGCGTGGACGGTACAGCTCGGCAACGGCGCACCGGTGACCGTCGGCAACGCTCCGACCGGCTCGTGGACCCCGAGCGACACGTTCGACTTCGGCGCGGAAGGGACCTACACGGTGACAATCCGCCTGCGCGCGACGGATCCCGACGCCCAGACGGGCGAGGACTCGGTGGTGCTCGAGTGGCACATCATCCTGTGAGGGCGCCGGCGTTGGCGCTGCTCGCGGTGCTCGCGCTGGCGGGCTGCCAATCCACCGCGGACGTGACGGCGCCGCGGCTGGACGCCAGCACCCCCGCCGACGGCGCGCGCGACGTGCCCCTCTCGACGCCGCTCACCCTCATCGCATCGGAGGGGATGGACGCCGCTTCGGTGCGCGTTGCCGCCACACCGTTCGTCGACCTCGGCGCGGGCGCCTGGCTCGACGAGCGCACCGTGCGCTACGCCCCGACCGGTGGCTGGCGCGCCGGGAGCCACTACGCCGTGACGCTGAGCGGGCGCGACCGTGCGGGGAACGACCTCCCACCCACCACCATCGCGTTCGACACCGTCGCCGACGGCACGCCGCCGGCGCGGCCCACCAACGTCCACGCCGAGGCGGACGACGCGTCCTTCACCGTCTCGTGGGACCCGGGCACCGACGACGACCTCGCCGGCGTGACCGTGTACTGGGGCGAGGACCCGGCGGCGCCCGCCGGCGCGCTGTTCGTGCCCGCACCCGGCACGAACGCCACGGTCGGCGGCGTCGTCGACGGCACCACCTACTCCTACGCGGTCGAGGCGCAGGACGCCTCGGGCAACCGCTCGGAGCGGGTGAGCGGCACCGTGACGCCGCGCGACGCCACGCCACCGACCCTCGTGTCCAGCGACCCCGCCGACGGCGCGGCGGATGTCTCCTCGCCGGGCGTCGTCGACCTCACCTTCTCCGAGCCGATGGCCGCCGCAACGTTGTCGCTGGGACTGTGCACCGGCACGGCAGCGCCCGAGGTCGCGACGTGCGCCAACCCCGCGCCCCTCGACCTCGGCCCCGCCACGTGGAGCGGCGCCGGCAGCGTCGCCTCCTTCGCCGCCGGGGCGACGTTCGCCGACGCCGCCACCTACGTGCTGGTCGTCTCCGGCACCGACGTCGCGGGGAACGATCTGGCTCCGCCCGCGACCGTAGCCTTCTCGGTGCGCGCCACGCAGGACTCGACCCCGCCGAGCGTCGTCGCCGACGATCCCGTGATCGACCTCGACCGGGGCACGGGGTCGGTCGTGCTGCACTTCAGCGAACCGATGGACCAGGCATCGGTCGAGGCCGCGTTCCTGAGCCAGCCACAGCTGGGTTGCGCCTGGAGCTGGCAGGCGAGCGACGCCACCTGCACGATGGTCTCGGGCCTCACGCAACTGACCGCCTACGACCTGGCCGTCGGCGTCGGCGCCGCCGACACCGCAGGCAACCACCTGAGCTTCCCGTACCCGTTCTCCTTCAACACCGGCAACTTCACCCCCCGTCTCGTCGGCGTCTCCCCCAGGAACGGCGCCTTCAACGCGCCGACCACCGCCCCGCTGGTGCTCACCTTCTCCGAGCCCATGGACCAGGACAGCGTGGCGGGGGCGTTGACCGTGCTGACGGGCGGCGCGCCGGTCGCCGGCGTGATGGACTGGGCGCTCGACGCGAACGGGTCCGTCGCGCGCTTCACCCCGAACGCCCCCTACGGCAACGGCCAGACCGTGCAGTGGACGGTCGACACGAGCGCGCGGGAGGCCGGCGTCGGGCGCATGTTGCTCAAGTCGCTCGCTGCCCCCGTGAGCGGGTCCTTCGTGACGCGTCTGGCGAACGCCCCGTAGCCCTGCGGCGCCGCGGCCGCCTCCTCGCAGCACGCCAGGCGACGCCCCCAGAGGCATCGTCGTGCGTGCCGCCCGAGGGTCGACCGCCGACCGCCGCCCAAAGCGCCGGCCCCGCCGGCCCCGGAGGACCGGTGGCACGCTCGTCTCCCAAGGTGGGCTCCCTCGTCGGCGCCTTCGCCACGCGCCACGGCGAACCGAGCTGCCGCCTGACCCTCGCCCCTGCCCCGGACGGACGCCTTTCCGGTCGCCTGTGGCTCGGCGACCTCGGTCTCGACCTGCGCGGAGGCCGCGCGCGGCGGGGGGCGATCGTGTACGCCGTGGTCCTCGACGCCGCGGGCCGGCCGGTCGCCCTCACGCGCATGCGGGCGCGCCGCCTGCTGCTCACGCTCGAGCTCGACCTCGACGGACGGCTCGCGCCCGTGAGGCTCGAGCTCAGCCGGGTGCGGCGCAGTGGGTTGCGGCGGCGCGCCCACCGGCGCGCGCGCGGCCCGCCATGCGTCGCCCTCCCCCGCCGTGAGCGTGCGCTCGGTGCGGCCCCGCCGACGGTGCAGCCCCCATGCCCGCCCCCACCGGCACGCGTTCCACGCGCAGCTCTATCCTGGCATCGTCGGGGCGGGCACCGGTGACGATGGGCTGGCTTGCTGCTCGCCCATGATGACCGTCACGGCATGGTCACGACCATCGTCACGCAGAGGTACGCGCCGACTCGGCTGCGGTCGGCCGTCGACGGTGACGGCCGCCACGCCTCGGGCGATGTGGTCGGGGTTGTGCACCTCGATGGTGTAGCAGCTGGTGCCGAACCGGTAGTCCACCTCGAACCCTTCCCAGGCGGGAGGGATGCACGGTTCGACATCGAGGGCGTCGCCGTGACGGCATAGGCCGAGAATCGCCTCGATGCCCAGTCGATACATCCAGGCGGCCGAACCCGTGTACCACGTCCAGCCTCCGCGACCGACATGGGGCGGGACGCCGTACACGTCCCCGGCGATCACGTACGGTTCGACCCTGTAACGCGCCACGGCCTCGGGCGTTGCGCCGTGCCGAACGGGGTTGAGGAGGTCGAACAGGCGGTAGGCGAGGGCGCCGTCGCCGAGCTGCGCCACGGCCCAGGCGGTCCAGATCGCCGCGTGCGTGTACTGACCTCCATTCTCGCGGATGCCGGGAAGGTACCCCTTGATGTAACCGGGGTCCACCGCGTCATGATCGAACGGCGGTGTGAGCAGCAAGATGATGCCCTCCGTTGGGCGTACCAGGTGCTCCACGACGGATGCCATCGCCTGCGCGGAACGCGCGGGATCGCCCGCGCCGGAGAGCACCGACCAGGACTGGGCGATCGCGTCGATCTTCGCCTCGTCGTTCCGGTGCGAACCGAGCGGGGTGCCGTCATCGAAGAAGGCTCGCAGGTACCAGCTGCCGTCCCACGCCTGGGTCTCGATCGCGTTGTGGTAGGCGTCCGCCTGGCGCCGGTAGCGCGCCGCGCGCGCCGTGTCGGCGCGTGCATCGCACACGGGCGCGAAACGCCGCAGCGTGGCGATGAGGAACCAGGCCAGCCACGTGCTTTCCCCCTTGCCGCCGATTCCGACCCGATTCATGCCGTCGTTCCAGTCGCCGCCGCCCATGAGTGGCAGGCCGTGCGGGCCTTCGGTGCAGGCTCGATCGAGCGCGCGACAGGCATGCTCGTACAGGGAGAACGTCTGCTCGGTCTCCGCGACGCGGTCGTATCGGTCCTGCTCGTCGGGCGCGAGCTCAGGGGCCCGCAGGAACGGAACGCTCTCGTCCAGGACCGCGCCGTCGGCCGTGTGATCGAGGTAGCGCTCGAGCACGAACGGCAACCAGGCGAGGTCGTCGGAGATGCGGGTTCGGACGCCGCGCGTTTCACCCGGATGCCACCAGTGCAAGACGTCGCCCTCCTCGAACTGGTGTCGCGCCGCCCTCAAGAGCTGAGCGCGCGCCAGCTCGGGCGCCGTGTGCATCACCGCCATGACGTCCTGCAGTTGGTCGCGGAAACCGAACGCTCCGCCGGCCTGGTAGAAGGCAGTGCGGGCAAACAGCCGGCAGGCGATCGTCTGGTACGGCAGCCAGCGGTCGAGCATCACGTTCATGGCACGGTCGGGCGTGCGTACCGCGATGGCACCGAGGCGCTGGTCCCATGCCCGGCGCACGTCCTCTTCGGCGGCCTCGCGGCGCGCGGAGTCACGGAAGCGAAGGATCAGGTCCCGCGCCTCCTCGCGATCGGCGCCCGCGCCCAGCAGGAAGACGACCTCGTCGCTGCCGTCGGCGGGGAGATCGACGTGGATCTGGAGGACCGCACAGGGATCGCGCCCCGCCTCCACGCGCCCGGACAGCCCCACCCGCGTCAGCGCGGCCGGTCGGCGAACCCCGCCCTCGCGACCCAGGAACTCCTCCCGGTCCGTCGTCAGGCCGTGGGGCGCGCGGTTGGACACCAGGAACGCCACCTGCGACGGGAAGGACGGTGCGTACGGATTGCGGGCCAGGAGGGCCTCGAGTTCGCCGTCGTACTCGGGGATGACGAAGGCCTGCGTGCCCTCGCGCGTACTTCCGAGCACCCATTCGGCGTAGTACGTGACCGTGATGCGCCGCGGGCGTCCCAAGAGGTTCTGGAGCCGTAGCCGCACCACCTTCAGCGGCGCGTCGGACGGCACGAACAGCTGCAGCTGCTGGTCGAGATGGTGACTGCGGTGACCGAAACGGGTGCTGCCGGCTGCGTGGTGTACCTGGTACGGCGCTCCGCCGGGGATCGGCTGCGGCGTGGGCGTCCACACCTCGGCGGTCTCCTCGTCGCGCAGGTAGAGGACTTCGCCGCTGGGATCGGCCACCGCATCGTTGGACCAGGGCGTGAGGTGGTTCTCCCCGCCGTCGACCGCCCAGGTGGTGCTCGACCCGGCTTCGCTCACGAGGGTTCCGAAGTCGGGATTGGCGAGCACGTTGATCCAGGGTGCCGGAGTCGGGCTTCCGGACTGGACGATCCGGTACTCGCGGCCCTCGTCGGCGAACCCGCCAAGGCCGTTGGCGAAGAGCAGGTCCTCCGGCGGCGGTAGCGGCCGCTCTGCATCGCTGGGATCGGTGGCGCTGCGGGTGGCCATCAATGCGGGTAGGCGCGTCTCTCGCGCGTCGCGCGCCAGAGCCAGCACGCCCTGGACTGGTACGCCGGCGCCCACCACCACGCGCGCCGCGGTGAGGATCAAGGTTCTCTGGGTGTCGTCCAACCGATGCGAAGCGATCGTGACGATGCCGGCGGGGCGATCGAGCCAGTCGTCGTTACCGCTGGCGTGAACCAGGGTCCTGATGCGGCCGTGCGTGGTCTGCAGGTAACCGTCGTCGCGCTCGTTGAGCACGACGAGCTCGGTCGCGAATCCCTGCTCACGCCAGTACCGGTGTGCCCTCAGGAGCAGGGCGGCAAGGTCCAGGTCTTCGGCCTCGCGCACCCGGACGACCACCAACGGGTGGTCACCGGAGATCCCGAAACCCCACAGGGTACGTTGCCCCAGGCGATTCTGGGCCAGGACCCGCGCCGGGGCTCGTAGGCGGTGGTTCGGGTAGAGCAGGTGGGAGCGCAGTTGCTCGATCGTCCACCAGTCCGACGCCCCGAGCGTGAGCTGTTCGAGGACCGTTGTCTGGCGCGCACGGGCACCGCGGAACGCCCCCTCGACGGCATCCCAGTTGTCGAAGCGTTGGGCGGCGCTCAACACGCTCGAGGCCTCATCCCCCGCGAGCGTGAGGAAGGCGAGTCGCACCGTGGCACCGGGCATCAGGGCGAACGTTGTGCGCAGCGCGAAGACGGGATCGAGAACGGCACCGGTCGCGCCGGACAGGGCCCCGTCCAGGAGTGCTGCCGGACGATCCGCGCTGCCGTGCCGGCCGAGGAAGCGCAAACGGTCGCTCTCGAACTCCACGCCGTCGGGTCGACCCGTCTCGACCACGAGGCGGTGCAGCAGAAGGTGCTCGGCTTCGTCGGCGGCGCGCCGCCTGCGGCGGAACAGGAGCCCGTGTAACTCCGGGAGCCAGCGGCTCTCGACGAACAGCCCTCCATAGGCGGGGTGGCGCAGGTCGGCACCATGCGGGGCGAGCGCCACCTCCCCGTAGCTGGCAACGGCCAGGTGGCGCGTCTCGTCGCCCTGGTTCGTCACCGTGAGACGGCGAACCTCCACGTCGTCGTCGGGATCGACGGTCACTTCGAGGCGCGTGAGGATCGAGTCGACCCGGCGTGAGAACTCGGCGCTGTGCGGTTGGAAGGACACCGTCTCCTGCTGCCCGTCATTGCCGGTCGGCTGCCGGGTCGCGGACCAGAGGCGTCCCGATTCGAGATCGTGCAGGTAGGTCCACACCCCGTGTGCGTCGCGCGTCGCATCGGCCCGCCAACGGCTGAGATCCAATCCCGCCCAGCGTGAGCCGCCGCCGCCTGCGTTGCTGAGGAAGACGGTGTAGCGACCGTTGGACAGCACGTTCACCAGGGGCGTGGGCGTCCGATGGGGTACCCGACGCGGAAGCAAGCGCACCGGCTCGGGGGCCGGCCGGCGGGAGGCGGGTCGTTCCTTGCCTCCTCCCTCCTCCAGCGCCGGCGCGGCGACGGCCGCCTCGTACAGGAGGATCTCGCTGCTCTGCACCCGGACGTCCGCGTGGAAGCGGTCGATGAAGCTGGTTCCATCGAGCACGGCGCAGAGTCCGAGCAGGGACATGCCGTGGTGGTGCGCCATGTAGGAACGAACCACCATCTCCTGGCTGCCAAGCGGGAGGTGGGCCGGTGTGTGGTCGATCGCCTCGTAGAAGCCGTAGAGACCGACGGCGCCGGCCCTGGCGAGCCTCTCGAGGTTCCGAACGGCCGGCTTCCGCGCGAACGGCAACGCCATCAGCGTCGCGTAGGGCGCGACGACCCGCGCGTCGGTTCCGGTTCGGGAGAGGGCCAGGTCAGGCACGCCGAACGCCCGGTACTGGTAGTTGTCGTGCGCGTCGGTCCTGGCATAGCCCGACTCCGATACGCCCCACGGGATGCCGTGGGCCTGGCCGAACGCGATCTGGCGGTCCACGGCCGCGCGGCTTGCATGGCCCAGGAGACTGTCGTTCGGCGTGCGCATCATCAGTGACGGCATCAGGTACTCGAACATGCTGCCGCTCCAAGACTGCAACACGCGCCGATCGCCGGCGAGCGCGAACGGCCGGCCCAGATGGACCCAGTGTTCCTGGCGCACGCGCCCCAGGGCGATGGCGAGGAAGCTGCCGATCCGCGCCTCGGACGCGAGCAGGTCGTAGGCGTGCTCGTCCTGCCGGCCCGTGTCCACGTCGAAGCCGATGCGAAAGACCTTGCGGCGCGGATCGTAGAGCGTCTCGAACTCCGCCTCGCCGAGGTAGCGTTCGGTTTCGCTCTCGACACCCTGAACGGCCGTGCCGATCTCGCAGAGCGCCGCCTGAGCGGCGACGATCGCGCTTCGCAGGTCCTCGTCCCCGGGCCCATCCTCCACGTCGCGCCGGCGCTCCTCCTCGGAGGGCGCGTCGCCCAGGAGCGCGAGCATGCGCGGGTAGATGTCGCTGAGCTCGGCGAAGGTCGGGAAGGCCGGCGACGCCGCCGTGGGAGCGCCGAAGCGTGCCCAACGATCGTCAGGCGCCAACCAGGGCAGGAAGAGGTCGCGCTCGCGCCGCATGCTCTCGGCGTGCCCGTGCAGCCGCCCGGACCACGTCGCCAGCTCGGCGAGGACCCTGCGGTCGACGTCGGGCGCGGTGGCCCGGACGAGGTCCAACACTCGCGCGTCCAACGTCGGCAGATCCTCGGAGAGCAGCGTGTCGATCATGCCCGGCCACCGCTCCGGCGCGTCCTCGAGGGCCTCGACCCTCGCGCGCACGTCGTCGAGGCCAGCCTCGATCGCCGTCGTGTCGCCGGGCAGCGAGCGGGTGTTCTCGCCCAGCAGGTCGAGGAGGACCAGCACACCTCTCCACGACGAGGGCTCCACCGGACCCCGTGCCAGGATCTCGGCGCAGCCGTGCTTCGCGATGACCAGGGAGGCCAGGAAGTTGCCGCTGTCCACGAAGGACACGTACCTCGGGGCCAGGGACTGCAGCGTCTGCGTCCCGTACCAGTTGAGCAGATGTCCGCGCGAGCGCTCGAGGTTCGCGATCGTCGCGAGCGTGTTGCCGATCCGGCGAACGGTCGTGCGCGCGTCGAGGAAGCCCAGATCGTGCGCTGCGAGGGTGCTCGTCAACAGGAGACCGATGTTCGTCGGGGAGGTGCGGTGCGCGATGGCCCCTCGCGGCGCCTCCTGGAAGTGGTCGGGGGGCAGCCAGTGGTCCCCCGGCCCGACGAAGCGCTCGAAGAAGTACCAGGTCCGGCGGGCGATGGTCGCGAGCCAGCGCTTCTCTTCGCTGCTCAGAGGTGGATCCGTGCGTTCGATCGCGCGTCCCGAGCGGTAAGCGATGGCCGGAGAAGCGAACCACGCCAGGAGGAGCGGCGCCGCCACCGCCACGGCCCCGGGTCGACTCCAAGCCACGAGGGCGGCGAGCGCAACGGCCGAAAGCGGAGCCACCGCCATCTCGCGGAACGTGGCCACCGGTCCATCGCGACGTTCGAGATCCCGGGCGCTGCGAGCTGCGTCGCGCCACGACAGCAGGTGGCGACGTGAGACCACGAGGCGCCACCAGGTCACGCCGATCGCGGAGAGCGTGACGGTCGTCGTGGTCGGAAGGAAGGCGAGGTCGGCGAGCCAGCGCGAAGCTTCGCGCAACCAGCTCGATGCGGCTCGCTCCTGCCGTCGGATCGAGCGCGTCAGCCGTGTGAGGCGCCCCAACATGAATGGAACCATGGACACGCCCAGGACCAGCAGCGTCCAAGCCCACGGTGGAGCGGGCACGAGCGTCCATCCCAGAACGAGCGACACCGCCAGGGAGGGCGCGGAGAGGCTTCGCACGAGGTTCTGCAGGATCAACCACCGGGTGAGCGGCGTCAGGGGGTTGGGGACACGCACACCGCCGGGAGCGGGGGCCCTGCGGCCCAGCCAGGGCAGCAACTGCCAGTCCCCCCTCACCCACCGGTGGAGGCGGCGCACGTAGGCGAGATACCCGGCGGGGTAGCTCTCCAACACGATCACGTCGCTGACGAGGGCGGCCCGGCCGAGGCCGCCCTCGAAGAGGTCGTGACTCAAGATCGCGTTCTCCGGCACCTTGCCGCGTTGGGCCCGCGCGACCGCCGCAACGTCGTAGATGCCCTTGCCAACGTAGATCCCCTCGCCGAAGAGGTCCATGTACGGGTCCGATACCGCCCGAGCGTACAGGTCGATGCCGGAGCCACCCGCGAACACCCGACTGAAGAGGCTCCGCGACTCGTCGGTTGGAAGGATGTCCACGCGGGGCTGGAGGACCGTGTAGCCGTGACTCAGCCTGCCGTTGTGCGCGAACCGGGGTCGGACCAGGGGGTGGGCGAGCGTGCCGGCCAACCGGGCGCCGGCGCCGGGAGGCAGGACCGTGTCGGTGTCGAGGGTGATGACGAAGGCATAGCCGGCAGGTCCTGCGGCCGGATCGTCGGGCCGGCCCTCGGGACGGACGAAGCTGCCCCGTTCGCCGCGATCGAGCCAGGCGTTCAGCTCGACCAGCTTGCCGCGCTTTCGCTCCCAACCCATCCAGCACCCCTCGGACGGGTTCCAGCGTCGCTCTCGGTGCATGAGGTAGAAACGCGTGCCCGGCTGGCGATCGCGAAGGGCATCGAGGTGCGCTTCCAGGGACGCCAGCAGGGCGTCGTCCCCGGGCACGTCCCGCTCGGGTGCGTCCGGGAAGTCGGTCAGGACCGCGAAGCCGATGTTGGGATCGGCGTTGCCGACGGCGTGGCGTTCGAGTTGTCTGAACAGCGGAGGGACGTCGCGCTCCGAGGAGATCAGGGTGGGGATCACGACGAGGGTCCGCGCGTGATCCGGTACGCCGTCGGAGAAGTCCAGCTTCGGGAGCGTCCTTGGTGGCAGCACGTGGGTGATCGCGTAGTGCACGAGGGTCTCGGCTGCGACGATGGCGGGGGCTAGGAAGGCGAGGAGCACCGGAGCGAGCGAGACACGGACGCCGTGCCACCCAGCGACGAGCGCGGCGGCCGCCAGGAGCAGCAGCGCCAGCGTTCCGATGGCCGCGAAGTAGACGGGGGATCGGAAGCGTCGGCCCCACTGGCGAAGCCTCCCGCCGGCGCCAAGACGGACGCCGAGACGCTTCTCGAGGAGGCCGCGCCCGTGCCCGAACAGAACGCCGCCGACATGCTTGTCGTCGGCTGCCTCGCTCGCGAGGCGTATGGCCGCGGACGCGACGTCCGTCTCGGAGCGCCCGCTGCG
Source organism: uncultured Trueperaceae bacterium (assembly GCA_963798895.1). GTDB lineage: Bacteria > Deinococcota > Deinococci > Deinococcales > Trueperaceae > CAWCUY01. The sequence continues at coordinate 52,486 of CAWCUY010000012.1, read as the reverse complement.
TCGAGCGACGGCTTCGACGACCCTCCGGTAGGAATCGCGGGTCGCGAGGTCCATGCTGGCGTAGAGGCCGGCCGGCTCGCTTCGCAAGCTGCGTTCGATGAGGCTGAGCGACTCGACGAAGACCGTCCAGTCCTGCTGCTCGATCTCGTGCAGCCCCTGCACGATGCCGGCGATCGCACCCTCGTCGCCGGTGGTGTCACGCGCCGTCAACAACTCCAGGTCGGCTGCGTCGACGAGACGCTCGAGCACCTCGACGCGCAGGAGGGCGGGCAAGGCCCAGAGCTCGGCCAGCATGAGCGGAGCGACGCGCTGGTAGGCTTCGACGAACGCCTGGAGCAAACCGATCTGCACCCGCCCGCGGCAGCGGTCCAGGAAGCTGGCGATCAGGACCTGGATACGCAGCGGGTGGCCGCTTCCCTTCGCGACGCAGGGCAACACCCGGTAGAAGGCGTCGGACACGTCTTCATCCGCCTGGCGCAGGGTACGGAGCACGAGATAATCGTTGTCCACCAGCCAGCGGCGCCCGTTGTCGAGCATCGGCGCGTCGCTCGGCAAACGCGCGTAAAGCGACCGAACCCGCTCTCGCAGCGAGTCGATGCGGTGGTGGATAGAACGCGGCCTTCCGTGACAGGGTGCCAGCTCGTTCATGGCCGCCAGAGCTTCGGCTTGTCGCGTGAAGGTCTCGAGATCGATCGCCGCCGGCGAGGAGCCTTGGATCACGGGTGTCCGGCTTGCTCGCGGGCGGCCGAGCGGGCCGGACTGGCCACGATCTCTTCGCGCGCCCGGTCCTGCACGACCAGCATCGGCCGGCTGCCGTACAGGAGGAACGTCGCCGTGACGGCACCGAACGGCCGCCTCGTGCTGCCGGTGGCGCCGTGCGCGCTCATCACGATCAGGTCGACGTCCTCCTTGGCGGCGAGCTCCTCCAGCAAGGCGGCCGGATCCCCACCCTCGAGGACGTGAACGCTTACCTTGCGTCCGGCGTTCGCGAGGCCTCGGCCCAGTCCGTCCAGGTAGGCCGCTGCGTGGCGGCGAGCTATCACAGCCAAGCCGTCGACCAGGAGCTGCTCTTCGATGCTCAGCGGCAGCCGATGGGGCACCGCGGGCAACTGCACCACGTGACTCAAGAGCAGCGACGCTCCGTGGCTATCGGCGATGCGATGGACGATGGGGAGCGCGCACTCCGCCCTTCGCGAGCCGTCGAGCGGGACCAGCAACCGCCGGTATCGCACCTCTTGCTCGCCCTGCGATCGCGCCATGAACGACCGAACCAGCAGCACCGGCACGTGAGCACCGAGAATCACCTTGTGCGTGACGGCGCCGAGCTCGGATCCCGTCGCCCCGGTCCTACCATGGCTGGCCAGGGCGACGAGGTCGACGCGCTCGTCGCGAGCGAGCCCGATGATGCAGGAAGCCGGATCCCCCTCGAGGATGCGGCTCTCGGCGGAGATGCCTCGTGCTTCCAACACCTTGGCCACGCCGGCCAGATACGATCGCGCGGCGTCGTGGTGCAGTTGCCATTCGACCGGATCGGTCGGCTGCACGTGCCCTGCGGTCGTCGGGGTCTCGAGCACGCGGATCAGCGTGACGCGAGCGCCCGTGAGCTCCGCGATCGCCGTTGCGTGAGGCAGCACGGATTCGGCAGGGAGCGATTCGTCCAGCGGAACCAGGATGTGCTCGAACATGCGCTCCTTCGTCGCGCCCGGACGCGACCCGGACCCTTCTCGGGCGGCGACAGGTGCGGCGGGCACCGTTCGGACGAACGGCCTTCGACCCGACGCTGGGTTCGCGGAGCGCACCTTCATGTTACCGCTCGCGTCCCCACCTGGCGGCCAGCTCAGAACACCTCTGCCCCAGGGAGCCGGCCAGGCGCCCATCTCCATGAGCGTGACCTCCTCGTGATCGACGTTGTGGCGGGGGAGGCCCGCACGCCCGCGCCCGGGCGACGATGTCGGCCCGGCCGTGGGTTTCGGCCGGCGCCATGATGGCGTCCACACCTTCCTCGGCGTGGGTCGTGGAGCCCTCGCAGGGCGCGGTGGGTCGTGCCGGGTCCCGCCGGGCCCGGGGCGCGCGGTCCGGCGTGGCCGGCGCGTCCGAGCACGGGTACGGCCCGTCGCGTGCGAAGCCCGTGAGCGACGGGTATCGGGTGGGCTTGTGACGGTCGTCCTTGCGCGATGGCGGCCCGAACCCTCATCCTTGTCGCAACGCGCAGCAATCTTCTTTCGTCGTCTTCCGTCGTCGCATGGCGTCCGCTCGGCGAGGCACAGTGCCGAACCCCGTTCGGGGCCACGGTCGTCTTGCATGTGCGGAGGTGGCTCCCAACGGTTCGGAAGCCCCTCCCGCGGTCTTCTCCTCCTCGCACGAGCCCACACCGCGCCCGCACGCGGCGCGCGTGTGGGAGGAGGGGAAGAGGTGGAGACCGTGGAACGCCAACAACCCCTGCAACCGAAAGAGGTGGCCGGCCGCTGGGTCCACGCCCACGAGGAGGATGGCGAGGATCGCATCGTGCTTCGGCCGGCCGGATCGCCCCTCCCGCCGGCGCGCGGTCGCGCCGCGCTGACCCTGAACGAAGACGGTCGCTGCAGCGTCGGGCTCCCAGGCCCCGACGACCGCGGCGTCACCCGCACCGGACGTTGGGCGCTCGCCGGAACCGTTCTCACTCTCGATGCTCCCGGCTGGACAGGTACCTACGACGTCGTGTCAGCCGAAGCTGACAGGCTCGTCCTCCGTCGACGCCAGGAAGGGCAGGAGCATGGCTGACAACGATCGACCCACCCGGCGCAACTGCGGCACGATGGCGGTGCACGAACGGTTGCTGAGAACCGTGCCCGGCTACATGGAGGCGCGGGCCCGGAGCGAGAACCACGCGCTTCGGGCCATGGCGTTGCCGATGACCGGGCGAACCGGGTGCACCAAGATCCCGGTCGTGGTGCACGTCGTCCACAAGACCAACGCGCAGAACATCAGCGAAGCCCAGGTGAAGAGCCAGATCGACGTGCTCAACGCCGACTTCAGGATGCGGAACACCGACGCGTCGTCGACGCCGGCGCCGTTCGCGCCCCTGGCGGCCGACGCGCGGGTCGCCTTCGAGCTGGCGACGACCGATCCCCAGGGGCAGGCGACGAACGGCATCACCCGCACCAAGACCGACAAGGCGTCGTTCTCGGCCGACACCGACGACATCAAGGCGGCGTCCACAGGCGGAGCCGATGCCTGGCCGGCCGACAAGTACCTCAACCTCTGGGTGGCACCGTCGATCACGGACACCTCGGGCAACGTCCTGCTCGGGTACGCGCAGTTCCCCGGCGGGCCGGTGGCGACCGACGGGGTCGTCATCCTGCACTCGGCCTTCGGCACCACGGGCACGGCGGCGGCGCCCTTCGACCTGGGCCGCACGGCGACGCACGAGATCGGCCACTGGCTCAACCTGCGTCACATCTGGGGCGACGACGGCACCGGTTGCTCCGGAAGCGACTTCGTTTCCGACACGCCCAACCAGGCGGGGCCGAACTTCGGCACCCCGGGCTTCCCGCACATCAGCTGCAACAACGGGCCCAACGGCGATCTGTTCATGAACTACATGGACTACGTCGACGACGCGGCGATGGTCATGTTCACCGGCGAGCAGGTGGTGCGCATGCAGGCAGCGCTCGACAGCTCGCGCAGCACCATCGGGACGGTCACGGCGTGCTCCCCCAAGCCGATCAAGGAGATCGTCAAGGACCTCCCCAAGGACCTCCCCAAGGATCTCCCGAAGGACCTGCCCAAGGACCTGCCGAAGGACCTCCCGAAGGACCCGCCCAAGGACTTCCCGAAAGACCCGCCCAAGGACTTCCCCAAGGACCCACCCAAGGACTTCCCCAAGGACCCACCCAAAGACTGGCCCAAGGACCCGCCCAAGGACTGGCCCAAAGACCCACCCAAGGACTGGCCCAAAGACCCACCCAAGGACTGGCCCAAAGACCCACCCAAGGACTGGCCCAAAGACCCACCCAAAGACCTTCCCAAGGACCTCCCGAAGGACTCGCCCAAGGACTTCCCGAAGGAGCTCTCCAAGGATCTCGCGTTCGACCCGCCCAAGGGGCTGGCGTTCGAGCCACCCAAGCACCTCCTCGAGCCCCCGAAGGGCGTGCTGGAGCCACCCAAGGGCGTGCTGGAACCACCCAAGGGCGTGCTGGAACCACCCAAGGGCGTGCTGGAACCACCCAAGGGGCTGGTGGAGGGGCCGCAGGGCCCGCTCGGGCCGCAGGGTCCGCTCGGGCCGCTCACGGGCGCGCTCCCGTTCGTGCTTGCGACGCCGTCTGGCATGCAGGGCGACGCCTCGCAACGGGGCGCCCAGCAGGCCGCCCAGCAGGCAGCCCAGCAGGCAGCCCAGCAGGCAGCGGCGCTCCGCCAGTCCGCCTCGACGCTCCTCGCCGGCTACGACCTGCTGCTCCAGGCGTACGCCGCGCTGAGCGCACGCGGCATGCTCGACGCGTCAGGCGCGCTCGCCTACCAGCAGCTCGCGAACGCAAGGAACCAGCTGGCCCAGGCGCTCGGCGGTTCGATGTGAGCCGCTGAGGCCGCGGCTGAATGGCCGCGCCCCGGTGGGACCCGTATGGCGGGTCCCACCGGGGCGGGCGGGAGACCATCGATGATCCTGATCGTCAGCTTCCCCGACAACGCCCACGTGGCCAAGGTGGTCGAGCACCTCCGCTCCCCCTGGACCCTGGTCGATACCGCCTGGTTCCCGTCCAGCCTCGGCCTGGACGCCTGCATCGACAGCCGCGGCTCGAGCCTCCGATTCACCTTGACCGACGGCACCGAGATCGATCTGGACCGCGTGGGGGCGGTGTGGTACCGGCGGATAAGCCCCATCGGCCTGCACGAGGAACTCACGGACCCGACCGGGCGCCTGTTCGCCTGGTCGGAGTCCAACGAAGCCCTGCTCGGCGCCTGGTACACGCTGCCGGCGTTCTGGATGAACGCGCCCCTGGCCGATGAGGTGGCACAGCGCAAGATCCACCAACTGCGCCTCGCGCGCCGGCTGGGGCTCGCCATCCCGGATACGCTCGTGACGAACCGCCCGGAGGAGGCTCGTGCATTCCTCGCCGCGCACGGACCACAGCGGGTCATCCGCAAGGCCTTCCGCAACATCCGCGAGGCCCCGCGCGAGACGAGCGTCGTACGCGAGGCGGACCTGGAGGTACTCGACAGCGTGCGCTACGCGCCGGTCATCTTCCAGCGCTTCGTGCCGGCCGCGCTCGACCTGCGCGTCACCATCGTCGATGGCGACGTGTTCGCCGCCTCCATCCGTTCGCAGCCCGAGTACGGTGCCGACTACCGCCTCGGCCTCGGCTCCGCCGAGGTCCGGCCCTATCGCCTACCCGACGAAACGACCGAGCGCCTCCATGCCCTCATGCGGGAACTCGGCTTGAGCTACGGCGCCATCGACCTGCGCGTCACACCGGAGGGCGAGCACGTGTTCCTGGAGGTGAACCCGGCCGGCGAGTACCTGTTCATCAGCGAGCGGACGGGGCAACCGATCCCGGCCGCCATCGCCGCCGCCCTCGAACGGCACGCCGCCTGACGACCGGTCGCGGGCCGTCCTGCGCTCGCCATCATGGCCGTTGCGGGACCGACTGCGCGGTCACCGTGGCCGACGCAGGCGGGAGGGCCGGGCGCGTTGCAACGCGCCCGGCCCTCGTCCGCGCTCGCTCTTCAGATGCCGGCTTTCAGATGCCGGCCCTCAGGCGGACGGCCGGATGTTCTGGTTCACGTGGAACACGTTGTCCGGGTCGTAGCGCCCCTTTACCTCGGCGAGGCGGTCGTAGTTCGCACCGTAGGTGGCGCGGATGCGGTCCTCGCCCTCCTGCATCATGAAGTTCACGTAGGCGCTCCCCGTCGAATAGGGGTGCAGCGCGTCGAAGTACTCCACCGCCCAGCGCCGCAGCGCCTCGGCCATGCCGGGGTCTGCGTCGACGCCCACGATGACCTCGGCCCACATCGCGTCGCGCTGCCGGTAGGCCGTGTCGCCGGCCGGCACGCGTGCGGCCGCGCCGTTCACAGGGTAGAGGTGCATGGTCGACTGCGGCGTCGGCAGCGTGCCGCCCCGCCGGGCGTGCTCGCGGATCGCCTCGTCGCTCAAGCGGCCGAAGTAGTCGGCCCGCCAGTACCACTGGAGGCCCGCTGGGTAGAGCGGGTCGAAGAACGACTGCAGCGCCGGGAAGGGGAGCTCGTGAGGCGCGTGCAGCAGCGGAGGCACCTGCGCCACGAGGTCGGCCGTCAGCTCGTCGAAGGCGGCCTGGGGGCCGTTGAAGCACCACACCACGCCACATACCTTGCGTCCGTGGAGCGCCTCCGGGAAGGGCGGAACGGGTGGCACGGTGACGAACGCGAAGAAGCCGCCCAGCTCCTCGGGCGCGCGCTCGACGAGATCCTGGAACGCCCGCAGCGCGTCCTCAGCTTGCTCCAGGGCCCAGAACGTCGGGCCACCCACGACGGTGCCGACGGGGTGGGCGCGGAACAGGAACGAGGTGACGATGCCGAAGTTGCCGCCGCCGCCGCGCAGCGCCCAGAAGAGGTCCTGGTGCTCGTCGGGGCTGGCCGTGACCAGGCTGCCGTCGGCAAGCACCACGTCGGCGGAGAGCAGGTTGTCGATCGTGAGGCCGCAGCTCCGCGAGAGATAACCGATGCCGCCACCGAGCGTCAGACCGCCCACGCCCGTGCTGGAGATGAAGCCGCACGGCACTGCGAGGCCGAACGGATGCGTGGCGTGGTCGACGTCGCCCCACAGCGCGCCCCCTTCCACCCGCACCGTGCGCGCCTGAGGATCCACCCGCACGCCGCGCAGACCGCCGAGGTCCACGACGAGGCCGTCATCCACCGTGCCGAGGCCGCCGGCGTTGTGGGCCCCGCCGCGAACGGCCAGCGTCACGCCGGCGTCGCGCGCGGCGTTCACGCAGGCGATGACGTCGGCGACGTCGGCGACGCGCGCGATGGCGCCGGGTCGGCGATCGATCATGGCGTTGTAGACGGCTCGCGCATCGTCGTAACCGTCGTCGCCGGGCGCCACCACCGGGCCCCGCAGGGCGATACGCAGGGTGTCGACGAACGCTGGGTCGAGGGGCGCACTCGACAGCGGGGGGCGGTCGTTCGGGTTGGGTATGCGTTCTTGCATGGTTCCTCGCCTCCTTCACGGCTAGGTTCCCCACGAACGTAAGGCGGCTGCCGTTCGCGAGGCGTTCGCGCGCCATAGGGGTTCGGTCGGCGCGTTCGCGGACCGTACGGAAGCGGGTTCGGGCCGCCCCCGTCTCCCCTCACTCCTCGCCAGCCAACAGGGCCAGGGCCCGCTTGCGGTCCCGCGACGTCCCGCCGTCGGGCAGCGCCGCCAGGGCCTCGCGGACGATCTCGTGCGACGAGGCCGCCTCGCCGCCGATCCGCTCGAGCCGCGCGAGCGTGACCGCGGCGCGCAATGCGAGCGGCCGTGCGCCCATCACCCGCGCGATCCGCAGCGCGCGGCGCGCCTCCTCCTCAGCTCGCGGTCCCCCTAGCGTCGCACGGAGACGCGCGATCTCGGCCGACCAGAGCTGCTCGCCGCTCTCCGCGGCCCGCACCTCGGCATCGTCGAGCGATGCGCGTGCCGCGTCCTCCCTGCCGGCGACCGCCTGGACCTCGGCCAGCGCCGCCAGGTACAGCGGGCGGCGGGCCCACGCCCCCTCGGCATCCAGGTCGCGCAGAGCGGCTTCCATCGTGGCGACGGACCCCTCGGCATCGTCCCGCCGTCCGGCCCACGCTCCCAGCAGGCGCCCCCAGTGGCCGTAATACGCGAACTCGAAGCGCTCGCATAGCGCGGCGGCGGCGGCGCCTTCCCGGGCGCAGGATGCCCGGTCCCGACGCATGTAGTGCAGGAGCGCGGCGTAGGCGTGCGCAAGGGCCTCGCTGTAGGCATGCTCGAGCGCGCGGGCGTGGGCGACCGCGCGCTCGGCCGCGCCGACGGCGCGGTCCTCCAAGCCCCACAGCCACAGCGCATGCGCCTCCCAGGCCTCGTTGAACACGGCCAGGTCCGATCCGAACACCGACAACCGTCGGCGGGCCCGCAGGGGGTCGTACCCGCGACGGGCCGCCTCGAAATGGCGGATGGCGGAGGCGAAGGCTCCCGTGTGGGTGAGGGGGCCCGCGATCGCGTGGTGGCTCTCGTCCTCCAGCTCCGGGAGGTGATCGGCGAGCGTCCGCAGGCGGCCCGCCACCGTCAGCGTGCGTGGCATGTCGCCCGCCACGAAATGAAGGCCCCAAAGGTTGCGAAGCGTGTCGAACTCGGCCTGATCGTCGTCCAACGTCTGCGCCAGGATCAGCGCTCGCTCCAGGGCATGCTGCAGCCCGGGCGCCGTGTAGCCCTGCAGGGCCCGCATCGAGGGCACGCGTTCCAGCAGGAGCGCGAGCTCGAGCCGGTCGCGCCCGCGCACCTGCGGCTGTTCGCGCGCCAACGCCAGCGCGCGGTCGAGGAGCACGATGGAGCGTCGGTGGGCGTAGACGGTGGCGGCGGCCTGGGCCGCCCTCCGGTAGGCGGCGATCGCGCGCTCGGGCACGCCCCCGAGATCCCAGTGGCTCGCCTGCGCGGCGCTGGCATCGTCGGCCGGGGCGCCGTGGAGGAGCTCGAGCGCCTGTGCCACTCGCCGGTGAAGCAGGCGCATGCGCGCCGCCCCGAGCCCCCGCGCCGCCGCGTCGCGCAGCATGTCGTGCGTGAAATCGTAGGCGAGATCGGGTCGCTCTCGCACGATGCGCCGTCGCCACAGCTCGTCGAGGGCCTGGACCAGCTCGGTCTCGTCGAGGTCACTGGCCTCGCGCAGGATCTCGTAGCGGAAGGCCCGGCCGATGATGGCGGCGCACTCGGCAACCGCCCGCGCGGACGCCCCCAACTGCCTCAGGCGCGCGTCGAGCACGGCCCGGACGCGCGGCGACCGCTGCACGAGGTCGCGCCCGTCCCGCGCGTCCGGCGCGCCCGGGGCAGGGCCGTCGTCCGCGTCGCCCAGAGCGCCGCCACTGCGCTCGGCGCGCAGCGCCTCGAGCGCGAACAGCGGGTTGCCCTCGGCCAACGCGACGGCGCGCGCGACCTCCGGCTCGGTGGCGTCGCTGCCTTCCTCGTGCGCCGCGGCGCGCACCAGCTCGGCCACGTCGTCGTCATCGAGTGGCGGCAACTCGACATCGACGAGGCGTCCGTCCTGGCGCAGGTTCGACACCAGCGCGCGGGCCGGGGCGTTGTCGTCGAGCTCATCCACCCTCGCGGTGAGGAGGACCATCGCCGGACGACGCGCCGCGTGCCGCCCGAGGTAGTGCAGCAACGCGAGCGTCTCGTCGTCGCACCACTGCAGATCGTCGAGAACGAGCACGATCGCCTGATCGCCGTCGAGCAGCGCTCGCGCCACGGCCTCGAACAGCTGCCTGCGGGAGTACCTGTCGGGGCCGCCGCGCGCATCGGTGCTCGCGCCCTGCGCCGCGTCGGCGGCGCGCGCGAACTCCGGCAACAGGCGCGCGAGATGCTCGCGCCAGGGCGCCTCCAGGTCGTCCACGCGCGCCGCGATGGCCGGGCTGCGCAACCACTCGACCACGGGGCCGTAGTTGAGTTGGCCCTCGGCGGCATACGCTCTGGCGCGGAGCGCGAGTGCCCCCCGTCTGACGAGCGCGCGGGCAACGTCGTCGACCAGCCGCGACTTTCCGATGCCCGGCTCGCCCAGCACGCAGGCGACAGCCGGCGCGCCGGCCTCGGCGGGCCAGCTACCCAGCAACCGCGCGCGTTCGGCCGCCCGTCCGACGAGCCTGCCGCCGGCCGGCGAGGCCTTCGCATCGCTCTGCGTGCGGGCGGCCGGGGCACCCGCCGCGATGTCGGCCGCGCCCGTGCCGGCTCTGCCGCTCGTGGCCGCGACCGCTTCCGCGGTGTCGGCGGGGGTGCGGGCCGCGGCCGGAGTGGCGGTCTGGGCAGGGACCCCCGACGGCCTGGACGCCCCGTCGGCGGCCGTCGCCGTGTCGGCCGCCGACGGGGCGCCGAGCGACACGTCGTCGTCCAGCAGCCGCCCGTACAGGGCCCGGGCCTCGGCACCCGGCTCGACGCCGAGCTCCGACGCGAGCATGTTGGCGCAGCGGTGGAAGGTGTGGAGGGCACCGGCCCGGTCGCCTGCCGCGGCGAGCTGGCGCATCTGGTGCACGTAAGCGGTTTCGTCGAGCGGATCGATCTCGGTGATCCTGCGCGACCAGCGGGCCGCCTCCAGGGTCTCGTGGCGCGCTTCGAGCGCTGCGGACAGGCGGTGGAGGGCGCGCACCACGTCCCGCTGCAGCCGCGCCCGCTCCGGCGCGATCCAGTCGGCATAGCACTCGGGCAGCAACTCGCCCTCGTACGCCCGCGCCACCGCTTCGAGTCCGCTCGTGTCCCCGCCGGCGAGGGCGCCGCCCTCGCCGGCCCCGCGACCGCCGCCGCCGTCGACGCTCGCGAGGGCGGCGCGAAGGTCGCTCACGTCCGATGCCACCGCCGAGCCCAGGCGCAACGCCACGTAGGCACCGCGCTCGTCGAGTGCGTCGTGGGCGCATGGGAGGTCGCGGCGCAGGTGGTGGAGCTCGCGCCGGAGGTTCGTGCGCGCCTGTCCGTCCGGCGATTCCGGCCACAGCGTGGCGGCGAGCCGTTCGCGCGCCACCCCTTCGCCTCCGGCGAGGACGAGGAGGGCGAGCAACTCGCGGCCGCGGGCCGACACCCGCTCCGGGGCGCCCGAGCCGTCTACGGACAGCCGGAACCGCCCCAGGAGATCCACCCTCAGCTGCGCGGTCTCGGCCACGTCGTGCCCCCTCGGCAGACGGACGTCGGTATCGGTTGCCCGATCGTGGTTGGCGAACGCCCTAGCATGGGCAACCCACGGCGGCCTGTCAAGGTGGGGGCCCGTGCAGGGTCGAGGTCGGCGGCGCTCGATCCCCCGGCGCCCGCCCGACCGGGTTCGCTATGCTGCCCGCGCGGCGTCCCGCCCCATGCGGCGACGCACATGCGCCGTCGCGTCGAGGCGACGACGCCTACCGGAAGGAGCGGGTGATCATGGGGCAAGGAATCGTCTACGTCGACACCTCCACCATCAAGGAGGGCAAGCTCCCGCAGGTCGAGGCTGCCATGGGTCGCCTGGCGGAGTTCGTCGCGGCGAACATGCCGCAGCTCCTGTCCTACGCCTTCTACCTCGACGAGGGGCGGCGGCGCATGACGGTGGTGGCCGTGCACCCCGACTCTGCCTCCCTGGAGCACCACATGGACACCGGCGCCGAGGAGTTCCGCAAGTTCGCTGAGCTCATCGACCTGGACGGCATCGAGGTCTACGGCGCGGTGAGCGAGGCGGTGCTGGAGCGGCTCCACGCCAAGGCCCACATGCTCGGGCGCGGGACGGTCCGCGTGCACCGGTTCTTCGCGGGCTTCAACCGTGGGGGCACGTCGGCGATGACGGGGTAGCACACCCCTGGCGGGCACTGGACGGGTGCGGCGGAACCCCCCTCCGGCTCCATCGGGTGCGCCAAGCTCGACACGCACCTGCGGCCCTGCGCCCATGCCGTGATCGACCACCGGATCGTGGAGCAGGACCGCGTCGTGGACCTCCTGGTCGCGTCCACGGTGGGGAGCCTGCACGTACCGCCGGGGTCACCGTGCTGGCCATGGTTCCCGGGTGTGGCCCGGCTGGGCGGCGGGTCACATGCAGGGCACCGTCCCGCGCGCGGCCCAGCGTCCGAGGCACGCGCACGCGGGACGTCGACCAGCACCGTCCTGCCGGAGGTGCTGGCGCGGCCACCGCGGGCGCGCCTTCTCATCGGCATCCTCACCGGCGCCTGCGCCGACGGCATCGACGCCGTGAGGCCCGCCGAGTCGCCGCCGCATGACGCGGACACGCGTCCGTGGGAAGGGCCATGGATCGACGGAGGCCCGCCGTGAACCGGGCGGGTCGGCGGAGCGCCGCGCCGACGACCCGTGCCATGCGGGCAAGCCGCGCCGCGAGGGGGCACGCCGACCGATGTGGTGCGCGGCGCGCTCCGGCGGTCACCGCACCAGGTCGCGCACCACCGCCGTCATGCCGGGCCGCAAGCCCGCCAGGTCGGCGGCGGCCACGCCTTCGGTCAGGAGGCGCACCGTGGCGACGTACGTGACGTCACCACGCACGACCTGCGAGGCATCCGCCACACGCTCCACCTCGCCGGGAAAGACCCGGCCGGGGAGGGCGTCAACTTCCACCTGCACGCGGTTGCCCACGCGTACGCCCACCACCTGGAGCTCGGTGAGGTTGGTGGTGGTCACCCGCCAGCCGCTCAGGTCGGCGAGCGTGAGCACGGCCCGCGAGCCGCCGGCGGACCCGCTCCCCGCCGCCGTCGCGCCCGCCGCGCCGGTACCGACGGCCTCCCCCACCTCCGCTCCCAGGCCGATGACGCGGCCGGCGAACGGAGCCGTCAGCGTGAGACGCTCGACGGCCAGCGAGGCGCTTTCGCTCGCGGCCACGGCCTGGGAGCGTTGGGCGCGGACCTGGGTCACCTGGGCCTCGGCCTGGGCCGCGGCAGCGCGTGCCTGCTCCACCCCGGCCTGCGCCTGCGTGATGCCGGCCTCAGCCTGCGCCTGCTGGGCCTTCGCCTGCGCCACGACGGCGTCCGGCTGCCCGGTGGTGAGGCGCAGCGCCGCGGTGGCAGCGTCGCGCTGCGCCCGTGCCGGGGCGACGGCTGCCTGGGCCACCTCCACCTGGCGCTCGGCGGCGGCCTGGGCGGCCTGTGCCACGGCGATCTGCGCGTCCGCGGCCGTCACGGCCGCCTGGGCTTCGCCGAGCCGGGCCTGGGCGTCGGCGCTGTCGAGTCGCAGTAGTGGGTCGCCCGCCTGGACGTCGTCGCCGACCTCCACCAGCCGCTCCGCCACGATGCCCGAGACCGGGAAGGCAAGTTCGGCGGTGCGCAGCGGTGCGACCTCGGCCTCGGCGGAGGTGGCCACAGGGAGGGCGGGGGCGCCCTCGGCGGAAACCGCGCCGGTGGAGGTGCCCGCGCCGAAGCCGGTGGCAGGTGCCGAAGCGCGACCGGCGGCGCCCGAGGTTTCCGCCGCACCGGCGTCGCCGTCCCCGGAGCCGCCGGCGGGAGCGTCGGCCGCCCCGCCCACCGTGGGCACCACGCGCGCGGGTGCGGCGGCGCGGTCGGCCCCCGGGGCGGCGGTGCCGACGGCCTGGGTGGTCGGGGCACCGTCGGCGCCCCGACCGCGCACGAACAGCAGGCCCGCGACGCCGAGCGCGGCGCCGAGCACGAGCCACAGGATGGGGCGGATCACTCGCATGGTTCCTCCGGGGTGCGGCGGGGCGCGTGCCGCGACGCGTGGGGGGAAGCGTGGCGGCACGCGCCTTGCGGGCCGCGCGCCCGATCAGGGCAAGCTTCGCGCAGCGGCCGCGGCGTGAGGGCCGGGCAGGACGGGCGGCCCGCGCCAGCGGGTCTCACTCCGCCCCAGCCGCGAAGGCGCGGATGGCCTCGGGATCGTCGATGACCTGCTCCACCGCGCCGTCGTGCATCTGCACCACGCGGTCCACGAAGCGGCACATGCGCAGGTCGTGCGTGACCATGATGCCGGCGCGCTGGTTGTCGTGGATCAGCGCGGCGAAGGTCTCCACCACCTGGTACGCGCGCTCGGTGTCCAGGCTGGCGGTGGGCTCGTCGGCCAGCACGACGGCCGGCCGGTGGATGAGGGAGCGCGCGATGGCCACGCGTTGCTGCTGCCCTCCCGAGAGCTGCGAGGGGAGGCTGTCGAAGCGGTCGCCCAGGCCGAGCTGGTCCAGCAGCTCACGAGCCCAGCGCACGCCGGCGGCGTCCTGGCGGCCGTTGAGCGCCAGCATGAGCGTGACGTTCTCCAACGCGGTGAGGTACGGCACCAGGTTGTTGGCCTGGAAGGTGAAGCCGATGTTCCGGCGGCGGAAGCGCGTGAGCTGCCGATCGCTGAGCTCGTGGATGTCCTCGTCGGCGATGCGCACGGTGCCCTCGGTGGGGCGCAGCAGGCCCGCCAGCATCGCCAGCATGGTGGTCTTGCCCGAACCGGATGGGCCCACCAGCGCCACGAACTGGCCGGGCGCAACCTCGAGGGAGACGTCGTCGACGGCGGTGATGACCTGCGACCCGAGGGTATAGGTCTTGCGTAGCCCGTTGGCCGACAGGGCTGGCCCGCCTCCCACCGGGAAGTCGCCGCCGCCGGGCGCAGGGCGCCCCCTGGCGGCCCTCACTTCCCCAACCCCAGCGCCCGCAGCGGCTCGACGCGCAGCGCCGCGCGGATGGCCACCAGGCCGCCCAGCGGGCCGATGACCAGCAGGCCCACCAGCGCGGAGGTGACGTTTCCCGCCTGGAACACGATGGGCACGGTGGCGGGGAAGGTGGCAGCCAGTGCCAGGGTGCCCAGGCCGCCCACCCCAACGCCGACCAGGTTGGTGAAGACGATCTGAAGCACCGCCGCCGTGGCCACCAGTGCGTTGGAGGCGCCGATGGCCTTGAGCATGCCGATCTGCCCCAGCTTCTGCAGCGTCTGGATCTGAAAGAAGCCCCCGACGACCAGGATGCCTATGACCAGCGTGAAGCCGCTCTGGGTGTTGAGGGTGCTCTGCTGGGCGGTGTAGCCGGGGATGTTCTCATAGGCGGTCTTGAGGTCCACGGCCCGCACCGACCGCACGGCGCCCTCGATCCGCCGCGCCAGCGCGCCCGTGGCCACGCCGGGCGCGCCCTTCACCGCCACCACGTTGAATACCAATGTGCGACCGTCGTCCCGCAGGTTGCCCTTGGGCTTGACGCGGTCGAAGGTGGTGAGGGGCACGAGGAGGGTCGGGGCGATCTGGTACTGCTGCCCGCTGGTGATGCCCACCACGCGCAGGTCGTAGCGCTCGTCCACCGCGCCCTGGGTGGAGCGCACCGTGAGGATGTCGCCGACCTCGTAACCCGTGCGCAGTGCCGCCTGGCGGCCCAGCACCACCTCGTTGCCGCGCGACGAGCTGAAGCCGGGGCCCCGGAGCACGCCGGGGTCACCGGGGCGGCCGGGCTCGACGCCGATGAGGGAGACGCGCAGCCCCGGGTCCTGGCCGGCCGTTGCGTCGGAGGCCTGCGCGACGCTCGCCGAAGTGGCTGCGCCGACCGCGCGCGCGGCGCGCGGCTCGACGACGGTGGAGGCGAAGGCCAGGGCGCCCTCGTCCGCCACGCCCTCGACGCGCCGCACGGAGGCGACCACCGAGCGGTCGAACTGGCTGGCGGCGAACTGCAGGTCGGCCGTCTGCTGGTACACCAGCAGGTCTGCGTCGAGGTTGCTCACGAACTGCCGGTTGCCCTGCCCCAGCCCCTCCCCCAGCCCCGAGAGGAAGAGGATCAGGGTCGTGATGAGCGCGATCACCGACGCGATGGACGCGAAGCGTCCGAGGTTGCGGACGATCTCCTTGATCGCGAGGGTGGCGGCGAGAGCGAGGGTCATGGGGTTTTCAGCCGGGGCGAACGTGTCGTGCGTGGAGGCCGGCCCGATCCCACGAAGTGCCAACCACCACGTCCCCTTCCCCTGACCCGATGGTACGACCTGGGCCGGGCGGCACCGTAGGCGCGCGTACGGTGCTCCGCAGCGCGGCCACGTCCACTGGCGCGGCCACGGGCTGCGGCGCGGCCACCACGACCGTGACCACGCACCCGCGCCGAACCGGAACAACGCGGTGTCCACTCGACAGGCCGCGAGCCGGTGCGAGTCGGGCCACGCCGATGGAGGTCAGCAGAGAGCGCATCGACCGGTTCGTGGGCGCATCTCCGATCCACAGGGGGGTCCGGCTCGCTCCGACGAAAGACGTCGACCTGCACCGAGCTCACCGGTCGGCTGGTCGCTGGGCCTCGGGAACGATGGCGCTAGGCGCAGGAGCCGTTCCCCTCCCCACCTGGAGGACGTTTGGCTCTTGCGCGCGTCGCCGCAGATCCTAGGCTTCGGGTACACGCACCATCCGGTGTCACGGTTCCATTCGGAGGCTACGGTGAGGGGGAAGGCCATGAAGCTCGGTGCCCGAAGCCGGCAGGTGGCGGCCCTTGTGGCGGCGGTGACGCTCGCCGGGCCGGCGGCCGCGCAGGACTTCGCTCCGCGTACGGAGTACCGCTACGTCGGTGACGCGACGCTCACGGTGAACTTCCTCGATGAGCTGGGGAACTACCTCGACACCAGGACGTACCCCTACGAGGTGCTCATCCTGGCGGGCCCCCCGCGGCGACTCGGCCGTGAGGTCGAGGACAATCCGGTGCACCTCGAGATCCGCGCGCGCTCCGTGGAGGCGCAGACGGTCGAGGGGCAGCTCGGGCTGTCCTCCGCCTCGGCCGGCACGATGACCGGCATGGTCCGGCATTGGACGCTGCAGATCGACGGGGGTCGGATCGACGGCCAGCTGACGGGCGCGGAGGAAGGCAAGATCGGCCTCGTGCTGGACGAGGTCAACTACGTCAATTCGCGGCGCGACCGGGGCGTGCTCGGGATCGGCGTCAGCTACGACACCATCGCAGGCGGAAGCATCCTTCAAGGGACGCTCGACGAGACACGCGCGCAACTCCACATCGAGGGCGACGTCACGCTCGCCGATCGACCCTTCTCGTTCGACGTAGCGGCCGTACGCGTCGACGTGACCGGCCGGCCGATGCCGATCCCCGGCGCGGCGGCCGATCCCAAGGTGCCGCAGGAGGACGGCGCGAAGGACGGCGGCACCGAAGGGGACGCCGGGACCAGGGGGACGACACCCGCGACTGCGCCTGCCCCCGCCACGCCGTCGGGCACGAACCCGCTCGCTACGCCCGCCGTGAACCCCCTCGCGCCGCCCACCGCCAACCCCCTCGCGGACCCCTTCGTGGGGCGCTTCTCGGGCGAGGGCGTGGCCGTGGCCCTCGAGCCCGCGCAGGAAGGCTATGCGGGGATGCTCGAGTACCGTGGCCAGCAGTACCCGTTGCGCGCCACGGCGCAGGCCACCCTCATGCGCGGCACCTTCGACAGCGGGGGCAACGCGTTCCCGTTCGACGCGACCCTCGACGGCGACGCGCTGACCCTGAACACGGGCGGCGCCAGCTACGCGCTGCAGCGGGAGCCGGCGCCGGCGAACCCGCTAGGCCAGTGAGGCTCGCGCCCAGATGGCTCTCAGCAGGTTGATCGGCGCCGCGTTGGCCGTCGGCATCGCGTGCGGCGGCGTCAGGGCCCTGGCCGACGGAACCGCCGAGCCCTTCACGGGGGACTACGCGGGCGCTCAGCTCGAGTTGCGCCTGTGGCCCCTCGGTGACGCCTACCAGGGCCGGCTGGACCATGCGGGCATCGCGTATGCCGTGGAGGCGCACGTCTTCGAACACGAGCTGCAAGGCACGTTCGAGAGGTCGGGAGACGCCTTCGCGTTCGCGCTTCGGCCGGAAGCCGGCGCCTTCGTGCTCGCCAGCGGCGGCGGCGCCTACCGTCTCGAGCGGCGGGGAGGGGGGCCCGAGCCGTTCGAGCCCGTGTGCGCGAGCCCGGGCCAGGTCGTCCACCTTCCCGACCCCGCCCTGAAGGCGGCAGTGCTGGACGCTCGCGGCATGCCGGAGACGGACGTGACCTGCGGGGACCTCGCCGATCTGGTCGAGCTGTCGGCCGACGATCGTGGCATCGTCTCGTTGACGGGGCTGCAGCACGCCCGACAGCTGCGCCTGTTGACGCTCCGGAACGATCTGGTGGCGGATCTCGAACCCCTCCGCAAAGTCGGCGGGCTCCAGCAGCTCTACCTGGCGGGCAACCGGGTCACCGACGTCGAGCCGCTGCAAGACCTGCGCGAGCTCAAGGTGCTCGACCTGAACCACAATCGGGTGTGGGACCTCGGGCCGCTCGCGGGCCTGACCTCGCTCGACGAGCTCGACCTAAGCAACAACCTGTGTGCGGACCTCACGCCCCTTGCCGGCCTTGCCAGACTCGAGGCACTTCGCCTGCGTGGCAACCGGATCGTCGATCTCGAGGCGCTGGCGGGCATGGAACGCCTCACGCAGCTGTCGATCAGTCTCAACGTCGTCGGTGACGAGCAGCTCTACTGGCTGTCCGAGCTGAGGCGGCTCGAGGACCTGTGGATGGTCGGTACGAACGTCACCGATCTGACGCCACTCGCCGGCCTCACCAACCTGCGCTTCCTCGACGCCGAGGGCAATCGCATCACGGATCTCGCGCCGCTGTCGGGATTGGCGGGCCTGAAGGAGGTGTACGTGCGGGACAACGACATCGAGGATCTGGGACCGATCGTGACGAGCGCCTGGGTCGGACCGGACGTCATCGTGGACGTGAGTCTCAACTGCCTCGAAGTGGCCGCTTTCGCCGACGACATGCGCGACATCCGGGACCTGCGCGAGTGGGGCGTGGACCTGTCGTACCGGCCGCAGCGAGAGGCGCGTCCATGACGGGCCTATGGGGCGCGCCATGACGCGGGCCGACGAGGCGCGCCGGTAACGCACGCCCTGGAGGCGTGGAATGCCGGGTGCCGAGGGCCGGACGTGACCCGGCCGGGGCCGCCGAGCGGCCCGGGAGGCGGCGCATGAGAGCATGGATCGCCGGGCTCGTGGCGATGGCGGCAGTTGCCGGTGCTCAGGGCTTCGAACGCTTCTACGAGGCGGTTCCCGTTGTCGTCCCGCAGGCTTACGGGGGCCACGACTACGTGCTGCCGCTCGATCTCGGCACCGTCGAGAACCTCGCGCTGTTCGACCTGGGTGACCCCGAGCGTACCCTCCTCGAGGCCAACGGTTTCGTCGTGGTGCCCGCCGCATGGGGGGAGTTCTACCAGCTCTACGAACGCAACAGCTATCCGGTCGCCGTACCGGACGACGAGGAGCGCGACGCCTACCTGGGCTACGCACCGATGTTCATCACCACCGACGCGGTGCTGCACGCCTACCACCTCGTGTTCGACAAGATCCTGCGCGAGCTGGAGCGGCGCGAGCTGGCGCCGCGGCTCGCCCACCTCACGGACGCGTTGACCGTCGCGGCAGAACGAAGGTGGACACAGATGCGCGGCACCGAGCTCGAGGACGCCGCCGGCGTGACGCTGGCGTACCTCGGTGTGGCGCGCGCGCTGCTCGGATCGACGGCTCCCGCGCCGCCGCAGGCGGTGCGCAATGTGGTCGAGGCGGAGCTGGACCTGATCGACGCGCACGAAGCGGTGGCCCTGTCGCCCCTGTTGACCTCGTCCACGGGTTGCGCGGATCCGTACCGCGAGAACTACACGCAGTACCGACCGCGCGGGCATTACACCGCCTCGGCGGAGCTGGAGCGCTACTTCCGCGCCATGACCTGGTACGGCCGCGTGACGCTCAGATCGTGCTCAGCGCTCGAAACGCGCGCCGCGCTCCTCCTCACGGATCTGCTGCGCACGACACCGGTGGACGGCGTTCCCGCCGAACAGGCGTGGGCATCGCTCTACGACGTCACGTCGTTCTTCGCGGGCACCTCCGACGACCTCGGGCTCCGCGAGTACGCCGCGCTGGCCGATTCCATCTTCCCGGACGCGACCGGGTGGGCGTCGCTCTACGACGGCGAGCGTGTCGCGGCTTTGCAGGAGGCCGTCCGGGCCCTGCCGCCCCCCCGCATCGACGCGCTCGTCGTGGGGGCCGGAACGTCCGCGGCGGCCGCGGAGGAGCGGGCCCGCTCGACGCAGGGCTTCCGCTTCCTGGGCCAGCGCTTCACGCTCGACGGCTACATCCTGAGCCAGCTCACCTACCCCCGAGTAGGGACGCCGGCGCTGCCGCGGGCGCTGCCGCGCGCACTCGACGTGCCCGCGGCATTGGGCAGCGCCGAGGCGCTCGCCCTGCTGGTGGACGCCGGAGAGACGCGCTACGCGCACTACCTCGAGCGTCTCGGCGCCACGCGCTCCGAGCTGGCGGCGTTGGACCTTCGGGCCTGGACCGCGTCGCTGGCCGGGGGATGGCTGCGCGCCCTGCGCGCGCTCCTGAGCGAGCACGGCACCGCGTTCCCCTCGTTCATGCGCACCGACGCGTGGCAGCGCAAGGACCTTCAAACCGCGCTCGCCAGCCTGACCGAGCTCAAGCACGACACGGTGCTCTACGCCAAGCAGATGATGGCCGAGCGTGGCGCCGGACCCTTCGACCTTCCGGGTGGCTACGTGGAGCCCGATCCCGAGGCGTTCGCGCGCATGCTCGCGCTCGTCCGCATGACGCGCGGCGGCCTCGAGGATGCCGGCCTGGTGCCCGCGTGCCGCGCGCGTGCCGGCGCCTGTGAGAATCTGAGCGCAGCCAACCTCGCCGACCTCGAGAGCATGCTGACGTTCCTCGTATCGGCCGCGGAGCGCGAGCTCGCCGGGGCGACTCTCGACGCCGACGACTACGCGCGCATCCTGTACTTCGGCGGATGGTTGGAGGACATGACGTTGAGGAGCAGCGACAACGCCGAAGATCCAGACGTGGCGCCCGGCACGCTGGCCGGCGACGAGCAATCCGCCCTCGTGACGGACGTGGCCACGTCCACCTACGGCGACGTGCTGCACCAGGCCACGGGACGCGTGAGCGAGATCTACGTGGCCGTGCCCGCGGTGACGTTGCGAGTGGGGCCGGGCCCCGAACCGGGGCAGGACAGGTACGAGCTCGTGCGCGGCGATGGCATCCAGCTCGCCAAGGGCGGTGTGTTCAGCGTCTACGAGTTCGTGATGCCGCCCGACCGGCGCCTCACCGACGACGATTGGCAGGCTGCGCTGGAGAGCGGCGGCGCGCCGCCCATGGCCGGCTGGACCGAGCTGTTCACAGCCCCGTGAGGGCCGCCGCGACGCTCCTCCGCACTGTCCTGCGGATGCTTCTGCCGGCTCTCCTCCCGTGCCTCGCGGCTGCCGGCGATCCCGCGTACGTGCTGGAGCACGGCGACCTCGTCTACGTTGGTGCGACACTGGTGGCGCCTCCGGGCTCGCCGCCGGACGATCCCCGCTGCCGCGGCCTGCCGCTCCCCGCAGACTGGGACGTACGACGCGCCCTTCCCTGGACCGAGGCGGAGGGGGTGTGCCTCGTGCTCCTGTGGCGGCCTTGGAAGGACTTGCCGACCGCGCGTTGGTCGTCCGCGCCCAGCCCCATCACCGACCTGCACGACGTCTGGGGCGCGAGCGCCCATGTCGCCCTCATGGCCGAGGCTTCCGCGGGGTACCGCGAGGTGTGGGTGTCGTCGGGCCTGCCGCGCCCCGGCCTCGACGCCCTGATCCTGGACGTCGACGGCGACGGCGCCCGCGAGCTCGCGCTGCTCGAGGGCACGTACGCCGCCGGTCGCGACGGCCCGGCCACCTCGCTGAGCGTGTGGCGCTGGAACGGCTTCGGCTTCACGCTGGACGCTCGCGCCGCGGTGCCCGCAGGGCGGCGTCTTGCCCTGGGGCGCCGGGGGGAGCGGGAGGTCGCCGTGGTGACCGGCACGCCCTGACGGCGGCCCCGCGCTCAGCCCGCCGTCGGAGAGGCCACGGGGACCCGTGCCCGAACCCGAGACCGCCGCAACGCGAGGATCCGCGCGAGCGCGACCGCGATCTCGCCGAGGAGCCAAAGGGACGCGAGCAGCGCGACGTCCGGCAGCATCACCAGCGCGCGCAGGCTGAACCCGCGCCCCATCCACGCCCGCACCCCGAGCGCCACCGCGGCGATGACCACGGCTGCGAGAAGCGCCCCGACAAGCAGCGAGGCCACCCGGCGCCAGACCCTCCAGGAGCGCGCGCTGCGGGCCCAGCGCCCGGCGCGCAGCACCGCCCAGCCTTCGAGCGCCACGACCAGGACGAGCAGTGCCACCGCCGCGAGACCGTAGCGGCGCACCGTCCCGTCTTGAGCCGGCGGTACCCCGCCCAGCGCGAGTGCGACGACGCCATCGAGCAGCCGCGGGTACGCGGAGAACGCCGAGATCAGGTTGTCCTGGTTGACCAGCACCACGACGCCGTCGCCCCGGTCCGGGTAGAGCACGACGTCGGCGTGGAAGGTCTCGTTGGCGCCGCCGTGGTAGACGCGGCGCCCGTACGCGTCGGAGGCCAGGAACCAGCCCATGCCGTAGAAGGGGAAGGTGGCGGAGCCGCGCCGCAGCCGCGCCGCGGAGGCCGGCTCGAGCACCCGAACGCCGTCGAGCACGCCGTCGCTCAGCATCGCCCGGGCGTAACGGGCCATGTCGGCGGCGGTGGACACCACGTACCCCGACGGCGTGCCGTAGCGCGGCAGCCACTGATGCGCAGGCCACGAGAGCCCGAATGCCAGCGCGTGCCCTCGCGCGAGATCACCGACCCGCGCCGGCTCCGCGGTGGTGTTCGTCATGCCGAGCGGCGCGAACACGTGCCGGCGCAGGTAAGCGGGGTACGACTCGCCCGACACCGTCTCGACGAGCAGGCCGAGCAGGTCGTAACCCGCGTTCAGGTACTGGAAACGGGTGCCGGGCTCGGCGTTCGGACGGGCGTGAGCGAGTGCACGCCCGAGCGCCTCGAGGCCCTGGTCGTCGCGCAGGTACGACGCCTCCTGGAACGTCAGGTCGGTGAGGCCCGAGGCGTGGCCGAGCAGGTGGCGCACCAGGATGCGGTCGGCCGCGCCGGCCTCGGAAACGCGGAACCACGGCAGGTATCGGGTAACGGGCGCGTCGAGCTCGAGCGCGCCGCGCTCGACGAGTTGCATGACCGCGAGCGCCGTGAAGGACTTCGACACCGACCCAAGCAACATGGGCGTGTCGGGCATCATGGGTCGCCCGGGCGCCGCGCTGCCGTACCCGCGCACCAGCACGGTCTCACCGTCCTGCACGATCGCGATCGCCACGCCGGGGAGGGCGCTGTGGGTCATCGCGCCTCTCACCCAGGCGTCGACCCGGTCGGGCGCTAGCGGGGCCGCGGCGAGGGAGGACCGCGGCAACGCGCCCGCGACCAGCGCCAGCGCGGCGAGGATGGCGTTGACGACGACGCGCCGGCGCGCGCCGCGCGGCGCCGCCAGCGGCGTCGGGTGGCGTCCCGGAACCGGGCGATGCATCATCTCCGTGATGGTAGGTCGAAGGGACGCGCTCGCCCACGGCCATCCGTCCCTGCGTCGCCGTGCTTGCGGCGTTGCCCAGATCCCGCCGAGGGTCGGCCCGGTCACGCCAACCCTCGGACGCGTTCGACGCTAGGCCATCGTGCGACGGTACGTGACCCTGGCGACCCCCGTACGGATCACGTCGGCGACCACCGAGGTCAGCGCGCGCGACCACGGCACGTAGACGTCGTCCAGGTACACGAAGGGCCGTGCCCGCCCCGCTGCGTCCAGCGCCCTCCGCGCGGCCTGTTGCGCCCCGCCGAGAAACGTGTCGGGCCCGCACGCCAGCGACCGGCGCGTGGCGTTGGCCGCCGCCAACAGACGCGGCTCAGCGGGGATAGATGGTCTCGCCGCGTTCCAACATCGCCACGAACTCCCGCACGCGCCTCTCGCGGGTGGCGGGGCGCCTGGCGGCGTCGATCCGGTAGAGGATCGCGTAGCGGTTGCGGCTGTCGAGCGCGTCGAAGTAGGCCTTCGCCCTAGGGTTCTCCTCGAGCACGGCCGCGAGATCGGCCGGCACCTCGGCCTGTCCCTGGGAGGGGTAGGCGGCGTCCCAGCGGCCGTCGGCTCGTGCCGCCTCCACTTCGCGGAGCCCTGCCGGGCGCATGCGGCCCGCCCCGAGGAGACGCTCGACCTGCTCGCGGTTCGCTCGCGACCAACGACTGCGGGACCGTCGCGGCGTGAAGCGTTGCAGGAACGCGTTGTCGTCCAGGCCACGCTTCTGACTATCGATCCAGCCGAAACACAGCGCCACCTCGACGGCTTCGGCGTAGCTGGGGCCGGGCACGGGCGAGGCCTTCTTGGCGATGGCGAGCCACACGCCCTGCGAGCCGTCCCCGTGGTGCTCGAGCCACGCCTCCCATGCCCCGGCGCTGTCGACGCGCAGCAGCTCGAGACCGCCCGGTAGATCCTGCGGCACGCGAACCCCTCCCTTCCCGCCGGCCGGCGTTCGGGGCAGCCGGCGCCCTCGCACCCACACGTTCCTTCGCCCGCGACCGGCGCGTTGCCCAAGCGCATGCGCCCGTTGGAGCGGGATGGCGGCACCGCCCTGCCCACGATCAGGCGGGCACGTACGTCAACCTGACCGCGTCCTCGCCGACGCGATCGCTCGCGACGAAGCGGAGCGGCGGCAGGGGGCCGGCGAAGAACGGCTTGCCCCGCCCGAGGACGAACGGTCGGAAGTAGAGTCGATACTCATCGATGAGGCCGAGGTCGCTCAGGCTTCGCGCCAGTTCCGGTCCTGCGACCTCGATCTCACCCGCGAGCCGAGACTTCAGCTCGCGAACGACCGCCTCGACATCCTCCGCGACGAGTGTGGCGTTCGGGCCGACCGACGTGAGCGAGCGTGAGACCACCCACTTGGGTTGTCGTCGCCACGCCGCCGCGAAGTCCCGTTGCGCGTCGCTCCACTCGGGACGGTCCTCATCCCAATAGCGCATCAGCTCGTATACCCGGCGACCGTACAGGCTGCCGGTCAGGCCGTTCACCCACTCGTAGAAGTGACGGAAGAGCTCCGGACCGGGAGGTGGAATGGTGGGTCCGTCGGCCACGCCGTCCACGTAGCCGTCCAGGGACTGCGCCAATCCGAAAACGAGCTTCGCCACTTTGCAAGACCTCCCCGTCGGGTCCCCTCCAGATCGGCCCCAACGGCCGTACCACCGACTCGAGGTTGGGCTCAGTCTACAGACCACAGTGGTAGAGCGGCCGCAGTTCCAGCGGCGCGTGCGGAACGCGGCGAGAGGATCGTGTCGACTCCCGCCGGCCACGACGTGAGACGCATCGGCGGCCGCTCCGAGCCTTCCGAGGGCGCCGACGGTGGCGGAGCCGGCGCGGGACGACGTGATGCCAATGCGCGCCGCCCGCCTGCTCGACCGACGACCCCACTGCGTCGCTCTGCCTCGGCGCGGCCTCCGCGACCGCCCGGACGCCGCGGTCGTCCGCTATTCCGGCACGGGACCCTCCACGTTCACCGCCACAGGACCGGATCCGATGAACACCAGCACGAAGTCCTGTGGCTCGCCCTCGGACGGGTTGATGTCGCGATGGACCGTGTGCGCCGGCACGTGAAAGAAACTGCCGGCGGCGACCGCGACCACGTCCCTGCCACCCGGACCGCCCTCGAGGCGGGCCGTACCCGAGGCCAGGAAGCCGTAAACGTCGTGCCCGCCGTGATGGTGCCAACCCGAGCTGACGCCCGGCTCGACGAGGGCCCGGAGGATCTGGAACCCCTCGCCGTCGAACGCCTTGCGGCGCACGATGCCCGGTGAGCCGGGCGCCTCGCGCAGCGCCTCGAACGCCAACGCCTCCAAGACGGAGCCCCCGAACGGGGCCGCCGCGCTCGGCGTGCTCTCGGCTTTCGCGCCCAACCGCTCCCGTTCTGCCATCGCCGCCTCCCGTTCCCCGCGTCTCGCGCCCTGCGCAAGGCGCGATCTCCCGATACGGGCTCCTTGCCGCGCGATCGCGACGTACCGGATCACGAGCGCGCGCCGCGACGTCGCCGTCGTCCGGAGCGCTACCCCTGCGAGACCTGCGGTACCGGCAGCACACGCCCCGCCGGCGGCGTCTCGTCAGTCGTTCCAGTTCCCCCATACCCCTTCGTGCCGCACCGGCGGCAACAGGGGTCGGTACGCCCAAGGGTCGCCCAGTCGTTCCTGCCACGCGCGCAACTCGGTCGCCAGTCGATCGAGGTGCTGCCGTGCGCCCGGATCCCCGGAGAGGTCGTCGATCTCGTGCGGATCCACGCTCACATGGAACAGCTGGACCCGGTCCGTTCCGTAGTTGTGCTCCTCGGGCCGGTAGTAGCGGATGAGCTTCCACTCGCCATCGCACACCATCCGCTGCAGGTCCTTGTAGACGGCGAACACGCTGTCATGCACGATGCCGTGGGGCTCCCGCAGCAGCGGCAGCAAGCTCTCCCCGGACACCGAGTCGGGGACGGTCACGCCACACAGCTCGCACAGCGTCGGGAAGATGTCCGGTTGGCCGGTCAGTGCGTCGACCCGCAGACCGGCCGCGATGCCCGGGCCGGCCATGACCAGGGGGACCCGCACGGAGTGGTCGTAGAGGTTCTGTTTCCCCATCAGGCCGTGTCGCCCCAGCGCCAGACCATGATCGCCCGTGAACACGACGATCGTGTCGCCAAGGCGGTCGTTGTCTTCGAGCGCGTGCAGGACCCTCCCCACGCGGTCGTCTAGGTGACTCACCATCGCGTAGTACTCGGCGATATGCCGACGGACGGCGGCCGGGTCCCTTGGGATCGCTTCGAGGAGTTCGTCCCGAACGTTCATCTCGCCGTTGTCGAACGGGTGTCGCTCCATGAAGTTCGCGGGGAGCGGGATCTCGTTGGGGTCGTAGAGTTCCGAGAAGGGCTTCGGGGCCGTCCTGGGGTCGTGGGGAGCCGTGTACGCCAGGTACAAGAAGAACGGCGCCTCGTCGCGGTAGCTGCCGAGGAAGGCGGCCGCGGCGTCCGTGAAGATGTCGGTGGAGAAGCCTTGCCCGCGCCGACGGCTCTCCTTCCGATACTCGCCCTCGGGATCGAAGTCGTAGACCGGCACGCGATCGTGCTCGCTCATGCCGCCGAAGAAGATCGCATCGCCACGGGAGAAGCTCCGCACGAAGCTGGCCCTGTCGTTGTGCCACTTGCCGGTGGCGAACGTGGTGTAGCCCGACTCCCTGAACGCTTCGCCGAGCAGTCGGTGGCGGGGGCTCATGGACATCAAGCCGGGCCAGACGTTCAGCTCTCGGCCGGCGCAGGCCCGGAGGGCATGGTCACCCGTGTGGAGGCAGGCGCGGCTGGGCACGCAGACCGCGGGCGTGAGGCCACCGGAGACGTAGGTCCGCGTGAAGGAGGTCCCACGTCGGACGAGCGAGTCGAGCACGGGCGTGCGGATGACCTCGTTGCCCAGCGCGTGGATCGTGTCGTGCTGCTGGTCGTCGGCGGCGATGAGGACGATGTTCGGTCGATGCAAGTCTGTCGACGCTCCTTACGCGAAGCTCCGCCTGGGCGGATAGGGGCCCTCGGTTCCCGAGCACACCTGCACGAGCTGGCCGAGCATCGTCGCCACCGTTGCCGCGTGCCGAGGGTCCGTGAACAGGTTCGTGAACTCCGACGGGTCCTCCTCCAGGTCGTACAGCTCGCCCTCGCCGCTCGAGAGGTGGTAGTTCAGCTTGTACCTCTGCGTCACCAGGGTCTTCACGTAGATGTCGACCTCGGCCCTGTTCTCCACCAGGCACCACGTGCGCTCGCGGCGCTCGGGGTGCAGCCAGGTGTCGAGCTGGCTCACCCCCTGCATCGCCTCGGGAGGTCCCGCCGCACCGACGGCCTGGAGGAGCGTGGGCGCGAGATCGACGAGGCTCAGCAGGCTGTCCGTGCGCACGCCCCGCGGCACCGTGCCGGGCCAGCGAACGATGAACGGCAGGCGGATCACGTCCTCGTAGTGCAGCGGTCCCTTGAGCCAGATCCCGTGGTTGCCGAGGTAGTCGCCGTGGTCGGAGGTGAAGACGACGATCGTGTCCCCGCTCATGTCGAGACGGTCGAGCGTGTCGAGGATCCGGCCGATGTGGTGATCGATCAGGCTGACCATCCCGTAGTAGGTCGCAAGCCACCGCTTCGCCCTCGCCTCGCCGATGTCGCGCGTGGCCCAACCCAGGCACTGGACCACCTTGTCCGTGTCGTAGGGATCGCCGGTCGATCCCGTCCGCAGCGCGCTCCAGTCGTTCGTGACCGCGCATCGGTGCAGCACCGTCTTGTCCTCCATCTCCCCCTCCTTCCGGACGAAGGGGGGCATCTCCTCGGGGTCGTACATCGACGCCCAAGGCTCCGGTGCGAGGTATGCGTCGTGCGGGTCCTGGAAGCTGCACCAGGCGAAGAAGGGGTTCGCGTCGGCGGCCTCGGCGCGGGATTCGAGGAACCGCATGGTCGAGTCGGCCGTCCAGCGCGTGTAATGGACCTCCTCGGGGAGGTCCCAGGAGCCCTCGCGGTGGAAGCCGCGCGGCCCGAAGTAGCGGTCCGGATCGATGCCCTGGTCGACCAGCCAGGCGCCGAAGTGCATCCCGTGCGAGGACGGTTCGTCTGCGTGGCCATGGACCATCTGTACGTGCTCGAAGCCGTAGTACGGGCCGCTCCAAACCCGCCAGAACGCGCGATCGAAGATGTGCGGCGGGGACTCGAAGCTCCCCTCGCTCAGGACCGGCTGGAAGTGCGCCTTCCCGAGCAGCGCGGTGCGATAGCCCTGCGCGGCGAGCATCCCACTCAGCGTGGGTACGTCGTCGGGCAGCGCGACCCCGATGTTCCAGCAGCCGTGCCGGGAGGGGTACTGCCCGGTGAGGATGCTGGAGCGACTGGGGGAGCACACCGGGTTGACCGTGTAGGCACGGTCGAACGAGACGCCTTCCCTGACGAGCCGGTCCAGGCTGGGCGTCCTGATGTGCGGGTTGCCCAGCGCTCCGACCGTCCGAGGGTGCTGCTGATCGGTCGTGATCAGGAGGATGTTGGGTGGGCGGGCCATCGGCTCGGGGGTCACTCGAGGGGCGACCGGCCCGTGGGGTCCGTCCCCCGCCACCAGTACGGCTGCGTCGACGTCCGTGGCGCGACCTCGGGAGCCGGTTCGATCGCCGGGGCGCTCTCGCCTGCCTCGACCATCCTGCGAAGCAACCGCTCCCGCAAGTCCCGCTTGACCTCCGGGTACGAGCTCAAGCCGACGAGGTTCGTGAGCTCGTACGGGTCGGCCTCCAGGTCGTAGAGATACTGCTCGACGTAGCGGTCCGAGCCGCTGTGTTCGTAGCCGTCCTTGTCGGGAGCGGTGACGCCGTACTTCCACCGCTTCGTCCGGATCGCTCGGCTCACGGAGAACTCGCTGATCTGCATGAAGACGTCGTCCTGCCAGCCGGCTCCGCTCCCCCTGAGGAGCGTCATCACCGAGTGCCCCTGCATCTCGGCGGGAACCGCGATCCCCGCGGCGTCCAGCAGCGTGGGCGCGAAGTCCACCGAGCTCACCAGGTCGCGGACCTGCCCGCCGCCGTCGAAGCCGGGCCCGACGAGTGCGCTCGGGATCCGCGCGGAGCTCTCGTGACAGGAGCGCTTGTACTCCTCGTTGCGGGTCTTGAAGTGGCAGCCGTGGTCGGAGGTGAAGAGGACGATGGTCTCGCCGTCCAGCTCGAGGCTGCGCAGGGTGTCGAGCACCCTTCCGAGGGCCTCGTCCAACCGCTTGACCATCCCGAAGTAGCCGCCCAGGTGCTGTCCGCTGCTCCCTCCCAGCGCCTGCAGGTCGGGCGGGGTCCACCTCCCGGTGTAGCGCTCGCGGTACCCGGTCGGCGCCGGGTAGTCGTCCAGATGGTTCTGCTGGTGCGGCTCCAGGAAGGAGAGGAAGAGGAGGAACGGCTCCCGCTTGTGCCCGTCGATGTAGCGGATCGCCGCATCCGTCAGCGCGTCCACCCGGTAGCCGGGCAACCTGACCTCGTTGCGATCGTTGTCGTAGACGACCGTCCTGTAGGCGTCGGAGCAGAGCTCGATGGCGTTCGCTCCCAGCCAGTACTGGTACCCGCCGCGTTGAGGCTCGGCAACGGCCTCCTCACCACCGATGCCGAGGTGCCACTTCCCGATGTAACCGGTGTGGTAGCCCGCGTCACCGAAGCACCGGGCCAGCGTCGTGGCCCCATCCGGAAGCGGGATCCGGTTCTTGAAGCAACCGGTCGTGGTGGCGTACATGCCGGTCTGCATCGCCGCCCGGGCGGGTCCGCAGAGGGGTTGGCAGGTGAAGGTGTTGTACAGGTGCGTGCCCTCGGTCGCCATGCGGTCGAAGTTGGGCGTGAGCCCCAACGGATTGCCGTGGACGCCGGTGGTGTCCCACCGCTGCTGGTCGGTGAAGAAGACGACGACGTTGGGGCGCTTCGGCGCGGATGCGCTCATGCCAGGTGCCTCCTCGGCGGGATCCCGCCCTACGCGCGGCTGAGCCGGGGCCATAGCGGCTCGCTCCGCTCCATGTCCTCGAGGAGCTCGACGAGGAGTCGTGCCTTGGTCTCCTGGTGCGCGGGCTCGTGGAAGAGGTTGTGCTTCTCGCCCGGGTCGTTCCTCAGGTCGAAGAGTTCGCCGATCGGCTCGCCCAGGTAGACGACGAGCTTCCATCCGCTCGTCACCCAGCACTTGAACCGCAGCCGGTCGGGTTCCTCCTTGAACTCCGCGCGAACACCCTTGCGGTCCAGCGGCACGCCGCCCTGCAAGGCGCCCTTCAGGCTGACCCCGTCCCGTCGGACGGGGTCTTCGATGCCGGCGAGATCGAGCACGGTGGGAACGATGTCCACGAGTGACGTGCAGTCGTCCACGGTGCACGGCTCGAACCCGTCCGGGTAACGCATCAGGAAGGGGATCCGGAGGACGCCGTCGTACGCGAACGGCCCCTTCTGGCCGATGGCGTGATCGCCCAGCATCTCGCCATGGTCGCTGGTGAAGATGACCAGGGTCCTCGAGGCCAGGCCGGTGCTGTCGAGCGCAGCCAGGATCCGGCCGAGCTGCTCGTCGATCAGCTGCACCATCGAGTAGTAGTGGGCGCGGGTCGCCCGCGTCTTCGCCTCGTCGGCGAAGTACGGGCGCCAGGCGTCCTTGACGTTCCCTGCGATCACGTAGGTCCCGTTGAACCGGCTGTCGACGATGCCGCCGTCATGCAGCAACGCGATGTGTTCCGACAGCCCGGTTTCACCCTCGACGTCCGAATCCGGCAACGGCACCCGGTTGGGATCCACGCGGCGATGGAAGTCGAACGGCAGCACGTGGGGGTGATGGGGATCCTGGAAGCCGAGGTTGAGGAAGAACGGCCGGCTCCGATCCACGTCGTCGAGGAAGCGCTCCGCGCGGTCGGCGAGCCAGCTGCCGGAGTGGAGCTCCACCGGCAGGTTCCAGTCGCCCGTGTCGTTGGGATCCTCGTCGAAGAGGCGATCGACGCGGAGCGTGTCCGGATCGAAGCCCTTGCTCCGCACCCAGTGGCGGTAGTGGCCGGTGACGCCGAACGTCGTATGGCCGATGCACACCTCGGCCGTCTCGAAGCCGGCGAAGTCCCGGAAGCAGCTCCCGCCGGGGTCCACCTCCCGGTTCTCCGGGCTCTCGGCCCAGAACGGATGCCAATGGGCCTTGCCGATGTGGTGCGTCCGGTACCCGTTCGCACGTAGCACCGTGCTGAGGAAGTGGGTGTAGTCCTTGACGTAGGTACCGATGTTGTAGGCGCCGTGGCGCGAGAGGTGGAAGCCGGTCATCATGGAGACCCGGGACGGGGTGCAGACGGTATTGGGGCAGTAGGAGCGCGAGAAGGACACCCCTTCCCGGCCGATCCGATCCATGTTGGGCGTATGCATGAAGGTGCTGCCGTTCATGCGGACGCTGTCGTAGCGCTGCTGGTCGGTGGTGATCAAGATGACGTTCGGCCCTCGCGTGGCCACGTAACGAACTCTCCAATCCCATCCGGGCCTCGAGCTAGCTCCGCGTGAAGCTCGGCATATCCCTCATTCTGGGGGCTGCAAGGTACGTCTGACTCTCGAGGAGCCGGCGAAGCACGCGGTCCTTCAGGCGCCGCACCACGCCGTCGACCCCGGGCTCCGCTACGAGGTTGGTCGTCTCCTCCGGATCGGCCTCGAGGTCGAACAGCAGGTAGGCCTCGCCCTCTCGGTTCAGTGCAAGCTTCCACTCCCGCGTCCGCACCATCACCTCGCCGTGGAGCTCGCAAAGCGCCTCGGAGCGGTGGGCCAGCCCCGGGTCGCCCAACACCGGGACGAGTGACCTGGCGAACTGCCGGTAGGTAGCCGGAGGCTCCTCGGCTCCGGCGAGATCACAGACCGTGGGACCGACGTCGAACCACTCCACCATTCCGTCGTAGCGGCGGCCCGGGGTGCCCGCTCGCCTCATGTCGGCGGTAGAGACGATCAATGGCACCCTGACGGACGCATCGAAGAAGTTCTCCTTGTAGATGAGCCCGTGATCCCCGTTCATCTCGCCGTGGTCCGACACGAACAGGACGTCGGTTCGGTCCAGCTCGCCCCGGTTCGCGACGACCTCCAGGATCTCCCCGATCTGGTCGTCGATCAGGCGTACGTTGCCGGCGTAGTTGGCCCGCATCGCGGCGATCTCGTTCGCCGTCAGCTCGGGGGAATGGGGATTGCCCGGCTCGTAGAGGTGGTCGAGGAACCCACGGGGTCGCGAGCGCGCCGGCGGCCCTCCCGGCACGGACTCCGGTATCGCCGCGGCGGATCGCGCGCCACCCCCGGGAGACCTCGCGATGGGCGCGGGCATCCGTTCCGGGCGGTACATCGAGGCATACGGCTCGGGCGCGTCCCATGGCTCGTGCGGACCTCCGAAGCTCACCGTGCAGCACCAGGGCCTGTCGCCGTCGTAGTCGCGGAGGTACTCCCTGGCCCTCTGGCCCACATAGACGTCCGCGTACAGCTCCGTGGGGACGGCGGAGGGTCGCGCGACGAAGGGCTTGTTCGAGAAGCGCTCCCGGTAGTCTTCGATGTACGCCTCCCACACGCCCCGTTCGGACCACCGCTGCGTCATGTTGCTCCTCACCACCATGCTGCGCCGCGGCCCCGCGATCTCGTCCACGTCGTCGAAGCCGTAGGCGTGCATGAGGTGTTCCCGGTCGCGCAGGTCGCCCACGTGCCGGTGCAGGTGGCTCTTGCCGATCAGGCAGGTCCTGTAGCCGGCCGCACGAACGCGCTGCATCCAGGTGTCGCTGTCGGGCGGCAGGTCGTATTCGACGTTCCCCCAGATGCCGGTGTTGTGCGGGTAGAGGCCGGTAGCCAGCGACACCCGGGCCGGGATGCAGATGGGGGCGTTCGTGAGGCAGTTGTCGAACAGCACCCCGTGGCTCGCCAGGCCGTCGAGGTTCGGCGTGTCCACCCAGCCCCCGCTGACGCCGAGGGCATCGGAGCGCCACTGGTCCGCCACGATCAGGAGAACGTTGTTGCGTTGCACGTCGCACCGTCCGCGCCGTCGGATCCGGGAGGCCGAGGGGGCGCGGGCCATCCGGAGCCGTCCGGCGGCCCGCGCAGGGAAAGGCTACTGGATGATGCCGACGGCCTTCATCACCTTCGTGTTGGTGGCGTAGAGGTCGTCGATGAGCTGCTGGAAGTCGTCGAGCTCGAGCGGATTGCTCACCAGGCTACGGTCCGCGAACGTCTTCTTCAGCTCGGGGTCGTTGAGCGCCTTGTCGAACGCGTCGAGCAGGATGGTGACGCGATCTTGCGGCACGCCCTTGGGCGCCAGGACGCCGTTGAAGAACGACACCTCCACGTCGTACCCCAACTCCTTGAGCGTTGGCACGTCGGTGAACGGCTCGCGAACGGCGGTGTAGTTGAACAGGGGTCGCAACTGCTGCGACTCGAAGTACTGATACGAGTTGGCTCCGTTTATCCCGGCCGCCACCGTGTCGCCCCGGAGCAGAGCGTTGATCGCCTCGGGCTCGCCGTTGTACGGAACGGCTTCGAGCTGGATGCCGGCCGCTTGCCCGAACGTCTCGATGCCGATGTGCACCGCGTTCAGGGCCCCGCTCGTCCCGTAGGTCACTTCGCCCGGGTGTTCCCGCGCGTAGTCGATGAGGTCTTGCGCGGTCTTGAAGGGCGAATCCCAACGGACGAAGAGGAGCTGCTGTGCATCGACGTACTTGATGATCGGCTGGAACCCGTCGGGCGTGAACGTCGTCGCGCCCAGGGCCGGCTTGATCGCCAGGGCCGCCATGGCCGACGTTCCGATGGTATAGCCGTCCGGCTTGGCGTTGTAGACGTCGGTCATCCCGATGACGCCCGCCGCCCCCGGCTTGTTCACGATGACGAAGCGACCGTTGTTGGGCAGGTACGGCTCCGCGTACTGGGCCAGGAGGCGGGAGGTGGTGTCGGCAGGAGAACCGGCGGGGTACGCGACCACCCACTGGATGGGTTTGGTGGGGAAATCTCCTTGGGCGAGGGCGGAACCTGCGATCGCTGCGACCGCAAGCATCACGAACACGTTCAGGGCGAATCGTCTTCCCACGCTGGTAACCTCCGCGAATGTCTCGACTTGGAATGTCTCGACTTGGAACGAAGAGCGTCTGACCGACCGGACGGTCAAATCACCCCCTCTCGTACGTCGTGATCGACGTCGAAGCGCCCCGTCATGGAGCGGGCGGCGTGGAGGGCAAGGCTTCCCGACCGCTCCGGCGCGTGGCCAGGAGGCTCCAGATGCCGGCGGCGACGATCCCGGCCAGCACCAGGAGAAGGACGATCGAGTAGGACCTCGTGAAGAACACGGAGTAGCTGCCATGCGACAAGACCAGCGTCCGCCGCAGGCTCGTCTCCATGATGGGTCCGAGGACGAAGGCGACGATGATGGCGGCCGGTGAGAACTCGAGCTTGACCAGGACGAACACCGCGACGCCGATGGCCAGCGAGATCCAGAGGTCGAAGAAGACCTGGCGCGAGGCGTAGACGCCCACGATCGACAGGAGCAGGATGATCGGAACGAGCGTCGCCGAGGGAACGACGAGGACGCGCGTGAACAGGGAGCTGACGAGCAGCCCGACGACGTACATGATGA
This sequence comes from uncultured Trueperaceae bacterium, assembly GCA_963798895.1. Taxonomy (GTDB): domain Bacteria; phylum Deinococcota; class Deinococci; order Deinococcales; family Trueperaceae; genus CAWCUY01. The sequence continues at coordinate 17,922 of CAWCUY010000012.1, read as the reverse complement.
CGGCGGTCGCCAGGAAGCCGTAGAAGATCCCGAAGACCAGGCCCGGATCGCTGCTGAGCACGTGAGGTCCCGGTTGGATGCCGTGGATGATGAACGCGCCCATGACGACGGCCGCAGCAGGCGTTCCGGGATACCCAGCGAAAGCAGCGGCACCAGACCGCCCCCCACGGAGGCGTTGTTGGCGGCTTCGGGTGCGGCAATCCCCTCCGGATTCCCCGTTCCGAACGTTTCGGGGTGGCGGGAGGTCTTCTTCGCGGCCGCGTAACTCACCCAGGATGCGATGTTCGCCCCCAGGCCGGGGATCATCCCGACGACGGCGCCGATGACGGAACCGATCGCCATCGGCTTGAACACCATCGCGACCTCCCTGGGTCGCAGGTACGTCTTCAGGTTGCGAGCATCGAAGTCCCTGCGCTTCTTCACCCCATCGGAGATCATGGAGAACAGCTCGGGGAACGCGTACAGACCGACCACCAGGGCGATGATGTTCAGGCCGTCCATCAGCTCGGTGCGGCCGAACACGAAGCGCCCTCTTCCCGTCAGCAGGTCGAGGCCCACGGTGCTGGCGATCAGCCCCAGGAGCACCGAGATCATGCTGTTGAGCTTGTTGTTGGTGGTGAGCAGGCTCACGGCGGTGAGGCCGATGAGGCACAGCAGGAACACCTCGGGATCGGAGATGCGCAGCGCGAACTTCGTCAAGGGCACGGAGAGGAAGATCAGCGCCAAACCGCCGACGAGCCCACCGAAGAGGCACGCGAACAGCGAGTAGCCGAGCGCTTTGCCCGGAGACTTCGTGCGAGCCAGCGTGTTGCCATCGAGCACCGTGGCGGCCGAGGCCGGCACCCCCGGGATGCCGAGGATGATGGCCGAGATCGAACCGCCGTACTCGGATGACTGATACGCGCTGAGCAACAGCAGGATCGAGGGCAGCGGATCCATGTAGTAGGTCAGAGGCAGCAGCAACACGATCGCGATCATCGTTCCCATGCCCGGGATCGCGCCGATGATCATCCCCACGAACGTCCCGAGGACCAGTGCCCAAAGACTGGCGAACGTCAGTAGGTCGGCCATGCCGGGCGCCGAGAGATGCATGTCGATCGCTCCTCGAACCTAGAACCGTAGGGACATGACACGGGCGAAGACGAAGTAGATCGCACCCGTCAAGAACGAGCGCGATCGCGACGCTCGTCGTGGCAGCGAAAACGTGCCTTCCCGGCTCCCTCCGGTACGCGTAGAGCAGCACGGAGACGAAGAGGAAGGCCAACGGGAAGAACCAGCCGGTCAGGTACCATCCGCCGACGAACAGACCCGTCACGCCGATGGCGAGCAGGATCAGGCCGATGTGAGGGACGTCCAGCTTCCGGTCTTCCATGCGCGAGGTCCGGTAGAGGCTGAGAAGGCTCAGCACGAACAGGAGGACGGCGAGAACGTTGGGGAAGTACTCGGGGCCGATGGCGGCCCCCTGGCCGTAGGCCGGTCGAATCCCGCCGCCGCTGTTGACGTTGAGGTAGTAGATCGCGCTGAAGACCATGAGCGCGCCCAGCACCAGATAGGAGAGCGTCTTGTAGCTGATCCTCATGCGCCTACTCCCCCGCCCCGGGGATCTCGATGACGGACTTGATCACGCCGTCCCCGTAGTCGGCGTGGAGCGCGAACGCCTCGGGAGCCTCGCTCAACGGGAAGCGGTGCGTGACCAGCGGCAGGAGGTGAACGCCTCCCTCCTCGACGAGCTGGACGGCCGCCGGGTAGACACGGCCCATGCGTCGCGACATCTTGATCGTGAGTCCCTTCCGCCGCGCGACCGATGCGGTCATGGTGAAGGAATCCCCCTCCGGGATCCCTACGAGGATCAGCCGCCCTCCGATGCGCGCCGCCTGGGCCGCGTGCTCCGGCCCCTGCGGCGAGTTCGTCGCCTCGAGAACGACGTCGACCCCACGCCCGCCGGTCCACTCCGATACGTCTGCGTGGCGTTGTCCAACGGCATCGGCGCCTAGCGTGCGCGCCACCTGCGTTCGGTACGCCAGGGGATCGATCACGAAGATCTTGCCGGCCCCCGCTCGCCTCGCCACCTGGAGGAGCAACAGCCCGATCGGGCCCGCGCCGAGCACGGCGACCGTCTCCATCGGCTTGAGCCGCGCCAGCCCCAGGGCGTGGACGGCGACGCCCAGCGGCTCGAGCAGTGCGGTGGTGACCGCGTCGAACCCCTCCGGCACCGGCACGAGCGCCTCCGGCCTGGCGGTCACGTACTCCGCCAACGCCCCCTCGAAGGGCGGCGCCCCCGCGAAACGAACGTCGGGGCAGAGGTTCGGGTATCCGCCGAGACACCACTCGCACGCGCCGCAGGGCTCGGCAGGGTCGACCGCCACGAGCTGACCGGGCTCGAACCCGAACGCGGCTGCGCGCGCGTCCACCACTTCCGCGGCGAACTCGTGCCCGATCACCATGGGCTCCTCGACCTGCGCCGAGCCGATCCCGCCTTCGAGGTAGTAGTGGAGGTCGCTGCCGCATATCCCGACGGCCCTGACACGAAGGAGCAGCCTGCCGTCGCTCGGCCGCGGCACGGGCTTCGTACCGATGCGTACGTCGCGCGGTCCGTGGATCATCGCCGCGCTCATCTCGTCGCTCGCCCGACCCCGTCCACGGGACGGCGCGACGACCTCGGGACGGCCGGCGGGCTTCCTCATCGGCCGTCCTCACCGACCTCGGGCTCGCCGACCGTGACACGCTGCAACGCGATATCGTTCGCCGCGAAGTAGTCCCGGAACCTGCGGGGCACCGCGTCTTCGCTGATGACGGTGTGGACCGCGCGCAGCGGCAGGACGGCCGGCCCCATCACCTTGCCGTACTTCGTCGCGTCGGTCAGCAGCACCGTCTTGCGGGCCGACTTGATCACGCGGCGCACCATCTGCGCCTCGGACTCGCTGTAGACGGTTAGGCCCTCGTCGATGTCGATCCCGGTGACGGCCACGAAGTGCAGATCCACGAACTCGGTCTCGAGCACGGCGTGCGCCACGGGTCCCACGAGCGCTTCGGCATACCTGCGCACCTCGCCGCCGGTGAGGACCACGTCGCACTCGCTCGAGAAGGTAAGCTCCTGAGCGATCGGAAGGCTGTTGGTGATGATGCGTAGCCCCTCCGCCGGCAACAGGCGGGCGAGCTCGGTCACCGTCGTGCCGGGCGAGAGGAAGATCGTCATGCCGGGCGAGATGAGGTCGAGCGCCCGGCGGGCGACGGCCTGCTTCGCCCGCTGATTGTGGACGATGCGCGACCTGTAGGGCACCTCGGTCACGCGGGTCGCGACCACGCCGCCGTGGACCTTCTTCACCATGCCGTTGCCGGACATCTTCTGCAGGTCGCGGTGGACCGTCATCTCCGACACGCCGAATTGCTCGGCCAACTGGCTCACCTTCGCCACTCCATGCTTGTCTAGGAAGCCAATGATCTGCCGTCGGCGTTCTTCCGGGACCATGGGATCTCCAGAGGCCTTCGCTGGAACTTGGTTTTGCGTTGACGCAGCGTACACGCCGGGGCGGCCGGTGTCAACAAAAGCTCACAGACATCGACCCTCGATGTTACGAATTGTGAGGCAGGGCGTGGCACCGCCGGGCTCGTCGCCGCGGGACGGCGGGCGGGCCTCCAGTCGAGGGAGCGCGACCTTCATGACAAGCGAGACGACCGGAGCTACACTCTTCCGGTCGACGCAACGGCCCGTGCTGCGGCCGGAGCTACCCCGCGGTCTCCCTCGCAGGAGTCCGTGGCCGGAGGTATTGCATGGCGCGTTCCCCTTCCCCGTCCCGCCCAAAGCGCCAGCCGGCGATGGGTCGCACGCACCCCCTTCCGCCGCGCGGCAGGAGGCGTGACCCTACGGCCGCCCTCGCCGTGTGCCTCACGGCACTGCTCCTGAGCGCGTGCGGCCAACCGGCCGCGCCGTCGCCGGCCGACCTGACGCTGTCGCCGCTCACGGGCCCTCCCGGCACCGCGGTCACGGTCGCCGGCGCCAGCTTCGAGGCGAGCGACGCCGGCGCGCTGACCGTGACGCTCGGCGGCGAAGACGCGGCCTACCGCGTCGCTCCCGACGGCACGCTGACCGTCGCCGTGCCGCTGTACCTCGGCCCCGACGGGTGGCCCGCCCCGCCCAGCGAGCCCCAGACGCTCGAGGTGTCGCGCGGCGGGCGAACGCTGGGGCGCTCGACCGACGGCGTGAGCGTAACGCCCCTGCCGCACGCGCCGGGCACGACTGCGCAGGTGCAATCGGATCTGCAGCGCATCGCCGACGCCTACGGCACGCTGTGGAATCTCGTGCCCGCGGCGCTTGCGCAGGAGATCCCGCTGCGCCAGGCGGTTGCTGCCGCGTTGCGGGGGCTGGCGAGCGGCGGCGACGACTCGCTCGACGCGGTGTTGGCAGGCACGTCCCCGCTCCTCGCGGGAGGAACCCAGAACGTCGACCTGGCCGACGCCATCCTGGCCTCGAGCGGGGCAGCCGACTACCTGAGCGCCTACGCCGACGCGCTCTCGAGCGCCGCCGGCACGGCAGGGGCGGCGGCCGCGCGGCCGCGGGCGGGCGTCGCCGCGCAGGCGGCCTCGGGCCTGTGCGACGGCGGCGCCGACGATCTCGACCTCGCCTGCGAGATGCAGATCTACGTGGTGCTCGACGACTTCACCCAGGCGTTCGTGAAGCCGACCGTGACCGCCTACGGCAACACCGTGGGGCTCGCGGCGGGCGCCCTCGCCATCGGGTCGGTCGACGTGCCCGCCTCCGCCATCATCGGCGCCATCCTGAGCGTGGGCGATTTCGTCATGGAGAAGATGGCGCCCGCGCTGTTCCCGTCGCACCTCACGCAGTTCGACCTGGAGATGCTGAAGACGACCATCGACGTGGGCGAGGTGACCGACTCCGAGACGCTCGTGGCGGCCGCCAACACGCCGCCCCTCATCACCGTCTCGGACGTGATCCAGCAGGCGCTGTCGCTGCTCGGGTTGCGCGAGAGCGAGGCTGTCGGCAAGTTCGAGACGGCGCTCGAGGCCGCGGCGAACTTCGACATCGGCCTGTACATGCAGCTCATCTCGAACTACGAGACCGCCCACCCGGGCACCTTCCCCTGGGCGAGCACGGGCGTGGCGCAGCTGCCGGCCATGACCTGGGGGCCGGTGCAGGTCACGACCGACCGGCTCGTCAAGCTCTCCAGCACCGACAACGACGTGCTCGCCCCGCGGCAGGCCCAGCTCGAGTGGCAGGGCGCGCAGCTCGGCGAGGCGACCGCCCGCATCATGCCGCGTGGCCCCGGCAGCCAGAGCAAGGTGCTGCACGACGGCGCGCTGTGCCCGGGCTGCGCGTACTACGGCGGAGCGTTCGGCAACGACATGCCCGACGACAGCACCAAGGTCACGGTGGGCGCGATCGCGCTGACCGCCACGCCGCCCGACGGCACTGCGCCGCTCGCCACCACGCTCGCCTGGACGGGCCTCACGCCCCAGCCCGACCCCTACACGTGCACGCTCGACTTCGGCGACGGCAGCGCGCCGGCGACCATCCAGGACTGCGCCACCGCCACTTCGCAGCAGCACACCTACCGCTACACCTCGGCGCTCGTGAGCGGGACGCGCGCCTTCAGCGCCAAGCTCGCCATCCAAGGCACCTCGCGCGTGGTCACCACCGACGTTCCCGTCGACTGGACCTTCAGCGCCAGCCCGACGCAGGGCAAGCCGCCCTTCGAGGTGACGTTCGCCTGGAGCGGCTTCGACCCGGCGCAGGCGCCGTTCTCGTGCACCTTCGACCCTGGCGACGGCTCGGCGCCGCAGCAGGTCGCGAACTGCGGCGCCAGCGGCAGCCTGACGCACAGCTACACCGCCAGCGGCAGCTTCTCGCCGGGCCTGGCGGTGACCGGCGGCGGGGTGACCACGCTCAAGTCCGCAGCGGTGGACGGCACGACCACGTCGGCCTGCATCGATCCGAGCACCGTGGGCGGGTGGCAGGGCACCATCGGCTTCAGCTACGACGGCTCGGGCTCCGACGGCAACCAGAGCGTGCGTGTGCACCGCGCCGCCAGCGCCAGCGTGACGTTCGACGAACTGAGCGCCACCGGTGACACCTGGACGCAGTGGACCGGGCACATCACCGGCGGATCGGGCTCGTACGACGACCTTCAAGCCACGAGCTCGAGCTCCACGGAGTACGTAGGCTCGAACGTCGTGCTCGGGCTCGCGTGGGAGTCGCAGATCCTCACGCTCGAGCAGAACGGCGACGCGTGCCGCCTCTCCATCACCTTCGAGCCCGAGACCGACCTGAGCGAGATCGTCGACGGCGGAACCTACGCTCTGCAACCGATCCCCATCGCGGAGCTCATCCTGTACGAACCGTTGACCGACACCGGCCGGCTTCACGGGTCGACGCTGCTGCCCATCTACAGCGCCACCTCCGACGAGGGCTACCTGTTCCTCACGACCGGCGGGCAGGGCGGGTACGGCTTCGACCTCGCGTTGAAGCAGCTTCTCGGCAGCGCCGCGGCGATGGGCAAGGCGTCGGTGACGTGGGACCTGTCTCCCCTTCCGGCCGCGCCATGAGGCGACCCGCGACGGGCGCCCCCTAACCACGGGTGGCGGTCCTTGCCGCCAGCGGCCTGGGCATCGCGACGATCGTAGCCACTCGATGCACGGGCGCGCAGCGTGGCATCGGCACGATTCCGATGGCGACCGGCAAATGTCTCTTCCCCCGCCTGCCGCCGCCGCGTACGGTGGGCCGGGAGGCCGAGGCGATGAGCGTACAGGTGCTCGGATCGAGGCGCGCGCTGGCGCCGGCAGCAGCGCCACTCTCCATGCTGATGGCGCGCACGGCGGGATTCCTGCTGTTCCAGGCGACGATCGCCGCGGCCTACCGGGTCGCAGGGACGCCGGACGCCTGGGCCGCGTCCGCCGCCTGGTGGCCGGTGACCGCCACCCTGACGAATCTCGTGTGCATCGCTCTCCTGCGGCACCTGATGCGAAAGGAGGGGCGCCGCTACCGCGACTTCTGGCGCTTCGAGCGCCCCACCTTCCTGCGCTACCTCGCGCTCTCGCTGGCCCTCGTCGTGATCGCCGCTCCCCTCGTGCTCCTACCCAACTACGGGCTCGCCGCCTGGTTGTTCGGCGACCCGGCCAGGGCGGCCGACCTCTTCTTCCTGCCGCTGCCGGTACCCGTGGCGTTCGCGGCCCTGGTCGCCTTCCCCGTCACCGTCGCCATGGCGGAGCTGCCGACGTACTTCGGCTACGCCATGCCGCGGCTCGCCACGGCGTGGGGCCGACCCGCTCTCGCCGTGATCGTCGCGGCGGCGGTTCTCGGCGCGCAGCACGTGGCCCTGCCGCTGCGCTTCGACGCCGCCTTCATCGTGTGGCGCCTGCTCATGTTCATGCCCTTCGCCCTCCTCCTCGGTCTTGCTCTCCACTGGCGCCCGAGGCTGCTGCCGTTCCTCATGGTCATCCACGGCCTTCTCGACCTGCAAGCCGCGTGGATGGTCGTCGCCGCGTCGACCGGCTAGGCCCGCAGGGCCCGACTTGAGCCTACTAGGCGCGCCCGATCCCACCACCGCCGCGCCCACGACGCGCCGGGCGAGTCGCGACCCGGCCGACGAGATCCCGCGGGACCGCTCATCCCTTCACGGACCCCTGCAGGAGCGCGGTGATGATCTGGCGCTGGAACAGGATGAAGACCAGGAGCGTCGGCACCAGGATGAGGACGGTGCCGGCGCACAGGAGGGGGACGTTGGTCGCGTAGTGCCCCTGGAACGCCCCGAGCGCGCCCGCCATGGTCCTCCTTGTCGGATCCTCGACCAGAACGAGCGCCAGCAGGAACTGGTTCCACGTCCATACCGACATCAGGATGCCGAGCGAGGCGATCGGGGCGCGCGCCAGGGGCAGGTGGATCCGCCAGAAGAGCGCCCAGGTGTTCGCGCCGTCGAGGCGCGCGGCCTCCGTGAGATCGCTCGACATGCCGACGAAGTGCGCGCGCATCCAGTACACCCCGAACGGCATGTAGAGCGCGATCAGGGGGAGGACGATGGCCAGGCGCGTGTTGTAGACGCCGATGGAGCGCTCGAGGTAGTAGAGCGGGACGATGATCCCCTCGAACGGAAGCGTGAGGCCGAACACGAAGAGGAAGAGGAGGAGGCGGGAGCCGGAGATCCGCAGGAGCCCGATGGCGAACCCGGCCATCGTGGCGAGCATCAGGGCGACCGGGACCACGGCGACGACGATGAACGTGCTCGAGCCGAGCAAGGTCGTCATGTTCGCGACCTCGAACGCCTTCGCGAAGTTCTCCCAGTGCGGTTGGGCGGGCCACCCGAGACCGACGGGAACCGTGCCCGAGGGGTAGAGCGCAGTCGTGAAGATGCTGACGAACGGCAGGACCGTGATCGCCATGAGCAGAACCAGGAAGGCTCGCCCCGCGACCAGCTCGCTCGTTCCAACCTTCACCGGTTGGTGTCCCTCGTCAGGCGCTGGATGGGGAGGATGACGACGAGCACGAGGAGCATCAGCATGACCGCCAGGGCGGAGGCGAGCCCGATCCGGCGCTGGGTGAACGCGAGGATGTAGATCTGGATGCCGGGAACCGCGGTCGAGTTGCCGGGACCACCGCCCGTCGTGACGTAGACGATGTCGAAGGTCGCGAGCGCGGCGATGACCGTGATGGTGAGGCACACCCCGATCTCCTGGCGCATGAGCGGAACCGTGATCCCGAAGAACTCATGGAACCACCCCGCGCCGTCGATCCGTGCGGACTCGTAGAGGGCGGGCTCGATCTTGGTCATGCCGGTCAGCAGCAGCACGGTGCACAGCCCGAGCAGAACCCACGTACCGATGAAACCTACGGCGGGCAACGCCCAATCGAAGTCGCCGAGCCACGCGCGCGTGAAGAACTTCAGGCCGACACCGTTCAGGATCTGGTTGATCAACCCCGTGCGCGACAGCAACCAGCCCCAGATGATGCCGGCCGCTACCAGGGGGATGACCTGCGGCAGGAACAGGACGGTGCGGGCCACGGCGCCGAACCTCCCGCGCGCCACGCGGTGCATGACGGCGGCGACGACAAGCCCGACGGCCACCGGGATGAAGCTGAAGAACACGATGAGCTTGAAGGCGTTGACGACGGTCCCCAGCAGGTCGGGGATGGTGACGATGTCGGCGTAGTTCTCGAGGCCAACCCAGGTCATCGGGCCGATGCCGTTCCACCGGAAGAACGAGTAGCGAACGCTCAGCACCAGGGGGAGCAGCACGAACGCTGCGTACATCAAGAGCGCAGGCATCACGAAGAGCCAGCCGACGTTCCTGGCCCAGACGCGGCGGACCGTGCTTCGAGGAGAGGTCCGCCGCGTAGGGGCGGGCCTCTCCTCGGGGGTCGTGCGGCCGACGCCGGAGACCTTTGGCTCGCTCACCTAGGTCGCGCCTGGGGCGCCGGCCGCTCCCGGTGCTTCGCCGGTGCGCGGCGCATCGGCTACGGCTTCAGCTCGCGCTCGTACTCGGCCTGAACCGCCTTCAGGAGCCCGGCCGCGTCCTGCCTTCCGCCGACCATCTTCTGGAGTTCCGGCGTCCACCCCTGGGCGAAGATCGCGCTGGTCGCGTTGGCGATGAAGTCCATCGACGTGCCCGCCTCGCCGACGACGTTCCCCGCCGCCAGCGTCTCCCCCGTGACGGAGCCTTCCGGAACCGTGGGCACGGATGCGCCGGCGGGGCCGCCGGGGTTCGATCCGCCGACCGCCACGTCGATCTGCCGCGCCGTGGGATCGGTCGCCACCCAGTCGAAGAAGAACGCGGCGCAGTCCGCGTGCTTCGCGTTCGACGCGATGCCGAAGGTGAGGGGAGCGGACATGGCGGCCGGATCGCCCCCCGCATCCGCCGGGGGCATGAGGAAGAAGCCGACGTTCCCCGACATGTTCGCGTCGTAGTTGGCGTTCTCCCAATCGCCGTTGAACGTGAAGACCCCCTCGCCCTTCGTGAAGCGAGCGTTGGAGTCCGTGTACTCGATCGCGTTGATGTCGGGCGGGAAGTAGCCAGCCTCGATCCACTGCTGCAGATGCTTCGCCGCCGTCAGGTTCGGCTCCGTGTCGATGGTGGCGTCGCTCTTCTGGTAGATCCAGTCGTTGATCGGGCCCACCGGTCCGTACGCCGCCATGAGCTGCTGGAGCGGGAACGCGAGCCCCATGCCGCTCTTGGCGCTCCCCCACTGCATGATCGGCTGGAGGCCGGCATCCTTGGCCTTCGCGAGGAGCGCGTCGAACTCGTCGACGGTCTTGGGCGGGTCGGTCATCCCGATCTGGGCTGCGAGTTCCTTGTTGTAGAAGACGCCGGTGAGGCTGTAGTTGAGGCCCATGGCGTACAGCGAGCCGGAACCTCGGGTGCCGTCGTCCGCCACGCGGTTCTGGTCGAGCTGGGGTACCGGCCAATCGTTCCACCCGAACGACTCGGCGTAGGGGTCGAGGTTCTTGAGCAGCCCTTCCTTGGCGAAGGACACCATGGTCGGCAGGCGGATCAGATCGGGCGGATTGTCGCCGGACAGCAGGCGCGGTGTCTCATTGATCAGGTTCGTGAACTGATCCTGCTTGATATCCCAGGTGACGTTCGGGAACTGCTTCGTGAACTCGTCCGAGAGCTTGAACGGGAGGTCGAAACCGGTCTCGAAGTAGGCGTTCAGCACGACGGGGTCGCTGCCGCACGTCGGCGCGCCGGATTGCGCGAACGCCGCCGAGGCGAGGCCGAGGGCGACGAGCGCGAGGAGCAGGGCGGAAGGAGAGAATGCTGTGGTTCTCATGGCGCATGGTAGGGAGTGCGCGGAGCTCGTGTCAACAACGTGCGTTCGCCACGCCCTTCCGGAGCTTGCACGGGGTCGTTCCGTGTCGGCGTCGAGAGAAGCGCTCACGAGGCTGGAGGTATGGGCGCCTTGGTCGGGCACGGATGGCTTCGTCGGGCACGGATGCGTTTGGGGCGGGCACGGGTACGTTGGCCGCACACCGATGCGTTGGTCGGGCGCGGGTACCTTGACGGCGCACCGATGCGTCGGTCGGGCGCGCGTACCTTGACCGCCCACCGATGCGTTCGGCGGGCACGGACGCGGCCGATCGGGGTCGGGCGCCCTCGCCCCGACTCAGCGCCTGAACACGTACACCGAGCCGGAGTCCTTGCCGCCGTCATCGTCGAGCGGCGCTCCGACCATCACGTAGGAACCGTCGACGGCAACCGCATAACCGAATGCGTCTCCGTCCGCCTCGTCCCTGGCCGTAAGGCGGTTGACGTAGGCCCAGGCGTCTCCGCTGCGTTGGAACACGTCGACGCTGCCGGTCTCCGAGCCGGCCGCGCCGGCGCGCGGCACGCCCACCACGGAAACGAGATCGCCGATGGCGACCGAGGCGCCGAGGTTCGCGAACTCGGTGCCGGCGGTACCGTCCGACAACTCGCCGGTGACGTGCCAAACGCCATTGGACGGCGCGAGCGCGTACGCCGCACCCGCGTCGATGCCGCCGGCACGGTCCAATGGCGCGCCCACGACCGCGTGGCTCCCGCGCATCGCGAGCGCAGCGCCGAAGTACGCGACGCTGCCGCTTCCCGGTGAGGAGACCACGTCGAACGCGTCCCACGTGTCGGCGCCTGCGTGAAAGGCGTAGATGGCCCCCTTGCCCGCGTAGGGCGTGCCGATCAGGGCCTCCGTGCCTTCGACCGCCACGGCCGATCCGAAGCCGCCGACGCCGGCGTCGGAGTCGGGACGGAGCTTGGTGACCTCGTAGTACGGCCCATCGCACACCATCCGCGGCGCACAGCGCTGGTACAGGTAGGCCGCCCCGGCACCGCTCCCCACGTCGTCGTCCCCGGGGGCGCCGACGAGGATGTGGCTTCCGCTGATCGCCACCGACCAGCCGAAGTGATCGAGAGCGCTCGGTCTGCTGGTCGCTGCCGCGACGACCGGTCCGGTGGGTGGCAGCCTCGCGATCTGGTGCCAGCCGTCGCTCCCGTGAAAGAACACGTAGGCTGCGCCCGCCTCGTCACCGTGCTTGCCGTTGTTGGGCGCGCCCACCACGACATAGTCACCGTCGATCGCCACCGACCTGCCGAAGCGGTCACCGGCCGCGCCGTCGCTCGCCAGCAGCTTGGCGGCCTCCGTCCAACCGTCTCCAACGCGCGCGTACACGTATGCGGCGCCGGCTCCGGCGCCGTTGTCGGAGTCCTTGAAGGCGCCCACGATGGCGGTGTCGCCGTCCAGCGCCAGAGCGTTGCCGACGTTGTCGCCCGCGCCCCTTGTGCGCGGGGCGAGCTTCGGGAGTTGCGTGGCGAACGGCGGCGCGAGGTTCAGCTCGAAGCTCCCATCGTCCTCCAACGCGTCTGCATCGCGCACGACGACGGTGATGCGAACCGTGCCGACCCCGAAGGTCGCGGGGGTGATGTGCAGGGTGCGGTTGCGCCCCGTTCCGCGCGCTTCGATGCCGCTGTCCGGCACCAGGCTCACATCGTCCGATGTGGCCTCGACCACCACGCCGTCCGGATCCTCGTCGGCGAGCGTGAGCGGCACGTCGATCGGCGTGCCCATGCTCGTGGTCGCATCGTCGATGGCCGAGAGGACCGGCGCTAGGTTGTGGTCCGATGCGGTCACGCTCACGCTGTCGCCGTCCGACACCGCTCCATCCGACACCGACAGGGCGACGAGGTACACGCCCGCAACGTCCGGCGTGAGGGTGGGTGTAGCCGTGGCGGCGCCGGAGAGCGTCGCGCCGCTGCCCGCCGGCGTGCTCGAGAGCGTCCACGCGAAGTCCAGGGTGTCGCCGTCCGGATCGTCCGACCCCGTCCCGTCCAGGGTAACGGCCGTACCGACCCGCACGATCGAGTCGGGACCGGCGTCCGCCACCGGCGGCGCGTTGACCGACCGCGTGCACGCCGCGATGCCGAGGCCGAGAACGACGAGGCTCGCGGCCAACCGTTCGATGTGGCACGACCTCAGCACCCGCACCTCCTCGTCCAGAGAGCTGCACGCCGGCGATGACCTGGATTTCGTGCCCATGAGAATAGCGCGGCGTGGGCACCAGCGCAATCCGCGGAGCCTGCCCCAGGCAGGACGCCTGCCCCAGGCTGGACGCGAGCGGCCCGGAGCTCGGGGACCCCCGGGAGGGGCCTCCTGTCGGAGGATCGAGCCCGCGCCGGCAACCCGGAACGCGCCGAACGGCGGCCGAGCTCGAGCCGCGTGCTCGCCCATGTCGGCCTCGACCGTCGCGCCGGAAGCTAGACGGGCCGGAAGCCGGAGCAGACCAAGCTGAGATCCACTACCTTTCCGCCCCGTACGTCGCAGAACCCCTCCTGATCGATGACGCACGCTCGGCCCTCGCGCTCGAGGCGGAACCGGTACCACAGCCGCTGCCTTCCCCCGACCGCCTCGACTCCGAAGCCGACGACGTCGAAGTCGTTCGAGGCACCGAACCACTCCCGTAGCCACCGGACCGCGCCGGCCGCGTCGGACGCCTCCCTCACCCCCGACGGCACCAGGGCGCGGAACCGCACGTCGGGGCTGAGCCGACGCTCGACGGCGTCGAAGTCCCGGCTCGCCAGGGCCGCGACGAGGTCGGCCGCGGCGTCCCGCGGCTCCCGCACCACGCCGATCACGCGCCCGCCTCCACCTCGTAGATCTCGTCGGCGACGAGCCCGTGCGCTTCACGGTGGACCGCGGCCGCGCTCTCGGCGTTCGGCGCTTGCACCAGGCAGAACGCGGTATGCCTCTTGGCGTCGAACCAGTACGACACGTAGTTCACGCCGTACCGCTCCTGCACCTCGAGGTCGGCCTCGTGGGCGTGAGCCAATGCCTCGGCATCGGCTTCGTCGGGAAGGTGGTGGATATCGATGAACAACGGCATGGGTGGCTCCTCTCGGGCCGGAGACCGTCCGTCTCCGCCGTGTCCACCTTAGGGAAGAGGTGTTCCTGGGGCGTTCCCCGGATCGGATCGACCCCTTCGCGACGTGGCGTCGGCGCACCGGGCCGCATCGCTTGCCCAACCCGAGGCGCGATATCCCGCCTGTGCCTGGGCGAACAAGGCGTCCACCTCGGCAGTTCCGGAGCCCTCCGCCCGGAGGAGGAGCGCGCGCGCCTCCGCCACGGCCGCGTGCCACGGGCCACCCGACCAGCGGCCGGCGATGCGCTCCGCCTCCTCGAGATGGTGGCTGGCGCCGCGGACGTCGCCGAGCGCCGCGAGGGGGCCCGCAGACCGGAGGTGGAGACCCATCGAACAGGGCTCGCACACGTCCAAGGCCCGCATCGCCTCCCCGGCATCGGAAAGGATGCCGGGCACGCGCGACGGTTCGGCCCCGGCCACGAGGCCGGCGTACACGAACGGGATCAGATGGCCGGCCATCGCGGTCGCGGCACCCACCTCCAGCGCCCGCCGATGGAGCTTCGCGGCCGCCTCGTGCTCGCCCTCAGCGTCGTCTACCTGTGCGAGCCGCTCCAGGGCGACGGCGGTCGCAGTCGCCTGGCCCCCGCCTTCCAGCAGGCGGGTCGCCTCCCCGAGGCACGTTCGCGCCCCCTGGGTATCACCCGCTAGGAGCGCAGCTTCGCCCCGGAGCAGCATGCCCAGGGAGCGCGCACGGCGGGAAGCCAAGCGATCGCCAACACCGATCAGCCGCGTCGCGAGACCGCGGGCTGCTGCCAGTCCGCCGTCCTGGTGGAGCGAGAACTCGCTCATGCAGACGTGCGCATCGAACACGAACGGCGCCAGGTCGGGGTGGTGCTCGATTGCCTCGACGAAGGAACGGGCGAAGAACTCCTGCCAGGTGCCGTGGGCCACGGAGATCGCAGCCAACAACTCGCTCGCCCCCGCGAACTCCCTGCCCAGGCCGGCGTCCACGGCCAGGGCACGCACCTCGAGAGCCGCGCGCTCCGCCTCGGCGAGGTCCGCCCGCTCCCAGTGCACCATGCCCCACGCCAGCAGGGTCCGTGCCCGCTCGGCGGGCGTGGGAGCGTCCCGGACGTCGACCGCGAGCGCCTCCTGGTACAGGTCGACGCTCGCGGCGCCCGGCTCCGCGCCCAGCTCCTCCAACGCCGCCCGCAATCGCGCGAACTGGCCCAGCACGCCGCGGCGATCGCCGCGGTCGAGCTGGGCGCGCATGAGGGACTGGTGGGCACGCTCGTTGGCCGGATCCTCGTCGACCAGCCGATCCCACTGCTCGCTACCAGCGAGGACGTCGAGGAACCGCGCCCTGAGCCGCTCCCGCTCGTCGCTGCACCACGGCGCGTACCGGTCCAGTGGTAGCAGATCGCCCGTGTAGAGCGCCGCAGCGTCGCGGCATGCCGGGCCATCCCCGCGAGCCAACGCGTCCGCCGCCGCGTCCTCGAACCGTTCCGCGTCCGTCTCCACAGATCCCTCGGGCGCGAGCTGGACGAACCCGCCGCTGACCAGCACGGCCTCGCGGACACCGAGCGCTCGTCGGGCGTAGTGCGTCGCCCTCCGGACGTTGACGGCGCCACGCTCTGGCGCCAACGTGGGCCACAATGCCTCGCCGATCTGCTCGCGGCTGAGGACGCGCCCCGGGGCCAGTGCCAGCAACTTGACGAGATCGGCGGAGCCTCGACGTTGCCACGCCGCCGCTGGGATTACGTGGCCGTCGACCTCGACCTCGAACCCCGCCAGCAGGCGGACGCGGAGGTCCGGACCGGGCATGGTGCGAGTATAGGCGCGCGCCGCCTCTGCCGGCCGCCATCGTCGTCCCGTGGCCGCGTTCGAGAAGAGTATTCCTTGTGGTGGCGCGAGCCCGAGACCAAGACGTTCCCCACCCTCGAGGAGCTCGGTATCGGCTTCGTGCCCTTCAGCCCGCTCGGCAAGGGCGTCCTCGCCGGCAGGATCGACGAGAGATCGACATCCACGGCCACCGCTATGGCGAGCACTCCGAACGCATGGTCGACCGACAAGCCGAAGGACAGCCGATGCCCATCACCGCGACCGCCCGCCGGAACCACGACCGGCTCTTCCCCCAGCACGAGTCCACCCTGGCAACCACCGACCAGGACCAGCGCCGCGACGCCTCGGAGGTGCATCGCAGGACCCTCTCGCAAGGCGATGTCCGCGAGGTGGCGGACGAACGCGCTCCGCGGCTGGGACGGAGCGCCCTGTCCCTTCCCCCCGCTAAGTCAGAATTAACCGGCGCGCCGCTACCGTGGCCTCCACGACGAGGAGGTCGCACGTGAGACAAGCTCTAGCATCCGTGATCCTGCTGCTCGGCGTCGCGCTGGGCCAGAACGCGCCCGGAACCGCTGCGCCGGGCTCCGCCCCGCCGAGCCAGGTGACGGGCGCCATCCTCGGCGCGTGGCAGACCGCGGTCCCTCTGGGCCAGGGGATGCCGCCCGCCACGGGCATCTTCATCGCGCGACCGGACAACACGTATCGCGAGGAGCTGCACGTGCAGGGGCAGCTCGCCGCCTTCTGGGAGGGCACCTACACGCTCACGCCCGATGGCGTCCTCACCCAGGACGAAACCAGCAAGTCGCCCCAGATCTGCGCGATGGGGGAGTGCTACCCGAACGACGGGTCGGCGAGGACGGTCAGCCGCGTGCGCGTGCAGGGACCGAACGCCATCCTCGTGAGCAGCCAGGATCCGGCGAGCGGCCAGACGGTCACCCTCGCATGGCAGCGGAAAGCGTCGCAGGCGCCGCCTCCCGGTCAGGCGTCCGCCCGGCCGCCGTCCGCCGCGCCGCCCGCGGCCCCGGTTCCGGGCAGGGCCGTTGCCGGCACGCCGGCGCCCGCGGCGGCCGCGGTCCCGTGGGGCGGCACCTACACCGATGGAGACCTCACGCTGCGCCTGGGCGGCGAGCAGGGCAACCGGCTCGAGCGCGCCGGCGAGAGCTATCCGCTGAACCTCCGCGCCAACGGCGGGCGGTTGCAGGGCACCTTCCTCGCCGGCGGCAACAGCTTCCCCGTCGTCATCGAACGCGCCGGGGAGGACCTGGTCGTCACCACCGGCGGCGCCCGGTACGAGCTGGCGCCCGAGCCGGCCCAGGGACCGGCGCAGCCGGCGAACCCGCTGGGGAACGGGAACTAGCCGAGGGACCTCGCGGGCGTGGCGTGCGAGCTCATGCAGCGCGCGCCACGCCGCTGACGGCATGAACCGCCCCACGACCCCACCTGCCACCGACAGGGCGCTGCGCGGCCGGCACGAGGCGCCCGCCGAACCGGGTACGGACGCTCTCTCCGCCGCGATCCGGCGTGCGGCCCGGCTCGAGGCGCGCGAGCGCGACGCGTTCATGGCGGCCGCCCTGCGGGCCGCAGAAGCGAGGGGCGATCACGGCGTCCTGACCACGCTGCTCGACTTGGGAGAGCAAGGACCCGATCGCAGCGCCGTGCTCGAGGTCGTGGTGCGCGTCGCCGACGAGCTGGCCCCCCGCTTCGCCGAGCTGATCGGCGCCCTGCGCGACGGAGAGCGCACGCTGGTGCTCGGGACGCTGCTGCAGGCGTCGCGGCTGGACCCGAACCCGGAGCGCCGGCTGCTGCGGCTCGCGCGCCTCCTCCGGGTCCTTCCGCCCGCCAGCCGCGCGCTCTACTGGCCCGAGGCCGAGGCGCTCGCCGCGCTCGGCGGCGACGACGCACAGCTCGCGCTGGTGGGGATCGCCCGTGGGCTCCCGGCGGCGTCGCGGCAGTCGACGCTCACGAGCCTGCGGCGCGCAGCTGGCAGGGTGGATCACGCGTTCAAGCGCGCGCTGGCCCTCGTCGCGCTGGCGGAGCTGACGGCTCCGAGCCGGACGGGCGTACGCGAAGCCGCCGCGGCCGCACGGCGCGTGCCCGACCTCACGCTTCGTATACTCGTGCACGAGCGCATCGCACAGATCGACGGCCACGGTTCGGGTTGACCTTCCCGGCCCGGCGCAGCGTCCGCGTGATTTCGAAGGAGATGAGGGTGTACGAGCTGAGCATTCGGATCGCCTCGGCCGGGGAC